>NZ_CP064872.1:0-3998540 GCF_015654165.1 Pantoea sp. SM3640
TTTCGCTGCTGAAAGAGGTCGGCGATTTTGATATTTCTGTTGCTGCCTATCCGGAAGTCCATCCCGAAGCGAAAAGCGCCCAGGCCGACCTGATTAATCTCAAACGAAAAATTGATGCAGGCGCAAACCGGGCCATTACCCAGTTTTTTTTCGACGTCGAGAGCTATCTGCGTTTCCGCGACCGCTGTGTCTCGACCGGCATTGATGTGGAAATTGTGCCGGGCATTCTGCCGGTCTCTAACTTTAAGCAGCTGCAACGCTTTGCCACGCTGACCAATGTGCGCGTGCCCGGCTGGATGAGCGCGATGTTTGCCGGTCTGGATGACGATCCGGAAACGCGCAAAATGGTGGGAGCGAATATCGCAATGGATATGGTGAAAATCCTGTCACGCGAAGGGGTGAAAGATTTCCATTTTTACACGCTGAACCGTGCCGAAATGAGTTACGCCATCTGCCACACGTTAGGGGTTCGCCCGATTGCAGCTGCGGCTTAACCGCTCTGCCTGAGCCAGTAAAAAAGTCGGGAATTTCCCGACTTTTTTATTGCTGCTCTCTGGCGGCGCGGGGTGTGATCCGCGCCTGACCGGAATTAACCGGTATTGCGCATGCCTGCCGCCACACCCGCAATCGTCACCATCAGAGCCTGCTCAACGCGGGCATCCGGTTCTTCACCCCGCGCTTCCTGCGCACGGGAACGATGCAGCAGTTCCGCCTGGAGTACGTTGAGCGGATCGGTATAGACGTTACGCAGCGCAATCGACTCAGCAATCCACGGCTGGTCAGCCATCAGATGCGAGTCGTTGGCAATGGTCAGTACCGCTTTGATATCGGCATCAAGCTGGTCGCGCAGCTGTTTGCCTAACGGCCAGAGTGATTTGTCGACCAGACGCTGATCGTAATATTCCGCCAGCCACAGATCCGCTTTCGAGAACACCATCTCCAGCATGCCCAGGCGGGTAGAGAAGAACGGCCAGTCGCGGCACATCGCTTCCAGTTGATCCTGATGACCGGCCGCCATCGCCTGCTGCAGGGCAGCACCGGCACCGAGCCAGGCAGGCAGCATCAGACGGTTCTGCGTCCAGGCAAAAATCCATGGGATCGCACGCAGCGACTCCACGCCACCGGTAGGACGGCGTTTGGCCGGACGTGAGCCGAGCGGTAATTTGCCCAGTTCCTGCTCCGGCGTCGCCGAACGGAAGTAGGGGACGAAGTCCGCATTTTCACGCACATACCCGCGATACATTGCGCAGGAGTCAGCAGAGAGCTGATCCATGATGTCGCGCCATTCGCGTTCTGGCTCCGGCGGTGGCATCAGGTTCGCTTCCAGAATCGCGCCGGTGTAGAGCGACAGGCTGGCGATCGTCACGGCCGGTAAGCCATATTTAAAGCGGATCATCTCACCCTGTTCGGTCACACGCAGACCGCCGCGCAGGCTGCCTGGCGGTTGTGACAGGAGTGCGGCATGCGCGGGCGCGCCGCCACGGCCAATGCTGCCGCCGCGTCCGTGGAACAGCGTCAGGGAAATCCCGGCTTTTTCGCAGGTTTTAATCAGCGCATCCTGTGCCTGATACTGCGCCCAGCTGGCGGCCATCACACCGGCATCTTTCGCCGAGTCAGAATAGCCAATCATCACCATCTGTTTGCCCTGAATAAAGCCGCGATACCAGTCGATGCTCAGTAACTGGCTCATCACGTCATTTGCGTTGTTCAGGTCATCCAGTGTTTCAAACAGCGGTGCAACCGGCATCGCATAGCCGATACCCGCTTCTTTCAGCAGCAGATGCACGGCCAGCACGTCGGAAGGGGTTTTCGCCATCGAAATAACATAAGCGGCGATAGAGCCTTGTGGCGCTTCAGCCGCAACGCGACAGGTCTCCAGCACTTCACGCGTCTCATCGCTGGGTTCCCAGCTGCGTGGCAGCAATGGGCGTTTGGAGTTCAGTTCACGGATCAGGAAGGCCTGTTTGTCTGCTTCGGACCAGCTTTCATAATCGCCTAGGCCCAGGTAACGGGTGACTTCAGCAATCGCCTCTGTATGGCGGGTACTTTCCTGACGCAGATCGATACGCACCAGCGGCACGCCGAAGCATTTCACGCGGCGCAGCGTATCGAGCAACTGACCGTTGGCAATAATGCCCATGCCGCACTGTTGCAGTGACTGATAGATGGCATACAACGGGTCCCACAGCTGATCGTTGGAGACCAGCAAATCGGCCGGACGCGGCAGGCGCTCACCTTTCAGGCGGCGTTCCAGGAATGACTGGGTAGACATTAACTGGCTGCGCAGGCGTTTCAGGATCACGCGGTAAGGTTCCAGCGCTTCCGGATCGCCGCTGAGCTCGCGGATCTCTTCGCTGCACTCGGACATCGACAGCTCGGAAATCAATACGCCGATATCACGCAGGAACAGGTCTGTGGCTTTCCAGCGGCTTAGCTGCATCACATGGCGGGTAATGGAGGCTGTGACGTTCGGGTTACCGTCGCGGTCGCCACCCATCCATGAGGTGAACTGAACCGGCACGAAATCGACCGGCAGCTTAATGCCAAATGCCTCTTCGACCTGCTCATTCAGCTCACGCAGGAAGGCGGGAACGCCTTCCCACAGGCTGTTTTCCACAACGGCGAAGCCCCATTTGGCTTCGTCGACGGGGGTCGGACGATATTTGCGGATCTCATCGGTGTGCCACGCCTGTGCCACCAGCTGACGCAGACGGCGCATAATCTGGTTACGCTCGTAGTCGGAGACGTCGCTGTGGTCGAGCTGTTTCAGACAGCTGTTCACTTCAACCAGCTTGTGAATCAGCGTACGACGGGTGATTTCGGTCGGGTGCGCAGTCAGCACCAGCTCCAGCGACAGCGACTCAATGGCCGCCAGAATGTCGGTTTCGCTGATATCTTTCTGCTGCTTCAGGGTATCAAAGGTCTTTTTCAGCAGTTCAGGATGGTTTTCACCTTCGCCGCTCTGCGAGATGGTCTGATACTGCTCCGCTACGTTGGTGAGGTTCAGAAACTGGCTGAATGCGCGTGCAACCGGCAGAAGCTCCTCGTTGGAGAGGTTCTGCAGCGTATTGAGCAGCTCTTTACGATGCGTATCATTGCCTGCACGGGATGACTTGGAGAGCTTACGGATGGTTTCCACCTGGTCGAGGATGTTCTCTCCCAGTGCATCCTTAATCGTATCCCCGAGCAGTTTGCCGAGCATACTGACATTACTTCGCATTGCGGAATATTGTTCGTTCATTGGACCCTGACACCCTTATCGTCTTTAAAAACTTCTACACCCGACCTTTCAGGCAGCAAAAAATCAGCAACATCGTGTTCCCGATAATCTACAGGGAACCGCCTCCGTTGCCGCCTGTCCGCATTCTGAAACGTTCTGGATAATCACCCGGTGGGCATAACATCGTCTTTTATCTAGCCACGTAATGTTGCGTTCGTCAAATGCGTTAAAGTGCGCTGAAGATGGCGCTAACTAACGGAAATTCACAGAATTTATCGGGAAGGAAGCGGGATAAGTTATTCTTATTGTTAAATCCCGCAGAATGAGGGGGCATTTTGCTGTTAATACAGTGAAATGCCCCATTTACTGTCAATCAGTGACAAAAATGCTGCACAACCTGACTGATAAGTGCCCGCGTCGGCTTAATAAATGCCGTATCGATAAATTCATCTGGCTGGTGTGCCTGATTAATCGAACCCGGACCCAGGACCAGCGTCGGGCAGAGCTGCTGAATAAACGGCGCTTCGGTGCAGTAGTTCACTATCTCCGTTGGCGTACCCAGCAATTTCTCTACCACGCTCACCAGCTCATGATTAGCCGGACACTCATAGCCTGGAATCGGCGGATGCAGTTCGGCCACCGTGACACGGCCCGGCCAGCGGGCGCTCACTGGTGCCAGCGCCTCGTTCAGTAACCCATCCAGCTCGCTCAGCGACAGGCCCGGCAGCGGTCGGATATCCATATGCAGTTCACAACAGGCGCAGATACGGTTAGCAGCGTCGCCGCCATGAATATGACCGAAATTCATGGTGGGATAGGGGATGGCAAAGCCGTCATGGTGATAACGTTCCTGCAGCGTGTTGCGCAGTTGCATCAGGTGGGTGATCGACTCATGCATGAGTTCAATGGCGTTGACGCCACGCGCCGGATCGCTGGAATGGCCCGATTTCCCTTCAATACGAATCACATTCGACAGATGGCCTTTATGTGCACGCACCGGTTTCAGCGAGGTCGGTTCACCGATGATGGCGCAGTCGGGACGCAGTTGCGTTGATTCCGAGAAATATTTGGCACCCGCCATGGTGGTTTCTTCATCGGCCGTGGCGAGGATATAGAGCGGCTTACTCAGCGTACTGACATCCACATCGCGCAGCGTATCGAGAATAAAGGCGAAAAAGCCTTTCATGTCTGCCGTGCCCAGACCATAGAGCTTGTTGTCGTGCTCGGTCAGGGTAAAGGGATCGCGCGTCCAGCGGCCATCGTCAAAGGGAACGGTATCCGTATGACCCGCTAACAGCAGGCCGCCCGCTCCACTGCCGGTTCGCGCCAGCATGTTAAATTTATTGCGGGTGCCGGGCACCGGCTGCACTTCAACGCTGAAGCCAAGGTCGCGGAACCAGCCGGCCAGCAAATTGATTAAAGTTTCATTACTCTGATCCAGCGCGGCATCGGTTGCACTGATCGACGGTGTGGCGATTAACTGGCTGTACAGTTCAATAAAAGGCGGTAATTTTGTCTTCACTGTTGGCGGTCCTTGGGTTAGGATGTATCCATATTCATGCAGTAATAGTGAATAAAAATACATTAACGTCCTCTGCAAGGGAACCTTAAATCACTGCAGATGACAGGGTGGGTAACGGGGCAAGGCCGCGACCCGGAACGTGCGACTGTAAAAAGGGTTACAGCCTGATGTTGAATACGCTGATCGTTGGTGCCAGTGGTTACGCTGGTGTTGAGCTTGCCACCTTCCTGAATCGCCATCCACATATCAACATAACCGCTTTGGCGGTTTCGGCGCAAAGCCCTGATGCCGGCAAGCGCCTGTCCGAGCTCCATCCGCAGCTGAAAGGCGTGGTGGATTTACCGCTGCAGCCGCTGAGCAGCGCGGCGGAGTGGGCAGACAAAGTGGAGGTCGTGTTCCTGGCGACGGCCCACGAAGTCAGCCACGATCTGGCCCCGGAATTTCTCAAGGCTGGCTGTGTGGTATTCGACCTGTCGGGTGCGTTCCGCGTGAACGACGCTGATTTTTACACCCGTTTCTACGGTTTCACGCATCAGCATGGCGACTGGCTCGATAAAGCCGTTTACGGCCTGGCGGAATATCAGCATGAGAAAATTCAGCAGGCGCAGCTGGTGGCGGTACCCGGTTGCTACCCGACCGCTGCTCAGCTGGCTCTGAAACCTCTGGTGGATGCAGGACTGTTAAACGATGCGCAGTGGCCGGTTATCAACGCCACCAGCGGCGTGAGCGGTGCCGGACGTAAAGCCAATGTCGGCACCAGCTTATGCGAAGTGAGCCTGCAGCCTTACGGGCTGTTCAATCATCGTCACCACCCGGAAATTGTCGCGCACCTCGGTACGCCAGTAATCTTCACTCCGCACCTGGGGAGCTTCCCGCGCGGTATCCTGGCCACCATCACCTGCCGTCTGAAAGCGGGTGTCAGCCGCGAAGATATCGCTGCCGTCTTCCATCGTGCCTATGACGACAAGCCGCTGGTACGCCTCTACGATAAGGGCGTACCGGCGCTGAAAGCCGTTGTCGGCCTGCCTTACTGCGATATTGGTTTTGAAGTGCAGGACGAGCATCTGATTGTTGTAGCAGCCGAAGATAACCTGCTGAAAGGGGCGGCATCGCAGGCAGTACAGTGCCTGAACATCCGGTTCGGCTTCCCTGAAACGCAGTCACTGATTTAACGGATAACTAAACCATGACCAATCCATTGATTATTAAGCTGGGCGGTGTGCTGTTAGACAGCGAAGAAGCGCTGTCGCGCTTGTTTGAAGCATTGCTTAACTATCGTAGCGCTCATCAGCGTCCGCTGATCATCGTCCACGGCGGCGGCTGCCTGGTTGATGAACTGATGAAAAAGCTGGCGCTGCCGGTGATGAAGAAAAATGGCCTGCGCGTCACCCCGGCCGATCAGATCGACATCATCACGGGTGCGCTGGCGGGAACCGCGAATAAAACGCTGCTGGCCTGGGCAAAAAAATCGGGCATTAACGCGGTAGGCCTTTGCCTGGGCGATGCAGGCATCGTCAATGTCGCCCCGTTTGATGAAGAACTCGGCCATGTTGGCCACGCAACGCCGGGCGATCCGGCGCTGCTGAACACCCTGCTGGCGGCCGGTTATATGCCAGTAGTCAGCTCGATTGGTATTACTGACAGCGGCGACCTGATGAACGTCAACGCGGATCAGGCAGCGACCGCACTGGCCTCGACGCTGGGCGCTGATCTGGTTCTGTTGTCAGACGTTAGTGGTATTCTCGACGGCAAAGGTCAGCGCATCGAAGAGATGACCGCCGATAAAGCCGAGCAGCTGATTACCCAGGGCATTATTACCGACGGCATGATTGTGAAAGTACACGCTGCGCTGGATGCGGCACGTACGCTGGGCCGCCCGGTAGATATTGCCAGCTGGCGTCACGCTGAGCGGCTGCCTGACCTGTTTAACGGCGTGTCGATTGGCACCCGGATTCTCGCTTAACGACTCTGATTCAAGGATTACGAAATGCAAACGCAAAACATCAAAAAAATCGTTCTGGCTTACTCCGGTGGTCTTGATACGTCAGCCATCATTCCATGGCTGAAAGAGAACTACGGCGGCTGTGAAGTGGTCGCTTTCGTGGCAGACATCGGTCAGGAGCGTGGCGATCTGGAAGGTGTGGAGAAGAAAGCGCTGCAGTCTGGCGCATCTGAATGTCACGTGGTTGACCTGCGTGAAGAGTTCATCAGCGACTACGTTTATCCGGTGCTGCAGACCGGTGCGCTGTATGAAGGCACCTATCTGCTGGGCACCTCAATGGCGCGTCCTATCATCGCTAAAGCGCAGGTTGAGCTGGCGCTGAAAGTGGGCGCGGATGCGCTGTGTCATGGCGCAACCGGTAAAGGGAATGACCAGGTGCGTTTCGAAACTACCTACACCGCGCTGGCACCGCAGCTGAAAGTGGTGGCACCGTGGCGTGAATGGAACCTGCGTTCACGTGAAGCACTGCTGGACTACCTGAAAGAGCGCAACATTCCGACCACTGCGTCGCTGGAAAAAATCTACAGCCGCGACGAAAACGCCTGGCACATCTCCACCGAAGGCGGCGTGCTGGAAAGCCCGGCCAACGCACCGAACAAAGATTGCTGGGTCTGGACTGTCGATCCGCTGGAAGCACCTGACCAGCCTGAAGAAGTGACCGTGACCGTTGAGAAAGGTCGGGTTGTGGCGGTTAACGGTGAAAAACTGAGTCCGTTCCAGTGTCTGGAAAAACTCAACGTGCTGGGCGCAAAACATGGCGTTGGCCGTATCGATATCGTTGAAAACCGTCTGGTGGGCATTAAATCCCGTGGCTGCTACGAAACCCCGGGCGGCACCATTATGGTGAATGCGCTGCGTGCGGTTGAGCAGCTGGTGCTGGATCGCGATAGCTTCAAATGGCGTGAGCAGCTGGGCCACGAGATGTCTTATGTGGTTTATGACGGCCGCTGGTTCGCCCCGCTGCGTAAGTCGATTCAGGCTGCTGCCGAATCGCTGGCGGAAGAGGTTAACGGTGAAGTGGTGCTGCAGCTTTACAAAGGTCAGGCGACAGCCACCCAGAAGCGTTCCGCGAACAGCCTTTACTCAGAAGAGTTCGCTACCTTCGGTGAAGATGAAGTCTACGATCACCGTCACGCGGGCGGCTTTATCCGTCTGTTCTCGCTCTCTTCACGCATTCGCGCCCTGAACGAGCAGAAGAAGTAATTTTCAGGCGGGGTGCGCCTCGCCTCACCGTTTTAATTCAGAGGCGGCATTTATGCCGCCTCTTGTTTAACGATTCAGAGGAGTTTTCACATGGCACTTTGGGGTGGACGGTTTACTCAGGCAGCGGATCAGCGTTTTAAACAGTTCAATGACTCGCTGCGCTTCGATTACCGCCTGGCAGAGCAGGACATTATTGGCTCTGTTGCCTGGTCCAAAGCGCTGGTGACGGTCAACGTTCTGACTCAGGATGAGCAGCAGCAGCTGGAAGCCGCGCTGAATGCGTTACTGGATGACGTGCGTGAGAATTCTGAGCAGATCCTGCAGAGCGACGCCGAAGATATCCACAGCTGGGTTGAAGGCAAGCTGATCGATAAAGTCGGTGCGCTGGGCAAAAAACTGCACACCGGCCGTAGCCGTAACGATCAGGTCGCGACCGATCTGAAACTGTGGTGCAAGGTGCAGATTGAGGCGTTACTGGGTGCGACCCGCGAACTGCAGCAGGCGCTGGTGGTGACGGCAGAAGCGAATCAGGATGCGGTGATGCCGGGCTACACCCACCTGCAACGCGCGCAGCCGGTGACGTTTGCGCACTGGTGTCTGGCCTACGTTGAAATGCTGGCGCGTGACGAGAGCCGACTGCAGGATACCCTGAAGCGGCTTGATGTCAGCCCGCTGGGCTGTGGCGCTCTGGCTGGTACCGCTTACGAGATCGATCGCCAGCAGCTGGCTGGCTGGCTGGGCTTTGCTTCTGCCACACGTAACAGTCTGGATACCGTATCAGATCGCGATCACGTGCTGGAGCTGCTCTCTGATGCGGCCATTGGCATGGTGCATCTGTCGCGCTTTGCCGAAGATATGATCTTCTTCAATACCGGCGAAGCGGGCTTTATTGAGCTGTCAGATAAAGTCACCTCTGGCTCCTCGCTGATGCCGCAGAAGAAAAACCCGGATGCGCTGGAGCTGATTCGCGGCAAGTGTGGTCGGGTGCAGGGCGCACTGACCGGCATGATGATGACGCTGAAAGGTCTGCCGCTGGCCTACAACAAAGATATGCAGGAAGACAAAGAGGGGCTGTTTGACGCGCTCGACACCTGGCTCGACTGTCTGCATATGTCCGTACTGGTGCTGGATGGCCTGCAGGTTAAACGTCCGCGCTGCCAGGAAGCCGCTGAACAGGGTTACGCAAACTCCACCGAACTGGCTGACTATCTGGTCGCTAAAGGCGTGCCGTTCCGTGAAGCACACCATATCGTCGGGGAAGTGGTGGTGGCTGCCATCGGGCAGGGCGTGGCGCTGGAAGCGCTGTCGCTGGCGCAGTTGCAGCAGTTCAGTACGGTAATTGGCGAGGATGTTTATCCGATCCTGGCGCTGCAATCCTGTCTGGATAAGCGTAATGCGCAGGGCGGTGTTTCGCCGCAGCAGGTTGCGCGTGCCATTGGTGACGCAAAGCAACGTCTGGCGTGATTGAGAAGCGGGCAGAGTTAATGCTTTGCCCGTTATTTTAATGTCAGGTAAAAGGCATTACTTTTGCGAAATTATTAACAGCTGGGTGCGCTGATTATTCAACCGCACTAAGATTTTGGGCGAAAACCAACATCAGTTGCTATTACCGGTAGTCTTTATTTTTTTGAAAAAAATTAATCCGTGCCAAACTTTTCCCGATAATCATTCAGTAACAGCCCTGTCGCCTCGTAACCTATCGTAATGCTGGATACCATGCCCAATATGCCGCCCATTATTGCGGGGACAATAAGACCAACCAGTTGAGATATAGCGCCAAATATGATGCCACCTGCGCCACCCCATTTTCCACCAATCGCCATGCCAGTAGATGCCCCATCTAAGGTATTACTCAGCACCTGATCCATATAAGCCCAGGTTTCAGTATTAATAACGGACGCACCACTGACATATTGAAATTCATTGATCGATAATGCTCTCATGCACGATACCTTTTTATTTTTCAATAGGAAACAAAAAAGGGCGAAGAAATAAATTAATCAGACCCGGCTTCGCCCTGAAGAGTTAACAGGCGCGCGGATTAGCCGATCGTGCCGCCGTGATCAACGTTACCTGGACCGAAAGTGGAACGATAATCTGCAAGCAGGCTTTGCACTGAAGCGGTATCGGTGGCAGCGCCGATAACTAAGCCTGCGACACCACCCATGATGGTTGGAATAATCAGACCAAAAAGCTGTGATATACCACCAACGATGAAGCCACCTGCACCACCCCATTTACCCCCAATTGCCATACCTGTTGCTGCGCCATCTACCATGCCGATAACTGCACCTTGCAGGTCAGCACCACTCACTGCATTTGTTTCTTCATAAGACAAAGTACGCATAATTATATCCCTCAAAAAGTTATTTCTAAATAGAATAGGGTTTATGTCTGAACATACAAAGTTGTCCGACGAAGTCAAAAATAACCGAATGATGGATGGTGGTATATAGCATAATTTCCATTTTACGCACTGGCGGTATTTTATCTTTATTTTGGTGGTTTTCAGTCTGAATAAGTGAAAATTATATTCACTGTGCGTATTTTTACATGAGTTGCAGTATGGTAATTTTAGTGACTCAACTTTATTTATATTATTTCGTGGGTGAGGTTTTTTATAAAGGGAATTTCCCAGAGATTTGGGTACGTGTAAGTTGCGGGTTCTTACCTATTATCTGGCATTATTATGGAGCATCCAGTTAATCTGACTATTTTCCGTGTGATAATTGCGGGATCTGAAAAAGTGCATGTCAGCTGCTAAGCAGGTAAAAAAAGCGGGCACATTAAATGCCCGCCAACCTCTAGCTTCAGAATTACTACTTTTTTTATAGGTACATCATCAAAGCGCCTGCTCTCCCGGCCGACGCTCAGATTCTTTACGCTGACAGCAGGTAGTGTTGCAGCTCCTCACTGCCGCCAATATGACGACCACCCATGAAGATCTGCGGCACCGTCGCCCGGCCTGAAACGGCACGCAGACTCACGGTTGTCGCATCCTGCCCCAGCACAATCTCTTCGTACTGAATACCATGATCCATCAGCATCTGTTTTGCCTGAGTGCAGAAGGTGCAGCCAGGTTTAGTAAAGATGGAGACCGACTCCTGGGCTTTACACTCCGGCGCCAGATAGCGCAGCATGGTGTCAGCATCGGAGACCTCAAACGGGTCGCCAGGTTTGTTCGGCTCGACAAACATTTTCTCTACCACGCCGTTACGCACCAGCATCGAGTAGCGCCATGACCGCGGACCAAAACCGAGATCGGCTTTCTCAACCAGCATCTCCATGCCACGCGTGAACTCGCCGTTGCCATCAGGAATAAAAGTAATGTTGTCTGCGCGCTGTTCGGCTTTCCAGGCGTTCATCACAAAGGTGTCATTCACCGAGACGCACAGAATGCTGTCCACGCCCTGTTGGGCAAACAGACCCGCTAATTCGTTATAACGCGGCAGATGGCTGGAGGAGCAGGTCGGTGTAAATGCACCCGGCAGTGAAAAAACGATTACCGTTTTGTCTTTAAACAACGCTTCTGTGGTGACATCGACCCAGCGATCGCCCTGACGCGTGTGAAAAGTGACTGATGGAATCGCTTTACCTTCCTGACTTGCAAACATTTTTTGCTCCTGACCTGCCGTGTTCCATTTGATGCGCGCATTATTCCTAACCACCCTTGATAGGGCCAATCGTTCATTGCTATTCTATCTATCGCCACGGGCTATCGTGGTTTGGAGGGTAATAATGAATATTCGTGATCTTGAATATCTGGTTTCGCTTGCTGAACACCGTCATTTCCGCCGTGCCGCGGATGCGTGTCATGTCAGTCAGCCAACATTAAGCGGGCAGATCCGTAAGCTGGAAGATGAGCTGGGTGTGATGCTGCTGGAGCGCACCAGCCGTAAAGTGCTGTTCACACAGGCAGGTCTGCTGCTGGTGGATCAGGCGCGAACGGTGCTGCGTGAAGTGAAAGTGCTGAAAGAGATGGCCAGTCAGCAAGGGGAAGCGATGTCAGGTCCGCTGCATATCGGCCTCATCCCGACCACCGCGCCTTACTTATTGCCACAGATTATCCCGACGCTGCACCAGACATTCCCGAAGCTGGAGATGTACCTGCACGAAGCGCAGACGCAGCAGCTGCTGTCTCAGCTCGACAGCGGCAAGCTGGACTGCGCGATTATCGCGCTGGTCAAAGAGAGTCAGGCCTTTATCGAAGTGCCGCTGTTTGATGAGCCAATGAAGCTGGCCGTCTATGCCGATCATCCGTGGTGCGATCGCGATCGCGTACCAATGTCCGATCTGGCTGGCGAGAAGTTGCTGATGCTGGAAGACGGGCACTGTCTGCGTGACCAGGCGATGGGTTTCTGCTTTGAGGCGGGTGCGGATGAAGATACCCACTTCCGCGCGACCAGTCTTGAGACGCTGCGTAATATGGTGGCGGCTGGCAGCGGAATTACGCTGTTACCAGCGCTGGCAGTCCCGCCGGAACGCGTCCGCGATGGCGTCTGCTATCTTCCCTGCTACAAACCGGTGCCACAGCGTACGATTGCGCTGGTCTATCGTCCGGGGTCACCTCTGCGCAGCCGTTATGAACAGCTGGCAGAGGCGATTAAAACCCACATGGCCCACTATTTCGACGCTACGTTAAAACAGGCGGTTTAAGCCGTTTAACGCGGCAACGCGATAAGCTTCAGCCATGGTCGGATAGTTAAAGGTGGTATTCACGAAGTACTCAATCGTGTTGCCACCATTTTTCTGCTCCATGATCGCCTGACCGATGTGAATAATCTCGGCGGCACGCTCACCAAAACAGTGGATCCCCAGAATCTCTTTCGTTTCGCGATGGAACAGAATCTTCAGGCTGCCCACGTTCATGCCGACGATCTGCGCACGCGCCAGATGTTTGAACTGCGCGCGACCCACTTCGTAAGGCACCTTCATCGCCGTCAGCTGCTGCTCGGTTTTACCTACAGAGCTGATTTCCGGAATGGTGTAGATGCCGGTCGGGATATCTTCAATCAGGTGCGCTGACGCTTCTCCTTTGATAATTGCCTGCGCGGCAATACGGCCCTGATCGTAGGCGGCAGAGGCCAGGCTTGGATAGCCAATCACGTCACCCACGGCATAGATGTGCGGCTGAGCCGTCTGATACATGCTGTTCACTTTCAGCAGGCCACGACCATCCGCTTCCAGACCGACATTTTCCAGCGACAGTGAATCGGTGTTACCGGTACGGCCGTTGGCGTAAAGCAGGCAGTCTGCTTTCACTTTCTTGCCGGACTTCAGATGCATGATCACGCCATCTTCCACGCCTTCGATCTTCTCAAACTCCTCGTTGTGACGAATGACTACGCCGCTGTTCCAGAAGTGATAAGAGAGGGAGTCAGACATCTCCTGATCGAGAAACGCTAGCAGGCGATCGCGGGTGTTAATCAGGTCAACTTTGACGTTCAGGCCACGGAAAATGGACGCATATTCACAGCCAATTACACCCGCACCATAAATAATGACGTGGCCCGGTTCATGGTGCAGGTTGAGGATAGAGTCAGAGTCATAAACGCGGGGATGGGTAAAGTCGACATCGTCAGGATGATAAGGTCGTGAACCGCAGGCGATAACAAACTTCTCTGCCGTCAGCGTCTCACGCGTGCCATCGGGTTGCTCAATTTCAATGGTATTGGCATCAACAAAATGCGCATCACCCTGATAAAGTTCACAGCGGTTACGCTCGTAGAAGCCCTGACGCATGGCTGTCTGCTGGCTGATCACATTTTCAGTGTGATTGAGAATGTCGGCGAAAGAGGAGCGAAGCAGTCGGGTATGGTCGCTGTAGAGCGGGTTCTGGTTGAATTCAATAATGCGACTGACGGCGTGGCGAAGGGCTTTAGAAGGGATGGTGCCCCAGTGCGTACAACCGCCACCGATGTTGTGGTAGCGTTCGATCACGGCGATGCGCGCTCCCTGTTTTACCAGCCCCATCGCCGCCCCTTCACCGCCGGGCCCTGAGCCAATCACAATGGCATCGTAATCGTAAGACTTTTGCATACCGATACGTCCTATTATTTATACATTTTTACAACGAGATTCTAACATCTCGTCGCGCACTTCTGAATTCTATCAGCGATTTTCATCACATTTTGACAAAGAGTGAGGTTCACAGGCGGTGACAAAGATTGCCAATCTGTACGCTGAAAATTTTGTTATAGTGCCCACTCAATACCGCTAAAGGCAGAGAGCATGGGCGTCAGAGCGCAACAAAAAGAACGTACACGACGTACACTGATTGAAGCAGCTTTCAGTCAGCTCAGCGCCGAACGCAGTTTTACCAGTCTGAGTTTGCGGGAAGTTGCCCGTGAAGCGGGAATAGCTCCTACCTCTTTTTATCGTCATTTTAAGGACGTTGATGAGCTTGGTCTGACGATGGTGGATGAAAGTGGGCTGATGCTGCGACAGCTGATGCGTCAGGCGCGCCAGCGTATCGCCAAAGGTGGCAGCATCATTAAAACGTCGGTGGCGACCTTTATGGAGTTCATCGGCAACAACCCCAACGCTTTTCGCCTGTTACTGCGTGAACGTTCCGGTACCTCTGCCGCTTTTCGTGCCGCCGTGGCGCGTGAAATTCAGCACTTTATCGCTGAACTGGCCGATTATCTTGAGGTCGAAAATCGCATGCCGCGTAGTTTTACCGAAGCGCAGGCTGAAGCGATGGTGACCATTGTTTTCAGCGCCGGTGCAGAAGCACTGGATGTTGATGCTGAGCAGCGACGTAAGCTTGAGGATCGGCTGGTGCTGCAGCTGCGTATGATCGCCAAAGGTGCTTATTACTGGTATCGCCGTGAGCAGGAACGACTGGCGGTCACCCTGGAAAAACCCGAAGAGCAATGAGTAAGGATCCGTCCATGACCCACCCAGGTATCCGCGATAAAAGCACTCTGGCACTGGCTTTTATTACCGGTTTAGCGATTAACGGCTCGTTTTCTGTGCTGTTCAGCGCTTTTGTTCCCTTTTCGATTTTTCCGCTGATTGCGCTGGGTCTGGCGGCCTGGTGTCTGCATCAGCGTTATCTCAACACCAACATGCCGGACGGCATGCCAGGTCTGGCGGCGGCGTTTTTCCTGCTGGGGATTCTGGTGTATAGCGCCCTGGTGCGGGCGGAATACCCGGACATTGGCTCCAATTTTGTTCCTACCGTTCTGATGGTGGCGCTGGTGTTCTGGATTGCGACGCGATTTAAGCGCAAGCGTAATCAGTAGGGATATCATCAGGAATATAAAAAAACGGGAACCTCAGGGTTCCCATTTTTGTTTACGCTTTACGCGTCAGCAGAACGCCGCATTCCATATGGTGGGTATAGGGGAACTGATCAAACAGCGCCAGCCGCGTTACCTCATGCGTTTCTGACAGCGTCTGCAGATTGTCGCTCAGGGTTTGCGGGTTGCAGGAGATGTAAAGGATGCGCGGATAGGCCTGCACCATTTTCACCGTCTCTTCATCCAGTCCGCTGCGCGGCGGGTCGACAAAAATCGTCTCGCATTCGTAGCTGGTCAGGTCAATCCCTTCCAGACGATTAAAGCTGCGTACGCCATTCATCGCCTGTGTAAACTCTTCCGCTGCCATGCGAATGATCTGCACGTTATCAATCTGGTTCACGGCGATGTTGTATTGCGCCGACGCAACAGAGGGTTTAGCGATTTCAGTCGCCAGCACGCGGCGGAAATTACGCGCCAGCGCCAGCGAGAAGTTACCATTGCCGCAATAAAGCTCCAGCAGATCACCCTGAGAATCCTGCGTCACATCCAGCGCCCACTCCAGCATCTGAATATTCATCGCCGCGTTAGGCTGGGTAAAACTGTTCTCGACCTGACGATAGATAATCTCACGACCCGCCACGGGCAGACATTCGTCTACAAAGTCGCGATCCAGACAGATTTTAGTTTTGGTCGCACGGCCAATCAGCTGCACATCCAGCCCTTCCGCGCGCAGCTGGTCACGCAGCGCCGCAGCTGCCTGCAGCCACTCATCATCCAGCTTGCGGTGATAGAGCAGTGAAATCACAATCTGATTGCTCATGGTCGACAGATAGTCGATCTGGAAGAATTTATGACGCAGGGTCCGGTTATCACGGATCGCGGCGATCATCTTTGGCATCAGCTGGTTGATCAACTGGCTGGCCGCCGGGAACTGATCAACCCGGATTCGCTCCCGTGTCTGCTGGTCAAAGATGATGTGATAGATATCATCGCCGTCGTGCCACAGGCGAAATTCAGCGCGCATCCGATAGTGGCTGACCGGCGAACGGAACACCTCCACGTCGGGCGCAGCAAACGGCGTCATCATCGTCTCTAAACGACTGACTTTTTCCGCCAGCTGTGCGTCATACTCTTCAATGGGGAGATGTTCGGGTGTCATGAGCAATCCTGATTAATAGCTTACCAGCGGGCGATTGTAGGCATTCACTTGCTGATGTCCAGTCCTGCAGCGAGAAGATATTTAGCAGTCTGGACTTCCGTATCTCCACTCCGTAGACTGCAAGCGCCGGCCTCAAGCCCGAGTTACCAGGGAATCCAGTGTGAATCTGGAGCTGACGCGCAGCGGTAAGGAATGTCGTGATGTGTGCAAGTGCAGACACTGTCCTGCGGGATGGGAAGTCATCATCACCTATGGTTCCCAGCCCGAAGACCTGCCGGTGTAACGTCGCTACTCGTTCAATCATCGCGTTCTATTGATTGTCGGCCCGCGGCATCCTGCTTCGTCTTATGGATGCGATTAAAAATGACTAAAAAAACTGCATCGCTGTTCGCGCTGAGCGCAACGGCGATTTCCCTCTGGGCGCAAAACGGTTTTGCGCAGGGCAATGATGATACGCAAATCGTCACTGCCAACCGTTTTGCTGAACCCGTTTCAGGTGTGCTGGCACCGACTACCGTCGTCACGCGTGATGAGATTGATCGCTGGCAGGCCAAAAGCCTGACGGATGTGATGCGGCGTCTGCCGGGTGTCGATGTCGCACAGTATGGCGGACTGGGGCAGCAGAGTTCACTGTTTATTCGGGGAACCGAGTCCCGACATGTGCTGATCCTGATTGATGGTATCCGGCTTAATCAGGCGGGTATCAGCGGTTCATCTGACCTCAGCCAGATCCCTCTGTCGCTGGTGCAGCGCATCGAATATGTTCGCGGCGCGCGGTCTGCGGTTTACGGTTCTGATGCGATTGGCGGCGTGGTGAATATCATTACAGGTCGATCGCAACCGGGCACCACGCTGACGGCGGGCATGGGGTCCAATGGTTATCAGATATACGATGGCTCCACCCAGCAGAAACTGAGTGATGCGACAAAGCTGACCCTGGCTGGCAACTACACCTATACCAAAGGGTATGACGTGGTGGCGGGCTATCCCAATGACTATGGTCCGGCGCAGCACGATCGCGACGGCTTCATGAGCAAAACCCTGTATGGCAACCTTGAGCATCAGTTCAGCGATGAACTCAGCGGTTTTGTGCGCGGCTATGGATTTGATAACCGTACCGCCTACGACGGGTCATACACTTATGATGACAGCTTCACTAATATCATCGGTCTGGCGGATACCCGTCAGCTCTACAGCCAGACCTGGGACACCGGGTTACGCTTCAACCGTGACATTTACTCTACCCAGCTCATCGCCAGTTACGGCCATACTAAAGACATCAACTACGATCCGCGCAATGGCCGCTATGGCGCTGCATCCACCTTTGATGATGTCACCCAGTACAACCTGCAGTGGGGCAACACGGTGCAGGTGGGGCAGGGCGCCGTCAGCGCCGGTGTTGACTGGCAGAAAGAGATGACCGAGCCGGGCACGAACTATCTGTCAGAGGGCTATGAGCAGCGTAACACCGGCCTCTACCTGACCGGCCAGCAGCAGGTTGGCAGCGTCACCCTTGAAGGTGCGATACGCGGTGACGACAACAATCAGTTCGGCTGGCATAACACCTGGCAGACGGCGGCGTCATGGGAGTTCATCTCTGGCTACCGCGCATTCGCCTCTTATGGCACGGCTTTTAAAGCACCGAATCTGTCGCAGGTTTACAGTCCGTTTTATGGTAATCGCGACCTCGATCCGGAAAAAAGTAAGCAGTGGGAAGGCGGTTTTGAAGGCCTGAGCGGGCCGGTGAACTGGCGCGTGTCGGGCTATCGCAATGATATCGATAACCTGATTGAAGGCGATCCGCAGACCTTCCGCTACTACAACATTGAGCAGGCGCGTATTAAAGGCGTTGAAGCCACCGCCGGATTTGATACCGGGCCGCTGACGCATCAGCTCTCTTATGATTATGTTGATGCGCGGGATGGCAGCACCGATCAGCCACTCATCCGCCGGGCTAAGCAGCAGGTGAAGTATCAGCTCGACTGGACGCTGTATGAGTTTGACTGGTCCGTCATCTACCATTATCTGGGCGACCGTTATGATACCGACTTTAACAGCACGCCCAGCCGACGCGTGAACTTAGGGGGAGTGAGCCTGTGGGATCTCGCCGTCTCATATCCGGTCACTTCACAACTCACGGTTCGTGGTAGAATTGCCAACCTGTTCGATAAAGATTACGAGACAGTGTATGGCTATCAGACTCCAGGACGAGAGTATTACCTCAGCGGCAGCTACAACTTCTGATTTGCGCCCTACCGTGCTGGTGTTTGATTCCGGCGTCGGTGGGCTTTCTGTCTATGACGAGGTCCGTCAGCTATTGCCGGACCTGCATTATCTCTATGCCTTCGATAATGCGGGCTTTCCCTACGGTGAGAAAAGCGAAACCTTCATCGTGGAGCGGGTGGTCGCTATCGTTGAGGCTATTACGCAGCGCTATCCTCTCTCATTGGTCATCATCGCCTGTAATACGGCCAGCACGGTTTCATTACCCGCTTTACGTGAACGCTTTGCGTTTCCTGTGGTGGGGGTGGTGCCGGCAATTAAACCGGCCGCGCGGCTGACGCGTAATGGCGTGGTGGGATTACTGGCAACGCGGGCTACGGTGCGCCGTCCTTATACCCATGAGCTGGTGTCGCAGTTTGCCGGTTCCTGCAACATTGAGATGCTGGGATCGGCAGAGCTGGTGGAACTTGCCGAAGCGAAGCTCCACGGTGCGGAGGTTGCACTGGATGAAGTGCGCCGTATTGTTCAGCCGTGGCTGAGGATGGCTGAGCCACCGGACACGGTCGTCTTAGGCTGTACGCATTTTCCTTTACTGCGCGAAGAGCTGCAGCAGGTGTTGCCTGAAGGAACGCGTCTGATTGATTCCGGTGCGGCAATCGCCCGACGTACCGTCTGGCTGCTGGAGCATGAAGCGCCAGAAGTGCACTCCTCGCAGCAGAATGTCGCATTCTGTACGGCGCTGGATGGCGAAGCGGGTCAGTTATCACCCGTTTTGCAGCGTTATGGCTTCCCGTTGCTCGAAAAACTGGCGCTTTAGCGACTTTTAGCTGAAAAAATCAGCACTCGGAATTTTATTTGAAATTAGTACTTGTCAGCCTCCGGGAACTCCCTATAATGCGCCTCCACTGACACGGCACAACGGCTTACGAAGCGCCGGGTTGAGTAGGTTCGAAATCATACGAACCAGTGAGTTAAGCGAAAATAAATGCTTGACTGACAATGCGGAAAGCGTAATATACGCAGCCCGCGCCGCAGTAAATCGCGGCATGCTCTTTAACAATTTATCAGACAATCTGTGTGGGCACTCGCAGGATTGATATCAGCGTCTTAGGACGCAACAAAATATCAAAGCCTCACGAGTGAACACATAATGAAATTCATTATGACGTTTTACAGATGAGCACCGCTTAACTTGTTTAAGCAAATCAAACTTAAATTGAAGAGTTTGATCATGGCTCAGATTGAACGCTGGCGGCAGGCCTAACACATGCAAGTCGGACGGTAGCACAGAGGAGCTTGCTCCTTGGGTGACGAGTGGCGGACGGGTGAGTAATGTCTGGGGATCTGCCCGATAGAGGGGGATAACCACTGGAAACGGTGGCTAATACCGCATAACGTCGCAAGACCAAAGAGGGGGACCTTCGGGCCTCTCACTATCGGATGAACCCAGATGGGATTAGCTAGTAGGCGGGGTAATGGCCCACCTAGGCGACGATCCCTAGCTGGTCTGAGAGGATGACCAGCCACACTGGAACTGAGACACGGTCCAGACTCCTACGGGAGGCAGCAGTGGGGAATATTGCACAATGGGCGCAAGCCTGATGCAGCCATGCCGCGTGTATGAAGAAGGCCTTCGGGTTGTAAAGTACTTTCAGCGGGGAGGAAGGCGGTGCGGTTAATAACCGCGTCGATTGACGTTACCCGCAGAAGAAGCACCGGCTAACTCCGTGCCAGCAGCCGCGGTAATACGGAGGGTGCAAGCGTTAATCGGAATTACTGGGCGTAAAGCGCACGCAGGCGGTCTGTTAAGTCAGATGTGAAATCCCCGGGCTTAACCTGGGAACTGCATTTGAAACTGGCAGGCTTGAGTCTTGTAGAGGGGGGTAGAATTCCAGGTGTAGCGGTGAAATGCGTAGAGATCTGGAGGAATACCGGTGGCGAAGGCGGCCCCCTGGACAAAGACTGACGCTCAGGTGCGAAAGCGTGGGGAGCAAACAGGATTAGATACCCTGGTAGTCCACGCCGTAAACGATGTCGACTTGGAGGTTGTTCCCTTGAGGAGTGGCTTCCGGAGCTAACGCGTTAAGTCGACCGCCTGGGGAGTACGGCCGCAAGGTTAAAACTCAAATGAATTGACGGGGGCCCGCACAAGCGGTGGAGCATGTGGTTTAATTCGATGCAACGCGAAGAACCTTACCTACTCTTGACATCCACGGAATTCGGCAGAGATGCCTTAGTGCCTTCGGGAACCGTGAGACAGGTGCTGCATGGCTGTCGTCAGCTCGTGTTGTGAAATGTTGGGTTAAGTCCCGCAACGAGCGCAACCCTTATCCTTTGTTGCCAGCGATTCGGTCGGGAACTCAAAGGAGACTGCCGGTGATAAACCGGAGGAAGGTGGGGATGACGTCAAGTCATCATGGCCCTTACGAGTAGGGCTACACACGTGCTACAATGGCGCATACAAAGAGAAGCGACCTCGCGAGAGCAAGCGGACCTCACAAAGTGCGTCGTAGTCCGGATCGGAGTCTGCAACTCGACTCCGTGAAGTCGGAATCGCTAGTAATCGTGGATCAGAATGCCACGGTGAATACGTTCCCGGGCCTTGTACACACCGCCCGTCACACCATGGGAGTGGGTTGCAAAAGAAGTAGGTAGCTTAACCTTCGGGAGGGCGCTTACCACTTTGTGATTCATGACTGGGGTGAAGTCGTAACAAGGTAACCGTAGGGGAACCTGCGGTTGGATCACCTCCTTACCTGAAGATACCTTCCGGCGCAGTGTCCACACAGATTGTCTGATAAAAAGTAACGAGCAGAAAAAACCTCTACAGGCTTGTAGCTCAGGTGGTTAGAGCGCACCCCTGATAAGGGTGAGGTCGGTGGTTCAAGTCCACTCAGGCCTACCAGATTTGTCCTCATGCTGCGTTGTGTCGACGGCTCGCATAGTTCACTATGCTTCGCATCGACACGCCTTGCCTGAGAAAAAATCGCATTCTTTACATGAAGAATGTTACTCCTGGTAGTAGTGGTCTCTGCAGTAACTGTATGGGGCTATAGCTCAGCTGGGAGAGCGCCTGCCTTGCACGCAGGAGGTCAGCGGTTCGATCCCGCTTAGCTCCACCATACCGTTTTAACTGTTTTTTCTGAATACCTCAGAGCGTACCGGCAACGGTGTGCTGCGAAGTATTATGCTCTTTAACAATCCGGAACAAGCTGAAAATTGAAACGACGTGTCGCTTTCATTCTCCGTAATAAGAATGAAAAATACGATGCGTTCGAGTCTCTCAAATGCTTGCAGCTCGCAGCGTTGAAAAACGCCTGTGGGTTGTGAGGTTAAGCGACTAAGCGTACACGGTGGATGCCCAGGCAGTCAGAGGCGATGAAGGACGTGCTAATCTGCGTAAAGCGACGGTAAGGTGATATGAACCGCTACAGCCGTCGATGTCCGAATGGGGAAACCCGGTGCACTCTGTGCATCATTGCAGCATGAATACATAGTGCTGCAAGGCGAACCGGGGGAACTGAAACATCTAAGTACCCCGAGGAAAAGAAATCAACCGAGATTCCCCCAGTAGCGGCGAGCGAACGGGGAGCAGCCCAGAGCCTGAATCAGCATGTGTGTTAGTGGAAGCGTCTGGAAAGTCGCAGGGTACAGGGTGATACTCCCGTACACAAAAGCGCATATGCTGTGAGCTCGATGAGTAAGGCGGGACACGTGGTATCCTGTCTGAATATGGGGGGACCATCCTCCAAGGCTAAATACTCCTGACTGACCGATAGTGAACCAGTACCGTGAGGGAAAGGCGAAAAGAACCCCGGCGAGGGGAGTGAAACAGAACCTGAAACCGTGTACGTACAAGCAGTGGGAGCCTTCTTTATGGGGGTGACTGCGTACCTTTTGTATAATGGGTCAGCGACTTATATTCTGTAGCAAGGTTAACCGTATAGGGGAGCCGCAGGGAAACCGAGTCTTAACTGGGCGTTAAGTTGCAGGGTATAGACCCGAAACCCGGTGATCTAGCCATGGGCAGGTTGAAGGTTGGGTAACACTAACTGGAGGACCGAACCGACTAATGTTGAAAAATTAGCGGATGACCTGTGGCTGGGGGTGAAAGGCCAATCAAACCGGGAGATAGCTGGTTCTCCCCGAAAGCTATTTAGGTAGCGCCTCGTGAACTCATCTTCGGGGGTAGAGCACTGTTTCGGCTAGGGGGCCATCCCGGCTTACCAACCCGATGCAAACTGCGAATACCGAGGAATGTTATCACGGGAGACACACGGCGGGTGCTAACGTCCGTCGTGAAGAGGGAAACAACCCAGACCGCCAGCTAAGGTCCCAAAGTCATGGTTAAGTGGGAAACGATGTGGGAAGGCACAGACAGCCAGGATGTTGGCTTAGAAGCAGCCATCATTTAAAGAAAGCGTAATAGCTCACTGGTCGAGTCGGCCTGCGCGGAAGATGTAACGGGGCTAAACCATGCACCGAAGCTGCGGCAGCGACGCTTATGCGTTGTTGGGTAGGGGAGCGTTCTGTAAGCCGTCGAAGGTGTGCTGTGAGGCATGCTGGAGGTATCAGAAGTGCGAATGCTGACATAAGTAACGATAAAGCGGGTGAAAAGCCCGCTCGCCGGAAGACCAAGGGTTCCTGTTCAACGTTAATCGGAGCAGGGTGAGTCGACCCCTAAGGCGAGGCCGAAAGGCGTAGTCGATGGGAAACAGGTTAATATTCCTGTACTCGGTGTTACTGCGAAGGGGGGACGGAGAAGGCTATATCAGCCGGGCGACGGTTGTCCCGGTTTAAGCGTGTAGGCGGAGGGTCCAGGTAAATCCGGTCCCTTATCAACGCTGAGGCGTGACGACGAGGCACTACGGTGCTGAAGTGATAAATGCCCTGCTTCCAGGAAAAGCCTCTAAGCATCAGGTAACACAGAATCGTACCCCAAACCGACACAGGTGGTCAGGTAGAGAATACCAAGGCGCTTGAGAGAACTCGGGTGAAGGAACTAGGCAAAATGGTGCCGTAACTTCGGGAGAAGGCACGCTGGCGCGTAGGTGGAGGGACTTGCTCCCCGAGCCGAAGCCAGTCGAAGATACCAGCTGGCTGCAACTGTTTATTAAAAACACAGCACTGTGCAAACACGAAAGTGGACGTATACGGTGTGACGCCTGCCCGGTGCCGGAAGGTTAATTGATGGGGTTATCCGCAAGGAGAAGCTCTTGATCGAAGCCCCGGTAAACGGCGGCCGTAACTATAACGGTCCTAAGGTAGCGAAATTCCTTGTCGGGTAAGTTCCGACCTGCACGAATGGCGTAATGATGGCCAGGCTGTCTCCACCCGAGACTCAGTGAAATTGAACTCGCTGTGAAGATGCAGTGTACCCGCGGCAAGACGGAAAGACCCCGTGAACCTTTACTACAGCTTGACACTGAACATTGAGCCTTGATGTGTAGGATAGGTGGGAGGCTTTGAAGCGCGGACGCCAGTCTGCGTGGAGCCAACCTTGAAATACCACCCTTTAATGTTTGATGTTCTAACGTAGGCCCGTGATCCGGGCTGCGGACAGTGTCTGGTGGGTAGTTTGACTGGGGCGGTCTCCTCCTAAAGAGTAACGGAGGAGCACGAAGGTCAGCTAATCACGGTCGGACATCGTGAGGTTAGTGCAATGGCATAAGCTGGCTTGACTGCGAGAGTGACGGCTCGAGCAGGTGCGAAAGCAGGTCATAGTGATCCGGTGGTTCTGAATGGAAGGGCCATCGCTCAACGGATAAAAGGTACTCCGGGGATAACAGGCTGATACCGCCCAAGAGTTCATATCGACGGCGGTGTTTGGCACCTCGATGTCGGCTCATCACATCCTGGGGCTGAAGTAGGTCCCAAGGGTACGGCTGTTCGCCGTTTAAAGTGGTACGCGAGCTGGGTTTAGAACGTCGTGAGACAGTTCGGTCCCTATCTGCCGTGGGCGCTGGAGAATTGAGGGGGGTTGCTCCTAGTACGAGAGGACCGGAGTGAACGCACCACTGGTGTTCGGGTTGTCATGCCAATGGCATTGCCCGGTAGCTAAGTGCGGAAAAGATAAGTGCTGAAAGCATCTAAGCACGAAACTTGCCCCAAGATGAGTTCTCCCTGACTCCTTGAGAGTCCTGAAGGGACGTTGAAGACTACGACGTTGATAGGCCGGGTGTGTAAGCGCAGCGATGCGTTGAGCTAACCGGTACTAATGACCCGTGAGGCTTAACCTTACAACGCCAGAGGCGTTTTTGAGAGACACGATTTTCAGCCTTGTTACCGGATATTCTGCGCGGCCCCCTGTGGCGGCGCGGAGACAGAATTTGCCTGGCGGCTTTAGCGCGGTGGTCCCACCTGACCCCATGCCGAACTCAGAAGTGAAACGCCGTAGCGCCGATGGTAGTGTGGGGCCTCCCCATGCGAGAGTAGGGAACTGCCAGGCATCAAATTTGTTCCTTTTCCTCTGACAGGGAAAATAACGGGAACAGACGGTTATCAGCCGGTTGCTGATAAGCGTGAAAGAATCGGTGGAGCGGTAGTTCAGTTGGTTAGAATACCTGCCTGTCACGCAGGGGGTCGCGGGTTCGAGCCCCGTCCGTTCCGCCACCCTATTAGGGGCGTAGTTCAATTGGTAGAGCACCGGTCTCCAAAACCGGGTGTTGGGGGTTCGAGTCCCTCCGCCCCTGCCAGAAAACGATCCTTTGCTTCGGCAAAGGATTTTTTTTTGCCTTCAGAAAGGCAAAAAAGAAGAACCAGCTAAATCTAACTGGTCTCATCTCTTCCCTGCTTGCTTCTCTACCTGCCGATCTTTAGCTGTTTTGCCTGACCAGAATCGGGAATTTAAGCAACTGCCGGATATGCGCCTGCTGATCGCTGTTCTGCAACCAGACAGCATAGAGCGGACGAACGGCGACGGGCGTATCCGGGATCACCATCAACTCACTGTAAACGCTTTGCCAGAAGTCAGGCAGGAACGCGCACGCGCCGGTGGTATGCAGCAGTTCACGGGTAACATGCGCCGACGTTGTGGTCAGTACTGGCACATCATCCGCCCCGGAAAGGTAGCTCTGATGCTGATGAAAATCTGCTCCCCATTCCAGTTTAATGTAATCATATTTTTCGCGTTTCTCGCTCTGCCGGGCGCAGAACAGCGCCAGCGAGATATGACCAATCTGCTGACTGGTTAACTCATCCATTTTAGGCGCTTCAGTGGTGATCAACAGATCCAGCTGGCGTTCATGGAGCTGCTTAACCAGCAGGTGTCGTTGTGCCACGCGCGCTTCTAAATGCAGGCTTTCACGATTCTCATACAGCGTCTGTAGCCACGGCGTCAGATAAGCCTCCCATAGCGATGCACTGGCACCGATCGAAAGCTCATGGTGCTGCTGAGTGTGGGAAACCTCCTTCTTTGCCATCATCCAGGTGCTCATCAGGCTTTCAGCATAGGGAAGCAGGCGCTCTCCGGCCGCTGTCAGACGTATGTTATTGCGATGCCGTGTAAAAAGGTTAACGCCAAGTTGATTCTCTAACTGGCGGATGCGAAAACTGACAGCAGATTGCGTAAGGTAAAGTGCTTCTGCAGCACGCCCGAAATGGCGTGTTCTGCTCACTTCCAGGAAAGTTTTCAGTAATTCCGTATCCACAGCGTTCTCCCAAAAAATGTTTGTCGTATAGATTTAAATGTTTTGTTTTACACTCTGTCAAGCCTATCTAATACTCCGCGCCATTAACAGCACGGCATTAGAAAATCAGGAGCGTGTAACATGGCGGAAAGCTTCTCAACAGAGAATCGTTTCTTTGATAACAAACATTACCCGCGTGGTTTCTCACGCCACGGTGACTTTACTATTAAAGAAGCTCAGCTTCTTGAACGCCACGGTTTCGCCTTTAATGAGCTGGATTTATCAAAGCGTGAGCCTGCAACAGAAGAAGAACGTCTGTTTATTGAAGTATGTCGTGGCGTGCGTGAGCCGCAAACGGAAGCCGAACGTGTATGGTCTAAATATATGACCCGCATTAAGCGTCCTAAGCGTTTTCATACGCTTTCCGGCGGTAAACCGCAGATGGACACCGTCGAAGACTTTACCGACAGCGACGATTAACAGAGAAGGGGCGAAAGCCCCTTTTTTATTGCAGGCTGTTATGCAGATGAATCATTAAACGATCAATCGTGCGATAACTGACAGCTTCCTGCAGATGATGCCGGCTGATCTCTGCCTCTCCCGCCAGATCGGCCACGGTACGCGCCACCTTCAAAATCCGCTGCCATGCCCGTACAGATAAACCCAGTTTCTCCAGTACTGACTCCAGCCACTCCGCATCCTCCTTAGCCGGCTGACACCAGCGCATAATCTCCGCATTGTTTAAATGCGCATTAATTTTTCCTGCACGGGTCAGCTGAATCTCCCGCGCCGCGACCACCCGATGACGAACCCGTTCAGACGTTTCTGCTGCAGGGCGTTGACCGCTAAGCATTCCACCTGGAAGTAGCGGCACCTCCAGCGAAAGATCAAAACGATCGAGAAAAGGGCCGGACAGCTTGCTGAGATAACGCAGCACCTGCTGAGGTGAGGTGCGGTTATGCTGTCCCTGATAATGTCCGGTTGGACTTGGGTTCATAGCAGCAATCAGCTGAAATCGTGCCGGATAGGTGACTTTTGCGCGGGCACGCGAAATAGCGATGACACCCGACTCTAATGGCTCGCGCAGAGAGTCCAGCACCTTGCGATCAAATTCCGGCAACTCATCCAGAAATAGCACGCCGTTATGCGCCAGTGAGATCTCGCCGGGGCGTGGCAGCGATCCACCACCAATCAAAGCATAGAGAGATGCGCTATGGTGAGGCGACCTGAAAGGCCGGGTACGCCATTGTCGGTGCAGAGTACTGCTATTGTTCACCAGGCTGGCGATTGCCGCGCATTCCAGTGCTTCCTGATCGGTTAAAGAAGGCATGATGCCGGGCAGCCGGGTGGCAAGCATGGTTTTACCGGTGCCGGGCGGGCCAATCAGTAACAGGTTATGCCCGCCAGCCGCCGTGATCTCCAGCGCTCTGCGTCCCTGTTCCTGACCAATAATATCTGCGAGGTCGTCAGCAGGTGGATTGCCCTGATGCTCAGGAGACTGCGCTGTCGGTAACGTGAGTTCATTGCGCAGAAAAGTGCATACGTCGCTGAGATGAGAGGCGACCAGCGATGATCCCTGACGGATAAGTCCGGCATCCGCCTGATTTTCAGCAGAGAGAACCAGCTGTCGTCCAGCCTGAATTGCTACCATGGCTGCCGGAATCGCGCCCTGAACACCGCACAGCGCGCCGTCGAGTGCCAGTTCACCCAGAAACTCATAGTGCGTCAGCTTGTCGGCAGGAAGCTGCTCAGAGGCGACCAGAATGGCGATTGCCATAGGTAAGTCATACCTTCCGCCCTCTTTGGGTAAGTCTGCTGGAGCCAGATTGATGGTGACCCGCTTTGCCGGAAAGGTGAAACCGCTGTTGATAATGGCGCTGCGTACCCGCTCACGCGCTTCTTTGACCGTGGTTTCCGGCAGGCCTACCAGGGTCAAGGCAGGCAGGCCGTTACTGATATGTGCCTCAATGGTCACCAGCGGGGCTTCCACCCCCAGTGCTGCCCGGGTCAGAACTTTTGACAATGACATACTCGCTCCTTGTTGCCGTCAGTCTGGTGACTGCATCAAAGAAAAGCGAGCACAGCATCAGCACAGTTCGGGACATCGCACACCCCATCGAAAGTTGTTTCATGGCGTTTTAAAACGCTGCGCGACAGTACGCAAATTCATCGAAATATTATTACGTCCCTGAAGTGATGAATAATTATCATTATGTAATTATTTCTTGTATTACAGATTGATAGGCCTTGATTCTGCGCAACAAGCTAAAATAAATCTGTAAAAAAAGTTGTGTCATGCCCCCTGACTATGATAACTCTGTAGGCATTACTTCGAACACGAAAAAGAATTGAACAACACATGAAAGCCCTTCTACAAGTGATTAGCCTGGTCGTGATTAGCGTGGTGGTGGTTATTAACCTACCGTGCGGGGCAACGCTTGGAGAAAGAAAGGCTTAAAAATCAAGCCTCGAATCCGAAAAACCCCCGCACCGAAAGGTCCGGGGGTTTTTTTTTCGACCCGAGGAAATATCAGTAAATCCACAAGGAACAAACAATGAACAGTAGCATAAAATTCTGTTGTTCCGGTCAGGACACAGGAGAATAGCGATGACAGGTGCACAGTGGGTAGTTCAGGCTTTACGCGCGCAGGGTGTTGATACCGTATTTGGTTACCCGGGCGGCGCCATCATGCCGGTATACGACGCGCTCTATGATGGCGGCGTGGAACACCTACTGTGTCGTCACGAGCAGGGCGCTGTGATGGCGGCAATCGGCTATGCCCGTTCAACCGGCAAAACCGGCGTCTGTATCGCCACTTCCGGCCCCGGCGCGACAAACCTGATCACCGGTCTGGCGGATGCCATGATGGATTCAGTGCCGGTTGTGGCGGTAACGGGTCAGGTCACCTCGGCCTTCATCGGCACCGATGCCTTTCAGGAGATTGACGTACTGGGACTCTCTCTGGCCTGCACCAAGCACAGCTTCCTGGTGGAATCGCTGGATGAGCTGCCCGCCATCATGGCGGAAGCTTTTGCGCTGGCGCAGTCAGGCCGTCCTGGCCCGGTACTGATTGATATCCCGAAAGACATTCAGATTGCACAGGGTGAACCCGCGCCGCATCTGGTTCCGGTTGAAGAAAGAAATGCGCTGCCGCATCAGGCGATTGACCAGGCACGTGCACTGATGGCGCAGGCCAGAAAGCCCATGCTCTACGTTGGCGGCGGTGTTGGTCTGGCGCAGGCGGTTCCGGCACTGCGCAAGCTGGCAGAAGAGACCGGCATCCCGGCAGTTGCTACTCTGAAGGGACTGGGCACTGTGAGCCCACACAGTGACGTTTATCTCGGTATGCTAGGCATGCACGGCACCAAAGCCGCTAACCTGGCCGTACAGGCGTGTGACCTGCTGATCGCGGTCGGTGCCCGTTTCGACGACCGCGTCACCGGCAAGCTGGATACCTTCGCACCGCACGCCAGCGTCATTCATCTCGATATCGACCCCGCTGAATTAAACAAATTACGTCGCGCTCATGTCTCTCTGCAGGGCGATCTTAACGAACTGCTGCCCGCCCTGAGTCAGCCTTTATCTATCAACGCCTGGCGCGATGAGGTGCAGGCACTGAAAGCCAGCCATACATGGCGCTATGACCATCCGGGCGACGCGATCTATGCGCCGCTGCTGCTGAAGCAGCTTTCCGATCGCAAACCGGCGAATGCCGTCGTCACCACTGATGTTGGTCAGCACCAGATGTGGACAGCGCAACATATGGATTTCAGCGCGCCGGAGAACTTCATCACCTCCAGCGGCTTAGGCACTATGGGCTTTGGCTTACCGGCTGCCATCGGTGCGCAGGTTGCACGTCCGGACGATACAGTGATCTGTGTCTCGGGCGATGGCTCCATCATGATGAACATCCAGGAGCTGGGCACCATCAAGCGCGGCAGGCTGCCGGTCAAAATCGTACTGATGGATAACCAGCGTCTGGGCATGGTGCGCCAGTGGCAGCAGCTGTTTTTCGATGGTCGCTACAGTGAAACTAACCTGTCCGACAATCCCGACTTCCTCACGCTGGCCAGCGCGTTCAACATTCCCGGCCAGCGCATTACCCGTAAAGATCAGGTCGACGCCGCCCTTGATGCTCTGCTGAACAGCGAAGGTCCTTACTTCCTGCATGTTGCAATAGATGAGCATGAAAACGTCTGGCCCCTGGTACCGCCGGGTGCCAGCAATGCAAACATGATGGAGAAAACCGTATGAACCAGCATCAATTGTCTATCGAAGCCCGTTTCCGCCCTGAAATATTAGAGCGCATTTTACGCGTCGTGCGTCACCGCGGTTTTCAGGTCTGTTCTATGAACATGGCCTCAGTCGCCAACGCAGAAAACATTAATATTGAAATGACCGTTGCCAGCCAGCGCTCCGTCGATTTACTGTCTTCGCAGTTAAGTAAATTGATCGACGTTGCATGCGTTCAGATTCAACAACAGACAACACAACAAATCCGCGCGTAGCCGCGAGAGGGAATAACAATGAGCACGAAGAAAGCAGACTTTATTTGGTTCAATGGCGAGATGGTTAAGTGGGAAGAAGCGAAGGTCAGCGTCATGTCCCACGCCTTGCACTACGGTACGTCGGTATTTGAAGGCGTCCGCTGCTACGACTCTCACAAAGGACCGGTTGTGTTCCGTCATCGTGAACACATGCAACGTCTGCACGACTCCGCCAAAATCTACCGTTTCCCGATTAAAAGCAGCGTTGATGAGCTGATGGAAGCGTGCCGCGAAGTCATCCGCGTAAACAAACTGAAAAGTGCTTATATCCGTCCGCTGGCCTTCGTCGGCGATGTGGGCCTGGGCGTCAACCCGCCAGATGGCTTCACGACTGACGTGATCATTGCCGCCTTCCCGTGGGGCGCTTACCTGGGCGCTGAAGCGCTGGAAAATGGCATCGATGCGATGGTCTCTTCATGGAACCGCGTGGCGCCAAACACTCTGCCAACCGCCGCTAAAGCGGGTGGTAACTACCTCTCCTCGCTGCTGGTGGGCAGCGAAGCCCGTCGTCATGGCTATCAGGAAGGCATTGCGCTGGATACTAATGGCCTGATCTCAGAGGGTGCTGGCGAAAACCTGTTTGAAGTTAAAGATGGCGTGCTCTATACCCCGCCATTTACCTCTTCGGCACTGCCGGGCATTACCCGCGATGCGATCATCACGCTGGCGCGTGATATGGGCATTGAAGTGCGTGAGCAGACTCTGTCGCGTGAATCTCTCTATCTGGCTGACGAAGTCTTTATGTCTGGCACCGCGGCAGAAATCACACCGGTGCGCAGCGTTGACCGCATTCAGGTGGGCGAAGGCAAATGTGGTCCGGTCACCAAACGTGTCCAGCAGGCCTTCTTTGGTCTGTTCACTGGCGAAACCGAAGACAAATGGGGCTGGTTAGATCCGGTTAACCCATAATCAGATACAGCGCGGGCGTCATCTGACGTCCGCGAGCTAATTCTTACTGGAGTAAATAGAGCATGCCTAAGTACCGTTCCGCCACTACCACCCACGGCCGCAATATGGCGGGTGCCCGTGCCTTATGGCGCGCGACAGGAATGACCGACGACGATTTCGGCAAGCCGATTATCGCTGTGGTTAACTCATTCACCCAATTTGTCCCTGGCCACGTTCACCTCCGCGACCTGGGTAAACTCGTCGCTGAGCAGATCGAAGCGGCGGGCGGTGTGGCTAAAGAGTTCAACACCATCGCGGTGGATGACGGTATTGCCATGGGGCATGGCGGCATGCTGTATTCACTGCCTTCGCGTGAGCTGATTGCTGACTCGGTCGAGTACATGGTTAACGCGCACTGCGCCGACGCCATGGTCTGTATTTCTAACTGCGACAAAATCACCCCAGGTATGCTGATGGCGTCTCTGCGCCTCAATATTCCGGTGATTTTCGTTTCAGGCGGCCCGATGGAAGCGGGTAAAACTAAGCTTTCTGACCAGATCATCAAGCTGGACCTGGTTGATGCGATGATTCAGGGTGCCAACCCGAACGTCAGCGATGCCGACAGCGATCAGATCGAACGCTCTGCCTGTCCGACCTGCGGCTCCTGTTCCGGTATGTTCACCGCCAACTCGATGAACTGCCTGACCGAAGCACTCGGCCTGTCGCAGCCTGGTAATGGTTCACTGCTGGCCACGCACGCCGATCGCAAAGAGCTGTTCATTAATGCCGGTAAGCGTATCGTCAGCCTGACTAAGCGCTACTATGAGCAGGATGACGTCAACATGCTGCCGCGTAACATCGCGAACAAGGCCGCTTTCGAGAACGCTATGATGCTGGATATCGCCATGGGCGGCTCCACCAACACTGTGCTGCACCTGCTGGCGGCGGCACAGGAAGGCGACATCGACTTCAACATCTCCGACATCGATCGCCTGTCACGTAAAGTGCCTCAGCTTTGTAAAGTCGCACCAAGTACCCCGAAATACCACATGGAAGACGTGCATCGCGCAGGTGGCGTTTTCGCGATTCTGGGCGAGCTGGATCGCGCAGGTCTGTTCGACAGCAGCGCGCGCAACATCCTGCAGCAGACGATGCGTGAAACGCTGGATCAGTACGACATCATGCTGACCAAAGATCAGGCGGTAAAAGATATGTTCCGCGCGGGCCCGGCGGGCATCCGTACTACCCAGGCATTCTCGCAGAACTGCCGCTGGGACACGCTGGATGATGACCGTGCCGAAGGCTGTATCCGCACCCGCGAAAACGCTTACTCTCAGGATGGCGGTCTGGCCGTGCTCTACGGCAACATTGCCGAAGATGGCTGTATCGTTAAAACCGCGGGCGTAGACAAAGAGATCCTGACCTTCACCGGTCCTGCCAAAGTCTATGAAAGCCAGGATGACGCGGTAGAAGCGATTCTGGGCGGCAAAGTAGTCGCAGGCGACGTGGTCGTCATCCGCTACGAAGGGCCAAAAGGCGGGCCGGGCATGCAGGAAATGCTCTATCCGACCACCTATCTGAAATCGATGGGCCTGGGCAAAAGCTGCGCACTGATCACCGACGGTCGTTTCTCCGGTGGTACATCAGGCCTCTCTATCGGCCACGCTTCGCCTGAAGCGGCCAACGGCGGCACTATTGCGCTGGTCAAAGATGGCGACATCATTGAAATTGATATCCCTAACCGCGGCATCAAACTCGCTGTGCCGGATAACGAACTGCACGCCCGCCGTGAAGAGCAGCAGGCACGTGGCGATGCGGCGTATACGCCGGTCAATCGTCAGCGTGAAGTCTCCTTTGCGCTGCGTGCTTACGCATTACTCGCGACCAGTGCTGACAAAGGTGCCGTCCGCGATAAGAGCAAGCTGGGAGGCTAACCATGGCCGAGTCTCAACCGCTACCCGACGCGCCATGCGGCGCGGAGTATCTGCGCGCAGTGCTGCGTTCACCGGTGTATGAAGTGGCACAGGTGACGCCGCTGCAGGTTATGGAAAAAATTTCATCGCGTCTTGGCAACACCATTCTGGTGAAGCGGGAGGATCGCCAGCCGGTACACAGTTTCAAGCTGCGCGGTGCCTATGCGATGATTGCCGGTCTGAACGAAGAGCAGAAAGCGCGCGGTGTGGTGACGGCATCAGCCGGTAACCATGCGCAGGGCGTGGCGCTCTCCGCGACGAAGCTGGGCATCAAGTCGCTGATTGTGATGCCGCTGGCGACCGCAGACATCAAGGTTGATGCGGTGCGCGCATTTGGCGGTGAGGCTTTTCTGTTTGGAGCCAACTTTGACGAGGCGAAAGCCAAAGCGATAGAGCTCGCAGAACAGCGTGGCTACACCTTCGTGCCGCCGTTTGACCATCCGGCTGTGATTGCCGGACAGGGCACGCTGGCGATGGAGCTGTTGCAGCAGGATGCGCACCTCGACCGGGTCTTTGTGCCGGTAGGTGGCGGCGGTCTGGCTGCGGGCGTTGCGGTGCTGATCAAGCAGCTGATGCCGCAGATCAAAGTCATCGCGGTGGAGTCAGAAGATTCAGCCTGCCTGAAAGCGGCGCTGGACGCCGGTCATCCGGTCGATCTACCACGCGTCGGGCTGTTTGCCGAAGGGGTGGCGGTTAAGCGGATTGGCAGCGAAACCTTCCGGCTCTGTCAGGCCTACATCGATGACATCATCACCGTCGACAGCGATGCGATTTGCGCTGCGATGAAAGACCTGTTCGAAGACGTTCGTGCCGTGGCGGAGCCGTCTGGCGCGCTGGCGCTGGCGGGCATGAAGAAGTATATCCAGCAGCACGAGATCAAAGGCGAGCGGCTGGCGCACGTCTTGTCCGGGGCCAACGTCAACTTCCACGGCCTGCGTTACGTCTCCGAGCGTTGCGAGCTGGGTGAACAGCGTGAAGCGCTGCTGGCCGTCACCATCCCGGAACAGCAGGGCAGCTTCCTGCGTTTCTGTCAGACGCTGGGCGGACGTTCGATCACCGAGTTCAACTACCGCTACGCGGACGCGGACAAAGCCTGCATCTTTGTTGGTGTACGTCTGACGCGTGGCGTGGAAGAGCGCAGCGAAATCATCAGCGAGCTCACCCGCGGCGGTTATCAGGTGGTCGATCTGTCAGATGATGAGATGGCAAAACTGCACGTGCGTTACATGGTGGGCGGACGCCCTTCCAAGCCGCTGCGTGAACGGCTCTTCAGCTTTGAATTCCCGGAGGCACCTGGCGCGTTGCTGAAGTTCCTGCAAACGCTGGGCACCCACTGGAATATCTCGCTGTTTCACTACCGCAGCCATGGCACCGACTACGGTCGTGTGCTGGCGGCTTTTGAAGTCGGCAGCGATGAGCCACGTTTCGAGGAGCATCTCACCGACCTGGGTTACGACTTTCATGACGAAAGCCAGAACCCGGCGTTCCGCTTCTTCCTGTCAGGCCACTGATTACAGCTGGCTCCAGAAAGCACTAATCAGCGGCTCTCCGAGCCGCTTTTTTTGCACGCAGATGCCGAGTTCGAACGGCGCAACCGAGTCAATATTCTCCAGCAACAGCACGCGGTTCCGCACCGGATCCGGACTGTTCTCCAGCACCACATCCGGCAACAGTGCAATACCGCAACCCAGCGCCACCATCGAGACAATCGCTTCATGGCCCGATACCGTGGCGTAAATCACCGGATTCGGGATGCGCTGGCGGCGAAACCAGAGATCGATACGCCGCCGTGCCGGTCCCTGCACCGGCAGGATAAACGGAATTTTTGACCAGTCGGGCTGCGGCTGGGTGGCCTGGGTGCGGACGGCACAGGGCAGTGCGGGCGCAATCAGCACCAGCGGGATCAGCCCCAGTGGCATAAAATCAATGCTGGCGGGCAGGGTTTCAGGCCGTCCCGCAATCGCCAGATCGGCATCGCCGGAGTGCACTTTTTCCACCGCATCCGCAGCATCACCGGTATCCAGTTTGATTTCGACCTGCGGATGTTCCGCGCGAAAGCGATCGAGAATCGGCGGCAGATGACTGTAGGCCGCCGTCACAGAACAGAACAGTCGCAGTTCGCCGCTGAGTGACGGGCCGTTAAGATCCATCACATGGCGCAGTTGCTGATACTGCAACAGCGTCTGCTGGGCAAACTGGCGCAGACGTTCGCCCGCTTCCGTTAACGTCACGGTGCGGTTATCACGCAGAAAGAGCGCATGGCCGACATCGTCTTCAAGTCGCTGGATCTGGCGTGACAGTGTGGAAGGGCTGACGTGCATCGCACGCGCCGTGCGCCCGAAGTGGCAGCTTTCTGCCAGATGAAGAAACAGTTTCAGATCCCGTAAATCCATGCGCGCGTCGCCTCTGTTTAGTGTTGCATTTATTGCAATGTGACGTTGTTAATATATCAATTTAAGCAACAGAATTCCTGTCATATGATGGGGTCATTCGCGGCGTTGCATGACACGCCGTTCCTGAACAAAAAAAGCAAACACAACCTTATCGGAGTACCCATGGCTAACTATTTCAACACATTGAACCTGCGCAACCAGCTGGCGCAATTAGGCAAATGTCGTTTCATGGCGCGTGATGAATTCGCGGATGGTGCCAGTTTCCTGAAAGGCAAAAAAGTCGTTATCGTTGGCTGTGGCGCTCAGGGCCTGAACCAGGGTCTGAACATGCGTGATTCAGGTCTGGATGTCGCCTATGCACTGCGTGCCGAAGCGATTGCTGAGAAACGCCCTTCATGGCGCAAAGCGACCGATAACGGTTTCAAAGTGGGTACTTACGAAGATCTGATCCCGCAGGCGGACCTGGTGGTTAACCTGACGCCAGACAAGCAGCACTCTGCTGTCGTTCAGGCTGTTCAGCCGCTGATGAAAGATGGCGCTGCGCTGGGTTACTCGCACGGTTTCAACATCGTTGAAGTGGGCGAAAGCATCCGTAAAGACATCACCGTAGTCATGGTGGCACCGAAGTGCCCGGGTACAGAAGTCCGTGAAGAGTACAAACGCGGCTTTGGTGTTCCGACGCTGATCGCGGTTCACCCGGAAAACGATCCAAAAGGCGAAGGCATGGCGATTGCTAAAGCCTGGGCAGCAGCGACCGGCGGCGATCGTGCTGGCGTGCTGGAGTCCTCCTTCGTTGCAGAAGTGAAATCTGACCTGATGGGTGAGCAGACCATCCTGTGCGGCATGCTGCAGGCGGGTTCACTGCTCTGCTTCGACAAGCTGGTGGCTGAAGGTACGGACCCGGCTTACGCAGAAAAACTGATTCAGTTCGGCTGGGAAACCATTACCGAGTCACTGAAGTTTGGTGGCATCACCCTGATGATGGATCGTCTCTCTAACCCGGCGAAACTGCGCGCTTATGCGCTGTCAGAGCAGCTGAAAACCATCATGGCGCCGCTGTTCCAGAAGCACATGGATGACATCATCTCCGGCGAATTCTCTTCCGGCATGATGGCTGACTGGGCTAACGATGATAAAAACCTGCTGACCTGGCGTGAAGAGACCGGCCAGACCGCATTCGAAACTGCCTCACAGTATGAAGGCAAAATCGAAGAGCAGGAGTACTACGACAAAGGCGTAGTGATGGTTGCAATGGTTAAAGCGGGCGTTGAGCTGGCGTTTGAAACCATGGTCGATGCCGGCATCATCGAAGAGTCTGCTTACTACGAATCACTGCATGAGCTGCCGCTGATTGCGAACACCATCGCACGTAAGCGTCTGTATGAAATGAACGTAGTTATTTCTGATACCGCCGAATATGGTAACTACCTGTTCTCCTTCGCTGCAGTGCCGCTGCTGAAAGAGTTCATGACCACGCTGCAGCCAGGCGATCTGGGTAAAGCTGTTGAAGGCACACAGGTCGACAACGCGCAACTGCGTGACGTTAACGAAGCCGTTCGCCAGCATCCGATTGAAACTGTTGGCCGTAAACTGCGTGGCTACATGACCGATATGAAGCGTATCGCTGTCGCGGGCTAATAGTTTTTTTCACAGTTTTCAGCAAAATAAACCCCGGCTCGCCGGGGTTTTTTGTTTGTGAACACTGCCTGAGCAGTTCACTGGTGGGACTGTGCCTGCATTGCCTGCATTGCCTGCATTGCTGTAAGACCGTGCCTGCACAGGGAACACGGTCAGATCGGAAAGACGCAAAACCCGCCATCCCTGGCATGCTCTGCCCGCACGATTACGCACCTCATCCCTGAGGTGCGCCCGTAAACGGGCCAACGCTTTGCGTTGTTCAAAAACGCTCCCGGCGTTTTTGTCCACGGCGCGGGACGCTTTCCTCTTCTGCCCGTGTTGCCAATGCCCTCAGACTTCTTAATTGCTGTAAGAATTACCCCGCCTCAGGTTTTATACATTTAAATGCGATTCAGTTTTTTAGAACAGACAACTAATCCACTTAAAGCGATGGGAGCATACGCCTGTAGCAAAGCATCGCGGGCCAGGGACAAAAACGCCGGGAGCGTTTTTGAACAACGCAAAGCGTTGGCCCGTTTACGGGCGCACCTCAGGGATGAGGTGCGTAATCGCCCGCGCTGAGCCCGCCAGGGGTGGCGTCTTTTGCGTCTTTGCGAAAGGCGTATGCTCCCTGAGCCTGTCACCTGACCATAAGGCGATGCTTTTTTTAGCCCTTCAGAGCAGTTGTACTCTGTGAGCCCGCTCCATAAAAAAACCCGGCGGCTGCCGGGTTTCACTGACCTTCATCCAACAGGATTAAACGTCATACAATGTCTGGTGACGCGTCTCTTTACAGGCAAGCAACGCTATCAGCGTCAGCACCGCCATCGACGCCAGATACAGCCCCACTGCCTGCAGACCATAATTGGCATTCAGCCAGGTCGCGATGTACGGCGCAACCGAGGCACCCAGAATCGAGGAGAGATTATAGGAGAACGAGGCACCGGTATAACGCACTTCGGTCGGGAACAGCTCCGGCAGCAGCGCGCCCATCGGGCCAAACGTCAGCCCCATAATGCTCAGACCCAGCAGCAGAAACGCCATCACCAGCGCCTGTGAACCGGAACCCAGCATTGCCGGGAACAGGAACGAAAACGCGATAATCATCAGCGTAATGGTAATCATCGTCTTGCGACGACCAAAACGGTCGGCCAGCAAACCGGCAATCGGCACCATCACACCAAAACCAATCACCGCCAGCATCAGCATCCACAGCATACTGTTACGCGGAATGCCCAGACCCGCTGGTGCTGGCGTGGTGCCATAGCTCATCGAATAGACGGTCATGATATAGAACAGCGTATAGGTCGCCAGCATGATAAAGGTGCCGAGAATGGTGGCAGTCAGATGCTTGCCCAGCAGCGCCGCAATCGGCACGCGAACCTGCTTCTTCTCTTTCTGCACTTTGGCAAACACCGGGCTCTCATGCAGCGACACGCGCACATACAGGCCAATCAGCACTAGTACAGCGGAGAGAATAAACGGCACACGCCAGCCCCACTGCATAAACTGTTCATCGGTCAGCAGCCAGGAGAGCAGCAGGAAAGTCCCGTTCGCGAAGAAAAAGCCAATCGGCGCACCCAGTTGAGGGAAAGAGCCATAAAGCGCACGCTTCTTCGCCGGGGCGTTTTCCGTCGCCAGCAGCGCCGCGCCGCCCCATTCACCGCCCAGCCCCAGCCCCTGACCAAAACGCGCCAGCGCCAGCAGCAGCGGCGCCAGCACACCGATGGTTTCATAGCTCGGCAACAGGCCGATCACCACGGTAGAGATCCCCATGGTCAGCAGCGAGGCAACCAGCGTGGCTTTACGCCCGACGCGATCGCCAAAGTGACCAAACACCGCAGAGCCAATCGGGCGCGCGATAAAGGCGATAGCAAAAGTGGCCAGCGACTGTAGCGTCGCGACCGTGGCATCACCCTGCGGGAAGAAAATGTGCGGGAAAACAATGACCGCAGCAGTGGCATAAATATAGAAGTCAAAGAACTCGATGGCCGTGCCGACCAGCGAGGCAATCACCACTTTACTGCGTGAGTTAACCGGTGTGGGATCCTGCTGTTTGTCGAGTGTATCTGTGAGGGAGGCTTGCATAACTGTTTCTTATTTGTAAATACAGACAAAGAATCTTACGCATCTGCCAGAGCGCATTCAATGATGAAAACCCGCGCCGCGTCTGGCTTCAGAGGGCAAAAAGAGGATAATTTCTGTGGTGTGACGAATGCCGGGCGATACCGGGGTAAACCGGACGATATCTGGCGGGATACTCTAAGAAAGGGCTAAATAAAAGTGACCCCTCAGCTATTCATCCTGTTATCTGGTGAAAAAATAGCCGAAGGGTGACATTTTCCGCTGTTGTTAACGGATTACGATGCTTTGCGGCGGGATGCGCTGCCCGCTTCCGGCATCTGAGGGTCGTCTTTATATTTGGCCGTCGCGATCCACGCTGCACAGAACAGCGTCAGACGGGCGAAGAAATAGAAGAACGCCATCAGACCGAGTACAGAACCAAAGGCTGCACCGGAAGGTGAGGTCGCCAGCTTCGGCAGCGTCAGCGTCATCACAAACTTAATCACCTCAAAGCCGATTGCCGCCAGCAGGGTGCCGCGGAACAGTGCTTTCTTGCGCGGCTTATGACGCGGCAGGATCCAGAAAATCCAGAGGAACAACAGATAGTTCGCCAGAACGGAAATCGACGTGGCGATAATGGTCAGGGCAGGCCGTAACCACTCAATGCCATCCAGCCCCAGCGCACTCACAATGGTCGCCTGGGCAGAACCGGCCACCGAGGTCAGCGACAGCGTAATCACCAGCGCCAGCATCAGACCCGTCAGCGATAGGAAGTCGCGAATATAACGCTTCCAGATCTTCTCTTTGTCATCCGGTTTACGTTCCCACACGTCGCGCGACTGGGCGCGGATCGCTTCACGCAGATTACCCATCCAGTTAAGACCGGAGTAGAGCGCCAGCAGTAAACCGGTGATACCCACGGTGGCACGCTGCTGAATGGCGGTATTCACCGTATTCTTCAGCGTGGTTGCCAGCGTCGGGTCACTGATGCTGCTGACGATTTTGTTGATGATATCGGTCAGCAGGTCCTGATTCGATGCCAGCACAAAACCCACGGCGGCAAACGACACCATCAGAATGGGGATCAGCGATAAAAATGAAAAATAAGTAATGGCTGCGCCAAACTGGCTGCCGAGTCGGTCATTAAAGCGGTCGAGAGCGCGAATAAAATGCGCCACCGCCGGAATAGACTGAAACCAGATGGCGAAGCGCGACACGCGAACAATCGACTCATCCACGGTGTGATTGCCGGTTTTAATATCGATAAGCGGCTTTTCTGGCTGCATATCCTGCGGGTTTTCCTGCTTGTCTGTCATAGACCTTCACTGTCCTGTTTATCATTAAAATCAAAGTATAGCCGCTCAGGTGACGTACTCCTGTAACACCTGACTCAGCCACTCCATAAATACCCTTACGCGGCGTGCCACATTGCGCCGGTGCGGATAGAGCAGATGGATCGGCATCGGTCTGGCGGGAAAGCGATGCAGCACTTCCACCAGCTCGCCCCTTTCCAGTAATGTCTGAATCCCGGCGGCGGGCACCTGAATAATCCCCAGCCCTGCCAGACAGGCGGCGCGGTAGGTTTCCGTGCTGTTCACCGTCACCACGCCACCGGTATGAACGTAATGGCACTGCCTGCCATCAAAATATTCAAAGCCGGGTGAGGCCTGGCCGAGCTGCTGGCTGTAATGCACCATCGCATGCTGCGACAGCTCTTCCAGCCGGATTGGCATGCCGAACCGCGAAAGGTAGCCAGGGCTGGCGCAGTTGATCAAGGTATGAGTACCAATTTTTCGCGCAATCAGCCCCGAATCCTTCAGCTCACCGACCCGGATGACGCAGTCAAATCCTTCCCGGATCACATCCACCTGTCGGTCGCTGCTGCTCAGCTCAATTTCCACGCCCGGGTAGTGCTGCAAAAATTCCGGCAGCCTTGGCAGGATAAAGCCGGTGGCCATCGCCACTGACATATCGACCCGAAGTTTACCGCTGAGCGAAGCGGGCTCGTGCTGAAACAGGCTGTCCATATCGTCAATCATCGACAACAGATCCAGGCAGCGGTCGTAATAGACCAGGCCATCCTGGGTTAGTTGCACCCGGCGCGTGGTGCGATGCAGCAAACGTGTTGCCATTTGATTCTCCAGCGCCTGAATCTGTCGCGATACGCTGCCTTTAGGTATGCCCAAACTCTCTGCCGCGCGGGTAAAACTGCCCATTTCGGCCACCCGCACAAACACCTGCATTGCGTGAATTTTGTCCATGTTGTTCACCGATTGTTGTTTTTATTGAAACAGTGATGCGCGTTTAACCCTGTTTATAGATCAATAATTCGCGAATATCCTTAACCCGTGTTCAATTTTTCAACAGGTGTGTGAGATGAATCAGAAAGTGGCGTTAATTACCGGTGCAAACCGCGGTTTAGGCCGCAATGGGGCCTTAAAACTGGCTGACAGAGGCACAGATATTATTCTGACTTACCGCAGCCATGCCGATGAGGCGCAGTCGGTTGTGAAGGAAATTGAAGCGCTGGGACAGCGCGCCGTGGCGCTGGCGCTGGATGTTGGCGAAACCGGGCAGTTTGATCGCTTTGTCGGTGAAGTGAAAGCGGTACTGCAACAGCAGTGGCAGCGTGAGCGCTTTGACTATTTAGTGAACAACGCCGGTCACGGACACTACAAGCCGTTTACCGACACCACCGAGGCGGAATTTGATGCACTGGTGAATGTGCATTTCAAAGGGCCTTACTTCCTGACCCAGAAGCTGCTGCCGCTGATTAACGACGGGGGGCGCATACTGAATATCTCCAGCGGTCTGACCCGTCTGGTCTATCCTGGCTCCGCGACCTATGCGTCGATGAAAGGGGCGATGGAAGTCCTGACACGCTATCAGGCGAAAGAGCTGGGTGAACGCCGCATTCGCGTCAATATTCTGGCACCTGGTGCGATAGAGACAGACTTTGGCGGAGGACGTGTGCGTGATACCCGCGAGATTAACGACCAGATTGCCGGGCTGACGGCGCTGGGTCGGGTCGGACTGCCGGATGATATCGGCGACGCTATCAGCGCGATCCTCAGTGACGAAACCGGCTGGATCACCGCCCAGCGCATTGAAGCGTCCGGCGGGCAGGGAATTTAACCCCGGGCGGCGTCGCGGAAAACACGACGCCGCCGCCTTTCACAGCGTAATGGTGCCATCGATGACGGTCACGGTATTGCCGCCAATCCAGATGGTCTCACCGGCAAAGGTCACATTCACCCGACCCGCACGCTGCAGAGCCGTGCCCTGACGAACGCGATACGGGGTGGTTTGCCCCGCCGCGGCGAAGTAACGCGCCAGACAGGCGTTGGCGCTGCCGGTCACCGGATCTTCGGTCAGGCTGCCATTCTCCACCAGCAGACCGCGCACTTCATACTGTTCAGGCTCGCCAGTGGGCAGGCGGCCAAAGGGCATGATGCCCGAGACACCCGCATGCTGAATCAGACGCTGCAATTCACTGACATCGGGCTGCAGCGCCAGTACCGCTTCAGCGCTGATCATCGGTATGAGCAGCCAGCGAATCCCCATGTCCACTACCGTCGGGCTTTGCGTCAGGTCGAACGCATCGCTGTTTAAGGCGTTACTCATCCGCGCATCCTGCCAGGGCATCAGCGTGGCAGCTGGCGCGGCAAATGCCAGGCCCGCGTCACCTATCTTCACCGTCACGTTACCGACGCCGCACTCCTGCACGATTTCACCCGGCGTGCGGGTTGACCAGCCCGCCTCCAGCAGCGCATGGGCGGTGCCCAGCGTCGGATGACCGGCAAACGGCAGTTCCCCTTCAACGGTAAAAATACGCACCCGATAGTCCGCCTCTTCATGCTGAGGCGGCAGGACAAAGGTGGTTTCCGACAGGTTTGTCCAGCGGGCAATCGCCGCCAGCTGGCTGTCGCTTAACCCCTGAGCATCCATGATCACCGCCAGCGGATTGCCGTTAAAGGCTGATGAGGTAAACACATCGACTTGCTTAAACGCGACCTTCATTGTGACTCCTTGCTCTGGGCTCAGTGTGGCCTTTTCTCTGCCGGATGATTGCTTATAACAGCTAACAGCGTTATCAATAAGTTAAAGATTTTACCGGAGACTGTGAATGCTGACGATCCTGGGACGCGCCTCCTCAATCAACGTGCGCAAAGTATTATGGCTGTGTGACGAGCTGGACCTTGATTACCAGCGCGAAGAGTGGGGCGACGGCTTCCGTTCAACGCACCTGCCCGAATTCATGGCACTCAACCCGAATGCGATGGTGCCCGTATTAAAAGATGATGACTTTGTGATGTGGGAATCTAACGCCATTCTGCGCTATCTGGCGAACACCTATGGTGGTGAATGGCTTTATCCTCTGCATCTGCAGACGCGTGCGCCTGTCGATCAGTGGATGGACTGGCAATCCACCGAACTCAACACCTCATGGCGCTACGCCTTTATGTCGCTGGTGCGAAACTCACCGGCCCATCAGGACCCGCGACTGCTGGCTGCGGCCAGCAAAGGCTGGGCGCACACCATGAGCATTCTCAATCAGCAGCTGGAAAAAACCGGCCGCTACGTCGCCGGACGCAATTTTACTCTGGCAGACATTCCGATTGGCCTGGCGGTAAACCGCTGGTTTGAAACCCCGCTCGATCATCCCGACTATCCGGCGGTGCGCACCTATTACGAGCGTCTGACTGAACGTCGCGGCTATACCGTCTGGGGTCGCAACGGTACACCCTGAGCTTCGCCGCACGGCACGCCCGCCAGTTCACAGGCGATTTCGCCCGCGCGCTGAATCGCCCGGGTGTAGCGGGCATCAAACGGATAGCAGCAGGAGAGACGCAGCGCATGGTTGTAGCGCTCACTCAATGAATAGAGCGCGCCAGGCGTGACGCAAATCTGCTCCTGCAGCAGCCGATCAAACATCTCGGTGGTATTCACGCCGCCCGGTAACTCGACCCAGAAAACAAACCCACCGCGTGGCAGCGTCGCGCGGGTTCCCACCGGGAAGTAGCGTGCGATCAGACCGCGCGCCTCATCCAGATTGGCCGCGTAGCGACGACGCAGCGTGCGCAAATGATGATCATAACCGCCGGACGCAAGAAACTCCGCCAGCGTTTCCGAGAGCAGGGCGGATTCGGCCATCGACGATACTGCTTTCAGTCGGGCAATCGCGTCATGAAAACGGCCTGCGGCGGTCCAGCCAAGTCGAAAATCGGGTGCCACGGTTTTGGTAAAGCTGGTGCAGTAAATCACCCAGCCATCGCGATCAAAGGCTTTCACGGCGGGCGAGAGTGGCCAGTCGAACTGCAACTCGTCATACAGCCCGTCTTCTATCAGCGGAACGTGGTAAGTATTCACTAACTTCGCCAGCCGCTTCTTATTCTCCAGCGACATGCCACAGCCCAGCGGGTTCTGCACGCTGGGCATCGCAATCAGTGCCTTAATACGCTGCTCCTGCAGCAGCATCTCCAGCGCATCCAGCGACAGGCCATGTTGCGGATCGGTAGGGATTTCCAGCGCCTTCAGGCCCAGCGACGCCAGCAGCGGGAAGAGGAAGAAGTAAGTCGGCGACTCCAGACCGACACAGTCGCCGGGCTGCGTCACCGCCCGCAGCGCCAGCTGTAATGCCTCCATACAACCGTGGGTCAGGGTGATCTCATCGGCGGTGAGCGTTTGCCCGGCGTGCAGCGCCCGTCGCGCAATCTCCTCCCGTAAGCGCTCACTACCGGGCGGAAGTGCATAGCGCCCGATAATGTTGGGATGACGGCGCAGCAGTGAGGCGGTAATCCGGGCGATGCGCGCCGCCGGAAACAGCTCGCTGTCCTGCGGGCAGGCCAGCGAGATATTGGTGTAGTCGGGATGGTTCTGCGCTGCAAACACCTTATCAATCAGGTCGAGCTTGCCGCTACTGGGGTCGCGTACCCGGGCTTTATGCTGACCGTGACGGGTGACGGCGGGCAATACGCTACGCACGTAATAGCCCGACTGCGGACGCGCCTCAATCAGCCCGCGATCTTCCAGCAGCTGCCAGGCATTCAGCACCGTGTTGACGCTGACCTGGTGTGACTGAGCGACGCGGCGAATCGCCGGCAGGCGTTTACCGGGTTTCAGCGTGCCCTGATGGATGGCCTCAGCGAAGCTGTCTGCGAGCTGCTGATAGAGTGGCTGATCGGACGTGGGAGCAAGGGACACAGAAGCCTCCGGCGTAGATGGGTACAATTGCTGTTAACGGGAACTGTAACCATAACAATAGTAATTTTGTGTCACTGTTACCATCTCTTTCTCCGCCGTAGCATAGAACTCTGTCCACTTTCAGGAGAGCCACTATGCTCGATCCCTCTTTCTTCAGTTACGTCACCGTGATGTCCATTACGCCAGGCCCGAACAATCTGTTGCTGGCGACCTCCGGCGTCAATTTTGGCATGCGGCGGACCCTGCCGATGGTGTTTGGCATTTTAGTGGGCTGCGCGTTACAGACGGTGATTGCCGGGATGGCGCTGGAAATATTGCTGCACTGGATGGCGGCGATTCGCATGCCGCTGACGCTGGCAGGCTGTACCTATCTGATGTGGTTATCCTGGAAAATTTTTCGCGCCGGTGCACCGGAAGCGCGAACCCGACCACAGCCGATGACGCTGGTGGGCGGTGCCTGCTTCCAGGCGATCAACCCCAAAGCCTGGCTGATGGCCACTAACGTCGCGCTGCTCTACACCGGCAGCAGCGGCGTGCTGACGGTGATGATCGGCTTTATGCTGCTCAATCTGCCCTGCATCCTGATCTGGGCTGCGCTGGGCGATCGCCTGCGCAGCCATCTGCAGATTGCCTGGAAGCGTCAGCTTTTTAACAGCCTGATGGCGCTGTCATTGGTGGCGACCACCGTCTGGATGCTGACCGACGCGCTGCTGGCCGCTTAATCGGGCGCACCGGGTGCGGTGGCCGACGGCCATTTCCAGTTCTGCACCTCCGGCAAATCTTCGCCATGTTCACGGACATAGCGGTGATGTTCCGCCAGACGCTGCTGTAAATCCTCCAGCAGCTCGGGATGGGCGTCGGCCAGACCCGGCACCCGCAGAATCACCTCCTGCGCCAGATGATAACGGTCAAGCTCGTTCAGCACCGTCATATCAAATGGCGTGGTGGTGGTTCCCTCTTCATTGAAGCCGCGCACATGGAAGTTGCGATGATTGGTACGCGCATAGGTCAGCCGATGTATCAGCGCCGGATAGCCGTGGAAGGCAAAAATCACCGGCTTATCCTGGGTAAACAGGGCGTCGAATTCCGCATCAGATTTGCCATGCGGATGCTTATCCTGTGGCTGCAGCGCCAGTAAATCGACCACGTTCACCACCCGGATGCGCAGTTCGGGCAGCATCTCGCGCAGCAGATCCACCGCCGCCATTGTCTCCATGGTCGGCACATCACCGGCACAGGCCATCACCACATCCGGCTGTTCATTCTCCGGCGTCGTGCCTGCCCAGCGCCACTCGCCCATTCCCGCTTCGCAATGCGTCACGGCACTGGCCATATCCAGCCACTGCGGCGCTGGCTGTTTGCCCGCGACAATCACATTGATCCGATTCCAGGTGCGCAGGCAGTGATCGCCAACCCACAGTAGCGTATTGGCATCGGGCGGCAGATAGATGCGCACGATATCCGCTTTCTTGTTGGCAACGTGATCCATAAAGCCCGGATCCTGATGGCTATAGCCGTTGTGATCCTGTCGCCAGACGTGGGAAGAGAGCAGGTAGTTCAGCGATGAAATCGGCTTACGCCAGCCCAGCTTACGCGACACTTTCAGCCACTTGGCATGCTGGTTAAACATCGAATCGACAATGTGGATAAAGGCTTCATAGCAGTTGAACAGCCCGTGACGGCCGGTCAGCAGATAACCTTCCAGCCAGCCCTGACACTGATGCTCACTGAGGATTTCCATCACCCGGCCATCCCGCGCCAGCTGCTCATCATAAGGCTCGGTTCGTTCCAGCCAGGTGCGGCTGGTCACGTCGAACACTGGCGTCAGGCGGTTAGAGGCGGTTTCATCCGGGCCAAACAGGCGGAAGTTATCGCGGTTGCGCTGAAACAGCACGCTGAGATAGCGGCCCAGATGCTCCGTGGCCTGCGCCATCTCTGTGCCTGGCTCGCTGACATTGCAGGCAAATTCCGCCAGCGCAGGCGTATCCAGCTCGCGGCGCAGCAGGCCGCCATTGGCATAGGGTGATGCGCCCATGCGTTTATCGCCTTCCGGTGCCAGCGCCTGCAGTTCCGGTTTTAAGCGACCCTGTTCATCAAACAGGTCATCGGGCTGGTAGCTGCGCATCCACGTCTCAAGGATCTGGCGATGACCGTCATCTTCACGACAGGCGGCGACCGGTACCTGATGCGCCCGCCAGAAATCTTCCACTTTCTTACCGTCGACCGTTTTGGGGCCGGTCCAGCCTTTGGGACTGCGCAGAATAATCATCGGCCAGCGCGGCACATCGGCGCTGGCGTTGCCACTGCGGGCTTCATGCTGGTAAGTGGCGATTTTAGTGAAGGCGCTATCCAGCGCCTCCGCCATCAGCGGATGCATTTTTTCCGGCTCATGTCCGCTGACAAATATTGGCTCATAGCCGTAGCCGCTGAACAGCTGGTGGAGATCGTCGTCGCTGCTGCGACCCAGCAATGTCGGGTTGGCAATCTTGTAACCGTTGAGATGCAGAATCGGCAGCACCGCGCCGTCACGTTCAGGATTGAGGAATTTGATGCCGTGCCAGCTGGAGGCCAGCGGGCCGGTCTCGGCTTCACCGTCGCCAATCACGCACGGCACCACCAGATCGGGATTATCGAAAGCGGCACCAAAGGCATGGGAGAGCGAATAGCCCAGCTCACCGCCTTCATTAATCGAGCCGGGGGTTTCCGGTGCTGCGTGGCTGGGAATGCCGCCCGGAAACGAGAACTGCTTAAACAGGCGCTGCATGCCCGCTGCATCCGGGGAGATGTGCGGATAAATTTCGCTGTAGCTGCCCTCCAGCCAGGTATTTGCCACCATGCCGGGGCCGCCGTGTCCGGGCCCGCAGATGTAGATCATATTCAGGTTCTGTTTGCGGATAACACGGTTGAGATGGGCATAGATAAAATTCAGCCCTGGCGTGGTGCCCCAGTGGCCCAGCAGACGCGGTTTGATGTGCTCCGGTTTGAGCGGTTCGCGTAACAGTGGGTTATCCATCAGGTAAATCTGTCCGACGGAGAGGTAATTTGCTGCCCGCCAGTAGCGGTCGATCAGCGTGAATTCCGGTAACGCAGGGGAGTAAGACATGCCGGTTCCTCTTGAGCGTTCAGCTAAAAGATGCCTTAACCCTAATAGAGAATACCCGGTACGACCAGGCAACCGGCCAATAAAAAAGGCCCCGCAGTGCGGAGCCTCTTTATCAATGGCGCTGAATTACTTGCCGACGACGAATGCGGTTTCACGTCCTTCATCGTTGGCCGCCATCGGGGTGACCGGCGAGTAATCGAGATGCAGAATGCGGCTGGTTTCAGCTAACACTTTCTCTGTCAGCGCCACGTCACCGTTCAGTTTGCGACCCCAGGAAGGGATCACCGCACGGATTTTGTTCTGCCATTCCGGCGAAGCCATCTGCTCAGGACAGACCTTGTGCAGCAGCTCCAGCATGATCGGTGCCGCCGTAGAGGCGCCCGGCGAGGCACCCAGCAGCGCTGAAATCGTACCATCCTGTGAGGCAACCACTTCGGTGCCCAGACGCAATACCGCGCCTTCTTTCTCATCTTTCTTGATGATCTGCACACGCTGACCGGCAGTGACTAAACGCCAGTCCTCCTGCTTCGCCTGCGGTACATAAGCGCGCAGGGCGTCCATCCGGTCGCGATCGCTTTGCAGCACCTGATCCATCAGGTATTTCACCAGGTCAAAACTTTTCAGCCCCACTTTCACCATCGGCAGCATATTGCTGCTGTTCAGCGAGGTGAACATATCCATCAGCGAACCCTGCTTCAGGAACTTGGTTGAGAAGGTGGCGAACGGGCCAAACAGCAATACCTGCTTGCCATCCAGCACGCGGGTGTCGACGTGCGGCACAGACATCGGTGGTGCACCGACGCTGGCTTTACCGTAGACCTTCGCCATGTGCTGCGCGACGACCTGCGGATTTTCAGTGACCAGGAACGAACCGCCCACCGGGAAGCCGGCGTAGCCGTTGGCTTCCGGGATACCGGCTTTCTGCAACAGCGGTAACGCCGCGCCGCCCGCACCGATAAAGATTTTACCTGCCGTCAGTGTACGACGCGTGCCGCTGTTCAGACACTGCAGGGTGACCTGCCAGCGACCATCGGCGAGCTGCTTCAGCTCACGCACTTCCTGGCGCAGACGCAGCTGGAAATTCGCTTTCTTCTCTAATGCGGCGATCAGCTGACGGGTGATTTCACCGAAGTTCACATCGGTACCCATCTCTGTCCAGGTCGCGGCCACTTTCTGGCTGCGGTCGCGGCCATTCATTACCAGCGGGATCCAGCGGGCAATCTGCTGCGGATCTTCGGAGTAGGCCATGCCACGGAACAGGGTGCTTTTCTGCAACGCACTGAAACGCTTGCGCAGGAACTCCACATTGTCGTCGCCCCAGACGAAGCTCATGTGTGGCGTGCTGTGAATAAAGCTTTCAGGGTTGCGCAGGTTGCCTTTCTGGACCTGATAAGCCCAGAACTGGCGGGAAATCTGGAACGATTCGTTGATCGTTACCGCTTTGGAGATGTCGATGCTGCCATCCGCCTGCTGAGGCGTATAGTTCAGCTCCGCCAGCGCCGCATGACCGGTGCCCGCATTATTCCAGCCGTTGGACGACTCTTCGGCCACGCTATCGAGCCGCTCCACCATTTCGATGGACCAGTCCGGCTCTAAGTCCTGCAGCCATGCACCGAGGGTAGCGCTCATCACACCTGCGCCAATCAGCAGCACGTCAACGTCTTTGCGCTCCTGCGCGGTAGTAGTGGTGTCCTTTGCCATGGCACTCATCGCGAGCGCAAGGTTTACAGCTGAATTGCACATGAGGCGACATCTCCTCTTCTGTTGACCTGAAGCCCAACAGTTTCGCAGGCGAAATAGTCACGCTTCTTTCGAGCGCGTTGCGCTATTTCTCAAAGGTTAAGTCTCAGGTATAGGGTTAAAGCGGTGATAACGCGTTAACTGCACGTTATGCTTTGTCATCCGAATATAACATTCTCGCATCTGAATTAAACATTTGTTTATTTTTTAAATGCAGAAATGATTCAGCATAAGAATTAATCATCACGGGCAGTGGCGTATTAGCGGTTTTTTAGAGTGAAGTCAGTAGGTTAACTGAAAAGAGTTGTTGCGTAAAAGCCCTATGCTGGTGCAACGCAGAAATGGGTGCAAACGGTGAGGAATTATTTAATTCGCTGAAATTTAGCGATTTATTATGCAATAAGGAATAAAAGGAATCAGCTGAAGAGAGCCTGAATAGCTGCTTGTGTAAAAATAATGTTACATTTTTGTGAGTCTGAAAATGCGTGCACGCCGGTGCACGCATCGGATTCACTTATGACTGATTCGCACTGGCAGGCAGCTTTTTCAGACTTATCGCCATGCGGTTATAGGTGTTCATCAGGCCAATTGCGATGTTCAGATCGACAATCTCTTTCTCGCTAAACTGCGCTTTTAATGTGTCATAGCAGGCATCCGGCGCGCCCTGTTGAGCAATCAGCGTCAGGCATTCAGCCCAGTGCAGGGCCGCCTTCTCTTTATCGCTGAACAGCGTGCCGGATTCGTGCCAGACCTGGGTCAATACGATCTTATCCCAGCCCATACCCGATTTATTCAGCGCTTTAGTATGTAAATCAATGCAGTAAGCGCAGCCGTTAATCTGCGATATGCGCAGGAACAGCAGTTCCAGTAAAGTGAGCGGCAGATCGGTTTGCGCCAGATAACTGTACACGCCGCCCAGCGCTTTCATGCCTGCTGGTGCCGCACTGTGAAAATCGATACGTTCGCTCATCTTATTGCCTCCTGGGGTTGATGAGGCGATTCTCGGCCTTTCAATGGAGCAGATAAAGTGCCAAAAAATGAGAGTCTGACTGGTCCATCGCCGCTTTCGACGCTGACGCTCCAGCGCGGCACGTCACGTGGCCTCAGCGAACAGCTACGCCAGCTGATTGAGCAGGCGATTGGGGAAGGACGCTTGCCGCCCGGTGCGCGTTTGCCTTCCTGTCGCGATCTGGCGGCACAGCTCGGCGTGGCGCGCGGCACCGTTCGCGCCAGCTATGACATGCTGGTCGATGGTCAGTTTCTGCAGGCCAGAGGCGCGGCGGGCACCTTCGTCAGCGCACTACCGCCGTTAAAACCGGCTATCGCCAGTGCTGAACGCCAACTGCTGGCGGGCACAGAAGCGGCTGAAGCGCCACCGCTGACCTTTCAGATGGGGATTCCGGCCAGTGATGCGTTCCCGGTTAAAGTCTGGCTGCGCATTCTGCAGCGTCAGGCGCGTATGCAGGTCAGCAGACCGGCCTGTTATCCCGATCCACGCGGCAGCTTAGCGTTGCGCCAGGCGCTGGTGGCCTATCTGGCGGTGGCACGCGGCCTGCGCTGTCAGGCGGACCAGATCATTATTACCAGCGGCTATGCGGGTGCGATGGGCCTGATTGGCCTGGCGATGGATTTTCAGGGCAAAACGGCCTGGCTGGAAGATCCCGGATTCTGGGTGGCGCGTCGCGCGGTTGACGCGCTGCGCGTTACGCCCGTTGCCGTGCCTGTGGATGCTGAAGGGTTACAGGTGGAGGCGGGGAGGGCCCGCGCGCCGGATGCCGCTTTCGCGCTGGTCACGCCAGGACAGCAGGCGCCGCTTGGCATGACGATGAGCCTCGCGCGCCGCCATGAATTGCTGAGCTGGGCCAGCCGCGAACAGCGCTGGATTATCGAAGATGACTATCTTGGCGAGCTTCAGCCCGGCAATCGCGCGGCACCGGCACTGGCTGCGCTCGACAGCGAAGGGCGGGTATTGCACATCGGCACCTTCAGTAAGACGCTGACGCCGCAACTGAGGCTCGGTTTTATCGTGGTTCCGCCGGCGCTGACGGCCCGATTCGGCGAAGTGTGTGCATTGCTTGCGCCAGCCTCTTCGGGATTGCTGCACAATGCGGTAGCGGAGTTTCTGCGTGAAGGTCACTTTATGCGGCATCTGCGGCGCATGAAGCGCGTCTATCAGGAGCGGCTGGAGCAGATGATCGCGGCGCTCCATCCTTACTTTCCCGACCTGCAACGCGCCGGGCTGGCGGTGATTGTCCGCTTACCCGCCGGTACGCCGGATGAGGTGATTGCGCAGCAGGCAGCAGAGTGGGGCATGGCCCCGTCGCCGCTGTCGATCTGGTATCAGCAGGCCGATCAACACGCTGCGGGCCTGATACTGGGTGCGGCACATCTGCCGCGTGAGGGTTATGCGCGTAGCGCCGAACGGCTAAAAGCGCTGGTCGATGCGCAGGCGGTCAGCTCCTGAACCAGCGACGCCAGACAAAGCGGATAACAAAAAACTCCAGTGCGCCGAGCACTAAAAACCAGACGCAAAACACCACGGTGTAGAGCTGATTCAGATCCTGCAAATGGAACATCTGCAACAGATGCTGCGCCACCGTCACGCTAAAGGCGGGCGCGGGCAGCAGCAGCGCCGAGAGAAAGCCCAGCAGCAAAATGCCACCCGGCACGATCAACGTCTCAAAAGGGTTATTCATAACCGGTTTCCCATATTTATCAGCCCGGCATTTTCCGGTAATCGGCGACAGGGTTCAATGGTGGCGTGCGGCAAAGCGCCATCCCGCAGCCTGAACCGGTCAGGTCAGCACGGAGAAAATGCTTTGCCGCCATCGACTTAGCGCCATTCATAGCGAATGATAAGAGTTATAGCCTTTGCTATACTTAAATCCCTGATTTTACTGTCTTTTTATCTTAGGGTTTGCGTGGTAGACTGCGCCCACTTTTTCATAACTGAACACTTTGTGTGGTGAATTCAGCGTGAATTGCCGCTTTTTCGCCCCAGGTGAATAAATCATGACCTTTATTGCCACTTTAATTCTTGCACTGGGTATGTCGATGGACGCGTTTGCTGCTGCGCTGGGCAAAGGTGCCACGCTGCATCGTCCTGGTTTTAAAGAAGCGCTGCGTACCGGTCTGATCTTTGGCTCTATTGAAGCGCTGACTCCACTGATTGGCTGGGCGCTTGGCCTGGCCGCCAGCCGTTACATTATGGCGTGGGATCACTGGGTTGCCTTCAGCCTGTTGGCGTTTCTGGGTGGCCGTATGATGATGGAAGGTTTCCGTCAGACGGCCGTTGCAGAACCCTGTGAAGCGCCGCAAAGCCATGGTTTTATGGTGCTGGCAACCACCGCCGTCGCGACCAGCCTGGATGCGCTGGCGGTCGGTGTCGGTCTGGCTTTCCTGCAGGTGAATATCATCACCACCGCGCTGACCATTGGTGCTGCTACCACGGTAATGGCGACGACCGGCGTACTGGTCGGGCGCTTTATCGGTCCGGTGCTGGGCAAGTGGGCGGAAGTGCTGGGCGGCGTCGTGTTAATCGCCGTTGGTTCCACCATTCTGTTGCAACATCTTGGCTACATGGGCTAGGGCTTTTGCCTGAAAAAGCCCCAATTTTGTGATCTGGTTCAAATTTATTTGCTGTTAAAACGCACAGCGGCTATACTTTTTCAGTATATCTTCAACTAAATTTGAAACAGGTATTCTATGAAACGCATCATTAAACACGTGTTCCGCGCTTACGTTGAGACGTTCAAACACGTACCGCCGGGTGCCATGTACTAAGCACCCCGCAAGAAACCCTCGATAATCGCGGTCAGGGATCGACCTGTGATTATCACCTTCTCTGTTTTTTGCTGCTCTTGCTTCTCGCTGATTTAAAACCGCGTTTTGGTACTTCTGGTGAATCTTTTCTGCTCCTCCTCTCCCCATTCAGCCATCTAAGCATTTAAATGGTTAAAATAAATAAGCATATACGTTGCTAAATTATTATCGCTATGTCTTAATGCGTCATCGGTTTGGAACACAGACCTTATGAAAGCAGTTTTAGTAAAGTAGTCTTCAGTTCAAGTGTTATCCACAGATATCCTTCTTCGAAAGCCTCCTCCTAAGTGCCCAATAAGTAAATCTCGAACTACAGGCCATCTTCGCCGCTCTTAGTGGCTAATCGATTAAGGAAATATCTATGTCTAACAAAATGACTGGTTTAGTAAAATGGTTTAATTCAGATAAAGGTTTTGGCTTTATCACTCCCGATGATGGCAGCAAAGATGTATTCGTGCATTTCTCTGCTATCCAGGGTGATAACTACAAAACGCTTGATGAAGGTCAGAAAGTCACCTTCACCATTGAAAATGGCGCTAAAGGCCCTGCAGCTGGCAACGTCACAGCGCTGTAAGCCGCGCTCATTATCAGCGACGTTTACAATAGCGATGAAGACATAAGTCTGAGCAGATAAGCTCTGCTGATAATAAAATAAACCCGCCCAGTGCGGGTTTTTTATTGCCTGAAATTCGTATTGTCTCTTGCCTTCCCGCTTACACCAGACAGTTTCCCCGCCAGAGTTCATCACCCGCAACGCCCGCTTCTTCTTATGCGAAACCCCATACTTTTTCACACCATCACGCGGATAACCCGCCCCCAACCCGATCCCGTCCTACACTGAATTATTCCTCCCAAATCAGGAGCAGCGGATGATCCGGAAGCATCGACGAAAACAGGCAGCGATTGTGGCAGGCGTGGGATTAGGTGTGGCAGCTACGCTTTGGGGCATGAAACGCTGGCAGGCGCTGAAGCAGACGCCGCCGGTGTCACCGCGCAGTCATCACGCCGGGCTGGCGGGTTACTTTCAGCAGGTGGGCGACTGGCGCATGTTTACCCGCGTGACGCCCAATGAAGATCGGGGACTGCCGGTAGTGCTGGTTCACGGTCTGGTGATGTCGGGCCGGGCGATGGAGCCGCTGGCGCTGGCGCTGGGTCGCGACTATCACGTACTGGTACCGGATTTGCCGGGGTTTGGGGCCAGTGCGCTGCCAGCTTCTGCGCCGATTATGTCCGTGGATGAGCAGGCTGACGCACTCTGGCTCTGGCTGCAGCACAACGGGTTTCAGCGTGCTATCTGGGTCGGGAATTCGTTTGGCTGTCAGATTCTGGCGGCACTGGCGGTGAAATATCCGCAGGCGGTGGCAGGGCTGGTGTTGCAGGGGCCGACGGTCGATCGTCATGCCCGCAGCCTGCCGCGTCAGCTGTGGCGCAGCTGGCGTAATGGCCGCCTGGAAACGCGTCGTCCACCGGGGCCGCTGGCCCGCATCGATTACGCTAAAGCGGGGCTCTGGCGCGCCTTTGGCACGATGCGCGCCATGCTGCGTGACCGCATCGAACATCGTCTGACTTACATTACTGCGCCGACGCTGCTGCTGCGCGGTTCGCGCGATCTGATCTGTCGGGCGCGCTGGCTGGATGAGCTTGCTGCTCTGATGCCGCACAGTGAACGCCTGACGCTGCGCGACGGCACGCACACGCTGCACTACGTCTATCCGTGGAGTTTCTGCAACGCCATTCGCCCGTTCCTGGCGCGTATTCAGCAGGAGAATCAGCATGAGTAAACCGCCCAAAGGCATCGCCCGTTTTGACTCGGCCGCCGCCATGCTGCTGGCGCTGGCCAATGCGCTCCACGATCGTCCCTTTGCCAGTCCGAGCCAGTCACCGACACTTGACCGGCTGCTACCCTCACTGAACCGTCTGCCGACCGGGCTGCGTGAGTGGGGCTATGCGCTGGGCGGCATGGCAGAAGGTATCAGCCTGCGTCAGGCGGGCGAGCTGGATGTGGAAGGCATCGCAGAATGGATGGTCAGCGAGTACCCGCAGCAGGATTATCCGGCGGCGTTTATTGGCTCGTCGAACGGCGCGCTGGTGCATCTGGCGTCGGCGATGGGCGTGCCCTGGCTGCCGCAGACCTTTCTCTGTCCGGTGCGGGCGACCAACAGCGATCCCGATGATGCGATGGCGAGCTTTGAGCAGGGCAAAGAGATCGCTGCTGCACTGCTGGCCGCCTGGCCGAGGCTGGCGGTGCACCATATGCATGACCCGAATCAGGATCGGCTGATGCTTGACCAGATGCGCTATTTCCGGCTGAAACTGCGCGAACTGCCGCTGGCTTTCAATGAATTCCTGATGGGGAGCCTGCCCGCGGGTTCAACGCTGTTTATCAACCACTGCACCCGCCAGTGGCCGGTGACACGCACCAGCGATCGCTCGTTCTTTCAGTTTGGCGCGCTCGGTGGCGCAACCGAAAAAGAGTATTTACAGGGTGGCCCGCGGGTAGCGGAATATCTGGCGCGTTACGGCATTGACCGCGAGCGCTGGACGCCGCCTGACATCACTGACCACGTGCCGGAAGCGGAGTGGGGCCTGGATGGTTATCTGATTTCCCCGCTGAAAAAACTGGCGGCGGCGCAGAACTGGAAGCTGATGGAGATTCGTTACGAAGACCCGGAAGCAATGAGTTTTGTGGTGGCGGAGATTTATCGCGACTGGTATCTGGCAGCGGGCATTTTATCGACCCGGCTGACGGTGGACAGTTTCCTGCTGATGGATCCCTGGTGTACCCAGCAGCAGCAGGCGATTCCGTTCTGGCTGGTGTTCTGTACCGAACCGTCCGCAGCGGCGCTGCAACGCTTCCTGGAAAAACAGCCGCCGTTTCGTAACATCGACATGATGCTCTTTTCTCACGGCACCGACAGTATCGGGCTGGCGGAGATTGATCGCTGGCAGGCACTGTTATCCCATGCGCGTGATGAGGGGGCTTTGATTGGGGTGGATGAAGCGCGGTTCCCGCGTGATTTCGCGACGTTTGCCCGCTTCGACTCGGCGCTGCGTGAACGGGCACCGCTGTTGCCACCACCCCCTCCACTCAGTACAGAGAAGGTGATGGCGGGCATTAAACGCTACGGTGCAAAATATGGCGTCACCCTGACGGCGCTGACGTAGCCGCCGTCAGTCGTGCTTAGTCGCCGTCGGTGATCGGCTGGCGCACCAGCAGCAGGTAGGCGAGTGCGCCAACCAGCGTCACACAGGCGCAAATCATCAGCGCCAGGCTGAACGATTTGGTGGTGTCGAGCACCCAGCCAGTGATGACGGGCGCGAACGAGGCGAAGATAAAGCTGGCGAAGTTCTGGATGCTGCCGACCGAGGCGGTCATGCGGGCGGTGACGTTGGCGTGGATAAGCCCCCAGCATGACGTTCCGGCAAAGTGGATACAGAACAGCGCCATCCCAATCAGCGTCACGGCGCTGGTGGTATCGGTCGCGCGGGTCACCACCGCGGTAAACCCGGCGGACAGCAGCATTCCGCTGACGATGCAGACTTTGCGGGTTTTCACCGCGTTAAAGCCGCGACGCACCAGCGAATCAACCACATAGCCATTCAGCAGCATGCCCGCCGCACCAAACAGGAATGGAATCGCCGCCAGCAGGCCGGTACTTTTCAGATCGAGATGATAGGTCGATTGCAGATAGCCCGGCAGCCAGGCGATATAGAGCCACGCAGTGTAGTTGATGCCGCTGAAGCCAATCATCATGCCCCACATGGTGCGCTGCTTAAACAGGCCGCGCCACTCTCTGAAGCTGATCGGCTCTTTACGCGATGCCACGCTGCCCGCCTGCAGATAGTGGATCTCTTCGGCGCTCAGAGTGTTGTTATCGCGGTCGCGGTAAATCATATACCAGCCGATCGCGAGGAACATGCCGAGGATACCGATGGTGACAAACATGCCGCGCCAGCCCATCACCAGCATCATCGCCGCCAGAATCGGCGGGGCTACGGACAGCCCAATCATCGAGGCGGCATTAAACATCCCCATCGGCATGCCGCGATCTTTAATGTTGAACCAGTCGTTGATGACTTTCACGCCGCATGGGTTCATCGGCGCTTCGCCAATGCCGAGACCGATGCGCACCAGCACGAACTGGGTGAAGTTATGCACCAGACCAGAGGCCGCCTGGAACAGCGACCAGATGAACATGCCGATACCGAGCATAATGCGCGGGCCTTTACGATCCAGCAGCGCACCGCACGGCAACTGCGCCAGGCCATACGCCAGCGAAAAAGCAGAGAGCAGGAGGCCGATTTCGGTGGCGCTCAGCCCCATCTCGTCGCGGATGGTCATATTCGCCACCGACAGCGAGCTGCGATCCAGATAGTTGATGATAGCGGCGAACAGCAGCAGCAACATTGCCGTGATCTGCACTTTGCGGATGCGCGGTGAACGCACCACGTCGCTGCGCATCGGCACGAAATCCTGGCCTGGTGGCGTGTCGCCGGTCACGCTGTCGCGGCCGGTTACTGAAGTCTTTTCCATTGCACTCTCCCGAAACTGGGTACTTATCGTTATGGTGAGAAGGGGTCTGCGCGCAGCGGCAAAAGGCCGCCGTGACGTTGCAGTCGAGACTAAGAGCAAAGGGTTAAGGATGTTGCAAAGATGTTTCTGAATCGTGCGGGAGCTAATGCTTTGTGGTTTTTAATCGGTTTTTAATTGTACTGACCGATTGAGCGCACCATCGAGGTTTTGGCGGTCGCCAGATGGTTATGTAAGGCGCAGAGCGCGTCGATATCCTGACGGCCAATCAGAGCGGTGAGAATCGCCATATGCTCCTCCAGCGCCACAATATTTCGCTGCTTGAGATCGCTCTCATCCCACTGATAATGCGAATGAAAAATCACCGAGATAATCTCCAGCGACTGATTGAAAAATGGGTTGTTAGCGGCGGATAAAATCAGCGAATGCATCTGGCGGTCCAGCGCGGCAAAGTGGCGATAGTTGCTGGCAATGGTGTCGCGCATCGATCGGTGACGATCCAGCAGATCCCGCGCCTGGACCCAGCGTTCATCGCTGGCAGGCAGATTCAGGAAGCGGCTCAGGGCGTGGGTTTCCAGCATCTCGCGCAGCTCAAACAGCTTCTCGGCGTAATCCTGAGTGAACTTCTTCATCCGCCACTGACCACGTTTAACCGGCTCCAGCAGGTCATAGCGCATAAAGCGCAGCAGAAACTCGCGTACCACTACCGGACTGACCTTCACCTGCTGCGCCAGTTGCAGCTCGCTGAAGGTGTCGCCCGGCACCAGCTGCCGCTGATTAATCATATTAAAAAACATCTGCTCAAAGTGGCTGGCCTGCTGCTCAATCGGCGGCGTTAAGGCGCTAAAGCCGTCTTCTTCACGCGGATCGCGCACGATAACGTAAGTCTGATCCACCTTATCCAGCACGCCGCACTGATGCAGATAGTGCAGGGTATGACGCACCGTGGTGCGGCTGATATTGAACATCTCGGCCAGCGCGGCCTGCGGCGGCAGGGGTGAACAGATGTGACGCTGAGCAATACTTTCCAGCATCTGGTTGATCACGTTCTGACGCAAATTCTGGCTGCGGCTCATCTCACTCTCCGGTTTTTTATGCATTAAAAACCATTCAAAGCCCAAAAAAATCGCCGTGCTTCACACTTCCCGCAAACGAACGCCGCGCGGCGAGCAGGATTCGCCATAACTGCCAGCAGGACAACCGGAGAATCACCATGACAACAATGAAAGCACTGGTCATCGCTGAACCACGTAAGATGGTCTGGACCACACGCGACACCCCCACGCCTGCCGCGGGCGAGGCACTGATTAAAATCCTGACTGCCGGAATCTGCGGCACTGATATCCACGCCTGGTCCGGCAATCAGCCGTTCTTCAGCTATCCACGGGTACTGGGCCATGAAATCTGTGCAGAAGTGGTGGCGCTGGGCAGTGGCGCGGAAGGCTTTCAGCCAGGCCAGCGGGTGGCACTCATGCCCTACATCTCCTGCCTGCGCTGCGACGCCTGCCAGAGCGGCAAAACCAACTGCTGTGAGCGGATCTCGGTGATTGGCGTGCATCAGGATGGCGGTTTCTGCGACTACCTGAGCGTGCCGGTCAGCACCCTGCTGGCGGTGGATGAGGTCGCACCGGAAGCGGCCGCGCTGATTGAGCCGTTTGCCATCAGCGCCCATGCGGTGCGGCGTGCCGGAATTGGGGCGGATGAGCAGGTGCTGGTGGTCGGAGCCGGGCCGATTGGGCTGGGTGTCGCCGCCATTGCCGCCGCCAGTGGTGCGCAGGTGGTGGTCGCGGATACCAGCGAATTTCGTCGCCAGCATGTCGCTGACCAGCTCGGTCTGGCGGCACTGAATCCGGCTGATGAGGCGTTCGATAGTGCGCTACGCGAGCAGTTTGGTGGCCGTCTGGCGCTGAAAGTGATTGACGCCACCGGCAATCCGGCGGCGATGAACAATGCAGTCAACCTGATGCGGCACGGCGGCACCATCGTCTATGTCGGTCTGCACAAAGGCGATCTGGTCATCCCGGACAGTGAATTCCACAAAAAAGAGGCCACGCTGATGGGCAGCCGCAACGCCACCCGCGAAGACTTTGATCGGGTGCGTGTGTTAATGGCCAGCGGCCAGCTGCGCGCCGACATGATGCTGAATCACCATCTGGCTTTCTCCACGCTGGATGAAACCTTTGAGGCGCTGGTCATCAACAACCGTGAGCTGATCAAAGGCGTCATTCACTTCGACAGGTAACGTGATTCAGGGCGCGGTGAGGATCTCAAAGAAGTGCGCCCGCACCGCGTCGGCATCCACGCCAAGCGCGATGCGCTGGGCCGGCAGACCGGCAAACGGATCGGCTCGTGATGCCAGCGCGCTGAGCTTACGCACCGTCTGACCGCAGGCGATGCCCTCGGTAATCACCCGCAGCGGGCTTTCGGTGAGCGTAAACGCCTGCGGCAGCGTCAGCCACGCCACCGCCAGGGTGTCGTGCAGCGCCATACCCGCAAAACCCTCTTTCTGCAGGCTGTAAGCCAGGTAAGGGCGACAGATCGCGCTCAGCACCGGCTGGTTCAGACGCTGCACCTCATCGCCGCTAATCAGCACCTTGTGCGTGACATCCAGCGGGATCACTACCACGTTCAGCGCCGACGCGAGCACCTGATCGGCGGCGTGCGGATCTTTCCAGATATTAAATTCGCTGAAAGGCGTCACGTTGCCGCTGTGGCCGTCGGTGCCAAACGCGCCGCCCATGATCACCAGCTCTTTGACCAGCGGAATAATATCCGGCGCCTGATTAATGGCCGTGGCGATATTGGTCAGCGGACCAATTGCCACCAGGGTGATCTGATGCGGCTGCGCCCGCACGCTGTCGATAATAAACTGCACCGCGCCTGGCGCCTCATCGCTAAAAGCATTATCAAACGCATCGCCCAGCCCATCTTCGCCGTGCAGCCTGGCGGGCGCAGAGGGGGTCAGCGCCAGCGGCCGTGAACAGCCGCGCCAGACCGCTGCGTTAATCGCCATTTTGTCGCAGAATAGCCGGGCATTTTTCACCGCCTGACCCACTGCCACGTTACCAAAAACCGTGGTAATCCCCAGCAGATGCTGCGTCCGCGCCGCATAAGCCAGCGCAAAGGCGTCATCCACGCCGATATCAGTATCAAAAATCAGGGTACGCATAGGCTCTCCGCAACAGGCTGTAAACCTTCAGCATTACCCCGCCAGCGGGCAGGGCGTCAAGCGATTCAGCCGTATTGCCAGCCTGGAACGGGCGTCGTATTATCACCGGCTCAAGGTGATGGCGTGCCACCTTTCCTAACCGCCGGTGGGCTTAACACCGGCTGATGACGCCTGACACTCAATTCCTTCGCGGGAGCTGAGGTGTCAGGCGCAGTTTATCTCTGCCTCTCCTCCTCAGCCCGGCATTACTCTGTAATCAGGAGCAAGACATGTTTAAACCCTTACTGGCTGTGGTGATCGGCGGCTCTGCCGGCTGTGTACTGCGCTGGCTGTTCGCAATGCGTTTTAATGCACTCTTTCCCAACCTGCCGCCCGGCACGCTGCTGGTGAATCTGATCGGCGGTCTGGTGATCGGCGGGGCGATGGCCTGGTTTGTCCGCCATCCCGACATCGACCCGATCTGGAAACTGTTAATCGTCACCGGACTCTGCGGCGGCCTGACGACTTTCTCCTCTTTCACGGCAGAATTAATGGTGTTGCTACAATCAGGGAAGTATTTCTGGGCGATGGCCAGCGCGCTGGTGCATGTAATTGGCTCGCTACTGATGGCGTTTGCCGGTTTCGCACTGGTCACGCTGCTGGGCTGACCCGGCGCATCATACCGCTCAAGCGATACTGATTTCGGGCGTGTGCGCGGTGCATCGGATAATGCGCGGCGCTGACGCTGACCCTCACCGATTATTCCGGACGATTAAGGAGCCGAGCAAATGCGAACCAATCCCACCTTCCTTAACCTGGTGTTGTTAAACGGTGAACCCGGCCAGAAGCTGCAGGCGGCGCGTGACGCCGGTTTTGATCAGGTCGAGATCTGGCGCGAGGATGTTGAAGCCTGTGAAGGCGGTGCAGCGGCACTGGCTGAGATCAGCGCACGACAGGGACCTGGCTTTACCAATCTGCAGGTGCTGCGTGATTTCACCGGCGCACCCAGTGCGTTGCGATCTCAGAAGCGCGAAGAGCTGCGTCAGTTCATACAGATTGCCCAGGCGCTGGGCTGTGACACCATTCAGGCACCGGCCAGCACCCGTGAGGATTGCTGTGCCGACCAGATTGATGATGACCTGCGCTGGATGGCCTCTGAAGCCGCGCGCTACAACATGCGCATTATGTATGAGCCGATGGCCTGGTGCAGCGTGGACAATACGCTGCCGCTGGCGTGGCAGCGATTGCAGCGGCTCGATCAGCCTAATATCGGGCTGGTGGTCGATCTGTTCCACATCTGCGCGCTGGGCGGTGATGCCTCCCATCTGGACGGCATTCCCGCCGATCGCATCTATGAAGTGCAGCTGTGTGATATGGCCGCCGTTCCCGCGCAGGATAAGCAGAGCCTGATGGCGATGGCGAAACACCAGCGTCTGCTGCCCGGCGATGGGATTATCGACGTTAAGCGCTTTGTCGATAAGCTCAAAAGCGCGGGCTATCAGGGGCCGGTGGGGATTGAAGTCTTTAATGATGCGCTGAAACGCCTGCCGCCCGACGTGGCTTCCCGCCATGCCTGGCAGGCGTTAACGCGCTGCTGGGGTTAATCCTGTAAGCACTGCCCGATAAACGCGGCGGCGTGCATGGCACCCTGAGCGGAAATGGTGTGGCCGGTGGCGGGTTCAAAGCGCGCGTCGACCGGCACCGCCGCGGCTCGCAGCCGGGCCGCCGCAGATTCGCTCTCCTGCCACGGGATGACTTCATCGGCCTGGCCGTGGATCAGCAGTGCGGGCACATGAGCCTGCGGAGTTAATTCACCGTCAACCGCCAGACGACCGGAAAAGGCGACCACGCCCGCCAGCGGATAACGGCCAGACGCCAGCGCATCCAGCGCCATGATCGACCCCTGAGAGAAGCCCACCAGCACCACATCCTGCCAGCGGTCGGCAAAGCCGTGCTGCGCGACAATTTCATTGAGTGTCGCATCAAACGCGGCCCGTGCCGCCCGAACCCGACCAGGCCGGTTTTCTGGCGTTACGTCTGTCAGGCTGAACCACTGCCAGCCAAAACCGGCGGGAAAACGTTCAGGTGCATTGGGCGAGGCAAAAACCACATCCGGCAACAGCGTCGCCCAGTGACGGCCAATCGGAGCCAGATCGTCGCCGTTACTGCCTACGCCATGCAGAAAAATCACCAGTGCTTTTGCCATCATTGTTCCTTTTATAAACCGTATTCACTCAGATCAGGACCCGCCGGAACGATGCCGTTCGGGTTCAGCGCCTTGATCGAGTAGTAACCCTGTTTGATATGGTCAATGTTGACCGTTTCACGTACGCCAGAGACCGACAACATGCTCTTAAGATAGCGGTTCAGCAGCGTATAGTCGCGGATCCGGCGCAGGTTGCATTTGAACAGGCCATGATAGGCGACGTCAAAGCGAATCAGGGTCACAAACAGCCGGATGTCGGTTTCCGTCAGCCGTTCACCCAGCAGGAAGGTACGACCATCGCTGAGCAGCGCCTCCAGTTCATCGAGCTGGCTGAAAACGTCATAAAACGCCTGCTGATAGCTGACAGAGGTCGTGGCGAAGCCCGCGCGATAAACACCGTTATTCAGACGCGGATAAAGGCTCTCATTCAGCGCATCAATCTCCGCACGCAGCGCGGCGGGATAAAGGTCGATGCGGTTATCGGCCAGATCGCCAAAGCCGCTGTTAAACATCCGCACAATGTCCGCAGACTCGTTGCTGACGATGGTGGCGGTTTTCCTGTCCCACAGCACCGGCACAGTGGCCCGTCCGGTGTAGTCGGGCGCGACGCGGGTGTAAATTTCATGCAGGTATTGCGCGTTATTCAGCGGGTCCGGCTGCGCGCCGGGAAAGTTGCCGAAGCGCCAGCCCTGAGAGCCAAGCTGCGGCTCGACCACCGTCACGCCGATCAGCGATTCCAGCCCCTTGAGCTTACGGGCGATCAGCGCACGCGACGCCCATGGGCAGATCAGCGCCACATAGAGGTGGTAGCGATCGGGTTCGGCGGCGAATGCCGTGGAGCCATCGCTGCTGATAAAGTCCCGGAAGCCGGACGTCTGACGGACAAAGCCGCCCTGTTTATCGGTAGCCTGCACCGGATGCCAGTCACTACTCCATTTGCCTTCTACTAACATCGCGCGACTCCTCTCTGTTTTGAGAAGCAGCTTAACTGATGACTAAACGACTGATAATCCGGTCATAAAGACAATCATTTCTTCCATTATGGAAGGAATCACGCAGGCGGGAAGTGGGTAAAGTGGGTCACCAGAAAATCGATGAGCAGGCGCGCCCGGTGCGCCAGATGACGGGCGGGCGGATAGACCACAAACAGGCCCAGCGGCGGCGTGTCGAAGTTATCCAGCAGTCGGACAATATCACCCTGTTGCAGCGCGGGAGCGGCGATGAAACCGGGCAGACGCGCAATGCCTAATCCGGCCATCGCTGCCTGCAGACAGGCTTCAGTGTTGGCAAATCGCAGACGGCCCCGGACCGGCACGGTGACAATCTCGTTGCTGCCGTCACCGCTGACAAACGGCCAGTGCCAGGGATCGCGGAAATTAGTGTCGATAATGCACTGATGCTGCGCCATGTCCCGCCAGTGTTGTGGCGTACCGAACTGCTCAAGATAGATCGGTGACGCAGCAATGCGGACATGCACTTCGCCCAGCTTGCGCGCCACCAGACTGCTGTCGCTGAGGTTGCCGATGCGGATCGCCATATCAAATCCCTCATCGACGATGTTCACGGCCCGGTCGGAAAAGCTGACATCCAGTTCAATCAGTGGATAGCGCCGGGCAAACGCCACCAGCACCTGAGAAAGCACCGCCGTGCCAAAAGAGCCGGGCGCACTGATTTTCAGCCTGCCGGTGGGGGTGGTGGCGCTTTCACGCACGCTGGCATCCAGCGTTTCAAACGCATCGAGCAGGTTTTTTACCCGCTCATAATAACTACGGCCAACGTCGGTGGGCGAGAGGGCGCGCGTGCTACGCTTAAACAGCTGGACGCCGAGCTGCTGCTCCAGCTTTGAAACCAGTTTAGAAGCCTGACTGCTGCTGGTACCGAGACGCAGCGCTGCCGCTGAAAAGCTGCCGGTTTCCAGCACCGTGACAAACATCCGGTCACAATCGAGTCGATCCATGGCGAAGTCCTGAAAGGGTAAAGTCGCAGTATAGAAGCTGCGGCCAGGCGTTGCAGCCTTCACTTTGCGTGCCTTAACCCTTTCGCTGCCGCGGAAAACCTGCTTGACTGACGCTCTGCCCGACGTTCTCTGGAGTAATTCATGTCGCTGATTCACCTGACGTCACTGGCGGCGATCCCGGCCGCCGAGTGGGATGCGCTGTTGCCTGATGACCAGCCGTTTTTGCGCCACGCTTTTCTGCTCACCTTAGAAGAGAGCGGCAGCGTGCGGCCTGAGTCGGGCTGGCAGCCTGATCATCTGCTGTGGCGGGAAAAGGGCGTGACGCGCGCCGCGCTGCCGGGCTACCAGAAATATCATTCACAGGGCGAGTATGTTTTTGATCACGCCTGGGCGGATGCCAGCCAGCGCGCCGGGATCCGCTACTACCCGAAATGGCTGGGGGCGATTCCCTTCAGTCCGGTCAGCGGCGCGCGCCTGCTGGGTGACGCCTCTGCCGCCGCACAGTTGCTGTCGGCCCTGCCGGAGAGCCTGTTGCAGCACGGCTTAAGCGGCGCACACATCAACTTTACCGATGCGCAGGCGAACCTGCTGCTGGCCGATCAGCCCGACTGGCTCTCCCGGCTCGGCTGTCAGTATCACTGGCATAATCGTGGCTACCGTGATTTTCAGGATTTCCTGGACACGCTGATGTCGCGCAAGCGCAAACAGCTGCGTAAAGAGCGCGAGCAGGTGGCGCAGAGCGGCTTTGCGTTTGACCGCTATCGCGGTGACCAGCTGCGTGAAGATCAGTGGGATTTTGTCTACACCTGTTACGCCAACACCTACGCGGTGCGCGGCCAGCGGCCCTACCTGACGCGCAACTTTTTCAGCCTGCTGGCAGAGCGGATGCCGCAGAATATTGTGGTGGTAATCGCCCGCCTGCAGCAGCAACCGGCGGCGATGGCCTTTTATCTGCGCGACAGCAACACGCTTTATGGCCGCTACTGGGGCTGTCTGGCGGAGTTTGACCGGCTGCACTTCGAAACCTGTTTTTATCAGGGGATGGATTTAGCGATTGACGAAGGTCTGACGCGATTTGATGCGGGGGCGCAGGGCGAGCACAAGCTGGTGCGCGGCTTTGAGCCGCAGATTACCCACTCCTGGCACTATCTGCTGCATCCCGGCCTGCGCGAGGCCGTGGCAGATTTTCTGGTGCAGGAGCGGGAAGGCGTACGCGGCTGGGCGGAAGAGGCGCGCGACGCCTTACCCTATCGACGCGGCGATTAATCGACGCCGACAAATCCGCCGGTCTGATGCTGCCACAGTCGGGCATAAAGACCGTTCTGCGCCAGCAGCTCCTGATGGCTGCCCATCTCGGCAATACCGCCTTTATCCAGCACCACCAGCCGATCCATCTTCGCAATGGTCGACAGGCGGTGCGCAATGGCGATAACGGTTTTGCCCTGCATTAAGGACTCCAGGCTCTCCTGAATGGCGGCTTCCACTTCAGAGTCGAGGGCAGAGGTCGCCTCATCCATGATCAGAACCGGCGCATCCTTCAGCAGCACGCGGGCAATCGCCACACGCTGACGCTGACCGCCCGACAGCTTCACGCCGCGCTCGCCCACGTGCGCGTCCAGCCCGGTGCGGCCCAGCGAGTCGGAGAGCAGCGGAATAAACTCATCGGCGCGGGCGCGGTGAATGGCCAGTTGCAGCTCCTCTTCAGTGGCGTCGGGACGGCCATAGAGCAGGTTTTCACGGATTGAGCGATGCAGCAGCGAGGTGTCCTGGGTGATCATGCCAATCTGGCTGCGCAGGCTCTCCTGGGTCACGGCGGCAATATCCTGTTCGTCGATCACAATCCGCCCACCGTTCAGGTCATAAAGACGCAGCAGCAGGTTCACCAGCGTCGATTTACCGGCACCCGAGGGACCAATCAGACCAATCTTCTCACCGGGTCGGATGTCGAGGTTAAAACCGTTAATCACCTGACGGCCACCGCCATAATCGAAGCGCACATTCTCAAAGCGGATGTTGCCACGCGTCACCTTAAGCTGCTTCGCCTGCGGCGCATCCTGCACGCTCAGCGGTTGCGCAATGGTGTTCAGGCCATCCTGCACCATGCCAATATTTTCGAAGATGCCGTTGACCACCCACATGATCCAGCCGGACATATTCACCAGACGGATCACCAGCCCGGTCGCCAGTGCAATCGCCCCGACGCTGATCAGCGACTGGCTCCACAGCCACAATGCCAGGCCGGATGTTGAAACAATCAGCAGGCCGTTCAGCGCCGACAGCGTCAGATCCATGCTGGTGACCATGCGGCTGGCGTGCTGGGTTTTGTCGGTCTGCTCCTGAATCGCCTCACGCGCGTACTGACGTTCCAGGTCGCTGTGGGCGAACAGCTTGATGGTGGCGATGTTGGTGTAGCCGTCAACAATGGTGCCCATCAGCTTTGAGCGCGCTTCCGAGGAGACCACCGAACGGGCTTTGACGCGCGGTACAAAGAAACGCAGCGAGGCGCTGTAGGCCACCATCCAGATAATCAGCGGGATCATCAGCCGCCAGTCGGCACCGGCAAACAGTAGCAGCGAGGTTACGGCGTAGATCAGCACGTGCCAGATAGCGTCCACCAGCTGCACCGCCGAGTCACGCAGTGAACTGCCGGTCTGCATAATGCGCTGGGCAATACGCCCGGCGAAATCGCTCTGGAAGAAGTTAAGGCTCTGACGCAGCACGTAGTTGTGATGCTGCCAGCGGATCATGCTGGTCATGCTCGGGCTGATACTCTGATGCACCAGCATATCGTGCAGGGCGATAAAAACCGGCCGCAGAATCAGCGCCACCGCGCCCATCCACAGCAGTATCGGCCAGTTATCCCGGAACAGGGTGGCGGGCGTGGAGTGATTGACCATATCGATAATGCGGCTCAGATAGCTGAACAGCGACACTTCAATCAGGGCTGATGCCAGCCCGACCACCAGCAGCGCGGCAAAACTGGGCCAGACCTGGCGCAGGTAGTAGAGGTAAAACGACCAGACCGTTGAGGGGGGCGAATCGGTGGGTGCGTCCTGAAATATATTGATAAAACGCTCAAAACGACGATACAACATAGCGATACTCTTTCCGTCCGGTGAAGAGCTACAGCTTAGTGCATGAACCCCATTCGGCTAACAGGAGAAAATATGGAAATCACAATTCGGGCACGGGAACCGCAGGACGCTGCCGCTTATCAGCGGCTTTACAGTCATCCCGACGTCTATCCCTGGACGCTGCAGCTGCCGTTTCCCAGCGTCGCCACCTGGGAGAAAAAAATCGCCAGAATGGATGCCGAGGGCTTTATCGCCTTTGTCGCCGAAATCGACGGCGGACTGGCTGGCGAACTGACGCTGTTTGTGGATAACAAGCCGCGCACCCGCCACTGCATCAGCTTTGGGCTGGGCGTGCATCCCGATTTTGGTGGTCGCGGTGTTGGTGAGCGCCTGATCCGCACCGCGCTCGACTACTCCCGCAACTGGCTGGGCATTACGCGTATGGAGCTGGAAGTGTTTCACGACAACGATCGTGCGCTGCGGCTCTATGAGCGGCTGGGCTTTGAGCGGGAAGGGGTGAAACGCCAGGCCGCACTGCGTGACGGTCAGCTGCGCGATGTGGTGATGATGGCGAAGCTGCTGAACGGGGAGTGATAACCGGCGCGGTAGTGCTGCCGCGCCGTGTTGCGTTACGGATTTTTAGGGCTGTACTGCTGCATGTTCTGCTGTGTGACCAGCTCAAACGGGATCCATTGGTGGGCGTCGACCTTCTGGCCTTTGATCATCTGCTGCGCCACCTCAACCGATTTCCTGCCCTGGCCCACGGCATCCTGGAACACCGTCACCGCCAGTCTGCCGCTCGCCAGCGCTTTCAGGCCATCCGGCGTGGCATCAATGCCGCCGACCAGAATGGTTTTCTTCGGCTTCGCCTGAGCAATCGCCATGGTTGCACCAATCGCCATTTCGTCGTTGTTAGCGGCGACAATATCAATCGCTTCCCCGTTCGACAGCCAGTTGAGCATTAAATCCATGCCCTCATTGCGCGCATAGTTGGCAGTCTGCTTGAGCACAACTTTCATTCCGGGATACTTTGCCACTACCTGCTCCACATCCCGGGTGCGCTGCAGTGCGCCCGCATCGCTGAGGTTACCGATCATGATGGCGACATTGCCGCGGTAACCGGCCTGCTTCGCCAGCGCCTCCATCTGCAACGTGCCGGACTCGCGTTCGTCAGAGCCGACAAACACCACGCCCGGTGGCAGGGTTTTATCGCCCGGCGTGCGGTTAACGTAGACCAGCGGAATGTGCGCCTGCTGCGCCAGTTTCGTCAGGGCTGGGGTGCTGGCGGAGTCGACCGGATCGACAATAATCGCATCCACCCCGGCGCTGATAAAGTTCTGTACCTGATCGGTCTGACGGCCGACGTCGCCGCGTGCATCTTCGAACTGCGCATCCAGCTGACGCGCTTTCGCCTCTTTCTCAATCGACTGGCGAATAATAGTCAGGAAGTTCTGGTCGAAATAAGCCATCGAAACGCCAATCTTCTCTGCCAGCGCCGACGTGGAAAGAGAGAGCAGACAGAGTAAGGCCCATGCGCGTGTTTTCATTGCGGACTCCCGAGGTTAACCGGATGGAATGGATTTTTCATTTATTATAAAAATGGATAAATAGGATCATCTGCAGCTTAGAAATTGCCGCCAGGTTTGACAAGCCGCCCGTTTCACTCTTGCTGGCGTCGCCACACTTTGCTGCAAATTCGTCGCGTCATAGCTGCCCGGGCCGGTTAAAACCCCGATCGGGTGCACACTCTGCGGCAGAGAGCAGCAGCTTTTTGCGCTTTTGTGCAGCGCCGCACGGGCGGTTGTGGCGGTTGCCAGAAAATCGCTGAATCGGACCCGTCGATCTCTACATCCGCACAATGACCGATGGTTAGCGGCCTATCTATATTTCCAGAAGCGGGAAATCTCAGCGTTATTCCTGAAAAAAACCTCGTGGCGCAACCTGCCGCTTTTTAAGGAATTCAGCTCATGCCTAAAGATGCAACGCCTCAACGGACCACCCATGTCCGCATCGGGATCCTCTGCCTGATCCTGTTTTTGTCAGTCGTGGCTTACGCCGACCGTTCGATCCTCTCGATCTCCGGATCGGCGATCAAAGAGGAGTTCGGCCTGTCAGCAATCCAGCTGGGACTGATCCTCTCTGCTTTCAGTTGGGCCTACGTTATCGGCCAGATCCCCGGTGGACTGTTTCTTGACCGCTTCGGGGCTAAAAAAGTGTATGGCATCACGCTGGCGCTCTGGTCGGTCTCGACACTGGCGATGGGATTTGTGGGTGAATTCTCCAGCGGTATGACCGGCGCACTGATGCTGATGTTTGGTCTGCGCTTTATGCTGGGACTCATTGAGGCACCCAGCTTTCCCGCCAATGCGCGCGTGGTGATTATGTGGTTCCCTGGCGCTGAGCGGGGACGGGCGTCATCGCTGTTCAGTTCGGCGCAATATTTTGCCGTCGCCATCTTCTCGCCGCTGTCAGGCTGGCTGGTGTCGCGCTTTGGCTGGGAGTGGCCATTCTTTGTGCTGGGCGGCATCGGCCTGCTGGCGGTGTTTGTCTGGACGGCCTGGATGCGCGAGCCGCGCAATCACCCCGGCGTGTCGGAAAGCGAACTGCGCCACATCATTGACGGCGGCGCGCTGGTGGATATCGACGCGGCGCAGACGCTGAAAGCGCGGCCACCGGTCAGCAAAGCGATGTTCAGAAAGCTGTTTACCAATCGTATGCTCTGGTGCGCCTATCTTGGTCAGTACTGCATCATTGCGCTCAGCTACTTCTTCATTACCTGGTTCCCGATCTATCTGGTGCAGGCACGCGGCATGAACATTATGGAGGCGGGATTCGCCACCATCGCCCCGGCGGTGTTTGGTTTTCTCGGCGGGATCAGCGGCGGTTACCTGTCAGATAAGTTAATCGCCCGGGGCTGGAGCGTCTCATGGGCGCGTAAAACCCCCTACATCGTTGGCATGCTGATGGCGTCGAGCCTGGTGCTGGCGGCGATCATTCCCGGTAATGGCGGCATTATCGCTATTATGTCTTTCGCCTTTTTCGGCAAAGGCATCGCGGCGGGCGCAGGCACCTGGACGGTGATCAGCGACACCGCGCCCAAAGAGGCGGTGGGTCTGGCGGGGTCCATTTTTAACGGCATCGGCAATATTGCCGGTTTCACCACGCCGCTGCTGTTCGGCATCATCGTCGGGCTGACCGGCAGCTACAGCATCGGGCTGGCATTTGTGGCGGCACACTGCGTGGTCGCGGCGCTGCTGTTCCTGCTGGTGATGGGACCGATTGAACGCGTCGGCGAAGAGACCAATCGCCCGGCAGCCTATAACCATCAGGAGAAAGAAGATGGCATTAAAGCAATGTAAGGTGCTGATCAAAGGGAAATTTCTGCCACCAGAGCTGATTGCGAATATCGAAAATGCGTTCACCGCCTTCCGGCTATGGGAGGCGGACGATGAGGCGGCTTTTCTGGCTGAACAGGGTGCTGCCATCGACATACTGGTCACCAGCGGCAACGCGGTGATGGGCGCACCCGCCGCACTGATCGCGGCATTGCCCAACCTCAAAGCGATCTGCAGTAACGGCGTCGGGTATGACAGCATTGATACGGAAGCCGCCCGGTCACGCGGCATTGTCGTCACCAACACGCCCGAGGTGCTGAATGATTGCGTTGCCGACCTGGGCATGGCGCTGCTGCTGGATGTGGCGCGCCGCATCAGTGAGGCCGATCGCTTCACGCGTGCCGGGCACTGGACGCAGGGTCGCTTTCCGCTGAGCAGTAAAATTGGCGGCAAGGTGTGCGGTATCGTCGGGCTGGGCAATATCGGCCAGGCGGTAGCCAGGCGCGCACAGGCGTTTGATATGCAGATTCACTATTACAACCCGCGTTCACGCCCCGACGTGCCCTTTACCCGGCATGAGAGTCTGATAGCGCTGGCGCAGCAGGCCGATTTTCTGGTGCTTACGCTGCCGGGCGGGGCCGCAACGCGGCATATCATTAACGCAGATGTGCTGCGGGCGCTGGGTCCGCAGGGTTATCTGATCAACATCGCGCGCGGCAGCGTGGTGGATCAGCAGGCGCTGTTAGCGGCGCTGGAAACCGGGCAGATCGCCGGTGCCGGACTGGATGTTTTTGAACAGGAGCCGCAGGTGCCTGACGAATTGCGTCAGCGCGACAATGTGGTGATTACGCCACATATCGCCAGCAGCACCCACGAAACCATGGCGGCGATGGCCGATCTGGTGTTTGAGAACATGCTGGCGTTTGCTCGTGGAGAGCCGGTGCTGACCCGCGTAGTCTAACGGCAACAACGACTTAACCATGATGGACAGAGAGTGAGGCAGGAGGCCTCTCCTCTGACCACTCGCCCGCACGCCGCCTCCGCACAAAACAGCCTGAAGAATATTTGTCCAGCTGCCGATATCACCTTACCACCCGCTGATCGTAAGGAGTGATAGCGTGATAAAGCTGATTACCATTGATGAACTGCGCCCAGGGATGTTTATCCACAAGCTGGAGGTCTGGTGGATAAAGGACCAGCGCATTCATAATCAGATGCTGATCACCGATCCACGACAAATCGCCACGTTACGCAGTGAAGGGATCCGCCAGCTCTGGATCGACCTCGATCGTTCCGTGCAGGCGCCGATCTCCACCTCGATCGCGAAAAGAACCATTGGCCGCACTCCGTTTTTTCAGGAGCTGGACCAGGCACAGCTGATCTTTCAGCAGGGCAAACCGAAAGTACTGGCGATGTTCAACGAAGCGCGGCTGGGCAACGGCCTGAAGCTCGATTATATGATGGATCTGGTGGATGAAATCGCCGGCTCGATCACGCGTGAACCCTCAGCGATGCTCAGCGTGGCACGGCTGAAAAATCATGATGACTACACCTATCTGCACTCTATGGCGGTCTGCGGGCTGATGATTGCGCTGGGTAAAAAACTCGGGCTGGATGAGCAGCAGCTGCGTCGGGTGGGCATGGGCGGTTTACTGCATGATGTGGGCAAAGCCGCTGTGCCGCTGGCGATCCTGAACAAAGCAGGCAAGCTGACGGAAGAGGAGTTCAGGGTGATGCGCGAGCATCCGGTGGTGGGCACGCAGATGCTGATTGAAGCCGACGCCGATGACGATCTGCTCGATATCGCCCTGCATCATCATGAAAAATATGATGGCAGCGGCTATCCGCACCGTCTGAAAGGCGAGGCGATTTCGTTCTACGCCCGGATGGCAGCGGTGTGTGATGTCTACGATGCTGTCACCTCAACCCGGTCCTATCGCAACGGCTGGACACCGGCAGAGGCGATGCACCAGATGCTGAGCTGGCGTGGCCACTTCGATCCGGGCCTGCTGCACACCTTCGTGCGAACTATCGGCATCTATCCGGTGGGATCGCTGGTGCGTCTGGCCTCCGGCCGGGTGGCGCTGGTGGTGAAAGCGGGGGAAAAATCGCTGATGCGTCCCTGTGTGCACGTCTTCTGGTCGCTGCACGCCCAGCGTGAAGTGAAACCGGAGGAGCTCGACCTCGGCGACAGTTTCTGCACCGACAGCATTGTGGGCGCAGAGGACAGTACGCTATGGGGTAACGTCGATCTCAATCGTATCTGGGCGCTGGAAGTCGCCTGATTTTTCGCCATTTTTACACTATTTTTACGCCCGCCCGCTGCATTTTAACCCCTTCTTTATACGCCTCCGCGCAAGCTAAGCCATAAATCCAATCCTCTGGAGGTTCCTGTGAGCGTGGGCGTAATAACCGGCATTGTGCTGGTGGTGTTGTTACTGGGCTATCTGATCTATGCCCTGTTAAATGCGGAGGCCTTCTGATGGCGGCCAATGCTTTTTTACTCATCGCATTTTATCTGGTGCTGCTGATGGTGCTGGCACAGCCGCTTGGCCGGGGTCTGGCCGCGTTAGTAGCTGATAAACCGGTGTTTGCCCGTTTTGAAGCGCCGCTGTGGCGACTGCTGGGCGCGCAGCAATCGGAGATGCGCTGGCCGCACTACCTGCTGGCGATACTGCTGTTTAACGCGCTGGGCTTCGTGGTGCTGCTGGCCATACTGCTGTTGCAGGGCTCGCTGCCGCTGAATCCGCAGCAGCTGCCTGGCCTGAGCTGGCATCTGGCGCTCAACACCGCTGTGAGCTTCGTCACTAACACCAACTGGCAGTCCTACAGCGGCGAAAGCACCCTGAGCTATTTCAGCCAGATGGTGGGCCTGACGGTGCAGAACTTCCTCTCTGCCGCAACCGGGATCGCCGTGGCGTTTGCGCTGATCCGGGGTTTCGCTAATCGCAGCTCTGCCTCTCTGGGTAACGCCTGGCGCGACCTGACACGCATCACGCTCTACGTCTTACTGCCCATCAGCCTGCTGATGGCGCTGTTCTTTGTCAGTCAGGGCAGCATTCAGAACTTCGCGCCTTACCACAGCTTCACCACGCTGGAAGGCGTGCAGCAGACGCTGTCGATGGGACCAGTGGCGTCGCAGGAAGCGATTAAAATGCTGGGCACCAATGGGGGCGGCTTCTTTAACGCCAACTCCGCCCATCCGTTTGAAAACCCGACGGTGCTGACCAACCTGGTGCAGATGCTGAGCATCTTCCTGATCCCGGCCGCGCTCTGCTTTGCGTTTGGCGAAAGCGTGCGTGACCGTCGTCAGGGCCACATGCTGCTGTGGGCGATGACGCTGATGTTTGTCGCGGCGGTCGCCGTCGTGATGTGGGCCGAACTGCAGGGCAACCCGCATTTCCTCCAGCTGGGTGCCGACAGCGCCGTCAACATGGAAGGCAAAGAGACGCGCTTTGGCATTCTTAACAGCAGCCTGTTCGCGGTCATTACCACCGCGGCCTCCTGCGGTGCGGTCAATGCCATGCACGACTCCTTTACCGCACTGGGCGGCATGGTGCCGATGTGGCTGATGCAGCTGGGCGAAGTAGTGTTTGGCGGCGTCGGTGCCGGTCTCTACGGCATGCTGCTGTTTGTGCTGCTGGCGGTATTTATCGCCGGGCTGATGATTGGCCGTACCCCGGAGTTCCTGGGTAAAAAAGTCGACGTGTGGGAGATGAAAATGACCGCGCTGGCGATTCTGGTCACCCCGGCGCTGGTGCTGATCGGCACCGCGCTGGCGATGATGACCGACGCTGGTCGCAGCGCAATGGCGAACCCCGGCATTCACGGCTTCAGCGAAGTGCTCTACGCCGTTTCCTCGGCGGCTAACAACAACGGCAGCGCCTTTGCCGGACTGAGTGCTAACACGCCGTTCTGGAACCTGTTACTGGCGGTCTGCATGCTGCTGGGCCGCTTCGGCATCATCATTCCGGTGATGGCGATTGCCGGTGCGATGGCGGTGAAAAAAGTGCAGCCGGTGGGTAACGGCACGCTGCCCACCCACGGCCCGCTGTTTATTGCCTTACTCATCGGCACGGTGCTGCTGGTGGGTGCACTGACCTTTATTCCTGCTCTGGCGCTGGGCCCGGTGGCTGAGCATCTGCAACTTGTTCAGGGACAATCCTCATGAGTCGTCAACAACAGGCGTTATTTGACGCAGCCCTGCTGCGTACCTCGGCCTGGGATGCGGTGAAAAAGCTCGATCCGCGGGTACAGTTCCGTAATCCGGTGATGTTTGTGGTCTGGCTCGGCAGCGTGCTGACCACGCTGCTGGCGCTGGCAATGTTATCCGGCCGCATCAGCGGCAGCGCCAGCTTTACCGGCGCGATTGCACTCTGGCTCTGGTTCACCGTGCTGTTCGCCAACCTGGCGGAGGCGCTGGCAGAAGGGCGCAGCAAGGCCCAGGCCAGCAGCCTGAAAGGGGTCAAAAAGACCAGCTTTGCTAAAAAACTGTCAGCGGCGCGCTATGGCGCGGAGTGGCAGCAGGTCAGCGCCGATGCGCTGCGTAAAGGCGACGCGGTGCTGGTCGAAGCGGGTGACATCATTCCCTGCGACGGTGAAGTGATGGAGGGCGGTGCCTCAGTGGATGAGAGCGCGATTACCGGTGAATCTGCACCGGTCATCCGTGAGTCAGGCGGTGACTTCGCCTCTGTGACGGGCGGTACGCGTATTCTCTCTGACTGGCTAGTGATCACCTGTAGCGCCAACCCGGGCGAAACCTTCCTTGACCGGATGATCGCCATGGTGGAAGGGGCGAAGCGCCGTAAAACCCCGAATGAGATCGCCCTGACCATCCTGCTGGTGTCACTGACCATCGTGTTCCTGCTGGCGACCGTCACACTCTGGCCGTTCTCGGCATGGGGCGGCACGCCGGTCAGCATCACCGTGCTGGTGGCGCTGCTGGTCTGTCTGATCCCGACCACTATCGGCGGCCTGCTGTCGGCGATTGGTGTGGCGGGAATGAGCCGGATGCTGGGTGCGAACGTCATTGCGACCAGTGGACGTGCGGTGGAAGCCGCCGGCGATGTGGATGTGCTGATGCTGGACAAAACCGGCACCATCACGCTGGGTAACCGTCAGGCGACCCAGTTCCTGCCCGCGCCGGGCGTCAGCGAAGAGCAGCTGGCCGACGCCGCGCAGCTCGCCTCGCTGGCTGATGAAACGCCAGAGGGCCGCAGCATCGTGGTGCTGGCGAAGCAGCGCTTTAATCTGCGTGAGCGCGATCTCAGCAGCATGGGTGCCAGCTTTATTCCGTTCTCAGCCCAGACCCGCATGAGTGGCGTAAACGTGCAGGAGCGGCTGATCCGCAAGGGCGCGGTCGATGCGGTCCGCCGTCATATCGAAGCGAACCATGGCCGTTTCCCTGCCGAGGTCAATGCGCAGGTGGAAGAGGTGGCACGCAGTGGCGGCACGCCGCTGGTGGTGTCCGAGGGCGCGAACGTGCTGGGCGTGGTGGCGCTGAAAGATATCGTGAAAGGCGGCATCAAAGAGCGCTTTGCCGAACTGCGCAAAATGGGCATTAAAACGGTAATGATCACCGGCGATAACCCGCTGACCGCCGCGGCCATTGCGGCGGAAGCGGGCGTGGATGACTTCCTGTCAGAGGCGACCCCGGAAGCCAAGCTGGCGCTGATCCGCCAGTATCAGGCAGAAGGACGGTTAGTGGCGATGACCGGCGACGGCACCAACGATGCGCCTGCCCTGGCGCAGGCGGATGTTGCGGTGGCGATGAACTCCGGTACACAGGCGGCGAAAGAGGCGGGCAACATGGTCGATCTCGACTCGAACCCGACCAAGCTGCTGGAAGTGGTGCACATCGGTAAACAGATGCTGATGACGCGCGGTTCCCTGACCACTTTCAGTATCGCCAACGACGTGGCGAAATATTTCGCCATTATTCCGGCGGCGTTTGCGGCGACCTATCCGCAGCTCAACATGCTGAACGTGATGCAGCTGCACTCGCCCGCCAGCGCAATTCTGTCAGCGGTGATCTTTAACGCCCTGGTGATTATCTTCCTGATCCCGCTGGCCCTGAAAGGCGTCAGCTACCGCCCGCTGAGTGCCGCTGCGCTGCTGCGCCGCAACCTGCTGATTTACGGTCTGGGTGGCCTGCTGGTGCCGTTTGTCGGCATCAAAGCGATCGATCTGCTGTTAGTGCTTTCAGGCATGGCCTGAGGAGAAAAAAATGAGTCAGTTACGTCCGGCAATTTTACTGTTGTTGCTGCTTACGCTTGTTACCGGCGTGGTTTATCCTTTCCTCACCACCGGGCTGGCGCAGTGGCTGTTTCCGGCCCAGGCCAATGGCTCGCTGCTGGAAGAAGATGGCGTGGCGCACGGATCCGCGCTGATTGGGCAGAACTTTACCCAGCCCGGCTATTTCTGGGGCCGTCCTTCAGCCACCACTGATAAAGCCTATAACCCGCTGGCCTCGGGAGGCAGTAATCTGGCCGCCAGCAACCCGGCGCTGGATAAAGCGGTCGCCGACCGCGTCGCTGCACTGCGTGCCGCCAATCCGCAGGCACCTGCAGCCGTGCCGGTTGAGCTGGTGACGGCTTCCGCCAGCGGGCTGGACCCGGATATTTCGCCCCAGGCTGCCCTGTGGCAGGCTCCGCGTATCGCTGCCAGCCGCAACGTGCCGGTCGCGCAGGTCGAGGCGCTGATTGAAAAGATGACGCATCGTCCGCTGATGCCCTTCCTCGGCACGCCGACCCTCAACGTGCTGCAGCTGAACATGGCGCTCAACGAACTGTAATGGTGTTAAGGAAGCGATGAACCACGACGAACCCCAGCGTCCCGATCCCGACGCGCTGCTGCAGGCTAACCGCGAAAGTCATCGCGGGCAGCTGAAGATTTACTTTGGTGCCTGTGCGGGCGTGGGCAAAACCTACGCCATGCTGCAGGAGGCACAGCGGCTGCGTGCGCAGGGTCTGGATGTGCTGATTGGCGTGGTAGAAACCCACGAACGGCCGGAAACCGCGCAGCTGCTGACAGGCTTAACCCTGCTGCCGCGGCGCGCAACCGGCCGCTCGCGTCATGCGGAGTTTGATCTTGATGCTGCGCTGGCCCGCCATCCGGCGGTGATTCTGATGGATGAGCTGGCGCACACCAACGTGCAGGGCTCGCGCCATCCCAAGCGCTGGCAGGATATCGAAGAGCTGCTGGAAGCGGGCATCGACGTGCTGACCACTGTGAACGTGCAGCATCTTGAGAGCCTCAACGATGTGGTCGGCGGGGTTACCGGCATTCAGGTGCGCGAAACCGTGCCCGATCCCTTTTTCGACAGCGCTGATGAAGTGGTGCTGGTCGATCTGCCGCCCGACGATCTGCGGCAGCGGCTGAAAGAGGGCAAAGTCTACATTGGCGACCGCGCGGAACGCGCCATCGAAAACTTTTTCCGCAAAGGTAACCTGTTCGCCCTGCGTGAACTGGCCCTGCGTCGCACTGCCGATCGGGTGGACGACCAGATGCGCGCCTGGCGCGATCAGCAGGGACGGGATCGCGTCTGGCACACCCGCGACGCCATTCTGCTCTGCATTGGTGACGACAGTGGCAGTGAAAAGCTGGTGCGTACCGCTGCCCGGCTGGCGGCACGGCTCGGCAGTGAATGGCACGCGGTCTATGTCGAAACACCCCGGCTTAACCGGCTGCCCGAAGCGCGGCGACGGGCGATTCTGCGCACCTTACAGCTGGCGCAGGAGCTGGGTGCGGAAACGGCCACGCTGTCGGAACCGGATGAAGCGGAAGCGGTGCTGGGCTACGCCCGCGAGCACAACCTGGGCAAAATTGTCACCGGTCGTCGCCCGCTGCGACGCTGGCGGCGTGACAGTTTTGCCGAACGTCTGGGCCAGCTCGGCCCCGATCTCGACCTTCTGGTTGTCGCACTGGATGAGCCGCTGAAGGATGCGCCGCATCCGCTGCCGGATGGCCGCGTGACCAGTGAAAAATGGCGCATTCAGCTGCGCGGCGTGATGATGGCGCTGGTGCTCTGCATCGTCGTCACCGCAGCCGGACAGTCGGTACTGATCAATTTCGATCCTGCCAACTGTGTGATGATCTACCTGCTGGCGGTGGTGATCGTGGCGCTGCGCTATGGCCGCTGGCCGTCGGTGATCGCCACGGTGATGAATATCGTCGCCTTCGACCTCTTTTTTGTGGCCCCCACCGGCACGGTGGCGGTCTCCGACCTGCAATATCTGGTGACCTTTGGCGTAATGCTGGCGGTGGGCGTCATTGTCGGCAACCTTACGGCAGGCGTGCGTTATCAGGCGCGGGTGGCGCGCTACCGCGAGCAGCGGGCGCGGCAGCTCTACGAGATGGCAAAATCGCTGGGCAGCGCGCTGACGCCGCAGGATATCGCCGCCACCAGCCAGCGGGTGCTCGACGCCACTTTGCAGGCGCGCTGCCTGCTGTTGCTGCCGGATGAGCAGGGTGAGCTGCAACCGGTGGGCGAGGCGTTACCGGCCAGCGAACCGGATCGCGCCATCGCGAAATGGAGTTACAGCAAAGGCCAGCCTGCGGGCGCGGGCACCGATACCTTACCGGCGGTGCCCTATCAGATCCTGCCGCTGAAAAGCGGTGCACACTGTCGGGGTCTGCTGGTGGTGGAGCCGCAGAACCTGCGTCAGCTGATGATCCCCGAACAGCAGCGGCTGGTGGAAACCTTTACGGTACTGATTGCCAATGCGCTGGAGCGAATGGCGCTGTCGCACAGCGAGGCGGCATCCCGGCTCTCGGCCGAGCGTGAACAGCTGCGCAATGCGCTGCTCTCGGCGCTGTCCCACGACCTGCGCACCCCGCTGACCGTGCTGTTTGGTCAGGCGGAAATGCTGATGCTCGACCTGGCCAGCGACAACTCAAAATATGTGCCGCAGGCCAGCCAGATCCGTGAGCAGACGCTGAGCACCATCCGGCTGGTGAGCAACATGCTGGATATGGCACGCATTCAGTCGGGCGGCCTTAACCTGCGGGAAGAGTGGCTGGCGCTGGAAGAGGTGATCGGCGGCGCGCTGAGCAGCATGGCACCGTCGCTGAAAGGGCATGAGGTTCAGCTCGATCTGCCGGATGACATCGTGCTGATTAAAGGCGACAGCACGCTGCTGGAACGCGTCTTCACCAACCTGATTGAGAACAGCCTGAAGTATGCCGGTAACAGCGCGCCGCGTGGCATCCGCGCCTGGCGTGCTGCAACACGGCTGGAGATTGCGGTGTGGGACAGCGGACCGGGCGTTGCCGAAGACGATTTAACCCGGATATTCGATAAGTTCTGGCGCGGTGATAAAGAGTCGGCGGTGCCGGGCGTCGGGCTGGGTCTGGCAATCTGTAAAACCATTATTGAGAGCCACGGCGGCCAGATCTGGGCAGAGAACCGACCCGAAGGCGGCGCGGCATTTCGTCTCTCACTGCCGCTGCCGCCGGTCCCTGAAATTTCTGACGAAGGGCTGAAATAACTTCACAGTGGATCGGTTATACTTCCGGACCTGTTTGATTATTCGTGGGATTGTATGGAACGTTTTACCGAAAACCTGATGTATGCATCGCGCTGGTTGCTGGCTCCGGTTTACATTGGACTTTCGCTGGGATTGCTGGCGCTGACCATTAAATTTTTCCAGGAAATTTTCCACCTGCTGCCCAACATTTTCAGCATTGCGGAAAACGATCTGATCCTGCTGCTGCTGTCGCTGGTGGATATGACGCTGGTGGGCGGCCTGCTGGTGATGGTGATGCTGTCGGGTTATGAGAACTTCATCTCCAAGCTTGATATCGACGAAGACAAAGAGAAGCTGAGCTGGCTGGGCAAGATGGACTCCGGCTCGCTGAAAAACAAAGTCGCGGCTTCTATCGTGGCCATCTCCTCGATTCACCTGCTGCGGGTGTTTATGGAAGCGCGCAACGTCGAAAACGACAAGCTGATGTGGTACGTGATTATCCACCTGACCTTTGTGCTCTCGGCCTTTGTGATGGGCTGGCTGGACAAAATGTCGCGCTACGATAAAAAGTAATTTATCACCTGGCGGCCCGCTGACGCGGGCGCCTGCTTTATCCCTTCCGCTCTGCTTCCCCTGAACGACCTGCCGGCTGCGACGCCGGGCGCGTGCCCGCCAGCTGTGGCATCACCTCTTTGATCATGGCAAAAAAGTGTTGCAGCCTGGCCGGGTAGTAACTCGCCCAGGGATAGGTCAGCCATACCGGCAGCGGCGGGGCCTGCCAGGCGGGCATCAGCTGAACCAGACTACCATCCGCTAAGTCCTCCTGCACCGCCCACGAGGAGACAATCGCCGCGCCCATCCCGGCCAGCGCCGCTTTGCGCACTGCATATAAGCTGTCGCTGCTCAGCCGGGGCGTAATCGCCAGGTTCACTGGCTGGCCGTCGTCAATCTTCTGCAACGCCACTTCATTACGGTAAAAGCTGGTCAGCGCCAGCCAGGGCAGATCGCGCAGCTGTGCCACACGTTCTATCGGCGGATGCTGCGCCAGCAGGTGCGGGGCCGCCACCACAATGCGCGGCACTTCGGCCAGCAGAATCGCCACCACCGAGGGATCGGTGGGCGCACCGACCTGAATGGCGCAGTCCACGTTCTCCGCCATGAAATCGGGCGTGCGGTCATTCAGCATCCACTCGATATTGAGGCGGGGATAGCGGTGCAGATAGTCCACCAGCGGCGCGATCAGTTGATCCTGACCAAAGGCGTGCGGCGCACGAACCCGCAGCGTACCGACCGGGTCATCGCTGGCACCGGTCAGCTCATCTTCCAGCGCATGCCAGGTCGCCAGCAACTGCCGTGCCTGGGCGTAGCAGCGTTCGCCATCATCGGTGAGTTTCAGCGCATGGGTGGTGCGCAGGATTAGCTTGAGGCCCAGCCGCTGCTCCAGGGTCTGCAATCGGCGGCTGACGGTGGGCTGTGTCGTGCCAAGCTGGGCTGCTGCTGCGGACAGGCTGCCGCTCTCAACGATACGGATAAATGTCTGCATCAGGTCGATGCGATCGCTGCTGTTGGGATTGTTCATACGCGCCACGCATAACGGTTTTGTCTGGTATCAGTCTACCGCGTATAACCACAATGCGCTTTAATGGTTGCACGAAATGATGAGGATTACAGCATGTCAGCCATACAGACTCAGACGCAAAATGAATCGCTCTCTACGCCGCTGGTGTTTACCCTGGCGGCCGGAGCCGGGCTCAGCGTTGCATCGATTTACTACAGCCAGCCGATGCTGGATATCATCAGTAAGCAGTTTAATGCAGGCATCGGCGCAGTTGGCATGGTGCCGATGCTGACTCAGGCGGGCTATGCGCTGGGTATTCTGCTGCTGGCCCCGCTGGGTGATCGTCACGACCGCCGCACCATTATCTTTATCAAAGGCTTACTGCTGGTCGCGGCGCTGCTGCTGTGTGGCTTTTCCGGTGGACTCAGCGCGCTGCTGGTTGCCAGTTTTATTACCGGCCTGACCGCCACCGTGGCGCAGGATATTGTGCCCGCGTCGGCGACGCTGGCCCCGGAACGCAGCCGGGGTAAAACGGTCGGCACGGTGATGACCGGACTGCTGGTCGGCATCCTCCTGTCGCGGGTAGTCAGCGGGGTGGTGGCGGAATATTTCGGCTGGCGCACCATGTACATGATCGCCGCACTGGCGGTACTGCTGATTACGCTGACGCTGTGGCGGGTGTTGCCACGCTTCGCGCCGGGCACCTCAGTGAGCTATCCGCGCCTGTTGCTGTCACTGGTGCATCTGTGGCGTCACCATCAGACCCTGCGCCGCGCCGCGCTGGCTCAGGGTCTGCTGTCGGTCGCCTTCAGCGCCTTCTGGTCGACGCTGGCGTTAATGCTCAGCGACCGCTTTCATCTCGACAGTGCGGTGGCGGGGGCGTTTGGTTTAGCCGGTGCAGCAGGCGCTATGGCAGCACCGCTGGCGGGCAGTTTTGCTGACCGCATCGGCCCGGCACGCGTCACGCAGGCCGGTGCCGCGCTGGTGACGATCTCTTTTGCGCTGATGTTTCTGCTGCCACTGCTGCCCATGCCCGCACAGCTGGCGCTGATTGTGGTCTGTACCATCGGCTTTGATTTAGGGGTGCAGGCCACGCTGGTGGCGCATCAGACGCTGGTCTATGGCCTGGCACCGGAAGCACGCAGTCGCCTGAATGCATTGCTGTTTACTGTGGTGTTTATCGGTATGGCGACCGGTGCGGCGCTGGGCAGTCTGGCGCTGGCTCACTGGGGCTGGAATGGCGTCGTTGCGCTCGCCACTTTAGCCGGTGCCGCGGCTCTCGCGGTCCGCTTCGCCAGTCGTCACCTGAAAAACTGACGCCTCGCCCGTCAAAAAATGTGCCAGGCTTATTCATAAACCCGAAATATTGTGGAGTGTTATGAACTTTTTAGCCTGGACAGCAGCGACGGGCGGCCTTCTGCTGCTGATGTCGCTGGCTTCCGGTTGGATTCACCGGGGGCCAGTCACCTCATTTGGTCTGTTCCTGATCGCGGGCATGCTGTGCGGCCCGTGGGGATTTGATGTTATCCACCTCGATATCGTCACCCATTCCGAAGCCGTGGCCCATATCACCGAAATCACCATGGCGGCCTCGCTGTTTATCACCGGTCTCAAGCTGCGTCAGCCGCTGCAGAACAACTGCTGGCACACCGGGCTGAAGCTGGCGTTTCCCGCCATGCTGCTTACCGTTGCCGCGATGACCCTGCTGGCACACTTCCTGGTGGGATTAGACTGGCCGATTGCGCTGGCGTTTGGGGCGATTGTCGCGCCGACCGATCCGGTGCTGGCGAGCTTAATCTCGGTCAACGATGCGCAGGATGATGACTCGCTGCGTGTGGCGATCTCCAGTGAAGCGGGCATGAACGATGGCTCCGCATTACCCCTGCTGATGCTGGCGCTGCTGCTGTTTAATGGCGAGAGCCTGAGTGGCGCGATGCTGGCGCACTGGGGCGCGGTCGAGGTGCTCTGGGCGATTGGCGGCGGTCTGATCATTGGCTTTGTTCTGGGGCAGTTAATCGGCATGCTGGCGACCCGACTGCGCAATGCGAATGGCGACGTTGCGCCCAATGATTTCCTGGCGCTGGCGCTGATAGCCCTCAGTTATTCGCTGGTGGAGTACCTGGGTGCCTCCGGCTTCCTGGCTGCCTTCGCCGCCGGACTGGGGTTACGCCGTGCCGAGCTGGGCGTATTCCATCGTCATCAGCCGGAAGACCTCTCTGACGACGAGCGCGTATTGCCCTCTGAGGCGCTGGTGAATCCTAACAAACGCCTGGCGCATCAGGGCGGCAATAATATGGTGAAGTCGATTGGGTTTGTAGTAGGCGACGCGCTCTCTTTTGGCGATACTATTGAACGTTTACTGGCGGCTGGCATGATGGTGGTGCTGGGCGTCACACTAGCGCAGCACTGGAACATCTACGGCGTGCTGATTGGCCTGGTGCTGTTTGTGGTGGTACGACCGCTGGCCGTCTGGCTGGTAACGCTGCGCGCCGGACTGCCGCTCGGGCAGCGCTTGCTGATTGGCTGGCTGGGCATCCGGGGAATTGGCAGCCTGAACTACATCGCCTATGCCTGGACGCACGGCATGCAAGGCCCGCAGATGGAAATCATGACGAATATAGCGTTAACGCTGGTGGTCTGCAGCGTGGTGGTTCACGGCACCACCGTGACGCCGCTGCTGAACTGGCGTCAGAAGCGCCTCGAAGCCCTTCAGCGCAAGGTTTAACCTGAACGAACAGGAGTTAAAAATGAAAGTCACTCAGATAGTGCTGCTAAGCCTCCTTGCCTCCGGCAGCGCGCTGGCAGCGGACGACGCTGATACTGAGCAGAATGTTTACGCCAGTCAGTTGTGCCACATTGTCAGCGGCGAGAAAAAGGTCGCGAGTGCGGATCAATATGTTGAACAGATGAAATCGTCAGTCGCGAGCAGTCAGTCATCATCGGCGATGAATCAGCCGGAATTTGATGAAGAGTCCGCGCGTGAAGTGGCCAGTGCCTGGCTGCAACTTGGCGATGATGAGCGGGCCAAACTGCGCGTCAACGAACAGCAGTGTGAACAGGCCGTGATGGCGCAGTTCCAGCAGGAAGATTAACCATACGGAATGAAATAAAAACGCGCCTGTCCGGCGCGTTTTTTTATGGCTTTCCTGGGGCTATTGCGTACATAATCGCCACCCATGGCACCAGACTTGCATCTGTTACTTCTTCTGTAGCCTGCCGCAACGGCTTGCTCATTACTCTGGCATCACACAACAGGCATTATGATTACGCGTCGACGCTTTATTCTCGGCACGGGAGCGCTCGGGCTCTCCATGACCACCGGCAAATTATTTGCCCGCGATGACATTATTCCCCTCTGGCCGGACGATCCGCCCGGCGGCGGCGGCCCATCCGGCCAGTTGCATATTAACAGCAGTGGATCCTGGTCAAATATCGTCAGCCCGGCGATTCAGCGGTTTAAACCAGAAAATCCGAATGGCGAAGCGGTATTAATCGCCGCAGGCGGCGGGTATCGCTGGATCGGCATGGCGCGTGAAGCCTGGCCGGTAGCGCGCTGGCTGAATGCCAGTGGCTATACTGCCTATGTGCTCAGCTACCGGTTGCCGCATGAGAAGTGGCAGGCGGGTCGGCTGGCGCCACTGCAGGATGCGCAACGCGCCATCCGGCTGGTGCGATCTTTCGAACGTAAGGTGCATGTGCTGGGTTTCTCGGCAGGCGGACATCTGCTGGGGCTGGCGGCGGCGCGGCCAGACTTTGAATCTTATCCGGCCATCGATCCGCTGGATGAAGTGGTGCCGAAAGTCGACAGCGTCGGCCTGATCTATCCGGTCATTACCCTGGAAGCGCCTTATCAGCACACCAATACGCATCTGATGATGGTCGGTAAAAATGCCACGCCGCAGGATGAGGCGAACTGGTCAGTGCAGAACTATGTGACCCGGCAATATCCGCCGACGTTTCTGGCGCAGGCCGAGGACGATCACACCTCCAATCCGTTTAACACCGAGCTGATGCGCGACACCTGTCGCCGCAACCGCGTGCCGGTTGAGCTGATTCAGATCAGCAAAGGCGGACACGGATTTGGCCTCGGCAAGGCGGGTACGCCCGCAGCATTGTGGGATCAGGCGTATGTCCGCTGGCTGGATCGCGTAAGCTGAAGTGCACTGACGCGGTGCTGCACTGCACGGTCAGAAAGCGGAAGTGGATGCGGCATAAAAAAACAGGCGACCTTAAGGTCGCCTGTTCTGTTTCTGAAGCCCGGTGCGGATTAACGCATCGTTACAAACTCTTCCGCTGCGGTCGGGTGGATCGCCACGGTGTTATCAAAGTCCTTCTTAGTCGCGCCCATCTTCAGCGCCACGGCGAAGCCCTGCAGCATCTCATCCATACCGAATCCGATGCCGTGAATGCCGACGATCTTCTCATCGGCACCCACACAAACCAGCTTCATGCGGCACGGCTGACGATGCTGGGTGACCGCGGTGTACATGGCGGTAAACGACGATTTATAGACCTTCACCTGATCGTCGCCATACTGTTCGCGCGCCTGCGGCTCGGTCAGTCCTACGGTGCCGATCGGCGGATGGCTGAACACCACGGTCGGGACGTTGCTGTAATCCAGATGCTCGTCCGGCTTGTTGTTAAACAGACGCTCAGAGAGACGACGTCCTGCGGCAACCGCAACCGGCGTCAGCTCAACCGCACCGGTGTTGTCGCCCACGGCGTAAACGCCTGAGACATTGGTGTTCTGGAATTTATCGACGCTGATATAGCCTTTCTCATTCAGCGCCACGCCTGCGGCCTGAATATTGAGATTGTCCGTTTCAGGCTCACGACCAATCGCCCAGACCAGGCAATCTACGGTGTAGTCGCTGCCGTTTTCCAGCTGCAGCGTCAGGCTGCCATCGCTGTTTTTGATCACAGCCTTAGGAATGGCTTCGGTGTGCAGCGCCGGGCCTTCGGTGTTCATCACTTCGACCAGCGTCTCGGTGAGCAGCGGGTCGAAGCTGCGCAGCGGCGCGTGTTTACGCACGAACAGGTGGGTTTCTGAACCCAGCGCGTTCACCACGCCCGCCAGCTCAACCGCGATATAGCCCGCGCCGACAACCGCGGTGCGTTTTGGCAGCGCGTCCAGCTCGAAGAAGCCGTCGGAATCAATGCCGTACTCCGCACCCGGAATAGAAGGGTGAACCGGACGACCGCCAGTGGCGATCAGAATGTGGTTAGCCGTAATAATCTCGCCGTTCACTTCAACGCTGTGCGCATCGACAAAGCGGGCAAAGCCTTTGATCACTTCAACTTTGTTCTTACCCAGCACGTTGTCATACGAGCTGTGGATGCGATCGATATAGGCGCTGCGGTTTTTGACCAGCGTGGCCCAGTCAAAGCGGTTTACGGTGGTGTCGAAGCCATAATCCGGGCCATAAAGATGGATAGCTTCGGCGATTTGCGCGGCGTGCCACATGATTTTCTTCGGCACGCAACCCACGTTCACGCAGGTGCCACCCAGCTCTTTTGCTTCAATCAGGGCGCATTTCTGGCCATACATAGCTGCACGGTTAATCGAGGCGATGCCGCCGCTGCCGCCGCCAATGGCGAGATAGTCGAAATGTCGGGTCATTGAAGTATCCATCCGGTTGCATAAAAAATTGGGGTTGAGTGTAACGCTGCGGGTCGAAATGACGCAAAGTTTGCGCCTATGATTGTAATAGGGTTCTGTTTTTCACTCGCTTACAGGGAAGCATACCATGCACCTTACTTTTCTTGGCACCGGCGGCGGTGCTCCCAGCCTGCAACGTAACGTGACCTCCATTGCTTTTACCCGCGCGCTGAGTGGTGAAACCTGGCTGTTCGACTGCGGGGAGGGCACGCAGTTACAGTTTATGCGCTCCAGCCTGAAACCGGGCAAGCTGGATAAGATTTTTATCACCCATCTGCATGGCGATCATATCTTCGGCCTGCCGGGCTTACTTACCAGCCGGTCGATGGCCGGACTGACCTCACCCATGACGGTTTATGGCCCCAGAGGATTGAAGACCTTTGTTGAGACGGCGCTGTCGATCAGCGGTTCCTACACCGATTACCCGCTGAACATTGTTGAGATTGAGGCGGGCTGGACGCTGGATGACGGTGAGTTTCGTATCAGTGCCTGGCCGCTGAGCCATCCGGTGGAGTGTTTTGGCTATCGCATTGAACAGCATGACAAACCCGGCCTGCTGGATGCCGAGCGGCTGAAAGCCGAAGGCGTGCCCCGCGGCCCGTGGTTCCAGCAGCTGAAGCAGGGGGAATGTGTGACGCTGGAAGATGGGCGGGTAATTAACGGCGCTGACTACCTTGGCCCGGCGACACCCGGTAAAAAGCTGGCCATCTTTGGCGATACGGCTCCCACGGAGGTTGCGCTGCAGCTGGCGGCGGAGGTTGACCTGATGGTGCATGAAACCACGCTGGAGGCGGCGATGGTGGAGAAAGCCAACGGGCGCGGGCACTCCACAACCCTGCAGGCGGCGGAGGTGGCAAAGCGCGCCGGGGCAAAGCGGATGATCGCCACCCATTTCAGCTCCCGCTATCTGGCAAAGGACATGAGCCGCCTGCTGGCGGAGTGCCAGACCATTTTCCCCCGCACCGAGCTGGCCTCGGACCTGGCGGTGTTTACGGTTTAGTGATGCAGCGCCGGATAAGTAAACAGCAGCAGATGGGTGAGGTTAAGCGCGAAGTGCAGGGCGGCTGCCAGCCATAAGCGGCCGCTCCAGTGCCACGCCAGACCATAAAGCAGCCCGGCCAGCGTCGCGAAAACGACCAGCAGTACGCCGCCGGTTGCATGCGCCAGCCCGAACAGCAGCGTGCTAATCAGCAGCGCGGGCAACCCACCCAGCTTCTCGCTCAGCCGCTGTTGCAGATAGCCCCGGAACAGCGCCTCTTCGGCCAGCGAGACAAAGAACAGATTCGCCAGCATAAACGCGGGCAGCCAGGGCGGAAAATGAGGCTCAACGGCCAGACCACCCAGCAGCACGGCGCTACCCAGCAGCAGCGGCACGGCGGCGATTAATGCCAGCGCAGCGATCCACGGATAACGTGGTGGACAGGCCCGGGCACGGAACAGCGTCGGCAGGCAGGCCAGCAGTACAAAGGGGATCAGCGCTTTATCGAAGTTGAAGGAGAAACTGAACGGCAGGCTCTGTGCGCCCACCTTTACCTCATCGACGACGAGGGGATTGTGAAAGCCGGGAAAAAGATGGAGGAACAATCCCAGCGAAATCAGCACCAGCAGCGCTTCACTCAGAATGTGCTGCCGGGAACGGATTGGGTCAAAGCGGCGCAGCGCGACCAGTGCCGCGATCCCGGCCAGCAGCGGCAGTACTGGCCATGTCAGGACGTCGTGATAAAACCCCAGCAGCGCAGCGAGCGCTAACAGCAGTAGCGCCAGCCGCCGGGCGGGTTGCAGCGCGCCCAGCGCGCCTGCCAGCAGAATCCACATAATCGGTTATTCAGGAACGATCTGGTTCACCACGAAGTGACCGGTACCGGCCGGAACCAGTTTTTTGTGCAGCCATGGCAGCAGGGTATTCATCTGATCGGCCAGCTTCCACGGCGGGTTAATCACGATCATGCCGGAGGCGGTCATGCCGCGCTGATCGCTGTCCGGACGGGCAGCCAGTTCGATCTGCAGGATATTGCGGATGCCGGTTGCTTCCAGGTCACGCAGCATGTGTTTGATCTGCTGACGTAACACCACCGGATACCACAGCGCAAAGACGCCGGTGCCAAACCGTTTATGACCTTCCTGAATGCCTTTCACTACTGCCTGGTAGTCGCTTTTCATCTCATAAGGCGGGTCAATCAGCACCAGACCGCGACGCGACGGCGGTGGCAGTTTCGATTTTAACTGCTGATAACCGTCGGCACGGTCGACGCGCGCGCGGTTGTCTTTGCTGAACTCGTTGCGCAGCAGCGGATAGTCGCTGGAGTGCAGCTCGGTGAGTTGCAGCCGGTCATCTTCACGCAGCAGATGACGGGCAATCAGCGGTGAACCCGGATAGTAGCGCAGAGAAGGGCCACGATTCAGCGCACCGATGGCGTCAAAATAGGGTTGCAGCAGTTCCGGTGCATCGGGCTGTTGCCAGATACGCGAGATGCCTTCCAGATATTCGCCGGTACGCTCGGCGTGCTCGCCGCTCAGCTGGTAGCGGCCTGCGCCTGCATGGGTATCCAGATAGAAAAACGGTTTCTCTTTCTCTTTCAGCGCTGTGATGATCAGGCTCAGAACGGTGTGCTTCAGCACGTCGGCATGGTTGCCCGCATGGAAGCTATGGCGATAACTCAGCATTGTTTATCCTGTTGAATGTATAAGGTTTTAATTGATGGAGAATCAATTTATACCAATTATTACCTCACGTATTACCCACAGAACGACGCACAGCAACCGACGCAGGAAAAGCATGAGAATCCGCGATTATATCAGGGATGGCCTGGCGATGGGCCAGAAGCGTGATAACAAATCGGGATTACAGGGCGCGGCATCCTGTTGCAGGCATGCAGGTACGGAAAGCTGCCCGACGCGCTCATCGCAATCGCAGCCATAGTTTAAAAGCAGCGGGCTTTCGGGTAGCCATTCGCGCGTTTCTTCCCCACCTCATCCTGACCCCCATTGATTTTCACTACACTAAGCCGCATGTTACTTAGATTGCGTTGCGCGACCCGCTGCGCCCCATACATCGATAAAGGACTGCGCTATGACCAATCCGCTACTGACATCTTTTACGCTCCCCCCTTTTTCTGCTATCCAGCCTGAACATGTTGTTCCTGCCGTGACGGAAGTGCTGAGCCAATGCCGCGCAGAAGTCGAAAAAGTGGTGGCGCAGGGTGCGCCGTACACCTGGGATAACCTGGTTCAGCCGCTGGCGGAAACCGACGATCGCCTGAGCCGTATTTTCTCCCCGGTCAGCCATCTTAATTCGGTAAAAAACAGCCCGGAGCTGCGTGAAGCCTATGAGCAGACGCTGCCGCTGCTCTCTGAATACAGCACCTGGGTCGGTCAGCATGAAGGGCTGTATCAGGCGTATCGCAACCTCAAAGAGGGCGATCAATACGCGGCACTGGATCTGGCGCAGAAGAAAGCGGTCGATAACGCCCTGCGTGATTTCGAACTCTCTGGAATCGGCCTGCCAAAGGATAAACAGCAGCGCTATGGCGAAATCGCCGCGCGCCTCTCTGAGCTGGGTTCGGCTTACAGCAACAACGTGCTCGATGCGACCATGGGCTGGAGCAAGCTGATCACCGATGAAAGCGAGCTGGCCGGTATGCCGGAAAGCGCGCTGGCGGCGGCGAAAGCTCAGGCTGAAGCCAAAGAGCAGGAAGGCTGGCTGCTGACGCTGGATATTCCAAGCTATCTGCCGGTCATGACCTACTGCGATAACGCGGCGCTGCGCGAAGAGATGTATCGCGCCTATGCGACGCGTGCTTCCGATCAGGGTCCGAACGCCGGTAAATGGGACAACGGTCCTATCATGGCGGAAGAGCTGGCGCTGCGTCACGAGCTGGCTCAGCTGCTGGGCTTCGACTCCTACGCGGATAAATCGCTGGCGACCAAAATGGCGCAAAGCCCGTCTCAGGTGATCGACTTCCTGAATGACCTGGCTGAACGCGCCCGTCCGCAGGGTGAAAAAGAGCTGGAGCAGCTGCGCGCCTTCGCGCAGAAAGAGCATGGCGTTGAGCAGCTGAATCCATGGGATCTCACTTATTATGGTGAAAAGCAGAAGCAGCATCTCTACACCATCAGCGATGAGCAGCTGCGTCCTTACTTCCCGGAAGAGCGCGCGGTCGCCGGTCTGTTCGAAGTGGTGAAACGCATTTACGGTATCACTGCGAAGCAGCGTACCGACGTTGAGGTTTATCATCCTGACGTGAAGTTCTTCGATTTGTTCGATGAAACCGGTGAACTGCGCGGCAGCTTCTATCTCGACCTCTACGCCCGCGAGCACAAACGTGGCGGTGCCTGGATGGATGACTGCGTGGGCCAGATGCGTAAAGCCGATGGCAGCCTGCAGAAGCCCGTTGCTTACCTGACCTGTAACTTTAACCGTCCGGTGAAAGGCAAACCTGCGCTGTTCACCCATGACGAAGTGATTACCCTGTTCCATGAGTTTGGTCACGGCCTGCACCACATGCTGACCCGCATCGAAGCGCCTGGCGTTTCCGGTATCAGCGGTGTGCCATGGGATGCGGTCGAACTGCCAAGCCAGTTCATGGAAAACTGGTGCTGGGAGCCGGATGCGCTGGCCTTTATCTCCGGTCACTTTGAGACCGGCGAACCGCTGCCGAAAGAACTGCTGGATAAAATGCTGGCGGCGAAAAACTATCAGGCCGCGCTGTTTATCCTGCGTCAGCTGGAGTTCGGCCTGTTCGATTTCCGTCTGCATACCGAGTTTAATCCGGAGAAAGGCGCACAGATTCTGGAAACCCTGCGCGAAGTGAAAAGCCGCGTAGCAGTCGTTCCGAGTCCGGAATGGGGCCGTTTCCCGCACGCCTTCAGCCACATCTTTGCCGGTGGCTATGCAGCAGGTTACTACAGCTATCTTTGGGCGGACGTGCTGGCGGCGGATGCTTACTCCCGCTTCGAGGAAGAGGGCATCTTTAACCGTGAAACTGGTCAGTCGTTCCTGGATAACATCCTGACGCGTGGCGGTTCTGAAGAGCCGATGGAGCTGTTCAAACGCTTCCGTGGCCGTGAGCCACAGCTCGATGCGATGCTGGAACATTACGGCATTCAGGGATAAGTCGGTTCGTGAAAATCTGTTTGCTCGATGAATCAGGCGCCGGAGACGGCGCCTTATCACGTTTAGCGCAGCGCTGGCAGCTGGAGCACGACGAAGACGCGCTGCTGGCGCTGGTGCAGACGCCGACGCACCTTGAGCTGCGCAAGCGTGATGAGCCAAAGCTGGGCGGTATTTTTGTTGATTTCGTCACCGGGGCAATGGCGCATCGCCGTCGCTTCGGCGGTGGACGTGGCGAAGCTGTCGCCAAAGCGGTTGGCATTAAAGGCGGCTATCTGCCGGATGTGGTGGATGCGACGGCCGGACTTGGACGTGATGCGTTTGTGCTGGCGGCGCTCGGCTGCCGGGTGCGGATGCTGGAACGCCATCCTGTCGTGGCTGCGCTGCTGGAAGATGGCCTGCAGCGCGGTTATCAGGATGCGGAAATTGGCCCCTGGCTGCGCGACCGCCTGACGCTGATTCATGCAGCCAGTGCGCAGGCGCTGGGCGAGATTACGCCGCAGCCGGATGTGGTCTATCTTGATCCGATGTATCCCCATCGCCAGAAAAGTGCGCTGGTAAAAAAGGAGATGCGGGTCTTTCAGTCGCTGGTAGGGCCGGATGAAGATGCCGATGCGCTACTGGAACCGGCCCGGCGGCTGGCGAAGAAACGGATTGTGGTCAAACGGCCAGACTATGCACCGCCGCTGGCGGGTATCGTGACGCAGGCGGCTGTGGTGACGAAAAGCCATCGCTTTGATATTTATACGCCGCTGGTCAGTACGCTTTAGACGAATGACGATCTGAAGCGATTGCTTCAGGCCATAATAATTTTCCTGCTGCTTATCTCCGTATGCCTGGTCTGAAAGTGACCCGGCATAATATTTTTGCTAAATAAAAAAGCCTGCCTGAAATACTATCAGGCAGGCTTTAATTATCCGCACGGGCGTTGTCGCGTTAATGCGGTGTTACTGATTCGGTCAGGCGGCTAATTTAGTCAGGAAGCCTGAAAATGCGTTCAAAAAGCTTTTGGCGAAGTTCAGACCAATGGCTTTGTAGGTCAGACCTAGAGTCTGACCCAGATCAGTGCTTTCCTTGATTGATGCGACGGTGGTGTCGTATAAACCTGATACTTCAGTCAGTGCGGTATTAACCTCACCCAGAAATTCAGTCAGGCCCGCGCCGCTAACGGCAGCAATTTCTGTCTGATTAATCTCTCTCATTTTTAATATCCTTATTGGTTTTTTTAAATAATGGGAATCATTACTCTGCTTTACCCGTTGCCTGCGCAGCAGATAAGCCAGCGAAAGATAACGGATGAATTAAGCTTTTCCTATAGTAAGATTTTGATAAATTACGCTTTGCTATTAATAAAGTTTCTATCATTAGCGACTGGATGAATGAGCAATGTAATGATGGCTTTGAATTTATGTATAGGACTGTAGTTACAGTGCTAAAAGGAGGTAATATAAAAGGAGATTAGAAATGATAAAGCAGCATATATTGAGTTTTGTGTAAAGTCAGGCTGGTGGATATGTTTATAAATAAAAAGAAATTCAGGTGGCGTGGTCCGGGAATAAGGAACTTAAATCGCGAGCCAGAATAAAGAGTAAATATATTCAGCCCGATAAAAAGCCGGCTTACACCGGCTTTAATAACAGCGGTTACTCTTCGTCTTCATCGCGCAGCGGCACAATCAGCATGTCGATATGCACGGTATTGATCAACTGACGAGCTGAAGACATCAGCTTGCTCCAGAAATCCTGATGATGACCGCACACCACCAGGTCAACGTCATATTTTTTGATCGCATCAACCAGCACCTGGCCGAGGTCGCCACTGCCGCTCAGCGTCTCGCTGATCGGATAGCCCGCGGCATCTGATAACCCTTTCAGTGCCGTATGCGTCTCTTCAGAGATGCGCTTCTGCATATCCCCTAAGTTGACATCAATCAGGCCGGTGTAGAGGTCGGAGTAATTCACATCAACGTGAATCAGGGAAATTCTGGCATCGTACGGGCGAGCCAGCGAGACGGCCTTATCCACCAGTAACTGACTTTCGGGAGAAAGGTCTACTGCAATCAGGATGTGTTTATAAGCCATGATAAAACTCCTTTCACGAGATTAAGGATGGCATCCGGTGTTCCTGCCGCGTCACAGCTTAGCGAAATCCTTTGCGCGAGCGGGCGATGAGCGCCACCAAAGTGTCTACCTGCGTTGCAGGTGATGATGTTGTTATGTTCTGAGTATAGCCTTCTCTCACTGCAAATGCTGCCGTTGCCGCCTGGCTTATGAATAAGATCAAGGCTATGCCAGATTTACTCGCGCTGAACGAAAATCATCGTTGGAAAAAATGTAAAGAATTCTCCTACACTGAAAAAAGGCGGTCCGGTTCGCAGCCGCTCAGGGGGTCGAAAATTTTCGCAGTCCGGTGATTCAGTGGCTGGTTTTTTCTGCAGGCGGATACAGTGTCTGACGCTGGGTCTGTTGCTGCGATGCCAGTCGGGAGGGGGAGAATATGATCAACACTATTGCGCTTTTTTGGGCTCTTTGTGTGGTGTGTATCGTGAATATGGCGCGCTATTTTTCATCGCTGCGTGCCCTGCTGGCGGTATTACGGGGCTGTGATCCGCTGCTGTATCAGTATGTCGATGGGGCGGGATTCTTCACCTCTCACGGTCAGCCGAGCAAGCAGGTGCGGCTGGTCACCTATATCTGGGCAAAGCGCTATCTTGATCATCATGACGATGAGTTTATCCGGCGCTGCGAGCGGGTGCGGGGGCAGTTTCTTCTGACCAGTGCACTGTGCGGACTGGTAGTGATAAGTCTGGTGGCGCTGGCGATCTGGCATTAAAAAAGGGCGACTTACGTCGCCCTTTTGTCTGCTGGCATCACACCAGTTTCAAGGCAATCCAGTAGAGCGAACCTGACAGCAGAATACAGACCGGCAGGGTGAAGATCCACGCCATGGCGATGTTCTTGATGGTCCGGCTCTGCAGTCCGCCCCCGTCAACCAGCATCGTACCGGCTACCGATGAAGATAGGATATGCGTAGTGGAGACTGGCATGCCGGTATAGCTGGCGACGCCAATCGACAGCGCGGCGGTCACTTGCGCTGACATGCCCTGTGCATAGGTCATGCCTTTTTTACCAATCTTCTCACCAATGGTGGTGGCAACACGACGCCAGCCAATCATGGTGCCGATGCCCAGCGCCAGCGCGACGGCCACAATAATCCAGATCGGCGCATACTCGATGGTGCCAAGCAGGTCGCTTTTCAGCTTATTGAGGAAGCGCTTGTCATCTGGCGAGGTCTCTTCCAGACGGGCCGCTTTATCGGCGGTGTCTGAGATACACAGCAGCAGACGACGCATCTGGCCGCGCTGATCAACCGTCAGCTGATCGTAGCTCTGCAGATTATTCAGCAACACCTGAGCACGCTGAACCGCCTGCAGTGCGCGTGCGCTGTCACAGTGGAACTCCTGCGGGCTGGTCGCTGGCACTTCTTCCGGCGTTGGCAGCTTAGGCGGTGCCATCTGGATGATGTGCGTCAGCGAGGCGTTATGCTGCTGGTAATACTGCTCCAGGTGATTAACCGCATCGCGGGTACGCGTAATGTCATAACCGGAGGCATTCATATTTACCACGAAACCGGCCGGAGCCACGCCAATCAGGACCAGCATGATCAGGCCAATGCCTTTCTGACCGTCATTCGCGCCGTGCGAATAGCTCACGCCAATTGCCGAAACAATCAGGGCGATACGGGTCCAGAACGGCGGCTTTTTCTTGCCGTCGATCTTCTCGCGGTCAGCAGGCGTCATATGAATACGCGCACGCTTTTTGGTATTACTCCAGTAGCGACGCAGAATGAAGATCAAGCCGCCCGCCATCACCAGGCCGACAATCGGCGACAGGATCAGAGAAAGGAAGATGTTCAGGACTTTCGGGATGTTGAGTGCATCAACTACCGAGGTTCCGGTCATCAGGGCGTTGGTCAGACCGATACCGATAATGGCGCCGATCAGGGTATGGGAGCTTGAGGCCGGCAGACCGAGATACCAGGTGCCGAGGTTCCAGATAATCGCCGCCAGCAGCATAGAAAACACCATGGCGAGACCGTGAGCCGATCCAACATTTAACAACAGATCGGTGGGAAGCATATGAACAATAGCGTAAGCGACACTCAATCCACCGAGCAGCACGCCAAGGAAGTTGAATACACCCGCCATCACCACAGCAAGCTGGGCACGCATGGCACGCGTATAGATGACCGTCGCAACTGCGTTGGCCGTGTCGTGGAAACCGTTGATCGCTTCGTAAAACAATACAAACAGCAGGGCAAGAACCAATAACAGGCTAGTACTGAGGTCTAGACCAGCAAACAGATGTAGCATAAACGTTACGCCATTTTTGGAGGACATGAACGCGGCGCATTATCCGCGACAACGTGCTGTATGGGAAAGGAAAATATAGCGTTAATTTGACCTTTCGTCGTAAGGCTGAAGGGTAACTCAGCTAAAAAGGGTTAGATATTAAGCAGATACAATATGACACATTTACGGCAATTTTTTGACGCTGGCGTCTCAGTGAGCAGATCACTACAATCTGCGCCTTTCCAGTTAAGTGAGTGAACCGCAGTGGAACAGTTTGACGTTATCATCATTGGTGCCGGCGCCGCCGGTCTGTTCTGTGCCGCCCAGGCCGGACAGCGGGGACGCCGCGTGTTACTGCTGGATAACGGCAAAAAGCCGGGACGCAAGATTCTGATGTCGGGCGGTGGCCGCTGCAACTTCACCAACCTCTATACCGAACCGGCGGCCTATCTGTCGCACAATCCCCACTTCTGTAAATCGGCGCTGGCGCGTTATACCCAGTGGGATTTTATCGATCTGGTCAATCGTCATGGTATTGCCTGGCATGAGAAAACCCTGGGTCAGCTCTTCTGTGATGACTCGGCTCAGCAGATTGTCGATCTGCTGCTGGCCGAATGTGACAAGGGCAATGTCACCCTGCGGCTGCGCAGTGAAGTGCTCAGCGTGGCGCGCGATGAAAGCGGTTATACCCTGCAACTCAACGGCAGTACGGTTCAGGCGGAGAAGCTGGTCATCGCCAGCGGCGGCCTGTCGATGCCAGGTCTGGGGGCTTCGCCATTTGGCTATAAAATTGCGGAGCAGTTCGGCCTGAGCGTCTTTCCGACGCGGGCGGCGCTGGTGCCTTTTACTCTGCACAAGCCGCTGCTGGAGCAGCTGCAGACGCTGTCAGGCGTGGCGCTGGAGACCACGATTGATGCGCAGGATGGCACCCGCTTCAAAGAGGCGATGCTCTTCACCCATCGCGGCCTGTCCGGTCCGGCGGTATTGCAGATTTCCAGCTACTGGCAGCCGGGTGAATTCGTCACTATCGATCTGTCGCCCGCCACACCGCTTGAGGCGTTTCTGACGGCACAGCGTGAAACACATCCGAATCTCAGCCTGAAAAACAGCCTGGCGAAAATTCTGCCGAAGCGCCTGGTGGAAGTCCTGCAGGCGCTGAAGGTGGTGCCGGACATCACGCTGAAGCAGCTCAACAGCAAACAGCAAACTGAGCTGGCGCAGACGCTGCACGCCTGGCGCATCCAGCCAAACGGCACAGAGGGCTATCGTACGGCGGAAGTAACGCTGGGCGGCGTGGATACGACGCAGCTCTCCTCGAAAACCATGGAGGCGCGTGCGGTGCCGGGGCTTTACTTTATTGGCGAAGTGGCCGATGTCACCGGCTGGCTGGGCGGCTATAACTTCCAGTGGGCCTGGAGTTCCGCCTGGGCCTGTGCCCAGGCGTTGTAACGCGCGTTTACCAGCGCTGATGGACGTGAGGCGCGATCTTCTCCTGATAGATCTGCTTCAGCGCTGCCATCGTCTCCTCAGAGAGCGCATCGACATCGCTGGCGCGGGCATTGGCTTCAGCCTGTTCGCGATTTTTCGCGCCAGGAATCACCACGCTGACATCTTCGTTCATCAGGATCCAGCGCAGCGCAAACATCGCCATGGTGGTGTCCCCGGTGACGAAGCGGCGAATCTCCTCAACCGCTTCCAGCGCCACCTCATACGGCACGCCGGAGAAGGTCTCGCCCTTATCGAACGCTTCGCCATTGCGGTTAAAGGTGCGATGGTCGTCAGCGGCAAACACGCTGTCGGCATTCATTTTACCGGTCAGCAGACCTGACGCCAGTGGCACACGGGCGATGATCGCCACATCACGGCGTTTCGCCTCACGCAGTAGCAGTTCCGCCGGACGCTGGCGGAAAATGTTGTAGATCAGCTGAATCGACGAGACGTTGGGAAATTCCAGCGCCTTCAGCCCTTCCTCGACTTTCTCAACGGAAACACCGTAGTGACGGATTTTTCCGGCGGCCACCATCTCATCCATCACCGCGAAGACGTCCGGGTTGTAGTAGACCTCGGTCGGCGGGCAGTGCAGCTGCACCAGATCCAGCGTTTCGGTCTGCAGATTTTCACGTGAGCGATCGATAAAGGCGTTGAGATTTTCGGCGTTGTAGCCCTCAGTCACGTGCGGTGAAAGGCGACGCCCCAGTTTGGTGGCGACAAACGGGCGTTCCCCGCCGCGCTGGTTCAGCACCTCCGCAATAATCTTTTCGGAGCGGCCATCGCCATAGACATCGGCGGTATCAATAAAGGTGATGCCCGCATCCAGCGCGGCGTTCAGCGCGGCTTTGGCATCCTCCATGCTCACTTCTCCCCAGGTTCCGCCAATGGCCCATGCGCCAAAGCCAATTTCAGAGACGCGCTGACCGGTACGGCCCAGTGTTCGTAATTTCATGCAAACCTTCCTCGATGCGTTTCAGACAGGGTGACAGAAAAGGGCTAACCATTGATCTTAGCGCTTTCCGGCGGTGAGGCGATTCGGCGTTATTGCATACCAGACCCGTATAAACAGGAGGTTTTTTGCGGCAGGCTGCTGGTTACGTTGAAGATTTCTGCAAAAAACAGGCCGGATCGTGTGGATACCGCTTCGCTAATTAATTGATTTTAAGAAATTTCACCTGAAATTAAACAGGCGAGAGTGTGGATTCGGTCACATACTTCAATTTTCAGGCCAACAATGGGATCGCTATGTTTAAATTTGTTAAGTCGGTCTTTGCCAGTCCCGAGAAGTTTCTACAGATCATGACCCGTCAGGATATCAACGACTCCATCGCCGAAGGTGAGCGCATCATTATTGATGAGAACGGCAATATCTCGGTCAATACGCTGAGTGAGGAAGTCCACGAAGATTTTGCCCGCCATGTGAATACGTTAAAGGGAGTGTAAGGTGGGTACCGCAATATTTATGGTGCTGATGGTCAGTGGTTACTGGTACACCAGCCGTGATTTAAACAGCCGCTTTAAAATCCGCCGCTCGTCGGGCTGGGATGTCTATTTTCTGGTCGCGCTTTACGGCTGTATTTTTGTTCTGCAGGGCGTGTTCGCCACCGGCATCGTCTGGCTGCTGCTGCTCTGTATGTCCGGTGTCGCCAATGCCCTGCAGATGATCCCCGGCGTGCATCTGAAGTGGCAGGTGGAGTTCATGAACTGGAGTTTCCTGGGCATCCAGGCACCGGTTGTCATTATGCTCGCCTTCGCCATTCTGCTCTGCCTCTATCGCTCAAACTGGGCGGGCAGCGCACGCCTGAATGTATCAGGGCGTAAAGATCTCTATCAGCGGCTGTCACGATCCAACGGCGTGGAGCAACTGCTGTTTCAGTGCATGGAAGAGGGCGAGCTGGCGTGGATTACGCTGAAGTCGCGCCGTATTTACATCGGCATGGTGCATGCCTCGACCTTTGAATATGAGAGCACCAAAAACATCGTGCTGATCCCGATGCTGAGCGGCTATCGCGACAGCAAAACGCTGAAGCTGGCGGTAGAGCATAACTACAGCAAATGGTACGCCGAGCATGAGATCACGCTCGACTCGAAGCCTAAAGATGCGATGTCGTTCCGTAAAGTGATTATGGTGGACCAGATTGAGAGTCTGTCACTGTTCGATCCGGCCAGCGCCACGGCACTTTCGATGGGACATCCGCAGGAAGTGGAGAAGAGTCAGGGTAATGATGACGACAGTCCGGACAGCAATGAAAGCCGTGACGAGTCGGATTAAGAATGCTCACTTGGTTTTCCCTGATTAAATTGTCTCATCAGGGGAAACCGGGTTCATCTCACACCATATTTTCCGCCGTAAACAGCCGGAACGCGACTTTACCCGCCTGATAGACATCCGGCTGATAGCCGGTTTCCAGATGACTCAGCATCAGATCGATCGCTAATCGGGCATGCTGCCGGGCATGTTGATCCAGCGTAAACGCCACTTCATCGTTCAGCAGTAGCTGACGGGTCACATCATAAAGCTCGTGGGTGATGTAGGTGCATTTACCCAGCAGCTGATGAGCGCGCAGGGTATCGCTGACGTCCGTGTTGCCCATGCCGGTGTTGTAGACCCCGGCAATCGCCTGTGACGAACGCAGATTGCGGGCCAGCTCGCTGCGGATGGTTTCCCGCTGATCCTGACCCGACAGCACCTCACGCAGATAACGCTGCGGCGCACGCTGCTCCATGGCTTCACGGAAGCCGGCGATACGCTGACGGTGGGCGCGATAATCAAAGCGGCCGCTGACCATCAGAATGTCGCCGGGCTGGTTCAGGGTTTTACTCATCAGAAGGCCCGCGGTGCGGCCTGCCTGATACTGGTCGATGCCAACATGACACAGGCGGTCAGCGTCGGGCAGATCGGTGACGATGGTGATCACCGGCACATTGCGGCTGCGGCACAGCGCCAGTGCCCGATAGACAGGCGGTGAGTCATGTGCAAACACGATAATGCCGTCGCGGGTGCTGCTGCGGGCGACAATGCTCTGCGCCAGCTGCTCGGGCTGCGCTTCGGCCACGAGCGTTTTGTGCAGCTTCAGGCGGCGATAGCCAAGCTGACTGGCGATCTCGCTGAAACAGGTGGTGAGCTGCTGAAAAAAGGATGAGCCGTTGTTACTAAGGAAGACTTCGATTTGCCACGGATGCTGATACTCCTCTGGCAGCAGACGCCGGAGTCCCGCTTCACGCGCGGCCTTCAGAACTTTGCGGCTGGTCTCCAGCGAGACGCCGCCGCGCTCATTCAGCACCCGGTCAACCGTCGCAATCCCGACGCCCGCCATTTTTGCCACCACCTCTAAGGTGAGCTTTTTCATTCAGACTCCACGCGTAAATGGCGATTAGCTGCTGCCTGCCAGACTGTTTATCTCTTCTAACCGGTTAAAAGTAAAAGATAAAGTAATTTGATGATGGAAAACCATCAACAGCGTTGCGCCATGCGCTTTTACCCTCAGTGCGGTCGTCAGGTTAAAAAGCACAGCGGGCCGCTGTCCGGGCGGAAATACCGTTAAGCTTGTAGCGAGACAATTAACGAGGAGTGAATATGGCGCAGCAAAAAGAAGTTCTGATTATTGGTGCTTCACGCGGTATCGGTCTGGCGGTCGTGCAGGCGTTTGCCGGTGACGGCTGGCAGGTTACAGCCACCCATCGCAGCGGTGTTCCGGAACAGGGCAACAGGCCAGGTATCGACTGGCAGGCGCTGGATATGACCGACGCATCGGCGGTTCAGCAGCTTGCGGGCCAGCTCAGTGGCAACGCGTTCGATGCGATTCTCATCAATGCCGGAATTTCCGGGCCTTCGCACCAGAAGGTGTCGCAGAGTGACGATCAGGAACTGGCACAGCTGTTCCTGACCAATGCGATAGCCCCGGTTCGCACTGCAGAGATTCTGCTGCCGCTGCTGAAGCCGGAGGGCGTACTGGCGCTGACCTCATCCCAGCTCGGCAGCCTGAATGAAAATCCGGAGGCGCAGATGCCGATTTACTCGGCCAGCAAAGCCGCACTGAATATGCTGAGCCGCACGCTGACGCCGGCGGTTGAAGCACAGAACGGGACGCTGCTGACGCTGCATCCCGGCTGGGTGAAAACGGATATGGGCGGCGAGAGTGCGCCGCTGACGGCAGAAGAGAGCGCCGCCGGTATCGTTCAGCAGCTGACCCAATGGCGCGGACGCGGGGGTCATCACTACGTCGATTACGCCGGCCAGCAGCTGCAGTGGTAGGCTGATACGGGGCGGTTACGCCCCGATGTCCCGCAGTGCCTTACCCTTCATCAGGTTGCGTTCAATGTGCTCCAGCGTCACATGTTTGGTCTCGGGTACCAGCATCATCGTCAGCACGATAAACACCAGGTTGAGCGCGCCGTAGAACCAGAAGGTGTTGGCATTGCCCAGTTGATCCAGCATCGTCAGGAAAGTGGCTCCCACTATCATGTTGCCGACCCAGTTGGTGGTGGTGGAAGCAGTAATGCCGAAGTCACGCCCTTTCAGCGGCTGAATTTCTGAACAGAGCAGCCAGATGACCGGTCCGGCCGCCATTGCAAAGCCAACGATAAACATCAGCAGCATCGCGACCGCAAAGTATTTGCGGAAATCTGTTTCGACGCCGATATGCAGCAGCGTGCCCAGTACGCCCATGCCCACCGCCATCACCAGAAAACTGGTGGTGAGCATAGGCTTGCGACCCCAGCGATCGACAAAAAAGATGGCAATCAGCGTGGCCAGCATGTTGACCAGCCCGACAATCACCGTGCCCCACATCTGCTCACTGGTGCTGGAGAAACCGGCAATATTGAAGATTTTAGGGGCGTAATACATCACCACGTTCATGCCGGTAAACTGCTGCATTACCTGTAGCAGCATCCCCAGCCAGACCGCGCGGCGGAAATTGCCATTAGAGCGGAACAGCGACCAGCCGCGCTGTTTCACCTGGAGGCTTTCCCGGATCTCTTCCAGCTCCTCCCGTGCCTGTTCGCTGCTGTTACGCAGCCGATCCAGCACGCGCTGCGCCTCGTTGAAACGGCCGTGCGCCGCCAGCCAGCGCGGACTGTTGGGCAAAAACAGCACGCCGATAAACAGGATCACCGCCGGAATAGCGATAACGCCGAGCATCCCGCGCCAGTTGCCGCTGTAACTGAACGCGGTGTCGGAGAGATAAGCGACCACGATGCCGGTGGTCAGCATCAGCTGGTACATCGAAATCATTGAGCCACGAATACGTTCCGGCGCAATCTCCGCCAGATAGAGTGGCGCGGTATAAGAGGCGATCCCTACCGCCAACCCCAGCATCACACGGGCACAGACCAGCGACTCCACATCGGGAGAAAAGGCGGACCACAGCGAACCAATCACAAACAGCGTCGCGCCCGCCAGCATGCTTTTCTTACGTCCCAGCTTTGAGGACATCCAGCCCGCCGCCAGCGCACCCAGCGCCGCACCAAACATCATCGAACTCACCACCCACTCCTGCTGATGGTTGGTAATCTGCAAATCTTTCGCCAGGAACGGCAAGGCCCCTGCGATGACGCCGATATCCAGACCAAACAACAGGCCGGACAGCGCCGCCATAAAACAGACGAACCAGGTAAAACGGTTCTGATGATTTCCCGATTTTTTAGCCGCGGCCATGCGAGTCTCCTTGCGGTGATTCAGTGTCAATATTGTTAATGTTATGTAAACATAGTCGATATCAATGTGGGTCCGATCACACTTCCGGCTATCGCTGGGGTCGCACAACATGGCTGTGAAAAGAAAGCATCGGAGATCAGCAGGTTGATGCAGAAACGGGAAACCGCAGCCAAGGCACGAATATGCAAAGCAGCCTGCATCAGGTCAGATTTTGCAACTGACCGCCTGCGGCATTACACTTCCGCCTTTCTGCTATTGATTGAAGGTACTTATGTCTGAACCTTTCCAGCGTCAGCCGCTGCCCTTGCCGGGCGGCCATAAAAAAGTTTTACTGCACTCCTGCTGCGCACCCTGTTCGGGGGAAGTGATGGAAGCGATGCTGGCCTCCGGCATTGAATACACCATCTATTTCTACAACCCGAATATTCATCCGCTCAAAGAGTATGAGCTGCGCAAAGAGGAGAATATTCGCTTTGCCGAGAAATTTGGCGTGCCGTTTGTCGATGCTGACTACGACCGGGATAACTGGTTTGAGCGGGCGCGCGGGCTGGAGTGGTCGCCGGAACGGGGTGAACGCTGCACCATGTGCTTTGATATGCGTTTTGAGCGCACGGCACTCTATGCCCATGAAAACGGATTCCCGGTAATGACCAGTTGTCTGGGTATTTCACGCTGGAAAGATATGAAGCAGATTAATAGCTGTGGTGTCCGCGCAGCGGCGGCGTATCCGGATCTGCTCTACTGGGATTTTAACTGGCGTAAAGGTGGCGGATCGGCGCGAATGATTGAAATCAGCAAGCGCGAGAGCTTCTATCAGCAGGAATATTGCGGCTGCGTCTATTCACTGCGCGACACCAATCGTCATCGCGTCACCCAGGGACGTGAGCGTATTAAGATTGGTGTGCAATATTATCAGCCGGATGAATCCTGATTAACTGATATCGCAGAAAGCATCTGCCTGCGCATAGCCGCGCGCTGAGCGCGTAACAGGCCGGACTGTTACGCCACAGCTCTGCTTTATACTGCCTGGCCGGACGTAGCTGCACAGCGCGCAGGGGTCGTCGACGTCGGCCATCTGCTGCTTCGCTTCTTCACTCATCAGTCGTTTACGGCAGGCGCTTGGCGTGCAGCCCATAATCTGCTTAAACGAGCGGGTAAAAGATTGCTGGCTTTCAAAATGGTATTTCAGCGCCAGGCTGATGATGGGCGTGCGGCTGTTTTTTAAATCATTCACACTGGCGTTAAGTTTTTTCTTACGAATATAGCGCGCCAGCGTTTCATTATGATAACGGGCAAAGAGTTTCTGTAAATACCATTTCGAATACCCGGCTTTTTCTGCAATATCATCCACGCTTAAACGCTGGTCGAGATTATTGTTAATCCACTCAGTGATAGAGACGATCACGCTTTCGTTATATCTGTTTTCTTTCATAGCTGTTCTCCCCTGTTTAATTCAGCGGAATTATGAATTATTTATCTTAATGTGCTTATTCTTTGCGTAAAGTTCTTTCAGTATTTGAATCGTTATCTCTGAAGAGATTCATATGAACAGCAGTTTTTAATAAAACAGATGAATTGTAATTAGTCTGTTGTTAATTATAAGGGGAATAATTGATCCCGGGCGGATAACGATAAACGCGAGCATAGTATTTCGCTTGCCGCTTCGTGGTTAAGGCGGCCAGCATCTGTGAAATCAACGCCATAGCACGGACCATCAATAGATTTTCTGCCGCGACATGCCAGGCTTACGACTCACCTTTAACCTGGAGAACCCCGGATGAGCCCGACATATGCGTTGAAAAAACCGCTTGCCGCTTTGCTCACCTCGCTGGCTTTATTTGCGCATGCGCCCGCCAGTGCCGCGCCTGTTTATGGCGAACAGCTGGAAGGATTTCATTACCCCTATCCTCTGCAGCATTTCGATTTTCAGTCCCAGCAGCAAACGCTGAGTATGGGCTATATGGATGTGAAGCCGGTGCAACAGGCCAACGGCAAAACGGTGGTGCTGATGCACGGTAAAAACTTCTGTGGTGCAACGTGGGAAGAGACCATTCGCGCGCTGAGTCAGCAGGGCTATCGCGTTATCGCGCCCGACCAGATTGGCTTCTGCAGCTCGACCAAGCCCGCCAGCTATCAATATAGCTTTCAGCAGCTGGCTGAAAACACCCATCAGCTGCTCGCCCGGCTGGGTGTGGAGAAGGCGGTAATTATCGGTCACTCTACGGGCGGAATGCTGGCCACGCGTTATGCGCTGATGTACCCGGAACAGACGCAGAAGCTGGTGCTGGTCAACCCGATTGGGCTGGAGGACTGGAAAGCCAAAGGCGCACCGTGGCGGTCGGTGGATCAGTGGTATCAGCGCGAACTGAAACTCAGCGCAGAGGGCATTAAGAAGTATGAGCAGCAGACCTACTATGTCGGGCGCTGGAAACCTGACTATGACAAGTGGGTCGATATGCTGGCCGGGCTCAACAGCGGGCCAGGACATCAGAAAGTGGCGTGGAACTCCGCTCTCATCTACGACATGATTTTCACGCAGCCGGTATTTTATGAATTTGGCGATCTGAAAGTCCCGACCACTCTGATGATCGGCACCTCAGACACCACGGCCATCGGCAGTGATATCGCCTCAGCTAAGGTCAAAGCCCGGCTGGGCGATTACGCGGTGCTGGGTAAAGAGGCCGCAAAACGCATTCCGGGCGCGCGTTTAATTGAATTTCCCGGAATGGGGCACGCGCCACAAATGGAAGAACCGGCAACGTTTAATCAGACGCTGCTCGACGATCTGGCGCGGCCCTGACGGGTCAGGCGCTGCGGCGCCTGATCTCAAACCGCTACGCGTTTCTGCTTTTTCCTGAGGTACATCTGCTCATCGCTGTCGTGCAGCAACTGTTCCAGCGACTGTGGATGCGCTGCGTCAAACTCCACCACGCCGGACGAGAATTGCAGGCGGTAACGACGATTCAGACTGACTGACTGCTGTTGCAGATAATGGTCGAACCGGGCGAGTAACGCTTCGCTCTGCTGCTGCTGCAGGCCGTTAAACAGCACCACGAACTCATCGCCGCCCAGACGGGCAAACAGATCGGAGTGCTTAAACACCACCTTCATCGCATCGGCAAAGTCCATCAGCGCGCGGTCGCCTTCACGGTGGCCCAGCGTGTCGTTAATCTGCTTAAACTTGTCGAGATCGAGAAAGGTCAGGCAGGCGGGCCGGTTTTTCATCAGGCACTCATTCAGAACCATCTGCCCCAGCGTCATAAAGCCGCGACGGTTGGTAATCTGGGTCAGCTCATCGCAGGTGGCGGTCTGAAAGGCGACCAGTTCCGCTTCGGCCATCGCGGCCAGGTCGCGCATCGTGGCCTGATCCTCTTCGTTGAACTGACGCGGTTCGCGACCAATAATGCAGAGCGTACCCATTTTCGCGCCGCCGGGCGCACGCAGTGGACAGCCTGCATAAAAGCGAATATGCGGTTCGCCAGTCACCAGCGGGTTATCATGAAAACGCGCATCTTTTTGCGCATCTTCAACGATCATGATCTCATCCTGCAGGATGGCGTGGCCGCAAAAGGAGATGTTGCGGGGTGATCCTTTAGGTTCATAGCCCTGAGCAGATTTAAACCACTGATGGTCATTTTCCAGCAGGCTGACTAACGCGATAGGGACGTCATACAGGCGGCGCGCCAGGCGGGTTAAACGATCAAACCGCTCTTCCGCTGGCGTGTTCATTATGTTCAGCGCACGCAACTGCGATAAACGTTGTGCCTCGTCGGCAGGGATTTCAGGTGCTTTCATCACAGAGACCTTTATTGTTTTAGCGGAAGCCAGGTTCTGGTGTTTGCCTTACGGCGAAGAAGAAGAGCGTGACATAGCAACCACGCTCTTTATGAGGAGGGGATCAGAGCACTTTTTGTTCTGCGAGATCAAGGGCGAAATAGCTGAAAATCAGGTCCGCACCGGCGCGTTTAATCGCACCGAGACTTTCCAGCACCACATTACGCTCATCAATGGCACCGGCCTGTGCGGCAAATTTAATCATCGCGTATTCGCCGCTCACCTGATACGCCGCCAGCGGCAGTTCGGTGCGTTCACGAATGTCGCGCAGAATATCCAGATAGGCACCTGCCGGCTTCACCATCAATGAATCCGCGCCCTGGGCCGCATCAAGCAGCGATTCACGGATCGCTTCACGGCGGTTCATCGGGTTCATCTGGTAGGTTTTACGGTCGCCTTTCAGCGCCGTTCCGGCGGCTTCACGGAACGGGCCGTAAAACGATGAAGCGAATTTGGTGGAGTAGGACATGATGGCGGTCTGGGTAAAGCCCGCCGCGTCCAGTGCCCGGCGAATCGCCTCAACCTGACCATCCATTGCCGCTGACGGCGCAATGAAATCCGCACCGGCTGCGGCGGCAACCACGGCCTGCTTACCCAGATTGGCCAGGGTTGCATCGTTATCGACGCCGTGATCGCAGAGCACGCCACAGTGACCGTGGCTGGTGTATTCGCAGAAGCAGGTGTCAGACATCACGATCATTTCCGGCACGGTGTCTTTGCAGATGCGGGACATGCGTGCCACCAGACCGTTTTCGTTCCAGGCATCGCTGCCGGTCGCATCGGTATGGTGCGAAATACCAAAGGTCATCACCGAGCGAATGCCCGCTTTGGCGATGCGCTCAATCTCATAAGCAAGGCGTTTTTCCGGAATACGCATTACGCCAGGCATCGCCTGAATCGCTTTGTAATCGTCGACTTCTTCTTCAACAAAAATAGGCAGAGCCAGATCGTTCAGGCTCAGAGAAGACTCCTGGAACATTTCACGCATTGAAGCGCTGGCGCGCAATCTTCTTGGGCGCTGGATAAGGGAATAATCAGACATTTTCATTCTTACGCAGGTGAAAAAAGTGACGACAGTTTACTCTCTTTGCCCGCGAGGCATGAAGGTTTGTGTGCGGTAATAAGAGGGGAAAAGGACTCTCCCGCCGGGCGGCGGGAGAGCAGAACGATTACTCGTTGATATCCGGATGCTGCTGCACCAGGTTTTTACGTTTCGCTTCCAGGCGGGCAATTTCTTCGTCGATATCTTCGATTTTGTGCTCGATGTTATCGTGATGCTCCTGCAGGATTTCGCGCGCTTCTTCCATGTCTGAGGCCGCTGGCGTCGCACCTTTCAGTGGCTTGTTTGCCGTCTCTTTCATGAACAGACCGGTAATCAGACCAATCACCGCCACCACCATGAGATAGTAGGCTGGCATGTAGAGGTTGCTGGTGGTTTCTACCAGCCAGGCCGCCAGCGTTGGCGTCAGACCGGCAACCAGTACCGAGATGTTAAACGCACTCGCCAGCGCACTATAGCGGATGTGCGTCGGGAACATCGCAGGCAGTGACGAGGCCATCACACCGGTAAAGGCGTTGAGGATCACCGCCATCAGCAGCAGACCGGCAAAAATCAGGCCCAGCACGCCACTGTTGATCATCATAAAGGCGGGAATGGCGAAGACCAGCAGGGCAATACTGCCGATGATGACAAACGGACGACGGCCAAAACGGTCACTCATCATGCCGATCATCGGCTGAACAAACAGCATACCGATCATAATGGCGATGATAATCATCACGCCGTGATCTTCGCTGTAGTGCAGGTTGTGCGACAGGTAGCTCGGCATGTACGTCAGCAACATGTAGTAGGTGACGTTCGTCGCGATAACCAGACCGATACAGGAGAGCAGGCTGCGCCAGTGTTTGGTCGCAATCTCTTTAAACGAAACCTGCGGACCATCCTGCAGGCCTTCGCGGTCGCCCTGTTCCAGTTTGTCCACGTGCTGCTGGAATGCCGGGGTCTCTTCCAGCGCATGACGCAGGTAAAGACCGATGATGCCCAGCGGCAGCGCGACGAAGAACGGCAGACGCCAGCCCCACTCAAGGAAGCTTTCTTCCCCGATAATGGAGGAGATCAGCACCACCAGGCCCGCACCGAGCACGAAGCCCGCAATCGAACCGAAGTCGAGCCAGCTCCCCATAAAGCCACGTTTACGGTCAGGCGAATATTCGGCGACAAAGATTGAAGCACCGGTATATTCACCGCCTACCGAGAAGCCCTGTGCCATCTTAGCTAACAGCAGCAGAATCGGCGCCCAGATGCCGATGGAGGCATAGGAGGGTATCAGGCCGATACAGAACGTACTGACCGACATGATGATGATGGTGATGGAAAGGATTTTCTGACGACCATATTTGTCGCCCAGCATACCGAAGAACAGACCACCCAGCGGACGGATCAGGAAGGGTACAGAGAAGGTACCCAGCGCGGCGATCATCTGCACGCCTGGTGATGCATCCGGGAAGAAGACTTTACCCAGTGCATAGGCCACAAAGCCATAAACACCGAAGTCGAACCACTCCATCGCGTTACCCAGAGAGGCCGCGGTGATGGCTTTACGTAAACGGGCATCATCGATGATGGTCACATCATCGATCCCAATTGGTTTTACACGCTTCCTACGCAATTTCATAGAATTACCCTGTAATGGAACACGAAAGTCCTCAACGGCGCGAGCCGCGGTGAGTCATCAGACCGCTGCGTTGAGAAATTTAAGCATAGCTTCAAATAAGCGCGGTTTACGCGCCCACTGACACAATAATTACTGTTGTTATTATTGCGAACAGCGACAGAGTATACCGTTTTTGTGTGATATCTGTCATGTTTGGGCTACATACAGGCTATTTTTACCACTGTTACGGCTGATTAGCTGCGCAAAAAAATTATCACGCTGCGTGACGATCGCCGTTTTTTTCAGCAAATTGGGGGCGGGAAGGGGTGATGAGCGACGATACCGACGCCGCAGGTGGTTATTCGCTATACAGAGCAGGGTGGCAGTAAGCCATGCGACCTAACGAAAGACACACAGACGCCGATATTGCGCGGCAAGCCTGTTAAGTTCAGGGTCGGTTTAGATGCTGGCTGTCTGATGAGTCTCAGGGGCGTGATTCGCTTTAACCGGCTGTTCGCCCTGTCTGGCGAGCCAGGCAATCAACGCCGCGTTGTCCATCGGGCGGGCATAATAATAGCCCTGGATAAAGACCACGCCGCGCCGTTGCAGATAGCTGAACTGCAATGCGCTCTCGACGCCTTCCCCCAGCACTTCCAGCTCAAGCTCATGACTGAGCTGAATGATTGCATCCAGCACCGGGGTTCTGCCCTCCAGGGATTCAATCGCGTTGATAAAGCCGCGATCGATCTTCAGATAATCCATGGTGAAGGTCTGTAAGTAACTCAGCGAACAGTGACCGGTACCAAAATCATCAATCGCCACTTTCATTCCGCAACCGCGCAGCTGCTCCAGCTTGCGTGCCACCTCAACGCCATCTTTGATCAGGCTGCGTTCGGTCAGCTCCAGGGTAATCAGGAACTGCTTATCTTTAACCCGGTCAGCAAAGTGCAGCATATCGTCGACAAAGTCCGGGTGCTGCAGATGATCGGCCGCCACGTTAATGGCCAGATGGAAGCCTGGTTCAACCTGCCACGCCTGCACATCCTCTGCAATTAAATCGAGCAGATGACGGGTAAGCGGCACAATCATGCCTTCCGCTTCAGCGGCACCGATAAAAATATCGGGCCGGATGCCGTTACCGTCGGGCGTTGTCCAGCGCAGCAGTGCCTCTGCGCCGCTACAGCGCTGCAGCCGGTTGTCATAGACCGGCTGATAGTGCGCCCTGAACTGACCGCTGGCGATGGCCCGCCGAATCTCATCGCGCCAGGAAATACGCCGTTGCAGCCAGTTCGCCATCAGCATCATCAACAGAATCGAGAAAATGATCGCCATCGGCATGATGATCAACATTACCTGACGCCAGGCCAGGATCAGCTCAGAGGGTGAGGCAATAAGGGTGACAGAGAGCGGATAGCGGCTGGAGCTGGCCTGATAAATCAGCGGTTCAAACCAGCCGGACAGGGCGATTTGCGGATCGCCAAACGAGATCGGCGCGCCGTCGTTAAATTCCATGCTGAAATGATAGAGATGGGTACTGCTGATGGCGCGCATAAAATCGATCAGATACTGGCCGTCAACGACTGCCCAGAACCCCTCACCATCGGGCAGATCGCGCATAAAAATCACTGCGGGACGGTCCGGCACACCCGCCGTTCCGGCAATCGACAGGCTCCACCACGCTTTTCCGGTGACCGGCGCATCACGCATGATCATATCGCTCAGAAAAGCAGGCTTCGTACCATAGGCTGAAGAGCAGGCAATTCTGTTTTCTTCCATTTTACCAATGGCGCGAAAATAGGGATTCAGCGCACCGATGCGCTGTAACTGGTTTTCAATCTGGCTGCAGGGCTGATGCTGAAACTGGCGCAGCTCAGTAATCATATTCCAGGCGCTGTCGCTCATTCTCTCGGCCTGAGATAACAGCGTCTTTGCCGCGTTCACCTGCTGCTGCCGCACGGTGTGGCGCGCATCTAGGGCCGTGAAAAAAATGCCAATAATCAGAGGCAGCACGCCGGAGATAATAATCACCAGCCTGGCGTAGTCGCGTTTTCGTTTCAGTAGCGGCACCGCTAAATCCTCTGGATATTATTGGTATTATACGGAGGGGCTAATCAGTGGCGCAGCATAGCATTTCTCCGGGCGGTGCAGATTAGCGTTTTTGCGATCAACTGAACTGACTCAGGTCAATTATCGACCAGACTTTACATTTTATTGACAGGTTGTTTTGCCTTTATTGGTATTCAGCAAAAAAACAGGTGAGAACGGGAGGCAGGGCAGAAGGACGAATCGCTGCTGCCGCCTGGGGTGACCCTGGCCCGCCTGAGCGCGGACGCAGGGTAAAGGTGATTCTTAATCAGCAAAATAGATCTGTTTCAGCGCCACTTCAACGCCGCGCAGCTCAGCCAGTCCTTTCAGCCGGCCAATGGCAGAATAGCCGGGATTGGTACGTTTATGCAGGTCGTCCAGCATCTGATGGCCGTGATCGGGGCGCATCGGAATTGCTCGCTGATTGCCCGTCCGCCGCCGCCGCTGCTCTTCCGCCAGAATGACCCTGATGACGCCGACCATATCGACGTCGCCCGCCAGGTGCGCGGCTTCATGGAAGCTGCTAGGGTTTGCCTCGCGCTTTGTGGCGCGCAGGTGGACAAAGTTGATGCGGTCGGCATAGGTTTCCGCCATCTCAACCAGCGCATTGTCGGCACGCACGCCATAGGAACCAGTACAGAAGCAGAAACCGTTGTGCAGACTGTCCACGGTTTCCTTCAGCCACTGCATATCTTCCTGGGTAGAGATGATGCGCGGCAGGCCCAGAATCGGTCGCGGTGGATCGTCCGGATGCACTGCCAGTTTAATCCCCACTTCCTCCGCAACCGGCACGATAGCGCGCAGGAAGGTTGCCATATGCTCGCGCAGTTTCGCTTTGTCGATGCCGTCATACTGTGCCAGCTGCGCCTGGAACTGCTCCAGGGTGTAACCCTCTTCGGCACCAGGCAGACCGGCGATAATATTGCGCACCAGCGTACTTTTATCCTCAGCGCTCATGGTGGCAAAGCGCTGAGCGGCGGCCTGCTGTTCAGCCGCGCTGTAATCCTGCTCCGCGCCCGGACGCTGCAGCAGATAAAGTTCGAAGGCGGCGAAAGCGTCGGCGTCGAAGCGTAGCGCTTTTGCGCCATCCGGCAGCGTCCAGGCGAGGTCGGTGCGTGTCCAGTCCAGCACCGGCATAAAGTTGTAGCAGACGGTATCGATGCCACAGGCGGCCAGATTGCGTATCGACTGCTGATAGCTGGCGATATAGCGAAGGTAGTCACCGCGCTGGGTTTTGATCGCCTCATGAACCGGGATGCTCTCCACCACCGACCAGACCAGACCCTTTTCCGCCAGCAGTGCCTGACGCGCTTTAATCTCCTCAACCGGCCATACTTCACCGTTAGGGATATGGTGCAGCGCCGTCACAATACCGGTTGCGCCCGCCTGACGCGCATCATCCAGGGAGACCGGATCGTTCGGGCCGTACCATCGCCATGTATGTTCCATTTTTACTCCTCAACTGTGATGTGGCCCAGTGGTCAGGCCGCTGGGCCAAGAGTATGATAGTGGACACATCAGGGCCGTGATCCGGATCGCAGCATGACAAACTGCATCCGGCAAGTGAGCGGATTATGCGGAATAAAAGGAGAGGGTAATGAGCCTGCCAGTCATCAAGACGGAGCGCCTGTATCGTCAGATCGCCAACGCCATTATGGCCGGTATCACGCGCGGTGATTTTGTGGCGGGCGGCCTGCTGCCGCCCGAACGCGAGCTGGCAAAACAGTTAGGTGTCAGCCGTTCGTCAGTGCGTGAAGCATTGATTGCGCTGGAGATGACCGGTTGGGTCGATATCCGCACCGGCAACGGTATCTACGTCGCTCAGCCGCTGCCACAGGCCGCCATCCCGCAGGAGAGTGAAACCTGCAGCCTGCAGGATCTTTTGCAGGCGCGTGAAGCCTTTGAAGGCATGCTGGCAGGATTTGCCGCCCTTAACGGTACCGCCGTACAGCGAGAGGCACTGCTGGCGCTGACCGCTGAACTGCAGCACTACAATGAAAACGATGCGGCGTTTCTGGAGCAGGATAAACGCTTCCATCTGCTGATCGGCGAGATGAGCGGTAACGACGTGTTACGCGACCTGCTGGAGCAGCTCTGGAACCGGCGTCACAGCCCGCACGTGCAGCGGCTGGAACGCCATTATGCCGATAACAGCTTTGCGCAGGCGATGAACGCTGATCATCAGCAGATTGCCGACGCGATTGTGGCAGGCGATAAAGCAGCGGCTCGCCAGGCGATGGAGAGCCATCTGCAGCACGTGCAGCAGCGGCTACTTGGTTAGACCCCGGACGCGTTTAGGTCGTCCGGTGCCGAGCATAATCGCCAGACGGCTGCCGCCCGGCGTGGTCTCCATCAGGATTTTGGTAATGCTGGTCAGCGGCACCGAGAGCAGCATGCCGACCGGACCGAGCAGCCAGCCCCAGAAGACCAGAGACAGGAACACTACCAGCGTTGATAAGCCCAGGCCGCGACCCATCAGGCGCGGTTCCAGCATATTGCCGAACACCATATGAATCGCGGTAAACAGCGCAGCCACCATCGCGGCATCAAACAGGCTGTTCAGTAACAGCGCCTGCAGAAAGGGCGGAATGCCGGCAATAATCGGGCCGATATTAGGAATATAGTTGAGGATAAAGGCCACGACGCCCCACAGCAGCGCGAACTTCACATCCAGCAGATAGAGACTCAGCCAGACGGCGATGCCGGTGATGAGACTCACCAGGGTTTTCAGCGCCAGATAGTGCGTCACACCTTTCAGCGCCTTATGCAGCCCGGCGATACGAATTTTCGGGTTCACCAGCGCGTTACGCATTTTGTAAGGCAGATGGTGAACCTCAAACAGCATAAAGACCACGGTCAGCACCAGCAGCACAGTATTGGTCATCGCACCCGAAAAGCCGCTGAGCGCCGCGCTCGCCAGGTTCACCATGGTATTCGGATCGAAACGCTGCACCAGCGCGTCGGTAGAAATATTGAGATGAAAGCCCGCCGCCAGATGTTGCAGCACCGTCATTTTCTGTTCCATGGTGGCGCGCAGTTGCGGGTAAAGGTCAGAAAACTCGCTCATTGAGCTGGCGATGATGGCACCCAGCAGCAGGATACCGCAGAAGATCACAGTAATGACCAGCCCAATCGCCAGTCCACGGCGTAAGCCACGACGCATCAGCATTGTCACCAGCGGGTTGAGCACAATGGCAAAGAACGCCGCCAGCAGAAGCGGGACCAGAATATCGGACGCGGCCCGAACCCCGGCAAGAATGATGACCAGCATCGCCAGTTTTATCAGAATATTTTGTCCAATCTTTTCCCGTTGCAGCTCGCTCATTGCCTCTCCCGTGACGTAATCTGGCTGTTGGAAGTGTAGCTGAAAGAAAATTAACAATCTGATTTATCAGAGAAACGGTAAAGCGCGGCGGCATAATAGCGTGATAATCAGCGCCACCGCACTCAGCTATGACGGCAGGACCGCGACCTCCTGCTGTTCCTGTTTTTGCGCCGCGTTTTACTGCCCGATAACCGTGCCAGTGTGATGCGCCGGTGGCGAAAGCAGGTATAGTTAAAGGATAAACCTTATCATTCAGCCAACTACGTGCGAGAACCTATGCCTGAACAGCCTGCAGCGGAACAGAATGCTCCATCCGGAAGCCTGAACATCTCGCTGCTGATCCTCTCTATCGTCGCCTACAACTTTGCCAGCTATCTCACCATTGGTCTGCCGCTGGCGGTCCTGCCTGGCTGGGTGCATGACCAGCTGGGCTTCAGCGCATTCTGGGCGGGCGTGGTGATCAGCCTGCAATATGTGGCGACGCTGCTGAGCCGGCCACATGCCGGGCGCTATGCCGATCTCTGGGGGCCAAAGAAAGTGGTGGTGACGGGCCTGGTGGGCTGTCTGATTAGCGGGTTGTGTATTCTGCTGGCGGCGCTGATCGCATCCCCGCTCTGGAGCCTGATACTGCTCTGTGTGGGCCGGTTGATTCTGGGTGTGGGCCAGAGCTTTACCGGCACCGGCACTTCGTTGTGGGGGGTAGCGCGGGTCGGTTCACTGCACATTGGCCGCGTAATTTCCTGGAACGGCATCGTCACCTATGGCGCGATGGCGATAGGTGCGCCGCTGGGCGTGGTGATCTTCCGGGCCGGCGGGCTGCTGTGGCTATCGCTGGTGATTGTGGCCATCTGCGTGGTTGGCATCGTCTGCGCGGTCCCGCGTCCGGCGGTAAAAGCCAGCCGCGCCAGACCGCTGCCGTTTCGGGCGGTGCTGGGGAAAATCGCTGGCTTTGGCGCGATTCTGGCGATGGGGTCAGCGGGTTTCGGCGTGATTGCCACCTTTATCACGCTGTTCTATCAGGATAAAGGCTGGGAGGGAGCCGCCTTTGCGCTTTCCCTGTTCAGCGGCGCTTTTGTCGGGGCGCGCCTGCTGTTCCCGAATGCGATTAACCGTCACGGTGGCCTGCGGGTCGCCAGCGTTTGTCTGGCGGTTGAGGCTGCCGGGCTCTTTCTGGTCGCCGCCGCAGGCGATCCGTGGATGGCAAAAACGGGCGCGTTTATGACCGGCGCCGGGTTTTCACTGGTGTTTCCGGCACTGGGCGTGGTGGCGGTAAAAGTGGTGCCGCAGCAGAATCAGGGCAGCGCCCTGGCGACCTATACCGCTTTTATGGATCTGTCGCTGGGAATAACCGGGCCACTGGCCGGATTCATCATGAATTATGCCGGTGTCTCACGCGTCTACTTGCTCACGGCGCTGCTGGTCTGCGTCGCTTTCTTCTGCACGCTGCGCCTGCAGCGGCGTCAGGCTTCAGAGCCCGTAAGCGGGCATTGATCAGGATAAAAAAATGGCCCAGCAGCGGGCCATAACGTCTTTTCAGACACAGATAAACCAATAAATTTCGGGCGCGAACAGGTTTCAGGCCTGCAGCAGTTCAATACTGTGGCGGATCTGGCGTTCAATCTCCGCCGGTGTCCAGTTGTTGAGCTGACCGGAGAACGGCTCAAAAGCGTAGACGCCCTTGTAGCCGAGCATCTCCAGCCGTTTAACCTGCACCACGCTCTTCAGCACATCGTTGTCACTCAGCATGATGCGTTCGTCGTCGGTCAGTTCGGCAGTCGGGCGCCGATCTTCCACACCCGAAAGATGCACCAGCCCAATCTGGTCAATATCGATACCCGCCGGAAATTCCTGTTCAGCCTGTTCATAGAGATGATGGTGAAAGGTATCCAGCAGCAGCCTGAAGGGCACATCCGCCGCGGCGATCAACTGCTGCGCCTGTACGATCGAGCGCAGTGAGCTGACCGGAAACCCCAGCGGCTCGACCAGCCCCTGAATGCCATAGTGTGCAAAGCGCGGCGCCAGCTGCTGCATTGCCGCCTGCGTCTGCTGAGGCGACACGGTAATCCCCTCATTCAGCGGACACATCACCAGTGCTTTTGCGCCGATCTGTTGTGCTGTCTGTAACAGCGACTCCGCCCGCGTCAGCAGCGCGTCATCGATCCGGTTAAAGGGATAGAGCGCATTAATCGTGACGATATCGATGTGATATTTATCCGCCAGGGCGCGCAGCTGATCGGTGCTGAGGTCATCGGTGACGCTGCCGCCCGGCATGTCATTACGCAGTTCGACCTTGCTTAGCCCCAGACGCTGAACCAGCTGAAAGAAGGCCTCCAGCGAGAGCCGGGGCGCAATTTTGCGGTTGATACAGAAACGTGTGGGATCTATGGCCATGCGCTGACTCCGGGACAGGAGAAGGATGGACTAAAGAAAACATTTATTTCATTAATAGTGAATTATGAAATGCAGATTATTAGATCGGTCTCGCATTAATTTCATATTCCGTTTCAGTCCGATGCATAAACGCTGGATCAACTTCGCAGGAATACCCGCTCTATCCGCCTCTGCTTTTCGCCTGCCTGACTAAGGCTGAGCGCTGGTAAACGCCTCCTGCCATCAGGACATCTTCAGTGGCTTGAGGGCGGCAAAAATGCGATCCGTGCCGCTAAAAGCAAATTTTCCAAAAAGAACTATTTGAAAAATTTATTCCACTGTAATAGCTTCATAGCACGCTTTCAGGTTTGCCTGGTCAGGCAGTGTGGCAGGCCACAGGGCCCGTCTGCAGGGAACTTAACCATCTTAAGAGGCAACATCATGACAATCATAGGTAACTTTATTGGCGGCAAAACGACTTTCAGCGCCAGCAACGAAACCATTCCTGTTTACGATCCGGCAACCGGCAAAGTGGTACGTGAACTGACGCAAAGTACCGCCGATGAAGTGGCCAAGGCGATTGGTGTCGCGCATGACGCATTTGCTGCCTGGTCAAAAACCTCGCCGCTGCGTCGCGCCCGCGTTCTGTTTAACTTTAAAGCCCTGATGGAGCAGCATCGTGAAGAGATGGCGGCGCTGATTGTCTCTGAGCATGGCAAAGTCTGGTCTGATGCCTTAGGTGAACTGACGCGCGGCATTGAAGTGATTGAGTTTGCCTGCGGGATCCCCCATCTGCTTAAAGGTGAATATTCCCCGAACGTCGGCGGCGGCGTTGACAGCTTTTCGCTGATGCAGCCGGTGGGTGTCGTAGCGGGTATTACGCCGTTTAACTTCCCGGCGATGGTGCCGCTGTGGATGTTCCCGATCGCGCTGGCCTGCGGTAATACCTTTGTTTTGAAGCCACCGGCGCTGGATCCCTCTGCGGCCGTGCGCATGGCCGAGCTGCTGACCGAAGCGGGCCTGCCGGATGGCGTATTCAACGTGGTGCACAGCTCTAACGAAGATGCTGAGCAGCTCTATAAAGATCCGCGCATCGCAGCGGTGAGCTTCGTCGGCTCGTCCGGTGTGGCTGAGCATATCTATAAAACTGCCAGCGCCCACGGTAAGCGGGTGCAGGCGTTTGGCGCGGCGAAAAACCACGCTATCGTTATGCCGGATGCCGATCTGGATGCCACCGTTAACGCGATTATGGGCGGTGCGTTTGGCTCGGCCGGTGAACGCTGCATGGCGCTGCCGGTTGTGGTCGCGGTGGGCGATGACACAGCTGACAAGCTGATTGCCCGTCTGACGCCACTGGTGAAAGCGCTGCGGATCGGTCCTGGGATCAATCAGGGTGCCGATGAAAATGAGATGGGACCGGTTGTCTCAGCCGCGCATCAGAAGAAGGTGCTGGGTTACATCGACAAAGGCGAGCAGGAAGGCGCGAAGCTGGTGGTCGATGGTCGTAACGTGCAGGTTGCAGGTCACGCCGAAGGTTACTACGTTGGCGGCACGCTGTTTGATAACGTCACCTCTGAGATGGTGATCTGGCGTGAAGAGATTTTTGGGCCGGTGCTGAGCATCATGCGTGCACCGGACTACGACAGCGCGCTGCAGCTGGTCAACAGCCATGAGTTTGGTAACGGCAGCGCAATTTTCACCAGCAACGGTCACACCGCGCGTGAGTTTGTGCAGAACGTTGAAGCGGGCATGGTCGGTGTTAACGTGCCGGTTCCGGTGCCGATGGCATTCCACAGCTTCGGTGGCTGGAAGCGTTCCGTGTTTGGCGCGCTTAATGTTCACGGGCCGGATGGCGTGCGTTTCTATACCCGCATGAAAACCGCCACCGTGCGCTGGCCGTCCGGTCAGCAGACCGTGTCTGAATTCAGTATGCCAACCTTAGGTTGATCTATTTCAACGCTGATCGCGACCGGCAGGAGACTCTGCCGGTCGCTTTGTTCGCGGGCACCTCGCCCGTGAAATGACCGCAGCGTCAATCGTGACAGAGAGGAGGATCAGGATGTCTTTACTGTCGAAAGCACAGGCCCCGGACGCACAGGGCCGTATTCAGCATGTCACGCCTGAGCGTGCTGGCTGGCGTTATGTTGGCTTTGATGCTTATCTGCTGAAAAAAGGGGAAACTCTGCGCCTGACCAGCGGTGACAAAGAGCTGTGTCTGGTGCTGGTGGCCGGGCTGGCCTCGGTGAAAACCCGCCATGCTGAGTTTCCCGGAATCGGTAAGCGCATGTCGCCTTTCGAACGCGTGCCGCCGTATTCCGTGTATGTGCCGCATGACGATGAAGTGGAAGTCTATGCTGACAGCGATCTTGAGCTGGCCGTCTGTAACGCGCCCGGTCAGGGCAATCTGCCTGCAAGACTGATTGCGCCAGCCGATGTCGGTGTTGAGCATCGCGGTAAAGGGCGCAACCAGCGTCTGGTGCATAATATCCTGCCTGATACTGAACCCGCTGACAGTCTGCTGGTGGTGGAGGTTTATACCAACGAAGGCGATACCAGCTCCTATCCCAGCCACAAGCATGATCAGGAGGAGAGTGAAAACGAAACCTACCTGGAAGAGACCTACTATCACCGTTTCGATCCGGAACCTGGTTTTGCCATGCAGCGCGTTTATACCGACGATCGCTCACTGGATGCCTGTATGGCACCCTATAACCGCGATGTCGTGATGGTGCCGCGTGGCTATCATCCGGTGGCGACGCTGGCCGGATACAACAACTACTATCTGAACGTGATGGCAGGGCCGGTACGGCTGTGGAAATTCAGCTGGGAAAAAGATCACGCCTGGGTGAACAGCGACAGCTATCCACGATCAGAGTAAGGCTCAGCGGTTTTATCAGCGTATGCCTGTAAAAAAGGGCAGCCGATTAGGCTGCCCTTTTTGCTGTGCGAAACGCAGGTTACTGAGCGGAACTATCGGCGTTATTCAGCGCCAGTGACACCGCCAGCGTCTGTGCCAGGCAGAGTGAGGCGACCTGCGAACGGAAGCCATCGACCTGCGCTTCACGCACCACAAAGCAGACATCGCTAAAGGCAGCCAGCGGGCTGACCTGGCTGTCGGTAATGGCGATCTGATGCGCGCCACGCTTGGCCCCCATTTCGACGACCTCGACCGCTTCACGCGCATAGGGCGAGTAGCTGATCGCAATCACCACATCTTTCGGATTAACCAGGCTGAGCTGCTCGGTAAACATCCCGCCCAGACCATCAATCAGAAACGCACGACGCTCCAGATGACGCAACGCGTAGACCAGATAGGAGGCGACGCTGAACGAGCGACGCAGGCCAATTACATAGATGTTCTCAGCCTCATTCAGCAGTTTTACTGCTTTGTTCAGCTGCTCAGGATTCACCTGCATCGCCAGCTGCTGCAGCGCCTGGCTGTTCACCATGGTAAAGACGTTGAGGATTTCCGCCGGACTCTCAGGCGCACTGGCGCTGTCGTCCGTTGAGGTCTGACGAAACAGACGCGCGCGCTCGGTATAGTTGACCGTCTCTTCCATCAGGTGCTGACGAAAAACCTGTTTCATTTCGTTGAAGCCGCTGAAGCCAAACGCATTCGCAAAACGGATCAGCGTCGACGGTGGTACATCGGCCTGCTGAGCAATCGAGGCGACGGTATCGAAAGCAATACTGTTACTGTTATCAAGGATGTAGCGCGCAACCTGTTTAAGACGCTTGCTCAGCGTTTCGTAGCGGCGACGAATATCGTCCTGCAAGAGAGAAAGTTGGGTGGGATTATTGTTCATCACTTCTGCCCGTATCATTAGAATAATGGCTGCATAATGAGCGCTATAGTATCAGATGGATGGAAAATTTCATTTGTTTGCGTCAACGAAGCGGTTTATTTCATGGCTTTATGAAATGGTTCACAGATTGGCTTTAGCGCGCCCAGGCGGGCAATGACAGGGTGAAAAACGGGATGAAATGATAGCAGGGATGAAATGACAGAATAGAAGAGGGGTAACCAGTAAAACGCCATCCCGGTTGGGATGGCGTGATATTACTAAAAAGTCTGTCTCTGCCTGCTATGAGTCCGCACAGGCTCAGGTAACACGGTCAGATCGGAAAGTCGCTCAAGCCATCCATGGCTGCTCGGCCCGCGCTATTACGCACCTCATCCATGAGGTGCGCCCGTTGCCGGGCCAACGCTTCGCGTTGTTCAAAAACGCTCCCGGCGTTTTTGTCCCTGGCGCGGGACGCTTTCCTCTTCTGACCGTGTTACCTGCGCGCTGAGCTTATTCGTTGCTGCAACATTCACCCTGCTTTGAGTGAGTCAGTAGTCTGAGGCCATCGCGGTTGAGACAGTCTGGTGCAGAGCAGCAAATCAGGCGCGGGCAGCGCGCCAGTACTCAATCAGCCGCAGATAGTTGCCTTTTACGGTCTCAATCAGTGCCTGATCGTCCAGTTCACCCTGCAACCACTGACGCGAAGGCTGACCAAAGATGGTGCGACCCACCGCAAAACCTTTTACCCATGGCGCGTTGGCCGCCGCAGCGAAGCCCGCTTTAAGCTTCTCTTCGGGTGCATCCAGACCCAGCAACAGAATGCCGCGACAGAGAGGATCCTGCTCCTCAATCAGACGACTGATCGCCTGCCAGCTCTCTGCGGATAGCGGAGGCAGTTTCCACCAGTCCGGCTGAATACCCAGACTGTAGAAATGGCTCAGCATATCAAGGTAATAGGCTTCATTCTTATCCGGGTTGCTCTCGGGAAGAATCACTTCCAGCAGCAGCTCATGGCCACTTTTGTTACAGCCTTTCCAGACGTCGAGCACCAGGTCATCCTGCTCTTTGCGAAGTTCAGCACTGTCATGCGGATGATAAAACACCAGACATTTCACGACATGCTCGGCGGGCCAGTCGATTAGCTGCGAGCCGATGTTGCCATGCTCCAGACGCAGTGGACGTGAGCTGGGCAGCTCGATCGGGCGGCCAATCCACCACTTCTTACCCGTGATGGCATTCAGGGCTTTCTGACCATACGTGGTATCCGCCAGAATGCCGCTTTTGTTCTCTAATCCCGCCTCACTGGCCGCCTGCTGAGCGGCTTCCAGCAGCAGCAGTTTCAGCTGTGGAATACGGCTCTCATCAACACCCGCTTCCTGCGCCATATCCGCCAGCTGTTTGCGATGGTCAAAAGCGAACACGTTCAGCTCCGGCCATTGCTGCTTACGGGTGGTCACACGGTGCAGATGGTTCAGACGACTGTCGAGATCGGGACGTTTCACCTCTGTGTCGCGGCTCAGGAAATCATCCAGCTCCGCTTTGGTTGGCATGGCAGGGGCACAGCCGTGGCGTGACACCACCAGCGCGCCACAGGCGTTGGCATAACGGCACGCCTGCTCCCAGCCTTCATCATTCAGCCAGCCGCGCAGCAGGCCAGACATAAAGGCATCGCCCGCGCCCAGCACGTTGAGCACGTCGACGCGCACGCCGGTGTGCAGCTGAGTCTGTTCCCAGCTATCCGGAATTTCACCTTCAAACACCACGCAACCCAGCGGACCGCGTTTGCAGACCAGCGTCGCCTGGCTCGCCTGACGCACGTTCTTCAGCGCAGTCAGGGTATCGGTGCTGCCACCGGCAATATGAAACTCCTCTTCGGTGCCGACGATCAAATCGAAATAGTGCACCACTTCCTGCAACTGCTGAGTGACCTGAGACGACTCAATGAAACGTGTTTCACCGTCACCCAGAGAAGTCAGTCCCCATAACACCGGGCGGTAATCGATATCCAGCGCCGTTCGCAGGCCATTGCGGCGGGCGATATCCAGCGCTTTCAGCACCGCTTCACGGGTCTGCGGATGAGATAAGTGCGTGCCGGTGACTGCCACCGCGCGGGACGAGGTAATAAAGCCTTCGTCGATATCGTCCGGTACCAGACCCATATCAGCGCAGTTATCACGGTAGAAAATCAGCGGAAAAGTCTCTTCATCTTTAATCCCCAGAATCACCATGCCGGTCAGGCGTTTTGCATCGGTGATCAGAGCATCGGTGTTGCAGCCCACGCGCTGCAATTCCTCACGCAGAAAGCGACCATTGTGCTCATCTCCCACCCGCGCCAGCATCGCCGATTTCAGCCCCTGAATCGCGGTGCCATAAGCGACGTTGCCCGATGATCCGCCCAGATATTTAGCAAAGGAGGTGACATCTTCCAGCCGTGCCCCAATCTGCTGGCCATAAAAATCAACGGCGATGCGCCCGATACAAATCACATCAAGCGGCTTCTGTTGTGTACTCATACCTGTGGTTTCCTTCTGTGATTCGCAGAGCTGGCGGGCGAAAAGATCGATCCAGGCAGGCTCTGCTTCCGGGTCTGTGGGTATCTGGCTGGCTATGAGAGAAGTATGAGGAATAAAAATTCCATATTCAATATGAAATGAAATATCCATCGCAATTTTGTGAACCAGGTAAAACTCCTGATTGCCTCCCGCCTGCGCGGTCTCTGCTGTCACGATGTGCGGTATGTCAGGGTTGTGAAGGCGATCGCAGGAATCCGTACGCCAGTCAGGCAAGCTGCCCCATTGAAATGAATTTTTTCATCATGAACCACTCTCTGCTAAACGTTCCAGATTTCCCCGTCGTGATCGCCCGCCAGACCTGTTGCCATCATTAAATTTGATCTCACTCGCAAAATGAAATGTTTCTTCTGTAATCGTGTTTTATGAAAAATATATTTGTTTATAATCGCCTCACGTTTCAGTTATTCCGGCCGCTTTTCCGCCAATGACAACGCCTGGCGCGCTGTCGCGGAAGTCGGGGTCCACCAGCATGTAAGGAAGAAACATGGGCACAATCAGACTGACCACGGCACAGGCGCTGGTTAAATTTCTTGATAATCAATTCATCGATGTTGATGGCACTGAGACGAAGTTCGTCAAAGGCATCTTCGCGATTTTCGGCCATGGCAACGTGCTGGGGCTGGGCCAGGCGCTGGAACAGGATAGCGGCGATCTGGTGGTCTGGCAGGGTCGTAACGAGCAGGGCATGGCCCATGCTGCCACCGGCTTTGCCCGTCAGTCGCTGCGCCGTCAGATTATCGCCTGCAGTTCGTCTGTGGGACCGGGTGCGGCTAACATGATTACTGCCGCCGCCACTGCGACCGCTAATCGCATTCCGCTGCTGCTGCTGCCCGGCGACGTCTTCGCCACCCGTCAGCCCGATCCGGTGCTGCAACAGATTGAGCAGAGCTACGATCTTAGCATCAGCACCAACGACGCCTTCCGCGCCGTCAGCAAATACTGGGATCGCGTCAGCCGTCCTGAGCAGCTAATGTCCGCCTGTATCAATGCCATGCGCGTGCTGACCGATCCGGCCGAAACCGGCGCGGTCACGCTGTCGCTGCCGCAGGATGTGCAGGGTGAGGCCTGGGATTACCCGGACTACTTCTTCCAGAAACGCGTGCACCGTCTGGATCGCCGCCTGCCGGTCGCGGCGCAGCTGGCGGATGCCCTGACGCTGATTAACCATAAGCGCAAGCCGATAATTATCTGCGGCGGCGGGGTGAAATACTCTGAAGCGGGCGAGGCGCTGCGCCAGTTTGCCGAGCGCTATCAGATCCCCTTTGCCGAGACGCAGGCGGGCAAGGGCACGCTGGTCTCTGACCATCCGCTGAATGTCGGCGGCGTAGGCGAAACCGGCTGTCTGGCCGCGAACCTGCTGGCGAAAGAGGCCGATTTAGTCATCGGCATCGGCACCCGCTACACCGACTTTACCACCGCATCGAAATGGATTTTCCAGCATCCCGATGTCAGCTTCCTGAACATTAACGTCAGCAACTTCGACAGCTACAAGCTCGATGGCGTGCAGCTGCTGGCCGATGCCCGTGAAGGGCTGACCGCGCTCACCGCTGCACTGGCCTCACAGCACTACAGTAATGACTGGGGCAGCCAGATTGAGCAGGCGCAGAGCCAGCTGCTGAAAGAGACGCAGCGCGTCTATCAGGTGGAATATCACGATGGCGACTTTGTGCCAGAGATTGCTGACCATCTCGACCGCGAAGCGGTGTTCGCAGAATTTAACCGCCTGACCCAGTCACTGCTGACGCAAAGCAGCGTGCTCGGCACCTTAAATGAGCAACTGCCGAAAGATGCGGTCGTGGTAGCCGCCGCAGGCAGCCTGCCGGGCGACCTGCAGCGCGTCTGGCGCACCAAAGATTACAACGCCTACCACGTCGAATATGGCTACTCCTGCATGGGCTATGAAGTCAATGCCGCGCTGGGTGCAAAACTGGCGCAGCCGCAGCGCGAGGTCTATGCGCTGGTCGGTGACGGCTCCTTTATGATGCTGCACTCTGAGCTGGTCACCTCGATTCAGGAAGGGGCGAAGATCAACGTCGTGCTGCTGGATAACATGACTAACGGCTGTATCAACAACCTGCAGATGGAACACGGTATGGACAGCTTCACCACCGAGTTCCGTTTCCGTAATGCGGAAAGCGGCAGGCTGGACGGCGGCTTTATCCCGGTCGATTTCGCGGCTATTGCTGCCGGTTATGGCTGCAAAACTTATCGCGTCACCAGCCTGGAACAGCTTAAAGCGGCGCTGGAAGATGCCCGCACCCAGACGGTCTCCACCCTTATCGACATCAAAGTGCTGCCAAAAACCATGATCCACAAATATTTCAGCTGGTGGCATGTCGGCGTGGCGCAGGCGTCGAAAACCGAACGCGCTCAGGCGGTGGCGGACAAGCTCAACACCCATCTGGATCAGGCGCGCAAATATTAATTTCCGGGCCGTGCTGCGGCCCGTTTTCCTCTTCTCCGTACGAACCCTACACAGGTGTAATTATGACTTTGAAACTTGGCGTCATTGGTACAGGTGCAATTGGTCAGGAACATATTCGCCGCTGCAGCCATGTGCTGCAGGGGGCTCAGGTGGTTGCTGTCTCTGATATCAATGTCGACGGCGCGCGTGCTGCCCTGCAACGCCTGAATATTGAGGCAGCGGTGTTTGAAAATGGTCACGATGTGATTCAGTCACCCAACGTCGATGCGGTGCTGGTCACCTCATGGGATCCGACCCATGAAGAGTTCACCCTGGCGGCGATTGCCGCCGGTAAACCGGTCTTCTGTGAGAAGCCGCTGGCGATGAGTGCCGAAGGCTGCCGCCGGGTGGTGGATGCAGAGATTCAGGCGGGTAAACGCCTGGTGCAGGTCGGCTTTATGCGCCCTTACGATGCGGGCTACCGCGCCCTGAAAAAAGTGATCACCGATGGCGATATCGGTGAGCCGCTGATGCTGCACTGCGCGCACCGCAACCCGACAGTGCCGGAGAACTACACCACGCCGATGGCGATCACCAACACCCTGATCCACGAGCTGGATGTGCTGCGCTGGCTGACAAACGACGACTATAAAACGGTGCAGGTGATCTTCCCGCGCGTGACGTCGAAGACCCATGGTCAGCTGAAAGACCCGCAGATCGTCCTGTTCGAAACCCACAAAGGGGTGCGCATCGACGTCGAGATCTTCGTTAACTGCGCTTACGGCTATGACATTCAGTGTGAAGTGGTCGGTGAAGAGGGTATTGCCCGCCTGCCAGAGCCTTCTTCGGTGCAGCTTCGCAAAGATGCCCGCCTGTCGAATACCATTCTGGTGGACTGGAAAGATCGCTTTATCGAGGCGTATGACGTTGAGCTGCAGGCGTTTATCAACGACATCAAAGCGGGTCAGCTTACCGGTCCTTCTGCCTGGGATGGCTTCGCCGCCTCCGTGGCCGCCGATGCCTGCATCAAAGCGCAGAACAGTGGTGCGATTGAGCCGGTAGAGATGCCGCCGCGTCCTGCTTTCTATAACTGATTTAGCTCTTTCTGCGGCCTGGCCGCTCTCCATCCGGGAATAAGAAGATGAACAAAGAGAACGTAAAACTGGCGATCGCGCCGATCGGCTGGACCAACGATGACATGCCGGATCTTGGCAGTGAGAACACCTTCCAGCAGACCGTCAGTGAGATGGCGCTGGCGGGCTTTACCGGCAGTGAAGTGGGCAGCAAATATCCGCGCGATCCGGCGATTCTGAAACCGATGCTCGATATTCGCGGCATCGAAATCTGCAACGCCTGGTTCAGCACCTTTTTTGCCAACGGCGACAAAGAGAAAACCATCGAACAGTTCATCGAGCATATGAACTTCCTGCATGCGATGGGCGCGCGGGTGATTGGCTGTTCTGAGCAGAGTAAAAGTATTCAGGGCACCACGCTGGCAGTGTTTGAAGAGAAAGCGATTTTCAGCGATGAAGAGTGGCGGTTAACCGCAGAAGGCTACAACGAACTGGCTCGCATCGCAGCAGAGAAGGGGATGCGCGTGACGCTGCATCACCACATGGGCACCGGCATTCAGACCACTGAAGAGATCGACCGGTTTATGGCGATGACCGACGAGCAGGTTGGTTTGCTCTATGACACCGGCCACGTCTACTACTCCGAAGGCTCCCAGCAGAAGATGCTGGCGGTACTGGAAAAATATCTGCCGCGCATCTTCCACGTGCATCTCAAGGATGTGCGTGATGAGGTGGTGGCTGAAGTGCGTGAGAATCATCTCTCGTTCCTGGAAGGGGTGAAAAAGGGCACCTTTACCGTGCCGGGCGATGGCGTGATCGACTTTAAGCCAGTGTTTAAAATCCTGGACGATTTCGGCTACAAAGGCTGGATGGTGGTGGAAGCGGAGCAGGATCCGGCGCTGGCCAATCCGTTTGAGTATGCGGTGAAAGCGCGGAAATATATCCGGGAAAATACAGGGTTATAACGTGCTCTGAATAAAGGCGGGCTTCCCTGTGGGAAGCCCGCCTTTTGTTTTACTTCAGCGTAATGCTTTTCACAATGCTGTCAGCATCGCTCTGGGCCTGCTGCTGGTTATCGCCTGGCAGCGTAATCTGCAGCGTCACCAGTTTGCCATCCACTTTTGCCAGAACCACGGAAGACCATGAAGTCTGGTTGTTGGCAGAAATCACGGTATCCAGCTGCTGAGCGGGCTGATCTTTCAGCGTCACAGATTTGTTCGACACCACCTGCAGCTGCGGATCGCGGTTGCGCTGCTGCTGTTCCATGCGCTTCGACAGCACATCCAGCCCGTCACTGGTCGGGTCACCGGCAATCACAATAATCGCGCGGGCTCCGGTTTCATCCGCATACACATGCATGTTCGTGGTCTGCGAACCCAGTTTACCGCTTTTATCTGACATGCCTGGTGGCAGTGAGAAGCTCAGTTTGCCATCCATCAGCGTGACGGTCTGCGCCGACTGACTGGCACTGACGCCGTTGTCGTTCGCCGCTTCATCTTTCTTCTGGTCACAGGCCGCCAGGCCAAGTACCAGTAAACCCATTCCTACATATTTCACCAGGTTGCGCATCAGAATCCCTTTTTTAAGTTTCCAGTCAGGCATTAATACAACAGGAATCAGGTTGCAAACGCAACCTGATGATTGTCAGAAGATCTTAGCGGGTAATGGCGGAAATTATATAAGTTCTTAGCCGAAATTGACCTGGCGGGCGGTCTGGCGTTCAGCCAGACGTTTTAGCGCGGCATTGAGCAGCACGCCGTAGGCGGGCAGGAAGAAGACCATGCAGATCAGCACCTTGAAGCTGTAATCCACCAGGGCGATCTCGACCCAGTGCTGCGCCATAAACGCATCGGGGCTTTTATAGAAGGCGATAAAGAAGAAGGCCAGCGTATCGCTGATATTCCCCAGGAACATGGCGCAGCCGGGTGCTATCCACCACTGAGGCAGACGACGCAGACGGTTAAATACATGAACGTCGAGGATCTGACCCAGTGCATAAGCCATAAAGCTGGCGCAGGCGATACGGGCAACAAACAGGTTCATCACTTCCAGCGCCTGCCAGCCCTGCCATTCACCCTGATAGAACAGCGCCGAGACAGCGTAAGAGATAAACAGCGCCGGGATCATTACGGCCAGAATAATGCGTCGGGCCAGCGGTGCGCCAAAAATACGCACGGTGAGATCGGTCGCCAGGAAGATAAACGGAAAGCTGAACGCACCCCAGGTGGTGTGGAAGCCAAAGACAGAGATCGGCAACTGAACCAGGTAGTTACTGGAGGTGATCACCAGGAGGTGAAACAGCGATAACCAGAAAAGCGCATGCATGCGCTGACGTGAAGAAAATGCGAGCATATTCAACCTTTTTAATGTTGGGGTGAGGGAACCCATTGCGGGACGCCGTTCGGGCAGCGCCTGGCAGTTTTATGAGCAAAAAGCGGCGGCATATTACCGCGTTGTGCTTTTTATGCAATGGTTAATTTTAACGCAATCGTTATCGCCTTGCTTCACCGCCAGCACGCGCTAGAATGAGCGCCCCTTACCTGAACCGAGTTGATTATGAGCGATGCTTTTTCCTCTGCCGACCATCAGCTGGACGCCCGTGGCCTGCGTTGCCCGGAGCCGGTGATGATGGTGCGCAAAACCGTACGCAGCCTGCAGGATGGCGAGACGTTACTGATTATCGCCGATGATCCGGCGACGACCCGCGATATTCCCGGCTTCTGCCGCTTCATGGAACATGGCCTGCTGGCACAGCAGACCGACACGCTGCCCTATCAGTTTCTGATCCGCAAAGGTATGGCGGGTTAACAGCAGCCGTTCAGGCCGCCGTTAACCCTACTCTTCAGACAGAGCCTTTTACTCAGTCACGGCGCCGCAGTAACCGCAGCGCGTTGGCGGTGACCAGCGCGGTCGCACCGGAATCTGCCAGCACCGCCAGCCAGAGTCCGGTCAGACCCAGCAGGGTGGTGACCAGGAAAATCGCCTTCAGCCCCAGCGCAATGCCGATATTCTGGCGGATGATGCGCCGCGTACGACGCGCCAGCGCAATCATCGGGGCCAGGTTGCTGAGCTGATTCCGCGTCAGGGCCGCATCGGCCGCTTCCAGCGCGACATCGATGCCGCTGCCCATCGCAATGCCCAGCGTCGCCGCTTTCATCGCCGGGGCGTCGTTAATGCCATCTCCGATCATCGCTAGCGGCTGCTGCTGACTCAGTTCACGGATGGCCGCCACCTTATCGGCGGGCAGCAGGCTGGCGCGATAATCAATATCGAGCTGGCGGGCAATGGTTGCTGCCGCGCGCGGGTTATCGCCGGTCAGCATCAGGCTCTCAATGCCCAGCTTTTTCAGCGCTTTTAACGCCTCCACGGCATCGTCGCGCAGCTGATCGCGCAGGGCCAGCGCACCGAGCGCCTCGCCATCGCGCATCAGTACCACCAGGGTTTCACCTTCGGCTTCCTGCTGCGCAATCTGCGCGCTTTGCTGCGGCGTCAGGCCGGGCGTATGGCCGGGCGTCAGCAACTGAATCTGCTGGCCTGAGACCCGCGCACTGATGCCGCGTCCCGCCTGCACCTGCTGAGCCTGCGCGTCAGGAATGACTAGATCACGCGCCTGCGCGGCCGCCACGATAGCGCTGGCCAGCGGATGGGTCGCACCCTGTTCCGCCGCAGCGCTTAACGCCAGCATCTCTGACTCGCTGGCTGTGCCAAACCGCAGGATCTGCGTCAGCTGGGGCTTGCCCAGCGTCAGGGTGCCGGTTTTATCAAAGGCCATCCTGCGCAGCGAACTCAGGCGTTCCAGCGCCGCACCACCTTTAATCAGTGCACCCTGACGCGCCGCCGCAGCCAGCCCGGAAGTAATTGCGGCTGGCACAGAGATCACCAGCGCACAGGGGCAGCCAATCAGCAGCAGGGTCAGTCCTTTGTAGATCCACGGCTGCCAGTCGCCTGAGAAGAGCACGGGTGGCACGACCATCACCAGCAGCGACAGCAGCATCACCAGCGGCGTATAGATGCGGCTGAACTGATCGATAAAGCGTTCAACCGGCGCACGGTGCGTTTCTGCTTCCTCAATCAGCTGCAGGATACGGTCAATCGAGCTTTCACCGGGTTTTGACACCACTTCCAGCGTCACCAGCCGGTCGATGCTGGTGGCCCCGGCCAGGATTTGTTCACCGCTGGCGCGGGTGACTGGTAATGACTCACCGGTCAGCGCGCTCTCATCGAAACTGGCGAGCGGGCTGATTAAACAACCATCGACCGGCAAACGGCTGCCCGCCGCGACTTCAATCACATCACCCGGTTGCAGCGCCGCCAGCGGCACCTCACTGCGCTTGCCTTGTTCCAGGCGAATCGCTGATTCAGGCCGCAACGCCATCAGGCTGGTGACGCCGCTGCGTGCCCTTGACGCGGCATAGCTTTCCAGCTGTTCGCCCAGCTGAAACAGCACCAGCACCATGGCGGCTTCTGCATGCGCGCCAATGATCAACGCGCCTGCCGACGCCAGCGTCATTAATGTCTCAATGGTAAAAGGCGATCCGCTGCGCAGACGCTGCCAGGCACCGCGCGCGACCGGAACCAGGCCGACCATGGTGGTCAGCACAAACAGCCGATCGCCCCAGACGGGCGCGAACTGGCTGAGAACGCTGCTGGCAAGCGCCAGCAGCGCCAGTAAAATCAGTATCCGGTTCTGCTGCCAGCGCGAGCTTGCGGACGGCGTCTCCGAAGGTGTAGCAAGCCGGAAACCGGCTTTTTTTACCGCCTGTTCAACGGCGCTTTGTACATCGTTGTCAGCGTTAACCACCAGCTTCTCGCTGCTGAACAGCACGCGGGCATCGGTCACGCCTTTTACCTGGCGGACGGCGGTTTCAATGGTGCGGGCGCAGCCCGGGCAATCCATGCCGCTGACCTGCCAGCTAAAGGGCCAGGCACCTCGCCGGTCGCTTTCCTCAGCAGTGTCGGCCTCATTGCCAGGGCTGCTGTTGCAGTCACAGCAGCAGCCTGCCGTATCCGCCGTCACGGGCGTAGCAGCATGAATAGAAAGGGAGAGTGGACGGGCCTGACGAACCTGGCACAGCGGTTTTGCTGCGGCGTGGCTGGCACGCGGTTTGCCACAGCCACAGGCGTGATGTTGATGCATATGACCTCCGGAGTGTAAGAGTCGCGGGATGAGCAACGTTGCCCATCCCTTATCCTACACTCTGGAGTGAACTCCAGAGTCAAGACTAATTTCTCAGACGACCCACAGTGAACGCACGATCATAAAGTGACCGGCAAAGTAGCAGGCGGCCACAATCGCGCTGTCAGCGCTGAAGCGACGACGATAGTGCGAGATAAACCAGACCGCGTTGGCGAGCAGCAGCAGACCGGCACCGACCATGATCGAGAAGCTGTAATCGGTCGGACGGAAAAAGTACTGCTCGGTCGCTATCCAGGTCATCACTACCGTCATGCCAATAAAGGTGCAGACAGGCCAGCGCAGATCCTCCAGTCGGCTCCAGATGATGCCAATCAGAGCAGCACCGATGATGAGCAGCGTCAGCGGAATCGGCCAGAAGAAGGTCATGGTCATGCTGGCGGCGAAGCAGAGCGTATAGAGCAGGTGCGACAGGAAAAACGCCCCGACGGCATAGAGCATCTGCTGACGCGGCAGTAGCGTTAACGCATCACCGACCAGTGTCGCAACCAGACCGGCCAGAATCAGATAGTCCGTGGTTTGCAGCACCGGAGCCTGCCAGGCGAGCCCGACCAGCAGCAGCAGCGTGACGGGCTTAAACAGCCAGCGTTGCCATTGTGGGCCGCGATAGGTGGCATCGACATAGAGCCAGCCGGAGAAAAGTACAGCGAGGAAAGACCAGAGCATTGTTTCTCCCTTTTTTTACTCAAAATGGTGAAAGATCCCAAAATATCCCTTCCAGTTTAGGTTAAGCCTCTGAGATGTGACAATCAGGCAACTCTGGTTGTATGCTTTCCCGCCTGATTTAACAGGCATGAGAGCGCTATGAGCAAACCACCGTTAATCTTTATCATCGTTCTGGCGATTATTGCCGTGCTGGCGAGTCGTCAGTTTATTAAGCAACGGCGTGAGGCTGCGGTGAATGATGCCTCCCCCACGCGTGCTCTGCAGGCTGAAGTCAAAACTAAGCGTGAATTCCCTTCGCCTAATCGTCGTTCACGGCAGCGTGAAGTCATCGCCGGGGAAGAGATGCGGTATGAGGTGCTGTTTCATCCGCTGAACGGTGACAGCGACATCAAAGTGCAGCTTAAAGAGGGGGAGTATCATCAGCTGGATAAAGGCGCGAGAGGAGAGCTGAAGATGCAGGGCACGCGCTTTATCAGCTTCACGCCCGTGCAGTAAGGCGGGCATTGCGCCCGCCCGACACTACTTTTTGCGTGGGAAGTTTTTCTTCTGCCAGGCGACCAGTTCAAACACGCCAAACAGAAACACTTTCGCCTGGGTGACGCGGTCAATCGGCGGTGCATCTTTGGTCTGCGTCGTGCGCAGTAATACCAGTTGCAGACCATGCATCAGGATCATGAAGATCAGTGCAACGTTGATAAAATAAGTCAGTGGCTTCGGGTAGGGATGGACCAGATTAGCCAGTAAAAATCCCCACACGCATAGCATCAACAGACGCCCCAAATTAAGTAACATCCTGCGTCTCCTGTTGACGTTGATACAAACGATAAGCCACTTGTCCGGCTATTTTCTCGCGATAAAGATCCCACTCTGGCGGCACCGTTGGTGCGCCATTTTCCACTTCACTTTCGACGTAAATCAGCGCCTGATCGGCCAGCCAGTTATTCTGCTCCAGCAACTGTAGCGTCTGCTCCAGCAATCCCTGACGAAACGGGGGATCGATAAACACCACATCAAAGGGTGTACCCGCCTGTGCCAGCCAGTTTAGCGCATTGGTCTGAACCACAGTGCCATTCGTGGCGCGCAGCGTCTGCAGATTTTTTGTTAACTGCTGTGCCACCGGACGTTCCAGCTCCAGCAGCGTCGCCGATCCCGCGTAACGCGACAGCGCTTCCAGGCCTAATGCGCCGCTACCGGCAAAGCAATCAAGGCAGCGCGCCTCTGGCAGCACCGGGGCGAGCCAGTTAAACAGCGTCTCGCGAACCCGATCGGTGGTCGGGCGCAGTCCGGCACTGTCCGGCACCGGCAATTTGCGTCCGCGCCACTGACCGCCAATGATGCGAATCTGCCCGGTACCGCCTGTATTGCGGGGGTTTTTATTCATCTTGCTCACAACTCGTCATAATTTGTTGCGTAGTTTAACGGGCGAATCGGTGAGAAGAAACGTTAAAAAAGGGTGCTGTGGTGAGCTGGCTGGAAAGTGTTAGACTACTGAGTTGCTGAAGTCATGCATTATTCTGCGGTTTACGCCGGTCTGGCGCTGACCAATTTCATTGATTTACCCCTGGAAACCACGCGCGACCGGGACAAAGCCATCGAGGAGTGTCGTCACACAATGGCAAAAGAGAAAAAACGTGGCTTTTTTTCCTGGCTGGGATTTGGCAAAGAGGAAGAGAAACAACCTGCAGCAGAGGAGCAGACACCAGAGGTCGCTCAGCCCGAACAGCAGCAGACAGAACAGGAAGCCCCGGCATTAAGCCAGGCTGAAGCACAAGCGGAAGAGACTGTCGTCATCACCGAAACGGTGGCCGGACAGCAGCGTGAGGCGGAAGTCACTGCGGCAGCGCCGCATGAATCAGCACCTGCGGTGCTGGATGAGGCTGAGCCGATTGAGGCCGACCCTGAAGCGCTACTGGAAGTTGCTGCACCTGAACATGACGCGACGCCGGTTATCGACGCCGACGATGTGGTTACGCCGATCGCTGATGCGGAACCCGCAGACGCGCCGTTAAGCGAAGAGGAGCTGACGGCACTGGCGCTGGGCGATGCAGAGATCGTCGAACCCCCGCACAGCGAAGCACCGTTAAACAACGAAGTGCTCACGCCACAGGTGCTGGATGACGCAGCGGTCGCTGAGACTCAGGATAGCGAAGCAGATGCGCCGCTGACCGAGGAAGAGCTGACCGCACTGGCACTGGGTGACGCCGACGTCATTGACCAGGAACCGACTGAGTCGTTATCCGATACCGTCAGCGATCTGCCGCTGGCCGCCGCACCGCTCATCGTGCAGGAGCAGGAGCGTCCCAGCAAAGAGGGCTTCTTCTCCCGCCTGAAGCGCAGCCTGGTCAAAACCCGTCAGAACCTCGGTTCCGGTTTTATCAGCCTGTTCCGTGGCAAAAAGATTGATGATGACCTGTTTGACGAGCTGGAAGAGCAGTTGCTGATTGCGGATGTGGGCGTGGATACCACGCGCCGCATCATCACCAATCTGACCCAGCAGGCAAACCGCAAGCAGTTGCGTGACGCGGAAGCGCTCTACGGTCTGCTGAAAGCAGAGATGGCCTCGATTCTGGCGAAAGTGGATGCGCCACTGGACGTTTCAGGCAAAACGCCGTTTGTCATCCTGATGGTGGGCGTCAATGGCGTGGGTAAAACCACCACCATCGGTAAGCTGGCGCGCCAGTATCAGGCCGAGGGCAAGTCCGTGATGTTAGCGGCCGGTGATACCTTCCGTGCCGCGGCGGTTGAGCAGCTGCAGGTGTGGGGCCAGCGTAATAACATTCCGGTCATTGCGCAGCATACCGGCGCAGATTCCGCTTCGGTGATCTTCGATGCCATTCAGGCCGCGAAATCACGCGGCGTTGACGTGCTGATTGCCGATACGGCGGGTCGTCTGCAGAACAAATCGCACCTGATGGAAGAGCTGAAAAAAATCACCCGCGTGATGAAAAAGCTGGATGATTCCGCGCCTCACGAAGTGATGCTGACGCTGGATGCCAGCACCGGACAGAATGCGGTCAGCCAGGCCCGACTGTTTAATGAAGCCGTCGGCCTGACCGGAATTGCGCTCACTAAGCTGGATGGCACCGCCAAAGGCGGCGTGATCTTCTCGGTGGCCGATCAGTTCGGTATCCCGATTCGCTACATCGGCGTCGGTGAAGGCATTGAAGATTTACGGCCGTTTAAGGCGGAAGATTTTATTGAGGCACTGTTTGCCCGAGAGGACTAATTAGGATGATTCGCTTTGAAGAGGTCAGTAAGGCATATCTCGGCGGACGTCAGGCGCTGCAGGGGGTAGATTTCCATCTGCGTCCCGGCGAAATGGCGTTTCTGACCGGCCACTCCGGTGCCGGTAAAAGTACCTTGCTGAAGCTGATTTGTGGCATTGAGCGCCCGAGTGCCGGAAAAATCTGGTTCAGCGGCCATGACATTTCCCGCCTGCGTAATAGTGAGGTGCCTTTCCTGCGTCGTCAGATTGGCATGATCTTCCAGGATCACCACCTGCTGATGGATCGGTCGGTTTATGACAATGTGGCGATCCCGCTGATTATTTCCGGTGCCAGCGGTGAGGATATCCGTCGTCGCGTTTCGGCGGCGCTGGATAAAGTGGGCCTGCTCGACAAAGCGAAAAGTTATCCGATTCAGCTTTCGGGCGGTGAACAGCAGCGTGTGGGCATCGCCCGTGCGGTGGTGAACAAGCCGGCCGTGCTGCTGGCCGATGAACCGACTGGTAACCTGGACGACGCGCTGTCAGAAGACATTCTGCGCCTGTTCGAAGAGTTTAACCGCGTCGGCGTCACCGTCCTGATGGCGACGCATGACAGCGGCCTGATCGCCCGACGCAACTACCGGATGATGACGCTGAATCAGGGACGTCTGCACGGAGGCCACGATGGTCAATAAACGTATTAAACGTCCGGCTGCACCGAAAGCGAAGCAGCCGTCGAAGTCGAAGAGTAAAGCGCTGAAGGGCGGCTGGCAGGAGCAGTGGCGCTATGCGCTGCGCGGCACACTTTCGGACATGTGGCGTCAGCCACTAGCGACGCTGCTGACGGTGATGGTCATCGCCATTTCGTTGACGCTGCCCAGCGTCTGCTACATGGTGTGGAAAAACGTCAGCCAGGCGGCCACGCAGTGGTACCCGGCGCCGCAGTTGACCGTTTATCTCTCCAAAACGCTGGATGATACGGCGGCAGAAAATGTGGTGGCACAGCTCAAGCAGGTTGAAGGCGTGGATAACGTCAACTACCTGACGCAGGAAGAGGCGCTAAACGAATTCCGTAACTGGTCAGGCTTTGGTGGCGCAATGGATATGCTGGAGCAGAATCCGCTGCCTGCGGTGGCCATCATCACGCCTAAGCTCAACTTCCAGAACTCAGACACCATGCAGAGCCTGCGCGATCGGGTGAGCAAAGTGCAGGGCGTGGATGAAGTGCGAATGGATGACAGCTGGTTTGCGCGGCTGGCGGCGCTGACCGGGCTGGTGGGGCAAATCGCCTCAATGATTGGCGTCCTGATGATTATAGCGGTCTTCCTGGTGATCGGTAACAGCGTCCGTCTTAGCATCTTTGCCCGGCGCGACACCATTAACGTGCAGAAGCTGATTGGTGCCACTGACGGCTTTATCCTGCGTCCGTTCCTCTACGGTGGAGCGCTGCTGGGCTTCAGTGGGGCAGTGCTGTCGCTGCTGCTGTCAGAAGTGCTGGTGCTGCGTCTGCAGTCGGTCGTCGCCAGTGTGGCAACCGTATTTGGTACCACTTTCTCGCTGGAAGGCTTTTCCTGGGATGAAGCGCTGCTGCTGCTGCTGATTGCGGCCATCATCGGCTGGGTCGCAGCCTGGCTGGCGACGGTACAACATTTACGTCGATTTACGCCGCAGTAAACGCCTGCAACATTTTTTTGTTATAATGGTCCTCTGCTACCGATGGTGGGTGCAGAGGATTTTCCCCTCTTCCCTTCCTGTCATCTGTGTGTAAAATATTCACTGCTATAATTGAACTTGTGGATAACTTTATCACTCTAAGTAGCACAGATTGCTTTCGGATCTCGCGTGACGTTGACGTAATGTATCGTCTGCGCAGGGAAATGTGCGGCAATTCCACTGAATTTGTGAGGGTTTGAATGACCAAAGAAATGCAAACTTTAGCTATTGCTCCTCTTGGCAACCTGGAGTCTTACGTCCGGGCGGCGAATACCTGGCCGATGCTTTCGGCAGAAGAGGAAAAAGCGCTGGCTGAACGGCTGCATTACCAGGGCGATCTGGAAGCAGCTAAGACGCTGATCCTGTCACACCTACGCTTTGTAGTTCATATCGCTCGTAATTACTCCGGCTATGGTCTGCCACAGGCTGACCTAGTCCAGGAAGGTAACATCGGCCTGATGAAAGCGGTGCGTCGCTTCAACCCTGAAGTGGGCGTGCGTCTGGTTTCGTTCGCCGTGCACTGGATTAAAGCGGAGATTCACGAATACGTGCTGCGTAACTGGCGTATCGTGAAAGTCGCGACCACCAAAGCACAGCGTAAGCTGTTCTTTAACCTGCGTAAAACCAAGCAGCGTCTGGGCTGGTTCAATCAGGACGAAGTCGAGATGGTTGCGCGCGAGCTGGGCGTAAGCAGCAAAGACGTGCGCGAAATGGAATCGCGTATGGCCGCGCAGGATATGACCTTTGATATGTCTGCCGACGACGAGAGCAGCGAAGGCCGTTCTATGGCACCGGTGCTGTATCTGCAGGATAAAACCTCTGACTTTGCCGACGGCATCGAAGAGGATAACTGGGATGCGCACGCGGCTGACAAGCTGAGCTATGCGATGGAAGGTCTGGATGAGCGTAGTCAGCACATCATTCGCGCCCGCTGGCTGGACGAAGACAATAAAACCACGCTGCAGGAGCTGGCCGATCAGTACGGCGTATCCGCCGAACGTGTCCGGCAGCTGGAAAAGAACGCTATGAAGAAACTGCGTATGGCGATTGAAGCGTAACGCACTTCAAGACCTTAAGGGGCGACAGATGATGTCGCCCTTTTTGTTTTCTGCGTCCGGCTAGTCTGCCGCCCGTATCCAGCCGTCACTCTGCGCCCTGAAGCCACACGCCTGCATAAACGCCGCGCGTACCTGCTGATCGTCACTGCCATCATCGGCAATCCACCAGTCCGCGATTGAACCATTCTGCCTGATCGTCTCCTCCAGCAAATACTGGCCTACCCCGCGTCGCCGGGTGACATCGCGCACCGCCAGCCGGTGAACCTTGCCGTGGATGCCGGAAATTTCCAGCTGCAAACCCGCCAGCAGGCGGTCGTTAAAACGCGCCGCGTAAAGACGATGAGACTCACTCAAACCCTGTTCCAGTTTTTCCATCTCCAGATCCGGCCAGACTTTGCCAAGATCGATGCGGTCCTGCGGCGTCAGCGCAGTCAGGCGCTGGATAGTGAGCTTCATAACAAAAACCTCTAAAAAAGGGGAAAGTGTAGCGAAAGTATACAACCAGAGGGCCACCACATTTTCATCAATAAAACAGGTCAAAAGATGGCCTGGATGCCAGGATAACAGTAGTAAACCTGGATAGCGGGCGATCAATCCAGCATAACACGCTGGCAAAGTGGTCATAAACCGGCCGTTGCATCCAGTGTATTATGCTGTTTAACCCGGTCAATTCTGAATGTGTCAGTTGATTTACAGAAGAAACTTCCTGTTTAATAACCTGAAAAATAAAGCCTTATTACTAATAAATGTCAGAAAAGTACGCTAACTCATTCATCATTAATCAGTTTTCGACTTTATCTGGCAACGCAAGCACTCACAACATACACGACAAAACAAATGGGGTAGTCAGGATGAAAATGAAAGGTCGCGCATTACTGGCGGGATGTGTAGCACTGGCGATGAGCCATGCGGCGCTGGCTGAAGATATCAAAGTGGCCATTGTCGGCGCAATGTCGGGTCCGGTGGCGCAGTACGGCGACATGCAGTTCGCCGGTGCAACGCAGGCGATTGAAGATATCAATGCCAAAGGCGGCGTTAACGGCAACAAGCTGGTGGCGGTGAAATATGACGACGCCTGTGATCCGAAACAGGCGGTTGCGGTCGCGAACAAGGTGATTAACGACGGCATCCGCTACGTCATCGGCCACCTTTGCTCTTCCTCCACCCAGCCGGCGTCTGACATCTATGAAGATGAAGGCGTGCTGATGATCACCCCGGCCGCGACCGCACCTGACCTGACTTCCCGTGGCTATAAACTGATTATGCGCACCACCGGCCTCGACTCCGATCAGGGGCCGACCGCCGCGAAATACGTAATGACCGAGCTGAAACCGCAGCGTATCGCTGTGGTGCATGACAAACAGCAGTATGGCGAAGGCCTGGCGCGCTCCGTGCAGGAGAGCCTGAAAAAGCAGGGCGCCAATATCGTAATGTTTGAAGGGATCACCGCAGGCGATAAAGATTTCTCTACGCTGGTGGCCCGCTTCAAGAAAGAGAACGTCGATTTCGTCTATTTCGGCGGTTACTACCCGGAAATGGGGCAGATCGTGCGTCAGGCGCGCGCTGCGGGTCTGAAAACTCAATTTATGGGACCAGAAGGCGTGGGTAACGCCTCGCTGTCGAACATCGCCGGTGCAGCCTCTGAAGGCATGCTGGTGACTCTGCCGAAACGCTACGACCAGGTTGAAACCAACAAACCGATTGTGGACGCGCTGAAAGCGAAGAAACTGGATCCGACCGGCCCGTTCGTCTGGACCACCTATGCAGCACTGCAGTCGCTGGCAACCGGCATGGAGCGCAGCAAGAGCGCAGAGCCGGACGCTATCGTGAAAAACCTCAAGGAAGGCGCTGCGGTCCCAACCGTGATGGGCAACCTGAACTGGGATGAGAAGGGCGATCTCAAGGGCTTTGAATTCGGCGTCTTCAAATGGCATGCCGATGGCACCTCGACCGCTGTGAAATAAACCAGGCTGTTTTGTGGTGAGCGGGAAGCCGGATAACCGGTTTCTCCTGACCAGCGACACGAACGCCTGGTGCCCGTTTGCCAGGCGTTTTTTGTACCCCGATCGCCTGCGATCGGTTAAGTAAGGGTCAAGGTATGTCCGAGCAGTTCCTCTATTTTATTCAGCAGATGTTTAATGGTGTGACCCTGGGAAGCACCTACGCGCTGATCGCCATCGGTTACACCATGGTTTACGGCATTATCGGCATGATTAACTTCGCCCACGGCGAGGTTTACATGATCGGTAGCTATGTCTCCTTTATCGTGATTGCCGCCCTGATGATGATGGGCATCGACACCACCTGGCTGATGATTGCAGCTGGCTTTGTGATGGCAGTCATTATCTCCAGCGCTTACGGCTGGAGCATTGAGCGCGTCGCCTACCGGCCTGTGCGTTCATCCAAGCGCCTGATTGCGCTGATCTCCGCCATCGGGATGTCGATATTCCTGCAAAACTACGTCAGCCTGACCCAGGGGTCACGCGACCTGGCGCTGCCGAGCCTGATCACCGGACAGTGGACGGTAGGCGAGAGCAACGGTTTTGCCGCGACCATCTCTACCATGCAGATTGTGATCTGGGTGGTGACCTTCCTGGCGATGCTGGCGCTGACCACCTTTATCCGTTACTCCCGCATGGGCCGCGCCTGTCGCGCCTGCGCAGAAGACCTGAAAATGGCCAGCCTGCTGGGGATTAACACCGACCGCGTGATCTCGCTGACCTTTGTGATCGGTGCCGCGATGGCGGCAGTGGCGGGCGTATTACTGGGCCAGTTCTACGGTTCGATTAATCCCTTCATCGGCTTTATGGCGGGCATGAAAGCCTTCACCGCTGCTGTGCTGGGTGGGATTGGCAGTATTCCGGGTGCCATGATTGGCGGCCTGGTGCTGGGGATTGCTGAAGCGCTGACTTCTGCGTATCTCAGCACGGAATATAAAGATGTGGTTTCGTTTGCCCTGCTGATTGTGGTGCTGCTGGTGATGCCGACCGGGATTCTGGGTCGTCCGGAGGTCGAAAAAGTATGAAGACCTCTTTTATCAACGCCCTGATCTCCTCCCTGATGCTGCTGGTGCTCGCCACCTTCTTTATGGGACTGCGCCTGAATCTGGACGGCACGAATCTGGTGGTGCAGAACGCCGGTAGCGTGCGCTGGAACTGGATCGCCGCAGGCTGTGCGGTGGTGTTTCTGTTCCAGCTGCTGCGTCCGATCTGGCAAAGCGGCCTGAAGAAAATCTCTGGTCCGGCGCTGGTGTTGCCTGGTCTGGATGGCTCGACGCCGAAGCAGAAGCTGGTGATGGCGGTGCTGATTATCGCCGCGGTTGCCTGGCCATTCCTGGTGTCACGCGGCACCGTCGATATCGCTACCATGACGCTGATCTACGTGATGCTGGGTCTGGGCTTAAACGTCGTCGTCGGCCTCTCTGGCCTGCTGGTACTGGGTTATGGCGGCTTCTACGCCATCGGCGCTTATACTTTTGCGCTGCTGAACCACTATTACGGTCTTGGCTTCTGGCAGTGCCTGCCGCTCTCTGGCATGGTTGCGGCGCTGTTTGGCCTGCTGCTGGGCTTCCCGGTACTGCGACTGCGCGGCGACTATCTGGCGATTGTGACGCTGGGCTTCGGTGAGATCGTACGTATTCTGCTGCTGAACAATACCGCCCTGACCGGCGGGCCAAATGGCATCAGCCAGATCCCGAAACCGACGCTGTTTGGTCTGGAGTTTGGCCGTACGCCGCGTGAAGGCGGCTGGGATACTTTCCACAACTTCTTTGGGCTGAAATACGATCCCAGCGACCGCATCATCTTTCTCTACCTGGTGGCGCTGCTGCTGGTGGTACTGACGCTGTTCGTGATCAACCGGTTGCTGCGGATGCCGCTGGGCCGCGCCTGGGAAGCGCTGCGCGAGGATGAGATTGCCTGCCGTTCGCTGGGCCTGAGTCCGACCCGCATCAAGCTGACCGCCTTTACCATCAGTGCCGCATTTGCGGGCTTTGCCGGTAGTCTGTTCGCGGCGCGTCAGGGCTTTGTCAGTCCGGAGTCCTTTACCTTTGTCGAGTCCGCCTTTGTGCTGGCGATTGTGGTACTGGGTGGGATGGGCTCGCAGTTTGCGGTGATTCTGGCCGCCATTCTGCTGGTGGTATCACGCGAGCTGATGCGCGATCTTAATGAGTACAGCATGCTGGTGCTGGGTGGCCTGATGGTGTTGATGATGATCTGGCGTCCGCAGGGATTATTACCGATGAAGCGTCCGCATCTGAAGCTCAGAGCCGCTAAAAAAGGAGAACAGGCATGATTCAGCCTTTATTAGCCGTTGAAGGCCTGATGATGCGCTTCGGCGGTCTGTTAGCCGTGAACAATGTGGCACTGGAGCTGCGTCCGCAGGAGATCGTTTCACTGATTGGCCCCAACGGTGCCGGTAAAACCACCGTGTTCAACTGCCTGACCGGCTTTTACAAGCCCACCGGCGGCACGATCAAATTGCGTGAGCAGCATCTGGAAGGGCTGCCGGGCCAGAAGATTGCGCGGATGGGCATCGTGCGCACTTTCCAGCATGTGCGCCTGTTCCGTGAGATGACGGTGATTGAGAACCTGCTGGTCGCGCAGCATCAGCATTTGAAAAGCGGCGTATTTTCCGGCCTGCTGAAAACCCCGGCGTTTCGCCGCAGTGAGAGCGAGGCGCTGGATCGTGCGGCGACCTGGCTGGAGCGGGTGGGTCTGCTGGATCTGGCAAACCGTCAGGCGGGTAATCTGGCCTATGGTCAGCAGCGTCGGCTGGAGATTGCGCGCTGCATGGTGACGCGCCCGGAGATCCTGATGCTGGATGAACCGGCAGCGGGTCTTAACCCGAAAGAGACCCATGAGCTGGACGCGCTGATTGCGGAACTGCGTGGCGAACACAAGGTGTCGGTGCTGCTGATTGAACATGATATGAAGCTGGTGATGGGTATTTCTGACCGTATTTACGTGGTTAATCAGGGAACGCCGCTGGCTAATGGAACGCCGGAGGAGATTCGTAATAATCCGGATGTCATTCGTGCCTATTTAGGAGAGGCCTGAGATGGCAAATGCGATGTTAACCATTGAGAACGTCAGCGCTCACTACGGCAAAATTCAGGCGCTGCACAACGTCAGCCTCTATATCAATCAGGGCGAAATTGTCACCCTGATTGGCGCTAACGGAGCCGGAAAAACCACGCTGCTGGGCACGCTGTGCGGCGAACCGCGCGCGACCCAGGGCACTATCACCTTTGATGGCAAAGCGATTACCGACTGGCAAACGGCGCGCATTATGCGTGAAGCAATCGCCATCGTGCCAGAGGGACGGCGGGTGTTTTCGCGCATGACGGTGGAAGAGAACCTGGCGATGGGCGGCTTTTTTGCCAGCCGCCCGGAGTATCTGACGCGGATTAAGCGCGTGTATGAACTCTTCCCGCGGCTGGAGGAGCGTAAAATCCAGCGCGCCGGAACGATGTCAGGCGGCGAACAGCAGATGCTGGCGATTGGCCGTGCGCTGATGAGCCAGCCGCGCCTGCTGCTGCTGGATGAGCCGTCGCTGGGACTGGCACCGATCATTATTCAGCAGATCTTCGACACCATTGAGCAGTTGCGCAGTGAAGGGATGACGATTTTCTTGGTGGAGCAGAATGCGAATCAGGCGCTGAAGCTGGCGGATCGGGGCTATGTGCTGGAGAACGGGCATGTCGTGCTCGAAGATAGCGGTGCAGCTCTTCTCTCCAACGAAGCCGTCCGCAGCGCGTACCTCGGCGCTTAACGTTTAGAGGCCTGGCTTACTTGCCATTTCGACACCGGGCAGTGCTCGCATTCCTCACGTACTCCAGTACGCTCCGGATGCTGTGCGCTGGCCGGTGCCGAACTGCCTGCGACGCCGACGGCCTTTAGTGTTGGTTTGAGTGGTAGTGTCGATGGCCTTTACATTTGCGCAAAAGCACGGACAAGCGCTGCTATTGCCCGAGGCCGTTGCAGCTTATGGTAATAAATTCGACGTAGTAATGATGTGTAGCCGCTCAGACTGCTGACAAAACCAAATCAGGGTGAATCTGGCCGCAACAAATAAACTCAACGCGCAGGGAACACGGTCAGAAGAGGAAAGCGTCCCGCGCCATGGACGGCGCGGGCCGAGCATGTCATGGATGACGGATTTTGCGTCTTTCCGATCTGACCGTGTTTCCTGTGCATGCTCAGTCTTACAGCAACCTGGCTAGATTTTGTCCACAAAGTAGTGCTGCTCCGCCCTTCCTCTCTTTCGCCTGTCACCCCGCTGTCATCTGCCTGTTATTAATCCGTCATTTCCTCGTGTCATGTTACTTCGCGAACCAGAAATCCGTGATTTCACGCGTATTTACCTGCACAGGAAAATTCTATGTCCGTCGTTACCTTTCGTCGTAGCCTGATGAGCGTGCTGCTCGGTCTGACGCTCAGCAGCCATGCCATGGCCGCCACTGAGATCCCCTTCTGGCACTCTATGGAAGGCGAGTTAGGCAAAGAAGTGGATTCGCTGGCACAGCGTTTTAACGAGACGCATCCCGATTACAAAATTGTTCCGACCTACAAAGGTAACTACGAGCAGAGTCTGGCGGCAGGGATTGCGGCCGTGCGCAGCGGTAAAGCGCCTGCGGTGCTGCAGGTCTATGAAGTCGGTACGGCGACCATGATGGCCTCTAAGGCGATTGTGCCAGTGCATCAGGTTTTCAAAGATGCCGGCATCCCCTTTGATGAAAAACAGTTCGTACCCACGGTGGCGGGCTACTACAGCGACAGCAAAGGTCAGCTGATCTCTCAGCCGTTTAACAGCTCGACGCCGGTGCTCTACTACAACAAGGACGCCTTCAAAAAAGCGGGTCTGAACCCGGATCAGCCACCGAAAACCTGGCAGGAGCTGGCGACCGATGCCGCGGCACTGCGCAAAGCGGGCATGAGCTGTGGTTACGCCAGCGGCTGGCAGGGCTGGATCCAGATCGAAAACTTCAGTGCCTGGCATGCTCTGCCGGTGGCGACGGAGAACAACGGATTTGACGGCCTCGACGCGGTGCTGGAGTTCAACAAGCCGGTGCAGGTTCGTCATATCGACCTGCTGGAAGCGATGAATAAGAAAGGTGACTTCACCTACTTTGGCCGCAAAGATGAGTCCACCGCCAAGTTCTACAACGGCGACTGCGGTATCACCACCGCTTCATCCGGTTCGCTGGCCGATATCCGTCATTACGCTAAATTCAACTTCGGCGTCGGCATGATGCCGTATGACGACACCGTACCGAATGCGCCGCAGAACGCCCTGATTGGTGGTGCGAGCCTGTGGGTGATGAAAGGCAAAGATGCGGCAACCTATAAAGGCGTGGCCGAGTTTATGCAGTTCCTGTCTAAACCGGAAATCGCCGCGGAATGGCATCAGAAAACCGGCTATCTGCCGATCACCACCGCCGCCTACGAGCTGACGAAACAGCAGGGCTTCTACGACAAAAATCCGGGAGCAGATATCGCGACCCGCCAGATGATGAACAAGCCGCCACTGCCGTTCACCAAAGGGATGCGTCTGGGCAACATGCCGCAGATTCGTACCGTGATCGACGAGGAGCTGGAAAGCGTCTGGACCGGTAAACAGTCACCGCAAAGCGCGCTGGATAACGCAGTGAAACGCGGCAACGAGCTGCTGCGCCGCTTCCAGCAGCAAATGAAGTAATCTCTCCCCTGGCCAGCCCAGGCTGGCCCCTCTTTTCTGACGTCAGGTACGCCATGTCTTCATCCCGTCCGGTCTTTCGCACCAGCCTGTTGCCTTATCTTCTGGTGCTGCCGCAACTGCTGATTACCGCCATCTTCTTTCTCTGGCCTGCCGGTGAAGCGCTGTGGTACTCGCTGCAAAGTCTCGATCCCTTTGGCATCTCCAGCAGCTTTGTTGGGCTGGAGAACTTCAGACGCCTGTTTGCCGATCCCTACTATCTGGATTCGTTCTGGACCACAATCAAATTCAGCAGCATGGTCACGGTCTTCGGCATGGTGTTTTCGCTGCTGCTGGCGGCGCTGGTGGATTATGTGGTGCGACTGCGCCGCCTCTATCAGACCCTACTGCTGCTGCCCTACGCCGTTGCCCCGGTGGTGGCCGCGGTGCTCTGGATGTTTCTGTTTAACCCCGGTCTGGGCCTGTTCAGCTATCTGCTGAACCACATCGGCTACAACTGGAACTATGCGCAGAACAGCGGTCAGGCGATGTTCCTGATTGTGCTGGCGTCGATCTGGCAGCAGATGAGCTACAACTTCCTGTTCTTCTTCGCCGCACTGCAATCAATCCCCAAATCGCTGGTGGAAGCCGCCGCCATCGACGGTGCCGGGCCGGTGCGTCGCTTCTTCAACCTTTCTCTGCCGCTGATTACGCCGGTCAGCTTCTTTCTGCTGGTGGTGAACCTGATCTACGCCTTCTTCGATACCTTCCCGGTGATCGATGCCGCAACCGGTGGCGGGCCGGTGCAGGCCACCACCACGCTGATCTATAAAATCTATCGCGAAGGATTTACCGGTCTGGATCTCTCCTCATCCGCGGCGCAGTCGGTGGTGCTGATGCTGCTGGTCATCGGGCTGACGGTGCTCCAGTTCCGCTTTGTTGAACGTAAGGTGCAATACCAATGATTGAGAATCGACGCGGACTGGATCTCTTCAGCCACATCGTACTGGTGCTGGGCGTGCTTACCATCCTGTTTCCGCTCTATGTTGCCTTTGTGGCGGCGACGCTGGATAACGAGGCGGTCTATCAGGTGCCAATGACGCTGGTACCGGGCACGCATCTGTGGGAGAACATCTCGCGCATCTGGACGCACGGCGTTAACGGCAGCGGACCGGCGTTTGGCCTGATGTTGCTCAACAGCATGATCATGGCGCTGGGCATTACCTTCGGCAAAATCACGGTGTCGATGCTGTCGGCGTTTGCCCTGGTCTGGTTTCGCTTTCCGCTACGCACGCTCTTTTTCTGGCTGATCTTCATCACGCTGATGCTGCCGGTTGAGGTGCGTATCTTCCCCACGGTGCAGGTGATTGCCGACCTTAATCTGCTCGACAGCTACAGCGGCTTAACCCTGCCGCTGATGGCCTCAGCGACCGCCACTTTTCTGTTTCGTCAGTTCTTTATGTCACTGCCGGATGAACTGGTGGAAGCGGCGCGCATCGACGGTGCCAGTGCGATGCGCTTCTTCATCGACATTGTTCTGCCGCTGTCGAAAACCAATCTGGCGGCGCTGTTCGTGATCACCTTTATCTACGGCTGGAACCAGTATCTCTGGCCGCTGCTGATCATCAATGACGCCAGCCTCGGCACCGCGGTGGCGGGGATCAAAAGCATGATCTCCTCCAGCGGATCGCCAACCCAGTGGAACGAAGTGATGGCGGCAATGTTATTAACCCTGATCCCACCGCTGGCGGTGGTGTTAGTCATGCAGCGTGCCTTTGTGCGCGGTCTGGTTGAGAGTGAGAAATAAGATGGCAGGCGTAACCCTTCAGGCAGTAACCAAATCCTACGATGGCAAAAATCAGATCATTCAGCCGCTGAACGTCACCATCAATGACGGCGAGTTTATGGTGATGGTCGGGCCATCTGGCTGCGGTAAATCGACCCTGCTGCGCATGGTGGCCGGACTGGAGCGCGTTACCTCCGGCGATATCTATATCGACAATCGGCGCGTCACCCAGGAAGAGCCGAAAGATCGCGGCATTGCGATGGTGTTTCAGAACTACGCGCTCTATCCCCATATGTCGGTGGAGGAGAACATGGCCTATGGCCTGAAAATCCGTGGGATGGGCAAAGAGCAAATCCGCCAGCGGGTGCTCGACGCGGCGCGCAGCCTGGAGCTGGATCACCTGCTGATGCGCCGGCCTCGCGAGCTTTCGGGCGGACAGCGCCAGCGCGTGGCGATGGGGCGCGCCATCGTGCGTGAACCGGCGGTGTTTCTGTTCGATGAGCCGCTGTCGAATCTCGACGCCCGCCTGCGAGTGCAGATGCGGCTGGAGCTGCAGCAGCTGCATCGCCGCTTACAGACCACCAGCCTCTATGTGACGCACGATCAGGTTGAGGCGATGACGCTGGCGCAGCGGGTGATGGTGATGAATAAAGGTGTCGTCGAGCAGATCGGCACGCCGGTCGACGTGTATGAACGTCCCGCCAGCCAGTTTGTCGCCTCGTTTATCGGCGCGCCCGCGATGAATCTGCTGAAAGGGCAGATCAGCAGCGATGGTTCGCGCTTTAATCTCGATGCCTCGCATGCACTGCCGCTCAGTGACAGTAAACCGAAATGGGCTAACCAGCCGGTGGTGCTGGGTATCCGGCCAGAGCATATCCGGCAAAGCAGCCGTGAGCAGGGCGGCGTACCGCTACGCGTCGATACGCTGGAGATGCTGGGCGCCGATAATCTGGCACATGGTCGCATCGGGGACACGCCACTGGTGGTACGCTTAGCCCACAGCGAACGGCCGCAGCCAGGCAGTACGCTGTGGCTGCATCTGCCGTCAGATGCGTTACACTTCTTCGATTCAACCCATGGAAAGCGTCTGGAATGAGCACACAACACTGGCCCTATCCCCGCATCGTTGCCCATCGCGGTGGCGGTAAACTGGCACCGGAAAACACCCTGGCGGCAATTGATGTCGGCGCAAAGTATGGTCATCAAATGATTGAGTTTGATGCCAAATTATCAATGGATGCGCAGATCTTCCTGCTGCATGACGACACGCTGGATCGCACCAGCAATGGCTGGGGCGTGGCAGGTCAGCTGCCGTGGGAGAAGCTGTCGCAGCTTGATGCGGGCAGCTGGTTTGGCAACGCATTTACCGGCGAAAAGCTGGCGCGGCTGGACGAAGTAGCGGCACGCTGTCGTCAGCATCAGATGATGGCGAACATCGAGATCAAACCGACCACCGGCAGCGACGCTGAAACCGGACGCGCCGTGGCGCAGGCTGCCGCGATTCTGTGGCAGGATCAGACCGCACCGCTGCTCTCGTCGTTCTCTTTTGAGGCGCTGGAAGCGGCGATGCAGGTCGAGCCGCAGTTGCCGCGTGGCCTGCTGTCGCACAGCTGGGATCCCGAGTGGCAGGAGAAAACGAGCGCGCTGGCGTGCGTCTCCATTCATCTCAATCACAAGGTCCTGACCGCTGAGCGGGTCACCGAACTGAAAGCAGGCGGACTGAAGATTCTGGTGTATACCGTGAACAGCCCGGACCGGGCGCGGGAATTGCTGAAGTGGGGCGTCGATGCCATCTGTACTGACAGCATCGACATCATTGGCCCCGATTTTCATTAGTTCTGATTCGGATTCTGGTTCTGCTGGCCCGGCTGCGTGGTAATCACCCGCTGCTGGGCGCTGTTGCGCTGCTCCTGCATTTTACGCTGCATGTCCTGCGTCTGACGCTGCTGATCCTGGCGCAGCTTCAGCTGTTGCTGCTGTTGCTGGCTCTGCATCTGCGACTGCATCCGCTGCTGACTCGGGTTATAACCCGGTTTATTCGGATCGTTGGTGCTGTTCAGCGTGTTCGCCTGACTGGCGAAAGGCAGCAGGGCGGCTAAAACAATCATCCACTTTTTCATCTTTCCTCCTTCCTTTATCGCGACAGGTTTTTTGGGTGCACAACGGCGCACACCGATATCAGGGTCGCACCCATAAGTTTACGCGATATCACAGACCTTACTTTCAGATGTATTCCTGATTTGACTTAACCCCGGTTATTTTGCTGTATTTGTAGGCACTTGCAGAAATGATAAAAAAATGTAAATAACAACATGGGATGGTGGCAGGATGAAAATGAAGCAGACAGTGCGTCAGCTTAGCTGGTCGCTGGTGATGAGTTTTACCGTGGTGGCAGGCGCGAACGCCGCGCCCACTCAGGCTCCGCCGGTCTCCTACGGTGTGGACAGTGATACTTTTCACCCGGTAAAAGCGCAGCACGGCATGGTGGCGTCGGTGGATGCGCTGGCAACCCAGGTGGGCGTGGAAATTCTGCGTCAGGGCGGGAATGCGGTGGATGCCGCGGTCGCCGTGGGCTTTGCGCTGGCCGTGACCCATCCGCAGGCGGGCAACCTGGGCGGCGGCGGCTTTATGCTGCTGCGCACGGCTTCTGGCCGCGCTACCGCTATCGATTTCCGTGAAATGGCACCGGGCCACGCGTCGCGCGACATGTTCCTGGATAAGCAGGGCAACGCCGACAGTAAGCTGTCGCTGACCTCACATCTGGCTTCCGGCACGCCGGGCACCGTTGCCGGACTGGCGCTGGCTGCGCAGAAATATGGCACCCTGCCGCTGAGCACCCTTCTGGCACCGGCGATCAAACTGGCGCGTGACGGTATTCCGGTCAACGATGCGCTGGCGGATGACCTGAAGACCTACGGCAAAGAGGTGCTGATCACCCATCCCAACAGCAAAGCGATCTTCTACAAACCGGACGGCACGCCGTGGCAGAAGGGCGATCGGCTGGTGCAGAAAAACCTGGCTCACAGCCTGCAACTGATTGCCCGCCAGGGGCCGGATGCCTTTTACAAAGGTGAAATCGCGGATGAGATCGCCGGCGAGATGGCGCAGCACGGCGGGCTGATCAGCAAAGCTGACCTGGCGGCCTATCGGGCGGTCGAGCGTCAGCCCATCAGTGGTACCTACCGCGGTTATGAAGTCTTCTCAATGCCACCGCCCTCATCCGGTGGTATCCACATCGTGCAGATTCTCAATATCCTGGAGAACTTCGATCTGGCGAAGATGGGCTTTGGCAGCGCTGACGCCATGCAGGTGATGGCGGAAGCGGAAAAATATGCCTACGCGGACCGCTCGGAATATCTCGGCGACCCCGATTTCGTGAAGGTGCCCTGGCAGGCGCTGACCAGTAAAGCCTATGCTAAAACGCTGGCGCAGCAGATTGACGTGGCAAAGGCGCGGCCTTCCAGTGAGATCAAACCGGGCAAGCTCGAACCTTACGAAAGCAACCAGACCACCCATTTCTCAGTGGTGGATAAGCAGGGCAATGCCGTTGCGGTCACCTACACGCTGAACACCTATTTCGGCAGCGGAATTGTGGCGGGCAAGAGTGGCATCCTGATGAATAATGAGATGGATGACTTCTCCGCCAAGCCGGGCACGCCCAATGTCTACGGGCTGGTGGGCGGGGAAGCGAATGCGGTGCAGCCGGCGAAACGTCCGTTGTCATCAATGTCGCCGACCATCGTCGCTAAAGGCGGCAAAACCTGGCTAGTGACCGGCAGTCCGGGCGGCAGCCGCATTATCACCACGGTGTTGCAGATGGTGGTGAACAGCATTGATTTCGGGATGAACGTGGCGGAAGCCACCAACGCACCACGCTTCCATCATCAGTGGCTGCCGGATCAGCTGCGGGTGGAGAAGGGCTTCAGCCCTGATACATTGCGTCTGCTGGAAGCTAAAGGCCAGCATGTGAAAGTGCTGCCGTCGATGGGCAGTACGCAGAGCATCATGATTGGGCCGGATGGCATGCTGTATGGTGCTTCGGATCCGCGCAGCATTGATGATTTGAGTGCGGGTTACTGATATCTGAGAACAAAGTGGCGGCTGGATTTAGCCTGCTCAGGGAACACGGTCAGATCGGAAAGACGCAAAAGCATCACCCCCTGTATGCCGCTAATGAGCATACAGTGGGTGATGTGCAATTCTTTAAACGAGCCAGAAAGTCAGGCCTATAACCAGAACGGCAAAGACGGCTGTTGAGCTCCATGCAAAGGCTGGCCAGAAGGTGACGGCCAGCATGCCGAATCCGATAATAAGCGCTGCCGGGATTAGGGTGGCCGCGAAATAGCGGAGCTGCCGGTGCAGCCATTTGATAAAATAATTATTCATCTAAGAACTCGCATGATGGCGTTGGCGATTTCGTCCTCTGAAGACAAAGTAGAAATCAGATGTACATTCTGATTGATTACCGGCTCAATGATGAAATAAAGCATTTCTAACTTTTCAGCGTAAAGCGCGCTGTAATAAATAGGGCTGAGCTGTAAGAGCCTGTGTGCAGCCTCTGCCGCTTCCTGAACATAGCCGTAATAGCTTGCAAGAGTGACTGATACAGCAGAGATTTTGGCAAGTTTGGTATCTACGGATATTTTCATCCCGAAGCTAAAACCCAGAGCGGCGGCGATAGCAGAACTAAGTCCCTGATTGGTCAGCGAGGATGACGCGATAGTCGCCCCTTTTTTTATCAGAGCCTGCTGAATTCTGCGTGTGCTTTCAGAGGAGCGGGTACTCAGAAGGTGCTCAACGTAGATCTGAAACATTCTTTTGATGACATCATGGCGCTTTACCAACTGAACCAGTGCTTCCATAAAACGCACGTCTTCACTTTTCTGTGCTGCACATACGTCCTGGTAATTGTCGGTAAAACATGAGCTGTAAAAAGCCAGACGTGTGACACCCATGTTTACATGCCGGGCCTGATCCAGAACGGCATCTTTTACGCCGGCCAGTGCCTTATCAAGGCGTACTCCCAGCAGACTGTCAGCCTGCATTTTTGTAATAACTGTATGATTGTCAGTCATAAATAATCATCCTCTCTCTCACTACCCCGGTTCCGTTTTTTTGTAATCTGCAGCCAGGTCTGCAGTGCCCTCAAATTTCAGTACTACTGATCGTTCCAGAACTCTGAGCAAAGCACTTTATGCCGGTATATAAATCAGCGCGACTGCGCATCACCTGCATCCGGAATAATTTCCAGCTTATCAAAAACATTTTGCAAGACGTAAGCCATAGCTGGTGATCAGTGCAGCGTAATCCTCACAAACATCGCATGACGGGCGTGCCAGGCGTAGTGAGGTCAACGCATTGCATTGTTCAAAAACGCTCCGGGCGTTGTTTTCCGGGCGGCGGGACGCTTTCCTCTTCTGACCGTATTCCCTGCGCGTCAGGCTAATACGTTGCTACCCGATTCACCGTACTTTGAATTTGTCATTAATCTGAAGGGCACTTCGGTGCCCTTTCTGCTTCCACACGTCAGGCTTTAACCCGCGCCATATAATGCGCGTCGATGAGTTCACCGTGCCGTATGGCGAAACCTCTGGCCGTTCCCTCAATCTCAAAACCGAAACGCTGATACAGGGCGATAGCCGGGCCATTATCGACGAACACCGTCAGCTCCATCCGGCTCACCTGTAGCCAGTTGTCGCACAACGAGACCATTTCTCGCATGAGTGCAGTGCCGACGCCTCGCTGCCGGTAGCGTTCATCCACGCCCATCCCCAAAGAGGCGACGTGACGGCGTCTGGGGCGCTCCTCCACATGCAATGCGCACTGGCCAACAACCTCTTTGTCGATGCAGGCTACCAGCAGATGTGAATGAGGCTGTGGCGAAGCGAGTCGGGTCTGCCACATCTGTAGCGATGAGTGAGGCAGATGCAGCGTGCTGGCCTGGGTATCTGGCTGACTGTAAATCCTGTGCAGCGCGGCTGCATCTTCTGGCATGACGTGGCGGACAACTATTTCACTCATGATCGCTCCTTTCTCCCATAAAAACCTTTTAAACATCAAGGTATTCAGATCATTAATCAAGCTAAAAAAAGTGAAAATGACTTTACAGACGCGAATGATAATGATTATTATTGCCATGCGTTTCCGGGAGGTCGCCCGACAGCCTGGAAAAGCACGACATTGCTCACATTGCTTCCAGTATTATTTCGCCAGCTTAGATGCTGGCTTTTTTTTGCCTGCTCTCCTTCAATGCTTTTCAGCCACTCCTGCACGATCATTCAATGAATTTGAACAGAGGAGTGAAGTTTTTCAGCTATCAATCAAACCGCCTCAGGGACACACTATAAAAAACATTGAGGAGATTTGAACATGATCTATGTACGCAAAGCTGAAGAACGCGGTCACGCAAACCATGGCTGGCTGGATAGCTGGCACACCTTCTCTTTCGCCAGCTATCACGATGCGAACTTCATGGGTTTCTCCGCGCTGCGGGTCATCAATGAAGATGTGATCGATGGCGGTCAGGGATTTGGCACCCATCCGCATAAAGATATGGAAATCCTGACCTACGTGCTTTCCGGTACGGTTGAGCATCAGGACAGCATGGGCAACAAAGAGCAGATCCCGGCAGGGGAGTTCCAGATCATGAGTGCCGGCACCGGTGTGCGTCACTCTGAGTACAACGCCAGCGAAAGCGAACCGCTGCACCTCTATCAGATCTGGATCATTCCTGAGCGTACCGGTATTGAGCCACGCTACGATCAGCGCCGCTTCCCGGATGTGCAGGGACGCCAGCTGGTGTTAAGCCCGGATGCCCGTGAAGGGTCGCTGAAAGTTTATCAGGACATGACCTTGTCGCGCTGGGTACTGGCTGCCGGTGAGCAGGATAACGTTGCGATTGATGCGGGACGTCGTATCTGGATTCAGGTCGTGAAAGGTGATGTTACCGTTAACGGCAACGCGGTCACCACCAGCGACGCCCTGGCGATCTGGGACGAAAGCGCGCTGACGATTGAAGCCAGCTCGGCGGCCGAAGTCCTGCTGTTTGATCTGCCACCTGTCTAAGCAGATAACGGGCGCGCCTCGTCGCGCCCGGTTAGGAATTTTGTGACAGAAAAGTGATAGACTCATCGTACTTTAGCTTTCAGGGCGATCCCAGGCGCTACGATGAAGAAGAAAAGACCGGTATTACAGGACGTTGCCGATCGCGTCGGCATTACTAAAATGACCGTCAGCCGTTACCTGCGTAATCCTGAGCAGGTCTCTGTTGCCCTGCGGGACAAGATTGCAGTGGCACTGGATGAGCTGGGTTATATCCCCAATCGCGCCCCCGATATGCTTTCTAACGCTACCAGCCGTGCCATCGGTGTGCTGCTGCCGTCGCTCACCAACCAGGTTTTTGCTGACGTATTGCGCGGCATTGAAGCCGTCACTGACGAAGCCAACTATCAGACGCTGGTCGCCCACTTTGGTTACAACCCGCAAAAAGAGGAGCTGCAACTGCGCTCGCTGCTGGGCTGGAACATCGATGGCGTTATCCTCACCGAACGCACCCATACGCCAGGCACGCTGCGTATGCTGGAAGTGGCCGGTATTCCGGTGATTGAGGTGATGGACAGCGTTACACCCTGCCTGGACATGGCTGTCGGCTTTGATAACGTCGAAGCGGCCCGGCAGATGACACAGGCGATCCTCAGCAAAGGCCATCGTCACACTGTCTATCTTGGCGCACGCCTTGATGAACGCACGCTGCAAAAGCAGCGCGGTTATGAAATCGCCATGCGCGAAGCGGGTCTGACGCCGCACAGCGTGATGATGGAGGATGCCTCATCATTCAGCGCCGGTGGCGATCTGCTGCGTGAAGCACAACGTCTCTATCCTGAAACGGATAGCCTGTTCTGTACCAATGATGATCTGGCAGTCGGCGCGATGTTTGAGTGTCAGCGCCAGGGATTGCAGGTACCCACTCAGATGGCGATAGCGGGTTTTCACGGCCATGATATCAGTCAGGTCGTCACACCACAGCTGGCGACAGTGCTGACGCCGCGCGACCGAATGGGCCGTGAAGCGGCGGCAATGTTGCTGGCGCGTATTGCCGGTGAGAGCAGTGATGATCCGCTACGGGATATCGGTTTTGAGATCAGTGAAGGTGGCAGCATCTGATTGTGATGTTTTTATGAGTCAGCTCACACTTTCATGCTTTTCCTGGTAAAAAGGTTGCCAGGCTGTTAACCGGCCAGGAGAATGAGAAACGACATTGTTATCGGTAACATTGGCAAATTCTCACCTGCCGGAGCAGAAAAATGACAACGCAATCCCCGTCGCATCACGTTTTTATCCTGATGGGCGTTTCAGGCAGCGGAAAATCTGCTGTCGCCAACCAGGTCTCTCACCAGCTGAATACCGCTTTTCTTGACGGTGATTTTCTCCACCCGCGCGCCAACATCCTGAAGATGGCCGATGGTCATCCGCTGGATGACAGCGATCGCCAGCCGTGGTTACAGGCGCTGAATGATGCCGCGTTTGCCATGCAGCGTACCCAGGCGATCTCCATCATTGTCTGCTCAGCCCTGAAAAAAAGTTATCGCGACATTCTTCGTCAGGGCAACGATAACCTGCGTTTCGTTTACCTGAAAGGCGATTTCGACACCATCGAAGCCCGCCTGAAGGCGCGTAAAGGCCACTTCTTCAAGCCGCAGATGCTGGTCACCCAGTTTGCCACGCTGGAAGAGCCGGGCAGTGATGAGCCGGATGTCCTGGTCGTGGATATCGCGCATTCACTGGACGAGGTGGTGGCGGCTACGGTTGCGACTATCCAGGACGCTATCAGCCAGGATTAGAGATGAATACCGCAACACTCGTTTTGACCGCAGCAGGCTCCGTCCTGCTGCTGCTTTTTCTGGTGATGAAGGCCCGTATGCACGCCTTTGTCGCGCTGATGTTAGTCTCCATCGGTGCCGGACTCTTCTCCGGCATGCCACTGAACAAAATCGCGGAAACCATGCAGAAGGGGATGGGCGGCACGCTCGGCTTCCTTGCCATTGTGGTCGCGCTGGGCGCGATGTTCGGCAAAATCCTGCATGAAACCGGCGCCGTGGATCAGATCGCTATCCGGATGCTGAAAACCTTTGGTCAGAGCCGCGCCCATTATGCGATGGGCATTGCCGGTCTGATCTGCGCGCTGCCGCTTTTCTTTGAGGTGGCGGTGGTGCTGTTAATCAGCATCGCGTTTGCGGTGGCGCGGCGTACCGGCGGCAATCTCGTGAAGCTGGTGATCCCGCTGTTTGCCGGTGTGGCCGCGTCGGCGGCGTTCCTGCTGCCCGGACCGGCTCCAATGCTGCTGGCTTCACAGATGCACGCGGACTTCGGCTGGATGATTCTGCTGGGTCTTTGCGCGGCGATCCCGGGCATGCTGATTGCAGGGCCGCTGTTTGGCAACTTCATCGGCAATCACGTTACCTTCAGCGCACCGCCGGAAGATCATCAACCGGATGTCGATGAGAGCAAGCTGCCGTCGTTTGGCTTCAGCCTCTCACTGATCCTGTTCCCGCTGGTGCTGGTCGGCCTGAAAACCATCGGCGCACGCTTCACGACCGAAGGCACCACGCTGTACGAGTGGCTGGAATTTATCGGCCATCCTTTCACTGCCATTCTGCTGGCGCTGCTGGTGGCGATTTATGGCCTGGCTTACCGTCAGGGTATGGATAAAGAGCGGGTGATGCAGGTGTGCGGCAGCGCGCTGCAACCGGCCGGGATTATCCTGCTGGTGATTGGTGCGGGTGGCGTATTCAAGCAGGTGCTGGTGGATTCAGGCGTAGGGCCGGTGCTGGGCAATGCGCTGACCGGCGCGGGTCTGCCGATTGCGCTGGCCTGCTTTATTCTGTCGGGCGCGGTGCGGGTGATTCAGGGGTCGGCGACGGTCGCCTGTCTGACCACCGTGGGCTTAATCATGCCGGTGATTGAACCGCTGCATTACAGCGGTGCGCAACTGGCGGCGCTGTCGATCTGCATCGGCGGTGGCTCGATTATTATCAGCCATGTGAACGATGCCGGGTTCTGGCTGTTTGGCCGCTTCACCGGGGCCAGCGAAGCGGAAACGCTGAAGACCTGGACGCTGATGGAGACCATTCTCGGCACCGTGGGCGCAGTTGTTGGAATGATTGCTTTCGAATTGCTCTCTTAGGCCTGCTGTTTCTGCGCTTCCCCGGCATTACGGGAAGCGCAGACCTTTCTCTATAACTTCAGATAGGCTCGGATGCCATCCAGGAACATCTGAGTCGCCAGCATAATCAGTATCAATCCCATCAGACGTTCCAGCGCATTCACACCCTTATCGCCCAGCAGACGCAGGAACAGACCTGACATCAGCAGAATAGCGACCGTTACACCCCAGGCGATCAGCAGCGCGCCGACCAGATGCGACATCTGATGCGGATACTGATGCGACAGCAGCATCAATGTGGCCAGTAGCGATGGCCCGGCCACCAGTGGAATCGCCAGCGGCACCAGGAACGGTTCTTCGCCCGCCGGTAAGCCAGAACTGCTGCTTTCAGCCGACGGGAAAATCATCTTGATGGCGATCAGAAACAGGATGATCCCGCCAGAAATCGACACGGTTTCGGTGCGCAGATTCAAAAACGCCAGGATGCGTTCGCCGGTAAACAGGAACAGCAGCATGATGATCAGGGCAATCAGCATTTCACGGATTAGCACCACCCGCCGCCGTTTCGGCTCCAGATGCTTTAAAACCGACATAAAAATCGGCAGATTGCCCAGTGGATCCATAATTAACAACAATAATATTGTTGCCGAAATCATTTCAGTCATCGGTTTTGCGCCATGTTGTTCGCGAAAAAGCGGAGTTATTAGTTACGCTGCTGAAAAAGTTAGCGTAATCGAATTAATTCACTTGCTACCCGGCCTGCATTTTGTAGAGTGAGGGGACACAGGTAAATCCTATTATTACGCAGAGCGGCGTGAAAATAGCACGCGGCTCTCTCCTCTGAAATGAAAAGCAGGTGTAACTGCCTTAGACGGACACGACATGAAGAATGTAGGTTTTGTTGGTTGGCGCGGCATGGTCGGCTCAGTGCTGATGTCCCGCATGAGTGAAGAGCGTGATTTTGATGCAATCAATCCGGTCTTCTTCTCGACGTCGCAGCATGGTCAGGCGGCACCCGCGTTTGCGGACAAACAGCAGGGCACCCTGCAGGATGCGTTTGATATTGAAGCGCTGCGCGCGCTGGATATCATTATCACCTGCCAGGGCGGCGACTACACCAGTGACGTCTATCCAAAGCTGCGCGCCAGCGGCTGGCAGGGATACTGGATTGATGCGGCCTCTACGCTGCGCATGAAGGATGATGCCATCATCATTCTCGATCCGGTCAACCATGCTGTGATTCGCCAGGGCATTGACCGTGGCATCAAAACCTTTGTCGGCGGTAACTGTACCGTCAGCCTGATGCTGATGTCGCTGGGCGGCCTGTTTGCGCAGGATCTGGTGGAGTGGGCCTCGGTTGCCACCTATCAGGCAGCCTCTGGCGGCGGTGCGCGCCACATGCGCGAACTACTGACCCAGATGGGCATGCTGCACGATCACGTTGCGCCTGCGCTGCAGAACCCGGCTTCCGCCATCCTCGACATCGAGCGTAGCGTGACCGACTTCACCCGTTCCGGCACCTTACCAACCGACAACTTCGGCGTCCCGCTGGCGGGCAGCCTGATTCCGTGGATCGACAAGCAGCTGGAAAACGGTCAGAGTCGCGAAGAGTGGAAAGGCCAGGCGGAGACCAACAAGATCCTCGCCACCTCTAAGGTCATCCCGGTTGATGGATTATGCGTGCGCGTCGGCGCGCTGCGTTGCCACAGCCAGGCGTTTACCCTGAAGCTGAAACGCGATCTGCCACTGGCTGAAATCGAACAGCTGCTGGCCTCCCATAATGAGTGGGTCAAAGTGGTGCCGAATGATCGCGAGCTGACGATGCGTGAACTGACGCCTGCCGCCGTGACCGGCACGCTGACCACGCCGGTTGGCCGTCTGCGTAAACTGAACATGGGGCCGGAGTACCTTTCCGCCTTCACGGTAGGCGACCAACTGTTATGGGGCGCTGCCGAACCGCTGCGTCGCATGCTGCGGTTGCTGACCAACTAACCAGCAAACATCGCCTGAGTCATGCCAATCGGATAAGACAAAAAGATCGGATGGCTATATGAAAGCCCGTAATCATCATTGATGGTTGCGGGCTTTTTTGCTGACTGGCCTGGAATGGTGTTATTGCGTTTTAAGCAACATACCGCTCTGTACTTCATGGCTTGTAGGGCCACTGATGACTGGCGTCTGGCTGTGTGGCGTGCTTAACCTGTTTTTCGATAACCCATTCTTTTTGCATCCTTACAAAGTGTCTGTGCAGTCAGGGCGTTGAGTCATAACGACAATGTTACTCTGCCTGTGATACAGAGCAGGCGACACGAAGATGCTGAGCAGGATGAAGTACAGGTGCCCTGTATCTTAGCCATCATATGCTCTTATCTCTGAGTCGATTAGAAACATGCTGTTAACCATCGCTTTACAACACGTTATCAGGTAGCTTTTCTCCATCGCCGTCTGCGTTCATCACGCCGGGTGTCTGACATTGTCTGCCGGCAGAGATACTGTTCCAGTCCGGTGAAAAATGCAGCGTCTTTCATCCGGACACGCCGGGCAGCATAAATGACACTAATCCGCGGATTTATCCGGCCTTTTTTGTCCCTTTCGTACACGAAACAATCTGCCGTTTCGCTTACTAAGTGATCAGCTTCCCTTTTTTGCCGATCGCTAAAGAATATTTTGCTTAAGTCCATGGCAACTGCCGCGACCAAGCTATGATTTAACCATGATGTGCCACAGGTCACTCTTGTGCTTTCCGGACTAAATGGTTGTGGTACACGGCAAAAAAATTTTCCCACGGAATGGCCTGACTTCTTTGTCGTTGTACGTATGGCTCAATGAAGAGCAGCGCAGGTGAAGCGTGACAGGCTATGTTGCGTTCATTTCGGCTGCCAATTATCACAGGAAGAAAGTCATGTCAGAGCTTCCCGATCGCGATGCGATCAATGCCCTGTTTGCGGGTAATTATGCCGACCCTTTTTCGTTACTAGGGATGCACCGAACTCAGCAAGGCCTGGAAGTCAGGGCATTGCTCCCCGAAGCGCTCGAAGTGTGGGTCATTGAAACCTCCACCGGGCGTAAACTGGCCCAGCTGGTGTGCGAGGATGCACGCGGCTTCTTCAGTGGCGTCATTCCACGCCGTAAAAATCATTTCCGCTACCAGTTGGCGGTGAACTGGCACGGCCAGCAAAATCTGGTCGATGATGCCTACCGCTTTGGCCCGCTGCTGCAGGAGATGGATCTGTGGCTGCTGGCGGAAGGAACACACCTGCGTCCTTACGAGACGCTGGGCGCGCATGGCGACGTCATCGATGGCGTCTTCGGTACCCGCTTCTGCGTCTGGGCACCCAATGCCCGTCGCGTCTCAGTGGTTGGTGACTTCAACTTCTGGGATGGCCGCCGTCATCCGATGCGCCTGCGTCAGGAACTGGGCATCTGGGAGCTGTTTGTACCGGGCGCGGTCAACGGTCAGCTCTACAAATATGAAATTATCGATGCCAATGGTGAACTGCGCATCAAAGCGGATCCTTACGCCTTTGAAGCGCAGATGCGCCCGCAAACTGCGTCGATGATCTGTGGCCTGCCAGAGCCGGTTGAGATGAAAGAGGAGCGTAAAGCCGCCAACGGTTTTGACGCGCCCATCTCCATCTATGAAGTGCATCTGGGCTCCTGGCGTCGTCACACCGACAACAACTTCTGGCTGAGCTACAAAGAGCTGGCTGAACAGCTGGTGCCTTACGTTAAAGAGATGGGCTTTACCCATATCGAACTGCTGCCGATCAACGAGCATCCGTTTGATGGCAGCTGGGGCTATCAGCCACTGGGCATGTATGCACCGACCCGCCGTTTTGGAACCCGTGATGAGTTCCGCGCCTTTATTGACGCCGCCCATGAAGCGGGCCTCAACGTGCTGCTCGACTGGGTGCCGGGTCATTTCCCCAGCGATGATTTCGGTCTGGCGCGCTTCGACGGCACGCAGCTCTATGAGCACAGCGACCCGCGTGAAGGCTTCCATCAGGACTGGAACACCCTGATTTACAACTTTGGCCGCCGCGAAGTAAGCAATTACCTGTCGGGCAATGCGCTCTACTGGACCGAACGTTTTGGCATTGATGGCCTGCGCGTGGATGCGGTGGCGTCGATGATCTACCGCGATTACAGCCGTAACGAAGGGGAGTGGGTGCCGAATCAGTTCGGTGGCCGTGAGAACCTCGAAGCGATCGAATTTCTGCGTTACACCAACCGCACGCTCGGCACCGTCGCGTCCGGGTCGGTAACCATGGCTGAAGAGTCCACCGACTATCCTGGCGTGACACGTCCGACCGAAGGCGGCGGGCTGGGCTTCTGGTTCAAATGGAATCTGGGCTGGATGCACGACACGCTCGACTACATGCAGGTCGATCCCATCTACCGCAAGCACCATCACAACCTGATGAGCTTCGGCATGATGTACAACTACACCGAAAACTTTGTGCTGCCGCTGTCGCATGACGAAGTGGTGCACGGTAAGCGCTCGATTCTCGATCGTATGCCGGGCGACGCCTGGCAGAAGTTCGCCAACCTGCGTGCCTACTACGGCTGGATGTGGGGCTTCCCGGGCAAGAAACTGCTGTTCATGGGCAATGAATTTGCTCAGGGCCGCGAGTGGAACCACGACGTCAGCCTGGACTGGCATCTGCTGGAAGGGGATGACAACTGGCATCACGGTGTTCAGCGTCTGGTGCGCGACCTCAACCACACCTATCAGCACTACACACCGCTGCATCAGCTGGACTTTGATCCGGCAGGCTTTGAGTGGCTGGTGGTGAACGATGCGGAACACTCCGTCTTCGCCTTTGTCCGCCGCGACCGTGAAGGCAACGAAGTGATCGTCATCAGCAATTTCACCCCGGTGGCGCGTCCGGGCTATCGCTTTGGCGTTAATCAGCCTGGCTACTGGCGTGAAGTGCTGAACACAGATCAGCATGAGTATCACGGCAGTGACGTGCGCATTCATCGGGTGCATACCGATGAGCAGGAGAGTCACGGACGACCGCAGTCGCTGAGTCTCAATCTGCCGCCGCTGGCAACAGTCTGGCTGGTGCGGGAGGCTGAATGACCATTACTGCCGGCGATCCCGAACCGCTGGGTGCCAGTTACGATGGCAAAGGCGTTAACTTCACTCTGTTCTCACAGCATGCGGCGCGCGTAGAGCTCTGCCTGTTTGATGAACAGGGCGCAGAACAGCGTCTTGACCTGCCTGGCCGCAGTGGGGATATCTGGCACGGTTATGTTCCGGCGTTAAAACCGGGACAGCGCTACGGCTACCGGGTTTATGGCCCCTGGTCGCCGCAGCAGGGACATCGCTTTAATCCGGCAAAGCTGCTGGTTGACCCCTGCGCCCGCGCGGTGCAAGGCGATGTTCCGGATGACCCGCTGTTTCAGGGCGGCGAAGCGCAGCCCGATCCGCATGACAACGCCGCGATTGCGCCTAAATGTGTGGTGGTAGCCGAAGATTTTGACTGGCAGGGCGATGTCGCGCCACGTACGGCCTGGGGCAACACGGTAATTTATGAAGCCCATGTGCGCGGCCTGACGCAGCAGCATCCGGAAATTCCGGAAACGCTGCGCGGGACTTACGCGGCGCTGGGTCATCCTGTTATGGTGGATTACCTGCGCAAGCTGGGAATTACCACTCTTGAGCTGCTGCCAGTGGCCCACTTCGCCAGCGAACCGCGATTGCTGCAGCTTGGCCTGAGCAACTACTGGGGTTATAACCCTTTTGCGCTCTGGGCGGTGGATCCCCGTTACGCCTCCGGTCAGCCGGGTGTGACGCCGTTGCAGGAGTTTCAGCAGGCGGTCAAGAGCCTGCACGCCGCGGGTATTGAAGTACTACTGGATGTGGTGTTCAACCACACTGCCGAACTGGACGAGATTGGCCCGACGATCTCGATGCGCGGTATCGACAATGCCAGCTACTACTGGCTCGATGAGCAGGGCGGTTATCAGAACTGGACCGGCTGCGGCAACACGCTGAATATCCACCATCCGCAGGTGATGGCGTGGACCTTAGAGGCGCTGCGCTACTGGGTGCGCGTTTGCCATGTCGACGGCTTCCGCTTTGACCTTGCGCCGGTTCTGGGCCGCACACCCGATTACCAGCGTGATGCACCCTTTTTTGAGGCGATACGCGCCTGTCCGCTGCTCTCTCAGGTCAAGCTGATTGCAGAACCCTGGGATATCGGCCCTGACGGCTATCAGGTTGGCCGTTTTCCGCCACCGTTTGCCGAATGGAACGATAAGTTTCGCGACACCGCGCGTCGTTACTGGCTGCATGGCGGCTTAAGCAATGGCGAGTTCGTTCGGCGCTTTGCCGCCTCCAGCGATCTCTATCAGCATGATGACCGGCCGCCACACGCCACGGTTAACCTGATCACCGCCCATGACGGCTTTACGCTGTGGGATGTGGTGAGCTTCGAACGTAAACACAACGAAGCGAATGGGGAAGATAACCGCGATGGCCACGGTGATAACTACAGCCACAACCACGGCAAAGAGGGGCTGAACGTCAGCTTTGACGTGATCGAACGCCGCCGCCGCAGCGTGCGGGCACTGCTGACGACGCTGCTGCTGTCACAGGGCACGCCAATGCTGCTGGCCGGCGATGAGCGCGGCCATACGCAGCGCGGCAACAACAACGCCTACTGTCAGGATAACGCCCTGAGCTGGCTTGACTGGCAGGCGGATGAGAAGGGATTAGTCGGATTCACCGCAGCACTGATTGCTCTGCGCCAGCGCATTCCGGCGCTGACCGCAGATCGCTGGTGGCAGGACGGTGACGGTAATGTGCAGTGGCTCAATGCCGGTGGCCAGCCACTGCAACACGATGAATGGGCACAGGGGATGCACAGATTGCAGATCCTGCTGTCCGGCCGCTGGTTAATAACAATAAACGCCACGGATACGGTGAATGACATCGTGTTACCAGACGGAGAATGGCGTGCCCTTCCTCCTTTCGCCGGGGACGATAACCCCATCCTGCTAACTGTCTGGCATGGTCCCGCACACGGTGTGTGCGTGTTCCAAAAGCAATCATAAGGAGTCAGACATGGTTAAGTTAGACAGAACAGATCACCTGATGCTGGCCCGCCAGCTCCCTACACAGACGGTTGCTCTGATCCTTGCCGGCGGACGCGGCACGCGCCTGGTCGATTTAACGGCCAAACGTGCTAAACCGGCGGTGCATTTCGGCGGCAAGTTCCGCATTATCGACTTTGCCCTCTCCAACTGCGTCAACTCCGGTATCCGACGGATTGGCGTGATTACCCAGTATCAGTCTCATACCCTGACTCAGCATATCCAGCGTGGCTGGTCGATCTTCAATGAAGAGATGAATGAGTTTGTCGATTTGCTGCCAGCGCAGCAGCGCTTTTCGACCGAACAGTGGTATCGCGGAACGGCCGATGCCGTGACGCAAAACCTTGATGTAATTCGCCGCTATCAGGCGCAGTACATCGTGATCCTTGCCGGGGACCACATTTATAAGATGGATTATTCACGCATGCTGCTGGATCACGTGGTGAACGAGGCGAAATGTACCATCGCCTGTTTACCGGTGCCGGTACATGAGGCTACGGCCTTTGGCGTGATGGCGGTGGACGAAGATAACATGGTGATCGACTTCGTGGAGAAACCCGCGAAACCGCCCACCATGCCGGGTGATGACACGCAGTCGCTCGCCAGCATGGGGATTTACGTGTTTAACGCGGACTATCTCTATGAGCTGCTGGAGGAGGATCTGCAGACGCCAGGCTCTAACCATGATTTCGGCAAAGATATCCTGCCGAAAATCGTGGCAAGCGGCGAAGGCTATGCGCACTCCTTTGCGCTCTCCTGCGTCCAGAACGATGACAATGCGCCGCCTTACTGGCGCGACGTCGGAACGCTGGAAGCTTACTGGCGCGCCAATCTTGACCTGGCCTCGGTGATGCCTGAGCTGGATATGTATGACGTCACCTGGCCGATTCGTACTCACATGGAGCCGCTGCCGCCGGCCAAATTTGTTCAGGATCGTTCCGGCAGTCACGGGATGACCATGAACTCACTGGTATCGGGCGGCTGCATCATCTCCGGTTCGGTGGTGGTCAATTCCGTGCTGTTCCCACGCGTCCGCGTTAACTCGTTTTGCAATATTGATTCAACTGTACTGTTGCCTGATGTGGTAGTGGGCCGATCGTGTCGCCTGCGTCGCTGTGTGATTGATCGCGCCTGCGAACTGCCGGAGGGCATGGTTATTGGCGAAAACCCCGATGAAGACAGTCGCCGGTTTCACCGTTCGGATGAAGGGATCGTACTGGTCACCCGCGCCATGCTGGCAAGGCTGGCCAAAGCGGGGCTGTAAGCGATAAGCGGAACTTACGCAATCGGCACGCGGAGCGTGCCGGATAACTTAATGAGGTCGAGGATGCAGGTTTTACATGTCTGTTCAGAACTTTTCCCGCTGCTGAAAACGGGCGGACTGGCTGATGTAGTCGGGGCATTACCTCAGGCGCAGATTGCGGGCGGCACGGATACACGGGTACTGTTGCCCGCTTTTCCCGCATTGCGCAAAGGCATACCCGATCTCCAGGTAGTGACGGAGCGAGAGACATTTGCCGGTCATATACGTCTGCTATTTGGTGAATTTAATGGTGTGGGCATTTACTTAATTGATGCGCCCGGCCTCTACGATCGTCCCGGCAGTCCTTACCATGACGAGTCGCAGTTTGCATATGTCGACAACTATCTGCGCTTTGCGCTGCTGGGCTGGGTCGGCTGTGAACTGGCGTGCGGCATGGACTCTATGTGGCGTCCTGAGATCGTGCATGCGCATGACTGGCATGCTGGCCTGACCTGCGCCTATCTGGAAGCGCGTGGTCGTCCGGCTAAATCCGTCTTCACCGTACATAACCTGGCATACCAGGGGCTGTTCATGGCGCATCACATGGATGAGATTGGCCTGCCGTGGTCGTTCTTTAACATGCATGGGCTGGAGTTCTTTGGTCAGATCTCCTTCCTGAAAGCGGGACTCTTTTACGCTGACCACATTACGGCGGTGAGCCCGACTTACGCTCATGAAATTACCTCTGCCGAATTTGCTTATGGCATGGAAAGCCTGCTGGCGCAGCGGATGCGGGAAGGCCGTCTTAGCGGGATCCTCAATGGCGTCGATCCCTCTATCTGGGACCCGGCGCACGACCTGCTGCTGAGTGCGCGCTATAACCGCGACACGCTGGAAGCGAAAGCGGAAAACAAACGGCAGCTGCAGGTGGCGATGGGGCTGAAGGTGGATGATAAAGCGCCGGTATTCTGCGTGATCAGCCGACTGACTAAACAGAAAGGCCTGGACCTGGTGCTGGAAGCGCTGCCTGGCCTGCTGGCGCAGGGCGGACAGCTGGTGCTGCTGGGACAGGGTGATGCCGAGCTGCAACAGGGATTCCTGGCGGCAGCGGCGGAGCATCCGGGCAGCGTGGGTGTGCAGATTGGCTATCACGAAGCGTTCTCCCATCGCATTGTCGGTGGCGCGGATGTGATCGTGGTGCCGAGTCGCTTTGAGCCCTGCGGCCTGACTCAACTTTATGGCCTGAAGTATGGTACGTTGCCGTTAGTGCGCCGCACCGGCGGGCTGGCAGATACCGTCAATGACAGCTCTCTGGAGAACCTGGCCGACGGTATCGCCAGTGGCTTCAGCTTTGAAGATGCCAATGCCTGGTCGCTGTTGCGGGCCATCCGGCGCGCGTTTGTGTTGTGGTCCCGTCCTTCACTGTGGCGTTACGTTCAGCGTCAGGCGATGGGCATGGACTTTAGCTGGCAGGTGGCCGCACAAGCCTACCGTGATCTCTACCAACGTTTGATGTAACGGATTGGGAAAACTGGATATGAATGCACCTTTCACTTACGCCTCACCAACGTTGACGGTTGATGCCTTAAAGCATTCGATTGCCTACAAACTGATGTTCACTATCGGCAAAGATCCCTCGATCGCCAACAAGCACGAGTGGCTCAACGCCTCGCTGCTGGCAGTGCGCGACCGGATGGTGGAGCGCTGGCTGCGTTCCAGCCGTGCTCAGCTCTCTCAGGATGTCCGCCAGGTCTATTACCTGTCGATGGAGTTCCTGATGGGCCGCACGTTAGGGAATGCGCTGCTGGCGATGGGGATCTATGACGATCTCAACCAGGCGCTGGATGAGATGGGTCTGGATCTGGCCGAGCTGATGGAAGAGGAGAACGATCCGGGGCTGGGCAACGGTGGTCTGGGTCGCCTGGCGGCCTGTTTCCTCGATTCGCTGGCGACGCTGGGCATGCCGGGCCGCGGTTATGGCATCCGCTATGATTACGGCATGTTCAAACAGAACATCGTGGAAGGTGAGCAGAAAGAGTCGCCGGATTACTGGCTCGAATATGGTAATCCGTGGGAATTCCAGCGTTTCAATACCCGTTACAAAGTACGATTTGGCGGTCGCGTTCAGCATGAAGGCACGAAGGTGCGCTGGCTGGAGACCGAAGAGATCCTGGCGATGGCCTATGACCAGATCATTCCGGGCTTCGACACGGATGCCACCAATACCCTAAGACTGTGGGGTGCGCAGGCCAGCAACGAAATCAACCTCGGCAAGTTCAACCAGGGTGACTATTTTGCGGCGGTGGAAGATAAAAACCACTCTGAAAACGTGTCGCGCGTGCTCTACCCGGATGACTCCACCTATTCAGGCCGTGAGCTGCGTCTGCGTCAGGAATATTTCCTGGTCTCCGCGACCGTGCAGGACATCCTGAATCGCCACTGGCGGATGCACCAGACCTGGGACAACCTGGCGGACAAGATCGCCATTCACCTGAATGATACCCATCCGGTGCTGGCGATCCCCGAACTGATGCGCCTGCTGATTGACGAACATAAATTCAGCTGGGACAGCGCTTTCGACGTCTGCTGTCAGGTCTTCTCCTATACCAACCATACGCTGATGACCGAAGCGCTCGAGACCTGGCCGGTCGATATGATCGGTAAGATCCTGCCGCGCCACCTCAGCATCATTTTCGAGATTAACGACTTCTTCCTCAAGACGATTCAGGATCACTATCCTGATGACCTGGATCTGCTGTCGCGCATTTCGATCATCGATGAAAACGATGGACGCCGGATACGCATGGGCTGGCTGGCCGTCGTCGTCAGTCATAAAGTGAATGGCGTGTCAGAGCTGCACTCCAATTTAATGGTGCAGTCACTGTTTGCCGACTTCTCCCGTCTGTTCCCGGGCCGCTTCTGCAACAAAACCAACGGCGTCACTCCACGTCGCTGGCTGGCGCTGGCGAACCCGGCGCTGTCAGAGGTGCTGGATGAGGAGATTGGTCGCAACTGGCGTACCGATCTCAGCCAGCTGGATGAGCTGAAAGCCCAGATCGACTATCCGGCGTTTATCGAAAAAGTCGCGGTTGCCAAGCATCAGAACAAGCGTCGGCTGGCCGACTGGGTAGCGAAGAATCTGGATGTGGTGCTCGACCCGAACGCGCTGTTTGATGTACAGATCAAGCGTATTCACGAGTACAAACGTCAGCTGCTCAACGTGCTGCATGTGATCACCCGTTACAACCGTATCAAGGCCGATCCGCAGGCGGATTGGGTGCCGCGCGTGAATATCTTTGCCGGTAAAGCAGCGTCGGCTTATTACGTCGCCAAGCACATCATTCATCTGATCAACGATGTCGCGAATGTGATCAACAACGATCCGCAGGTGAAGAACAAACTGAAGGTGGTCTTCGTCCCGAACTACAGCGTGAGCCTGGCGCAGATCATTATCCCGGCAGCCGATCTCTCTGAGCAGATCTCGACCGCAGGGACGGAAGCGTCCGGCACCAGTAACATGAAGTTTGCGCTGAACGGTGCGCTGACGATCGGTACGCTGGATGGCGCCAACGTTGAGATGCTGGATCACGTCGGGGAAGAGAACATCTTTATCTTTGGTAATACCACGCCGCAGGTCGAAGCGCTGCGTAAGGGCGGCTATAACCCGCGTGACTATTACGAAAAGGACGATGAGCTGCATCAGGTGCTGACTCAGATTGCCTCTGGCGTATTCAGCCCGCAGGATCCGGGTCGCTACCGCAATCTGTTCGATTCTCTGGTTAACTTCGGCGATCACTACCAGTTACTGGCGGATTATCGCAGTTATGTGGATACCCAGGATAAGGTGGATGCGCTCTATCGTAAACCGGATGAGTGGCAGCGCCGCGCAGCGAAAAATATCGCCGGCATGGGCTACTTCTCGTCGGACCGTACCATTCAGGAGTACGCCGATGAGATCTGGAACATTACACCAATAAGGCTGTAGGGTCCGGGCAGTACGCCTTTCTGACGTTCTGTGCGGCCGGGTAACCGGCCGCCACATTGCCATCTTCTCTTCAGACCCTCCCGCCATCCCTCACCCTTTTTCACAGGGTTCAGCGTCTCATGATTTCTGTGCCTGTATCTGCCCGCAGAGCGAGCCAGATCATTACACCCTGGCTGAGAATCGCTACTATGCGGGAAAGCAAAACGACCCGACAGGCAACCGCGGCCCATGAGTGACAACATCAATCAGGAAATTACCTTTCGCAAGCTCAGCGTCTTTATGATGTTTATGAGCAAAGGGAATATCGCCCGCACGGCGGAAGCGCTGGCCCTGAGCAGCGTCAGCGTGCACCGCGCGCTGCACACGCTGGAAGAGGGCATCGACTGTCCGCTGTTTATCCACAAAGGCCGTAACCTGGTGCCGTTGCCTGCCGCCTGGACGCTGCTGGACTACTGTCGTGACGTGACCACCCTGATGGGTAAAGGTATTGAAGAGGCGCGCAAGGTGGCGGGTATCGGTGTGGGTCGTCTGCGGCTTGGCACGCTCTACTCGCTTACGCTTGAAACCATCCCCCGACTGATTATGGGCATGAAACTGCGCCGGCCCACGCTGGAGCTTGATCTGACCATGGGCTCCAATCAGATGCTGCTGAACATGCTGGAAGATGACGCGCTGGATGCCATTCTGATCGCCACCGATGACGGCGAACTCAGCGATGCGCATTTTGATGTGATTCCGCTGTTTGAAGACCGTATCTTTCTGGCCGCGCCAGCCGGGGAGACGCGGGAGGGAACCGGCCCGGTGGATCTGCGTGATTTTGCCGACCGTGATTTTGTTTCACTGGCTGAGGGATTTGCCACCTATACCGGTTCGCAGGAGGCGTTTCAGATAGCCGGATTTGAACCGCGCATGGTCACGCAGGTAAATGACATCTTCTCAATGATAAGCCTGGTGCAGGCGGGCATTGGCCTGGCGCTGATCCCCGGACGGATGAAGAAGGTGTATGAAAATAACATTCAGTTGCTGCCTCTGGCTGAGCCTTATCAGATGCGTCAGCAGATTTCGATTGTCTACTCACACCGTCGCGAACGCGATAATGACCTGCTGGCCCTGGCGGCAGAAGGGCGGATGTACGCCCGTAGCCTTACTGACTGAGTCGTTTAGCCAGATGCAGCGCAACGTCGATACTGTTACGCTCCAGACAAATCGCTTCGCCCTGCCAGCCCGCCTGCAGCGTCAGGCCGGTCAGCACATTGCCAGGCGGCATCTCAATCGCCAGTCGGGCATCGCGCTGATTAGCTGAAACCATCGCATCATTCCACTGCACCGTGCGCGCCATATTAAAGGCGAGATCGTCAGCAATCTTTTCCGGCTCCCAAATCACCCGTCCGGTGGAGCCGCTGAGGTAAGCGCAATCGGGCCGCGAGAGGCTGACGGACTCAAATGCGCGCGCCAGTTCAGCGGCGGGTTTATCCAGCAGCGCGCAGTGCGACGGCACGCTCACCGCGAGTTTAACGGCTTTGCTGGCACCGGCATCCAGCGCTTTCTGCGCCACGACAGCCATATCCTCGTCACGACCGGCAATCACAATCTGCGTTTCCGCATTCAGGTTGGCGATGTAGGTATTGCTGCCAGCCAGCAGTTTCTCAAGACGACTCAGCGTTAAACCGGTGATCGCGGTCAGGCCATATCCCTGCGGATAAGCCTGTTCCATCAGATCGCCGCGCAACGCCACCAGCCGCAGGGCGTCGCTGAAATCGAGCGCGCCGGAAATCACCGCAGCGGGAAATGCACCAATCGACAGACCACTGACGATGTCCGGTTTCACCCCACGGCGGATTAGCTCGCGCGCCCAGGCGACTCCCGCAATCAGCAGACTGAGCTGGACGGCGCGGGTGTGGCGCAGCGCATCAGTGCTGTCGAGCCGGTCGGTCTCGTCGCCCAGTACCGCTCGCACGCTGTTTAACACCGCGTCGCCGTCGGGCAGATGCTGCAGCATCCCGGCACGCTGGGTGCCCTGGCCGGGAAAGGTAAAGAGTATTTTCATGGATTCTCCCTGCTCCAGGGTGAAGCGGTCAGTATCGGTCCGGTATCGGTTTTTAACAGCACGCGACCCTCACGCAGCCACTCGTTCAGCGCAAACGCGCCAGACGGCGTTTCCACCTGGGTATCTACCCGGCAGTCCAGTGCGTCAGTCTGCGTCAGCCACTGTTGCAGCGCATCGCGTGGCAGTGGCTCTGGCGCGCGGATCACTAAATCAAGATCGCTGGCAGCGTGCAGCACAAGTCGCTGCGTCGCCAGCGCATAACCGGTGCTGCCGGTAATGCCCCAGTGCCAGGGCCAGAGAGTCTCGCTGAGCGCAATCGCCGCGCGAACCGGCGCATAAGCGGTAAAGGGTGAATCCAGCAGCCATGTCCGTTCTGCCAGCCTCTCTGGCGTCACCATCCGGACAATATCGGCTGGACTAATCCAGCCGGCGGCGCGCTGCTCACGTCGTTCACCGCGCACACCCACCGGAATCAGACCGGATTCACGGTGGTCTCGCCGTACCACCACCGGCAGATCGGGATGCCAGAACGGGCTGACCCAGCTCTCTTTAACCGCGGCTAACGCGTCACTGTGACGCAGCCAGAGCAGATCGTGGGGGCGCGGCGCACTCATATTACATTCCTGATGTCAGCGTGATGAACAGCGGTAACGATAAAATACACAGAATTGAGCTTAACAGCAGCACGGCTTCAGCATCGGGTGACTGCACGCCAAAGCGGTTGCCGAACACCACGCCGAAGAAACCGGCCGACAGCGCAATCATCAGGATAGCGGTGATGGCGACTGAACCGTTAAGTCCCAGCCCCAGTACCAGACCCCAGGCGATAAAGGGCTGAATCAGCAGCTTAGCCACAGTACCGACGCCGACGACGGCGTTGAGTTTCAGCTGACGCGCAGAGAGGATGACACCCGTCAGGAACAGCGCAGCGGCGGTGGCCGCCAGGCCCAGCGGTTTGATCGCGGCCAGCACCAGATCCGGCATTTTAACGCCCAGCGCTGACAGAACCACCCCAATCAACGGTCCCATCACGATAGGTTTTTTTACTGAACGCCACATCAGGATCGGCAGCATTTTCAGCGTTGAACCGTGTTCGGTACCTGCGGCAAACGCCTTTTCACGTTCCAGGATCAGCAGGCACAGCGGGGTGAGCAGCACTGAACCACAGGCAATCGACACCGCCACGGAGAGGGAGGTGGCCGCATTTTCACCCAGCACGCTGGCCAGAATGGGCAGTCCCAGTGCGGCGTAGTTAGGCAGCGCCACGGTCAGCGTCAGAACGGCCGCATCCTGCGGTGACTTTTTGAACACTTTGGTCGCAAGGAAATAGACGGTGCCATAGGTAATCCACATTGCACCGGTGATCACCACAATCAGCGGCCACTGCGCCACAATGCCTGGCCACGGTGTCTGAACCGTGGCGCTGAACAGCGCGGCGGGCAGTGCAAAATCCATCACGAAGATATTAAGCAGAGAGACATCTTTGTTGTTGACCATTCCGGCCTTACCGGCCCAGAAACCCAGCAACATAATGACAAAGATCGGAGCAAGGGCATGAACAATTATATAAATCATAAATCACCTGTATTTAAGAAGAATTCTTTAAAAACAGCGATGTTTATAATTCTGAACACGGCCACTGCTCCGGGGCGCAATTAGCGATGCGCCCCGTCAGACCGGTTTCGGCAGGTTTATTTTTTTAGTTAATTACCAGGCCGCGCGCATACGTTCGCGAACCAGGGAGGAGCTGTGACGATTGGAGGCACCGAGGCGGCTTTTCAGGCTCGGATCCTGGCGAGCGTCGCTGATCGCCTTGTGCAGCGCAATCTCAACCATCGCCACATCGGCGTCAGACGGCGCATCAGGATTGCCCACGTTCAGCAGATCGGAGAGCAGGCCCAGCGTGGCGAAGTTATTTACGTCGTAAGCCATCGGTGGAATGGTCGCAGCCAGTTTTTCCAGCGCTTCCACGGAACGCAGCGTAATACGCGCCGCCGATGCTTTGCCCATGGCATGCACCAGCACACCCTGATCGTTGAGCGCAATCAGTCGGTTAGCCTGATAACCGTGTGCCAGGAACGCACCGGACATCGCTTTGCCGACAATCAGGCCAATCACCGGATGACCGTCAAGGCGTGCGTTGGCATACGCCCCCGCTGCACCCGCCAGCGCCTGATGAATACCAAATGCCTCTTCGCGGCGGCCATAGGCCTGACTTGGCACATCAATCACCGCCACAATCGGACGTTTTACGGCACTGTTTTTGTCTGCTTCGCGCGTTTCATTCACCACTTTCGCCAGCGTCCAGCCCTCCAGCAGACCGACTTCACCCTGCGCGGCGCGCGGATAGTGGTTTTGTGGATCGGGCACGACGGCAATAAAGCGGACGTTTTCGCCATTGAGCTGGCCGTCAGCCACCTGAACAGAGGCACACAGGCCGCTAAGACGCTGTGCATTGGGTGCGAGTTTTTCCAGCCAGGTTGCACCGCGGCTGCTTGTCTGAGTCATTATTTCTCCTCCCGGGCGAAAAGCTGTTTAATCTGCGCGGTATCCGCCTGCTGGCGGGTATCAAACTGCGACAGACGTGACAGGAAATCGGCATAGTTATCGCTGCGGTTCTGAGCCGGAACGCCTTTGGCAATAAACTCATTCATGGCGGTTTTTACCGCGTTGATGCCGTCACTCACCAGCGCATCGACCAGGCCGCTGGCGTAGCGGATTTCGCCGCCGGTCATGCTCCAGATAAACGGGCGATCGCGCGAGTCATACTCTTCAATGCCTGCTTCCTGCTCAATGACCTGTGGACCGTTCAGTCCCAGACGGGCTTCGCGCGTGACAATCAGGTAGCTGCAGAGTGCGGCAGCGATAGACATCCCGCCGAAGCAGCCAACGGTGCCGCTGACGATGCCGATAACCGGGGTGTAGCGACGCAGATCGACAATCGCTGCGTGAATATCCGCAATCGCCGCCAGGCCAAGATTCGCTTCCTGCAAGCGCACGCCACCGGTTTCCAGGCAGAGCACCGCCTGAGTCGGAATGCCGTTGCGATTGTCTTCCGCCGCCAGCTCCAGCGCTGCCGCCATTTTCGCCCCGGAGACTTCGCCCATGCTGCCGCCCTGGAAGGTGCCTTCAATGGCAACCACCACGGCAGGCTGACCGTTCAGGGTGCCGCGTGCGACCACCATGCCGTCGTCTGACTGAGGCACCACGCCCTGCGGGGCCAGCCATGGCGACATAATGCCTTCAAAGGGATCAAGCAGTTCGCGGTAGCTGCCTGCATCCAGCAGCGCATGGGCGCGTTCACGGGCCCGTAATTCAATAAAACTGGCATCGTTACGCATGGCTCACCTCTTCAAAAACCTGTTCAATACGGATACGCGCTACGCCGGGTGTCGCGCCGAAATCGTGAATAATCAGCTTTCCTGCGGGCAGGCCGTTAATTAAGTTCAGGCGGTCAAACAGCGCCTTCCAGCGAGCGTCGCTGTTATCCAGTGAGGTGGTGATATCGATGTTCAGTGTCTGGCCTTCAGTTGCGGTGTACAGCACTTCCATATCACCGGAACCAACGACCCCGGCCAGCGCTCTGCCATTGAGCAGGCGGTTAGCAGGTAAAGATAATGTGATGTGTTCCATAATGGCCTCTAAAAATAAGAATGTTCAGGCGAGCAGACCCGATCAATAAACAGCGTCGCGGCCAGCAAATCGGCGGCCCCGCCAGGCGAAGCATTGAGCGCCAGCATGCGCCGATCAAGCTGCGACAGCGCCACCTGACCTGCAGCTGTGCGGCAGCCTCCCGCCAGCAGTACGGCGCGTGCGCCCTGCTGCATGGCGACCAGTCCGGTCATACCCGCACGTGACAGCACGCAGGTATCGCTGAGCGAGGTCATGATCGCCATCAGCGCATCAAGACGGGCTTCACTTTCACTGGCACCCACCGCCCGGCTGGTCAGCAGCTGCGGCAGCGCCAGCTTCATCACGTGAGGAAACGCCTGTTGCGCCTCTTCGCGTGCGCCGGGCACCTGATAGCGGTGCGTCGCTTTTAACCCTTTGCTGAACAGCTTTGGCGCAGCCTGGTCGGGCAGGCTGGCCAGTGCGGCGGCGGTGCGGGTCAGCTGGTCGGCACTGGCAGCGCCACCGTGCATGGCCGCCGCACTCACCAGCAAGCCCAGCGCCCAGATCGCGCCACGATGGGTGTTAACGCCGCCGGTTGCCGCCATCATCTGCTGCTCACCGTCACGGCCCAGGCGGCCTACCGTTTCGCGCAGGGCGATATCAGCGGGACGCAGCCAGCTGTGACGGGCCAGCGCCAGAAAGGCTGGCATCAGGCTGTGAGCGGAACGCTCCATCAGCGCCAGCGTCAGATCCTGATGCGCGCCGTTTCCCCGACTGTCGACCAGACCCGGCTTAGGGCTCAGGCGTGCTTCATCGATCAGACAATCGCGCGCCATCGTCGCCAGCTGGCTGGACTGCGCCTCGGCTTGAGTCTGTGACAGGAGTTTCATTTACCAGCTCCGGAATTTAGCAGGTGGGTTGTACAGGCCATCTGACCATTCAACCAGGTCAGCGACGCTGCCCGCTGCCAGCAGTGAACGCGTGGCGTCAGAGCGGCGGATACCCATATCTTCCGGGTAGACCACTTTGCCGCTTTTACGCAGGGCTGCGACGCGTGCCGCATCCACACCCAGGCCGATGTCGGTAATGCCCGCAACGGCAGCGACCATAGCGCGACGCTCTTCAAGACTTTCTGCGCGATAGAGATAGGCGATGCCTTCCTCAGTCAGCACATGGGTCACGTCATCGCCGTAAATCATGACCGGTGCCAGCGGCATACCGGAGGTTTTGGCGACCTCAACCGCATCCAGGGTTTCAACGAAGGTTGGTTTCGCGCCTGCCTGGAAGGTTTCGACCATCTGCACCACCAGTTTTTTACCGCGCTGCATCGGGTCTGGCTCGGTGATCATGTTCAGCCAGGCGGGCGTTGCGTGACGACGGCCATGGGGATCGTGACCCATGTTAGGTGCGCCGCCGAAACCTGAAAGACGACCACGCGTCACGGTAGAGGAGTTGGCCAGACCATCAACCTGCAGGGTGGCACCGATAAACATATCAACCGCGTACTGGCCGGCCAGCTGACAGAAGGCGCGGTTAGAGCGCATTGAGCCGTCGCTGCCGGTAAAGAAGATGTCGGGACGGGCGCGGATATACTCTTCCATCCCCAGCTCACCGCCGAAGCAGTGCACACTCTCGACCCAGCCGCTCTCAATCGCCGGGATCAGCGTCGGATGCGGGTTCAGCGTCCAGTGCTTACAGATTTTGCCTTTCAGGCCGAGCTGCTCGCCGTAGGTTGGCAGCAGCAGTTCAATCGCGGCGGTATTAAAACCGATACCGTGGTTCAGCGACTGCACCTGGTGTTCGGCATAGATGCCTTTAATCGCCATCATCGCCATCAGGATATGTTCCTGTTTAATCAGGCGCGGATCGCGGGTAAACAGCGGTTCGATAAAGAACGGTTTGTCTGCGACGACGACGTAGTCAATCCAGGAGCCGGGGATATCGACGCGAGGCAGGTCGGTTTCGTCATCGACCAGTTCATTGACCTGGGCTATCACGATACCGTCACGAAACGCGGCGGCTTCCACCAGTGCCGGGGTATCTTCGGTACTCGGGCCGGTATAGAGGTTGCCTTTGCGGTCAGCTTTGTAACCGGCAATCAACGCCACATTCGGGCTGAGATCAACATAGAGGCGGGAATAGAGTTCGATATAGGTATGGATAGCGCCGATTTCCAGCTGGCCATCCTGTAACAGCTGAGACATGCGCAGACTTTGCGGACCGGAAAAAGAGAAGTCGAGTTTGCGGGCGATGCCTTTTTCAAAAATATCGAGATGCTCACTGCGGCCGACGCTGGGCATAATCATATGCAGGTCGTGAATCTTTGCCGGATTCACCGCTGCCAGCGTGCGGGATAAGAAGTCAGCCTGTTTCTGGTTATTCCCTTCAAGCACCACGCGGTCGCCTGGTGCAATGAGTGTTTCCAGTGCTTCGGTAGCTCTTTCTGAAGGAATGACTTTGCCATTAAGGGGAAAGGAAGCTATACGGCGCGCTTTTTCACTGCGGCGTGTGTTCCACTCCCGGGCAGGCGTTTGGCCTGTGTTCATTTCAACCTCCTGATTAGAATCGCTGTTGCTTCGTTTATGCTGAGGGAAGTCTGAGCTTTCTTAATGCATCGTTCAATTAAGCAAAAAAACTGAACGTTAGATTTAAGGTAACGATAGAGAAAGAGGGGGAGAGAGATAAGCGAAGGGTTAAGTGTAGACTGAGAAAGATGAAGTAAAAGTTACAGTGGTGAATATTGCTGGTCGTAATTAATTATCAATATAAATATTCAGCCATGCTTAATATTCAGCTAGCGTTAATCCTGGAGCGTGAGGATTCTGAACGTTTATCCGGTGAATATGCCATAAAAGAAGCAGGCCGAAGCCTGCTTTCTGTATTTTAAGTCTCTGTTCAGGAGGCCAGTGACAGAACGGGTTTTGCTTTCGCTGCCAGCCACTCGGCAACGCGAGCCTGCTGCTCTTTGGTCAGCCACATACCCTGTTTGGTACGACGCCAGATAGCATCATCCAGTTCACGCACCCACTCATGCTGCACCAGGTAGCGCAGTTCGGCTTCGTAGAACTCGTGTCCGAAGTTCTCACCCAGGTCATCCAGACTTTTCGCGCCAGCCAGCAGGGTTTCCGTACTGCTGCCATAAGTGCGCGAGAAATGACGCGCCATATTTTCGCTGATGAACGGATAACGACGACGCAGACTGGCTGCATAATCCTCACGGGTGCCGGAGATATTGCCACCCGGCAACACGCAGTTTTTGGTCCAGGCCGGACCGGCGTTCGGGTAGTATTTCACCAGTTTTTCCAGCGCATGTTCCGCCAGCTTACGATAGGTGGTCAGCTTGCCGCCGAATACGGAAAGCAGCGGTGCCTGACCATTATCGTCGCGTACGTCCAGCGTGTAGTCACGGGTGATCGCCTGCGGTGAATCGGATTCATCATCACACAGCGGACGCACACCAGAGTAAGACCAGACGATATCGTCAGCGGTCAGCTGCTTTTTAAAGTGCCCGTTGAACACTTTCAGCAGGTATTCGGTCTCGTTGTCGTCGATATTGACGTTTTTAGGATCGCCTTTGTACTCCACATCGGTGGTGCCGATGATGGAGAACTCATCCATCCACGGGATGACAAACACGATACGGTTATCTTCGTTCTGCAGAATATAAGCCTGCTTCTCGGTATGAACGCGCGGCACCACGATGTGGCTGCCTTTGATCAGGCGGATACCGTAAGGCGATTTCAGCTTCAGGCTGTCATCAAACAGCTGCTTAACCCATGGGCCAGCAGCGTTGACCAGGCCTTTCGCCTGCCAGGTAAAGGTTTTGCCGGTATCGACATCTTCCGCTTCAACCTTCCACAAGCCACCTTCGCGCCAGGCACGGGTTACACGGGTGCGGGTACGGACTTCACCGCCACGCTTCACCACTTCCTGCGCATTCAGTACTACCATGCGGGCATCATCGACCCAGCAGTCAGAATATTCGAATCCGCGCGTAATCTCCGGCTTCAGGGCCGAATCTGCGCCAAACCGCAGACTTTTACTGCCTGGCAGGCTGGTACGCTTGCCGAGATGGTCATACATAAACAGGCCGGTGCGGATCATCCATGCCGGACGCAGGTGCGGACGGTGCGGCAGACGGAAGCGCATCGGGAACGCCAGATGCGGGGCCATTTTCAGCAGGACTTCGCGCTCGGCCAGTGCTTCACTGACCAGACGGAATTCGTAATGTTCAAGGTAGCGCAGGCCGCCGTGAATCAGTTTTGAACTGGCAGAGGAGGTCGCGCAAGCCAGATCCCGCGCCTCCAGCATTAACACCGACAGTCCGCGTCCTGCAGCGTCTGCTGCAATGCCGGCACCGTTGATGCCGCCGCCGATCACGATCAGGTCTTTGGTTTCCACGTCATCTCCTCCGATGTTCGGAATAGTTCATTAATGTTCGTTTTCGAGCATAATAATAATCGCAAACCAACATTGACGCCAGCTTTTAACCGGGTAAAAACATTTTTGCGTGATATAGCTAACATTCTGCCCACCAAAAAAACAGATAGCCGTAACGATTGTCAGGTTATCGGCGTGGATTCTCGGGTTACACTACGCAGCATTACGACGACGCTGTTATGAGAGATTCCATGGAAATGTTCGAATGTATTAACGTGCAGCAGGCGCAGGCGCATCTGGCTGAGGGTGCACTGCTGGTGGATATCCGCGATCCGCAAAGTTATGCCCTGGGCCATGCGGCAGGCGCGCTGCATCTGACCAACACCAACCTCAGCGACTTTGTCAGTGGCGCAGACCACAGCCTGCCGGTACTGGTAATGTGCTATCACGGCAACAGCAGCAAAAGCGCGGCGCAATATCTGCTGGGACAGGGTTTCAGCGCGGCCTACAGCATTGATGGCGGCTTTGATGCCTGGCGTGCCGCTTTTCCTCAGCAGGTTGCCCTCGGCAGTGAATAAATTGCAGCCCGTCACATGGAGAGTTAATGATGCGCATTACCCAGTTTAATCAGCCACGCATGGCGCAGGCGTTTGTGGACTACATGGCGACGCAGGGCATCACGCTGCGCATCGAGCATGAAAATCACTACGTCATCATGCTGGATGACGAGAGCAAGATCTCAGTGGTCGAAAACGAACTTCAGCAGTTTTTGCACGACCCTAACCATCCGCGTTATCAGGCTGCCAGCTGGCACAGCGGCAAGACTGACAGCGGTCTGCGCTATGAGCGTAGCAACATCTGGGCGAATATCCGCGAGCGGGCCGGTCCGCTGACCATGTCCCTGATGGTGCTCTGTATCGCTGTGTTTATTCTGATGCAGGTGATGGGCGATCAGACCGTGATGGCCTGGCTCTCCTGGCCGGATGCCGACCAGCATCTGCAGGTCTGGCGCTGGTTCAGCCATGCGCTGCTGCACTTTTCACTGCTGCACATCCTGTTTAATCTGATGTGGTGGTGGTATCTCGGCGGCGCGGTCGAAAAGCGCCTTGGCAGCGGCAAACTGTTCGTGATTATGCTGATTTCGGCGCTGCTCAGCGGCTGGCTGCAGGCGAAGTTCAGCGGCATCTGGTTTGGCGGTCTGTCTGGCGTGGTGTATGCGCTGATGGGTTACTGCTGGCTGCGCGGTGAGCGCGATCCTGACAGCGGCGTCTATCTTGAAAGGGGATTGATCGGATTTGCGCTGGTCTGGCTGGTGATTGGCTGGTTCGGCGTCTTTGGTCTGGCGATTGCTAACGCGGCGCACGTCGCCGGTCTGGTCGTCGGGCTGGCGATGGCGCTGGTGGATACGCGTCACGTCACGCGTCGTTAGACAGGATATAAGCGGGTTAACAGGAGAGGAACGTGAAGCAGACGCAACGTCATGATGCGATTATCGATTTAGTCCGTCGTCAGGGATATGTCAGTACTGAGGAGCTGGTGGATCACTTTGAGGTCAGCCCGCAAACCATTCGTCGCGATCTCAACGATCTGGCCGATCAGAACAAAATTCAGCGTCACCACGGCGGCGCGGCGCTTCCTTCCAGCTCTGAGAATACCGCCTGGCACGATCGTAAAATGATGTGGTCAGCGGAAAAAGCGCGGATTGCGCAGCGTGTTGCCAGCCAGATCCCGGATGGGGCCACGCTGTTTATCGACATCGGCACCACGCCGGAAGCGGTGGCGCACGCGCTGCTCAACCACAGCGATTTACGTGTGGTGACCAACAATCTTAACGTGGCGATGCTGTTAATGGGCAAACCCGACTTCCGGGTGATCATCGCAGGCGGTGAAGTACGGACCCGCGATGGCGCGGTGATGGGGGAAGCGACGCTCGACTTTATTTCCCAGTTCCGGCTCGATTACGGCATCCTGGGGATCAGCGGCATCGATATGGATGGATCGCTGCTGGAGTTCGACTATCACGAAGTCCGCACCAAGCGTGCCATCATTGAAAATTCACGCTGCGTGATGCTGGTGGTGGATCACTCGAAGTTTGGCCGTAACGCCATGGTTAACCTGGGTAACATGAGTCTGCTGGACTATCTCTACACCGACAAAATGCCGCCCGCCAGCGTTATGAAAGTGATTGAGCAGCATGAGGTTCACCTCGAACTCTGCTGATTCCTGCTACGCCAGCCGCCCGGCTGGCGTTTTTCTTTGATTGCTGTCGCTTTTTTCCTCACTCACGTCTTTACTTAACGGTTGCTGGCACCCGGTTGCCAGCCCGTGCGCTTTCTATTTTTGCTTCACCTCATTGCGTAACAGAAGGGAGTGATATGCCGCAGCAAAAATTTAATAAAGCCCGTTTTAACGCCGCATTGACCCGCCAGTGGCAGCAGTTAAGTCTCCTCTCCGCACAGCAGATGACCCCGCACCAGGCGTGGCAGGCGGTGAGCGCGGCGCTGGCCGAACTGCTGGCCGCCCAACCGGCACCGCGTCCGGCGGTGCAGCAGCGTCACGTTAATTATCTGTCGATGGAGTTTCTGATAGGCCGTCTGACCGGCAACAACCTGCTGAATCTCGGCTGGTATGACGAGGTTAAAGCGGCGCTGGCTGAGCAGCAGCTCGATTTAACCGAACTGCTGGAGCAGGAGGTCGATCCGGCGCTCGGCAACGGCGGGCTGGGACGGCTGGCCGCCTGCTACATGGATTCAATGGCAACGGTAGGGCAGTCCGCCACCGGCCATGGACTGAATTACCAGTACGGCCTGTTCCGCCAGTCTTTTGACGAGGGTAAGCAGATTGAAGCGCCCGATGACTGGCAGCGCGAACGCTATCCCTGGTTCCGTCACAACGCGGCGCTGGATGTTGACGTCGCGATGGGCGGTCGGGTAGAAAAACTGGAAAACGGCGGTGTACGCTGGCATCCCGATTTTACGCTGCGCGGTGAGGCCTGGGATTTGCCGGTCACCGGCTACCGCAACGGCGTGACGCTGCCGCTGCGCCTGTGGCAGGCAGTGAGCGCGCATCCGTTTGATCTCACCGCCTTTAATGACGGCCACTTCCTGCAGGCGGAGCAGCCCGGTATCGAAGCGGCAAAGCTCACCAAGGTTCTTTATCCCAATGACAACCATCAGGCTGGCAAGCGGCTGCGCCTGATGCAGCAATATTTCCAGTGCGCCTGTGCGGTGGCGGATATCCTGCGGCGTCACCATCTGGCGGGGCGCAGCATTCACAGCCTGCCGGATTTCGAAGTGATCCAGCTCAATGATACCCATCCGACCATTGCCATTCCGGAGATGCTGCGCGTGCTGCTGGATGAGCATCAGCTGAGCTGGGATGAAGCATGGCAGATCACCAGCCGGTTGTTTGCTTACACCAACCACACGCTGATGCCGGAGGCGCTGGAGCGCTGGGATGAGAAGCTGATGCGCAGCCTGTTGCCGCGCCACATGCTGATTATTAAAGAGATTAATCAGCGACTGAAGAAGCAGGTGAAGCAGCGCTGGCCGGATGACAAAGCGATGTGGCACAAGCTGGCGGTGGTGGCTGACGGTCAGGTGCGGATGGCCAATCTCTGCGTCGTCAGCGGCTTTGCGGTCAACGGCGTGGCGGCGCTGCACTCCCGTCTGGTGGTCAGCGATCTCTTCCCGGAGTATCACCAGCTCTGGCCGCAAAAATTCCATAACGTCACCAACGGCATTACGCCGCGTCGCTGGCTGAAGCAGTGTAACCCGGCGCTGGCCGGTCTGATTGATGAGACGCTGAAAACCGAGTGGGCCAATAACCTTGATGCATTGATCGGTCTGGAGGCTTATGCCGACGATCAGGCGTTTCGTCAGCGCTATCGCAGCATCAAACAGCAGAACAAAGCGCAGCTTACAAAGTATATCGCGCGGCACACCGGCATCATCGTGAATCCGGCTGCGCTGTTCGATGTGCAGATCAAGCGTCTGCATGAGTACAAGCGCCAGCATCTCAGCCTGCTGCATATCCTCTACTGCTATCAGACGCTGTGTAATAAACCGGAAGATATCACCTTTACACCACGGGTATTCCTGTTCGGGGCTAAGGCCGCGCCGGGTTACTACCTCGCCAAAAATATCATCTACGCCATTAACAAAGTGGCGGAGGTGGTGAACAACGATCCGCGGGTTGGCGACAGACTCAAAGTGGTGTTTATCCCCGACTACCGTATCACCGTGGCCGAGCAGATGATCCCGGCAGCCGATCTCTCTGAGCAGATCTCCACCGCCGGTTATGAAGCCTCCGGCACCGGCAACATGAAGCTGGCGCTGAACGGTGCGCTGACGATTGGCACGCTGGATGGGGCTAATGTCGAAATTGCCGAACAGGTGGGCGAAGAGAACATCTTTATCTTCGGTCACACCGTGGATGAGGTGAAAGCGCTCAAGGCGAAAGGCTACAACCCGAAAAAGGTGCGTAAGCAGAACAAGCCGCTGGACGATTTACTGAAATCGCTGGAGAAGGGCAAATTCAGCGACGGGGATAAGCACGCCTTTGACCTGATGCTGGAGAGCCTGACGAAACACGGCGATCCCTGGCTGGTGCTGGCCGATTTCCAGGCCTATATCGAGGCGCAGCAACGGGTGGAAGCGCTATGGCGTGACCCCGAAGGCTGGACCCGCGCCGCCATCCTCAATACGGCACGAACCGGCATGTTCAGTTCGGATCGTTCCATTCGTGACTATCAGCAACGTATCTGGCAGGCACCGCGCTAAGGAGCAGCAATGAAGCAAAATTCACTCGATCAGGCCGCCCGTGCCGCAGGCATTTCACTGGATTATATCGACGTTAACGGCAGGAAAGAGGCCGTCAGCGATGAGACCAAACGCGCACTGCTGGCGGTGATGGCAGAACCGCAGAAGGCCAGTAAATCCCCGCTGCCACCGGTCGCGGTGTTCAGCGGCAGCAGTAAGCGACAGCTGACGCCTCAGGGCAGTGGCACTTATAGCTGGCAATTGCAGACCGAAAAGGGCAAGCAGCACAGCGGTGAGTTAACCGCCGGGGAGCCTTTTACGCTGCCGGGACCGCTGACCCAGGGTTATCACCAGCTGACGCTCACTAAAGGAAAGAAAAGCTGGCAGACGCAGATTATTGTCGCGCCGCGGCGCTGCTATCTGCCTCCGGCGCTGGAAGCCGGAGAAAAACGCTGGGGTGCACTGGTTCAGCTTTATACCGTGCGCTCTGAACAGAACTGGGGCATCGGCGACTTCGGCGATCTCGATCAACTGCTGGTGCAGCTGGCTGAACGCGGCGGCGATTTCGTCGGGCTGAATCCGCTGCATGCGCTCTATCCCGCCAGCGCCGGTTTTGCCAGCCCGTATAGTCCGTCATCGCGCCGCTGGCTGAACGTAATCTATATCGACGTCAGTCAGGTAACCGATTTTCAGCAAAGCGCGGCGGCGCAGAAATGGTGGAAAAGCGCGAAAACACAGAAGGCACTGACCAAAGCACGTGAGGCGGAGCAGGTTGACTACGAAGCCGTGATGGCGCTGAAGCTGGCGGCGCTGCGCCATGCCTGGACACACTTTCAGGCGCGTGACAGCCAGAGCGAAGAGCCTCTCTCCTTTGCTGCTTTTGTGCGTGACGGCGGTGACAGCCTGCGCTATCAGGCTGCCTACGATGGCATACAGCTGGAGCGGCAGGCAGACAAGTCGCAGCAGGGCGGCTGGCCTGCCTGGCCAGAGGCGTGGCGCAACAGTCAGTCGCCGGAAGTACAGCAGTGGTGTGAACAGCATGAACAGGAGATCGCCTTCTGGCAGTGGCTGCAATGGCTGGCGCAGCAGCAGTTCTCAGGCTGCTGGGCGCACAGTCAGGCGCTGGGCATGAGCGTCGGTCTCTACCGTGACCTGGCGGTGGGCGTGGCGGAAGGCAGTGCGGAGACCTGGCACGACCCGGAGCTTTATCGCCTCAAGGCCTCGGTGGGCGCACCGCCTGACCGTCTGGGACCGCTGGGACAAAACTGGGGCTTACCGCCGATGGATCCGCATGTGATGCAGGCGCGCGCCTATCAGCCATTTATCGACATGCTGCGCGCCAATATGCGTGACTGCGGCGCGCTGCGTATCGACCATGTGATGTCGCTGCTGCGTCTGTGGTGGGTGCCAGCCGGAGAGACGGCGGATAAAGGTGCTTATGTGGCCTATCCGGTCAACGATCTGCTGGCTATTCTGTCGCTGGAGAGCCACCGGCTGCGCTGTATGGTGATTGGCGAAGACCTCGGCACCGTGCCTCAGGAGATCGTCAGCCTGCTGCGTAAAAGCGGCGTCTTTTCATGGAAGGTGCTGTGGTTTGAGCAGGAGAAAGATGAGCGCTATCGCGCCCCTGAAGACTATCCACGTCAGTCTATCGCCAGCGCCAGTACCCATGATCTGCCGACGCTGACCGGCTTCTGGGAGCAGGGCGATCTGGAACTGGGCGAGAAGCTGGGTCTTTATCCGGGCGATGCGGTAAAAGCGTTACATGAGCAGCGTGCCGCACAGAAGCAGGCGCTGCTGGATGCGCTGCATCAGGCGGGTGCCTTACCGGCTCGCAGCCAGAAGAAGGCGGAGAAGCTGGCTATGACGCCTGCGCTGAACCGGGCGATCCATCGCTTCCTGGCGGATACCGACAGTGCGCTGCTGGGGCTACAACCGGAGGACTGGCTCGGAATGACCACGCCGGTTAACGTGCCGGGTACGGTGGATCAGTACCCTAACTGGCGACGCAAGCTGAGCAAAACGCTGGAGGAGATTTTTGCGGACAAGGAAGTGAATGCGTTACTGAAGGTCGTGAGTCAGCAGCGTCAGTCAGGAAAGAAAGAGAAGTAAGAAGGGCGCGGCAGCCGGACTGCCGCGCTTTATCATCAGTAGAACGAGTGTTCGCCGCGCTGATGCTCGGTAATATCGCGCACGCCTTTCAGTTCCGGGAAGGCGGCCAGCAGCTCTTTCTCAATACCATCTTTCAGGGTCACGTCGATCATCGAACAGCCGTTACAGCCGCCGCCAAACTGCAGGATGGCGTAACCTTCATCGGTGATCTCCATCAGCGACACGCGACCGCCGTGGCCAGCCAGCTGTGGGTTGATCTGCGCCTGCAGCAGATACTCAACGCGCTCAACCATGGGCGCATCATCAGAGACTTTACGCATTTTGGCATTCGGCGCTTTCAGCGTCAGCTGTGAACCGAGATTGTCGGTAACGAAGTCGATTTCGGCATCTTCCAGATACGGCTTGCTCAGCTCATCAACGTAGGCAGAGAGCTTTTCGAACTTCAGTTCGGTGTCAGTAGCTTCAACTGCATCGGGCGGACAGTAAGAGACGCCACACTCGGCTGTTGGCGTACCCGGGTTAATCACGAATACGCGAATCTGGGTGCCATCTTCTTGTTTGGATAGCAGTTTAGAAAAATGTTCCTGGGCAGAGTCAGTAATTCGGATCATGTCGATTGCTCAATAGTTGACTAATTTAGTTGGTTATAATACGCCCATCAATGACGCTCTACAAGGTACGGCACAGGCACCAGACCTGCACGCTGGCGGCACCCTGCGCCAGTAACAGACGACTGATTTCATCTACGGTACTGCCGGTCGTAATGACGTCATCCAGCAGGGCGATATGGCGTCCCTGCACCGCCATTTCAAGGCGGAAGGCACCGCGTAAGTTGGTGCGGCGCTGCCGGGCGCTGAGCTGATGCTGTAATGCGCCCCTGCGCCTGCGGGAAACACCTTCACGCCATTCACATCCCAGCCAGTGCGCCAGCGGAGCGGCCAGCAGTACCGTCTGATTGAAGCCGCGCTGCCAGCGTCGCCGCCGGTGCAGCGGAACCGGCAGCAGCAGATCGGGACGCGGCACCGTGCCACGCCGGTAAACATTCAGCCAGCTTAGCAAAAGCAGCCGCGCCAGCATCACCCTGAGTGCGGTTATGTGAGAAAACTTCAGCTGATTAACCCACTGGCTGAACGGCGGACAGTAGTCATTGACGCAGACCAGCGCCTGCCAGGCAGGCGGTTTAAGCTGGCAGCGACCACAGGCGACCTTTGCTGAGCCTGCCGGTAATCCGCAGCGTGGGCAGAGCAATGGCAACGGCGGTAATCCGCGCAGGCATAAACTGCAGATGCCGTGCCGGGCTATCCGTAACGGCATCCGGCATAGCCAACACAGGGCGGGCATTGCTAGCATAGCGATCTCCTTATCAATTTCGGGATAGTAACTGATGACGTCGCTCTACTGGCACACCTGCGGGGAAGGAAAACGCGATCTTGTGCTGCTGCACGGATGGGGACTGAATGCCGAAGTCTGGCAAAGCATTATTCCGCGACTCAGCCCGCACTATCGCCTGCATCTGGTCGATCTGCCGGGTTATGGCCGGAGCGGTGATTTTGGTGCACTGACGCTGGCGCAGATGGCAGAAGAGCTACTGCCTTTGCTGCCACCGCAGGCGATAGTCGTGGGCTGGTCGCTGGGCGGACTGGTGGCAACGCAGCTGGCGCTGACAGCGCCAGAAAAGCTGGCTGCACTGATTACCGTGGCGTCGTCGCCCTGTTTCACCGCCACAGAGCGCTGGCCCGGCATTAAACCGGAGACGCTGCAGAACTTTCAGCAGATGCTCAGCAACGATTTTCAGCGCACGGTAGAGCGCTTTCTGGCGCTGCAGACGCTGGGCACTGAAACCGCGCGTGCCGATGCTCGACAGCTGAAAGAGGTGGTGCTGTCACAACCGATGCCGGAGGTAGCGGTACTGGATGGCGGTCTGGAGATTCTGCGCCAGGTCGATCTGCGCGACGCGCTACCGCAGATCAGGCTGCCGTTCCTGCGACTCTATGGGGCGCTGGATGGACTGGTGCCGCGCCGGATAGCCGCTGAGATAGATGAAATGTTGCCAGATTCGCCTTCGGTGGTTATTGAAAAAGCAGCGCATGCACCTTTTATTTCCCATCCTGACAACTTCTGTCAGCATATTGTTAACTTTATCAGTAATTTATCAGGATAGTGCTGCTTTATATTGGCAAAATCGCTGACAGCAGCAATACTTCTCTCTGTGAGCAAGGCCGCTGCAATTTTATGTGATTAGTCACGGAAATGACTATGCCGTTCCATACTGCCTTACGCGTTTAGCGGCTGCTTACATCTCACAATGGATCATGAATGAGGGTAAACATAATGAAGGTTTTTAAATGGGTTGTGGCTTCAATGATGATGGGCGCGATTTCATTTTCTGCGATGGCAGCGAAAGAAGTCACCAAAGAAGAAGTTAAGACAATGAACCTGCAGAAGATTGGCACCGTTAACACCACGGCGGAAACCACCTCGCCAATGGATGCTAAAAAAGTGCTGTCTAAGCTCGCTGACGAAAAAGGCGGTAAATATTACCTGGTGATCGCCGGTCGCGAACACGGTAAATTCAGCGCCACCGCTGAAGTCTACAAGTAATTAACGTAGCCACATGAACTGCCAGGCATCCAGCTTAACCGGCTGGGTGCCATCAATTTTCTCTCCGCTCACCACATCCTGCAACGTATGCGCCACCGGCAGTTGCGTCATCACTGACCGTCCACTGAGATTAAACACGCACAGCAGTCCGTCGCCGCTCTCTGGCTGATGACGGCTGAGCACCAGCACGGCATTTTCGCTGTCATAGATCGTCATCGGATTATCAGGATGAAACGCAGGCTGGCGACGTCGTAACTGAATCAGCTGGCCAAGACGGGTATAAACCTGCTGACGCAGCCAGTCACTGCCCGCCAGCGCCGCCTCAATCTGCTGCAAATCATACTTCTGCCGGTTAATCGCCCGGTTGTGCCCGGCTGCGCGTACGCCATCATAATGGTTACGACCGCCCAGAATACTCTGGATATAGATAGCCGGCACGCCAGGAAAGACCAGCAGAATCGCATGTGCCAGCAAAAAGCGTTTCAGCCGCGTGGCGTCATCGTCAGCTTCGCTATTTAACGCATCCAGATAGGTGACGTTGATTTCATAGGGGCTGGTGGTGCCGTCGGGGTTGTTTTTATAGGAGACCAGCGCGCCTTCCAGCGCCAGATCGCGCACCAGCGCCACAATCTCCACCTCCGACAAAATGCCGCGTGCCGGATTCAGCCCGATACCATCGTGGGATGCCAGAAAATTGAAGAAGGTGGTGTCGTTGCTGCTGAGATCCAGCGAACTGGCCCACTGCCGCAGTGCGCGCGCCGATCCGGTATGAATGGCGTGCAGGACCAGCGGCGGCAGTGAAAACTGATAGACCATCTGCGCCTCATCGTGCCCGTTGCCCAGATAACTGATGTTGTCCTGATGCGGCACGTTGGTCTCGGTGATAATCACCGTCCCAGGCGCGACATGGTCGGCAATGGCGCGAAACAGCTTCACCAGCTGATGGGTTTTTTCCAGATGAATACAGCGCGTGCCGGGCGTTTTCCACATATAGCCGACCGCATCGAGACGTACATAGTCAGCGCCACGGATCAGGTAGTCGAGCAGCACGTTGACCATGCGCAGCAACACCTCAGGATTGGCAAAATTAAGGTCGATCTGGTCGGCGCTGAAGGTGGTCCAGATAAAGCGGGTGTCGCCATCGGCCATCTTAAACGGCGTCAGCAGCGGCGAAGTGCGCGGTCGCGTGACGGCACTGAGATCGGTGGCGGGCGGCATGCTGATAAAGAAATCGTTCCAGCCGGGATCCTGCGCCAGAAAGTGGCGGAACCAGGCGCTCCGTGACGACATGTGGTTGCAGACGAAGTCAAACATCAGCCGGGTTTCCTGATGCAGGCGCGCAATATCCTGCCAGTCGCCGCACTGCGGATCGACCTGATGATAATCAATCACCGAAAAGCCGTCATCGGACGACCAGGGAAAAAAGGGCAGCAGGTGGACCAGCGGAAACGTGGATTGCAGATGCTGCTGATAGAAACGGGAAAAGGTGCTGAGCGTGGGTTTACCGGCTTCCCGAAACTGATCGGCGTAGGTGATCAGCACCACATCCTGTTCATCCCAGTGTGCCTTACGTGGCAGCTTAATCGCCTCACGGGCGGTAGCGATGTCAGCCTGCAGGCGCGCAAAGGTCGCCTCCGGGAATGTGCCAGCATAAATCTTCTCAATCAGATCGGTGATCGTTTCCATCGTGAATTGGGTGCCACAGCAGGTGTTGTTTTTATGACAGGCATCTTTTTAGCGTAGCGCGATGGCGGGGATTTTCAACCGGGGAGAAGGGTGTGAAAGGGGGGCCAGTTGATGGCCCCCTGAAAAGCTTAGCGTTTTTTACCGAACGCCGCAGCCAGCGCATCACCCATCGCGCTGTTACCCGCGGACGTGCTGACCGGACGTGGACGGCCTTTACCGGCGGCCGGACGTTTCTCTTCGCGCGGGGCGGCATTCTTCGCGCCGCCACGTGCATTGCTTTCGCCTGGCTGCTCATCAAGACGCATGGTCAGGGCAATACGTTTACGCTGGAGATCGACTTCCATCACTTTCACTTTGACGATATCACCCGCTTTCACCACCTGATGTGGATCTTCCACAAAGCGGTCAGAAAGCGACGAGATATGGACCAGGCCATCCTGATGCACGCCGATATCCACAAACGCACCGAAGTTAGTGACGTTGGTGACAGCACCTTCGAGGATCATGCCCGGCGTCAGATCGTTCAGCGTTTCCACGCCTTCCGCAAACTGCGCGGTTTTGAACTCAGGACGGGGATCGCGGCCCGGCTTCTCCAGCTCTTTCATGATGTCGGTAACGGTCGGCAGACCAAAACGTTCATCAATGAAATCGCGGGCGCTGAGATTACGCAGGCTGCCCGCGTTGCCCATCAGATCGCTCAGTGCCTGCTCGGTGGCGGCCAGAATACGCTCCACGACCGGGTAAGCTTCCGGGTGGACGGTCGAAGCATCCAGCGGATTGTCGCCGTGGTTAATGCGCAGGAAGCCCGCACACTGCTCAAAGGCTTTTGGCCCAAGACGGCTCACTTTCAGCAGCTGCTGGCGATTCTGGAAGCGGCCATTCTCATCACGCCAGCCGACAATGTTTTGCGCCATCATGCGCGTCAGGCCCGCGACGCGGGTCAGCAGCGGCACCGAGGCGGTATTCAGGTCCACGCCGACGGCGTTCACGCAATCCTCGACGACGGCGTCGAGTTTCTTCGCCAGCTGGCTCTGGCTGACATCATGCTGATACTGGCCGACACCGATTGATTTCGGATCGATTTTCACCAGCTCGGCCAGCGGATCCTGCAGACGGCGGGCAATCGACACCGCGCCGCGCAGCGAAACATCGAGATCCGGGAATTCCAGCGCCGCCAGTTCAGAGGCTGAGTAGACCGATGCGCCAGCTTCGCTGACAATCACTTTCTGTGCCGTGACCTGCGGGAACTGCTGCTGCAGATCCAGGAAGAAACGCTCGGTTTCACGGGAAGCGGTACCGTTGCCAATCGCCACCAGCTCGACCTGATGCTTAATGCAGAGCGCGGCAACAGCGGCAGCGGCTTTGGCGGTCTGGCCGGTGTGCGGATAAACGGTATCGGTCGCCACGACTTTGCCGGTGGCATCGACCACAGCGACCTTAACGCCGGTACGCAGGCCGGGATCCAGTCCCATGGTGGCACGCATGCCCGCCGGGGCTGCCATCAGCAGGTCGTGCAGGTTGCGGGCAAAGACGTTGATCGCTTCATCTTCTGCGCGTTCGCGCACCGTACCCATCAGTTCGGTTTCCAGATGCAGCATCACCTTGATGCGCCACGTCCAGCTCACGACGGCTTTACGCCAGCTGTCGGCAGGGGCGTTATTCAGGCGCAGGTTCAGGTGTTCAGCAATCAGGGTTTCGCCGTGGCTTTCACGCGGTGCTTCGTCGAACTGCGGATCGGCATTGAGCGAGAGTTGCAGCACGCCTTCGTTGCGGCCACGCAGCATTGCCAGCGCACGATGCGACGGTACGGTGCTCAGCGCTTCATGATGATCAAAGTAGTCACGGAACTTCGCGCCCGCTTCCTCTTTGCCTTCCACTACGCGTGAGACCAGGTGGGCATTTTTCCACAGGTAGTTACGCACTTTGGCCAGCAGCGCGGCATCCTCGGCGAAACGCTCCATCAGAATGTAGCGGGCACCATCCAGCGCGGCACGGACGTCTGCGACGCCTTTATCAGCATCGACATACTGCTCCGCCAGCTGCTCAGGGATGTGCGACGGATCCTGCCACAGTGTGTCCGCCAGCGGTTCCAGACCGGCTTCAATCGCGATCTGTCCACGCGTGCGGCGTTTCTGTTTGTAGGGCAGGTAGAGGTCTTCAAGCTCGGTTTTGCTGAGGGTGGTATTGATGGCGCGGGCGAGGTCGTCAGTCAGTTTTCCCTGATCGTCAATCGACTTCAGAATCGACTGGCGTCGCTCTTCAAGTTCACGCAGATAGCTGAGGCGGGTTTCCAGCTGGCGGAGTTGGGTATCATCCAGGCCGCCGGTGACCTCTTTACGATAGCGTGCGATAAACGGCACGGTATTCCCTTCATCTAACAGGCGAACGGCGGCATCAACCTGCTCTGGTCGCGCCTGTAGCTCACTGGCAATTATCTGGCTCAGAACTTTCATCATCAGGACTGTCTTGCTTTCCGGGTTGAGAAATAGCCGACAGTTATACGGATTGATGGTCAAAATTGCCAGAGACGCGGGCGGCTTTCAGCGATAATCTGAATCGTTATTGCGGGTAGTCAATCGCGTTGACATACCACAGTGCCGGACCCAGTGGCGTCTCAACGGTGGCGGCATCGCCGACCTCTTTTTTCAGCAGCGCCCGCGCCATCGGCGAGTCGATTGAGATGTAATCTTTGCGGCCAAAAATCTCATCGTAGCCCACAATGCGGAAGCGTTTGAGGTCGCCCTCATCGTTTTCAATTTCTACCCAGGCACCAAAGAAGACTTTGCCATCCTGCTGGGGGGAATAGTCAACAATACGCAGCTGTTCAAGACTTTTGGTCAGATAGCGAACGCGGCGGTCAATTTCACGCAGCCGTTTTTTGTTGTACTGATAATCGGCATTTTCACTGCGATCGCCAAGACTGGCAGCCCAGGTGACTTTTTTCGTCACTTCCGGTCGCTCTTCACGCCATAAATAGTCGAGTTCCGCTTTTAGCTTATCGAAGCCTTCGCGGGTAATAAGTCGGGTTTTCATGCTATACCGGCCACAGTGATCTCAGGAGCGACAGTGTAAGGCAAAGAGGGCGCAGCAAAAAAGAGTCGGGGAAAGGGTTTTTAAAGGCTAAAAACCCACGTTGATTTCCCCGGCGGCGAAAGGGTTGGTGCTGTGATTCAAAATCAAACCAGTAATCTGAAGCCAGTAGATGCTTAAACTTATTTTCCGGCGTGAGTCGCCGTGGTGGTCGAGGTGCCGGTGCTGTGACCGTCACCGCCGCCGCCGCCCATGGTGGCCAGCGCAACGCCCAGCAGGGCTGCGACTGCACCCACACCGATGGCGTCAGAGTTACCTTTTGCAGTCGTTGTCGCTGCTGCACCGGCGGCTTCACCGGTTGCTGTGGCAGCATAACCTGGGCTGACGCTGCCTAATGCCAGCGCGCTCAGCAGTAAAATTGTTTTTTTCATTGTGTATTCCCCGTTGAGACATCGAATGTTGCCAGAGCAGTCTGGTTCAAAACGAGAGGGGCGAAAAGTTGGCTTTACTGATTGATTTAAAGGGCTTTAATTTAAAATGGCCTTGCTGAGAGGGCCGCTGAAACTAATCCGAGAGGAGCGTGGGGCGTTACGCAGGTTTACTGGAATATTATGCTGCCGCTTCGCTGTTGAGGTAGATTATCTGGAGCTTATCTACAATGATGGCTGATCATTAAGTCAAATTATCTGCTAACTCACTGAATTGATTCGTTGATTAAAAACTGGCTCGCTTCTGACGCCAGCGATACAGAGAAACCGGGCCTTTTTTTCAGATTTGCCGTATCAGAGGCCGGGCAGGGGCAAATGGGTTAAAACAGGCCCGAAATCACCTTAATTCAAATATAAGCTCCTGTTTAATATGCTTTGTAACAATTTTGGCTAGAATATAAACCATTAATGACTGTCACTATAAGGCATCTTTTTTTAACAATGTTGGCTCAGGCAATAGCGCCTTTGGGAGTTGAAAATGCAAGAGAACTACAAAATTCTGGTCGTCGATGATGATATGCGTCTGCGTGCACTGCTTGAACGCTATCTCACCGAGCAGGGCTTTCAGGTGCGCAGTGTCGCTAATGCCGAGCAGATGGATCGTCTGTTAACCCGTGAATCCTTTCATCTGATGGTGCTCGACCTGATGTTGCCGGGCGAAGATGGCCTCTCTATCTGCCGTCGTCTGCGCAGTCAGAGCAACCCGATGCCGATTATCATGGTGACCGCCAAGGGCGAAGAGGTGGACCGTATCGTGGGGCTGGAGATCGGCGCTGACGACTACATTCCCAAGCCTTTCAACCCGCGTGAGCTGCTGGCGCGTATCCGCGCGGTGCTGCGCCGTCAGGCCAACGAACTGCCAGGCGCACCGTCGCAGGAAGAGGCGATTATCGCCTTCGGTAAATTCAAACTTAACCTCGGCACCCGCGAGATGTTCCGTGAAGATGAGCCGATGCCGCTGACCAGCGGTGAGTTTGCCGTGCTGAAAGCGCTGGTAAGCCACCCGCGTGAGCCGCTGTCCCGTGACAAGCTGATGAACCTGGCGCGTGGCCGTGAATACAGTGCCATGGAACGTTCGATCGACGTCCAGATCTCCCGCCTGCGTCGCATGGTGGAAGAGGATCCTGCGCATCCGCGTTATATTCAGACCGTCTGGGGTCTGGGCTATGTCTTTGTGCCGGACGGCAGTAAAGCATGAAGCGACTGCGCTTCTCGCCACGGAGTTCGTTTGCCCGCACCCTGCTGCTGATCGTTACCCTGCTGTTCGTCAGCCTGGTCACGACCTATCTGGTAGTGCTGAACTTCGCCATTCTTCCCAGCCTGCAACAGTTCAATAAGGTGCTCGCTTACGAAGTTCGTATGCTGATGACCGACCGGTTGCAGCTGGAAGATGGCACGCAGCTGGAAGTGCCCCCGGCGTTTCGCCGGGAAATCTACCGCGAACTGGGGATCTCGCTCTACACCAATGCAGCAGCAGAGGAGAGCGGATTGCGTTGGGCGCAGCACTATGAGTTCCTGAGCGAGCAGATGGGGCAGCAGCTCGGCGGTCCGACCGATGTCCGGGTTGAGGTGAACAAAAACTCTCCGGTGGTCTGGCTGAAAACCTGGCTGTCGCCCGATATCTGGGTGCGGGTGCCGCTGACAGAGATTCATCAGGGCGACTTCTCGCCGCTGTTCCGCTATACCCTGGCGATTATGCTGCTGGCGATTGGCGGTGCCTGGCTGTTTATCCGCATTCAGAACCGACCGCTGGTGGATCTGGAGCACGCCGCTCTGCAGGTGGGACGCGGGATTATTCCGCCGCCGCTGCGTGAGTATGGCGCGTCAGAAGTGCGATCGGTAACGCGTGCCTTTAATCAGATGGCGGCCGGGGTGAAGCAGCTGGCGGATGACCGCACGCTGTTAATGGCGGGCGTCAGCCACGATTTGCGTACGCCGCTGACCCGTATTCGTCTCGCCACCGAGATGATGAGCGAGCAGGATGGCTATCTGGCCGAATCGATTAACAAAGATATCGAAGAGTGCAACGCCATCATCGAACAGTTCATCGACTACCTGCGCACCGGTCAGGAGATGCAGACCGAGCGTGCCGATCTGAACAGCGTGCTGGGTGAGGTAGTTGCGGCGGAAAGTGGCTACGAGCGTGAAATAGAAAATGCGGTGATGCCGGAAGAGTTAATGCTGGATATCAACCCGCTGTCGATTAAGCGCGCGCTGGCTAACCTGGTGGTCAACGCCGCACGATACGGCAATGGCTGGATCAAGGTCAGCAGCGGACGGGAACTGCATCGCGCCTGGTTCCAGGTGGAAGATGATGGACCTGGCATCAAGCCGGATCAGCTGGCGCATCTGTTCCAGCCGTTTGTGCGGGGCGACAGCGCCCGCAGCACCAGCGGAACCGGTCTCGGTCTGGCGATTGTACAGCGGATTATCGATGCCCATCAGGGCTCGCTGGAGATTGGCGAGAGCGAACGCGGGGGCTTGCGTATTCGTGCCTGGTTGCCGTTAGTGGAAACGATGGCGCTGAGTCACAACAATGGCAGTAACAGCATCTCAAACTGATAAACGCGGCGCGGCAGCATCACTGCCGCGCCGGTTCTTTTAGCGTTGCGGACCGGCTTTCACCAGCGCAGCACCTGCGGCGTTATCTGTATACTTGTCGAAGTTATCAATAAAGCGCTGTGCCAGACCTTCGGCGGCAGCGGTCCACTTCTCTTCACTTTCCCAGCTACGACGCGGATCGAGCGTGTCACTGTCCAGCTCGCCCAGCGCAACCGGCATCTGCAGATTAAAGATTGGCAGCGTTTCTGTCGGTGCATCATCCAGCTCACCCGCCAGGATTGCATTGATAATGGCGCGGGTATTCTTCAGTGAGATGCGTTTGCCGCTGCCGTTCCAGCCGGTATTGACCAGGTAAGCCTGCGCACCGGACGCCTCCATCCGCTTCACCAGCACTTCAGCGTACTGCGTCGGATGCAGCGTCAGGAATGCCGCGCCGAAACAGGCGGAGAAGGTCGGGGTCGGCGCTGTCACGCCACGCTCGGTGCCGGCCAGTTTGGCGGTGAAGCCTGACAGGAAATGATACTGCGTCTGCTCCGGCGTCAGACGTGAAACCGGTGGCAGCACGCCAAACGCATCGGCGGTCAGGAAAATCACCTTCTTCGCGTGGCCCGCTTTTGAGACCGGCTGCACGATATTGTCGATGTGATTAATCGGATAGGAGACGCGGGTGTTCTCTGTTTTGCTGCCATCAGCGTAATCAACACTGCCATCTTCGCGCACTACCACGTTTTCCAGCAGCGCATTGCGGCGAATGGCGCGGTAGATCTCCGGCTCAGCCTGCTCAGAAAGATTGATGGTTTTGGCGTAGCAACCGCCCTCGAAGTTAAACACGCCATCATCGTCCCAGCCGTGCTCATCATCGCCGATCAACTGGCGGTCAGGATCGGTGGAGAGTGTGGTTTTGCCGGTGCCGGAGAGGCCGAAGAAGACCGCCACATCACCTGCTTTACCGACGTTAGCTGAACAGTGCATTGAGGCGATGTCTTTCAGCGGCAGCAGGTAGTTCATGATGGCGAACAGACCTTTCTTCATCTCGCCACCGTACCAGGTGCCGCCAATCAGCTGCATGCGTTCCGTCAGATTGAAGGCAACAAAGTTCTCCGAGTGCAGACCCTGCGCCTGCCAGTCCGGATTGGTGCATTTGGCCCCGTTCATCACCACAAAGTCAGGCGTGAAGTCGGCCAGCTCAGCGTCTGTAGGCTGAATAAACATGTTTTTCACGAAGTGCGCCTGCCAGGCCACCTCGGTGACAAAACGAACGCTCAGACGTGAATCGGCATTGGCACCGCAGAAGGCATCCACCACAAACAGACGCTTGCCGGAAAGCTGGCGGGTGACGCAGCTTTTCAGTGCGTTCCAGGTCTCCTGTGACAGAGGCTGATTGTCGTTTTTGCCGGTGCCCTGGTCGTTCCACCACAGGGTATCGCGCGTGGTGTCATCACGCACAATGTACTTATCCTTTGGCGATCGCCCGGTGAAAATCCCGGTGTCTACTGCAATCGCGCCGCTCTGCGTCAGGGTGCCACGAGCAAAACCTTCGAGGTCCGGGCGCGTCTCTTCCTGAAATAGCGTGTCGTAATCAGGGTTGTAAACCACTTCCGTGGTATCCACGATGCCCAAAGCGGCAAGGTCTTGCGAGGTCAGGCCGTTAACGCGCATTTTACTGCTCCTTAAATCGGTGTCTGTTCTGCAAAGCAGAGATAGGTTGGGATCGTGCCACCGGCTGTTGTATCGGGTGCGGTGAATCACTGACGGTTTACTGCGCGTCGTTACGACAGCCTGCAAAGATAACCGGGCTATTCAGGGCATCTGCCCCTGGCTTCCGGGCGTTTGCACGATCGCGCGCAGTTTACTCTTCTGCGTTAAGGGAAAAAGGGCAGTGATCTAAAAATGCGACTCAGGGCGCGTTAAGGCCATGTTTCGAACGTTTAAAAGATGTTATGAAAGTAAAAAAAGATAATTTGTCTGAAAAATTATGGGGATAGGCTGGGGAATCGAGAAGGGGCGGCAGACGCCGCCCGATTAATCAGTGCAGTCGGTCGTTATTCTCATGGGAGTGGCTGCGGATGGCGGCAATGTCTACTGCGTCAAACACGTAGTTTGAGCCGCAATAGTCGCAGTGCATGTCAATTTTGCCATCTTCCGCGATGATCTCATCCACTTCTTCCTGCGGCAGCGTGGTCAGCACTTCGCCACAGCGTTCGCGCGAGCAGGTGCACTTGTAGATCACCGGCTGCGGATCGTAGAGGGTGACCTCTTCCTGATGGTAAAGACGCCACAGCGCCTCATTGGCAGGGAGATCGATCAGCTCTTCCGTTTTAATGGTTTCGGTCAGGGTCGCCAGGTGCTCGAAGACCTCTTTCTCCGTGTCCTGCGCGGGCAGCACCTGCAGCAGAATACCGGCAGCGCCTTTGTCGCTGGTGCGGATAAACAGACGCGTGGGCAGCTGCTCGGAGCGCATGAAGTAATCTTCCAGGCACGCCGCGAGGGTGTCACCTTCCAGCCCGACCACGCCCTGATAACGCTCACCTTTTTCAGGGGAGATGGTGATCACCAGATAGCCATTGCCGACCATGCTTTTCAGGGTGCTGTCGTCCGCGATGTCGCCTTTGATACGTGCGACGCCGCGCAGCTCCTGGTTGTTGTTACCGTTGATCACCGCCAGCGACAGCGGACCGTCACCCTGCAGCTGCACGGTGATTTCGCCATCGAACTTCAGCGTAGCGGTCAGCAGGCTGGTGGCGACCAGCATCTCACCCAGCAGCGTTTTAACCGGTGCCGGATAGTCGTGGTTCTTCACGGTTTCACGCCAGGTGTCAGAGACGTTCACCAGCTCGCCGCGCACGGCGGCATTTTCAAACAGATAACGGTGCAGTTGATCCTGGACTGACATATTTTTTTCTCTCACTGGAACGGGGCGATGGTGCGTCAGCGAAGACGGCGTTATTCATCGCCCGATAATTTAAACTTCATCAAATCGCGACGCTCTTTTTTGTCAGGTCGCCGATCGGGATGGGGCATAGTCAGCGCATTCATCTTGCGCGCCTGCGCCATTTTTTCGCGTTTTTCAATGCTGGCATCGGTTTCGTGATAGAGCAGCTGGGCTTCGCTGGCGGGACGGCGCTGCGCGGTGATACCAGCCACCACCACGGTGCGTTCATCATTGCCCTGACGCAGTGTCAGTTCCGCATTCAGCTCTACCACTTTGCCGGGTTTGCTGCGCTGGCCGTTGTAATGCACCTTGCCGCCTTCAATCATTTCCCGCGCCATCGCCCGGGTTTTGTAGAAGCGCGCTGCCCACAGCCACTTGTCGAGGCGGACCTCTTCGCTGCTTTTCTCTTTCATTACTGCTCCTGACTCAGATCAGCGTCCGGTAATCGTCCGTGGCGCGGTGACGCTGAAAGATTTGTTCAGGACGACCCGAATCGGGATTCTTAACGCCTAAACACCAGCCGATGCCCCATAACGTTGCAGCATCCAGAATCACTTCGCTATCGTCGATAAACAGCGTGCGCGGCGCAGAAAAGCCGGTGTGCTGTTGTACCGCGTGCCATAAACGCGGGTCTTCTTTCGGATACCCAAAGGTATGGGTGGAAAGTAATAAATCAAGGTGCGGCGCTAAACCTGTCTGCGCCAGTTTGACGTCCAGATTGTAAGGATGCGCGTTGGTCAGCAGAATCGTGGACTTTCCGGCGCGACGCAGGGCCTGCAAAAAAGGCAGCGTATCGTCACGCAGTGCGATCCGGCTGCGCATCGCCCAGGTCATGGCACGGATGTCCAGCGACAGCGCCTCTGCCCAGTAATCCAGACAATACCAGTTTAGCGTATGGGCGACGGCCTGATACTTTTCCGTGATGATCGCGTCGGCTTCTGCACGGGTGATGTCGCGTTGCTGGCTGAGCTGTTCAGGGACATGCTCCAGCCAGAAGTGGCGATCGAATGCCAGATCCAGCAGCGTGCCATCCATGTCAAGCAGCACGGTATCAATCTCAGACCAGTTGAGCATCGTAGTGTCAGACCCTGTAAAAAACCGGGCGACAGGGTAGCACAGAAGGGCAGGGCTCAGAATATCGAGCGCACGCTCTGCAAAGTGCCGAGGTTATGGTTGAAACACTTGTCGTAGTATTGCTGGATATCGATCATGCGCTGGCGATTACGGTGCATGCGACGCAGCGCCAGCAGTCCGTTGATCACGCCGCAGGTCAGCAGCACCAGCAGCAGCAATACGGTGCCGAGATAGCGCCACTGCGCCATAGCGTCCGGTTCATTGTGCAGCATGATGTGACGTGTGCCGTTGGCATCGGTAGAAATGCCAGTAATGATGCCGCTGGCGCTGAACGGCGTGTGCAGCAGCATGGCAGAAATACGTTGCAGCTCGTGCCACTGGGAGGGGGGATCAAGATCAAACAGTGACACGGTGGGCTGTGGCTGATTCACCAGCTGGCGACCCTCGTCGCTAACGATCAGGAATCCCCCTGGCGGCGGGCTGTTGAGATTTTCTGCCGCACGACGGGTTTCACGGAAAAAGAAGGTCGAGGTGGCGGTATTGACCAGATTTTCCAGCGCTTCGGCGCTTACCGGCCGCAGCAGCACATTCATGCCGTTGAGCTGACCGGAATCTGCCCGGCGCATCAGCGCTTCCCAGTCTTTAGCATTGCCCAGGTTCACCAGCGCATTTTTCAGGCGCATACAGTCCTGCGGCTGATTGCAGAGATCCTGCGTTTTCATCACCAGATCGGAGAAATCATCCAGCAGAATCATGCCGGACTTCTGAATCGCGGACGCCAGCTGTGGATTGAGTTTGGGATCGGTATTGGTTTCCGGATGCAGCTGCTTTGTCGTGGTATCCAGCAGCGCCGCGGCTTTGTCTATGATGTCAGATTGTGGCTGCGGCAATGGCATGGCGTTATTCCAGTAGACCGCCGAACAGTCAAACGGCATATAGGCGTAACTGCGGTTGCTCTGGTAGTTGTCCGGCACGGAACACATGCCGGTGCCACTCACTTTGAGGTTGTCGCCAATATTCAGCGGCACGCTGCTGAGTTTATCGACGCTGTTGACCTCCAGACTATCCGTGCCTCTGGCCCAGGCCAGACTGAGCTTAATCGGCATACCCAGCGGGATCCAGGTGACCAGCATGGTCAGCACCATCAGCGAACCACAGGCCAGCACCACGTTTTTCCGCCAGCGCTGGATAGGGAAGTTTTTGACTTCATCCTGCAGCGACAGGAAACGTCCCTGACGCACCACCTGGCGGTTGAGGTAGATTTCGACATCCGTCACCTGACCGAGATCGTGTGCCACATAGGGCTGCCAGTGCGGGGGATAGGCCAGGTCAATAATCCCCAGCGTAATGTTGCTCTGCTCCTGATTAGATTCGCTGAACAGGCCCCAGCGCTTTGGCGCGCCGCGCAGGCAGTGGATATCACGCAATCCGCGCTCACCGGGAATACGATAGAGCAGCCACAGACTGGCCGCGATCGTGACTGCGCCCGTCAGTACCAGCCAGATCATTAGTGTGGTGGGCACTAGCAGGCTGAAGAAAAAGAGTAAGAAGGCAAGGGAGATCATCACCGCTTCACGCGTGCCGTCTGGCCGTGACAGCCGATACTCTTCCGCTGTCTCTTTGCGCACCTGCAGCAGTTCGACATTTTCCGTTTCTGCTTTGCGGATAGAGGCGTTGGTCGACACCGGGCGCATCAGTGTTGGCAGCGATTGCTGGTCGACCGCGTAATCCACCAGCGAGTGGCCGTTCAGTGAGATTACCAGCGGAATGGACTGGGTGCGGATTAACTCAACGTAGTTTTCGTCGGTGATGTACTGTTCCCACAGCGGCGGCAGATGAACTTCAACTTCATCCAGATAGTAGCGCCATTTATGGGGATCGTCAGTCGAGAGGCCATAGCGGGTAATGGCGCGGGTAACCGGATACACATTGTTGCTCTGCGCCGTGAGTGTCAGACGTTCAGGCGCGCTGCGCTTATCGGTAGTCAGCGTGGTACGGGGCTGCTTTTCCAGCGCGGCGACATATTTATCGACCGCCTCACGCTCCTGGGCAGAAAGTTTACGGCAGGGCGGACTGATGAATGGCAGCGGTTTCGCCAACGGCGGGCGATGCCGCATAGCGTACCAGAACCCAATACCTGCCAGGATTGAACAGGTCAGCACTATGGCCAGGATCATAAAGATTGTGCTCATGCTCTGCTCAATTCAGCCAAAATGCTGCCTTCACTTTAAACTTTCGCCTCCGGTTATGCTCACTATAAAAGAGGCATTCCGGAAGATTATATAACCCTGAGGAGTCAGACACCCGATGAAATAGTGCCAGCGTATATCTTATTGGCATTTGTTAAACCCTGCCTTGTCCGAATGGTAACTGGCACAGACTGGATTAAATATCGGTATTATCTGAAACTTATCGCAGCATATTGACTAATGCAAATTTAGTCTTAACTGATAACCAAAGGCTGTTATTCAATCGCTGTAATCTATGCAACGATAACGTCATTGCCTGACTGTCGCACAATTGCCTGTGGTTAGGTATGCTAATTCGCTCCAGATAGCCGACGCAGAATAATTTGAGGCTGATATGAAAATTCCAAAAAAACCCGACATCCTCAATATCACCGCCGTGGCACGTTCACGGTTATTCACTATTGAGTCGGTCGATCTGGCTTTCAGCAATGGGGCGCATCGCGTTTATGAGCGGATGAAGCCCTCTGAGCGTGAAGCGGTGATGATTGTGCCGATTATTGATGACCATCTGATCCTGATTCAGGAGTATGCCGTCGGACTGGAAACTTACGAGCTGGGTTTTCCGAAAGGGCTGATCGATGCAGGTGAAACCGTGAATGAAGCGGCGGTGCGCGAACTGAAAGAAGAGGTGGGTTTTGGTGCCGAACAGCTGACCACGCTGGGTAAGCTCACAATGGCCCCCTCCTATTTTTCCAGCAAGATGAATATTGTGATAGCGGAAGGTCTCTACGCCGAAAAGCTGGAAGGCGATGAGCCGGAGCCGCTGATTGTCCACCGCTGGCCGCTGAGCGATATGCTGTCGCTGCTGGACGAACCCGATTTCCGCGAAGCACGCAATGTCAGTGCGCTGTTTATGGCGCGCGAATGGCTGGTGAAACAGGGGCGGCTGAATTACTGATTAAGATGCGTCACTGAATAAAAAAATGGCCGACTTAAAGTCGGCCATTTTTATCGTGCGATTATGTGGGTCACATCAGAACAGCTCGTGACTCTCGCCGTTATCCATAATCGTCGTACCCACATCATGCACCGAATATTCGGTTGGCTGGGTGCCATTGATGAAGTACTCCTGACGGGTGTTGCCACCGCCATTGGCCAGCTTGCCGGTGCTGCGGTCGATAGTCACTGTGATCACGCCATCCGGCGGGGTTAACGGCTGTACCGGCACACCGTCCAGCGCGCTCTTCATGTACTCATCCCATGCCGGTTGTGCACTCTTCGCACCACCTTCATAGCCCGAAATCTGATCGGGAATCGCACCGGAGAGCGTGCTGCGGCCCAGATTGCGGCGCGCATCATCAAAACCGATCCAGACTGACGTCACCACGCCAGGGCCGTAACCCGAGAACCAGGCGTCTTTCGAGCTGTTGGTGGTACCGGTTTTGCCGCCGATATCATTACGCTTGAGGTCACGCCCGGCACGCCAGCCGGTTCCCATCCAGCCCGGTTCGCCAAAGATATTACTGTTCAGCGCGCTCTTAATCAGGAAGGTGAGTGGGGTATTGATCACGTGCGGCGCATATTGCTGCTCACCCTGCTGTGCCTGCGCAGGAACCTGCTCCAATTCAGGCTGAGGAACCGCCTGATTCTGGTTGTTATTTGAAGCAGCAACGTTCTCGACGCTCTCTTCATTCAACGCCAGCGCTTTTTTGGTCTCACCGTAGATGACCGGCAGATTGCACTGTGGACAGGCGATCTTCGGTTTCTCTTCAAATACGGTGCCGCCCTGTTCATTCTCAATTTTGGTAATGAAGTAAGGATCGACCAGGAAGCCGCCATTCGCCATTACGGAGTAGCCGCGTACCACCTGTAACGGTGTGAATGAGGCTGCACCCAATGCCAGCGACTCGGTGTGCACAATGTTCTGAGCCGGGAAACCAAAGCGCTGCAGATACTCTGCGGCGTAGTCTACGCCCATCGCACGCATCGCACGTACCATGACGACGTTTTTCGACTGGCCGAGTCCCTGACGCAGACGAATCGGACCATCATACGTTGGCGGTGAGTTCTTCGGACGCCAGTCAGCCCCGGCACCCGCATCCCAGCGTGAAATAGGCACATCGTTCAGGATGGAAGCGAGCGTCAGGCCGCGATCCATGGCGGCGGTATAGAGGAAAGGCTTGATGTTAGAACCGACCTGGCGCAGCGCCTGGGTCGCACGGTTAAACATGCTCTGGTTAAAGGCGAAACCGCCCACCAGCGCGCGCACCGCACCATCATTCGGGTCCAGCGAGACCAGCGCCGAGTTCACATCCGGCACCTGGCCCAGCCACCAGTCGTCACCCACTTTGCGCACCCAGATCTGCTGACCAGCCTGCAGGACCTGCGTCACGCTTTTCGGCGTCGGACCCTGCACGGTGTCAGATTTATAAGGACGCGCCCAGCGCACACCCGCCAGTGCCAGCGACACATTGCTGCCATCTTTCAGCATCACGGTCGCTTCATCGCTGCGTGCTTCTGTGACCACGGCCGGATGCAACGGTCCATAGACCGGCAGCGGCTTCAGCGCCTTCTCAATCTTCGTCTGGTCCCAGGCAGGTTCACCCACTTTCCACAGCACGCTGGTCGGGCCGCGATAGCCATGACGCATATCGTAAGCCATGACGTTATTGCGCACCGAGGTCTGAGCGGCTTCCTGCAGACGGCGGGTGACAGTGGTGTAAACCTTGTAACCGTCGGTATAGGCATTGTCGCCGTAGCGTTTCACCATCTCCTGACGCACCATCTCGCTGAGATAGGGAGCAGAGAAGGCGATTTCCGGACCGTGATACTTCGCCACCAGCGGCGTATTGCGTGCCTCGTCATACTGCTGCTGCGTGATGTAATGCTGATCCAGCATACGCGCCAGTACTACGTTGCGGCGTGACAGGGCGCGGCTCGGTGAATAAAGCGGGTTAAAGGTGGACGGCGCTTTTGGCAGACCGGCAATCATCGCCATCTCACTCAGCGACAGCTGGTCAACCGGCTTACCAAAATAGACCTGCGAAGCTGCGCCGACGCCATAAGCACGGTAGCCGAGGTAGATCTTATTCAGGTAGAGCTCAAGAATTTCATCTTTGTTCAGCAACTGCTCAATGCGGATCGCCAGGAACGCTTCCTTTATTTTACGCATCAGAGTGCGTTCCGGGCTCAGGAAGAAGTTACGGGCCAGCTGCTGAGTGATGGTACTGGCACCCTGTGAGGCGTGACCGGAAACCAGCGCAATGCTGGCCGCACGGAAAATACCCACCGGGTCAACACCATGGTGCTCATAGAAACGGCTGTCTTCGGTCGCAATAAACGCTTTCACCATCACAGGTGGCACTTGCTGCAGAGTCAAAGGGATACGGCGCATTTCGCCATACTGGGCGATTAAATCGCCATCGGCGCTGTAAACCTGCATCGGGGTTTGCAGACGCACATCTTTCAGCGTGTTTACGTCGGGCAGCTGTGGCTCTATGTATTTGTATAAACCATAAATCGAGCCAGCTCCCAACAGGATGCAACACACTGCAAGGATCAATAAATACTTTACGAACTTCACCTGGAATTTCCCATCTCTTGTCGTTTGAGCAGTTTATAAACAACCGCGCGGTAGTATAAAGGCAAGCCAGACGCTTTGATATGTCCATCTTTCCCGGACGATAAGGAGATCGCGCGCATGGCTTTTCATACCTGGCAAATTGGGCTGGATATTCAGAATAGGCAGATTTGTGCCCTGGCCCTCCAGCCTCGTCGTGATGGCTGGCAGCTACGCCACTGGTGGCAGCAGCGGCTGCCGCAAGATACGTTAAGAAACGGCGTGCTGCAATCTTCGCCTGAATTACTGGCAGCCTTAACGGCCTGGCGTCAGCGGTTGCCGCGTCGTTACTCGCTGCGTGTCGCGCTGCCCGCCCGGCTGGTACTGCAGCGCCAGCTTCCCCTGCCCGCACAGTCGCTCAATGAGCCTGCGCTGGGGCACTACGTGCAGGCGGCCGCGCGCCGTCTCTTTCCGCTGGAGCCTGCTGCGCTGGCACTGGATTACCGGGCCGACACACAGAGCGGCCAGCTCTGCGTCACGGCGGCCCGGCTGGAGATTATAGACCAGTGGGCAGCGCCACTGCTGCAGGCGGGATTAAAGCCGCAGGTGTTCGAGCTGACTACCGAAGCGCTCAGGCGGCTGGCCCGCCAGGCCGCGCTGCAGGAGGGTGCGGTACTGGTGCTGCAGCAGGATAACCGCTGGCTCTGGAGCGATGTGCATACCGCGGCTGACAACGGCGAAGCTGCCACGCTTGCGGCACTACAGCAGCAGGCCTTCCCCGATGCCCGTTCTGTCGTCTGGTGCTCAGCCGATAATTCTGCGCTGCCCGCTGATGCCCGCGCGTTTTCCCCTTTTGATCTGTTCCATTATAAACAGCCGCCGTTACCGGAAAGTCCGGGTGCCTTTGCGCTGGCGGCCGGGCTGGCGCTGCGCGACGGAGATCAATGATGGACGCAGTGAATCTGTTGCCGTGGCGGCAGCGCCGTCAGCAGCAGCAGCGGCGACAGAGCCTTGTCGTGCTGTCACTGATGCTGAGTGCTGTTCTGGTGGGAGTCATGCAGCAAAGCTGGCGCATCTGTCAGGCGCGTGAGCAGGTGGCGCAGACGGGCAGGGTACAGCAGCAGGCGCTGGAAAACCTGGACGCGCAGCTGGCGCAGCAAAAGACATTACTGGCACAGCGCACGGCAGTGCAAAAACAGCAGGCGAAGCAGCGCCAGAAGGCATTGCAACTGACCGCATGGCATCAGTTCTGGCTCGATTTACCCGCGTTACTGCCTGACACCGCCTGGCTGACCCGGCTGGAGAAGCGCGACAATCGTCTCACGCTGGAGGGGCTGGCGCAGGATATGGCGGCGGTCCGGCAGTTCCGTGAGCAGTTAACCACCGTCGCGCTGTTTGGTCAGGTGAGGCAGGGCAGCGTTAAGCGTCAGGCTGATAGTCATTATCGCTTTTCACTGCGGGCAGAGGTGAAGGAGGTGACTGATGAATGAGTGGTGGGATCGCTGGTGGCAGATGGCTGCACTTCCGCGTTACGGCATGCTCGCTGCCGTCTCAGCCAGCCTGTTACTGATCTCATGGGTTTTCTGGTTGCGGCCACAGCAGCAGACGCTGATCGCTGAACAGCAGAAACTGTTGCAGTTGAACCGTACCCTGGAACAGCGGCGGCGGCAGTGGGGCCAGAACCCGGATATAGCGCAGTTGCAGGCGCAGCTGCAGTCGATGCAGACCGCCAGATCTGCACCGGGTGCATCGGGCCGGGCAGTGGAAGCGATGCTGGCGGCACGGCGTCATCAGCTGGAAGAGTGGCAGCCGGATTATCCTTCACGCACGCTGACCCTGCATCTGCAGTGGCCGGCGTTTCAGTCACTTTTTGCCGAGCTTGCCGATGCTTCCCTGACGTTTCCGGTGCATTTCCAGCTGCTGGCGCAGCCGCAGTATCTGGTGGCTCAACTCTGGCTGGAGCCCGACGATGCGCAATAGCCTGCTGATTTTACTGCTGTGCTGTGGCGGTGTGCTGGCACGTGATCCGTTCCGGCCTGTTGCCGGTTCGATTTGTGAGGCGCTCGTGGAGCCGCTTACCGGCTGGCGTCTGCAGGGGATCATTGGCCGTGAGACGGATTTTCATGCCTGGCTGCTAAACCCGCAGGGTGAGAGCGTCGCAGTCCGCACAGGCAAGCCATTTCCCCTGTCGCCCTGGCAACTCGCTGATATGACCCGCCGCAGCCTCTCCTTAGCGGTACCGAATAGCTGCACTGCACAACAGACTTCGTTTTACTTAAAAGGACGTTCGCATGAAAAGGATAGCTACTCTGCTGCTGCTCTTAAGCTGCCTGCTGCCGGTTTACGCCGCTGATGAGGAGCCTCTCAGCCTGACATTTGATAACGCGCCGGTAGCGCGCATTTTACAGGCGCTGGCTGACTATCAGCAGATCAACCTGATGATAGCGCCAGAGGTGGAAGGGTCGTTATCGCTGCGGCTTGATAACCTGCCGTGGCATCAGGCGCTGGACCTGGTAGCGCGCATGGCAAAGCTGACGCTGATAGAACAGGATAATGTGCTGCTGGTCTATCCGGAGAGCTGGCAGCAGGCTCAGCAGCAGGCACGGGAAGCGGAGCAGCAGGAAAAGTTGCAGCAGATGCCTTTGCAGCAGCGCGCTGTGATATTGCGCTATGCCAGCGCCAGCGAGGTGCATGCCAGCCTGCTGACTGAACGGCAGTCGCTGATGACACCGCGCGGAAGCGTGACGGTCGACAAACGCACCAACGCCCTGTTACTGCGCGATACGGCGGCAGCGTTGAAAGAGACGGAACGCTGGATACGGGCGCTGGACCTGCCACTGGAGCAAATCGAGCTATCGGCGCATATCGTCACCATCAGCGAAGAGCATCTGCAGGAGCTGGGCGTGAAGTGGGGATTGCAGGCCGGTGACGCCGCCGTGACAGACATCCTGCATCATCCCCGGCTGGATATTCCGCTGGCGGTGAGTTCACCCGGCATCAGCGTGGGTATGGCGCTGGCGCGCATCGGCGGTCAGCTGCTGGATCTGGAATTAAGTGCGCTGGAGCAGGAGAACCAGATTGAAATCATCGCCAGTCCGCGTCTCTTTACCTCACATCAGCAGACCGCGTCGATTAAGCAGGGCACGGAGATACCTTATGAAGTGTCGGCGGGAAACAGCGGTGCCACCAGTATCGAGTTCAAAGAAGCGGTGCTGGGCATGGAGGTGACACCGACGATTTCCGGGAATGGCCGCATCCAGCTGAAGATCCATATCAGTCAGAACATGCCGGGTCGCAGCATCAGAACCGGCGACAGTGACATATTATCCATCGATAAACAGGAAATTGAGACGCAGGTCACGGTCAGTGACGGGCAAACACTGGCGTTAGGGGGTATCTTTCAGCAGCAGCGCAGTCACGGAGAGAATAAAGTGCCACTGCTGGGAAATGTGCCGCTGATTGGCGGGTTGTTTCGTCAGCAATCGGAGCAGCGCAAAAAAAGAGAGCTGGTGATCTTCATAACGCCGCGATTGGTCAGGGAAGCAGCGCTTACGGCTGGATAAAACGGAAAATGCGTCCCTTAAGGCCATCTGCGTTGACGCAGGAGAGGAATTAGCTTACAAGGTTTAGCGATTTTCAATACGGTGTAACCGTCTATGCAGGGTAAATCCCGGCAAACAGATCAGAAAACTCCTCTGTAAGCAGCGTTGTAAAGACGCAGCGCTGGCGCGTTACAGTTTCGCGAACACAGGCCAATTCAGAAATGGATGTGCTGAAGGCAATATAATCGGTTGCCAAACAGCCTTGAGTGTTGAGATAATTTTTCATCTGACTCTTGCTAACGCTCATGAGGTCTCAGTTCCTGTCCCGCCAGCAAATGCTGAACGCGGGGTATCATTAACGAATTCTTAGTAATACCGACAAAATGGCAGAGAAACGCAATATCTTTCTGGTTGGGCCGATGGGTGCCGGCAAAAGCACTATTGGCCGTCAGTTGGCTCAGCAACTCAACATGGAGTTCTTCGATTCCGATCAGGAAATTGAGCGACGCACCGGAGCGGATGTGGGCTGGGTTTTTGATGTCGAAGGCGAAGCTGGCTTTCGCGATCGCGAAGAAAAAATCATTAACGAACTGACCGAGAAGCAAGGCATCGTCCTGGCGACAGGCGGTGGTTCCGTCAAATCCCGGGAAACGCGTAATCGTCTCTCCGCCCGCGGTGTTGTGGTTTATCTTGAAACCACCATCGAGAAGCAACTGGCGCGCACCCAACGTGACAAAAAACGTCCGTTGCTGCAGGTGGATTCACCGCCGCGCGAAGTGCTTGAAGCGCTGGCTGGCGAACGCAACCCGCTCTACGAAGAGATCGCCGATGTCACCATTCGCACAGATGATCAGAGTGCAAAAGTGGTGGCGAATCAGATTATCCACATGTTGGAAAAAAGTTGATCCAACGTTCGAAGGCTTTTTAACAGGTATCGGGCATCATGGAGAAGATCACCGTCTCACTGGGGGAACGCAGTTACCCCATCACTATCGCCGCCGGACTGTTTAACGATCCGGCTTCTTTTTGGCCGCTGACCGCGGGCGAAAACGCCATGGTGGTGACAAACCAGACGCTGGCTCCGCTCTATCTTGACCAGCTGACAGCGCGGCTGACAGCGGCAGGTGTAAAAGTGGATCAGGTGATCTTACCCGACGGCGAGCAACATAAGACGCTGGCCGTGATGGATCAGGTCTTTACCGCGCTCCTGCAAAAGCCGCACGGTCGTGATACGACGCTTGTCGCCTTAGGCGGCGGCGTCATTGGCGATCTTACCGGTTTTGCTGCGGCCAGTTATCAGCGTGGCGTACGCTTTATCCAGGTACCGACCACCTTACTGTCGCAGGTTGATTCTTCAGTTGGCGGCAAAACGGCCGTTAACCATCCGCTGGGCAAAAACATGATCGGCGCGTTTTATCAACCCGCGTCAGTGGTGATTGATACGGCCTGTCTGAAGACGCTGCCTGCGCGTGAGCTGGCGTCTGGCTTAGCGGAAGTCATTAAGTACGGCATTATCCTTGACGGTGCGTTTTTCCAGTGGCTGGAGCAGAATCTTGATGCTCTGCTGGCGCTGGATGAACAGGCGCTGGCGTACTGCATTCGTCGCTGTTGTGAACTGAAGGCTGACGTCGTGGCGGCCGATGAGCGTGAAAACGGTCAGCGGGCGTTGCTTAATCTGGGCCATACTTTTGGTCATGCGATCGAAGCACACATGGGCTACGGCAACTGGCTGCACGGTGAAGCAATTGCGGCGGGCATGGTAATGGCAGCACGCACGGCTGAACGTCTGGGACAGTTCCGGGCGGAAGAGACCGACCGCATTATTGCCCTGTTCAGGCGTGCCGGTTTACCGGTGCATGGGCCGCAGGCAATGAGTGCAGAGATGTATCTGCCGCACATGATGCGCGATAAAAAAGTTCTGGCGGGCGAACTGCGGCTGATACTCCCGCTGTCGATTGGCCGCTCTGAAGTGCGTGGTGGCGTGGCACATGATATGGTGCTGGCTGCAATTAACGATTGTCAGCAACCCTGAGATTAAGCAGTTGAGTGGTGACGCGGCGCGCAGGGTGCGCAGTGCGGAATGCCGCTTTACGGAGGAGCCAAAATGGATGAGTTTAAACCGGAAGACGAGTTAAAGCCTGACGCCAGCGACCGCCGTCCCTCGCGCCCTCGTAAGTCCTCTACTGCGGCCAAAACACCGGTTTCGCGCCAGCGTATCATGATGGGCGTCGGGATCCTGGTTCTGCTGTTACTGGTACTGGGGATTGGTTCGGCGCTGAATGGCCCGGATGAGAAAAAACCGGCCACGGCGGGAACAACCCCTGCCACCAATGGCGGTTCGGGCAGCGAGAAGAACATTGACCTGGGCGGCTCCTCTTCCATGTCCGGCGCTCAGACGCCTCCGTCAGGTGCGCAGACTACCCCTGCCACCAGCGAAAATAACGCGGCGACCAGCGGTGATGCTGCCTCTAATCCGCAGCGCGACATTTCGATGCCGCCTGTGGCTTCAACGCCTACCCAGGCCGCCCCGGTTGATGCGCCCGCGAATCAGCAGCGTGTCACGCTGCCGGGCGATCTGAATAGCGCGCTGACTAATCAGCAGCAGCAGGTTGACAGTGCCGCGATGGGCACGCAGGGCGGCAGTTCACTGCCAATGGCGCCAGCAACGGTCAGCGGCAATGCCGGAACGGCTGCTAATCCTGTTACGGCACCTTCAGTCCGTCAGACACCGAACAAATCCAATACCGCTGCTCGTCCGGCGCACGATTCATCGCATAAAACAGCATCGAAGCCTGTAACCCGTGACAGCAAAACGCACACCACGCCAGCGCGTACGCCAGTGAGTTCTGCGCCAGCTACCACGGCTGCGGGCAGCAGTTCAGCCAGCAAATCACTGCCAGGTGGCAGCTACACTCTGCAGCTGAGCGGTGCATCGAAGCCGGAAAGCCTGAATGCCTGGGCTAAGCAACAAAATCTGAGTGGATATCACGTCTACAAAACCACCCGTAACGGTCAGTCGTGGTACGTGCTGGTGAGTGGCTCCTATGCCACACCGGCCGATGCCAAACGCGCTGTAGCATCGCTGCCTGCAGACGTGCGTGCGAAGAACCCGTGGGTAAAACCCGTCAGCCAGGTGAAGAAAGAAGCCAGCCAATAGCGGATGTGGGGCCAGGCTCTGGCCCCGTTTTAAGCGCAGATCTGCTGTCGGTCCAGCCACAGCCTCACAATAAGATGTTATAACCACGACAGCATGAAAAAAAATCGCGCTTTCCTGAAATGGGCAGGGGGAAAATTTCCCTTAGTAGAAGAGATCCATCGTCATCTGCCGCAAGGCGACTGTCTGGTCGAGCCATTTGTTGGCGCGGGTTCGGTGTTTCTGAACACGGAATTTGATCGCTACCATCTGGCTGATATCAACAGCGACCTGATTAATCTCTACAACATTGTCAAAACGCGTACTGCGGATTTCATCCGTGACGCGCAGCTGCTGTTTACGCCGGAAGGTAACAACGAAATCTGTTATTACCAGCGCCGCACCGAATTTAATACCAGCACCGACGCCTACCAGCGTGCGCTGCTGTTCCTCTATCTGAACCGTCACTGTTACAACGGCCTCTGCCGCTATAACCTGCGTGGTGAGTTCAACGTGCCGTTTGGCCGCTATCGCAAACCCTACTTTCCGGAAGCCGAACTGTTATGGTTTGCCGAGCGCGCGCAAAAAGCGACGTTTGTCTGTGAATCGTACGATGTTACCCTGACCAGTGCTGGTAAAGGCTCGGTGGTCTATTGCGATCCGCCTTATGCACCGCTGTCGGCCACGGCCAATTTTACGGCTTATCATACCAACAGCTTCAGCCTGCGTGAGCAGGAGAATCTGGCGGCGTTAGCGGCACAGCTGGCTGCGTCGGAGCACCGGATTCCGGTACTGATTTCTAACCACGACACTGCACTGACGCGTTTATGGTATCAGGATGCAGTGTTACATGTGGTCAAAGCACGGCGATCTATCAGCCGGAGCATAGCCGGTCGCACCAAGGTCGACGAACTGCTGGCACTTTATCGCTAGTCTGTTTCGTCCGCGACCAACGCATTACGCCAGCCTGAGTGCTGGCGCACAACAGTGGGAGAATCGGATGAAACAATATTTGCTGGCCCCTTCAATCCTGTCGGCGGATTTTGCCCGCCTGGGCGAAGACACAGCCAAAGCGCTGGCGGCCGGAGGTGACGTGGTTCACTTCGACGTAATGGACAACCACTACGTCCCTAATCTGACCATGGGTCCGATGGTGCTGAAAGCACTGCGCGACTATGGCATCACTGCCCCCATCGATGTGCATCTGATGGTAAAACCGGTCGATGCGCTGATCCCGGAGTTTGCCAAAGCCGGTGCCACCTATATTACCTTTCATCCGGAAGCCAGCGAGCACGTTGACCGCACCCTGCAACTGATCAAAGAGCACGGCTGTAAAGCGGGTATGGTGTTTAATCCGGCGACCCCGCTGAGCTACCTCGATTACGTCATGGATAAGCTGGATATCATTCTGCTGATGTCCGTGAACCCAGGTTTTGGCGGTCAGTCATTTATTCCCGGCACCCTGGATAAACTGCGTGAAGCGCGCAGACGTATCGATCAGAGCGGCTACAACATTCGTCTTGAAGTGGATGGCGGCGTGAAGATCGACAATATCCGCGAGATTGCGGCTGCCGGTGCAGATATGTTTGTCGCGGGTTCTGCCATATTTGGTCATCCTGACTATAAAAAAGTGATCGACGATATGCGCAACGAACTGGAGAAAGCCAATGGCTCATTTCACTGATATTCGTGCGCTGGCGTTTGATCTCGATGGCACGCTGGTGGATAGCGCGCCAGGCCTTGCCGATGCGATCGACCGCACGCTGAAGGATCTTCGTCTGCCGCAGGCGGGCCTTGAGCGTGTCTCAACCTGGATTGGCAACGGTGCCGATATCATGATGGCCCGTGCGCTGACCTTCGCGCTGGGCCGTGAGCCGCAGCCGGAAGAGCAGCGCGATGCACGCGCGCTGTTTGACCGCCACTACGCCGACACCGTGGATGCGGGCAGCACGCTGTTCCCACAGGTGAAGCAGACGCTGGATGCCTTAAAAGCTTCCGGGCTGCCGATGGCGATTGTGACCAACAAGCCGACGCCGTTTGTGGCACCGCTGCTTGAATCGCTTGGCATTGCCGATGCGTTTTCGCTGATTATCGGTGGCGATGATGTGCCGGTTAAAAAACCGCACCCTGCAGCGATCTTCATGGTGCTGGGCACCTTCGGCGTACTGCCGAACGAGTTGCTGTTTGTTGGCGACTCTCGCAATGATATCCAGGCGGCGCAGGCGGCAGGCGTACCTAATGTCGGTATGACCTTTGGCTATAACTATGGCGAGCCGATTGCCACCAGCCAGCCCGATTTAACCCTCGACTCTTTCGACGAACTTTTGCCCACACTGGGGCTGTAAATATCAGGACTTAAGTATGAAACCCATCGTTTTCAGCGGCGCACAGCCGTCCGGCGAACTGACCATTGGCAACTATATGGGAGCGCTGCGTCAGTGGGTGCAGATGCAGGATGATTTCCACTGCATTTACTGCATTGTTGATCTGCACGCGATCACCGTGCGTCAGGATCCTGCTGCACTGCGTAAAGCGACGCTGGATACGCTGGCGCTCTATCTGGCCTGTGGTATCGACCCGCAAAAAAGCACCATCTTTGTTCAGTCGCATGTGCCAGAGCACACGCAGCTGAGCTGGATCCTGAACTGCTACGCCTATTTCGGTGAACTGAGCCGTATGACGCAGTTCAAGGACAAATCAGCGCGTTACGAAGAGAACATCAATGCCGGTCTGTTCGACTACCCGGTGCTGATGGCGGCGGATATTCTGCTCTATCAGACCAATCAGGTGCCGGTCGGTGAAGATCAGAAGCAGCACCTGGAGCTGAGCCGCGATATTGCGCATCGCTTCAATGCGATCTATGGCGATATTTTCCGGGTACCAGAGCCGTTCATTCCGAAGTCTGGCGCGCGCGTGATGTCGCTGCTGGAACCGACCAAAAAGATGTCCAAGTCTGATGACAACCGCAACAACGTGATCGGCCTGCTGGAAGATCCGAAAGCGGTTGTGAAGAAGATCAAACGCGCCGTTACCGATTCTGAAGAGCCGCCAGTGGTGCGCTACGACATCAAAGAGAAAGCGGGCGTCTCTAACCTGCTGGATATTCTGTCGGGCGTGACCGGTAAAACCATCGCCGAGCTGGAGCAGGAGTTCGAAGGCAAGATGTATGGCCACCTGAAAGGCGCAGTAGCCGATGCGGTATCGGGCATGCTCTCTGAGCTGCAGGAGCGTTATCACAGCTTCCGTAACGATGAAGCGCTGCTGGAGCAGGTAATGCGTGATGGCGCGGCGAAAGCACGCGCACAGGCGCAGGAAACGCTGAAGAAGGTTTACGAAGCGGTAGGCTTTGTCGCGATGCCGTAATGGCTGAGCGGATAAAAAACGGCGGGCATTGTGCCCGCCGTTTTTATTTGCCCATTCAGAACCAGCGCAGGCTGTCGCGCAGACTCACCACGCTGCCAATAATCATCAGGCTGGGGCTGCTCACCTGACCGGCTAACGCTTCCAGTTCGTTCAGTGTCCCGGTGACCACGCGCTGACGCGTGCTGGTGCCGTTTTCCACCAGCGCCACCGGCATATCGCTGCGCATCCCATGTTTTATCAGCTGCTGCTGAATTTCTCCGGCCTGGCCCAGCCCCATATAAAACACCAGCGTCTGCTGTTCTGCCGCCAGCGTCTGCCAGGCGAGCGTACCGGATTTCTGCAGATGCCCGGTTACCAGCCTGACGCTCTGCGCATGATCGCGATGGGTCAGGGGAATGCCACTGTAGGCCGCACAGCCTGATGCCGCGGTGATGCCCGGCACCACGCTGAACGGAATCTTCAGCTGTGCCAGCGCTTCCAGCTCTTCACCGCCGCGACCAAAGATAAAGGGATCGCCGCCTTTCAGCCGCACCACACGTTTGCCGCACTGCGCCTGTTCGCAGAGCAACTGGTTGATCGCATCCTGCGGCACGCAGTGATGTCCGGCGCGTTTACCGACAAAGATGCGTTCGGCATCGCGGCGCACCAGATTCAGGATTTCATTGGAGACCAGCCGGTCATAGACGATGACGTCTGCCTGCTGGATCAGCTGCAGGCCTTTGAGTGTGAGCAATCCGGCATCGCCCGGACCGGCACCGACCAGCGCTACTTCACCCTGTTGCGGAAGGTCTGCGCTAAAAAGTGCGTCGGTAATCTGATCCGCGCGTTCACCGTCGCCGTTAGCCAGCGTCTGGGCCAGCCGTTCGCTGTTAAAAAAGCGCTCCCAGAAGTGGCGTCGGACATTGAGGGAGCCGAACTGCTTTTTCACCCGATCGCGCAGGCCGCCCGCCCGCTGCGCCAGCTGACCCAGATGCTGCGGCAGCATCGCCTCCAGTTTCTCCCGCAGCAGCCGCGCCAGCACCGGCGCGCGTCCACCGGAAGAGACGGCGACCATCAGCGGTGAGCGGTCAATGATCGACGGCATAATGGCGCTGGCCTGCTGCGGCGCATCCACCAGATTGCAGAAGATCTGCTGTTTTTCAGCTGTGTCAGCCACCTGCTGATTGACCTCGTTATCACTGGTGGCGGCGACCACCAGCCAGCAGCCGGTCAGCCACGCGGGATCGAAATGCCCTGGTAGCAGCGTGACGGCTTTCTGCTGCGCCCATTGCAGGAAGGCAGGGGAGAAATCGGGGGCTCCGACCCAAAGATCGGCACCGGCCTCCAGCAGCAGGCGCGCTTTTCGCTCCGCCACGTCACCCGCGCCGACCAGCAGACAGCGTCGGCCCTGCAGGCGGCAGAACAAGGGGAAGTAGTCCATCAGAGGTCCTTAAAAAAGCCCGCTAAGGCGGGCTGTTAACAGGCGTTACAGGCAGACTTCAACCTGTCCGGCATTGACCCGCACCGGCCAGGCCGCCACGGAGCGCGTTTCATCCTCCATGCAGTAGCCATCGCTGAGGCGGAAATGCTGCTTTTTCAGCGGGCTGGCCACCCACAGCGCATCCTGATGTTCGGCGATAATGCCGCGTGACAGCACGCTGGCATCGGCAAACGGGTCGATATTGCTGATGGCATAGAGCTGCTCATCGTCGCGCGGGCGGAAAATAGCCACCTGCTGGCCTTTGACCAGCGCGCAGACGCCCGTGGCGGGCAGGATCTGCGTCAGCGGGCACACCGGATTCCACTGGCTCATGATTCGGTTTCCTCAATCAGGGTCACGGCAATACGTTCTTCGGGGCGCGCCGGGCGATGCTGATCGCGCTCTGCCACCCGCTGCACAGCAGGATCGCGTTGCGGCGAGTTGATAAAGTGGGCAAAGCGCGTCAGCTGGCTCTCATCTTCCAGCGTCGCCTGCCATTCACAGCGAACGCTGGCACGCAGCGCGGCGAGCTGCTGTTCCATCTGGCTGTTAAGGCCGAGTTTGTCATCCACGATCACGCTACGCAGATAGTCGATGCCACCTTCCAGACTCTCGAGCCACAGCGAGGTGCGCTGCAGGCGATCGGCGGTGCGGATATAGAACATCATGAAGCGGTCAAGATAGCTGACCAGCGTCTGCTGATCGAGATCTGCCGCCAGCAGGTCGCCATGACGCGGTTTCATGCCGCCGTTGCCGCAGACGTAGAGGTTCCAGCCTTTTTCGGTGGCGATAATGCCGACATCTTTGCCCTGGGCCTCTGCGCATTCACGGGTGCAGCCAGAGACACCAAACTTCATCTTGTGCGGTGTACGGATGCCTTTATAGCGGTTCTCGAGCATGACGCCGAAGCCGAGGCTGTCGCCCACGCCGTAACGGCACCACGCGCTGCCGACGCAGGTTTTCGCCATACGCAGCGCTTTAGCATAGGCCTGACCGGTTTCAAATCCGGCCTCGCTCAGCTGTGACCAGATAGCGGGCAGATCGTCTTTCTGCGCGCCAAACAAGCCGATGCGCTGCGAGCCCGTGATTTTGGTGTAGAGCTGGTAGCGTTCGGCGATCTCGCCAATCACTTTCAGTCCCTGTGGTGTAATTTCACCGCCGGGCGAGCGCGGGATGACCGAATAGGTGCCATCTTTCTGAATATTACCCAGATAGAGGTCGTTGCTGTCCTGTAACGGCGCGTGCTGCGGCTTGAGCACATACTCATTCCAGCAGGAGGCGAGCAGGGAGCCCACCGCAGGCTTGCATATTTCACAGCCGTAACCCTGACCATAGCGGGCCAGCAGTTCATCAAAGGTTTTGATCTCTTCAACCTGAATCAGGTGATACAACTCCTGACGTGACCAGGCGAAGTGGGCACAAAGGTGATTATTGACCTCGATACCCTGACGACTGAGTTCACTGTTCAGTACCTGGATGATCAGGGGGATACAGCCGCCGCAGCCGGTACCGGCTCGGGTGCTGCTTTTCAGCGCGGCCACGGTGTGACAGCCACCCTGAACCGCTTTGATGATGTCGCCTTTGCTGACGTCGAAGCAGGAGCAGATTTGCGCGCTGTCAGGCAGGGAATCGACGCCGATGGCCGGTTTATCTCCGCTGCCCGCTGGCAGAATCAGCGCTTCAGGGTTATCCGGCAGTGGAATACCATTCAGCACCAGCTGCAGCAGGTTGCCATAGTCGCTGGTGTCGCCCACCAGCACCGCACCCAGCAGGGTTTTCTGATCTTCGCTGATAATCAGGCGTTTGTAGACCGATTTGCTTTCATCCAGCCAGACCACGCTGCGTGCGCCTGGCGTGGTGCCGCGCGCATCGCCAATGCCACCGACATCGACACCCAGCAGCTTGAGTTTGGCGCTCATGTCCGCGCCGGTAAACGCATTATCGCGGCCCAGCAGCTGGTCGCTGGCGACCTGCGCCATTTTGTAACCCGGCGCCACAAGGCCATAGACGCGATTCTGCCAGGCGGCGCACTCACCGATGGCGTAAATGGCGGGATCGCTGGTGCGGCACTGGTCATCAATGGCGATGCCGCCGCGCGGACCCAGAGTTAATCCACACTGTTTTGCCAGTTTGTCCTGCGGGCGGATGCCGGTGGAGAAGACAATGAAATCGACTTCCAGCGCACTGCCGTCGGCGAACTGCAGCGTTTTACCGCCGTGCTCATGATGCACTATCTGCTGGGTGTTTTTGCTGGTGTGGACCCGCACGCCCATCTGTTCAATCTTGCGACGCAGCTGTTCCCCGCCTTGCTGATCGAGCTGTTCTGCCATCAGTACCGGCGCAAATTCAATAACGTGGGTTTCAATACCCAGATTTTTCAGCGCGCCCGCGGCTTCCAGTCCCAGCAGGCCGCCGCCAATCACCGCACCGCGTTTGCTGCGGCGCGAGCAGGCTTCAATGGCATTGAGATCTTCGATGGTGCGGTAGACAAAGCAGTCGCTGCCTTCGGCACCCTTAATCGGCGGGATCCACGGATAAGAGCCGGTGGCAAAAATCAGCGTGTCATAGTGAACGGCTCGCCCGGTGCTGGAGTGGATGAGCTTCTCATCACGGTTAATGGTGATGGCGCGCTCGCCCAGCAGCAGATTGACCTGATGTGTGTCGTAATAGCCTTCACGAACCAGCGACAGCTCTTCGGCGGTGTGATGGGAGAAGTAAGCGGACAGGTGGACACGGTCGTAGGCGACGCGGGGTTCTTCACAAAAGACGGTCAGCGAAAACTGGTCGGGTTCCGCTTTCTCAAGTAACTCTTCTATGAAGCGGTGGCCGACCATGCCGTTACCGATAACGACGACATTGTGCTTGCTCATTTTTGCCTCAAATTTGCGATATCTGCGGCTACAATAGCGCGCCCTTTCTGACGCTTATTGATATGCATCAACCACAACGCCATATACCCATTAAGAGTTATATAGTTGATTTTAATTAGGTTTATCTGGCGCGGCTAACCTGCTGAATATCCTGCATTGCCACGGGTGGTATGAATCGTGTTAGTTTTAACCACACGGGTTTTTCGGATAAGGAATCAGCCATGCTGTCACCTAAGTGGATCAATAACGTGCGTTTACCCTGGCGGGAAGGATTGTGGCAAATCGAAATCGCCGACGGAAAAATAGCCCGGATTTCAGCCCAGCCGCAGCAGCCTTCTCCGGTGGAGCAATCGCTGGACGGCGAGGGCGGCTTAGCCTGCGCGCCCTTCATTGAGCCGCATATTCATCTGGATACCACCCAGACGGCGGGTGAACCGGCATGGAATCAGTCCGGCACGCTGTTTGAAGGAATTGAGCGCTGGGCCGAGCGAAAGGCGCTGCTCAGCCATGAAGATGTCAAACAGCGGGCGTTGCAGACGCTGAAGTGGCAGATCGCCAACGGCATTCAGTTTGTCCGCACCCATGTTGACGTGTCTGACCCCTCACTGACGGCGCTGAAAGCGATGCTGGAAGTGAAAGCGGAGATGGCACCCTGGATCACCATCCAGATTGTGGCGTTTCCCCAGGAGGGCATTCTCTCTTATCCTAACGGCGAAGCGTTGCTGGAGGAGGCCCTGCGGCTGGGCGCGGATGTCGTTGGCGCGATTCCGCACTACGAATTCACCCGCGAATATGGCGTCGAGTCGCTGCATAAAACCTTTGCGCTAGCTGACCGCTATGATCGGCTGATCGATGTTCACTGCGATGAGATCGATGATGAACAGTCGCGCTTTGTGGAAACCGTGGCGGCGCTGGCACATCGCGACGGCAACGGCGCACGCGTGACGGCCAGTCATACCACCGCGATGCACTCTTACAATGGCGCGTACGCCTCACGGCTGTTCCGGCTGCTGAAGCTGTCGGGCATTAACTTTGTCGCCAATCCGCTGGTTAATATTCACCTGCAGGGCCGCTTCGACACCTATCCTAAGCGGCGCGGCATTACGCGGGTAAAAGAGATGCTGGAGGCAGAGATCAACGTCTGCTTTGGCCATGACGATGTGTTTGATCCCTGGTATCCGCTGGGCACCGCCAACATGCTGCAGGTGCTGCATATGGGATTACATGTCTGTCAGCTGATGGGCTATGAGCAGATTGATGCGGGTCTGGATCTGATTACGCATAACAGCGCGAAAACGATGCAGCTTGCAGGCTATGGCATTCAGAGCGGCAACGAGGCCAGTCTGATTATATTGCCAGCAGAGAGCGGTTTTGATGCGGTAAGAAGGCAGGTCCCGGTGCGCTATTCAGTGCGTCGTGGCGTGGTGGTGGCGGAGACGAAGCCTGCAGAAAGTGAGATTTACTGGCGGGAACGGGAGCGCGTAGATTTCCGACGTTAATGAGCAGGGCGGCGATCGCTCGCCGCCCTGAAGGATTAATGCGTGACGTGACCGTGAGTACGATGACGGCTGACAAAGCCGAGCAGGGCACACATCACAAATACCACGGCGTAAAGCGCATTCGCCGTCGCCAGTGCGGTATGCACACCACTTTTCTCAACGATAGGCGCCGTGACCACAAAGGTCAGCATGGTGCCGACGGTGCCGCAGGTCAGAATGAAGTTCACCAGCTTCGGTGACGCCACTTTGGTCTGGAGCGAGCCGAGAGTGATGATGGTGGTATAGATAGCACTTGAGCTGAAGCCCAGAATCATGATGATCCATTTCAGCATGCCGGCATCGCTGCTGCTGACGAACCAGTACATCAGTATCGTAGCCAGACCCGCCAGCACCATCAGAATGCGTTGCAGATCGAAGAAGCGCAGCAGGAAGCTGAAGGCCCACATACCGACCATATATGCCGTCCAGAAGCTGCCCACCAGTTGTCCGGCGTCATTGATGTTCATGCCCATAACTTTGGTGGCATATTCCGGCACCCAGGAGATAAAACCGAGCTGGCCCAGGATGTAGCAGAGTGCCGCGACAGCCAGTAGCAGCACGCCCACACCCCATTTCTCTTTCTCAACGGTCGGGCTGTTCTCAGGCTTACGCAGCACCGGGAACTCCACAAACAGCGTCATGACGAAGATGGCGACGTAGATAACGCCAATGCAGACGTAGACCCAGTACCACGGCAGCTGACGCGCCAGCAGAATGCCTGCCAGCACCGGAAACAGCGTGCCCGCCATGCTGAAGAAGGAGTCGGTAAACAGCAGACGTGAACCACGCTGACGGCCTTCATACATGTGAGTGATCAGGAAGGTGCCGATCGACATGGTGATGCCGCTGACCACGCCCAGCACAAACATACAGAGCGAGAAGATGGTCAGATCGCGGCTGGTCATCAGCCCGATTATCGCCAGCACCATCAGGACGAAGCCGAAAATCAGCTGGCGCTTCAGTGGCACAATCACCATCAGCCAGGCGTTCAGGAAGACCGCCGCCAGGATGCCGCTGTTGAGGAAGGTGAAGGTGTTACTCATGCTGGAGATAGGGATCTGGAAATCTTTTGCGATATCGCCCATTACCATGCCGGTAACGATCACCAGCGCGCCGGTCAGCGCGTAGGAGAAGAAGCTTATCCAGGTAAGGCCAATACGATTACGGTTTGTCATGTTCTGAACCTGTTGAGAACCGGGTGCCAAAAAGTGTCAGAAAGTGTAAACGGAACTGTGATCTTAATAAACAAGCAGTGAAACTACAGATCCATATTTCATGTGTTGTGTGATTTTAATCACGCAATTACGGTTGTTTAACGTTTGCTCAGCGCTTTTGCCGCAACAGCGTAAATATAGGTAAAACGCTGGCTCATGGAATAGAGTCTCTTTACAATCAATCACGTTTTTGTGCCCGCTCTCCCAGGTAAGGAATCTTTCATGTTTAAACGTACTTTAACAGCGGCCATCACCCTGTTAGCGCTCTCTTCCGTTTCCGCCCAGGCGCTGGCCGCAAAAGGTGACACCCACGTTCTGCTCACCACCTCCGCCGGCAATATCGAACTCGAACTGAATAACCAGAAAGCGCCGGTTTCTGTGAAAAACTTTGTTGATTACGTCAACAACGGTTTTTACAACAACACCATTTTTCATCGCGTGATCCCGGGCTTCATGGTGCAGGGTGGTGGCTTCACCACGGATATGCAGCAGAAGCAGACCAACGCGCCAATTAAAAACGAAGCGGACAATGGACTGCGTAACCTGCGCGGTACCATCTCTATGGCGCGTACTGCCGATAAAGACAGTGCCACCAGCCAGTTCTTCCTCAACGTTGCGGATAATGCCTTCCTCGACCACGGCCAGCGCGATTTCGGCTATGCCGTATTTGGTAAGATTGTGAAAGGTCAGGATGTGGTTGAAAAAATTTCTCAGGTTCCGACCAAAGATGTGGGTCCGTACCAGAATGTGCCGTCCAAACCGGTAGTTATCCTCTCCGCCAAAGTCCTGCCTTAACGCTTTTTGTCGCCATCTGCGGATGGCGACCGCCTGCCGCTTCCGGCAAAGCCAGAATTTGCTCTTATACTTAGGGCAAAAACCTGAGCAGGAGGCGGTATGGCGAACAAACTCACCGAAAAACAGAAGGTCACTCTGTGGCAACAGCGGCGTAGCGCCAGCTATCAGGCCAGCTGTAAGCTGGAAGGCTTTGCGCCGAATGAAACCAGCCTGAACAGTGAAGATGCGGCTGCACGCCTGGCGTCACTGAGGAGGCAATATGGACTCTAATACCGCTGTGACCCAGGATACTTACCTGTGGCAGCATGACACGGTGCTGAAAAATCTGGCCGACATTCATGACGCCGCGCAACTGCGCAAGGCGGAGCTGAGCTTCAGTGCAGCGCGTGCCGCCACGCTGGAACTGGGGCCGCGTAATCCCGGATTGCCTTACCTGCGCCAGATCCACCGCACGCTGTTCCAGGACATTTACAGCTGGGCTGGCGAACTGCGCACCATTGATATCTGGCGTGATGAGACGCCGTTCTGCCATTTTGAATATATCGAAAAGGAAGGTAACGCGCTGATGGCCGCGCTGGAAGAGGAGAAAGGCCTGGCTGAGTTGCCGCGTGACGAATTTATTCAGCGCATCGCTCATTACTACTGCGAAATCAATATGCTGCATCCTTTCCGTCATGGAAATGGCCGGGCGCAGCGGATTTTCTTTGAGCAGCTGGCGCTGCATGCCGGTTATCTGCTGTCGTGGGAAGAGACGGACGCGGAGAGCTGGAAAGCCGCTAATCAGGCGGGTGTAGCCGGAGACCTGACTCCGCTGGAGCAGGTGTTTGCGAAAGTGGTGAGTGAGGCGGCTTAACCGCGTAGAATAGCGGCGCGGTTTATCATTCTGGACGCGTCATGCTGCTGCTTATCGACAATTACGACTCCTTTACCTGGAATCTTTATCAATACTTCTGCGAGCTGGGCGCGCAGGTTCAGGTGGTGCGCAATGATGCCATCACCCTGGAGCAGATGGCAGCGTTACCGCTGACCCATCTGGTCATCTCTCCTGGTCCCTGCACGCCGTCAGAGTCGGGCATCTCGCTGGCGGCGATTCGGCATTTCGCCGGTAACGTGCCGGTGCTGGGTGTCTGCCTGGGCCATCAGGCAATTGCGCAGGCGTATGGCGCGAAGGTGGTGCGGGCGCGTCAGGTGATGCACGGCAAAACCTCCGCGATTCAGCACACCGGCCAGGGCGTGTTCCGCAATCTCAATAATCCCCTTACCGTGACCCGCTACCACTCGCTGATTGTGCAGCGCGATTCCCTGCCCGATGCGTTCCAGGTGACGGCCTGGACGGTGCGTGACGGCGAGCCTGACGAAATTATGGGATTCCGCCATAAAACCCTGGCGCTGGAAGGCGTGCAGTTCCATCCCGAAAGCATTCTCAGCGAGCAGGGACATCAGCTGCTGCGCAATTTCCTTGCGCAATAAGTTGCCTTTGAGTGATTTTTTATGCATATTTTGTGATTATTATTTCAATGTTGCACAACAATCATTCAAATGGGGTCACTAATGGCAGCGGAAAAAATGGCGGTCACGCGGGAGACGTTCGATAACGTTATTTTGCCTGTTTATGCACCTGCGCAGTTTGTGCCGGTAAAAGGCAAGGGCAGTCGCGTATGGGATCAGCAGGGCAAAGAGTATATCGACTTCTCGGGTGGTATTGCCGTTACCGCACTTGGACACTGCCATCCTGCGCTGGTGGAAACACTGAAAAGCCAGGGCGAAACGCTGTGGCACACCAGCAATGTCTTTACCAACGAACCGGCACTGCGTCTCGCCAGTAAGCTCATTCAGGCGACCTTTGCCGATCGCGTCTTCTTCGCCAACTCCGGTGCCGAAGCCAATGAAGCGGCGTTTAAGCTGGCGCGTTACTATGCCTGCAAACGTCACAGCCCGTTCAAAAGTAAGATCATCGCGTTTCATAACGCTTTTCATGGCCGGACGCTGTTTACCGTTACGGTCGGCGGCCAGCCAAAATATTCTGATGGATTCGGCCCGAAACCGGCGGATATTGTCCACGTGCCGTTCAATGATCTGGACGCCGTGAAAGCGGTAATCGACGATCACACCTGTGCCATTGTGGTTGAACCGATTCAGGGTGAGGGCGGCGTCATGCCCGCGACGCAGGAATTTATGCAGGGACTGCGTGCACTTTGCGATCAGCATCAGGCGCTGCTGGTACTGGACGAAGTGCAGAGCGGTATGGGACGTAGCGGCAAACTGTTCGCCTATGAGCATTATGGCGTCCAGCCCGATATTCTGACCTCAGCCAAAGCGCTGGGCGGCGGTTTCCCGGTGAGCGCCATGCTGACCACCAATGAGATCGCTTCGACTATGGCACCAGGCGTGCATGGCACCACCTATGGCGGTAATCCGCTGGCCTGCGCCATCGCCGAAACGGCGCTGGATATCATCAATACGCCAGACGTGCTGGCGGGCGTTGAGATGCGTCGCCAGCACTTTGTTACGGCGCTACAGGCCATCGACGCGAAGTATGAACTGTTCAGTGACATTCGCGGGAAAGGTCTGTTGATTGGCGCGGCGCTGAAACCTCAGCATGCCGGCAGGTCGCGCGATATTCTGAATGCTGCTGCCGCTGAGGGTGTAATGGTGCTGGTGGCCGGCACCGACGTGATGCGCTTTGCCCCGTCGCTGATCATTGAGCCTGCTGACATTGAAGAGGGCATGCGCCGCTTCGCCACCGCCGTCGGCAAAGTGCTCAACGGCTAGCTTAGTTTTTGCGTAAGCGTCTGATTAACCAGCGGCCATGTTGCGGTCGCTGGTTCCACGCCAGCGATGAAATGGTGTACATCACGCTCAGGTGATCGAGAATGCGCCGCACATGCTGTTCCACCACCGTGATCGGTCCTTCACTGATGTTCTCCAGGTCATCCAGCAGATTCACCTGTGAGCTTTCACCATCATATTCCAGCCGCTGCTGACACCGCTGCAGCGCAATTTCGCAGGATTGCAGATAGCGTTGAGCCAGCGAGGCGGTCAGCATCGTGTGCTCGCGCGCCAGAATCGTTATCGCATTGATATGCTCGACGATAAACTGACTGTGGGTGACCCAGAGCCGCATATCACTCAGATAGCGGGAGTTGAATGCCGGTTCCTGCATCGCCTGATTCAGTGAGTTAAACAGCGCGTTGTGTGCCTGATTCACTTTCACGCGCTGATAAGCCAGTTTCTCTGGCGACTGTTCATCGCCTAGCAAGAGCCGCAGCGCATCCTGATAGGTTTCCAGCGCGTCGTGGGCGTTTTGCCGCAGTAAGCCGCTCTGCCACTGCGGCCACAGCCACAGCATCCCGCCAAAGGCGATCAGACAGCCCATCAGCGTATCCATCAGTCGCGGCAGCAGAAACTGTGCGCCATTCAGTGACAGCAGTTGCAGCGAGTAAACCGCCGTGACCGTAAAACCAATCATCGACCAGCCATAGAACTGGCGGGTAAAGCGATAGCTGATAAAGGTGATCGCCAGCATGATCAGCAGTACCAGTGACTCCGGCACCGCCAGCCGCAGCGTGGCAGCCGCAATTACCAGTCCTGCAAAGGTGCCCAGCGCCCGGTGCTGGATACGGACGCGGGTAGCGCTGTAGCCGTTCTGGCTGACGAACATAATGGTCATCAGGATCCAGTAGGGCTTAGGGATGTTGAAGAACAGCGCCAGCGCGCTGCCCAGCATCAGCATCACCGCAAAGCGACCCGCCGTGCGCAGCGCCGACGAGCGAAACGAGAGATAACTGCGCAGCGCCGGTAACAGCGGCAGGCGGCGCTGGCGGTCTGCCATCAGGTCGCGCTGGTAAAGCGGCTTCTGGGTGCGCAGCACGCGCGCAATGCGGTTGAAGTGATAAAGACAGAAGTTACCCACCGGATTATCGGGGTGCTGATGGGCGATTTTCTCCAGCGCGCCGAGCTGTTTATCCATCGCAAAGCGGTCGGGTAACTGGTGATAAAGGATGTTATCCGCCAGTACCCGCAGTCGGGCCGAGATGGTTTTGGCATTCCAGCGGATCACCGCTTCAGCATGGCTCTGCTCCACCAGCTTTTGCACCTCTTCCGGGCGGTGCAGGCTGACCGAGATATGCTCCTGCAGATCGAGTGCCACCTGAAAAGCGCGCGTCAGCCGCTTATGGCTGTGATCGCGGCTTGCCGACAGCATGTGCATCTGCTGATAACAGGTGTTGATCAGATCGACCACTTTCTGCTGGTGAGCCAGCAGCGGCGGCAGCGCTTTTTCGGGATCGGTCAGCTGCGTCAGAAGGGTATATTTGGCGTCGCAGTAGTTGGCCAGCTCGCGGTAGATCAGGCTCAGGCTCTCACGCATCGGCTGCTCTTTCCACAGCCAGAACCAGAACCAGTTAAATACCCCATACCAGAGCGTGCCGCCGATATAGAGCAGCGGAGTGACATAGATGGGCATGCGGCCAATCAGGCTGAGGGTAAAGATGGCGGCAATAAGGGTGCCGGGCAGCAGGCGACCATGCAGCGGGCTGATCTCACCGGTGACGCCAAGCAGCAAAGGCATAGCGAAGAGGATCAGCGGCAGTGGAATCGCATGCAGGGTGAGCCACTGGATCAGAAAACTGCCGAGGGCAAACAGGCTGCCGCCTACAATCAGACGTTTGAAGAAGCGTTTATGCGGAGTATCAAGACCGGCGATATTGCAGCAGGCGGGCACTAACGAGAACAGCAGACCTTTTTGCAGGTCGCCAGCCAGCCAGCCCAGCGCCACCGGCAGACAGAGCACCAGCGTTTGCCGCAAGGCGTAGTTAACTTCAGGATGGTAAATGATTCGACGCCACATCGGCCCAACACAAACAATAACGGCGTGATGTTGCCATCACGCCGTGGATGACAGGAATTAGCGGGTGCCGTAAACGACGATGGTTTTGCCGTGTGCGGAGATCAGGTTCTGATCTTCCAGCATCTTCAGAATACGGCCCACGGTTTCACGTGAACAACCCACAATCTGGCCAATTTCCTGACGAGTGATTTTAATTTGCATGCCGTCGGGATGCGTCATGGCATCTGGCTGCTTCGCCAGGTTAAGCAGAGTCTGTGCAATGCGTCCGGTAACATCGAGGAAAGCGAGATTACCCACTTTTTCAGACGTGACCTGCAGGCGACGCGCCATCTGCGAGGAGAGTCGCATCAGGATGTCGGGGTTAACCTGGATCAGCTGACGGAATTTCTTGTAAGAAATCTCCGCTACTTCGCACGCGCTTTTCGCACGTACCCAGGCGCTGCGCTCCTGACCTTCTTCGAACAGGCCAAGCTCACCAATAAAATCGCCCTGATTCAGGTAGGAAAGAATCATCTCTTTGCCTTCTTCATCTTTAATCAGAACCGCGACGGAACCTTTCACGATGTAGTAAAGCGTTTCTGCTTTTTCACCTTGATGAATCAGCGTACTTTTGGATGGATACTTGTGAATATGGCAATGGGACAGGAACCATTCGAGTGTAGGGTCTGTTTGCGGTTTGCCGAGAACCATTCGCTATTATCCTCTGTTGTAATCGTGCCCAAAATACAGGGGGCAGTTTTCCCTGTCAGGCGGTGAAAGCTTCAAGCGTTTCCTTTTCAGGAAATTATTCGGGCCGCATCAGGCGCAGTGCGCATCATTCTTCCCGGCTTCGCCATCGGGTGACGAAAAATATTTTCAGCACTGTTTGTAGCACAGCTTTTGCCGACTGTCTTCTGTTGTCTCGCTTCAGCTACGGGCGGATTTCTCTGGATTGCTGTTTACCAGGTGAAAGCGTACTCTGGCGACAAAACAGCGTATTCCGGAGTAAAAATCATGCAGGCAAGAGTGAAATGGGTAGAAGGGCTGACATTCCTCGGAGAATCCTCATCCGGCCATCAGATACTGATGGATGGCAATTCGGGTGATAAAGCGCCCAGCCCAATGGAGATGGTGCTGATGGCGGCGGGCGGATGCAGCGCGATTGACGTGGTTTCAATTCTGCAAAAAGGCCGCAACGATGTGGCTGATTGTGAAGTAAAACTGACCTCAGAACGTCGTGAAGAGGCGCCGCGAATCTTTACGCACATCAACCTGCATTTTATCGTGAGTGGAAAAGCGCTCCAGGATAAAGCGGTCTCACGCGCCGTCGATCTTTCGGCGGAAAAATATTGCTCTGTGGCCATCATGCTGGGTAAAGGTGTGACGATTACGCATAGCTATGAGGTGGTTGAGCTGTAGTCATTGCAGACCTGCTAACTTCACTTCCAGTGTCTGCTGCAGGTTGCTTTAAGACTGTGCCTGCGCAGAGAACCGGGTCAGATCGGAAAGACGCAAAAACCGCCATCCATGGCATGCTCGGCCCGCGCAATTACGCACCTCATCCCTGAGGTGCGCCCGTGACCGGGCCAACGCGTTGCGTTGTTCAAAAACGCTCCAGGCGTTTTTGTCCCAGGCGTGGGACGCTTTCCTCTTCTGACCCGGTTCCCTGCGTGTTGAGCTTATATGCTGCTGTCAGATTCGTTGTGCTCAGGGTGTGTCTGTAGCGACCTCCCTGAAGCCTGCTCAGCAGTAAGCCTTTATCCGCAGAAAAGCCGGTTTTACATTTTTGCGAAAGGCATCTGCTATCTGAGGGTTTTTTGCTGACCTCTTATTCTATCCGTTTACCTTCCATAAGCCGTTTCACCAGCGGGCCCATGATCAACTCCATCGCCAGCCCCATTTTGCCGCCAGGCACCACCAGCGTATTAATGTGCGAGATAAACGAACCCTGCAGCATTGCCAGCAGGTAGGGGAAGTCAATGTCCTCCAGCCCCTGAAAGTGAATCACGACAAAGCTCTCATCCAGTGACGGAATGGCGCGGGCTGCGAACGGGTTGGAAGTATCGATGGTTGGAACGCGCTGAAAGTTGATATGGGTGCGTGAAAACTGGGGCGTGATGTAGTTGATGTAATCTTCCATTGAGCGCACCACGGAATCCATCACTGCGTCACGTGAATGACCGCGCTCGCCGGTATCGCGCACCAGCTTCTGAATCCACTCCAGGTTAACAATCGGTACCACGCCCACCAGCAGATCGACCTGTTCCGCCACGTTGTGCTGCGCCGTCACCACGCCGCCGTGCAGCCCTTCATAGAAGAGAATATCGGTGTTCTGCGGCAGCGGCTGCCAGGGCGTGAAAGTACCGGGTACCTGATTCCACGGCACGGCTTCATCGTAGGTGTGCAGATATTTACGCGACTGCCCCTGCCCGCTGTGACCATACTCTTTAAAGCTCTGCTCCAGCAGACCAAAGTCATTGGCTTCCGGGCCGAAGTAGCTGACATGACGTCCCAGATCGCGCGCCTTACGAATCGCCATATCCATTTCCGGGCGGGTAAAGCGATGAAAGCTGTCACCTTCAAGCTCCGCCGCATGCAGGTCAAGCTGCTGAAAGATTTTGCGGAACGCCAGGCTGGTGGTGGTGGTTCCTGCGCCGCTGGAACCGGTCACCGCGATAATGGGATGACGTGCAGACATAGAAAAGCTCCCTGTGAGGTCGAACGATGAGCATTGTTATCATGAAAGGGTGCCGGGTGCATCAGCCACGAAATTCTTTGCGCGGCATGATATTGACCGATTCATGCAGTTCCGACCATACCAGCACCACTTCACCGGTTTCCAGCTGGCGTCGCACATCAGCCACCTTGTCCAGCAGACTACGTTCATGCTCGCCATAGTCAGTGCCTTCTCGCAGCACAAAGGTTTCAATCAGATTTTCAAGGGTCTCAGGAGAGACCTGTTGCCAGGGAATAATCACGAGATCAGTTATCCAGAAAAGGGGCGATCCACTGCGGGATGCGCTGTTCCAGCCACATTTCGGGCTGGCGTAATGTCCCGCCGACAAAACCGACGTGGCCGCCGTGTGGTGTCAGTTGATAAGTAATAGTGGCAGATAATTGGCTGCTGTGCGGGATCACCTCATCACTCATAAAAGGATCGTCTTTGGCGTGGATGATCAGCAGCGGTTTCTCTGCGTGCTTCAGCCAGGGCATGGCGCTGGCACGATGATAGTAATCGGCTGCATCGACAAAACCGTGGGCACGGGCAGTAATCGCATCATCAAAATCGCGCAGTCGCCGCAGTGCTTTTAGCTGCGCCAGATTGACCGGCAGCGTGTCCGGCCAGGCGTGCAGTTTACGGCGGGCATTTTTCTTCAGCTGCGCCAGCAAATAGTATTGATAGAAGCGTGAGAAGCCGCGTTCCAGTTTTACGCTACACGGCTCCAGTAACAGCGGGGCGGAGACAATGACGCCTGCATCCACTTCGGCAGCTGCGCCCTGCTGGCCCAGCAGGCAGCCCAGCATATTGCCGCCCAGCGAAAAACCGATGGCAACGGTCGGCACGTGGCCCCAGCGCGTTCGCAGCCAGTGCAGGAAAAAGCGGGCATCTTCCGTTTCGCCGGAGTGATAGATACGGTTCAGCCGGTTAGGTTCGCCGCTGCAGCCGCGAAAATGCATCACTACTGCCAGCCAGCCGCGCGCACGGCAGATGTTCATCAGGCCATGAATATAGGGGCTGTGAAAGCTGCCCTCCAGCCCATGAAACAGCACGACGCGCGGTTTATGCTGCGCCTGTTGTGGATCTTCGCTCCAGGCGAGATCGACGAAGTCGCCATCCGGCAGATCGAGTCGCTGCCAGTGAGGCGCGAACGTGACACGGCGACGCAGCAGGCGCGGCAGCATCGTCTGCAGGTGGGCGTTACGCAGGCTGTCAGGCGGCGTGAATTGCTCGTTTTCCGGTCCGGTAAATTTCATGTGGTAAAAGCTTGTCTGTTCCATATCACACTGTTAGCTTCGATAAGTTTTTTCTTGCAAGGGTAAGGAGTACCCGATTGCCATGGAACTGAGTCTTTTCTTATCAATGTTGGGCTTTCTTTGGGTCGCGGCGATTACGCCCGGGCCTAATAATATGTTACTCACCGCCTCAGGCGCTAATTTTGGCTTTTTGCGCACCATTCCGCTGATGATCGGCATCATGATCGGCATGCAGGTGATGCTGCTGATGGTGGCCTTTGGCGTTGGCGGTCTGATCCTGCTCTATCCGTCGCTGCACCTGGTGCTGAAGATCGCTGGTAGCCTCTATCTGCTCTGGCTGGCGTGGAAGATAGCGACGTCCAGCTATGAAAAGCTGGAAACCGATCAGGCACCGGATGCGCCGATGCCGTTCTGGCAGGGTGGGTTGCTGCAGCTTATCAATCCTAAGGCCTGGCTGATGGCGCTGGGCGCGGTCGCCAGCTTCAGTCTGGCGGGTGATGCATATCGTCATTCAGTGATGGCGATAAGCGTCGGCATGTTTCTGGTTAATCTGGTGTCAGGCGCGATCTGGATGGCTTTTGGCGCGATGATCGGCCGCATTCTGCGCAGCCGTCGTGCCTGGAAAATCTTTAACCTGGCTATGGGGCTGCTGACTGCGGCCTGCGTGCTGTTAATCTGGCACTGAGTCAGCTGGATGCGCGTTCAACGCGCGTCCAGGGCAGCACCTCACGGATGACCGGCGCATTCGGATTGCGGATCTTCTGCAGCAGCAGCTGCACGCTGCGCGCGCCGAGCTGATTCATCGGCTGCTCAATGGTGGTCAGCGGTGGATTCAGGCTGCGGGTAAACGGCACGCCATCAAACCCGACGACCGCCAGATCTTCCGGCACGCGCAGACCTGCTTCCAGCGCCGCATGAACCACGCCCACCGCCAGTACATCTGATACCGCAAACACTGCATCCGGCGGTTCCGGCAGCGCCATCAACTCCCTCAGCCCCTGACTGCCTGCTTCAGGAGAGATTTCATAGGTATAAGAGACGCCAGACCACGCATACCCCAGCTCCTCAATCGCCTGCCGGTAGCCTTTTTCACGATGATGCGAGTAGAGGTAGCGCATGTCGCCATTGACCAGCCCGATGCGTTTACGCCCTTTACCGGCGAGGTAATGGACGGTGTCACGCGCGGCTTCAAGGTGATCAATGCTGACCGAGGAGGCGGGAATATCCGGATCAAATTCACAGCACTGCACCCAGGGGGCTCCGGCGATCAGCGCCTGCAAATCCTGTAAGCCGGAGGCCGCATCCATGGTAATCACGCCATCCACCACTTTGCCGGTCAGCAGACTCAGATAGGCGGCTTCGCGCTGAAGCTGCGAGGCGGAGTTACAGAGCAGGATATGATAGCCATGCAGTTCCGCTTCGGCCTCAATGCCCTGAACCACGCGTGAACAGAAGGGATTCGTGATATCCGAGATCAGTACCAGCAGCATGTTGCTTTGCGCCGTACGCAGCTGACGCGCCAGCAGATTGGGCTGATAGTCGCAGGCAGAGATTGCCGCCAGAACTTTCTCACGCGTATCGGGCTTTACGCCGGGATGCGCGTTGAGAACCCGCGATACCGTGGCTTTGGAGACGCCAGCCAGCTGAGCGACTTTCTCGATCGACATCGGATACAGAGACCTTAACAGGCAATAATTGGGAACGCATATCAATAGCACAGGGATAATGTGAGCGCCTGACATTTTTGCTTACTTTAGCTATTTTCAGCATTTGCGATTTTTAACTTAGTTTTGCAGATAGTGATCTAAGAACTTATTTCTATTAGGGATAATTTTTAATTCCTTTATGAAACTATAGCGGCCGCAGACACTACCTCCACTATAAAAACGGCGGGGTAATGATCATGGCAGCAACACGTTTAACTTTTTTAGCCGCAGCGCTGGCACTGCTGGCGTTTCGGGCAGATGCGGTCAATGTCACCGTGGCGTACCAGACCTCAGCCGAACCTGCGAAAGTGGCGCAGGCTGACAACAGTTTTGCGAAAGAGAGCGGGGCCAGCGTTGACTGGCGTAAGTTTGACAGCGGTGCAGGCGTCTTACGCGCACTGGCGTCCGGCGACGTCCAGATTGGCAACATCGGTTCCAGTCCGTTAGCGGTCGCAGCAGCACAGAAACTGCCGATTGAAGCGTTTTTACTCGCCTCTCAGCTGGGCAACTCTGAAGCGCTGGTTGTAAAAAAGACCATTACCTCTCCTAAAGATCTCATCGGCAAACGCATCGCGGTGCCATTCATCTCTACTACCCACTACAGTCTGCTGGCTGCACTGAAGCACTGGGGCATTAAGCCGTCACAGGTGCAGCTGATAAACCTGCAGCCGCCAGCGATTATCGCGGCCTGGCAACGTGGCGACATTGATGGCGCTTACGTCTGGGCGCCCGCAGTCAATGAGCTGGAGAAAGAAGGCAAGGTGTTAACCGACTCTGCGGAAGTGGGGAGCTGGGGTTCACCGACGCTGGATGTCTGGGTAGTCCGCAAAGATTTTGCCGAACAGCACCCGGAGATCGTGACCGCCTTTGCCCGCAGCGCGATCGATGCGCAGCAGGCCTATCTTAACAGTCCCGACAGCTGGCTGAAGCAGCCTGATAACCTCAGCAAACTCTCACGCCTGAGCGGCGTGCCGGAAGCGCAGGTGCCGGGTCTGGTGAAGGGCAATACCTACCTGACAGCGCAGCAGCAGGTTGAGCAGCTGGGCAAGCCGGTCAATAAGGCGATCGTCGATACCGCGCAGTTTCTGAAAGCGCAGGGCCGGGTGCCGCAGGCAGATAACGACTACAGCAGTTATGTGACCTCCCGTTTCGTCGAGCCATTAGTTAAACCGTAAGGAGGCACTATGCTGCGCATCGCTCACCTTAATGCCCGTTATGCCGGACAGCCCGTGTTGCAGGATATCAATCTGCAACTGGATAGCCAGGAACTGCTGGTCGTGCTCGGCCCCTCCGGCTGTGGCAAAACCACGCTGCTTAATCTGGTCGCCGGATTCCTGCCGGTGGAGTCGGGCAGCATCACGCTGGATAACCAGCCGGTGACCGGGCCAGGCGCGGAGCGCGGCGTGGTGTTTCAGAATGAAGGGTTACTGCCGTGGCGCAACGTGCTGGATAACGTCGCCTTTGGCCTGCAGCTGGCGGGGATGCCGCGCCAGGCACGTGAGGCCATAGCGCGGAAACTCATCAGGCAGGTCGGGCTGGAAGGGGCGGAAAAGCGCGCCATCTGGCAGTTGTCCGGCGGTCAGCGTCAACGGGTAGGTATTGCCCGTGCGCTGGCCACCGATCCGCAACTGCTGCTGCTGGATGAGCCGTTTGGCGCACTGGATGCTTTTACCCGTGAGCAGATGCAGACCCTGCTGCTGACGCTGTGGCGCGACAGCGGTAAACAGATCCTGCTGATTACACACGATATAGAAGAGGCGATTTTCCTCGCCAGCGAACTGATTCTGCTGTCGCCAGGACCGGGCCGTATCGTGGAGCGGCTACGGCCCGATTTTGGCCGCCGTTTTGCTGCGGGAGAGTCGTGCCGCAGCATCAAATCCGATCCGCAGTTTATCGCTCAGCGCGAATATGTGCTGAGCCGGGTATTTGATCAGCGGGAGGCGTTTGCATGAGCGCGTTAATCCACGATAAGTCTCTGCCGGTGCGCCGTCGGCTGCGCTGGCCGTTTTCAACCGCCTTTACGCTGAGCGTTCTGAGCCTCTCTCTGCTGTTACTGCTCTGGTGGGGCGTCACCGCGCTGGGCCTGATTGCTCCGCTGTTTCTGCCGTCGCCGCAGCAGGTGTTCAGCAAGCTGCTGGTGATTGCAAGCGCGCAGGGCTTTATGGATGCCACGCTGTGGCAGCATCTGGCTGCCAGCCTGACGCGGATGCTGATTGCGCTGACGGCTGCTGCCGCTATCGGTATTCCGGTGGGGATTCTGATGGGCCTCAGCCCGGTCGCTCGCGGCCTGCTCGACCCGCTGATTGAAATTTATCGTCCCATTCCTCCACTCGCCTATCTGCCGCTGATGGTGATCTGGTTCGGCATTGGTGAGACATCAAAAATCCTGCTGATCTATCTGGCGATCTTCGCACCCGTGACGCTCTCTACCCTGGCCGGGGTGCGTAACACGCAGCAGGTACGTATTCGCGCCGCTCGCTCGCTGGGGGCTAACCGCTGGCAGCTGCTGCGCTGGGTGATCCTGCCGGGCGCGCTGCCGGAGATTCTGACCGGTCTGCGCATTGGTCTGGGAGTGGGCTGGTCAACGCTGGTGGCAGCGGAGCTGATTGCCGCAACGCGTGGCCTCGGTTTTATGGTGCAGTCAGCGGGAGAGTTTCTCGCCACCGATGTGGTGCTGGCGGGTATCGCGGTGATCGCCTTTATCGCTTTTAGTTTAGAACTCGGGCTCCGCGCGTTGCAGCGCCGTCTGACGCCCTGGAGTGGAGAACAGTCATGAATGAACGTATCAGTTTTACCCCGCTTGGTCCCTATATCGGCGCGCAGGTTTCAAACCTGGATGTCTCCCGGCCATTAAGTGATGCGCAGTTTGAACAGCTTTACCATGGCCTGCTGCGGCACCAGGTGCTGTTTCTGCGTGACCAGAAAATTACGCCGGAACAGCATCGCGCCCTGGCGATCCGCTTCGGCGACCTGCATATTCATCCGGTCTATCCCCATGCAGAAGGCGTTGAGGAGATTATCGTACTTGATACGCATCAGGATAATCCGCCGGATAACGACAACTGGCACACCGACGTCACCTTTATCGACACGCCACCGGCTATCGCTTTGCTGGCCTCAAAAGTGTTGCCGGAGGCGGGCGGTGACACGCTCTGGACCAGCGGCATTGCGGCCTATGAGGCGCTCTCTGAGCCTTTTAAACAGCTGCTGGCAGGCCTGAGTGCCGAGCATGATTTCAAAAAGTCATTCCAGGAGTATAAGTACCGCAAAACCGAAGAGGAGCATCAGCGCTGGCAGCAGGCGGTGGCGAAGCATCCGCCGGTGCAGCATCCGGTGATCCGCACCCATCCGGTCAGCGGCAAAAAAGCGCTGTTTGTGAACGAGGGCTTTACCACGCGGATTGTGGATTTAAGCGAGAAGGAGAGTGATACGCTGCTGGACTTCCTGTTTGCGCATGCCACCAAACCGGAGTTTCAGGTGCGCTGGCGCTGGCAGCCAGACGATCTGGCTATCTGGGATAATCGGGTGACGCAGCATTATGCCAATGCCGACTACTATCCCGCCCGGCGCATCATGCAGCGGGCAACGGTGCTGGGCGATAAACCGCGTTAAAAGATTCTCCCCGCGAGCGGGGAGAGTTTATTTATGAAGCCATCATCTGTTCGAGCTGTTCCTGGGCCTCCAGCCACGCCATCTCAACCTCTTCCAGCGCAGACTTACTCTCCGCCTGACGCTGCAGCGCGGTGGTCAGGTCCGCTTTACGGCTCGGCTCATAAATTGCACTGTCTGAGAGCTGCGCTTCGGCATCGGCCAGCTGGCTCTGCCATTTGCTCATCTGCTTTTCCAGCTTCTCGATCTCTTTGCGCAGTGGTTGCGTCTGGGTGCGCAGTTCGGCATCGCGGCGCTTCTGATCTTTACGCGCCTGGGCACTGTTGCCGTTATCCTGCTTCGGTGCGGCATCCTGTTGCGCCTGCTGTTTCTGCAGATCGCTCAGCCACTGCTGATAATCTTCGAGGTCGCCCTCAAACACATCCACTTTGCCATCGTGCACCAGATAGAGATCGTCGGTGGTGGCGCGCAGCAGGTGACGGTCGTGCGACACCACCACCAGCGCACCTTCGAAGTCGATCAACGCTTCGGTCAGCGCCTGACGCATATCGAGATCGAGGTGGTTGGTAGGTTCATCGAGCAGCAGCAGGTTAGGGCGCTGCCAGACAATCAGGGCCAGCACCAGTCGCGCTTTCTCACCGCCGGAGAAGCGCTCGGTGTTTTCAGTGACTTTATCTCCACGGAAATCGAAGCCACCCAGATAGTCGCGCAGCTGCTGTTCAAGCACCTGAGGCGCAATGCGCGACAGATGCTGCAGCGGCGACTCGTCAGCCCGCAGATACTCCAGCTGATGCTGGGCGAAGTAACCGAGCTTGATCCCTTTCGCCAGCCCCATCTTGCCGTCCATCGCTTCCAGCTCACCTGCCAGCAGCTTGATAAGGGTCGATTTACCGGCGCCGTTACGTCCCAGCAGGCCGATACGCGATCCCGGAACCAGGTTGAGCTTGATGGCGTCGAGAATGATACGGTCGCCATAGCCTGCGGTGACCTTCTCCATCTTCATCAGCGGATTAGGCAGGTTCTCCGGCTTGCGGAAGGTGAAGCTGAACGGATTGTCGACATGGGCAGGCGCGATCATCTCCATGCGCTCCAGCATCTTGATTCGGCTCTGCGCCTGCTTGGCTTTAGTGGCCTGCGCACGGAAGCGATCAATGTAGCTGTGTAAATGTGCCACTTTCTCCTGCTGACTCTCATACAGCGCCTGCTGCTGAGCCAGTTTGGCGACGCGCTGCCGCTCAAAGGAGCTGTAGTTGCCGGTGTATTCGAACATCGACTCCTGTTCGATATGGATAATTTTGTCGATGACCGGATCGAGGAAGTCACGATCGTGCGAGATCAGGATCAGCGTGCCTTCATAACTCTTCAGCCAGCGTTCCAGCCAGATCACCGCATCGAGATCGAGGTGGTTGGTCGGTTCATCCAGCAGCAGCAGATCGGAACGACAAATCAGCGCCTGGGCCAGATTAAGGCGCATACGCCAGCCACCGGAGAAGTCGCTGACCGGACGCTGCAGCTGTTCCTGACTGAAGCCCAGACCGTGCAGCAGGCTTGAGGCGCGCGCATGAATGCTCCACGCCTGCACCGCATCCAGCTTGCCATGCAGCAGCGCGATGGCATTACCATCGTCGCGCAGATTGGCATCCGCCAGTTCTGCTTCAAGCTGGCGAAACTGGCGATCGCCATCAATCACGTACTCCAGCGCAGCTTTATCCAGCGCGGGAGTTTCCTGATTCACCCAGGCCAGTGCCCAGTGAGAGGGGAACGTGACGGTACCGGCATCGCTGGTGATTTCACCTTTTAACAGCGACAGCAGCGTGGATTTCCCACAGCCGTTTTTACCCACCAGCCCGACCTTCTGACCGGGATTGATGGTGGCGGTGGCATTGTCGAGCAGGACGCGGATGCCGCGGCGAATTTGTAAGGCTGAGAAGACAATCATGTAAGCGCCGTATCGTCAGAATATGTTAATTTACTGGCAACATAATGAGATTTTGCTGCGTCGTGCATGGTAGCTGAAAACCGCACCAATGACGACGCTTTGGAGGGAAAGGATGTCGCAGCCACCCAGGGTTTTGCTGCTTTATGCTCATCCGGAATCACAGGATTCGGTCGCAAATCGGATCCTGCTGCAGCCGGCTCAGGCACTGGAACACGTCACCGTGCACGATCTGTACGCGACCTATCCGGATTTTTTTATCGATATTCACTATGAACAACAGCTGCTGCGCGAACACGACGTCATCATTTTCCAGCATCCGCTCTATACCTATAGCTGTCCGGCGCTGCTGAAAGAGTGGCTGGATCGCGTTCTGTCACGCGGTTTCGCAAATGGTGTGGATGGCAATGCGCTGGAAGGCAAGTACTGGCGCAGCGTAGTGACGACCGGGGAACCGGAAAGTGCCTTTAAACAGCAGGGTCTGAACCGCTATTCGCTCAATGACATTATGCGTCCTTTTGAGCTGACCGCGCAGATGTGCCGTATGCACTGGATGCCACCGATGATCGTCTACTGGGCGCGTCGGCAGAGTCCGGAATTAATGAAAAATTATGCCCGCGCCTATGGCGACTGGCTGGCAGCACCGCTGCCGAATGGAGGGGTATAGATGGAAGGGCAAACGCTGCTGACCGCCGGGGTGATTTATCTGGTCGCGGCGGTATTGATTGTGCCGGTGGCGGCTCGCCTCGGTATTGGTGCTGTTCTGGGCTATCTGGTGGCGGGTATCGCTATCGGCCCGTGGGGATTAGGCTTTATCAGCGACGTCGACGAGATTCTTCACTTCTCTGAACTCGGCGTCGTTTTCCTGATGTTTATTATCGGACTGGAGCTGAATCCGGCAAAGCTGTGGGCGCTGCGCCGCTCCATTTTTGGCGTCGGCGCAGCGCAGGTGATCTTCTCAGCGGCTATTCTGGGTGGCTTATTATGGCTGACCGACTTTAGCTGGCAGGCGGCAATTATCGGCGGGATTGGTCTGGCGATGTCTTCGACCGCCATGGCGCTGCAGCTGATGATGGATAAAGGTATGAACCGCAGCGAAGCCGGACAACTGGGCTTTTCGGTGCTGCTGTTTCAGGATATCGCGGTCATCCCGGCGCTGGCGCTGATCCCGCTGCTGGCCGGCACCGACAGCGGTCACATCGACTGGATGAAGGTCGGTATGAAAGTGCTGGCGTTTGCCGGCATGCTGGTGGGCGGACGCTATCTGCTGCGGCCGATCTTCCGTTACATCGCGGCATCAGGCGTGCGCGAAGTCTTTACCGCGGCGTCGCTGCTGCTGGTGCTGGGTTCCGCATTGTTCATGGATGCGCTGGGCCTGTCGATGGCGCTGGGCACCTTTATTGCCGGGATCCTGCTGGCAGAAAGTGAATACCGGCATGAGCTGGAAGTCGCTATCGATCCGTTTAAGGGGCTGCTGCTGGGCCTGTTCTTTATTTCGGTGGGCATGGCACTCAACCTCGGAGTGCTCTATACCCATATTGTGACCATCCTGCTGGGCGTGGTAACGCTGGTGGCGGTGAAAACGCTGGTGCTCTATCTGCTGGCGCGCATTTATGGCCTGCGCAGTTCCGAGCGCCAGCAGTTTGCTGGCGTACTGAGTCAGGGCGGCGAGTTTGCCTTTGTGCTCTTTTCAGCGGCCTCGTCGGCAAAGCTTTTCTCAGGCGATCAACTGCCGATGCTGCTGGTGACGGTGACGCTGTCGATGATGACCACGCCGTTGCTGATGAAGGGTATCGACCGACTGCTGGCACGCCGCTTTAATGAGCCGGACGAAAATGCAGAGAAACACTTTGTCGAAGATGATCAGCCGCAGGTCATTGTGGTGGGCTTTGGTCGCTTCGGACAGGTGATAGGTCGCCTGCTGATGGCGAACAACAAACGCATTACCGTGCTGGAACGGGACATCAGTGTGGTGAGTCTGATGCGCAAATATGGTTACAAAGTCTATTACGGTGATGCCACCGAGCTGGAGTTACTGCGTGCCGCCGGTGCAGCCAGCGCCCAGTCGATTGTGATCACCTGTAATGAGCCGGAAGATGTGATGACTATCGTGCATCTGTGCCAGCAGCATTTTCCGCAGCTGCAGATTCAGGCGCGCGCCCGGGGCCGTGTGGAAGCGCATGAGCTGCTGCAGGCAGGCGTCACCCAGTTCTCGCGTGAGACCTTCTCGAGTGCGCTGGAGCTGGGCCGTAAAACATTGATGTCACTGGGGATGCATCCCCATCAGGCGCACCGCGCTCAGCAGCATTTCCGCCGGCTTGATATGCGGATGCTTCGCGAGCTGGTGCCGACGCTCTCTGAAAGCGCTGCACAGGCTTCACGTGTCCGTGAAGCGCGGCGTGAACTGGAAGATATCTTCCAGCGTGAAATGCAGCGCGAAAAGCGGCAGATCGACGGCTGGGACGATGATCAATAACCTTTTTAAACAGGCAGAAGCTAATGCGTAAACGTTTTATTGCCGGTGCGACATGCCCGCACTGCCAGGAGAAGGACACGCTGGCGATGTGGCGTGAAAACAATGTCGATGTGGTGGAGTGTGTGAAATGTGGTCATCAGATGCGTGAGGCAGATAAGCAGGCGCGCGATCAGGTTCGGACCAATGAGCAGGTTATCGGCATTTTCCATCCTGAATAGCGGAATCGGGCAGCTTTTTTCACGCTTAAACTTACAGCGGGATTGAATTCCGTTACAATTGACGCCATTAAGGCTGAAGTCGCAAGAGAAAGTGAAACCCCTCTTGCACTCAACCCCGAACCTTTCTGGTTGGTGTTATTGCACGCAAGAATAGACCAATGAGACGGGATCTCAGCTCTCAACGGTTAGGAGATATCATGAAAGTAGCAAAAGACCTGGTGGTAAGCCTGGCCTATCAGGTACGTACAGAAGACGGCGTGTTAGTTGACGAGTCACCGGTGAGTGCACCGTTAGACTACCTGCACGGTCATGGTTCCCTGATTTCTGGTCTGGAAAATGCGCTGGAAAACCACGTTGCCGGCGACAAGTTTGACGTGCATATCCCGGCAAACGATGCTTACGGTCAGTATGACGACAACCTGGTGCAGCGCGTACCTAAAGACGTCTTCATGGGCGTTGACGAACTGCAGGTTGGCATGCGCTTCTTGGCAGAGACCGATCAGGGTCCGGTACCGGTAGAAATCACCGAAGTGGAAGACGATCACGTCGTGGTTGATGGTAACCACATGCTGGCGGGTCAGAACCTGAACTTCAACGTTGAAGTGGTTGCTATCCGTGAAGCCACACCGGAAGAGCTGGCTCATGGCCACGTTCACGGTGCAGATGGCCATCATCATGACCACGATCACGGCCATGATCACGACCATGACCATGGTAAAGGCGGTTGTGGTACTGGCGGTTGCGGCTGCAGCCACTAAGTCTCAACAGACCTTTCAAGGCCACCTCCGGGTGGCCTTTCTTTTGGCTGATACTCTGGTTCGGCCCGGCTGGGCCAGGGCCAGACACCGCCCACTATCAGTAGTGTGGCGGTGGCGTCTCTTCAGACTGTGAGGCGACCATCGAGGGCGCATTCGCTTTGAGCTTGTCGGTTAAAATGCGCATCTGTTCACGCATCTTATTCATCTCCAGCTCATGCTGAACCACCGCATTGTTCAGCTGCTCAATGGTCATCTCCTGAAAGGCCAGTTTACTTTCTAACGTCTCCAGACGCTGTTCCCACTCAGATTGTTGCATGACCTGTTCCTCTGTTAAGGTGCGACTCAGGGTGTGATTCTACGACCTGAATGCCAGGAATCACCTGTTTTTTTCACGCCCGGAGGCGTTGCGCTTGAAAAAAGGCAGCGCGGCATCATCTCTGATGAAACTTCCCGATGTTATAAAGGTCGGAGGTAGACCGGGTAATTACATTGTGGGAGTGTTCGACACTGCCACGTAAAGTTATAGTGTGGGCCCTGAAGTCCGCAATGTTTCCCGAGGTTAGACGCTTCGGTTTTGGAGAATGGATGAAATCACTGTTTAAAGTCACATTGTTAGCTACCACCATGGCTGTTGCACTGAATGCATCAATGGCAATGGCAGCAGACACCGCTGCGGCGCCACAGGCTGCACCAGCCGCCGCGCCACAGTCCGCGCCTCAGGCACCTAAGAATGCGGCTTTCAAAGATGAAGACCAGCAGTCTGCCTACGCACTGGGTGCTTCACTGGGTCGCTACATGGACAACTCCCTGAAGGAGCAGGAAAAACTGGGCATCAAACTGGATAAGCAGCAGCTGATTGCTGGTGTTCAGGATGCGTTTGGTGGCAAGAGCAAACTGTCTGACGAAGAGATTGAGCAGACGCTGCAATCCTTTGAAGGCCGCGTGAAAGGCGCAGCCTCAGCGAAAATGGAAAAAGATGCGAAAGAGAACGCTGAAAAGGGCGACGCTTTCGCAACCAAATTTGCTAAAGAGAGCGGCGTGAAGAAAACCGAAAGCGGCCTGCTGTATAAAGTTGAGAAAGAAGGTACCGGCGACGCACCTAAAGACAGCGACACTGTCGTGGTGAACTACAAAGGTACGCTGATCGACGGTACTGAATTCGACAACTCTTATACCCGTGGCGAGCCACTCTCGTTCCGTCTGGATGGCGTTATCCCAGGCTGGACTGAAGGTCTGAAGCACGTGAAGAAAGGTGGCAAGATCAAGCTGGTGATCCCACCGAATCTGGCTTACGGCAAAAACGGCGTTCCGGGCATCCCGGCTAACTCCACTCTGGTCTTTGATGTTGAACTGCTTGATATCAAACCCGCGCCTAAAGCAGATGAAAAAGCACAGGCTCCTGCGCCTGCTGCTGCAGAAAAAGCGCAGTAATGTGCTGACCGCCGCCTCCGGGCGGCGGTTTCATTTTAGCTTCACGACAAACCTCTGGCATAAGCCGACGACATTTGCCAGACTAATGCCTGCCTAATTATCCCAATATTGAGTCTGCCCATAAGCCGCTGTGACAGGCTCCAGCCATTCAGGGTGATACTCTTCAATGTCTAATCCATTCAATCCGGGTGAACTGAGCGACTTCGATCTTCTGGAGCAGCGCCCGTTCGAAGAAACTGATTACGATATTCTGAAATCGTACGAGGCTGTCGTGGATGGCCTGGCGATGTTGATCGGCTCGCATTGTGAAATTGTCCTGCATTCGCTTGAAGATCTGAAGTGTTCGGCCGTGCGTATCGCCAATGGTGAACACACTGGTCGTAAAGTCGGTTCGCCGATTACCGACCTGGCCCTGCGTATGCTGCATGATATGCATGGCGCGGACAGCAACGTGTCACGTGCCTATTTTACGCGTGCCAAAAGCGGCGTGCTGATGAAGTCGGTCACCATCGCGATCCGTAACCGCCAGCAACGGGTTATTGGCCTGCTCTGCATCAACATGAACCTGGATGTGCCGTTCTCACAGATCATGTCGACTTTCATGCCGCCTGAGATGCAGCAGGTTGATTCCAACGTCAACTTCGCCAGTTCGGTCGACGATCTGGTGATGCAGACGCTGGAGTTCACCATTGAAGAGGTGAGTGCCGATCGCAACGTGTCGAACAACGCCAAGAATCGTCAGATTGTGCTGAACCTGTATGAGAAGGGAATCTTCGACATTAAAGATGCCATCAATCAGGTGGCGGACAGGCTGAACATCTCGAAGCACACCGTTTATCTTTACATCCGCCAGTTTAAAAATGGCGACTTCCAGGGACAGGATCGGTAATGCGTTACACCCTGCTGGTCACCGGCCCGGCTTATGGGACGCAACAGGCGACCAGTGCATATCTGTTCGCCCGCGCGCTGCTGACGGCGGGCCATCAGCTCGAAAGCGTCTTCTTCTATCGCGAAGGGGTGCTGAACGCTAATCAGCTCACCGCTCCGGCCAGCGATGAGTTTGATCTGGTGCGCGCGTGGCAGACATTACATCAGGAGCAGGGTGTGGCACTGAACATCTGTGTCGCGGCTGCGCTGCGGCGTGGTGTCAGCGATCAGCAGGAAGCGGCCCGACTCCAGCTGGCGGGCAGTAACCTGCAGCCGGGTTTTACCCTGAGCGGGCTGGGTGCGCTGGCAGAAGCGGCGCTGAGCTGTGAACGTATGGTGCAGTTCTGATGAATCGTGTCGCATTTGTCTTTACCCAGGCCCCGCACGGTAGCAGTGCAGGGCGCGAAGGGCTGGATGCCGCGCTGGCCACGGGGGCACTCAGTGAAGATATCGGCCTGTTTTTTATTGGTGATGGCGTACTGCAGCTCAATCTGCACCAGCAGCCTGAGGCGATTAAGAGTCGTCACTATGCCGCGACCTTTGGCGTGCTGGCGCTGTATGACATTGAACAGTGTTGTCTCTGCCGGACATCGCTGATAACGCGTGGATTAGCGGTTGACGCTGACCGGTTGCTGGATGTTACGCTACTGGACGCGACGGAGCTGCGTCAGACGCTGGCCAGCTACGATCGCATTCTGACTTTTTAAGAGACGTTAATGCTGCACACCTTAATGCATTCACCGGCACACTGTGACCTCGAAACCCTGCTTTTAATCGCGGGTGAGGGGGATGACCTGCTGCTGCTGCAGGATGGCGTGCTGGCTGCCTTAGCAGGCAGTCGCGCATTGGCGCAGTTGTCAGCGTGTAAAGCAACGCTATGGGTGCTTGCTGAAGATGTCCAGGCGCGCGGACTCACTGAACAAATTTCAACCAGCGTGCAGTCAGTAGACTATACTGGCTTTGTCAGGCTAACGATCAGGCATCCGCAACAAATGGTCTGGTAATCGGCTAAAACCTGGTTATTTCTTGACACCCCTTTGACTCAGCCCTAAAATTCTGCCTCCTCGTAATTCTACGAGGCGATTTATTACGTGTTTACGAAGCAAAAGCAAATCCAGGAGCTATTTAATGGCAACAGTTAACCAGCTGGTTCGCAAACCACGCGTCCGCAAAGTTGCAAAGAGCAACGTGCCGGCGCTGGAAGCTTGCCCGCAAAAACGTGGCGTTTGTACTCGTGTGTACACCACCACTCCTAAGAAACCAAACTCCGCACTGCGTAAAGTCTGCCGTGTGCGTTTGACCAACGGTTTTGAAGTTACCTCCTACATCGGCGGTGAAGGTCATAACCTGCAGGAACACTCCGTGATCCTGATCCGTGGCGGTCGTGTAAAAGACCTGCCAGGTGTGCGTTACCACACCGTTCGTGGCGCGCTGGACTGCTCAGGTGTTAAAGACCGTAAGCAGGCTCGCTCCAAGTACGGCGTGAAGAAGCCAAAGGCTTAATGGTTCTCCGTTAAGTAAGGCCAAACATTTTAAATTAAATGTCATAATAAACTCATAGAGTTTTGGACAATCCTGAATTAACAACGGAGTATTTCCATGCCACGTCGTCGCGTCATTGGTCAGCGTAAAATTCTGCCAGATCCTAAGTTCGGATCAGAGCTGCTGGCCAAATTTGTAAATATCCTGATGGTAGATGGTAAAAAATCTACTGCAGAATCAATCGTTTATACCGCGCTTGAGACCCTGGCTCAGCGTTCAGGTAAAAACTCCCTGGAAGCCTTTGAAGTAGCGCTGGAAAACGTGCGTCCGACTGTCGAAGTTAAGTCACGTCGCGTTGGTGGTTCTACTTATCAGGTACCAGTTGAAGTCCGTCCGGTTCGTCGTAATGCCCTGGCAATGCGCTGGATCGTAGATGCTGCTCGTAAACGTGGTGATAAATCAATGGCTCTTCGCCTGGCGAACGAACTTTCTGATGCTGCAGAGAACAAAGGTACTGCAGTGAAGAAACGTGAAGACGTTCACCGTATGGCTGAAGCCAACAAGGCGTTCGCTCACTACCGCTGGTAACAGTCGCGTAGTTGTTAAACCAGCGGGCGCCCAAAGGGCCAACCCGCTGGGGTTGACTAATTTTGAACGTCCGAAAAACCGAGGAATCAAATGGCTCGTAAAACACCCATTGCTCGCTACCGTAACATCGGTATCAGTGCGCACATCGACGCCGGTAAGACTACCACTACCGAACGCGTTCTGTTCTACACCGGTGTAAACCACAAAATCGGTGAAGTACATGACGGCGCAGCAACCATGGACTGGATGGAGCAGGAACAGGAACGTGGTATTACCATCACTTCCGCTGCGACCACCTGTTACTGGTCTGGTATGGCTAAGCAGTTCGAACCACACCACATCAACATCATCGACACCCCAGGACACGTTGACTTCACCATTGAAGTAGAACGTTCTATGCGTGTGCTTGATGGCGCGGTAATGGTTTACTGTGCAGTTGGTGGCGTTCAGCCACAGTCTGAGACCGTATGGCGTCAGGCTAACAAATACAAAGTTCCACGCATTGCGTTCGTTAACAAAATGGACCGCATGGGTGCTAACTTCCTGAAAGTTGTTAACCAGATGGAAGTTCGTCTGGGCGCAACTCCAGTTCCTCTGCAGCTGGCTATCGGCGCAGAAGAGAAATTCACCGGTGTTGTTGACCTGGTGAAAATGAAAGCAATCAACTGGAACGACGCAGATCAGGGTGTAACCTTCGATTACGAAGATATTCCAGCTGATATGCAGGAACTGGCTGAAGAATGGCGTGCGAAGCTGGTTGAAGCCGCTGCTGAAGGCTCTGATGAGCTGATGGAGAAATTCTTCGGTGGTGAAGAACTGACTGAAGAAGAGATCAAAACATCTCTGCGTAAGCGTGTTCTGAACAACGAAATCATCCTGGTAACCTGTGGTTCTGCATTTAAGAACAAAGGTGTTCAGGCGATGCTGGATGCAGTTGTTGAATATCTGCCAGCACCGACTGACGTTACCGCGATCAACGGTATGCTGGACGACGGTAAAGACACGCCGGCTGTTCGTCACTCAGACGACAACGAGCCGTTTGCTGCACTGGCGTTCAAAATCGCTACCGACCCGTTTGTAGGTAACCTGACCTTCTTCCGCGTTTACTCTGGTGTTGTTAACACTGGCGACACCGTGTTCAACCCGGTTAAGTCAAACCGTGAGCGTCTGGGCCGTATCGTTCAGATGCACGCTAACAAGCGTGAAGAGATCAAAGAAGTCCGTGCGGGTGATATCGCAGCTGCAATCGGCCTGAAAGATGTGACCACTGGTGACACCCTGTGTGACCCAGAGAACGTCATCATCCTTGAGCGCATGGAGTTCCCGGAGCCGGTAATCTCTATCGCCGTTGAACCAAAAACCAAAGCTGACCAGGAAAAAATGGGTCTGGCTCTGGGCCGTCTGGCGAAAGAAGACCCATCATTCCGCGTATGGACTGATGAAGAATCTAACCAGACCATCATCGCAGGTATGGGTGAGTTGCACCTCGACATCATCGTTGACCGCATGAAACGTGAGTTCAACGTTGAAGCAAACGTGGGTAAACCACAGGTTGCTTACCGTGAAGCGATTCGCAACAAAGTTACCGATGTTGAAGGTAAACACGCCAAGCAGTCTGGTGGTCGTGGTCAGTACGGTCATGTTGTTATCGACATGTACCCACTGGAGCCAGGTTCGAACCCGAAAGGTTACGAATTTGTCAACGACATCAAAGGTGGTGTGATTCCTGGTGAATACATCCCTGCGGTTGACAAAGGTATCCAGGAGCAGCTGAAATCAGGCCCTCTGGCTGGTTATCCGGTTGTGGATCTGGGCGTGCGTCTGCACTTCGGTTCTTACCATGATGTCGACTCCTCAGAACTGGCGTTTAAACTGGCCGCGTCTATTGCCTTCAAACAAGGCTTTAAACAAGCGACACCTGTTCTGCTTGAGCCTATCATGAAGGTTGAAGTTGAAACGCCAGAAGAGAACACGGGTGATGTCATCGGTGACCTTAGCCGTCGTCGTGGTATGCTCAAAGGGCAGGAATCTAACGCTACTGGCGTTCAGATTCACGCTGAAGTTCCGTTGTCTGAGATGTTCGGATACGCAACTCAGCTGCGTTCTCTGACCAAAGGTCGTGCTTCTTACTCCATGGAGTTCCTGAAGTATGACGATGCGCCGAACAACGTAGCGCAGGCCGTTATTGAAGCTCGTAGCAAATAAGCTACGGTTTAAATTTGAACTGATGCCTTCACCCAGATGGTGAAGGCACAACGTAAGGAATTATCGCCATGGCGAAAGAGCAATTTCAGCGTAACAAACTGCACGTAAACGTGGGCACCATCGGTCACGTCGACCACGGTAAAACCACCCTGACTGCAGCTATCACCACCGTACTGTCTAAAACTTACGGCGGCCAGGCTCGTGCATTCGATCAGATCGATAACGCACCAGAAGAGAAAGCACGTGGTATCACCATCAACACTTCACACGTTGAGTATGAAACCCCGTCACGTCACTATGCACACGTTGACTGCCCAGGCCACGCCGACTATGTGAAAAACATGATCACCGGTGCTGCGCAGATGGACGGCGCGATCCTGGTTGTTGCTGCGACTGATGGCCCGATGCCACAGACCCGTGAGCACATCCTGCTGGGTCGTCAGGTTGGCGTTCCTTACATCATCGTGTTCCTGAACAAATGTGACATGGTTGATGATGAAGAGCTGCTGGAACTGGTTGAGATGGAAGTGCGTGACCTGCTGTCAGCCTATGACTTCCCAGGCGACGACACTCCAATCGTTCGTGGTTCTGCTCTGAAAGCGCTGGAAGGCGAAGCTGAGTGGGAAGCGAAAATCATCGAACTGGCTGAGCATCTGGATACCTATATCCCAGAACCACAGCGTGCGATCGACATGCCGTTCCTGCTGCCAATCGAAGACGTATTCTCAATCTCTGGCCGTGGTACTGTTGTTACCGGTCGTGTTGAGCGCGGCATCGTTAAAGTCGGCGACGAAGTTGAAATCGTGGGTATCAAAGATACTGCGAAATCAACCTGTACCGGTGTTGAGATGTTCCGTAAGCTGCTGGACCAGGGTCAGGCAGGCGAAAACTGTGGTGTTCTGCTGCGCGGTATCAAGCGTGAAGACATCCAGCGTGGCCAGGTTCTGGCTAAGCCAGGCTCAATCAAGCCGCACACCCAGTTCGAGTCAGAAGTTTACGTTCTGTCTAAAGACGAAGGTGGCCGCCATACTCCGTTCTTCAAAGGCTATCGTCCACAGTTCTACTTCCGTACCACTGACGTGACCGGTTCAGTAGAGCTGCCAGAAGGCGTTGAAATGGTCATGCCAGGCGACAACATCAAAATGGTTGTTACCCTGATCCACCCAATCGCAATGGACGAAGGTCTACGCTTCGCAATCCGCGAAGGTGGCCGTACCGTTGGCGCGGGTGTTGTTGCTAAAGTTATCGCTTAATTGTGATACCTGCTGTGGTCGTGCAAACGGCCACTGCAACACAGTGAAAAAGAGCACTCCGGTGCTCTTTTTTTTGCTCTGAAAATGGCCATAACCCTGCAAAGGGTAGGTTTGAAATAAAAACGATTCGCATTTACACTGTGTACAGAAAATGTACCCGAGTGATGAATCAATGTACGTCTGCCTGTGTAATGCCATCAGTGATAAAACCCTTCGTGAAGTTGTGCGTCGATATCAGCCCAAATCTATTCAGCAGCTGCGCCAGTTTGTTCCGGTAGGCAAACAGTGTGGCAAATGCGTTCGTGCTGCGCGTGAGATTATGGATGAAGAGATGCAGCATGCCCCGCTCTATAAAGAGATAGCCTGACTGCCCCTGGATGTGTGAATACCCACAATATCTATCGCGTTTTTTTGACTTCTTTTTAACCACATCTACGCTCTAATAAACCAGACGCGGAGGGTTAACAATGAAGGGCGATATCAAAGTTATCAGTCATCTTAATAAACTGCTTGGAAATGAACTGGTTGCCATCAACCAGTACTTTCTGCATGCGCGCATGTTTAAAAACTGGGGGCTGACGCGCCTCAACGATGTGGAGTATCACGAATCGATCGACGAGATGAAGCATGCTGACAAATACATTGAACGCATACTCTTTCTTGAGGGCATTCCAAATCTTCAGGATCTGGGACGTCTGCGTATTGGTGAAGACGTCGAGGAGATGCTGAGTTCAGACCTGAATCTGGAGCTGGAAGGCGCTAAAGATCTGCGTGAGGCCATCTCCTATGCTGACAAGGTACATGACTATGTCAGTCGTGACATGATGATTGAAATCCTGGCTGATGAAGAGCATCACATCGACTGGATTGAAACGGAACTTGAGTTAATCCAGAAGATGGGCATCCAGAACTATCTGCAGGCTCAAATCAAAGAAGAGTGAATCGGGTCTGCAGCACGATCGTTACCCAGCCCGCAATGGCCAGGAAAGGGCCAAACGGCAGCGGGCTTTTCCCCTGAATTATCCCCCGACGCTGCAGCATTACAATTGTCGCCAGTGCCAGAAAAGTGCTTCCCAGTGCAATCCAGGGTAGTGCCTGCCATCCACAGCACGCCCCTAACGCCGCGAAAAGCTTCATATCACCATAACCCAATCCTTCGTGGCCCCGAACCTGCCGATAGCTCCAGGCAAGTAGCCATAATGTACAGTAGCCCGACAGGGCGCCCCATATCGCTGCTGTTTCATTTCCGGTTACGGTGGCGTGAAGTAATCCCAGCCAGAGCAGCAGATAGCTGAGCGGGTCAGGTATACAGAAGTGGTGGCGATCAATGGCAGCCACCAGAAGCAGCAGGCTGGAGGCAGTAATGATGAAGATAGCGTCGGCAGGATCGGTGAAGCTTTGCAGCACCAGCAGGCAAAGTATTGCGACCAGCCATTCAGTGATAAAGCTTTTCGCACCGAACGGATGATGACAGAAGCGGCACCGGCCTCTTAACCATGGCCAGCTAATCAATGGCAGCGTATCGCGCCATAGCAGGCGCTGCTGACAACAATCACACCGTGAACCGGGAAAGCAGAGTGCGACAAACCACGGAGCGGGCGAGAGGGCAGGTGAGAAGCGCACACAGGCCAGCGAAAGAAAGCTTCCCAGTGCGCCTCCGCCAGCGAGTGCTATGAATTGAGTGAACAGTGACATGATGCTGCTCCGGATGAGAAGTTAAGAGCACTTTCATCGGCTTCTTATTCTGTGTCATCCATGGATAAATAACGGCGGAAAAGTGCTCGCAACAAAATTTGTGGTTTAACCGCTCTGTGGCAATGCATTGCGACGCGTGCCGCACGAACCGGCCACTATTTAACAGGGAAAACCGCAACACGGGTTGCTTCCTGAACAGATTTACGTATAATGCGCGGGCCTGCAGATATTGCAGGCGCGATTCGAGCAGAATCGCAGACGGCTGAAATATAGGCCGCCTGACAATACTCCCAATTGGGGAGTTATATGCTGAACGATTACACTCTCCCATCAATCGTAATGGGCTCGAGTAGTAATTTTTTTCGTCTATAAAAAGTTTGGAGCTCTGGTCTCATGCAGAACCAAAGAATCCGTATCCGTCTTAAAGCGTTTGATCATCGTCTGATCGATCAATCAACCGCGGAAATCGTTGAGACCGCCAAGCGCACTGGTGCGCAGGTTCGTGGTCCAATCCCGCTGCCAACCCGCAAAGAGCGTTTTACTGTTCTGATCTCTCCGCACGTTAACAAAGATGCGCGTGATCAGTACGAAATCCGCACTCACAAGCGTCTGGTAGACATCGTTGAGCCAACTGAAAAAACGGTTGATGCTCTGATGCGTCTGGATCTGGCTGCCGGTGTTGACGTGCAGATCAGCCTGGGTTAATCAGGTCATCGAGCGATTGAGAGGTTGAAACAATGATTGGTTTAGTCGGTAAAAAAGTGGGCATGACCCGCATCTTCACTGAAGATGGCGTTTCTATCCCCGTCACCGTAATCGAAGTTGAAGCGAACCGCGTTACTCAGGTCAAAGGCCTGGAAAACGATGGTTACCAGGCAATTCAGGTTACCACCGGTGCTAAAAAAGCAAACCGTGTGACCAAACCTGAAGCTGGTCATTTTGCTAAAGCTGGCGTTGAAGCTGGCCGTGGCCTGTGGGAATTCCGCACCGCTGAAGGTGAAGAGTACTCTGTAGGTCAGAGCATCAGCGTTGAGATTTTCGCTGAAGTTAAGAAAGTTGACGTAACCGGTACCTCTAAAGGTAAAGGTTTCGCCGGTACCGTTAAGCGCTGGAACTTCCGTACCCAGGACGCTACTCACGGTAACTCCTTGTCTCACCGCGTTCCGGGTTCTATCGGTCAGAACCAGACTCCGGGCAAAGTGTTCAAAGGCAAGAAAATGGCAGGTCAGCTGGGTAATGAGCGCGTAACCGTTCAGAGTCTGGACGTAGTACGTGTTGACGCTGAGCGCAACCTGCTGCTGGTTAAAGGTGCAGTTCCCGGTGCTACCGGTAGCGACCTGATCGTTAAACCAGCTGTGAAGGCGTAAGGGGATAGCAATGGAATTAGTATTGAAAGACGCGCAGAGCGCGCTGACTGTTTCCGAAACTACCTTCGGTCGTGATTTCAACGAAGCGCTGGTTCACCAGGTTGTTGTTGCTTACGCATCTGGCGCCCGCCAGGGTACTCGTGCGCAGAAAACTCGCGCCGAAGTAACCGGTTCAGGCAAAAAGCCATGGCGTCAGAAAGGCACCGGCCGTGCGCGTGCAGGTTCTGTAAAGAGCCCAATCTGGCGTTCAGGTGGCGTGACCTTTGCTGCGAAGCCGCAGGACCACAGTCAAAAAGTTAACAAAAAGATGTACCGCGGCGCGCTGAAAAGCATCCTGTCCGAGCTGGTACGTCAAGATCGTCTGATCGTTGTCGAATCATTTGCTGTAGAAGCACCGAAAACCAAGCTGCTGGTACAGAAACTGAAAGACATGGCTCTGGAAGACGTGCTGATCATCACCGGTGAACTGGATGAGAATCTGTTCCTGGCTGCGCGTAACCTGTACAAGGTTGACGTGCGTGATGCATCCGGTATCGACCCAGTTAGCCTGATCGCCTTCGACAAAGTCGTTATGACTGCTGATGCAGTTAAGCAAGTTGAGGAGATGCTGGCATGATCCGTGAAGAACGTCTGCTGAAAGTACTGCGCGCGCCGCACGTATCTGAAAAAGCATCTAGCGCGATGGAAAAAACTAATACCATCGTTCTCAAAGTTGCTAATGACGCGACCAAAGCAGAGATCGTTGCTGCTGTTGAGAAACTGTTCGAAGTTGAAGTTAAAGACGTAAACACCCTGGTAGTTAAGGGCAAAGTTAAGCGTCAAGGACAGCGTATCGGTCGTCGTAGCGACTGGAAAAAAGCTTACGTCACCCTGAAAGAAGGCCAGAATCTGGACTTCGCTGGCGGCGCTGAGTAAGTCGGAGGAGAAAGACAATGGCAGTTGTTAAATGTAAACCGACATCTCCGGGTCGTCGCCATGTAGTTAAAGTGGTAAACGCGGAGCTGCACAAGGGCAAACCATTTGCCCCGCTGGTAGAAAAAAACAGCAAATCCGGTGGCCGTAACAACAATGGTCGTATCACTACCCGTCATATCGGTGGTGGTCACAAGCAGGCTTACCGTATTGTTGACTTCAAACGCAACAAAGATGGTATCCCGGCAACCGTTGAACGTCTTGAGTACGATCCGAACCGCTCTGCGAACATCGCACTGGTTCTGTACAAAGACGGCGAGCGCCGTTACATCCTGGCCCCTAAAGGCCTGAAAGCCGGCGACCAGATCCAATCTGGCGTTGATGCTGCGATCAAAGCAGGTAACACACTGCCGATGCGTAACATCCCGGTGGGTTCAACCGTGCATAACGTAGAAATGAAACCAGGCAAAGGCGGTCAGATTGCTCGCTCAGCTGGTGCTTACGTGCAGATCGTTGCGCGTGAAGGTTCTTACGTTACCCTGCGTCTGCGTTCAGGTGAAATGCGTAAAGTCGAGTCTGACTGCCGCGCAACACTGGGCGAAGTCGGCAACGCTGAGCATATGCTGCGCGTTCTGGGTAAAGCTGGTGCAGCCCGTTGGCGTGGTGTTCGTCCGACCGTTCGTGGTACCGCGATGAACCCAGTTGATCACCCGCACGGTGGTGGTGAAGGTCGTAACTTTGGTAAGCACCCGGTAACTCCGTGGGGCGTTCAGACCAAAGGTAAGAAGACCCGTAGCAACAAGCGTACCGATAAGTTTATCGTACGTCGCCGTAGCAAATAATATTAGAGGATAAGCCATGCCACGTTCTCTCAAGAAAGGTCCTTTTATTGACCTGCACTTGCTGAAGAAGGTAGAGAAAGCGGTGGAAAGCGGTGACAAGAAGCCTTTGCGCACTTGGTCCCGTCGTTCAACGATCTTTCCTAACATGATCGGTTTGACCATCGCTGTCCATAATGGTCGTCAGCACGTTCCTGTCTTTGTTTCCGACGAAATGGTTGGTCACAAACTGGGTGAATTCGCGCCGACACGTACTTATCGCGGTCACGCGGCTGATAAAAAAGCCAAGAAGAAATAAGTAGGAGGAAGAGATGGAAACTTTAGCTCAACATCGCCACGCTCGTTCTTCTGCTCAGAAGGTTCGCCTTGTTGCTGACCTGATTCGCGGTAAGAAAGTGTCGCAGGCACTGGACATTTTGACCTACACCAATAAGAAAGCGGCTGTACTGGTCAAAAAAGTTCTGGAATCTGCCATTGCTAACGCCGAACACAACGATGGCGCTGATATCGACGATCTGAAAATCACGAAAATTTTCGTTGATGAAGGTCCGACCATGAAACGCATTATGCCGCGTGCCAAAGGTCGTGCAGATCGCATCCTGAAGCGCACCAGCCACATTACTGTGGTTGTGTCCGATCGCTGAGACTCTGGAGACTAGCAATGGGTCAGAAAGTACATCCTAATGGTATTCGCCTGGGTATTGTAAAACCATGGAACTCTACCTGGTTTGCGAACACCAACGAATTCGCTGACAACCTGGACAGCGATTTTAAAGTACGTCAGTTCCTGACTAAAGAACTGGCTAAAGCATCTGTCTCTCGTATCGTTATCGAGCGTCCAGCGAAGAGCATCCGTGTGACTATTCACACCGCTCGTCCGGGCATCGTTATCGGTAAGAAAGGCGAAGATGTAGAAAAACTGCGCACGGTCGTCGCGAAAATCGCTGGCGTTCCTGCACAGATTAATATCGCCGAAGTCCGCAAGCCGGAACTGGACGCGAAACTGGTAGCTGACAGCATCACTTCACAGCTGGAGCGTCGTGTGATGTTCCGTCGTGCTATGAAGCGTGCAGTTCAGAACGCCATGCGTCTTGGCGCGAAGGGTATTAAAGTTGAAGTTAGCGGCCGTCTGGGTGGCGCTGAGATCGCACGTACCGAATGGTATCGTGAAGGTCGCGTGCCATTGCACACACTGCGTGCTGACATTGACTACAACACCTCTGAAGCGCACACCACTTATGGTGTAATCGGCGTTAAGGTATGGATCTTCAAAGGTGAGATCCTGGGTGGTATGGCTGCTGTTGAACAACCGGAACCGGCTGCTCAACCTAAAAAGCAGCAGCGTAAAGGCCGTAAGTAAGGAGAGTCGCTGATGTTACAACCAAAGCGTACGAAATTCCGTAAGGTGCACAAAGGCCGTAACCGCGGTCTGGCTGCGGGTACGGATGTCAGCTTCGGTACTTTCGGTCTGAAAGCTGTTGGCCGTGGTCGTCTGACTGCTCGTCAGATCGAAGCAGCACGTCGTGCTATGACCCGTGCAGTTAAGCGTCAAGGTAAGATCTGGATCCGAGTATTCCCGGACAAACCGATCACCGAGAAGCCGCTGGAAGTGCGTATGGGTAAAGGTAAGGGTAACGTAGAGTATTGGGTTGCCCTGATCCAGCCTGGTAAAGTCCTTTATGAAATGGACGGCGTACCAGAAGAGCTGGCCCGTGAAGCATTCAAGCTGGCAGCAGCAAAACTGCCTATCAAAACCACCTTTGTAACTAAGACGGTGATGTAATGAAAGCAACTGAGCTGCGTGAAAAAAGCGTTGAAGAGCTGAACACTGAGCTGCTTAATCTGCTGCGTGAGCAATTTAACCTGCGCATGCAGGCAGCATCTGGCCAACTGCAGCAGACTCATCTGCTGAAACAGGTTCGCCGTGATGTTGCACGCGTTAAGACTTTACTGACTGAGAAGGCGGGTTCGTAATGACCGATAAAATCCGTACTCTGCAGGGTCGTGTAGTAAGTGACAAAATGCAGAAATCTGCAGTTGTTGCTATCGAACGTTTTGTGAAACACCCGATCTACGGCAAATTCATCAAACGTACGACCAAGCTGCACATCCATGACGAGAACAATGAATGTGGAATTGGTGACGTGGTAGAAATCCGCGAATGCCGTCCACTGTCCAAGACTAAATCCTGGACCCTGGTTCGCGTAATCGAGAAAGCGGTTCTGTAATAAGAATTGTATTCTCTGAGGAAACCCTCTGCTTCGGCAGGGGGTTTTTTTTTTGCCTGTAATCGGGGGTTGATCCATTTGTGCCTGTGACAGAGCAGATTTGATGGTGCTCAAAAATTTAGCAGATTGTCAGGTCTAAGCTGAGACGATTCAGGCAATGAGGCCTGAAAGCTGTAGGCCATAAAGGTCTGGGTTATCATAACTGTACAAGGAAATGTGCTGTGAAAATGGAGAGTCCTGACCGCTTACGCCGGTCACTGATAAAGCTGCCACTGTTAGCTGCGTTACCTGCGATTAGCTCTGCCAAAAGCTTGCCGCTATTATCGGGTAGCACACAATCTCAACCCACAGGCAATAGCATGGAACGAACTCTGTTACTGAAGAATGCTGAATGCGTGGTTTGCATGGATGCCGACCGGCGGGAAATACGGAACGCCAGTATTCTGATTAAAGGAAATCAGATCGTTGCGGTCGGGGAAGCAGGATCGTTACCCGATAGCGCAGATGAGATTATCGATCTGCGGGGACACATTGTTATACCTGGCCTGATTAATACGCATCATCACATGTATCAGAGCCTGACCCGGGCTATTCCTGCGGTACAAAACGGCGAACTTTTCAACTGGCTTACCCACCTCTACCCACTATGGCAGAATCTGACACCTGAGATGATTCATATCTCAACGCAGATTTCGATGGCCGAGTTAATGCTTTCCGGTTGTACCACCACCAGTGACCATCTCTATGTCTACCCTAACGGCTGTAAGCTTGACGACAGCATTGAGGCTGCAGCGTTAATGGGCATGCGTTTCCATGCCAGCCGGGGCAGCATGAGCGTCGGTAAATCCCTGGGTGGCCTGCCGCCTGATTCGCTGGTTGAGAATGAAGCCGCCATCCTCAGGGACACGCAGCGTGTGATTGAGCGCTATCACGATGACAGCCACGGCTCGATGTTACGCATCGTGGTGGCACCATGTTCACCGTTCTCGGTCAGTCATGAGCTGATGAAGCAGTCCGCTGCACTGGCACGCAGCTTCAACGTCTCGATGCATACTCATCTGGCGGAGAACGACAGCGATATCCGCTATAGCCGCGAGAAATTCAACATGACGCCAGCGCAGTACGTTGAGGACCTCGGCTGGGTAGGGCCGGATGTCTGGCATGCACACTGCGTAAAACTGGATCAGCATGGTATGGAGCTCTTTGCACGTACCGGAACCGGCGTCGCACACTGCCCCTGTTCAAACATGCGTCTCGGTTCGGGTATTGCACCGATACGCCACATGTGTGATGCCGGTGTCCATGTCGGTATGGGCGTGGATGGGTCAGCCTCCAATGACAGCTCAGACATGATGGCAGAGGTACGTCAGGCGATGCTGTTGCAACGCGTGGGTTTCGGCCCGGATGCGATGACGGCACGTCAGGCTCTGGAGCTGGCGACGCTGGGTGGAGCAAAAGTGCTGAATCGCGACGACGTGGGCGCCATTGCACCGGGCATGATGGCTGACTTGGCGATCTTTAACCTGAATCGCATTGGTCTTGCCGGGGCAGGGCACGATCCTGTCGCCGCCCTGGTGTTCTGTAATCCGGGGCAGGTCGCTTACAGCATCATCAACGGAAAAGTCAGGGTGCGTGACGGACAACTGGCCGGAATTGAACTGCCAGCCGTGCTGCATCAGCATAACCAACTGGCCAGAAAACTGGTTAGTTGAGTCAGAAGGGCACTTTATTAGGGAGGCGACGAAAAATAAGGCAGATTACATTTGCTACTGTTCGCACTATTCCCTAGAATACGCCCTCCCTGTCATCAGGGAAAATCAGCGGCTCGATTGAGAGCCGTTTATTTTTTCTACCCATCTGTGAGAACCGGTGTTACAATGCCGCGCCCTCAATTATGGGGCTTTCTAACGACCTGAGGTTTAGGTCCCGAAGTAGTAGTTGACATTAGCGGAGCACTAAAATGATCCAAGAACAGACTATGCTGAACGTCGCCGACAACTCCGGTGCACGTCGCGTAATGTGTATCAAGGTTCTGGGTGGCTCGCACCGTCGCTACGCAGGCGTCGGTGACATCATCAAAGTTACCATCAAGGAAGCAATTCCTCGTGGTAAAGTCAAAAAAGGTGATGTCCTGAAGGCGGTAGTGGTGCGCACCAGGAAGGGTGTTCGTCGCCCGGACGGTTCTGTCATTCGCTTCGATGGTAATGCATGCGTTATTCTGAACAATAACAGTGAGCAGCCTATCGGTACGCGTATTTTTGGGCCGGTAACTCGTGAACTTCGTACTGAAAAGTTCATGAAAATTATCTCTCTGGCACCAGAAGTACTCTAAGGAGCGAACAATGGCAGCTAAAATCCGTCGTAACGACGAAGTTATCGTGTTAACCGGTAAAGATAAAGGTAAGCGCGGTAAAGTTAAGAATGTCCTGTCTTCTGGTAAGGTCATCGTTGAAGGTATCAACCTGGTTAAAAAACATCAGAAGCCGGTTCCGGCCCTGAACCAACCAGGTGGCATCGTTGAAAAAGAAGCTGCTATTCAGGTTTCTAACGTTGCACTGTTCAACGCGGCAACTGGTAAGGCTGACCGTGTAGGCTTTAGATTCGAAGACGGCAAAAAAGTCCGTTTCTTCAAGTCTAACAGCGAAACTATCAAGTAATTTGGAGTAGTACGATGGCGAAACTGCATGATTACTACAAAGACGAAGTAGTCCAGAAACTCATGACAGAGTTTGGCTACAATTCTGTCATGCAAGTCCCTCGGGTCGAGAAGATCACCCTGAACATGGGTGTTGGTGAAGCGATCGCTGACAAGAAACTGCTGGATAACGCAGCAGCTGACCTGGCAGCAATCTCCGGTCAAAAACCGCTGGTCACCAAAGCACGCAAATCAGTTGCAGGCTTCAAAATCCGTCAGGGCTATCCGATCGGCTGTAAAGTAACTCTGCGTGGCGAGCGCATGTGGGAGTTCTTTGAGCGTCTGGTCACCATTGCAGTTCCACGTATCCGTGACTTCCGTGGCTTGTCCGCTAAGTCATTCGATGGTCGTGGCAACTACAGCATGGGTGTACGTGAGCAGATCATCTTCCCAGAAATCGACTACGACAAAGTCGATCGCGTTCGTGGTTTGGATATCACCATTACCACTACTGCGAAATCTGATGATGAAGGCCGTGCTCTGCTGGCTGCCTTTGACTTCCCGTTCCGTAAGTAAGGTAGGGTTACTTAATGGCTAAGCAATCTATGAAAGCGCGCGAAGTTAAGCGTGCAAAATTAGCAGACAAATTCTTCGCTAAACGCGCTGAACTGAAAGCGATCATCTCTGATGTGAACGCTTCCGACGAAGACCGTTGGGATGCTGTTCTGAAGCTGCAGAGTCTGCCGCGTGATTCCAGCCCTTCACGTCAGCGTAACCGCTGCCGTCAAACAGGTCGTCCGCACGGTTTCCTGCGGAAGTTTGGGTTGAGCCGTATCAAGGTCCGCGAAGCCGCCATGCGCGGTGAAATTCCGGGTCTGAAAAAGGCTAGCTGGTAATTGTCACCAATTGAATCACGGGAGTAACACAGATGAGCATGCAAGATCCGATCGCGGATATGCTGACCCGTATCCGTAACGGTCAGGCCGCGAACAAAGTTGCGGTCACCATGCCTTCCTCCAAGCTGAAATTGGCAATTGCCAACGTTCTGAAGGAAGAAGGATATATTGAAGATTTCAAAATCGAAGGCGACATCAAGCTGGAACTGGAACTTACTCTCAAGTATTTCCAGGGAAAAGCTGTTGTAGAAAGCATTCAGCGAGTAAGCCGTCCTGGCCTGCGCATCTATAAGAAAAAAGATGAGCTGCCAAAGGTAATGGCTGGTATGGGCATCGCTGTAGTTTCTACATCTAAAGGTGTCATGACTGATCGTGCAGCGCGCCAGGCAGGTCTTGGTGGCGAAATTATCTGCTACGTAGCGTAATCGGAGGATACATATGTCTCGTGTTGCTAAAGCACCTGTCGTTGTTCCTGCCGGCGTAGAGGTAAAACTCGACGGTCAGGTAATTTCGATTAAAGGTAAAAACGGCGAGCTGACTCGTACTATCAATGATGCTGTTGAAGTTAAGCATGCTGACAACGCTCTGACTTTCGCTCCGCGCGAAGGTTTCGTTGACGGCTGGGCGCAGGCGGGTACTTCTCGCGCGCTGCTGAACGCAATGGTTATCGGTGTTACCGAAGGCTTCACTAAGAAGCTGCAGCTGGTTGGTGTAGGTTATCGTGCAGCCGTTAAAGGCGACGTGGTAAACCTGTCTCTGGGCTTTTCTCATCCAGTCGATCACCAGCTGCCCGCGGGTATCACTGCAGAATGTCCAACTCAGACTGAGATCGTGCTGAAAGGCGCTGATAAACAGCTGATTGGTCAGGTTGCTGCGGACCTGCGCGCCTACCGTCGTCCTGAGCCTTATAAAGGCAAGGGTGTCCGTTACGCCGACGAAGTCGTGCGTACCAAAGAGGCTAAGAAGAAGTAAGGTAACACTATGGATAAGAAATCTGCTCGTATCCGTCGTGCGACCCGTGCACGTCGCAAGCTCAAAGAGCTGGGTGCTACTCGCCTGGTGGTACATCGTACCCCGCGTCATATTTACGCACAGGTAATCGCCCCGAACGGTTCCGAAGTTCTGGTCGCTGCTTCTACTGTAGAAAAAGCTATCACTGAACAACTGAAGTATACCGGTAATAAAGAAGCCGCAGCTGCAGTAGGCAAAGCTATCGCAGAACGCGCAATCGAAAAAGGCATCACTGGTGTTTCTTTCGACCGTTCCGGTTTCCAATATCATGGTCGCGTCCAGGCACTGGCAGATGCTGCCCGTGAAGCTGGCCTTCAGTTCTAAGGTAGAGGTCTAAGATGGCACACATCGAGAAACAAGCTGGCGAACTGCAGGAAAAACTGATCGCGGTAAACCGTGTTTCTAAAACTGTTAAAGGTGGTCGTATCTTCTCCTTCACAGCACTGACTGTGGTAGGTGATGGTAATGGTCGCGTAGGTTTTGGTTACGGTAAAGCGCGTGAAGTTCCAGCAGCGATCCAGAAAGCGATGGAGAAAGCCCGTCGCAACATGGTTAACGTCGCGCTGACCAACGGCACCCTGCAGCACCCTGTTAAAGGTGCACACACGGGTTCCCGCGTGTTCATGCAGCCGGCTTCAGAAGGTACCGGTATCATCGCCGGTGGTGCAATGCGCGCCGTTCTGGAAGTCGCTGGAGTTCATAACGTACTGGCAAAAGCCTATGGTTCTACTAACCCGATTAACGTGGTTCGTGCAACTATCGACGGCCTGGGCAATATGAAATCTCCGGAAATGGTCGCTGCTAAGCGTGGTAAATCCGTTGAAGAAATTCTGGGGTAATCACGATGGCTAAGACTATTAAAATCACTCAAACCCGTAGTTCAATCGGCCGCTTGCCTAAGCATAAAGCCACTCTGGTTGGCCTGGGTCTGCGTCGTATTGGCCACACCGTTGAGCGTGAAGACACGCCTGCAGTACGCGGTATGGTTAACGCGGTTTCCTATATGGTTAAAGTGGAGGAGTAAGAGATGCGTTTAAATACTCTGTCTCCGGCCGAAGGGTCTAAGCACGCTACCAAGCGTCTGGGTCGTGGTATCGGTTCTGGCCTCGGAAAAACCGGTGGTCGTGGTCACAAAGGTCAGAACTCACGTTCTGGCGGTGGCGTACGTCGCGGTTTCGAAGGTGGTCAGATGCCTCTGTACCGTCGTCTGCCGAAGTTCGGTTTCACCTCTCGCAAAGCAATGATCACCACAGAGATTCGTCTGTCTGATCTGGCGAAAGTTGAAGGCGGTATCGTCGACCTGAACGCGCTGAAAGCAGCCAACATTGTCGGTGTTCAGATTGAATTCGTTAAAGTAATTCTGTCTGGTGAAGTATCTACACCGGTAACGGTTCGCGGCCTGCGTGTCACCAAAGGTGCTCGTGCTGCAATCGAAGCTGCTGGCGGTAAAATCGAGGAATAAGTAGCAGATGGCTAAACAACCGGGATTAGATTTTCAAAGTGCCAAAGGCGGCTTTGGTGAGCTGAAACGCAGACTGCTGTTTGTAATCGGCGCACTCATTGTCTTCCGTATTGGCTCTTTTATTCCAATCCCTGGTATTGATGCCACTGTACTTGCCAAACTGCTTGAGCAACAGCGTGGCACCATCATTGAAATGTTTAACATGTTCTCTGGTGGTGCTCTCAGCCGTGCTTCTATTTTCGCACTGGGTATCATGCCGTATATTTCGGCATCGATTATCATCCAGTTATTAACGGTGGTTCATCCAGCGTTAGCGGAAATTAAGAAAGAAGGGGAGGCTGGCCGTCGTAAGATTAGCCAGTACACCCGATACGGTACGTTGGTATTGGCCATATTTCAGTCGATCGGTATTGCTACCGGTCTGCCGAATATGCCAGGGATGCAAGGCCTGGTCATGAATCCAGGCTTTGCTTTCTACTTTACCGCTGTTGTGAGTCTGGTCTCAGGAACGATGTTCCTGATGTGGCTGGGCGAACAGATTACTGAGCGTGGTATCGGTAACGGTATTTCGATCATTATCTTCGCAGGTATTGTTGCGGGTCTTCCGCCGGCCATTGGCCATACCATCGAGCAAGCGCGGCAAGGCGACCTGCACTTCCTTCTGTTGCTGTTGGTTGCAGTACTCGTATTCGCAGTGACCTTCTTTGTTATCTTCGTTGAACGTGGTCAGCGCCGCATTGTGGTGAACTACGCAAAACGTCAGCAGGGTCGTCGCGTTTACGCTGCACAGAGCACACATTTACCGTTGAAAGTGAATATGGCGGGCGTTATTCCAGCCATCTTTGCTTCCAGCATTATTCTGTTCCCGGCAACGATTGCATCGTGGTTTGGGGGCGGTACCGGTTGGAACTGGCTGACAACAATTTCGCTGTATTTGCAGCCAGGACAGCCGCTTTATGTGCTACTCTATGCGACTGCAATCATCTTCTTCTGTTTCTTCTATACGGCGTTGGTTTTCAACCCACGTGAAACAGCAGATAACCTGAAGAAGTCTGGTGCATTCGTACCGGGAATTCGTCCGGGAGAGCAAACGGCGAAGTATATTGATAAAGTAATGACGCGACTGACCTTAATCGGCGCGCTGTATATTACTTTTATCTGCCTTATCCCGGAGTTCATGCGTGATGCGATGAAGGTTCCCTTCTACTTTGGCGGTACTTCACTGCTCATCGTAGTTGTCGTCATCATGGACTTTATGGCTCAAGTGCAAACTCTGATGATGTCCAGTCAGTATGAGTCGGCACTGAAGAAAGCTAACCTGAAAGGCTACGGCCGTTAATTCAGTTGGTTGAGAAGTTACGGAGAGTAAAAATGAAAGTTCGTGCTTCCGTCAAGAGATTATGTCGTAACTGCAAAATCATTCGTCGCGACGGTGTCGTACGTGTGATCTGCAGCGCCGAGCCAAAGCATAAACAGCGCCAAGGCTGATTTTGTCACATATTTTTCTTGCAAAGTCGGGTTGAGCTGGCTAGATTAGCCAGCCAATCTTTTGTATGTCAGTACGTTTCCATTTGAGTATCCTGAAAACGGGCTTTTCAGCATGGGACGTGCTTGTTTAATTATAGGAGTGCATAGTGGCCCGTATAGCAGGCATTAACATTCCTGATCAAAAACATACCGTTATCGCATTAACTTCGATCTTCGGTATCGGTAAAACCCGTTCAAAAGCCATCTGCGCTTCAACGGGTATTGCTGAAAATGTTAAGATCAGTGAGCTGTCTGAAGAACAAATTGATCAGCTGCGTGATGCAGTTGCGAAATTCGTTGTAGAAGGTGATCTGCGCCGTGAAATCACCCTGAGCATCAAGCGTCTTATGGACCTTGGTTGCTACCGTGGTTTGCGCCATCGTCGTGGTCTTCCGGTTCGCGGTCAGCGTACTAAGACCAACGCACGTACCCGTAAGGGTCCGCGTAAACCGATCAAGAAATAATCGGGGTGAGTAAATAATGGCAAAGGCACCAGTTCGTGCACGCAAGCGTGTAAGAAAACAAGTCTCAGATGGCGTGGCTCATGTCCATGCTTCTTTTAACAACACCATCGTTACCATTACTGATCGTCAGGGTAACGCACTGGGTTGGGCAACCGCCGGTGGTTCCGGTTTCCGCGGTTCACGTAAATCCACTCCGTTTGCTGCTCAGGTCGCTGCAGAGCGCTGTGCAGAAGCGGTAAAAGATTACGGAATTAAGAACCTGGAAGTTATGGTAAAGGGTCCGGGTCCAGGTCGCGAATCTACGATTCGTGCTTTGAACGCCGCTGGTTTCCGCATCACTAATATTACTGATGTGACTCCGATCCCTCATAACGGTTGTCGTCCGCCGAAAAAACGTCGCGTATAACGCCCGTTTTTTTAGGATAGTTGGAGAAAGAAAATGGCAAGATATTTGGGTCCTAAGCTCAAGCTGAGCCGTCGTGAGGGCACTGACTTATTCCTTAAGTCTGGTGTTCGCGCGATTGATTCCAAGTGTAAGATTGAACAAGCCCCTGGTCAGCATGGTGCGCGTAAACCGCGTCTGTCTGATTACGGCGGTCAGTTACGTGAAAAGCAGAAAGTTCGTCGTATCTACGGCGTGCTGGAGCGTCAGTTCCGTAACTACTATAAAGAAGCAGCTCGTCTGAAAGGCAACACCGGTGAAAACCTGTTGGCTCTGCTGGAAGGTCGTCTGGACAACGTAGTTTATCGTATGGGCTTTGGTGCCACTCGTGCAGAAGCACGTCAGCTGGTGAGCCATAAGTCTGTTCTGGTAAATGGCCGCGTTGTTAACATCGCTTCTTATCAGGTATCTCCGAATGATGTCGTTAGCATCCGTGAGAAAGCCAAAAAGCAATCTCGCGTGAAGGCCGCTCTGGAGCTGGCTGAGCAGCGTGAAAAGCCAACCTGGCTGGAAGTTGATGCGACTAAGATGGAAGGTGTGTTCAAGCGTATTCCTGAACGTACTGATCTGTCTGCGGACATTAACGAACACCTGATCGTCGAGCTTTACTCCAAGTAAGGCTTAGTACCAAAGAGAGGACACAATGCAGGGTTCTGTGACAGAGTTTCTAAAACCGCGCCTGGTAGATATCGAGCAAGTGAGTTCGACGCACGCCAAGGTGACCCTTGAGCCTTTAGAGCGTGGCTTTGGCCATACTCTTGGTAACGCACTGCGCCGTATTCTGCTTTCATCCATGCCGGGTTGCGCGGTGACCGAGGTTGAAATTGATGGTGTACTTCATGAGTACAGCACCAAAGAGGGCGTACAGGAAGATATCCTGGAAATCCTGCTCAACCTGAAAGGGCTGGCGGTAAGAGTTCAGGGTAAAGATGAAGTTATTCTGACCTTGAATAAATCTGGCATTGGCCCTGTGACTGCAGCCGACATTACCCATGATGGTGATGTCGAAATCGTCAAGCCTCAGCATGTCATTTGCCATCTGACCGATGAGAACGCTGCTATCAGCATGCGTATCAAAGTTCAGCGTGGACGTGGCTATGTGCCGGCTTCTGCCCGAATTCATTCGGAAGAAGATGAGCGCCCAATCGGCCGCCTGTTAGTTGACGCTTGCTACAGCCCTGTAGACCGTATCGCCTACAATGTTGAAGCAGCGCGTGTAGAGCAGCGCACCGACCTGGACAAGCTGGTCATCGAAATGGAAACCAACGGCACAATCGATCCTGAAGAGGCGATTCGTCGTGCGGCAACCATTCTGGCAGAACAACTTGAAGCTTTCGTTGACTTACGTGATGTACGTCAGCCAGAAGTTAAAGAAGAGAAACCAGAATTCGATCCGATCCTGCTGCGCCCTGTTGACGATCTGGAATTGACTGTCCGCTCTGCTAACTGCCTTAAGGCAGAAGCTATCCACTACATCGGTGATCTGGTACAGCGTACCGAGGTTGAGCTGCTTAAAACGCCTAACCTTGGTAAAAAATCTCTTACTGAGATTAAAGATGTGCTGGCTTCGCGTGGTCTTTCTCTGGGCATGCGCCTCGAGAACTGGCCGCCAGCAAGCATTGCTGATGAATAATCAGATCACAGGTTAAGGTTTCACTGAGAAGGATAAGGTCATGCGCCATCGTAAGAGTGGTCGTCAACTGAACCGCAACAGCAGCCATCGTCAGGCTATGTTCCGCAACATGGCCGGTTCTCTGGTTCGTCATGAGATCATCAAAACGACTCTGCCGAAAGCCAAAGAACTGCGTCGCGTAGTTGAGCCGCTGATTACTCTTGCCAAGACCGACAGCGTAGCTAATCGTCGTCTGGCATTCGCCCGTACTCGTGATAACGAGATCGTGGCAAAACTGTTTAATGAGCTGGGCCCGCGTTTCGCGAGCCGTGCCGGTGGTTACACTCGTATTCTGAAGTGTGGCTTCCGTGCTGGTGACAACGCTCCGATGGCTTACATCGAGCTGGTTGATCGTCCAGAAGCTCAAGCAGAAGCAGCCGCAGAGTAATCTGTAGCAACGTAAAAAACCCGCTTCGGCGGGTTTTTTATTGCCTGAAATTTACTACCTTAGAAAGATGTCTTTCATGTTCAAAGGAGCCGATTATGTGGCTGGTTGATGAACTTGCGGAACAGCATATTAAGGCAGCGCTGGAAAAGGGTGAGCTTAGCAATCTTCCGGGCTCTGGAAAGCCATTACAGCTGGATGATGACAGCCATGTTCCTCCTGAATTAAGAGCGGGCTACCGGCTACTGAAAAACGCGGGCTTTCTGCCGCCGGAGCTGGAGTTAAGACGGGAGGCGATGGAAGTGAACGATCTTATTCGCCAGCTCGATCCCGCGGATCATCACTATCAGGATCATTGTCATCGGCTTCAGTTGCTGGCGCTGCGATTACGCCAGGCGGGTATGAGCACGGATTTTCTGCATGGCGATTATTCGACAGCCCTTCAGAATCACTTCAGCGAGGAGGAGTAGATGTTTCGCATCGGACAGTTAGCTAAGCTTGCTGACGTCACGCCAGACACCATCCGTTTTTATGAAAAACAGCAGATGATGGATCATGACGGTCGTACGGAAGGGGGGTTTCGCCTATATACCGAGGCCGATCTTCAGCGTCTGAAATTTATCCGCTACGGTCGTAAACTCGGGTTTAGCCTTGAAGCCATCAGAGAGCTACTTTCCATCCGGGTCGATCCTGCGCATCATACCTGTCAGGAATCAAAAGCGATCGTTGAAAAACGGCTAAGTGAAGTGGCTCAGATGATCGCAGAATTAGAAACGATGCAGCGCTCTTTGCGACACCTCTCGGATGCGTGTTGTGGTGACAGTCACAGTAGCATTTCGTGCTCAATTCTTGAGGCGCTGGAGCGTGGAGAGGCGTTGAGTAAATAAGCATCTTGTTATTTTGCTGCAAAGGAATAGAGTATCTGACCATCTCAACAGGAGGCTTTATGAGTAAATATCAGCATACTAAAGGGCAAATTCGCGATAACGCGATTCAGGCACTGCTGCACGACCCGTTATTTCGACAACGTATTGAGCAGAAGCAAAAGGGTAAAGGCAGTTTTAAGCGGAAAGAGAAACATGGTAAGGGGACTGGATGGGAGGGCAGTGATAAGAAAGCGTCTTATCACTGCCCTTCTGCTTTTACAGTAAAAAACCGCCTTCGTGGCGGCTTATTCACTATACCCGGGTATTCTGCTGTTTCAGCAGATCGCGGATTTCGGTCAGTAAGACTTCTTCGTTAGACGGTTTAGCAGCTGGCTTCTCCACTTCTTTTTTCTTGTACAGACGATTCATCAACTTAATCGCCATAAAGATCGCGAAAGCGATAATGACGAAATCAAAGATGGTCTGAAGGAAGATACCGTACTGCATAACAACAGCTGGCGCATCGCCTGTTGCGGGCTTAAGAACCCATGCGAATGATTTGAAATCGACTCCGCCGATCAGCAAGCCTAATGGTGGCATGATGATATTAGCGACTAATGATGAAACGATTTTACCGAATGCTGCACCGATGATGACACCCACGGCTAAATCCATTACATTGCCGCGCATTGCGAAATCACGAAACTCTTTGATTAAACTCATACTTATCTCCTTGCCTAAGCCAACGCCATAAAGTCTAACAAACCTCACTGTTTTTGCCATCAACGCAGCCATTTAAGCGGCAGTTTTGCATGCAGCATGCTGAGTTAGCCTGTAAAAGCGGCATTTACAGGAAAAACGGACTCGGCTGGAAGAGGCGTTCCACATCTGATACGAATTTCTTATCGGTCAGGAACATGATGACATGATCGCCTTGTTCAATACGCAGGTTATCATTGGCAATCATCACATCATCACCACGAACGACTGCGCCAATAATGGTCCCTGGCGGCAGTTTGATGTCATCAATCGAACGACCCACAACGCGTGACGTCGACTCGTCACCATGCGCTATCGCTTCGATCGCCTCTGCAATACCGCGTCGTAACGATGAAACGCCCACGATATCCGCTTTGCGCACATGACCCAGCAGAGCAGAGATCGTGGCTTGCTGAGGGGAAATAGCGATATCGATGACGCTGCCCTGGACCAGATCGACGTAAGCGCGGCGCTGAATCAGTACCATCACTTTTTTCGCACCCATCTTTTTCGCCAGCATGGCTGACATGATGTTCGCTTCATCATCGTTGGTGACGGCGATAAACAGATCGACCTGCTCAACGTGCTCTTCAGCGAGCAGCTCCTGATCGGACGCATCGCCATAAAACACCACGGTGTCATGCAGATGTTCTGCAAGTTCCGCTGCGCGCTGGGGATTCCGCTCAATCAGCTTAACGCTGTAGTGTTTCTCAAGTCGCTGCGCCAGACCGAAACCGATGTTGCCGCCACCGACCAGCATAATCCGTTTATAAGGTTTCTCCAGCCGCTGCATTTCACTCATCACCGCACGAATATTCTGACTGGCAGCGATGAAGAACACTTCATCACCTGCTTCTACAATGGTTGAACCCTGCGGACGAATAGGACGATCCTGCCGGAATATAGCGGCTACGCGTGTATCGATGTGTGGCATGTGCTCACGCATGATCGAGAGCGGATTTCCTACCAGCGGCCCGCCATAATAGGCTTTTACCACTGCCAGACTGACTTTTCCCTCAGCAAAGTTAACCACCTGCAATGCGCCAGGATACTGAATCAGCCGGTAGATATTGTCGATTACCAGCTGCTCAGGTGAGATCAGATGATCAATAGGCACTGCTTCAGGTATAAACAACTTGTCTGCATCGCGCAAATAGTCGGCCGCGCGGATACGGGCGATGCGATTCGGGGTATTGAAAAGCGAATAAGCAATCTGGCAAGCGATCATGTTGGTTTCATCCGAGTTGGTTACGGCAACCAGCATGTCGGCATCTTCCGCACCCGCCTCACGCAGAATTCGCGGATGGGAACCATGGCCCTGAACAACGCGCAAATCGAACTTATCCTGCAGATGACGCAGACGTGAAGAATCGGTATCGACCACCGTAATGTCGTTGTTTTCACCGACCAGATTTTCTGCCAGGGTTCCACCAACCTGTCCTGCACCCAGAATGATTATTTTCATCGCTTATCAATACTCATCTCAGTTTGTACCCGATTTCTTTATCAGCTTAGCGTAGAAGAAACCATCTCCGCCTTCGGCCTGCGGGAATACCTGCAAGCCGTTCGCCGGCGCACCCCTGAGGGATTCTGCCTGAGCATCGTGCTGGCGTTGCAGGAAAGCCTCAATCTGCTGATGATTCTCTTCAGGCAGGATCGAGCAGGTGGCATAAATCAGCGTACCGCCTGGTTTCAGGTGCGGCCAGATGGCGTCAAGAATTTCACTCTGAAGCTTTGCCAGCTCGGCGATATCGCGATCGCGACGCAGCCATTTAATATCAGGATGGCGTCGGATTACACCGGTCGCAGAGCAGGGCGCATCCAGCAGAATACGGTCAAACTGACGATCACCGCACCACTGTTGCGGCGTTCGTCCATCACCCTGTTTAACGTCTGCTTTCATGCCCAACCGCTGCAGATTTTCCTCAACACGTTTAAGGCGCTGCGCATCTACGTCGACGGCCATCACTTCTGCTTCCGGCGCAATTTCAAGAATGTGGGTCGTTTTACCGCCAGGCGCCGCGCATAAATCCAGAATCTGTTCGCCATTTTGCGGTTCAAGCAGCAAAGCACAGCGCTGAGCGGATAAATCCTGCACGGTCACCCAACCCTGATCAAAGCCGGGTAGCTGGCTGACCGGGGCAGGCGCGTCAAGCCGCAGCGCATCCGGTACGTCGTCAGCGGGTTGTGCATTTCTGTCGATTTCGACCAGCATGGCCAGCCATGCGTCACGATTGTGGTGCTGGCGGTTAACCCGCAGCCACATCGGCGGACGAAGATTATTGGCTTCGACGATCTGCTGCCACTGTTCAGGCCAGGCATGCTGTAACCGCTTTAGCAGCCATCCCGGATGAAGATAACGCTGTGGACCATCCTGAATGCTGGCAAGCAGCTCTTCCCGCTGGCGCTGAAACTGGCGTAATACACCATTTAACAAGCCTTTCAGGCTGGTACGCTTCAGGACTTCGGCGCCCGCGACGGTTTCTGCCAGTGCGGCATGGGCAGGCACACGGGTATATTCCAGCTGATAAAGCCCGACCATGATCAGATAGTGCAGAACCCGCTGTTTGCCGGTCAGTGGACGCTCCATCAGTCTGCCGATCAGCGCTTCAAGCTGCGGCAATGTGCGCAATACGCCAAAACAGATTTCCTGCACTAACGCGCTATCTTTGTCAGAGAGTTTTTTCTGGGCGGCCGGCAGTGCGGTATTCAGGGATTCGCCTTTGTCGACCACACGCTCAATAAGTTGAGCGGAAAGGCTTCGCAGGTTGATAGATTTAGTCATAGGGTTTTGTCATCAAACAAAAGGCCCGGTGAGTGACCGGGCCTGGGAGTCAGTCGAGAAGGGTTCCAGGTTCAAACCATTCCCGGCGCGAGTTGAGAAGATCCTGAGCCGACATCGGTTTTTTACCGGCAGGCTGTAACTGCAGCAGATTCAGTACACCCTGAGCCGTCGCGACCTGTATGCCATGCTTATCCGCACTGATAATTTCACCCGGCGAACGATCGCTGTGCGGCAGAACGCTTGCCTGCCAGACTTTTACGGGTTGATCATCAATGATGAAAAAGCTCATCGGCCACGGGTTAAACGCGCGAATACAACGTTCAAGCTGGTCTGCAGAGAGGGTCCAGTCGAGACGTGCTTCCTCTTTGCTAAGTTTCTCAGCATAGTTGGCCAGTGTTTCATCCTGCTTTTCAGGTGAAGCCTGTCCTGTGCTCAGTAACGTCAGCGTATCCAGCAGCCCCTGTGGACCAAGCTGTGCCAGCTTGTCATAGAGCGTTGCACTGGTATCTTCAGCGGTAATCGGGCAAGCCAGCTTATGCAGCATATCGCCGGTGTCTAACCCCACGTCCATCTGCATGATGGTCACGCCGGTTTCGCTGTCGCCAGCCCACAGTGCGCGCTGAATAGGCGCGGCTCCACGCCAGCGCGGCAGCAGCGAACCATGAACGTTGATACAGCCGAGACGTGGCATATCCAGTACGGCCTTTGGCAGAATTAATCCGTAGGCCACAACGACCATCACGTCTGCCTTCAGATCAGCGACCAGCTGCTGATTTTCTTCAGGTCGCAGTGACTTAGGCTGATAAACCGGAATGTCATGTGCCAGCGCCAGCGTTTTGACCGGGCCCGGCGTGAGTTTGTTACCGCGGCCCGCAGGACGGTCGGGTTGGGTGAATACGCCGATAACCTGATGTTCAGAAGCAAGCAGCGCGTCAAGATGACGCGCTGCGAAGTCAGGTGTGCCGGCAAAGATGATTTTTAGCGGGGCAGACACGTTTATCCCTTCTTAAGATCTCAGGAAGCCTGCGCGTTCTGACGCGCCAGTTTCTCTAACTTAGTTTTGATTCGTTGCCGCTTCAGAGGCGACAGATAATCAATAAACAGTTTGCCTTCCAGATGATCAATCTCATGCTGGATGCAGATGGCCAGTAACTCGCTGGCTTCCAGCTCGAAACTTTTACCATCACGATCAAGTGCGCGAACCTTTACCCGCTCAGCACGTGGAACAAACGCGCGCTGTTCCGGAATAGAGAGGCAACCCTCTTCAATACCGGTTTCGCCGCTTTTTTCCAGCAGCTCAGGGTTAATCAGGACTAAACGCTCTTCACGACTTTCAGAGACATCAATCACGATAATGCGCTGATGAATATCGACCTGCGTAGCCGCAAGACCGATACCTTCTTCGGCATACATCGTCTCGAACATATCATCAACGATACGCTGAATGTCTGCGTTAACTTCTTTAACGGGCGCAGCGACTTTGCGAAGACGCTCGTCAGGGAAATGTAATACCTGCAAAACTGACATAAATATCCAGATCTGTATTCGGTTAAGAAAAGATTACTGCCTCATATTGTAGACTTTTCGAGGCCCGATTGACAGCATTGTGCGGCAGGAAGCAAGGGCGATCAGGGAGCAGGAGATGGACAAAACAGGGCAGTATGTGCGGCTGGCGGCCGTCACCGGAATGACAGGAAAACGCTGGGTTGACGTGGCGCAGCAGACAGGTGCCGGACTGGCAGACGATGAGCAGCTTATCCGGCTTGGGTTAGATGCCAGCCAGCGACAGCAATATTATGAATTTAATGAAAAAAATATTGAGGAAGTCTTTTCCTGGCTGGCGCAGAGTCCGGCTCATCATCTGATTACCGCTCTGGATGCAGCTTATCCAGCCCGTCTTAAAGAAACCAATCGCTTTCCGCCGCTGCTTTATATTGATGGCGATCCTGCTGTTATCAGTACACCACAGTTAGCAATTGTAGGAAGCCGGAACAGCTCTCACTATGGCCGTTACTGGTGTGACTGGTTTACCCAGCATTTAAGCCTGGGCGGATTGACCATCACCAGCGGACTGGCGCGGGGTATTGATGGCGTTGCGCATCAGGCCGCACTTAACGTGGGCGGTAAAACGGTGGCGGTGTTAGGAAGCGGGTTGCAGCATCTTTATCCCAAAAACCATACCCGTCTTGCCGCAGAGATTGTCGGGCAGGGCGGTGCTATCGTTTCTGAGTTTCCACTGACCACCATACCGCATCCCCTTAATTTTCCACGCCGTAATCGTATCATTAGCGGCCTGAGCCACGGTGTGCTGGTGGTAGAAGCCTCGCTGAAAAGTGGCTCACTGGTGACGGCCCGCTATGCGCTGGAGCAAAATCGTAATGTCTATGCCTTACCTGGCGCGCTCGGTAACCCGTTAAGCGAAGGCGTAAACTGGCTGATTCAGCAGGGCGCGCTGCTGGTGGCTCATCCCAATAACATCGCAGAAGATCTGGCAAATGCACTTAACTGGCTACCTGTGGCTCAGGCGGATGAAATTTATTCTGAGGTGAGGGACGATGCTCCATTGCCATTTGCTGATGTGTTGGCTAACGTAGGAGATGATGTTACACCTGTTGACGTTGTCGCTGAACGTGCCGGCCAATCTGTGCCAGTTATCTCAGCTCAGTTGCTGGAACTGGAGTTAGCAGGATGGATCGCAGCTGTACCCGGCGGCTATGTCCGATTGAGGAGGGCATGCCATGTTCGACGTACTGATGTACTTGTTTGAGACATATATCCACAACGAAGCAGAAATGGGTGTTGATCAGGACAGATTGACAGATGACCTGACGGATGCCGGGTTCCATCGTGAAGATGTTTACAGTGCGCTGAACTGGTTAGAAAGACTGGCTGACTATCAGGAAGGTCTGGTAGAACCAATTTTACTGACAAATGATCCGCTCTCCATGCGTATTTATACCGATGAAGAGAGCAAACGTTTAGATGCTGACAGCCGTGGTTTCCTGCTGTTCCTGGAGCAGATTCAGGTGCTGAACCTGGAAACCCGTGAAATGGTCATCGAACGTATCATGGCGCTGGATACCTCTGAGTTTGATTTGGAGGATCTCAAATGGGTAGTGCTGATGGTGTTGTTCAACATCCCGGGATGTGAAAATGCCTATCAGCAGATGGAAGAACTGCTATTCGACGCCAATGAAGGTATGCTGCATTAAATTTCCTTTCATGCATTGATCGCTATGAGTAAAGCTGCACTCTTCACCGTGCGTAAACAGGATCCCTGCCCCGCTTGCGGGGCAGAACTGGTTATCCGTTCCGGTAAACACGGTCCTTTTCTGGGCTGCGCGAACTACCCGGCTTGTGACTACATTCGACCTTTAAAAGGTCAGGCCGATGGCCATGTGGTCAAAGTGCTGGAAGGACACGCCTGTCCTGAATGCGGTGCGGATAAAGTGTTGCGGCAGGGACGTTTTGGTATGTTTATCGGCTGCAGCCTCTATCCGGAATGCGGATACACAGAAACCATCGATAAACCGGATGAAACCTCGCTGGCCTGTCCACAGTGCCATGAAGGCCGGTTAGTTCAGCGGCGTTCCCGTTATGGCAAAACGTTTCACTCCTGCGATCGTTATCCGGCCTGCCAGTTTGTCGTCAATCTGACACCCGTTGCCGGAATCTGTCCTTATTGTGAGTATCCGCTGTTAGTTGAGAAAAAGACGGCGCAGGGCGTTAAGCGCTTCTGCGCCAGTAAGAGTTGTGGCAAAGCCATCGCTGAAGAGAATTCATAGACCATGGAAAATCAACACCTCGCCGATTCACTTGAGACCTGTTTAGAGCATCTGAATCGTCAGGCAGTCATCGCCTATCCTACGGAAGCCGTATTTGGTCTGGGCTGTGACCCTGACAGTGAATCTGCCGTTATGGCGTTGCTGGCGCTGAAACAGCGCCCGGTAGAGAAGGGGCTCATCCTGATTGCGGCTGATTACAGTCAGCTAGAACCTTACATCTCGGCGCGCGAACTTTCTGTAGTCCAGCGAGAGCGGATGTTTGCCTGCTGGCCCGGCCCGGTGACTTTTGTCGTGCCTGTGCCGCCACAGACGCCTCGCTGGCTTACCGGACAGTTTGATTCACTGGCCATTCGCGTCAGTGACCATCCGGATGTTCAGGCGCTATGTCGGGCGTTTGGCAAACCGCTGGTTTCGACCAGCGCAAACCTGTCAGGCCAGCCTCCCTGCCGTACGGCTGAAGAAGTGAAGCAGCAGTTTGGTGAGCCGTTCCCGGTTCTGTCGGGGAAAACGGGTGGACGACTCAATCCTTCTGAAATCCGCGATGTCATCAGCGGCGAACTCATACGTCAGGGTTAATTCATGGATCACTTCGCCGTTTTCGGTAATCCGATCAGCCACAGTAAATCGCCGCTGATCCATCAGGCTTTCGCTGAGCAGACGGGCATTGAACATCGCTATGGTCGCATCTGTGCCCCGGTTGATGGTTTTCCTCAATCGCTTTCTGCCTTTTTCGAACAGGGAGGTCGTGGTGCCAACGTGACGTTACCCTTCAAACAGCAGGCATGGGAATTTGCCGATCAGCTCAGCGAACGTGCAGCTCTGTCCGGTGCGGTAAACACCGTTAAAAAGCTCAGTGATGGGCAGATCCTGGGAGACAACACGGATGGTATCGGCCTGTTAAGCGATCTTGAACGGCTGAATATGATCAATGCTGGCGACAATGTCTTGCTGGTAGGAGCGGGCGGGGCCGCACGCGGTGTTATTCTGCCGCTGCTTTCAGCAGGCGTGACACTGACCGTCGTCAATCGTACCGCCGCGCGCGCTGAAGAGCTGGCGAACCTGTTTAGCGCGAGCGGGACTATCCGGGCATCTGGTTTTGAGCAACTGACGGATCAGCGCTTTGATCTGATCATCAACGCCACTTCAAGTGGTGTGAATGGAGAAACGCCTCCTTTACCTGCAGAGGTCATCCATTCTGAAGTGCGCTGCTACGACATGTTTTACCAAAGCGGGCTGACGCCTTTTTTACGCTGGTGTCAGGCGCAAGGGAGTGATCATCTGGCCGATGGACTGGGGATGCTGGTGGGTCAGGCTGCGCATGCTTTCTACATATGGCACGGTGTGATGCCGGAAATCACGCCCGTGATTGCTCAGCTTTAGCAGGCCATGCAGCCATGAATCAGGCGATACAGTTCCCGGATGAGGAAACCTATGACGCTGAACTGAACGCGGTCTGTTTTCCAGTACTGGTCAACGGCATGCGGCTGAATTGTGCAATCAGCCGCGATTCGCTAAATTCACGTTTTGGTGAAGGAGAGGCGATGGCGCTGTTTCAGCACCATCGCTGGGATCTGGAAGATGAGGCCGAAGCGGCCATTCGTCAGGATGATATAGATAATCAGGGCTGGATCTGGTTATCTCCCGCCAGATAATCATCCTTCCAGCCAACATAGTTATTAGCGGAACAGCGCAGACCTTCCTTCTCACTGTCATTCAGCGGCCTGACCTGCTTTACCGGGCTACCCAGGTAGAGATAGCCGCTTTCCAGCCTTTTACCGGGCGGCACCAGACTTCCGGCACCAATCATTACCTCTTCTTCTACTATTACGCCATCCAGCAGAATCGATCCCATTCCGACCAGCACGCGATCGCCAATGGTACAGCCGTGTAGCATCGCTTTATGCCCGACGGTGACGTCCTCGCCAATAATAAGAGGGAAGCCCTGGGGGTTGGCGGCTGATTTATGTGTGACGTGCAGAACACTGCCGTCCTGCACATTAGTACGGGCACCAATGCGGACCTGATTCACATCACCTCTTATCGCAACCAGCGGCCAGATGCTCACGTCATCTTCCATAATCACATCACCGACGACAACGCTGCTTGGATCGACCATAACGCGCTGGCCCGTTTGTGGGAAAAGATCTTTATAGGGACGTAGGGCGGAAGTCATCTTGTTCTCCTTTGTTCTATTTTCACTTCAGCCTGATGCCATTTTAGCCAGCTGACAAGCCAATTCTGACGCGGATCGCTGGCGATCTCACCAATCTGGATCATTTATAACCGTTCAGATAAAAGATCCTAAAAAAGGGTTGTGCTCTCAAACGGGATCCCTATAATGCGCCTCCATCGACACGGAACACCGGCAACGGGAAACGGGTTGAGAGGCACAGGAGACTGCGCCGCCGGAGAAAAACTTCTGAGAAAGAGGTTGACTCTGCAGGAGGAAAGCGTAATATACGCCACCTCGCGACAGGACGCTAACGCACTGTTCGCACTGCTCTTTAACAATTTATCAGACAATCTGTGTGGGCACTCGCAGGATTGATATCAGCGTCTTAGGACGTAAAAAATATCAAAGCCTCACGAGTGAACACATAATGAAATTCATTATGACGTTTTACAGATGAGCACCGCTTAACTTGTTTAAGCAAATCAAACTTAAATTGAAGAGTTTGATCATGGCTCAGATTGAACGCTGGCGGCAGGCCTAACACATGCAAGTCGGACGGTAGCACAGAGGAGCTTGCTCCTTGGGTGACGAGTGGCGGACGGGTGAGTAATGTCTGGGGATCTGCCCGATAGAGGGGGATAACCACTGGAAACGGTGGCTAATACCGCATAACGTCGCAAGACCAAAGAGGGGGACCTTCGGGCCTCTCACTATCGGATGAACCCAGATGGGATTAGCTAGTAGGCGGGGTAATGGCCCACCTAGGCGACGATCCCTAGCTGGTCTGAGAGGATGACCAGCCACACTGGAACTGAGACACGGTCCAGACTCCTACGGGAGGCAGCAGTGGGGAATATTGCACAATGGGCGCAAGCCTGATGCAGCCATGCCGCGTGTATGAAGAAGGCCTTCGGGTTGTAAAGTACTTTCAGCGGGGAGGAAGGCGGTGCGGTTAATAACCGCGTCGATTGACGTTACCCGCAGAAGAAGCACCGGCTAACTCCGTGCCAGCAGCCGCGGTAATACGGAGGGTGCAAGCGTTAATCGGAATTACTGGGCGTAAAGCGCACGCAGGCGGTCTGTTAAGTCAGATGTGAAATCCCCGGGCTTAACCTGGGAACTGCATTTGAAACTGGCAGGCTTGAGTCTTGTAGAGGGGGGTAGAATTCCAGGTGTAGCGGTGAAATGCGTAGAGATCTGGAGGAATACCGGTGGCGAAGGCGGCCCCCTGGACAAAGACTGACGCTCAGGTGCGAAAGCGTGGGGAGCAAACAGGATTAGATACCCTGGTAGTCCACGCCGTAAACGATGTCGACTTGGAGGTTGTTCCCTTGAGGAGTGGCTTCCGGAGCTAACGCGTTAAGTCGACCGCCTGGGGAGTACGGCCGCAAGGTTAAAACTCAAATGAATTGACGGGGGCCCGCACAAGCGGTGGAGCATGTGGTTTAATTCGATGCAACGCGAAGAACCTTACCTACTCTTGACATCCACGGAATTCGGCAGAGATGCCTTAGTGCCTTCGGGAACCGTGAGACAGGTGCTGCATGGCTGTCGTCAGCTCGTGTTGTGAAATGTTGGGTTAAGTCCCGCAACGAGCGCAACCCTTATCCTTTGTTGCCAGCGATTCGGTCGGGAACTCAAAGGAGACTGCCGGTGATAAACCGGAGGAAGGTGGGGATGACGTCAAGTCATCATGGCCCTTACGAGTAGGGCTACACACGTGCTACAATGGCGCATACAAAGAGAAGCGACCTCGCGAGAGCAAGCGGACCTCACAAAGTGCGTCGTAGTCCGGATCGGAGTCTGCAACTCGACTCCGTGAAGTCGGAATCGCTAGTAATCGTGGATCAGAATGCCACGGTGAATACGTTCCCGGGCCTTGTACACACCGCCCGTCACACCATGGGAGTGGGTTGCAAAAGAAGTAGGTAGCTTAACCTTCGGGAGGGCGCTTACCACTTTGTGATTCATGACTGGGGTGAAGTCGTAACAAGGTAACCGTAGGGGAACCTGCGGTTGGATCACCTCCTTACCTGAAGATACCTTCCCGCGCAGTGCTCACACAGATTGTCTGATAAAAAGTAATGAGCAGGACGGCTGCGAAGTCGTGACACTATCGTGTCCCCTTCGTCTAGCGGTTAGGACTCCGCCCTTTCACGGCGGCAACAGGGGTTCGAATCCCCTAGGGGACGCCACCTGCTTGGTGACAGGTGAAAGGTGTCTCCATACAGTATCTCAAAACCGTTCGGGTTGCGTAAGCAGCCGGGTCGCGTTTGAGATATTTGCTCTTTAACAATCCGGAACAAGCTGAAAATTGAAACGACGTGTCGTTTTCATTCTCCGTAATAAGAATGAAAAATACGATACGTTCGAGTCTCTCAAATGCTTGCAGCTCGCAGCGTTGAAAAACGCCTGTGGGTTGTGAGGTTAAGCGACTAAGCGTACACGGTGGATGCCCAGGCAGTCAGAGGCGATGAAGGACGTGCTAATCTGCGTAAAGCGACGGTAAGGTGATATGAACCGCTACAGCCGTCGATGTCCGAATGGGGAAACCCGGTGCACTCTGTGCATCATTGCAGCATGAATACATAGTGCTGCAAGGCGAACCGGGGGAACTGAAACATCTAAGTACCCCGAGGAAAAGAAATCAACCGAGATTCCCCCAGTAGCGGCGAGCGAACGGGGAGCAGCCCAGAGCCTGAATCAGCATGTGTGTTAGTGGAAGCGTCTGGAAAGTCGCAGGGTACAGGGTGATACTCCCGTACACAAAAGCGCATATGCTGTGAGCTCGATGAGTAAGGCGGGACACGTGGTATCCTGTCTGAATATGGGGGGACCATCCTCCAAGGCTAAATACTCCTGACTGACCGATAGTGAACCAGTACCGTGAGGGAAAGGCGAAAAGAACCCCGGCGAGGGGAGTGAAACAGAACCTGAAACCGTGTACGTACAAGCAGTGGGAGCCTTGATTTATCAGGGTGACTGCGTACCTTTTGTATAATGGGTCAGCGACTTATATTCTGTAGCAAGGTTAACCGTATAGGGGAGCCGCAGGGAAACCGAGTCTTAACTGGGCGTTAAGTTGCAGGGTATAGACCCGAAACCCGGTGATCTAGCCATGGGCAGGTTGAAGGTTGGGTAACACTAACTGGAGGACCGAACCGACTAATGTTGAAAAATTAGCGGATGACCTGTGGCTGGGGGTGAAAGGCCAATCAAACCGGGAGATAGCTGGTTCTCCCCGAAAGCTATTTAGGTAGCGCCTCGTGAACTCATCTTCGGGGGTAGAGCACTGTTTCGGCTAGGGGGCCATCCCGGCTTACCAACCCGATGCAAACTGCGAATACCGAAGAATGTTATCACGGGAGACACACGGCGGGTGCTAACGTCCGTCGTGAAGAGGGAAACAACCCAGACCGCCAGCTAAGGTCCCAAAGTCATGGTTAAGTGGGAAACGATGTGGGAAGGCACAGACAGCCAGGATGTTGGCTTAGAAGCAGCCATCATTTAAAGAAAGCGTAATAGCTCACTGGTCGAGTCGGCCTGCGCGGAAGATGTAACGGGGCTAAACCATGCACCGAAGCTGCGGCAGCGACGCTTAGGCGTTGTTGGGTAGGGGAGCGTTCTGTAAGCCGTTGAAGGTGTGCTGTGAGGCATGCTGGAGGTATCAGAAGTGCGAATGCTGACATAAGTAACGATAAAGCGGGTGAAAAGCCCGCTCGCCGGAAGACCAAGGGTTCCTGTTCAACGTTAATCGGAGCAGGGTGAGTCGACCCCTAAGGCGAGGCCGAAAGGCGTAGTCGATGGGAAACAGGTTAATATTCCTGTACTCGGTGTTACTGCGAAGGGGGGACGGAGAAGGTTATATCAGCCGGGCGACGGTTGTCCCGGTTTAAGCGTGTAGGCGGAGGGTCCAGGTAAATCCGGTCCCTTATTAACGCTGAGGCGTGACGACGAGGCACTACGGTGCTGAAGTGATAAATGCCCTGCTTCCAGGAAAAGCCTCTAAGCATCAGGTAACACAGAATCGTACCCCAAACCGACACAGGTGGTCAGGTAGAGAATACCAAGGCGCTTGAGAGAACTCGGGTGAAGGAACTAGGCAAAATGGTGCCGTAACTTCGGGAGAAGGCACGCTGGCGCGTAGGTGGAGGGACTTGCTCCCCGAGCCGAAGCCAGTCGAAGATACCAGCTGGCTGCAACTGTTTATTAAAAACACAGCACTGTGCAAACACGAAAGTGGACGTATACGGTGTGACGCCTGCCCGGTGCCGGAAGGTTAATTGATGGGGTTATCCGCAAGGAGAAGCTCTTGATCGAAGCCCCGGTAAACGGCGGCCGTAACTATAACGGTCCTAAGGTAGCGAAATTCCTTGTCGGGTAAGTTCCGACCTGCACGAATGGCGTAATGATGGCCAGGCTGTCTCCACCCGAGACTCAGTGAAATTGAACTCGCTGTGAAGATGCAGTGTACCCGCGGCAAGACGGAAAGACCCCGTGAACCTTTACTACAGCTTGACACTGAACATTGAGCCTTGATGTGTAGGATAGGTGGGAGGCTTTGAAGCGCGGACGCCAGTCTGCGTGGAGCCAACCTTGAAATACCACCCTTTAATGTTTGATGTTCTAACGTAGGCCCGTGATCCGGGCTGCGGACAGTGTCTGGTGGGTAGTTTGACTGGGGCGGTCTCCTCCTAAAGAGTAACGGAGGAGCACGAAGGTCAGCTAATCACGGTCGGACATCGTGAGGTTAGTGCAATGGCATAAGCTGGCTTGACTGCGAGAGTGACGGCTCGAGCAGGTGCGAAAGCAGGTCATAGTGATCCGGTGGTTCTGAATGGAAGGGCCATCGCTCAACGGATAAAAGGTACTCCGGGGATAACAGGCTGATACCGCCCAAGAGTTCATATCGACGGCGGTGTTTGGCACCTCGATGTCGGCTCATCACATCCTGGGGCTGAAGTAGGTCCCAAGGGTACGGCTGTTCGCCGTTTAAAGTGGTACGCGAGCTGGGTTTAGAACGTCGTGAGACAGTTCGGTCCCTATCTGCCGTGGGCGCTGGAGAATTGAGGGGGGTTGCTCCTAGTACGAGAGGACCGGAGTGAACGCACCACTGGTGTTCGGGTTGTCATGCCAATGGCATTGCCCGGTAGCTAAGTGCGGAAAAGATAAGTGCTGAAAGCATCTAAGCACGAAACTTGCCCCGAGATGAGTTCTCCCTGACCCCTTGAGGGTCCTGAAGGGACGTTGAAGACTACGACGTTGATAGGCCGGGTGTGTAAGCGCAGCGATGCGTTGAGCTAACCGGTACTAATGACCCGTGAGGCTTAACCTTACAACGCCAGAGGCGTTTTTGAGAGACACGATTTTCAGCCTTGTACCGGATATTCTGCGCGGCCCCCTGTGGCGGCGCGGAGACAGAATTTGCCTGGCGGCTTTAGCGCGGTGGTCCCACCTGACCCCATGCCGAACTCAGAAGTGAAACGCCGTAGCGCCGATGGTAGTGTGGGGCCTCCCCATGCGAGAGTAGGGAACTGCCAGGCATCAAATTTAGTGTGCTGATATGGCTCAGTTGGTAGAGCGCACCCTTGGTAAGGGTGAGGTCCCCAGTTCGACTCTGGGTATCAGCACCAGTTAAGACACGAGTTCGGTAAATAAAAGAATTTGCCTGGCGGCTGTAGCGCGGTGGTCCCACCTGACCCCATGCCGAACTCAGAAGTGAAACGCCGTAGCGCCGATGGTAGTGTGGGGTCTCCCCATGCGAGAGTAGGGAACTGCCAGGCATCAAATAAGAGAGAGCCCTTCGCGTATGCGAAGGGCTTTTTTCGTTGTGGCAAGCCGATAATCTGCAATAAAACCTCCTCTTATCAGCCTTCTGTCCCTTACCTTTACCATCGCATCCAGTCAGTCAGCTTAATGCACCTGCTGGTCAGGCCATAAAAAACCCGGCACCAGGCCGGGTAGTAAGATGAACGGAGTCGGTAATCAGTGAATAACCTGCGATAAAAACGCCCGGGTACGCTCCGATTTAGGATTCGCAAAGAACTCCTGCGGTGGCGCAACTTCGACGATCTCACCCCGATCCATAAAGATCACCCGGTCAGCCACCGTTCGGGCAAAGCCCATCTCGTGGGTAACGCACAGCATGGTCATCCCATCCTCAGCCAGACCAATCATCGTATCCAGCACCTCTTTAACCATCTCAGGATCCAGCGCTGACGTTGGCTCATCAAATAGCATAATTTTGGGTTTCATACAGAGTGAGCGGGCGATAGCGACACGTTGTTGCTGTCCGCCGGAAAGCTGACCCGGAAACTTATGCGCATGCTCAGCAATACGCACGCGTTGCAGATAATGCATAGCCAGTTCATCCGCTTCCTTCTTTGGAATCTTTCTCACCCAGGAAGGTGCCAGCGTGCAATTTTGTAAAACAGTCAGATGCGGGAAGAGATTGAAGTGCTGGAATACCATCCCCACTTCTGTGCGTACGCGCTCAATGTTACGTACGTCGTCATTAAGGTGGATACCGTCAACAACAATACGCCCCTGCTGATGCTCTTCCAGATGGTTGATACAGCGGATCGTGGTCGATTTGCCGGAGCCGGAAGGGCCGCACAGCACGATGCGCTCTCGGGGTTTAACCTGCAGGTTGATGTCTTTCAGTACGTGAAACTGCCCGTACCATTTATTCACGTTCTCAAGCGAAATCATCAACGCGTCGGAAGAGTGTGTCATAGAGTCAGTCATGTAAAACCTCAGTGCGATGTACGCCCGGTGTGAAAGCGCTTTTCCAGATACTGGCTGTAGCGCGACATGCTAAAACAGAAAATCCAATAGACCAGTGCAGCAAAGACATAACCTTCAGTCGACATGCCCAGCCAGGTCGGATCGACCGTTGCCTGCTGGACGCTGCTGAACAGATCGAAAAGACCAATGATGATGACCAGGCTGGTATCTTTAAACAGTGCGATGATGGTGTTAACCAGGCCAGGGATGGTGAGCTTCAGTGCCTGGGGAAGAATGACCAGCATCTGCGTTTTCCAGTAGCCCAGCGCCAGCGATTCTGCAGCCTCATACTGACCTTTCGGCAATGCCTGCAGGCCACCGCGCACCACCTCCGCCACATAGGCGGACTGGAACAGGATTACACCGACCAGGGCACGCACCAGCTTATCAATGGTGGTGCCTTCAGACATAAACAGCGGCAGCATCACCGATGACATAAACAGTACGGTAATCAGGGGCACGCCACGCCAGAACTCAATAAAGATAATCGACAGCGTGCGGACCACCGGCATCCGTGAGCGACGGCCAAGCGCCAGCAGGATGCCCAGCGGCAATGCACCGGCAATACCGACCGACGCGATAATCAGCGTCAGCGTTAACCCGCCCCACTGACGTGTTTCCACACGTTCCAGTCCCAGATAGCCGCCATACAGCAGGAACCAGACAATCACCGGATAGATGACGGCCCAGGCCGCAATGTAGCGTCCACGATAGGGCAGGCTTTTGAGAAACATCGGCACAATCGACAGCAGACCAATCACCAGCGCCAGGTTAATACGCCAGCGCAGCTCATGTGGATAAAGCCCATACATGAACTGACCGAAACGCGCATGGATAAAGACCCAACAGGCACCTTCTTTGGTGCAATCGGCGCGCGTAGTGCCAATCCAGTTTGCCTGAAAGACCAGCCAGTTCAGCGCAGGCGGAATGACGTGCCAGATAACCCAGATGCAAAACAGCGTCAGTAACGTGTTAAACCAGCTGGAAAACAGGTTTTTACGAGCCCAAAGCCAGGCGCGACTGACAGGCGTCGTCGGCACGGGGGGCGTTTCATGCGTAGTGACAGACATAGTTATCCCGTTCTCTTAACGCTCAACCAGCGCAATTTTGCGGTTGTAGAAGTTCATAAGCAGCGATATCAGCAGACTGATAATCAGGTAAACGCCCATTGTGATAGCAATCGTCTCGATGGCCTGACCGGTCTGATTCAGCACCGATCCCGCGAACAGCGACACCATATCGGGATATCCGATAGCAGCTGCCAGTGAGGAGTTCTTCACAATGTTCAGATACTGGCTGGTCAGCGGCGGGATAATGACGCGCATGGCCTGCGGAATAATAACCTGACGCAGCGTCACCGGATTCGGCAGACCCAGCGAGCGTGCAGCTTCGTGCTGACCATGCGGCACCGACTGAATCCCCGAGCGGATGACTTCAGCGATAAACGAGGAGGTATAGATCGACAGTGCCAGGGTCAGCGCCGCCAGCTCCGGAATCATCACCGAGCCGCCACGGAAATTGAACCCGCGCAGTTGCGGCACATCCCAGTGCGTTGCTGCACCAAACCCAAGGTGCGCAAGCAAAGGAAAGAGGATCAGCATTGCAACAGCGGCGGGCCATGTACGACGTAACTCACCGGTTTTCAGCTGATGCTGACGGTTAAAGCGGTACAGGCCATAGCTGACAGCCACGGCCAGCAGCAGTGCGATAACAAACGGCCAGCTGCCTGGTGCATAGGTCGGCCACGGGACGTAGAGTCCGCGATTGCTGACATAGGCCAGATCAAATGCATTCAGCGCCTGACGCGGGCCTGGCAGATTGCGTAATACCGCGAAGTACCAGAAGAAGATTTGCAGCAGAGGCGGGATATTACGGAAGGTTTCGATATAGATATTCGAGAGCTTCCGCAGCAGCCAGTTATCAGAAAGGCGGGCAAGACCGACCGCGAATCCGAGAATCGACGCGAAAACAATACAGAGTGCAGAGACCAGCAGCGTGTTGGTTAATCCGACCAGAAACACGCGCGCGTAGGTATCTCCCTCCGTGTACTCAATCAGATGCTGAACGATGCCGAAACCGGCAGTGCGCTCAAGAAATCCAAACCCTGATGTAATGCCGCGATTGGCAAGGTTGATAATGGTGTTATGCACCAGATAACCCACCACACCAAGCACCGCGACGACGGCGATGAACTGATAAATCCAGGCGCGAACCGTGGGATTACCAAATGAAAAATCCCTTTTCACGGTTGGGCGTTGTGACATGTTGAAACCTCAGTAACGAAAGCTGGGGTAGGGCACCGCAGAATACGGTGCCCGATTGGTGAGGTCTGTTAACGTACCGGTGGTGCGTACTGAATCCCGCCCTGGTTCCACAACGCATTCTGACCGCGCGCGATCTTCAGTGCGCTGTCTTTACCGACGTTACGGTCAAAGCTTTCCTGATAGTTGCCGACCTGTTTGATGATGTTATAGGCCCACTTGTTATCCAGCTTCAGATCTTTACCAAAGTCACCCTCAGCACCCAGCAGATGCGCCATATCTGGCGTGGTCGGCTTAGCTGTCATCTGATCAACATTCTTCGAGTTGATGCCCATCTCTTCGGCATTCAGCATGGCGTAGAGCGACCATTTGACGATGGTGAACCAGTCATCATCACCACGACGCACCAAGGGTCCCAGCGGCTCTTTGGAGATCACTTCTGGCAGGACGATAAATTCATCGGGTTTGCCGAGCTTGATGCGCAGGGCATAAAGCTGAGACTGATCAGACGCCAGCGTATCGCAGCGACCGCTGTCCAGCGCCTTAGCTGACTCGTCAGAGCGGTCGAAAGTCACCGGCGTATATTGCATTTTGTTGGCTTTGAAGAAGTCTGCCACGTTCAGCTCGGTGTCTGTTCCCGCCTGAATACAGACGGTGGCACCATCCAGCTCTTTCGCACTTTTCAGACCGGCTTTCTGGTGAGTCAGGAAGCCGATGCCGTCGTAATAGTTCACGCCCGCAAACAGGAAGCCCATGCCGCCATCACGCGATGAGGTCCAGGTGGTGTTACGTGAAAGTACATCCACTTCACCTGACTGCAGCGCGGTAAAACGCTCTTTTGCGGTCAGCGGGGTATACTTCACTTTGGTCGCATCGCCGAATACCGCGGCGGCGGCAGCACGACACACATCCACATCGATACCGGTAAACTTGCCACCAGCATCTGCATAGGAGAAGCCCGGCAGGCCGTCACTGATACCACATTGAACAAAACCTTTTTTCTTTATCGCATCCAGTGTGGTGCCTGCGTGTGCCTGCTGAGTAATGGCAACCAGCGAGGCGGCAGCGATCAGCGTAGAGAGCATCATCTTTTTCATAAAGCATCCTGTGTGGCGGGATCATGTTGTTATGTTTGCGCACTTTGGTGTGCGTTTTTCCTGTCTGTGGCGGTCAGCCATCCACGACTCTGCAAAGCTGATGCCAGGTTTGCAGAATCCTGAATTCGTATGAAAGAACGGTTAATAATCAGAAGCACCTGGAAAGTTTCGCTAATATGGCGCACCAAAAGGAAGCAATGCGAGTCGACCCGATCACATTTAGTGCAAATAGTTTCACTATATGAGAGCAGTGTGAGCGCTCGCTCAGGCAGAAATGTATGAAGAGAAGACGTTGCTTTTTTATGCGCGGGACGTCACATGCCCAGTAGTGACGGGCATAGGCAGCAAAGCTGGAGGCAGGACATTACTTAAATCAAATCAGATCGGACGAAAGCGAGGGGATGAAATATCACGCCAGCGATTGCAACTATAATTACCATACGACAGGCAACTGTTTCACTCTCCCTGCCGTTACTTTGTGCGATGACGCACAAATAAAAACGCCAGCCCGAAGGCTGGCGTGATTAACAGACAGAACTAAAAATCAGTTCATGCCGTATTTTTTCAATTTCTTACGCAGCGTACCGCGGTTGATACCCATCATCAGGGCAGCACGGGTCTGGTTGCCACGGGTGTACTGCATCACCATGTCCAACAGAGGCTGCTCGACTTCAGCCAAAACCAGCTCATACAGGTCGCTCACATCCTGACCATTCAGTTGAGCAAAATAGTTCTTCAGTGCCTGTTTAACCGAATCACGCAAAGGTTTTTGAGTTACCTGATCCTGTGAGTTAACGGTAGAAACGGTCAGTACGTCAGAATTTACGCGTTGTTCGAACATAGTTCTTTCAGCTCTTTATTTCGTTACGCAAGATTTTCGAAGTATGCCTCCAACGCCTCCAGCTGTTCGCTGGCATCCTCTATGGCGTTGAATGTGCGCCGAAACTGGTCATTCGGGGCGTGCTCCTGCAGGTACCAGGAGACGTGCTTTCGCGCTATACGGTATCCCTTGCCTGAACCGTAAAAGTCGTGCAGCTCACGTATATGCGAAACAAGCAAGCGCTTGACCTCTGCCATCGGCAGCGGGGCAAGCAACTCCCCAGTGTCCAGATAATGCTGGATTTCCCGGAAGATCCACGGTCTTCCCTGAGCAGCGCGTCCTATCATCAGAGCATCGGCCCCTGTATAGTCGAGCACCGCTCTGGCTTTATGCGGGTCAGTTATGTCTCCATTCGCGATAATCGGAATGGAGACACTCTGCTTAACTGTCCGAATGCTGTCATATTCAGCTTCTCCGTTGAACAGGCAGGCACGAGTGCGACCATGTATCGTCAGAGCCTGTATACCGCAGCGTTCAGCCAATTGGGCAATCGCGACACAGTTCCTGTTTTCAGGATCCCAGCCAGTACGAATTTTCAGCGTAACCGGCACATTCACTGCATTAACCACTGCGGAGAGAATAGACTCCACCACGGCGGGATATTGCAGCAAGGCTGAACCCGCCATTTTGCGGTTAACCTTCTTGGCAGGGCATCCCATATTAATGTCGATGACCTGTGCACCAGCCTCAACATTAATGCGTGCAGCTTGCGCCATTTCACTGGGATCGCAACCGGCAATTTGCACGGCGCGAATGCCTGGCTCATCACTGTGAACCATACGTAATCGAGATTTGTCGCTAGCCCAGACTTCCGGGTTAGAAGACAGCATCTCAGAAACTGCCATGCCTGCACCCATTTCGTGACACAGCGTCCTGAACGGCCTGTCGGTAATACCGGCCATCGGTGCTGCAATCAGTCGATTTCTCAGCTGGAGGTTTCCAATACGCATGAAGTCAGAATGGCCATACTGTGTCTGCAAGGCGGCGTATATTACGCATTTTTGCAGGAAGATGAAAGGCCAAACTTTGAACAATCAGCAAGAAAGATCAATGAAATCCGGATGATGATCGGTGTTATTCATTAATAGTCTTAAATAACAATTATTTAGCTATTTATGCTGAAATTGTGAGCAAAAGTTTTTCCAGAAAAGTACGTCAATTCGCCAGATAAAAAACGTCACATGCCGTGATTAACGATACAAGCATCCATTTCAAATCGGGAAAGCCCGCAACTTACGCTACGGGCTGGCTGAATATTCTGTAAAGCCGCTTTGTTATGGCGACGGCGATATCAGCGCAAACGGACAAGCGCTAAAATCAGGATTTAATCCCGGTAATCCGGCACCACTCCTCTTTGACCGCAACCGGGTCGAGTGTGAACTCGCTGGCATAGGCCTCACAGACGCTCTCCGCCTGGCTCTCTAACACGCCCGAAAGACCCAGGTGACCGCCAGACTTCGGCAGTACCCTGATCAACGGTGCCAGTTCACGCAGCGGACCTGCCAGGATATTGGCTACCACCACATCAGCCTGCAGATTGTCAGGTTGCTGGTGGGGCAGATAGAGCGACAGGCGATCGGAGACACCGTTGCGTTTAGCATTATCCCGGCTGGCCTGAATAGCCTGCGGATCGATATCAATGCCGATCGCTTGAGCCGCGCCCAGCTTCAGGGCGGCGATCGCCAGGATCCCGGATCCACAGCCGAAATCGATCACCGTTTTGCCTTCCAGATCCAGCCCATCAAGCCACGTCAGACAGAGCGAGGTGGTGGGATGCGTACCGGTGCCAAAGGCCAGACCGGGATCGAGCATGACGTTGACGGCATCAGGATCCGGCACATCACGCCAGCTCGGACAGATCCAGAGACGCTCGCCGAAGCGCATCGGGTGGAAGTTTTCCATCCATTCGCGCTCCCAGTCTTTATCTTCGATCTGTTCGATCCGGTGACGAAAACCGTCACCCAGCAGCGGATGCTGCGCCAGTTCGGCAGTAATCAGGGCCATATCTGTTTCTGCATCGAACAGGCCGATAACGTCGGTGTCGCCCCACAGGCGCGTTTCGCCTGGCAGCGGCTCATACACTGGCGTGTCGTTGGTATCCTGAAAGGTGACTGAAACCGCACCGATCTCCATCAGCGCATCGCTCAGCGTTTCCGCATGTTCACCTGAGCTGTTAATTTTGATTTGAATCCACGGCATAACGTCTCTCTTTCCGTCAATGTTGCGGCGCGTCGGCCACGTGCGGCGCGCGTCCAAACAGGTTGCCCACCAGAAATGCCAGCAGGCTTAAAAGCAGGGAGGGCACGATAGGGTGAAAACCCAGAATCTGCAGGTTAAGGCTCGCCATAAAAGCGTAGCAGCCTCCACCTGTTACCATGCCGGTGATGGCGCCTGCGGCATTGGCACGTTCCCAGTAGAGGCCCAGAACCAGCGGCCAGAGGAAAACCGCCTCCAGGCCGCCAAATGCCAGCAGGTTGAGCCAGATAATCATATCGGGCGGATTCCATGCCGCAATCAGCAGCAGGATACCCAGTGCGAAGGTAATGGTGCCAGATAACAGCCGCAGCCGTGACTCATTTTCCAGCTGCTGCGGAGCGACACGCAGGTAGAGATCTTTAATCAGCGTGGCTGAAGCCTGTAACAGCTGGGCATTGATTGTCGACATAATTGCGGCCATCGGGGCTGCCAGAAACAGTCCGGCCGCTAACGGTGGCAGAACAGTGATCATCAGCGTCGGAATGACGCTATCCGGCACGGTCAGATTCGGCAGTACCGCGCGGCCCAGCGCACCGGCCAGATGCATGCCCAGCATCAACACCACCACGACAATAGTGCCCAGAATAATGGCCCGATGGACGGCCTTACTGTCTTTATAAGAGATACAGCGCACCGCCGTATGCGGCAGGCCAATCACCCCAAAGCAGACCAGCACAACGAACGAACTGAGGAAGGTTGGCGTAATAATCTCGCCCGGCCCCTGTGGCGACAGCAGAGCCGGATCGATGTCATGCAGTTTCTGCACCGCCGTGCTCAGGCCACCTGCCTGATGAATCACTGCGAACAGCAACAGAAAAGTGCCAATCAGCATTACAATGCCCTGCATGGCGTCATTGAGTACGCTGGCACGGAATCCACCGAAAGCGGTATAGAGCGCGATGGTGCCACCAAAAATCAGCAGGCCGGTGTCATACGGGATGCCAGCGGCGGTTTCGAGCAGCCGTGCACCACCGATAAACTGCACCGTCATGGCACCGATAAAGGCAATCAGCAGACTCAGACTCGCCAGCCAGATCAGCAGCGGGCTCTGATAGCGGGCATAGAGCATATCATTCAGCGTTACCGCATTATGCTTGCGTGCCAGAATGGCAAACTTTTTCCCCAGCACACCCAGCGACAGCCAGACGGCGGGAACCTGCACCATCGCCAGCAATACCCAGCCCAGCCCATATTTGTAGGCGGCACCGGGACCCCCGATAAATGAGCTGGCGCTGATATAGGTGGTAGTGAGCGTCATCGCCAGTACGAATCCGCCCATGGAACGGCTGCCAAGGAAATATTCAGTCAGGAAGCTGCCTTCACGCTTTTTACGGACGGCAAATACCGACAGCGCGGCAATCAGCACCAGATAAATCAGTAACGGCAGGATAATTTCACTGTTCACTTTGATCCTCCAGCGGCATGTCGCGGAAAATCACACGCACCATCATCCAGCACAGAAAAATGAACAACAGGGGAGCAAACAGGCAGGAGAGTTCAAACCAGCGCGGCAGGCCGGTAATACCGATTTCACTGCCACCCAGCCAGGCAGAGAGCCCCCAGGCGGCGAGCCAGAGCAGTGTGAGGTAAAGCGACCAGCGCGCCTCTTTATGTGCCTGTATAAAACGAGCATCCATGATTCAACCTTAACGCCAGCGGCAAAAGAAAAAGGCCGGATTAACCGGCCTCAGACTGACTCAGCGTTGCGATTATTTCTCGTGCAAGCCGAGTTTTTTCTCCAGATAGTGGATATTGGTTCCACCGTGCTGGAAGTTTTCGTCGGACATGATTTTCATCTGCAGTTCAACGTTGGTTTTGATACCGTCGATGATCAGTTCCGCCAGCGCATTTTTCATGCGAGCGATAGCCACGTCACGCGTTTCGCCATAGGTGATCAGCTTGCCGATCATGGAGTCGTAATAAGGCGGTACGGTGTAGCCTGAGTAAATATGCGACTCCCAGCGCACGCCAAAACCGCCTGGCGCGTGGAAGCGGGTGATTTTACCCGGGCTTGGCAGGAAGGTGACTGGATCTTCAGCGTTGATACGGCACTCGACCGCATGTCCGCGAATGATCACATCTTCCTGTTTAATTGACAGTGGCTGACCGGCAGCAATACGCAGCTGCTCTTTGATCAGGTCCACACCGGTGATCATCTCGGTTACCGGATGTTCTACCTGAATACGGGTATTCATCTCAATGAAGTAGAACTCACCGTTTTCGTACAGGAACTCAAAGGTACCTGCGCCGCGATAGCCAATCTCAATACAGGCCTGGGAACAGCGGTTGCCTATAAAGCGACGCTGTTCTTCTGTGATGCCTGGGCCTGGCGCTTCTTCGACAACTTTCTGGTGACGACGCTGCATGGAGCAGTCACGTTCGCCCAGATAGATCGCGTTGCCCTGACCGTCAGCCAGTACCTGAATCTCGATGTGGCGCGGATTCTCCAGATACTTCTCCATGTAGACCATGTCGTTGTTGAAAGCCGCTTTGGCTTCCGCTTTCGTCATGTTGATGGATTCTTCCAGATCTTTGTCGCCGCGCACTACGCGCATACCACGACCGCCGCCGCCGCCAGACGCTTTGATGATGACCGGATAACCGATGCGCTTGGCAAAGGCACGGTTTTTTTCCATATCATCCGTCAGCGAACCGTCAGAACCGGGTACGGTCGGGACGCCTGCTTTCTTCATCGCATTGATTGCAGAAACTTTGTCACCCATCAGGCGAATGGTATCTGCTTTCGGGCCGATAAAGATAAAGCCGGAGCGCTCAACCTGCTCAGCAAAATCGGCATTCTCAGAGAGGAAGCCGTAGCCAGGGTGAATCGCCACCGCGCCGGTGATCTCTGCTGCAGAGATCAGCGCCGGGATGTTGAGGTAACTTTTGACTGACTGCGCCGGGCCGATGCAGACGGTTTCGTCTGCCAGCAGCACGTGCTTCAGGTCACGATCCGCGCTTGAGTGTACCGCAACAGTCTTGATGCCCAGTTCTTTACAGGCACGCAGAATACGCAGTGCGATCTCACCACGGTTAGCAATAACAATTTTATCCAGCATGATCTGCCCCGTTACTCGATGATAACCAGTGGCTCGTCAAATTCGACCGGCTGACCGCTTTCAACCAGGATAGCTTTCACCACACCTGATTTGTCAGCTTCGATCTGGTTCATCATTTTCATAGCTTCGACGATGCACAGGGTATCGCCGGCATTCACTTTCTGGCCAACTTCCACAAAGGCTTTAGCATCCGGGCTCGGCGTACGGTAGAAGGTACCTACCATTGGTGAACGCACGATGTGACCGCTGATTTCAGCCGGTGCCGCTTCGGCAACGGCTGCAACAGGGGCAACGGCTGTCGCCAGAGCAGGCTGTTGAACCGGCGCAGCGTAAGCCTGCTGCATCATCGGGTAACCCACGTTTGCAGGTGCACGACTGATGCGAACGGACTCTTCACCTTCAGAGATTTCCAGCTCAGAAATGCCAGACTCTTCAACCAGTTCGATCAGTTTTTTAATTTTACGAATATCCATGAGTGGGGTTCCGTACTCAGTTTGATTAATTAGTTTGAGACAGGCGTTTTACTGCCGTTTGTAAAGCCCATGTGTAGCCGTCAGCGCCAAGCCCACAGATCACGCCAGCAGAAACATCAGAAAGATAGGAGTGATGACGGAAGGGCTCGCGGGCATGCACATTTGAGAGATGAACCTCGATAAACGGTATTTCTACCGCCAGCAGGGCATCACGCAGTGCGACACTGGTATGGGTAAACGCGGCAGGATTAATGATGATGTAATCCACATTGCCTTTGGCCTCATGAATGCGATCAATCAGCTGAAATTCAGCATTGGTTTGCAGGTGGCTCAATTCCACATTCAACTGGTCTGCCTGACGCGTCAAATTATCAACGATCTGACTCAGCGTGGAATGACCATACTTCTCAGGTTCACGTGTTCCCAACAGATTCAGGTTGGGCCCGTTTAAAAGCAGAATATGTAATTTATGCGCCATCGTGCTGCCATCTCCCGCAATCATTGAGGCATCGCGTAAAATACCTTGCGAATCTTCATTTGTCACCTTTCAGGCTGAAAAAGAAGACCCGACGAGCAATAAAGCCGGGCATTATATCCGTTTCGTGTCATTTCGCAGCAAAATACTGGTCTTATCTGCGAAGATGATCGGATGTGGCCTGCGGGCCACATCTTTTATCAGAAAACAGCAGAGGAAAACAACGGGTGAAGTGCTAGCGGGGCCACCATTTGAGAAATTTTTTGTAACGCCAGGCTAACAGCAATGCAGCAAGGAGGGCATAGATAAGTGGCTGCGGGGACACGGTTTTTACCGACCAGATATAGTGAATCGGTACCAGAATCGCCACAAGATAGACCGCGTTGTGCAGGGTTTGCCAGCGTTTACCAAGCCTGCGCTGAGCGCGCTGAAACGACGTTACCGCCAGAGCCAGTAATATCAGCCAGCTGATAATTCCCAGTGTCAGATAGGGCCGGGAGATGAGTTCGCTGCCCAGCAGACGCAGATTATCCACGCCCAATTCCAGCAGGTAGTAGCTCAGCAGGTGGAGAGAGGCCCAGACAAACGTCCAGACGCCGAGCAGGCGCCGGGTGCGGATTAATAACGGCTGCCTGCCGTAGCGTGCCAGTGGTGAAACCAGCAGCGTACCCAGCAGCAGCTTCAGCGCCATGCGGCCGGTAAAATGCTGAATATCTTTTGCCGGGTCCGCACTCAAACCACCCTGCATCGCGGCAAGCACCAGATAGACCAGCGGCAACAGGGCTGCCAGGTGCAGAATCACCTTGAGCCACATGATCTGTTTTATCGACAGGCGCACCACCTAATAATTCTCCCGTAAATCCATGCCGCGGTAGAGCGACGCCACCTGTTCGGCATAGCCGTTAAACAGTAGCGTTGGCTGACGTTCGACCTTCAGACTGCCGCCTGGGCCAATAAACCGCTCTGTCGCCTGTGACCAACGTGGATGATTAACGTGGGGATTCACATTGGCATAAAAACCATACTCGTCGGCGGCAATCTGGTTCCAGGTGGTTGGCGGCTGTTTGTCGGTCAGCGTGATTTTGACGATCGACTTAATGCCTTTAAAGCCATATTTCCACGGCACCGTCAGACGAATCGGCGCGCCATTCTGCGGCGGCAGCGCTTTGCCATAGACACCGGTGGTCAGTATGGTTAGCGGATGCATTGCTTCATCCAGACGCAAACCTTCGACATAGGGATAATTGAGGCCACCGCCAATAAAGCGATCCTTCTGGCCCGGCATCTGCTCGGGATCGTAGAGCGTCTGAAAGGCAACAAAGCGCGCTTTGCTGGTGGGTTCCGCCAGCGAGAGAAGTTTATTCAGCTCGAAGCCTACCCAGGGCACCACCATCGACCAGGCCTCCACGCAGCGCATGCGATAAATTCGCTGCTCCATAGCAAAGCGTTTGAAGATGTCATCCATATCCAGGGTTACGGGCTTCGACACTTCGCCATCAATGGTCAGTTTCCAGGGCTCTGTTTTCAATGTTCCGGCATTGGCAGCCGGATCGGCCTTATCCAGCCCGAACTCGTAGAAATTGTTGTAGCCAGAAACTTTATCCGCAGGCGTCAGCGTCAGATCGGCCTGATATTGCGCCGGTTTGGTGAAGTCGAGCGGCCGGCCTGCTGGGGCAGGTGGGCGATCGTTGCCTTTGAACCAGCTGAGGATATCGGCATTTGCCACGCCCGGCATACCCATCGCCGCAGCGCTCAGTCCCAGTGTTTTCAGCACCTGGCGGCGCTTCATATTAAATATGCTTTCCGGCGTTACGTCGGCTTCGGTCAGACAGGGTATGCGTTTCATGGGGCTTCTCCAGACAGGATGTCATCAACCAGCATGATGACTATCGCTGATATCAGCCAGTTTCGCCCTGAAAATGTGAAATTTCCTGGCTGGCCTGCGCGATGAGAATGCGCTGAAAAGTGTCGGGATCAACATCAGCAATCCTGTCCCGACGATATACTTCGGCTTCATGCGACTCGGCGCTGTCGGCAGCGGCAAATTATGCTATTTTGCTCGCGTTTTCGTCAGGCTGACGGTACAAGGTGGGGTGATCCGGTTATCACCGCAGCAATACAGGCACAGGGATGCGATTAACCACAAAATTATCTGCGTTTATTACCTTTCTAAGCCTGCTGGCGATGTCATTAATGCTGGCAGGCTGCGCATTCAGTGTTTTCTGGTTCAGTCATCAGCGGGTTGAACATCGGGCGCAGGTGCTGGCGACCGAGGTCGATCAGGCGATGTTCTCCGAGACGCCAGAACAGCTTCATAACTGGCTTACGCGCATGATGCCCATAATGAATGCCGAGCAGATTTCCCTTCATAACGGCAGGCAGACTTTCCTCACACTCTCCCGACACGAAAACCAGATGCTGGAAGACGAACCCAATCGTTTTATCCAGGTCGATGTGCCTTTGATGCATCAGACCGGTTTGCAGCTGCGGGTTGTCACCCTTGATCCTGCCAAAACCTGGCTGCGCTCATTCACCGGTACCTCTACGCTGGGCATTCTGTTTACGGCTATGCTGGTGATGAGTCTGCTGTTGCTGATGATGCATCGCTGGCTCAGCCGTCAGTGGCGTGGCATGGAGCATCTTGAAGTACGGGCAGAGGCGATTATCAACGGCGAACGCGGGGTCGTGCCGAAACGGGATGTGGATGAGTGGCCACCCAGAGCGAGTCGCGCGATGGATGTACTGCTGGCGGATCTTCAGGAAGCGGGCGAACAGCGTCTGCGTATCGACACGCTGATCCGCACCTTTGCCGCGCAGGATGGACGCACTGGCCTTAACAACCGGCTGTTCTTTGATAATCAGCTCGCGACCCTGCTGGAAGATCAGGAAGCTGTCGGTACCCACGGTGTAGTGATGATGGTGCGCCTGCCCGATCTGGACGCGCTGAAAGATTCACTGGAGCCGGCGCTGGTTGAGGAGTACCTGTTCAATTTCGTCAACATGCTCTCTACCTTTGTGCTGCGCTATCCCGGCGCCTTGCTGGCACGCTATTTTCGCAGTGATTTTGCTGTATTACTGCCGCATCGCAGTCTTAAAGAGGCAAACAGTATTGCCGATCAGCTGATTAATGCTGTTGATTCTCTGCCGCCGATGCGCCTGGTCAATCGCGATGATCTGATCCACATCGGTATCACCGCCTGGCACAGCGGGCAGACCGTCTTGCAGGTGATAGAAAATGCCGAAATGGCCACGCGACGTGCGGCACTGCTGGGGGGTAATAACTGGACTAATGGCGAAGGAAATCCTCAGGACGCCGGGCGGGGTAGCGTGCGCTGGCGAACCCTGCTGGAGAACACGCTTAGTCGCGGCGGTCCGCGGCTGTACCATAAACCCACCGTGAATACCGAAGGCAAGGTACAGCATCGGGTCATGCTGACCCGCATCTTCGATGGCGATAAAGAGGTGCTGGCCGCAGAATATATGCCGCTGGTGCAGCAGCTCGGTATGGCTGATGGCTGGGATCGTCAGCTGGTCACGCGCATCGCGGCACTCTCTGAACTCTGGCCGGAAGAGACGCTGGTGATGCCGGTGACGATAACCTCTCTCCTGCAACGTTCATTTGTCCTCTGGCTGCAGAATATGCTGCTGCAGTGCCCCAAATCACAAAGAAAACGATTTTTATTTGAACTTGCTGAGGCAGATGTCTGTCAACACATCGACCATTTAACGCCAGTATTCCGTGCACTTAAGGCTTTTGGCTGTCGGGTAGCGGTAAATCAGGCGGGTTTAACCGTCGTCAGCAGCGCCTATATACGACACCTGCCGCTGGAACTGATCAAGCTTGATGCGGGTCTGGTGCGCAACATTGAACGGCGGACCGCCAATCAGCTGTTTGTACAGAGTCTGCTGGAGGTCTGTAAGTCCACGGGTATTCAGGTGTTTGCTACCGGTGTCCGCACTAAAGCGGAGTGGCAGACATTAGTGGCGCTAGGTGTGGCAGGCGGGCAGGGCGACTTTTTTGCCCCTTCGCTTCCGGTTAACAGTAACGTGAAGAAGTATTCCCAACGTTACCGTATTTAATGATTTGCTGTCGTAATGACAGAAATTGACGGTTTTTTTTAATGTTAAGCCGCATCTGAACCCATAACCATCGTGCCGGAAATGTTAAATTTTATGTCGGGCATGGCAAGCGGAAATCACGGCAAATGCAGCACTGATGGCGTCTGGTCGCCATTCTGCTGCTACGGATCGCGGGTTCAGATGACTTAAACGCAATCAGGCGTCTTTTTTCACCGAAGCAGAACGTTTTTGCGCCTTGTGGCAGCTTCGTGTGGTTGGTAAAGTAAGCGGATTTTATTTTCCGCCCCCAGCTTGCAGGATTATCCCTTAGTATGTTTAAAAAATTTCGTGGCATGTTTTCCAACGACTTGTCCATTGACCTGGGTACCGCGAATACCCTGATTTACGTAAAAGGACAGGGCATCGTGCTGAACGAGCCTTCCGTGGTTGCTATTCGTCAGGACCGTGCCGGTTCACCGAAAAGCGTCGCGGCCGTAGGTCATGACGCCAAACAGATGCTCGGCCGTACGCCAGGCAATATTGCCGCTATCCGTCCGATGAAAGATGGCGTTATCGCTGACTTTTTCGTGACCGAAAAGATGCTGCAACACTTCATCAAGCAGGTTCACAGCAACAGCTTTATGCGTCCCAGCCCACGTGTGCTGGTCTGCGTACCCGTCGGGGCTACGCAGGTAGAACGTCGTGCGATTCGTGAATCCGCTCAGGGCGCCGGCGCGCGTGAAGTCTTTCTGATTGAAGAGCCGATGGCTGCAGCCATTGGTGCAGGTCTGCCCGTTTCTGAAGCGACCGGTTCAATGGTCGTTGATATCGGTGGTGGTACTACCGAAGTGGCGGTGATCTCCCTGAACGGTGTGGTCTACTCCTCATCCGTACGTATTGGCGGCGATCGTTTCGATGAAGCTATTATTAATTATGTGCGTCGTAACTACGGTTCACTGATCGGTGAAGCGACCGCAGAACGTATTAAGCATGAGATCGGTTCAGCCTATCCGGGTGATGAAGTCCGTGAAATTGAAGTGCGTGGCCGTAACCTGGCAGAAGGTGTACCGCGCGGCTTCACGCTGAACTCCAACGAAATTCTGGAAGCGCTGCAGGAGCCGTTAACCGGCATCGTCAGCGCGGTGATGGTTGCTCTTGAGCAGTGTCCGCCTGAGCTGGCCTCCGATATCTCAGAGCGCGGTATGGTGCTGACCGGTGGTGGTGCATTACTGCGCAACCTGGATCGCCTGCTGATGGAAGAGACGGGTATTCCGGTTGTTGTTGCTGAAGATCCGCTGACCTGTGTGGCGCGCGGTGGCGGCAAGGCGCTGGAAATGATCGACATGCATGGCGGCGATTTGTTCAGCGAAGAATAATTGCCTCAACCGGCTGAGAACGCAATGATCATGCGAGGGAGTGGCATGTGAACCGGCGAAATCTGTGCCGGTACAGTGCGTTCAGCCCAGGGAAGCACGGTGTTTTGCCGTCGCTTCCTCTCCTGTTGTCGAGGATCACGCAGATTATATGAAGCCGATTTTTAGCAGGGGACCTTCCCTGCAGTTGCGTCTTTTCCTGGCGGTCATTGTGGCAATTGCCATTATCATTGCCGACAGCCGTGTGAGCTCTTTCACCCAAATACGCAACTATCTGGATACGTCGGTCAGTCCGTTTTACTTCCTGGCTAATGGGCCACGTCAGCTGCTGGATGGCGTGTCAGAGTCGCTGGCGTCGCGTCAGCAGCTGGAGCAGGAAAATAAAGCGTTACGTCGTGAGCTCTTCCTGAAAAACAGTAACCTGCTAATGCTGGGGCAATATAAACAGGAAAACGCACGCCTGCGTGAACTGCTGGGTTCACCGCTGCGTCAGGATGAGCAAAAGATGGTGACGCAGGTGATCTCCACCGGCACCGATCCTTACACCGACCAGGTGGTGATCGACAAAGGCAGCGTTAACGGTGTCTATGAAGGTCAGCCGGTCATCAGTGATAAAGGCGTGGTCGGTCAGGTTATCGCCGTCGGACAGCTCACCAGCCGTGTTCTGCTGATCTGCGATGCGTCACATGCGCTGCCTATTCAGGTGCTGCGTAATGACATTCGTGTGATTGCCGCGGGTAACGGCTGTACTGAAGATCTCCAGCTTGAGCATCTGCCGGGTAATACGGACATACGGGTCGGCGATGTGCTGGTGACGTCAGGTATCGGTGGTCGTTTCCCTGAGGGTTATCCAGTGGGCGTGGTCTCCTCTGTGAAAGTGGATACTCAGCGCGCTTACACGGTGATTCAGGCGCATCCGACCGCGGGTCTGCAGCGTCTGCGTTATCTGCTGCTGCTGTGGGGCGCAGATCGTAATGGCGATATGCCGCTGCCGCAGGATGAGGTTCATCGCGTTGCGAATGAGCGTCTGATGCAGATGATGCCGCAGGTCTTACCGCCTGCGGGTGAAATGGGTCCGCCTGCACCCACCGCACAGATGGGGCCGCCTGCTCCATCAACAGGCAGCAGTGGCAGTAGCGGACAGAGCAACTCCTCGCGTTCACGCGGGGGGCAGCCTTGAGTCGATATCGCAGCCAGGGACGTTGGGTCATCTGGCTCTCTTTCCTGGTCGCGTTAGTCCTGCAGATCATGCCATGGCCGGATGAAATTTATATGTTCCGGCCTTCATGGCTGCTGCTCATCCTTATCTACTGGGTTCTCGCACTGCCGCATCGGGTCAACGTCGGCAGCGGATTTATGCTGGGTGCTATCATGGATCTGATTGCCGGATCCACGCTGGGCGTACGTGCGCTGGCACTCAGTATCATCGCCTACCTGATAGCCTTTAAGTTCCAGTTATTCCGCAACTTAGCGTTGTGGCAGCAGGCGTTAATGGTTATGGTGCTGTCACTGGCGATGGATGTAATTGTCTTCTGGGCTGAATTCCTGGTAATCAACGTTTCATTCCGACCTGAAATTTTCTGGAGCAGTGTCGTCGACGGTATTCTCTGGCCCTGGCTATTCTTACTTATGAGAAAAATTCGTCGTCAGTTCGCTGTTCAATAAGGAAATTTATGGTAACCCTCTATCTTGCTTCCGGTTCACCGCGTCGTCGTGAGCTGTTAACTCAACTTGGCCTGACATTTGAGCGCATCGTGACTGACGTTGAAGAACAGCGTCAGCCGAATGAAGCGGCTGAGAGCTATGTCCGCCGTCTGGCTAATGACAAAGCGCAGGCGGGCGTAAAACTGGCCGCGCAGGATCTGCCGGTGCTGGGCGCAGATACGATTGTCGTGCTGAATGGTGACGTGCTGGAAAAACCGCGCGATGCCGCCGATGCCCACGCGATGCTGCGTAAACTCTCCGGTCATACGCATCAGGTCATGACGGCAGTGGCGCTGGCCGACAGCCAGCAGGCGCTGGATTGCATCGTGACGACTGATGTGACATTCCGCACCTTAACTGAGAGCGACATCGACGACTATATCGCGACCGGTGAGCCAATGGATAAAGCGGGTGCATACGGTATTCAGGGCAGGGGAGGAAACTTTGTCCGCAAAATTAATGGAAGTTATCATGCAGTGGTCGGATTACCGTTAGTTGAGACAGCGGAACTGCTCAGCCATTTCCAGTCACTGCGTGCCGTAAGGGGTCAACATGACGGCTGAATTACTGGTTAACGTCACGCCTTCTGAAACACGCGTTGCTTACATTGATGGCGGCATCCTTCAGGAAATCCATATTGAGCGCGAAGCGCGGCGCGGCATTGTTGGCAATATTTACAAAGGACGGGTAAGCCGTGTTCTGCCCGGCATGCAGGCCGCCTTTGTCGATATTGGCCTGGAAAAAGCCGCCTTTCTGCACGCTTCTGACATCATGCCGCATACGGAATGTGTAGCGGGCGACGAAAAGAAAAATTTCATCGTGCGCGATATCGCCGAGCTGGTGCGTCAGGGACAGGACCTGGTGGTTCAGGTAGTTAAAGATCCGCTTGGCACCAAAGGCGCCCGGCTGACCACCGACATTACCCTGCCTTCGCGTTACCTGGTCTTTATGCCTGGCGCATCGCATGTCGGTGTCTCTCAGCGCATCGAGAGTGAGAAAGAGCGCGATCGGCTTAAAGCGGTGGTGGCGGATTACTGCGACGATCTGGGCGGTTTTATCATCCGCACCGCCGCAGAAGGGATCGGCGAAGAGGAGCTGGCGCAGGACGCGGCTTTTCTCAAACGTCTCTGGACCAAAGTCAGCGAGCGTAAAAAGCGCAACCAGACCCGCTGTCTGCTCTATGGCGAGCTGGCCCTGGCGCAGCGTATCCTGCGTGATTTCGCGGGCGCAGCGCTGGATCGCATTCGGGTCGACTCGCGTCTGACCTGCGACATGCTGGTGGAATTTACCGGCGAATATATCCCGGAGATGGCCGGTAAACTGGAGCTCTACAACGGTAAACAGCCTATTTTTGACCTGTTTGACGTTGAAAATGAGATTCAGCGCTCGCTGGATCGCAAAGTTGAACTAAAGTCAGGCGGATATCTGATCATCGATCAGACCGAAGCGATGACGACTATCGATATTAATACCGGTGCATTTGTTGGCCATCGCAATCTCGATGAGACGATATTCAACACCAATGTTGAAGCCACTCAGGCGATTGCGCGTCAGCTGCGACTGCGTAATCTTGGCGGTATCATCATTATCGACTTCATCGACATGAGCAATGAAGACCATCGACGCCGGGTACTCCACTCACTGGAAAGCGCGCTCAGTAAAGATCGGGTCAAAACCGGGATTAATGGTTTTTCGGCGCTGGGTCTGGTGGAGATGACGCGTAAGCGTACCCGTGAAAGCATTGAGCATGTCCTGTGCCAGGATTGCCCGGTCTGCAAAGGGCGCGGCACGCTGAAAACGGTTGAAACGGTCTGCTATGAAATCATGCGTGAGATTGTGCGGGTTCACCACGCTTATGATTCTGACCGTTTCCTGGTCTATGTTTCACCGACAGTCGGTGAGGCGCTAAAAACCGACGAGTCTCATGCGCTGGCTGAAGTTGAAATCTTTGTGGGTAAGCAGGTGAAAGTTCATGTTGAAGCGCTCTACACTCAGGAGCAGTTCGACGTGGTAATGATGTAACGTCAGCCCGTAATCGGGCTGAATAAACGCCCTTGTTTGGGATAAAATGCGTATCTTTAACGCTTTTATTCGAAGACGGTCGGGTATGAGAACCAACTATCCGTCGTTTACGGAACACAAGGAGAGGCGTGAGTGAGGCAGTTGCCGAGGATTTTGTTACTGCTGGTCGCGGCAATCATCGTGATTGTCGCGCTGCTGGTCAGCGGATTGCGTCTGGTGATGCCGCATCTCGACAGCTATCGCAACAACCTTCTGCAATTCATCTCCGACAAAACGGATGTGCCGGTCAACGCCAGCCAGTTACAGGGTAAATGGGAGAATTTCGGCCCAACCCTGCAGGTTCGTGACCTCAGCGTCGATCTGCATGAAAACGGCAAACTCACGATTAAACGTATCAATCTGGCGCTCGACGTCTGGCAGTCTCTGCTGCACTGGCGCTGGCAGTTCCGCGATCTGACCTTCTGGCAGCTGCACCTCGACACGAATCGCCCCTTACTCGACAACGACAAAGAGAAAAACAGTTTCCGTCCGGCGCAGATTAACGAACTTTTCCTGCGTCAGTTTGACCACTTTGACCTGCGCGACAGCACCATTCGTTTCCGTACGCCTTCCGGCCAGCATGCTGAGCTGGCGATCCCCCGACTCACCTGGGTCAATGAAGATAACCGCCATCGCGCCGAAGGCGAAGTCAGTCTGTCGAGCTTTACCGGTCAGCACGGCGTGGTTCAGGTGCGGCTCGACCTTAACGACAGCAACGGTTTACTTAATGACGGCCGCATCTGGATGCAGGCCGACGATGTCGACATGCGTCCATGGCTGGGCCGCTGGGTGCGCGACAATACCCGGCTGGACAGCGCCCGCTTCAGCCTGGCGGCCTGGGTTAACCTGCGTGATGGCGACATCTATGCTGGCGATCTGCTGCTGCGCAAGGGCGGCGCCAGCTGGCAGGGCGAAACCGGACGACACCGCATAGAAGTCGATGGGCTGACCGCGCATCTGTCACGCTTCCAGAATGGCTGGGTGGTCAATGTGCCGCAGACGCGGCTCAGTACTGACGGCGAGGCCTGGCCTGCCGGTCACTTCTCGCTGCTATGGCGTCCCGAAGATAAGCAGTTGCTGGGGCCGGATGGTCAGCAGGAAGTGCGGGTGCGCGCCACACAGCTGGTGCTGAGTCATATTGCGCCGATCGTTCCGTTATTTGCGCCGCTCTCTCCGACGCTGTTTGAAAACTGGCAGACGCTGCAGCCACAGGGCACCATCGATGGCCTTGCGCTGGATATTCCATTACAGCAGCCTGAAAAAACCCGCTTACAGGTGAAGTGGCGTGATTTCAGCTGGCAGCACTGGAAACTGTTGCCGGGCATCAGTCACCTGAGTGGAGAAGCACGCGGCAGCCTGAGCCATGGTCAGGTCAGTGTGGATATGGGCGCGGCAACCGTCCCCTATGGCGACATGTTCCAGGCACCCTTAGAGATTAAGCGGGTGACCGGGGCACTGCGCTGGCTTAAAGATGAACATGGCCTGACGCTGGCGGGTGAAAACCTTGACCTCGAAGCGCGCTCACTCTGGGCGCGCGGCGACTTCAGCTACCAGCAGAATAGCGGCGGCGAGCCCCGTCTGGATATTCTGGCGGGTATCCGGCTTACCGATGCGGGCGATGCCTGGCGCTACTTCCCGGTGCCGCTGATGGGTAACAGCCTGACGCACTATCTGAGTGGGGCGGTGAAGGGTGGCAGGGTGGACAACGCCACGCTGCTGTTTGCCGGTAACCCGGCGCTGTTCCCTTTCAAGCACAATGATGGCATGTTCCAGGTCTGGGTGCCGCTTCGCCAGGCGACCTATGCATTTCAGCCCAAATGGCCGGCGCTGAGCAATCTCGATGTCGACCTCAATTTCCTGAACGACGGTCTGTGGATGAAAGCGCCAGTGGCCAGACTGGGCGAAGTAGATGCTCGCAACGTCACGGCGGTGATCCCTGACTACCTGAAAGAAAAACTGATCATCGACGGGGATATCAGTGGTGAAGGCCAGCAGATCGCTGACTATTTCGATCAGACGCCGCTTAAGCCGTCACTGGGTGCCGCGCTGGAGCAACTGGAAATTAAAGGCCGTGTCGGTGGTCATCTGAATCTGGATATTCCACTGGATGGAGAGCAGGTCCACGCCCGCGGCAATGTCGATCTCAATAACAATTCGCTGTTTATCAAACCGTTAAAAACCACCATCAACAATCTTTCTGGCCGCTTCCGTTATGAGAACGGCAATCTGGCCAGTGAGGACCTGCGGGCGAACTGGTTTGGGCAGCCGATGGGCGTCCGTTTCAGCACCCGGGAGAATCCGGATGACTTTGGCGTTAACGTCAAACTTCAGGGCGACTGGCAACCCGCGAAAATCAGCCAGGTTCCGGCAGCTGTCAGCAGGCAGCTCGGCGGGCATCTGCCGTGGCAGGGGGACGTCAATATTACGCTGCCGCATCATGGCGGGGCACGTTATGACGTGACGCTGAACGGTAATGCCAAAGAAGTAAGCAGTCACTTACCTGCACCACTCGATAAAAAAGCCGGTGAGGCGATGCCAGTTGCCATTCAGGCCAGCGGCGACCTGAACCATTTCGATCTCAGCGGCAGCGTCGATGCAAACCACCGTTTTAACAGCCGCTGGTTGCTGGAGCCGACGCTGCGCGTTGATCGTGGCATCTGGCTGAATGATGCACAGAAAACGCCTGCGCTACCTGATCATGAGGGCATGGTACTGAATCTGCCCGCGCTGGATGGTGAGGCCTGGGTAGCGATGATGGCTGCAGGCGGCTCTGCGGGAGCGGGTGTGTCGGGCGGCGGGAGCGACTTCCAGACCGGTGGCGTTACACTGCCGGGTAACATTACGCTGCGCAGTCCTGCGGTTACGCTGGCCGGACAGCAATGGCATGAGGTTGAGGCGACGCTGGCACAAAGTTCAGGTGGCCGAGGTCAGGTCAGCGTCAATGCGAAAGAGCTGCGCGGTGAACTGGCGATGGCCCCCAGAGCGCCATGGCAGGTGAACCTCGATTACCTCTACTACAATCCGCAATGGGAAAACGAGGCAGGCAAGGGCGGCAAAGCGTCTTCTCAGCAAACCACAAACATTAACTTCAGTCAGTGGCCCGCCTTACAGCTGCGCTGTAAAGAGTGCTGGGTACTGGGCCAGAAATATGGTCAGGTCTCCGCGATGCTGCAGCCTAAAGGAGATACGTTAGCGCTTACTAACGGAAAAGTGGATACCGGCAGCTCGCAGCTTAAAATTAACGGTGAGTGGGTTAATCGTGCGGACGACCAGCGCACCTCGCTGAAGGGCACGCTTAAGGGGCCGAATATTAATAATGCGACCAACTGGTTTGGCGTGAATACCCCGCTGCGCGATGCGCCTTTTGATATTGCTTACGACCTGCACTGGCGCTCTGCACCGTGGCAGCCCTCGGCAGAGACGCTGAGCGGCACCCTTAAGACCCACTTTGGCAAAGGCCAGATCGCGGATGTGAACACCGGCACGGCGGGAAAAATCCTGCGACTGGTGAGCTTCGATGCGCTGCTGCGCAAGCTGCGCTTCGACTTCAGCGACACCTTTACCAACTCGTTCTATTTCGATTCGATTAACGGCACGGCCTGGATCGAAAACGGCGTCATGCGCACCGATAACCTGCTGGTGGATGGACTGGAAGCAGACATCGCCATGCAGGGCAATCTCGACCTGGTGAAACGTCAGATAGATATGGAAGCGGTGGTTGCGCCTGAGATCTCTGCCTCTGTCGGCGTAGCGACTGCCTTTGCCATTAATCCGGTGATTGGCGCGGCGGTATTTGCCGCCAGTAAAGTTCTGGGACCCCTGTGGAACAAGATATCGCTGCTGCGTTATCACATCAGTGGCCCGCTGGATAAACCGGAAATCAATGAAGTGCTGCGTAAACCGCGTGAAACAGACAACAAGTGAATTTGACGCCGTACCGGAATTACCGCAGGCTATGATTATCTGAGCACATAATGAGTGAGAAACGATGACTCTGAACCTGGTAAGTGAGCAGTTACTGACTGCTAACGGCATTAATCAGCAGGACCTATTTTCCCTGTTAGGGCAGCTTTCAGAACGTCGTCTGGATTATGCCGATCTCTATTTTCAGTCCAGCTTTCACGAATCCTGGGTGCTGGAAGACAAAATCATTAAAGATGGCTCATACCATATCGATCAGGGCGTCGGCGTGCGCGCGGTCAGCGGTGAGAAAACCGGCTTCGCCTATGCCGACCAGATTACGCTGAATGCGCTGCGTCTTTCCTCTGAAGCGGCTCGCAGCATTGTACGCGAACAGGGAAACGGCAAGGCCCATACGCTTTCTGCCGTGATGAACCGTTCGCTCTATTCGGCGGTCGATCCGCTGAGCAGCCTGACGCGTGAAGACAAAATTGCCCTGCTGCATCGCGTCGATAAAGTCGCCCGTGCGGCTGATCCGCGCGTGCAGGAAGTCAATGCCAGCCTGACCGGTGTTTACGAGCAGGTGCTGGTGGCGGCCACTGATGGCACGCTGGCGGCAGACGTTCGTCCGCTGGTTCGCCTCTCTATCAGCGTCCAGGTTGAAGATCAGGGCAAGCGTGAGCGCGGCGCAAGCGGCGGCGGTGCACGTACCGGCTATGCGTTCTTCCTTGAAGATGAAAATGGCGACGTACGTGCTGATGCATGGGCGCGTGAAGCGGTGCGTATGGCGCTGGTTAACCTCTCAGCCGTGGCGGCACCTGCTGGCGCGTTGCCGGTGGTGCTGGGTGCTGGCTGGCCTGGTGTGCTGCTGCATGAGGCAGTCGGTCATGGTCTGGAAGGCGACTTCAACCGCCGTGGCACCTCGGTGTTCAGCGGTAAAATCGGTCAGCAGGTTGCCTCTGAACTCTGTACCGTGGTGGATGACGGCACCCTCGAAGGTCTGCGCGGCTCACTGGCGGTCGATGATGAAGGCGTTCCCGGTCAGTACAACATGCTGATTGAGAACGGCGTGCTGAAAGGCTACATGCAGGACAAGCTGAATGCGCGACTGATGGGCGTCAGCCCGACCGGTAACGGACGCCGTGAATCCTACGCGCATTTGCCAATGCCGCGCATGACCAACACCTATATGCTGGCAGGCAAGTCATCGCCACAGGATATTATTGAGAGCGTTGAATACGGCATCTATGCGCCGAACTTTGGTGGCGGTCAGGTGGATATCACCTCCGGCAAATTTGTCTTCTCCACCTCAGAGGCTTATCTGATTGAGAAGGGCAAAATCACCAAACCGGTCAAAGGCGCGACGCTGATTGGCTCCGGCATTGAAGCGATGCAGCAGATCTCAATGGTGGGTAATGACCTGGCGCTGGATAAAGGCGTGGGCGTCTGCGGTAAAGAGGGTCAGAGCCTGCCGGTCGGTGTCGGTCAGCCAACCCTGAAGCTGGATAAACTGACCATCGGCGGCACCGCCTGATGTGACCTCAACAACCCGCCGCCCGGCGGGTTGTTAGCTTTTACGGTGCTGCTGATACTGTTCAGCCACCTGTTCAAAATAGTCGGTCAGATAATCGATGCAGACCTGCACCTTCAGCGGCAGTTTATCCTTCTCGGTATAGAGCGCATACACCGGACGCGGGTCGGACTGATAGTGCGGAAACAGAATATCGATCTCGCCTGCGGTGATCTCATCAATCACCCACATCATCGGCACATAGGCGATGCCATTGCCCGACTTGAGCCAGCGAATCAGCGTCAGCGAATCGTTGGTCACGAAACGCCCCTGTGGCGCGAGGCGGGTGACTAAGCCTTCTGGCGCAATCAGCTCAAAATTGTTGTCGGGCCGTACGCTATATTCCAGCCAGGAAAAATTATCGATATCGCCCGGCTTCTCCGGCGTGCCGTGCTGGGCCAGATAGCTTTTTGCGGCGCACACCACCATCGGCATCGCGCCAAGACGACGCGAAAAGAGGCTGGAATCTTTTAATGCGCCCACCCGAATCACCAGATCCAGACCATCCGCAATCAAATCCGGGGCCGGAACGCCAGTAACCAGATTCACACTTAGCCCCGGATACTCCCGCAGCATATCGCTGGTCATACCGGCTAACACATTCTGCGCCATGGTTGAGGAGCTGCCAATCCGCAACACGCCAATCGGCGTATTGTTAAACGCGTAGAGCTGTTCATGCACCTGCGTCGCTTCCGCCAGCATACGGCGGCAGCCCTGATAATAGATTTTACCCGCTTCGGTCAGCCCGATACTGCGGGTACTGCGATTCAGCAGCTTAACCTGCAATGCATCCTCCAGTTTCGCGACGATCTGGCTGATGGATGAGACGCTCAGATGGAGCTGACGCGCCGCCGCAGTAAACGAACCGAGTTCGACCACTCTGGCGAAGACAGACATACCTTTCAGTCGTTCCATTATTTACTCTGGCTTAAAAGTGATTTAGATCACATTCTGTAGAAAACTTATAGTCAGGCGCGTTATTATAAGCGCGCCGGGGTATTTCCCGGTGATTCTTCATTGCCTTAAACCCTTCGATGATACGCTATTATTAAGCCAGCTGCGGTTCGGATAGCGCTGCCAGAGGGTTTTCCTGCGACATCTGAAAAGGCAACGAAGTATCCCGGCAAGGTCGAACTAAGGATTTGTGATGAGTGTGCTTCCGGTATTTGTCATGTTTGGGCTCTCTTTTCCGCCCGTTTTCATCGAATTGATTATTTCACTGATGTTGTTCTGGTTAGTGAAACGCGTACTGACGCCGAGCGGTATCTACGATCTTGTCTGGCATCCGGCACTTTTTAATACAGCGCTTTACTGCTGTGTGTTTTACCTTGTCTCCCGTTTATTAGTCTGAGGTTGAAGTGAAAGCACTCATAAGAAAAATCGCGCGCTACGCGATCACTATTCTGCTGGTCATCATCGCAGTGGTTATCATCTTCCGCGCCTGGGTGTTCTATACCGAATCACCCTGGACTCGTGATGCACGTTTTGCAGCTGACGTGGTGGCGATCTCGCCTGACGTCACTGGCCTGATTACTGAGGTCCCGGTACACGACAACCAGCTGGTGAAGAAGGGCGATACGCTGTTTGTGGTTGACCGCCCTCGCTATCAGAAGGCGCTCGATCAGGCACAGGCGGATGTTGAATATTACCAGGCCCTGGTGAGTGAGAAACGTCGCGAAGCCGGCCGCCGTAATCAGCTTGGTACCTCTGCAATGTCGCGCGAGGCGATCGAGCAATCTAACAACGATCTGCAAACCAGCGAGCATCAGCTGGCAAAATCGGTGGCGACGCGCGATCTGGCGAAGATCGATCTTGAGCGCACCACCGTGAAAGCGCCATCCGATGGCTGGGTCACCAACCTCAACGTCTATCAGGGCGAATTTATTACCCGTGGTTCTGTGGCGGTGGCGCTGGTTCAGCAGCACTCTTTCTATGTGCTGGCTTACCTGGAAGAGACCAAACTGCACGGCGTTGAGAAGGGCTTCCGCGCGGAAGTGACGCCACTTGGCAGCAACATTGTGCTGCGTGGCACCGTCGACAGCGTCGCGGCGGGCGTCACCAACAGCAGCAGCTCGGTCGACAGTAAAGGCATGGCAACGGTAGATTCCAATCTGGAGTGGGTCCGTCTGGCACAGCGTGTGCCGGTGCGCATCCGGCTTGATCAGCAGCCCGGTAATCGCTTCCCGGCGGGAACCACCGCGACCGTGGTGATTACCGGTCAGGCCGATCGCCAGCCTGAACAGGTTTCACCCATGATCCGACTGTTCAATCGCCTGCGTGAGTTTGGTTAAGAGGGCGATATGATCGAGTTCCTGCGTTTCCCGGTAAAGCTGACCTTCGCGCTGGTGTTAGCGCTGATGGTAGGGTTTCACTTTAACCTTGAAACACCACGCTGGGCAGTCATGACCGCCGGGATCGTGGCGGGCGGCACCGCGTTTGCAGCGGGTGGCGATCCCTATTCCGGCGCACTGCGCTATCGCGGCGTTTTACGTATTATCGGGACATTCATCGGCTGTATCGCTGCACTCGCCATCATGATCGCCACCGTGCGTGCGCCGGTTGTGATGCTGCTGCTGTGCTGCATCTGGGCAGGGCTTTGCGTCTGGCTCTCTTCGCTGATTAAGGTAGAAAACTCCTATGCGCTGGGACTGGCGGGCTATACCGCGCTGATTATTGTGGTGACGGCGAACGCCAGCGGCGGTCTGACGCTGGTGCCGCAATATGCGGTTGAGCGCTGCAGTGAAATCGTACTCGGTATCCTGTGCGCCATTCTGGCCGACATGATCTTCTCGCCACGTTCGATTAAAAAAGTGATCGACGCGGAAGTTGATTCGCTGCTGGTGGCCCACTACCAGTTGCTGCAACTCTGCGTCGCCCATGGTGATAAGGAAGAGGTCGATAAAGCCTGGAGCGCGCTGGTACGGCGCACCACGGCGCTGAACAGCATGCGCAGCCAGCTGATGATGGAGTCGTCACGCTGGAAGAACAGCAACCGCCGTTTGCAGATGCTTAATACCCTGTCACTGACGCTGATAACGCAGGCTGCCGAAACCTTCCTCATTCAGAATTCCCGTCCGGACTACATTACGCCCCAGTATCGGTTGATGGTTGAAAAACCGGCCTCGACGGTTGAAGAGGTGCATAAGCGGATGAAAGTGATGCGGCGGGTGATTGGCGCTACGGGCAAAATAACGCCGGTCACGCTGGCCAGTTGGGTAGGCAGCGCCACCGAATATCTGCTGCTGCTTAAAGGCATCAAAAGCAACAGCCGGATAACCTCGCTGGAAGAGGAGATTCTGCAGCGCGAAGTGGTGATTCAGGCGCGTTCGGCTGAAACACATCATGCAATGATTAACGGCATCCGTACCTTCGTTGCAACCGCGCTGGGTTCGCTGTTCTGGCTCTATACGGGCTGGACGTCTGGCAGTGGCTGTATGGTCATGCTGGCCGTTATTACCGCGCTGGCGATGCGTATGCCTAATCCGCTGATGATGGCCAAGGATTTTCTCTACGGCATGACGGTCGCGGTTCCACTCGGGGCGCTCTATTTTATGTATGTTCTGCCCGCGACGCAGCAGAGCGCGCTACTGCTTTGCATCGCCATCGGCATACTGGGATTTATCGGCGGCATCTTCATTCAGCGGCGTCAGCTCGGCACGCTGGGTGCGTTGATTGGTACGCTTAACGTTCTGGTCCTTGATAATCCGATGGAATTTCACATTAACGTTTTCCTCGATAATGTGCTCGGTCAGGTTATCGGCTGCTTTGTCGCGATGATGGTCATTCTGCTGATTCGGGATAAATCGAAGGCGCGCACCGGCCGCAAACTGCTGAACCGCTTTATGTATGCAGCGGTCTCGGCCATGACCACCAATCAGGCGCGTCGGCGCGAAAATCATCTGCCGGCGCTCTATCAGCAACTGTTTCTGCTGCTGAACCTGTTTCCTGGCGACATCAATAAATATCGCATCGCCCTGACGCTGATTATCGGTCATCAGCGATTACGCGACGCAGAAGTGCCCGTTAACGCCGATCTCTCTGCGTATCACCGACAGCTGCGTTACACCGCCGATCGGGTGATCTCCGCCAGCAGCGACGACAAGCGCCGTTACTACTTTGAACGTCTGCTCAAAGAGCTGGATGTCTATCAGGAAAAACTGGTCCATTACGAGGCTCCTGTCAGCGTAACGGAACCGGTCAAACGACTGGCGACGATGCTGGATAAATACCAGAACACGCTCATCCAAATCTGAATCTGGCCGCTGCGACCTGCAGCGGCCTGTGCAATCCCCATCCATCACAAAATCTGTCGCTTTTGCCAACTATACTCTCCAGACGGAAGAGCAAAACTGACAGGAGCGAATCAATGAAATCACTGCAAGAGAGCGAACTGTTTCGGACCGGCTATTTAGCGGACGGCCAATGGCATCAGGCGGCGTCTACCTTTGACGTGACCAATCCGGCAACCGGCGAGGTGATTGCGCAGGTGGCAAAAGCAGGTAAGGCGGAAACGGAACAGACGATCGCCGCCGCGGAACGCGCCTTTCCCGCCTGGCGGGCGCAGACCGCAAAAGCGCGTGCTGAAATTCTCACTCGCTGGTACCAGCTGATCATTGAGAACAAGCGCTGGCTGGGCGAGCTGATGACGACCGAACAGGGCAAACCCCTGAAGGAGGCGGAGGGAGAGGTTGAATATGCCGCCAGCTTTATTCAGTGGTTCGCCGAGCAGGCGAAGAGGGCGAACGGCGAGATCATTCCGCCGGCAAAACCTGGATCCCGCATTCTGGCGACCCGCGAACCGATTGGCGTAGTGGCTGCCATTACGCCGTGGAATTTCCCGATGGCGATGCTGACCCGCAAGCTGGGTCCGGCTCTGGCGGCAGGCTGCACCGGCATTATCAAACCCGCTAATAACACGCCACTCTCCGCCTTTGCCCTGCTGGCGCTGGCGAAGCAGGCGGGCGTGCCGGATGGCGTGCTGAATGCGGTGGCGGGTGATACCCATGCCATCAGCGATGCGATCATGGCCAGCAAAGCGGTGCGTAAAATCTCGTTCACCGGCTCCACCCAGGTAGGCAAGCTGCTGATGCGTAATGCTGCCGAAACCATGAAAAAAGTGTCGATGGAATTAGGCGGAAATGCCCCATACATCGTGTTCGACGATGCCGACATTGATGCCGCGGTACAGGGTGCGATTGCCAACAAATTCCGTAATGCGGGTCAGGTGTGCGTCAGTGTTAACCGCTTCTATATTCATAACGCTGTCTATGATGCGTTTACTCAGCAACTGGCTGCCGAAGTGAACAAGCTGAAGGTGGGCAACGGCATGGACGAAGGCGTGATTGTCGGGCCATTGATTGAAGCGTCGGCGGTGGAAAAGGTTGAGCAGCACGTAAAAGATGCAGTAGCCAAAGGCGGCAAATTACTGGCGGGTGGCGAGCGACATGCGCTGGGTGGCAACTTCTGGCAGCCTACGGTCATTACCGAGGCGCATGAAGGCATGCAGCTTGCGCAGGAGGAGACCTTTGGTCCGGTAGCCGCCTGTTTCCGCTTTGATGATGAAGATGATGTTATCCGCCGCGCCAATGATACGCCATTCGGCCTTGCCGCTTACTTTTATACCCAGAATCTGCAACGGGTGTTTCGCGTTTCAGCGGCGCTGGAAAGCGGCATGATTGGCATTAACGAATGCGCCGTTTCCACCGAGCTGGCGCCGTTTGGTGGTGTGAAAGAGTCGGGTCTGGGCCGCGAAGGTTCGGTACTCGGTATGGAAGAGTATCTGGAGGTCAAAGCGCTGCACCTGGGCGGTTTGAGCTAACGGTCATGAACGGGCGGCAGAGGTCGCCCGCAGACGGAGCATGGGAGCCGTCAGCATGAAAATCGAGCGTTTTGATTTTAATGAAATAGTCGACCAGTCCCATTTCTTTCGCCAGTTCAGCGAGCGATTTGCACTGGAGGAGCGCCGCATCTGCGATCTGGATGGATTGTGGGATGTCGTGACGGGCGATCTGTTACCGATGCCGCTGGAGATTGAGTTTGTCAATCTGGGCAGGGGACAGCGACGGCGCTATGGCGCGCTGATTCTGTTATTTGATGAAGCGGAAGAGGAGCTGGAAGGCCGGCTGCACTTTAACGTCAGATAATACATCAGATGAAAAAAGGCCCCGGCGAGCGGGGCCAAAGGGTTCGTCATAGATCTGACGAGGAATTACTTATAAAGCTGTGCAGTGATGTGATAGCTATCACCGGTGCGCGCTTCAATGACTTTATAGGCGCTGGCACCCTGTTCATCCGCTTTCTGTGAAAGCTCAGCGCGGTAATCCATTGGGGATCCCCCGGTTCCACTGATGCTTACGGTGCCCACAGGCTGCAGGTTCTGCGTCTGTTCGCTGGTGACCAGCTGTGCGGCTGATGCGCCGAACGCCATAACGGAAAGCAGACTGACTGTAGCGATGGTTGTTTTGATATTCATGATTATCTCCTCAATACATTCAACAACCTGCGGTTACTCGTAAGGGCCGGTCGTCGATATTTGTTATGCGCCTTCAGGCGTCATCACGGTTAATTATTTATAAAGCTCAGCGGTGACATGCCAGGTGTTGTCCTGGTTGTTTTCGATGATGCGATAATGGCTTGCGCCCTGTGCATCCGCTTTCTCTGACAGCACCTGACGGATATGCGTCTGGTCGCCGTTACGTCCACCAATGCTGATGGTCTGATTCATGGGCTGCAAACCCTGCGCCTGTTCATTTGATACCAGGCTGGCGGCGCTGGCACCCACTGAGAACAGGGACGCCAGACTAAGAGCAGCAATCGCTAATTTCATTTTCATGGTCAACTCTCCTGAAGATTTTGCTTCGGTCCTCCGGAGCGCAAAAAGGCGCGTCAGACAGAGAGCCGCTGGCATTATTGGGTTTAGTTATACAGCGCGGCGGTAGCGTGATAATTGCCGTTGTTGTAAGCCTCGATCACGCGATAGGCTTTTGCGCCCTGCTGATCCGCTTTGTCACTGAGCTTCTGTTTGATATCCATCGGGGAACCCGCGACGCCGCTGACACTGATGGTGCCAATAGCCTGCAGATCCTGTGCCTGTGCGGCATCGATAGATTCTGCTGCTACTGCACCAAATGAGAGTGCAGAGAAAATGCTCAGGGTAGCGATGGTAGTTTTTACGTTCATAGATATTTCCTCGTCGTCTATTTTTATCTTTCTAGTTAGTGTGATTTGCATCACGAAAAGAAGTATAGAACTAATAACGAGAGAAATTAATACCCAGCTAATAATTTTTTTTTGTGATTCTTTATCCTTATGCCTACTTTTAATAACTTAACGTTATAAAAACAGCATAAAAAATAGCCTTTACGGTGATTTTAATCAGAAAAACAGTGAGATAGATCACTTTAACGTTTAGTGCGAAACTATGAGGCGTATTGGACTGGAGTTTGATCTGGATCCGGGCAATGGTGCCGGATCACTGATGTAAAGCAGTGTAAAATAGCGCAGAAGGTTAAGCAGAGTAAGCGATCTGACCAGGAGTCAGGTGTATTAAAACTGGCTTATTAGTATTAAACAGCGGGGCAGTGTGCCGCAAAACGATGGGTAGAAAGAACAAACTGACGACCCGGGGCGGGATAGCAGGCCGTCAGTCAGCGATCAGAGTTCCTGTTCAAACAGGTTGAGGATCGCGCTGTGCAGCTGCTTAACCGTAAAGTCGCGCGCACGGGTAATAAAGATCGTGTCATCGCCAGCGATCGTGCCAAGAATCCCATGTGCTTTGCCCAGCGAATCCAGCATACGTGCAATCAGCTGTGCTGCACCCGGACTGGTATGAATCACCACCAGCGCATCGTTGTAGTCGATATCCAGTACCAGGTTTTTTAACGGGCTGGTGGTGGTCGGCACGCCCAGTTCAGCGGGCAGGCAATAGACCATTTCCATCCTGGCATTACGGGTGCGCACTGCGCCAAACTTGGTCAGCATCCGCGAGACTTTGGACTGATTGATATTTTCAAAGCCCTCATCCTGAAGCGCCTGAACAATTTCGCCCTGGGAACTGAATTTTTCTTCTTTTAATAAGGCTTTGAAAGCCTTGATAAGATCGTCTTGTTTCGATGGGTTTCGCATAGGTTACCAATAAATAGAGAGAATAACCGCGCATCCGCCCGCGGCAGAGTGGTGATTATGCATTTAAATGCATTTTTATGCAATCGGTCGATTGATGAGCAGAGTTCGGGCGGCTAGCGGGCGGCGATAATAGCAAATAAATCCGCTCAGACCAAAACCCCCGTCACAGCCCCGAAAGGCGAAGGTTGCAAAGTTGTTATATTATTGGTGGTGTAGTATCAGAAGTAGTAACAGAAAACGCACATAGCCGTTCTCTGTCTGACGACGGCAAAGTTGTCGGTCATTCAGGCGCAATGATAAGTAACTTTTGAATCCGGCGAGCAAGTGTGAAAACACGTAGAATTAACAGCGGATATTTATCATCGCCTGAGCAGTTGATTAAGGTCTGACACAGATAGAATTTCGGCCCATCTCTGCCCCACCTTAATAAGGAGTTAAGAATGAAAGTTGCCGTTCTCGGTGCCGCTGGCGGCATAGGCCAGGCGCTCGCACTTCTGCTCAAAACCCAGCTTCCCGCAGGTTCAGAACTCTCACTGTATGACATTGCGCCGGTTACGCCTGGCGTCGCCGTTGATCTCAGCCATATTCCTACTGCTGTCTCTATTGAAGGTTTTAGTGGAGAAGACGCCACGCCTGCCTTACAGGGTGCCGATGTGGTACTGATTTCTGCGGGCGTCGCACGTAAACCTGGTATGGATCGCGCTGACCTGTTTAATGTGAACGCAGGCATTGTTCGTAATCTGATTGAACAGGTTGCCACAACGGCCCCTAAAGCCTTGATTGGCGTTATTACCAATCCGGTCAATACCACTGTTGCCATTGCGGCAGAAGTGCTGAAAAAGCACGGCGTCTATGACAAAAATCGTCTGTTTGGCGTGACCACGCTGGACATTATTCGTGCTAACACCTTTGTGGCCGCGCTGAAAGGCAAGCAGCCGGATCAGGTGGAAGTCCCGGTGATTGGCGGCCACTCTGGCGTAACCATTCTGCCGCTGCTGTCACAGGTCAAAGGCGTCAGCTTCAGCGATCAGGAAGTGGCTGATTTAACCAAACGCATTCAGAATGCTGGCACAGAAGTCGTGGAAGCTAAAGCAGGTGGCGGATCGGCTACGTTGTCGATGGGCCAGGCGGCCGCGCGTTTTGGTTTGTCGCTGGTACGCGCGTTGAAGGGTGAAGCGAATGTTGTAGAGTGTGCTTACGTGGAAGGCGAGGGCGAATATGCCCGCTTCTTCTCTCAGCCGCTGCTGCTCGGTAAAAATGGCATTGCTGAACGCAGGCCAATTGGCACACTTAGCGCTTACGAACAGCAGGCGCTGTCAGGCATGCTCAATACGCTGAAGAAAGATATCGCTCAGGGTGAAGAGTTCGTTAAACAGTAACTGATGGCTCAGATCTGAAATAACGTCCGGCTTTGCCGGGCGTTTTGCATTACAGGCCGCCAGATTTGTAGGCGCGGGCCGCGGGCGCACCGTTGCTGGCAGGCAGCTTCTTACCCAGCGTTTCCATGCGCATCTGGAACGGTGGGAACGGCATCTCGATACCGTGTTGCTCAAATCCGAGCAGAATCAGCTGGTGCAGTTCATGGCGCAGCGGCATACGGTGCCCCATCTCTGCAGCATGTACCCTGATCTCAAACAACTGAATCCCCTGCTGCAGATCGACAAGGAACGCTTCCGGCGGTGGCGTATCAAGCACATAACTGCAGCGCTCGGCCGCCTGCACCAGAATGGTGGTTACCTGCTCACTGCTGACTTTGGCCGGGGCAGGGATAGTGAGTACCACCCGCGTTACGGAATCGGACAGCGACCAGTTAATAAACTGCTCGGTGATAAAGGCCTTGTTTGGCACGATGATCTCTTTGCGGTCCCAGTCGGTGATCGTGGTCGCACGCGTGTTGATCCGGGTAATACTGCCGGTCAGGTCGCGGATCGTCACGGTATCGCCGATACGAATCGGCTTTTCGAACAGGATAATCAGGCCAGAGATAAAGTTGGCAAAAATCTCCTGCAAGCCAAACCCCAGTCCCACACCCAGCGCAGCAACCAGCCACTGCAGTTTCGACCATTCAATACCAATCATCGAGAAACCAATCAGCCCGCCAATCAGCAGCAGCAGATATTTGGTCAGTGTAGTAATGGCGTAACCGGTACCCGGCGTCAGATTAAGATGCTGCAACAGTGCCAGCTCAAGCAGCGCGGGCATATTGCGCACCAGCTGAGTGGTGATGATAAACACCAGAATAGCAATCAGCACCGAACCCAGGGTAATTGGCTGAATCGACTCCACGCCCTGTACAGATGTACTGACATCCCACAGCTGAATATTCTCCAGGAAGCCGAAGGCCGAGTGAATTTCTGACCACAGCACGATCACCGAGACCAGGGCAATCAGCGTCAGGATAGAACGCACCAGCCGCAGCGACTGCGCACTGATCGCATCCAGATCAATCACCGGTTCTTCGATTTCAATCGCGTCGGTATTCAGCGCGCTTTGCTCTTTTTCTTCTTCACTGCGCGCCCGGTTAGCCAGCATATCGGCACGGCGCTGACGGGCGCGGTCAAATCCAAGACGGCGACGCTGAATCAGCATCCAGCGCCGGATAATGTGATAGATAACCAGCAGCAGAAACCAGATGGCGACGGAGGTTTCCAGTCGCGCCAGCAGCGCCTGCGCGGTTGCCAGATACCCTACAGCGGAGGCGAGGGCAGCCATCAGCGGCATGGCGATCATCAGGTTCCACAGCATCCGGTTCACTATGTTCTCGCCATTTCCCTCTTTATCGAGATAGAGCGGAATACCGGACCGCTTCAGGCTGACGGTAACAATGCTGATTGCTCCGCAGATCAGGATGAAACAGAGGCGACCCAGCGACGAGGAGAACTGCCGATCTTCCAGATTGCCAAAGGCGATTAGCAGCATAATCAGCGGCACAATCAGCCCGATGCTCAGCGAGTAGTAGCGCATGGCGCGCGCCACCCGGTTCTGCGGCCAGCGGAAATGCACAATGAACAGGCCATTCGGACGGGCAAAGGCGGCGCTGATCATAAATGCCCACAGCAGCGGCAGCGTGGCGGTAATGCCATCGCCAATCGCCACGGCGATAGGGTAGGGCCAGGCGTTCTGCAGGCCATAACCCAGTGCACCCCACAACACCGGCAGCGGCAGCGCCACCAGAATCGACCAGAACACGGTACGGATGGTCAGACGGAAACGATCCTGGGTGACCTTGCCGACTTTACTGGCAGAACGTTCAAGAAAGGCATTGAAGTGGCGGCGCGAGCTGATGCTAAAGCCGACCAGCAGCAGCGCACCAATAATCGGCAGCACCGAGTTGCGGCTGGTAAACATCATCGCCATCGCTTTGCCGAGCTGACCCAGCGTATCCAGCGACAGCAGGCGGGAAAGGTCTTTAGCCAGATCCAGCGGATAACTCAGACCGATCGGACTGACGTCAGCGGTCCAGAACAGATAGCGGTGCGTCGCGTCTTTGACTTCCGTCAGCGCATCCTGCAGCTGAGTGTTGCCGACCTTGAGCTTGGTGATCTCCAGAATCAGGGTGTCACAGCCGGAGATCAGGGAATTGAGCAGTTCACGCTGGGTGCGTAGCTGCGCATCAAGAATGCGCTTCTGTTCTGCGCTGAAGGGCTGACCATCGGCCTGCCGTCCTTTGCGCAGCGTCTCCTGACGCTCCAGCAGATCTTCATAATAGAGACGCTGTACGCGAAGCTGTGCCATCTCATTATCAATCTGCTGGGACTTAGGCATCTCTGGCAGACGTGCGACCTGCGCCCGAAGCGCTTCGCCCAGCAGATTAGAGGCGCCCAGCCACTGCGACTGTTCTCTCAACGTAGAGAGCGCCTGACGGACCTGAATAATCTGATTGGTGGCCAGCCGCTGCTGCGATGCCACCAGATCCATACGCTGCGCCTGCTGATTCAGCGCAACCGAGAGTTCGCGGTTAACCCGAAACTGATCGCTGATTGCTGGTGGCAGATCGCCACTGTTTTCCGCCAGCTGTTCAGTGCGGGCCAAGGCGACTTCCGCTTCTCGTTGCCGCTGGTCATTAAGCTGATTGCGCAGTGCCTGCAGGTAGTTATCGAGCTGTGTCGCTTTACGCTGGTGAACTTCAGCCCGCATCCGCGCCAGTTCCTGACGGTTGTTAGCGGAGAGCTGGGCCAGCTCAAGTTCATCGACCAGCGCTTTATTTGCGGCGCTTTCCGCCTGACGCGCCGCCAGTTGCAGCTGGCCCTGCGGTGAACTGGTACTGACGCCCTGCAGCCGCCGTTCACTCTCCGTCATCGCCCGGCGCGCTTCGGTCTGCTGCTGCGGCAGTTGCGACAACGAATCGCTGATTTCCCGCGCCCGATCCTGCTCCTGGCGTGCCTGACGCCCCTCTTCCAGCAGCTGGCTGCTGACCTGCAGAATCTCCTGATCCAGCTCGGCGCTGCTCATGTTGCTGCGTACGGTTTTTCCGCTGTCGCTCAGCGCGGCGATCTGCTGACGCAGTTCGCGCGCCAGACGCGGAAAGTCATCAATCACCTGCTGATATTGCGCCGCGCGCTCCAGCGAGTCATCGCGTTCAGAGAGGAAGTTCAAGGCAGCTTCAATCGTCTGGATCTGTTCCGCCTGGGATGGAGAACTTTTGGCCGATTTTATCTCTTCCAGCTGCTGTTTGAGCTGGCTGGCGTCAGGAAGGCTGGCCGCGAAGGCCGGGCTGCTGAGCCACAGGCTCAGCAGCAGGAGGAGAATCGAACGCACAGAGGACACTCAATTTAGTCGACGATGACGTCGGAAATGTCTGTCGCCACAGGCAGCGCGATCGCCAGCGGTTGGCCCAGACGGGTTTTGCTTTCTGCTTCCAGACTTTCAGCCAGTTTGACGCGGCCAGGTGCGAACAGGTTAATGACGGTAGAGCCAAGTTTAAAGCGGCCCATTTCCTGTCCTTTCAGCAGTACTACCGCGCCTTCATCATCCGCTGCCGGATAGTGCCAGCGTTTGATCACACCTTCACGCGGTGGCGTGATGGTGCCCGCCCAGACAGTTTCAATGCTGCCGACAATCGTTGCACCCACCAGAATCTGCACCATCGGTCCGATATCCGTTTCGAAATAGCAGATGACGCGCTCGTTACGGGCAAACAGGTTGGGAATATTACGCGCGGTCAGCGGATTAACTGAATAGAGATCGCCAGGCACATAAATCATCTCACGCAGGATACCGTTGCACGGCATGTGGACGCGGTGATAATCGCGCGGAGCCAGATAGGTGGTGACGAACTCACCCTCCACAAACTGAGCGGCCATCCGCTCATCACCCGCCAGCAGAGCATCGATGGTGTAGTGATGACCTTTAGCCTGGAAAATCTGATCGCCATGAATATGGCCGAGCTGGCTGATAGCACCATCTGCGGGCAGGGCGATCAGGCTGGCGTCTGCATCCACCGGACGCGCATCGTCTTTCAGCGGACGAACGAAAAAGTCATTAAACGTGCGATAGCTGGCGGTATCGGGCTTGCGCGCCTCCGCCATGTCGACTTTGTAAAACCAGACAAAGATGTCAATGACCAGTTTGGTCAACCAACCACCGCGGCGACTGGCGCCCCAACCGGCAAGTTCAGTCAGCCATTTCTTCGGGAGAATATGATTCAAGCCGAGTTTTAAACGATCAAACACCTTAGCCTCCTGGCTATTTCAGGACATGGTAAAAAAGGGGGCGGATTGTAGCAGTGCCCCGTTCAGATGGCGACTATACCTGATTTCCGGCACGCTGCACGCTCCGGACGCCTGATCGGAATCCACCTCGCAAAATGCAGCAGCTCATTCGCTCAGACGCGGTTACACCGATTAACTTTCACCATCAGGGAAGTTTTTACGCGTTTTTACCTGCGCCATGCTCTCCAGAATACGGTGGTAGTTATCGAAACGGGACCGGTTGATTTTTCCCTGTTCGACCGCTTCACGAATCGCACAGCCGGGATCGCTGCCATGTTTGCAGTCACGGAATTTGCAATAGCCCAGGAAGGGGCGGAATTCGACAAAGCCACGCGTAACCTGTTCCGGCTCCAGATGCCACAAACCAAACTCACGCACGCCGGGAGAATCGATCACATCGCCGCCATGCGGGAAGTGATACAGGCGGGATGCGGTGGTGGTGTGCTGGCCCAGGCCTGAGCCATCTGATACTTCATTGGTCAGAATCGCGACCTGCTCATCTTTGTCGAAGCCGAGCAGGGCATTCAGCAGGCTCGACTTACCGACACCAGACTGACCGGCAAAGATACTCACACGGTCGGTTAAGGCCGCTTCCAGATCGTCCAGGCCGTTTTTCGCCCGGCTGGAGACCATCACCACGCGATAGCCAATATCGCGATAAATATCCATCTGCTGATCAACAAAGCCGCGCGCCTCGTCATCCAGCAGATCGGTTTTATTCAGGACCAGTAACGGCTCGATGTCCAGCGTTTCACTGGCAACCAGATAGCGATCGATGATGTTCAGCGACAGTTCCGGCAGGATCGCAGAGACGATGATGATCTGATCGATATTCGCCGCCATCGGCTTTACGCCGTCGTAAAAATCGGGGCGGGTTAATACGCTGGTGCGTTCATGCACCGCTTCAACAATGCCTTTGCCGCCGCTGGTGGCCGGACGCCACAGCACACGGTCGCCCGTAACCAGCGAACGGATAGTACGGCGGATATTGCAGCGGTGGGCGACGCCTGCGCTATCCTCAACATCAGCATGCATGCCAAAACGGCTCACAACGACCCCATCTGCAGCTTCACCAAACAGGTTGTCATCCGCTTCCGGACGCTCTCTGCGCTGGTTGAGACGGCGATCGTGGTTAGCGCTTACGCGACGTTGTTGGCCCTTCGACAGTTTATTTTTACTCACTCACCCTCACAGCGTTAGCCAGATTTCGCCCGGCTGGGCAAAACGTCTATGATACACCTTATTCATCGTGAATGACGACTACAGCAACCGCAGGAAACAGCATGGCTACTGGAAATGAACAGAATCTGATCTGGATTGATCTTGAGATGACCGGACTTGATCCGACGCACGATCGCATTATTGAAATTGCGACCCTGGTGACTGACGCCAACCTGAACATTCTGGCGGAAGGGCCGGTCATGGCCGTCCATCAGTCCGATGCGCAGCTGGCGCTGATGGATGAGTGGAATGTCCGCACCCACACCAACAGCGGTCTGGTTGCGCGGGTGAAGGAAAGCCAGATTGACGATCGCGCAGCCGAACTGGCGACTATTGAATTCCTGAAACAGTGGGTGCCGGCTAACACGTCACCAATCTGTGGCAACAGTATCGGGCAGGATCGCCGCTTCCTGTTTAAGTACATGCCTGAGCTGGAAGCGTATTTCCATTATCGTTATCTGGATGTCAGTACCCTGAAAGAGCTGGCTCGTCGCTGGAAACCGGAAATCCTGCCTGGCTTCAAAAAAGGCGGTACGCACCAGGCGCTGGACGATATCCGCGAGTCGGTGGCGGAGCTGGCTTACTACCGCGAACACTTTTTGCAGCTTTAATCGACGACGGGTGCGCATGAAATCACCAGGTTGCTGATTTAATCAGCAAACGCGCGGAAAGCGAAAAATTTTGCTTTCAGACGCTTGCAGCAGCAACGATTTCTCGTATAATGCGCACCCCGTACCGGTGAAGAATTTAGTGTCGGTACAAGGCGCGGGAATAGCTCAGTTGGTAGAGCACGACCTTGCCAAGGTCGGGGTCGCGAGTTCGAGTCTCGTTTCCCGCTCCAGATTTAAAATGTAAGCAGTAACCTCTTTGCGGGAATAGCTCAGTTGGTAGAGCACGACCTTGCCAAGGTCGGGGTCGCGAGTTCGAGTCTCGTTTCCCGCTCCAGTTTTATAAAGCAGTACCCTTCTATGCGGGAATAGCTCAGTTGGTAGAGCACGACCTTGCCAAGGTCGGGGTCGCGAGTTCGAGTCTCGTTTCCCGCTCCAGATTTTACATCACCCCCTGTTTCAGTTCGTTATACGACTGTTTTTGGTCGCGTGATTTCAGTTGTCTCCAGAAGGTTATCCACAGCACCACCTCCCATCTTTCGTGCCTGTCAGGGCGATCTGCAAATGCGTTCTGAACAGAGTTATCCACAGCTTTGTGATTTAACCGCAGCGGTAGTCTCATTATTAAATAAACACAACTTTTTCATAAGTTGTTGATATTTATGTTTATGAAGATATTTCAATTTGTTGTTTCACAGTGAAATCAGCGTTGTTGCAGTTGAATGACAACAGCTTTTTATTTTTATTCACAGCATGTGGAAAAAGATATCCAGCGGCTCGCTGTTCAATCATGCATCACGCGGTAAACCCTTCTCAACTGCACGAACCAGCCGTTTCTGCTGGGCGGGCTGCACTTCAACTACCAGCTGCTCGCGTTTCTGCTGCTGTTGCATCACTGCCCACTGAATATGTTCATCCAGCAGTTCACTCTCACCCAGTCGTTGTTCCAGCACATGAATAATGTGGGGCGACCAGGGTGCATTACCCAGCGCCACGGCAATATTGCGCAGCCAGCGCAAATGGCCAATACGGCGAATCGCTGAGCCTTCCGTGATGCGTAAAAATTTCGCTTCGTCCCACTGAAACAGATCGAGCAGCTCCGGTGCATGTAACGCCGCACGCGGTGAAAAGTCGCTTTCGTCACTGAGTTGTCCATAGCGATTCCACGGACAGATCAGCTGGCAGTCATCGCAGCCATAAATCCGGTTACCCATCAGCGGACGAAACTCTTCCGGGATAGCCCCTTCCAGCTCAATGGTGAGATAGGAGATACAGCGCCGGGCATCGACGACGTAAGGCTCAACGATAGCGCTGGTAGGGCAGATGGTCATGCAGGCAACGCAGCGGCCACACTGCTCCTGCTGCGGGGAGTCGACCGGTAGCGGAATGTCGATCAGCAGCTCGCCGAGGAAAAACCACGAGCCGGCTTCCCGATTCAGTATCAGCGAATGTTTGCCGGTCCAGCCGAGTCCGGCTTTAGCCGCCAGCGGGCGCTCAAGCAGCGGTGCCGAATCCACAAACGGCCGGAAATTCAGCTCGCCACAATGCTGCTGGATCATTTCTCCGAGCTTTTTCAGTCGATTGCGCAATACTTTGTGGTAATCACGGCCGAGTGCATAACGGCTGACATAGCCCAGTCGGGGATTTTTCAGGGTGCTGGCAAAGGCAGCTTTGGCCGGAAGGTAGTTCATACGAACGCTGATGACGCGCAGCGTGCCGGGCAGCAACTCATGAGCACGCGCCCGCATCATGCCGTGTCGCGCCATCCATGCCATCTCACCATGATACTGCTTATCCAGCCATTCCTGCAGGCGCGGCTCTTCTGCACTGAGATCGGTATCGGTGATGCCGACCTGCTGAAAGCCGAGATCCAATCCCCACTGTTTAATCTGTTGTGCGAGTTCATGAAGATCGAGAGGGTATGACATGAGTAACCAGGATTCGAAGAAAAACAGCCGCAGTTTACCATATTCTGTCTGGCCTGCGCAGGCTGTGGCGCAGCTTGAGCAAGAGGGAGCCGATGTGCTCGGGATTACTCTGTATGAGCTGATGCAGCGTGCCGGGCAGGCCGCTTACGAGCATCTGACAGCACACTGGCCCGAAGCCAGCCACTGGTTAATCCTGTGCGGTCACGGCAATAACGGCGGTGATGGCTATGTGCTGGCGCGACTGGGCCAGGCGGCGGGGAAAACCATTACGGTGCTGGCGTGCGAAAGTGAAAAAGCGCTGCCGGAAGAGGCGCAGCGCGCGCGGGACGCATGGCTGGACGCGGGCGGTGAAATCCATGCGGCCGATGCGGCCTGGCCAGAGCAGATTGATGTGATTGTCGATGCCCTGCTGGGAACCGGCAGCAATCGCGCGCCCGAAGAGCCCTATGCCATGCTGATCAAGCGGGCAAACGCCCATGCAGCACCGACAGTTGCCATTGATATGCCCTCCGGCTTATCCGCGCGCAACGGCACCGCGCCCGGCGAGGTGATTAATGCCAGTCACACGCTGAGTATGATGGCCCTGAAACCGGGCCAGATCACTGGCAAGGCGCGAGACTACATCGGAAAGCTCTGGTATGCCGATCTTGGTCTGGCTGCTTTTCTGGCCGGAGAAGAGGCACCTATCGCCCGTTATGATGCCAGCACATTAACCCGCTGGCTTAAGCCACGCAGACCAACCTCGCACAAGGGCAGTCATGGCCGTCTGCTGGTCGTGGGAGGCGATGCAGGTACCGCTGGCGCAGTACGCATGACGGCAGAAGCCGCGTTACGCAGCGGTAGTGGATTGGTGCGAGTACTTACTCACAAAGATAATATTATTCCGATTCTGACCGCACGGCCTGAAATTATGGTCGATGAACTGACGGATGAACGCCTGACGGAGGCGCTGGAGTGGGCTGATGTCATTGCGATTGGACCCGGTCTGGGTCAGCGTGAATGGGGAAAGCAGGCACTGAAGCGGGTAGCAGGCAGTGAAAAGCCGATGCTTTGGGACGCGGATGCACTTAACCTGCTGGCAATCAGTGCTGAGAAACGTCAGAATCGCATTATTACGCCGCATCCTGGCGAAGCGGCGCGTTTGCTGAATATCGAGACCAGTGAAATTGAGAGTGACCGCTTACATGCAGCGCAGACATTGGCGCAACGTTATGGTGGCGTAGTGGTACTGAAAGGTGCCGGCACGCTGATTGCCAGCGAGCAGGGCGAAATGGCGTTTGCGGATGTGGGCAATGCCGGTATGGCTTCCGGCGGTATGGGCGATCTTCTGAGTGGAATTATTGCCTCGCTGGTGGGTCAGAAACTGACGCTGTTCGATGCGGCCTGCGCGGGTTGCGTTGCACATGGTGCAGCGGCCGATGCGGTTGCGGCAGAACGCGGTACTCGCGGTATGCTGGCCACTGATTTACTGGATCTGCTGTGGCAGTTTGTTAATCCTGAGATGAATAAAGAAGCATGAAGACCTGTGTTATCTCTTTGCCCGATGAGGCGGCTACGCTCAGTTTGGGCGCTCAGCTGGCGCGCGCCTGTGGCAGCGCGGCAGTGATTTATCTCTATGGCGATCTGGGGGCGGGTAAAACCACCTTCAGCCGCGGCTTTCTGCAGGCGCTGGGCCATCAGGGCAATGTCAAAAGTCCTACTTACACCCTCGTTGAACCTTACTCGCTGGATGACCGTACGCTCTACCACTTCGACCTCTATCGCCTTGCGGATCCCGAAGAGCTTGAGTTTATGGGCATCCGCGACTACTTCAGCGGTGAAGCCATCTGTCTGGTGGAATGGCCGCAGCAGGGTGCCGGTTTTCTGCCGCAGCCCGATCTCACCTTAACGCTGCGTTATGTAGGTGAGGCGCGTGAAGCGGAACTGACGGCACAATCCGCGTCCGGCCAGCAATGGCTTGAACACGTTGGTCAGGGCAGGGATCAGGCATGATGTCACGGATGAAAATAGCACTGGTATCATTGATGCTGCTGGTCTGTACGCCCCTGTTTGCCGCCACGCTGTCTGATATCAAAGTGGCCAATGGCGATAGTCAGGCTACCGTTACGCTGAACTTTGCCGGACAGCCGGTCTATGCCTTCTTCTCTCTGCACAACCCGAATCGTGTGGTGCTGGATGTGCGCCAGAGCGGCGTAGTTCAGGGGCTGCCGCTGAATTTCAGTGGCGAAAACATCGTAAAGCGAATTCGTACCAGCACCCCAAAAGACAAACAGAGCGTGCGGCTGGTGTTTGAACTGACGCAGGCGGGTAAAACCCGGGCAGTCACCCAACGCAATGGCAACAGCTACAGCGTGGTCTTCACAATTACCGGCAAGCCGCCCGCTGTCACGCGAAGTCTGCCTGCGCCCGTCACAGCACCGACGCGCGTACCTGCGCAGAGTGCCGCAGCGGCTAACCCGTTCAATTCGAATCCGGTGACGTCCGTGACCAGCACCGCGAGTTCCGTACGTCCCGGCACTGCCGTCAGCCAGAATGACACTGTGATTGTGGCAATCGATGCCGGACATGGCGGTCAGGATCCCGGCGCTATCGGGCAGCGCGGACTGAAAGAGAAAAACGTCACTATCGCCATTGCCCGCAAACTGCGGGTGTTGCTCAATAACGATCCGATGTTCAAAGGCGTCCTGACGCGCGATGGCGACTATTTTATCTCGGTCATGGGACGTTCCGACGTGGCGCGTAAAGCCAATGCTAACGTGCTGGTCTCTATTCACGCTGACGCCGCGCCAAGCCATGCGGCGACCGGCGCCTCGGTCTGGGTCCTGTCCAACCGTCGCGCCAACAACGAGATGGCAAACTGGCTGGAACAGAAAGAGAAACAGTCTGAGCTGCTGGGCGGCGCGGGTGACCTGCTGGCTAACAGTCAGGCCGATCCCTACCTCAGTCAGGCAGTACTGGATTTGCAGTTCGGCCACTCGCAGCGTGTCGGTTATGACATCGCGCAGAAAGTCTTGCAGCAGATGCGCAGCGTCACCTCGCTGCACAAACGTCTGCCTGAGCATGCCAGCCTGGGCGTGCTGCGTTCGCCCGATATTCCTTCTTTGCTGGTGGAAACCGGCTTCATCAGTAATTCCTCGGAGGAGCGACTGCTAGGCAGTAGCGCACACCAGGATAAGATTGCGCAGTCGATCTACAAAGGTCTGCGCACTTATTTCCTGGCGCACCCGCTACAATCCATCCCAAAGGAGGAAAACCGGCCGCTGGGCTCATCGCCAGCGGTTAGCGTCGCCAGCAACCCGGCGACCGGAGTGACGCAATATACCGGCGCAACGCAGCGCCATACGGTAACGCGCGGTGAGACACTTTCCGGGATTGCCGCGAAGTATGGCGTCAGCATGGACACCCTGCGTGAGATGAATACCCTGAAGCGGGATGTGGTGTGGGTCGGACAGCGGCTGAAAGTGCCGGCCAGTGCAGTCGCCAGTCGCACCGCGCCCGCTACGCCACGCGGCGTTGTGCGCCACAAAGTTGTGGTGGGTGATTCATTAACCGGCATTGCCGCACACTACGGCGTCAGTCCGAAAGCGATAATGCAGACTAATAATCTGAAGTCGACCAACGTCATGTTGGGGCAGAACCTGAAAATTCCTGCATCCTGATTGTTTGCCCGGCCACTGCGCCGGGCTGCCAGCTAAAAGGAAAATCATGCCGATTCAAATTTTACCACCCCAGCTGGCTAACCAGATTGCGGCGGGTGAAGTGGTTGAGCGTCCTGCCTCCGTGGTTAAAGAGCTGGTGGAGAATAGCCTGGATGCCGGCGCGACGCGCATTGACGTTGATATTGAAAAGGGCGGCGCAAAGCTGATTCGCATTCGTGACAACGGCTGCGGCATCGTGAAAAGCGAGCTGTCGATGGCACTTGCCCGACATGCGACCAGTAAAATAGGCTCACTGGATGACCTGGAAGCGATCATGAGCCTGGGTTTTCGCGGTGAAGCGCTGGCCAGTATCAGTTCTGTCTCCCGCCTGACACTCACCTCACGCACCGCCGATCAAACTGAAGCCTGGCAGGCCTATGCAGAAGGGCGTGATATGGCGGTAACGGTTAAACCGGCGGCACATCCCTGCGGTACCACGCTGGAAGTACTGGACCTGTTTTATAACACGCCGGCACGCCGCAAATTTATGCGCACCGAAAAAACGGAGTTCGGTCATATCGACGAGGTCATTCGCCGTATTGCTCTGGCACGTTTCGACGTGGCACTGTCGCTGAGCCACAACGGTAAAATGATGCGTCAGTATCGGGCCGTCAGCGAGGAGAGCCAGCGCGAACGGCGACTGGCTTCTATCTGCGGCACCACGTTTATGCAGCATGCGCTGCGCATCGACTGGCAGCATGACGACCTCTCGCTGCGCGGCTGGGTTGCCGACCCTGCCGGTTCGCGTCAGGTCACCGATCTGCAGTATTGCTATGTGAATGGTCGGATGATGCGCGATAAGCTGATTAACCACGCTATCCGCCAGGCGTTCCAGACCCAGCTTCAGGATGACCAGCAGCCCGCTTATGTGCTCTATCTGGAGATTGACCCGCATCAGGTTGATGTCAACGTCCATCCGGCCAAGCATGAAGTACGGTTTCATCAGTCACGCCTGGTGCATGATTTTATCTATCAGGGCGTGGTCAGCGCATTACAGGCGATGGCGGCACCGACCTTACCTGCGCTTCAGGCAGAAGAGCCCGCACCGCGCTGGCAGCCGGAAAACCGTCAGGCAGCAGGCGGTAATCATTTTGCGCAGCCTGCGGCGTCTGCCAGCGAGAAGAAATCAGCAGCATCCGGGCGTGAAACACAGCCTGCACCGGCCTGGCAGAACAAAGAGAATGTGTATCGTCAGCGTGAAGGGGCGGTTTATCAGCAGTTACTGAAAAACCCTGTCAGCACGTCATCACCGACAAAAGCCCGCGAGCCGATAGCGCGTCAGGCCGAAAGACCTTCGCCACTGGCCGCGCATGCTCAAAGTTTTGGCCGTGTACTGACCGTGTTGCACCATCATTTTGCACTGCTGGAGCAGGATCAGACATTAATGCTGATGGCGTTGCCGGTGGCGGCGCGCTGGCTGAAACAGGCGCAGCTTGAACCAGGCGAAGAGGGACTTAAACCGCAGCCATTGCTGATCCCGGTGCGCCTGAAAATCGCCCAGGAAGAACGACAGGCGGCAAAAGAAAATAGCAGCCTGCTCAATCAGATGGGCATTGAACTTCAGCCCGAAGGAGACCACGTGACGTTGCGCGCGGTGCCTTTACCGTTACGAACACAAAATTTACAAATCTTGATTCCTGAGCTGTTAGGCTATCTCGCCCGGCAGCAGGAGAACTCTGCGACGCAACTGGCCCAGTGGCTGGCGCGGCGTCAGGAAACAGAGTCCTCTGACTGGAATCACTCACAGGCGATCAACCTGCTGGCAGAGCTTGAACGGCTTTGCCCTCAGCTGCTGAAATCGCCGCCTTCAGGCTTATTACAGCCCATAGAGATTGAGAGCGCAGTCAACGCGTTGAAGCATGAGTGAACTAAACCAGGCTGGCCGGCCAAAGGCTATTTTTTTGATGGGACCCACGGCGTCTGGCAAAACGGCTTTAGCAATTGAATTGCGTAAGCAGTTACCAGTGGAACTAATCAGCGTAGATTCTGCCTTAATCTATCGTCAGATGGATATTGGCACGGCGAAACCGTCGGCTGAGGAGTTAGCAGTGGCACCCCATCGTCTGCTCGACATCCGCGACCCCGCAGAAGCTTATTCGGCAGCGGAGTTCCGGCGGGATGCTTTAGCAGAAATGGCGGATATCGTTGAAGCCGGACGAATACCGTTGCTTGTTGGTGGAACCATGCTCTACTTCAAGGCGTTACTTGAAGGATTGTCGCCGTTGCCCTCGGCCGATCCCGACGTTCGTCAGCGGATAGAGCAAACGGCGCGTGAAAAAGGCTGGGAAGCTTTACACCGCCAGCTGTGTGAAATCGACCCGGTTGCCGGCAGTCGTATTCATCCGAATGATCCGCAGAGACTTTCGCGAGCACTGGAAGTTTTTTTTATTTCGGGTAAAACTTTAACGGAACTGACAAAAACATCCGGTGAAGCGTTACCCTACGACGTGCAACAGTTTGCCATCGCCCCCGCGAGCCGCGAATTGCTGCACCAGCGCATCGCGTTGCGTTTTGAGCAGATGTTGGCGTCAGGATTTGAAGCGGAGTCTCGGGCCCTGTTTGCACGAGGTGATTTGCATACGGACATGCCTTCCATTCGTTGTGTTGGTTATCGTCAGATGTGGTCTTATTTGTCGGGCGAAATCGATTACAGCGAGATGGTTTATCGGGGAATTTGCGCAACCCGGCAGCTTGCTAAGCGACAGATGACCTGGTTACGCGGTTGGGAAAATGTTCACTGGCTTGACAGTGACGAGCCCCGGCTGGCGCGTGATACAGTGTTACAGGTTCTTAGTGCGAAGCATGGGTGATTGTGTACAATTGATGGGTTATCGTGCGCAAATTTTTACGCAGTTTTTTTCAGAACCATAGGTTCTACTAGCAACAAACAACAAGCATATAAGGAAAAGATAGAATGGCTAAGGGGCAATCATTACAAGACCCGTTTTTGAACGCATTGCGTCGTGAACGTGTTCCGGTTTCGATTTATCTGGTTAACGGTATTAAGCTGCAGGGTCAGATTGAGTCATTTGATCAGTTCGTCATTTTGTTGAAAAACACGGTAAGCCAGATGGTTTATAAGCACGCCATTTCTACCGTTGTTCCTTCGCGCCCGGTTTCTCACCATAGCAATAATACCGGTGGCGGCAGCAACAATTACCATCATGGTGGCAGCAACACATCTGCGCAGCCACAGCCACAACAAGACGGTGATAACGCAGAATAACGCGTCGCCGTACAGCCAGGAACGGAGAACAGAGGTTTTCCGTCCTGGTCTTTTATTTAGCGAGGTTATAGCTTGTTTGACCGTTATGATGCCGGTGAGCAGGCCGTACTGGTACACATCTGGTTCTCCCAAGACAAAGAAGTAGAAGATTTACAGGAGTTTGAAACCCTGGTCTCTTCTGCTGGCGTTGAGGCGCTGCAAGTGGTTACTGGCAGCCGTAAAGCGCCACACCCCAAGTATTTTGTCGGTGAAGGAAAAGCCGTTGAAATTGCCGATGCGGTAAAAACAACTGGAGCATCGGTCGTATTATTCGATCATGCCCTTACGCCCGCTCAGGAAAGAAACCTTGAGCGCCTGTGCGAATGCCGTGTCATTGATCGCACTGGTCTTATTCTGGATATTTTTGCCCAACGCGCGCGTACCCACGAAGGTAAATTGCAGGTTGAGCTGGCGCAGCTACGTCACCTTGCGACACGTCTGGTACGTGGCTGGACGCACCTTGAACGTCAGAAAGGCGGGATCGGCTTGCGTGGCCCGGGTGAAACACAGTTAGAAACCGACCGCCGTCTTCTGCGCGGACGTATCAGTCAGATCCTGTCTCGTCTTGAGCGGGTTGAAAAACAGCGTGAGCAGGGACGACAGTCTCGTGCTAAAGCGGATGTGCCAACTGTTTCGCTGGTGGGTTACACCAACGCCGGCAAGTCGACCCTCTTTAACGCTATGACCTCTGCCAACGTCTTTGCCGCAGATCAGCTGTTTGCGACACTTGACCCCACACTGCGTCGTCTGAATGTTGCCGATGTCGGAGACGTGGTTCTGGCGGACACGGTCGGCTTTATTCGCCATCTTCCTCACGATCTGGTTGCCGCATTTAAAGCCACGCTGCAGGAGACACGTCAGGCGACGCTGTTACTGCACGTGATTGATGGTGCCGATCTTCGCGTTACGGAAAATATCGCCGCCGTTGATGCCGTACTGGAAGAGATTGAAGCGGACGAAATTCCGACCTTACTGGTCATGAATAAAATCGATATGCTCGACGGATTCGAACCGCGTATCGATCGCAACGAAGAGAACCTGCCCATCCGCGTCTGGCTTTCCGCCCAGACCGGTGCAGGCATTCCGTTGCTGTGGCAGGCTTTGTCCGAGCGCCTGTCAGGGGAAATAGCCCAGCACGCGTTACGTCTGCCACCGGAGGCGGGGCGACTTCGCAGCCGTTTCTATCAGTTGCAGGCGATTGAGAAAGAGTGGAATGAAGAGGACGGCAGTGTAGGATTGCAGATACGTATGCCTATCATTGAGTGGATGCGTTTATGTAAACAGGAACCGTCGCTGACCAGTTACATTGTTTGATATTGCCCAAACGCATTTACCTTAAAAATTGAAGATTGTCGCACTTTCGTTGCAGGCCTGAATACGCAGGATTTACCCGGGTATTTCGGATTTCAGCAAGGCGGCAACTGAGTGAATCCCCGGGCGCTTACGCAGGTAAGTGAATGGGGGGAGCGAAGGCAGCCAGTACCGCTGCAATCCGAAAGATGAAGGGTAAAAACCGTAATTACAATAAATGGAGTAGAGACATGGCGTGGAATCAGCCCGGAAATAACGGACAGGACCGCGACCCGTGGGGAAGCAGCAATAATCAAGGCGGCAACTCTGGGGGAAATAAGGGAGGACGGGAATCCGGGCCTCCTGATCTGGATGATATCTTCCGTAAGCTGAGCAAGAAGCTTGGTGGACTGGGCGGTGGCAAACAGAGCGACAACGGTCAGCGCGGCTCCGGCAGCGGTGGCAAAATCGTTGGCATCGTGGCTGTTGCTGCTGTAGTCATCTGGGCTGCAAGCGGTTTCTACACCATCAAAGAAGCGGAACGTGGCGTGGTAACGCGCTTCGGTAAGTTCAGTCACCTGGTTGAGCCCGGTCTGAACTGGAAACCGACATTTGTTGATCAGGTACGCGCGGTTAACGTTGAAGCAGTGCGTGAACTGGCGGCTTCTGGCGTGATGCTGACCTCAGATGAAAACGTCGTGCGCGTGGAAATGAACGTGCAGTATCGCGTGACCGATCCGGAACGTTATCTTTATGCCGTGACCAGCGCGGATGACAGCCTGCGCCAGGCCACTGACAGTGCGCTGCGCGGCGTGATTGGTCGTTCTACCATGGACCGCATTCTGACCGAAGGCCGTACCGTGGTGCGTAGCGACACCCAGCGTGAAATCGATGAAACAATTCGCCCTTACAACATGGGGATCGCGGTGCTGGACGTCAACTTCCAGGCTGCCCGTCCGCCGGAAGAGGTGAAGTCTGCGTTTGATGATGCGATTGCCGCACGTGAAAACCGCGAACAGTATGTTCGTGAAGCAGAAGCTTACGCCAACGAAGTTCAGCCTCGTGCTAATGGCCAGGCGCAACGTATTCTGGAAGAAGCGCGCGCTTACAAAGAGCGTACCGTTCTGGAAGCACAGGGTGAAGTGGCGCGTTTCGCCAAGATTCTGCCGGAGTATAAAGCCGCGCCTGAAATCACCAAAGAGCGTCTCTATATCGAGACCATGGAACGTGTGCTGAGCCATACCCGCAAAGTACTGGTTAACGATCGGGGTAACAACCTGATGATGCTGCCGCTGGATCAGCTGATGCGTGGCGGTCAGGCGACATCGGGTCAGAATGGTCAGAAAGGCGGTAACAGTTCTTCGCTGCCAGCCACCTCCGATCGCAACGCCAGCCGCAATGACACGTCGTCATACAGTCCGGACAATATTATGGATCAGCGTCGGGCGAATGCTCAGCGCAGCGACAGCCAGCGCGAAGGGAGAGAGTAATCGATGCGTAAGCCAATAGTATTTTTAATCATTGTCGTGCTGGTGGCGCTCTATGCGTCGCTGTTTGTGGTGCAGGAAGGGCAGCGGGGCATTGTTCTGCGCTTCGGTAAAGTCCTGCGCGACGGCGAAAATAAACCCCAGGTGTTTGAGCCGGGTCTGCATTTTAAGATCCCTTTCCTGGAAACGGTTAAAACGCTGGATGCACGCATTCAGACTATGGATAACCAGGCCGATCGCTTCGTCACCAAAGAGAAGAAAGATCTGATCGTGGATTCCTACATCAAATGGCGTATCAGCGATTTCAGTCGCTACTACCTGGCAACCGGTGGCGGTGATGTTTCTCAGGCGGAAGTGCTGCTGAAACGTAAGTTCAGTGACCGTTTGCGTTCTGAAATGGGTCGTCTGGATGTGAAGGATATCGTCACAGATTCCCGTGGTCGCCTGACCACCGATGTGCGTGACGCGCTGAATACCGGTTCTGCGGGCAGCGATGATGAAATCGCCACGCCTGCGGCTGATGATGCGATTGCCAGCGCAGCAGCCCGTGTAGAGCGTGAAACCAACAGCAGTGAGCCAGCGCCGAATCCGAACAGCATGGCAGCACTGGGTATTCAGGTTGTGGATGTGCGCATCAAGCAGATCAACCTGCCGACCGAAGTGTCCGATGCAATCTTCAACCGTATGCGTGCTGAGCGTGAAGCCGTAGCGCGTAGTCAGCGTTCACAGGGTCAGGAAGAGGCAGAAAAACTGCGTGCTCAGGCCGATTATCAGGTGACGCGTACGCTGGCTGAAGCCCAGCGTGAAGCCCTGATCACTCGCGGTGACGGTGATGCAGAAACGGCGCGGTTGTTTGCGGATTCGTTCAGCAAAGATCCTGACTTCTACGCCTTTATTCGTAGCCTGCGTGCCTACGAAAACAGCTTTAATGAAAATCAGGATGTGATGGTGTTAAGCCCGGATAGCGACTTCTTCCGATATATGAAGGCGCCCTCTAACGCGACACGTTAAGAACTGATATAACCTGTGGGCCGACAATGTTGTCGGCCTTTTTTTTGGGTAGCAAGATGAAAACAAGCATCTGGATGGCACTGGCGCTGGTATTAGTGCTGGAAGGGTTGGGACCGATGTTTATGCCACGCGCCTGGCGACGCATGATCCTGACGATGACCCGCTTACCCGACCGTCTGCTGCATCGCTTTGGCGGCGGACTGGTGGTCGCGGGCATGGTGATTTACTGCATGCTCAGCCTGCATGGCAACCTCTGATACCAGGGTTAAGACCGGCTAAATTGTGCCTCTTCGCGCCATTATCCCCAACATGTTGTAGTGATCAAAACTCAGGCAAAAAAGCGCGCAATCGTATGCTAAAAGTGCTGAAAACCATGGGATCAGATGGTAGAATCCTTTTTTAAGCAATCGGTGATTTTGAGAAATGGGTAAGAACGTCGTCGTACTGGGCACCCAATGGGGTGACGAAGGTAAAGGTAAGATTGTAGACCTTCTGACTGAGCGCGCGAATTACGTTGTGCGTTATCAAGGCGGCCACAATGCGGGCCACACGCTTGTCATCAACGGTGAAAAAACCGTCCTCCACCTGATCCCCTCTGGCATTCTGCGCGATAACGTCACCAGCATTATCGGTAACGGCGTAGTGCTTTCTCCTGAAGCCTTAATGAAAGAGATGAAAGGCCTGGAAGCGCGCGGGATCCCGGTACGTGAACGTCTGCTGATTTCTGAAGCCTGTCCGCTGATTCTGCAATATCACGTTGCGATGGATATGGCGCGTGAACGTGCCCGTGGTGCCAAAGCGATTGGTACTACCGGTCGTGGCATCGGTCCTGCTTATGAAGACAAAGTCGCCCGTCGTGCACTGCGCGTCAGCGACCTGTTCAACAAAGAAACCTTTGCTGCCAAGCTGAAAGAAGTGGTCGATTTCTACAACTTCCAGCTGGTTGAGTACTACAAAGAGCCGGCAGTGGACTTCGACAAAGTGCTGAGCGATGTGATGGAAGTCGCTGACATCCTCACTGGCATGGTGGTTGACGTTTCAGAACTGCTGGACAGCGCGCGTAAGCGTGGCGATCTGATTATGTTTGAAGGCGCGCAGGGTACGCTGCTGGATATCGATCACGGAACTTATCCGTACGTGACGTCGTCCAACACGACCGCAGGTGGCGTGGCAACCGGCTCAGGCATTGGTCCGCGCTATGTCGACTACGTGCTGGGTATTGTGAAAGCGTACTCAACCCGCGTGGGCGCAGGTCCATTCCCGACTGAGCTGTTCGATGAAACCGGCGAATTCCTCTGTGCGCAGGGCAATGAGTTTGGTGCGACCACCGGACGTCGTCGTCGTACCGGCTGGCTGGATGCGGTCGCGGTTCGCCGCGCGGTTCAGATCAACTCCCTGTCAGGTTTCTGCATGACCAAACTGGACGTGCTGGATGGCCTGAAAGAGGTGAAAATCTGTGTTGCTTACCGTATGCCTGATGGCCGTGAAGTGACTACTACGCCACTGGCGGCAGAGAACTGGGAAGGCATTGAGCCGATCTACGAAACCCTGCCAGGCTGGAGCGAGACTACATTTGGCGTGAAGACGCTGGAAGGTTTGCCTCAGGCTGCACGCGACTACATTAAGCGTGTAGAAGAGGTAACGGGTGTGCCGATTGATATTATCTCAACCGGTCCAGACCGCAGTGAAACGATGATTCTGCGCGATCCATTCGACGCATAATCATTCAGGCCGGACGCTGTCCGGCCCTTGTTTTTCCACTCTTTGATGCCACTTTACCTCCCTTCGCTTGTCAAACCTTGTGCTGGCTTAAAAAAACGCACGGCAAATCAGACTCTGGTTTATCATCGTAGCTAATCGAATGACGATCCGATTTAATTCTGACATCAATCACAGGGCGAATAATGCAATGCCACGCCTGAAGGTTCACTGAGGTTACTGTGCAGCTCACGAGTTTTACTGATTATGGCTTACGGGCGCTGATTTATCTGGCAGCGTTGCCTGAAGGTCAGCAGACCAATATTACGGAAGTGACAAATACCTATGGTTTGTCCCGTAATCATATGGTCAAAATCATCAATCAGCTGAGCCGTGCGGGCTACGTTGCCGCAACACGTGGAAAAAATGGGGGCATTCGCTTGGGTATGCCGCCTCGTCAGATTGTTATTGGCGACGTGGTACGCAAGATGGAACCGCTACAATTAGTGGATTGCGCCTCCTGTTCCATCACACCAGCCTGCCGTCTGAAGCAGGCACTGCACGATGCAGTGCAGCGCTTTTTGCAGGAGCTGGATAGCTATACGCTGGCAGATTTGGTCGAAGGAAATACACCACTTTATGAAATCATCCTTTCCAAATCGCCGGCGGAAATAAATATTAAATGACATCGGAGGAACCGCTATGTCAAAAGATCCTTTTCAGGATAGAGAAGCTGAAAAATACGAAAACCCTATTCCAAGCCGTGAATTTATTCTGGCGCTGTTAGAAAAACGTGAAAAACCAGCCAGCCGTGAAGAGCTGGCTGAAGAGATGAACCTGCACGAAGAAGAGCACCTTGAGGCGCTGCGTCGCCGCCTTCGCGCCATGGAGCGTGATGGTCAGCTGGTGTTCACCCGCCGTCAATGCTATGCGCTGCCAGAACGTCTTGATCTCCTGCGCGGTAAAGTCATTGGCCACCGTGATGGCTACGGCTTCCTGCGGGCAGAAGGTCAGAAAGATGACCTTTACCTCTCCGCAGAGCAGATGAAATTCTGTATGCATGGTGACGTAATCCTGGCGCAGCCGCTGGGTGCCGATCGCAAAGGCCGCCGCGAAGCGCGCGTGGTCCGCGTGCAGGAACCACGTAACAATCAGATCGTTGGCCGCTACTTTACCGATGCCGGTGCCGGCTTCGTGGTACCGGACGACAGTCGCCTGAGTTTTGATATCCTCATCCCGCCTGAAGAGACGATGAATGCCCGCATGGGTTCCGTGGTGGTGGTTGAGCTGGTCCAGCGTCCGAACCGCCGCACCAAAGCGATCGGTAAAGTGGCTGAGATTCTGGGCGATGATATGGGCACCAGCCTGGCCGTTGATATGGCGCTGCGTACCCATGAAATTCCGCACACCTGGCCGCCAGAAGTGGAAGCTCAGGTCAGCAAGCTGAAAGAAGAAGTCCCGGAAGAGGCCAAAAAAGGCCGCGTCGATCTGCGCAAACTGCCGCTGGTCACCATTGATGGTGAAGATGCCCGTGACTTTGATGATGCGGTCTACTGCGAGAAAAAACGCGGTGGCGGATGGCGTCTGTGGGTCGCTATCGCCGATGTGAGCTATTACGTCCGTCCTGGCACGCCACTGGATGACGAAGCGCATCAGCGCGGCACCTCAGTCTACTTCCCGTCGCAGGTTGTGCCGATGCTGCCGGAAGTGCTGTCGAATGGCTTATGCTCGCTTAACCCGCAGGTCGATCGACTCTGTATGGTGTGCGAGATGACCATTTCGACCAAAGGTAAGCTCACCGGCTTTAAGCATTACGAAGCGGTGATGAACTCCCATGCGCGTCTGACCTACAACAAAGTCTGGAACATCCTGCAGGGCGACAAAGAGCTGCGTCAGCAGTATGCACCGCTGGTCAAAGATCTTGAAGAGCTGCACAACCTCTACCAGGTACTGGACGCTGCACGTGAAGAGCGCGGCGGTATCTCGTTTGAAACGGAAGAGGCGAAGTTCATCTTCAACGCCGAGCGCCGTATTGAACGGGTTGAGCGCACGTCACGTAATGACGCCCACAAGCTGATCGAAGAGTGCATGATCCTGGCGAACATCGCCTCAGCACGCTTCGTTGAGAAAAATCAGGAACCTGCACTGTTCCGCGATCACGATCGTCCGACCGATGAGAGCATCAAGAGCTTCCGTACCGTGCTCAACGAGCTGGGACTGACTCTGCCAGGCGGTAACAAACCGCAGCCTGTGGATTATGCGGCGCTGCTGAAGCAGGTTGCCGATCGTCCTGATGCAGAAATGCTGCAAACCATGCTGCTGCGTTCAATGAAGCAGGCGGTTTACGATCCGGAAAACCGCGGTCACTTTGGTCTGGCACTTTCATCGTATGCGCACTTTACTTCGCCAATTCGCCGCTACCCGGATCTGACGCTGCACCGCGCCATTAAATATCTGCTGGCAAAAGAGCAGGATGAAGGTAAAGGCCTGGTACAACGCGCCATCAAATACCTGATGCCGAAGGAGCGCAATGTCGCCAAAGATATGACGACGGCAACTGGCGGCTATCACTACGAGATGCCGGAGATGCTGCAGCTGGGTCTGCACTGTTCCCTGACCGAGCGTCGCGCCGATGAAGCAACCCGCGACGTCGCGGACTGGCTCAAGTGTGACTTCATGCAGGATCAGGTCGGCAACGTCTTCAACGGCGTCATCTCCAGCGTGACCGGATTTGGCTTCTTTGTCCGCCTGAGCGATCTGTTCATCGATGGTCTGGTGCACGTTTCAACCCTCGACAACGATTACTACCGTTTTGACCCGGTAGGTCAGCGTCTGATCGGTGAATCGGGCGGCCGCACCTATCGTCTGGGTGACACCGTTGAAGTGCGTGTCGAGGCGGTCCATATGGACGAGCGTAAAATCGACTTTGCTCTTATCTCCAGCCAGCGTCAGGTGCGTGGTGAAGGTAAAACTGCGCGTGATCGGGCGAAGCGTGAAGACAACGCGCCAGCTAAGCGTCGTCGTAACGTGAACAAAAAGTCCAACTTCGAGCCGGATGCTGCATTCCGGGGTGACAAGGGCAAACCTGCCGCCGCCAATACCGAGAAAAAAAGTAAAAACGTCTCGGAAAAAACCCGTAAAATCGCCGCCGCCACCCGGGCGAAGCGCGCCAGAAAAAAAGCTGAGCCTGAAGGCTGAGCGTAACAGGATGCGCGTACCCGCCCTTTCTCTCCGCAGAAAGGGCGGTCATTTATTCATTTCCAACCACTGAGCAGATCGATGAGCGAAATTATTTTTGGTATCCATGCCGTGCAGGCGCTGCTGGAACGTGATCCACAACGTTTCCAGGAAGTCTTTATCCTCAAAGGCCGCGACGATCGTCGCCTGCAACCCGTGGTCGCCGCGCTGGAAGCTCAGGGGATCGTGATTCAGCTGGCCGAGCGTAAGTGGCTCGACAGCCAGGTTGAAGGCGGTGTGCATCAGGGCATCGTGGCGCGGGTAAAACCGGGTCGTCAGTATCAGGAAGGCGACCTGCCGGATCTGCTGCAGAGCCTGGAGAAGCCTTTCCTGCTGGTGCTGGATGGGGTTACCGATCCGCACAACCTGGGTGCCTGCCTGCGCAGCGCCGATGCGGCGGGTGTTCATGCGATTATTGTGCCGAAAGATCGCTCTGCTCCCCTGAATGCCACGGCCAAAAAAGTGGCCAGCGGTGCGGCAGAGAATGTGCCGCTGATTCGCGTTACTAACCTTGCGCGTACACTGCGCCTGCTGCAGGAGTACAACATCTGGGTGGTCGGCACCGCAGGGGAAGCGGATCATACCGTCTTCCAGAGCAAAATGACCGGTCCGATGGCACTGGTGATGGGTGCGGAAGGCGAAGGCATGCGTCGTCTGACCCGCGAGCATTGTGATGAGCTGATCAGCATTCCGATGGCGGGCAGTGTTTCTTCACTCAACGTCTCGGTCGCAACCGGTGTCTGCCTGTTTGAAGCGGTGCGTCAGCGCAACGCCTGATCCCCGATGTGATCCTCGCCACAAATTAGTTTCTGTACCAGGCATAACTGCGCGTCATTCGTATATACCCAAAGGATTTCGGGTTGCATTGAGGCGGCAAGAGAACGAATCCCGATGAGCTTACATGAGTAAGTGATTCGGGTGAGTGAACGCAGCCAACAAAAATGCAGCTTGAAAGACGACGGGTATACTTAGTGAGTGACATCCGCGAGGAGTGGTTATGACCTGGACAACACACACCGTTTTTAATCAGCCCCATCCTCTGAGCAACAGTAACCTGTTCCTGTCCGACACGCCGCTTGGCGAGGCACTGTCACGCGAAGGCGCCGGATGGGATGGGGAATGGCTGGCGTCAGTCGGCCGCCAGCTGGGCAGCGCCGAGTCGCTGGAGCTGGGGCGGCTCGCCAACGCTGAACCGCCTGAACTGCTGCGCTACGATGCCCGTGGCGTGCGCCTGGATGAGGTTCGCTTTCATCCTGCCTGGCACCTGCTGATGCAGGGCGTCTGCGCCAGTCGTCTGCACAATCTCAGCTGGCAACCGACGGTGCGTGAACAGGCCAGCGTAGCGCGCGCTGCACGCTTTATTCTGCACGCACAGGTAGATGCGGGTACGCTCTGCCCGGTGACCATGACGCACGCCGCCATTCCGCTGCTGCAGGCTTATCTGCCCGCCGCGTTTGAAAGCTGGCTCGATCCGCTGCTCAGCGATCGCTACGACACGCACGCACAATCCGGCGACCAGAAACGCGGATTGCTGATCGGGATGGGCATGACAGAAAAGCAGGGCGGCAGCGATCTGCTTACCAGCACCACCCGTGCCGAGCCGCTGGGCGCACGAGGCCCGGGTGAAGCCTGGCGGCTGACCGGCCACAAGTGGTTTTTCTCAGCGCCGCAGAGTGATGCGCATCTGGTCCTGGCCCAGACGCCCGAGGGACTAAGCTGCTTTTTCCTGCCGCGCCTGTTGCCCGACGGGTCACGTAACGCCATCCAGCTTGAGCAGCTCAAAGATAAGCTGGGCAATCGCTCAAATGCCAGTTGCGAAGTGGAGTTTCGCGACGCGACCGGCTGGCTGCTGGGGGAGGAGGGCGAAGGCGTACGGCTGATCCTGAAAATGGCCGGTATGACGCGCTTTGACTGCGCGCTCGGCAGTCATGGTCAGATGCGGCGCGCCTTCTCGGTGGCGCTCTGGCATGCTCATCAGCGTCAGGTCATGGGGAAAAATCTGGTGGATCAGCCGCTAATGCGGCAGGTTCTGGCACAGCAGGCGCTGCAGCTTGAGGGGCAAACTGCCCTGCTGATGCGTCTGGCTCGTGCCTGGTCACAACCGGCCAAACCGCATGAGGTCGCCTTTGCCCGCTTATTCACGCCAGCGGCAAAATATGTGATTTGCAAAGCGGGTGCGCCGTTTGTGGCGGAATCGATGGAAGTGCTGGGGGGCATCGGCTACTGCGAAGCGAGTGAGCTGCCGCGCCTCTATCGTGACATGCCGGTCAACAGCATCTGGGAAGGATCGGGCAATGTAATGTGTCTTGACGTGCTGCGCGTACTCAGCCGCCATGCAGAGGTGACCGAGATGCTGAGTCAGGAGTTTGAGGCGGTAAAAGGGAGTAATCGGCATTTCGATACGCGCTGGCGTCAGCTGCGATTGAGGCTCAAGAACGTTCCCGAAGAGCAGGCGCGCGACGTCACCCACACGCTGCTGCAGCTGGCGACAGGCGCTCAGCTACTGAAATACAGTGAGCCACCCCTGGCTGATGCGTGGTGCCAGCAGTGGCTCGACCAGCGCGGTTCGCACCCGTCTGAGGCTGCAGTGACTGACCGGTTACTGGCCCGTGCCTGTGGCCGGTGAGGCACCGTACAGAATCGCGCTGGCGTACCATAAACCGGGCATCACCGTTTCGCTCAGCATCACAATTTGATAGTAAGCCGCGCCAGCCTGATTAGCCTGAACGGCGATGGCCCGCTGGGCATCATCCGGTGAGCCATGCACGTTAACGGTAATGTTACCCAGCTTCGGCAAACCGCCACTCTGTGCCCGTGAAATCTCCTGCGCCTGTTGGGTTGGCGCAGGCGGGGCTTTGGGCGTGGTTTCAAGCGCAGAACAGCCTGCCAGCAACAGACTTATTATCAGTAAGTAAGCGGAACGCATAGCAAAACCCCTGTTCAGGACGAAACAGTAAGTGTATGTCATCGTCCTGAATGACGTCAGGATTTAAGGCTGAAAACGCTGACCAGTTGGGTCAGGTGATGCCCTTTATCACTCAGGTTCTGTGCGCTGTTTTCTGCCTGTGCCACCAGTTCGCTGTTCTGATGGGTCGCCTGGCTGATCTGGTTCATCGCCAGATTCACCTGGCCGATACCCGCCGCCTGCTCCTGTGCTGCCACGTTGATCTCGCCCATCAGCGCCTGCACCTGTTCGATGTGGGTCACAATATCGGTCATCGCATCGCGCGTCTGCTCAGAGAGCTGGTGGCCCTCCGCCACGTTGGTGATGGAGGTGGCAATCAGTCCATCTATCTCCTTGGCGGCCTGCGCGGAACGCTGTGCCAGCGCACGCACTTCTGCGGCCACCACGGCAAAGCCACGGCCCTGTTCACCGGCTCGGGCCGCTTCAACGGCCGCATTCAGTGCCAGAATATTGGTCTGGAAGGCGATCGACTCAATCACATGGGTGATATCCGCAATGCTTTGCGATGACACCTTAATGGCTGACATGGTGTTGACCGAGCGCACCACCGTCTGGCTGCCATGACTGACGATATCGCTGGCTTCGGCCACCAGTGACATCGCCTGACGCAGGCTGTCAGCAGTGTGTTCGACCGTGGCACCAAACTGCTCCATGCTGGCTGAGGTCTGCTCCACGCTGCTGGCCTGACGCCCGATCTGCTCGCTGATGTTATGGCTGCTGGCCGCGATGGTGTCCGTGCCGTCGCTGATCTCCTGCGCTGCGCCACGCACCTGGCCGACGATTTTTTCCAGCCCATCGCCAATGCCGTTAATCGCAATAATCAACTGACCGACTTCATCACGACGGCGGGTATCCATATGGACCTGCAGATTTCCGGCGGCATACTGCTCCGCCAGATGGATCACCTGCTGCAGCGGACGGGTAATCGCCCGACGGCTGTACCAGACAAAGCCCAGCGCGAAGATCACCACCAGAATCAGTCCGGTAATCAGGAACAGGTTACGGCTGTGGGTAATCGGGGCGAGCAGGCTGGCACGGTTAACTTCACCGGTAATCACCCAGTTCCAGCCCGGCAACTGCTGCCATGCCAGCATCTGCTGCTCACCGTTGATCTCCACCTGCTGCATGCCCTGCGGCTGCGTCAGCAGCGGCTGCAGTGTCGCGTCATCCCAGTCTGGCCGTTTCCCTTCGTTGTGCTGATCGAACAGATACTCGCCCTGATTCTTGCCGGGCGTGCCGTTGAGCACATAGAAATGGCCGCTGTCGCCCAGCCGGCGTGCCAGAATCTTCTCGCGCATCAGGGCATACTGCTTATCAATGCCTACGCCGACAAACAGGATGGCGACGACCTTGCCACTCTCATCTTTTACTGGCTGATACTGGGTGATGTAGCGGTGGCCGAACAGCGTGGCCAGCCCCTGATACACCTCGCCCTGATGAACGCTTTTCCAGGCGGCACCTGTGCGGTCAAGCTGCGTACCAATCGCGCGGCTGCCATCCTGCTTTTTCAGGGAGGTGGAAATACGGATAAAATCGTCGCCGTCGCGCACAAAAATGGTCGCCACGGCGGCGGTGCGGTCGGTGAAATCGTCAACCGCGGTCTGATCGAGGTTCAGCGTTTTTAACCCGGCGCGCAGCACGGGCGTTGAAAAGGCACCGACCTGCACCCGCGAGCTTTCATCCAGGCTAAAGCGCTTAGGCAGAAAGCTGGTAAAGAGGCTGGTGTAATGAGACACCTCTTCGGTGAGGGTGGCATTGAACATCGTGGTCATTTCACTGATGCCCTGCACCTGATTGTGCATGTCATCAATGGCGAGATTTTCCAGCTGGCGCGAGGCGTTGTGGCTTTGAGTCAGTGTCAATACCAGCAACAGCAGCGCTACGCTGAGAGACGTCAGTACAGACAGCTTAACTCCGAGACTCAGTCCGCTGAGAGAGAGACGCTTCATAAATTACCTTTGATCAAGTTAGGGGAATACACGATCAACGGCACGCTGCGGAAAAAGTTTAGCGCGTAAAAGCATAACTAAGCGCAGCGGGGAATTTCGCAAATTAACCCGCAGTACGTACACTTGAACAGCACGCCTTGCCCCTGTTCAGGAGAGACCATGATTGAACTCACCACCGAAACGCTGGCCGGTATCGAATGCCTGCACGCCACGCCTGCCGGACAACGGCATCAGCCACTGCCGACCGTACTGTTTTATCACGGCTTCACCTCATCAAAAGAGGTCTACGCCTACTTCGCCGTTGCGCTGGCGCAGGCGGGGTTTCGGGCCGTCATGCCGGATGCCGAGCTGCACGGCGCACGTTATCACGGTGACGCCGAAGCACGGCTGGGCCGCTTCTGGGAGATTCTGAAACAGAACATTGATGAACTGCCGCTGCTGGAGACTGCGCTGCGTAATAAGAGTCTGATCGCTGGCGAGCGTTTCGCGGTGGCAGGCGCGTCGATGGGCGGGATGACGGCGCTGGGTGCGATGGCGCGTTATCCGCAGATTCAGAGCATCGCCTGCATGATGGGATCGGGCTATTTTATGCAGCTCAGCGAGTCGCTGTTTCCGCCGCTGGTGGCTGACACGCCGGAGCAGAAGGCGCAGTTTGCGGCCCGCATGGCCCCGCTGGCGGACTATGATCCCTGCAACCATCTGGAGGCACTGTCAAACCGTCCGTTGCTGTTGTGGCATGGCGAGGCGGATGAGGTGGTGCCCTGGGCGGAGAGCGTACGACTGGAGCGCGCACTGCGTGAAAACGGGCTGGCCCAGCATCTGACCTCACTGTCAGAAAAGCAGATTGGTCACAAGATCACCCCATCCGCTTTAACGGCGCTGGTCAGTTTTTTTAAAAATCAGCTTTAAACGATGAACGGGCGGAGAAGAACTCTGCCGCCCGTAAACTTACCGGCCCTTACCAGTGTGCAGACGATTTTTCTGCTGTTCTGGCAGGCGCATTAACCGGGTTTCTTTCCGGCGTATCCAGCCGGTTAACGTAGACATAACCCGATGCCGCTTCGCTGCTGTGACTTCTCATCTGCTGCGCACAGTCAGCATAGCTGGCAAGAGCGGGTGGAGACAGGAAGAGACCCAGTAAAGTGGCGATGACGAACGTTTTCATGCCCGACTCCTCACTTCAGGGAACACACTCTGAATGACGCCACTAAGCGAACCGTCGCGTCTTTATTCAGTTTAGCGACTGAGCATATTATCGCCAGATCGTTCCTCTGAACCTCTCTGTCAGCGTTTTTGAACAAAGCGGTATTAACCCGCTGTATTCACATCATTAGCACAAAAAGCCACGGTATCTGGCACGCTGCCGGCAATTTGTTTAAATGTGCGCTTGAGTTCAGGGGCCGTCGCCAGTATTATTACGCGTCAATTTTTCAGCCGCATTCTCAGGCTGTGTCCCACAAGCGCTCGCTACAGCGAACCTTTGTGGGACACAGCCTATAACGTTCCTTGCTTCCATGGGCCGCGGTTGACCCCGACAGGAGGCTGAATAATCCGTAAGGAGCAATTTCGATGCGTCATTACGAAATCGTATTTATGGTTCATCCTGACCAGAGCGAACAGGTTCCTGGCATGATCGAGCGTTACACTGGTGCTATCACTGGTGCAGAAGGCACGATTCACCGTCTGGAAGACTGGGGCCGCCGTCAGCTGGCTTACCCGATCAACAAACTGCACAAAGCGCATTACGTTCTGATGAACGTTGAAGCGCCGCAGGAAGCGATCGATGAGCTGGAAACGAACTTCCGCTTCAACGACGCCGTTATCCGTAGCATGGTTATGCGCGTTAAAAACGCGGTAACTGAAGCATCGCCGATGGTTAAAGCGAAAGATGAGCGTCGTGATCGTCGCGAAGATTTTGCTAACGAATCCGCTGATGAGTCAGATGCTGGGGATTCTGAAGAGTAATCCATCGTGACGGTCAATCGGCTTCGCCTGTCTGGCACTGTGTGCAGGACACCGGTTCGAAGAGTTAGCCCGTCAGGAATTCCTCACTGTCAGTTCGTGCTTGAGCACCGCTCAGTGCAGGAGGAGGCCGGGTTTCACCGGCAAGCCTGGTGTCGTATGCCTGTTATTATTAGCGGCAGCGCCCATCAGGTGATTACTCAACATATAACGGTCGGCACGCAACTCACACTCGACGGTTTCATTAGTTGCCATCAGGCACGAAATGGCCAAAGCAAAGTGGTGTTCCATGCCGAGCAGATTGAATTGATAGATTCTGGAGACTAGCCTAATGGCACGTTATTTCCGTCGTCGCAAGTTCTGCCGTTTCACCGCGGAAGGCGTTGTTGAGATCGATTACAAAGACATCGCAACGTTGAAAAACTACATTACCGAAAGCGGTAAAATTGTCCCGAGCCGTATCACCGGTACTCGTGCAAAATACCAGCGTCAGTTGGCTCGCTGCATCAAGCGCGCGCGTTACCTGTCTCTGCTGCCGTACACTGATCGTCATCAGTAATCGGCAACTGTCCATTAACGACTTTAAGAGGATAAGGTAATGCAAGTTATTCTGCTTGATAAAGTAGCAAACCTTGGCACCCTGGGTGATCAGGTTAACGTTAAAGCGGGCTACGCTCGTAACTTCTTAGTACCACAGGGCAAAGCTGTTCCTGCTACTAAGAAAAACGTTGAGTTCTTCGAAGCACGCCGTGCTGAACTGGAAGCCAAACTGGCTGACGTTCAGTCTGCAGCAACTGCTCGCGCTGAGAAAATCAATGCACTGGGCACGGTAACCATCACGTCTAAAGCAGGCGATGAAGGTAAACTGTTCGGTTCAATCGGTACCCGCGACATCGCTGATGCAGTGACTGCAGCAGGGGTTGAAGTGGCTAAGAGCGAAGTTCGTCTGCCAAACGGCGTTCTGCGCACTACCGGTGAGCATGAAGTAAGCTTCCAGGTTCACAGCGAAGTCTTCGCTAAACTGAACGTGAAAGTTGTTGCTGGTTAATCCTGATTAACTGAGCACGACATTAACGCCGGCCCTGTGCCGGCGTTTTTGTTTTTATGCCTTTCTCCAGGCACTGTTCGCGTTACTGCGCGCGAATAAAGCTGCCATCGGGCTGACGGGTAAACAGCACCGGGCCGTTAGCGCCATCCACGGTCAGTCCTGTTACCACGCCCTGCGCATCCTGACGGATTTTAACCTGCTGGCCACTTTTCAGTGTGCTGAGCGGCTGATCGCTGCCTTCCACCCGCGCCATCGCAAACACATCATTGACCGGCAGACTATTGTCACGAAACAGCTGCGCCAGCGTCTGACCGGATGCAATGGTCAGGTTACGCCATTCCCCCTGAGAATCGGCTTTTGGCGTCTGCTGAGATTGCGAGGATGAAGGCTGACGGGTACCGTTGTTTTCATAAATATCCGCCTGCATCGGCACCTCTTTCTCAGCCTGCGGTGCGACAGGCTGCTCAACCGGATAGCGCAATGTACTGGCGGGCCAGAGAAACGCCACCAGCATCACCAGCAGAGCGGCAACGATGCCCCGACGGTGCGGCGCAGGCAGCGGGTCCATCCAGCGAATGTGGTCGGTAAAATGCCATATACGCTGAAGCCATGTCGGCAGGCGGGATGACGCGTCTGAAGCCATTCGGGGTTTCTCCTCTCCGGCAGGCTGCTGTGGCCTGCGTGCGGCCAGCCAGCTCTGCAGCCGGAATACAATATGTTGTGCACGCATCCTGCGGCGTCGTGGGGCAATCTGGCCCATGTTTGCTCTCTTATTCAGGTGCTACAGACGGGATGATCCCCATCGATAGTTATAGTATGGGCAATACCGGCGCGAAGTGCCTGCCAGCATTGATAAATTTGACGGCTCTATTGTTTCTCTTTCCCCCGCAAAAGTCATCTGCGACGCAGGGCATTTTACGCCAGCGGCCTGCGCTGCTATGCTGCCGGTTCGAATTTATCCGAGAGTGAAAGGAACGAAGATGACTACCCCTTCTTTCGACAGCGTCGAAGCACAAGCAAGTTACGGTATTGGTTTACAGGTTGGCCAGCAGTTGCTGGAATCTGGTCTGCAGGGTCTGCAACCAGAAGCACTGCTCGCGGGTCTGCGCGACGCGCTGGAAGGGAACTCACCGGCCGTACCGGTTGACGTGGTTCATCGCGCACTGCGTGAAGTACACGAACGTGCGGAAGGCGTACGTCGTGAGCGTACCGAAGCCATGGCAGCAGAAGGTCAGGCGTTCCTGCAGGAACATGCGCAGCGTGAAGGCGTGAGCAGCACCGAATCAGGCCTGCAGTTCAGCGTGATTACTCAGGGCGAAGGTCCAATCCCATCACGTCAGGACCGCGTACGCGTTCACTACACCGGCAAACTGATAGACGGCAGCGTATTCGACAGCTCGGTTGCCCGTGGCGAACCGGCAGAATTCCCGGTCAGCGGTGTTATCCCTGGCTGGATCGAAGCACTGACCCTGATGCCGGTTGGCTCAAAATGGGAACTGGTGATCCCACAGAACCTCGCGTATGGCGAGCGCGGTGCGGGTGCCTCTATCCCGCCATTCAGCACCCTGATCTTCGAAGTTGAGCTGCTGGAAATTCTGTAATACCCGGACGCTGCAACCAACCCGGTTGCAGCGTCTTCTCCCGCCTTATTTCTGCTGTAAATTCACCTGCCACAGCGCAAAGCCAATCGCATCTGTCCCTTTGGGCTGAAGCGGATATTGTGCATGCTGCTGAATAAAGCCGGTCGCCTTATCACCCGGTGCCGTTTCAAACTGAATATCGAGTGGGGTGGATGAGGTAATCGGTGCCAGACGCCAGTTATTGTCCGCCTTCGGCTGCACTTCACCGTGTGCTTTGGTTTCCGCGCTGATATAAGCCGCAACCACTGCCCGGTTCTCGTCCGGCGAAGCAAAGGCAATGTATTTATCCCCGGTGCCGGCAAACTTGCCGCCGTAAGCGCGATAGTTATTGGTCGCGACCAGGAAAGTGGCCTGCGGATCGACGGGCTTACCCTGCCAGGTGAGCTGACGGATACGTGAAGCATCCGGGTGGATCAGTTTACACTCCGCGTCGTAGCGCGCGGGCTGTGTCACATCGATCTGGTAATTCACCCCGTCAATGACGTCGAAGTTATAGGTGCGGAAATCCCAGTTGATCAGCGACTGCGTTTTGCTGCTGTGTGGATCGATCTGGTTAAACTGGCCCGTAGAACACTCCAGCCACTCTTTGACCTGTGCGCCCGTGACTTTCATCACTACCAGCGTATTGGGATAAAGATAAAGGTCGGCGGCGTTACGGAAGGTCAGCGCGCCTTTCTCCACTTCGGTGTAGCTCGATGGGTCGTTTTTACGTCCGCCCGCTTTAAACGGCGCAGCAGCAGAGAGCACCGGCAGTCGGCCCAGATCCGGCTCGCCCTGAATAAAGTGTTCTACGTAGGCGCGCTGCGCATTATTGACGATCTGCACTGTCGGGTCGTCCTGCACCAGCGACAGATAGCTGTACATCACATCGGCGGATTTGCCGATAGGCTTCGCCACAAACTCCCGCGTCGCGCGGTGATCGTCAGCGAGCACTTTCACCAGCGCCGGATCTTCAGCCGCCAGCGATTTCTTCGCGGCGATATCATAAATCGGCCGCGCCTGCGCTTTGCCGCTGCTTACCTGCCAGTGTCCATCTTGATTGCTCAGCACCAGATCGACCACGCCCAGGTGATCGCCCCACATGCCTGGCATCACCGCCGGAATGCCGTTCAGCGTGCCGTTAGCAATGTCCGCACCCTTAATGGCTGCGAACTCCTCACTGGGGAAGACCGCATGTGCATGACCAAACAGGATGGCGTTGATGCCTTCCACCTGGCTGAGATAGTAAACCGAGTTCTCCGCCATCGTGTGATACGGCTCGCTGCTCAGGCCGGAGTGGGGGATAGCGATAATCAGATCGGCACCCTGTGCGCGCATCTCAGGCACATAACGACGTGCCGTTTCGGTGATGTCGTCGACCCGCACCTTGCCCTGCAGGTTGGCTTTGTCCCACACCATAATCTGCGGCGGCACAAAGCCGATATAGCCAATCTTCAGGGTCTGTGTTTTGCCGTCGCGATCAACCACCGTGGTGGATTTGATGATGTATGGGGTAAACAGCGGTTTGCCGCTCTTCACGTCAATCACGTTGGCATTTACATAAGGAAAGTGGGCGCCTGCCAGCGCTTTTTTCAGGTAGGGCAGGCCATAATTGAATTCATGATTACCGAGGTTGCCGACGCTGTAATCCAGCGTATTGAGCACCTTATAGACCGGATGGATCTCGCCCTCACGTAATCCTTTGGCCGCCATATAGTCACCCAGCGGGCTGCCCTGGATGATGTCACCGTTATCGACCAGCAGACTGTTCTTCACCTCCTGGCGCGCGGCGTGAATCAGCGTGGCGGTTCGCACCAGGCCAAACTTCGCGGTTGGGGTGTCTTTGTAATAGTCGAAATCCATCATATTGCTATGCAGATCGGTGGTTTCCAGTATCCGCAAATCTACCGTTGCGGCCTGGGTTGCGACGGAAACGCTCAGGGCCAGTAACATCATTCCGGGCTTAAACATGCTTGCTCCTGCTGCAAATTAAATTAAGGCTCTCAAAATAATGTAAAAGCATGACAGATAGTCATTTTAAATCGTGATGGATATAACGTTTTGGCGCATCAGTCAGCGGCGGATTCTTATACGACGGAGGCGCAGCGGCGCAGACGTGGCGATTGTTGGGTAACTATGATATTGATATATCTATGAATTGATGGGGCAACCTGCCTGCACATGAGCACCGCAGGCTGAACTGCTAAAATGTCACTAGCTGGGGTGAATCTATCCCGCTGCAGACAGACACAACGAGGTGAAAAATGTTAGAGCAAATCTGCCAACTGGCACGCGAAGCGGGCGACGCGATTATGCAGGTCTATAACGGTGCCGCGCCGCTTGACGTTTCTCACAAATCGGACGATTCACCGGTGACAGCTGCGGATATCGCGGCGCACAACGTTATCATGAAGGGCCTGAAGCAGTTATCGCCTGAGATCCCGGTGCTGTCAGAAGAAGATCCCCCAGCCTGGGAGGTGCGTCAGCACTGGCAGCGTTACTGGCTGGTCGATCCGCTGGATGGCACCAAAGAGTTCATCAAACGCAACGGCGAATTTACCGTCAATATTGCACTAATCGAAGCGGGCAAGCCGGTGATGGGCGTGGTTTATGCACCGGTGCTGGGCGTCATGTACGCCGCTGCAGACGGTAAAGCGTGGAAAGAGGAGGGCGGTCAGCGTGAACAGATTCATGCCCGTGACGCGCGTCCTCCGCTGGTCGTGGTGAGCCGCTCACATGGCGATGACGCCGAGATGAAAGAGTACCTGAAACAGCTGGGTGAACATCAGACCGTCGCCACCGGCTCTTCTCTGAAATTCTGCCTGGTGGCGGAAGGGAAAGCTCAGCTCTATCCCCGTTTCGGGCCCACCAACATCTGGGATACCGGCGCGGGTCATGCCGTGGCGATGGCCGCTGGCGCCCATGTGCATGACTGGCAGGGTAAAACCCTGGACTACGCGCCGCGCGAATCCTTCCTTAATCCTGGCTTCCGCGTCTCCTTGTTTTAATGCTGTCTGAATTTGCAGGCTGATGAAATCCCGGCGGTCGCTCTGTGACCGCCGGGATTTCAGCGATTACTCTTTCAGCAGTGAGGCCAGCAGCGCCATCACGTTTGTCACTTCATCCTGCGTCAGCGATCCATCCTTCACAAATCTCACCTTGCCCTGTTTATCCAGTACCACAATGGCGGAACCGCCCGACTGTAACTGCCAGGCATGCTGCACATTGCCCTTGCTGTCTATGACAAACTGCGACCACGGATATTGCTGCTTGTTGGTCTCGACGCTACTGCGAACAAACATGCCGGTGCCAGGAATGGCGTCATCGGTATTCACGATAGTGGTGGTCTGATAGCGATCGTGTGGCAGCTTCGCCGCTTTGATCGCCTCTATCAGTGCCGCATTCATCTCTTTAGCGGAGGAGCGACCAGCAATATGCTGGACCACACGAACTTTTCCACTGAGTTGCGCGCTATTCCAGTTTTTGTAGCTAAACTTCTCCTGCTGTAATAACAATTCGCCCTTATCGTTAACGCCAGTGGCGGGGACTCGTGATCCCAGCCTGAGGTCATGGGCCATCACGCTTGCTGGTATCAGCAAAGACAACGCCACAGCGGTCAGAATGTTTCGCATTGCTATTTCCTTAAGTGATCGGACCAGTCAGTCATTTTACTGCAATAGTAAGCAGGGATGATGCGCCTGTCATGGAAAGGTGTCAGGTTTGTTATGGACACCACAATTCCTTAACCAATGAAGGTTTATACTGTCTTGTATGACCCTGATAACAGAGTGTTCTGTAATGATGTGTCAATTCAGTAAAAAAATTCACTTTTCGGAACACCAGTTGATTTTAGTGTTCTATAGTTATCGCGAATTCGCGCTTCATGGGCTGGAACCAAATTTGGAAACGGCGAAGCGTGCTTTAAAAATGTACAGGAGTTAGTCAGTATGAAGATCTTCCAGCGCTATAATCCGCTACAAATAGCGAAATATGTAAAAACGCTGTTCAAAGGAAGGTTGTATATCAAGGACGTTGGCGCGTTCGAGTTCGATAAAGGGAAAGTCTTAATCCCGCGCGTCAAAGACAAACAGCATCTGAGCGTGATGTCAGAAATTAACCGCCAGGTCGTTCGTCTCAAGCTTGAGTTCAACTAATATCAAGGGCGCCGATGGCGCCCTTAGTGTCTGGCCCGTCAGACTATTTATTTCACAGTCTGAACCTGGCCCTCGGTCATTCTACTCTTCTTCGCTTTTCGTCATGCTCAGCACCGGCGGTCGTTCGTCGATGCGGGTAACCAGCAGCTGGTCGATGCGATAGCTATCAATATCCACCACCTCGAACTTGTAGCCAGCAAACTTCACAAAATCAGTACGCTTCGGAATCTTACGCAGCATATACATCATAAAGCCGCCGATGGTTTCGTAGTTGCCTGACTGCGGGAAATCATCAATGTCCAGCACGCGCATCACGTCATCAATCGGCGTACCGCCCTCAACCAGCCATGAGTTTTCATCGCGCGCCACAATCTGCTCTTCCATGCCCTGGCCCACCAGGTCACCCATCAGCGTGGTCATCACGTCATTCAGAGTAATGATGCCCACGACCAGCGCATACTCGTTCATGATCACTGCGAAATCTTCACCAGCGGTTTTAAAACTTTCCAGCGCTTCGGAGAGGGTCAGCGTGTCCGGCACAATCAGCGCAGAGCGAATCTGCAGGCCACTGTTCAGCGCCATACTTTGATTGCCCAGCACACGCAGCAGCAGTTCTTTAGAGTCGACATAACCAACGATATGATCGATATCACCGCTGCAGACCAGAAACTTAGAATGCGGATGCTCAGCGATTTTGGTCTTGAGGCTGGTCTCATCTTCATGCAGATCAAACCAGACGATATTCTCACGTGAGGTCATTGAAGAGGGAACGGTACGCGATTCCAGCTCAAACACGTTTTCAATCAGCTCATGCTCCTGCTTACGCAGCACGCCCGCCAGCGCACCCGCTTCAACGACGGCATAGATGTCGTCAGAGGTGATGTCATCTTTACGCACCATCGGCAGTTTGAAAATACGGAAGAAGACGTTAGCCAGGCCGTTAAACAGGAACACCAACGGACGCATCACCAGCAGGCAAAAACGCATTGGGTTGATGATGCGCAGCGCGATGGTTTCCGGTGCGACCATGCCAACCCGCTTCGGCGTTAAGTCAGCGAACAGGATAAAGAGGCTGGTGACGATGGTGAAGGAGCAGATAAAGCTGAGCTGCTCCGCCAGTTCCGGCGAGACAAAACGGTTAAACAGGCCGCTGAAAACCGGTGAAAAGGCGGCGTCGCCGACAATACCGCCAAGGATGGCGACGGCGTTAAGGCCAATCTGCACCACGGTGAAGAACATGCCCGGCGTTTCCTGCATTTTAAGGACACGCTGCGCATTAACATTGCCTTCATCGGCAAGCAGTTTCAGTTTGATCTTACGGGCGGCCGCCAGCGATATCTCTGACAGAGAAAAAAAGGCACTGATTACGATCAGCAACAGAATGACAAGCAAGCTATCTAACATATGAGATCCAAAGGGTTATCCACTTGTCATTTTTGGCCTGGGCAGCGTGGGTAAGCGCAAACAGAGTTGGTTTATCCGTGAATCACAGCTATCCGTGCCAAAAATGTCTGCGCCTGTTCGACAGGAAAAAGATGTCGGGGCAGAAATGAAAACAGGCGGAATGCCTGTGGTGGCAGATTATAGCAGGAGCGCTCATTGTGCCGCCAGAGGGCAAACCGCCGCATCACACCGCATCTGCGTCCAGAGCGGCCGGTTATTGACTCGGATTTATCTGAGTGAGTCATCCGGGTTTGATCATTCCACCCCTCAGGAGTTGTATCGCGATCCCCATTTACCGACAATACCCTGTTATTTGACTTAGATGTCAGCGTTGCGTCGCCGTTTACCATAAAGTGCGGCTATGATGAGGGTGTTGCCGTTGCGGTAGTGCGGGCAAAGATGATTAATAAGTGCCCCGCGGAAAAGGGGCCGGCATGATTAACAGGAGTACAGGTGCCACGATTTTATGTTTATTGCATGGCTGGCCTGCTGCTTGCCGCGCCCGCCCTTGAGGCGGCGACAGTGCGATTACAGGTAGACGGCTTAACCGGGGATCTTCAAAGAAATGTCAGGGCGCGCCTGTCGACCATCGGCAGCGATGAGGTCTCTAACGATGGTCGTTTTCGCGCGCGTGTTTCTGTTGCGATAAAAGAGGGGCTGCGCGCACTCGGTTATTATGAACCCACCATTGATTTTGAATCCCGCCCCGCGCCAGCGCAGGGCGGACGCCCGGTATTAGTGGCCCATGTCACCCCCGGCGAACCGGTAAAAATCGGCGGCAGCACCATCGTGGTCGAAGGCGATGCGCGGAACGACGCCGATTATAAAGCCTGGGTGAAGCAGGGACGGCCGAAAGTGGGTACGCAGCTTAACCACGGGCAATATGACAAATTCAAAAGCGGCTTCTCAAATCTTGCGCTGCGTAACGGCTATTTCGACGGCACCTTTAAAAAAAGCCAGCTAGGCGTCTCGGTAGAGCGGCGTGAAGCCTTCTGGGATATTGACTACGACAGCGGCGAGCGCTATCGCTTTGGCGACGTCACGTTCCAGGGTTCGCAGATTCGCGAAGAGTACCTGCAGAACCTGGTGCCGTTCAAAGAGGGGGATTACTACAGCTCCCGCGATTTAGCCGAACTGAATCGGCGTCTCTCCGCTACCGGCTGGTTTAATTCGGTAGTGGTCGCGCCCGAATTCAGCAAGGGACGCCAGACCAAAGTCCTGCCGCTGAATGCCGTGATGTCGCCCCGCACCGAAAACACCATTGAAACCGGTGTCGGCTACTCCACAGATGTCGGTCCGCGCCTGAAAGGCACCTGGAAAAAACCGTGGATCAACGATAGCGGCCACAGCCTGGCGGCCAGCGCCTACGTTTCTGCGCCGGAACAGCAGGTCGACCTCAGCTACAAAGTGCCGCTGCTGAAAAGCCCGCTGGAGCAGTACTACACCTTCTCTGGCGGCCTGAAGCGCACCGACCTCAACGACACTAAAGCCGATACCACGACGCTGGCGATGTCGCGCAACTGGGACAGCAGCAGCGGCTGGCAGAAGGCAGTTAACCTGCGCTGGAGCCTGGACCACTTTACGCAGGGCAGCGTGACCAACACCACGATGCTGCTCTATCCCGGCGTCAGCGTAAACCGCACCCGTTCGCGTGGCGGTCTGATGCCGACCTGGGGCGATTCACAGCGCTACTCGGTGGACGTCTCTGATACGACCTGGGGTTCGGACGTTGACTTCCTGATCCTGCAGGCGCAGAACGTCTGGATCCGCACGCTGGGCGACAGCCATCGCTTTGTGGCGCGCGGCAATCTTGGCTGGATCGAAACCAACGACTTTGACAAAGTGCCGCCGGATCTGCGCTTCTTTGCCGGGGGCGACCGCAGTATTCGCGGCTACAAATACAAAAACATTTCACCGCGTGACGACGACGGCAAACTCACTGGTGCATCCAAACTCGCCACCGGATCGCTGGAATATCAGTACAACGTCACCGGGAAATGGTGGGGCGCGGTGTTCGTTGACTCGGGTGAAGCCGTTAACGACATCAAACAGAGCAATATCAAAACCGGTGCGGGCGTCGGCGTGCGCTGGTCTTCGCCGGTTGGCCCCATCAAATTTGATATCGCCAGACCCATCGGGGATGACGAGGCACATGGATTACAATTTTACGTAGGGCTGGGGCCAGAACTATGAAGCTGTGGAAAAAGGTCCTGATCGGTATTCTGATCTTTCTGGTACTGCTGTTGGGCGGCGTGGCATTTTTAATCGGTACCACGCCGGGGCTGCATTTAGTGCTGAAGGGGGCATCGCGCTGGGTGCCCGGCCTGTCCATCAGACAGGTTGATGGCGGCTGGCGTAACCTGACGCTCAACGGTCTGCGTTTTGAGATGCCAGGCGTCAGCGTCGATGCCGGGCAAATCCATCTGGCGGTGGATCTCAACTGCCTGCTGCACTCCTCCGTATGCGTTAACGATGTCTCCCTGCGTGATATCAGCGTGGTCGTCGACAGCAAGAAGATGGCACCTGCTGCGCCAGCGCCGGAAGAGGAGAGTGGCAACACCAACCTCAGTACGCCGTACCCGATTACGCTGCGTCACCTCGGCCTGCACAACATCAATGTCAAAGTGGATGACACGGCGATCTCGCTACTCGACTTCACTACCGGCCTGCAATGGCAGGATCGCGCGCTGACGCTGAATCCGACCCATATTCAAAGCCTGCTGATTGCGCTGCCGAAAGCGGCGAAAGTCGTGAATGACGAGGTGGTGGAGCCGAAGGTTCAGCAGCCTCACCCTGCGGAGAAACCGCTGGGTGAAACGCTGCAGGCGATGTTTGCCCAACCGCTGCTGCCTGCGCTGCCCGATTTCCGTCTGCCGCTGGATATCGAGGTGCAGCAGATTCTGGGTGAACAGCTGCGCATTACCGGCGACACCGATATCTCCGTCAGCCGGTTACTGCTGAAAGCTAAAACCGCCGATCGTCATATGCAACTGACGACGCTGGAAGTGGACTCGAATCTTGGCAACCTCAACGGCAGCGGACAGGCGACGCTGGCGGATAACTGGCCGGTCGATTTCACCCTGAACGGCACGGTTAACACCGACCCGATCAAAGGCGAAAAGCTGGCGCTGAAACTGAATGGTGCAATGCGCGACGAGCTGAAGCTGGGACTGAATCTTTCCGGTCCGGTGAAGGCACAACTGGACGCCACGACGCAGCTGGCGGTAGCAGGACTGCCGCTGTCACTGCAGTTAACCAGCCCGCAGTTACGCTGGCCGTTAACCGGCCCGGTTCAGTATCAGGCGGATGACCTGAACTATCAGTTTAAAGGCAAAGCCACCGACTATGTGATGTCACTGCAGACCGCCGTGAAGGGCGAGTCCGTACCACCAGCCACTGTCTCGCTGACGGGTAAAGGCAATGTTGAGCAGTTCAGCCTGGATCGCCTGCGCGTGGCTGCATTGCAGGGCAATATTGACCTCACCGCGCTGGTGGACTGGAGCAAGGCGATCAGCTGGCGCAGTGAGCTGACGCTGGCCGGGATCAACACCGCAAAACAGTATCCTGACTGGCCGGCGCGGCTGGATGGAAAAATCACCACCCGCGGCAGTCTCTATGGCGGCAGCTGGCAGCTGAGTGTGCCGCAGCTTCAGCTGAAAGGAAACGTGAAGCAGAACGCCGTGACCGCTGACGGTTCACTGACCGGTAACAGTTACAACCAGTGGACGGTGCCGGGCATTAAGCTGGCGCTGGGACGCAACCATCTGGATGTCAAAGGGGCGCTGGGCGACAGTCTGGATCTTGATGCCAGCATCGACGCGCCACAGCTCGACAATGCGCTACCCGGTCTGAGTGGTGTCGTCAACGGCACCCTCAAAGCGCGTGGCACGCTGAAAGCCCCACAGCTGCTGGCCGATCTCAATGCCCGTGGTCTGCACTGGCAGCAGATGCAGATCAATCGCGTTACGCTGAATGGTGACGTGCGCTCCGGCGAACAGGTGGCGGGTAAACTGCAACTGCGCGTCGAGCAACTGAAGCAGGATGCGCTGAACATCAGCCTGCTGACGCTGAATGCGGACGGCAACGAGCATCAGCATCAGCTGAAGCTGAATGTGCAGGGCAAACCGGTCTCTGGCCAGCTGGCGCTGAACGGCAGCTTCGATCGCCAGACCGAACGCTGGAGAGGCACGCTGAACGATACCCATTTTGATACGCCTGTCGGCGAGTGGCGTCTGACCCGCGCGATGGCCATCGACTATCTCAACAGCCGCCAGACGGCGACCATCGGGCCGCACTGCTGGCAGAACCCGAATGCACAGATTTGTGTACCAGAACCGGTAGAAGCCGGGCCGGCAGGCAAGGCGCATGTCGTGCTGAATCGCTTTGACCTGGCGATGGTGAAGCCGTTTATGCCGGATGCGACCCAGCTCAGCGGCCTGTTCAGCGGCGATGTGCGCGTCAACTGGACGGCCGACGGCGCGCTGCCGACCGGCACCGTGGCGCTGAAAGGCAACGGCGTGAAAGTGGTGCAGGATGTGCAGGGCAATAACCTGCCGATCGCCTTCGACACGCTGAACCTCAATGCCGCGTTGCAAAACGGACGTGCTAAGCTCGACTGGCTGATCCGCATCGCCAAAAACGGGCAGCTGGATGGCAACGTGCAGATCGACGATCCGCAAAACCGCCGTACGCTGGGCGGCAACGTTAATATCCGCAATATCTCGCTGGCGATGATCAATCCGGCGCTGATGCAGGGTGAGAAGATCAAAGGCAGCCTGAACAGCAGCCTGCGTCTGGGTGGCAGCATCCAGCAGCCGCAGGTATTTGGTCAGCTTGGTCTGACGGGTGTCGATGTGGATGGCAACTTTATGCCGGTCGATCTCACAGCCGCTAACCTGAATCTGGTGTTCAACGGCATGAGCTCGACCCTGAACGGGCTGGTGCAGACCGCGCAGGGCAACATTAACCTCAGCGGTAACGCGGACTGGAGTCAGCTTGATAACTGGCGTGCGCGCATTGCGGCGCAGGGCAGCCGGGTTCGCGTGACCGTGCCGCCAATGGTGCGTATGGATGTCTCGCCGGATCTGGTGTTTGAAGCGACGCCAGCCGCCTTTAACCTTGATGGCCGGGTCGACATTCCGTGGGCGCGCATCACGGTGCAGGAAGTGCCGGAAAGCGCCACTGGCGTCTCGTCGGATGAGGTGATGCTGGATGAACAGCTGAAGCCAATTGCACCGCAAACCGCCGCGATCCCGATTAACAGTAATCTGGTGATCCACGTCGGTAACGATGTGCGGCTCTCGGCATTTGGCCTGAAAGCGAAACTGAATGGCGATCTTAAACTGGTACAGGATAGGACAGGGCTTGGTCTGAATGGCCAGATCAACATTCCGTCCGGTCGCTTCCACGCCTACGGTCAGGATCTGATCGTCCGTAAAGGCGAGCTGCAGTTTGCCGGTCCGCCTGATCAGCCTTACGTCAATCTGGAAGCTATCCGTAACCCGGATGCGACTGAAGATGGCGTCACCGCCGGTCTGCGCGTCACTGGCCTTGCCGATGAGCCGAAAGCAGAAGTCTTCTCCGATCCGGCAATGTCACAGCAGGAAGCGCTTTCCTACCTGCTGCGCGGTCAGGGACTGGGCAGTGACGGCGACAGTAACGCCCTTACTTCGGCCCTTGTTGGCTTAGGGGTTGCACAAAGTGGGCAGGTTGTGGGTAAAATCGGGGAGACATTCGGTGTCAGTAATCTGGCCGTTGATACTGCGGGTGTTGGCGACAGCCAGCAGGTGCAGGTCAGTGGCTATGTACTACCGGGTCTGCAGGTAAAATACGGTGTTGGCATATTTGATTCACTGGCGACGTTAACCTTGCGTTACCGCCTGATGCCTAAGCTCTATCTGGAAGCCGTATCCGGTGTGGATCAGGCTCTCGATTTGCTCTATCAGTTTGAGTTTTAGCAATGCGAATAATTGTCTACGGCAGTTTACGGCGCAAACAGGGAAACAGTCACTGGATGACGAATGCGCAGTGGCTGGGTGATCACCAGATTAAAGGCTTTGAGCTTTACAGTCTGGGGCATTATCCCGGCGTCATAGAGGGCAATGGAGCGGTACAGTGTGAAGTGTACCGCATTGATGCCTCAACCCTTGCGGAGCTGGATGCGCTTCGCACCAAAGGGGGAGAGTACAAACGTTATCTGACTCAGACGCCGTTTGGCAGTGCATGGCTTTATGTCTATCAACGCTCAGTGGCAGGACGCCAGCGCATTATGAGTGGTGACTGGCTGAAGCGCGATGAGGAGCCAGAGGCCTGAACAAAAACACCGTCCAGTTGGACGGTGTTTTTTTTTCGACTCACAAACCGGCAGCAGAATTACTTCTTCTGTGCACGCTCGTAAGAGGAGATGATTTCGGCTTTAGCGGCTTCGGCGTTATCCCAGCCATCCACTTTCACCCATTTGCCTTTTTCCAGATCTTTGTAGTGCTCAAAGAAGTGGGTGATCTGTGCACGCAGCAGTTCTGGCAGGTCGTTCACATCTTTGATGTGATCGTACTCTTTAGACAGTTTGGTGTGCGGAACGGCAACCAGTTTGGCATCTTCGCCAGACTCGTCGGTCATTTTCAGCACGCCAACCGGACGGCAGCGGATCACTGAGCCCGGGACCAGTGGATACGGGGTCGGAACCAGTACGTCAACCGGATCACCATCCAGAGAAAGGGTGTGGTTGATGTAGCCGTAGTTGCACGGATAGAACATGGCGGTAGACATGAAACGGTCTACAAACAGGGCACCAGACTCTTTATCAACTTCATATTTGATCGGATCAGCATTCGCTGGGATCTCAATGACAACGTAGATATCTTCTGGCAGGTCTTTACCTGCTGGCACCTGGTTCAAACTCATCTGGCATTCCTTCAGTAGTCGTATGTTGAGTGTCGGCTATTATAGCCAACTGACTCTGAAAGTATGCCCTCTTTTTGGCGTTTCGGAATGCGCCCTAACGCTACTTAGCCGCCACAAACAGCGAAACAATGCCTGCGGCAATCAGTGGTCCTACCGGCACGCCGCGGAAGAACGCTACGCCAATCACCGTACCAATCAGCAGCCCCCCGATAACCGACGGCTGCACGCTCATTAAGTTCACGCCACGGCCGCCCAGCCAGGCGACAAAAATCCCCACCACAATCGCCACAATCGACTTCCAGTTGGCAAAGGATTTAAGCAGCGCGGAGGCGGGCAGTGAGCCGCTGGCCAGCGGCGCCATTACCGCCACAGTAAGAATAATGATGCCCAGGGTAATGCCCTGTTTTTCCACGTAGGGAAAGAACTGCGCCAGCGGGGTAATTTTAATCGCCAGCAGCACCAGGATAGAAATGGTGACTGCGTTGTTGTGAACGAAATAGCTCAGTACGGCAAGGGCAATCAGAATCAATGTCGAGGCGTAAGCAGCCATGGTTTCTCCCTGAAGGTTAACAGCGCACTGACGTCAGCCAGCGCAAAAGCGGGTTATGGGTCAGCAGTCATCGGGGTTGGCACAACTGCCTTTACCGAGGGACTGCAACATCAATGCCTGATTGCGTACCAGGCTCAGGCCCTGGGCACTCAGCGCTACGCTGCCCAGCGTTCCCTGCGTCGCCAGCTGGCTGTGGCTCGCTGCAAGCCAGCTATCGCGGTAGCTCAGCCAGGCGCGCTGTGCAATACGCAGTCTGTTTTTAGCGTCGCCGTTCAGGGTCTTCATCAGTGTGTTGTACTGCTGATTCATCTGCTGATCCCAGATCGTTGTAGCCGCAGCATAGCACTGGTTCATCTCAAGGGTTGCAGAGGCGTCATTGAGGCAGCGATCCAGTGCGGCGTCTGAAGGCAAATCCTTCGCTATCGTCGCCGTACTGACGAACAGCAGCATCAGAAGTAATCCCGATTTCATTCTTTTCTCCGGATAGCGGGCAGGCGGCGATCAGATTGAGCGATGTTTCTGTGATGATCAAGTTGTTAACACTAATCAGAGTTAAAGTTTCGCCTCGTTACTGCCGATAATTTCTCCGCTTTAGGGCCGCTTCAAAATTCGCCTTTTCACATACACGGAAACTATCAGGATGAAACAGTTATCACTTCGCACGGGGTTGCTGGCATTGCTGGCATTTATGACACTGCTGCTGTTGGCGGTGAGTTTTATGGGTATCGTGGCAATTAATAAAGGCAATCGCTCGCTGGATGTAATCAATCGCATTCAGGGGATCGAGCTGAACAGTCTGTATAAGAGCAATTCCGATCTGATGCGGGCCCGCGCAAACGCGGCGCTGGCGGTACGTAAAATTGAAATTGGAATGCTGGAAGAGGGCGCGGCAGTGACAAAACTGTCGCAGGCGGATGTGGTGTCATCGCAGAAACACCTGAAGCGTTTTGTTGATGCCGGAACAGTGACGGCGCACGGCAAAATGCTGGCGGATGCGGTTTCAGCCAGTTACAAAGCCTATCTCGATCAGGGCATCAAACCGATGATGGATGCGCTGGATAAGCAATATACCGACGAATATTACCAGCTGCTGGAAGGCAATCTGGCGACGCTGGCGGCCAGTTACGACAAGGCGGTCAATGACTTCAGCCAGCTGGCCGATCAGATCACTCAGGCCCAGCTTGAACAGGCGGCCTACAACGAAACCAAAATGAAAATCCTGATCGCCGTAGCAGGGGTATTAACCCTGCTGCTGCTGGTGCTCGCCTGGCAACTGCTGCGCCGGATGCTGCTGCAGCCGCTGAACCAGGCAATTGTCCATCTTGAGCAGATCGCGTTGGGCGACCTGTCACAGGCATTGCCACCGTCAAGTAACAACGAGCTGGGACGGCTTAACCACGCGCTGAGCGGGATGCAGCAGTCACTGCGCACCTCAGTGAGTCAGGTGCGTGAAGCGAGTATGCAGATCGACATCGGCAGCCGTGAACTGGCCGCGGGTAACGTCAATCTGTCGCAGCGCACCGAAGAGTCTGCCGCTTCGCTGGAGCAGACGGCGGCCAGCATGGAGCAGCTCACGGCAACCGTGCGCCTTAACGCCACGAATGCTCAGCAGGCGAATCAGCTGGCTAGCGCGGTCTCCGAGACTGCCGATCGCGGCGCTGAGGTGGTCAGCTACGTGATGGAAAAAATGCATGAGATCACCGACAGCGCCAATCGCATCGGCGACATTCTCAGCGTGATTGACGGTATCGCCTTCCAGACCAACATTCTGGCGCTCAACGCTGCCGTCGAAGCGGCGCGTGCAGGCGAGCAGGGCCGTGGCTTTGCGGTTGTCGCAAATGAAGTGCGCACGCTGGCACAGCGCAGTGCTAACGCCGCCAAAGAGATTCGCACGTTGATCAGTGATTCACAGACGCGGGTCAGAGAGGGCAGCGAGATGGCGACGCGCGCCGGGGAAACCATGGATGAGATTTCTGGCGAAGTGATGCGCGTAACGGCATTGATGAAGGAGATCTCGATGGCCTCCGACGAGCAGAGCCGTGGCATTGAGCAGGTCAATCTGGCGGTCACGCAGATGGATGCGGCGGCGCAGCAGAACGCGGCGCTGGTGGAACAGGCCACCGCCGCGACCCAGTCGCTGGAAGCGCAGTCCGATCAGCTTCAGGCAACCATGGCGCAGTTCAGATTGCAGACGGCGTAAAAGCAAAAAGGGCGCGAAATCGCGCCCTTTTTATATCTCTTTTTATACTACGACCAGATTAACCCTGACGGCAATCCGGGAACTCGGCCAGGAAACGCTCAACGTCGTTTACCATTGCCTCATTACCGCAGTAGAACGGGCAGCGCTGATGCAGCGTGACCGGTGGAATATCCAGAATACGCTTCTGACCGTCGCTGGCTTTACCGCCCGCCTGCTCGGCCAGGAAGGCCATCGGATTGCACTCATACAGCAGACGCAGCTTGCCCTGAGGATGGCTGGCGGTGCTTGGGTAGAGGTAGATCCCGCCTTTCAGCAGGTTACGATGGAAATCCGCGACCAGCGAGCCGATGTAACGTGAGGTATAAGGACGGTGCGTTGGCAGATCCTCTTCCTGACAGAACTTCAGATATTTCTTCACACCCTGCGGGAAACGAATGTAGTTACCTTCGTTAATCGAGTAGGTGTAACCGGTTGGTGGATAGGTCATACGTTCGTGGCTGAGGCAGAACACACCCAGTGACGGATCGTAAGTAAACGCATGCACGCCTGCACCGGTGGTGTACACCATCATGGTGGATGAGCCGTAGACCACGTAACCGGCAGCAACCTGCTTGTTGCCTGGCTGCATGAAGTCCGCTTCAACCACTGGCGTACCCGGCTCGCTGACGCGATGATAAATAGAGAAAATGGTACCGACGGAAACGTTAACGTCGATGTTAGAAGAACCATCCAGTGGATCCATTAACACCACGTACTTACCGTTTTCCTCACCTTCAAAGATAACGAACTCGTCTTCTTCCTCAGAAGCGATACCGGCGACGATGCCACGTGCTTTCAGTGCTGCCTTCAGTTTTTCGTTAGCGAACAGATCCAGTTTCATCTGCTGTTCACCCTGAACATTTTCCACACCACTGGCACCGAGAATATCCACTAAACCGGCTTTATTGATGTCGCGGTGGATAATTTTGGCACCCAGCTTGATAGCTGAAATCAGCGCCGTCAGTTCACCTGTGGCGTGCGGAAAGTCGTGCTGCTTCTCGACGATAAATTCGCCCAACGTTTTCATAACACATTCCCTGAATCTTCGATGGAGTGGCAGCACGCGTAACAGTCTGCCAACGGATGCGTACGCAGTTTAGCCGATTGAACTTCAAAAACCATAGTCCTAATCCGTTTCTTCCGTCTGCGAGCGGCGTTACACTGTGCGCCGAACTTTTGAGTAATGGATCATGTTATGCGCATTCACATCCTCGGGATTTGTGGCACTTTTATGGGTGGTCTGGCGGTGCTGGCTCGTTCACTGGGTCATCAGGTGACCGGTTCAGACGCCAACGTTTACCCGCCAATGAGTACACTGCTCGAACAGCAAGGCATTGAATTAACGGAAGGTTATGACGCCAGTCAGCTTGATCCGGTGCCTGACTTAGTCATTATCGGCAATGCGATGACGCGAGGTAATCCTTGTGTGGAAGCAGTGCTGGAACGCAACATTCCCTACCTCTCTGGCCCTCAGTGGCTGCATGATTTCGTGCTGCGCGACCGCTGGGTGCTGGCCGTGGCCGGAACCCACGGTAAAACCACCACAGCCGGCATGGCAGCGTGGATTCTCGAGGCCTGCGGCCTTGAACCCGGCTTCATTATTGGTGGTGTGCCTGGAAACTTCGATGTCTCGGCAAAATTAGGAAAAAGTCCATTCTTCGTGATTGAAGCGGATGAGTACGACTGCGCGTTTTTTGATAAGCGTTCCAAGTTTGTCCATTACTCTCCACGAACCCTGATCCTCAACAACCTTGAGTTTGATCACGCCGATATCTTTGACGATCTGCGGGCGATCCAGAAACAGTTCCACCATCTGGTGCGGATCGTGCCGGGCCAGGGCAAGATCCTGCTGCCGGAACATGATCCTAACCTCAAACAGGTGATGGCGATGGGTTGCTGGAGCGAGCAGGAGAGCGTTGGCGAGCACGGGCGCTGGCAGGCGAAGAAGCTGACCAACGATGCGTCTCACTGGGAAATCTGGCTCGACGGTGAGAAAGTCGGGGAAGTGAACTGGGCGCTGGTGGGCGAACACAACATGCACAACGGCCTGATGGCAATTGCTGCCGCGCGGCATGTAGGTGTGAAGCCGGAAGATGCCGGCCAGGCGCTGAACACCTTTATCAATGCACGTCGCAGGCTGGAGCTGCGTGGCGAAGTGAATAACATCAAAGTCTATGATGACTTCGCTCACCATCCGACGGCCATTCTGGCGACACTGGCTGCCCTGCGCAGTAAAGTGGGTGGCAGAGCACGCATCCTGGCCGTGCTGGAGCCTCGCTCCAATACGATGAAGATGGGCGTCAGCAAAAACGACCTGGCGCCGTCGCTGGCGCGTGCTGATGAGGTCTTCCTGTTCCAGCCGCACCATATTCCGTGGCAGGTTTCAGATGTAGCAGAAGCGTGCATTCCGCCTGCGCACTGGAGCGCGGATATCGATACCCTGGTGGAAATGGTGGCTAAAGCCGCTCAGCCTGGCGACACGATTCTGGTGATGAGCAACGGCGGGTTTGGTGGCATTCATCAGAAGCTGCTGGACAGGCTGGCCTGAAAATCAGGCGCCCGTTTCGGGCGCTTTTTTTTAAAGCGTTATTGCCGTTAATATTATTTCCTGAATAAATCCCGCATAGTTTGAATCCGATCTGCTCACTCTTCCTTCAGTTGCCATATTTTCTTTATTAGTGTCTGAAACAGAAAGGCCACACCTGCCGGTTATTTTTAGCATCGTCTCTGTTGCAGCTGAGAAATAAATAATAATCAGAAGGATTCAGATTAAAGAAACAATTAACAGGTTTTCTTTATGTGGCATCTTATATTAATACAGGGTTTAAATATAAGTTAAATTTGGGTTAAATGAATTCGGATAATTCATTGCCCTTATTACTGAGAATAAGGACATTTTTATGGGAAAAAGTACAGCACGATCATTAGCTCTGGGCGTCACGCTGTTATGCACTTCGGCGGCAGCGCTGGCAACGGCTACGGTGGATTACCGGCACGAGTACCGTCTTCGCGACCGCACGCACTATGACAAGCTGGGGCTGAGTACCACACTGCCGGATAATATGTTTCTTGGCGTCGAAACCAAATTTAAAACCGGTGGCGCAGATCCAAAAGATAAATATTATAACGACACCGTGTTAAATGTGGTGGAAGTCACCTTTCTGAAGTCCTGGTACTGGGGGAACTGGACGCTATCGCCTTTTATTCAGCCGGAATTTAACTCCTCGCGCACCGAATGGAAGTTTGGTGTGGCACCCTGGTATAAAATTAATGACCGCTGGTCTGTTGGCGGATTATATCGCCTTGAACTGACCGATTATGCCCATGACGATCACTGCCGCACCGGGGGTATTGATTATTGCGATACTGACCGGCATCGCACGGCTAACCGTTTTGATCTCTATCTGCGGAATAAAACCGATCGCCTCACCACTACCTATAAGCTGGTGTATAAGCACGCGGATGCGAAACTGTTTGCTAATAAACATGATGACTATGAACAGGAGTTACAGTTCGATTATGCGCTTGGCAACGATCGCGTCTGGGTGCCTTACGTCACCTTTGGCGATATCGGACGTTCTGCTACATCGAGCGAACGCCAGTTGCGGCTGCGCACCGGTATTCTCTATATCTATCGGTAAGTGCTGCCGGGAGGCGGGCGAGACTGCCCGCCATGGCATTACTGCGCTTCAGCCAGCTCGCGCAGATACTGGAAAATCTGACGGGCAGACTTCGGCGGCTTGTTGCCCGCTTTCTCTTTCTGCGCGTTACGGATCATGCTGCGTAACTGCTGACGATCGGCATCGGGATAAAGTGCAATCACGTCGCTCATCGCCTCATCACCTTGCTCAATCAGACGATCGCGCAGCATTTCCAGTTTATGGAACAGCGCAACCTGCTGGTTGTGGCGATTCTTGAGCTTATCCAGCGCAATGCGGATAGGCTCCACATCAATGCTGCGCAGCAGTTTACCGATCAGCTGCAGCTGACGGCGGCGACCCTCTTTCTTGATGCGCTGTGCCAGTTCGATCTCGGTGCGCAGGCGCTCATCCAGCGGGATTTTATCCAGCGAGTTTTTACCCAGATCAACCAGTTCGGCTCCCAGGCGCTTTAACTCTTCTGCATCGCGTTTAATTTCACTCTTACTGACCCAGATAATCTCTTCATCTTCTTCTTCGTCATTATCTGGCACATCGTCGAGCCACTCATCGGGCTGTCTGGTCATTTCCGGGCTCCCAAAAAAAAGAGGCTAATCCTACCAGTTTATCGGGTGACTGCGAAATTGTTCTCTGACTCTGATAGACTCAAATCATTCACACATAAGATTAGACGGCAGGTCGATGAACGTATCTACTCAGGTTGCAGAACAGCGAAAAGTACTGGAGCAGGCCATTGCGCAGGCACTTGAACTGGCTAAAGCAAGCACTGACAGCGCGGAAGTGGCTGTCAGTAAGACCACCGGCATCGGGGTCAGCACCCGTTATGGCGAAGTGGAAAACGTTGAATTTAACAGCGACGGTGCGCTGGGCATCACCGTTTATCATCAGAATCGTAAAGGCAGTGCCTCATCGACCGACCTCAGCCCGGATGCGATCAAACGTACCGTGCAGGCGGCGATTGATATTGCCCGCTACACCTCGCCCGATCCGTTTGCCGGTCTGGCCGACGCAGAGCTGCTGGCCTATGATGCGCCGGATCTGGATCTTTACCATCCGTGGGAAATTGACGCTGACCGCGCCATTGAACTGGCCGCGCAGGCGGAGCAGGCGTCACTGCGTGCCGACAAGCGAATTACCAACACCGAAGGCGGCAGTTTCAACAGCCACGTCGGCATCAAAGTCTTTGGCAACAGCCACGGAATGTTGCAGAGCTACTGCTCAAGCCGCCATTCGCTCTCCAGCTGCGTCATCGCTGAGCAGGATGGCAACATGGAGCGCGACTACGCCTATACCATTGGCCGTGCATTTGAAGATTTGAAAAGCCCGGAGTGGGTAGGAGCCGAGTGCGCGCGCCGTACGCTCTCCCGTCTGGCCCCGCGTAAACTGCCGACCATGAAAGCCCCGGTGATTTTTGCCGCTGAAGTGGCGACCGGCTTGTTTGGTCATCTGGTTGGTGCGATCAGCGGCAGCAGCGTTTACCGTAAATCGACTTTCCTGCTGGATTCAATGGGTCAGCAGATTCTGCCGGAGTGGCTCACCATCAGTGAACAGCCACACCTGCTGAAAGGGCTCGCCTCCACGCCGTTCGACAGCGAAGGGGTGCGGACTCAGGCGCGCGACATCATCAAAGATGGCGTATTGCAGACCTGGCTGCTGACCAGCTATTCCGCCCGTAAACTGGGTCTGACCAGCACCGGTCATGCTGGTGGTATTCATAACTGGCGCATTGCGGGTCAGGGCCACAGCTTTGACGACCTGCTGAAGCAGATGGGAACCGGATTAGTGGTGACCGAGCTGATGGGCCAGGGCGTCAGCGCCATTACCGGTGACTACTCACGCGGTGCAGCCGGTTTCTGGGTTGAGAATGGCGTCATTCAGTACCCGGTCAGCGAAGTCACCATTGCCGGCAATCTTAAAGAGATGTGGCACAACATGGTGACCATCGGTGACGATATTGAAACCCGCAGTAATATCCAGTGCGGTTCCGTGTTACTGCCTGAGATGAAGATAGCGGGACAATAAAGATGAATTCCTGAAGCAGCCGGTTGGCTGCTTTTTTTTCATCACAATAAAAAGGAAGTAATGATGCGTAAGCATGTGATTGCAATGTTGTCGGCTTCTCTGTTGTTCTCCAGCGTCAGCCTCTATGCGGCAGATCTGGAGCAGGATATGGACACGCTCAATGCGAATCTGAAAATCGTTAAGAAAACGGACAGTGCGCAGGAGATGCAGCAGGCGTTAACCAAAATGCGAACCGCGGCGCAGGATGCCAAAAAGTCGACGCCCGATAAGCTGGAAGGTCAGCCTGCTGACAGTGCGCAGATCAAAGACTACCACGCGGGCCTTGACTCACTTATCGCACAGATTGACGTGGTCAGCGCGCTGGCGAAAGCTAACAACGTGGACGGCGCAAAGCGCGAAGCCGCTAAATTTGATGACATCCGTAATACCAACCATAAGAAATTCCGCTAATCCGACCGCCGGTCAGCCCGACCGGCGGTTTTTACCATCACTTCTGCTTATCACCGCACCGTAAACCATCGCCCGGCAGTCTGGCTGCCGCACAACATCACCGCCTTGCGAGGCTAATGGCATCATTTTGCGCATTTTGCGACGCATATCGCACTAAGCGTGCAGCCTGCGATCTGACGCACAACCTTCACTTCAATTTCCACTTACTGCTGGAAATGTTGCCTCTCCACAGCCGGGGTGATGACCGCTAATTTATTTCTAACGCGAATTATCCGGTTTAACAGGAGTAGCAAGGTGAGCAATAACGGCGTCCCGGTGTATGAAGCGCCACCGGAGAAAGTGCAACAGCTGGCTGACAGCGTGATGACGCAGATTGCGGCGATCTATCAGCAGCATGGCATTCAGCCCAACGCGGTCCAGCAGCAGATGCTGCAATCGCATGTCGGGGCCATGGCGTCACGTTCGCTGAGCGGGGAGCCGCTGCCGGAAGTGGAAGCGGAGCTGTTTGAGGATATTCCGCCTGAAACGGTCGCGCTGGCGCAGCAGGTCGTCGACCTGTTCGGCAATCTCCCCCGCGAAGAGGCCTGGCTGCTGTCTGTGCATATTGAAGTCGCGCGATCAAATAACTGAAGAGGAACACACCATGGTAACAGTAGTGATTGGCGATCGTTTAGGTAAGGGCCAGAAAGTGGCGGCGGGCATCGAGAAAGCGGGTGGTCGTGCTGTCGTGGTGCCAGGCGTGGCCGCTGACATGAAGCTGGGTGACGTGATGAAGGCAGAAAACGCCGATTTCGGCATCTCGTTCTGCGGCAGCGGCGGCGCGGGTGCTATCACCGCGCAGAACAAATATGGCTACAAAGCCAAACACGGCATGCGTTCTGTTGACGAAGGCGTCACCGCCATCAATGAAGGCGCCACGGTGCTGGGCTTCGGCTTTATGGATAAAGAAGAGTTAGGCGAGCGGCTGGTGCAGGCCTGGAACAAGAAGCACGGCAGCTGATTATGAAAGAACACTACGTTACCCAGGTGACGGTTGAGGGCAAAGGCGACACCAAAGCGAAAGCCTTTGCCGATGCCCTGAGTCGTGTGCAGAACCAGGTTCTGCGCGCGACGCAAAAAATTCTGCTGCGCATCGAACCTCAGGATGTCCGGGTGCTGCGCGCGCAGGAGAGCGTCAGAACCGAGAAGTTTCTCTTTTTCTTTCTGGCGCGCCAACGGCGGAGCTTCAGCGTGACGCTGGAGATCACCGTCAGCGTCACCGTTTTCGACACCGAACAGGTGACGTTCACGGCGGCATCATAAAACAGAACCTGTTTACATCAGCCCGCCGTTTGCCCATTCCACTGCTGTAGCGATAGCGCGGCGGTCAGGCCGGGGCGATGCGGCGGCGCGGATAGGGCGGGTAAAAACGACAACAAGGTACAGCAACATGTTTTTAATCATTTTGTTTAAGTCGTTGATCATTGGGGGCCTGGTAGGCGTCGGCGTTGGCGCGGGGGCGGCACGTATGTTCCACGCGCCCACCACCCAGGGCATGGGGGCGTTTCGTACGCTGGGCGAGCTGAACTCGTGTGAAGGCGATCCGGCCTCCCACTTCTCCTTTGGTCTTGGCTTCTTTTTCAATGCCTGGGCATCGTCTGTCGCAGCCGGTTCATTCACGCAGGATGTGGACCATCGCATCATTCCAAACTGGGGTGCGGCTGCCCTGATGGTGAAGAATCGTAATGTGGCGGAGACGCTGCACGATCCGAAAAAAATGGCCATCGCCTGCGGCATCATCGGCATGATCGTGGTCGCCTTCCTTAACTCTACCGCCTCTGCGGTGCCGGCTGCGCTGCAGGTGACGGCGGTCAAAGTGCTGGTGCCCGCCGCTAACCTGCTGGTGAATACCGTCATGCCGGTCATCTTCTGGCTGGCGGCGATCGATGCAGGCAAAAAATCAGGCTTCTGGGCCACCATTTTTGGCGGTCTGGCGCAACTGATCATGGGCAACGCCGTACCAGGTCTGGTGCTGGGGATCCTGATCGGTAAAGGCGTGGAAGAGAGCGGCTGGAACCGGGTCACCAAAGTAATGATGACCGCCATTGTGCTGCTGTTTGTGCTGAGCGGCTTCTTCCGCGGTTTCGACATGAAGCTGCTGCAGTCCTTCCAGCTCGGCATTCCAGGCTGGCTCGACATGATCCACAACTCAGTCAGCGGCAAATAAGAGGCAATGTGATGAACGAAAATAAAGGCTTCTGGTACGCCGACTGGTCTTTCCCGATCTTTGTTGGCCTGCTCTCGTCGGGCGTTTTCGCCGGGACCCACATGTATTACCTCTATGGTATTGGCGCGTTTAACGAAGTGGCGTTTGTCTCGATGCTGCGCGCAGGGATGGAAACCGGCGTCTACGGCGCGGTCGCCGCCTTCGGTGCCAGCTTCCTGTTTGCCCGCATTATCGAAGGCTCGCTGGTGGGTATTCTGGATATCGGCGGCGCGATCCAGACTGGGGTCGGGCTGGGTGTGCCGGCACTGCTGCTGGGGGCGGGCATCATCTTCCCCGTGGCGAACTTCGCAGCTTCGCTGGCGACGGGCCTGGTGATTGGCGTGGCGATTGGCTACCTGATCATTCTGGCGCGTAAATTCACCATCAATCAGAGCGACTCCACCTACGGCGCAGACGTGATGATGGGTGCAGGTAATGCTTCAGGCCGCTTTCTGGGGCCGCTGATCATCCTGTCCGCCATGGCGGCCTCCATTCCGATTGGTCTGGGCTCGCTGCTGGGTGCGCTGCTGTTCTATCTCTGGAACAAGCCGATTACCGGCGGTGCCATCCTCGGCGCGATGATCCTGGGTGCGCTGTTCCCGATTGCTCTCTGATCTCACCGGCAGCCCGGCAGCGGGCTGCCGTTAAGGAGAAACCATGTACGACTTGATTATCCGCAATGCGCGCCTCAGCGATGAGCAGGTGGTCGATATTGCGTTGCAGGATGGCCGCATTGCTGCCATCGGCAAGGTGCAGGGCAGCGCACCGCGTGAGCGCGATCTGGCGGGCCGCTACTACCTCAGCGCGGGCTGGATCGACTCCCACGTTCACTGCTATCCCAAATCACCGATTTACCATGATGAAGCGGACGCGATTGGCGTGGCGCATGGCGTCACCACGGTGGTCGATGCGGGCAGCACCGGCGCAGAACACATCGATGACTTCTACCAGCTGACGCGCGCGGCGCAGACCCAGGTCTATGCGCTGATCAATATCGCCCGCACCGGCATCGTCACTCAGAATGAGCTGGCCGATATGACGCAGATCGATGGCGAGGCGGTGCAGCAGGCCGTGGCGCGACTGCCCGATTTTATTGTCGGCCTCAAGGCGCGCATCAGCAGCAGCGTGGTCGGTCAGAACGGCGTCCAGCCGCTGATCAAAGCCAAAGCGATCCAGCAGGAGAGCGGCGGTCTGCCGCTGATGGTTCACATTGGCAATAATCCACCCAATCTCGACCAGATTGCGGATCTGCTGACCACGGGCGACATCATCACGCACTGCTTTAATGGCAAACCCAACCGCATTCTGACGCCGCAGGGTGAACTCAAAGCGGCGGTAAAACATGCCATCGCACGTGGCGTAAAACTCGATGTTGGCCACGGCAGCGCCAGCTTCAGCTTCGAGGTCGCCCGCGTGGCGATTGCGCAGGGCATTCTGCCCGACACCATCAGCTCTGACATCTACTGCCGTAATCGCCTGACCGGGCCGGTTCACAGCCTGGCGCATGTGATGTCGAAATTCTTCAGCGTCGGCATGACGCTGCCGCAGGTAATCGATTGTGTGACGGTCAATGCGGCCGCAGGACTGCGCCTGCTGCGCAAGGGCCAGCTGAAAGTTGGCTATGACGCCGACCTGACTGTTTTTAGCGTCAAAGAGGAAACCCGGCCCTTCATCGATTCAGAAGGTGAACAGGTCGCCGGTGAGAAGCATCTGGTTCCGCTGGCGGCCGTGGTCGCTGGTACGTGGATCGCGACAGAAGAAGGAATAGCGCATGACCTCGGTATATGAAAAGTATGGCCTGAAGCCGGTAATTAACGCCTCTGGCCGTATGACGATCCTCGGCGTCTCTACGCCGTCGAGTGACGTGATCGATACGGTGAAGTACGGCCTCGACCACTACTTTGAAATGAAAGATCTGGTGGATAAGACCGGTGCTTATATCGCCGGTCTGCTGAAGGTGGAGAACGCGCTGGTGGTCTCCTGCGCCTCCGCAGGCATCGCCCAGTGCGTGGCGGCGGTGATAGTGAAAGACAATGACTGGCTGGTGGATAACCTGCACGCCGCACCGCTGACCATCCCGCACCAGATTGTGGTGCCGAAAGGGCACAACGTGAACTATGGCGCCCCGGTCGGCAGCATGGTGGCGCTGGGTGGCGGGCAACTGGTGGAAGCGGGTTACAGCAACGAGTGCTCACCTGCCCAGCTGGCGGCGGCGATCACGCCACAGACCGCAGCAATCCTCTATGTGAAATCGCATCACTGCGTGCAGAAGAGCCATCTCGATGTGGCGCAGGCCGCGGCGGTTGCGCGTGAGCATGGTGTGCCGCTAATCGTTGATGCGGCCGCGGAAGAGGATCTGCAGTGTTACTACCAGGCGGGCGCCGATCTGGTGATCTACAGCGGCGCAAAAGCGATTGAAGGGCCGACCAGCGGGCTGGTCATTGGCAGACACCACTATGTTGAGTGGGTCAAACGCCAGACCAACGGCATTGGCCGCGCGATGAAAGTGGGCAAAGAGGGGATTCTGGGGCTGACTCAGGCAATCGAAAACTATCTGACGCAGCCAAAAATCAGCGGTGCGCAGATGGTGGAAAAAATGACGCCGTTTATTGAGCAGCTCAATGGCCTGAATGGCGTGACGGCCCGTATCGTGTGGGATGCCGCCGGACGTGATATCGCCCGCGCGGAGATCGCCTTTGACGAAGCTGCGATCCAGCAGCGCACTGGCGATCTGGTGCAGGCGCTGAAAAAGGGCGACGTCGCGATCTACTTCCGTGGCTACAAAGCTAACGAGGGGATCATTGAAGCAGACGTGCGCAGCGTCAGCGCCGATCAACTGAACACTATTTTTACCCGCATTCAGGCACTGTTAAACGGAGAGAAACACGCATGACGCTGACCCCCAACTTTTATCAGGATCGTATCTGCCTTAACGTCCTGGCGGGATCAAAAGAGAACGCCCGCGCCATCTGGCAGGCAGCAGAAGGGCACGTGCTGGTCGGCGTGCTGTCAAAAAACTACGCCAGCAATGACGCCGCTATCGCTGATATGCGCGAGTATGCTGCGCTGATTGATAATGCGCTGTCGGTGGGGCTGGGTGCGGGTGATCCTAATCAGTCACAGATGGTGAGTGAGATCTCCGCGGTGCTGCAACCGCAGCATGTGAACCAGGTTTTTACCGGTGTCGCCACCAGTCGTGCGCTGCTGGGCCAGTCACAGACCATCGTGAACGGTCTGATCTCGCCCACCGGCACGCCGGGTCAGGTGAAAATCTCTACCGGGCCGCGCAGCGCAAAACAGCAGGACGGGATCGTGCCTATCGAAACGGCGATTGCGATGCTGCAGGATATGGGCGGCAGCTCGGTGAAATATTTCCCGATGGGCGGTCTGCAGGCGGTGGATGAGTATCGCGCCGTGGCGGAAGCCTGTGCAAAACTCGATTTCTGGCTGGAGCCCACCGGCGGTATCGATCTGGAGAATTTCGGCGAGATCGTGCGCATTGCGCTGGAGTCCGGCGTCAGCAAAGTGATCCCGCACGTCTACAGTTCGATCATCGACAAAGCCAGCGGAGAAACCCGCATCGAAGATGTGCAGCAGCTACTGGCTATCTGTAAAACGCTACTGGCGTAGAGATCGACACGATCAGCCTGCAGCAGGCCGATCGCGCAACATGGACGTTGTGTGACGATCGCCGTAGGCTGATGTTCCCACTTTCTGTCTGCAAACAGGTAACGCTTGTGAGATTTCCCAATCAGCGCCTCGCGCAACTGTTCGATGCCCTGCAAAACGAAACGCTGCCTCAGGATGAGCTGGCGCGGCGTTTTGCCGTCTCGACCCGCACCGTGCGCACCGATATCACGGCGCTGAATGCGCTGCTGGCAGAGCATGGCGCGCAGTTTATCCTGAGCCGTGGCGCGGGCTATCAGCTGAAGATTGAGGATGCTCAGCGCTTTCAGCATCTGCAGCAGCACACCGCGTCGCCGCTACGGGTGCCACGCAGCTCGCCAGACCGGGTTCGCTACCTGCTGACCCGCTTTCTCACTGCGGCCTATTCGCTGAAACTTGAAGAGCTGGCCGAAGAGTGGTTTGTCAGCCGCGCCACCCTGCAGAATGATATGGCAGAAGTCCGCGAATGGCTGGGGCGCTATCACCTCACTATTGAAAGCAAGCCACACTACGGCATGAAGCTGTTCGGCAGCGAAGTGGCGATTCGGACCTGCCTGACCGATCTGTTATGGCAAATCGATCAGGCGCAGCCGGAGAGTCCGCTGCTGACGATTGAAGCGCTCAACAGCGGCATGCTGGAGACGCTGCGCCCGCTGCTGCAAAACTGCTTTGCCCAGCACAATATTCGTCTCAGCGATGAGGGCGAGCGCTATCTGCGGCTTTACTGCGCCGTGGCGGTGCGTCGCATCAGTGAAGGCTATCCGCTAAACGATCCGGGAGCCGAGGAGATTGGTGATGAGGTGCGTGAAGCGGCACATCAGCTGATTAATCTGATGCGCCCGCTGGTCAGCAAACCGATTTCACCAGCGGAAGAGAACTGGCTGCGGGTCAATATTGCGGCGCGGCGCATTCAGGCGATCGCCCCCAGCGCTATTAATGCCGATGACGCCGACGCGCTGGTGGATTACCTGCTCAGCTTTATCAACACCCACTACAACTTCAATCTTCAAAACGATCAGCAGCTGCGTGCCGATCTGCTCACCCACATCAAAACCATGATTACCCGGGTGCGCTATCAGATCCACATTCCCAACCCCTTGCTCAGCAACATCAAGCAGCACTATCCGATGGCCTACGATGTCACCTTAGCGGCGGTAACCAGCTGGGGGAAATATACCCCGTATGTTATCTCCGAAAATGAGATCGGCTTTCTGGTGCTGCATATTGGCGTCGGGCTGGAGCGCCACTATGACGTCGGCTATCAGCGCCATCCGCAGGTGCTGCTGGTGTGCGACAGCGGTAACTCTACGCTGCGCATGATTGAGGCAATGCTGCTGCGTAAATACCCGCAGTTACAGGTCACGGCGCGCCTGTCACAGCGCGAATATGAGGCGCGCAGCCGTATCGACGAAGATTTTGTTATCTCGACCATCCGGCTCAGTGAAAAAGAGAAACCGGTGGTGGTGATGTCACCGTTTCCCACCGGTTTTCAGCTGGAGCAGATTGGCAAGCTGGTGCTGGTCGACCGGACCCGGCCCTATATGTTGGCGAAATTTTTTGATGCCCAGCATTTTCATATTGTTGACAGGCCGATGACCCAGTCTGAACTGTTTCGTCAGCTGTGCGATCAGCTGCAGGCGGAGGGCTTTGTGGATGCGGCGTTCTGTCCGTCGGTTGAAGAGCGTGAAGCGATTGTCAGCACCATGCTGGGCGAAGGGATCGCACTGCCGCACTCGCTGGGACTGCTGGCAAAGAAAACCGTGGTCTATACCGTGCTGGCACCGCACGGCATCGCGTGGGGCGACGATACCGCCTATGTCATCTTCCTGCTGGCAATCAGCAAAAGTGAGTATGAAGAGGCAATGGCGATATACGATCTGTTTGTGACGTTCCTGCGTGAACGGGCGATGACCCGCCTGCGGGACAGCAGCGATTTCAACAGCTTCAGGGCGGTAGCGATGGATTGCCTGAGCCGGTCTTAGCTTCGCCCTGAAACCATGATACTTAGTTTTTCTTCGCCAGCAGGCGCGGGATCTCGCGCAGACACCAGGATTTGGCTTCGCCCATGCTGTCACGTCGCCACGCCATAATAATATCGACCTCGCGGGTATACTCCGGACTCACCACCCGCAGGCGGCCTTCGGCAATATCCTGCTCGACTAATGAATAGGGCATGGTTGCCACGCCCAGGCCCGCCAGCAGCGCACGGCGCTTGTCGTCCATGCTGCTCACGGTCAGGCGCTGCTGCTTATCCAGCAACTGCACGGTCAGCACCGGACGCTCACGTGCGGTATCCGCAACCGCAATGCCACGGTATTTCACCCGCGTTACTTCAGACTGCGGTTCCGGCTCGTTATGAATCGGGTGATCCGCACTGGCGACGTAGACGCTCATCATGGTGTAGAGCTTGCGGGTGTTGATCTCGGTAGAGGCGCGGAAGTGCATATCGGGGGCAATCACGATATCGGCGCGGCCCTGTTCCAGTCTTTCCCATGCGCCCGCCAGCACTTCCGTCACCAGCGAAAACTGCGTGTTGGCTTTGTCGGCCAGACGGGTCACCAGCGGAAACAGTGCATCAATGGGCACCAGCGCTTCGGTAACAATGGTCAGATGGGTTTCCCAGCCACGCGCCAGCGCTTCCGCATCGGTGGTGAGCTTGTCGGCCGCTTCCAGCAGTACCCGGCCACGCTCCAGCAGCATGCGTCCCACGTTGGTAAATTTGGTACGGTGACCGGAGCGGTCAAACAGCACCACATCCAGCTCCTCTTCCAGCTTCTGCATGGTGTAGCTGAGGGCGGAAGGCACGCGCCCCAGTTCATCTGCGGCTGCTGCGAAACTGCCACGCCGATCAATCGCATCCATAACGCGTAACGATTCAAGGGTTAACGCACGCTCTTTAGCCATCCCGGTTCTCTGTCAGGAAATTTGAACATGCCGGGCAGATTAACTGGCTAACAATCCGGCGTCCAGACTTTTACCATAGGTGCATAAAGTCCGTGGCCGATCCTCGTCACCGGATGCCGGAGGTAAATAATGATAACGACACGCAGTGCGTCCGCCTGTGGTCAGGCCGATTTCGGCTGGTTACAGGGCCGCTACAGTTTCTCTTTTGGCCACTATTTTGATCCCAAACTGATGGGTTACGCGTCGCTGCGCGTACTGAACCAGGAAGTGCTGGCACCGGGTGCCGCTTTTCAGCCGCGCACTTATCCTCAGGTCGATGTGCTGAACATCGTGCTGCAGGGTGAAGCCGAATACCGCGACAGTGAAGGCAACACGATCAGCGTGCGGGAAGGGGAAGCGCTGCTGCTCTCTGCTCAGCCCGGAGTGAGTTACACCGAAATTAACCTGAGCAAAGATCGCCCGCTGACGCGCATGCAGCTCTGGCTGGCCGCCTGTCCAGAGCGCGAAAATCCGCGGATGCAGAAAATAGCCCTGACGGAAGGTCGCGTGTCTCAGCTGATTGCTTCGCCGGATGGCGTGGACGACAGCCTGCAACTGCGTCAGCAGGTGTGGATCCATCAGGTCGAGCTAGCACCGGGCGAACATTACTCGCTGCCGATACAGGGGCCGCGAGCCTATCTGCAGTCGATTCACGGTTCGCTGGAGGCGATGTCCGGCACGGATCATCAGGAGAAGCTGGGCTGTGGCGATGGTGCCTTTTTGCAGGAAGAGAGGCAGTTGCAGTTGACTGCAAAAACCGCGACCCGCGCGCTGGTTATCGACATTCCGGTCTGAAAACCGGGCAATAAAAAAGGCGGCCAGGGCCGCCTTTTTGCGCTTTTACCGGTTACTTCAGCATGGTAAAGGCGGTGGTGACGTGCTTCACGCCACTGACGCGGCTGGCAACATCGGCCGCGGCCTGCGCTTCCTGTTGCGTCACCAGACCCAGCAGGAACACTTCGCCATTCTCGGTCGTCACCTTCACGTTGGAGGATTTCACCTGATCGCTGCCCAGCAGTTGCGAGCGAATTTTGGTGGTGATCCAGGTGTCGGACGACGTGGTGCCCAGCGTCACTTTCTGGCCGATGCGGATCTCGTTGTAGACTTCGGTTGCGCCATCAACGCCCATGGTGATCTGTTTGGCACGATTGGCGATCTCCTGCGAAGGTGCCTGGCCGGTCAGCAGCACTTTGCCCTGATAAGCCGTGGCGATGACGCGGGCATCGGTTTTAATCTGCTGATCTTTCGCCAGCGCGTTAGTGACGCGCAGCTCCAGGGTGCCGTCATCAACCTGCGTCCCTACCGAGCGGGGATCGGTCGCCGTTTTGGTGGCAACCGCTGCGCCGCCAGCCACAACCGCAACGCAGCCCTGCAGCAGCATGGCGGTTAACAGAATAGCTATAGCATTCAATGCTTTCATTCGTGCTCCTTCGGTCATTCCTGATGGGGAAAGAGAGTGTTATCGATCAGATCGCATAAGCAATTAACGGTGAGCATATGCATCTCCTGAATACGGGCGCTGCGGTGCGACGGAATGCGGATTTCCACATCCTGCGGACCCAGCAGTCCGGCGAGCTCTCCGCCATCATACCCGGTAAGCGCAACGATAGTCATATCGCGTGTTACCGCCGCTTCTACCGCCTTGACGATGTCGCGGGTGTTGCCCCGGGTTGAGATAGCCAGTAACACATCGCCTGCGTGTCCCAGTGCGCGTACCTGCTTGGCATAGATTTCATCATGCAGACGGTCGTTACCAATCGCGGTCAGCATCACGTTGTCGGCACTTAAGGCCAGCGCCGGTAAGCTGGGGCGTTCGGTCTCAAAACGGTTGATCATGCTGGCGGCGAAGTGCTGGGCATTGGCAGATGAAGCACCGTTACCACAGCTCAGGATTTTATTGCCATTCAGTAGCGACTGCACCAGCGTCATGGCCGCGCGCGAGATAGCATCGGGCAACGCCTCGGCTGCGGCAATCTGGGTTTGAATACTTTCGGTAAAACACGCTTTAATTCTTTCCTGCACACGACCACCTGGTTCTAAACGTCTGCATTAAAGGCATTCGGCAGCCACTCGAGCGCCGTGCCGGTAATGGCGATGATGTCGAAACGGCAATTCACTGTTTCAAAACTGCCGCCGCGTTGCGCCAGCCAGAGAGCGGCAGCGCGCAGCAGCTTTTGTTGTTTATTCCGGGTAACGCTGGCAAGTGCGCCACCGTAACGCGCATCGCGCCGGTAGCGGACTTCAACAAACACCCAACAGTGCCCGTCACGCATAATCAGGTCAAGTTCACCATTGCGAAAGTGAACATTGCTGGCGACCCATATCAGGCCAGCCTGCTCCAGATAGCGCCGGGCATCTTCTTCATGCCCGGCACCAATCTGACGGCGATTTAGTTGGCCGGTGCGATTTCGCCCCGACGATACTGGTTCCATGTCAACTTCCTGTTGATCACACAATCCGTGTCGGCGCTGAGCTTGCCGGTATTGCCATCCAGCGTAAAGCCAGGAGACTGACGCATCTGGTTGAAGTGATTCGCCAGCGTCCAGGCATCCATACCCATGGCATAGAGACGCACCAGCGAGTAGTCATTATTGAATGACTTTGAGGTCTGCTGCATCAGGCCAGGGTTGCTGCCGGAGAGCAGCGGAATATCGCTGAACTGCAGGCCATCCATTTCCAGACGGAAGTCCGGGCCGGCACCCGCCTGCGCGCTGCGCGAGCTGGCATACAGCGAAATGTTGCTGCGGCTGCCGGTGCGCATGGCAATCATAGGCTTGATCAGCTGCAGTTCATCCTGCGTGGAGACGATGTAGACCGCATCGACGTCGCCACCGCTGCTGGTGCTGACCACATCTGGCGTGCTCTGTTGCGGTGCCGGAATGGTCAGGCCCGCAATCGAAACACCCTGCGGCTCAGCAGGTGCAGCGTTCACCGGCGTACCCGATAAGCTGATGCCCGCACCGCTGTTGATGCCCTGTTTCAGCTCAGATGTCGAGCCAAATCGCTGCTGCATGACGGTGCTGCCACCCAGTTTCTGCCACTCCTGAGCAAAAGCGTTGGTGACGCGATCGCCCAGTCCGCTGCGCGGCACCAGCAACAGCGGCTGGCGTTTGCCCTGATCCCAGATATGGTGCGCGGCATCGCGCGCTTCGTCTTCAGGAGAAAGCGCAAAGTAGCAGATATTCGGATGGTTCTGGATCTTCTCCGGCTCATTGAGCGCAAGCACATTCAGTGGCGTCTGGCTGTTGGCGACCTTTTCAACGTTGCTCTTCAGCAGCGGGCCGACCACGATAGTCGCGCCATCCTGCTGAGCCTGCTGCATGACCTGCTCAATAGGCTGGCTGCTGGTGTCATAGACTTTGATCTGGGCGTTGCTGGCCGGTGCGGCAGTAGCAGGCTGAGACTGGGGCTGTGACTGAGGTTGGGTTGTGGTGTCAGCAGACTGCTGCGGCGCGCTGATGGGATCGGCAGCCGATCCCGCTGCAGCGGCAGGTTGCGTGCTGGCCGTCGCATCTGCAGCGGCAGGCTGGGCAGCAGCAGGCTGAGCGACCGGTGCGGAGACGCCGTTCTTCGCGTCGTTAAAGCCTTTCTGAATCGCATTCGCGAACACCTGCGCCTGGCCGTTCAGCGGCAGCAACAGCGCGATGATGCTGGTTGAGGCTTTGGTGTAGTTCTGCATCTGGCTTAGCTGCGTCGGCAGCGTTTTGGCCGCCGGGTTCTGTGGATAGCGGGTCTGCCAGTCTTTGATAGCTGACTTCAGCATCTCCGCATCCTGCGCGTTGGCGCGCCAGACCGCGAGCAGATCGAGCCAGCCCTGCAGCACATTTTCGTCGGCATTAATCACCAGGTTGCTGGCCTCCTGCGGCGACATCTGCGTCAGTGTCTGCCAGGTGGCGTCAATGTTGGCCTGATGATCGGTGCCTTTCAGCAGCGGCTCCTGCGCAATATAGGTGCGCAGCAGTGAGAGTGAAGGGCGACCCTGGGCGCTGGCGATCTGCAGGCTGTAATAACGCGCCAGCTGATCCTGCGACAGCGAACCGGTTTTCACGGCAGCTAATAGCGGTTCAGCTTCTTTGGTTTTCTGCTGTGAAATCAGCAATTGCGCTTTCAGCAGCAGGGATTCCTGTTGCTGCGTCTCAGAGAGTTGCTGCGGCAACTGGCTCAGTTGCTGGGTCGCCTCAGGATACTTTCCTTCCTTCAACAGGGCGCGGATTGCGAGTAATTGCCAGTCGGTCTTGCTATCATCGCTGCTTTGCTGCGCTTGCTGCAGATAGTAAGCGGAGCTGGCGGTGACTGGCCCCTGAATATTGACGGTTGAGGTTTGCGGCCCCTGACCGCTACATGCGGCTAAAATCAGCCCAGCAAGAATGACAGGCAGAAAGCGTCCTGCTTTATGACGAACGACTTTTGAAGGAAGCATACTGTATCCAGTGATGTTTTTTTCAAGATGCTCAATATTAAATCGGCAATTCGGATGAAACAATGAAACAACTCGATCGGGCAGAGATTTCTGCCAGCACGCTCTACATCGTTCCAACCCCGATTGGTAATTTGGGTGATATCACCCAGCGGGCGCTGACGGTGCTTTCGAGCGTCGATCTGGTCGCTGCGGAAGATACACGTCATACCGGGCTGTTGCTACAACATTTCGCCATCAATGCGCGACTCTTCTCACTTCATGACCACAACGAGCAGCACAAGGCTGAACTGCTGTTAACGAAGCTGCAGGAGGGTCAAAGCATAGCCTTAGTTTCCGATGCTGGCACGCCGCTGATCAACGATCCGGGCTACCATCTGGTGCGTCGCTGCCGTGAAGCGGGTATTCGTGTGGTGCCGCTGCCCGGTGCCTGTGCTGCCATTGCCGCGTTAAGTGCTGCAGGACTGCCATCCGATCGTTTCTGTTACGAAGGGTTTCTGCCCGCCAAAACCAAAGGCCGCTGCGATGCGCTGCGGGCGCTGGTACAGGAGCCACGCACGCTGATTTTTTATGAATCGACCCACCGTCTGATCGACAGTCTGCAGGATATGGTGAGTGAGCTGGGGGCTGAACGCTACGTCGTGCTGGCGCGCGAGCTGACCAAGACCTGGGAGTCAATTTACGGTGCACCGGTTGGCGAACTGCTGGCCTGGGTGAAAGAAGATGACAATCGTCGTAAAGGTGAAATGGTGCTGATTGTTGAAGGGCACAAGGTCGATGACGAAGACGCGTTACCGGCCGATGCGCTGCGTACGCTGGCGCTGCTGCAAAAAGAGCTGCCACTGAAGCGCGCCGCTGCGCTGACCGCTGAGATCCACAGCGTGAAGAAAAATGCCCTCTATAAGTATGCGCTGGAGCAGCAAGAGGCGTGACAAATGCCGGCGAATGTCCTATTATCCCGCGCCGAAGCTGACCAGACAGTCGCCGCTTTGTCGTCGTCCTCACTTGTGGGGAGACGGGCAGAGGGGAGGAAAGTCCGGGCTCCATAGGGCAGGGTGCCAGGTAACGCCTGGGAGGCGCAAGCCTACGACCAGTGCAACAGAGAGCAAACCGCCGATGGCCCAGAAATGGGATCAGGTAAGGGTGAAAGGGTGCGGTAAGAGCGCACCGCGCGACTGGCAACAGTTCGTGGCACGGTAAACTCCACCCGGAGCAAGGCCAAATAGGGGTTCACAAGGTACGGCCCGTACTGAACCCGGGTAGGCTGCTTGAGCCAGTGAGCGATTGCTGGCCTAGATGAATGACTGTCCACGACAGAACCCGGCTTAACGGTCAGCTTCGACTTTTTACCAGAAACCCCGCCTCGGCGGGTTTTTTGCTTTTGCGGGCCTGGTGCAGGCAGCGATGAATGACTGTCCACGACGCTCTCTATGAAAAGAACGCGGCTTAACGGTCAGCGTCGACTTTTTACCAGAAACCCCGCCTCGGCGGGGTTTTTGCTTTTGCGGGCCTGGTGCAGGCAGCGATGAATGACTGTCCACGACGCTCTCTATGAAAAGAACGCGGCTTAACGGTCAGCGTCGACTTTTTACCAGAAACCCCGCTTCGGCGGGGTTTTTGCTTTGTGGCGCTAACAACATTTAACCGCGGCCGTGCGGTTCATCCCAGTCAAACGCCGGGCCCAGCGAAATGACGCCGCTCGGGTTGATGGTCTTGTGGCTGCAGTAGTAGTGATGACGGATATGCGGCAGATTGACCGTCTCCGCAATGCCCGGCATCTGATAGATATCACGCAGGAAACCGCTGAGGTTTCTGTAGTCACCGATCCGGTGACGATCGCATTTGAAGTGGGTCACATAGACCGGATCAAAGCGCACCAGCGTGGTCCACAAACGTAGATCCGCTTCGGTCAATTGATCGCCGGTGAGATAGCGATGCTGGCCCAGGATCTGCTCCAGCCGTGACAGCGAATGGAACAGCGCAGTGACGGCCTCATCGTACGCGGATTGCGACGTGGCGAAGCCCGACTTATAGACGCCGTTATTCACGGTGTCGTAAATCCAGCCATTCAGCTCATCAATCTTTTCACGCAGCGCAACGGGATAGTAGTCACCGGCACGGGCGCCCACCGCATCAAACGCACTGTTGAACATGCGGATGATATCCGCTGATTCATTGCTGACGATGGTGTTCTGCTGCTTGTCCCACAATACCGGCACAGTAACGCGGCCACTGTATTGCGGGTCGGCGTGCAGATAGAGCTGATAAAGGAACTCGTTCTGGTAGAGCTTATCGCCGGTCGCATCCTGGAAGGTGTCATCGAACGTCCAGCCATTCTCCAGCATCAGTGGATTTACCACGGAGACATCGATCATGCTGTCCAGACCTTTCAGCTGACGCATCAGCAGCGTGCGGTGCGCCCAGGGGCAGGCCAGCGAGACATAAAGATGATAGCGATCGCGCTCAGCGGCAAATCCCGCTTTACCGACCGGACCGGCGCTGCCATCCGGCGTTACCCAGTTGCGAAAAGCCGATTCTGAACGCTTGAAACGTCCGCCGGTAGATTTGGTGTCGTACCAGGTGTCATGCCAGACACCGTCAATTAACTGTCCCATAATGGCTCCAATGCAAGCAGGGCGGGGAAATGTCCCCGCCCTGTTAAGTATATGTGGCAATACGCTTTATGTGAGATTAGCGCGCAATTGATGCCTGTGGTTTTCTTTTGCTGATCAGGCGATCAAGGCTGTATGCACCCGGGCCCACCAGACCTAACACCAGGAAACCACCTGCGATAGAGAGGTTCTTCATGAACATCAGCTGGTTTACGCCTTCTGCGAAGTTACTGTGAAACAGAAACGCGGTCAGGATGGTGAAGCCGGCAGTGAACAGGGCAGTAAAACGGGTCAGGAAACCAAACAGAATCGCCAGACCGCCGCCAAACTCCAGCAGGATAACCAATGGCAGCATAAAGCCAGGGACGCCCATCGCTTCCATATATTGCTGAGTACCTGCATAACCGGTGATTTTGCCCCAGCCGGCCGTAATGAACAGGATTGGCATCAGGATACGAGCCACTAATAAACCAACGTCTTCGAATTTTTTCATCATTTACTCCAGCGCTATCAGGGATGCAGGGCAAGCTGCCCGCAGGGTTTATGCCCGCTGAAAGCAGTTCTGCATTCATTGGGTTGATAGCTGGAGATGATAATCGCGGCGTGGAAAGGTTGTAAGCGAGATATACTGTCAGTGTTCTTCAGAAATTCTGAAGAAGAAAAGCCGGCCTTTTCAGGACCGGCTTTAAGCGGGATTAACGCGGGGGAAGAGCAGACTTGATCATGCGCCAGGTGCTCCAGGCACCGAATCCCCGCTTCGCCCAGCGTAACAGCTTGCTCGGACTGCGAATGGAGTAAACGGCGAGCGCGCTGCTGCCAATGGCCAGATAGCGACGTAAGCTGAGGAAAGTAAACCAGCCGCGATCGTAGTGGGCGGTGCCTTCCAGCCAGTCACGCCGCGCAGCGCTTAAATCCAGCCGCTGCTGCTGCACATGCTTAAGCAGTTCATGGATGCGTTCTTCACGCTCGCGGCGGCTCATCAGCGCTGGTCCTCAAGCAAATTACGGTCTGTTTCCAGCTCTTTGCGCGTATGGCGCAACAGCGTGGACTGACGTGATTTGTGAAGCGTCCAGAGCCCGAAAATAACCGCCAGCAAAAACAGCGTACCGGTCGTGATGCCAATCGCCATCAGACGATATTGTGCATCGACTGCCCAGATGATCAGAACCATCAGGCTCATCAGACCAAATGCAGTGAACAGCATTGTCAGGCCAATCATCAACAGCATCTGTATCAGATTCGCTTTCTCATGCTCCAGTTCCACCACTGCCAGACGAACGCGTGTCTCAACCATGCCAACCAGCGTGGTAACGATACGCTGGCCGATGTTAATGACCCCTTTAGCCGGGCCGTGGTTCTGCTGTGAGTCGGCCATGGTTAGCGACGCGAAATGAGCATGCCGAGTGCGACGCCAATCGCTGCACCGATACCCACACCATGCCATGGATTCTCACGCACGTAGCCTTCGGCTTTCTGCGCCGCTTCGCGCGTAGTCGCTGCGATGCGCTCGCCTGATTCGCCCAGACGCTCACGTGAGCTGTCCAGCGCATCACGCGCTTTACTGCGAAGTTTATCCAGCTCGCCTTTGGATTTTTCGGTGCTGCTGCTCAGCACTTCTTCCAGGGTGTCGGCAAGGTTTTTCAGTTCAGCACGCAAATGTTCCGATGATGTGTCTTTAGACATAAAATACTCCTTTAACATCAGTTGGTTAATTCCGATTAATAGGGCTCCGCCTGTAACTTTTTCAGCTCCCGGCGCGCTTCATCCAGTTTTTGTTGTCGTTTGGCAATCTTCTCCCTGTCATGGCCCTCTTCACGCTCTTCCCTGAGTGCGTGCTCACGCTCAGCCACTTTCTGCTTCTGAGCATTAATTCTTTCCAGATGGGCGGCTTCCAGCTTTTTATCGCTGCAATCAGCCCGGACTTCGGTCAACGCACGCTCCAGGCCGTTAACCCGGCGCTGGTTGTTATGCTTCTGCGCCATCCCGATTTCACGCTGAATATCCTGTTCTTTCTGTTCACAAAGCGATTCTGCTGCCAGCAGCGAACCCGACAGCGAAAGCAGCGCGACGCCCAGCAATACTTGATATTTCATCGGTCCTGAACCTTCCATTGCGACCTGATTCGTCATCACGCGTCAGGCATTATGCCTGCAGGTGCTGAAAATCGACTCTCGGTTAAGCATAGACATCGATAGTAAAAAGTTCAAAGAAGACCGGGAGATAGAGAGCCTTTCAGACCGCCGCACCCTTTCGCGGCGATCTGAAAGCAAAGAGAGGGTCAGATTACGCCAGAGAGAGGTGCTGAGCGTGATCGTGCTGAGCGACGATAAAGCCCTGCGGCAGAAGGCGGCGTAATACCTTCTGTGCGGCCAGGCTCTGCTCTTCACTGTCAAAATGAATGATCAGTGCGTCACCCGCAGGCGTGATGCTTTTGATACGGATCCCCTGCGCGCTTAATTGCTGATAGAGATAAAAGCCATCAGGCAGCGTTGCGCCAGCATGAGAAACCCGAATCTGCACCACTGTCTCGTGCTGCATCAGAGGAGGAACCACACAAAGCGCGGTCAGCGCAAGCGCGCCAGCAATCAACCACGGTATCCACCGTTTAGGAATAGCCTGCAGCAGTTTCATTACTCGGCTTTCCCGTTCTGATTCGCCTGACGCTTACGCCATAACACGACCAGCGATCCCACCAGGCCAAAGACCAGCAGCGCCAGCGGCAGCATCATCAGGAAGAACATCATCTCATCTTCATAACGACGGAAAATGGGGGTTTTACCCAGCGCAAAGCCGATAACGGTCAGAATGACCACCCAGAGGAAAGCACTCACCCAGTTGAAGAACTGAAAGCGGGCATTGCTGAGGCCTGATAACCCGGCGATGGTCGGCAGCAGCGTTCGCACAAAGGCGATAAAGCGGCCAATCAACAGGGCAGATAAGCCGTGACGGTGGAACATGCTGTGCGCGCGCAGATGATACTGGGCGGGAAGGTGAGAAAGCCATTTCTGTACCGTAGGCGTATTGCCCAGCCAGCGGCCCTGAATGTAGCTCACCCAGCAGCCGAGGCTGGCTCCGGTGGTTAAAACCAGAATCGTTAATGGGAAACTCATGGTGCCTTTGGCAATCAGAACGCCGACCAGAATCAGCAGACTGTCACCCGGCAGAAATGCGGCAGGAAGCAGGCCATTTTCTAAAAACAAAATCATGAACAGCACGCCGTAAATGGCCCATACCAGCGTGGGGTCGGAGAGGGTTTCGTAGTCCTGTTGCCACAGGGCATGCAGCAACGCTTGCAAAATATCCATCAATCATTCCTGAACATCATTGTTAAACATGTCCCACAGGGACTTAAACGCAGACCGGCATTTCGTTATAAATTTTAGGAGCGCAGCCTGGGCGGGGTTTTCCGGATCCTTCCAGAATTGATTGTTAAATCAGCGACTTTATAAAACCCTGTCGCAAAGGGTAATAAAAGGGCGATAACTGTAACAAAAATCGCCTGTCTGAGACAGGAAAACTCTCTGGCGAACAGGAGTTTTACCTTGTGAAACGGCGTGTAAAAAGGAGCTTTACATGACCTGACACTATTGCAGATTAACTGACCATCTCAGGGTGTTTTCAGGCACGTTTAGCGGGCGTTATTGGACCCATCAGGCAGGATGACCGGATTTTCACCAAACATGTAACGATCCACGTTAAATTCAAAATCATCCGCCGTCGCGTTAAACAGCATCTGTTTAGTATTTTCCAGATGTTGCCACATCGCCAGTTTGCTGGCGGCGGGATCTTTACGCATCAGCGCTTTAAGAATCTGATCGTGGTCGTCGCACCAGCTGAGAATGCTGCGCTGGTCGATATGTTCGTGAAGTTTAAGCCAGTAGGGATTGTGCAGACGATGCAGCCACATTTTTTCAACGATGGCGGCTAAGGCACTGTTCTGGGTGGATTGCGCAATACGCACATGAAACTGCATGTCCCACTCGGAGTCGCGGAAGTGATCCTCCTGGCGGGCTTTTTCCTGTATCGCCATCAGATCGATAATGTCCTGACGCGTTACCTGGGTGGCAGCGAATTCCGCCACGTTACTCTCAATCAGCTGGCGCGCCTGAAGTAATTCAAACGGACCAAAGGTGGCAAACTCGAGCTGGCTGCTGGTGGCGGCGATACGATTCTGCTGCTGGCTGGCAATGACGTGAATGCCTGAACCTTTACGGACCTCAACATAGCCTTCCACTTCCAGCATGATAATCGCTTCGCGGACGACGGTACGGCTCACTTCCATCTCTTCGGCAATCAGGCGCTCAGCAGGCAGTTTGTCACCCACCGGATAGATTCCGGTTTCAATGCGGCTTTTCAGCTCGCTGGCCAGCTGTTGATAGAGTCGACGGGATTCAGTGATGTCCATAGCACAATCCTGGTTGCAGACAGATAAGTTGTTATACCACTTCAGGGCGTGCGAGGAAATGGGCTGGCGCAAGCCAGCCCGGCAGATTAACTGCGAACAATGCTAGCCTGTGGAATAACCGCTTCAGTATTCAGCTCTGAAATCGGTTTATTTTTCAGGACCGTCCAGATAACAACGGCACCCAGCAGATCAAACACCGCCAGTGCGGCAAACAGCGGGCTGAAGCCCAGCGTATCGGCCAGGGCGCCGACAACCAGCGCAAATAGGGTGCTGGCGGTCCAGGCGGCCATGCCGGTTAAGCCGTTAGCTGTCGCAACTTCGTTGCGGCCAAAAACGTCTGACGACAGGGTGATCAGCGCGCCAGAGAGGGCCTGATGCGCAAACCCGCCGACGCACAGCAGACCAATGGCGACGTAAGGACTGGTGAACAGCCCGATGGTGCCCGGCGCTATCATTAACACTGCACCCATTGTCACCACCAGCTTACGAGAGACGATCAGGTTAACGCCGAACCAGCGCTGAAACAGCGGCGGCAGATAGCCACCCAGAATGCAGCCGAAGTCTGCGAACAACATCGGCATCCAGGCGAACATCGCAATCTCTTTCAGGTTGAAGCCGTACACCTTAAACATGAACAGCGGGATCCAGGCGTTAAAGGTTCCCCATGCCGGTTCTGCCAGAAAACGCGGCAGGGCAATGCCCCAGAACTGGCGGTTACGGATAATCTGCAGGGCCGACATTTTGCGGGTGTTGCCGGTCTGATGCTGCGCTTCCTGACCGGAGAGAATATAGTCGCGCTCTTCATCGCTCAGCTTCTTCTGCTGTTTCGGGTGCTTGTAAAACACCAGCCAGCAGAGCGCCCAGGCCATGCTCAGTACGCCGGTCATGATAAAGGCCATCTGCCAGCTGTGCGCCACGATCGCCCAGACCACCAGCGGCGGAGCCAGCATCGCCCCGATAGACGAACCGACATTAAAATAACCCACTGCGACGGAACGCTCTTTGGCCGGGAACCACTCACTGCTTGCCTTCAGTCCAGCCGGAATCATCGCTGCTTCAGCTGCACCGACGGCGCCACGTGCCAGAGCCAGGCCGCCCCAGCTGCCTGCCATCGCGGTTGCGGCACAGAATATTGCCCACAACACGGCAAACATGGCATAGCCGACTTTGGTGCCGAGAAGATCCAGCACATAACCTGCCACCGGTTGCATCAGCGTGTAGCAGGCTGAATAGGCCGCAATGATGTAGGAGTACTGCTGCGTGGTGATATGCAGCTCTGACATTAATGTCGGAGCCGCCACGGCAATGGTGTTACGGGTCAGATACCCCAACACTGTGCCGATCGTCACCAGTCCAATCATGTACCAGCGTAACCCTTTGATCTTACGCATCCTCTACCTCTTCCAGTTCTGTATGCGGTCTTGCCGCTGTTGTTATCTGGAGCGGGACAGCACGTGATGCAGCTCTGCTCACGCCCGCAGGTTCTGTGTGAGCAACCCTGTTATGACCTTGCCGTTATCTGAGTCTCTAACGACCTCATGATGGAGCGAGAGCCTAACTTGTTATACAACTTTAAAAGTTGAGAGCCATCACAAAAACCCTTTCTGCACTGTGGGATACTGGAAACCTGCGTAATGACAGCCATTTAGCGCGCTGCGGGCGACAGAAACGTCCATAACGGCAGTCAGGGACCGCCGTTTATGTGAGCAGGATCGCAAATAAATCCGTAACGGACTAAAATTGGTATGATAACTTTGGGCCATCAGTGGTTCAGTCGATGAGGAAGCTTGTATGTCACGTTTCATGACCGAGGATTTTTTACTGGATAGCGAATTCGCCCGTCGTCTCTATCACGACTACGCGAAGGATCAGCCGATTTTCGACTATCATTGCCACTTACCGCCGCAGCAGATTGCCGAAAACTATCGTTTTGCTAACCTTTATGACATCTGGCTGAAGGGCGATCACTACAAATGGCGGGCAATGCGCGCCAACGGTGTGGCTGAAGCGTTCTGTACCGGTAACGCCAGCGATCGTGAAAAATTTGATGCCTGGGCACGCACCGTGCCGCACACCATTGGCAACCCGCTTTATCACTGGACCCACCTGGAATTACGCCGTCCTTTCGGCATTACCGATACGCTGCTTTCTGAGAAAACCGCCGACAGCATCTGGCATCGCTGCAATGAACTGCTGGCTCAGGATAGCTTTACCACGCGCGGCATCATGCAGCAGATGAAGGTGAAGATGGTCGGCACCACCGACGATCCGCTGGATGACCTGCGCCATCACCGCGCATTGGCAGACGATGCCAGCTTCAGCGTCAAGGTGCTGCCGAGCTGGCGTCCGGACAAAGCCTTTAATATCGAAGCCGACACCTTCCTGCCGTGGATCGCGACGCTGGAGCAGCTGACCGACATCAGCATGCAGCGTTTTGACGATCTGCGCCGCGCACTGTATCAGCGGCTGGATCACTTTGCGGCTCACGGCTGTAAAGTTTCCGATCACGCGCTGGATGTGGTCTGTTATGCCGAGGCGGATGACGCCACGCTGGATGCAATCCTGGCGCGTCGTCGTAGCGGTGCCGCGCCAAACCCGCAGGAAACGGCCCAGTTTAAAACGGCGGTACTGGTCTGGCTGGGCAGCGAATATGCCCGCCGTGGCTGGGTACAGCAGTACCACATTGGCGCACTGCGCAATACCAACCCGCGCCAGTATCAGCTGCTGGGGCCGGATGTGGGCTTTGACTCCATCAACGACCAGCCGCTGGCGGAACCGCTGGCACGCCTGCTGGGCGCGCAGAATCTCAACAATGCACTGCCGAAAACTATCCTCTACTGCCTGAATCCGCGCGACAACGAAGTGCTGGCCACCATGGCGGGCAATTTCCAGGGCGAAGGTCAGGCGGGCAAAATGCAGTTCGGTTCAGCCTGGTGGTTCAACGATCAGCTGGACGGTATGCAGCGTCAGATGACGCAGCTGGCGCAGATTGGCCTGCTGAGCCGCTTCGTCGGGATGCTGACCGACAGCCGCAGCTTCCTCTCTTACACCCGCCACGAATATTTCCGCCGGTTGCTGTGCCAGATGATTGGCCGCTGGGTAGAGCAGGGTGAAGCCCCCGCCGATGAAGCGCTGTTAGGTCAGATGGTACAGAACATCTGCTTTAACAACGCCCGCGATTACTTCGGTATCGAGCTGGGAGCCTGATAATGAAAAGGCTAAACCGCCACGACTTTCCCGGTGCAGTCTATCGCGACCGGGTGATCCAGTTTGGCGAAGGCAATTTCCTGCGCGCCTTTATCGACTGGCAGATTGACTGGCTGAATGAACATCAGGGCACCGATGCCGGGATCGTGGTGGTGCGGCCACGCAACCGTGAAGTCAGCGACAGCCTGAACCAGCAGGATGGCCTCTACACCACGCTGATCCGCGGACTGAACGATCAGGGCGAGCAGGTCAGCGAAACCCGGCTGATCCGCAGCCTCAACCGTGAAATCCAGCCCTGGCAGCAGTTCGGCGAATTTATGGCGCTGGCCCGGAATCCTGACCTGCGTATGGTCTTTTCCAACACCACTGAGGCGGGCATCACTTTTGTCGGCACGGACCAGCTGACCGATCAGCCTGCCAGTAGCTTCCCGGGCAAACTGACGCAACTGCTGTGGGCGCGCTATTCACACTTCAATGGGGCCAGCGATCGGGGCTGGCTGGTGGTGCCGTGCGAGCTGATTGACCATAACGGCGACGCGTTGCGCGATCTGGTTCTGCGCTACGCCGATCACTGGCATCTTCCATCCGAATTTAAAACCTGGATTCATCAGCACTGTGCTTTCTACAACACCCTGGTTGACCGCATCGTTACCGGCTTCCCGGCGGAAAGCGAGCAGCTGCAACGTGAGCTGGGTTATGAAGATCGCTATCTGGTGGCGGGTGAAGTCTACTATCAGTTTGTTATTCAGGGGCCGTCGGCGCTGTTCAGTGAGCTGAAGCTGGCGGCGCTGTCGCCGCAGGTCCGGCATGTGGATGACATTGCGCCCTATAAAGCGCAGAAAGTGGCCATCCTTAATGGCGCGCATACCGCGATGGTGCCGGTGGCGTTTCTGGCCGGGATTGAGAGCGTGGGTGAGGCGATGGCCGATCCGGCCATCGCCGGATTTGTGGACAACCTGCTGCGTTACGAAGTGATCCCGACGCTGGATCTGCCGACAAACGAACTGCACGCCTTTGCCGATGCGGTTCAGCGGCGCTTCCGCAATCCGTTCATTCGTCACGCGCTGCTGTCGATTGCCCTCAACGGCATGACCAAATTCCGCACCCGTCTCCTGACGCCACTGCTTGCCGCACATCAGCAAACCGGTGAATGGCCGACACACATCACCTTTGCGCTGGCGGCGCTGATTGCTTTCTACCGCGGTGAGTCAGCCGGAAAAAGCTGGCCGTTACAGGATGAGCCGCAGTGGCTACAGCGCTACGCCGACGGCTGGAAAGCGGTTGATGCGGACCAGATGTCGCCGCAACAGCTGGTGCACGCTGTGCTCAGCGACGCGCAACACTGGGGCGAAGATTTAACCCGTCAGCCCGGACTGGCTGCGGTTGTTACCCGACACCTGCAAAATATCATCGCTCACGGAATGCGTGAGGCGCTGAGCCAACTGAGATAACGCTATGCAAGATGCAATCAAAATTGATCCCCGCGACAACGTCGCCGTGGCGTTACGTGACCTGGATGCGGGCGCTACGATAGCGCTGCCGCCACTGAGCGTGGCGCTGCAACAGGCCGTGGGACGCGGGCATAAATTTGCCCTGAAGCCTATCGCGCAGGATGAGCTGGTAATCAAATATGGGCTGCCAATTGCCCATGCCACACAACCTGTGGCCGCCGGTGAGGTCATCCATTCGCAGAACGCCCGCACTAATCTCAGCGATCTGGATCATTATGCGTATCAGCCCGATTTTGTGACGCTGCCACCGCAGCCGGGTGACCGTGAGGTGCAGATCTACCGTCGCGCTAACGGCGAAGTCGGCATCCGCAATGAGCTGTGGATCCTGCCGACCGTTGGCTGCGTCAACGGGATTGCACGTCAGATCCTGCAGCGTTTCCTGAAAGAGACCCAGGAGGCAGAAGGCATTGACGGTGCATTCCTGTTCAGCCACACCTTCGGCTGCTCGCAGCTGGGGCAGGACCACGAAAATACCCGCACCATGCTGCAGAATATGGTGCGCCATCCCAACGCGGGCGCGGTGCTGGTGATTGGTCTGGGTTGTGAGAACAATCAGGTCGATGCCTTCCGCGATACGCTTGGCGCGTTCGAAAGTGACCGGGTCGAGTTCATGGTGTGCCAGCAGCATGATGACGAAGTGGAAGCCGGGCTGGAGCGTCTGCATGCGTTGTATGAAAAAATGCGCCACGATCGGCGCGAGCCAGGCAAGCTCAGCGAGCTGAAGTTTGGTCTGGAGTGCGGCGGCTCAGACGGTTTTTCAGGTATCACTGCCAACCCGCTGCTGGGGCGTTTCTCAGACCAGATGATCGCCAATGGCGGCACCACCGTGCTGACCGAAGTGCCGGAGATGTTTGGCGCAGAGCGGATTCTGATGAGCCGCTGCCGCGACGAAGAGACCTTCAGCAAAACGGTGGCGATGATCAACGACTTTAAACAGTACTTTATCGATCACCAGCAGCCGATCTACGAGAACCCGTCACCGGGCAACAAAGCGGGCGGCATCACCACGCTGGAAGAGAAGTCGCTGGGCTGTACCCAGAAAGCAGGACAGAGCCAGGTGGTCGATGTGCTGAAGTATGGCGAGCGGTTAAAAACGCCGGGGCTGAATCTGTTGAGCGCACCGGGTAATGATGCAGTTGCCACCAGTGCGCTGGCCGGAGCCGGTTGCCATATGGTGCTGTTCAGTACCGGACGCGGCACGCCGTATGGGGGATTTGTGCCGACGGTGAAGCTGGCGACCAACACGCCGCTGGCGGAGAAAAAGCCGCACTGGATCGACTTTAATGCCGGACGGTTGATCGAGGGAATGAGCATGGATGCGATGCTGGAAGATTTTGTCGGCAGCATTGTGGCGATTGCCAGCGGTCAGCAGACCAACAATGAGAAAAACGATTTCCGCGAGCTGGCGATTTTCAAAAGCGGTGTGACGCTCTAAACAAAAACGACCCGCCAGAGTGCGGGTCGTTTCAAATCGTTGATAAAATCTGGCCGGTTGCAGGACCCACGTTTTGCGTTGTTCAAAAAATGCTCATGGCGTTTTTATCCGGGGGGCGGACCGCTTATCCTGCTCTGCCCGTATTCCCTGCGCTTTAAGGCGAAGAGAATGTCAGACACAAAGAAACATCTTTTCGATCGCCTGGACTTAATTTTCCTTGTTTGCGAGCTATTGATGTGCGTAGTCTACCCACATCAATACGCACGCTGGAGGTTTATATGGGTGAAGTAGCCACAAAACCAACGAAAAACATCAACGTCACTATCGACACGAAACTGGCCCTGGAAGCGCGTGAAGCAGGGATTAACTTCTCTCAGACACTTGCTAAAGCGGTGCGCGCAGAGCTGAAATCTCTCGCAGCAGAACGCTGGAAACATGAAAACGCGGACGCTATCGACTATCTGAACCAGCTCAGTGACGAGCATGGCCTTTTCTCTGACGAACACAGGACGTTCTGATGCAGTTTGACGTTTACAGGAACACCGGGAAGGCGGAGATATACCCATTAGTTTTGGACGTTCAGAGCAACATCATTGGCCGGCGGAAAACCCGGATGGCTATTCCTCTGTTCCCGCATGAGAACTACAAAGGGCCACGTGCTGAACGGCTAACGCCAATTCTGGTCATAGAGGGGCAAAAATACGTGATGATGACCCACGAAATGGCGAGTGTACCGGAAAAGGCGCTACGCGAAGACGTGGAGAACATTAGCGGTCAGGCGGTGGTGATAAAATCTGCCCTCGATTTTCTGTTTGATGGTATCTGAAACCTTACTGAAAGGGCTGGTTTTAAGACACACGTTAAACCCTATCGTGTTTATCACACCCTAACGTGTCCGCCATTTGAAATCCTGCCCGCTTTAAAGGACGGGCAGTATGCCAAAAACGTCAGGTCGCGCCCGGCTACCCATTGCCTGGTGATTCAGGCATTGAAGCGACCTTCTTGTTATCGGCTTATCAGGGTGAAACAGGCGTAAGACCCAAATCTGAATTCAAAAATGTAATCAGTTAACGAATTCAGTCGGTACTTGGTTCAGGCAAGGCGCAAAGGCTTACTGTGAGCCGTCCAGGGCCATATACCGACTAATCGTCTTTTTGTCTTCCAGAATCAGGCCCGGCTGGTTTCGCGCTCCGCTTCTGCCTGACAGACCGCGGCGGTAAACAGAATATCCGTTGAGGAGTTCAGCGCGGTTTCCGCTGAATCCTGCAGGACGCCGATAATAAAGCCCACGGCCACCACCTGCATCGCCAGATCATTCGGAATGCCGAACATATTGCAGGCAACCGGGATCAGCAGCAGCGAACCGCCCGCCACGCCCGATGCACCACAGGCACAGAGTGACGCCACCAGACTCAGCAGAATCGCCGTCGGCACATCAATGCTGATCCCCAGCGTATGCACCGCCGCTAGCGTCAGCACGGTAATGGTGATCGATGCACCCGCCATACTGATGGTCGCGCCCAGCGGAATCGACACCGAATAGGTATCCTCATCCAGATCCAGACGTTTCGCCAGCGCCATATTCACCGGAATGTTGGCGGCAGAACTGCGGGTAAAGAAGGCGGTCACGCCGCTTTCACGCAGGCAGGTGAAGACCAGCGGATAGGGGTTACGACGGATTTTCCAGAACACCAGCAGCGGGTTTACCACCAGCGCCATCAACACCATGCAGCCCAGCAGCAGCGCCAGCAGATGGGCATATTGCCACAGCGCGCCAAAGCCGGTTGAGGCCAGAATCGACGCCACCAGACCGAAAATACCAACCGGGGCGCAGCGGATGACGCAGCGCACCAGCCAGGTCACCGCCTCAGAGGCATCGTTGAGAAAGGCACGGGTGCTGTCACTGCTGTGACGGAACGCCAGCCCCAGGCCAATCGCCCATACCAGAATGCCGATGTAGTTCGCCTGCATCAGAGCCGTGATCGGATTCGACACCATGCTCATCAACAGTCCACGCAACACTTCGGTAATGCCGGAAGGGGGAACGATTTCCGTGCTGCCCACCGCCAGCGTCAGCGTTTGCGGGATCAGATGGCTGAAGACCACCGCGACGACCGCCGCGAAAAAGGTGCTCAGCAGATAGAGCATGATGATTGGCCGGATATTGGTTTTCTGGCCCTGCTGGTGGTTGGCAATCGAAGCGATGACCAGTACCAGAACCAGCAATGGCGCGACCGCTTTCAGCGCACTGACAAACAGTTCACCCAGCAGACCGACCGCCAGCGCGGCATCGTGTGAAATCCAGGCGAGCGCCACACCGGCGATCAGCCCAATCATGATTTGCTTCACCAGGCTTCCGGCGAGCAGTGTGCCCAGACGTGCGGAGAGAGTTTTCTGCATAATATTTTCTATATTTTGTCGCGGATGTAGTTTCAGACGCGATGTTTTACATCGGCTAAAACGGTTTGCCCGGCGGAGTATAAGGAAATGACAGGCTGAGAAAAGAGAAAGTTCTGTCGCTGTGGCACAGGTCAGGTTTTTATTATGCTGGATAGTGGAAGTGTGACAGAGAGATGAAATGGCGTGACAGGCTGCCACAAAATAAAACAGGGGCATCCGCTGCCCCCGCAGGTAATTATGGTGCGAGCTTTTTCTGGTCTCTTTTGCGGTTAACCCAGGCGTTGATCAGCAGGGTAGACGCCAGAATGGCACCGACTACACCCAGTGAGATCCCGACCGGGATATGGTAGAGGTCGACAATCAGCATCTTGAAGCCGATGAACACCAGCACAATCGCCAGGCCATACTTCAGCATCGAGAAACGTTCCGCCACGTTCGCCAGCAGGAAGTACATGGCACGCAGGCCCAGGATAGCGAACAGGTTTGAGGTCAGCACGATGAACGGGTCGGTGGTCACGGCGAAGATCGCCGGGATACTGTCGACGGCAAAGATCACGTCACTGAGTTCCACCATAATCAGCACCAGCAGCAGCGGCGTCGCAAACAGCACGCCGTTTTTGCGGGTGAAGAACTTCTCGCCGTCGAGATCGTCGGTCATGCGTAAATGCTTACGCAGCCAGCGCACCACAGGCTTGTCGCCGACCGCACCGTCATCCTCTTTCGCCAGCGCCATTTTCACGCCGGTAAACAGCAGGAAGGCACCGAAGACATAGAGGATCCAGCTGAACTGCGTGACCAGCCAGCTACCCGCGAAGATCATGATGGTACGCAGTACGATAGCGCCCAATACGCCGTAGATCAGCACGCGGCGCTGCAGATTAGCCGGAATAGAGAAGTAGCTGAACAGCATCAGCCAGACGAAGACATTATCGACCGCCAGCGCTTTTTCCAGCACGTAACCGGTCAGAAAGGCGAGCGTCTGCGTATTAGCCACTTCACGTCCTGCGCTACCCTCCAGATACCACCAGAAGGCGGCGCTGAACAGCAGTGAGACAGAAACCCAGATCAGCGACCAGACAGCCGCCTGTTTGAAAGACATGGTCTGCGCGCCGCGGCGTCCCTGCAACAGCAGGTCGATAGCCAGCATGATCAGCACCACAACCGCAAAGCTGCCCCACAGTAGAGGCGTACCCACAGTTTGCATATTCGTATCCTGTCTTAAAAATAAAAAAACGGCTGAAGTCAGAAGACGTCAGCCGCTTATTTTTGTGTAAGCAAACCTCGCCTTCCGGCAAGGTCTCACTTACAACACAGAAATGGATTCCGGGTTGCCTGATGACCGGATGCTTGCGCAACGTAATGACGATCAATCAGCTTACAAGTTACTCCCCTTTGCAGGAGGGTAAGTTACGGTCTCGCCGCACAGGAAGCAACACCTCGCAGACATATTTAGAAATATTTACACAGCCGCCCGATCGGCCGGGAAGATCACGCCGGTCTGACGGCGGATTTCAGTCAGCAGTGCGGCGGTAATCCGCGAAACCTCAAGTCCCGGATGGTCCACCTGACGATGCTCAACCAGCCGGGCAAACGCGGCTGCTTCATACAGCATGGTGTTGATATGCTGCGGCTGGCTCAGCGCCTGCTTTTCCGCACCGCGAGGGATAAAGGTCAGCTGCTGGCACTCCGATAGCTTTTCAATCACCAGCGCGCCCGCCTCACCCTGAATCTCGCTGGGCAGGCTGGAGTCACTCACTTTTGAATGCAGGATCGTCACGTCGAAGTCGCCGTAGCTCAGCACGACGACGCCATGCGCATCCACGCCGCTCGCCAGCAAGGTCGCGGTGGCCTGCATACGATCCGGCTCGCCCCACAGCGCCACCGCCGAGGCCAGGCAGTAATACCCGATATCCATCACCGAGCCATTTGACCAGCGCGGATCAAAGGTATTGGGGTTCTCGCCGTTGAGATAGCGCGGGTAACGTGAGGAGTACTGGCAGTAATTCAGCAGCGCTTTTCGCAGTTTACCCACGTCAGGCAGCGCCTGCTGCAGCCGCAGGAAATTCGGCAGGCTGGCGGTTTTAAACGCCTCAAACAGTACCACCTGATGCTCACGGGCGCAGGCGATCATCTTCTCTGCTTCGGTCAGATTCGAGGCCAGCGGTTTTTCGCAAATGACATGCTTGCCGTGCGACATAAACAGCAGCGCCTGCTCGCAGTGCAGGGCATTGGGACTGGCAAGATAGACCGCATCAATCTCCGGGCTGGCGGCCAGGGCGTCCAGTGAAGTGAAGGTCTGTTTGCAGGGATAATCGGCAATAAAGCCCTCAGCCTGTTGCTGACTGCGTGAATAGACCGCGCAGAGCTTCATCGCTCCGGTTTCATGAGCGGCATCAATAAACTGGCGTGTAATCCAGTTTGTTCCCACAATGGCAAAACGAATCACGTCATCTCTCCGGCAGCGGTAAAGCGGCAGAGTAACATCTCACCGACGCGGTGCAAGCGCGCCGGGCAGGCAGGGATTGATCCTGCGATCCGCATTCCAATACTATGCGGAAGCGATAATAAACAGGCATCAACCAGGGAGCACAGGTGAAAGCAAGTAAGCACGCATTAAACTGGACCACATTGCTGATTGCCATTCCGGTCGGGTGTGCGGCGTCGCTGGTGACGCTGGCTTTTCGCGGCGTCATTGAGCTGATCAACCATCTGCTGTTTGCCCGCAGCGGCGACATTACCGAATCACTGCATCTCTGGCCGTGGATCTTCTGGCCGCTGCTGGTGGGCGCAGGCGGGGTGCTGGCGGGCTATTTCCTGCGTTATGCGGTAGCCATCGAGCAGCAGCAGACGGTGAAAACGGATTACCTTGAAGTGATCAACGCCCGGCTCGACGCGGTGCCGACCAAAACCTCGCTGTTCCGCGCCTTGTCGTCGATTGCCAGTATCGGCAGCGGTGCGTCGATCGGTAAAGAGGGGCCGATGGTGCAGCTCTCGGCACTGTGCGGCAGCGCGATTGGCCGCCTGTTACCGTCCTCGCTTAACCTGAAAAACAGTGACGTGGTGGCGATGGCGGCCGCGGCAGGCCTCGCGTCGGTCTACCATGCGCCGCTGGCCTCCGCGATTTTCGTCGCGGAGATCGCCTTCGGCATTTCCGCGTTGCAGCGACTGATCCCCCTGATTATCGCCTCGGCGACGGCGGTGATGACCATGTGGACGCTGGGCTTCCGCAGCGCGCTCTATCCGCTGGCGGAGACGAGCTTCGCCATGGATCTCAGCAGCCTGCTGATGACGGTAGTGATTGGGCTGAGCGCCGGACTGGCAGGCTGGATGCTGATTAAGTGCATCGCGCGCAGCAAAGTGCTGTTCAGCCGGGTCGCCTCGCTGCCCGTGCGTCTGGGCGTAGGCGGCTTTGCGGTAGGCTTACTGGCGCTGATCTCCACCGATATCCTCGGCAACGGCTACGAAGTCATCGTCAAAGTGATGGCGGGCAACTATCTGCTGCCGGGGCTGCTGCTGCTGCTGGTGCTGAAAACCCTCGCCACCAGCCTGTCGGTGGGATCGAACGCGGTCGGCGGACTCTTCACACCTTCGCTGCTGATTGGCGCACTGCTTGGCGTCATCATTGCCACGGTGGGGGCAGCGCTGCATCTGCCGCTGGGTAATGTGCTGCTTTATGCCGCGATTGGCATGGCGGCGGTGCTGGCGGCAGTCAGTCAGGCGCCGTTGATGGCGATGCTGATGGTGCTGGAGATGACGCTTAACAGCAGCCTGCTGTTCCCGCTGATGATCGCCACCGTGCTGGCTTCAATGGTGGTCTATCGCCTGCAATCGGCCAGTACCTATCCAGTAGTGAGTCATCATTTCAGCCGTTCAGAGGCGAAATATGATTTCGATAACATGCGCATTGCCGAGTTAATCATTCCCGGTGCGGCGCTGCAGCCGGAAGAGTCAGTGGGGCAGGCGCTGGCGGTCAGCTCGCTGAAGCGTGAACGCTACGTCTATGTCATTAATGCCGCCGGCGCTTTCCTCGGCGTGGTGTCGATTCATGAGATTTCGCGCCGGGTGCTGGCGCAGGAGATCACCCTCGATTCACCGGTGCAGTGCGTGATGGATCAGGATTTCCCGGTGGTGTTTGAGAATCAGAGTATGCGCGAGGGCTGGGAGGCGTTTGCGGCGGTCACGCTGGAGCGACTGCCGGTGCTGAACAATCCCCGGGAGCGACGCTTTCTGGGGGCGCTGACCAAAACCAGCCTGATTCAGAAAGCGCAGGAGTTTCTTTAAGCTGCGTTGCCGCGCATCGCCTGGTCAGTCATCCAGAGTCGCGCATCAAATTCGAGCTGGTGGTAATCCGGCTCCATATGGCAGCAGAGCTGATAGAACGCCTTATCGTGATCTTTCTCTTTCAGGTGCGCCAGCTCATGCACCACGATCATCCGCAGAAACGGTTCCGGCGCGAGGCGGAAAAAGGTCGAGATGCGGATCTCCGCTTTCGCCTTGAGTTTGCCGCCCTGAATCCGTGAGATGGCCGTGTGCAGCCCGAGCGCATGCTTCATCACCTTAATTTTGTTATCCCACATCACTTTGCTGATCGGTGGTGCGTTGCGCATATAGCGGTTTTTCAGCGCCTGGGTGTAGTCATACAGCGCTTTATCACTCATCACGTCGTGGGTGTCGGGATAACGTTCCTGCAGAAACGCACCTAAGCGCTGATGGGTAATCAGCGTCTGAACCTGCTCAAGCAGAGGGGCAGGATAGCCCTGAAGGTAGATCAGTGAGGACATTAGGGATTCCAGGCGAAAGACAGTATACTGCGCCCCCGTTTTTGGGGCGAAAATCAACCAAAGTGTACCACGCCGGAGAATTCATGAGCCAACTTGAACTGAACGATCGCACACTGATCCTGCATCGCTTCCCGCAGATGCGTGACGAAAGTCCATTACAAGCCTGGGATGCGGCTGATGAATATCTGTTACAGCAGGCGCTGCCGGAAGGACCCGTGCTGGTCTTCAACGACAGTTTCGGGGCATTAACCTGCGCCCTGAGTCCACGCACCGTCTGGCACGTCAGCGACTCCTGGCTCAGCCAGCAGGCCGCACGTCAGAACCTTTCCTTTAATGGGCTGGATGATAGCGACGTACACTTTGTTGATAGCCTGGCTGAACTGCCGGCGGCTCCGGCGGCAGTGCTGATTAAGGTGCCGAAAACGCTGGCGCTGCTGGAGCATCAGCTGCGTGCCATTCGCGAAGTCGTCACACCTGATACGGTGATTCTGGCGGCGGCGCGCGCCAAAGAGATCCATAACTCGACTCTGCAGCTGTTCGAACAGATCATCGGTGAAACTAAAACCTCACTGGCGTGGAAAAAAGCGCGTCTGATTTTCAGCCAGTTCAGCAAGCCTGCACTGCGTGAGGCGACGCCGACGCTGGTCTGGCCGCTGGATGGCACCCCTTACCAGATTCACAACTACGCCAACGTCTTCTCACGTTCGTCGCTGGATATCGGCGCACGGCTGTTTGTGCAGCATCTGCCGGAAAACATTGAGGGTGAGATTGTCGATCTGGGCTGTGGCAACGGCGTGGTAGGACTGGTGGCGCTGGAGCAGAATCCGCAGGCCGAAGTGCATTTCCTTGATGAGTCTTATATGGCGGTCGCCTCCAGCAAGCTTAACGTGGAAGTAAACCGTCCTGACGATCTGTCGCGCTGTCAGTTCCTGGTGAACAACGTGCTGAGCGGCTATCCGTCGGATCGGCTGCATGCGGTGCTGTGCAACCCGCCGTTCCATCAGCAGCACGCGGTCACCGATCACCTTGCGTGGCAGATGTTCCGCGATGCGAAACGCTGCCTTCAGTATGGCGGCGAGTTGCGTATTGTCGGCAACCGCCACCTCGATTATCACCACAAGCTGAAGAAGCTGTTCGGCAACTGCACGCTGATCGCCTCTAACCAGAAGTTTGTGGTGCTGCGCGCGGTGAAAATGCGCTAGTCAGACCGTTAACGCCAGCTGCGTCGCCTGCGCAATCGCGCGGCGCGCATCCAGCTCCTGCGCCACATCTGCACCGCCTATCACCGTCACCACCTGTCCCTGTGCACGCAGCGCGGCTTCCAGTTCGCGCTGCGGCTCCTGTCCGGCACAGATAATCACGTTATCCACCGCCAGCAGCAGCGTTTCGCCGTTGCGCCGCAGATGCAGACCGCTGTCATCAATCGCCAGGTACTCCACGCCGCCCCACATCTCCACGCCGCGCGCCTGCAGACTGGCGCGATGGATCCAGCCGGTGGTTTTTGCCAGGCCGGCACCGGGTTTCCCCGTCCGGCGCTGCAGCAGCCAGATTTGCCGTAACGCGGCAGGCGGCTCAGGTTTCACGATGCCGCCGCGCTGCGTCAGACTGTGGTCAATGCCCCATTCGGCATAAAACGCCGCCCGATCCTCGTCATGGGAAGGCTGTGACAGATACTCCGCCACATCAAAGCCAATCCCGCCCGCGCCGATAATCGCCACCCGTTTACCCACCGGGCGCTTATCGCGCAGCACCTCAAGATAGCTGAGCACGCTGGGGTGATCGATGCCCGGAATATCGGGCGTGCGCGGCTGGATGCCGGTTGCCAGCACCACTTCATCGGCGTCACACAGCTGATCCGCCGTGACCCGACAGCCGGTTTTAACCGTCACGCCCGCAGCCGCCAGCTGATTGCGGAAGTAGCGCAGGGTTTCGCTGAACTCAGATTTGCCAGGAATCTGCCGGGCAATATTGAACTGGCCGCCAATGTCGGGCGCGGCTTCATACAGCGTCACCTGATGACCGCGCTGCGCTGCCTGCAACGCAAACGCCATTCCGGCGGGACCGGCACCTACCACCGCCAGCCTGCGCGGTGCGATGGTGGCAATGACCGGCATCAGCGACTCATGGCAGGCGCGCGGATTGACCAGACAGGAGGTGATCTTCCCGGCAAACACCTGGTCGAGGCAGGCCTGGTTACAGGCAATGCAGGTGTTGATGCTGTCGGGTTGGCCGCGCTGTGCTTTGCTGACAAAAGCAGGATCGGCAAGGAAAGGGCGCGCCATCGAGACCATATCGGTGCAGCCCGACTGCAACAGCTCTTCGGCAACGGCGGGGTGGTTAATGCGGTTGGTGGCGATCACCGGCACAGACACGTGGGCTCGCAGGCGCTGCGTTACCCAGGCAAAGGCCGCGCGCGGCACGCAGGTAGCGATGGTCGGGATGCGCGCCTCGTGCCAGCCAATGCCGGTATTGAACAGCGTGACGCCACACTGCTCCAGCTCGCCCGCCAGCAGCAGCGTCTCCTCCAGCGTGCTGCCCTCTTCGATCAGGTCGAGCATCGACAGCCGGAAGATGATGATAAAGGCGTCGCCGGTTGCGGCATGCACCGCGCGGGTAATTGCCAGCGCGAACTGCATCCGCTGGCGGAAGTCGCCGCCCCAGCGATCGGTGCGCTGATTGGTGTGCTTCACCAGAAACTGATTAATCAGGTAGCCTTCGGAACCCATAATCTCCACGCCATCGTAGCCCGCCTGCTGCGCCAGACGGGCACAGCGGGCAAAGTCCTCAATGGTCTGTTCAATCGCCGCCTCACTCATCGCCTGTGGCGTGAACGGGTTAATCGGGGCCTGACGTGCCGAAGGCGCAACCAGATCGGGCTGATAGCTGTAACGGCCGGTATGCAGGATCTGCAGGGCGATTTTGCCCTGATGCTGATGCACCGCCGCCGTGATCTGACGATGCCAGCTGCACTGCGCCTCATCGGTAAGCATCGCGCCATGCGCGGTGGTGACACCCTGCGCATTGGGCGCAATGCCGCCGGTGACGATCAGCGCGACGCCTTCACGCGCCCGCTCGCCATAGAACGCCGCCAGCCGGGCTGCGCCATCCGGATGCTCTTCCAGACCGGTGTGCATCGATCCCATCAGAAAGCGGTTTTTCAGTTGAGTAAAGCCAAGATCCAGCGGCGTAAACAGCGCAGGATAATCAGGATTGACGGACATGATAGTCACTCACAGTTAAGTGGTCGGATGAGTTTACTCTAGCCACTTCTGCGTTAAAAAAAAGTGAAAGAATGTCAGGGTGTGAGTGAAATCATAAACATCGGTGGGGAAAGGCGAATGAGTGGGAGCAGGGAGGTTGTGCGTTACGCAGCACCGCCATCTCCTGCATCGCTTTTGATGTTCAGACCGATTAACCGGCTCTGAAACCGCTAACGCCGCCGGATCCACGAATAGCGTGAGCGATAGCCGCTGCCATGGTGAGTATTAAAGCGGTAGCTTGATCCGCTCTCAGCCATGCAGTAGGTGCAGACATTCACGTTATCAATCTGCACGGCCGGGACGCCCGCGTTCACCAGCAACTGCGTCGCCAGCGCAGGCAGATCGAACCAGACGCCCTGCTGGTGAGCAGAGGCCTGAGTACGCTGCGCCAGCGGGTTGACCGGCTGCTTCTGGTGCCAGCGCAGCCCGAGGGCAAACGCCGGGTTCTGCGCTATCTCCGCCAGTTGCGGTTCGGCCAGTTCATAGCAGCAGGGGCCCATCGCCGGGCCGATGGCCACCACCAGATCCTGCGGCTCACAGCCCAGCTCGCCCAGTTTTTCCACGGCGCGGGTCAGCACGCCCGCCAGCGTGCCCTTAAGTCCGGCATGCACCGCCGCCACGATTCGCTTATTGCGATCGGCGAACAGCACCGGCAGGCAGTCAGCGGTATAAACCGCCACCGGGCGCGTCCCGCTGCCGATTACACCATCTGACTCGCAGCTTTTCGGCGGGATGTTCTCAATGTCGGTGACCACGGTCGCGCTGTGGCGCTGATGGCCCCAGGCGGCATCGGCGGGAGGCGGCTCACCGGCGGGCTGAAACGCATAATCGAGCCACTCCAGCGAATCGAGCAATGGCGAGCGCGGGATCACGGCCATAAGAATCTCCTGTTATAACAGCGTGCGTTGGGCTGCCCACAGCTTACGTTAACTGCTACATTTTTGAAGCTTCTCCTCAGACCTTTATCACCTTAAGGATGAAATGATGAAAACCTCCGCAAAACTCGCTGCATCCGGACTGGTCGCATTGCTGCTGACCGGTTGCGCCTCGTCGTCACATCAGACCGCACAACAGCAGCTCGGCCAGCAATCGGTGCTGGCGCTGAACTGGTTCCAGCAGTCTGGTGAATATCAGGCGCTGACCTGGCAGGCGTTTAACACCGCGCGCATGGCGTTTGATCAGGCACCGTCGCTGACCGGCAAACCCAAAGCGGTGATTGTCGATCTGGATGAAACCATGCTGGATAACAGCGCCTACAGTGCATGGCAGGCGAAGAACGGCCAGCCGTTCAGCAGCAAAACCTGGTCAGCCTGGACGCAGGCGCGTCAGGCGAAAGCGGTGCCGGGTGCGGTAGAGTTCGCACGTCATGTGACAGAGAATGGCGGTACGCTGTTCTATGTGTCGAACCGCGATCAGAAAGATTACGCCGCCACGGTCGCCAATATGCAGCAGCTCGGCTTCCCGAACGTCAGCGATAAAACGGTACGTCTGAATACCGACAGCTCCAACAAGCAGGCGCGTTTCGATGCTATCAAAAACGCGGGCTACAACGTGGTGCTCTATGTCGGCGACAACCTCAACGATTTCGGTGGCTCGACCTGGCATAAGGGTAATCAGACGCGTCGCGATTTTGTGAATCTTAACCACCAGCAGTTTGGTACGCAGTTCATCGTGCTGCCGAATCCGCTCTACGGCGACTGGGAGAGTGGAATGGCGGAAAACTACAATAAACTGACACCCGAACAGCAACTGTCGGTGCGGGAATCACGGCTGCAGAGCTGGAACGGTAAATAATTCGTCAAGAAAAAGAGCCTGCCCGTTCAGGCTCTGTTCAGAAATGGCCCTGATTTACTTACTGCCGTCACTATTCTGCTGCAAATCAAATTAATCATCTCTTGCTTCATTCTTCTCTTATTACAGGCATATTTAACTGGCTGTCAGTAATTAAGCTGGTGGATTGTGCTAATGGTTAATTTTTTAATTAAGAGTATTCCTGGTAAAAAGCACGCCGGTTGGTATGGCAGTGAATATCCCCTTATTTAATGTTTGTATTTATTTGTCAGCGGCAACCTTAGTTTATTTTTACTTCTTTTTTAGCTGATTGATTTTAATGGATTAATAAGGCGATTGGTTTATCTGGCCTCATTTCTGCTGCTGAATTAAATTTACTTAAGCCTGACCTTTACTGACCGTTGACTGACAAAAACCGCGTTGTTAAATCGCTGTGAAATATTGCGCGTGCATTGAAATTGGTTAGCGTCTATAACCTTTTTCTGTGACTCAGTTCTTATTAACCTGGCGGCTCACGCTTTATTTGTGAGCCGATACACTTTGTGGTTAGCCAGGATGCGACATCCCGGTAGTAGAGAGAAGATGATTGTGACGACACTTAAACCCTTATTAGCGAAAAATCGCAGTTGGGCATTACAGCGCCGCCAGCGTAATCCGGATTATTTTAATAAATTCCTTCATCAGCAAAAGCCGCACTCACTCTGGATTGGCTGTTCTGACAGTCGCGTTCCGGCAGAAGTCTTAACCGGCTCCCATCCTGGCGAACTCTTTGTGCATCGCAATATCGCCAACATGGTGATCGAGGACGATGACAATTTACTGAGCGTGCTGCAATACGCACTCTTCTTTCTCGGCGTTAAACGCATTGTATTAAGCGGTCACTATGGCTGCGGCGGTGTAGAAGCCGCACAAAATCTGCCGGGCAGCGTACTGGACGGGCAGGAGAGCGCACTGGCGAGACGCATTCAGACCCTGCGTGATGATATTCAGCATGGCCTGGCAGAAATGCCTTCCTCAGACGCACCGCCGGGCGAACAGCTCGATCGGCTGGTTGAGGCCAATGTTAAGGCGCAATTCGCCAGACTGGTGAAATCTGAACCGGTCAGGCAAATCTGGCAATCGGGCCAGGAACTGGAGGTGTTTGGTTGTGTTTACGACCTGCGCTCCGGTCATCTCAAAGAGCTGATTCATCAATCTGCAGAGGAGCCTTCATTATGAACCTCGATACCCTGCGTCGCGATATTCCTGCGGGTCTGGTGGTTTTCCTGGTCGCCTTACCGCTCTGCCTTGGCATCGCTCAGGCCAGCGGATTACCCCCGTTTGCCGGTCTCCTTACCGGTGTGATTGGCGGTCTGGTGGTGACGTCGCTGAGCCCATCCCGGTTTGCCGTGAGTGGCCCGGCGGCGGGCCTGGTCACCATCGTCGTCGCCTCAATGGCCTCACTGGGCAGTTTCTCCGCCTTTCTCACTGCGCTGATTATTGCCGGGGCACTGCAATGCGTGTTTGGTCTGCTGCGCGCCGGGCGGTTTATTTCGCTGGTGCCAGGTAGCGTCATCAAAGGGATGCTGGCGGCGATTGGCCTGCTGCTGATTATGCAGCAGATCCCGGTAGCGCTGGGTGCCGCTGGTGATGCAGAACTTGTGTCACTGGTGACCGGCCAGATGACTTTCTCGCTGCCCGCAATCATGGTAGCGGGTGTCGGTCTGGCCATTTTGTGTCTCTGGACGACCGCGCCGGTGAAACGGATCAAAGCGCTCGCCTGGATCCCCGGCCCGCTGATTGCGGTGCTGATCGGTTGCCTGGCTACCGTGGTGGGAGGACGACTTTTTCCTGAGATGACCCAGGGGCTGGCGCGCATCTCTTTACCCGCTTTTGACAGCGTCTCTGCGCTGGTGGCTGAACTGGAAACGCCCGACTGGATGGCCTGGCAGAATCCGCAGGTCTGGGTGGTTGCGGTGACGCTGGCACTGGTCGCCAGTCTGGAGACCCTGCTGAGTCAGGAGGCGCTGAAAAAATTGCGTCCTCAGACACCCGCGCCATCGCCCAACAAAGAGATGTTCGCGCAGGGTATCGGTAATCTGGCGGCCGGTTTTCTTGGGGCGATGCCGATAACGGCAGTGATTGTGCGCAGCTCAGTCAACGTCAGTGCGGGCGCGCAGACGAAGCTCTCGATCTTCATTCACGGCGTGCTGCTGCTGATTTGCGGCATGTGGTTCAGTGAGATGCTGAATGCCATTCCGCTGGCCAGCCTGGCTGCCGTGCTGCTCTATACCGGTTATAAACTGGCGACACCCAAACTGTTTGTTGAGCAGTTCCGGATGGGGGCACAGCAGTACGTGCCGTTTCTGGCCACCATCGTCGGCATTATCACGCTGGGTATGCTGGTCGGTATCGGCATCGGCATCGCCACGCAAATCCTCTACAGCATCTATAAGAGCCATCGTAACGCGCTGCAGCTTACCCGCTATGACGACCACTACGTGCTGCGTTTCCAACAGAACCTGACCTTTATGCACAATCCAAAGCTGCAGGGATTGCTGGATGAGATCCCGGAGAACAGCGTCGTCATTGTTGATAACGACAATGCGGAGTATATCGATCCGGACGTTAAAGCGGTGCTGAAAGATTTTGGTGATAACGCCGACAAACGTGGCATCCGCCTGAGTCAGTGGCCGGTCGCGGTAAAATAGCGCTTAGCGCAACGGTAAAGTCGTTTAAAAGGCAAAAATCGGATATCTCGGATATCCGATTTTTTTATTTGCGAGGCATAATAAGTTCCTAATTTCTGCTGTCATCTGATGGGTTTAACCTCTGCAGGATAACTTTCCTGAATCAGCCCGTGAAATGAGGCTTTATCGCCGGATGACATTGAGGGTATTCAGGATTTAATCATTCTGACACCACGCGCCTGTTCAGGCTGGCGTGGACAGCCAGCCTCTCTGCGACAAGGTCCGGATGTATGCGCATACAGCTGTTTGAAGAGCACAACGCTAAGAAGAACGCATTTTTGCTGTTTTTGATCACGCTGCTGTTTTGCTTTATCGGCGGACACCTGCGTTTCCCCCAGGAGCTGTCTCTGTTCTGGCCGGTCAACGCGATCGTCACTGGCGTTATCGTCCGTAATCCTTTTCTGCATCAGACCCGCTCTTATTTGGCCATTTTTGCCGCGATGGTGTTTAACGACACCGTATTTTCTGGCTGGGCGCTCTCTGCATTTACCCTCAACCTGGCGAATCTTCTGTTTGTGCTGGTGGCTGCCACGCTGCTGGTAAAGCATCTTCAGCACGACTCCGGCAGCGAGCGTATTACCAGTGTGCTGCGTATTTTTCCGGCCTGTCTGCTGGCCGCGCTGGCCTGTGCCAGCTGGGGAGCACTGGCACAGCAGGCTGATTTTAATGCCGGACTGGCGGTGGCATGGGGTGACTGGTTCAGCGAGCAGTTCTCAACCGGGCTGATGCTGCTGCCCTTTTTGCTGACGCGCGACTGGTCGTCGCTGTCGCCCCGCCAGTTTCTGCAAATCCGCAAGCTGGCACCGGTCATCGCTGTGATGGTTTCGCTGATGATCGGCGCGATGATGGGCGGCGCGGGCAGTTTGACGCTGCCGGTTCCGGCGCTGGTCTGGTGCGCCATTGTGTTGCCGATGCCGCTGACCAGCCTGGTGATCCTGCTGACCGGCATTACCGAAATCATTCTGGTCTCTCATGGTGTGATGAACATTCAGGGCGACGATAATCTGTTGCCGATTAGCCATCTGACCTCTGCGCGGCTGGGCGTGGCAACCATCGCGATCAGTCCGCTGATCGTGGCCGCAAGCATGGATGCAATCCGCCAGCTTAATCAGCGTCTGGCGCTGCGCGCGAATTACGATTTCCTGACCCGCCTGCTGTCACGTTCCGGTTTATATGAAAGCCTGCGTGCGGAGCCGATTTTCCCGGATCGGAGAGTGGGCGTGATCCTGCTGGATGTCGATTACTTCAAAGCTATCAATGACAATTTTGGTCACGATGCAGGTGACAGCGTGCTGGAAGAGATCGCCCGCCGGATGCAGCGGGTAGTGGGTAAAGCGGGGCGTATCTGTCGCTTTGGCGGAGAGGAATTTGTGGTGGTGCTGTTCGATCAGAACCCTGAAAAGCTTTATTTCCTTGCCGAAAGCATCCGACAGAAGATGGCGAAAGAGAAGTTCTGGCTGCAGGGCAGTACCGCCACGGTCACCGTCAGCCTGGGGCTGGCCCATGGCAGTGCCGATGAGGCGACGGAATGGCACCGCGTGATCAACTGGCTCATCTCCGCGGCGGATAAGAATCTCTATCTGTCAAAGCGCAATGGCCGTAATCAGACTTCGCCGGTTAACTATCGCGCCATTACCAGCGACGTGGCATAACGCCACGTCACCGGATTCGGTTCGGTCAGCTGACGCTACTTTTCAGGGTGCTGCCCTGCTGGTGGCGTTCAATCGCCAGGTCGATCAGACGGCTGATCAGATCCTGATAGCTCAGTCCGGCCGCCTGCCAGAGTTTCGGGTACATGCTGATATTGGTGAAGCCCGGCAGGGTATTGACTTCATTAACGATAATCTCACCATCGTCGGTCAGGAATACATCCACGCGCGCCATGCCAAAGCACTCCAGCGCGGAGAAAGCTTTAATGGCAACCTCACGAATGGCCTCGCTGGTTTCCGCTGCAATAGCCGCCGGGACCACCGTCTGCGCACCGCTCTCAGAGATATATTTGGTGTCATAAGAGTAGAAGGCGTCATGCACCACCACTTCTCCGCAGGGACTGGCTTCCGGCGCATCGTTGCCCAGCACGGCACACTCAATTTCCCGACCTTTGATGCCCTGTTCAATCAGCACCTTACGGTCAAAGGAGAAGGCCAGCGCCAGCGCAGCATCAAATTCTTCAATGCTATCCACTTTACTGACGCCCACTGAAGAACCCTGGTTGGCGGGTTTGATAAATAGCGGCAGTCCAAAGCGGGCAATCACGGCCTCTGGATCCAGATGGGCGCGTTGTGCCTGAGTGACGCTCAGCCATGGCGCGACGTTGAGACCGGCATCGCGTAACAGGCGCTTGGTGAAATCTTTATCCATGCTGACCGCCGAACCCAGCACGTCGGAACCAACGAAGGGTAGCGAGGCCATACGCAGCAGGCCCTGAAGTGAGCCATCTTCACCCAGCGTACCGTGCACGATAGGGAAGATGACGTCGATCTGCGACAGCGGATGGGCGTTGTGGCGGGTGATGATTTGCTGCTGCGTCGTACCTGGTACCAGCGCCACATCTTCAGCGGCGTGATTCAGCGCGATCAGCGCCGGATTTTCAGCGTTAAGTAAGAAGTTCGACGCATCATTAAGACGCCAGTGTCCCTGTTTGTCGATGCCCAGCAACACCACGTCAAACCTCGTCTTGTCGATCGCCTCAAGGATATTTTTGGCCGACTGCAACGACACCTCATGCTCAGCCGATTTCCCGCCAAACACGATCCCTACCCGCAACTTTGTCATCTGTTTTGCCCACTGAAAAAATCAAAACCACAAGATAGCATGGGGGTTGCGCGGGTTAAATTACCTGAAATCTAAATGCTGGCGACAGGAATTGCGTCCTCAGACTGTTTTAATCGCAGCCATCCTTTCTTCCACACGGTGTAGACAGGTCGCAGGGATTACTTTGGAGGAAGAGCGGTTGCAGATCAGAAAGGATGAGAGATGACTAAATCTGACGATTGGGCAGAGGGCAATGTGGGATATCGCCGGGTAGGGCTGGAGGATAGTGCAGCCCGTTGTTGCACCTCGCTCAGTACGATGTCGTGGGCGCTTTCGGGATAGTGTCCTGAATGTGGCGATGACGCCACATTCAGGACAATGACTGACGATTCGCGATGCCGCTTGAGAGGATGAAACTGTGAGCTAAGGTGCAACGTCAGTGTGGAAGATGACTTCTGCCTGCCTCGCTTGTGTTCACACCAGCAGATAGGAAGAAGAGTACGTTTTCTCAGTTGCTTTCATCTTTATGCGGTACCTCATTTCTTTTTGGGTCGGTCGTTATCTTGCATAAAGGTTTGTAGTCAAGACGTGAGACCTTTCTTCTATCCCTGACTGGCTTTCTCTCTTTTTGCTTCCCTGACGTGGCAGGCCACGCGCTAAATAACTCTGAGAGTATTTCGAAAATCGGATGCATGGTTATGTTGCTCTCGTCTTCAGGTCAGGCAATGCCAATGACTTTAACATGAAGCTAATATTTAATGGGCCGGATTTATGAGAGGCGTTTAGGGTTAGTTACAGGGGAGAAACCAGGTCCCCTGTTCCTGGCCTCAGCCATTATTGATGCGTCGTGGATTTTGAAACCGTCTGCCGATTCTGCGGTGTGGCGCCAGCCCTGTCATTGAGGATAAAGGCTTGCAGAAGGCTCTGCTATTCACGGCCTTCATTCGGGCTGCTCAGGATAATCAGTCGGGGGGAGGCGGTAGCGGTGAAAATGTGCCGCCACTTTACCGCCACTCGAAAAGCCAGACACAAAAAAACCGCTTCAATGAGCGGCTTAAGCATATGTCTTCATATAATAAATTTGGTGGCCCCTGCTGGGTTTGAACCAGCGACCAAGCGATTATGAGTCGCCTGCTCTAACCACTGAGCTAAGGGGCCAGCGGAGCGGGGATTATAAAGTATCTCTTCAGGGCGATCCAGCACTCAGCCACTGGTTGCTGAAATAAGCAGCAGCGATTTACCTGCTGATTTCTATAGCAAATCTGGAGAACAGCGATCCCGAAGTCGCAAACAGGCACGGAAAATGCTTCTCCGTGCCTTTAGCGAAACCGGACTTCAGTCATTATGGCTAATGGCTGACTCAGCTCTGACGATAGCGGGATGCCGATTTATCACGAGAAAGGTGAGGGACCATCGCGCCACGTGCCTGATCGTAGTCGTGCCACATCTGCAGATCTTCCAGCGCAGGAATGGTGACCGTCTCCTTGCTGTCGAGTCCGGCCAGCGCGGCGTCCACCATCTCATCGACGTCCATCAGCATTTCAGCCGGGATTTCATTAATAGACTGGCCTGCGCGATCAAAAATCTCTGTACGGGTTGCGCCGGGTAACACCGCCTGTACCTGCACACCGCTCTCCGCGAGTTCACGCTGCATGGCACGCGTCAGGGTCAGCACATAAGACTTAGTGGCGTTATAGGCACCATTGAACATCTCATGCACCAGCGACAGTACCGAGGCGATATTGATAATGGTGCCGTGACCGCGTGCTTTAAATGCCCGGCCAGCCGCCTGTGCCAGACGTGTCGGTGCCAGAATATTTAACGCCAGCATGCTGTTGATGCGTGTGATATCCGCCTCCAGAAACTCGCCTTCGACACCCATGCCTGCGTTGTTTAGCAGCAGTGTAATCTGAGCGTTGTTTGACAGCTCCGACTCCACGCGCTGCAGGTCCTGCTCATGCGTTAAGTCAGCCTTCATTACGGTTACGCGAATGTCGTGCTGCTGCGTCAGCGCCTCAGCCAGTGTGGTGAGTCGTGCCTGATCCCGTGCGACCAGGATCAGATCATAACCGCGTGCTGCCAGTCGTTTTGCGTAAGTTGCACCGATACCGCTGGATGCGCCGGTGATTAAAGCTGTGCCTGATTGTGACATGTTTGCTTCCTCGTATGATGGTCGTCATAATGATCGTTAATATGACGATCATCATATGATTCGTCAAGCTGGAATATGATGAGCGTAATAATTACTATAATAGCCAGATGCTACGTAGCAGACACCGCAGGAGATGAGATGGAAAAGCAGGGCAGCAAAGCACAAACGCGGCGGCGTATACTTGATGAGGCGGCGCGTGTGATGCGTGAAACCGGCACTGAAGGAATTGGTGTGGCGGCGTTGATGAAGCGGGTCGGTCTGACACACGGCGGTTTTTATGCACATTTTGCGTCACGTGAGGAGTTGGTCGAGGAGGTGCTGAAGCATATGTTTGCTGAAGCCGATACCTTCAAGCCCGCTGAGTCGGTGACAAAGCCTGCGCAGCAGCTGGCGGATTTTATTGATAACTATCTTTCCGAGGCGCATCGCAATGCGCCGGCTCAGGGCTGTCCGATGGCGGCGCTGGTGAGCGAAGTGGCCCATCTTCCACAGCCGACACGGCAGATCTTCGCCCAGGGCTTTAATGCGATGCATGCCGGTCTGACGCGGATGCTGGGTGAGCTGAGATTGCCGGATGCGGAAGCGCTGGCCTCCAGCATGCTGACAGAGATGGTTGGCGCGCTGGCGCTGGCGCGCGCCTGTCCGGATGCAGAGCAGGCCAGCCAGATGCTGCAACGCAGCCGCGATGCGCTGAAGCAGCGCACGCTGAAGGTGGCGGCATGAGTGAACACGCTATCCGCGACATCATCAGCTCCGGTCTTGATGTGCTGTTCTGCGGCATCAATCCAGGTCAGTCAACTGCCCATCAGGGGTTCCATTTCGCGCATCCCGGTAACCGGTTCTGGAAGGTGATTCATCTGGCAGGATTCACCCAACAGCAGCTGAAACCGGAAGAGGAGCAGCGTCTGACAGAAACCGGCTGCGGCATCACCATGCTGGTTGAACGACCTACAGTCCAGGCGAATGAGTTAGCGCCTGATGAGTTGCGCGATGGCGGTAAGCGTCTGATGCAAAAGGTGCTGGATTATCAGCCCGCTGCGCTCGCGATTCTGGGTAAAGATGCTTTTCGTCGCGCCTTTAAGCAGAGCAAGGTTGAATGGGGCAAGCAGCCAATCTGTATGGGAAAAACGCAGGTGTGGGTATTGCCGAATCCGAGTGGACTAAATCGCGCATCGCTGGATGAGATGGTAGAAGCGTATCGTCAGCTCTGGCTGGAGCTGCATCCGGAGAGTCATTGAAGTGGGGCAGGGCAGGGGAGGAAATGGTAAAAGGCAGGCATAAAAAACCCCGGCGAACCGGGGTTTTTGTCGGACTTAATCGTCGAGGAAGCTACGCAGCACTTCCGAACGGCTCGGATGGCGCAGTTTACGCAGGGCTTTCGCTTCAATCTGACGAATACGCTCACGCGTAACATCAAACTGTTTGCCCACTTCTTCCAGCGTATGGTCCGTGTTCATATCGATACCGAAACGCATGCGCAGTACTTTCGCTTCACGCGCGGTCAGGCCAGCCAGCACGTCGTGAGTAGCAGAACGCAGGCTCTCTGAGGTAGCAGAATCCAGCGGCAGCTCCAGCGTGGTGTCTTCAATAAAATCGCCCAGATGTGAATCTTCATCATCACCAATCGGCGTCTCCATCGAGATCGGCTCTTTAGCGATTTTCAGCACTTTGCGGATTTTATCTTCCGGCATCAGCATACGCTCAGCCAGCTCTTCCGGCGTCGGTTCGCGGCCCATCTCCTGCAGCATCTGGCGCGAAATACGGTTGAGCTTGTTGATGGTCTCAATCATATGCACCGGAATACGGATGGTACGCGCCTGGTCAGCGATAGAGCGGGTGATAGCCTGACGGATCCACCAGGTCGCATAGGTCGAGAACTTGTAACCACGGCGATATTCAAACTTATCTACCGCTTTCATCAGGCCGATATTACCTTCCTGAATCAGGTCGAGGAACTGCAGACCGCGGTTGGTATATTTTTTGGCAATCGAAATAACCAGACGCAGGTTCGCTTCCACCATCTCTTTCTTCGCGCGACGCGCTTTGGCTTCACCGATCGACATGCGACGGTTAATGTCTTTAACCTGCTCAATGGTCAGGCCGGTCTCTTCTTCAACCTGTGCCAGTTTCTGCAGGGAACGCATCACGTCATCCTGCACTTCCAGCAGCTTCTCAGACCACGGCTTGTTCATTGCCAGTGCGGCTTTGAACCAGCTTTCATTAGTTTCATTACCGGTAAACAGCGTGATGAAATTTTTCTTTGGCATTTTGCACAGCTCAATACAGAGCTTCATGATCAGACGTTCCTGGGTACGGACACGTTCCATCATGGTGCGCATGCTGCCTACCAGGTAATCGAACTGCTTCGGTACCAGGCGGAACTGCTTGAAGACGTCGGAGAGGTTCTGGATTTCGGCAACGGCGGCAGCATGACTGCGACCTTTGCTTTTAATCACGTCGCGGGTGGTTTCATACTGCTTACGCAGGTCAGAAAACTTCTCGCGCGCCAGTTCCGGGTCGATAGAGTTATCGTCGTCGGAGCTGTCATCATCCTCTTCATCTTCTTCATCGTCGTCGTTACGATCGGCTTCAGAAAGTTCAGAACCCACGTGCGTTGCCGTCGGGGCCAGATCTTCTTCTGCGTTAGGATCGACGAAACCCGTGATCAGATCGGAGAGGCGTGATTCACCTGCTTCAACTTTGTCGTATTGATCCAGAAGATAAGTAATCGCTTCAGGGTATTCGGCTACAGAACACTGAACCTGGTTGATACCGTCTTCAATACGCTTGGCGATGTCGATTTCGCCTTCGCGCGTCAGCAGTTCCACGGTACCCATTTCACGCATATACATGCGAACCGGGTCAGTGGTGCGCCCGATTTCAGATTCAACGCTGGATAACACCTGAGCGGCAGCTTCCGCGGCATCTTCGTCAGTATCGGAGCTGTTTTCATTCAGCATCAGATCGTCGGCATCCGGGGCTTCTTCAACCACCTGAATACCCATGTCGTTAATCATCTGGATGATGTCTTCGATCTGATCTGAGTCGACGATATCTTCCGGCAGATGGTCATTGACCTCAGCATAGGTCAGATAGCCTTGCTCCTTACCACGGGTGACAAGAAGCTTGAGCTGTGACTGCGGGTTTTGCTCCATAAGACGGTATCCACACTTCTGTTAAATTAGATTGGTGTCGGTCGGCAGCGCGCCAACAATAGCAGTGAAGGCGTTTAATTCTTGCCGCTGCCTTCGTCGCGGCGTGGGCTTTGCCCAACAGTAATCGGCACTTAAGCCGCTTGTATAAATTTTTGGTGGTACAGGCCTGGCTTACTCGCCATTCTGCTTCCCGGCAGTGCTCGCTCTCCTCACGTACTTCAGTACGCTCCGGGAGCTGTGCGCTGGCGGTAACCAGACTGGCTTCGCCGCCGACGGCCCTTAATTCCTGTGCTGACGGCCTGGCTTACTCGCCATTCTGCTTCCCGGCAGTGCTCGCTCTCCTCACGTACTTCAGTACGCTCCGGGAGCTGTGCGCTGGCGGTAACCAGACTGGCTTAACGCTCCCGGCCTTAAAACAGCCACGCCGCCCTTCGTCAGAACGGGCAGCGTGCTAAATTATTTCCTGGCAAACGCCTGACTGAGTGTCCAGAGTTCACGGCGCTCATCGGCGCTTAGTCCCTGGGTGCGCTCACGCGCAATTAAAAACTCCAGGCGCTCTTCAAGAGCAGAATCGTAGATGCTGGCCAGCGAGTCCTGAAACACCGCTTCGGCTTCTTCATCTACTATCATGTGGTTCCAGATCGCCAGCGTTTCAAGCGTCTGACTAAAATTTGTTCCGCGATATAACTCTAGTAGCTGTCCGGTGGTCAATCCAGGATTCTCAGTACAACGACCCACTAACTCAACAAATAGCGGTAAACCCGGCATTTTTGACTCAGACAGCCCATCAAGCGAAGGCACCAGTGTCGCCAGCTGCGGGTTCTGAATAAGCAATGCTACCAGCACACGCATGGTGGTCCGTTTCAGCGGTGGCGCAACCGGCGCCGTTCCGCTTGCGGCCAGCTTTGGCATCAGCTTTTCAAGCTGATTGTCGTCAAGAATACCGAGCTTGTTCCCCAGCTCCTGACGCATATAAATACGTAAGGTCTCACCGGGGATCTGCGTAATCAGCGGTAAAGCCAGCGTGCTCAGACGCGCTTTTCCGTCGCGTGAGCTCAGGTCAACCTGCGGCAGCAGGCTATCAAACAAAAACGAAGAGAGCGGCATCGCCTGCTCCATCCTCGCTTCGAAGGCGGCTTTACCCTCTTTACGTACCAGCGTATCCGGGTCTTCACCATCGGGTAAAAACATAAAGCGTAGCTGACGACCATCATTCATGTAGGGCAATGCGGTCTCAAGCGCGCGCCATGCTGCTTCACGACCCGCCCTGTCGCCGTCGTAACAGCAGATCACGGTGTCGGTACTGCGAAACAGCAACTGAATGTGTTCAGCCGTGGTGGAGGTGCCTAACGACGCAACAGCATAATCGATGCCGTACTGCGCCAGCGCAACCACGTCCATGTATCCCTCGACCACTAACAGGCGGGCGGGTTCAGGATGGTTCTTAACTGCTTCATACAGGCCATAAAGCTGGCGGCCTTTATGGAAAATAGGGGTTTCCGGTGAGTTCAGATACTTCGGCGTATCGTTACCCAGTACGCGACCACCAAAACCGATGACGCGTCCGCGTTTATCGCGGATCGGAAACATGACGCGGTCGCGAAACCGGTCATAGGTACGGCCTTTGTCATTGCTGACCAGCATGCCCGCTTCCATCAACGATTCGCGGTCTTCCGATTGCTTGCCAAAACGTTTGAGAACGTTGTCCCAGCCGGCTGGCGCATAACCTATAGCGAAATGATTGATGATGTCGGCGCTCAGACCACGACGATCAAGATAGTCGCGTGCTGGCTGCGCACTGGATTGCTGCAGACCCTGCTGATAAAAACCGTTCAGGTTCTCCATCAGCTGATACAGGCTCTGGCGCTGATGGCGTTCCATCTGGCTGGGCCCGCTGCCTGCTTCGTAAGGCACGTCTAAACCGTGAGAAGTGGCCAACTCTTCAATACTTTCAACAAACTCCAGACGATCAAAGTTCATTAAAAAGTCGATAGCGTTGCCGTGTGCACCACAGCCGAAACAGTGATAGAACTGCTTTTCGCCGTTTACGGTGAAAGAGGGCGTTTTTTCATTATGGAAAGGACAGCACGCATGGAAATTCTTACCCTGCTTTTTCAGCTTAACGCGGGCATCGATAAGATCCACGATATCCGTGCGGGCAAGTAAATCATTGATAAATACGCGTGGAATTCGTCCAGCCATACGCCCCAGATTTTCAGCTCATAAACGGCAACAAGCCGCGCTTCCTTTCGGAAAGCACGGCCTTTTACTTGACTCTGTCTGCGTGAATCACGCGGTGGAGGCGGACCTCCGGAACGACTTAGTACAGACGAGTACGGCGTGCGTTTTCGCGAGCCAGTTTCTTGGCGTGACGCTTAACTGCTGACGCTTTAGCGCGCTTACGTTCGGTAGTCGGTTTTTCATAGAACTCACGACGACGAACTTCAGCCAGAACGCCTGCTTTCTCGCATGAACGCTTGAAGCGACGCAGTGCTACGTCAAATGGCTCGTTTTCACGTACTTTAATTACCGGCATGTAACTCTCACCTCGATAAAATTCGGTTTTGCTGCTGACTGCGGCGCCAGCACATTTCAAAATGGTGCAGCATTTTACTCCAACTCATGTTGGTTTGTAAAGCACCATGGATAATTTGAAACCAACAGGAGCGTTTGCCTGTGCGGCTGCCGGTTTTTCCAGGGGCGGGAGTATAGCGCACTCTTTAGCCGACAGAAAATGACTTTTTACGCGGGATGCCCGCGCTGCACATCACATTGCTGTGATAAACTGCGCGCCGCAAGAATGAGGTGATGCAATGCGAATTCTGGGTATTGAAACGTCGTGCGATGAAACCGGCATCGCAATCTATGATGACGAGGCTGGATTACTGGCTAACCAGCTCTACAGCCAGGTAAAACTGCACGCCGATTATGGCGGAGTGGTGCCGGAACTGGCCTCACGCGATCACGTGCGTAAAACCGTGCCGCTGATTCAGGCGGCGCTGAAAGAGGCGGGGCTTGAACCGCAACAGATTGATGCCGTGGCTTACACAGCCGGTCCCGGACTGGTGGGTGCGCTGCTGGTCGGCGCCACCATTGGCCGCGCGCTGGCGTTTGCGTGGAAAGTGCCTGCCGTGCCGGTTCATCATATGGAAGGCCACCTGCTGGCACCGATGCTGGAAGAGAATCCACCGGAATTTCCGTTTGTCGCACTGCTGGTCTCCGGCGGACATACCCAGCTGATTAGTGTCACTGGCGTCGGTGAATATGAATTGCTGGGTGAATCGATCGATGATGCAGCGGGCGAAGCCTTTGATAAGACGGCGAAGCTGCTGGGTCTGGATTATCCGGGCGGGCCGATGCTGTCGAAGATGGCGCAGCAGGGTACGGCAGGGCGTTTCACCTTCCCGCGGCCGATGACCGATCGTCCGGGCCTGGACTTCAGCTTCTCCGGCCTGAAAACCTTTGCCGCGAATACGATTCGCGCTAATCCTGATGATGCGCAGACCCGTGCTGACATCGCCCGCGCCTTTGAAGATGCGGTGGTGGATACGCTGTCGATCAAATGTAAGCGCGCGCTGGATCAGACCGGCTTTAAGCGTCTGGTCATTGCCGGTGGCGTCAGCGCTAACCGCACACTGCGCGAGCAGATGGCGGTCATGATGCAAAAGCGCGGGGGCGAAGTGTTTTACGCCCGCCCGGAGTTCTGTACCGACAACGGTGCGATGATCGCGTACGCGGGCATGGTGCGGTTAAAAGGCGGGACGCGGGGCGAGTTGAGTGTCAGCGTGCGACCGCGCTGGCCGCTGGCGGAGTTGCCCGCCATCTGACGTAAAAAAAGCCGGCTTGCCGGCTTTTTTTATGGCTGAGATTTCTTTTTGCGCTTCCAGATTTTGCCTTCCTGACCGCGCCACAGCCGCTGAATATTATCGTGATGACGCAGCAGGATCAGACAGGAGAGCATGGACACCGGAAAGGTAAACTGCGGTTTGAACCACCAGACATAGAATGGCGCGATCAGTGCACTGACAATCGCCCCCAGCGAGGAATAGCCACTGAGTAAAACCGTGAGCAGCCAGGTGCCGGTGACCAGCCCGGTTAAGTCCCAGCCAATCGGCGCAATCGCGCCAAATGCCGTCGCCACACCTTTGCCTCCGCGGAAGTGAAAGAACACCGGATAGATATGTCCGAGACAGGCGGCAATGGCGGTCAGGCCAAGATAGAGCGGCGTCACGTGCATCAGATAAGCCAGCCAGACCGGCACCATCCCCTTCAGCACATCAAACACTAATACGGTTGCTGCTGCGGCTTTACCGCCCAGACGCAGTACGTTGGTGGCACCCGGATTACCGGAACCGTGTGTGCGGGGATCGGGCAGGCCAGCGAGTTTGCAAACCAGAATCGCACTGGAAATCGAACCGCAAAGATACGCGAAAATAATCATACCAAGCGCGAAAGCACTCATAACACCGTACCGTTCCCTTTAGGGTCGTTTTGATCTCATCAACCGTGGATAATACGCATAATCCGCCGGAAGTGGTATCCGGCTTAGCCAAAAACAGAGACCCTCATCATGGATATCGTATTTATAGAACAACTCACGGTGTTCACCACCATTGGCGTTTACGACTGGGAACAGGGTATACAGCAGAAGCTGGTGCTCGATGTCGAAATGGCCTGGGATAACCGTCTGGCGGCCAGCAGCGACGATGTTAAAGATTGTCTCAGCTATGCCGATGTCTCCTCGGCGATTCTGACCCATCTGAACGGGGGGCGTTTTGCCCTGGTTGAGCGGGTAGCTGAAGAAATCGCGGATCTGTTGATGAACCGTTTCAATTCGCCTGGCGTACGCATAAAGGTAAGCAAACCGGGCGCTGTAGCCCAGGCGGCGCAGGTTGGCGTGCGAATTGAGCGCGGGACTATTCCTAAATAAATACGATGTGATTGCCATCACAATGAAACCAAACCAAATTACTGTCTGTCATAGCGTGAACCGTTTCGTTACAGCAGGCGAAACGGAGCGGACCTTAAGGTTTAATTCAGGCTAATTGCGGCATGATTTCAGGCGATAGCAACGCGCTACCGCCTTTTTAATGGTTTTGAAACGGATAGAGGGAACATTTGATGGCAGATATTCATCAGCTTTGGGTAGCTGCAATCCTGGGCGTTGTGGAAGGGCTGACCGAATTTTTACCGGTCTCTTCCACAGGGCACATGATTATAGTGGGTCACCTGCTGGGCTTTGAAGGTGAAAAAGCCGAGACCTTTGAAGTTGTGATCCAGTTAGGATCGATTCTGGCTGTAGTAGTGATGTTCTGGCGCCGTCTGTTTGGCCTGATCGGCATTCACTTTGGCGAAGTCAAACATGAAGGTGTCGGCACCGGGCGCCTGTCGCTGATCCATATCCTGCTGGGTATGGTTCCGGCTGTGGTAGTGGGTCTGGTGCTGCACGATCAGATCAAAACGCTGTTCAATCCGATCAACGTGATGTACGCGCTGGTGGTGGGGGGTGTGCTGCTGCTGGCCGCAGAGTATCTTAAGCCAAAACAGCCGAAAGCCGTCGGCGTCGATGATATTACCTATCGTCAGGCCTTCATGATTGGCTGCTTCCAGTGCTTAGCGCTGTGGCCGGGCTTCTCACGTTCCGGTGCAACCATCTCCGGCGGAATGCTGATGGGTGTGAGCCGCTATGCCGCGTCAGAGTTCTCCTTCATCCTGGCGGTGCCAATGATGATGGGTGCGACCGTACTGGACATGTACAAGAGCATCGGCTTCCTGACCATGGCAGACTTTCCGATGTTCGCCGTGGGCTTCGTAACGGCATTTATCGTGGCGCTGATTGCGATTAAAGCTTTCCTTGAGCTGATCAAACGCATCTCGTTTGTCTCGTTCGCCATTTACCGCTTTATCGTGGCGGCAGCGGTTTACATGATCTTCATGTAAACCCGTGGCAGCCTGCTAGTCAGGCTGCCCGATCGCCAGACCCTGCGCGACGGCGGCAATGCGTCGTCGCGTCATCTCTTCCCGCACTTCCATTCCTTTGAATCCCGCTTCGATGACCGCTTTGGTCGGCACCGCCTGCGCCAGCGCAAAAGCACGACGCAGATAGTCGCCCTGCGGATAAGGCATACTCTCCAGCCCGGCTCGCCCGCGCGCATCCGCTTCGCTGGTCAGCGCCATCTGCTCAACGCGCTGCGGCTTACGCCAGGCATCGATGCGGTCGAACAGCGCTACCAGTGACGCCGCAGATTGCCGCTCAATGGTGTGCACAATGTCGTGAAACTCGGTCACGATCAGCGCCAGATCGCGAATTGCGTTGGGCACCCGCAGCCGCTGGCACAGCGCCTCGACCAGCGGAACGCCTGCCAGACCATGACCGTGGTGGCTCGGCCACAGCTCAGGCGGCGTCAGCGCTTTACCGACGTCATGAAACAGTGTGGCGAAGCGCACATCGATCTCACTGGAGAGCGCGGCGGCCATCGCCAGTGTCATCAGCGTGTGAACGCCAGTGTCGATCTCCGGGTGCCACTTAATCGGTGCAGGAATACCAAACAGATTATCCAGCTCAGGAAACAGTACCTGCAGCGCACCGCAGTCTCGCAGAACCTGAAAATAGACCTGCGGATTGCGTGAACTCAGCGCTTTTTCCGTCTCTTTCCACACCCGTTCGGCAGTGAGATTCGACAGCTCACCGCTTTCGGCCATCTGCTGCATCAGCTGCTGGGTTTCGGGAGCAATACGAAAGTTGAGATGGGCAAAACGCGCAGCAAAGCGCGCAACGCGCAATACCCGCAGCGGATCTTCACTGAAGGCTTCCGAGACATGACGCAGCAGGCGCTGGGCAATATCACGCTGGCCGTTGTAGGGATCAACCAGCTCGCCGTTTTCATCCTGCGCAATAGCATTGATGGTCAGATCGCGGCGCTGTAAGTCCTGCTCCAGCGTCACGTCGGGCGCAGACCAGGTGACAAAGCCGGTGTAGCCTTTCCCGTTTTTCCGCTCGGTCCGGGCCAGCGCATACTCTTCGCGACTGACGGGATGCAGGAAAACGGGAAAATCGCGACCGACCTGTTGATAACCCTGCTCAAGCATGACTTCGGGCGTGGAGCCTGTTACCACCCAATCTTTGTCTGTAACCGGCAGATTCAGCAGCGCATCACGCACCGCACCGCCAACAAGAAACGTCTTCACGCAAAACTCCAGAGAAAAAGAAATGACCTGCACGCCGGGCGTATCCCGCGCCTGAAATCAGCGGTGCATCTCATTTTATTGTTGCACAGATTCCCCGGATTGCAGACATGCCAAAAGGGGGATCCTGCGATCCCCTGCTCAAACCCGACAGAAGGGGGTCAGTTCATCCAGCGATCGCTTTTCTTACGGCGCGGCAGCATGTGCGGCAATAAGAGTCCCAGCAGCAGGCCAACACCCAGCACGCCTCCGCCATACATAAACCACTGCATGATGATGGTGCGCTGCTTGTCATCCAGCTGAACGTTAGCGGCGCTGACTTTCTTCTGGGCGACGATCAGCTCATTTTTCAGCTTCTGATTCTCGCCTTTCAGCCCGTTGATCACGCCGTCGCTGCTGGCGACTTTGTTCTGCATCTCAGCAGTACGCTGATTCCAGCTGTTGTCGATGTTATCCAGCTTGGCCGTCAGATCTTTCACCTGCTGCTCAAGCTGCGGCACCCGGGTACGCAGGCTCGGATTGGCACTGAGCTGCGACAGGGGGATCCAGGTGGTGCGGCCTTCCGAATCACGGATCTGGCCATAATGGGTGTCATTGTTAGTCTGTAGCAGCTGCACCTCTTCCCCGGCGTTCAGCTTACCGAGCAGGCGGAACTGATCGCCCGGCCCGCTGCGGACCCAGGTTGAGAGTTCATCAGAAACATAGCGTTTTTCGTCGGCATGGGCAGGTGCAAGGGTGCTGAGGGCCAGCAAAGTGAGTCCAGCGAGTGTGATTTTTTTCATTCGATTTCGTTTGGCTTAGTCTGACTTAAAATTTACCGGCACAGTCTGGAGAGGCCTCGCATAAATCTGAATGAGAACTATCCTGGTCTCATGAGAGTGCGAAAAGGTCTGCGAAAGAGCAAAGAAAGCAGAGACAGCGCGGCTTCTGTGCATTAATCTTCGCCTCATAAACCCCTTGCCCTCCAGGCGGCAGCGTGAGTAACCTGCTGATAATCGCCTGAAATATGCAGGAAAAACCCTCTTAAGTGCCAGCGGCGTAGTGAATAAAAAATTATGACCATCGAAATCGAACTAAAGTTCATTGCAACTCCACAGGCAGCCGGGAAACTGGCTGAACTGCTCTCCACTCTGCCGCATCAGCATCAGGCTGCTCGCGAGCTGACCAACATCTACTTCGAAACTGACGACAACCAGCTTCGGCGCTGGGACATGGGATTACGTATCCGTGGCGTCGACCAGCGTTATGAAATGACGCTGAAAGCGGCGGGGCAGACGCTCGGCGGCCTGCATCAGCGTCCGGAATATAACGTTGAGCTCAGCGAGCCGGTGCTGGATATTGCGCGCCTGCCCGCAGAGATCTGGCCTAAGGGCACTGATGTCGCGGCGTTGCAACAGCGGTTACAGCCGCTATTCACCACCCATTTCCAGCGCGAAGTCTGGCTGATCACCACAGGCAATAGTGAAATTGAAGTCGCATTTGATCAGGGTGCGGTCACGGCGGGTGAGCTCAGCGAACCGCTGTGCGAGATCGAACTGGAGCTGAAAAGTGGCGAACGCCAGGATCTGCTGGCCTTTGCGCAGCAACTGGTGGCGCTGGGCGGTCTGCGTATGGGCAGCCTGAGCAAAGCCGCCCGCGGTTATCAACTGGCGCAGGGTAATCCGCCGCGCCAGATTGAGGCTTTCCCGCTGCTGAAAGCAGGCGCTAAAGCGACCGTTGAGCAGGGCATGGTCGCTTCAATGTCGGCGGGGCTGCGTCACTGGCAATATCATGAAGAAGTCTGGCTGCGCGGCAACGCGGCGGCGCAGGATGCAGTGCGCGAAGCGCTGGATCTGTTGCGTCAGGCGTTCAGCCTGTTTGGTGCGCTGGTGCCACGCAAAGCCAGCAGTGCTCTGCGTCAGCAGCTGACCACGCTGGAAGAGACGCTGGTAAACGAAGAGCAGGAGGCGGCGACGTTCTGCTTATCTTCCCTCTCGGTTGAAACGCAGCTGGCGCTGACCCACTGGCTGGCGGAGTCTCAGTGGCGTCAGTGGATCGATGCCAAAGGAGAAGCCAAGCTGCAGGGTTCGTTTAAGCGTTTCAGCGACATCATGCTGAGCCGCGTCAATGCCGATCTGAGAGAGACATTCATCACGGTCAAACAGCCCAATGAGTATCAGGACAAAGCTACCCGTCTGGCGCGTCAGCTGCTGACGGTGCACCTGCTGGCGGGTTCCTATCCCGTGGAAACGGTGATGGCCTGGCTCGAACCCTGGCAGCAACTACTGTCGGCGATTCATGAAAAGCAGTCATCCGGATTAGCCTGGCTGACGTCGCAGGCACTGAAACAGCAGCCATTCTGGCTCACCAGCGGCGCTAGCCGCTAACGGGTAATTCGTACCGCCATCAAGGAGGGCGTTATGTTGGCAGCACTTCCCGCGTTGCTACGCGACCAGGCCGACCAGGCCGCCCGACAGCTTGGGGTTCCGCCGACTTCGCTTAGCCCGGAGCAGGCCGCCGGGCTGGCTTTCAGCGATTTCGTGCTGGAAAACCTGCAACAACATCCCGACTGGTGGCAGACGATGCTCGACCAGCCGCTGCAGCCTGATGAGTGGCAGCACTACGCTGTATGGCTAAATGAGGTACTCAGCGGCATTGACAGTGAAGCGAGCCTGATGCGCGAACTGCGGCTGTTTCGCCGCCGTATGCTGGTGCGTATCGCCTGGATGCAGGCTCTGCAACACGCCACGACTGAACAGAGTCTGCAACAGCTTAGTGTCTTAGCTGAGGTGCTGGTCAGCAGGGCGCGCGACTGGGTATATCAGGATTGCTGCCGTGATTTTGGTACGCCCTGTAATGCCGATGGCGACGCTCAGCCGCTGCTGATTCTGGGCATGGGCAAGCTGGGTGGCGGTGAACTGAACTTCTCCTCTGACATTGACCTTATTTTCGCCTGGCCAGAAAACGGCACCACGCGCGGCGGACGGCGTGAGCTCGATAATGCTCAGTTCTTTACCCGTATGGGCCAGCGGCTGATCAAAGTCCTGGATCAACCCACCATGGATGGCTTTGTCTACCGTGTGGATATGCGGCTGCGGCCGTTTGGCGACAGCGGTCCGCTGGTCATGAGCTTTGCCGCACTGGAAGATTACTACCAGGAGCAGGGACGTGACTGGGAGCGTTACGCCATGGTCAAGGCCCGCCTGATGGGCAATGACCACGACCGCTGGAGCCTGGAGCTGCAGCAGATGCTGCGGCCGTTCGTATATCGGCGTTACATCGATTTCAGCGTGATCCAGTCGCTGCGTAACATGAAAGGGATGATCAGCCGTGAAGTCCGGCGACGCGGGCTGAAAAACAATATCAAACTCGGCGCGGGCGGCATCCGTGAAACCGAGTTTATCGTGCAGGTGTTCCAGCTGATTCGCGGCGGACGTGAACGCTCGCTTCAGTTGCGTTCGCTGCTGCCGACGCTTGAGGCGATCAAAACGCTGGCCCTGCTGCCTGCTGAGCAGGTGGATGCGCTGCGTGACGCCTATCTGTTCCTGCGGCGGCTGGAGAATCTGCTGCAAAGCCTGGGTGACGAGCAGACCCAGACGCTGCCCGAGGATGAGCTGCATCGCGCCCGGCTGGCGTGGGCGATGGATTGTGCCGACTGGCCTGCGCTGATGACCCAACTTGATGCTCAGATGGCAGCGGTACGGACAATCTTTGATGAGCTGATTGGGGAAGATACGCCTGAGATTGGCGATCAGCGTGAGCTGGCGGAGTTTCAGGTGCTGTGGCAGGACCAGCTGGAAGATAGTGAACTGGCTCCGCTGGTGCCGCAGCTCAGCGACGATCAGCGGCTTACGCTGCATCAGACGCTGGAGGCGTTTCGTCAGGACATCAGCCGGCGCACCATCGGCCCGCGTGGCCGTCAGGCGCTGGATCAGCTGATGCCGCGCCTGCTGAGCGAGGTCTGCCCGCGTGAAGACGCGGCGGTCACGCTGAGCCGTCTGACGCCACTGCTGCTCGGCGTGCTGACCCGCAGCACCTATCTGGAGCTGCTGACCGAATATCACGGTGCCCTGCGTCACCTGATTCGCCTGTGTGCGGCCTCACCGATGGTAGCCAGCCAGCTGGCGCGTCACCCCCTGTTGCTGGATGAACTGCTCGATCCCGCCACGCTCTATCAGCCGACTGCCACCGACGCCTATCGTGACGAGCTGCGGCAGTATCTGCTGCGCATCCCCACTGAGGATGAGGAGCAGCAGCTGGAAGCGGTGCGGCAGTTTAAGCAGGCGCAGCATCTGCGTATCGCTGCTGCTGACATCGCGGGCACGCTGCCGGTGATGAAAGTCAGCGATCATCTCACCTGGCTGGCGGAAGCAATCATCGACTCTGTGGTGCGTCAGGCGTGGAACATGATGGTGCAGCGCTACGGTCGTCCCTCTCACCTGAGCAATGAACATGAACGCGGTTTTGCGGTGCTGGGTTACGGCAAACTGGGTGGCTGGGAGCTGGGTTACAGTTCTGACCTCGATTTAGTCTTCCTGCATGACTGTCCGGCAGACGCCGTGACCGAAGGGGATCGCAGCATCGATGGTCGTCAGTTCTATCTGCGGCTCGCTCAGCGCATTATGCATCTCTTTAGTACCCGCACTGCCTCCGGCATTCTCTACGAAGTGGACGCGCGGCTGCGTCCTTCTGGCGCGGCGGGGATGCTGGTCAGTACCTTTGAGGCATTTGAAGAGTATCAGCGCAGTGAAGCCTGGACATGGGAACATCAGGCGCTGGTCCGGGCGCGCGTGGTGTTTGGTGAGGCGGCACTGGGTGACCGTTTCAACGCGATTCGTCAGACGATTCTGTCGCTGCCACGTCCTGCAGACGCGCTGCAAACCGAAGTGCGTGAGATGCGTGAAAAGATGCGCGCTCACCTCAGCAACAAACATAAAGGTCGCTGGGATATCAAAGCCGATGCGGGAGGCATCACCGATATTGAATTCATCGCCCAATATCTTGTCTTACGCTACGCCGCTGAGCAGCCTGAACTGACGCGCTGGTCTGACAATGTGCGCATTTTCGAGCTGATGGCGAAGTACCATAAAATGCCCGCCGATGAAGCGCAGGCGCTGACGCAGGCTTATGTCACGCTGCGCGACGCCCTGCACCATCGCGCCCTGCAGGAGCTGCCGGGCCACGTTGAGCCAGAGGCTTACGCAGCGGAGCGGCAGACGGTTCTGAACAGCTGGCAGCGCTGGCTGATAACGCCTGCGTCTATCCTGGCGTGATGCTGATAGCACAAATCGCAACTGTGCTATCATCCGCGCACTATTTTTAATGCAGTCTGGAGTGTCTGGAATGAAAGTGACTCTGCCCGCGTTCGGCCAAGCCTCAGTGCTGGTTGTTGGCGATGTAATGTTGGATCGTTACTGGTATGGCCCAACCAGCCGTATCTCCCCTGAAGCACCGGTTCCGGTGGTGAAAGTGGACACGGTTGAAGAGCGCCCTGGCGGCGCGGCAAACGTAGCGATGAACATTGCAGCACTCGGTGCCGCGTCCCGGCTAATCGGCCTGACCGGCGAAGATGATGCGGCGCGCGTGTTGAGCAACACGCTGAAAGACGTCAACGTTCATTGTGACTTCGTGGCGGTCAAAAGCCATCCGACCATTACCAAACTGCGCGTGCTTTCCCGCAACCAGCAGCTGATCCGCCTCGACTTTGAAGAGGGCTTTGAACAGGTCGATCCGGAGCCAATTCATCAGAAAATGCGTGATTCACTGGCCGCAGCGGGTGCGCTGGTGCTGTCCGATTATGCCAAAGGCGCGCTCTCCAGCGTGCAGACCATGATTACCCTTGCGCGCGAAGCGGGCGTGCCGGTATTGATCGATCCGAAAGGCACTGATTTTGCGCGCTACCGTGGCGCGACGCTGCTGACGCCGAACCTCTCCGAATTTGAAGCCGTGGTCGGCAAATGCAAAAACGAAGAGGAGATCGTGGCGCGTGGCACCCAACTGATCGCGGATTTTGATCTCTCCGCACTGCTGGTGACCCGTTCCGAAAACGGTATGACGCTGCTGCAGCCGGGCAAAGCGCCTCTGCATCTGCCAACCCAGGCGCAGGAAGTCTATGACGTCACCGGTGCCGGCGATACGGTGATTGGCGTGCTGGCGGCAGCGCTGGCAGCCGGCGACTCGCTGGAAGAAGCCTGTTTCCTGGCCAACGCGGCAGCGGGCGTGGTGGTGGGTAAACTCGGTACCTCGACCGTCAGCACCGTTGAACTGGAAAATGCGATTCATGCCCGCCCGGAACAGGGTTTTGGCATCATGACGGAAGCGCAGTTAAAAGCCGCCGTTGAGATGGCCCGCCGTCGTGGCGAAAAAGTGGTGATGACTAACGGCGTGTTCGACATTCTGCATGCGGGACATGTCTCTTATCTGGCCAACGCCCGCAAGCTCGGCGATCGACTGATCGTTGCGGTGAACAGCGATGCGTCGACTAAGCGTCTGAAAGGTGAAAGCCGTCCGGTCAATCCGCAGGAAAACCGGATGATCGTGCTGGGTGCGCTGGAAGCGGTCGACTGGGTGGTCGTATTTGAAGAGGATACGCCGCAGAGGCTGATTGCGGGCATTCTGCCTGACCTGCTGGTCAAAGGCGGTGATTACAAGCCGGAAGATATCGCGGGCAGTAAAGAAGTCTGGGCAAATGGCGGCGACGTGCAGGTGCTGAACTTCGAAGATGGTATCTCCACTACCAACATCATCAAAACCATTCGCGGCAGCTAACGCAGAGGGTAAGCGGGAGCCTGGCTCCCGCTTAACGCTTATTCTGACTTGTTGTCCGGAACAGGTTTCACGACATCGGCAACCGGTGGCGGTGAAACAGCGGGTGAGGTGGCTACTGAAGCAGATGGTGTGGCCGCTGCAACAGGTGTTGCCGGTGCGGTTGCCGTCGGAGGCGTACCCGCTGATGAACCCTGACTTTCCAGCTGGGCCAGACGCTGCTCCAGCGCCGCCAGTTTCTCCCGCGTACGCAGTAATACCTGCGTCTGCACATCAAACTCTTCACGGTTGACCAGATCCATCCGGGTCAGCTGCGCCTGAAGAACCTGACGAACTTTCTTTTCGACATCATCACCAAACTCACGAACACCTTTAGGCATCGCTTCGTGAACCTGACGGGCAAGTTGTTCAATTTTTTTCGTGTCGATCATGATGATTTCCTGGTTACGGGGAGCTGTGTCAGCGTGTTTACCAACGTAATAAGTGTTAAGTGTAATGCCAGAAATGAAAAGGATAAACCTCAAATCCGTAACGCAGGAAATGCAAAAGCAATTGCGCTATTGATGATTGCCGCCTCAAACGATCGGCGTTATAGTTGAAAGGCTTATTCTCAGGGCGGGGCGCAATTCCCCACCGGCGGTAAATCAGCTTTGGCTGAAAGCCCGCGAGCGCTTTATCTTGATGAAAAGAGAGATAAAGGTCAGCAGATCCGGTGTAATTCCGGGGCCGACGGTTACAGTCCGGATGGGAGAGGGTAACGACATCTGTCGGACAATTGTGTCTGCATCACGTTATTGCCACGTCTTTTTGACGTCACTCCTAAGCACGCCCTGATTCTGGTAACCCATACATTTTAAGGTTTTTATTACCATGAATCAGACGCTACTTTCTGAATTTGGCACGCCTGAACAGCGTGTAGAACGTGCTATCGCCGCCCTGCGTGAGGGACGCGGTGTGATGGTACTCGACGATGAAAATCGTGAAAACGAAGGCGATATGATCTTCGCCGCAGAAACCATGACCGTTGAACAAATGGCACTGACTATTCGTCACGGCAGCGGCATCGTCTGCCTCTGCCTGACCGAAGCGCGTCGCCAGCAGCTCGACCTGCCGATGATGGTAGAAAACAACACCAGCTCCTTTGGCACCGGCTTCACCGTGACCATTGAGGCCGCAGAAGGTGTCACGACGGGTGTTTCCGCGCAGGACCGTATCACCACCATCCGCGCGGCGATTGCCGACGATGCAAAACCAGCCGATTTGCATCGCCCAGGTCATGTCTTCCCGTTGCGTGCCAGCGAAGGCGGCGTGTTAACCCGTGGCGGACACACTGAAGCAACCATCGATTTAGTCACTCTGGCCGGCTTTAAGCCTGCGGGTGTGCTGTGTGAACTGACTAACGATGATGGCACTATGGCCCATGCGCCTGAAGCGATTACGTTCGCGCGTCAGCACAACATGCCGGTAGTGACAATCGAAGATCTGATCGCCTGGCGTCGTACGCACGAAACGCGCCACGCCAGTTAATCTTTCTGCTGCGATAAACAGGCCCCGATCAGGGCCTGTTTCATTTTTTTCATACCGCCATGACGCCGGCTGAACTCTCGCTTTTCCACACTTCTCTCTGCTGAATACCTGTGCCAGCTGTTACGTCAGATTTCATTCAAATTTCCTGGTGATCATCATCATGGTTATCCGCGTGATAACCTGGCAAATGCGCGTATCGTAGTGGCTATTAAACCACCGGATGCCGGAGAGTACGAATGAGCCAGTTACGCATGCCAGCCCTGTTTTTAGGCCACGGCAGCCCGATGAATGCCCTTGAAGAGAACCGCTATACCGCCGCGTGGCGTCACGCAGGCGACACGCTGCCACGTCCACGCGCCATTATTGCGGTTTCGGCGCACTGGTATACGCGTGGCACCGCCGTGACGGCAATGGCAAAGCCGAAGACCATTCATGATTTTGGTGGCTTCCCACAGGCGCTGTTTGATACGCGCTATCCGGCACCCGGATCGCCTGAACTTGCTCAGCAGCTGGTGGAGCAGTTAGCGCCCGTTGAGGTGAAGCTGGATCAGGACTGGGGACTGGACCATGGCTCCTGGGGCGTCCTGATTAAGATGTACCCGGATGCCGATATTCCGGTGGTACAGCTCAGCGTTGATGGCACTAAACCTGCGTCATGGCATTTTGAGATGGGCCAGAAACTGTCTGCACTGCGCGATCAGGGCGTAATGATTGTCGCCAGCGGCAACGTGGTGCACAACCTGCGTAAAGTGCGCTGGGATGGCAACAGCGAAGTCTATCCGTGGGCCAGCAGTTTTGAACAGTTCGTCCGCAATAACCTTGCAGTACAGAGCGATGCAGCTTCTCATCCGCTGGTTAACTTTATGGATCATCCCGGCGCGGCACTTTCTAACCCGACGCCTGAGCACTATCTGCCGCTGCTCTATGTGCTGGGCGCACGTCAGCCGGATGACGTCATCAGTATTCCGGTTGATGGCATGGAGATGGGTGCTATCAGCATGCTGTCGGTTCAGGTAGGTTAGGGCGAAGCTGAGAGAAAACAGGCCAGAAGCTGGCCTGTTATTATCGCGGTGCGTTAACCGATAAAGGCGTGCGGATAGAAACGGGAAAGATCCTGAGTGATCAGGTCGCGATCTTCACGCAGGCCGATCCCAGCCGGTTGATCGTCGATCAGCCAGCTACCAATCAGCGTATAACTGTCGCCAAATTTTGGCAGCGGATGGAACTGCTGGACGATCATTCCCTCTTCGCCGTACGGTCCATCAACGCGGGCAATCTCCTGACCATTCTCTACGATGCGGATGTTAGCCCCTTCACGTGAAAACAGCGGCTTCACCACATATTTTTCCATGTGTGGCACGTCATCTTCCGCGAACCAGGCGGGCAGCAGGTTAGGGTGATTCGGGAACATCTCCCACAGCAGCGGCAGAAGAGCTTTGTTCGAAATGATGCTTTTCCATGCCGGTTCCAGCCAGCGCACGCCAGCATCGCCCAGCTTAGTAGAGAACATTTCACGCAGCATGAACTCCCATGGGTAGAGCTTGAACAGGTTACTAATCACCTGATCATGAGCGTCGGTGAATTCACCTTTTTCGCCCAGGCCAATCTCATCAATATAGAGAAACTCACTCGGCAGACCCGCTTCGGTAGCGCAATCCTGAAGGTACTGCACGGTGCCACGATCTTCGTCGGTGTCGCGGCAGCAGGCGAAGTGCAGCCAGTTAAAGCCGTGCTGCTGATGTAACGCGGCAAAGCGTTCAATCAGCTTTTCCTGCAGGCTATTAAACTGATCGCTGCCAGCGGGGAGCTGACCGGCATTAAGCTGGTCTTCCAGCCAGAGCCACTGGAAAAATGCTGCTTCATACAGCGAGGTCGGCGTATCAGCATTGTTCTCCAGCAGCTTCACATCACCCTTGCCATCCCAGGCGAGATCCAGACGAGAGTACAGCGATGGCTGACGCTGATGCCATGAATCGCGCACGAAATCCCAGGTATGCTTAGGGATGCGGAATTTAGTCAGCAGCGCTTCGCTGTTGACCACTTTTTCCACCACCTGCAGGCACATCTGATGCAACTCGGCGGTGACCTCTTCCAGATGCTCGATTTGCGCCAGCGTGAACTGGTAATAGGCCTCTTCACACCAGTAGGGTTCGCCATGCATGGTGTGAAAACGAAAACCGAACTCGGTGGCTTTTTCGCGCCAGCCTGGGCGCTCTGAAATGGCAATGCGTTCCATCGGGGCGTTAGCCTCCCATTGAGCGGCTGGAGGTGCCGGTGGCGCTGCTGCGCTGCATGCTGTTCTGCTTCGCGACGGTTTCACCGAAGCCACCACGGGTAATGGTCGACGTGGTGGCCGGTTTTGGTGCCAGCGCCGTTTTCGGCACGGTCATGGTTTTGCCGGAGGTAGCTGCGCCGTAGTTACGGCCCGATGCATCAACAAACTGACCATTGGCCGGGCTACGGGCATTTTTCGGCGAGAACAGCGGTTGCTGCGCAAAGCCTGAACCACCGCCCATCATGCGGCCCATCATGTAACCCGCCATCAGTGGCATCCAGAAGCTTCCGCCGCTCTGCTGTGATTCCGCATTGGTGGTGCCTACACCTGCCTGAGCCGGTGTCTGCTGACACTGGTTTTCGCCAAATTCAGCGACACAATCTTCACGGGTGGCATATTTTGGCGCGGTGCGTTCCGCCTCTTTTTTAGCCTCATTGAATGCGGTGGTACATTGCGCACTCTGGCCCGGATTGGCTTTCGAACAGTCATCGGCGTTCTGGTACATCGAAACCGTTTCATCGTTCTGTTCACAGCCAGCCAGCATAAATACCGCCGAAACGGCGATAGCAACGGGCGTTAAATGGCGTGCCTGCCAGCTCTTACGAAAAGCGGCATAGCGAATAGATTTTGTGCGTTTCATTATGATTATCCTGTGCCCAAAGGTAGCGCATAGAATAGGGGATGGGGGGGTAAAATTGAAGCTGGAGGCCTGATACAACAGGGATCTTTACTTAGTTATACGTTCAACAGAGAGGCGGGCCGCAAAGCAGCCCGCCCGCAGATTAATTACCGAAAGGATTACCGCTGCTGTGGCGAGCTGCAGGACGCGCTGCCTCAGAAGAGCCGGTTGCCGCCGGACCGCTATCCACACGTGCGGTCTGCTGGGCATTTTCCGGTGCCACGGTTTCCGGTGACGTCGGGATCTCTTTACCCAACTGACTGTTCAGTTTCTGCAGGCTCTGCTCATTGAGCGTACCCAGCGCATAGCTGATATTCAGCTGGTTAATCAGGTAGCTATAGCGCGCATCGGAAAGCTGCTGCTTCGCGTTATAGAGCACGGTAGTCGCATCGAGCACATCGACGATAGTACGCGTACCCACCTGATAGCCTGCTTCTGACGCATCCAGAGAGCTTTGTGCAGAAACGACGGCCTGTTTGTAGGCGTTGATGCTGCTGATAGACGCATTCACGTTGTTAAACGATGAACGTACCGTCTGGACGGCTGAGCGGTGCGCGCTTTCCAGCGATTCGCTGGCGCTGACGAAGCTGTACTGCGCCTGTTTTACCTGAGAGGTGACGCTACCGCCGCTATAGAGTGGCAGAGAGAAGCTCAGGCCAACCTGATTTGAACCGGTAATCGAGTCAGTAGACCCCTGGCTCTGATTGGCACGGCTGCCGCCATATTTGCTGTTCGACATGCCGGTAGAGGCGGTCAAATCCAGCGTCGGCATATGACCTGTTTCTGCAGAGCGAATCTGCTCACGGGCTAAATCCTGATTCAGACGTGCAGAGAGCAGCGACAGGTTACGGCTTTCAGCCTGTTTAAGCAGCGCACTGACCGCTTCGGGCTTATCGGTTCTGAAGCGATCGATACTCAGCGAAGCCAGCGACATGTAATCCATACCGGTGATCTGACGTAGCGTTTCTACGTTATTATCAAGGTTGTTACGCGCGGTGACTTCATTGGCCAGTACGCTGTCATATTGCGCGCGGGCGTTCTGTACGTCAGTGATGGCAACCAGGCCAACGTTAAAGCGCTGCGTGGTCTGATCCAGCTCGCGATAGATCGACTGTTTCTGCGCTTCGGTGTAAGAAAGCGTATCAATCGCTTTCAGCACGTTGAAGTAGGCGGTCGCGGTGTTCAGTATCAGATCCTGCTGTGCGACCTGATAGGTGACATCCTGAATACCGGCTGCTTTTTCCTGCAGGGTCAGCGCGCGCCATTTCGACATGTCGAAAATAGTCTGGGTTAATTGCAGCGAGCCGCTGGTCGTGTTGGAATGAAGACCGCTGCTGTCGCGATAGCCGTTGTTATAGGTGTAGTCTGCACCCAGGCCGAGCTGGGGTAATAGGGGGCTGCGCGCTTCGTTGATTTTCTCAAAAGCAGAATCGCGATCGGCAGCGGCACTGCGCAGATCCGGGTTGCTCAGACGCGCTTGTTGATAAACCTGAAGCAGGTCTTCTGCCTGGCTGGCGAAGCTGAAACCGCCCAGGCTCAGCCCAATAAAAAATGGGAGCAGTTTTTTCATTTGCATTCCTTTTGTTGCAGCAAATTGCAGTGGGTGCGCTGCCGGGTAAGCCAAAAAATTATCGCCGATTCTAGCAGAGGGCAACTGTGAGATAAGTTGGCTGAACGTGCCTTCTCCCCCTAATTTACGTAAATAATTCAGAAAGAACTACTTACATGGAGCACAGTTACAGGCTTTTTTCGCTCCACTCCAATCTGCACAAGGAACCTGATGATGCCGGAAGAAAAAAAATCCCCTGTGACTTTCACAAAAAACGATGTAGAAATTATTGCACGCGAAACCGTCTATGATGGTTTTTTTTCCGTCGAACGTTACCACTTCCGCCACCGCCAGTTTAATGGCGAAATGAGTGGGGAAGTGCAGCGTGAAGTTTTTGAGCGCGGACATGCCGCCGTGCTGCTACCTTATGATCCCTTACGCGATGAAGTGGTGCTGATTGAACAGATCCGCATCCCGGCTTATGACAGCAGTGCTTCACCCTGGCTGCTGGAGATGGTCGCCGGCATTATTGAACCCGGCGAATCGGTTGAGCAGGTTGCGCGCCGTGAAGCCGTTGAAGAAGCAGGTTTAGACGTTGGCCGGGTTAAGCCTGTGCTTAGCTATCTGGCCAGCCCTGGTGGCACCAGCGAACGTCTGTCGGTGCTGATTGGGGAAGTGGATGCCAGCCAGGCAGAGGGATGCCATGGTCTGGAGGAAGAGAATGAGGATATTCTTGTGCATGTGGTGAGCCGCGAACAGGCTTATCGCTGGGTGGAAGAGGGGATAATCGACAATGCGGCGTCTGTCATCGCCCTGCAATGGCTGGCGTTGCACCATGAAAAACTACGCGAAGAGTGGATACAAAAATGAAACAGCGCTATACCCCTGACTTTCCCGAAATGATGCGGCTCTGCGAAACCAACTTCGCCCAGTTACGCCGCCTGCTGCCGCGCAACGATGAGGCGGGCGAATCGGTGATTTATCAGGTGAGTGGCGCCCGTTATCAGCTGACGATTCAGGAGTCGACGCGCTACACCACGCTGGTGGAGATCCGCCAGGTCGCGCCTGCCGTGAGTTACTGGAGCCTGCCCTCAATGTCGGTCCGGCTCTATCACGATGCGATGGTCGCCGAAGTGTGTTCAACTCAACAGATCTATCGCTTCAAAGCGCGCTATGATTATCCTAATAAAAAATTGCATCAGCGCGATGAAAAGCATCAGATAAACCAGTTTCTTGCAGACTGGCTGCGCTACTGCCTGGCGCATGGCGCAATGGCAGTTCCGGTCTGCTGATGCGTATAATGCAGTAAATGGCGTGGAGACGAAGGAAACGCTTTGGATAGCCTGCTAACTCTTCCTGCAGCGAACGGTTCCGAAATCAGGATTTTGCAAATCACGGATACTCACCTGTTCGCGGGAAAACATGAATCGCTGCTTGGCGTGAACACCTGGTCGAGTTATGACGCGGTGCTGGATGCGATTATTGCGCAACAGCGCGACTATGACCTGATCATCGCCACCGGCGATCTCGCCCAGGATCACTCTGTCGAAGCCTATCAGCATTTTGCTGAGGGTATCTCACGTTTACCGCGCCCCTGTGTCTGGCTGCCCGGTAATCACGACTTTCAGCCCGCGATGGTCGACACGCTGGCGGCAGCGCACATCAATGCCCACAAGCAGGTGCTGGTGGGTGAGCAGTGGCAAATTGTGTTGCTCGACAGCCAGGTTTACGGTGTCCCGCATGGGATGCTGAGCGACTATCAGCTGGAGTGGCTCGACAACGCACTGTCCCGCTTTCCGCAACGTCATACGCTGGTCCTGCTGCATCACCATCCGCTGGCCTCGGGCTGTACCTGGCTCGATCAGCACAGCCTGCGTAATTCCCATCAGCTCGATGCGGTGTTACAGCGCTACCCGTTAGCCCGGACGCTGGTCTGTGGTCATATTCATCAGGAGCTGGATCTGGAGTGGCACGGCCGCCGCGTGCTGGCCACACCCTCAACCTGCGTCCAGTTCAAACCGCACTGCACCAGCTTTACAATTGATACCGTGGCACCGGGCTGGCGCTGGTTTACCCTGCATCCGGATGGCGGCCTTGAGACCGAGGTCAACCGACTCGACACCGACGCTTTTCGTCCCGATTTAGACTCAGAAGGATACTGACGCGTGGCGGCATTGCTTTATCTGCACGGTTTTAACAGCTCGCCGCAGTCGGCGAAGGCAACGCAGTTCCGGCAATGGTTAGAGACGCAGCATCCCGGGATCGAGATGATCGTGCCTCAGCTGCCGACTTTTCCGGCCGATGCCGCGGCCATGCTGGAAGATCTGGTACTGAGCCGTAGTGGCGAAACGCTGGGGCTGGTGGGCTCCTCGCTGGGCGGTTATTACGCCACCTGGCTGTCGCAATGCTTTATGCTGCCTGCCGTGGTCGTTAATCCTGCGGTGCGACCTTTTGAGCTGCTGGCGGATTTCCTGGGCGAAAATCAGAATCCCTACACCGGCCAGCAATATGTGTTAGAGTCACGCCACATTTACGATCTCAAAGTAATGCAGATTGAACCGCTGGAAGCGCCCGATTTACTCTGGCTGCTGCAACAGACCGGCGATGAAGTTCTCGATTACCGCCAGGCGCTCGACTATTACAGCGCGTGCCGTCATACGGTAGAAGAGGGCGGTAATCATGCATTTACTGGATTCGAGCGCCATTTCCCGCAGATTCTGGACTTTCTCGGTCTGAATCATCCCTGAGTAATGCGGAAATCGCACCCCATTTCACCCTTCTAATCAGACATTTACGATGAGTCAATCTAACTATAACGCGGATGCCATTGAGGTCCTGACTGGCCTTGAGCCTGTTCGCCGTCGTCCGGGCATGTACACCGATACGACGCGTCCCAACCATTTGGGTCAGGAAGTGATTGATAACAGCGTCGATGAGGCGCTGGGCGGCCATGCGAAGCGGGTTGAAGTGATTCTGCACGCTGATCAGTCGCTGGAAGTGATTGATGATGGTCGCGGCATGCCGGTGGACATCCACCCGGAAGAGGGCGTGCCCGCTGTCGAGCTGATCCTGTGTCGTCTGCATGCGGGTGGCAAGTTCTCCAACAAAAACTATCAGTTCTCGGGCGGCCTGCACGGCGTCGGCATTTCTGTGGTTAATGCCCTGTCAAAACGTGTTGAAGTCACGGTGCGCCGTAATGGCGAAATCTATGACATGGCGTTTGAAAATGGCGACAAAGTGCAGGATCTCACCGTCACCGGCACGGTGGCGAAACGTAATACCGGCACGCGCGTCCATTTCTGGCCTGATGAAAGCTTCTTCGACAGCCCGCGTTTCTCGGTATCGCGTCTTTCCCATCTGCTGAAAGCCAAAGCGGTGCTCTGCCCTGGCGTTGAGATTGTCTTCAAAGACAAGCTGAACAATACCGAGCAGCGCTGGTGCTACGAAGATGGCCTGACCGACTATCTGTGTGAAGCGGTGAATGGCCTGCCGACGCTGCCGGAAAAACCTTTTGTCGGCAGCTTTGCCGGTGATGTGGAAGCGGTGGACTGGGCGCTGTTGTGGCTGCCGGAAGGCGGCGAGCTGTTAACGGAAAGCTACGTTAACCTGATCCCGACCATGCAGGGCGGGACGCACGTCAACGGCCTGCGTCAGGGGCTGCTGGATGCGATGCGTGAATTCTGCGAATACCGCAACATTCTGCCGCGTGGCGTGAAGCTCTCAGCGGAAGATATCTGGGATCGCTGCGCCTATGTGCTGTCGGTGAAGATGCAGGATCCGCAATTCGCCGGACAGACCAAAGAGCGTCTTTCTTCACGTCAGTGTGCTGCCTTTGTCTCTGGCGTCGTAAAAGATGCCTTCAGCCTGTGGCTGAACCAGAATATTCAGACGGCGGAAATGCTGGCTGAGCTAGCGATCTCCAGCGCCCAGCGGCGTATGCGGGCAGCCAAAAAAGTGGTGCGTAAAAAGCTCACCAGTGGTCCGGCACTGCCGGGTAAACTGGCGGACTGCACCGCACAGGATCTGAATAAAACAGAACTGTTCCTGGTGGAAGGGGACTCGGCAGGTGGCTCGGCCAAACAGGCGCGCGATCGTGAATATCAGGCGATTATGCCGCTGAAAGGCAAGATCCTGAACACCTGGGAAGTCTCTTCCGATGAGGTGCTGGCGTCGCAGGAAGTGCATGATATTTCCGTGGCGATCGGCATCGATCCTGACAGCGAAGATCTGTCGCAGCTGCGCTATGGCAAGATCTGCATTCTGGCGGATGCGGACTCCGATGGTCTGCACATTGCTACGCTGCTCTGTGCGCTGTTCGTGAAACATTTCCGTTCACTGGTCAGAAATGGTCACGTCTACGTTGCGATGCCGCCGCTCTACCGCATCGATCTCGGCAAAGAGGTCTACTACGCGCTGGACGAAGATGAGAAAGAGGGCGTGCTGGAGCAGTTGAAACGCAAAAAGGGCAAACCGAACGTTCAGCGCTTTAAAGGGCTGGGCGAGATGAACCCGTTACAGCTGCGTGAAACGACGCTGGATCCGAATACCCGCCGTCTGGTCCAGCTGACGATCAGTGAAGAGGATGTGGATCAGACGCTGCGCATGATGGATATGCTGCTCGCGAAAAAACGTTCCGAAGACCGGCGTAACTGGTTGCAGGAAAAAGGCGATTTGGCCGATATTGAAGTGTAAAAAAACAGGACGCGAAAGCGTCCTGTTCTCTTTGTGCTTCAGCCCGCACATCCTCAGAGAACCCGGCAGATTCAGAGCAGAGACAGTAACCCTTGTGAAAATTACCCTGGAAGAGCTACGCGCCTGGGTGGCGGTGGTGGACAGCGGTTCCATTACGGCGGCGGCAACCCAGCTGGCGCAGACCAGTTCGGGCATTAGCCGGGCGTTGTCGCGGCTGGAGAGTAAGCTGCAGACCACGCTGTTGCATCGGACTACCCGACGGCTGGCGCTGACTGAAGAGGGACAGGTCTTTCTGGAGCATGCGCGCCAGATCCTGGCCTCGGTTGAGCAGGCGGAAGAGCAGATTGCGCTGCGGCGCGAGATGCCGTCAGGACGGCTGCGGGTGAACGCTGCGACGCCCTTTATGCTGCATGTGATTGTGCCGCTGGTGGACGATTTTCGCGCCCGCTATCCGCTGATCCAGCTTGAGCTGAATACCGACGATATTATGATCGATCTGCTGGAGCAGCAGACCGACATTGCCATTCGTATCGGGGAATTGCGCGACTCCACGCTGCGCGCCCGGCTGCTTGGCAGTAGTGCAATCCGGCTGATGGCCAGTCCGGCCTATCTGGCGAAAGCGGGCACGCCACAGAGTGTTGCCGATCTCGCGCAGCATCAGACTATCGGCTTCAGTTATCCTGACACCCTCAACGTCTGGCCGATTTGGCAGCCCGATGGTGATTTTATGCGCGTCAAGCCGACACTCGCAGCCTCCAGCGGTGAAACCATCCGGCAGCTGGCGCTGGCAGGACAGGGTATCGCACGGCTCTCCGACTTTGTCAGCCGGGAAGATTGTGCCGCTGGCCGACTGGTGCCGGTTCTTACCGCGGAAACCCGCGATTTGCGGTTGCCGGTGCATGCGGTTTATTACCGTAATACCACGCTCTCGTCGCGTATCGGCTGTTTTCTCGATTTTCTCCGCACCGAGATTGATCGGCGTCAGATGCTTTAAACCGGTATGTCAGAAACAAAAAACCTCTGTCACAGAACAGAGGTTTGAGGAGGGTGACAAAGTCTGGCCGGTTTTGCTTTCTGATTGTGCCCGCTCAGGGAATATGGACAGATCGGAAAGACGCTCAAGCCAGTCCCTGGTCGCTCTACCCGCGCGATTACGCACCTCATCCCTGAGGTGCGCCCTTGTCGGGCCAACGCTTTGCGTTTTTCAAAAACGCTCCCGGCGTTTTTGTCCCTGACGCGGGACGCTTTCCTCTTCTGCCCATATTCCCTTCGGGTTGAGCTAATGCGTTGCTGCCAGAGCCACTCAGCTTTGAGTTTGCCAGCAGCCTCCGGCACGAATACAGGAGCATTAGCAATCAGCTTATTAGTCAGGCACTCGGTTCCAGCACCAGAATCTTCACATCCACCACATCATCTTTAATGATGGCGCGATGCGCATCCATGTGCGGCATCTGCTGATGCTGCTCAAGATGGCGCAGCGTTTCCCACTGCTCCAGCATGAAAATAGAGTCTGGCGAGTTCTGCTTCCATGGCACCTGCGCCTGATGATCCAGCAGCGCGTCATACTGATGGCAGCCATCTTCTTCTAAGACCTGCGGGATCAGCTTTTTCACTGCATCCAGCACAGCCTGACGGCGACCGGGTTTAACACAAATTTCAGCTACGACTGTTAACATTCTCGAATTCCTCTTTCGTGAGAAAATAGGGGGTATCCCCTTACCATCTTACGCAAAAACACGGCTAAGATGGGTCCGATAAGCGGCAATATCGCGTGGCACGTCCGGCGCTTTAATCACGTCGTTGCAGATAAAGGTCGGCAGCGCGTCCATTCCCAGGAACTGGTTGGCCTTGTGGAAGTGCAGATAGAGACCATCGACGCCGACGCCTTCAAAGAACTGCTCCGGGTCGGTAAAGGCCTGCAGCGGCGCATTCCAGGTCAGAGACAGCATATATTTTTTGCCCTGCAGCAGACCGCCGGAACCATATTTTTTTGCTGCATCGGAACGGGTACGGCCATCACTGGCATAGAGCGAACCGTGGCCTTCAGTAAAGACTTCATCGATGTAACGCTTCACCGTCCAGGGCTCGCCCATCCACCAGCCCGGCATCTGATAAATCACCACATCGCTGTCGACATATTTCTGCACTTCATCGGCGATCACGTAATCGCTGTCAGCTACGGTGACTGACACCTCATGTCCCATGTCACGCAGCTGGCTGGCCGCAACATCGGTCAGCGTGTGGTTCAGTTCGCCTTTAGAGTGGGCAAAAGTTTTGCCGCCATCGATAATTAAAATCCTGCTCATGAATAGGTTGCCTCGTTTCCTGAATATGGCGCTCAGCTTACGCGCGCCACAGCCGCAGAAAAATGCGAGGTTGATCACAACACTTTTGCTGTAGCAGCAACAATACGCCGGTTTATGGCACCATCGGTGGGCAAACTCACCATAAAAAATCATAGAAAATAATCAGAATGAAAAAATTAATCCTCGCTTTGCTGCTGGCCAGCGGTGCTGTCCATGCGCAGTCTCATCTCGACACCGTTCTCAGTTCTAAGACGCTCAAAGTCTGCACCACCGGCGATTACAAACCCTACAGCTATCTGCGACCCGATGGTCAGTATGAAGGGCTGGATATCAGCATGGCGAACGCGCTGGCGACGTCGCTTGGTGCGAAGGTGGAGTGGGTACAGACCAGCTGGAAAAACCTGATGCCAGACTTTCTGGCAAAGCAGTGTGACATCGCCGTTGGCGGCGTCTCCGTCACGCTGAAACGCCAGCAGACCGCCTGGTTCGCGCAGCCGCTGGACGTGGATGGCAAAATCCCGCTGGTGCGCTGCAGTGATAAAGAGCGCTTCCAGACCATCGAACAGCTCAACCGGCCTGATGTGCGGCTGATTGAACCGGCTGGCGGCACCAACGAAGCCTTTGTCCACAGCCATCTGCCAGAAGCCTCACTGACGCTATTCCACGATAACGTCACCATCTTTCAGCAGCTGGTCGATAACAAGGCGGATGTGATGATCACCGATGCCTCTGAAGCGCGTTTTCAGCAGCAGCATTACCCGACGCTGTGCGCGATCAATCCTGATAAACCGCTGCAGTATGGCGAGAAGGCTTACATGATCCCGCGTGACGACATCAGCTGGAAGCTCTATGTCGATCAGTGGGTGCATCTCAGCACCGCCACCGGTGAATATCGCGATATTGCCCGGCAGTGGATAGGGGCAAAGCCCTGATTCACTTCCGCAGAGAGGTCAGGGACTTGCCGGTCTGAATCCGGCGTGCCTCCGGCACATGAAATCGCCCGGCGGGACGCCTCTTGTCCCGTGCTTCCCCTGTGACTAACACCAGGGAATAAGGTACTATCCTCGCCAAACCACCGCCGGGTGTCCCGCCGTTGTGGGTCACGATGTGAGGATGAAAAATTCATGAGTGAACTGACGCAGGATGGTGCAGAGCGTCTTGCCCTGCATACCTTTACCGAAGATGCGTATTTAAAATATTCGATGTACGTCATCATGGACCGCGCGTTGCCTTATATCGGCGACGGGCTGAAGCCTGTACAGCGACGCATTATCTACGCCATGTCGGAACTGGGCCTCAATGCCAGCGCCAAATTTAAAAAATCGGCGCGTACCGTGGGTGACGTGCTGGGTAAATACCATCCGCACGGCGACAGCGCCTGCTATGAAGCAATGGTATTGATGGCGCAGCCGTTCTCCTATCGTTATCCGCTGGTCGACGGTCAGGGTAACTGGGGTGCGCCGGATGATCCTAAGTCGTTTGCAGCTATGCGTTACACCGAATCACGGCTGTCAAAATATGCCGAGCTGTTGTTAGGTGAGTTAGGCCAGGGAACGGTAGAATATCAGCCAAATTTTGACGGCACGCTGCAGGAGCCGAAAATTCTGCCAGCGCGTCTGCCCAATATTCTGCTCAATGGCACCACCGGTATTGCCGTAGGTATGGCGACCGATATTCCGCCGCACAATCTGCGCGAAGTCGCTCAGGCTGCCATTGCGCTGATTGACGCCCCGAAAACCACGCTGGAACAGCTGCTGGATATTGTTCAGGGGCCTGATTACCCGACCGAGGCTGAGATCATTACGCCGCGTGACGAAATCCGCAAAATTTATCAGACCGGGCGCGGCTCCATCCGCCAGCGTGCGGTATGGAAGAAAGAAGAGGGCGAGGTGGTTATCACCGCGCTGCCGCATCAGGTATCAGGCGCGCGCGTGCTGGAGCAGATTGCTAACCAGATGCGCAACAAAAAGCTGCCGATGGTGGAGGATTTGCGTGATGAGTCGGATCATGAGAACCCGACCCGTCTGGTGATCGTGCCGCGCTCTAACCGCGTCGATCTCGATCAGGTGATGAACCATCTGTTCGCCACCACCGATCTGGAGAAGAGTTACCGCGTTAACCTTAATATGATCGGCCTGGATAACCGCCCGGCGGTGAAAAACCTGCATGAGATCCTGACCGAATGGCTGGTGTTCCGCCGCGACACGGTTAAACGTCGTCTGAACTACCGACTGGATCGCGTGCTGCGCCGCCTGCATATTCTGGAAGGTTTGCTGGTCGCATTCCTGAACATCGATGAAGTGATCGAGATCATCCGTACTGAGGATGAGCCGAAGCCGGTCCTGATGTCGCGCTTTGGCATCAGTGAAACGCAGGCCGAATCGATCCTCGAACTGAAGTTGCGCCACCTGGCAAAACTGGAAGAGATGAAGATCCGTGGCGAGCAGGCGGATCTGGAAAAAGAGCGCGATCAGCTGCAGGCGACGCTGGCGTCTGAACGCAAGATGAATACCCTGCTGAAAAAAGAGTTACAGGCTGACAGCGCCAGCTACGGCGACGATCGTCGTTCGCCGCTGTGTGAGCGTGAAGAAGCCAAAGCCCTGAGCGAAACCGAGCTGGTGCCGTCTGAACCGGTCACCATTGTGCTGTCGCAGATGGGCTGGGTGCGCAGCGCCAAAGGCCACGATATTGATCCCGCCGGACTGAGCTATAAAGCGGGCGACAGCTATCTGGCTGCTGCACGCGGCAAGAGCAATCAGCCTGTGGCCTTTATCGACTCCACGGGCCGCAGCTATACGCTGGATCCGACATCGCTGCCTTCTGCGCGCGGACAGGGCGAGCCGCTGACCGGTAAGCTGACGCCACCGCCGGGTGCGGTGGTTGAACAGGTGCTGATGGAGCCAGATGACCAGCGTCTGCTGATGGCGTCTGATGCGGGCTACGGCTTTATCTGTACCTTTAGCGATCTGATATCGCGCAACCGCGCCGGTAAAGCGCTGCTGACGCTGCCCGACAATGCCCGCGTGATGACGCCAATGGCGGTGCATCATGAAGATGACATGCTGCTGGCGATTACTCAGGCGGGACGCATGCTGATGTTCCCGGTTGGCGAACTGCCGCAGATGTCGAAAGGCAAGGGCAACAAAATCATTTCCATTCCGTCAGCAGAAGCTGCTGCGGGTCAGGACAAACTGGCCTGGCTGATGATCCTGCCGCCGGGCAGCGCGATCACACTGCACGTGGGCAAGCGTAAAATGCTGCTGCGCAGTGAAGAGCTGCAGAAATTCCGCGCCGATCGCGGACGTCGCGGCACGCTGTTACCGCGCGGCCTGCAAAAAATTGATCGTGTTGAACTGGATGCGCCTGCGCGTCCGGTGAGCCCGGATAGCGAAGCGTAAACAACCCGGCTGACCCTGCGTCAGCCGTGGCTCAATGAGGGAACTATGTTACTGATTCTGCGTGCCATTATCGTCGTCATTTATTCGATCCTGATCTGTATCTTTGGCTGTATCTGGTGTCTTTTTTCACCACGCGATCCGCGCCACGTCGCCACTTTTGGCCATCTGTTCGGCAAATTGTCGACGGTATTTGGTCTTAAAGTCGATCTGCGCAGACCGGAAGGCGCGGAGAATTATGGCAATGCGATCTATATCGCCAACCATCAGAACAACTACGACATGGTCACCGCGGCCAAAATGGTGCAGCCCTATACGGTCACCGTGGGCAAGAAGAGCCTGCTGTGGGTGCCGTTTTTTGGCCTGCTCTACTGGCTGACCGGCAACCTGCTGATTGACCGCGATGACCGGGCGAAAGCGCGCGGCACCATCGGTGAGCTGGTGGATCAGTTTAACCGCAAGCGCATCTCTATCTGGATGTTCCCGGAAGGGACGCGCAGCCGTGGCCGTGGCCTGCTGCCGTTTAAAACCGGTGCCTTCCACGCTGCCGTGGCGGCGGGCGTGCCGATCATTCCGATTGTGGTCTCCAATACCCATGGCAAGATCGATCTCAATCGCTGGAACAACGGTCTGGTCATTGTTGAGATGCTGCCGCCGGTTGATGTAAAAGCATTCGAGTCTTCGTCGGTGCGTAAGCTGGCAACTCACTGCCGCGAACTGATGGCGGCGAAGCTGGAAGAGCTCAATGCCGAAGTCGCAGAACGCGAAAAAAACGGAAAAATCTGACCGGCGAGTCATTCGCCGAACTATCCTGCATGGATGCCGCGCGGCGAGCCTTATCCGGCTCGTCGTGAACGCAGCACAGCAAAAACAGATCAATAAAAACAGGGCCGGCGCTTAGCGCCACGCGTAAAGGGTCAGAAGTTTTATGTCTTTCAGCAGACGTCAGTTCATCCAGCTTTCTGCCGGAGCGGCGCTTAGCGCCAGTTTACTCCCTCATGCGGCATATGCCGCTTCTTCAGCTAATGGCGATACGCCACTTCCGGTTCCGCCGTTGCTGGAATCCCGTCGCGGCCAGCCGCTGTTCCTGACGATGCAGCGCAGCCACTGGTCATTTAATGGCGACAATAACAAAGTGCCGGTGTGGGGCATTAATGGCCTCTACCTTGGCCCGACCGTCCGGGTTTACAGCGGTGACGACGTTAAGCTGATCTACAGCAACCGGCTGAATGAGTCCGTCTCCATGACCGTCAGCGGTTTGCAGCTGCCGGGTGCGTTAATGGGTGGCGCGCCACGTATGATGTCGGCCGGTGTCGACTGGGCGCCGGTGCTGCCGATTCGTCAGGCAGCCTCAACCTGCTGGTATCACGCCAATACCCCAAACCGCATGGCGCCGCATATCTATAACGGTCTGGCAGGCATGTGGCTGGTGGAAGATGACATCGGCAAACAGCTGCCGCTGCCGAAGCATTACGGCGTCGATGACTTCCCCATCATCATTCAGGACAAGCGGCTCGATAACTTTGCCACGCCGGTCTATGACCCGCCGCAGGATGGTGGTTTCCTGGGTGATACGCTGCTGGTGAATGGGGTACGCAATCCTTATGTTGAGGTGTCACGCGGCTGGGTGCGCCTGCGTCTGCTGAACGCCTCGAATGCGCGACGCTATGAGATGGTGCTCAGCGACAATCGTCCGTTTATGGTGATTGCCAGCGATCAGGGCTATCTGCCTGCGCCGGTTGCGGTGCAGCGTCTGTCACTGGCGCCGGGCGAACGTCGTGAAGTGCTGGTGGATATGTCGCAGGGTGACGAAGTGTCGATTACTGCCGGAACGGCGGCAGGCATTATGGATCGGCTGCGAGGTTTCTTTGAGCCATCTTCTATTCTGACTTCCACCCTGATCCTGACGCTGCGCCCAACTGGCTTACTGCCGCTGGTGACGGATAATCTGCCGATGCGGCTGCTGGCCGACCAGATTCTGGATGGCGTGGCGGTGCGCACCCGTGAATTCCGCATCGGTGATAGCATGCCGGGCATCAACGGCGCGCTCTGGGATATGAACCGCATTGACACCACTGCGCAGCAGGGCACCTTTGAGCGCTGGATCCTGCACGCCGATCGGCCGCAGTCGCTGCATATTCAGGGCGTGATGTTCCTGATTAAAAGTGTGAATGGCGCACAACCGATGGGTGAAGATCGTGGCTGGAAAGATACGGTGTGGGTCGATGGCAGCGTGGAACTGATGGTCAGCTTCCCGCAAAGTTCGTCAGATCACTTCCCGTTTGTCTACCACAGTCAGACCCTGGAACTGGCCGATCGCGGTACGGCGGGTCAGCTGGTGGTGCAGCCCACGGCATAACAGCGCGGTCAGGCGGGAAGAACCCGTCTGACCGCGTTACTCTCTCAGCCCGGCTACGGCAGGGCTGAGGGTTTTTAGTTAAAGGTTTCCGGATCCGGTCCCAGACGATTGCCGCTGTCCAGTTTCGCAATATCACTCACTTCATGCTTATCCAGACGGAAGTCGAACACCTTAAAGTTCTCTTCGATACGCGCTGGCGTCACCGACTTCGGAATCACCACCAGACCGCTATCCAGATGCCAGCGGATCACGATCTGCGCCGGGGTCTTGCCATATTTCTTCGCCAGCGACTTGATGATCTCCTGATCGAAGACCCCTTTACCGCCCTGCGCCAGCGGACTCCAGGATTCGGTCTGGATCTGGTGCAGCGCGTTCCACGCATGCAGCGTGCGCTGCTGCAGCATCGGGTGCAGCTCTATCTGGTTCACGACCGGCGTCACACCGGTTTCATCCAGCAGACGCTTCAGGTGCGCTTCATGGAAGTTACAGACGCCGATGCTTTTGGTCAGCCCCTGCTGCTGCAGTTCGATCATCTTCTTCCAGGCATCAACGTAATGGTCTTTTTCCGGGCACGGCCAGTGCATCAGATAGAGATCGACCTGATCCAGTTTGAGTTTTTCCAGGCTGGTTTCCATCGCCTGCTGAACATTCTGCTGATCGTCGTTCCACAGTTTGGTGGTCACGAAAATCTCTTCGCGCGGTACGTCGGTTTCCTGCAGAGCCTGGCCAATCGCCTCTTCATTCTTATAGGCGGCGGCGGTATCGATTGAGCGATAGCCGACCTCAAGCGCTTTCAGCACCGCATGACGCGCATCTTCGATGCTGGCCTGCCATACACCGAGTCCGAGTTGCGGCATCATATTGCCATCGCGCAGTTTGATAATGGGTTGGTCTGCCATAGTTGCTCCTTTCCGTTGCGGTTAACCCGTGAGAATTCACTGTGCTTAAGTCTAGCCAACAATTTTCAGCCTGCTCAGCGCCAGCAACAACAGCGGGTCTGCTCTCCTGCCCGATTCGGTAAATTTCTTGCCTGATTCTCCATGCTGCTGGCGGTTCAGGCATTAGCACGGCACACTGGCTTTTTGCCCGTAAAGGAGTCGCTATGGCGCACGATGCACTGTGTCACCGGCTGGCACAGCAGGTAGTCACCTTAATGACCCATGGTCGCGACCGTCTTTGCCCGGTCGAAAATGTGTCGCTGATTTATGCTAATCAATATCGTCCCCGTACGCCGATGATGTATCAGCCCGGCATTGTCATCCTGTTTCAGGGCAGCAAAACCGGCTATCTCGGCAGCACCGTGTTTCAGTATGACGCCAGCAAATACCTGATGCTGACCGTGCCGCTGCCGGTGGAGTGCGAAACCTGGGCCTCGCCGGAGATCCCGATTGCCGGGCTGTGTCTCAGGGTTGATACCGCCAGCCTGCAGGATCTGCTGATTGAAATTGGCGACGACGATCAGTTTCAGCCGCAGCCGCAGACTTCGGGTATTCACTCGGCCTGGCTGACGGAACCGATGCTGTGCGCCGCGGAGCGACTGCTGGATGTGATGACCCAGCCGCGCGATGCGCGCGTGCTGGGGCCGCATATCGTGCGGGAAATTATCTACTATGTGCTGACCGGCCCGATTGGCGGCGCGCTGCTTTCGCTGGTGAGCCGACAGACGCAGTTCAGCCTCATCGCGCGCGCCCTGCGACGGATTGAGAATCACTATGCGGAAAACCTCAGCGTCGATGCGCTGGCCGCGGAAGTGAACATGAGCGTCTCAGCCTTTCACCATAACTTCAAAGCGGTGACGCAGACCTCGCCGTTACAGTATCTCAAGCGCTATCGCCTGCATCAGGCGCGACTGCTGATGCTGCACGATGGACTCAAGGCGAGTGCGGCGGCGGTGCGGGTGGGCTATGAAAGCCCTTCGCAATTTTCGCGGGAGTTTAAACGCTATTTCGGCGTGACGCCGGGGGAAGAGGTGAGTCGTGTCAGGCAGACGGTAGCGGATCCGTCCGCCTGAGTGGCGGCGGATCCGAAAGCCAGACGCGCGTCAGGCGCGTTTCTGGCGACGCTTTTTCCAGATCACCACAATGCTGCCGGACAGGCCGAGCACCAGCAGCACCATCGGCAGTATCATCAGAATCGCCATTACCTGATCTTCATGACGCTTGATAAACGGTACCTGGCTGATGCCATAACCAAAGGCAACCACAATGCCGACCCACAGCACGCCGCTGAGCCAGTTAAACAGCTGAAAGCGGCCATTCTGCAGGCCTGCAATGCCCGCCATGGTCGGCAGGATAGTGCGGATAAAGGCAAGAAAACGGCCGACCAGCAGCGCCATCAGCCCGTGACGGTTAAACATATTCCAGGCGCGCTGGTGATACTGTGCCGGCAGATGCATCAGCCAGCTTTTCACCAGTCGGGTATTCCCCAGCCAGCGGCCCTGCAGATAGCTCAGCCAGCAGCCGAGGCTGGCGGCGGTCGTGAGGATCACCATCGTCGGCACAAAATCCATCACGCCTTTAGCCACCATCGCTCCGGCCAGCAGCAGCAGGCTGTCGCCCGGCAGGAAAGAGGCGGGCAACAGACCATTTTCCAGAAACAGCGTCAGAAACATCACGCCGTACACCACCCACACTACATCCGGATTTGCCAGCGCGGCAAAATCCTGATGCCAGAGCGCCTGGACAATCTCGTGTAAAACACCCATTAGCGATTCCATCACGTCACAAGGAACAATCCGTCTGCGTTCAGGCAGCACGGCAATCTCACCGGTAAGCTGAACGATGCGGGATAAATTTTAACAACAAATGAGCCGGTGCCCGGCAAACTCTCCGGGCCGCCGCTACGTGGTTTATCTTCTGTTTACTTTCTGTTTATCTGACTTAGCGCATCAGGCGCGCAAAACCGGCTTCCAGGTCAGCCAGCAAATCATCAACGTGCTCCAGACCAATGTGCAGCCGCACCAGCGTGCCGGTGAAATCCACACCGCCCGCCGGTCGAATCTCAGCCAGCTCTTCCGGCTGATTCGCCAGGATCAGCGATTCATAGCCGCCCCAGGAGTAAGCCATGCTGAAATGATGGAAGTGATCGAGATATTCCGCCAGTTGGGGCGCGTCTAATTTTTCCTGCAGGATGAACGAGAACAGGCCGCTGCTGCCGTTAAAATCGCGCTGCCAGAATGCATGACCTTTGCTTTGCGCCAGCGCCGGATGATTCACCCGTGCCACTTCCGGGCGTGCTGCCAGCCACTCTGCCACCTGAATTGCGCTCTCTTCATGCTGACGCAGACGGGTGCCCAGTGTACGCAGACCGCGGCTCGCCATGTAGGCGGTATCGGCATCCACCATCTGGCCCATCAGATAAGAGTTCTCACGCAGCTGGTCGATACAGCGTGCATTGGCGACCGCCGTGCCGATCATCGCATCGCTGTGACCAATCAGATATTTGGTGCCAGCCTGAATCGAAATGTCGATGCCGTACGCCAGCGCGTTAAACAGAATACCGGCCGCCCAGGTGTTGTCGATCATGATGATCGCCTCGGGCGCTTTAGCGCGTACCGCTGCCACAATCGCCGGAATATCCTGAACTTCCATCGTGATTGAAGCGGGCGACTCCAGGAAGACAACACGGGTGTTGGGTTGCACCAGCTCACCGATTTCACTGCCGATGCAGTGATCGAACCAGCCCGTGGAAACCTGCAGCTTAGCGAGAATTTTAGTACAGAAGTCCTGCGTCGGTTCATAGACCGCACCGCTCATCAGTACGTGGTCGCCCGCCTCGACAAACGCCAGAATCGCGTTTGCCACGGCAGCCGCGCCGCAGGGATAGAGCACACAGCCCGCACCGCCTTCCAGCTCGGTCATCGCATCCTGTAGCGCAAAGTGCGTCAGGGTGCCGCGACGGCCATAAAAGAGTTCGCCTTTTGCCCGACCGGCGGTGGCGCGTTTCTTGTCCGCAACCGTATCAAAAACCAGCGAAGAGGCGCGCTGAATGACGCTGTTCACCGAGCCCTGGGTATAACGCTTGCTGCGTCCTGCACTGACGAGCATGGTATCAATTTTTCTGGTGGTCATGAGTCGCCTTTACCGCTTCAGACTAAGCCCTCACGTTATCACGAAACGGCCAGCAGGGTTGAGACTCAATGGTGATTATCAGAGTGCGTCGCAGGAAAAAAACCGGCCCGCAAGCGAGCCGGTTTTCATTGCCTTACATCACGCCCATCAGGCGCGGCAACCAGAGTGAAATAGCGGGAATATAGGTAATCAGCATCAGCACCAGGAACAGCATGCCGTAGAACGGCAGCATCGCCCCGACGACCTGCTCAATCTTCTGCTTACTCACCGCGCTGGCCACAAACAGCACGGTGCCGACCGGCGGCGTAATCAGCCCGATGCCCAGGTTCGTCAGCATGATCATGCCAAAGTGAACCGGATCGACCCCCAGCGCGGTGGCTACCGGCAGCAGCACCGGCGTCAGGATCAGAATCAGCGGCGCCATATCCATCAGCGTGCCCACCACCAGCAGCAGGATGTTGATACACATCAGGATCACATATTTGTTATCGGAGAGGCTGGTGAACGCTTCGGTAATAATGGTTGGCAGCTGCATAAAGGTCATTACCGCGCCAAACCCGGCCGCGAAAGCGATCAGCACCATCACGATGGTGACGGTTTTAATGGTGCGGAACAGCAGGATATGCAGCTGACTCCATTTAAAGTCGCGATAGATAAACATGGTGACGAAGAACGCCCAGATACAGGCAATCGCAGCGGACTCCGAGGCGGTAAAGATGCCGGAGAGGATCCCCCCCATGATGATCACGACGGTAAACAGCCCCCAGAACGCGTCGAAGAAAATCTTCAGCGCCTGACGAAACGGAATACGCTCGCCTTTGGGGTAGCCGCGTTTACGGGCAAAGCCCAGACACATCACCATCAGGCAGGCCCCCAGCAGCAGGCCAGGAAAAATCCCGGCGACAAACAGCGAGGAGATAGTCACCATGCCGCCGGTCGCCAGCGAGTAAATCACCGAGTTGTGGCTGGGAGGCGTCAGCACCGCCTGAACGGAGCCGCTGGCGGTTACGGCAGCCGCAAAGTCACGCGGATAGCCTTTCTCCTCCATCTGCGGAATCATCACCGAACCAATCGAGGCGGTATCGGCTACCGACGATCCGGAGATAGCGCCAAAAAAGGTTGAAGCGACGATATTAACCAGCGACAGCCCGCCGCGAATAAAACCGACAAAGATATAGGCGAAGTTGACCAGGCGACGGGCAATGCCGCCCTCTGCCATAATCGCGCCAGCGAGGATAAAGAACGGAATGGTCAGCAGCGAAAATTTGTTAATTCCGTTGGTCACCTGAATCACCACCGCTTCCAGCGGCAGATCGATCCACCAGGCTCCGATAAAGGCGCTCAGTCCCACCGCAAAAGCGACCGGAAAACCCACCATCAGCAACACCAGCAAACTGCCTATCAAGATCAATGCATCCATTTTTCTGCTCCGCGTTAGTGGGTGCCGCCCAGCGTGACAATCGGCCGCTGGCTCTGATCGCCGCTCAGCAGACGCTCAATAACAAACAGCAGGGTGAAAATTGCACCAATCGGGATCGGCAGATACATCTCGCCGTAGGTCACTGCCGGGAGTGAGGCGAGGGTCTGCACCCACATCGCTTCGCACAGGCTGTAACTGGCCTGGAAGATCACCAGACAGGTGACGATCATCAGCAGATCGCTGACGCGCAGCATCAGGCGCTGCCGGGCAGGCGACAGGCGGTCAGTGACCATCGACACGCAGATATGGGTTCCGGCGCGCAGACCCACCGGTGCGCCAATAAAGGTAAAAATAATCATGCAGATAATGGCAACCGGCTCCGGCCAGGAGAGCGCGCCGTTCATCACGTAACGGGCGAAGATCCCAATCGGGATTACCGTCACCATGATCAACAGCGCCACGGCGGCCACCAGCATGCAGAGCAGATAAAGCCCATCCATCAGACGCGTATAAGCAGACATAATTGATACCTGATTAAATACGCCACACGGCAGCGCGGCGCGGAAAGGGTTATTTCACCTCAGCGATCCGGGTCATCAGATCCTGATATTTGCCGCCAAACTGATCGCGTACTGGCTGAGTCGCTTTGACGAAATAGTCGCGGTCGGTCTGCTGGAAGGTGACGCCGCCCGCCTTCATTTTGGCGATCGACGCTTCGGTATAGGTCGCCCAGAGCTGGCGCTCCTCATCCTGTGCCTCTTTGCCAAGCTTTTTCAGCAGCGCCTGATCCTCAGGCTTAAGGCGATCCCAGGCGCGTTTTGAAAACAGGATCATCTCTGGCTGGATAAAGTGGCCGCTGAGGGTGTAATACTTCGCGACCGGCATATAGTTATGGGCGACAAAGGTTGGTGGGTTGTTTTCGGTGCCATCAACCACGCCGGTCTGCATCGCACTGAACACTTCACTGACGCCCATCGCCACCGGATTGGCGCCCATCGCTTTCAGGGTTGCCAGCGAGATGGCGCTGTTCTGCACCCGGATTTTCATGCCCCTGAGATCGTCCGGCTTCACCAGTGGCTTCTTGGTGATCATGTTGCGCTCACCGGCATCGGTCCAGCCCAGGAACACCATGCGGGCGTTGGGATCGTTATCGAATTTGTCGGCAATCTCGCGGCCTATATCGCCATCCAGCACGTTGTGCATGTGGTCAACGTCGCGGAAAATGTAGGGCAGGGTCAGCACGCTGGTTTCCGGGGCAATCGAGGTGACCGGGGCCAGCGAGACGCGGATCATATCGATAGCCCCCAGCTGCACCTGTTGCAGCGTCTGATCTTCATCACCCAGCACGCCACCGGCGTAGAGCTTCATCTCCAGCCGTCCATCGGTGGCCTGTTTCAGTTTGTCGCCCATGTGTTGCAGAGCGACCACGGTGGGATAACCGGCAGGCTGCACTTCAGCCACTTTAATCACCTGTGCCGTGGCGGTGGCACTCGCTATCATCGCTGCCAGGGCACTGGCCACGCATGTTTTCATCATTCTCATTATATTGTCTCCCGCAGAGGTAAGACGGCCTGCGGTCAGGGCTAACCGCAGAGGGCCGTAAGGAGCCAGCATAGTGAAAACGTGTCTGAGTAAAATGCAGCAATGCTGATTGAATGAATTCCATCACATTTTGAAACGTTGTTTTAATAAATTTTCATGCGGCTTCACATTTTAGAAACATCCTCATAAACCGTGCCTGAACCTGCTCAACATCAGGTCAATAGGGCGGATCAGCTTTGTAAATAGTAATGAGAACGACTATCAATTCGCCGCCATTTTGCTATTATTTGCGCTTGTTTCGCATCCCTGAATCAGAAGTTGGAGAAGCAGCGTGGTAGCCAGTGATTTGATGCAAACGGACCTCTCCGTTTGGGGCATGTATCAACATGCCGATATCGTGGTAAAGGTGGTCATGATTGGCCTGTTATTGGCCTCAGTGGTGACCTGGGCGATCTTCTTCGGCAAATATGCCGAACTCAGCGCGGCTAAGCGTCGCCTGAAGCGTGAGCAACTGGCACTGGGCGAAGCCCGCAATCTGAATGACGCCGCCCGCATTGCCAAAGCCTTTACCGGGCACAGCCACTCTGTGGTGCTGTTGAACGATGCGCAGAATGAACTTGAACTGTCGGCTGGCGTGGAAGATACCAACGGCATTAAAGATCGCACCAGTTTCCGCCTTGAGCGCCGCGTAGCCGCCTTCAGCCGTCATGCGGGTCGTGGCAACGGTTTCCTGGCGACCATCGGGTCTGTCGCTCCGTTTATCGGCCTGTTCGGCACCGTCTGGGGCATCATGAACAGCTTTATCGGCATCGCGAAAACCCAGACCACCAACCTTGCGGTGGTGGCACCGGGTATTGCCGAAGCGCTGCTGGCGACCGCGATTGGTCTGGTTGCTGCGATCCCGGCCGTCGTCATCTATAACGTTTTTGCCCGCATGATTGCCAACTACAAAGCCTCGCTGGGTGATGTCGCCGCGCAGGTGATGCTGCTGCAGAGTCGTGATATCGATCTGGGCACCGTCGCCACAGAGGTTCCGCGTCCTGCGACCGCCCAGAAACTGCGCTTAGGGTAAGTTGTTATGGCCATGCGATTAAACGACGATCTGGAAACCGATGGTGAAATGCATGAGATCAACGTGACGCCGTTTATCGACGTCATGCTGGTGCTGCTGATCATCTTTATGGTGGCCGCGCCACTGGCTACGGTCGATGTGCGCGTTAATCTGCCTGCTTCCACCAGCGCGCCGCAACCGCGTCCGGAAAAGCCGGTCTATCTGTCGATTAAAGCAGATAAACAGCTTTACGTGGGTAACGATCAGGTAACCCCGGACTCGCTGGTTAACGTGCTGACCAGCCAGACGCAGGGCAACAAAGAGACCACCATTTTCTTCCAGGCTGACAAGTCGGTAGATTATGAAACGCTGATGAGCGTCATGGATAAGCTGCGCACGGCGGGCTACCTGAAAATCGGCCTGATGGGCATGGAAACCGTGAAGAAATAGCGGGTTATCCGGCAACATGAAAAGGCGACTGTTAAGGTCGCCTTTTTTTATGGCGACTCTTCAGCCAGATAAAATCAGGCAGATCAGCCGCCTGGCGGCTCACTTATGCTGGCTGATCTGAATTGTTAATTGGTTGTTACTTATGTACACAGAATTGTAAAGTGCAATGGTGAGCCAGGTCACATTAATCTCGCCTCAGGCAGGCTAAAACGGCTAAAAAACAACAGGAAGCCGTTATGAGTCACACCCCGTCTTTACAAAAGCCGCCGAAAAGTGCTGCCCGAACCATCTTTAACGTCACCAGTGGTAACTTTCTGGAGATGTACGATTTTATGGTGTTTGGCTATTACGCCACCGCCATCGCCAAAACCTTCTTTCCCGGTGATGACCCGTTTGCTTCCCTGATGCTCACCCTGATGACCTTTGGTGCCGGCTTCCTGATGCGCCCGCTGGGGGCGATCATTCTGGGTGCCTACATCGACCATCATGGTCGTCGTAAAGGCTTATTACTGACGCTGGGCTTAATGGCGATAGGTACCCTGACCATTGCGCTGGTGCCAGGCTACGCCACGCTGGGCGCGGCGGCACCGATTCTGATTCTGCTGGGACGCCTGTTGCAGGGCTTCTCGGCAGGGGTTGAGCTGGGTGGCGTATCGGTCTATCTGGCGGAAGTCGCGCCGAAAGGTCGCAAAGGCTTTTTCGTCAGCTGGCAATCAGGCAGTCAGCAGATTGCGGTGATTTTTGCCGCCCTGCTGGGCCTGATGCTCAATCATCTGCTGGCGAAAGAGGCGGTGACGGAGTGGGGCTGGCGTATCCCGTTTGTGGTCGGCTGCCTGATTGTGCCGTTCCTGTTCTACATTCGCCGGATGCTGGAAGAGACCGAAGCGTTCAGCAAACGTAAACATCATCCGAGCATGACGGAAATTATGCGGTCAGTTGCCAGCAACTGGGCACTGGTGCTGGCGGGTATGCTGATGGTGGTCACCACTACGGTGATGTTCTACATGATCACTGCCTTTACCCCGACCTTTGGTAAAACCGTGCTGATGATGAGCGATAAGCAGGCGTTTCTGGTCACCCTCTGCGTGGGTGTCTCAAACCTGTTCTGGCTGCCGCTGATGGGCGCGCTGTCGGACCGCGTCGGTCGCCGTCCGCTGCTGATCATTTTTACCCTGCTGATGATTGTGACCACCTGGCCGGTGTTGCACTGGCTGGTGGGATCGGCCAGCTTTGCTCATCTGCTGGAAGCGGAACTGTGGCTGTCGTTTCTTTATGCCAGTTACAACGGGGCAATGGTGGTGTATCTGGCGGAGATTATGCCTGCTGAGGTGCGCGCCGCCGGTTTCTCTATGGCCTACAGTCTGGCGACGGCGCTGTTTGGCGGCTTCACGCCTGCCATCTCCAGCTATCTGATCCACGCCACCGGTGATAAGGCGATGCCGGGCGTCTGGCTGACCTTTGCTGCCGTCTGCGGGCTGATCGGTACACTGTTGATTGGCCGGATGGTGAAACAGTATCAGTTGCGCCACAGCGCGACGCCGGCCAGCGCTTCCCTTTAAAAAGACAAATCGACCACCACGCTGTCGCTGTAGTTACCGGCAGGCGGCGTGTTCTGCGTGGTCAGGATGCGCGCGGTGTAGTTAAAGCCGCGCGTCAGTCCATCCGTAGATACCGCCGTCGAGGTGGTACTGCTCCAGCGTTCCGTACCTGCCGGGCCCCAGCGATTGCTGGTGGTACTCTTATAAATCTCATAGCTCAGCCGATTCGTCCCGCTCGCCATATTCCTGACGCTGCTCACCGCATAGCTGCCATTGCTCAGTCCGACGGTATAGGTGCTGCCTTTACTGCACAATACATTGATGGTCTGCGAGACGGCGGAAAAGCTGCCCACCAGCGGCGCGCTGCCAAAGCTGATATTGGGCGAGGTAATCGTCGTGCAGTCATTGGTCAGGATAGCGGTGATGTTAATCGGGATTACGCCGCTGCCGGTCTGCTCACTTAAGCAAAGGTTGCCCACGCCGACGCTGGTGCAGATGCGATAAGTCACCGCCATGTTCAGCGTCACCTGATAGGTTCCGGCGGCAACCACCTGACCGGGAACGGTGCGCAGATAGACCGGAATGGCGAAGTTAAGGCTGCCCAGCAATCCCGCCAGGTTAATCAGCGTTTGTGAGCCATAGACAAAGGGCGTGCCACCGATGGTCAGTTCGGTGGCGCAGGCACTATCGGTGCAGAGTTGCACCGGCACATTATCGCTGCCGGTGTCACCGCTACGCTTGAGGATACCGCGCGTACCGCTGACAGTGGTTGCGCCGGTCAGCTGAAAGGTTATCTGGTTATTGCCGAGCAGCGACAGCGACGAGCCGGAGCCACAGTTGACGTTGGCGTTGGTGGTGACCGAGCTGACGGTGGTATTCGCCACAAAGGTGGTGACCGAACCAAAGCTTGCCGTGGAGGCGGGCAGGGTACAGGCGGCGTAGCTCAGTGACGGCAGTAGCAGCAACAGGCCAGCCAGTAACAGCGATCTCATCATAGTGGATTTCCGGACGTAAAAGGTTCAGCAGGCGCGGCGGCGCTGCCTGCAACAGGAGCCGGCAGCGCGCAGGTCAGAGGGCCATAGGTTTTCAGCGCCTGCGGCTGACCGCTGGCGATATGCAATTCGGTTTCGCAGCGTCGACCATCTGGCGTCACTACCTCGATCGGATTGCTGGCGGTAAGATCTTCCATCCAGACGATGCCATCCCAGCCGACATATCCGGTGGGATGGTCAGGACGCTGCACCAGGCTTGAGACCGGCAGCGGCTGGCCCTGCGCATCGACCAGGATCACGCTGGCGGCGCGCAGTTTCTCCACCGGGAAGTTGAGCAGGTAGCCGCTCTGACGTTTTACCGCGAAGCGCTGCTCAACCTGCGGCGTGGTCATATCGGCGGGCAGGTCGAGGGTGTCGATATCATATTTGGCCGGATAGTAGCTGCTGATGGCGGGCACCAGCAGATAGCCCTGTTGATTGGTGCGTCCCATCGACTGATTTTCGTAGCGCACGTTCACGTCGGGATAGCTTGTTTTCACCAGCACAAAGGCGTCGTTGATGGCGTTAGCGGCAAAGACGCTGTTATCCATTAATACCAGCGCACCGGAGAGATCGGCCCATTGCGTGAGGTTGTCATCATCGCCATAAAAACCGCCGGAGGTATCAATCTGGTTATTGCGATAGCGCAGACTGCCCTGACGATAATCGCCGCTGTCACCGCTCTGATTCGCCCATGAGGCATCCCAGGCGAACCCGCCGTCGCTGGGCATGGCGCTGGAGGCGTAGATACGCTGGCTGTCGCGACCGCGCTGATCGCGTTCGGTGCTGATGGCCGCGCTACCCTGTTCACCAAACGGGATCACCAGCGAGAGGGCACCGGTCCAGCTCTTCTCCTGCTGATCGCGGCTGGCAGAGACATAGAGGCTGCTGTTACCCCACAGGTTTTTACTCCATGAGAGGTTCCACAGGCGGGTGCGGTCGCCCTGGCCGTCGGTGATATCGATGAAAGCGGCACCGACGCTGCCAAACTGGTTCAGCGAGACGCTGGCGCTGTACTGCGCACTCCGGCGCGACAGCGCGTAACGGCTATCCGCCTGGCTTCCGGCTCGGCTGCCGACCAGCGCCAGATTGCCGAAGTCGCTGCTGCGCTGGGTCTGCTGCGTGCCGATGTTGAACCAGCTATTGTTGTACTGATAACCCCAGCTGTATTGCCTGCCGCTCTCGCCCTCAAGCTGACTCTGCGCTACCGCGCCGTTGACCACGCCCCAGCTGCCGACGCGCAGCTGACCGCCCAGCCCGCCCATCGCCAGGCTTTCGCTGCCTTCAGCGTGACTCTCCAGCGTCAGCCAGTCGGTCATGCCATATCGGTAAGAACCGCTGGCGGCGGCCTGCCCATAATCGAAGTTTTTTATGCCGTAGTTCTCGCGGATCGCGCCAGCGGAAAAGGCATAATCCGACAGGCCCGACTTCAGCAGATTACTGGAGACGTAAAACGGCATGGTGGTAGTGACGCGACGGCCCACCGCATCGGTGGTGGTGATCACCGCGTCACCCGCGCCGTTAACAAACGGCACATTGGTCATCGACCAGGGGCCTGGCTGCACATTTTCCTGGCTGGAACGATAGCCGTTGATAAAGAGATCAACGGTGGAGGGAACAGCTGCCTGGCCGGAAAAAGCGGGCAGCGGATAGGTCACCAGATCGGGACGGACGCTGAAGTCGCGGCCGACGCGGATGCCGCCAAGCCGCACGCTGCTGCTCCACGCCAGCGAATCGGTGACCAGATCGCCAACCCGCCAGCTTACCGCCGTGTTCTCATCTTCATTGCTCCACCAGCTGTCGTAGCGGATGTAGCCATCGTTCTGATAAGTCTTGCTGCCCTCCAGCTGTTGCTGCCAGACACCGTTAGTGGAGACGTGTCCGGTCTCACCAAACATCCGCAGTTCATGTCCGGCGGCAAGGCGGGTGCCGCTGTTATCGGTGCGGCTGGCGTAAAGATCGTAGTTAATCAGCGCACCGCTGCTGGTGCGGCCTGGATAACGCGGTCCGTTCTTTGCCTCACCAATGACCTGACCGGGCAGCCAGTCAGGCGGCACGGTCAGCAGCAGGCGCTGCCGCGCAGCGTCATACTCCACGCTGATGGATGGCAGGCTGCTGACATCAATCTCTGGCTGCTGGCCCAGCTTAGCCGGTGGCAGACCGGCACGCCGCAGATCGCCGCTGCGCAGCCAGAAATGACCGTTGCGCTGCTCCACCGCCACAATGTTGCCATTCGCCTGCTGGTTAATCACCAGCTCCAGCATATAACGCTGACCGCTGCCGGTGCTCTGCAGGCTGGGCGGCGGGGGCAGGGATGAGTAAGTCTCCGCCAGTACCGGATCCGGCGTAAGCGTGTAAATCACGCTGGCCACCGCCAGCGCGCAGGGATGCAGGGAAAAGGGTCTCATTCAGCGCTTACTTCTGAGCAGCGCTGCGCCACTGGCTTTTGTTCACGTCAGCGGTAAGTTCGCCCCCCACTGGCGAGGTGAGCGGCCAGCGATGCGTGCTGTCTGCCAGCACATAGCCGTATAAGCCTTCGCCCAGTTTGCGACCGCCAATCGCCACATTGCTGAGCCGGGCGTGGCCGTTGCCGCTGTTGGTCAGCTGAAGCCAGCGCTTGCCGCCCTCGCTGATCTGTTGCCAGCGCAGAGCAGGGCGGGCGCTGTCGGTGGAGAGCCCGGTACCATACACAAACAGCGGCACCGAATAGCGCATCTGAAAGGTCAGCCCGGCCTGATTCTCGCCAGGATTGTTCGGCGTCGGGATCTCATCCAGCACCACCCGATAGGCCAGCTCTTTACCGGCCGCCGGGGGCGTCTGTTTAATCAGCCTGACCAGCTGTTTCTGGCCCGGCTCCATTCGTACCATCGGCGGGCTGGCGACCACCTGCTGCTGGGTCTGATACTGCTCCTGACTGTTAATCTGCTGCCAGCTGAAAACCCGGATCTGCATCATGGTCGTACTGTTACCGCGATTCTCCAGCCAGAGTTCGCTGGCTTTCTCTTCAGGGTTAATGGCGGGGTCGATAGGCCAGATCATCACCGAGTTAGCGGCGAAGGCCGGAGAGAGCAGGGTGGGACTCAGCAGCAGCAGGGCGCGCAGTGGCTTCATGATCATATCCTTGTTTTCTATCGCCTCACCAGCTCAGGGTGACGGTCAGCGTGTCGGTATAGACGCCGGCGCGCGCAGTGCCGGGCAGTTGTAGCTGGCCATAGATCGGCAGCGTAATGTTATTGGCATTGCTATAGCTCAGCGACACCGCCTGGTTTACCGGGATGACCGTGGTGCGGCTGGCGTTGCTAAAGAGCGTATAGGGAACGGTATTGGTGAAATTGGGCAGCTTCAGATTACGGGTCGTCGTGAAGTTGCTGCCCTGATTGATGCTCATGCTCAGCGTGGTGCCTGGCGTACAGGCAAGGTTAATGGAAGTGCTCTGCACGAAGCTGGCGTTGACGGTGCTGGTCGCCACACCAGACTGCGTGCCGAAATCAAGCGTGCCGAAAACGCCGGTATTGGTACCGGATATCACGCAGCCTGCCACAATCGACGCCGTAACCTGGAAAGTGCTGGTAGGCAGACTCCAGGCGTTAACGCTCCCTATCAGCAGAGGCAGACCGCGTGCGATCGTCAGGCAGGCTCGCCAGAGAACCACCTTTATTTACCTGCGAGAGCAGTTAATAGTTCACGGCAACGTTGATCGTATCGGTATAGGTTCCGGCAGGGATCAGGGGGTTAAAGCCGCCGCCGACCACCCGGCCATAAATGGCGTAGTTGGTTCCCCGCGTCGGATCCGTCGTACCACTGGAGGCGATCGGCGTATTGTTGGCGATAGCCGTGGTGAAGGAGGCGTCACTGTAGAGGGTATAGGCGATACCCTGCGCATTATTCGATCCCAGAATCAGATAACGCGGCGAGGTAGAGGCAGTGCCATAGATAGTAGCTGGCGCAGCATTGCTGCTGGTCACCACCACGTTGTAATCCTGACCGGTGGTGCAGCGCACAAAAATACCGTTACCGGCTGCACCGACCAGGGTGGCGTTCAGGGTATCAAAGGTGGCGGCGCTGCTACCAAAGTTCAGGGTACCAAAGTTAACGCCCGCCGTGGCTGACTGTCCGTTTACCAGACAACCGGTGGTCAGTGTTAACGTGGCATTGATGGTTCCTGAGGTCGTAGCCGCCTGGGTTAATGATGGAACAGCAACAGTTAATCCTGCAGCGGCAAACAGAAAAAGCTTGAGTTTCATAATATTTCCTTACGGATTATCGAGAGTCAGTGCTTTTTCACCCGGTGTTTATTAACGATTCAACCCAAAGTAAGGAAATAAAAATAACAAGTCCGGCAGCGCCGTAGTCCTAAGAAAAATCTCAGACTTAAGAATGATGATTTATATCAGTTTTATTTACTATAGATCAGTTAAAGCGTTACGCGAAGTGCGGCTGTTTATTTTTCGTTAATCAAATGGTCTTTCTGGCCGATAACCCAGTTACAGCAAGGCGTAAAAGCGAGACGGCAAAACAAAATCCCTTGTTTTTTCGGCCTCTGGTATGCTTTCTGCTTCGGTGATATGTTCCTGTACCAATCAGACATAATAACGATTTACCGCCAGAGACAGCAGGCGGTTAATAAGATGCAGGTCACAAATGGCCCTGCGTTTATGGGCCTGTTTTGCCCGGTCTTCAGGGCCAGTAAATACTGAAGTTAATTAACTTTCACCCATTGGGTGTTTTTAAAATTACTTTTCTGACTTTACACAGCACCTGCTTTTCTGCGGGTGGTGAGGAGTTGTACATGTTGCTTGTCACCTGGGATAGCGTGCTGATCTGCGTTTCGCTGCTCGTGGCGTTTATTGCCTCTTTTACAGCGCTGGACACTGCCGGACGGGTGGCGGTCTCCCATGGCTGGAGCGCGCGGTTCTGGCTGCTGGTGGGCGGCACGGCAATGGGGATTGGCATCTGGGCCATGCATTTTATCGGGATGCTGGCAATGATGATGCCGATGACGATGCGCTATGACACGCGGCTGACGATCCTCTCGCTGCTGGTGGCGATCCTGGCGTCAATATTCGCCTTCGGCCAGACGGTTGGCGGCCTGCATCTCACCCGTCAGCGGCTGCTGCGCGGCACGCTGATCCTGGGCGCGGGCGTGGTGGTGATGCACTATCTTGGTATGTCGGCCCTGCTGATTGATCCGCAACCTGAGTGGAATACGCTGCTGGTGGCGCTCTCGGTGCTGATTGCGTTCGTCGCCTCGGGCGTGGCGCTGTGGCTGGCGTTTCATCTGCGGCAGGGTGACCATCATCTGCTGCTGATGCGTGGGCTGGCCTCAATAGTGATGGGGATCGCGATTGCAGGCATGCACTATGTGGGCATGGCGGCGGCGGCGTTCAGCCACGACAGCACAATGCTACCGCACGGCGTCAGTAATCCGGGACTGGCGGTATGGGTCTCGCTGATTACGCTGAGTATTCTGGGGATCACCCTGCTGAGTTCGATGCTGGACGCTCAGGTGCGCGCCGCGCGGCTGGCAACCCGGCTCAATCGCGCTAACCAGGAGCTGCGTCAGCTGGCGATGCATGACAACCTGACGGCGCTGCCCAACCGGGTGATGCTGGAGCAGCAGCTTGATCTCGCCATCAAACAGGCGACGCTGAATGAAGATCGCTTTGCCGTGATCTATATGGATCTGGACGGCTTCAAGGCGGTCAATGACACCTGGGGACATCACGTCGGTGACCGGCTACTGGTGGCAGTGGCGGAACGGCTACGCAGTCAGCTCAGTAACACCATGCTGCTGGTGCGGCTGGGCGGGGATGAGTTTGTGCTGATGGCGGAGTGTGATATCAGCCCGGCCCGGCAGCTGGCGCAAAAACTGGTGAAAGTAATCGGTTCGCCGTTTGAACTTGACCGCTATGTACTGCACGTTTCACTCAGTGCCGGTATTGCGATCTTTCCACTGCATGGCTGCAGCCGGCAGGAGCTGTTGTTTAATGCCGACGCGGCGATGTACCACACCAAACACAGTGGGCGAAACGGCTGGTGCCTGTTTGAGCCCGCCATGAGCGCGGCAACGCAGCATCAGCTGGAGCTGGCCAACGATCTGTGGGAAGCGATCGATCGCCAGCAGATGCGGCTATTCTATCAGCCCAAATTCCGTTCCGGCGGCACACGATTAATGGGATTTGAAGCGCTGCTGCGCTGGCAGCATCCGCAGCGTGGTCTGCTGACGCCTGAGCTGTTTTTGCCGCGCGCCGAAAAAACCGGTCAGATTGTGGCGCTGGGCAACTGGGTGATTGAGGAGGCGTGCCGTCAGTTAAGGATCTGGCACAGCCAGGGACACAGCGACTGGACGGTCTCGGTGAATCTCTCGGCATTGCAGTTTCACCAGCGTGATCTCCTCAGCACGCTGACCGGGACGCTGGCGCGTTACCAGCTGTCAGGGAGCGCGCTGATGCTGGAGATCACCGAAACGATTGCCATGCGCGACCCTGTTTTCAGCCAGCAGCGGATTCGGGAGTTGCAGCAGGCAGGCGTCAGCGTCGCCATTGATAACTTCGGTATCGGCTATGCCAACCTGTTGCATCTTAAGCATCTGGATGCCAGTGAACTTAAAATTGATCGCAGCTTTATCAACTGCCTGCGACCTGGCAGCGAAGATGCGACCGTGGTCAGCGCCATGCTGACGCTGGCGCAGAGTCTCAACCTGCGCATGGTAGCGGAAGGCGTTGAGACGGAAGAGCAGCAGCATCTGCTCACCAGCTTAGGCTTTGATGCATTGCAGGGATATCTGCTGGGCAAGCCAACGCCTCCGGATCGGGTTGACGCGTTCAGTTTTCCCGCACTGCGGCAGCCGGTGTCGTCGATTTCTGGCTGAAGCTGACGATAGATTTCATCACTCAGAATGAGTGGAAAGGATGCAGGGTTCGCGGCTCATTAACCGCCGGGCTATGCCGATAACTCATACAAATTTAAAAAAACCTCTGCCCAACCACCAGCACGGCTTTCGCGGGAATGCACTATGTTAGCAACCTCATACGACTCTTTTATCGTCATCGTCTCAGTTCTTGTCGCGATGCTGGCTTCGTTTACCGCCTTAGATATGGCGGGACGGGTGGTACATTCTACCGGCAAAGTGGCGCTGGTCTGGCTGTTCGGCGGCGGTTTCTCCATGGGTATTGGCATCTGGGCGATGCACTTTATCGGCATGCTGTCGATGAGCATGGAGATGGTCATGAGCTACAACGCCGGACTTACCGCCCTCTCCGCCGCCATTGCCGTCTGCGCGTCGATATTTGCACTGTGGCTGGTCTGCAGCAGTGGCGATCTGCCTTTGCCGCGCCTGGCGGGCGGCGCGCTGATCCTCGGCAGTGGTGTCGCGGCGATGCACTACACCGGCATGGCGGCGCTGATGTTCTCGCCCGGTATCGTCTGGCAATGGGGCTGGGTAGCGCTGTCGGTGGCGATTGCTCTGGCCGCTTCGGGCGCGGCGCTGTGGCTGGCGTTTAACCTGCGTGAGGGTCAGACCGGCCGGGTCACACTGCTGCGCATTGGCGCTTCGGTGGTGATGGGCTGTGCGATTGCAGGCATGCACTATACCGGCATGATGGCAGCAGAGTTTCCCACCCACAGTCATTCGGTCGGGCAGGGCGTTAACAGCAACTGGCTGGCGATTCTGGTCACGGTGGTCACCATTTCGATTCTGGGCATTACCCTGCTGGTCTCGATGCTGGATGCGCGGATGCAGGCGCGTACCTCGATTCTCGCCAGTTCGCTGGCTGAAGCGAATCGCGAGCTGGCTCAGCTGGCGCTGCACGATAACCTGACCCGGCTGCCGAACCGTATCCTGCTGGAGGATCGACTGGAGCAGGCGATCAACAAAGCGAACCGTGAGCAGACGCAGTTTGCCCTGATGTTTATGGATCTCGATGGGTTTAAGGCGGTTAACGACGCCTTCGGACATCACATTGGCGACAGTCTGCTGGTCGGTGTGACCGAGCGGATGAGTCAGCAGATGACCGGCTACTACACCCTGGCGCGGCTCGGTGGTGATGAGTTTGTGCTGCTGGTTGAGATAGACGATCCCAATGATGCAGCTGCCATCGCCGATAAGCTGGTTAAAGCGGTGGATCGCCCGTTTGATATCTCACGCTATGAACTGGTGGTCTCACTGAGTCTGGGTATCGCCGTCTATCCCGGTGATGGCGTGGATGAGCGGGAACTGATGTTCAACGCCGATGCGGCGATGTACCACACCAAAAATAATGGCCGCAACGGCTACACCTTCTTCCAGCCCTCAATGAACATTCAGGCGCAGAGCCAGCTTCAGCTGAATAACGATCTCTGGCATGCGCTGGAGAACGACGAACTGCGCCTGTTCTATCAGCCAAAATATTGTGCGCCGCGCGGCCCGATCCTCGGTTTTGAGGCGTTGCTGCGCTGGCAGCATCCGAAGCGTGGCCTGCTGTCACCCGATAAATTCCTGCCGATGGCGGAAAAGACCGGCATGATTGTCAGCATCGGCAACTGGGTGATCCATGAAGCCTGTCGTCAGCTGCGGCAGTGGCATCTGCAGGGCCATCCGGACTGGTCGGTGGCGGTGAACCTGTCGGCGCTGCAGTTTGAACAATCGAATCTGGTAGAGACGGTGGTGGATGCGCTGGCAAAACATCAGATTCCGGCCGAACTGCTGACGCTGGAAGTGACGGAGACCACTGCGATGCGCGATCCCGATGAGAGCGTGCGTATTCTCACCGAGCTGACCCAGCTCGGCGTAAAAGCCTCGATTGATGACTTTGGTACCGGCTACTCCAGCCTGCTCTATCTGAAACGGCTGCCGGCCAGCGAGCTTAAGATCGACCGGGCCTTTGTGAATGAGCTGCAGCATCAGAAAGAAGATGCCACCATCGTGTCGGCGATTGTGGCGCTGGCGCAGTCGCTGCAGCTGAAAGTGGTGGCTGAAGGCGTTGAAACCGCTGAGCAGCAGGCCTTTCTGACCAGCCTGGGCTGCAATACGCTGCAGGGCTATCTGCTGGGCAAGCCGGTTCCTCCTGAGCGGGTGCCGGATCTGGCTAATTTTGTGGTGCCAGAAACGGAAGCGGCGATGGCAAATGTGAGCCCGATGACTGAGGCCGATCAGCCCCTGACGCCACAGGTGGCGGTGATCTGACGCGCCTGAGCAGCGCCGAATCAGCGTAATCGGAGACGATAAGCGATGCGCGCCGCCTGTCATTGGTCGCCGTGCGTGGTAAAGTCTCGCGGTCAGACTACTCGCGGTAAACAAGGAGAGGCGACCCGTGGCGAAATACCAGCGCTTGATGGATGAGATTCAGCAGCAGATAGAGGCCGGCATCTGGCTGCCGGGCACCCGATTACCGTCGCTGCGTCAGCAGGTCGCGCAGCAGGGTGTCAGCCTGATGACGGTGCTGCATGCCTATGAACTGCTGGAAAGTCAGGGCTGGATCGTCTCGCGTCCACAGTCGGGTTACTACGTGGCACCGCGTGCCTTAGCGGCTGCACCGCTGAGTGTGGCGATCAGCGAGCAGGTCGATATCAACGACTTTGTGTTTGATGTACTGCAGGCCACGCGCGATCCCGCCATCGTGCCGTTTGGCTCTGCGTTCCCCGATCCGGCACTCTTTCCGCAGCGTCAGCTGATGCGCTCGCTGGCGAACGTCTCTCATCATCTGACCCCAACCGATGCGCTGCACAATCTGCCACCCGGCAACGCTACGCTGCGACAGCTGCTGGCGCAGCGCTATGCGCGTCAGGGCATCACCCTGTCGCCGGATGAAATTGTCATCACCAGCGGGGCACTGGAGGCGCTGAACCTCAGCCTGCAATCTCTGACCGAGCCTGGCGACTATGTGGTGATTGAGCAACCGAGTTTTTATGGCGCGCTGCAGGCGATTGAGCGGCTCAAGCTTAAGGCGCTGGCGATTCCGGTCGATGCAAAGCAGGGCATCGATCTCGTCCAGCTGGAGGAGGCGCTGCAACGCTGGCCGGTAAAAGCCTGCTGGCTGATGACGACGCTGCAGAATCCGCTCAGCGTGACGTTAACACCGGAGCGCAAACAGCAACTGGTAGCGCTGCTGGCGCGTTATCAGGTGCCGATGATTGAAGATGATGTCTATGCCGAACTCTGGGCGGGTGAGGCTGCGCCGCTGCCCGCGAAGGCCTGGGATCGCCAGGGAAACGTGCTGCACTGTGGCTCGTTTTCCAAGTCGCTGGTGGCGGGTTTCCGCGTCGGCTGGGTGGCAGCGGGACAGCATGCGCAGCGCATTCAGCGCCTGCAGCTGATGAGCACGCTCTCGACCAGCGCACCGATGCAGCTGGCGCTGGCCGACTTTCTTGCCACGCGGCGTTACGACACCCATCTGAAGCGGCTGCGACAGATACTGGCGAAGCGACAGCAGATGGTGCGTCAGGCGCTGCTGAAGGTGCTGCCGCCGCAGGCGACGGTCAGCGAAGCGCGCGGCGGCTATTTTCTCTGGGTGACGTTGCCGGACAGCATCAATACTACCCGGCTCTACCAGCAGGCGCTGGCGCAGGGGATCAGTATTGCACCGGGGCAGTTGTTTTCGGCAGGAGAGCAGTTCAGTCACTGCTTCAGACTGAATACCGCCTGGCCGTGGGATAGCCGGGCCGAGGCGGCAATAGCGACGCTGGGTCAGTTAATGGCGCAACCGCAGGCGGATTAGACGCGTGCCGCTTCCTGGTGGCCCCAGGTCAGGTAGTAGACATCATAAAAGTCCACTTCACCTTTTTGCGTCAGCAGACGCTGGATACCACTTTTCACCCGTTCCGGCGTTTCAGGCAGCGACAGAATGCGTGAGATAGCCTGCTCGCGCACCGGCTGAACGTAATACCACTCACCGTTGTAGCAGACACGCAGATCGAGCGCATCGATATCTTCAAAGCGATATTTCGGGTTGATATCAAGCAGCATCAGCACGCTCATCACCAGCACAAATGCGGTGGCAAACCAGAAGGCGGGCCAGCCGAGCATCTCGGTGGTGAAGATCAGCGCCACGCACAGGCCGTAGCAGAGATACATAACGGCCCAGAGGCCGGGATGGTTCTTCAGAAACGAGAGGCTAAAGCGCGGCAAATTGTCGCGACGTTCTTCGCGGTTAAGCGTGGCGATCTCGTCAATCAGGATTTGTTTAATAGCGTCCATTTGTTACCTCACTGTCATCTGTTAGCTATTACAACAAATAACAGTCAAGCATATCAGAAACAGATCTGTGCGATTTTTGTATAACAGTTTATCAAAAGAGTGTCCGGACATCAGGCTGCCGTATCTGCGTGCCGGGCCGCCTGACATTTTGCAACACTTTGCCGCAGTAAGAACCGCTATCCGCAGGCGTACAGGCACTATCTGGCCCTATTGTTAACGACACATTTGGCTTTAGTCAGCAATATCAGTCGATTATCTCAATTGTGTCGTCCGGCGCACATTGCATTGTGCTGCGGGTTTGCCACACTTAGAAAAAAACCGGAGAACCTGTATGCGTGCCTCATCCTCCAGTCTGTTATTAATGATGTCCTTTGCCGCGGGTACTTTTTCGGCCGGGGCCTCTGATAATCCTCAGCATCTGATGCTCGCCATCCCGTCGGGCGGCGTACCTAATAACCCGTTACCTCTGATTATCTGGCCGCGCGTGGTGCCGGAAGAGGAGGAGATCGCAGCGTGGTTTGAGAAAACTTTCGACGAAAACGGCTGGCCACCCGCCTGGCGCTATCCGATTTTCCCCTATACCCACTTCCATCCCAACACCCATGAACTGCTCGGGGTTGCGGAAGGCTGGGCGGAAGTGCTGTTTGGCGGCGACAGTGGCCGGATGGTCACCCTGCGCGCAGGCGATGCGGTGCTGATCCCGGCAGGTGTCGGTCATCGCCAGGTCAGCGCCAGCGAAGATTTTATGGTAATTGGTGCCTATCCGCACGGCATGTCGCCTGAGACGCTGCGCGACGAACCCGCGCAGCTGAAAATGGCGCAGGAGCAGGTGAAAAAAGTGCCGTTGCCGACACAGGATCCGTTCACCGGTAAAGAGGGCGCGTTAACCGAGATCTGGCAGCCGATTGCCGCGATGCATTTACAGCAACAGATGGACCTGTAAACGTCGTTTCTGCCGCGAAATGATTAAGCGCGAGCCAGTCTCGCGCTCTGACCTGGCTCGCTGTAAAACCTGCCTTAACGCCTGACCTCAGGCGCTTATCCCGATCATCACATCATTGAACATTTGCTCGCCGCTGCCGATAACTCCCCTGTTAAGATTAGTTATTCTTCTTAATACGCTTGTCTTCGCAGACCTTTTCCGCTTTAGTCTCGGCTCGCGATTAAGAACATTCCTAAGCCTTTACCGGGCTACCGATCAGCAGGCAAATAACAATGGATAATAACTCTGATGTCATGTATCGCATGCTGGTACAAAGCGTGATCGACTACGCGATCACCATGCTTAAACCGGACGGAACTGTCGCCAGCTGGAACGGCGGGGGTCTGCACGTCCTTGGTTACAGGCCAGACGAAATTATTGGACAGCACGCCGCCCTGTTTTACAACGACGAGGATCGCCGTCGCGGTCAGCCGCAGCGCGAACTCGATATCGCCGTCACCACCGGACGTTACGAAAACGAAGGCTGGCGCTGCCGCAAAGATGGCAGCAGCTTCTGGGCACACGTGGTCATCTATCCGATCCGCGACGAGACCGCTCAGCTGATAGGATTTGCTGCTGTCTGCCGTGACTGCACCCGGCAGCAGGAGCAGCAGCGCAAAGAGCGGGAACAGGAAATGCGCTTCCGCCTGCTGGTGGAGGGCGTCACCGATTACGCCATCTACATGCTCGATCAGGACGGAAACGTAGTGAACTGGAACGCCGGCGCACAGCGGGCCAAAGGCTATGTGGCGGAAGAGATTGTTGGCCAGCATTTTTCCCGTTTCTACAGCGCGCAGGATCGACTCAATCATATCCCCAGCCAGAACCTGCAAACGGCGTATCGTACCGGCCGTTTTGAAGATGAGGGCTGGCGCTACCGCAAAGATGGCAGCGCGTTCTGGGCCCATGTGGTGATCGACACGATCCGTGACGATCAGGGTAAATTGCTGGGCTACGCCAAAATCACCCGTGACTGCACCGAACAGCAGCGTGTCCGCAGCGAGCAACGGGAACAGGAGCAGCGTTTTCGCCTGCTGGTAGAGGGCGTTACCGATTACGCCATCTATATGCTCGATGTCGACGGCGTGGTGGTCAACTGGAATGCCGGTGCCCAGCGCGCCAAAGGGTATAAAGCGGAAGAAGTAGTGGGTCAGCACTTCTCGCTGTTTTACAGCGCTCAGGAGCGACTGAACCGCACGCCGGAAGCCAACCTCGGTATCGCGCTGAAAACCGGCCGCTTTGAGGATGAAGGCTGGCGCTACCGTAAAGATGGCAGCGCGTTCTGGGCGCATGTGGTCATCGACGCGATCCATGATGATGACGGTAAGCTGATCGGTTTCGCCAAGATCACCCGCGACCGCACGGAAGGCCGTGAGCAGGAGCAGCAGATCCTGCGCGCCCGGGATCTGGCCGAAGCCCAGAGCACGCAGAAAACCGCCTTATCTAAATTCCTGGACAATATCATTGCTAATATTCCCTCCTGCGTGATTGTTGAAGATGCGATCACCCGCGAGATCCTGCTGGTGAATGACCGTACTCAGCAACTTTTTGGCCTGTCGAAAGCACTGATCGTCAACAAGCGTCCGCACGAATGCATGTCGCCTGAACTCAGTGACTATTTTAACAATCTGGCGGACGTTGCACTGCGCAGTGAGGGCATGCATGAGCGTGAGCAGCTGCTGATGACCGCCAGCGGCGAACGCATTCTGCATACCCGCGCCACCGCGATTAATGGCCAGGATGCACGCCGCAACTACCTGATGCTGCTGGTGGAAGATGTCACCGACCAGCGTGCCGCCGATGCCCGTATTCACCATATGGCGCACCACGACAACCTGACCAGCCTGCCGAACCGCATTCTGTTCCGCCAGCGTCTGAGTGAGGCGTTGCGCACCGCGAATCAGACGCAGCGCCAGACCGCCGCGCTGTGCCTTGATCTGGATAACTTCAAAAATGTGAACGATGCGCTGGGCCATCAGATTGGCGATGAGCTGCTGCGCAGCGTGGCTAAACGTCTGCGTAACACGCTGCGCGATCAGGATACGCTGGCGCGCATCGGTGGCGATGAGTTCGCTATCGTGCTGCCCTCGGTCGCGAACAGTGAGGAGGCGAGCATTGTGGCGCAGCGTCTGATCGAGGCGATTCGTCCGCCGGTCAACGTTGAGGGGCATAATCTGTCGGTCGGGCTCAGCGTAGGCATTGCGCTCAGCACCACCATCACCAATACGCCGGAGCAGCTGCTGCGCTGTGCGGATATGGCGCTGTATGAAGCCAAGCGTAATGGCCGCAACCGCTATGAGCACTTTACGCTGGAGATGGATGATGTGGCACGCAGCCGCCGCCTGATTGAAAACGATCTGCGCGATGCAATCAGCGGCGGGCACCTGCGGCTCTACTATCAGCCCATCACCAATGGCGATCATCGCACCATTATTGGCTATGAGGCGCTGATGCGCTGGCATCATCCGATCCGCGGGCTGATCATGCCCAACGACTTCATCCCGATTGCAGAAGAGACCGGCCTGATTCATATGCTGGGAGCTTTTGCGCTCTATGAAGCCTGTCGTGAAGCGGCGAGCTGGGAAGGGGAGCAGTCGGTCTCGGTTAACCTCTCACCGCTGCAGTTTAAAAACAGCTCGCTGGTGCCGGTGGTCGAAGGCGCGCTGAAAGAGTCGGGTCTCGATCCGGCGCGACTGGAAGTCGAGATCACCGAATCGGTGCTGCTGGATGACTCACTGGGGAATATCCGTACCCTGCAGAATCTCAAGGCGCTGGGCGTACAGATTGCGCTGGATGATTTCGGCACCGGCTATTCGTCGCTGAGCTATCTGCGATCCTTCCCGTTCGACAAAATCAAAATCGACAAATCGTTTATCAACGATATGGGCGACAGCCGCGAGGCGCTGGCGATTATCCGCGCGATTACCGGCATGAGCCGCAGTCTGGATATCCAGATTACCGCTGAAGGCGTGGAGAGCGATGAGCAGTTCGCGAAGCTGCGCGATGAGGGCTGTACGCTGTTCCAGGGCTTCCTGTTCGGACGGCCTCAGCCGTCGGAATTGCGACTGAAAACGCTGGATTAATCAGCACCGGGTTAATCATAAAGGCCATGCTGCTGAACCGGCGCATGGCTGAGATTATCGCGAATGCGGCGCACCGACTCGCGCACCACCAGCCTGCCATTCAGCAGCAGGCTGCCAGTGGGTGTGCCGGGATTCAGCCGCATCTCCTGCAGCATTCTGACTGCTGCGGCGCCCAGCTCATCACGTGGCACCTGCACCGATGTCAGCGGAATGTCGTGGATAGCGGCCAGGTTAAACCCGTCCATGCTCATTACTGAGATATCCTGCGGCACCCGCAATCCGGCCTGCTCCAGCGCGGTGACGGCACCTGCGGCGATGTAATCCCCGCTGGCGAGAATCGCGGTCGGGCGCAGCGCTTCAGGGCAGTGGCGCAGATATTCCCCCAGTCGTTCTGCCGCCTCATTGCTGCTGAAACTGTTCAGGGTCAGCAGATGCTGGCGGCTGTCAAAGCGCAGATTCATGGCGTGCCAGGCGTCACGTACGCCCTGTAAGCGCTGCTCCATGGTGTAGCGGCGCAGGCAGTGCAGCGACAGGATCTGCCGGTGTCCCTGCTCAAACAGATAGCGCGCGGAGAATTCCCCAATCAGCTGATGATGTGGTGAGACCGAGGGCAGGCGCATACGGCGATCGCGGGCGTTGATCAGCACGCAGGGTTTGTTCATCTCCGCCGCCAGCTGATGAATATGCTCATCATCAATGCCGATCAGCAGGGCGGCTTCGGTCTGCTGCATCTTATCGATAAACAGCGCGGCATTACTCTCCACCTCTTCCAGCGGGCAGTAGCGCAGCCGCACCTCATGTGGCTCCACCGCCTGGCTGATCCCCTGAATCACCTTGTAGTAGAAAATGTCGCTGCGTACGTCAAATGCGCGCGGCGGGGCAAAGACCATCAGGTTATTCAGCAGCAGGCGACCGCTGTGCAGGTTATCCAGCACGCCCTGCTGCTGCGCCACGGCCAGCACTTTGTCCCGCGTCGCGGGCCGGGTATTCGCTTTTCCCGCCAGCACCCGCGATACCGTGCTGATAGAGACCCCGCTCAGCGCCGCAATCTCACCGATTTTCAGCCTTTGTTTCATTCTGTGATCGCCTTCAAATCTGCCAATGAAAAATTTTTCATAGCCTGCTGAATCGCGTCAGATAAGCGTTTCAGAGCCATTTTCTGTCGGTATCAAGCCTGCCATGAAAAGCGTTGCAAAAAAGTGGCTGTACCCACGTTTCGCACTTTTCTAAGTTCGATAAAAGGACACGCGGTACGCCAGCAGGCGGTGTGCGTCATCAATGGCAATCAGGAGTGGCACAATGAGCCTCGAATCAACAACGAAACCCATCAGTGCATCACGCACGGTGCGCGTGATTAAAAATTTGCGCTGGTGGATGCTGGGAATGTTTTTGCTGGGTGTGACCGTCAACTACATCACCCGTAACTCCCTTGGCATTCTGGCACCGGAACTGAAAACCAGTCTGAACATGACCACCGAACAGTATTCGTGGGTCGTAGCCGCATTTCAGCTCGCCTATACCCTGTTTCAGCCGATTTGCGGCTGGCTGATCGATGTAATCGGACTGAAGATGGGCTTCCTGATCTGCGCGCTAATCTGGTCGGTAACCTGTCTGCTGCATGCCGGTGCGGGAAGCTGGCTGCATCTGGCGCTGCTGCGTTTTGTCATGGGCGCGTCCGAAGCGGCGGCCACGCCTGCTAACGCCAAAGCGATCGGTGACTGGTTTCCGAAAAAGGAGCGTCCGGTTGCGGCGGGCTGGGCGGGCGTCGGCTTTTCGATTGGTGCGATGCTGGCGCCACCGATTATCTATGTTGCCCACATTACCTTTGGCTGGCAGGGCGCATTTCTGCTGACCGGCGGCCTGGGCCTGCTGTGGGTGGGACTCTGGTGGTGGGGCTATCACTCGCCGGAGAGCCATCCCCGTCTTTCCGATGATGAACGCGCCTTTATTAACCAGGACAACGAGGCGATGGGGGAAAAGCTGCCGTTCTTCACCGCGCTGAAAGTGATTGGTAAAGAGAAGAAATTCTACGGCATCGCCATTCCAGCCTTTCTGGCTGAACCCGCCTGGGCGGTGCTGAGCTTCTGGGTGCCACTCTATCTTGCCAACGAGCGCGGCATGGATCTTAAGCAGATCGTCATGTTCGCCTGGCTGCCGTTTCTGGCCGCCGACCTCGGCAGCGTCGCCAGCGGCTATCTCACCAGAATCTATGTGCGCTGGTTTGGTATGACCCGCGTGAATTCCATTGTCGCCAGTTCCGTCACCGGTGCGCTGCTGATGGTGTCGCTGGCGCTGATGACGCTGGTGAAAGATCCCTGGCTGGCTATCGCCCTGATCTCCGTCGGCGGCTTCGGTCATCAGGTGATCTCCTGCATGCTGAGTGCGCTGGTGGTGGAGCGCTTTGATCGCCGCCAGATGGCCACCGTTAACGGCATGCGCGGCTCCTGCGCCTGGATCGCCAGCTTTATCTTCTCGCTGATTATCGGTCTTACCGCCGATACCATCGGCTTTAATCCGCTGTTTGTGGCGATGGGCTTCTTTGACCTGATTGGTGCCGTTTTCCTGGTGATGCTGATCGCCGAACGCCGCCAGCGCCCTGCTAACCCATAAGGATATCGCGATGAAACCCCTGAAGAACTGGACGCTGCATCAGCAGGCCGATCACTTTGTTGAACTCAAGGTCGACGCTCGACATTTCCTGCGACTTTACGTGCTGGAAGAGAAGCTGGTGCGCGTGCTGCTGAAGCGCGACGGCGAGCTGGCGCTGAACCGCACCTGGAGCATTGCGCCAGAGCACGATGTGCCCTGGCAGGGACGTGACCGTGAGGCGCTGGATGGCTTTACGCTGCCCGCGTTTCAGGTGGAGCATGATGCGCAGCAACTGCGCATCAGCACCCGACAGCTGCGGGTCACCGTGCATCAGCCGCTCTGCCTGAGCTGGGAGCAGTTTGATGGTGAGAGCTGGCAGCCGCTGACCGCCGATCGTCACACCGGTGCCTATCTGCTCAATGCCCACGGCGATGGCGTCGAGCACTATCAGCGTCGTCAGCCGCAGGATCGGGTGTATGGTCTGGGCGAGAAGAGCGGCGACCTGAACCGCGTTAACCGGCGTTTCGAGATGCGTAATCTCGACGCGATGGGCTATAACGCCGCCAGCACCGATCCGCTCTATAAACATATTCCGTTTACCCTGACGCAGCGCGATGGCGTCAGCTTCGGCCTGTTTTATGACAACCTCAGCAGCAGCTGGCTCGATCTGGGTAACGAGCTGGATAACTACCATCTGCCTTATCGCCGTTACCGTGCCGAGGCGGGCGATCTCGATTACTATATGATGCTCGGCCCGACGCTGCTCGACGTCACCAAAGCTTTTGTCCGTCTGACCGGGCGTACGCTGTTTCAGCCGAAGTGGAGCCTGGGCTACAGCGGTTCGACCATGCACTACACTGACGCGCCCGACGCACAGCAGCAGCTGCAATCCTTTATCCGCCTGTGTCGCGAGCATGAAATCCCCTGCGACTCGTTCCAGCTCTCTTCCGGTTATACCTCGATCAATAACAAGCGCTATGTTTTCAACTGGAACTACGACAAAGTCCCGAACCCCAACGCGCTGAGCGACGCATTTCACACTGCCGGAATGAAGCTGGCGGCCAACATCAAGCCCTGTCTGCTGCAGGATCATCCGCGCTACCAGGAAGTGGCGACGCAGGGGCTGTTTATTCGTGACTCTGAGTTCGATCGTCCCGAGCGTTCGGTGTTCTGGGATGATGAGGGATCGCACCTTGATTTCACCCATCCGCAAGCGGTGCGCTGGTGGCAGGAGAATGTCACGCAGCAGCTGCTGGAGAAAGGCATCGATTCCACCTGGAACGATAACAACGAATATGAAGTGTGGGATGGTGAGGCGCGCTGTCACGGTTTTGGTCAGCCGATCGCCATCAAGCATATCCGGCCGGTGATGCCGCTGCTGATGATGCGCGCCTCGATGGAAGCGCAGCAGCAGTTTGCGCCAGACAAACGCCCCTATCTGATCTCCCGTTCCGGCTGTGCCGGGATGCAGCGCTATGTGCAGACCTGGAGCGGCGATAACCGTACCAGCTGGCAGACCCTGCGCTATAACATCCGCATGGGGCTGGGAATGAGTCTCTCCGGGCTGTTTAACGTCGGACACGATGTCGGCGGCTTCTCTGGCGACAAGCCGGACGCTGAATTGTTTGTGCGCTGGGTTCAGAATGGCGTGATGCATCCGCGCTTTACCATCCACTCGTGGAATGACGATCACACGGTGAACGAGCCGTGGATGTACCCGGACGTGACACCGATGATCCGCGAAGCGATCCGCCTGCGTTATCGTCTGATGCCTTATCTCTACAACCTGGCATGGCAGGCGAGCGTGGAAGATGAGCCAATGCTGCGTCCGACCTTCCTCGACCATGAGCAGGATCCGCTGACGTATGAGGAGTGTGATGACTTTATGCTGGGCCGCGATCTGCTGGTCGCCAGCGTCGTGGAGCAGGGCGCGCGCAGTCGGAAAGTCTATCTGCCACGTAACCAGGGCGGCTGGTATGACTGGCACAGCGGCAAAGCGTTTGCGGGCGGCGAGACCATCACCCTTGATGCGCCGCTGGATCGGCTGCCGCTGCTGGTGCGGGCGGGTGCGGTGATCCCGCTGGGTGAGTGCGAAACCACCACCGATGCGCGGCGCGATACTGTGCGGCAGTGGCAGCTGTGGCCGGCACCGGAAGGCGTAACAACTCAGGGCGAAATGTTTGACGATGACGGTGAGAGTCACGGCTGGCAGCAGGGCAACGCGCTGTGGCTGAGCTGGACGTTGTGCAGCAGCGCCAGCCGAATCGACCTGACGGTAGAAAAACGCGGCGATTATCAACCTGCCTGGCGGGAGATCGCGCTGTTACTGCCTGCGGGTGAATGTCGTGAGCTGTGGGTAAATGGCGAGAAAGCGGCGAGTTACCGGCTGGGATAGCGGTGGCGTGGTCGCAAAGCCTAATCAATCAGGTTTTGGGCAGCAATGCTTAAATTCATTGAGCAGGGAACAGGGGCAGAGGAGGAAAGCGTCCCGCGCCATAGACAAAAGCGCCGGGAGCGTTTTTGAACAACGCAAAGCGTTGGCCCGTTTGCGGGCGCACCTCAGGGATGAGGTGCGTAATCGCGCGGGCCGGGCGTGCCAGGGATGGCGGCTTTTGCGTCTTTCCGATCTGACCCTGTTCCCTGTGGAGGCACGATTTCAAAGCGACCAGGTTTTATACCTCAGTGGTCGCAAAAGATATTATTCTGCGTGGTTCTCGGTGCTCATGCGGCCCAGGTCTTTATCGACCAGGAACAGACCGTTGCCGCTGTTGCTGACCAGCGCCAGTTTATCCAGCACGGTTTTGAACAGCTTCTCTTCTTCGTGCTGCTCGGCAACATACCACTGCAGGAAGTTGAAGGTAGAGTAATCCTGTGACGTCATAGCGGCGTGTGCCAGCTCATTGATTTTGCTGGTGATCAGCTGCTCATGCTCCAGCGCCTGCTGCAGTATTTCATTCAGCGAGGTGAAAGAAACCGGTGGCGCTGCGATGGTGCCCAGCACCGGCATGCCGCCGGTATCGCTCAGGTAGTCAAACAGACGCTGCATGTGCTGCATTTCTTCGCGTGAATGCATCTTCAGGAAGGAAGCGGCACCCTCAAAGCCTTTGTCGCTGCACCAGGCGCTCATTTGCAGATAAAGATTGGCAGAGAAAAATTCCAGGTTCAGCTGGTCGTTTAAACGCCCAGTCATTTCAGCAGTCAGCATGGCCGAGTCCTTTTAAGAAGATGTTAAATAAACAGGTGGATGCGGTGAATTATGCATCATACATGTTAGTAAAGTGAAGCCTTTTCCGCAAAATAAGTCAATTTATCTGATTGATTTAAATAGAATTATTTCGGAAATTGAATGCGACCAATTCTCATTCTGTATCGCGCAACATCAGGCAACAATGTCAGGAGAATCAGCACCATGATAGTGCGGGCGATAGCTATTCTGCTGGTGCAATGGTCGCTGCGGCAGACGAAAGACCCACCCTCTGATGCCGTCCCGGAAATATAACGTTGTGTTCTGAAAAATCATTTTCAGAGCGCGATAAGAGGTATGGCGTGGATTAAACGTCCTGTGTCGGCAAATAAGGCGTTAACAATCGTTCTCCTGGCGGCTCTGGCATAAATCCTGCTTAGAACTGAGTTCCATATATTGAAACTTGCCACGGCAGGGAACGGGCGGCAGGCCATGTTATCAGGAGAAAATAATGTCAGATGAGAGTGTGGTTAATCCGGTAAAAATGACGGCGACCAAAGGCAGTTATATCGCTTTAATTTTTGCCATTCTGTTTTTCTCAGGGCTGTTTTATAACGTCGAGGGCCTTAAATGGCTGGGGGCGTTTGACTTCACCACGCTGGGCGGCAGCTTCGGCACCATGAAAGATCCCGCCAGCAACACCTTTCTCGGCGCAGGCGGACTCAGTGCCAAAGCGGGTTTTCTGTTTGCCCTGTCGCTGACGCCGACGGTAATGCTGGCGCTGGGCGTGCTGGAAATCTTTACCCACTATGGCGCGATTCGCGCGGCACATCGCTTACTGACGCCGCTGCTTAAACCGCTGATGGGATTACCGGGTCGCTGCGGTCTGGCGTTAATCACTGACCTGCAAAGCACCGACGCGGGCGCGGCATTAACCAAAGAGATGGCTGACCAGAAACAGATTGGCAAAAAAGAGCTGGTGGTGATGAGTGCCTGGCAATATTCCGGTGCCGGATTAATCAATAATTACTTCGCCATCGGTTCGGCGCTATTCGCCTCAATGACGCTGCCGATCATTATTCCGCTGTTATTAATGTTCGTGCTGAAATTTGTCGGTGCGGCGATAACGCGCGCTGTGTTAAACAGTGTTTATAAGAAGGATTTCGCCGATGGAAAATAAAATTGCGACAAGCAGTAATCCGTTCGATGTGTTTGTGACCGGTGCGCGTAAAGGCTTTCATATCGCCATTCACAACCTGATGCCGAATGTGGTGATGGCCTATGTGCTGGCAGAAGTGCTGAATCTACTCGGCATTATGCAGTTCCTCGGACATGTGTTTGCGCCGGTGATGGGGCTGTTTGGCCTGCCGGGCGAGGCGATTACTGTGTTGCTCACCGCCTGGCTCTCCTCGTCGGCGGGCACCGGCGTCGCGGTAAGCCTGCTGACCAAAGGGCTGCTGACCGGTGCAGATATCACCATTCTGGCGCCGGCGATTTTCCTGATGGGATCGCAGCTGCAATATATGGGGCGGCTGCTGGGCGTGGCCGATGTGCCCAAAAAATACTGGCCGCTGCTGATGCTGGTGAGCATCATCAACGCGCTGATCGCAATGTCTGTTATGCGTCTGTTTATTCAGGAGTAACGCTGTGTCTAAGGTATTAGAGCATTACCACTATCTGCATGAAATTCCGGAGCTGGGTTTTCAGGAGGTGAAAACCTCGGCCTACATCGCCGATCAGCTCGAGAAAGCGGGCCTGAAGGTGACGCGCAACATCAATAACACCACCGGCATTGTGGCGGAGATCGACAGCGATGTGCCGGGGCCGGTGCTGGCGCTGCGTGCGGATATGGATGCGCTGGGCCACATCATTGATGGCGTGCCGTGTGCGCGTCACACCTGTGGTCACGATGGACACTCTTCGGTAGTGCTGACGGCAGCATCGGCGCTACTGCAGGAGGGCACGGTGAAACGTGGCCGGCTGAAGATTCTGTTCCAGCCCGCCGAGGAGCTGGGTGCCGGTGCGCTCTCGATGATCGAAGGTGGCGCACTGGATGATGTGGAGATGATTCTGGGCTTCCATCTGCGTCCGCTTGAGGAGTGCGTGGTTGGTCAGGCGGTGCCTGCGGTGCTCTACTCCGCCTGCAGCACGCTGGAAGCGACGATCACAGGCCAGCCCGCTCATGCGGCGCGACCGCATCTTGGCGTGAACGCGCTGGATGCCGCCGTGCAGGCGGTTCAGGCCGTCAACGCCCTCCATCTTTCACCCGGCCTGACCTGGAGCGTCAAGGCGACCCGCTTCCTGTGTGATGCCGGTGTCACCAACTCGGTGCCGGATGAAGCCCGCGTGGTGTGGGATCTGCGTTCGCAGGAGAACGGGCCGATGACGCAGCTGAAAGAGCAGGTCACGCGTGCCATTACTCACAGCGTGGCGGCACTGGGTGCCACCGCCGAGGTCCGCGTGCTGAAAGAGATGCCCGCCGCCGAGATTGATGATGAGGCGACGGCGGTAATCCGCGCGGCCATCGTTGAAGTGCTGGGTGAAGAGGGCGCACTGCCGACCCGAACCACGCCGGGCAGCGAGGACTTTTTCTACTATCCGGTGAAGCGTCCGGGTGTGAAGGCGGGCTTCTGGGGGCTGGGCACTAACCTGACGCCAGGACTGCATCATCCCGACATGCGTTTCGATCTCAGCTCGCTGGAGATTGGTGTGCAGATCTTCAAAGCCTGCGTCAGAAAGGTATTGGGATAACAGAGTGGGGCGGGTGCAGACCCGCCAGATTCTGTTGCCGCATCCGCTATTCTCCGATTCTCCCTCTGCGAAATCCCGCCCCCTTCCCTGTAGGCCGCGCGCGCAAAATATTGTATGCTATGCCGCCTTAAAGCTGACCAGGTAACCGGACTTCACGCCAATGTAACTTCGCGCTGACCCGCCAACGATAAAACATCGTTTTGGCACCGTTTACCCGCCGGTAAGGTTCTGCCGGCCACCGTGATTTATCAGCAGCGCCAGTACGTTGCGCTGCCTATTGAGAAGAATTCCATGTCTAATCCCTTTTTAGAAGAGGTGGCACGCCGCCGCACCTTCGCGATCATTTCTCACCCGGATGCCGGTAAAACCACCATTACCGAAAAAGTGTTGTTGTTCGGACAGGCTATCCAGACCGCCGGTACGGTAAAAGGCCGTGGCTCTAACCAGCACGCCAAGTCGGACTGGATGGAGATGGAGAAACAGCGTGGTATCTCCATTACCACCTCGGTGATGCAGTTCCCTTACCGCGATAGCCTGGTGAACCTGCTGGATACCCCAGGTCACGAAGACTTCTCGGAAGATACCTACCGTACGCTGACTGCTGTTGACTGCTGTCTGATGGTGATCGATGCCGCCAAAGGCGTCGAGGATCGTACCCGCAAGCTGATGGAAGTGACCCGTCTGCGCGATACGCCCATCCTGACCTTTATGAACAAACTTGACCGTGACATCCGCGATCCGATGGAGCTGCTGGATGAGGTGGAAAGCGAGCTGAAAATCGCCTGCGCACCGATCACCTGGCCTATCGGCTGTGGCAAGCTGTTCAAAGGGGTTTACCATCTCTACAAAGATGAGACCTATCTCTACCAGACCGGTAAAGGCCACACCATTCAGGATGTGCGCATCGTGAAGGGGCTTAACAACCCGGATCTCGACACCGCGGTCGGTGAAGATCTGGCGGCACAGCTGCGTGAAGAGCTGGAGCTGGTGCAGGGCGCCTCGCACGAGTTCGAGCAGGAGGCCTTCCTGAGTGGCGAACTGTCGCCGGTCTTCTTCGGCACCGCGCTGGGTAACTTCGGCGTTGACCACATGCTGGATGGCCTGGTTTCCTGGGCGCCGCGTCCGATGCCCCGTGAGACCGATACCCGTACGGTTGAAGCGAAAGAAGAGAAGTTCACCGGCTTCGTGTTTAAGATTCAGGCCAACATGGATCCGAAACACCGTGACCGCGTGGCCTTTATGCGTGTGGTCTCCGGTAAATATGAAAAAGGGATGAAGCTGCGTCAGGTACGCACCGGCAAAGATGTGGTGATCTCCGACGCCCTGACCTTTATGGCGGGCGACCGTTCACACGTTGAAGAAGCGTATCCTGGCGATATCATCGGTCTGCATAACCACGGCACCATACAGATTGGCGACACCTTTACTCAGGGTGAGAACATGAAGTTCACCGGGATTCCGAACTTTGCGCCAGAGCTGTTCCGTCGTATTCGCCTGCGCGATCCGCTGAAGCAGAAACAGCTGCTGAAAGGGCTGGTTCAGCTGTCGGAAGAGGGTGCCGTGCAGGTATTCCGCCCGGTGCATAACAACGATCTGATCGTTGGCGCGGTCGGGGTACTGCAGTTCGATGTGGTCGTGGCACGTCTGAAAAGCGAATATAACGTCGAAGCGATCTACGAAGCGATTAACGTCTCTACGGCGCGCTGGGTTGAATGCAGCGACGCGAAAAAGTTTGAGGACTTCCAGCGTAAAAACGAAGTTAACCTGGCACTCGATGGCGGCAATAATTTGACTTATATTGCGCCAACCATGGTCAATCTTAATATTACGCAGGAACGTTATCCCGACGTGACCTTCCGTAAAACGCGCGAGCACTAATCGCCTGTTTCCGGGCCATTCCAGCAGGGAATGGCCCTGATTTCCCCACTCCAGACTCCTCCTAAAAACCCCTTTTTTTTTCTGTTTTGACGTGTGATCAACCAGTTAGCCAGGCAAATCGAAAAATGCCGTCTATGATTATTCTATCGGACGGCGGAAGAGACTTCTCTTGTCCTTACGTCCTGTAACGCAGCGGCACCTGTGCCTCTGTTTCGCCCACAGTTTTGGGTGAGTTAACTGATAGAAGGAAGATATCGATGAACAAGACTAAGATTGCTAAAACCCTGATGGCCGCCATGATTGGCTCAGCACTGATCAGCGGCAGTGCACTGGCTGACGAATCAGTGTCGCAGAAAGCGTCACAGACAGCCGACAGCGCGGGTTCGAAAATCGATAGTTCTATGAAAAAAGTCGATGGTTATATGGATGACAGCGGCATCACCGCCAAAGCCAAAGCGGCACTGGTGGATGACGACGCCATTAAAAGCACGGATATCTCGGTAAAAACGCATAGCGGCGTCGTGACCTTAAGCGGTTTCGTCACCTCACAGGATCAGGCTGAAAAGGCTGTGGCGGTGGTGCAGAAAATCGAAGGTGTTAAATCCGTCAGCGACAAACTACACGTCAGAGACAGCAAATCATCTTCAGTGAAAGGTTATGCCGGCGATGCCGCTACGACCAGCGAAATTAAAGCTAAGCTATTAGCAGACGACATTGTTCCGTCGCGCAACGTAAAAGTTGAGACCACCGACGGTGTTGTTCAGCTTTCAGGGCATGTTGCTACTCAGGCACAGTCAGATCGTGCAGAAAGCATCGCTAAAGCCATTGAAGGCGTGAAAAGCGTTAAGAATGACCTGACGGTTAAATCTTAAGCTTGCATGCGGTCACTTCGGTGACCGCATGGATAAAAGATACCCATCCGGGGATTAAATAAGCAGTTCGATTTTAAATAGGGTAAGGAGAGGCTTATGTTTCGTTGGGGCATTATTTTTCTGGTGATCGCACTGATCGCTGCAGCGTTAGGTTTTGGCGGTTTAGCGGGCACAGCAGCATGGGCAGCTAAAGTTGTCTTCGTCGTTGGTATTATCCTGTTCCTCATCAGCCTGTTTACCGGCCGTAAAAAGCTTTAGCCGATGAGTCCTGCAGCGTAATGCAACGCAAAGCATAGAGCGGAGACCAGTCATCTGTAGCGACTGACGTGAAGAGAGGGACACCTTCACATCGCTGCGATGGCAAGCCAGTTCAGCTGGCCTGCCGGTTAAAGGAATAGATGACTGGTTCTCCGGAATGCTGCTGTCTTTAACGGATCCCTCCTCCAGCATACCCGGAACCCTTTTTTGAGGTTCGCACAGTGGGTATACGCATTCCCGTCACACTCGGCACCATTGAACCTCTGGCCCTGACACCCTTTAAAGCTCAGAAAATTGCCCTGGTCTGTGAAGGCGGCGGTCAGCGCGGCATTTTCACCGCAGGGGTACTGGACGAATTTCAGCGCGCCCGATTCAATCCTTTTCAGCTGATGCTTGGCACCTCTGCCGGTGCACAAAATCTCTCTGCCTTTGTCTGTGGTCAGCCCGGCTACGCCCGTCGCGTGATTACCCGCTATACCACCAGTAAACTCTTTTTTGATCCGCTGCGTTTTGTGCGCGGAGGCAATCTGATCGACCTCGACTGGCTGATCGATATCACCCGCAGTGAATTTCCGCTGGCGATGAGCAGTGCGGAACAGCTGTTCTCCAGCGGTCGCGAGTTTTATATGTGCGCCTGCCGCAGCGACGACTATTCGCCCGGCTACTTTACGCCCACCGCCGACAACTGGCTGGATCTGATCAAAGCTTCCAGTGCGATTCCCGGTTTCTACCGGCTGGGCGTCAATCTGGAAGGGATAAGCTATCTCGATGGTGGCATCAGCGATGCGATTCCGGTGCGCGAGGCCGCACGTCGCGGTGCGGATACCATTGTGGTGATCCGCACAGTGCCATCGCAGATGTTCTACACCCCAAAATGGTTTAAACGGATGGAGCGCTGGCTCAGTACTGGCGCGCTGCAGCCGATGATCAACGTGCTGAATAAGCATGAGCAGAGCTATCGGGAAATTCAGCAGTTTATTGAGAATCCTCCCGACGATTTGCGCATTATCGAAATTTTTCCACCGCACGTGCTGGCCAGCAGTGCCCTGGGCAGCCGGGTTGCCGCGCTGAATCAGGATTATCATCTGGGGCGGCGCTGTGGTCGCTATTTCCTCGCCACGCTGGGCCAGTGGCTGAGCGATGCTGAACCGATGGTCTCAGCGCGCATCGTCACCCCGCCTGCGCCGGTCGCCAATGCACCGGATACCCGACGGATCATTACGCCGCCGCTGGCGGACAATGATGCGGATTACGACAAAGGATCGCTGGCATGACGTTTATCGATACGCACTGCCATTTCGACTTTCCGCCTTTCGAAGGGGATGTTGCCGCCAGCCTGACGCGCGCCGCGGAGGCGGGTGTAGAGAAGATTATCATCCCGGCAATTGATGCCAGCCGGTTTGAGCGCGTCTGCGCACTGGCTGCTGAACACCCGCCGCTTTACGCGGCGCTGGGCCTGCACCCTATCGTCATTGAAAATCACCTTGAGGCGCATCTTGAGCAGCTGGAAACCTTACTGCAACAGCGGCCACGTAAGCTGGTGGCGATCGGCGAGATCGGGCTGGATCTCTATCGCGACAATCCGCAGTTTGATAAGCAGCAACGCTTTCTTGAAGCACAGCTGAAGCTGGCGAAACAGTATCAGCTGCCGGTGATCCTGCATTCGCGGCGCACCCATGACAAGCTGGCGCAGATTCTGCGGCGTCTCGATCTGCCGCGCCGTGGCGTGGTGCACGGTTTTGCGGGCAGCCTGCAGCAGGCGCAGGCCTTTATTAAGCTGGGTTATGCGATTGGCATTGGCGGGACCATTACCTATGAGCGCGCCAGCAAAACCCGTCAGACCGTAGCACAGCTGCCGCTCTCTTCGCTGCTGCTGGAAACCGATGCACCCGATATGCCACTGCAGGGCTTTCAGGGCCAGCCAAACCGCCCGGAACGTGCGCGTCAGGTGTGGGAAGTACTCTGCAGCCTGCGAGAGGAGTCACCCGAAGAGATTGCCGATGCGCTGTGGCACAACAGTCAGCAGCTGTTCCGGCTCGATCCCGCTTTCCCGGCGCTGCGTAACTGACCGGATCTGCCTCATCAGCGCTTAAATGTGATAATAGTAACATTGAGACGGCTGGCGTATAATGGCCATTAAACGCTGTTATCTGCGATTTAAGTCACAGTGATTGTGACGCAATTGCATCAATTTCTTATCCCTATGTGACTACTGGCACATATCAGGCCGCTTCTGAGTGTTATTATTATAACATTCCGCCGGCAAGCCGGTGGGTTGCACCCCGATCTTTTGGAGAGCCTCATGACCGATATTAAACCTCTTGCCCTGCGCGCCCTGAAACTGATGGATTTAACCACCCTGAATGACGACGACACCGACGCAAAAGTGATCGCCCTCTGTCATCAGGCTAAATCCCCGGCAGGTAACACCGCCGCCATCTGTATCTATCCGCGCTTTATTCCGATTGCGCGTAAAACGCTGCGCGAGCAGGGTACGCCGGAAATCCGCATCGCCACGGTAACTAACTTCCCGCACGGCAATGACGACATCGATATTGCACTGGCAGAGACCCGCGCCGCCATCGCCTACGGTGCAGATGAAGTGGATGTGGTCTTCCCGTACCGCGCGCTGATCGCCGGTAACAGTCAGGTTGGTTTCGATCTGGTGAAAGCCTGTAAAACCGCCTGTGCTGAAGCGAACGTGCTGCTGAAAGTCATCATCGAAACCGGTGAGCTTAAAGAAGAAGCGCTGATCCGTCAGGCTTCTGAGATTGCTATCGACGCGGGTGCCGACTTCATTAAAACCTCCACCGGTAAAGTGCCGGTTAACGCCACGCCGGAAGTGGCGCAGATCATGATGAATGTGATCCGTGACAAAGGCGTTAGTAAGGAAGTTGGCTTTAAACCGGCGGGCGGCGTGCGCACTGCTGAAGATGCCGCGATCTATCTGCAGATGGCAGAAGAGACGCTGGGTGCCGACTGGGCCGATGCACGCCATTTCCGCTTTGGTGCATCAAGCCTGCTGGCGAGCCTGCTCAACACCCTGGGTCATGACAGCGACACCAGCAAAGCGGGTTACTGATCTTTCAGGCGGTCGCTGACCGCCTGTTCTCCATCCTGATTTCCCTGAACCAGGGGGCTACTTTGTTTCTGCCACAAGAAATTATTCGCAAAAAACGTGACGGCCAGGCGCTGACTGAAGAGGAGATTCGCTTCTTCATTAATGGCGTGCGTGATAACACCGTCTCGGAAGGTCAGATTGCCGCGCTGGCGATGACCATTTATTTCCACGACATGACGCTGCCAGAGCGGGTCGCGCTGACGATGGCGATGCGTGATTCCGGTACGGTACTTAACTGGAAATCACTCAATCTTAACGGGCCGGTGGTGGATAAGCACTCGACCGGCGGCGTCGGCGATGTGACGTCGCTGATGTTAGGGCCGATGGTCGCTGCCTGCGGTGGATATGTGCCGATGATTTCCGGTCGTGGTCTGGGTCATACCGGCGGCACGCTGGATAAACTGGAAGCGATTCCGGGCTTCGATATTTTCCCCAGTGATGACCGTTTCCGCGACATCATTAAGCAGGTCGGTGTGGCGATTATCGGCCAGACCAGCTCGCTGGCCCCGGCGGATAAGCGCTTCTACGCGACGCGTGACATCACCGCCACCGTCGATTCCATTCCGCTGATCACCGCCTCGATTCTGGCCAAGAAGCTGGCAGAAGGGCTGGATGCGCTGGTGATGGATGTCAAAGTGGGTTCCGGCGCATTTATGCCAACCTATGAAGCCTCAGAAAGTCTGGCGCAGTCGATTGTTGGCGTTGCCAACGGCGCAGGCTGCCAGACCACCGCGCTGCTGACGGACATGAATCAGGTTCTCGCTTCTTCAGCCGGTAACGCGCTGGAAGTGCGCGAAGCGGTGCGCTTCCTGACCGGTGAACAGCGGAATCCGCGCCTGCTGGAAGTGACGCTGGCGCTCTGCAGCGAAATGCTCACCTCCGGCAAACTCGCCGCCAGCGACGCCGACGCGCGTCAGAAGCTGATGACAGTGCTGGATAACGGTAAGGCGGCTGAGGTGTTTGGCCGCATGGTCGCTGCCCAGCAGGGACCGGCTGATTTCGTCGAACGTTACGACGCTTATCTGCCCGCGCCATTGCTAAGCAAACCGGTCTATGCCGACCAGCCAGGCATCGTCAGCAGCATGGATACCCGTGCGCTGGGTCTGGCGGTGGTGGCGATGGGCGGCGGACGTCAGCGCGCCAGCGACAGCATCGATTACAGCGTCGGCTTCAGCGAAATGATCACCCTGGGCGAACGTGCCGATGCGCATCGTCCGCTGGCGGTCATTCACGCCAGCAGCGAAGACAAATGGCAGCAGGCCGCCGCAGCGGTTAAAGCTGCGCTGGTGCTCGGGGATTCCGCCCCGGCTGAGACGCCGGTCGTCTATCGCCGTGTGAGCGATCTCAGCTAACTGACCAGTAACCGGTGCCAGCCGCGATGCATTCGGGTATACTGATCTGATCGCTTTTTTTTGACTTGTCACGCGCTAATGCGCAGGAGACTTGCATGAAACGTGCTTTTATTATGGTTCTCGATTCCTTTGGAATTGGCTCCAGTAAAGATGCCGATAAATTCGGCGACGCAGGTTCAGATACCCTGGGTCATATCGCCGAAGCCTGTTTTAACGGTGAAGCAGACAAGGGACGTAAAGGCCCATTGCATCTGCCTAATCTCACCGCGCTGGGGCTGGGTAAAGCCGCCGAGCTGTCGACCGGCCGCTTCCCGGCGGGTCTGGATCCTGAGGCAAAAATCACCGGCGCGTATGCTTACGCCAGTGAGCTTTCGTCAGGTAAAGATACGCCGTCAGGCCACTGGGAGATCGCCGGTGTGCCGGTGCTGTTTGACTGGGGCTACTTCAGCGACAAAGAGAACAGCTTCCCGCAGGAACTGCTGGACAAGCTGGTTGCGCGCGCCGACCTGCCGGGCTATCTCGGTAACTGCCACTCTTCAGGTACGGTGATCCTCGACCAGCTGGGCGAAGAGCATATGAAAACCGGCAAGCCGATTTTCTATACCTCTGCGGACTCCGTATTCCAGATCGCCTGTCACGAAGAGACCTTTGGTCTTGAGCGGCTCTATGCGCTGTGCGAAATCGCCCGTGAAGAGCTGACCGAAGGGGGCTACAACATTGGCCGCGTGATCGCCCGTCCGTTTGTGGGTGATAAAGCGGGTCAGTTCGAGCGTACCGGCAACCGTCACGATCTGGCTGTTGAGCCACCATCCGCCACCATGCTGAAAAAGCTGGTGGATGAGAAGGGCGGTCACGTGATCTCCGTGGGTAAAATCGCCGATATCTATGCGGAGCAGGGCATTACCAAAAAGGTCAAAGCGACCGGTCTGGATGCGCTATTTGACGCGACGATTCAGGAGATGAAAACCGCGCCGGATCAGGCGATTGTGTTCACTAACTTCGTTGATTTCGATTCAACCTGGGGACATCGCCGTGATGTCGCCGGTTATGCGGGCGGGCTGGAGCTGTTTGACCGTCGTCTGCCTGAGCTGATGGCGCTGGTTGGCGAAGATGACATCCTGATCCTGACTGCTGACCACGGCTGTGATCCGACCTGGGAAGGCACCGAGCATACGCGTGAGCACATTCCGATTCTGATCTACGGACCGAAAGTGGAGCCGGGTTCACTGGGATACCGCGAGACTTTCGCTGATATTGGTCAGACAATTGCACACTATTTTGGCCTGTCCGAGATGGACTATGGCAAGAACATGCTGTAAATCAGCAATTTAATAAGGATTAAACAATGGCAACCCCTCATATTAATGCTGAAATGGGTGATTTCGCAGACGTCGTACTGATGCCTGGCGATCCGCTGCGCGCAAAACACATCGCAGAAACCTTCCTGGAAAATGCGGTTGAAGTGAACAACGTGCGCGGCATGCTGGGCTACACCGGCACATACAAAGGCCGTAAAGTCTCGGTGATGGGTCACGGAATGGGTATCCCTTCCTGCTCCATCTACACCAAAGAGCTGATCACGGACTTCGGCGTTAAGAAGATCATCCGTGTCGGCTCCTGCGGTGCTGTACGCCCTGATGTAAAACTGCGTGATATCGTGATTGGTATGGGTGCCTGCACTGATTCCAAAGTGAACCGTATGCGTTTCAAAGATCACGACTTCGCGGCGATTGCTGACTTCGACATGGTGCGTAACGCGGTTGATGCGGCGAAAAACCTGGGTGTTGAAGCGCGCGTAGGTAACATCTTCTCTGCCGATCTCTTCTACACGCCGGATCCGCAGATGTTCGACGTAATGGAAAAATATGGCATCCTCGGCGTTGAGATGGAAGCTGCGGGTATCTACGGTGTGGCTGCAGAGTTCGGTGCGAAAGCGCTGACCATCTGTACCGTATCAGACCATATCCGTACGCACGAGCAGACGACTGCTGCTGAGCGTCAGACAACTTTCAACGACATGATCAAGATTGCGCTGGAGTCTGTCCTGCTGGGTGATTAATCCGCGCGGCGGGTGACGATTCCCGCCTGCTGCCCGATCGCCTGTTCAGATCCTCCTTAACCGGAGGATCTGAGTTTCCCGCCTCGCTTTCCCGGTAACATTCACATCAAATGACACACTTTTGCCGAGGCTTGTGCATCTTCGCGCTGGCACGCCGGCGATCGCGCTTTATCATAGTGTGCAATAACAGATAATAATTAGTCGCCTGATAATGCCCCCTGATGAACTTTCGTAACTTCGATGCTGAAGAGAAGCTGTTTGCCCGTCGCGCCGCAATCGCCTTTGCTCTGGTCTGTCTCTGTTTCACTATTCTTAGCGTAAACCTTTTCCGCTTACAGGTGCGCGACCATGCCTACTACCAGACGCGCTCCAACCAGAATGACATCAAGATGATCCCCATCGCCCCGACGCGCGGGCTGATTTATGACCGCAATGGTATTCCGCTGGTGCGTAACGTCAGCTGGTACGCCATCACGCTGACGCCTTATAAAATTGACGATATGAACGCCACGCTGCGGGCGCTGACGCCGATCGTAAATCTGACACCCGATGAGATTGACACTTTCCGCCGTGCGCTGAAGCAGACCAGTCGTTACAAGCCGGTCGTGCTGAAGGAGGAGCTGACCGAAGAGCAGGTTGCCCGCTTTGCGGTCAATCAGTTCCGCTTTACCGGTGCCAGCATTGAGACCTACCAGGATCGTGAATATCCCTATGGGGCCGATCTGGCCCATGTGATCGGTTATGTCTCGAAAATCAACGATAACGACTACAAACGGCTGAATGCGGAAGGTATCGCCGAAAACTATGCGGCTGACCACAACATCGGCAAGCAGGGGATTGAGGGCTATTACGAAGCGCTGTTGCATGGCAAGCCGGGCTATCAGGAAGTGGAAGTGGATAACCATGGCCGCATTGTGCGGGTGCTGAAAGAGGTGCCGCCGGTCGCGGGTAAAAACCTGACGCTGACGCTGGATCTGCATCTGCAACAGTATGTGGAGAGCCTGCTGGCCGGACAGCGTGCGGCGCTGCTGATTGAAGATCCGCGCGACGGCTCCGTGCTGGCGATGGTCTCCAGTCCCAGCTACGACCCGAATCCGTTTGTGAAAGGCATCAGCTATCAGGCCTACAAAAAGCTGCTGCAGGATAAAGACCTGCCGCTGATCAACCGCGTCACGCAGGGACTCTATCCACCCGCTTCCACGGTGAAGCCTTATATGGCGATGTCGGCGCTGCTGACCCATGTGATTACGCCACAGTCGCAGTTCTTTGGTGCGCCGACCTGGACGCTGCCGGGCACGGACCGGCGCTATCGCGACTGGAAGAAAACCGGGCACGGCATGCTGGATGTCACTCGCGCGATAGAAGAGTCTGCCGACACCTTCTTCTATCAGGTGGCTTTCATGATGGGCATTGACCGGATTCACACCATGCTCAGCCAGTTTGGCTATGGTAAATCGACCGGTATCGACCTGAATGAAGAGTACAACGGCTTATTACCAAGCCGTGAGTGGAAGCAGAAGGTGCATAAAAAGGCCTGGTATCAGGGCGATACGGTTTCGGTAGGCATTGGTCAGGGCTACTGGATTGCGACGCCGATTCAGATGGTGAAGGCGATGGTCGCACTGATCAATAACGGTCGGGTCATCGCACCGCACCTGCTGGAGAAAACCCAGCGCGGCACGCTGGTGGAAAACTACCATCCACAACAGCATGAGGCACAAATTGGCGATCCTCACTCACCGTACTGGTCGCTGGTGCGTCACGCGATGTTTGGCATGGCTAACGCGCCCAACGGCACCGGTTATAAATATTTCCATACGGCTCCTTATGGCATCGCGGCGAAGAGCGGGACGTCACAGGTATTCAGCCTGCGTCAGAACCAGACTTATAACGCGAAGATGATCCCAGTGCGGCTGCGTGACCATATCTTCTACACCGCCTTTGCACCGTTTAATGACCCGAAAGTGGCGGTGGCGTTAATTCTGGAGAATGGTGGCGGGGAAGGGGTAACGGCTGCGCCCGTGATGCGGGATATTCTGGACCATATCTTTATCCCGCCGGTGCCAGAAGCACCCGCTCAGGCCACACCGTAAAAAAGGGGGGCGAAGGCCCCCGCAGAGCATCAGACTTTAAGCGTTTTAGTGACCTGTCCGATGGCACGCACCACGTCCGTTGCGCCTTCACGGATTTCTGCAATCACGCCGCCCGCCTCCTGAGCCAGCTGTACACCCTGATCGGCACGTTTCAGGTTCGACTCAATACCTTTCAGCGCACGGCTTGCCAGTAGATGATTTTGCTGAATCCGGTTTTCAATGTCGGTAGTGGCGCGGTTAATGTTGGCTGCCAGCGTGCGGACTTCATTAGCCACCACAGCAAAGCTGCGGCCATGGGTGCCCGCCCGCGCTGCTTCAATGGCGGCATTCAGCGCCAGCAGGTTGGTCTGATCGGCGATCCGGCGAATACCTTCCACAATCGCGCCGATACGATCAGAAGACTCACTCAGGCCGGTAATATCACCGGAGATCCCCTGCAGTTCACCCGCCAGCGCATTCATGGTTTCCACGCTGCTGGCGATCACATCGGCACCCAGCTTTGTGCTTTCATCCGTTTGCAGTGCGGTGTGATAAGCCCGCTGCGCCGCATCATGCTCCTGCTGATTCTTTTCCACCTGTGCGGTCACATCCGTGGCGAATTTGACGATTTTGTAGAGCCGGCCCTGTTCATCAAAAACCGGGTTATAGGTGGCACGCAGCCAGACCGTCTCACCCCGTTTATTCACCCGGGGAAACTGACCCGAGACAAATTCACCCCGGTTCAGTTGCTGCCAGAACTCGCTATATTCGCGGCTGTCGCGTACAGCCTGCGAACAGAAACGACTGTGGTGAATCCCTTCGACCTCTTCACGACGGTAGCCCATGGTTTTCAGAAAATTGTCGTTGGCTTTCAGCACTTCACCTTTGAGGTTAAAGGCGATGACCGCCATCGACCGTTCAATGGCGGTGGTAATGGCGCGCTGCTCCTGGGCATCGTTGATATGGCCCGTAATGTCGGTGGCCAGTTTGACGATTTTAATCACCCGGCCATGGCGGTTCTGCACCGGCACATAGTTGGCTTCCAGCCAGATCGGGCGGCTGTTTTTCGCCATGCGCAGAAATTTATCGCTGAAGCTTTCGCCCCGGTTCAGCCGCAGCCAGAAATCCTGATAGTCCCGCGACTGAAGCTGTTCCGGCGTGCAAAAAAGGCTGTGGTGCTGGCCTTCAATCTCCGCCAGCGTGTAGCCCATGCGCGCCAGAAACAGCGCATTGGCGCTGAGAATGGTGCCATCGGGGGAGAACTCAACCATGGCGATGGAGCCGTTGAGCGAGCTCAGCGTGGCCGCTGAGTGAGCCCGCTTCTGCCAGCCGTGGCGTGAAGTGATACCTGATGTAATGGTGGAAAACATGGCGATCCTTATTATTAGTGTTGGTCTCGCCTCCTATATCGGCAAAATCGCGGCACAATGGAGCCTTTACCGCTCCGCTGACTAAAATTTATCCGGCCAGACGCGAGATTTTTGCGCCGGGTCAAACCCGATATTTGAGTTGATGGAAAAGCCGTCAGTCGATGTGATTTTGGTGAAAAGCGTTTGACGCTGCCGGGCCGCTTTGGTTTAATGCGCCCCGTTGCCCGAATAGCTCAGTCGGTAGAGCAGGGGATTGAAAATCCCCGTGTCCCTGGTTCGATTCCGGGTTCGGGCACCATCTTTAAAGAACCCGCCTCTGGCGGGTTTTTGCGTTCTGGCACGAACCCGTTATCGAAGGTTCGATACACTCGCCACATCCTGTGGCTCGCCCTTCGGGTCGCGCTGACGCGCGATGCAAAAATGCTCCCGGCATTTTAGTCCGGGTTCGGGCACCATCTTTAAAGAACCCGCCTCTGGCGGGTTTTTGCGTTCTGGCACGAACCCGTTATCGAAGGTTCGATACACTCGCCACATCCTGTGGCTCGCCCTTCGGGTCGCGCTGACGCGCGATGCAAAAATGCTCCCGGCATTTTAGTCCGGGTTCGGGCACCATCTTTAAAGAACCCGCCTCTGGCGGGTTTTTGCGTTATGGCACGAACCCGTTATCGAAGGTTCGCCAGACTCCCCCGACATTTCCGAATTTCACTTCAGTCCGGCGCATTTCGCCGCACAACGCTGTAGTAATGCAAACAGATTTCACGGTGAAACCAATTTGCTGCTTCGCCTCTGTGCTGTGTTGCCAGACCCGCACCGCCTGATGTGCTGTCCAGCCTGCAATTGACCGCGGCTAATCGTGTTTTAGTAGCCACTCTTTACAGAATCAACCTGACAGGCACAATAGCCCTTTTTACAGTTCTCTCACGGTCATGTCAGAAGAAGCGCTGCGTCTGCAGATACAGAACCTGAAAAAGCATAATGCGCGTCTGAAGCGTATAGCGCATGACGCCCGTACAAAACTCAACGCGGCGCTGGATGGCACCGGATTATTCCTGTGGCAGCTCGATATTCCCAGCGGCAAACTGGTGATCTTCAACCGGCGCTGGGGCGCGATGCTCGGCTTCCAGCCTAAAGAAACCGACGCCAACTTCGAATCGTGGAAAGAGAGTCTGCATCCTGATGATGCCGCCGAAGTTTTGCGCGCGTTTAACGATCACATCGCCGGAAAAGCGCCTTACTATGAAGCGCTGCATCGCATGATCGCCAAAAATGGCAGTATTACGTGGGTGCTGGATCGGGGCCGGGTCAGCGAGTGGAACGCGCACGGCGAGCCGGTTAAAGTCATCGGCACTCACATCGACATGACCAAAGAGAAGCAATATGAAGAGCAGCTAGCCCTGCTGGCGCTGCACGATCCCCTTACGCTGCTCAATAATCGCCATGCCCTGCAAAATGATTTCTGTGAAATGAAAGCGCAGGGGCCGCTCTGCGTTGTCTTTATTGATCTGGATAACTTTAAACACGTCAACGATACCCTGGGGCATCGCAGCGGTGATGAAGTGTTAATTCAGTTAAGCCAGCGATTGACTGAGCTCTCCCCGGCAGAAGTAATCATTGGCCGGCTCGGCGGCGATGAGTTCGTCCTGCTATTGCCGTTTGCACTCAGGCAGCCGCAGGTCAGACAGCTGGCGCATGCCTGCCTTGATGCGGTACTTACCCCTTTTGATTTGGCTAACGGGCACGCGCACATAGGCGCGTCAGTAGGCGTGTCACAGGTTGAGGTAAAAGATGACTTTGATACCGCCCTGGCACGTGCTGATGAAGCCATGTACCGCATAAAGAAGAACGGTAAACGCGGTGTTGCCTTTTATTCCGCCGTGTCTGACCCCCTCTGACGCTGCCAGGCTTCCTCCCTGCAGGCCACTGACGCACGATTTCCCGACAGGCACTGCACGATTCCATCCGTCATTTTTTAATTTCTCCTTCTACTCGCCGCCTGCAGGCTCATAAAACCTATGAATTTCTCCACAGAAAACATTTTTTAGTACTATTCCGAAAACCCGATTTTCATCCCCGATTTACCTGAATATCACCGCTTCGTTTAATCCTGAATATCTGTACCAATTATTGCGTATCATTCTGATTAAAATTTTCATTAAATCAGTATAATTGATCGTTTATTGATCAAAATCAGCTATTTTCAGCTGGCACGGTCAAAGCCTTGCGTCTCGCTTAATTCAGCTTCCAAAACAGTGGTGTGTAAATATATTTACCGCTTCGCTTAGGGAAATTGATCGTTTGTTGATCATCTTCACTAACTGATATTGATGAAGTTATCTCATTGCCGCTTCGGTTACTGTTTTTTCAATTGGACATTTTTCGAAAATGATCGATTAATAGGGCGCGGCGATTTTTGTAAGAAATGTATTTGGAGCCGTAGCTCTTTTTTGAATAGAACAGAGCGATAGTTGAAATGCGTTACCAGTCCGGATGAGGGTTGAGCTGCCAATAAGTCAGATCGGTAGCGGGTTTTTTATTTATCTCGCTTGATCGGTACGGTTTTCTGTCTACATTTAGATTGCTGAATCGGCCTGATTAAGCATTAACTGTGCAAATTCTGATTTTAATTTCAAAGAGGAACACAGAATGACTCAATATCGTGGTGGGGCCGGGAATTTTGCGGCTGACAAAGAGCGTGCTGCGGAAGCAGGGCGCAAAGGCGGTCAGAAAAGTGGCGGGAACTTTAAGAACGATCCCGAACGTGCCATCGAAGCCGGGCGCAAGGGAGGTAAGGTAAGCCGCAGAAGCTAAACGCTTTTAAGGCTGCCGGATGGCAGCTTAACGCGTTTGCCGGGCTGCACAGATTCTCTTTTCATTTTCCTGCAAGATAATTACCTCCTGAATTATGTCGCTGATTTATCATTGACACAGAGAGATGCCGTTAATTAAACCGGTTGGGTTTTCCCTGCCGGTTTTTTTATTTCCGATCGATTAAAGCTATACGGTTTAATAAAGTTATGTACAACTAAGTTTTGACTGGTGCTTTTTTTATGCACTTAATCCTAAAAAATTTATACAGAGATTTATTGCTTTGTACAAATTCCACCGCAGCGAGCGAAGCCGCAGCCATAAAAACCTTTTAGGCTAAATGACTGCTGTAAAAAGGAAAATGCATTTTGCATGCCACTTTTGTATTAAATTCATACTGCCACAGCGTGCGATATTAAGAATCTCCACTAAACTTTTCAGGTGCCAACGATATGACCGGCGTTGCGTTATTACCGACGCAGCTTTTTAATCAATGAGGCTATCTTATGACAGTGAAAACGTTAAACGATCTGTTCATCCACGACCTTTCCGATGTATACAGCGCTGAGAAACAGATAACCCGTGCATTGCCTAAAATGGCGCGTGCTGCCAGTGACGAAAATCTTATCGCTGCGTTTAATCAGCATCTTGAAGAGACCCGTGCTCAGATTGAACGACTGGATGAACTGGTAGACGTGACACCTGAAGTCAAAATCAAAAGAATGAAATGCCATGCGCTTGAAGGTCTGGTTGAAGAAGCCCAGGAAATTATCGACTCGGTCGAAAAGGGCGAAGTCCGCGATCAGGGGCTGATCGGTGCGGCACAGAAAGTTGAGCACTATGAGATTGCCACTTACGGCACGCTGCATGCACTGGCGCTGAAGCTGGGGTATACCAAAGCGGCAGAGCTGCTGGCAGCGACCCTGAATGAAGAGAAACAAACGGATGAGAAACTCACCTCGGTAGCCGAGGCGATTACCGTCTCTTAAGGAGTGACACATGACTGCGATTGAACATTATCATGACTGGCTGCGCGATGCGCATGCGATGGAAAAGCAGGCAGAAAGCATGCTGAGCAAGATGTCAGGCCGTCTTGAACACTATCCAGCGCTGGAACAGCGTCTGGCGCAACATCTGGAAGAAACCAAGCATCAGCTGACCCTGCTGGAACAGCTGCTCGACAGCCACGCTATCGATCACTCTGTGGTGAAAGATGCGATGGGTAAAATGGCGGCGACCGGCCAGGCGGTGGGCGGTATGTTTAACTCTGATGAAGTGGTGAAGGGTGCCATCAGTGGCTACGTTTTTGAGAATGCTGAGATCGCCAGCTACACCAGCCTGATTGCCGCGGCGGAGCAGGTGGGCGATACGCAGGGCGTTCGCATCCTCAACGAGATTCGCGATCAGGAAGTGGCCATGGCGGAGTGGCTGCTGCAACACCTGCCTGAAGTGACTCAGAAATTCCTGCAACGTGCGTCGCAGCCGGGCGCAGAAGCGAAGAAGTAACGCCTGAATGCCTGTATGAAAAAAGCCGGGAATGACCCGGCTTTTGCGTTTTAGTGATTTACAGGCTGCGACACTCAGTCAGCCATTAAATGCCCATACATCGTCATCAGCTTACGTGTAACGCCGTTCGTCCAGCCGAAGCCATCCTGTAATGGATACTCGCCGCCGCCGCCGGGACGGGCGCGGTCGCCGCTGATGTCATACTTCTCGACCAGCTTGTGGTGCAACTGATAGAAGTTATTAACCGTATTAAGCCAGTTCACCGCGACTTCACTTGCCAGCGTCTCTTCACCATAGTTATTCAGACCCACAACGGCCATCCACTGCATCGGTGCCCAGCCGTTAGGACGGTCCCACTGCTCACCGCTTTCCACCATTGAGGTCAGCAGGCCACCGTTGCTCAGCAACAGATGACGCAGGGAGATTGACTGCAGGTGCGCCTGATGCGGCGTCGCCAGACCCACAAACAGCGGAACGACCGAGGCAACGGTAAAGGCACCAAAACGCTCACGACGCCAGTCGTAGTCACGGAACACACCAGCGGTGCTGTCCCACAGGTAACGGGTAATAGCGCGTTTCCGCGTTTCCGCCTTTTTCTGCCAGGCCAGCGCCGTCAGCTCTTCGCCTTTGGCGTGCGACAGGGTGGCAATCATCAACTCCAGCTTGTACAGGAACGCGTTCAGATCGATAGGGATAAACTGTGTCGTACGGATACTCGACAGACGTTTCGGGTTACGCAGCCAGCGCGAGGAGTAATCCCAGCCCGACTCAGCACCAGCACGCAGGTCACGATAGACTTCGCTGGCCGGACGTTTAGATTCGCGCGCGGTTTCAACATCTTCCATCCACGACTCATCACGTGGCGTATCGCGGTCATCCCAGTAACGGTTCAGCAGCGAGCCATTTGGCATCCGCACGACGTGACGATAAGCCTGGTTTGGCATCAGTGAGCCGGCACCATCCATCCAGAACTGATACTCCTTCATCAGCTGTTCCTGATAGCGCTTAGCACCGCGCACGCCATCCTCTTCGAACAGCTCCACCATCAGGGCAAAAACCGGCGGCTGAGAACGGCTGAGATAATAAGTACGGTTGCCATTTGGCACATGGCCGTAGTTATCGATCAGCCAGGCAAAGTTGTCTGCCATGTGACGCAGCAGGTCATCACGGCCCGATTCCGCCAGGCCCAGCATGGTGAAGTAGGAGTCCCAGTAGTAGGTTTCGCCAAAGCGTCCGCCCGGTACCACATAGGGTTTCGGTAACGGCAGCAACGATGAGTGTGGCATATGCTGCTGCGGCATTTTGGTCAGAACCGGCCACAGGTCATCGATATGCTCATTGAGCGATTTATCCGGGTTGGAGACATAAAAACTTTCGTTTACGCCAGGCAGATAAAAGTGATCGGCGACAAAACGCGACAGGTCGAAATCACTGCTGCGTTTCTGTCGACGATAGCGCATCAGCACATCCAGCGGATCGTACTTAGGCGAACAGTCGGGGAAGGTTTTGCTGTCCTCAAAAATCCGCGACATCTGGACATGTTCAAACAGTTCCAGATAACGATCGGCAGGCGTGAGCGCATCCGGAGCCGGTAAGCCTTCAATCAGCTCCGGTTCCGGTTCAGAATCCTGCATGCGATCCAGTTTCAGTTCATGGGGATCGTATTGATACTCAACTTCCGCCCCGGCACGAACCTCTTCAAGTGCATTTTGTTGCTGGCGATGGGTATTAATAACGGCCTCCTGAGCGGTCGTGGTTGCACAAAGGAGAAATTATAGACCTCTCATCCTGCGGAACAACAATGCAGAATATCTATGAACGTAATAAAAATTGTCGATTAATCGAGGCTTTTTAATAAATTCCAGTCAATTCAACCAAATATAGCGGTATCCACAAAAAACACATTTCGGATGAATCTCTTAGCAGCATGAATAAAAAAATTTAAGCTGAAGAAAACTGGCATTTATTCACATTTTGTAAAAGAAACCGCAGCCGCAAAGGGTGCAGAAAATGGCATACGCAACGGAAATCAGGGCAGGAGTGAGAAGTGAGCGGGCAGGGTTGCCCGCTCAGAGAGAGCTGGATTAAGTGTTCGCCAGTGCTGCGCGGATCACCGCCTGCCAGCTTGTGGTCGGGCGACCGATCAGTTTGCTCAGCTGACGCGAATCATCAAACAGGCCACCTTTTTCTGCACCGGCATCAGAATCCGCCAGCATCTCCGCCAGACCCTCTGGCAGGCCAGCGCCTTTCAGCGCGGCGGCAAAGTCAGCCTGAGACAGATTGACGTAATCGACCTTCTCACCACTCTGTGCGGCAATCTCCGCAGCAAATTGCGCCAGCGTATAGCTGTCGTCGCCGGACAGCTCATAGACTTTGCCCGCCTGATCGTCACGAGTCATTACTTCAGCCGCCGCTTCAGCATAATCCTGTCGGGCAGCCGACGCGATGCGGCCTTCACCTGCCGCGCCGATAAACGCATGATGTGCCAGCGCCGGAGGAATGCTGGCGGCATAGTTCTCGGTGTACCAGCCGTTGCGAAGCAGGGCGAACGGGATGCCTGCGGCTTTCAGCAGCGCTTCAGTCGCGCGATGTTCAACACCTAAACCTAGCGGTGAGGTATCCGCATGCAGCAGACTGGTGTAGGCGATAAAGCCCACGCCTGCAGCCTTTGCAGCGTCGATGACAGCTTTATGCTGCGCCTCACGCTGGCCCACTTCACTGCCCGAGATCAGCAGCAGCTTATCCACGCCTGCAAAAGCGGCCTCCAGCGTCTCTGGCTGGCCATAATCGGCCTGGCGGACAATCACGCCCAGCGCAGCAAGATCGGCCGCTTTGGCGGGCGTACGCACAGCGGCAACAATTTCTGCCGCCGGAACTTTTTTCAGTAATGCATCGATAACGATTCGGCCCAGCTGGCCGGTGGCACCTGTAACTGCAATCATGGGATGACTCCTGTGGCTGTTGGTAAAATCCAGACTAGGGTATAAACTAATTTTTAGTAAGTACTTACAGAATTGTTAGTTTGAGGTACGCAGGTTAAATGTCTGAAAAATTGAGTGAAAAATTTAGTCGTGGTGAACTGCTTAACGTTAATTGTCCGTCGCGCGACGTACTGAAACGGGTGACCAGCCGCTGGAGCGTACTGATTCTGCTGGCCCTGCAGGGCCAGACGCTGCGCTTCAGTGCGTTGCGCCGGGCGGTCGGTGGCGTCAGTGAACGGATGCTGGCGCAGAATCTGCGCTACCTGGAAGAAGATGGCTTCGTGCAGCGCATCGCTTACGATGTCGTACCGCCGCACGTGGAGTATCGTCTGACCCCGCTTGGCCGCGAAGTCAGTGAACAGGTGGTGGGGCTGGCGGACTGGCTGGAGCTGAACCTGAGCCGGATTCTGGCACAGCGTGAAAAATCTGCAGCTGAGTAAAATCCCCCGCCTGTCAGCCATCCCGTCGTGAAGGTGTGGGGATGCTGGCAGGAGATTTCTGATCTGTTCTTCTCTCCCATTTCTCTCACTGAAACCGGAATAACGTAACGGCAGCGAAAATAACCCAAGCGGTTTTTTCGCCTCTTTGCTGGTTATTAAATCATTTCATCAGGCTCTGGCCCGGAATAACCGACTGCTTCGGATGCGCTGTTAATTCAGTCCAGCTTTTTGACCCATTTTATTAACATCTCCCGTGGCGCTTAAAGGCGCCGCTCTGGCTATTTTTTGCCTGGGTGCAGGTCTGAATTAGCAAGGGTAATGCAAAAAAATAAACAAATCGGTGGTGGTACTCATTTACTGATTTAACTCGTTAAAAAATAAGATTATTTAATTTATTTGCTCTCAAATTTGACCTTTCTGAAATCAGGGTTTATAACAAAATAACGTCTGAAAACAGCCGGTTGAGGGCTTTTTTTAGTCAGGATTTGCTTTGCCGATGTGAATTTTTAAAGTGACAAATACCGTAACATTAACGACACATAAATACGCTCTGATTAACCTTTAAGCCTTATTTTTAAATAAGTAATTCCCGTTAAAAACAATGATCAAAATCAACAAAGACTGTTATAGTTTTCATTAACCCCACTGTTTCTGTTTCCTCGTCGCGAATAGTTCTAAATTTGCGGCAGGAATTTCAATAAGCGCAGAGAAGTCAGCGCATCAGGCTTAAGTTGTTAATAATAAGTAAATACATGGTGTTCTATGTGGCAAAGAGGTAAGCAATGTTCGGATTAGATGCCTTTCATCTGGCCAGGATTCAGTTCGCATTTACTGTTTCCTTCCATATTATCTTTCCCGCCATCACCATCGGTCTCGCCAGCTTCCTGGCCGTACTCGAAGGTATGTGGCTCAAAACCCGCGATCAAACCTATCGCGATCTCTACCATTTCTGGTCCAAAATCTTTGCCGTTAACTTCGGTATGGGTGTGGTGTCAGGGCTGGTGATGGCTTATCAGTTCGGCACGAACTGGAGCGGCTTCTCAGAGTTTGCCGGCAGTATCACTGGTCCGCTGCTGACCTATGAAGTGCTGACGGCGTTCTTCCTGGAAGCGGGCTTCCTGGGCGTGATGCTGTTTGGCTGGAATCGCGTAGGTCCGGGTCTGCACTTCTTTGCCACCTGCATGGTCGCCCTGGGTACACTGATTTCGACCTTCTGGATCCTGGCCTCTAACAGCTGGATGCATACGCCGCAGGGCTACATCATTCAGAATGGCATCGTGGTTCCGCAGGACTGGTTCAAAATCGTCTTTAACCCCTCTTTCCCTTACCGGCTGTTCCATATGTCGGTGGCAGCGTTCCTGGCGAGTGCCTTCTTTGTCGGTTCATCGGCGGCCTGGCATCTGCTGAAGGGCAACAATAATCCTGCCATCCGCAGGATGTTCTCCATGGCGTTATGGATGGCGCTGATCGTCGCGCCGATTCAGGCGATGATTGGTGATGCTCACGGTCTGAACACACTGGAGCATCAGCCTGCCAAGATCGCGGCGATTGAAGGTCACTGGGAAAACCCGCCGGGTGAAGCCACACCGCTGATCCTGTTTGGTATTCCCGACATGGAGCAGGAGCGCACCAAATATGCGCTGGAAGTGCCTTATCTCGGCAGTCTGATTCTGACGCACAGTCTGGACAAGCAGGTTCCGGCGCTGAAGTCGTTCCCGAAAGAGGATCGACCTAATTCAACGGTAATTTTCTGGTCCTTCCGCGTGATGGTGGCGCTGGGCCTGCTGATGATCACACTGGGCGTGGTCAGCCTGTGGCTGCGTTTCAAAGGGCGTCTTTATGAGTCGCGTCCGTTCCTGTGGTTTGCACTGTTGATGGGTCCATCGGGTCTGATTGCGATTCTGGCAGGCTGGTTTACCACTGAAATCGGTCGCCAGCCGTGGGTGGTTTATGGCGTGCAGCGCACCATTGATGCGGTCTCGGCACATGGCGATATGCACATGAGCATCAGCCTGCTTGCCTTTATTCTGGTCTACAGCTCGGTGTTTGGCGTGGGGTATCACTATATGATGCGTCTGATTAAGCAGGGACCGGTTGTCGGCGAAGGTCATATCACCGAAGAGGGTGGACCGGGTCAGAAGAAAACGCCAGCGCGTCCACTTTCCGCTGCCACCTTTAAGGATGGAGACCACTAAGATGATCGATTTTTCCGTTATCTGGTTTGTGATTATCGTCTTCGCAACCCTGATGTATATCGTGATGGATGGTTTCGACCTGGGCATTGGTCTGCTGTTCCCGTTCAACAAAGATGCTGGCGAGCGCGACATGATGGTGAATACCGTCGCGCCGGTCTGGGATGGTAATGAGACCTGGCTGGTGCTGGGGGGCGCAGGCCTGTTCGGTGCATTCCCGCTAGCCTATGCAGTCATCGCTGATGCACTGTCTATTCCGCTGACCGCCATGCTGATCGGTCTGATTTTCCGCGGCGTTGCCTTCGAGTTCCGCTTTAAAGCGGTGGAAGGCCATCGTGCATTCTGGGACAAATCGTTTATTGCCGGTTCGATCATCGCCACTTTCAGTCAGGGTGTGGCGGTCGGTGCATTGCTGGATGGTATTCCGGTTGAGGGACGCCGCTTTGCCGGTTCCGCAATGGACTGGCTGGCACCGTTCCCGCTGTTCTGCGGCGTGGGTCTGGTGGTGGCCTATGCGCTGCTGGGCTGTACCTGGCTCATCATGAAGACCGAGAATGAACTGCATCGTAAGATGTCTGCGCTGGCGACGCCGCTGGTGATTGCGCTGTTGGTGATTATTGGCATCGTCAGCCTGTGGACGCCGTTTGCGCATGCCGACATCTCTCATCGCTGGTTCAGCACGCCAAATTTGTTCCTGTTCCTGCCGGTTCCGGTGCTGGTGCTGCTCTGTTCGTGGGGCATTATTCGCGCCATCAAACGCGAGGCGCACTATTCACCGTTCCTGCTGACGCTGGCGCTGATCTTCCTCGGCTTCTCCGGACTGGGCATCAGTATCTGGCCAAATATTATTCCGCCATCCGTGACCATCTGGGCCGCTGCGGCACCTCCGCAGAGTCAGGCCTTTATGCTGGTGGGTAGCCTGCTGATTATCCCGATGATCCTGGGCTATACCTTCTGGAGCTACTACGTGTTCCGTGGAAAAATCAAAGCAGACGCAGGATATCATTGATATGAAAAGCCTCAGCAGCATGAAAGACCACAATCACACCGCAGAGACAAAAGCACCGTGGTGGAAGCGTGTGATGTGGCTGGTGTTTATCTACGCCGCCAGCGTGCTGGCGCTGGGCGTTGTCGCCTCGCTGTTCCGTATGATGATGACTGCGGCGGGAATGCGTAGTCATTAATTGTCGTGACGACTGCGAGTATTGATAACGAGCAAGCTCAGGGAGCATACGCCCTCCGCAAAGACGCAAAAACACCATCCCTGGCATGCTCAGCGCGGGCCATCCATGGCCCGCGATGCTTTGCTCCTGGCGTATGCTCCCATCGCTTTACATTCTGAGTTGTCTGAGGCTGACGTCAGTCAGCCTTTTTTAGTTAGTAACCTAAGCAATTAATGCGGAATCGCCCCGAACAGGCGCGTGCGCCTTACCCTTTCCTTACACCGATTCGCAATTTTTGTTATTCTTTTGTAACGAAAATTCCAGTCCTAACCCGCGTCGTAAATCGCCATCATGCTCAGTCAGGCTATTAAAAAACAGCACATTAACGATCTGGTCGAGTGGATAGAAGCCAACCTCACCGACGATCTCAATATCGATCAAATCACCCTGAAATCAGGTTATTCCAAATGGCACATGCAGCGCATGTTCAAGGAGATGACCGGACAGACGCTGGCGGCATATACCCGCAAACGGCGTCTGACGATGGCGGCCATGGCGCTGCGTCTGACACGCATGACGCTGATCGATATCGCCGTACGTTTTGGCTTTGATAACCAGCAAAACTTCACGCGGGTGTTCAAAGGCCACTTTTCACTGACGCCTGGCGCGTTTCGCCGTATTCCTCACTTGCCGGTTAAAAACTTCCATGGCCGCATTCTGGTGCGATCGCTGGCAGAGCGTGCGATGCTGGTGGAACGTGAGGAAGAACTGTATCTGTGCGGAGAGACACTGGAGTGGGAGTGCAGGTTTGGTGAGTATATTGCCGACCACGATCACCGGGTGGCAGAGCAGGCACGGCATCTGGTCGCGCTGGCGGGCAGCCATGCGACGCACGGCTGGTTAGGCTTTCAGTATGGTCCCGGCCATAGCTCTGCTGACCAGCAGAATATCAGCCTGTTTCAGGCGCTGGCACCACAACATGCCGGGCTGCTGGGTGACAATACTGCCAGCTGGAGCGAGGTGTGCGGCCTCTATGCGTCGATCCGCTGGAGCGGCAGGCCGGAGCAGCTGACGCGCTTTATCGAGGATATTTACTATCAGCATTTGCCCATGCTGGGCGTGTCGCGCCGTCCGGGCAAAGACCTGTTGCGTCTTGATTTTGCGCACTGTAAGCCCGACTGGCTCAGCGGCGTTTTTTCTATTCCGGTGATGCAGGCGTAGCTGGCAGGGCAGGGGCGATCGCTTCTGCTCCTGCCAATGCATCTTTCGTGCGATAAACCGTGACAAACCGCACGATTTTATAAAATAAGTTGCCATTCTGGCGTAAAATCCTCCCCCGAAACCCTGCCATATCTGAATCATCGTACTTCTGTGGCAGGGCTGGAACATTCATCTGCATTTCAGGCCTTTTCTGGCCAAAACGACAATCGAAGACAACTATGCGACGCTTAATGATTTCCCTGATCCTGGCATTGCCTGCAATGGCGATGGCGCAGCAGGCTGAGCCTTTCTCACCGCCTGCCGGACTGCATCCGCACTCTCAGGTTACCCAGCATGAAATTCTGGGTGATGGTGAACTGCCGGATCACACCAGCAGCAATGCCTCCCTTTCTGGATTCAACGACACGCTGTAAGTGTTGATGCGCTGCCAGAACCGGCGGCGCGAGATGATGCCCGGCTCGTCAGGAGCCGGACAGCTTCTGCCTGATTTACCTGCTCATACTCTGCACCTGCGGCTTCCTCTCTGAGGCCCATTCACCTGCATCTGAAACAGTCTTTACCTGCATGCTGCATCTCTGATGTTTCTCATTTATACCGCTTCCCGTTCATATCTCCTCGTTTAGGACACTGCTTAAAATATATCTTAAGTTGCAGAATCGCATTTTTCGTTCTTGTGCCGAAGATATATCATAGCTAATCTTGTCGCTTCAGATGAGAATGATTGTTATTCCATTGTTGTTTAATCATGGCGGGTATGCCCCTGACTATCGGGCATAAGCCCTGTTTCAGGAGAGAGATTTTGACTACAACAGCCGATAAGCGCACGCCGCAGCGGGTCCGCAATGAACTGCGTTTTCGCCATATTCAGGTCGCCAGTAAAACCAGGATTGCCGGGAAATTCTGGCGCATCCGGTTCAGCGGCAGCGATCTGGCAGGCTTTACGTCGCCAGGCTTTGATGACCACATCAAGGTGTTTTTCCCTGCTGCTGAAGGCGAAACACTGGCTCTGCCACAGATTACCGACGCAGGCATTGTCTGGCCGGAAGGTTTACGTCCGCAGGCGCGTGATTACACGCCGCTGGAATTCGATGGTGAATCTTCACTGACCCTCGACTTCTATATTCATCAGCAGGGCGTGGCCAGTGACTGGGCCGCGCAGGCGCAGGTGGGCGATAAACTGATTGTTGGTGGGCCACGCGGCTCGCTGGTGGTGCCGACCGATTACGCATTTCAGCTTTACGTCTGCGACGAAACCGGGCTGCCCGCTTTTGCCCGCCGTCAGCGTGATGCCCGCGCCCAGGCGCTGCATCTCTATGCCTTTACCGATGAAGCGACCGGTCGCGACTATTTAGCGGATACGGCAGACGTAACGACAAACTGGCTGGGCAGCGGTCAGATGCAAAAAGCGCAGTTCAGCCAGCTGATTACCCGGCTGGATCAGATCGCTATTCCGACGGAGGATTACTTTATCTGGCTGACCGGCGAAGGTGAGTTTGTCAAAGCGCTGTCTGACTACTTTACCTCGCAGCGTGGTCTCGACAGCGACTTCGTACGGGCGGTGGCCTACTGGCATCAGAAGTAAGCCGCGCTGGCAATTGAGTTTTGCCAGATGGCGGACTACCATCACTCTCCTTTTTTTCAGCAGGGCAGGTCATGAAACAGCATCCGACGTCCACTTCATCTGACGAACAGACTTCGCGCGCAGGCGGCTGCAGCGGACGACGTAAACGACGTGAAAAGATGCTGGAAGCGAGTGAGATTCGCCTGCTGATGCTCCATTTCCTGGCGCAGAATGCGGCGCACGGCTATGAGCTGATCAAGTCTGTTGAGGAGTTGTCAAAGGGAGAGTATTCGCCCAGCCCGGGGATCATCTATCCCAACCTGACGCTGCTGGAAGAGATGGAGGCGATTCAGGTCGTGGATGCGCAGGCAGCGCGTAAAGCCTACCGTCTGACGGCGGCTGGCGAGGCGCAGCTGGCGGATAATCGCGAAACCGTAGCCAGCCTGATTACGCGGCTCTCTACGCTGGCGATCGTAGTCAATAACCGCAGCATTCCTGCTGTGGAGCAGGCGATTCACGGGCTGAAGATGGCTCTGAATCAACGACTGGCGCAGGAAGATATTTCAGAAGCCGCGCTGCAGACGCTGATTAAGGCGCTGCACTACGCGGCTGATAAAATCACCCACAGTTAATCAGCTGATTTCACTCTTATTCTTGTCGATGTGGCCCAGGGTACGATCCGGGAAACAGATGTCGCGCACGCGCTGTTTCAGGGTAGTCGCATCCGGGAAACCACCGTCCCGCTTACGTTCCCACAGCAGATGACCATCCAGCGTAATCTCAAAAATACCGCCGGTGCCGGGTTTCAGCGTGACCTCTGCCAGATCCTCGGCGAAGGTATGCAACAGTTCCTGTGCCATCCACGCTGACCGCATCAGCCAGTTGCATTGCAAACAGTAGTGAATAACAACCACAGGTTTTTGCGCCATAACTCTCTTCCTTTACGTATTGATAAATGCAGATGCATTCGGGTTAACAATTTGTGCGCTGTGGTTTATGTCTTAATGTAAATAGGATTGATAATGATTATCAGTTGCATTAAATTCGCGGCGATAATGATTACACCCGCATGATGTTCTGACTTTTTACGGCTTTTATGCAGAGCCGTTTTTTATGTTCCAGCAAGCAAGTGAGCGAATACTAACAATTAATCAGGTAATTCGCGCCTATGTCACCACGTTTTCGGAGATTGACGCAACCGCGTCTGTCTGAGCTGGCGTTGCTCGCCACCTTTATCAATACCACCTGCACCTATGCTGCGGGCAGTGAACCTGCCACGCTGACCCTTTCCGACCGCTATGGCAGCAGTGCTGAACCGGTAATGACGGTGAATGCACCGGAAATTAAACAAACGGCGGGCAGTAAAACCACGCTCTCTGCCAGCGATCTGCAGCAACGTGGCGCTACTGATTTTGGATCGATCATGCGTTATGAACCGCTGATCAGTGCCACCGGCACCAGTGGCGGCTCCTCAGCCGGTAAGAGCGGCTTTGACCGGGCCGGTTACACCGGCTACAACATTCGTGGTTTAGAGAGCAACCGCGTGGGTCTCGATGTGGATGGCATTCCATTACCGCAGGCCACCGGCCGCAGCTATGTGGGACGAGCCGGTCTCGACAGCTTTGGGATTGGCCGCGATTACATCGATCCCTATATGTTTGGTCATATCGGAATTGAGAAGGGTGCCACGGCAGTGGATCAGCCGAATAACTCGATTGGCGGCAATGTCTCGTTCCGCAATAAATCCCCGGATGACTATCTGCATCCCGGTAAAGGCAACTATTTCGGTTATCAAAGCGACTACGACTCCGCCAGCCGCAGCTGGCACAACGGCGTTACGGCAGCAGCAGGCGATGATACGCTGCAGGGAATCTTTGTTTACAGTCGTCGTGACGGCCAACAGACCCGCAACAACAGCGACACGGTTGATGCCTATCCAGCCAACTGGCATTCCGATGCCTTTATGACCTCGGGCATCTGGCAGCCCAATGATCTTCACAAGCTCAGCGCGACTTTCGATTACTATCACAAAACGCACCACAGCCATTACGACAGCTGGAGCACGTCCGGCAATACGGTCTGGGGAACGGCGCAGCAGCAGAGCGATACACGACGCTGGGGCATCAGCCTGGTGGATGAGTACACGCCTTATAATGACCTGATCGACAGTCTGACAACCCGCGTTTACTGGCAGCAGACCCAGGCACATGACAACACCTTTATGCCGTCAGGTGCCACCACCTGGCAAACCGTCTACTCCGACTACAACAGCGACAGCTACGGTTTTGACACCCGCGCGCTTAAAAGCATCGGGCGACATGAACTGAGTGCCGGGCTGAATGCGCGTCTGGTGGATACCGAACGGCCTTTCCGTCAGTCGCCTGCGGCGAGCGCCACCAGCGTGATCATGCAACCGCAGGCTAACAGCCGCAGTTATACGGTTGGCGGTTATCTGCAGGATACCATCAGCTTCGATGCTGACGGACACCGTGCGGCTATCGTGCCGGGCGTGCGTGTGGCGTATCAGAACACCCGCCCACGCGATGTGGCGACACTGACGACAAACAGCAGTGTGCTCGACGCCAGCGAAGTCTCCGCGCTCTACGGTTCGCCAAACAGCGACACTCAGGTGTTGCCGTCGATCGCCTTCCAGTACGATCTGACCCCGGCATTGATGACTTATCTGCAATATACCCGTGGCGCGCAGTTCCCTAACGACTCTCAGCTCTATGGCTCATGGAACCTTGGCTCCAGCTATGCCGGTCCCGCGCAGTATGCGCTGATTGGCAATGCCGATCTGAAAACCGAAACCAGCAACAACTACGAATGGGGTATAAAAGGGCAGGTTGCAGAGGGCGTGACGCTTAACGCTGCCGCGTTCTATAACGACTACAAAAACTTCATTGCCTTTACCCGCTACAGCCGGGCGGCCAATCCGGGTAAGTTCGTCAATGTACCCAGCAACATCTATACCACCTATCAGGCGGAGAACCGCGACAAAGCCTATATCTATGGGGCTGAAATCAGCAGCAAGGTGAACTTCGGCAGCTGGTTCAGCGAGGTCGAGGGGCTGAGCGCTAATCTGGCGTTTGGGTACACCCAGGGTGCGGCGAAGTCGAGCTACCTGGGAGACCGCTACGTCGACCTGGAGAGCGTTGCGCCGATGAAAGCAATTGTCGGACTCGCCTGGGATGATGAGGCGCGCGGCTATGGTGCTGCCGTCACCGCCACGTTTGTTAAAGGTAAGAAAGCCAGCGCCACAAATCGCAACAGCTTTACCAACACCGGCAACAGCCTGACTGACTCCAGCACCGATTACATGCGGGTGCCGGGTTATGGCCTGGTGGATATGACGGCCTACTGGCGCGTCACGCACAACGTCAGGTTAAGCGGCGGGCTTTACAACATAACCGACCGTAAATACCGGGATTACCTCAGCAGCCGTCAGCTGACCAGCGCCACCCAACAGGATCGCAACGACCAGGCACTGGCCATAATGCCGGGTCGTACTTTCCAGTTAGGTGTTAATGTCGATTTTTAATCACCGCCGCCCTGCGCTGATGCAGGGCATGACTAAGAGAAGCGAACCATGAACCCGATTTATCAGCACTATCTCGCCCTGAAGAGTGAACATCCGAAGAAATATGCCCGCGATCTGGCCACGCTGATCGGTATCAGCGAAGCGGAACTGTGTGAAGCGCGTATCGGCGTTGATGCCGTGGCGCTGAAACACGATTTCCCGGCGCTGCTGAAGGCGCTGGGCGCGGTCGGCGAGACCAAAAACATTACCCGTAACGCTTATGCGGTGCATGAGCATCTGGGCGAATATCAGAATGTGCAGATCGGCGCACATGGCGGCCTGGTGCTGAATCCCCGGGCGCTCGACCTGCGTCTGTTTGTCGGACAGTGGTTCAGCGCCTTTGCCCTGCAGGAGACAACCGCGAAGGGCGTACGTCACAGCATTCAGGTCTTCGATCGTCACGGCGATGCGGTGCTGAAAGTTTACGTCACGGAGCAGACCAACACGGCGGCATGGCACGCGCTGATCGCCGACTTCACTGACGCCGCTGCGACGCCGCTGGTGGTTGAGCCGGTTACCGCTGCTACTCAGACAGAGACTATTGATGCCACCACGATTGACCGTGAATGGCGCGCCATGACCGATGTTCATCAGTTTTTTGCCCTGCTGAAGCGCCATAAGGTCTCACGGCCGCAGGCGTTCCGCGCAGTGGGTGAGGATCTCGCCTGGCAGACCGGCAACGATGCACTTGAGCGTGTCCTGGAGATGGCACAGCAGGCGGGCAACGAAATTATGATTTTTGTCGGCAACCGTGGCTGTACCCAGATTTTCACCGGCAAAGTAGAGAAGCTGGTACCTATGGATAACTGGCTCAACATCTTCAATCCCCGCTTCACGCTGCACCTGATGGCGGACCAGATCAGCGAAAGCTGGGTTACACGCAAACCCACCGGCGATGGCTTTGTGACCAGCCTGGAACTGTTCGCCGCCGACGGCACGCAGATCGCCCAGCTCTATGGACAGCGTACGGAAGGCACGCCAGAACAGGCCTGCTGGCGTGAGCAGGTGAACGCACTTCGCATGCCAGGAGCGGCGGCATGAAACACCTGAGTCTGTTGTGGCTGCTGCTGACGCTGCCCTCACTGGCCGCGGAGCGGGTGGTGTCGATTGGGGGTGACGTCACCCGGATTATCTACGCACTGGATGCTCAGTCACAGCTGGTAGCGCGCGACAGCACCAGCCTGCGTCCGGCGCAGGCTGCCCGGCTGCCGGATGTGGGCTATATGCGCCAGCTGAATGCCGAAGGTATCCTGGCGCTGAAGCCGACGCTGGTGCTCGCCAGCGCGCAGGCAAAGCCGTCGCTGGTACTACAACAGATTGCCCGCGCGGGCGTCAGGGTAGTGACGGTCAGCGGCGACAACAGTCTGCAGGCGATCCCGCAGAAAATTATCACGGTGGGTCAGGCGCTGCAGCGTGAAAGCGAAGCTCAGGCCCTGGTGCAGCAAATAACGCAGCAGATTCGCCAGTTGCCGCAGCAATCGCTGCCGGTGAAGGTGCTCTACATCATGGCAAACAGCGGCATGAAAACGATGGCGGCCGGAAATCAGACCGCAGCCGACGGCGCTATTCGCAGCGCCGGGCTGGAGAATGCCATGGGTTCAGTGCCGCACTATCAGGCGCTGTCGCAGGAAGGCGTGATCGCCGCCGCGCCAGATCTGGTGATGATCGGCGAGGATGGCCTGAAAACCCTGGGTGGTGAAGCGCAACTGTGGCAGTTACCCGGCCTGGCGCTGACGCCAGCCGGACAGCAGCATCGTCTGCTGATCATTGATACCCAGGCGCTGCTGGGATTTGGCCTTGATACGCCGCAGGCAATAATGAAATTGCGGCAGGCTGCGGAATCGCTGAACCATGATTAATGGCAATGCGCTGCGGGGTCTGACGCTGATGCTGATTTTCCTGCTGGTGGCGATGGTAGTGGCGGCGAATCTGGGGGCGATGTCGCTGTCGGTGCGGGCGCTATGGCAGGCACCGCTCAGCGATCTCATCTGGCAGATCTGGCTGAATATCCGCCTGCCACGCGTGCTGCTGGCGGTGGCGATCGGTATGGCGCTGGCGGTATCTGGCGCGGTGATGCAGGGTGTTTTCCGTAACCCGCTGGCCGATCCTGGCCTGCTGGGTATCAGCAGCGGCGCGGGGCTGGCGGTCGCGCTGGCAATCGTTATTCCACTGGCGTTGCCACCCCAGCTGGCACTGTGGCTACCGATGATTGCCGCCTTCATCGGCAGCCTGCTGGTTACGCTGCTGATCTTCAGTTTCAGTCGGCTGGCAGAGGGCAATCTCTCCCGGCTGTTGCTGGTCGGCATTGCGATTAATGCGCTCTGCGGTGCGGCGGTCGGCGTGTTGTCGTGGCTGAGCGATGACCAGCAGCTGCGTCAGCTGTCACTGTGGGGGATGGGCAGCCTCAGCCAGGCGCAGTGGCCTGCGCTGCTGATCTGCCTGCTGCTGATTCTGCCTGCGTTGCTGCTGTTACAGAGCCGTGCCCGCCATCTCAACCTGCTGCAGGCAGGTGAAGAGGATGCGCACTACATGGGAATTGATGTGAAGCGTACCCAGCATGAGCTGCTGATCCTTAGTGCGCTGCTGGTCGGTACGGCGGTCTCGGTCAGTGGCGTGATCGGCTTCGTGGGATTAGTGGTGCCGCATGTGATGCGCTTTTGTCTTGGCAGCGATCATCGCTGGCTGCTGCCCGGTTCAGCGCTGGCAGGCGCGATTCTGCTGCTGCTGGCCGATACGCTGGCGCGCACACTTGTGGTTCCGGCAGAAATGCCGGTCGGGCTGCTGACCAGCCTGATTGGTGGCCCCTGGTTTCTCTGGCTGATCCTGCGTCAGCAGCGAGGATTTGAATGATGGAGATGTTAGAGGCGACGGGACTCTGTCTGGCGCGCGACGGCAAAACCGTTATCGATAATCTTGACGTTACGCTGTCAGGTGGAGAGCGGGTGGCGCTCATCGGGCCTAACGGCGCAGGTAAATCAACACTATTGCGGCTGCTGAACGGATTTTTAGCGCCCGACCGGGGCGAGTGCCGTCTGGGCGATCGTGTGTTGTCCGCATGGCCGCGTGAGCAGCTGGCGCGACGCCGGGCCGTGATGCGGCAGCAGAACAACCTGACTTTTACCCAGTCGGCGCAATCGGTAGTGGCGATGGGCCGTGCGCCGTGGCCTGAGAAGCAGACGTCGCAGATTGTGGCTGAAGTCATGCAACTCACCGGCTGTGATTCGCTGGCGTATCGCGATTACCGCCAGCTCTCCGGCGGTGAACAGCAACGGGTGCAGCTGGCGCGGGTGCTGGCGCAGCTCTGGCAGGATGGAAGACCGCGCGGCTGGCTGTTTCTGGATGAGCCGACCTCGGCGCTGGATCTCTTCTGGCAGCAGCAGACTCTGCGTTTATTACGTCAGCTGACGCGCACGGGTGATCTCACCGTCTGCACCGTGTTACATGACCTTAATCTGGCGTCATTATGGGCCGATCGCATACTGCTGCTGCACGCGGGCAGACTGGTGGCTCAGGGATCGCCGCAGACGGTGATGACTGAAAAGACGCTGACGCGCTGGTATCAGGCTGATTTGCAGGTGGTGTCACATGCAGAGAGTGGGAAGCCACATATCCAGCTGCGGGTTTAGACCGTTTCGCTTTAAAAACATTGCCTTGCGTGCTTTTAATCACTGATTTTGCGCTATACCTGGTGTTCAGGACATAATACTCAGGAGACCATAATGGCAAAATCATTAGATCAAACCGCTGAGCAACTGGGTAACATTTTACTCTCCTCCGGACTTCATCTGACGACTGCCGAATCCTGTACCGCGGGGCTGATCAGCATGACGCTGGCCGCGGTGGAAAGCAGCGGCGACTTCTACACCAGCGGCTTTGTGACCTACAGCGAAAATGCCAAAATTCGCCTGCTGGGCGTGCATCCTGACACGCTGAAACAGCACACGGCGGTGAGCGAGCAGACGGCGCGTGAAATGGTACAGGGAGCCTGCGCCCGTTCAGGCGAACCGGTAGGGTTATCGATTACCGGCTATGCCGGACCCGATGGTGGCGAAGATGGCACGCCAGCGGGCACTATCTGGTTTGGCTGGGTATTGCCGGACGGCAGGGACGAGGCGGAGTGCCATCAGTTCAGCGGCGATCCGAAATCCGTGATGGAGCAGGGCACGCAGTTCGCGCTGGAAGGGTTGATCAAACGGCTGCAGCGAGCCAGTCGATAAAGGCGCGCGGTACGCGCCTTATAAAAGCGGGTTAGCGGCAGTCGACAATCAGACGACCCTGTACGCTGCCATCCAGCAATGCCTGAGCACCTTCTCTGGCTTCACTCAGCGGGATCACCCGGCTCAGTTTGCTGAGCCGATCGCTATCCAGCAGCTCACCGAGTCGTTGCCACGCCTGCTGACGAAGCGGCTTCGGACACATCACGCTGTCGACACCCGCCAGCGTGATGCCACGCAAAATAAAAGGCGCGACGCTGGCGGGCAGGTCGAGTCCCTGCGCCATACCGCAGGCAGCCACCACCCCATCACGCTGAATACCGGCCAGCACGTTCGCCAGAGTGTGACTGCCGACGCTGTCTATCGCGGCGGCCCAGCGCTCTTTTGCCAGCGGCTTACCGGGATGGGAAAGCTCTTCGCGATCAATCACCGATGCCGCGCCCAGCGTATCGATAAGATACGCATGGTCACTGGCGCGACCGCTGGAGGCGATCACCTGATAACCCAGACGCGCCAGCAGGCTGACACTATAGCTGCCGACGCCGCCACTGGCACCGGTCACCAGCACGGGGCCATGTTCGGGCGTGATGCCCTGTTTTTCCAGCGCCATGACGCAGAGCATTGCGGTCAGCCCTGCTGTGCCGATGGCCATGGTCTGCAGCGGGCTAAGAGAAGCGGGCACGCGCACCAGCCAGTCGCCGCTGACGCTGGCTTTCTGCGCCAGGCCGCCCCACTGTTTTTCGCCTGCGCCCCAGCCCGTCAGCAGCGCCACATCATCCTCTTTCCAGTCGGGATGACGGCTGGCCGTCACGCGGCCGACAAAATCGATACCTGGCACCATCGGAAACTGGCGCACAATCGGGCCTTTATTGCAGATAGCCAGGGCATCTTTATAGTTCAGGGATGAGTAGCTGACGTCGAGCGTGACATCATAGTCGGGCAGTTGGGATTCGGGGAGATCTTTCAGCAGGGAACGGTAACCTTGTTCGTCATTTTCAATGACCAGTGCCTTAAACATGTAGCCTCCGGCAGAGTGGGAAAGAGAGGGTAAGTTTACGCCCGCGAGTGGCAATGCGGTAGGGCAATGGCCGCCTCTTCGGTTTATGGAGGCAACAGGCAGGGAAAAGTGCGCTGACAGCGCTAGCGAATTATGTGCATAAATCTGCATATAATTCATATAATTAGTCGTATTATGAATTTTTTATGATAAATAGACTATAAAAATCATGTTGTTATCTTTTTATTATGTGACTGAATAATTGCCTGGGTCGGGTTGTTCGTGCATAAAAAAGATGACATTATGACCGCCACTTTTTGACCCTGCTTGTTCACTACAGAGGACGTCGCCATGTCCGGTTCACCGCGCACCAGCCCGGATTACCGTTCGCTTTTTCCGGCGCTCACCGGGTTTTCCTCTTTTCCACACTCTCCGTTATTCGCCATGCGGTGAGGCCAGCCAGGCAGCGGCTGTGGATCTGCTCGCCACACTGCACTATGCCTTCTGACGCTTAATTATTCGCCGGGGCGCTGTCCCCATACTTGTGCTTCTGGCACCTCCTCCCTGACGTTAGGGATCCTGTTATGACTCCACTGAAAATTGCTGCCAGCGCCGCTGTCGCGCCCAGCCTGACCCTGAACACCGCGCGTGACGTAGTAACGCTGGATAACACTGATTTTACGGATGTGGCGGCGGTCGTCGTCTCGCTGGCAGATACCCGCAGCGGCGTGCTGGCGCTGCTGCGTCACACCGGCTTTAATCTGCCGGTATTTGTCGCGAATGCGTTTGAAGAAGAGGTGATGCACCTGCCCGGCGTCAGCGGTGAGCTGAATGGCGAGCCACAGGAGTGGCTTGCGCTGGAAGCAGCTGCGCAGGCGTATGAAGCGGCGCTGCTGCCACCTTTTTTCGAAACGCTGACCCGCTATGTCGATATGCAGAACAGCACCTTTGCCTGTCCCGGACATCAGGGCGGCGCGTTCTTCAAAAAGCATCCGGCAGGCAAACAGTTTTATGACTTCTATGGCGAGAATGTTTTCCGCTCTGACATGTGCAATGCCGACGTCAAACTGGGCGATCTGCTGATCCACGAAGGCTCGGCTAAAGATGCGCAGAAGTATGCGGCAAAGGTGTTTAACGCCGATAAAACCTACTTTGTGCTCAACGGCACCTCAAGCGCCAATAAAGTGGTGACCAATGCGCTGCTGACCCGCGGCGATCTGGTGCTGTTTGACCGTAACAATCACAAGTCGAACCATCATGGCGCGCTGATTCAGGCGGGCGCGACCCCGGTCTATCTTGAAGCAGCACGTAACCCGTTCGGCTTTATTGGTGGCATTGACGCGCACTGCTTTGATGAGGCTTATCTGCGTGAGCAGATCGCGGTCGTCGCCCCTCAGCGCGCAGAAGAGGCGAGGCCTTTCCGTCTGGCGATTATCCAGCTCGGCACCTACGATGGCACGGTCTACAACGCCCGCCAGGTGGTGGATCGCATCGGTCATCTGTGTGATTACATCCTGTTTGATTCCGCGTGGCTCGGCTATGAGCAGTTCATTCCGCTGATGGAAGGCTGTTCGCCGCTGACCCTGGATCTGAATGAAAACGATCCCGGCATTTTTGTCACCCAGTCTGTGCATAAGCAGCTGGCCGGTTTTTCGCAGACTTCGCAGATCCACAAAAAAGATAATCACATTCGCGGACAGCGGCGCTTCTGCCCGCACAAGCGTCTGAATAACGCCTTTATGCTGCATGCTTCTACCAGCCCGTTTTATCCGCTGTTTGCCGCACTGGATATCAACGCCAGAATGCATCAGGGCGAAGCAGGGCGTCGCATGTGGGATGAGTGCGTCATGCTGGGCATTGAGGCGCGTAAAGCGATCCTCGATCGCTGTGAAATGATCCTGCCGTTTGTGCCGGAAATTGTTGATGGACAGCGCTGGCAGGATGCGCCAGTTGAGACGATCGCCCGCGATCTGCGCTACTTCAGCTTTGAACCGCAGGCGAAGTGGCACGGTTTCGCCGGTTACGCGCGCGATCAGTATCGGGTCGATCCCTGCAAGCTGCTGCTGACCACGGCAGGGATCGATGCGGCAAGCGGGGAATACAGTGATTTCGGGATCCCGGCGACCATTCTGGCGAACTACCTGCGTGAGAACGGCATCGTGCCGGAGAAGTGCGATCTCAACTCGATCCTGTTTTTGCTGACCCCGGCTGAGAGCCCGGAGAAGATGGCGAATCTGGTGGCGATGCTGGCGCAGTTTGAGCAGCACATCAAAGAGGATGCGCCGCTGGCCGAAGTGCTGCCGACGATTTACCGCAAAAACGCCGAACGTTATGCCGGGTATACCCTGCGTCGCCTTTGTCAGGAGATGCATGACCTTTACGTCAGTCATAACGTGAAGGATCTGCAGCGGCTGATGTTCCGCGCCGCCGAGTTCCCGCCGGTCAGCGTAAATCCGCAGGATGCACATCAGGCTTATATTCGCGGCGAAGTGGAGCTGGTTCCGATCGCCGAGGCCGCAGGCCGTGTCGCTGCGGAAGGCGCGTTACCTTATCCACCGGGCGTGCTGTGCGTCGTGCCAGGCGAAGTCTGGGGCGGCGCGGTGCAGCGTTACTTCCTGGCGCTGGAGGAGGGGCTTAATCTGCTGCCGGGCTTCTCGCCGGAGCTGCAGGGCGTTTACACCGAAGAGGATGAGCAGGGACGTAAGTATCTGGTGGCCAATATGATGGTGGGGCGCTGATCTGAGCGGGGCAGAGGCGGGTAGCGGCCCGCCAGGCCTTTAGTTCGCTGCGCGAAAGGGCGCTGAGAGAGTTTCGTTCGTCTCACGAGGTGGGCATGCTTTGCAGCGGGCTGGCACTGAGAAGGTTACGCCCGCCAGGCGGTCGGGAGTTTCAGGCTGCCGGTGCAGGCGGACGCGTCAAGGGGTGGACGCCCGCCCCTTAACAATCCCGGCGGGTAGCAGCCCGCCAGGCCTTTTTGTTCGCTGCGCGAACGGGCTATGAGAGGGGTTTCGTTCGTCTGGCGAGATGGGCATGCTTTTCAGCGGGCGGGCTCTGAGAAGGTTACGCCCGCCAGGCGGTCGGGAGTTTCAGGGTGCCGGTGCAGGCGGACGCGTTAAGGGGCGTACGCCCGCCCCTTAACAATCCCGGCGTCCGGCAGCCTGCGCGCCCCGCTTTGCGGGGTGCCTTCGTCACGCCCTGCGGCCGACGGACCGTCCGGACGCGCCATCCCTGGCGCGAACCGTCCTTTCGCCGACGTCCTGTCGGCTCATCCTGGCCTCCGGTTGTTCCTCAGCGCTTCGGATGCCTCTGGTAATTCCCCGCCTGTTATCTCTTTTGTTTTCTCTGGTGCTGTATTGTCTGCTGACCTGAAAAGCCAAAGCCAAAGCCAAAGCCAAAGCCAAAGCCAAAGCCAAAGCCAAAGCCAAAGCCAAAGCCAATCCCGGAAACGTAAAGCGATAAAATACCCAACACAAGAACAAGAAATAACAGCAGGGGGTCAGGGAGGCCATCTGAACCGCTGAGCGGATGAGGGATTTCAGGACGAGCGACAGGCATGTCGCGAAGAGGCGGGTTCGCGCCAGGGATGGCGCGTCCTGCCGGTCCGTAAGAAATCCTGAAGAAGCGAAGGAACCGCGAAGGGGCGGTGAAGCAGGCCGGAGCCGGGGGTCAAGGGGCGCGGCGACTGGCGCCCCTTGTCGGTCGCCTGCAGAGGCGTGTCTGAAACTGCCCAACTGATCAGGCGAACGAAACCCTTCTCAGTGCCACCCTGCTGCAAGCGAAACCTTTTCATAGCAAGCCCGCTGCGAAGCGTGCCCCGTTCGCGCAGCGAACACTTTCAGCGTCAGCCCGCTGCAAAGCGAACCTCAAGCCCCATTCGCGCAGCGAACAACCCCCCGCTTCAGCGGCTCCGATCAGAATCCCCGATAACTCTTCTGAGCCGTACTCACCTTATACAGATAACGCCGCGACTCTGCCGACGGATGCTGGTTCGCCAGGGTCGAATAGACCTTGCTGGGTGACATGCCGTTAATCATCGAGAACGCCCGATCTTTATCGCTGGAGAAGACGCGCAATACGCTGCCTGCACCACCGTTATAGGCGGTGATCACCGCATAGCGGCGTGACAGCGGATCCTGAATGCCGCCCAGATAGCTGCGCTGCAACAGCGACAGATAAGCTGTACCGGCATCGATATTGTTCTCCGGATCCAGCAGATAGCTGCGGCTCGGCTTGCCCCATTTACCTTTCATGCGGAACACGTCAACACCGGCGGTATGCTGCACCACCTGCATCAGACCCAGCGCATCAGAATGGCTCACGGCGTAGGGGTTGAAGCTCGACTCGGTCTGCATAATCGCAAGGATTAAAGAAGCGTCGACACCATACTGCTCGGCGGCTTTACGCACCATCGGCAGGTATTTGTGCGCACGCTTATCCAGGTGGTTCGGCACCATCGGAATCGAAATGCTGTAAATCACATGCAGACCCGAGGTGCGGCGCATTAATTTATTCTGAATCAGATAGTCAGCAAAGGCTTCCGCGCGACCCTGCCAGCGAATCGGCTGACCGGTGTTATCCAGCACCTGACCATAGAGCAGCGGCTCTTTACTGATCTCGATGTCGTTGGCGTCAGAATAGAGATCGACATTGCCCGGATCTTCGCCAATCAACAGCGTGGTCACGATAGCCTGACGCAGACTGGCCATTGGATCGGTGCCAGAAATGGTCTCGATGGTCAGCTTACCGCTTTCAAAGTTGATGTGGCTGCGGGTGTAATAGTTGTCGCTATATTTGACGTAATCTTTCGGTCCGGCGATCAGGACCTCATTGATACCCCAGATATTCTCAATATTGTGAGCAAACTGGCCCATCAGAATATCAAAGCCGTTGGTGTCTTTAACCCACTCCTCGTGGGATTGCTGATTCTTTGACCCGGAACAGGAAACCAAAAGTGGTGCTATCACCAGCAGGGCGATTAATTTTTTATTCATTGGAAATGCAAGCCTGACCTGGATAACCGGCCTCAGCGATGAGGCCCGGAATGTTTACGCTTCTGGCGGTGTATAGCCTTCGATATGAACGTCTTTGCCTTCGAACAGGAAATTGATCATCTCCTTCTCCAGCACCTTACGATCTTCGGGATTCATCATGTTGAGCTTCTTCTCATTGATCAACATGGTCTGTTTCGCCATCCACTTCTGCCAGGCTTCTTTGGAGATGTCGTTGTAAATACGCTTACCCAGGTCGCCCGGATAGAGTTGAAAATCCTGACCTTCCGCGTCGCGCTGTAAAAAAGTACAAAAAATGGTGCGGCTCATTACTCTTCCTCATTAATCTCACAACTGTCCAAAGCCAGTTGTCGGGGATGGCGCAGCTCGTGTAACAGGCGCTCAACGGGTGCAGCTAATCCCACAGATGGTGGCAGCGCTAAGTTATACCAGAGACCGCCTGCTTCATCCATCGCCGCCCCGGCAGAAGGCCACGACAGCCACATTGGCACGATATCGAGATGGAAATGACTGAAGGTGTGACGAAACGCGGTAAGCTGTTGCGGTTTTGCATGGATGCCACGCGCCGCCAGCCAGTCATTCAGCGCCGCTTCGGTGGTGAACTGCGGGAAGCAGAACAGACCGCCCCACAATCCCACAGGCGGGCGCTGCTCCAGCCAGACATCATCGCCATCCTGCATCATCAGGAACCAGCCGCTGCGCTCTGGCAGCACCTGCTTAGGCTTTTTGCCGGGATAGCTCGCCCAGCTGCTGCTGGCGTACGCCTCACACCCGCTGTTCAGCGGACAGATTTCACACTTCGGCTTAGAGCGGGTACAGACAATCGCACCCAGATCCATCATCGCCTGATTAAACTGGCTGACGCCCTCGGCGGGTGTGACCTCTTCGCTGATCTGCCACAGCCGCTTTTCGACCTCTTTTTTACCCGGCCAGCCGCTGACGGCATAGCAGCGGGCCAGTACGCGCTTAACGTTGCCATCCAGAATCGGGAAATGCTGACCCAAAGACAGCGACAGGATTGCGCCCGCTGTAGAGCGGCCGACGCCGGGCAGGGCAGAAACATCATCGAAATTACGCGGGAATTCGCCCCGGTGAACCTCGACAATCTGTTTTGCCGCTTTGTGCAGATTACGCGCACGGGCGTAGTAGCCGAGGCCGGTCCAGAGATGCAGCACCTCATCCAGCGGTGCCGCAGCGAGATCGGTGACCGTGGGGAAGCGCGCCATGAAGCGTTCAAAATAGGGAATAACCGTGGCAACCTGGGTTTGCTGTAGCATCACTTCGGAGAGCCACACCTTATAAGGCGTTTTCTCCAGCTGCCACGGCAGGGTTTTGCGACCAAAGCGCTGATACCAGTCCAGCACCTGTTGCGCGAACTGCGGCGCTTGCATCATAAGAAGGAAATTTTCCGTGTTTACTCTACACTCAGGCAGGAATTCCAGCACATGCGCACCTGGGTGTAAACCGGAAGATTGCAAAGGCTTGCTTCTGCTTATGAACTTTGCATAATGCCCGTTTCCCGGAACAGGCTAACCAGCAGGCTTTTACATGATTAATGACGTCATCACCCCAGAATTTGATGAGAACGGGCGGCCATTGCGCCGGATCCGCAGCTTTGTGCGCCGCCAGGGTCGCTTAACCAAAGGCCAGCAGCAGGCGCTGGATACCCTGTGGCCGGTCATGGGGGTGGAATATCAGCCTGAGCCTGTCGATCTGCCCGCGCTGTTTGGCCGCGAAGCCCCGGTCACGCTGGAGATTGGCTTTGGCATGGGCGCATCGCTGGTGACCATGGCGCAGAACACGCCACATCAGAACTTCCTGGGTATTGAAGTGCATGCGCCGGGCGTGGGTGCCTGTCTGGCCGCCGCCAAAGAAGCCGACGTGCAGAACCTGCGGGTCATGTGCCATGACGCGGTGGAAGTGCTGGAGAAAATGATTCCGGATAACTCGCTGCGCATGGTTCAGCTCTTCTTCCCCGACCCGTGGCATAAAGCACGTCACAATAAACGCCGTATCGTCCAGGTGCCGTTCGCCGAACTGGTGATGCGTAAACTGAAGCTGGGCGGCGTTTTCCACATGGCGACCGACTGGGAAGCCTACGCGGAGCATATGCTGGAAGTGATGAACAGCATCGATGGCTACCGCAATCAGTCAGAGCAACAGAATTACGTGCCGCGTCCTGAGACGCGTCCACTGACAAAGTTTGAGCAGCGCGGGCAGCGTTTAGGCCATGGCGTATGGGATTTAATGTTTGAGAGGGTGAAATAATGGCCACACAACGCAGCCGCCGTTTACGTAAAAAACTGCACATCGACGAGTTTCAGGAACTGGGCTTCTCCGTTGCCTGGCGTTTCCCGGAAGGCACCAGCGAAAGCGAAATTGATGAGACGCTGAACCAGTTCATCAATGAAGCGATCGATCCTAACGGCCTGGCCTTTGATGGCAGCGGCTACCTGGTGTGGGAAGGTCTGGTTTGCCTGCAGAAAACCGGCAAATGCACCGATGAGCATCGTGCGCTGGTCCGCAAATGGCTGGAAGACCGCAAGCTGCAGGATGTGCAGATGACGGAACTCTTTGACGTCTGGTGGGACTAAGTCGTCACACAGTGTCGGGCTGCGGCCCGATCGGAGGGTTTCAGACCCGATCTTAGGGAGTAGATATGATGCGTAAAGCGCTTCTTGCTGTGCTGCTGGTGGCAGCAACTCAGGCTCAGGCAGCCTACGAATGCAGCGTTAAGCCGCAGGACGATGTGGTGATTAAACCGCAGAGCGTGCAGGTGGTCGGTGCTAACGGCAATATGGAAATCTCGCCGCAGGGCGACGTGCAGTTCAATGGCCAGAAAGTTTCGCTGGATATCGCTGAACGTCAGAAAGCGATCGACTATCAGAACGCGCTGCGGCGCGATCTGCCGTGGATCGACAGCGGAGCGACCTCCCGTCTGGAGAAAGGACGTGCGGCACTGGATCGGGTCATCGTTGAAAAACTGGGCACCGACAGCAACGTGCGTAATCGCCTGACCACGCTGAATGGCCAGCTGAAACAGCAGATGAACCGCATCATTGAACACCGTGAAGACGGTCTGACGTTCCACCATCAGGCGATCGATCAGGTGCGCGCCGAAGGCGAAAGGCTGGTGCAGTCAACGCTGGGCGGCGTGATGCAGGACAGTCTGAATGAGATGGGCAGTAAGCAAGGCAGTGGCGGCAGTAATCCGCTGCAGGCGATTATGGGCAATCTGGGCGGTCTGCAACAGTCGATTCAGGCTGAGTGGAGCAAGCAGGAGCAGGATTTCCAGAACTTCGGACACGAAGTGTGTAATCGCGTGATTTCGCTGGAAGATCAGCGTAAACAGCTTACCGGCGCACTGAAAAAATAAGTTAACGCCTCAGCCTGACGGGCTGAGGCGCTTTTTTACTCTTCCGCACTCACTCTTCCGCTAAGAACAGCTCCAGCAGCGAATTCAGGAACAGCTTCCCTTTCTCCGTAATCTGCCACTGCTCAGCGGTTTCCGTCACGTAACCGGCGGCAATCGCGGCATCCATCTGTGGACGGATCACCTGCTCTGACAAACCGGTGTAGCGGCTGAACTCGTCGCGCGGCGCGGCCTCCAGCAGGCGAAAGCGGTTCATGAAATATTCAAACGGCTTGTCGCTATCGGCAACCTCATACTGTTTTTCGCGGTAGTTACCCTGCATGAAGCCACGCGGATGACGGGTTTTCACCGTGCGGACAATGCGGCCATCCGGCTGGGTCAGTTTGCCGTGTGCGCCACAGCCAATCCCCAGATAGTCGCCAAAGCGCCAGTAGTTGAGGTTGTGTTCACAGCGATATCCCGGCTTCGCGTAGGCGGAGGTCTCATACTGCTGATAACCGGCCGCCTGCAGCAGCCGATCGCCCTGCTCGAAAATATCCCACAATGCATCATCATCCGGCAGCACCGGCGGGCGTGAGCCAAACAGGGTGTTGGGTTCGATGGTGAGCTGATACCAGGAGAGATGCGGCGGATTCAGCGCAATCGCCTGACGTAAATCGTCGAGCGCCTCTTCCAGCGACTGATCGGGCAGGCCATGCATCAGGTCGAGGTTAAAGCTGCGCAGCGACAGCGACTCTGCCAGTTCGGCGGCGCGGACGGCCTCTTCCGGACCATGAATACGGCCCAGACGCTGCAGCTTTTGCGGACTGAAACTCTGTACACCAATCGAAATACGGTTGATACCGGCACGCTGATAAGCGCTGAACCGGTCAGCTTCCACGGTGCCAGGATTGGCTTCCATGGTCACTTCCGCATCAGGGGCGAGCGTCAGACGCGCCCGCACGCCATCCATCAGCATCTGCATCGCACTGCTGCTCAGCAGGCTGGGCGTACCGCCGCCAATGAAAATCGTGCGCACTTCCCGGCCATTGATCAGCGGCAGGTCGATCTCCAGATCGCGCAGCAGGTGCTGCACGTATTCAACGTGCGGCACCTCATCTTTCAGCGCGTGGGAGTTAAAATCACAGTAGGGACACTTCTGTACGCACCACGGAATGTGGATGTAGAGACTTAACGGCGGCAGATTAGGCATTACGCATCGCTTCCAGCAACAGCGTCAATGCTTTACCCCGGTGAGAAACTGCACCTTTTTCCGCTTTGCTCAGCCCGGCCGCGGTTTTACCCAGCGCCGGGACAAAGAAAATCGGGTCATAACCAAAGCCATCGGCGCCAGAGGCGGAGCGGGCAATCTCGCCCTGCCAGCTGCCGTGGAACACCAGCGGCGTCGGGTCTTCCGCATGACGCAGATAGACCAGCACGCAGTGGAACTGCGCCTGGCGCTGACCGTCAGGCACGTTTTCCAGCGCCTGCAGCAGTTTCTCCAGGTTCTGCTGATCGCTGGCCTCTTCACCGGCGTAGCGCGCCGAGTAGATGCCAGGCGCGCCGCCCAGCGCATCCACGGCCAGACCGGAGTCATCGGCGATGGCCGGTAATCCGGTGATCTGTGCCGCGTGACGCGCCTTGAGAATCGCGTTCTCAATAAAGGTCAGGCCAGTCTCTTCTGCCGATTCAACCCCAAGGTCAGTCTGCGCGACGATATCCAGACCAAAGGCGGAGAGTAACTCCGCCAGTTCACGCACTTTGCCGGGATTGCCGGTTGCGAGCACAACTTTTTGCATAACAGTTCCAGTTTGATTCATTTACAGCAGATACCAGAGACCCGGGAACAGGTCCATGCCGAGAAAGTTCAGGGCATACAGCACCAGGATGACGATCATCGCTGAGAAATCGATGCCGCCCATCGCAGGCAGAATACGGCGAATAGGTGCCATCATCGGCTCGGTCAACTGCACCAGCAGATAATCGACCGGGCCACGGCCCTGGCTGATCCAGCTCATCAGAGAGCGAACGATGATGACCCAGAAGACCAGATAGCCGGCGGATTTCACCAGCGATAGCAGACCGACCAGGAGATTCGTCGGATCGACCGAGAACACGCCTACCTGAATCAGCAGTAAAATCGGGTATTTCAGCGTGGTCAGCACAAAGGCCAGCAGCAGCGAGGCGGTATCAATCGGCCCCAGAGCCGGCAGTATGCGGCGCAGTGGCTTAACAATCGGCTGTGTCACTTTTACGACAAACTGCGCCACTGGATTGTAAAAATCGCAGCGGGACCACTGCATCCAGATGCGTAACAACAGCACCATGACGTAGAGATCGATCAGCGTTTTTACTAAAAACGTCAGTGTTAACATGAAGTTCCTCTGTTATTGTTGTGAGTTGTGCGCATAATCTCGTGCGCCAAAAATGGCGGTGCCGATACGCACCATCGTACTGCCTGCGGCGATTGCCGCCTCCATGTCATCGCTCATTCCCAGCGAAAGCGTATCTATACCAGAATAGTGCTGTTGCAACTGCCGGAAGGCTTCCGCCATCTGCTGACACACCGCCAGCTGCCGCTGGTAATCACTCTCCGCTGCCGGAATCGCCATCAATCCCCGCAGCCGCAGTTGCGGCAGGGCAGCGATCTGCTCCGCCAGCCCGGAAACGGCCTCCAGCATGATGCCAGATTTGCTGTTCTCGTCACTGATATTTACCTGAATTAACACATTCAGTGGTGGCAGCGAGGCGGGCCGCTGATCGTTGAGCCGCTGCGCAATGCGCTGGCGGTCGATGGTGTGACACCAGGCGAAATGCTCTGCCACCAGACGGCTTTTGTTGGACTGCAACGGGCCGATGAAGTGCCACGCCAGTTCAGGATGTGCGGCCAGTGCCTGAACCTTTTCAACCCCTTCCTGGACGTAATTTTCACCGAAGGCAATCTGGCCAGCGGCAAAGGCTTCTTCGACCGCGCTCGCAGGTTTGGTTTTGCTGACTGCAAGCAGGGTAATTTCTTCCGGAGCGCGGCCGCAACGCGCGGCAGCGGCGGCGATTCGCTGTCGCACTTGCTGTAGGTTCTGCTGGATTGAAGTCATAGTCAGGAGAAATTATGAATCTGGATGAAATGGTGGGGCTTAGTGTAAAGCATAATGCCGCCGATCTGCACCTTTGCAGCGGACATTTGCCCTACTGGCGGCGGCAGGGAAGGCTGGAGGTGATTCCGCAGCAGGCCAGACTTTCTGCCGCCTGGATGGCAGAGTTTATGACCCGCTGGCTCAGTGACCCGCAGCGTCAGCAGCTGGAGCATGCAGGGCAGCTCGATTTCGCCCTGAGCCTGACCTGCGGCCAGCGTCTGCGTGCAAATCTGTTTATGCAGCGCAACGGCCTGTCACTGGCGCTGCGTATCATTGCCACCGCGTGCCCGACGCTGGAGAGCCTGCAACTGCCCGCCGTTGTGCCGACGCTGCTCGAGCAGCAGGATGGCCTGATTCTGGTGACCGGTGCGACCGGCAGCGGTAAATCGACCACGCTGGCGGCGCTGGTCGATGCGCTGAACCGCCAGCAGGCGCGCCACATCATTACGCTGGAAGACCCGATTGAATTTATCCATCACAGCCAGCAGTCGCTGATTCAGCAGCGCGAAATTGGCCTGCACTGCGATTCGTTCTCACTGGGGATAAAGGCGGCGCTGCGTGAAGATCCCGACGTCATCCTGCTGGGCGAACTGCGCGACAGCGACACCATCCGTCAGGCGCTGACGGCGGCGGAGACTGGTCATCTGGTACTGGCGACGCTGCACACCCGCGGCGCGGCGCAGGCGGTGGACCGGCTGGTGGATGTCTTTCCGGCGGAGGAGAAACAGCTGGTGCGTACGCAGCTGGCGGGCAGCCTGAAAGCAGTGATTGCGCAGCGGCTGGTGCCTTCAATTGCCGGATCGCGCATCGGACTGTTTGAAGTTCTGATCGCCACGCCCGGCATCACTAATCTGATTCGGGAAGGTAAGATGCACCAAATCCCTGCGCTGCTGCAGACCGGCGCGCAGGCCGGTATGCAGACGTTTGAGCAGAGCCGGCTGGCGCGTCAGGCCGCCGGTCTGATTGAGTAAGCAGATCAGTAATGGTTTTCGAACCAGTCCTGCAAAATGATGGCCGCGGACTGTGAATCGACCGACCCTTTGTTGAGCGCGCGATAGCCGCCGCGCTCAAACAGGCCAGCACGTGCTTCTACCGTACTGAGTCGTTCATCCTGCAGCTCTACCCGGATGCCAAAGCGACCGTGCAGGCGGTTGGCAAATTTACGCGCGCGATCGGTCAGCGGCTGCTCGGTGCCATCCATATTCAGCGGCAGGCCGACGACCACGAAATCGGGCTGCCACTCTTTCAGCAGCTTTTCAATCACCTGCCAATCCGGGATGCCATCCTGCGCTTTAATCGCGGTCAGCGGACGGGCGCTGCCCGTGAGTTCCTGACCTACAGCGACACCAATACTTTTGGTGCCGAAGTCGAAACCTAACAGAGTCTGAGTTGACATCAGGCGTGTCCCGCGTCGCTGGCCATGTTGTGAATATCGACGCCAATACTGCGCGCCGCTTCGCGCCAGCGCTCTGAAATCGGCGTCTGGAACAGGATATTGCTGTTAGCTGGCGTGGTCAGCCAGGCATTTTCCATCAGCTCATTTTCCAGCTGATCTTTTTCCCAGGCGCAATAGCCCAGCGCGACCAGCACATTAGTGGGCTGAGACGCGGTGCCGATCGACTCCAGCACGTCACGGGATGTGGTGATAATGGTGTTATCTGAGACACGGATGCTGGAGGTAAAGGTGCGTTGTGCTGAGTGCAGGATAAAGCCACGATCCTCTGCCAGCGGGCCGCCGGTAAACACCGGTTTATCCAGCCTGATGGCCGGGTCGCGATCGTCGGCAGAGATTTTCAGCTTCTTCAGAATGCCTTCAACCGTCAGGTTTTCCATGGGTTTATTGATGATCAGTCCCATTGCGCCCTCTTCGTTATGTTCGCAGAGATAGACCACGGAACGCTTGAAGAAAGGATCCTGCAATGAAGGCATGGCAATCAAAAAGTGATGTTGTAAATTCATTCTCACACGATGTACCAAAAAAATAACCGGCACGCGACGGCCGCACCGGTATTGGGTTGATCACGGAGCCACGCCCCGGCTTCTTGCTCAGCCCAGGCGCTTCTCAATGGCATCCATCAACATGCCGGTGATGGAGATCGGGAACGCAGCCTCAATTTCACGAATGCAGGTTGGGCTGGTCACGTTAACTTCAGTCAGTTTATCACCGATGATGTCGAGACCGACAAAAATCAGTCCTTTTGCTTTCAGTGTCGGGCCAACACGGCGCGCAATTTCCCAGTCGCTTTCGCTCAGCGGACGCGCTTCACCACGACCACCGGCGGCGAGGTTGCCACGCGTTTCACCGCCCTGCGGGATACGTGCCAGGCAGTAAGGCACCGGTTCGCCATCCACAACCAGCACGCGTTTGTCACCTTCTTTGATCGCCGCAATGTAGTTCTGCGCCATGCAGAAACGGCTCTCATGCTCGGTCAGGGTTTCGGTAATCACACCAAAGTTAGGATCGTCTTTCTTCACGCGGAAAATCGACGCGCCACCCATGCCATCCAGCGGCTTCATGATGATGTCGCCATGCTCCTGCCAGAAGGCACGCAGCTGCGCTTTGCTGCGGGTCACCAGGGTGTCAGGCGTGAACTCGGCAAACCAGGCGGTATAGAGCTTTTCGTTACAGTCACGCAGGCTCTGCGGTTTGTTCACGATCAGCGTACCCAGCTCTTCTGCGCGCTCCAGAATGTAGGTCGCATAGATGAACTCGGTGTCGAATGGCGGATCTTTGCGCATCAGCACCACGTTCAGGTCAGCCAGCGGGATCACCTGCTCGCTGCCGAACTGATACCAGTTTTCAGGGTTCTGCTCGACGGTCAGCAGGCGGGTGCGGGCAGAGGCCACGCCACCGCGCATAGAGAGATCGTGCATCTCCATGTAGTGAATTTCGTAACCACGGCGCTGTGCCTCCAGCAGCATAGCGAAGCTGGAGTCTTTTTTAATATTGATGGACGAAATAGGGTCCATCACGATGCCAAGTTTAATCATTATTATCTCCTCGGTGAGGCGGTATTTACCGCCTCGTCTGGTTCGGTCTGCAGTGGGCCGATCGCTCAGGACATCATGCCTGCGCTCTTTCCGCTGAAAGTATCGCTTAACCCAGGTCGCCAAACCTCACCTGAAGTGCCGTAATGGCCGTCAGCGCGGTGGTTTCAGTACGCAAAACACGTGGGCCAAGCAGAATGTCAGTAAAATCGTGCTGTGCCGTCATCGCAATCTCGTCCGCAGACAAACCGCCTTCAGGGCCAATCAGCAGGCGTACCCGCTCAACAGGCTGTGGCAGCGTGTTGATGCTGTGGCTGGCGCGCGGATGCAGGTTGAGCTTCAGACCGCTGTCAGCTTCTGCACACCAGGCTTCCAGCGTCATCGCTTCACGAATCTCCGGCACGCGATTACGGCCACACTGCTCGCAGGCGGCAATAGCAATTTTCTGCCACTGCTGGATCTTCTTCGCCAGACGTTCAGCATCAAGCTTTACGCCACAGCGCTCGGAAAACAAGGGTGTAATGACATTCACGCCCAGTTCGATCGATTTCTGGATAGTGAATTCCATTTTTTCACCGCGCGACATCACCTGACCTAAATGCAGATGCAAAGGTGACTCGCGATCGTCCGGCTGGCTCTCTGTGACCGATACTTTTACACGCTTTTTATCAACATGCGTGATCTCTGCTGCAAAAGTCAGATTAGTGCCATCAAAGAGTTCCAGACGCTGGCCTGCCGTCATCCGGAGTACCCGGCCCACATGATTGGATGCATCTTCATCCAGGGTAATTTCACTGCCGATCTCTAATGGCCCGGCGTGATAGATGCGAGGTATGCGCATAAGGTTCCTGAAACCGGACGCCGCGCTGCGGCGGCGTCATGGGGAAAAAAAGCTAGTGTAGGGCAGGGATTTTAGCGCTGGCAAGCCTGCTGCACATATGGATTGTGATTGCCCTGAACCTTTGCAATGCGCTGGTCGCGTTCGCACTCCCATTTTGTGACAGGATAGAGCTTGTCCCAGGCGGTAAACAGCTGCGTCTGCTGGCGCGAAATGCGCAGATGGTACTGGTCGCGCATATAGAAATAGGTGCGGGCAATGGCACCGCGCGCCCGCGCGGGTGGCTCCGCCTGTTTAAGTTTGAAATCGATCTTCATCTCACACTGACCGTACTGCTTCTCGCTGCCGTTCCATTGACTGTAGGCGAAGTTACCACGGTCGCCATTCACTTCACCCACTGCGGGCTGAAGGTTATGCAAATCAGTTTCGATGCGGCGATACTCGGGATCCTTGCTGCAGTTTTTGCGGCCACCGTCCTGCCAGCACTGGCGCTGATGACCAAACTCCCAGGCCGGCATCACATGTTCCCACTCAATGCGCCCGGCGCGATTGGCGTTCTTGCGCACCTGATAGCCACAGCTGTTGAGATCGGGAATGCCCTTTTTGCCCTGCCACTGAATCTTACAGCCACAGTAGAACGAACCCGGTGCATCGGCGTTAATCGCCGCCGCAAAGGTTTTGGCCTGCTGGAAGTTATTTTGATGATAGTTATTCAGATTAAGAGCGTCAGCGGCAGGTGCAAACAGCAGCGCAACCGCCAGACTTAGTATGCGAGACATATTCCGGATTTCTTCCTGGTACGAAAAAGGGCGGCAGGTTAACAGAATGTGGAATAGGGCGGAATGGGGATTGTTCTCAGGAAGCGACAAACTCGCCTGCGACCAGCAGGCTGCCGCAGTGCACGCAGCGATATTCACTTTCTTTGCGCAGAATACGATTGTGGCGGCGAACCGTCAGCTGATGCTGCTGGCACTGGCAGCGGTAAGCAAAGGTGTTACTGCGCACGGAGGCGATCTCAAACTGATGGGTGCGGCGTGCCGGCACCCCCAGCACCTGCTCCATCATCCACTTCCACTCTTTGCCGTGCGGTGCGACGCGGCCAAACTGTTTCCACACCAGCAGATGCGCCAGCTCGTGCGGCACCACTTCATCGATAAATGCCTGCTGGTTTTCCAGCAGCAGCACCGGATTGATGCGGATCTCCCAGGATGTCAGCCAGGCGGTGCCCGCTGCCGTACCGCGTTGCTGGTAGAGCAGCTTCGGTTCCGGATAATGGGTTTTCAGGGCCTGATTTGCACGCTCAAGCGACTGGCGCAGTGAGCGCATCACGGCCTGCTGCAGGGCAATGGGGAGACGAGGTGTTTTCATGGCGCTCAGAATAATCGCCGTCGCCCAGGAACTCAACGTTACCCGCGAAAACGACAGCGCAGCGACTATACTCATCCGCCAGTTTCGAACCATACGATCCACAGTGTTCGTGTGGCCCGGCGTAGCCCTGCGATTAGTTAAAATTCTGGATTAAATATTGTTACGGTCTTTTTTAGAATATCCTGTTGATAATGTTCACTGCAGAGTGAATGGATCAGAATCGGAAGGCACAGTGTACGGACAACGCAATGAAAAATAATAACATCAGGAAACAGCGTATTGTGCTGGTTACCGATCTCATGGCTGGCCGCGGCGGTATGGAGAATGTGACCTGCCAGCTGATTACCGCCCTGAATAAGGAACCCGGAACGGAAGCAGGGCTGTTTATTATCAACAGCGGAGAGGAGAGCCTCTCCCGTGCCTGGACCGCCAACGCCGTTTTATCAGAGAGCGTCTGCACGCTGCGTAATAAGAAAATAAAAAATCTTATTCACACGCTGAGAATGGCCGCCTTCTTTCGTCGCTATCAGCCCGACCATGTTCTGACCCTCAACACCATTCCCTGTCTGATGACGCGTCGGGCCATTACGCTCTCAGGACGCAAAATAGTGTTGTCGAGCTGGATGCACCTGCCACCGCGGGAGCGCTACCGTCCCCACTATCTGCTGCGGGCCGATCACCATTTTGCCATCAGTAAGCAGATCAAAGAGCAGCTGGTGGAGCTGGGCGCACCCGCTACTGACGTTGACGTCATCTATAACCCGATCCGGCGTAATGACGTGGTTATCGGCAGGCCGCAGGGGCTGAAGTTTCTCTATATCGGTCGCGTCCATTTTCAGCGGCAGAAACAGCTTAAAGATCTGTTTGATGCGTTGAAGCATCTGGATGCGCCGTGGACGCTGGACATTGTAGGTGACGGAGAAGACCTGACGCAGTGTCAGCACTACGTGACGCAACTTGGCATTCAGGATCGTATTACCTGGCATGGCTGGCAGGAGAACGCCTGGGAGTACGTCATCCGCCATATCAGACAGGTCACCTGTCTGATCATGACCTCGAACTTTGAAGGCTTTCCGCTGATCCTGCTGGAGGCGATGTCACGGGGTGTCTACTGCGTCTCATCCGACTGCATCAGCGGCCCGTCAGAGATTATTCAGAACGGTCTCAATGGTCAGCTCTACCCTACTAATGACAGCATGGCGCTGGCCGCTATTCTCAACGCCATGAGCCGGGATTTCCACTTTCCCGATCATCAGGTTATTAAAGCGAGCATCACCGGTTTTTATGAGGAAAATTATATGAAGCATCTGATGAGTGCGTTTAACCGTCTGACTGAGGTTAAGCATGACGAATAAAAGCAGTCGTAATGGATTAACGTTAATGGTTAATGCTTCAGTTATTGCGCTCTGTCTGGCGCTGTCACTGAATATGTTTGTTTCCGGCCTGCCGCAAAAAATATTTTATCTGGTCTCTTATCTCTCCGTCGCATCTGTGTTGTATGGCCTGGTGCGCAGGCGAGTGGCGTTTAAAGAGAACGGTTTTTATGTCGTCCTGTTTGCTGTGCTGATTCTCTTCGCTCTGATCCGTCTGTTCTGGGCGATACACACAAAGGGGCTTGAAACCGCACCCTCAAACGATGCCATCACCAATATCGCCAACTATCTGCTGGGGGCGAAGCGGCTGTTGCTGGGAGCCTTTGTGCTGCTCAGTCTGGCGATTTATGGCAACCGGGTCTCTGCAACCACGCTGCGCATTGGAAAAGTGTTAATTCTGGTCGGTCTGCTGATTACGCTGGGCTTTGGTATTCATGAGCATCTCTATACAGAGAATATCCGCATCAAGCTCACCACCGAAGCGGCCTCGATGTCCTCCTACATGATTCTGTTTATCTACTGCACCTGGCTGTGGCTGAGCCGTTACGAGACGCACGCATACTGGAAGATTGCCGATATCACTGTGCTGGCTGTGACCTTTGCCTTGCTCTACCTGTGCGGCACCCGCGTAACGCTGATTGCACTGATTGCCGTGGGGCTGCTGTTCCTGTTGCAGACCTACCGGCTGTCGCTGCTGACCAACTGGCGAATCAGCGCATTACTGGTGGGCGTGCTGGCGGTGCTGATCCTGATGACCAGTAACCGCTGGGTAGAAGGGATGCAGGATATTGAGAATTATGGGTCAAACAGCTCGACCTCGCTGGGCGCACGCGTGGCTATCTGGGGCGGGGCGGTCAACTTTATTGAGCATCATGGCGGTTTTGCCACGCCGGATGCACGCACCACGGAGGCGCGGGAGTTCATCATGGCGCACTATCCGCTTAATGGTGAAGGCTACACAAACGTTAAGTACAACATGCACAACGAGTTTCTGGAAGTGACGACGCTGCAGGGCTGGCTGGGCGCGCTGTCGCTGGCGCTGCTCTATCTGGCGGTGCCTGGCGGCTGGCTTAAGAAGTGCGATCTGCGCGGCGTGGCGCTGCCAATGCTGGCACTGTTTATCTGCGGACTGACCGATTCGGTACTGCCGTATAATCAGACAGCCACTATTTTCATTATGGCGCTGGCGCTCTGCTGCATACGGCAGCCATTGCCGGCAGGGCGGGTTAGCACGCTTTAATCATGCATTGAACAAATAAAAACGGCGGGGTTTCCAGAGAAACCCCGCCGTTTTTTTTACCGTATTTTTTATCGGGTAATATTAGTCACGTGAACCGATGTCGCGCAGTTTCTTACCTGCCATCAGGTTACGTTCGATGTGTTCCAGCGAGACGTTTTTGGTCTCAGGAATCAGCATCACGGTCAACAGAATGAAGAACAGGTTAAGCAGTGCGTAGACCCAGAAGGTGTTCGCGTTGCCCAGCGTATTCAGCATCGTCAGGAAGGTCGCACCCACGATCATGTTGGCGATCCAGTTGGTGGTCGTGGAAACCGTGATACCGAAATCGCGGCCTTTCAGCGGCTGAATTTCGGAACAGAGCACCCAGATCAACGGACCGGCTGACATCGCAAAACCAACGATAAACATCAGCAGCATACCGACCGCGAAGTACTGTGCGCCCGCGGAGTGAATGCCGAAGTGCAGCATCGTACCCAGCACGCCCATACCAGCTGCCATCACCATAAAGCCCAGAATCAGGGTAGGTTTACGGCCCCAGCGATCCACCAGACCAATAGCAATGAAGGTCGCCAGTACGTTGACCAGACCCACAATCACCGTGCCCCACATCTGCTGGGTGGTGTTGGTGAAGCCCGCGATTTCAAAGATTTTTGGTGCGTAGTACATGATGACGTTCATACCGGTAAACTGCTGCATGACCTGCAACAGGATGCCCAGATAGACCGCACGACGGAAGTGGCTGCTGCTGGTGAACAGACCCCAGCCAGACTGCTTGACCTTCAGGCTTTCACGAATCTCTTCCAGCTCACGTTTTGCCTGCTCACTGGTGTCACGCAGACGATCCAGTACGCGTTGCGCATCGCGGAAGTTGCCTCGCGCCGCCAGCCAGCGTGGGCTGTTTGGCAGGAAGAAAACACCGATCAGCAACAACAGGGCCGGAATGGTGATGATGCCCAGCATCCAGCGCCAGTTGCCGGTAAAGCTGAAGGCGGTATCGGTAAGGTAAGCACCCAGAATACCGATGGTGATCATCAACTGGTAAAGCGAAATCATACTGCCGCGAATTTTTTCCGGAGCGATCTCAGAAAGATAAAGCGGGGCGGTATAAGAGGCAATACCGACGGCCAGGCCCAGCAGAACGCGGGCGCTGATCAGCATTTCCGGGTTTGGCGACATCGCTGACCAGAGTGAACCGATAACGAACAGAATCGCACCGGCCATCAGGCTTTTTTTACGGCCCAGGCGGGATGACATCCAGCCGCTGCCGATAGCACCGACCGCCGCACCAAACATCATGGAACTGACGATCCACTCCTGCTGGTGGGGAGTAACGTTAAAGTCCTTTGCGATAAACGGCAGGGCACCGGCGATAACGCCGATATCCAGACCGAACAGCAGTCCCGCAAGGGCCGCCAGAAAGCAGACAAATAAGGTCATCGCCTTATTTGAAGTTCTGCTTTTGTGTGTATTGCCAGGCATGGGAGCCTCCAGGTTTATCCATCATTGTTTTTATCAATGTTAAAAAACCTTTTGCGGGAAAAAAGTGAGTCTGATCACATCAGTGTAATCGCTTACACACGCTGAAACCCTGAAATTCAGCATATTTTTCCCGGAAAGATTAATTAACCAGTGAGGTATAGCACTCATTAAGTTTCTGACAATGCTCTATTTAGTGGCTATCAGACGACGCTGAAAATAACGCATTTTCAGCATAATAACTACGTGCGTTAATTCCTAAATGTCGGAAAAACAAAGCATTTCAATTTGTAATCGTTAACATTTTGTCGTCAGAAAAAGCGAAAGGAAGTGTAGCTGAGAATGGAAAATTTGCTGCAGAGTGAAAGAGATGCCGGGCAGATTGGTTTTTATAACATCTGACGGTCACCAGTAACTGCGCGGATAAAGCGTTCAGCCTGCATGCGTGAGAAAGCATTCTCTGGTCAGCAATGGGGCTGAAAAGGCGATAAAAAACCCCGCCGCAGGGGCAGGGTTTTCATCAGCAGCTGCTGACCTTACAGGCCAGCGGCTTCACGCAGCAGGGCCGCTTTGTCGGTTTTTTCCCAAGGGAAATGTTCGCGACCAAAGTGACCGTAAGCCGCGGTCTCTTTATAGATTGGGTGCAGCAGATCCAGCATCTGAATCAGACCGTATGGACGCAGGTCGAAGAACTCGCGTACCAGCAGCGTCAGCTGTTCAGTAGAGATTTTCTCAGTGCCGAAGGTTTCCACCATGATGGAGGTCGGTTCAGCCACGCCGATTGCGTAGGAAACCTGGATTTCACAACGGTCAGCCAGACCGGCCGCCACGATGTTTTTCGCCACGTAACGCGCTGCATAGGCTGCAGAGCGGTCAACTTTTGACGGATCTTTACCCGAGAACGCACCGCCACCGTGACGCGCCATGCCGCCGTAAGTATCCACGATGATTTTACGACCGGTCAGACCGCAATCGCCCATCGGGCCGCCGATCACAAAGCGACCGGTTGGGTTGATGTGATATTTGGTTGAGGCGCTCAGCCATTCTGCTGGCAGAACCGGCTTGATGATCTCTTCCATCACCGCTTCCTGCAGATCTTTCTGGCTGATGGATTCCGCGTGCTGGGTAGAGAGCACGACGGCATCAATGCCGACGATTTTGCCATCGTCATACTGGAAAGTGACCTGGCTCTTGGCATCCGGACGCAGCCACGGCAGGGTGCCGTTTTTACGCACTTCAGCCTGACGCTGCACCAGACGGTGCGCATAGGTCACCGGCGCAGGCATCAGCACGTCTGTTTCGTTAGTGGCGTAGCCGAACATCAGGCCCTGATCGCCCGCGCCCTGTTCCAGCGGATCGGTACGGTCAACGCCCTGATTGATATCCTGAGACTGTTTACCAATCGCGCTTAATACCGCACAGGAGTTGGCATCAAAGCCCATATCGGAATGAACATAGCCGATTTCACGTACGGTCTTGCGGGTGATCTCTTCGATATCGACCCAGGCGCTGGTAGTGATTTCACCGCCAACCAGCACCATACCGGTTTTAACGTAAGTTTCGCAGGCCACGCGCGCTTTCGGATCCTGTTCAAGGATCGCATCCAGCACAGCATCGGAGATCTGGTCGGCGATTTTATCGGGATGTCCTTCTGATACGGACTCGGACGTAAAAAGGTGTTTAGCCATTCTGTTCTTTACCTTAAATATGGTTTGAGTACGACTGCATAGCGCCAGTGAGGTTGTCTGACCTGACGCCCCTTCAGGCAAAGCCGCGAGCAGTGAGGTTGTGTCAGCACAGCAGGCCAACACCGCCTGGATAGTAACCTGTTTAGATGGAAAACCATCTGGACGGCTATTTTAGGATAGAGGGTAAACCAATTACCAGCCCTTTTTCTGTTTCAGCATTTAACCTGTTATCGTTATCGACATAATTTGCTGACACTTCACGCAATTCCCGGATAATCTTTTTGCATTTTAGGGCCGTAAACGGTATAAAACGCCGCTGCTTCGAGAGCAGCAGCAAGAATGACGCCACTCTCTGCGTCGCGCCTGTCGGACTCTGATCTGGCTTTCACCCAGGTTGTTTTCCATGTGCCCCTGGCATATGCGGAGGTGATACAAGTAATGAACCACGCTTTTTCTTTTTCCGGTTCTCTGCGCTGCGGCGTGGCGCTGGCTCTCTCCTGCTTCCCATCTGTTTCTCTTTTCTGCCGACACGACGTCCGATGCGGTAATTTTACCGACATAGGCGCCGGCTAATCTTTATCTCTGCTCGATCGGTTTTGTCTCTTCTCTGCGCCCGCGCAGCGGAACGACGCAGATTATCCATGGTCAATAGTGATCGGTTAAATGTTCTCTGTTTCAACGGAGATGGCCAGGGTGTTTTACACTTAACTCTCATGCGTAAATCGCGCTGACGGCAATGTCAGGTGAACAGGACAGTGCATTTAATGTGGCAACAGGTTTTCAGATTAGCGGCCATAAAGCCGGTTAACAGTTCTATCTTTCAACGGAAAATTGAGGTTCGCGATGTCTGACGACATGAAGAATATCAAAGGTTCGTCAGCTGGCGAACAGGGTACACTCCGCTCCATGCAGGAGGTTGCAATGAACGATCAGGATGCGAGCAAAATGTTGCGTACGTACAACATCGCCTGGTGGGGCAACAACTATTACGACGTTAACGAACTGGGCCACATCAGTGTCTGCCCCGATCCGGACCGTCCGGATGTGCGCGTAGATTTAGCCCGCCTGGTGAAAGAGCGCGAAGCACAGGGCCAGCGTCTGCCCGCCTTGTTCTGCTTCCCGCAGATCCTGCAGCATCGTCTGCGTTCGATTAATGCTGCCTTTAAGCGTGCGCGTGAATCTTACGGTTACAAAGGCGACTACTTCCTGGTCTACCCGATCAAAGTTAACCAGCACAAACGCGTCATCGAATCGCTGATTCACTCTGGGGAACCGCTGGGACTGGAAGCGGGTTCCAAAGCAGAGCTGATGGCGGTGCTGGCGCACGCCGGACAGACCCGCTCGGTGATCGTCTGTAACGGCTATAAAGACCGCGAATATATTCGTCTGGCGCTGATCGGCGAGAAGATGGGCCACAAGGTCTATCTGGTGCTGGAGAAGATGACGGAAGTGCGACTGGTGCTGGAAGAAGCAGAGCGTCTGAATGTGGTGCCGCGTCTCGGTATCCGTGCGCGTCTGGCTTCACAGGGCTCCGGTAAATGGCAGTCGAGCGGCGGCGAAAAGTCGAAGTTTGGTCTGTCCGCGACCCAGGTGCTGAAGCTGGTTGAGATCATGCGTGAAGCGGGTCGCATCGACAGCCTGCAGCTGCTGCACTTCCATCTGGGTTCGCAGATGTCCAATATCCGCGATATCGCCACCGGTGTGCGTGAGTCGGCGCGCTTCTACGTCGAACTGGCGAAGCTGGGCGTTAATATCAAATGTTTCGACGTGGGCGGCGGTCTCGGTGTCGATTATGAAGGCACACGCTCGCAGTCGGACTGCTCGGTCAACTATGGCCTGAATGAGTACGCCAACAATGTGATCTGGGCGATTGGTGCGGCCTGTGATGAGCACGGTCTGGACCATCCGACGGTGATCACCGAGTCCGGTCGTGCCGTGACCGCGCACCACACGGTGCTGGTCTCCAACATCATCGGTGTGGAGCGTAACGAGTTCAGCGAACCCGAAACGCCGGATGCGGATGCGCCGCGCCCGATCCTCAGCATGTGGGAAACCTGGCAGGAGATGCACGAGCCGGACACCCGTCGTTCGCTGCGTGAATGGCTGCATGACAGCCAGATGGATCTGTCTGATATCCACACCGGCTACGCGTCCGGCACTTACGATCTCAAACAGCGTTCATGGGCTGAGCAGCTCTATCTGAGCATCTGCCACTACATTCAGCAGCATCTGGATCCCAGCAACCGTGCGCACCGTCCGATCATCGACGAACTGCAGGAGCGGATGGCGGATAAGATCTACGTTAACTTCTCGCTGTTCCAGTCGATGCCGGATGCGTGGGGTATCGATCAGCTGTTCCCGGTCCTGCCGCTGGAAGGGCTGAACAAGAAGCCGGAGCGCCGCGCCGTACTGCTCGACATCACCTGTGACTCAGATGGCACCATAGATCACTACGTGGATGGCGACGGTATCGCGACTACTATGCCGATGCCGCAATATGACGTTGATAACCCGCCGATGCTGGGCTTCTTTATGGTCGGGGCGTATCAGGAAATCCTGGGCAACATGCACAACCTGTTCGGTGACACCGAGGCGGTGGATGTCTACGCACGCGAAAATGGCGAAGTCGAAGTGCAGCTTTCGGATGAAGGTGACACCGTGGCTGACATGCTGCGTTATGTGCAGCTTGATCCTAACGAGCTGATGGCGCTGTTCCGCAATCAGGTGCAGGCGTCCGATCTCGACGACGAACTGCGCGCGCAGTTCCTGGAAGAGTTTGAGAGCGGCCTTTACGGATACACCTATTTAGAAGATGAGTAATCGGCCCTGGCAGCCCGCAATCGCATATTGCAGTTGCCGTTAACTATGTCGATAATCTGAACCACTCAATCCCTTCCTCGTCGGGCCTAACGACGCGGAGGGGATTTTTTTCATCTCAACCTTAATGGCATGCGGGCCTCGCCCGACTTACGCACATAGAGAGAGCAATTATGTATAACACGCTTGGCAATCAGTACGACAACTCCCTGGTTTCTAACGCCTTTGGCTTCATGCGTTTTCCGCTGAATTTCCAGCCTTACGACAGCGACGCCGAGTGGGTTATCACCGGCGTGCCGTTTGATGCCGCCACTTCCGGTCGTCCGGGCAGCCGCCTGGGTCCGGGCGCAATCCGTCAGATCTCAACTAATCTGGCCTGGGAAGGCTGCCGCTGGCCGTGGGATTTCGACCTGCGTCAGCGCCTGAACGTCGTCGACTGTGGCGATCTGGTTTACGCCTTCGGCGACTCGCAGGACCTCTCTGACAAGTTACAGGCCCATGCGGAAAAACTGCTGGCCAATGGCAAGCGCATGATGACCTTTGGCGGTGACCACTACGTTACGCTGCCTCTGCTGCGCGCCCATGCGAAACATTTCGGCAAGATGGCGCTGGTGCATTTCGATGCCCATACCGATACCTACTCCAACGGCCCGACCTTTGACCACGGCACCATGTTCTTTACCGCGCCGAAAGAGGGTCTGATCGATCCACAGCACTCCGTGCAGATCGGTATCCGTACCGAGTTCGACAGGAGCCTGGGCTTCAACGTGCTGGATGCGGCGCAGGTTAATGACCGCAGCGTTGACGATATCCTCGCCGAAGTAAAACGCACCGTCGGCGATCTGCCGGTTTACCTGACCTTCGACATCGACTGCCTGGATCCGGCCCATGCGCCTGGCACCGGCACACCGGTCATTGGCGGCCTGACCACCGATAAAGCGACCAAGCTGATTCGTGGCCTGCAGGGCATGAACATTGTCGGCATGGATCTGGTGGAAGTGGCACCGGGTTACGATCACGCCGATCTGACAGCACTGGCGGCGGCGACGCTGGCACTGGATATGCTGCATGTTCAGGCCGTGAACAAGGGCTAATCCCATTCTGAGCCTGCCGGGCCAACCCGGCAGGCTTTGCGCTGCCACCTGAAGCGGCGCAGTGTCAGTAACGGTCACCATCCGCTTTTTCCCCTCCGGATTTTTCTCCCGCTTTTGACACCGCACGCGCCTCAGGCGTAACCACGCATCAGCAACTAAACTGACTGATATCAATTCTCAACGTGGAGGCAATTATGGGCTTTCTGGATGAACTGGCGGGAGCGCTGCAGGGCAACCAAAGCGACGGGCATCTGCCTGGGCAGCTGCAGGCGGTCTGGCACTGGGTACAGGAGCAGGGCGGCATCGAAGTGCTGCTGCAAAAATTCCAGCAGGGCGGGCTGGGTGAGGTGTTTGGTTCGTGGATCGGCACCGGGACGAATCAGCCTGTAGAACACAGCGACATCCACTCGGCGTTTGGTGAGGCGGAACTGCAGTCACTGGCGGATAAGCTGGGAACCGACGTGAAAGGCGCAGCGGGCACGCTGGCAGTTATCCTGCCGCAGCTGATTGATAAGATGTCACCGCAGGGGCATATGGATGAAGCCTCACTGCACGAGAACAAACTCGATTTAGGTTCGATGGTGGATCAGATATTCAAACGTTAGGCCACAGATACTGACCTGACACGCTCTGCAGGCGCATGCACAATGCACGCGCCTGCCGTCCGTATTACTTCGCGTCAGCAGCAATACGTTCGCGGATGTGCTCGGCGCGCGCTTCAGAAGCCGGGTGCGAGTCAAACATCGAGCTCTGACGTCCCTGTTCCAGTTTCGCCAGTTTCTCAAAGCTGGTGACCAGGCCTTCCGGGTTGATGTTGCGCTTCTTCATCAAATCGTAGGAGTAGTCATCCGCCTGTGATTCCTGTGTCTGGGAGAACTGCGCATTGACCAGTTTTTCCCCCATCTCACCCAGTTGCGACTGCGACAGTGAACCGATCACGCCGCCCACTGAGGCTGCTGCCGTGCGGGCTGCGGTCGTGGCATACGCCAGTTGCATCGCCTTGCGCGTATGACCTAACGCCACGTGCCCCATCTCATGACCCAGCACGCCTTCCACTTCATTGTCAGTCATCATATCCATCAGGCCGCTATAAACGCGGATACAGCCGTTGGCCATCGCCCAGGCGTTAACATCTTTGGTCTGATAGACCTTGTAGTTAGCCGGGACGCCGTTGATGTTGTCGCCCAGCGCGGCCGCAATCTTGTTCAGACGCTGCTGATACTCACTGTTCGCAGGCGCAACCTGATTATCTTTGTCCATCTGCTCACAGGATTTATCGCTCAGCTGCTTAACCTGATCGTCGCTCAGGGTGTACGCCTGAAACGCCTGCGCGCCCGACTGCATCAGTCCATTATTGTCTAAACCCTGACAGCCGCTGAGCAGCGTTGCCAGCCCAAGCGCTAACACCGTTTTCTGGATTTTCATGCTCTATCCCATTCATAACAAGGTAAGAAAAACAAACACCTGAAACTCAGTCAGGTGAATAAACGATTTGGTTATAGCGTGCCAGTCTGCACTTTGCTAGCAGAGTTGGCCGGAAAAGCCATACGAAGCGGTTACATTTAGCGTTTTACAGCATGTACTTTTGCCCCGATTTTCATGTACATTGATGGGCAACTTTTTCCTTGTTTTGCCCACTAACTCATTAATAACAATAAGTTAAGGCGCGAAGCATTAATCCGACCTGGAGTAGAAAATGCCCTCTCGTAAAGAGCTTGCCAACGCCATTCGTGCGTTAAGTATGGATGCAGTACAGAAAGCGAAATCGGGACATCCGGGTGCCCCAATGGGCATGGCGGACATCGCTGAAGTACTCTGGCGCGGCTACCTGAACCACAACCCAACCAACCCGCTGTGGGCCGACCGCGACCGTTTCGTTCTGTCTAATGGTCACGGCTCCATGCTGATCTATAGCCTGCTGCACCTGACCGGCTACGATCTGCCACTGAGCGAGCTGGAAAACTTCCGCCAGCTGCACTCAAAAACTCCAGGTCACCCTGAATATGGCTACACCGTGGGCGTTGAAACCACCACCGGTCCGCTGGGGCAGGGCATCGCGAACGCAGTCGGCTTCGCCATTGCGGAACGCACGCTGGCCGCACAGTTCAACCGTCCGGGTCATGACATCGTAGACCACAACACCTATGTCTTCATGGGTGATGGCTGCATGATGGAAGGTATTTCGCACGAAGTCTGCTCACTGGCGGGTACGCTGAAGCTGGGCAAACTGGTTGCGTTCTACGATGACAACGGCATCTCTATCGACGGTCACATTGATGGCTGGTTCACCGATGACACCGCGAAGCGCTTTGAAGCGTACGGCTGGCACGTGGTGCGCGGCGTTGATGGTCACGATGCGGACGCGATTGCGAAAGCGATCGACGAAGCGAAAAGCGTCAGCGACAAGCCTTCACTGCTGATGTGCAAAACCGTTATCGGCTTTGGTTCACCGAACAAAGCGGGTACGCATGATTCACACGGCGCACCGCTGGGTGATGATGAAGTGGCACTGACCCGCAAACAGCTGGGCTGGAACCACGCGCCATTCGTTATTCCTTCTGACATCTATGCAGAGTGGGACGCGAAAGAAGCGGGCCAGGCAAAAGAGTCTGCATGGGATGAGAAATTCGCTGCGTATGCGCAGGCACATCCTGAACTGGCTGCCGAGTTCAAACGTCGCGTTAGCAACGAACTGCCCGCTAACTGGCAGGAAGAGTCGCAGAAGTTCGTTGAACAGCTGCAGGCGAACCCGGCGAAGATCGCCAGCCGTAAAGCCTCACAGAACGCTATCGAAGCTTTCGGTAAAATCCTGCCGGAATACCTTGGCGGCTCAGCCGACCTGGCACCGAGCAACCTGACTATCTGGTCTGGCTCTAAGCCAATCAACGAAGATGCAGCGGGTAACTACATCCATTACGGCGTGCGCGAGTTCGGTATGACCGCTATCGCTAATGGCCTGGCGCTGCATGGCGGCTTCCTGCCGTACACCGCCACCTTCCTGATGTTCGTTGAATATGCGCGTAATGCAGCGCGTATGGCGGCACTGATGAAGATCCGTCAGATCATGGTCTACACCCACGATTCTATCGGTCTGGGCGAAGATGGTCCGACGCACCAGCCGGTTGAGCAGATGGCGAGTCTGCGTACCACACCAAACATGAGCCTGTGGCGTCCCTGTGACCAGGTTGAATCTGCCGTGGCGTGGAAATATGCCATCGAACGTCAGGATGGCCCGACAGCACTGATCTTCTCTCGTCAGAACCTGGCGCAGCAGGAACGTGACGCTGCACAGCTGGCTAACGTGGCACGTGGCGGTTATGTACTGAAAGATTGCGACGGCACCCCTGAGCTGATCCTGATCGCTACCGGTTCAGAAGTTGAGCTGGCTGTCGGTGCATGGGACAAACTCACCAGCGAAGGCCGTAAAGTGCGCGTGGTCTCTATGCCCTCAACGGATGCTTTCGACAAGCAGAGCGATGAGTACCGCGAATCCGTACTGCCTAAAGCCGTCAGCGCGCGCGTCGCTATCGAAGCGGGCATCGCGGATTACTGGTTCAAATACACCGGTCTGAACGGCGCTATCGTGGGTATGACCAGCTTCGGCGAATCTGCACCTGCGGATCAGCTGTTTGAACTGTTTGGCTTCACCGTCGACAACGTGGTCGCTAAAGCGAAGACGCTGCTGGCGTAAAAACCGGCCAGGCGGGTCTGTTCCCGTCTGGCAGTGAAACAAGAGGGGCGAAATTTTCGTCCCTTTATTTATTATTCCTCCAGTAATAACTGACTATGGCCCGAATTTGTGACGCAGATCCAAATTTAAGCAGTCAGATTGATCACAGTCATTCCTGTTATTCCTTCCTTCTATTATTGTGGCTGAACCGTTTCAGTCGCTGTGCACACCGCCCTGATTTCGGACAATGCCGGGTAAGAATCTCCTGTACAAAATGCAGTGAAACGCTCAGGCTAACGGCACGTTTTTTTCAGTCTGACGTGGCAGGAGAGAAATGACGGTACGGGTAGCGATAAATGGTTTTGGCCGGATTGGACGCAACGTCCTGCGCGCGCTCTATGAAACGGGCCGGCGTGCAGAGATCACCGTGGTCGCCATTAACGAGCTGGCAGAAGCCACCGGTATGGCGCATCTGCTGAAATACGATACCAGCCATGGCCGTTTTGCTTTCGACGTCCGTCAGGAGCGCGATGTGATGTGGGTGGGGGGTGATACCCTGCGTATTCTGCACCGTGCAGACATTGCCGATTTGCCCTGGCGTGAACTCGACGTGGATGTGGTGCTGGACTGTACCGGCGTCTATGGCTCGCGGGCTGATGGCGAAGCGCACCTGCAGGCTGGTGCTAAAAAAGTGCTGTTCTCTCATCCCGGCGGCAACGATCTCGACGCCACGGTGGTGTATGGCGTTAACCAGCAGGCACTGACCGCCAGTGACCGCATCGTCTCCAACGCCTCCTGTACGACGAACTGCATTATTCCGGTGATTAAGCTGCTGGATGATGCGTTTGGAATCGAATCCGGCACTGTCACTACGATCCACTCGGCGATGCACGATCAGCAGGTGATCGACGCCTATCACAGCGATCTGCGCCGCACACGTGCAGCCAGTCAGTCGATCATCCCGGTAGATACGCGTCTGGCGGCTGGCATTACCCGTATTTTTCCGAAATTCAACGATCGCTTTGAGGCGATAGCCGTTCGCGTCCCGACGATTAACGTGACGGCCATTGATCTCAGCGTTTCTGTGCATAACGCGGTGACAGCGTGTGATGTTAACACCCTGTTGCGGAGCGCGGCAGAAGGGGCATTTCGTGGTATAGTTGACTATACGGAATTACCGTTAGTCTCAGTAGATTTTAACCATGATCCGCACAGTGCCATTGTGGATGGAACACAAACGCGGGTCAGCGGTCAACACCTTATCAAGACCCTGGTCTGGTGTGACAACGAATGGGGCTTTGCTAACCGAATGCTCGACACGACGTTAGCGATGGCCGCAAGCGGTTTCAGGTAAGACGCGGTTTGCGTCTGGCAAAACTTATGAGAATCAACGAGAGGGTTCACCATGTCTGTAATTAAGATGACCGATCTGGATCTGGCTGGCAAACGCGTTCTGATCCGTGCCGATCTGAACGTACCAGTTAAAGAAGGTAAAGTGACGTCTGATGCACGTATCCGTGCTTCTCTGCCAACCATTGAAGCGGCGTTGAAACAGGGCGCGAAAGTAATGGTTACCTCCCACCTGGGTCGTCCGACCGAAGGTGAGTACAACGAAGAGTTCTCGCTGCTGCCGGTAGTTAACTACCTGAAAGAGAAGCTGAGCGGCACCAATGTGACCCTGGCAAAAGATTACCTCGATGGCGTTGAAGTCGGCGCTGGCGAACTGGTGGTGCTGGAAAACGTTCGCTTCAACAAAGGCGAAAAGAAAGACGACGAAGCACTGTCTAAAAAATATGCTGCGCTGTGCGACGTATTTGTGATGGACGCCTTTGGTACTGCGCACCGTGCGCAGGCGTCTACCCACGGCGTCGGCAAATTTGCTCCTATCGCCTGTGCCGGTCCGCTGCTTTCTGCAGAACTGGAAGCGCTGGGTAAAGTTATGAGTAACCCGGAACGTCCGCTGGTGGCTGTTGTTGGCGGTTCTAAAGTCTCTACCAAATTTGACGTGCTGCAGTCTCTGGTCAAAATCGCGGACACCGTGATTGTGGGCGGCGGTATTGCTAACACCTTCGTGGCTATCGACAACAATGTCGGTAAATCACTCTATGAACCAGACTTCGTTGAAGCGGCCAAAGGCCTGCGCGATCAGCACGGTATCCCGGTTCCGACTGACTCACGCGTCGGCACAGAATTCTCTGAAACTGCGCCAGCGACCGTGAAAAAGGTTTCGGAAGTGGCGGATAACGAAGAGATTATGGACTTTGGTGACGAAACCGCACAGGCGATGGCGGCTATCCTGAAGGATGCTAAAACCATCCTGTGGAACGGCCCGGTGGGCGTGTTTGAGTTCCCTAACTTCCGTAAAGGCACCGAGATCGTGGCGAACGCCATTGCAGACAGCGATGCCTTCTCTGTTGCTGGCGGTGGCGATACCTTAGCGGCTATCGACCTGTTCGGCATTGAAGACAAAATTTCCTACATCTCTACCGGCGGCGGCGCGTTCCTTGAATTCGTTGAAGGCAAAAAACTGCCTGCAGTTGCTATGCTGGAAGAGCGTGCGAAGCAGTAATCCTTTGGGGGCGATGCCTGGCGGCATCGCCTGAAGTCTTGCCCGTCTGGGCGTTTAAATCGATGTTCCCGAGCGGGAACAACGGTCACGAAACAGGACACAATCATGTCTAAAATTTTTGATTTCGTAAAACCCGGCGTTGTCACTGGTGATGACGTACAGAAGATCTTCAAAGTTGCGAAAGAGAACAAATTCGCACTGCCAGCCGTAAACTGCGTCGGCACCGACTCTATCAATGCCGCACTGGAAGCCGCTGCGAAAGTTAAAGCGCCAATCATCATCCAGTTCTCTAACGGCGGTGCTGCATTTATCGCGGGTAAAGGCTTCAAGACTGATAAACCACAGGGCGCGGCCATTTTCGGCGCTATCGCGGGTGCACACCATGTTCACCTGATGGCTGAGCAGTATGGCGTGCCGGTTATCCTGCACACCGACCACTGTGCCAAGAAACTGCTGCCATGGATCGACGGTCTGCTGGACGCGGGTGAAGAGTATTTCCAGAAAAACGGTAAACCACTGTTCTCTTCTCACATGATCGACCTGTCAGAAGAGTCTCTGGAAGAGAACATCGAGATCAGCAGCAAATACCTGGCGCGTATGGCGAAACTCGACATGACGCTGGAAATCGAACTGGGCTGCACCGGTGGTGAAGAAGATGGCGTGGATAACAGCCACATGGACGCTTCTGCACTCTACACTCAGCCGGAAGATGTGAACTACGCGTATGAAAAACTGCATGCGATTAGCCCGCGCTTCACCATTGCGGCTTCATTCGGTAACGTACACGGCGTTTACAAGCCAGGTAACGTGAAACTGACCCCGACCATTCTGCGCGATTCGCAGAAATATGTGTGTGAAAAACATGGCCTGCCGCACAACGCGCTGGACTTCGTTTTCCACGGCGGTTCAGGTTCTTCAGCTGCAGAAATCGAAGAGTCTATCAGCTACGGCGTGATCAAGATGAACATCGATACCGATACCCAGTGGGCAACCTGGGACGGCATCCTGCAGTACTACAAAAAGAACGAAGGCTATCTGCAGTCGCAGCTGGGCAACCCGGAAGGCGACGACAAGCCAAACAAAAAATACTACGACCCACGTGTCTGGCTGCGTTCTGCCCAGGCCTCTATGGTCGTGCGTCTGGAGCAGGCTTTCAAAGAGCTTAACGCTGTCGACGTGCTGTAACTGACATTCAGTTATCGTACAAAAAAGGCCCGAAAGGGCCTTTTTTTATGCAAAATTTTCGTAAAAACGCGCTTTAAAGCCCGACGGTTTGGCGCTTAAGGGGATAATTGATTACCCTTGATGGCAGGGTGTCGGATGTCATCTGGCAGTTTTTTCATTCCCGGTGGGAATCTAACAACAGGGCTTATTAATGGAAGATTTACACGTCGTCGACGGCTTAAATAACGCAGGTAACTGGCTGATTCGCAATCAGGCGCTGATCATCAGCTATGCCGTGAATATCGTTGCCGCTATCGCCATCATCATTATCGGGATGGTCATCGCCCGTATCATCTCTAATGCCGTAAATCGCCTGCTGCGCGCCCGTCATATCGACGCGACCGTGGCAGACTTCCTCTCCGCGCTGGTGCGCTATGGCGTTATCGCGTTTACCATTATCGCAGCCCTGGGACGCATTGGAGTACAGACTGCCTCGGTGATTGCTGTACTGGGTGCTGCTGGTCTGGCAGTTGGTCTGGCCTTACAGGGATCGCTCTCAAACCTGGCCGCAGGCGTCCTGCTGGTCACCTTCCGTCCGTTCCGTACAGGCGAGTTTGTTGATTTGGGCGGTGTGATGGGAACCGTACTGCATGTGCAGATTTTCTCCACCACGCTCCGGACCGGGGATGGCAAAATTGTGGTGGTGCCAAACGGTAAAATCATCAGCGGAAACATCGTTAACTTCTCGCGTGAGCCGGTTCGTCGCAATGAATTTATCATTGGCGTCGCTTATGAAGCGGATGTGGATGAAGTCATTGCCTTACTGCAGCAGGTCGTTGAAGCCGACAGCCGTGTATTGAAAGAGAAGGGTATTCAGATCGGTCTTAACGAACTGGCCGCTTCCTCCATGAACTTTGTGGTGCGCTGCTGGAGCAACAGCGGAGACCTGCAGGACGTTTACTGGGATCTGCTGAAGAACTTCAAACGTGCGCTGGATGGTAAAGGAATTGGTATTCCTTATCCGCAGATGGATGTGCATCTGCATCAGAAATCCGTGCCTGAAGCCGTCGAAACCCAGCTTCAGTCGCAATAATCAGTCAATGGGCGGCGCCCGTCGCCCATTAATTTTGCTAATCGCAGATTAATTCTTTCAATTTCCGCTAATCATTTCCTCTCTTTATACTTCTTCGCATCTGACCATGTGAGGACGTACTGCTGTGATATCTCTCTACTTTCAGGGGCTTGCCCTCGGCGCCGCGCTGATACTGCCGCTGGGGCCGCAAAACGCATTTGTGATGAATCAGGGTGTAAAACGTCAGTACCATCTGATGACGGCGGCACTCTGCTCGCTGAGCGATATTCTGCTGATATGCGGCGGCATCTTTGGCGGCAGCGCCTTGTTGAGCCAGTCTCCGCTGCTGCTGATGGTCATCACCTGGGCGGGCGTGGCTTTTCTGCTGTGGTATGGCTGGGGCGCGTTGCGCAGTGCTTTTCGCGGTGAGGCCGATCTGACGGATGGTGCGCCGTTAAAGCAGAGCAGGGGACGCATCATTGCGACGCTGCTGGCGGTAACCTGGCTCAATCCGCACGTCTACCTCGACACCTTTGTGGTGCTGGGCAGTCTTGGCGGTCAGTTGCCGACTACCACGGCGCGTCAGTGGTTCGCGCTGGGCACCATCAGTGCGTCGATCCTCTGGTTCTTTGGCCTGGCCCTGCTGGCCGCGTGGCTCTCACCGCGCCTGCGTACCGCGAAAGCCCAGCGCATTATTAACCTGTTGGTGGGCGCGGTGATGTGGTTTATCGCCCTGCAGCTGGCGCGCCAGGGCATTGCCGGTTTTTGATCCCGGCTGCGATCCGCGCCGGTAATTGCCGCACCGCAGGCGAACTTTTGCCATAATGACCACTCAAAGCATGGCGCATACCGATGCGCTTTTGGGCTTCGCCGGTTGGAAGCCGTCATAGTGACCTTTTCAAGGAGGACTTTCATGAAACTGAAAGCATTGGCTCTGGCCGCAATTATGAGCGCCGGGGCATTGCCTGGCGTACACGCTGATGAGTTACCGAACGGACCGCACGTGGTGACCTCAGGCAAGGCAACGGTCGATGCCCGTCCCGATATCGCGACGCTCTCAATCGTGGTGAACGTGTCGTCGAAAGATGCTGCAGATGCGAAAAAGCAGGCGGATAGCCGGGTTGCGCAATATTTCGATTTTCTGCAGAAAAACGGCATTGAGAAGAAAGATATCGATGCAGCTAACCTGAGCACACAGCCTGAGTACGATTACACCAAAGAGGGTAAATCGGTACTGAAAGGCTATCGCGCGGTGCGTCAGGTGCAGGTCACCCTGCGTCAACTGGACAAGCTGAACGATCTGCTGGACGGGGCGCTGAAGTCTGGTCTGAATGAGGTACGCAGCGTTGAGTTAGGCGTGGCAAACCCGGAAAGCTACAAAGAGCAGGCGCGTAAAGCCGCGATTAAGAACGCGACTCAGCAGGCCTCACAGCTGGCTGAAGGCTTCAACGCGAAGCTGGGATCCATCTACAGCATTCGTTATCAGGTTGCCAACTATCAGCCGATGCCAATGAACCGCATGTATAAAGCGGCAGCCGCGGCAGATACGTCGGCGCAGGAAACCTACGATCAGCAGAGCATCAACTTTGACGATCAGGTAGATGTGGTGTTTGAGCTCAAGCCCAACACGCCATAATGCGAAACGGGGCTGATGTCCCGTTTGAGATTGTTGACAAAACCTGGCCTGGTTCGCTGTGAGACGGTGCCTGCACAGGAAACAGGGTCAGATCGGAAAGTCGCTAAGGCCAATCCCTGGCCGCTCGGCCCGCACAATTACGCACCTCATCCCTGAGGTGCGCCCGTGACCGGGCCAACGCGTTGCGTTGTTCAAAAACGCTCCCGGCGTTTTTGTCCCAGGCCGCGGGACGCTTTCCTCTTCTGACCCTGTTCCCTTCGCGTTTAACTTTTCTGTTGTTGTAAGACTCCTGGTTATCCCGATTTGTCAGCAACAAAAACGGGGCTTTCGCCCCGTTTTTGTTTTCAGGCTGCCACGTCATCCTGCCGCAGCACCCGATGTCCATGCGTAATCAGCGCATCGGTCACCCGACGCATTAAGCGGCTCTCCGGCGCAAACCGATGCCAGTAGAGCATCCGGCGCTGACACAATCCCGGCGTCAAATCGATTAACTCACCGCTTGCCAGCTCACGCTCAATCTGAAGATGCGGGATCATACAGCAGGTTGAACCCTGCCGCGCCATCTGCACAAAGGCTTCAGAGGAGTTCACGATGTGGCAGGGCACGCTGCCGGGTGAAAGATCAAAGTTCTGCTGCAGGAAGGCTTGATGCATATCATCAAGATGATCAAACGCCACCGCAGGCGCTTTCAGCAGGGCTGAGCGCGTGACGCCGTTAGGAAAGAAGCGATCGGCAAAGTCGCGTGACGCGACAAACAGATAGTCGAGAGCACCGAGCTGATCCACCAGACAACTCGGTAGCGGCTGCGGCTGAATACTCACAGCACCGACTACTTCACCCCGACGCAGACGCTCCTGAGTGCGGGTTTCATCTTCGACCTGCAGATTCAGACGGACAGGGGAATCTGCCAGCACATCTTTCAGCGCAGGCAGCAGCCAGGTCGCCAGACTGTCGGCATTGACCGCCAGCGACAGCAGCAGCGGCGTGGTGCCACTGTTCTCATCGCCCAGCCACTCCTCTTCCAGCAGCTCTACCTGATGCAGTAACGCCAGCAGTTTTTGCCCCTGTTCAGTCGGACGCGGCGGCACGGTGCGCACCAGCAGCGGCTGACCAAACAGGTTCTCCAGCTGCTTGATACGCTGTGAAACCGCCGATTGGGTGATACACAACTTTTGTGCGGCACGCTCAAAGCCGCGTTCGCGGATCACTGAATCCAGCGCCTGAAGCGTTCGATAATCCGGGCGTTTCATTCTTCTTCTCTCTCCTTCAGGGTGGACGTCACTATGCCACAAAAGTGTCACCTGTGATGGCTCGCTTGTTTTTTGTGGGCTGGCTTCCAAAGCGTTAAATCCACGTCGGACAGCCGAGCATTTTCAGCAAGCCTTGTTTTATACTACGCGCACTTCGTTGTCGCACAGGTTTTAAACATACCATGACCCAGGATGAACTGAAAAAAGCCGTTGGCTGGGCTGCACTTGACTATGTGCAGCCGGGCACCGTTGTTGGCGTAGGCACCGGATCCACCGCTGCCCACTTTATTGATGCGCTGGCCACGGTCAGGCATCAGATCGAAGGTGCCGTCTCCAGCTCCGACGCTTCTACCCAGAAGCTGAAAAGCCTGGGCATTCAGGTGTTCGATCTGAACGAGATTGACCTGCTGTCGGTTTACGTTGATGGCGCGGATGAGATCAACCCACAGATGCAGATGATCAAAGGCGGCGGCGCAGCGCTGACGCGTGAAAAGATCGTAGCCGCGGTGGCCGAGACCTTTATCTGCATCGCTGACGCCTCAAAAGAGGTCGATGTGCTGGGGCGTTTTCCGCTGCCAGTCGAAGTGATTCCGATGGCGCGCAGTTACGTGGCGCGTCAGCTGGTGAAAATGGGCGGCTTACCTGAGTATCGTCAGAACGTGGTGACCGATAATGGCAACATTATTCTCGATGTGCATAATCTGCGCATTCTCGATCCGATTGAGCTCGAAAAAACCATCAATGCCTTGCCGGGCGTCGTTACCGTTGGTCTTTTTGCCGCGCGCGGTGCCGATATCGCATTAATTGGCGGTCCTGATGGCGTGAAAACCATCAAAAAATGATCTGTCTGGCGCTGTAAAGGCGCCGGTTATTTCGGCCTGCAAATCATCTTTTCTCACGTCGGTGAAATTTGGTGACTTATGTCACATAACCGTCATCGACAGTAGGTTCGTTCTCTCTTCATCGCTGACCTCATGATTTTGTCCGGCAATGTGCTGCTGTCAGCCATTGCCGTGCTGGCTGCCGGGCAATCGTTTGTATTGCCGGACGCGATTTTTTTGATATTTTGACAGAAGGCTGGCTTATGGTAGTCCTCATTGAATGCTGAATAGGATCGGGAAATGGCAAAGGTATCACTGGAAAAAGATAAGATTAAGTTCCTGCTGGTGGAAGGTGTTCATCAGAGCGCGCTGGAGAATCTGCGGGCTGCAGGCTACACCAACATCGAATTCCACAAGGGCGCACTGGACTCCGACGCGTTAAAAGCATCGATCCGCGATGCGCACTTCATTGGTATCCGTTCCCGCTCCCAGCTCACTGAAGAGATTTTTGCGGCGGCTGAAAAGCTGGTTGCCGTTGGCTGTTTCTGTATCGGCACTAACCAGGTTGATCTGCAGGCGGCTGCGAGCCGGGGTATTCCGGTATTCAATGCGCCGTTCTCGAATACCCGCTCGGTGGCAGAGCTGGTCATTGGTGAGATGCTGCTGATGCTGCGTGGCATCCCCGAAGCGAATGCGAAAGCACACCGTGGTATCTGGAATAAGATTGCCAAAGGTTCATTTGAAGCGCGTGGTAAAAAGCTGGGTATTATCGGTTACGGTCATATCGGGATGCAGCTGGGCGTGCTGGCCGAAAGCCTGGGTATGCATGTTTTCTTCTACGACATTGAAAACAAGCTGCCGCTGGGTAATGCCACCCAGGTACGCCATCTGGCCGATCTGCTCAACATGAGCGACGTTGTCAGCCTGCACGTGCCGGAAACCGCCTCTACACAGGATATGATCGGTGCAGAACAGCTGGCGCAAATGAAACCCGGTGCGCTGCTGATTAACGCCTCACGTGGCACCGTCGTGGATATTCCGGCGTTGTGTGAAGCCCTGGCCAGCAAGCATGTGGGTGGCGCAGCCATCGATGTCTTCCCGACCGAGCCTGCCACCAACAGCGAGCCGTTTATATCTCCACTGAGTGAGTTCGACAACGTGATCCTGACGCCACACATTGGCGGCTCGACAGAAGAAGCGCAGGAGAACATCGGAATTGAAGTAGCGGGTAAGCTGGCGAAATATTCCGATAACGGCTCGACTCTCTCAGCGGTTAACTTCCCGGAAGTGTCACTGCCGATTCACGGTATCAGCGCCAGTCGTCTGCTGCACATCCATGAAAACCGTCCCGGCGTGCTGACGGCCATCAACCAGATATTCGCAGAGCAGGGTATCAACATCGCCGCGCAGTATCTGCAGACCTCGCCGTTTATGGGTTATGTGGTTATCGACATTGATGCAGAGCCAGAAGTGGCAGAGAACGCGCTGCAGCTGATGAAAGCGATTCCGGGCACTATCCGCGCGCGTCTGCTTTACTAAGTGATACCAACCTGAATAGGCGCTTAGTCGCGTCTCTTCAGGTAGTTAATACAGGCTGTCCCGATTTGCTGTAATACCGAAACTGCGAAGAGAACACGGTCAGATCGGAAAGACGCAAAAGCCGCCATCCATGGCATGCTCGGCCCGCGCGATTACGCACCTCATCCCTGAGGTGCGCCCGTGAACGTGCCAACGCTTTGCGCTGTTCAAAACGCTCCCGGCGTTTTTGTCCCTTGCGCGGGACGCTTTTCTCTTATGACCATGTTCCCTGCGCGTTGAGCTATTTCATTGCTGCCAAATGCGCCCAAATATGGGTTTAAGCCGTCTGAAAATCCCCTAACAGTGCTTCTTCTACTCCCACTGCCAGAGCTTTGACGGCGTCATCACCGCTGGCAAAGGCACATCCCATTCTGCAACCGGCAGGCTATCCACCTGCTGACAGTCGTGTGCCAGACCGACGGGCAAAAAACCGTGCTGCCGCCAGTTCTGTAGCGTACGGTCATAGAAGCCGCCGCCCATTCCCAGCCGTTGCCCATGCTGATCAAAGGCCACCAGCGGCACCAGCATCAGATCCAGTTGATCAAGTGTGATCAACTGCCGGATATCGAGCGGCGGTTCAGGAATACGCAGTTTATTCGGGATCAGTGGTGTATCGGGCGAGTAGCGCAGAAACAGTAAATTACCGGGGGAGAAAGGGTGTAAAACCGGCAGATAGACGGCTTTCTTCAGATGCCAGAGCCGGGCAATCAGCGGACGGGTATTCAGCTCACCATCAACCGACAGAAACAGGGCAATATTGCGCGCGGCAGTAACTGGAGCGTAGTTAAGGGCAAGTTCAGCGAGCTGTTCGGCCGCCTGGGCCTGCTGCTCATCCGTCATGGCACGACGCAGATGGCGCACCTGCTGACGAATTTCCTGACGCTGTAACATTGAAGGTGATGACATGGAAGGTTCAGACATGATTTCCCCGCCGTTTAAGCCGCTGTGCAGCGACTATAACATGTCGTTCCGGGGAAAAAAGCAGGACTACAGAAAGGGAGATCTCCGAGATGCCGCCGTAGGCTGTAACCCTTGAACCCTTGGTTCAAGGTGAACATGCCGTCGTAACCATCAGGCTTCTCGGACGAACCGAGCATGCACACAGGTTACAGAGCGTCACATTCTGTTTTTTCGAAATATCGGCTCAGGGGACTGGCCCACATGCAAACATCTCAGAGAAAATTTACCTCACCGTTGCTGTAACGATAGCAACCATGAAGTTTTATTCGAACTTCGCACCTTCACGCTCAGAGATGCGACCTTGCTCAACCAGTGCCTGTTCTATCGTCTGCTGCAGCATACGAATACGCTGTTCCATATTAGCAGCATAATCGCGCGTTTTCACTTTCTCTTGCGCCAGCTCGTGGCAGACGTTTAACGCGGCGATGAACACCAGTTGTTCTGTATTTGTGACTCTAGTGCGAACTTTTAGATCTTGCAACCGTTGATTGAGATCTTCAGCCGCGCTATTGAGCGCATCTTGCTGCTCTGGCGGACAATTCACTCTCAACGAACGACCAAAAATTTGTAAATCTACCGGTTGTGCAGACATGCCACCTTCCTGACTGATTACTTCGCTCGCAACTCCCTTAGCAGTCAATGGCTTGGGAGGCGGGCAACTATATAGACCCACGAAATAAGATACAACCCCTTTTCTGGAAACCTTGAGGCAGCTAGTGGTAGCATAACACGAACTTATTCTGCCAACGACGATGAAAACTTATGTCCTTACAGAACGCAACCCCCGATTACGACGCGCTCGCGGCTGTGCTCTCCCAGCAGGGCGTTGGCATGACGCCCGCGGAAATGCATGGCCTGCTGAGCGGGATCCTCTGTGGCGGTAACCAGGACACCAGCTGGAAGACGCTGGTACACGATCTGGCTAACGAAGGCATGGCGTTTTCACACACTCTTGCCGTGCCGCTGGCGGCGCTGCACGAGCACACGGCCACCACGCTGGAAGATGACGGCTTCCTGTTTCAGCTGATGCTTCCTGCTGACGATGACATCACTGTCTTTGACCGCGCAGATGCACTGGCAGGCTGGGTTAACCATTTTCTGCTCGGCCTGGGCGTAACACAGCCTAAACTGGATAAGGTCACCGGCGAAACCGGCGAAGCAATCGACGATTTGCGCACTATCGCCCAGCTTGGTTACGAAGAAGATGAAGACCAGGAAGAGCTGGAGCAGTCGCTGGAAGAGGTGATCGAGTATGTGCGTGTCGCCGCACTGCTGTGCCACGATACGTTTACCCGTCCCCAGCCCACCGCGCCAGAAGTGCAAAAACCGACGCTACACTAATTTCAGGTCAACGCGTTTAACCGGTCAGTTTACAGGGAGTGCAGAGATGATTTCACTGGAACGATACCTGCAGCGTCGTCAGGCGCTGCTGGCAAAGATGGCGCCTGGCAGCGCAGCGCTGATTTTTGCTGCGCCAGAAGTGACACGCAGTAATGACACGGAATACCCGTTTCGTCAGAGCAGCGACTTCAGCTATTTCACCGGCTTTAACGAGCCGCAGGCACTGCTGGTGCTGATCAAAAGCGATGAAAATCATAATCACAGCGTGCTGTTTAACCGCGTGCGTGACCCGGCAGCAGAAGTCTGGTCTGGACGTCGGCTGGGCCAGGAGGCGGCTCCCGAAAAACTGGGCGTTGATCGTGCCTTACCCTGGAGTGATATCGGTGAACAACTCCACCTGCTGCTGAATGGCCTTGACGTCATTTACCATGCGCAGGGCGAATATGCCCATGCGGATACGCTGGTGTTCAGCGCGCTGGACAAGCTGCGTCGCGGTTTCCGTCAGAATCTCAGTGCGCCGGCCACCGTCACTGACTGGCGACCGTGGGTGCATGAAATGCGCCTGTTCAAAGATGCTGAGGAGATTGCATTGTTACGTCGCGCCGGGGAAATCAGCGCACTGGCGCATACCCGTGCCATGCAAATCTGTCAGCCCGGCATGTTTGAGTACCAGCTTGAAGGTGAAATTCATCACGAATTTACCCGCCACGGCGCGCGTTATCCCTCCTACAACACCATTGTGGGGGCCGGTGAGAACGGCTGTATTCTGCACTACACCGAAAACGAAAGTGAGATGCGTGACGGCGATCTGGTGCTGATCGATGCAGGCTGTGAATTCTACGGCTATGCGGGCGATATCACCCGCACCTTCCCGGTTAACGGCAAATTCAGCCCGGCGCAGCGCGCGATTTACGACATCGTGCTGGCTTCGCTGAAGCGATCGCTTGAGATGTTCCGCCCTGGCGTCAGCATTCGTGAAGTGAATGATGAAGTGGTGCGCATCATGATTACCGGTCTGGTTGAACTGGGCATCCTTGAGGGCGACGTTGATACCCTGCTTGCCGAAGAGGCGCATCGTCGGTTCTTTATGCACGGCCTGAGCCACTGGCTGGGGCTGGATGTGCACGATGTCGGTCACTATGGCACGCCGAGCCGCGACCGGATTCTGGAGCCGGGCATGGTGTTAACCGTCGAGCCGGGCCTTTATATCGCCCCGGATGCGGACGTGCCCGCACAGTATCGCGGCATCGGCATCCGAATTGAAGATGACATTGTGATTACGGAAGATGGCATTGAGAATCTCACCGACAGCGTGGTGAAAGAGGCCGATGAGATTGAAGCACTGATGGCGGCGGCAAAACAGGCATGACGATTCTGATTGCCGGAGGCGGCATGACCGGGGCGATGCTGGCGCTGGCGATCTCCCATCTCACCCAGGGCACACTGCCGGTGACGCTGATTGAAAGCAGTGAGCCTGGCAGTCGGGCGCATCCTGGTTTCGATGGCCGCGCGATTGCGCTCTCTGCCGGCACCTGCCAGCAGCTGGCGGACATCAATCTGTGGCAGCGCATCGCCAGTTGTGCCACCCCGATTACCGATATCCATGTTTCCGACCGCGGGCACGCTGGCTTTGTGTCGCTGGCAGCGGCTGATTACGCGATTCCGGCGCTGGGACAGGTGGTCGAACTGTTTGACGTCGGTCAGCGGCTATTTGCTGAACTGAAAAAAGCGCCAGGCGTGACGCTGCGCTGTCCGGCGCGCGTTACGCATGCCCAACGCAGCGAGCAGCAGGTTGAGGTGACGCTGGACAGTGGCGAGCAACTGAGCGGCAAACTGCTGGTAGCGGCGGATGGCACGCGCTCTGCGCTGGCCGCCTCGTGCGGTATTCAGTGGCAGCGGGACGACTATCAGCAGCTCGCAGCGATTGCCAATGTCACCACTGCGTTGCCTCATCAGGGCCGGGCATTCGAGCGTTTCACCGAACATGGCCCGCTGGCGTTGCTGCCGATGTCCGGCAACCGTCTGTCACTGGTCTGGTGTCATCCGCTTTCGCAGCGTGAACGCATTGAGCAGTGGAGCGAGGCCGAATTTCTGAGCCAGCTTCAGCGTGCCTTTGGCTGGCGCCTGGGCAAATTCACCCACACCGGTCAGCGTGAATATTACCCGCTGGCACTCCACCGGGCGATCTCGCCCGTGACCCACCGCGTGGCGGTGGTGGGCAATGCAGCACAGACGCTGCATCCGATTGCTGGTCAGGGCTTCAATCTTGGCCTGCGGGATGTGATGTCGCTGGCCGAAACCCTGGCCGCCGCCCATCGCCAGCAGCAGGACCCCGGCAGCTATGCGGTGCTGAACCATTACCAGCAGCGTCGTCAGCCCGACCGCGCCGCGACTATCGGTATTACCGACGGTCTGGTTCGTGTCTTTGCGAATCGCTATGGCCCGATGGTGGCCGGTCGCAACCTGGGTCTGCTGGCGATGGATCATCTGCCGTGGTTACGAAATCAACTGGCTGAGCGTACGCTTGGCTGGGTTAAGCGTTAATAAAGAGGCTCAGATGCAAACTTTTGATGTGGTGATTGCCGGTGGCGGTATGGTGGGGCTGGCGGTGGCCTGCGGCTTGCAGGGCAGCGGGCTGCGCATCGCCGTGCTGGAAAAATCGCCGGAGCCACCGCTGGCGCTGAGTGCGTCTCCGTCCATTCGCGTGTCGGCAATCAATGCTGCCAGCGAACGGCTGCTGCAGAAGCTGGATGTCTGGTCGACCATTCTCTCGCTGCGCTGCCGCGCATATCACGGCATGGAAGTGTGGGATAAGGACAGTTTCGGCACCATCGCCTTTGATGATGAGCAGCAGGGCCTGTCGCATCTGGGCCATATCATCGAAAACCCGGTGATTCATAACGCGCTCTGGCAACGCGCCAGCGCCTGCAGTGACGTAACGCTGATGGCACCCTCGCAGTTACAGCAGGTGGCATTTGGCGACAACGAAGCCTTTATTACCCTGCAGGATGGCAGCATGTTAAGCGCGCGATTAATGATTGCCGCTGACGGGGCTAACTCCTGGCTGCGTAATAAAGCCGATATTCCGCTGACCTTCTGGGATTACGATCACCATGCGTTAGTGGCTAACGTCCGCACTGAGAAGCCTCACGATGCGGTAGCGCGCCAGGTGTTCCACGGCGACGGCATTCTGGCTTTCCTGCCGATGCAGGATCCCCATCTGAGCTCCATCGTCTGGTCGCTCTCGCCGCAGGAAGCGAGTCGTCTGGAAACCATGCCGGAAGCGCTGTTCAATCAGCATCTCTCAGTGGCGTTTGATATGCGCCTTGGCCTGTGCCAGCTCGAGAGCGAGCGTCAGTCGTTCCCGCTGGTGGCGCGCTATGCTCGCAACTTTGCGGCACACCGCCTGGCGCTGGTGGGCGATGCGGCCCACACCATTCATCCACTGGCGGGTCAGGGCGTTAACCTTGGCTTTATGGATGCCGCCGAATTGATTGGTGAAATTCGCCGTCTGCATCAGCAGGGTAAAGATATTGGTCAGCACCTTTATCTGCGTCGCTACGAGCGCAGCCGTAAGCACAGTGCTGCCATGATGCTGGCGGGAATGCAGGGCTTCCGTGAAATGTTCGCCGGTAATAATCCGGCAAAAAAACTGCTGCGCGACGTCGGTCTGAAACTGGCCGATCGCCTGCCTGGGGTAAAACCCATGATGCTGAAGCAGGCGATGGGCCTGAATGATTTGCCCGCCTGGCTACGCTAAATCCACACCTTCTGATAAGCCAGCATCTGCTGGCTTTTTTTATCCCTTAACCCCTCTGCACCACCAAAAGGCAACGCTGCACCATCAGGGATCTTCGTTTGATTTATTCTAATTTTGCGGCCGAATTCGCATTACTTTTTCTCATTCATCTCCTGGCAGGGTGCGGAATTTTTTTAACATCCTGAATGCCATCCCGCATAAATTTGCTGCGTATATTTAAAAGCCCTGCATTTATTGCGCGATTAATCACAAAATTGCAGTTTTTTATCCTGTGGTCAGCTGTTCCTGGTTAGGCTGTGCATCTGCTTTCGACCCCGGTTTGCTTATGGTTAATCGTCAGATTCGGTGGTAACGTCAGCCGTAAGAGAACGTTTGCGTCGGCCCTTAATTCCGGCGCACTTTTGCACTCAACCGCTTCTGCACAGGATGGTTATGACTCAGCAAACACCTCTGTTTGAACAGCATCAGGCCTGCGGTGCCCGCATGGTAGATTTTCATGGCTGGATGATGCCGCTGCACTATGGCTCCCAGATGGATGAACATCATGTGGTGCGCAGCGACGCCGGTATGTTTGATGTCTCTCACATGACCATTGTTGACCTGACAGGTCCGCGTACCCGCGAATTCCTGCGCTACCTGCTGGCAAATGATGTGGCAAAACTGACGCAGCCGGGTAAAGCGCTCTACACCGGCATGCTGAATGCTTCAGGTGGCGTCATTGATGATTTAATTGTTTACTTTATGAGCGAAGCGTTCTTCAGGCTGGTGGTGAACTCCGCGACCCGTGAGAAGGACCTCGCCTGGATTACCCAACACGCAGAGGGCTATGGCATTACGCTCACCGAACGTGATGACCTGGCGCTGATTGCCGTGCAGGGGCCGCAGGCGCAGCAGAAAGCGCAGACCCTGTTCAGCGAAGAACAGCGTCTGGCTGTCGCTGGCATGAAGCCGTTTTTCGGTGTGCAGTCAGGTGACCTGTTTATCGCTACGACCGGCTACACCGGCGAAGCGGGCTATGAAATTGCGATGCCCGCAGAAGAAGCGGCCGATTTCTGGCAGCGTCTGCTGGCCGCTGGTGTAAAACCGGCTGGCCTTGGCGCACGCGATACGCTGCGTCTGGAGGCGGGTATGAATCTTTATGGTCAGGAGATGGATGAAGGCGTGTCACCGCTGGCCGCCAACATGGGCTGGACCGTCTGCTGGGAACCCGCCGATCGCGATTTCATCGGCCGGGAAGCGCTGGAACTGCAGCGTGAACGTGGCACCGAAATACTGGTGGGGCTGATCCTCACAGAAAAAGGGGTGCTGCGTAACGGCCAGCCGGTGCGTTTCACCGATGACCAGGGGCAGTTGCAGGAAGGCATCATCACCAGTGGTTCTTTCTCACCGACGCTGGGTTACAGCATCGCCCTGGCGCGTGTTCCTGCCTCTGTTGGCAGCACTGCCATCGTTGAGATCCGTAACCGCCAGATGCCGGTTCAGGTTACCCGTCCCGTTTTTGTCCGCGCCGGTAAACCGGTCGCCCAGTAAATTTTATTCAGGAGAAATGGCCAATGAGCAATGTGCCGAATACGTTGAAGTACCGCGACAGCCACGAATGGGTGCGCAAAGAAGCCGATGGCAGCTACACGGTGGGGATTACGGAACATGCGCAGGAGTTACTGGGCGACATGGTGTTTGTTGATCTGCCTGAAGTGGGCGCGACGTTTGCTGCCGGTGAAGAGTGCGCGGTGGCTGAATCCGTTAAAGCGGCCTCAGACATCTATGCGCCGATCAGCGGTGAGATTGTGGCGGTCAACGAAGCGCTGACCGACTCGCCGGAGCAGGTCAACAGCGAGCCTTATGACGGCGGCTGGTTATTTAAAATCAAAGCCAGCGACGCGTCTGAAATCGACACGTTGCTGGATGCGGATGCTTACAAAGCCTCCATCGACGAGTAGTCGTCAGGCGGCCTCGTGCAGAGGCCGCAGATTTCTGTTTGCTCTCCGGTTCCCCCAGCCCGATTCAGGATTTACTGCTAATGACTCAGACTCTCAGCCAGCTTGAACACAACGGTGCATTCATCGAGCGCCATATTGGTCCTTCACCTGAGCAGCAGGCGCAGATGCTTGACGCGATTGGTGCCCGTTCGCTGGACGCGTTAATCAGCACGATTGTGCCGGCAGATATTCAGCTGCCTGGCCCGCCCGCGGTGGGCGAAGCCGCTACGGAACAGCAGGCGCTGGCCGAACTGAAAGCCATTGCCAGCCAGAATATGCGGTACAAATCCTGGATCGGTATGGGATACAGCGCGGTTATTACCCCGCCGGTTATCCTGCGTAACATGCTTGAAAATCCAGGCTGGTACACCGCCTATACGCCGTATCAGCCTGAAGTTTCACAAGGCCGTCTGGAAGCGCTGCTGAACTTTCAGCAGCTGACGCTGGATCTCACCGGCATGGATATCGCGTCCGCCTCGCTGCTGGATGAAGCCACTGCCGCCGCCGAAGCGATGGCAATGGCAAAACGCGTCAGTAAGCTCAAAAACGCCAATAAATTCTTCATTGCCGACGATATTCATCCGCAGACGCTGGATGTGGTCCGTACCCGTGCGGAGACGTTCGGCTTCGAACTGATCATCGACAGCGCCGACAAGGCATCCGATCACGACGACCTGTTTGGCGTGCTATTGCAACAGGTGGGCACAACGGGTGAAGCGCATGATTACAGCGCGCTGATTGCCGGGCTGAAAGCACGCAAAGTCGTAGTCAGCATGGCGGCGGACTTTATGTCGCTGGTGTTACTGGAAGCGCCAGGTAAGCAGGGCGCAGACATCGTCTTTGGTTCCGCTCAGCGCTTCGGCGTGCCAATGGGTTACGGCGGCCCGCATGCCGCCTTCTTCGCCAGCCGCGATGAGCATAAACGCTCCATGCCAGGCCGCATCATCGGTGTGTCACGTGATGCCGCAGGCAATACGGCGCTGCGTATGGCGATGCAGACCCGCGAACAACATATCCGCCGTGAAAAGGCTAATTCCAACATCTGTACGTCGCAGGTGCTGCTGGCCAACATCGCCGGTCTCTACGCGGTGTTCCACGGCCCGGCCGGTCTGAAACGCATTGCCTCACGCATTCACCGCTTCACGAATATTCTGGCAGCCGGACTGCAGCAGGGCGGCCTGAAGCTGCGCCATCAGCACTGGTTCGATACGCTGACAGTGGAAGTGGCGGATAAAGCCGCCGTGCTGAATCGCGCCCTGAGCTTTGGCGTTAACCTGCGCAGTGACATCCATAACGCCGTTGGCATCACGCTGGATGAAACCACCTGCCGCGACGATATTCTGGCGCTGTTCGCTATTCTGCTGGGTGATGAGCACGGCCAGGATCTGGAAAAGCTCGACAGCGAAGTCGCCAGCGAAAGCCATGCGATTCCGGCTGGCCTGCAACGCCACAGCGAGATCCTGACCCATCCGGTGTTCAACCGTCATCACAGCGAAACCGAGATGATGCGTTACATGCACAGCCTGGAGAAAAAGGATCTGGCGCTGAATCAGGCGATGATCCCGCTCGGTTCCTGCACCATGAAGCTGAATGCTGCTGCCGAAATGATCCCGATCACCTGGCCGGAATTTGCAGAATTACATCCGTTCTGCCCGGCGGAACAGGCGACCGGCTATCTGCAGATGATCGGCCAGCTTTCACAGTGGCTGGTGCAGCTCACCGGCTATGACGCACTCTGTATGCAGCCGAACTCCGGCGCGCAGGGTGAATATGCCGGGCTGCTGGCGATCCGCCGCTATCACGAAAGCCGCGGCGAGGGCGATCGTCATCTCTGCCTGATACCGAGCTCGGCGCACGGTACGAACCCGGCTTCAGCCCAGATGGCGGGCATGGACGTGGTGGTGGTGGCCTGCGATAAACAGGGCAACATCGACCTCGGCGACCTGCGCGAAAAAGCGGCGCAGGCGGGCGATAAGCTCTCCTGCATCATGGTGACGTATCCGTCCACCCACGGCGTTTACGAAGAGACCATCCGTGAGGTGTGCCAGATTGTGCATCAGTACGGCGGCCAGGTTTATCTTGATGGCGCGAATATGAATGCGCAGGTCGGCATTACCACGCCGGGCTACATCGGCGCCGATGTCTCGCACCTCAATCTGCATAAAACCTTCTGCATTCCGCACGGCGGCGGCGGTCCGGGTATGGGACCGATTGGCGTGAAAGCGCACCTGGCGCCGTTTGTTCCGGGGCACAGCGTGGTGCAGATTGACGGTGTGCTGACGCAGCAGGGCGCGGTCTCCGCAGCGCCGTTTGGCAGCGCCTCTATTCTGCCGATCAGCTGGATGTACATTCGCATGATGGGTGCGGAAGGGCTGAAGCAGGCCAGTTCAGTCGCCATTCTGAATGCCAACTACATCGCCAGCCGCCTGCAGTCCGCCTATCCGGTGCTTTACACTGGCCGTGACGGACGCGTGGCGCATGAATGTATTCTCGACATCCGCCCGCTGAAAGAGCAGACCGGTATCAGTGAGCTGGATATCGCTAAGCGCCTGATCGATTACGGATTCCACGCGCCGACCATGTCTTTCCCTGTAGCAGGCACGCTGATGGTGGAGCCGACCGAGTCTGAGAGCAAAATCGAACTGGATCGCTTTATCGACGCGATGCTGGCGATCCGCATGGAGATTGACCGGGTTACGGCAGGTGAATGGCCGCTGGACGACAATCCACTGGTGAATGCGCCACATACCCAGCTGGAAATCGTCAGCGAGTGGTCACATCCTTACAGTCGCGAACTGGCCGTCTTCCCGGCGGGCAGCCACAACAAATACTGGCCGACGGTGAAACGTCTGGATGATGTATTTGGCGACCGTAATCTGTTCTGCTCCTGCGTGCCGATGAGCGACTATCAGTAATCTTCGCACAGACAAGCATTAACCATCAGGGGCCGCTTCGTCGGCCCTTTTTTCTGGAGAATCAGCATGAAACTGGCACTGGTTACGGGTGGCAGCCGCGGTATCGGACGGGCCACCTCGCTGTTACTGGCCGCGCGGGGTTATCGGGTTGCGGTGAACTACCGTCAGCGCGAGGCAGAAGCGCAACAGCTGGTGGCACAGATCCAGCAGCAGGGCGGTGAAGCCTTTGCGGTTCAGGCGGATATCAGTGATGAAGCCCAGGTGATGGCAATGTTTGCGCAGCTCGACCAGCAGTCTGTGCCGCTGGCGTTGCTGGTGAACAACGCCGGGATTCTGTTTCAGCAGTGCCGTACAGAGCAGCTGGATGCGGCGCGCCTGCATAAGGTCTTTGCCACCAACGTCATCGGGACCTTTCTCTGTTGTCGTGAGGCGGTGAAGCGGATGGGCACCCATCACGGCGGTCAGGGCGGCGCGATCGTAAACGTCTCGTCGGCCGCGTCGCGTATCGGTGCGCCCGGTGAATATGTTGATTACGCCGCCTCAAAAGGGGCAATGGATACACTGACCAAAGGTTTGTCGCTGGAAGTGGCGCAGCAGGGGATTCGGGTCAACGGCGTCCGTCCGGGATTCATCTATACAGAGATGCATGCCGATGGCGGCGAGCCGGGCAGGGTAGACAGGCTTGCCAGCGTGATCCCGATGGGACGTGGCGGTGAGGCAGAAGAGGTGGCGGAAGCGATCGTCTGGCTGGCCAGCGACGCGGCCTCTTACGTCACCGGCAGCATCATTGACGCTGCCGGTGGGCGTTAGGTGGCTTCGCAGCTTATGCGGCGTGAAGAATCAGAGGTTTTCGCCGTTGCTGGCGATAACCTGCTGATACCAGCTAAAGCTCTTCTTCTTCGCACGAGAAAAGTCGCCGCTGCCATCATCGTTTTTATTCACATGAATAAAGCCGTAACGCTTGTCGTACTGGCCGGTGGTAAACGAAACGCAATCCAGGCAGCCCCACGGCGTATAACCCATTAATTCGACGCCATCATGTGTCACGGCTTTCTTCATCTCTTCGATGTGCGCACGCAGATAGTCGATACGGTAATCATCTTCAATCAGCCCGTCGGCATTGGGCTTATCGATAGCACCAAAGCCGTTTTCCACAATAAACAGCGGCTTCTGATAACGCTCGTACATCTCGTTCATGGCATAGCGCAGGCCCACCGGGTCGATCTGCCAGCCCCAGTCTGACGCTTTCACATGCGGGTTTTTCACCACGCCTTCAAAGCCGGTAATCGGGTCGTCAACGCCGCTGGCATCGGTCTTCACGGCGTTACTCATGTAGTAGCTGAAGCCGACATAGTCGGCGCAACCCTGGCGCAGCGTCGCGGCATCGTCCGCTTCCATCTGGATGTTATACCCTTTGCGCGCCCACTCTTTCAGGGTGTACGCCGGATAGTAGCCGCGCATCTGCACGTCACTGAACACATAGCGCTGATGCATCGACTCCTGGGCCAGCACCACATCGTCCGGATGGCAGGAAAACGGGTAGACCGGGACCATGGCGATCATGCAGCCAATCTGAAAGTCAGGATTGATAGCGTGACCGAGTTTGACCACTCTGGCGCTGGCAACAAACTGGTGGTGCATCACCTGATACATTGCCTGTTCAGGCTTCTCGTGTTCGGTGAAGATCACGCCAGAACAGCAGTAACCAAACAGCGGATACTGCCAGTTGCGCTGGTTATTGATCTCGTTAAAAGTCATCCAGTATTTCACTTTGTTCTTATAGCGATTCAGCACCACTTCGCTGAAGCGCACAAAGAAGTCGACCACTTTGCGGTTATGCCAGCCGCCATACTCTTTGACCAGGTGATAAGGCATTTCGAAGTGCGAAAGGGTGATAACCGGTTCAATGCCATACTTCAGCAGTTCATCAAACAGATCGTCATAGAATTGCAGACCCGCTTCGTTGGGCTGCTGCTCATCCCCGTTGGGGAAGATGCGGGTCCAGGCAATGGAGGTGCGGAAGCATTTGAAGCCCATCTCGGCAAACAGCGCGACATCCTCTTTGTAGTGGGAGTAAAACTCCACGCCCTTGTGGTTCGGATAAAAATGGCCAGGCTGCACGCCGTCGGTGATCACCCGGTCAACGCCATGCGAACCGCCGGTCAGCACGTCAGCAATGCTGACGCCTTTGCCGCCCTGATCCCAGCCGCCTTCAACCTGATGCGCCGCCACCGCGCCGCCCCACAGAAAGCCTTTTGGTAACTGCAATTCTGCACTCATGCTTCACCCCATTGCGGATATTGAAATTGGGCTGAGTGTAGCAAGGCAATAATGAAAGTCACGATATAACAGCGCGCCAGTCATTGCGTTTGTTACACCTGAAAAACAGGCTGTTTTATTTGCCCAACTGGCGGCCGATCGCTTCAATAATATAGGTCACTGGCACCTGCGTCGTAATATCCGTGTTGTCCGCCATACGGATAATCGGCACATGGTAGCAGAGGTTGAAATCACCAATCTTCGCCAGCGAGCAGCTTTCCGTATTGGTTATCGCAATGATTCTGCACTTATTCAGACTGAACTGGCTGGCAATACGCAGGATCTCTTCGGTTTCACCAGAGACGGATAAAATAATGGCAATGGCATTTTCATAGAGATCGGGAGCGACCGGATAATAGGGGTCATCAATCGCATGACTGAATTTACCAAGGTTGGAGAAAAAGCGCGCGCCATATTTCGCCAGGCTGCCGGAGGTGCCGACACCAATAAAGAAGACCCGCTCAGCCTGATTAATTTTCTGCGCGGCCTGGGCGATGAGCTGTTCAAATTCCGGGTTATTAATACTTTTAAAAAAGCTCAGCATCTCGCTGACGCCCGCCGTGTTGAGCAATGGCGCGCTCTGTTTTTCGCTTAAGCGCAGGCGGATGCGGAATTCCGACCAGCCTTCGCAGTCCATCTTGCGGCAGAAACGCAGCACGGTGGTGGTGGAGACACCAGCCTGCGCAGCCAGCTCGCGGATCGTCATGTAGCTGACGCCTTCGCGATGCTTAATGATGAACTGATAGACCTGCATTTCCAGATCGTTAAGGCGGGCAAGATCGCGATGCGAAAACATGGATGGCTCATTGAACAGTTGACCGGCGGTCAGTTTACCAGATTCAGCACCGGGTTTAACGGAGAGTGAATTTCAGCTAAATAATTTTAGCGTACACGTGTACACTGAAAAAATTATTGGCTACGCTGGGTAACAGTTATGACTGCTATGGAGCTGTTCAGGAACCGGATATGACCACTACACTCTCTCAAAAACACCGGCCCGCTGCGGGTTATTCAGTTGCTGAAGAAATTGCCAACAGTATCAGTCACGGCCTTGGCTGCCTGTTCGGTATCGTCGGGCTGATACTGATGATCAACCAGGCCACTGCGCGGCAGGCGGACACCCTCACTTTTATCAGTTACAGCCTCTATGGCGGTAGCATGATCCTGCTGTTTCTGGCCTCGACGCTCTATCATGCGGTTCCGGATGGACCGGCCAGACCCTGGCTGAAAAAGCTGGATCACTGCGCTATCTATCTGCTGATTGCGGGCACCTATACGCCGTTTCTGCTGGTCGGGCTGAGGACGCCGCTGGCATATGGATTAATGGCGGTGATCTGGGGGCTGGCGCTGGCCGGGATTCTGTTCAAGCTCACGATTGCACATCGCTTTAAAGCGCTGTCGCTGGTGACCTATCTCTGTATGGGGTGGCTGTCGCTGATTGTGGTTTATCAGCTGGCGATGATCCTGCCAGCGGGCTGTATCTGGCTGCTGGCCGCAGGCGGGATTATCTATTCGCTGGGCGTGATCTTCTATGTGGCGCGCCGCATTCCCTATAACCATGCCATCTGGCATTTGTTCGTGCTGGGCGGCAGCCTTTGCCACTTCTGCGCCATCTACTTCTATGTGCGCTGAGTAGATTGCGGCATGGCCCTTCCGTTAAAGGAAGGGCCTGGACGTTACATCACTCTTCAGTCAGCGAGTAGGGTAGTGGCTGAATGGTCAGATGCCCGCCCTCGTCACCTTCAACCCGCAGCACGCTATCCGGCTCCAGATCGTTATTCAGCACCACCTGAATCCAGCTGATGCCGTCATCTAACTGCACCGCAGCCAGCACGCTGCCGGTACGACGCCAGCGTTCACCCATCTGCAACTCCAGCGGGGCGTTGGCTTCGGGCAGATGACTGGCCTGACCCGCCAGCCAGTAAAGCGCGCGTTTATTGGCACCGCGATATTTCGCTCTGGCGACCATCTCCTGACCGGCATAGCAGCCCTTTTTAAAGCTGATGGCATCCAGCGCCTGCAGGTTAGTGGCCTGCGGAATAAACTGCACGCTGGTGGCCGGATCGATCACCGGAATTCCCGCTTCAATATCCAGTGCCAGCCACTGCTGACTGTCATTGAACTGTGCATCATCGTTGAGCTTCTGCTTCAGCGTCTCAGCCTGTGCCTGCGAGGTAACAATCAGAAAGCGCTCGGCCGGATGGGCGAACCACAGCAGCGTCGTTTCTCCCTGCTGCACGACCGGTTTCTCGCTGTCGGGCAGGCTATCAAACAGATTCGCCAGCGCGGCGCGTGCCTGAAAACCGGCAACGCCCAGCAGCACGGACTCATCGTCAGCCGCCATCGTCACTTTCGAAAACACCGCGTATTTTTTTAACTCGGTCAACTGGGTGTCGCGCAGGTCACGGCGAATCAGATAGGCATAGCCTTCGCCGCGATGGAACAGGCGCATATTGCTCCACATTTTGCCTTTAGCATCGCAGTGTGCGGCGGGCGAATGGTGGTCTGCATCCAGCGCCGCGACATCCAGCGTTAACTGACCCTGCAGGTAAGCGGTGCTGTCGGCACCGGTAATGGAAACCAGCGCCCAGCTATCCAGTGACATCAGGGTTAACGGCAGACGAGACGACGCGGCAGGCTGGCGCGGCGGTAAAGTAAAAGTGGGCATGGAGGTATCCTGTATAAGAAGCTTCATCCGGAATATTGTCTTCAATGTTAAAAGAGCCGACTGGCAATGCAACCTGTTTACGGAAAACGGCGCACAAAAGGCGTGATAACCTTGAAAACGCGCGTTCTGAAATGTGGCAGGTTGCACAGCCTGCGACGCTGCGCCTGCGAGCCGCAGTAAACCAGGTTACACTAGCGGCCACGTTGTGAATTGTGGAAATTGACGCATGGATATTAATGATAAATCACGTATTCAGTGGGCCTGCCGTCGCGGCATGCTGGAACTGGATGTGGCGATTATGCCGTTCTTCAAATTTGAGTATGACACGCTGAACGACACGGATAAGCAGGTCTTTGTTGCCCTGCTGAAGAGTGACGATCCCGATCTGTTTAACTGGCTCATGAATCATGGCGAGCCAGCCGATCCGGAGCTTAAGCGGATGGTAAAACTGATCCAGCAGCGTAACCATGATCGCGGCCCGGTGGCAATGTAAGCTGCGACCCTCTCGCCTGGCGTGCGGATGTCTGTGCGCCTGGCTGGTGGCTGCCGTTCCTGGTGTAATCCTGATGACGCTGCCTGTGGGCGGCTGGCTGATTAAAACGCCGGTTATTCTGCTGATGCTGGCTGAAGGCTGGCGTTGTTACCGGCGATTGATTCGGCGACATGGCACATTGCAGCGGGAAAGCGTTCATTGCTGGATCTGGCAGGGAAAACGCTGGCGGCCCACCCAGCCGCTGCGGTGGTTACCGATTGGCATACTGCTGGTAGCGAAGAGCGAACAGGGGGCTATGCTGCGCTGGTGGCTGATGCATGACAATATGCAGCCGGACGAATGGCGGGCGTTGCGCGCCAGCTGCTTCAGTAAGGCGCGGCATTAACGGCAACAGGGCTGGCAATCATCGTCTGCTGGCGCATGGGTTCAACAACAGCAAACCAGCGCGCCTGACCGGTCAGAGCAGTGCGGCGGTTTCGGTTAACACCTGTTCACACCACTGCTCAACACGCTCATCGGTGACCTCAAACTGATTCACATCATCCAGCGCCAGCCCCACAAACTGCGCGCCATCGGCACTCAGCGGTTTCGGGCTGGTAAATTCATAGCCTTCAAGCGGCCAGTAGCCGACAAAGCGCACGCCCATCGGCTGGAGCAACTCGTGCAGCATGCCGAGCGCATCTAAAAACCACTCGCCATAGCCAATCTGATCGCCCATGCCATAGAGCGCGACAATCTTGTTTTGCAGATTCAGCGCGGGCAGTTGCGTCCAGATGGCTTCCCAGTCCTCCTGCAACTCACCGAAATCCCAGGTCGGGATGCCCATGATCAGCAAGTCGTACTGCTCCATCAGGCGCGGGTCGTCATCTTTGACGTTATGCAGCGTTACTAACTCTTCGCCAATAAAATCGCGAATTTTTTCCGCTACGATTTCGGTGTAACAGGTACTGGAACCGTAAAAAAGACCGATTTTCATGCAGATAACACTCTGTAAATACTGACTTTGGCGCAATTGTACCAGAAGCACCGCTGAATCAGGCATAATGAGCATGATTTTACACCAGACGGCGGAGATAACGTGCAGGACAGCGAACTGACAGAACAGTTTCTTGATGCGCTCTGGATTGAACGCAATCTGGCGCAGAATACTCTCTCCTCTTATCGTCAGGATCTTCAGACGCTGACCGGCTGGCTGACGCATCACCAGCTGACGCTGCTCAGCGTGACGCCGCTGGATCTGCAGCAGTTTCTGGCCGAACGGCTGGAGGGCGGCTACAAGGCGACCAGCTCAGCGCGGCTGCTCAGCGCGATGCGTCGCCTGTTCCAGTATCTTTATCGCGAAAAGCTGCGCCCGGACGATCCCAGCGCGTTGCTGTCCGCGCCAAAACTGCCGCAGCGTCTGCCGAAAGATCTCAGTGAAGCCCAGGTTGAGCGGCTGTTACAGGCACCGGATACCAACATTCCGCTGGAGCTGCGCGACAAGGCGATGCTGGAGGTGCTCTATGCCACCGGCCTGCGCGTCTCTGAACTGACTGGACTGACGCTCAGCGACATCAGCCTGCGCCAGGGCGTCGTGCGGGTTATCGGTAAAGGCGATAAAGAGCGGCTGGTGCCGTTAGGTGAAGAAGCGGTTTACTGGCTGGAGCAATATATGGAACATGGTCGCCCATGGCTGCTCAATGGTCAGACGCTGGACGTGATGTTTCCCAGTAATCGGGCACAGCAGATGACGCGCCAGACCTTCTGGCATCGCATCAAGCATTACGCCACGCTGGCGGGGATCGACAGCGAAAAGTTATCGCCGCATGTGATGCGTCACGCCTTTGCGACCCATCTGCTGAACCACGGCGCGGATCTGCGTGTCGTACAGATGCTGCTGGGACATAGCGATCTCTCTACCACCCAAATTTATACGCACGTCGCCACTGAGCGCCTGCGTCAGTTGCATCAACAACACCATCCGCGAGCCTGATTCGCGGCCATAAGGATAAAAATGAACAAGCATTTTGCCATGCTGGCCCTGTTAGCCAGCGCCTTTTCCGGTCTGGCACAGGCCGATGACAGCGCCATTCAGCAATCTCTTAAAAAGCTCGGCCTGAACCAGACGGAGATCAGCCCGTCACCGCTGCCGGGATTTAAAACCGTGCTGTCGGAAAGCGGCGTGCTCTATGTGACCGATGACGGCAAACATATGATTCAGGGCCCGCTCTATGATGTCAGCGGCAAACAGCCGGTCAACGTCACCAACCAGCTGCTGGACAAAAAAGTCGAGGCGCTGGTGCCGGAAATGATCGTCTATAAAGCGCCAAAAGAGCAGCATGTGATCACGGTCTTCACCGACATCACCTGCGGCTACTGTCACAAGCTGCACGAGCAGATGGCGGACTACAATGCGCTGGGCATCACCGTGCGCTACCTGGCGTTTCCGCGTGAAGGGCTGAATGGTCAGATCGAACCAGCGATGAAAGCGATCTGGTGCAGCGCTGATCGCAATAAAGCGTTCGATGAGGCGATGAAAGGCAATGCACCGAAAATGGCCGCGCCGGACAGCTGCAAAATCGATATTGCTCAGCACTACAAACTGGGCGTGCTGTTCGGCATTCAGGGCACTCCCGCGATGCTGACCGACACCGGCATGATGATCCCGGGTTATCAGTCGCCGCAGGAGCTGAAGCAGGTGCTGGACAATCAGAAGCGTGGTGGTTAATCGGTGTTAAAACAGGAAGTGGAACTGCGTCGCCGGGAGGTGACGGTTGATGATGCGCTGCCGGCTACGCTGCCGCCGCTGCTGAAACGACTCTATCTGCAACGCGGCGTGTGCGACGCCGCGGAACTGGAGCGCGGTGCGAAAAACCTGCTGCCGTATCAGTCCTTAAGCGGGATTGAAAGCGCTGTGGCGCTGCTGCACCAGGCGCTGCTGGATGGGCGTCGCATTATGGTGGTGGGCGACTTTGATGCCGATGGCGCAACCAGTACTGCGCTGACGGTGATGGCGCTGCGCAGCATGGGGGGCGGCAACGTGCAGTATCTGGTGCCTAACCGCTTTGAAGATGGTTATGGCCTCAGTCCGGAAGTGGTTGAGCAGGCGCGCGCGCGCGGTGCCGCGATGATCCTGACGGTCGATAACGGCATCTCCTCTCATGCCGGTGTGGAATGCGCACATCAGCACGGTATTCCGGTGCTGATTACCGATCACCATCTGCCGGGCGAAACCTTACCGGCCGCTGAAGCGATCGTGAATCCCAATCTGCCGGACTGCAACTTTCCCTCACGCGCGCTGGCGGGCGTGGGCGTCGCGTTCTATCTGATGCTGGCGCTGCGCGCCCATCTGCGTACCCAGGGCTGGTTTGGCGCTACCCGCGCTGAACCGAATCTGGCGGAGATGCTGGATCTGGTGGCACTCGGCACGGTAGCCGATGTGGTGCCGCTCGACGTTAATAACCGCATTCTGGTGTGGCAGGGGCTCAGCCGTATCCGGGCCGGAAAATGTCGGCCAGGCATCCGGGCGCTGCTGGAGATTGCGAATCGCGAGGCGCGTCAGCTGGCGGCCAGCGATCTCGGTTTCGCGCTGGGGCCGCGGCTCAACGCCGCAGGCCGCCTCGACGATATGTCGGTGGGCGTAGCGCTGTTAATGACCGACGATCTCAGCCAGGCGCGCATGCTGGCCAGTGAACTGGATGCGCTGAACCAGACGCGCAAAGAGATAGAGCAGGGCATGCAGAGCGAAGCGCTGGCGCTGTGTCAGGCGCTGGAGCGTGAACAGAGCGATCTGCCGCTGGGACTGGCCTTTTATCATCCCGAATGGCATCAGGGCGTGGTGGGCATTCTCGCCTCTCGTCTGAAAGAGCGTTTCCATCGTCCGGTCATTGCCTTTGCGCCGGCCGGCGACGGCACGCTGAAAGGTTCGGGCCGTTCGATTGCCGGTCTGCATCTGCGCGACGCACTCGAGCGTCTGGACACGCTGAATCCAGGCCTGATGCTGAAGTTCGGCGGTCACGCCATGGCGGCCGGTTTATCGCTGGAAACCGCACGTTACGAGGAGTTTCGTCAGCGCTTTGCCGACCTGGTCGGTGAGTGGCTGGATGGCGAATCGCTGCAGGGCATTATCTGGTCCGATGGCGCGTTACAGCCGCAGGAGTTTTCGCTGCAGACCGCAGAGATGCTGCGCGAAGCCGGTCCCTGGGGCCAGGCGTTCCCGGAACCCGCGTTTGACGGCAAATTTAAGCTGCTGCAACAGCGTCTGGTGGGCGAGCGTCATCTGAAAGTGATGGTCGAGCCGCTTAATGGTGGGCCGTTGATCGATGGTATCGCCTTTAATGTCGATACCACGCTTTGGCCCGACAGCAGCATTCGTCAGGTCGAACTGGCGTATAAGCTGGATATTAATGAGTATCGCGGTAACCGCTCAGTGCAGCTGATCATCGACCATATCTGGCCGCTGAACTGAGTCAGACAGGCTGTCGCGACTCTCCGGCCACGGCAGATGCGCGACAGCCTGATTATCCCCTGCATTAACCCGCTACCTGCGAGCATGTCGACGCGCTGCAAGACGCAAATGCGACACGTCACACAACCCCGGCATCCGCCCGCTGTCTCAGCGCTACAATCTGCCGCCAGTTTCGGGTAAACTTGTGCGTTAATTTTCCTGTCCCATCGAACATAAGAAAGACGCTAAAGCCATGTTTGAAATCAACCCGGTCAAAAACCGTATTCAGGACCTCAGTGAGCGCAGCGACGTTCTTCGGGGGTATCTTTGACTACGATGCCAAGAAAGAACGCCTCGAAGAAGTAAACGCCGAGCTGGAACAGCCCGATGTCTGGAACGAACCTGAGCGTGCTCAGGCGCTGGGCAAAGAGCGCTCCTCGCTGGAAGCCATCGTACAGACGCTGGAACAGATGTCGCAGGGCCTGGAAGATGTGCAGGGTCTGCTTGAGCTGGCCGTAGAAGCGGAAGACGAAGAGACCTTCAACGAAGCCGTTGCCGAGCTGGATGTCCTTGAGGGCAAGCTGGGCGAACTGGAATTCCGCCGCATGTTCTCAGGCGAATATGACAGCGCCGACTGCTACATCGATCTGCAGGCGGGTTCCGGCGGCACCGAAGCGCAGGACTGGGCCAGCATGCTGATGCGTATGTATCTGCGTTGGGCCGAAGCGAAAGGCTTCAAAACCGAAATCATCGAAGAGTCTGAAGGTGAAGTTGCGGGCATCAAGTCTGTGACCATTCGCGTATCAGGCGACTACGCCTTTGGCTGGTTGCGCACCGAAACGGGCGTGCATCGCCTGGTGCGTAAGAGCCCATTCGACTCCGGCGGCCGTCGTCACACCTCCTTCAGCTCCGCCTTTATCTACCCGGAAGTGGATGACGATATTGATATCGACATCAACCCGGCCGATCTGCGCATTGACGTCTATCGTGCGTCGGGTGCGGGCGGCCAGCACGTTAACCGGACCGAATCTGCGGTGCGTATTACCCATATTCCAACCGGTACCGTCACCCAGTGTCAGAACGACCGTTCTCAGCATAAGAACAAAGATCAGGCGATGAAGCAGATGAAAGCGAAGCTGTACGAGCTTGAGATGCAAAAGAAAAATGCTGAGAAACAGGCGCTGGAGGACAACAAGTCCGACATTGGCTGGGGAAGTCAGATCCGTTCTTACGTTCTCGATGATGCACGCATCAAAGATCTGCGCACCGGCGTAGAGACGCGTAACACCCAGGCGGTGCTGGACGGCGATCTGGATCGTTTCATTGAAGCTAGTTTAAAAGCAGGGTTATAGACATGTCTGAACAACAACCGCAGAGCGCTGATGCCGCCGTTGAGTTAAATAACGAACTGAAAACGCGCCGTGAAAAGCTGAGCGCGCTGCGTGCCAACGGTCTGGCGTTTCCCAACGATTTCCGTCGTGACAGCCTTTCGAACCAGCTGCTGAAAAGCTATGGCGAGAAGAGCAACGAAGAGCTGGAAGCGCTGGGTATCGAAGTCAGCGTCGCCGGCCGCATGATGACCCGCCGTATCATGGGTAAAGCCTCTTTCGTCACCCTGCAGGATGTGGGCGGCCGGATTCAGCTTTACGTTTCACGTGACGATCTGGCGGAAGGCATCTACAACGAGCAGTTTAAGAAATGGGACCTCGGCGATATCCTGGGTGCGCGTGGCAAACTGTTCAGAACCAAGACCGGCGAACTGTCGATTCACTGTTCAGAACTGCGTCTGCTGACCAAAGCACTGCGCCCGCTGCCGGATAAGTTCCACGGCCTGGCCGATCAGGAAACCCGTTACCGTCAGCGTTACCTTGATCTGATCGCCAACGAAGAGTCTCGCAACACCTTCAAAATTCGTTCGCAGATCATGGCCGGTATTCGCCAGTTCATGGTGGGCCGCGACTTTATGGAAGTGGAAACCCCGATGATGCAGGTGATCCCGGGCGGTGCCTCTGCGCGTCCGTTTATCACCCATCACAATGCGCTGGATATCGACATGTATCTGCGTATTGCGCCAGAGCTCTACCTGAAGCGTCTGGTGGTGGGCGGCTTCGATCGCGTATTCGAGATCAACCGTAACTTCCGTAACGAAGGTATTTCGCCACGTCATAACCCAGAGTTCACCATGATGGAACTCTATATGGCTTATGCGGATTACAAAGATCTGATCGAGCTGACCGAAAGCCTGTTCCGTACGCTGGCGCAGGATGTGCTGGGCAGCACGGTTGTGCCTTACGGCGAGCAGGAGTTTGATTTCGGCAAGCCGTTTGAAAAACTGACCATGCGTGAAGCGATTAAGAAATATCGTCCGGAAACGGATCTGGCCGATCTGGAAGACTTCGACAAAGCCGTGGCGATTGCACAATCCCTGCACATCAAAGTAGAGAAGAGCTGGGGTCTGGGCCGCGTCGTGACCGAGATCTTCGAAGAGACGGCAGAAGCGCATCTGATTCAGCCAACCTTCATTACCGAATATCCGGCTGAAGTCTCTCCGCTGGCCCGCCGTAATGACGAGAACCCGGAAATCACCGATCGCTTTGAGTTCTTCATTGGTGGTCGTGAAATCGGCAACGGCTTCTCCGAGCTGAACGATGCAGAAGATCAGGCTGAGCGTTTCCTGCAGCAGGTGAATGCCAAAGATGCGGGTGACGACGAAGCGATGTTCTACGACGAAGACTATGTCACCGCACTGGAACACGGTCTGCCGCCAACCGCGGGTCTGGGCATCGGTATTGACCGTATGGTGATGCTGTTTACCAACAGCCATACTATCCGTGATGTGATCCTGTTCCCGGCATTGCGTCCAGGCAGCAAGTAAGTCTGACTGTTCTCAGAAAAGGCCGGGCATCCCGGCCTTTTTTATATCTGCTGTTCGCCTCGCCATGCTTGAGTCATGCCGCTTCCTCTGCCAGGCTGAATGTCTCAACCTGGAGCCATCATCATGACGCAACGTCCCGACTGTATTCGCCACTGGCAGGCGCTGGAAGGCGAAGATAACGAACACTATGCCGACAGCGATGAGCGCATGTCGATTGGTGCGCCACTGGGGAGATTGCTGGGATTAACCCGCCTTGGCATTCACCATGAAAGGCTGTTGCCCGGACGCCGCTTGTCTTATCCCCACGCGGAGAGCGCGGAAGAAGAGTTCATTTTTGTGCTTGAAGGACATCCTGACGCCTGGATTAACGGCGAGCTTTATCCACTGTCGCCGGGCGATGCAGTGGCCTTTCCGGCGGGCACGGGCATTTGCCACACCTTTATCAATAACAGCCAGCACGAGGCACGCTTTTTAGTGGTGGGGGAGACCAGCAAGCCTGAAAATCGTATTACTTATCCTCTTAACCCGGATTACGAAGCAACCCGTAAAGACAGATGGCTGAATCCGCCCGAACATCCTATGGGCAACCATCCCGGTTTGCCCGACAAAAAAACTTAAGATTTTATCGCCTGATCCAGCCAGGTCTGGAACCGTGAATAGGGCACATAGAGCGCAACGTTCTTATACAGCGTCTTACCGCTGGCATTGTCATTGATGTTATTGCTGTAGCCAATAATTACACCTGCCAGCGTGTCGTCTGAGGCGTTATAGACCGCGCCGCCCGACATCCCTTTCACCACACCCGCATTCGCCGCGACGACGACACAGTCTGGCTTGTTCCAGCTGTTTGCCAGCGTGGTATTAATCAGGTTCTGTCCGCTGGAGCTGACCGGCATGGCCGAAATAAAACTGTAGCCGTAGAGATTCACCTGGTCGCCGATATGACTGTTGCGGAAGCTGGGTGGCAGGTTCATTTCGCTGTTTTTGTGGTAGACCACCGCCAGATCGCATTGCGGATGCCAGGCTTTGACGCGGTAAAGTGAAAACTTCGCCACGTGCGCGGCGGTCAGACTGTACTCCGGCGTCAGCGGGATAGTGGTACCGAGCGTACCAAAGCCCAGCACGGTGGGAATGCCGGTGACGGTCATATCAACCCGTTTTTCAGCCTCTTTACTGTACTCATAATGACCCACCGAGCAGCCGGTTAAGCCAAACACCATTAAGGCTATGAGTCGTTGCATTCTCTCTCCCTGCGTCAGAAGTTGATTACATCACCTGGCAATTGATTAGGGATATATCGGCAACGTTAAAGATTTATTAATTAATTCCGCATTAAAAAGCGTAACCGGTTAACAGAAAATGACAACCTGACAGTGGGGGAATGAGGCTGTGCGGGCCTGGCCTGCAGGCTGGAGACGAAAGATTTTTACGATAACGCGGCAGGATTATTGCGGCGGCGGCAATAATCCTTTGCTGCACGCAGGCTATGTCGCAAATCAGTGCTGTGCTGTAATACTCAACGTGACGCAGATCAAATTCTAACAAGCGTCGAGGGGCGGCGCGTCTGCGCGGTTCACCTGCAAATAAAACCGGGAGAGTGTTATGCCTGTAGCATTAATGGCGCTGGCGTTGAGTGCGTTCGCCATCGGAACCACCGAATTTGTCATTATGGGGTTGCTGCCGGAGGTGGCACGTGACCTTCAGGTGTCGATTCCGTCGGCGGGCTGGCTGATCAGTGGCTATGCGCTGGGAGTGGCGATTGGTGCGCCGATTATGGCATTGCTCACCGCCAGATTGCCGCGCAAAAAAACGCTGATCCTGCTGATGGTGATCTTTATTGTCGGCAACCTGCTGTGCGCGCTGGCTTACAACTACAACCTGCTGATGCTGGCGCGAATCGTCACCGCGCTCTGTCACGGTGCTTTCTTTGGTATCGGCGCGGTGGTGGCCGCCAGCCTGGTGCCGGCCGGTCGTCAGGCTTCTGCTGTGGCGCTGATGTTTACCGGGCTGACCCTGGCTAACGTGCTGGGCGTCCCGCTGGGAACCAGCTTCGGACAGATGTTTGGCTGGCGCGCTACGTTCTGGGGCGTAGCGGTGATCGGCGTGCTGGCGTTTATCGCCCTGATCGTGAGTCTGCCGAACAATAAAGAAGAGAAGCCGGTTCATCTGGCGAGTGAAATCGGTGCGCTGGCCAACGGCAAACTCTGGCTCTCGCTGCTGATGACGGTGTTCTTTGCCGCGGCGATGTTTGCCCTGTTCAGTTACATTGCGCCGCTGCTGTTAGAGGTAACGGGCATCAGCGATCGGGGTGTCAGCTGGACGCTGTTCCTGATTGGCGCGGGCCTGACAGTGGGTAACATTCTTGGCGGCAAACTGGCCGACTGGAAAGTCTCCTTCAGTCTGATCCTCAGCTTTTCTCTGATCGCCATCTTCTCGCTGCTGTTCAGCTGGACCAGCCATGCGCTGTGGCTGGCGGAGCTCACCCTGTTCCTGTGGGCAATGGCGACCTTTGCCACGGTACCGGGCCTGCAGATCAACGTGGTCCGTCACGGCAAAGAGGCACCGAATCTGGTCTCAACCCTGAACATTTCGGCGTTTAACGTCGGTAATGCACTGGGTGCCTGGGTCGGCGGGGCAGTCATTGGCCGTGGTTTTGGCCTGACGGCGGTGCCGGTTGCGGCAGCTGCGCTGGCCGCTATCGGCCTGCTGATCTGCCTGATCACCTTCCGTAAATCGGGCAGCGCAGCCGCCAGAGTTCGCGCTTAAGCCAGGCGGGCGGCAATACGTGCCGGAAAGTCAGCCACCTGCTGCTGCAGATGGCTGACAAAGGCATCGACCAGCGCTGACGCGGGACGGTGTTGTGGCCTCACCAGGCTGACGGTAAACGGCACCGCCACGCTGAATTTTCGCATCACCACACCGCTGTCGGCGTAATCCAGCGCCGTCAGCGGATTCACAATCGAAATACCCACGCCCGCTCTGACCATCGCGCACACCGACGCGGCGCTGTGCGTCTCCATCACCAGCCGCCGTTCGACGCCCTGATCCTGAAACAGCGCATCCAGCAGTTGACGATAGCTGTCGTTGCGCGACAGGCTGACATACTGTTCGCCCGCAAAGTCGTGCGGTGTCAGTTCTGCACGCTGACTCAGAGGATGATGCTGTGGCAACACGCATACTTCATCACAGGTCAGCAGGGCGAGGCGGTCAGTGCCAGCCGGCGCGTGCTGGGTTTCGGTTAAGCCGATATCGTAGCGCTGTGCCGACAGCCACTCCTCCAGCAGCGGCGACTCCTGCGGAATCACATTCAGGCTCACATCCGGGTAGCGCTGTAAAAAAGGCTGACACAGCAGTGGCAGCAGCGACTGCGAAAAAACCGGCAGGCAGGCGATCGACAGCTCACCCTGACGAAACTGACGCAACCCTTCTGCCGCTTCCATGATGCGATCCAGCCCATACCAGGATCGCTGTACCTCTTCAAACAGACGTAACCCCTGTACCGTCGGCTGCAGGCGACCGCGTACCCGCCCGAACAACGCTAATCCCAGCTGCTGCTCCAGTCGTGCCAGCTCCCGGCTTACGGTCGGCTGTGAGGTATGCAGCAGCGTAGCAGCCTGGGTCAGGTTGCCGCTGGTCATCACCGCATGAAAAATTTCGATATGCCGCCAGTTAATGTTCGCCACGCCGCCTTCCTATATCTATTCTGAATAGATGCTATTAAAACAGATATTTTTCGCTATGGCATGATTCTGGCTTAATGCAGTTATCGCCACAGGAGAATTGCTATGCCACGTTCATTACAGAGTACCGACACCGCCCTCAACGCCACTAACCTGCTGCCGCTGGCACGCCGTTATGCCGGTCCATTCTGGGCTTATGACGCACAGATTATTCAGGCGCGTATTGCTCAGCTGCAGGCGTTTGATGTGGTGCGTTTTGCGCAGAAAGCCTGCTCAAATATTCATATCCTGCGCCTGATGCGTGCAGCGGGTGTGAAAGTGGATTCGGTATCGCTGGGTGAGATCGAACGTGCGCTGGCTGCTGGCTACCAGTCTGGCGGTGACGAGATCGTCTTCACTGCGGATCTGTTCGATCAGCCGACACTGGCGCGGATTACTGCGTTGAAGGTGCCGGTCAATGCCGGTTCGATCGATATGCTGCATCAGCTCGGCGCGGTGTCACCGGGACATGCGGTGTGGCTGCGGGTCAACCCAGGTTTTGGTCATGGCCATAGTCAGAAAACCAATACTGGCGGCGAAAACAGCAAGCACGGTATCTGGCACGACGACTTAGACGAGGCGCTGGCGGCCATTAAACAGCACGGCCTGAAGCTGGTAGGCATTCACATGCACATCGGCTCTGGCGTGGATTATTCGCATCTGCAGCAGGTCTGTGATGCGATGGTGGAACTGGTGATGGCATCGGGTCAGGATCTGACTGCGATCTCTGCGGGCGGTGGCCTTTCTATTCCTTATCGCTACGGCGAGGAGGCGATCGATACCGATCACTACTTTGGACTGTGGGACGCGGCGCGTCAGCGTATCGCTCAGCATCTGGGTCATGCGGTCAAACTGGAGATCGAACCGGGCCGTTTCCTGGTGGCCGAAGCGGGCGTGCTGGTGTCGCAGGTGCGGGCAGTGAAGTCGATGGGCAGCCGTCATTTCGTGCTGGTCGATGCCGGTTTCAGTGACCTGATGCGTCCCTCCATGTATGGCAGCTATCACCATATTTCGCTGATGGCGGGCGATGAACGGGCGATTGATGAGCAGCAGACCATCGACACGGTAGTGGCCGGTCCGCTGTGCGAATCGGGCGATGTCTTTACCCAGCTGGAGGGCGGCATGGTCGAACCGCGCGCGATGCCGGCAGCAAAAGTGGGCGATTATCTGGTGTTTCACGACACCGGTGCTTACGGTGCCTCTATGTCCTCAAACTACAACAGCCGTCCGCTGATCCCGGAAGTGCTGTTTGAGCAGGGCCAGCCGCGCGAAATCCGTCGCGCGCAGACGATTGAGTCGTTGCTGGCGCTGGAAATCGATTAACTTATGAAAATCGTCCCGCTCAGCGATGTGCCGCAGTTTGCCGATCAGATCACCGACTGGCAGTGGCGCGCTTTTGGCGAAGCCAGCAGCCGGGCGTTCTTCGCCAGTGTGGTAAACAGCAGCCTGACCGGCGCTGATTTTCCGGTGACGTTTGTCGCCGTAGAGGCGGGCAGGGCAATCGGCACGGCGGGATTCTGGCGCTGCGATCTGATCAGCCGTCAGGATCTCTATCCGTGGCTGGCGGCGCTGTATGTGGATGAGTCGGCGCGCGGCAAAGGTGTCAGTGAGGCGCTGCAGCAGCATGTCATGGCTTATGCACAGGCTCGCGGCTATCCACGATTGTGGTTATGGTCAACGTTTGGGGGATATTATGAACGGTCTGGCTGGCTGGCGCAGGGAGAGGCGCTGGAGTATCCCGATAAGCCGGTGAAACTCTATTATCGTGACCTGTGAGAGAGGCCAGCCGCCCTGCGGCAGCTGGCAACAGAGTATTTATGGCGCAGGATAGGTATAACGGCGGTGGATTGCCTCAATACCTTCCAGAATCTCTGTATTTAAGGTCAGATTGAAGCTGTCGATATTAATCTGCAACTGCTCAAGCGTCGTGGCGCCCAGCAGCGTGCTGGCCACAAACGGCTGCTGACGCACATAGGCCAGCGCCATCTGCGACGGGTCAATCTGATGCTGTTGCGCTAACGCCACATATTCGGCAATCGCCTTCTGAGACTGCTCGCCGCTATACCGGGTAAAGCGACTGAACAGCGTGTTACGTGCGCCCGCAGGCTGCGCACCGTTCAGATATTTACCGCTCAGCGTACCAAACGCCAGGCTGGAATACGCCAGCAGCTCGACGCCTTCATGCTGGCTGATTTCGGCCAGACCCACTTCAAAGCTGCGGTTCAGCAGGCTGTAAGGATTCTGAATGCTGATAATGCGCGGCAGTTCATGCTTCTCCGCCAGCTGCAGATAGCGCATCACGCCCCACGCGGTTTCGTTCGACACGCCGATATAACGGATTTTACCGGCGCGCACCTGCTCGGTCAGCGCTTCCAGCGTCTCCAGCAGCGTCACCTGCGCCGTGGTCTCGCTGTACTGATAGCCCAGCTTGCCAAAATAGTTGGTCTGGCGCTGCGGCCAGTGCAGCTGGTAGAGATCAAGGTAGTCGGTGTTCAGACGTTTCAGGCTGGCATCGAGTGCGGCGCGGATGTTTTTACGGTCCAGTGCCATATCCGGGCGAATCGACGCATCATTGCCGCGTGACGGACCCGCCACTTTACTGGCCAGAATGATTTTATCGCGGCTGCCGCGCTGTTTAAGCCAGCTGCCAATGTATTGTTCGGTCAGACCCTGGGTTTCCGGGCGCGGTGGCACCGGATACATTTCAGCGGTATCAATAAAGTTGATGCCGGAACGGATAGCTAAATCCAGCTGAGCATGGGCGTCGGCTTCGCTGTTCTGTTCGCCAAACGTCATAGTGCCCAACCCCAGCTGACTCACTTCCAGCGTGCTGTGGGGAATACGATGATAGTGCATTGCCAGCTTCCTTTTTTTATGGAATGGAATGTTGTGTCCTCAGGGACTATAGCGCGAGCAACGGCGGGGAAGGAAGGGGGAAAAGTCGGGGAAATCACCTGCCAGCGCGGAATCGGTGGCAGGTAATTAAATCGGGCACTTAACGTTCAATGATCGTTGAGACCTCATCGCTGTTAATCTGCACCTCGTGACCCGTCTGGTCGGTGTACTGCACCAGGCCGGTCTCTTTATCAATGCTCGGCTTGCCCTCGGTCATGATCATCCGGCCATCTTTAGTCGCCATGACATAATCAGAACTGCATCCACTCAGTAACGCTGCGGTTACCATCACTAGTGCTACGCCTGCCAACCCTTTCATCACGCCTCTTCCTCACAAATCGTTAAGTGCAAAAAGTGTAGTAATAAATGGTTTTGCCGGCAGGGTTAATCGTAGGATTCTGAAAATAACCGGGCGAGCAGGCTCGCCCTTGACTTTGTCAGTCGTGCTTTTTCTTACTGCGCATAAGGTTAAGGCACTCAACCGCCATGGAGAAGAACATAGCGAAATAAATGTAACCTTTTGGTACGTGGACCGCGAAACTCTCCAGAATCAGGGTAAAACCGACCAGAATCAGGAAGGAGAGTGCCAGCATTTTCACTGACGGATGGCGCTCGACGAACTCACCAATCGCGCGTGCGGCAAACATCATCATCAGCACCGCAATCACAACGGCTGCCATCATAATGAAAAGATGATCGGAGAGGCCGATGGCAGTGATCACCGAGTCGAGGCTGAAAATGATGTCGAGCATCATGATCTGCACAATCGCGCCAAGGAACGAATGAACGCGGGTATTGTGTTCGCCTTCGCTGCCTTCAATCGTTTCATGGATCTCCATGCTCGATTTCCACAGCAGGAACAGACCGCCAAACAGCAGGATCAGATCGCGCGCCGAGAACGCATGATCCATCAGCGTAAACAGCGGATTAGTCAGACGGGCGACCCACGCGATGGAAGCCAGCAGGCCAAGACGCATTAACATCGCGCCCATCAGACCAATGCGGCGTGCACTGGCTTGCTGGTGCTTTGGCAGCTTAGCGACCACCAGCGACAGGAAAATGATGTTATCAATACCCAGCACCACCTCAAGGATGGTCAGGGTGCCCAGCGCCAGCCAGGCGTTGGGATCGGAAATCCACTCAAACATACCGGCATTCAATCCTAAACGAAAAGTAAACGGCGATTATACGCATTGAATTCGCCAATCTCCCACAAAATTGCGACGATGGTCGCGCAGGATAAGCGATTTACAGGAGAAAATGGCGCGCCAGCAGGGGACCGGTGAAGCTCTTCTTCAGGTAGAAGCCGCGCGGCAGGGTCATGATGGGCTGGCCCTGATCGCCAATTCCCTCGGTCAGTGCCTTGCTGTTGGCGGCTTTGGGCCGGATTTGCAGCCAGGCACCATGCCGTGCGGTAATCTGCTCAACGCGCCCCAGCACGATCATATCCATTAGTTCTTCCCAGTCCTGACGCAGCATCTCATCTTCTTCCGCATTCGGGCTCCATAACAGCGGCGCGCCGACACGGCGTTCCCGCAGCGGAATCTCCCGCCCGCCTTCAACCGGGATCCACAGCACCCGCGCCAGCTTGTGACGCACATGGCTGGTGAGCCACGTCACGCCGCTGTTACCGGTCAGCGGTGCGACGCAGACAAAGGTGGTTTCCAGCGGTTTACCCTGTGCATCAATCGGGATGGTTTTCAGTTCGATACCGAGATGGGCAAAGTCCTGTTCCGCTTTGCTGCCTGCGCTCGCCCCAAGGTGCCACTCCAGCAGCATGCCGACCCAGCCTTTATCGCGTTTAAGATCCGCAGGCATGGGCAGACCGGCACGCGCAGCCAGCGTTTCCATAGGTAATCCGGCTAAATCCTGCGCGCGTGCCAGCAGGCTGGCTTCATCTTCGGGTGGTCCTGGGGGATAACGCATGTTGATAACTCGCAATGGTTAAAATTTGTACAGCTGCGGGTGGCTAAGTTGTCCCGCTAAAATAAATCGTGTCCGTGATCGATAATAACATGATAGATCATGCTTTTTTAGATGGATTGCCCTTGCGCTATCCGCAGTGGGACAGGGTTATCCCAGCTTACCCGCAACAATGAACAGGATCTCCAGCCCGGTTATCCACAGAAAAGTGGGATAACCCCCTTATGTTTGCGGTACTGGTTCCATTTACAGCCTTGACTTTTCGCTATTTGACCAAATTTTCACCGCCATGACCTAACCCTGAGCAATTATCTGTGGATAAAAAGCATTGTGCTTATAATTTAGCCAATTGTCAGTGGGCGTAAAAATATTCGCTGTTTATAAAAAGCCGATGAAGCGAGATTCTTTATTAATTTAATTATTAATCAATAAGATAATAAACTAACTCTTTTTGGCATTCCCAGGTGTGATGGCAGGGTTATTCAGTTAACTCCCGCGTTCTGCACAAAGCTATCCACAGAAAAGGTGAATAAGATCGATCTTTTTTGCGGTCTTTGTTTATAACTTTGCCCTTTTCTGTGAGTTATCCCGCTATTGATGGCTCAACCCCCCATGAATCCAGTGGTTTACCGCCTGTAAGGAGTGTGAAACAATCAGGCCATTCAAATTTTGCTTTGAGGTAGTCCGGTGATCGATGATGATGGCTACCGCCCGAATGTTGGTATCGTAATCTGTAACCGGCAGGGACAAGTGTTATGGGCCAGGCGCTTTGGACAGCACTCCTGGCAATTTCCTCAGGGAGGCATCAATCCCGGTGAAACCGCAGAACAGGCGATGTATCGCGAACTGTTCGAAGAGGTCGGATTACACCGGAAAGATGTTCGAATACTTGCCTCTACCCGTAACTGGTTGCGTTACAAGTTGCCAAAACGTTTGGTGCGTTGGGACACAAAGCCGGTATGTATCGGCCAGAAACAAAAGTGGTTTCTTCTGCAGTTAATGTGTAATGACGCGGATATCAATGTGCAGCACAGTAGCACGCCGGAATTTGACGGCTGGCGCTGGGTCAGTTTCTGGTATCCGGTGCGTCAGGTTGTCTCCTTTAAGCGCGATGTCTATCGTCGGGTAATGAAGGAATTCGCTGGCGTGGTGATGTCTATGCAGGAGAGTGCGGGGCAGCGAAATAATCCTGCCCATCGACGTAAGAGAGGATAGGCCACGCCCTTTATGCTCACTCAGTTGCGCGAAATTGTAGAAAAAGTGGCGAGTGCGCCGCGTCTCAATGAAGCACTCGACATCCTGGTCAATGAGATCTGTCTGGCGATGGATACGGAAGTCTGTTCCGTTTACCTCGCTGACCACGATCGTCGCTGCTATTACCTGATGGCGACGCGCGGCCTCAAAAAACCGCGTGGCCGCACCGTGACGCTGGCGTTTGACGAAGGTATCGTCGGTTTAGTGGGCCGTCTGGCCGAACCGATTAACCTTGCTGACGCCCAGAGTCACCCCAGCTTTAAATATATCCCCGCAGTCAAAGAGGAGCGTTATCGCTCCTTCCTCGGCGTGCCCATTATCAGCCGTCGCCAGCTTCTTGGCGTGCTGGTGGTGCAGCAGCGCGAACACCGTCAGTTTGATGAAAGCGAAGAGTCATTCCTGGTTACGCTCGCTACCCAGATGGCGGCGCTGCTGTCGCAGTCTCAGATGGGTCAGCTGTTTGGTCAGTTCCGGCAGACGCGGGTGCGCGCCATTGCGGCAGCGCCTGGCGTAGCGGTGGCACCCGGCTGGGTCGATGAGACGCAGCCTCTGCTCGATCAGGTTTCGGCCGCCTCGACGCTGGATGTACAGCGTGAACGTGAGCGTTTGTCACTTGCCATGAGCGAAGCGGCCAGTGAATTCCGCCGCTTCAGCAAACGTTTCAGCGCCAGCGCACAGAAAGAGAGCGCGGCCATTTTCGATCTCTACTCTCACCTGTTAACCGATGCCCGGCTGAAGAAAGATCTGTTCGACGAGATCGAGCGCGGATCGGTCGCGGAGTGGGCTGTGAAACAGGTGATCGAGAAGTTTGCTGAACAGTTCGCCAGCCTGACTGACAACTACCTGCGTGAACGCGCAGGCGATCTGCGGGTACTGGGTCAGCGTCTGCTGTTTCACCTCGATGATACTCTGGTCGGCACGAATGCCTGGCCGGAACGCTTTGTGCTGGTCGCCGATGAGCTGACCGCCACCACCTTAGCGGAGCTGCCGCAGGAGCGGCTGGCGGGTGTGGTAGTGCGTGATGGCGCGGCTAACTCCCATGCGGCGATCCTGACCCGCGCCATGGGCATCCCGACGGTGATGGGCGCTGACATCCAGCCTCATCAGCTCAACAAACGCCTGCTGATCGTTGATGGCTATCGTGGTGAGCTGCTGATCGATCCCGAGCCGGTGCTGGTGCAGGAGTATCAGCGGCTGATCAGCGAAGAGAACGCGCTGAGCAAAATGGCGGAAGGCGTGGTCGATCAGCCGGGTGAGCTGAAAAGTGGCGAACGCGTGCAGGTGATGCTCAATGCCGGATTAAGCCCGGAACATGAACAGGCGCTGGGCAGCTGGGTGGATGGTATCGGCCTCTACCGCACCGAAATCCCGTTTATGCTGCAGAACGGCTTCCCGTCGGAAGAGGAGCAGGTGGCGCAGTATCAGGGCATGTTGCAGCTGTTCCACAACAAGCCGGTAACGCTGCGAACGCTGGATGTGGGGGCAGACAAACAGCTGCCCTACATGCCGATCAGTGAAGAGAACCCCTGCCTGGGCTGGCGTGGCATCCGCCTGACGCTCGACCAGCCGGAAATTTTCCTGGTACAGGTGCGCGCGATGCTGCGCGCCAATGCAGCCTCCGGCAACCTCAGTATCCTGCTGCCGATGATCAGTCATATCGACGAAATCGACGACGCAAAACAGCTGATCGATCGTGCCGGACGCGAAGTGGAAGAGATGCTGGGCTATGCGATTCCCGCGCCGCGTATCGGCATCATGATCGAAGTGCCGTCGATGCTGTTTATGATCCCGCATCTGGCGTCCCGGGTCGATTTTGTCTCGGTCGGCACCAACGACCTGACGCAGTATCTGCTGGCGGTGGATCGTAACAATACCCGCGTCGCGAACCTGTACGACTCGCTGCATCCGGCGATGCTGCGCGCACTGAATGCGATTGCGCAGGAAGCCCGCCTGGCCAATCTGGAATTGTGCCTGTGTGGTGAAATGGCAGGTGATCCGATGTGCGTCGCGCTGCTGGTCGGCCTGGGTTATCACCATCTCAGCATGAACGGTAAAAACGTACCGCGCGTTAAGTACCTGTTGCGTCATCTGGATCATGAAGAGGTACAGAAGCTCAGCGAGCAGGGAATGAATGCCGACACTGCCACCGAAGTTCGCCATCTGGTCTCGGCCTTTATGGAGCGGCGCGGATTAGGTGGGCTTATCCGTGGTGGTCGTTAGACGCTGAAGCAGGCTTTACGCGTTATCCGCGTTTACATTTGCAAGACAATTCACAAAACCGGCTGTGCTATGATGCGCAGCCTTAATTTATGTGCCTGACAACGCCCCTTTTCAGGGTTGAAAAATAGACGGTGAATGATGAATAACGGCTATATTGCATTTCCGCAGTTCGATCCGGTGATCTTCTCGATCGGACCGGTTTCGCTGCACTGGTACGGTCTGATGTATCTGGTGGGCTTTGTTTTCGCCATGTGGCTGGCAGTACGCCGCGCCAATCAGCCTGGCAGCGGCTGGAAAAAAGAGGAAGTTGAGAACCTGCTTTACGCCGGTTTCCTGGGCGTCTTCCTGGGCGGCCGTATCGGCTATGTTCTGTTCTACAACTTACCGCTGTTCCTGGAAAATCCTCTCTATCTGTTCAAAGTCTGGGATGGCGGCATGTCGTTCCACGGTGGCCTGATCGGGGTGATTGTGGTGATGCTGATCTTTGCCCGCCGCACTAAACGTAATTTCTTCCAGGTTTCGGATTTCATTGCGCCGCTGATCCCGTTTGGTCTGGGTGCCGGTCGTCTCGGCAACTTCATTAACGGTGAGCTGTGGGGACGTGTCGATCCGGGCTTCCGTTACGCCATGCTGTTCCCCGGCTCCCGCAGCGAAGATGTCGCGCTGGCCGCCACCAATCCGCAATATCAGGAACTCCTTAATACCTACGGCGTACTGCCACGTCATGCTTCGCAGCTCTATGAACTGGCGCTGGAAGGTGTGGTGCTGTTTATCATTCTGAACCTGTTTATTCGCAAGCCGCGCCCGATGGGCAGCGTCTCTGGCCTGTTCCTGATTGGCTACGGTGCCTTCCGTATCATCGTTGAGTTCTTCCGCCAGCCGGATGCCCAGCTTGGCCTGTTTGAAGGCGGAATCAGTATGGGACAGATCCTCTCTGTGCCGATGATTGTTGCCGGTATTATTATGATGATCTGGGCGTATCGTCGTCGCCCCCAGCCACAATTTCGCGAGGAAAAATGAAACAGTATCTGGATTTAATGCAACATGTGCTGCACGAAGGCACACCAAAAGCTGACCGTACCGGCACGGGTACGCTTTCAATTTTTGGTCACCAGATGCGTTTCAATCTGCAGGATGGTTTTCCGCTGGTCACCACCAAGAAATGCCATATCCGCTCCATTATTCATGAGCTGCTATGGTTCCTGAAAGGTGACACCAACATCGGTTACCTTAAGGAAAACAACGTCTCCATCTGGGACGAGTGGGCAGATGAGAATGGCGATCTCGGCCCGGTGTATGGCAAACAGTGGCGCAGCTGGGGCACGGCCAGCGGTCAGCAAATTGACCAGTTAAGCCAGGTGATGGAGCAGCTGAAGCGCGATCCTGACTCACGCCGGATTATCGTTTCTGCCTGGAACGTTGGTGAGCTCAGCGAGATGGCGCTGGCACCGTGCCATGCGTTCTTCCAGTTCTATGTGGCGGATGGCAAGCTCTCCTGCCAGCTTTATCAGCGCTCGTGCGACATCTTCCTGGGGCTGCCGTTTAACATCGCCAGCTATGCGCTGCTGGTGCATATGGTGGCGCAGCAGTGCGATCTGCAGGTGGGCGACTTCGTCTGGACGGGTGGTGACACGCACCTCTACAGCAACCATCTGGAGCAGGCGCGCCTGCAGCTGACCCGCGAGCCGCGTCCGTTGCCAAAGCTGGTGATCAAACGCAAACCAGCATCACTGTTTGACTATCAGTTCGACGATTTCGAGATTCAAGGCTACGATCCGCATCCCGCGATCAAAGCGCCTGTCGCCATCTGATCCGCAGTAAACGATAACGCCCTGGCAACTTCGCCGGGGCTTTTTTTTGCCTGCATACCGGTAAATCTGCGGCACCCCTCGCACGCTTCTGCCACTGCCTGTGTGGGGGGGAAGATTCTCTGCGGCACGCTTTCCAGCCTGTCACAACACCTGTTGTTTCGACTGTTCATCACCCGCACTCTGACGCCATGAAAACAGCACACTTACGCGGTTTTACCCTGCCGGAGCTGCTGCTGGTAATGGTGATTGCCGGCATTCTAAGCCTTGCCGCGCTACACGGCTGGCAGCGCTGGCAACAGCGGCAGCAACTGCGCGACAGCGCTCAGCAATTACAGGGATTCCTGCTACGACTGCGTGCCCAGGCCAACCGGCAAAATAGCGACCTGGTGTTATGGTCACAGCCTGGCGATCTCTGGTGCATTGGGGCTGGAAGCCGCCCGGTTGCGGGGTGTGTTCACGGGAAACGGCTGCATTTCATCGCGCCGCACGCGGGCGTGGCGCTCTATGATATTCGGGGCGAGCCGGGTTTCTATGGCCGCCGCAATGTCGCTAAGGCGGGCAGTATAGAACTGGGGAACAGCGCCGGACGCATGCGGCTGATTATCTCAGCCAGAGCCCGTATTCGCCTCTGCATGATGGATGAGGAGACGTGCCGTTGAAAATCGCCGGATTCAGCCTGCTGGAGATGCTAATCGCCATGGCAATCAGCGCGGTCGTCATGTTAAGTACCGGGCGTTTTCTGCCGCTGTTGCTGGCGGAGAGTGCCGGCGTACTGCAACAGGCGCAGCTGCGTCAGGAGTTACAACAGATGATGGCCACGCTGGAAAAGGCGGTTCGGCGTGCCGGTTATTGTCACGGTGAGTGCGGCAGTGGTGCGCTGAAAATCAGCGAGAACTGCCTGCTGCTGCGCTGGGATGAGAACAGCAACGGTCAATGGGAACCGGCGAGCCATACGGAGAGTGACTATTACGGCTTTCGCCTGCGCCAGCAGCAGCTTGAGATGCAGCGCGGCGTTGACCAGTGTCAGTCAGCGGGCTGGGAACGGCTCTCCGATCCCGCATTCATGACAGTGGAGCAGTTCCGCATCAGCCAGCAGGGTACACAGGTCAGGATCGTGCTGCAGGGACGGACCGGACGCTGGCTTGAAACGGTGGAGAGCTGGATAGAGGGCGTGAACCTGTGAAGCAGCGAGGCAGCAGTGCGCTGGGCATGGTGCTGATGATTATGGTGATCGGCAGCTTTACGCTGCATGCCAGCCGAAAGATGTCTGAGCAGGGAATGCGACTGCTGGCGGATGAGCAGCAGTTTATTCAGGATTTCTGGCGGGCGCAGTCGGCGCTGCAATGGGGTCTTTCTCTGAGCTGGCCAGCGACGGAGTCAGCCCTGTGTCAGCAGGATGATCGTCAGGGCTGGCGCAGCTGTTTACAGCGAGGTGAAAGGGATGAAGGTCTGCTTAAAGGTGAGGCCAGCGGCAGTGGCATGGCGGTGTGGCATTGGGTGCATTTACGGGGCAATCAGATTAGTGCGCTGCCGCACGGCTGGATTGATTACTGTCCGCTCACGTCCCCGGCAACCTGCCAGTAAATGCGGCGGATTCAGTCTGCCGGAAGTGTTGTTTGCTCTGCTGTTAATGGCATTAAGCAGCAGCACGCTGTTGCACTATCATCGCGCACTGGCGCTGGGATTCAGTCAGCAGTGGTATCAGCGCGAGGCATGGCGGGTGGCTGAGCAGCGCCTGGCAGGGCATGAGGTTGCGGGCTGGACATCGACGCTGCAACAGCAGAGCGGTCCTTCAGGCTGCACCCTGGAGCGGGCTGACGTGACGGGGCCTTATCAGCGCCGCGCTACTCTGACGCGGCTACGATGTTAAAGGTCGCGGGTCGCCCTTTTGATGGGTTTCAACCGCGATACGCGGTAAAGTGACAGAGCCGCAATACCGCAGTCACGTTCTGAGTTATCACAGGAGTTTTCATGTTTCACGTTTATCACTCAAATCAGCTTGATGTGCTGAAGATTCTGGCGGCGGCGGTGATTAAACATGATCCTCTTGATGATCCTTTCGCCTCAGAAATGGTGCTGGTGCAGAGCCCCGGAATGGCGCAATGGCTGCAGATGGAGCTGGCGCAAACCTTTGGCATTGCGGCCAATATCGAATTCCCGCTGCCTGCCAGTTTTATCTGGGAGATGTTCGTCCGCGTACTGCCCGATATCCCGGTAGAAAGTGCTTTCAGCAAGGCCAGCATGGGCTGGAAGCTGATGCACCGGCTGCCGGTGATGCTCGAACAGGAAGAGTTTGTCTCTTTACGCCACTATCTCCATGACGACGGCGACAAGCGAAAACTGTATCAGCTCAGTTCACGCGTGGCCGATCTGTTCGACCAGTATCTGGTTTATCGTGCCGACTGGCTCAACAGCTGGGAGCGTGGCGAAACCATTGACGGACTGGGCGAAGCGCAGCGCTGGCAGGCCGCACTGTGGCGCGATCTGGTAAGTTACACCCAGGCGCTGCGCCAGCCCGAATGGCACCGTGCCAACCTCTATTCGCGATTTATCCAGACGCTGGAGCAGGCGAAAACTACGCCGGAAAATCTGCCGAAACGGGTCTTCATCTGTGGTATTTCTGCGCTACCGCCGGTCTATCTGCAGGCGTTGCAGGCGCTGGGACGACACATCGACATCCATCTGCTGTTCACCAATCCCTGCCGCGACTACTGGGGCGACATTCAGGACTATGCGTTTCTGGCGAAACTGCAGAGCCGTCAGCGCCGACGTCATGGTGCCGATGAATCACGCGGACTTTTCCGGGATGCAGAGCAGGCTCCGGCGCTGTTTAACGACGCTGGTGAACAGCAGCTCACTAACCCGCTGCTTGCCTCATGGGGCAAGCTGGGGCGCGATAACCTGTTTCTGCTCAGTCAGATGGAGTCAAACGACGATATTGATGCGTTTGTGGATGTGGAGCCAGATAACCTGCTGCACTGCATGCAGCACGATCTTCTCAACCTGCAGGATAACGCCGTCATCGGGCTGAATGCGGCGGAACTGGCGCACAGCGATCAGAAGCGCTGTCTGGATCCGGAGGACCGCTCCATTGCGGTTCAGGTCTGCCACAGCGCCCAGCGTGAAGTCGAAGTATTGCAGGATCATCTGCTGGCGATGATGGAGGCCGATCCGACGCTGAAAGCGCGTGACATTATCGTCATGGTGGCCGATATCGACGCCTACGCGCCGTTTATTCAGGCAGTGTTCGCCAACGCACCCGCCGATCGCTACCTGCCGTTTGCGATTTCAGACCGGCGGGCCAGTCAGGCGCATCCGGCCATTGTGGCATTTCTGAATCTGCTGGCATTGCCGGACAGCCGTTTTGTCTCAGAGGATGTTCTGGCGCTGCTGGATGTTCCGGCGCTGGCTGCTCACTTCTCTATTGATGAAAGTGGCCTGCGATTACTCCGGCGCTGGGTCAGCGAATCGGGTGTGCGCTGGGGGCTGGATGATGCCAGCGTAGAAGCGCTGTCACTTCCGATTACCGGCCAGCACACCTGGCGCTTTGGCCTGCAGCGTATGCTGCTGGGCTATGCAATGGAGAGCCACAACGGTGACTGGGAAGGGATTCTGCCTTATGACGAGTCGAGTGGTCTGGTGGGGGAACTGGCGGGACATCTGGCTGAGCTGCTCTCCCGGCTTAATCACTGGCGACAGCTGCTGGCCGAACCCCGTCCGCTGGTCGCCTGGCTGCCACTGTGCCGGGAATTGCTGAACGCCTTTTTCAGCCCCGATGCAGAAACCGAGGCTGCCCTGCTGCTGGTGGAAGAGCAGTGGCAGCAATTGATCGAATATGGGATGGATGCGCGCTTTGAAGAGGCGATTCCGGTGGCGCTGCTGCGCGATGATCTGCGTAGCCGCCTTGATCAGCAGCGCATCAGCCAGCGTTTTCTGGCCGGACAGATTAACTTCTGCACCCTGATGCCGATGCGCTCCATTCCTTTTCAGCTGGTCTGTCTGCTTGGCATGAACGACGGCGTCTATCCCCGGACCCTGGCACCGTTGGGCTTTGACCTGATGCAGCAGCAGTCCCGCAAAGGTGACCGCAGCCGCCGTGATGATGATCGCTATCTCTTCCTGGAGGCGATGATTTCGGCACAGCAGCAGCTCTACATCAGTTATATCGGCCGGGCGATTCAGGATAATACGGAACGCTACCCGTCGGTGCTGGTCACAGAACTGCTGGATTACATTGGACAGAGTTTTTATCTGGAGGGCGACGGTCATCTTGAGCTGGATGAAAGTGCCGAACGGGTGCGGATGCACCTGCAGCACCTGCACAGCCGGATGCCCTTTGCTGCAGAGAACTTCCAGCCGGCTGCCAGATTGCAGAGTTTTGCCCGTGAGTGGCTGCCTGCGGCGCAGGGAGCAGGGCAGCCGCAACCCGATTTTGTTCAGCCGCTGGAAGCGCCGTTAATTGATGCGCTGACGCTGGAAGCGTTTCTGCGTTTCTGGCGGCATCCGGTCCGCGCCTGGTTCCACCAGCGGCTCGGCGTGAGTTTCTGGCTGGAGGAGAACGAACTGCCCGACAGCGAGCCGTTTGCGCTCGACAACCTGGAGCGTTACCAGATCAACGCGCAGCTGCTGAATGCCCTGGTCGAAGGCGAGGACACCCAGCGGCTTTATGCGCACCATCGCGCGGCCGGTAATCTGCCTTACGGCGCGTTCGGTGAGCTGTTCTGGCAGGCGCAGCGTGATGAGATGCAGGAAGTGGCTGCTGAAGTGGTCACTCAGCGCAGTGATGGCGAGAGCTGGGAAGTAAACCTGCAGCTGGAGCAGGTCAGCTTAACCGGCTGGCTGACGCAGGTGCAGAGTGACGGATTACTGCGCTGGCGGCCGGGCGTGCTCAATATGAACGACGGACTGTTACTCTGGCTGGAGCATCTGGTCTACTGCGCGCTGGGCGGCACCGGCAGCAGCCGGATGTTTGGCCGGCAGCAGAGCCGCTGGTGTTTCCTCGCCGTACCGCAGGCTGAGGCGATCGCTGCGCTGAATGAATATGTCGCAGGCTATCTCGCCGGTATGCGCCAGCCGCTGATGCTGCTTAACAAGAGTGGCGGCGCGTGGCTGACCGCCAGCTATGACAAAAAAAGCCAGCAGTTGCTGACCGATGAAGCGACGCAGCTCAAAGCGCGTAATCGACTGCTGACCGCCTGGCAGGGTAACTATCAGGTCGAGGGCGAGGGCGGCGATCCCTATCTGCAGCGTCTTTGCCGTGTGCTGGATGAGCCACAACTGCAGCAGATAACTGAGGCGGCACAGCGCTGGTATTTACCGGTGCTGGCTGCACATCAGGATGATGAATAGCAGGTCAGAAGGCATTTTTGCTAGCTGGCTTATTACACAGAAATTTTGCTCTGCTTTGAGCCGCCGTGTCAGAGATTGGCGGTTTATCGGGAAACGAGAGGGGTTTACATGCGGGTACATGCACGCTGGATAGCGGCGCTATTGTTAAGCCTGGTGGCTTGCACAGCACAGGCGCAGACATCATCAGGCTGGCAGCCAGTTAACGACACTATTCGCAAAAGTGAACAGGATCCGCGCCACTATCAGGCGATCCGGCTCGACAACGGGATGACGGTGTTACTGGTTTCCGATCCTGTGGCACCGAAATCGCTGGCGGCGCTGACGCTACCGATAGGATCGCTGGACGATCCCGATCAGCAGGCGGGACTGGCACACTACCTCGAGCATATGGTGCTGATGGGCTCAAAGCGCTACCCGCAGCCGGACAACCTGGCCGAATTTCTGAAAAAGCATGGCGGCAGCCATAACGCCAGCACCGCTTCTTACCGCACCGCTTTTTACCTGGAAGTGGAAAACGATTCGCTGGAACCGGCGGTTGATCGCCTGGCGGATGCGGTGGCGGAGCCGCTGCTGGATCCGGTTAACGCCGATCGAGAACGCCACGCCGTGAACGCCGAGCTGACCATGGCGCGCTCGCGCGATGGCCTGCGCATGGCCCAGGTGGGTGCTGAAACCCTGAACCCGGCGCATCCGGCGTCACGTTTCTCGGGCGGCAATCTTGAAACACTGAAAGATAAGCCCGGCAGCAAACTGCATCAGGCGCTGCTGGATTTTTATCACAAGCATTACTCCGCCAACCTGATGAAGGCGGTGATCTACAGCAACAAACCGCTGCCAGAGATGGCATCGATTGCGGCTAAAACCTTTGGCCGGGTGCAAAATCATGACGCCAGCGTGCCGGAGATTACGGTGCCGGTGGTGACGGATGCACAGCAGGGCGTCATCATTCATTACGTTCCGGCCCAGCCGCGTAAGCAGCTCAAAATTGAATTTCGCATTGCCAATAACAGCGACAGCTTCCGCAGTAAGACCGACACGCTGATTAGCTATTTAATCAGCAACCGCAGCAAAAACACGCTGACTGACTGGCTGCAAAAGCAGGGGCTGGCCGACGGGGTCAATGCGGGCGCTGACCCGATGACCGAGCGTAACAGTGGCGTATTTGCGATTACCGCGTCACTCACTGATAAAGGCCTGGCACAGCGTGACGAAGTGGTAGCGGCCATATTCAGCTACATCAATCTGCTGCGTCAGCAGGCCGATGATAAGCGCTATTTCGATGAAGTTTCACACGTGCTGGCGCTCGACTTCCGCTATCCCTCTATCACCCGCGATATGGATTACATCGAATGGCTGGTTGATACCATGCTGCGCGTGCCGGTTGAACACACGCTGGATGCGCCCTATCTGGCGGATCAGTACGATGCCGCCGCGATCAAGGCCCGGCTGGACGAGATGACCCCGCAGCATGCGCGCATCTGGTATATCAGCCCGCAGGAGCCGCATAACAAAACCGCCTATTTTGTGGATGCGCCTTATCAGGTTGAGAAGATCACGCCACAAACCTTTGCCGACTGGCAGCAACGCGCCAGCCAGATCACGCTGGCGATGCCCGTGCTGAACCCCTATATCCCGGACGACTTCACCCTGTTGCCGTCGGACGGAAAAACGTATCAGCACCCGGTGAAGCTGGATAACCATGATGGTATGCGCATTTACTGGATGCCCAGTCGTTATTACGCCAGCGAGCCTAAAGCGGCGATAACCCTGGCGTTACGCAATAAAAATGCCATCAGCGACGCCCGTCAGCAGGTGCTGTTTGGCCTGAATGACTACCTCTCCAGCCTGGCACTGGACGAGCTTAACTCGCAGGCCTCGGTGGGCGGCATCAGCTTTTCAACCGGTGAAGATCAGGGGCTGGTGTTCAGCGCCAACGGTTTCACGCAACGTCTGCCGACGCTATTGAAGAAACTGGTAGAGGGTTATGCCACCTTCCAGCCGACAGAACAGCAGCTGGAGCAGGCCAAATCCTGGTATCTGGAGCGGCTGGACGCGGCGGAAAAAGGCAAAGCGTTTGAGCAGGCGATTCAGCCGATGCAACTGCTGTCGCAGCTGCCTTATACCCAGCGCGAGACCCGCCGCAAGCTGGTCAGCACAATCTCACTTAAGGATGTGACGACCTATCGCGATACGCTGTTCCGCGATGCGACGCCAGAGGTGCTGGTGGTGGGTAATCTCAGTGCTGACAGCGTGACGCAGCTGGGGCATGAGCTTAAACAGCAGATGCAGAGTAATGCGACCCGCGACTGGCACAGCCAGTATGTGACGATTAAAAAACCGCTGAAAGCCAACCTGCAACAGCAGGGTAGCAGCACCGACTCCGCTCTTGCCGCTCTTTATGTTCCACTGGGATATGGTGAATATCAGAGCATGGCGCACAGCTCGATGCTGAGCCAGATCGTTCAGCCGTGGTTCTACAATCAGTTGCGTACTAAAGAGCAGCTCGGCTATGCGGTGTTTGCCTTCCAGATGCCGGTGGGCCGACAGTGGGGTGTCGGCTTCCTGCTGCAAAGTAACAGCAAACAACCGGACTGGCTGTTGCAGCGTTATAAGGCCTTCTATCCACAGGCAGAAAAACGATTACGCAGCATGAGTAAGGCAGATTTTGCCCAGTACCAGCAGGCGATGATCAACGATTTGCAGCAGCGTCCTCAGACGCTTTTTGAGGAAGCGGATCGTTTTAGCCGCGACTTTGATCGGCAGAATGATCACTTTAATACCCGGCAAAAAGTGATCGAGCAGGTTCAGCAGTTAACCCCGGCCAGCCTGGCAGACTTTTTCCGGCAGGCTGTGATTGAACACAAGGGCATGGTAATGACCTCGCAGATTGCCGGCACCGGCACCGGCAAAACTGAATTTGCCCGCCAGCCCGGCTGGAAAACCTGGAATGAAGTGGCGCAACTGCAGCAGTCGCTGCCGGTAAAGAGTGAGACCCAATGACGCAATTACCGCCCGTCTCGCTGAATCCTTTAACGCTGCCGCTCAGAGGCGAGCGGCTGATTGAGGCGTCAGCGGGCACCGGAAAAACCTTTACCATTGGTCTGCTCTATCTGCGCCTGCTGCTGGGGCTGGGCGGAGAAAACGCCTACAGCCGCCCGCTTTCGGTAGAAGAAATTTTAGTGGTGACCTTCACCGAGGCCGCCACTGCGGAGCTGCGCGGGCGCATCCGCGAGAATATTCATCAGCTGCGTCTGGCCTGTATCCGCGGCAAAAGCAGCAACCCGATGCACCAGTTACTGCTGGAGCAGATGCCCGATTTGAGTCAGGCCGCCGCGCAACTGCTGGCTGCTGAACGGCAGATGGATGAAGCCGCTATCTTCACTATTCACGGTTTCTGTCAGCGGATGCTCAATCTCAACGCCTTTGAATCGGGCATGCTGTTTGAGCAGGAGTTAATTGAAGATGAGCAGGCGCTGCTGAAACAGTCGACTGCCGACTTCTGGCGTCGTCAGTGCTATCCACTGAGTCTGGATGTCGCGCGGATCATTGCCGCAGAATGGAGCGGGCCCGACAGCCTGCTGACCACGCTGCGCCCCTGGCTTCAGGGAGAATCACCCAGCCTGAAACGTCCGCCCGCAGCCGATGAGACGCTGGCATCACGTCACGCCCGTAACCTGGCGCGCATTGAGGCCATCAAGCAGCAGTGGCAGGCGCTTAGCGCCGATGTTGAAGGCATGATCAGTGCTTCTGGCGTGGATAAGCGCAGCTACAGCAGTAAACATCTACCCAACTGGGTCGCAAAAGTCACGCAGTGGGCCAGCAGTGAGACGCTGGATTATCAGCTGCCGAAAGAGCTGGAACGCTTTGGTCAGCAGGTGCTGGATGAGAAAACCAAAAAAGGTGATGCTCCGCGACACTCGCTGTTTGAGGCGATCGATCAGTTTCTGGCAGAACCCTTGTCGCTGCGCGATGTGATTATCGCGCAGGCGCTGACCGATGTGCGTGCCACGGTACAGCGTGAAAAGCGGTTACGCGCGCTGTTAGGTTTTGACGATCTGCTCAGTAAACTGGATGAGGCGTTGCAGCAGCCCGGCGGCGTGTTGCTGGCAGAAACCATCCGGGCGCGTTTCCCGGTGGCCCTGATTGATGAATTCCAGGATACCGATCCACAGCAGTATCGCATCTTCCGCACGCTCTATATTAATCAGCCGGAGCAGGCGCTGTTTCTGATTGGCGATCCCAAGCAGGCAATCTACGCGTTTCGCGGCGCGGATATTTTTACCTATCTGCGGGCCAGAAGCGAAGTCAGTGCTCACTACACACTGGATACTAACTGGCGTTCTTCACCTGAGATGGTAGAGAGCGTCAACCGCCTTTTTTCTCAGCTCGATTCACCTTTCCTGTTTTCGGCGATTCCCTTTCTGCCGGTGAAACCTGCTGCGCCCAACGAGTCACTGAAGCTGATTTTTGATGAGCAGCAGCAACCGGCATTACGTTTCTGGCTGCAGCCTGGCGAGGGGGTCGGCAACAGTGACTACCAGCAGTTTATGGCGCAGCAGTGTGCCGCCGATATCAGCCGCTGGCTGGTGGCAGGACAGCAGGGACGAGCCTGGCTGGGTAAAGGTGAGGCGCTGCAGCCAGTGCGGGCTTCCGATATCACTGTGCTGGTGCGCAGTCGCAATGAGGCCGGCTTAATTCGCGACGCGCTGAATGCACTGTCGATTCCGTCGGTCTATCTCTCCAGCCGGGACAGCGTCTATACCACGCCGGAAGCGCGCGAATTACTCTGGTTGCTGCAGGCGATACAGGCACCGGAACAGGAACGGCTGCTGCGTAGCGCGCTGGCGACCTCTATTTTTGCCATCGATGCGGCGACGCTGGACGCGCTGACACAGAATGAGCGCGAGTGGGATGCGCTGGTGGAGCAGTTTGCCGTCTGGCAGCAGCTGTGGCATCAGCGCGGCGTGTTACCGATGCTGCGTGATGTGATGATCAAGCGGCAACTGGCGGAGAATATGCTGGCCTCGGAGAACGGTGAACGTCGCCTGACTGACCTGATGCATCTGGGTGAACTGCTGCAGGAGGCCTCGGTGCAGCTGGAGAGTCCGCACGCGCTGGTACGCTTCCTGGCGCAGCAGATTGCCCGGCCAAACAGCCAGGCCTCCAGCCAGCAGCTGCGTCTGGAAAGCGACCGCCATCTGGTGCAGATCATCACCATCCATAAATCAAAAGGGCTGCAGTATCCGCTGGTCTGGCTGCCGTTTGCTGCCGGGTTCCGCGAGGCGGCCAGCGCGCTCTATCACGATCGCGACAACTTCACGGCGCTGCTCGATGTGCAGGGTGATGCGCAGAGCCTGGCGCTGGCCGAAGAGGAGCGTCTGGCAGAGGATCTGCGTCTGCTCTACGTGGCGCTGACCCGTTCCGTTTATCACTGCAGCGTTGGCATTGCACCGCTGATCAAAGGCACCCGTAAAAAAGAGGGCGAAAGCGATCTCCACAAGAGCGCACTGGGCTACCTGGTGCAGCAGGGGCAGGCGGCCGATGCGCAGCAGCTCAGCCAGCGACTCAATGCATTAACCGGTGAAGGGATTGCACTGGTTGAAGAAGATCTGCTGCCGGGCGAAATGTGGCGGGACGCTGAGCAGGGTGATGAGGCGCTAAGCAGCCGCGACGTGACCCGCGCCCTGGCGGATGTCTGGCGGGTAACCAGTTACTCCGGTCTTCAACAGCATCACAGTTCGCCACTGCTGGATGCTCTCCCTAACTTCGATATCGACGCAGCGGGCGAAGAAGAAAATGGTGGAGAAGCGGCACTGACGCCGCATCACTTTCCTCGCGGAGCGGCACCCGGCACCTTCCTGCACGGTCTGTTTGAGTCGATCGACTTTACCGAACCGCCGGATCGCATCTGGCTGGAAGATCAGCTGCAGCACAATGGTTACCCGCTGAGCTGGTTACCGGTCATTGAACAGTGGATTGATCGGGTGTTACATACCCCGCTCAACGTCGAGGGGCTGACGCTGTCGGCAATCAAAAGCAGCGAACGGCTCATCGAGACGGAGTTTTATCTGCCGATCAACAATCTGCTGACGGCGGCGGATCTTGACGATCTGCTGCGTCGTCACGATACACTCTCTCAGCAGGCCGCTCCGCTGGATTTCCGCCAGGTGCGCGGCATGCTGAAGGGCTTTATCGATCTGGTCTTCCGCTGGCAGGGGAAATATTATCTGCTGGATTACAAATCGAACTGGCTGGGGGAAAGTCACGCCGCTTATACGCCCGAGGCGATGGCGCAGGCGATGATTGGCCACCGCTACGATCTGCAGTATCAGCTCTATACGCTGGCGCTGCATCGCTATCTGCAGCATCGCCTGCCGGACTATGAGTATCAGCACCATTTTGGTGGGGTGTTTTATCTGTTTTTACGTGGGATGGATGGCAGCTCGCCGGACAACGGCATTTTTGCCACCCGACCTTCCGAAGCTTTTGTGGAAGAGATTGATGCGCTGTTTGGTGAAAGCGGGGAGATGCTATGAGTGACATGCTGAGCCTGCTGCTGCAGGCGGTTGAGAAGCGTCTCCTGCGGCCGCTGGATATTCAGTTTGCCCGTCTGATGGCGACAGAATCACAACCTGCGCTGCTGCTGGCGGCCGCCTGCGTCAGCGCGGAGGCCGGTGAAGGTCACGTCTGTCTGCCGCTGAGCAACCTCTGTGAAGACAGTCTGTTTGCCGGGCGTCAGCCTGCCCTGGCCCTGGCCATCTGGCAGGCAGCGGGTAAGCCGGATGACTGGCCATCACGCATGGCAGACTGGTCGGCGGTCAGTGATGGCAGTCGGGTGACGCCGCTGGTGCTGAGCAACCAGCGTTTGTATCTGCATCGGCTGTGGCACAGTGAAGGTCGGGTCGCCGACTTTTTTGCTGCGCAAGACGTGAAAACCGCGTTTGATATGCGTGCCGCAGGTGACGTGCTGAACAGTCTGTTTGGTGACCAGCCGGAGAACTGGCAGAAAATTGCTGCGGCCGTGGCGCTGACCCGCAAGACGGCGGTCATTTCCGGCGGGCCGGGCACCGGTAAAACCACCACCGTGGCGAAACTCCTCGCTGCCCTGATTCGCCTGAATCCCGGCGCGCTGCGGATTCAGCTGGCAGCACCGACGGGCAAAGCCGCTGCGCGACTGACCGAGTCGCTGGGCCGGGCGCTGCAGGATCTGGCGGTCAGCGACGAAGAGCGGCGGCGTTTTCCCGCCGAAGCCACCACGCTGCATCGTCTGCTGGGCGCACAGCCCGATACCCAGCGGTTACGCTACCATGCCGGTAACCCACTGCATCTTGATGTGCTGGTAGTGGATGAAGCGTCGATGGTCGATCTCTCGATGATGGCAAAACTGATCGCCGCGCTGCCTGCCCATGCCCGCGTGGTGTTTCTGGGCGACCGCGATCAGCTCGCCTCCGTTGAAGCCGGTGCGGTGCTGGGCGATATCTGCCGCTGCACGGAAAGCGGCTACAGCCTGGCGCGGGCCGAACAGCTCGCCCTGCTGACCGGCTGTACGCTGCAGGGCAGTGATGATGGACAGGCACCGGTCGTGCGCGACAGCATCTGCCTGCTGCAAAAAAGTTATCGTTTTGACGCTTCATCCGGCATCGGCCAACTGGCAAAAGCGATCAACCTTGGTGATGCAGAGCAGGTCAGGGCGGTATTTGCTGCGGCCCATGACGATGTCAGTTACCAGACGCTGAACAGCGCGGAAGCGTATCAGGTGATGCTGGATGAGGTCGCACAGGGCTATCAGCCCTTCCTGCAGCTTATCCGACAGCAGGCGGATCCTGCTGAGGTGATTGCCGCCTTTGGCCGTTATCAGCTGCTGTGTGCGTTACGTGACGGGCCATTTGGCGTGCAGGGCCTGAACCAGCGTATTGAGCAGCGACTGATGCAACTGCAGCGCATCCGGCGTCCTGGTATCGGCAGTCGCTGGTATGCCGGGCGTCCGGTGATGATCACCCGAAATGACAGTGCGCTCGGCCTGTTTAACGGTGATATCGGCATTACGCTGCGGGATGAAGAGGGTAACCTGAAGGTCTTTTTCCCGCTGCCGGATGGGTCAATCAAGGCGATCCAGCCGAGCCGGTTACCTTCACATGAAACGGCCTGGGTGATGACGGTGCATAAATCGCAGGGGTCGGAGTTCGACCACACTGCGCTGGTGATGCCGACGCAGTTTCTGCCGGTGCTGACCCGAGAACTGGTCTATACCGCGATTACCCGCGCACGTAAGCAACTGACCATTTACAGCGAACCGGGCGTATTTCAGCGCGCCGTGCAGCTGCAGACGCAGCGACGCAGCGGTCTGGTGGAACGACTGGGTGAAACCGGCTGAGAAGAAGGGGGACAGTCCACGCCAGGTGGCCTGTCCCTTCATGATTGAATCAGGTGAGGTCGGCCATCAGCACCTTGGAACGGCGCTGATAGTTGTACATCTCTTTTTTACTCTCGGGCAGTGACTCGATATCAACCGGCGTAAAGCCGCGCTCCTGGAACCAGTGGATGCTGCGCGTGGTTAACACAAACAGCTTTTGCAGTCCCATCTGCTTCGCCTGTAATGCCACGCGCTGCAGCAGCATTTCTCCGCGTGAGGAGCTGCGATAGTCAGGATGAACCGCCACACAGGCCATCTCGCCAATCTTCTCATCCATAAACGGATAGAGGGCGGCACAGGCGATGGTCAGATTGTCACGCTGAATAATCGTGAATTTATCGATCTCCATCTCCAGCTGCTCGCGTGAGCGACGCACCAGAATACCCTGCTGCTCCAGCGGACGGATCAGTTCGAGGATACCGCCGATGTCGTTGATATTGGCACGACGAATCTGCTCGGCCGACTCCATCACAATCTGCGTACCGATACCGTCGCGTGAGAAGAGCTCCTGCAACAGTGCGCCATCTTCCTGGTAGCTGATGAGATGGCTGCGGCGCACGCCACTGCGGCAGGCTTTCACCGCACCGCGCAGGAAGCGGACCGTGCCAGAAAGATAATCACCTTCTTTTTCAATCTCGTCGATGCGGGCCTGAGCATCGTTCGGGAACAGCTCGGAAATGATTTCACCGTCGCTGTTCAGCACACCCTGCTCGGAGCAGAAGCCGATCATTTTTCGGCTTTGAGCTTAATCGCCAGTTGGGTAGCCACTTCTTCTGAAGTCAGATTAAAGCTCTCGCCGGTCACAGAGACCGCCACCGGTCCCATCAGCACGATGGCATCGTTATCCAGCTGGCGATGAATCGCCTCTTCATCGATACGACGGATACGCCCGCTGTGGCAGTAATCCACGCCATCATCCACGCCCAGCGGCTGCGAAATAATGAAGTTGCCGCTGACCACATTGATATGCGCGCCCTGCAGTGGGGTATTGTTAAGACTCATTGAGAGGCGGGCAGTGATATCTAACTGCAACCGACCGGCAGCCTGCTTCACTAACTCCAGCGATTGCGCGTCGGTCACCCGGGTAAATTTATGATAAACCGGTTCCAGCTGCTGCTGAGCCAGGCTGGCGTCTATCTGCGGCCGTGCGCCATAAACCACCACCAGGCGGATGCCCAGGCTGTGCAGCAGGCCGATGTCGTTAACGATGCCAGAGAAGTTCTCATGCTCAATCGCTTCGCCACCCAGCATGATGACAAAGGTTTTACCCCGGTGGGCATTGATATAGGGAACGGTATGGCGAAAACCCTGAACCAGTTCGGTACTACGTTCCTTCACGGCCAACCCTCAGTGAATGTTTATTCGTATTTTCTGTATTTTTATGCTTTTACGCCCGATTTTGCAAGTCTTAATCCTGACGAAAATTTACGTTTTTATGGGTGTCAAAGCCGCTAACAGCCTGCATTATTTAGGGTTTCCGGGGTGACATCATCTCGCGGATTGGATAAAGTTTTCGCCGCCATTTGATTAACTGGCGCTTTTTTAGACATAACACAGCAGCTGGAGCGGCATGTCAGACGGTAATTCCCATTTTTCACGCAGACGTTTTTTACAGGGGACAGGCACCTTACTGCTGTTGAGCGTCAGCCGCACAGGCCTGGCGGCAAAAAACCACATTGTGGCGGTGCGTATCTGGCCCTCATCCACCTATTCGCGCATGACGCTGGAGTCCAGTGTCGCGCTGAAATACAAGCAGTTTGCGCTGAGCAATCCCGAACGTCTCGTCATAGATATTCAGGGCCTGCATCTTAATTCGGCCCTGAAAGGGGTGGATAAGCAGGTACGGGTCGACGATCCCTTTATCAAAAATGCCCGGGTCGGCCAGTTCGACAGCAACACGGTGCGCGTTGTTCTGGAGCTGAAGCGCAACGTCGCACCGAAGATCTTTAATCTGGCACCGGTCGCCGGGATCAATCACCGGCTGGTGGTCGATCTCTATCCGACCCAGAACCATGTGGAAGACGATCCGCTGCTGGCTCTGCTGAAAGATTATAATCAGGGCGATCTGGACAAGGATGAAGGGGTGCAGGCGCCGTTACCCGGCAAAGCGGGACGCGATCGTCCGATTATCATTATGATCGATCCCGGTCACGGTGGAGAAGATCCTGGCGCGCACGGCAAATATAAGACCCGCGAGAAAGATATTGTGCTGAAGATCGGACGGCGGCTCAAAGCGCTGATCGATAAAGAGCCCCATATGAAAGCCTATATGACGCGCAATGAAGATGTCTTTATTCCGCTGCGCGTCCGGGTCGCAAAAGCCCGTAAACAGCGTGCCGATCTCTTTGTGTCTATTCATGCGGATGCGTTTACCAGTCGGGCAGCACGCGGCTCTTCGGTATTTGCCTTATCCACCAGCGGTGCCACTTCAGCCGCCGCCCGTTTCCTGGCGCAGACCCAGAATGAATCAGACCTGATTGGCGGCGTCAGCAAAAGCGGCGACCGCTATCTTGATCACACCATGTTCGACATGGTGCAGCGGCAGACGATTCATGACAGCCTGAAGTTTGGTAAAGAGGTGCTGCATCGTATGGGGCGCATCAACCATCTGCACAAACGCACCGTGGATCAGGCTGGCTTTGCGGTGCTGAAAGCCCCGGATATCCCGTCAATCCTGGTAGAAACCGCGTTCATCAGTAATGTGGAAGAGGAGCGGAAGCTGCGAACCACCCGCTATCAGCATCAGGTGGCAGAGGCGATTCTGAACGGTATCAAAGCGTATGTAGAGAGTGGGGCGGCACTGGCCCATCGGTAAAGGAGTGCGGGTAGTCACGGCTATCCGCGCATTTATCTGCGAGAGGGAGGTTTAAGAGGAATTCGCGAACGTCAGAAACAAAAAAACACCCTTTCAGGTGTTTAAATGATTGGTTGCGGGGGCCGGATTTGAACCGACGACCTTCGGGTTATGAGCCCGACGAGCTACCAGGCTGCTCCACCCCGCGTCCGTATCATACTTATTTCACATTGTGACTTCTGTAAAACAACTGCAGAAGTATTGGTTGCGGGGGCCGGATTTGAACCGACGACCTTCGGGTTATGAGCCCGACGAGCTACCAGGCTGCTCCACCCCGCGTCCGTATTGCTTCTATTACTTTTACTTCTCACACTGTGACTTCTGTAAAACCGCTGCAGAAGTATTGGTTGCGGGGGCCGGATTTGAACCGACGACCTTCGGGTTATGAGCCCGACGAGCTACCAGGCTGCTCCACCCCGCGTCCGTGGAAGCGCACTATACTCTCCGCGCTAATTCATGCAACCCCTTTTTAAAGATAAAAGCCAAATTAACAGCCAGTTGCTGAAGGATTCAGCCATCTGATTAATTATTGAACTGATATGCGCTGCGTCAAAGCGGATGCATTTCATTCTGTCGGGGGCTTTGCTATCGTCGCGGGGCGAACAGTTATAAAAAGAGAAGAGAATGAAATCACATTGGGTGAAGTATGCACTCACTGGCGCGTTAATCACGCTGCTGGCGGCCTGTAGCTCTAAACCGACCGATCGCGGTCAGCAATATAAAGATGGCAAACTGGAACAGCCGCTGGCGCTGGTGAATCAGCCCAATGCTAAAGGCGCGCCGGTTAATGGCAAAGACTTTGGCGATCAGGTGCGCCAGATTCAGTCCGCCTCATCCGCTCTTTATAGTCGTCAGAACGGCACTTACAGCGCCATTGAAAGCTGGCTGATGGCGGGTGCTGATACCCGGCAGCTTCGCCAGTATGGCCTGAATGCCTGGCAGATGGAGGGCACGGATAACTACGGTAATGTGCAGTTCACCGGTTACTACACGCCGGTCGTGGAAGCGCGCTACACCCGTCAGGGCGAATTCCAGTATCCAATCTACCGTATGCCGCCGCGCAAACGCGGAGAGAAATTACCGAGCCGCGCCTCTATCTATAGTGGCGGACTTGATGACCGCTACGTCATTGCCTACAGCAACTCGCTGATTGATAACTTCATGATGGATGTGCAGGGCAGTGGTTACGTCGACTTTGGCGATGGCCGCCCGATGACCTTCTTTGGTTACGCCGGTAAAAATGGCTGGGGCTACCACAGTATTGGTAAAGAGCTGATCGACCGTGGTGAAGTGAAGCGCGAAGATATGTCGATGCAGGCGATTCGCCAGTGGGCGCAGGAGCACTCACCGCAGGAAGTGCGTGCGCTGCTGGAAACCAACCCGTCATTCGTCTTCTTTAAGGCTGAGCCGTTTACGCCGGTGCGCGGTGCCAGCGCCGTTCCGCTGGTAGCGAAAGCCTCGGTGGCTTCTGACCGCTCAATTATTCCGGCGGGCACGGTGCTGCTGGCAGAAGTGCCGCAGTTGAATGAGAAGGGCAAATTCAACGGCAAATATGAGATGCGCCTGATGGTGGCGCTCGATGTGGGTGGCGCGATTAAGGGACAACACTTTGATATCTATCAGGGTATCGGCCCGGATGCCGCGCATCTGGCGGGCTTCTATAATCACTACGGACGCGTCTGGGTAATCAAAGCCGCACCGGGTGTCGGACAGCCGCTGTTCTCCAGCCCGCAAAACGGTAATAATGGTTCACTGCTTCTCGGCGCTAACTAATGTCTTCTCTGCGGGCCTACGGGCCCGCACGACGTAACAGGTTCAACTATGAAAGTGTTAAATGACGCCTGGCATCAGCGCTTTGGCGGCACGGCGCGTCTCTATGGCCAGGATGCGCTGCAACGTTTTGCTGACGCACACTTCTGCGTCATTGGTATTGGCGGCGTGGGTTCCTGGGCAGCGGAAGCGCTGGTGCGCACCGGCATTGGTAAAATCACCCTGATAGATATGGATGATGTCTGCATTACCAACACCAATCGACAGCTTCATGCGCTGCAGGGCAACGTCGGCAAAGCCAAAACGGAGGTGATGGCGGAGCGGCTACGGGCGATCAATCCGGACTGCGACGTGATCTGCATTGATGACTTTATTACGCCCGAGAACACCGCCGAACTGATGGCCGCCGGTTTCGACTATGTGATCGACGCGATCGACAGCGTGCGCCCTAAAGCGGCGCTGATCGCCTGGTGTCGCCGGAATAAGATCCCGCTGATCACCACCGGTGGCGCGGGCGGACAGATTGATCCGACCCAGATCCAGGTCGCCGATCTGGCGAAAACCATTCAGGATCCGCTGGCGGCGAAGCTGCGCGAACGCCTGAAAAGCCTGGGGGTGGTGAAAAGCAGCAAGGGCAAACTTGGCATCGACTGCGTTTTTTCTACCGAAGCGCTGGTCTATCCGCAGGCCGACGGCAGCGTTTGTGCTTCACGCAGCACCGCAGAGGGTCCGAAGAGAATGGATTGCACATCCGGCTTTGGCGCGGCCACCATGGTGACCGCGACGTTCGGCTTTGTGGCCGTTTCGCATGCGCTGAAGAAGTTTCTGGCACGCGCCGCCCGTCAGGATGCGGTCAGCGCCTGACGCGCGGCATGCTCTACCGCAGCAGCCAGCGCCTGCAGGCCGCTGCTGCGTGAGGCGCTGAGCTGGGCGCGCAGCCCCAGCTCATCAAACAGGGTTAAGGGATCGGTGGCCAGTAATTGCTGCGGCGTCTGGCCCTCAACGGCGGTCAGCAGCACGGCCAGCAGGCCGCGCACGATCCGTCCTTCACTGTCACCATAGAAATGCAGTGAGCCATCCTCACACAGCTGGCTGCCCAGCCAGACCCGGTTTTCACACCCGCTCAGTTCAATTTCCGCTGTTTTCAGTTCCTCCGGCAAGGCAGGTAACTGGCGGCTCAGCTGGATTAGCTGACGATAACGATCTTCCCACTGATGAAAGCGGCCAAAGCTCTCTTTCAGACTGGCAACGGTAATCTGTTCGCCAAACGGGTGTGGCGCTAACCGCGATGAACACATAATCAAAACTCCGATAACAGCGCGATGGCGCTCTTCATGGCGCGCACCAGCGCATCAACATCCTGCAGATTATTATAGGGTGCAAAAGAGGCGCGCAGCGTGCCACTGACGCCCAGCGCCGCCAGCAAGGGCTGCGCGCAATGCTGACCGGCGCGCAGTGCGATTCCCTGCTCGGCCAGCAGCGTTACCAGGTCACTGTGATGCAGACCTGCGAATTCAAAGGCCAGCAGGCTGGCATTGCCACAGCGGAAGCTGCGAAAGCCGGGCAGTTCTGCCAGTTGCTCTTCCGCCAGCGAGGCAAGCTGCTGACTCCAGCGCTCGGCTTCGGGCAGATCGTACTGCGCCAGCCAGCTCAGTGCCGCACTCAATCCCACCACCCCAGCCACATTCGGGGTGCCAGCCTCAAAACGCCACGGTACCGGCTGCGGCGTGAAACCATTGAAGTCGACATCCGTGATCATCTTACCGCCGCCCTGCCAGGGCACCATCGCCTCCAGCAGCTCCGCTTTGCCATATAACGCGCCAATGCCCATCGGGCCGTAAATTTTATGGCCGGAAAAAGCGTAAAAGTCGATATCCAGCGCCTGTACGTCAGGCGGGCAGTGCACCACCCCCTGCGCGCCATCGACCATCACTTTCGCGTCCACGGCATGTGCCAGTGAAATCGCCTGTGCGAGATCGGGGCATCCCCCGGTGACGTTCGACATCTGACCTACAGCCAGCAGGCGGGTGCGGCTGTTAAGCAGAGCGGGTAACAGGCTGATATCGGGCAGACGATCTGGCCCTAACGGCCATTTTACGACGCGGGCACCGCACGCCTGCGCAGCCATTAGCCAGGGAACCAGGTTGGCGTGGTGCTCAGCCTCACTCACCACGATCTCATCACCGGGCTGCAGGCGCGGACGCAGCCAGCTGTTCGCCACCAGGTTTATCGCTTCGGTGGTGCCACGCGTCCAGACAATCTCTCGATCGTCCGCGGCGTTAACCCAGCGGGCAACCTGATTGCGCGCCTGCTCATAGCGCTGGGTTAAGGCCTGCGCCGCAGCAAACTGGCTGCGATGAACCGTACCCGCGCTGAGGCTGTAAAACTGCTGCGTGCTGTCAATCACGGCCTGCGGTTTCAGCGTGGTTGCGGCGCTGTCGAGGTAGACGCCGGCGTCGGCGAGCGCGGGAAACTGCTGGCGGAATGCGGTGGGATTAAATGCGGTCATGCCGGGTCCATGATAAGAAAAATTAGGACCACACTGAAAGAATGGTCTGCGTCTGGCAAAGCTGGAAAAGCGCGTTATGCTGAATATTGCAAGGTTTGAACCAAACCCGCATAACGATCGGACGTTTAATAGTCGATCTCACTTATCGGCTGCCTCTGGTTAGCGTAACGCGGGTGGTTTGATGCAATCAATCTACAAGGAGATAGCAGATGAAAAAACTTACCGCAGTCCTGGCCGTGTGTACTCTGGCTTTTACCCTGAGTGCCTGTTCAAGCAATTATGTCATGCATACCAACGATGGTCGTACCATCGTGGCTGCCGGCAAGCCTAAAGTTGATAACGATACCGGCATGATCAGCTATAAAGATGCGAATGGCAACGAGCAGCAGATCAATCGCTCTGATGTCAAAGAGATGGTCGAGTCAAAGTAAGCAGCAAAAAAAAAGCACCGCAATTTGCGGTGCTATTTAAAAATCACTATGGACAGACAGGGTAAATCTACAGGAATTAAGAGTTCGATCCGCAATCGTCGGATCAAAAATTGCAAACACAACATCACGACCTCAAGCCAAAAGCTTTCAGAAAATCTGCGAACTCACTCACAAATCTAAAAACTTTTCGTTCCGGCTCAGGAAGTGCGGCAACTATAGGTATTTGCTGGAGGTTCCTCAACGGACAAATTATAATGCCTCGGATTAAAAATTCTAATACGTAAACGCTTTGTATAAGCCTGCGTATTTTTCGCCGATCCGGATACGGAAAACCATGTCGAAACGCCTTCCTCCTCTTAACGCACTGCGGGTTTTTGATGCCGCTGCGCGCCATTTAAGCTTTACCAAAGCCGCTGAAGAGCTGTTTGTCACCCAGGCTGCCGTAAGCCATCAGATTAAATCTCTGGAAGATTTTCTGGGGTTAAAGCTGTTTCGCCGGAGGAATCGTTCGCTGTTACTGACCGAAGAAGGGCAAAGCTACTATCTCGACATCAAAGAGATTTTCTCGGCAATTAACGAAGCGACCCGCAAACTACAGGCGCGCAGTGCAAAGGGCGCGCTGACCGTCAGTTTACTGCCGAGCTTTGCTATTCAGTGGCTGGTTCCCCGCCTCTCCAGCTTTAATATGGCTTATCCGGGAATCGACGTACGTATCCAGGCCGTTGACCGCGATGAAGAGAAACTGGCCGACGATGTCGACGTGGCAATTTTCTACGGACGCGGCAACTGGCCCGGCCTGCGGGTTGAAAAACTCTATGCCGAATATCTGCTGCCGGTCTGTTCGCCATCACTGATGACCGGTGATAATCCGCTGAAAACACCAATGGACCTCTCACGCTTTACCCTGCTGCATGACGCCTCCCGCCGTGACTGGCAATCGTATATCCGCCAGCTGGGTTTACAGCATATCAACGTGCAGCAGGGGCCGATCTTCAGCCACAGCGCCATGGTGTTGCAGGCGGCAATTCATGGTCAGGGCGTGGCGCTGGCCAACAACGTCATGGCGCAGAGCGAAATAGAGGCCGGGCGATTAATCTGCCCCTTTAATGATGTATTAGTCAGTAAAAACGCTTTTTATCTGGTTTGTCATGACAGTCAGGCAGAACTGGGTAAAATAGCCGCCTTCCGACAGTGGATCCTGGAAAAAGCTGCAACCGAACAAGAAAAATTCCGCTTTCGCTATCAACAATAACATCTTGATTTATTTGCATTACGATGCAAAAACATCCTGAGGATAGGTTAATGTCCAGTCGTGCCATGTTTGTTTTTGCGGCTATCAGCGGCTTTCTGCTGGTGGCTTTTGGCGCATTTGGTGCCCACGTTTTAAGTCAGTCGCTGGGTGCGGCTGAGATGGCCTGGATTCATACCGGGCTGGAATATCAGGCTTATCACACGTTAGCGGTGATGGGACTGGGTGCCGCGATGTTACGCCGCGCCAATATCTGGTTTTACTGGAGCAGTGCGCTGATGGCGCTCGGCACCGTACTGTTCAGTGGCAGCCTCTATTGTCTGGCGCTGTCACATCTGAAGTTTTGGGTTTTTATCACACCGGTAGGCGGGATCTGTTTCCTCGCCGGTTGGGTATTGATGTTGATTGGCGCGCTGCGTCTTAAACGAAAGGCAGAACGCCATGAATAAAGTTTTACTCTATTGTCGTCCCGGTTTTGAAAAAGAGTGTGCGGCAGAAATCAGTGCCAAAGCAGCGGAACGTGAAATCTACGGCTTTCCGCGGGTTAAAGATGACTCCGGCTACGTGCTGTTTGAGTGCTATCAGTTTGAAGATGCTGAGCGTCTGGCGCGTGAGTTACCGTTTGACGAGCTGATCTTTGCCCGGCAGATGCTGGTTGTCGGTGAAATGCTGCGTGACCTGCCGCAGGAAGATCGCATCACCCCGATCGTCGGCATGCTGACCGGCGTGGTGGAGAAGGGCGGCGAGCTGCGTGTTGAAGTGCCGGACACGAACGAAGCCAAAGAGCTGACCAAATTCTGCCGTAAGTTCACCGTGCCGCTGCGTTCAGCACTGCGTGAAAGCAAGATTCTGCTGAACTATGAAAGTCCGAAACGCCCTGTGGTGCATGTGTTTTTCATTGCGCCAGGTACCTGTTACGTCGGCTACTCGATCCGGGAAAACAGCTCGCCGTTTTACATGGGTATTCCACGGCTTAAGTTCCCCTCCGATGCACCAAGCCGCTCGACCCTCAAGCTGGAAGAGGCGTTCCACGTCTTTATTCCTGCGGATGAGTGGGATGAGCGTTTAGCCAGCGGCATGTACGCCGTGGATCTCGGCGCCTGCCCGGGCGGCTGGACCTATCAGCTGGTCCAGCGCAGCATGATGGTTTATGCGGTGGACAACGGACCGATGGCCCCGAGTCTGATGGATACCGGCCAGGTCATGCACGAGAAAGCCGATGGGTTTAAATTCCGTCCACCCCGCACCAATATCAGCTGGCTGGTGTGTGACATGGTCGAAAAGCCGGTGCGTGTGGCTAACCTGATGACCGACTGGCTGGTTAACGGCTGGTGCCGTGAAGCCATCTTCAACCTGAAGCTGCCGATGAAAAAGCGTTATGAAGAGGTGACGCAGAATCTGGCCATGATGCAGGAGCGCTTTGATGAGAATGGCATCAACGTGCAGATTCGTGCCCGCCAGCTTTATCATGACCGCGAAGAGGTAACGGTACATGTGCGTCGTATGTGGGCAGCGACCGGTGGCCGTCGCGACGAACGTTAATCGCCGGGCTGAGTGCAACTGCACTCAGCCGGTATAACGCAGCGTATTCAGATTGCCCTGCAATACCAGATCCCGCTTTAGCGTGGCTACCTGACGGCTGATCTCAGCCATCTGCTGACCTTCTGCGAGCTTTTCCTGCCATTTGGCGGGCACCTTATCCAGTTGCTGATAGATTCCTTCAAGCGTATGAAACTCTGCCAGCAGCTGTTTCGCGCTTTTCGGGCCGATGCCGGTGATGCCTGGAATTTTACTGCTGCTGATGCCGCATAATCCCCAGTAGTCGGGAAGTAACTGGGGTGCAACGCCAAATTCAGCCTCGATAAAAGGCAGATCGAGCCAGCGTTTCTGGAAGTAGTCGCGGATGCGGATTTCGGGGGCCAGCAGCTGACAGTAACCTTTGTCGGTGGACACGATGGTGGCCTGGTGTCCGGCCTGTGCCATTTTCACCGCCAGCGTCGCCGCTAAATCATCTGCCTCATCCTCGCCCGCTATCCAGCAGCTTACACCTGCCGAACGAAAGGCCTCCTGCAACGCCGGCATCTCTGCCTGTAAATCGTCTGGCATCGGCGGGCGACCGCTTTTGTAATCGGGCAGCAGCTGATGTCGCCAGCCCTGATGACGTGCCTCGCCATCAAATACTGCGACAGCGTGAGTCGGACGGGCGTGACCCAGTACCTGGCGCAGCGCAGCCACGCAGCCGTCGACACAGGGTGAGCCCTGTACCGCATGCAGACGGCGAATCAGATTCAGCGCGTCAACAATAACAAGATGAAGAGCCATGAGCGTATCGGCAGCCCGGAGGCTGCCTCCTGGGTTATTTGATAATTTCGTAGCAGGGGATGTAGGCGGTGCCTGGCAGTTTCATGCGTTGCTGGGCAACGAATCCCTGTAGCAGCTCATCCATGCGGTGCATGATGTCGGGATCGCCATGCAGTCTGTAGCGTCCCTTCTCGCGGATTTCGCGGATGCCCATCTCTTTGACATTACCGGCGACGATACCTGAGAAGGCGCGTCGCAGGTCGGCAGCCAGCTTCTCGGGAGGCTGATTGGTATAGAGATTGAGATTGGCCATATTTTCATGGCTTGGCATGAACGGCACCTGCAGATCGGGCTCAATGCGAATCGACCAGTTAAAGCTGTACGCATCGCCGGTTTCACGACGATTCTCTTTCACCTGCGGCATCGCTTTCTTCATCAGACGCGCCACTTCTGCCGCGTCATCAATGATGATCTGGTAATGCTTACGTGCCTGTTCACCCAGTGTGTTAACGATGAAATCATCCAGCACGCGGAAGTAATCGGCGCTCTCTTTCGGCCCGGTCAGAATCAGCGGCAACACCTGATTGTTGTTCTGCGGATTCATCAGGATGCCCAGCAGATAGAGCAGCTCTTCAGCCGTACCGACGCCGCCAGGGAAAATGATGATGCCGTGGGCGATGCGCACAAACGCTTCCAGACGTTTTTCAATGTCCGGCATGATGATCAGCTCATTCACCAGTGGATTCGGCGGTTCAGCTGCAATGATTGAGGGTTCGGTGAGGCCAATAAAGCGGCTGTCGCGATAGCGCTGCTGAGCATGGCCAACTGCTGCGCCTTTCATCGGCGCTTCCATCACGCCCGGCCCGCAGCCGGTACAGATATTCAGCTCACGCAGTCCAAGCTGCGTACCGACATTGCGGCAATACTGATACTCAACGGCGTTGATTGAGTGACCACCCCAGCAGACTACGGTGTTGGGATACTCGCCGATATGCAGAGCCCGCGCATTACGCAGAATGGAAAACACCGTGTTGGTAATGGTGGCGGAATCATTCTCTTCGGCTGCACTTAACCGGCCCGGTATGTTGAGCTGGCCGCTGACAAACAGGATATCACGCAGCACCGCAAACAGGTTAGCCTGCAGTGAGCGGATGATGCGGCCATCCACGAACGCCTCTTCCGGCGGATTGATCAGTTCCAGTTTGACGCCGCGCTCCTGGCGCAGCACGTTGATGTCGAAATTCTCAAAGCGGGAGAGCAGTTCGTGGCTGCTGTCAGTCTGGCTGCCGGAGTTAAGCACGGCCAGAGAGCAATTGCGAAACAGCTGGTAGAGGTCGCTGCTGGCTGTGCGCTTGAGCATGTCGACTTCCAGCTGCGAGAGCAGATCCATTGAGCCAAGTGGGCTGATATGGGTAATCAAATGAACTCCTTTGCACCCGCCTGGGTGCTGATTGGCACTGCAATGGCAGTGACGAAAATCCCTGGTCGGCAACCCGCAGATTGCCGCCTTCACCAGAGTAGCCTTGTCGGCCCGCACAGCTCAAGCGGAACTGCGCTTACGGCGCCCAGCCTGAGAGAAGTCTCGCAAACTACTGACGGACCAGCCGCGAAAAACCGGGCGAGAAGGGCACATTGGTGCGCCACGGGTTAATATCCAGCCCGCCGCGACGGGTGTAGCGCGCATAAACGGTCAGCGCTTCCGGATGGCAGAATCGCATCACATCATTAAAGATGCGTTCAACACACTGCTCGTGAAATTCGTTGTGCTGACGGAATGAGACCAGATAGCGCAGCAGTGCTTCACGCGCGATACGCGGGCCTTTATAGCGGATCATCACCGAGCCCCAGTCGGGCTGGTTGGTAATCAGGCAGTTCGACTTGAGCAGATGGCTGACCAGCGTCTCTTCAACGATTTCGCTGCCTGCGGCATCCGCCAGATAGTCAGCATTGAAGCGGTAATCCTCTATGGCGATATCCTGCTCATCAATGCAGCAACCCTCAAAATGACCAATCGGCTGACCTTCTATTTCATTGAGACGGAACAACGCGACCCGCGCTTCCCCTTCAGCACAGGCACTCAGATCCCGCTCCAGCGTCTGACGAACCTCACCCCAGTCGGCAAAGCGGGTCTGATTGAAACTGTTCAGGTAGAGCTTGAAGCTTTTCGACTCGATAAGATTACGGCTTTGCGCATCCAGCACCACTTCGCCAACGGCAACCTGTGGCAGACCTTTGCTGTTGAGCCACGAGAGTTCATACAGGGTCCAGATATCGCTGCCGGTAAAGGGCAGACTGTCGGGAAACAGGCCAAGCGGTTCACGGTTCAGGCTGCGCGGCACCGCCTGCAGTAAGCTGTTGTCATACCGATCGTGATAGGCTGTGGGTTTGCCCAGCGTCAGGTTACTGAGCGCCTGATCCTGTTCGTGAGTAGTCATTGCGGTTACCACCAAAATTAATCAAAGTGGCTAAGTGTAACCTATCAGAAGTGAGAATATGAATGATGCAGCAAACTGCCGCCGCGTTGCGCGACTTTACCACCCGATACTGCCAGCACTGGCTTCAGCAGGCGGGACATGGGCCGGCCAGCAGCGATCTCTATGGCGTTCCTTCGCCCTGTGCACTGGAAGATCGCGAGCAGCGGGTCGTCTGGCAGCCGCAGCCGTTTAGTCTGCCAACGACGCTGGATGCGATTGAGCGGGCGGTCGACATCCAGCTTCAGCCGCCGATCACGGCGTTCTATACCACGCAGTTTGCCGGCGATATGCAGGCCCGTTTTGGCGAGAATCAGCTGACCCTTTTGCAGGTGTGGAGTGAAGAGGATTTCCTGCGATTACAGGAGAATCTGATTGGGCATCTGGTGATGCAGCGCCGCCTCAGACAGTCGCCTACGCTATTCATTGCCACCACCGATTCAGAGGAGGAGATCATCTCCCTGTCTAATCTCAGCGGCGAAGTAATTCTGGAGCAGCCTGGTCGTAAACAGCGCGTGGTACTGGCAGAAAGTCTTGAGATATTTCTTAAGTCATTACAACCGGTTATCATCTGAATTGCAGTGATTTGCCGCCTGGCTTGTGAGACATCTCTTACATATACTGTGAGAGATCGCCATATAACAGTTGAGACATCCGGAAGGCCGTGATGTAAAAATATTGTGAATCATCAACTTAATGGCGTTAATCTGAATTTGTGCAGCACATTTCGTAAAGTTTCGCTGTAAGTACCTTGTGCGCGTAACGAGTTCTGTCAAAATGTTTCCCACTGCAGGATGCTCAGGAAACAGATATCGTCAGGATGATGATAAGCCATGAGGCAGGAACGTAACGGAGCTTACGGCACACGGAAGGTTTCAGGATGAAACAGGATCGCTCAGGAGTGAGCAAGGGACACCTCCAGGATGGAGAATGAGAACCCCCTCAGAAGAGGTGGTGGGCCAGGATGCTAAGGATACATCAGGACGATGCGCGACAGGAGTTCGCACTGGACAAGTTGTCATGGAAGAGCAGGGAGCAAAAACGTAGCAGGATGGCTGCAAACGAACCGGGAGCACTGTTTATACAGTGCTCCCTTTTTTTGTGCCTGTGCCAACAAGTGATATGCTTGCCGCCCATTTTTGACTGCTTGCCGGAGGTGGCGCATGACGCCTGAACAATTGATTACGCAACGGCTGGAGCAACTGGAAGCGGTGATGCGTGAGTACCATTTCTGGCAGAGTACCCCTCCGGCCGAAGACGCGCTCGAGAGCCGTGAACCCTTTTGCCTGGATACACTGGAGCCGCTGCAGTGGCTCCAGTGGGTGCTGGTCCCGCGGATGCATGCCCTGATTGCGGCTCAGCATCCGTTACCGCAAAATTTTGCGGTTGCTCCCTACTACGAGGTGGCGCTGGTGCCTGACCAGCCCGGTATTGCGCCGCTGCTGCTGACCCTGCGTCAGCTTGACGCGTTAATCAAGGATGCAGCCCACTGATGCTGGAGATACTCTATCAGGATGAGTGGCTGGTTGCCGTCAACAAGCCCAGCGGCTGGCTGGTTCACCGCAGCTGGCTGGATCGCCATGAAACCGTGTTTGTGATGCAGACCGTTCGCGACCAGATTGGACAGCATGTGTTTACCGCGCATCGCCTGGACAAACCCACCTCAGGCGTACTGCTGATGGGGCTTTCAAGCGAAGCCGGTCGTCTGCTTTCCCTGCAGTTCGAACAGCATCAGATGCAGAAAACCTATCATGCCGTGGTACGCGGCTGGCTGGAGAGCAGCGGAACGCTCGACTATCCGCTGGTGGAAGAGCTGGATAAAATTGCTGACAGGCACGCCACTGAAGCGCGCACCGCACAGCCCGCCGTCACCGATTATCAGTCACTGGCGACGGTCGAGATGCCGGTCGGCATTGGCCGCTATCCTACTTCGCGTTACAGCCTGGTCGAAATGGCCCCTAAAACCGGCCGCAAACATCAACTGCGTCGTCATATGTCGCACCTGCGTCATCCGATTATTGGCGATTCGGCGCACGGCGATCTGCGCCAGAACCGGGGTGCCGCTGAACACTTTGGCGCTAACCGGCTGATGCTGCACGCCAGCAGCCTGGCACTCACCCATCCGGTGACCGGTGAACCTTTACTGATCCGTGCCGGGCTGGATGGCGTCTGGCAGAACGTGATGAACCAGTTTGGCTGGCAGGATCGCATTCCTGAGGTGCCGCGGGTTGAGTTTAACGCAGCGCCAGGACAGGATAACGTTTCAGAATAAGGGAGAAAGCAGATGGCAAAGATTGGCATTTTTGTAGGGACGGTATACGGCAATGCGCTGCTGGTAGCGGAAGAAGCAGAGCCCCTTCTGCAGCAGCAGGGTCATAGCGTCACCGTGTTTGACGATCCGACGCTGGCAGACTGGCAGAACTATGCCAGCGACGTGGCGTTAATTGTCACCTCAACCACCGGACAGGGCGATTTTCCGGATACGATTTCATGCCTGTTCCATGCGGTTAAAGATAAGCTCGGTCATCAGCCTGCGTTGCGCTATGGCGTGATTGCGCTGGGTGACAGCAGTTATGACCATTTTTGTGGCGCGGGTAAAACTTTCGATGCGCTGCTGCAGGAGCAGGGCGCACAGCGGGTCGGTGAGGTGTTACTGGTTGATGCCACCGAAAATCCTGAGCCGGAAGCGGTGACCTCTCCGTGGGTTGAAGCCTGGGGCGCGCAGCTCTGATGGCAACGCCAGGCTTATCGCAGCATAAGGATAAGCCTGGCATGCGATATCAGGTCACCGGTGCCGGGTTAAACACCGCCAGCTGATTACGGATGCCCCAGCGATCGGACCAGGTCTGCTTCCTGCCACTGGCAATATCCAGAATCAACTCAAACAATCGCCAGCCCACCTGCTCAATACTCTCTTCACCGGTCGCAATCGTGCCGGCATTAATATCCATCAGATCGTGCCAGCGCTCGGCCAGCGCATTGCGCGTTGCCATCTTGATGACCGGAATCGCAGCCAGACCGTAGGGCGTTCCGCGGCCGGTAGTAAACACCTGCAGCGTGATACCGGATGCCAGCTGCTGCGTACCGCAGACAAAATCGCTGGCGGGCGTCGCCGCGTAGATCAGGCCACGTCGCGTAGGTCGCTGACCGGGCGAGAGCACTTCGACAATGGCGCTGCGCCCCGATTTGGCGATCGATCCCAGCGCTTTTTCCACCACGTTCGCCAGACCGCCTTTTTTATTGCCCGGCGACGGATTCGCGCTGCGATCGGTCTGGCCCTGGTCGAGGTAGTTGTCATACCAGGCCATCTCCTCCAGTAAGCGCTTACCGACTTCCTGATTAATCACCCGCGGCGTCAGCAGGTGAATCGCATCACGCACTTCAGTGACTTCCGAAAACATCACCGTCGCACCGCAGCGCACCAGCAAATCAGACGCGAAACCCACTGCCGGATTCGCCGTTACGCCTGAGAATGCATCGCTGCCACCGCACTGCATGCCGACAATCAGTTCTGCAGCAGAACAGGTTTCGCGCTGGCGCTGATTCAGCCGCTGGAGATGGCGCTCCGCTACCTGCAGAATCTCATTTACCATCGCCCCAAAACCGACCAGCTTCTCATCCTGCAGGCGCACAATGTCATGATCGTCCAGCGAAATCGCCTGCACGTCGGGCGTGCCGGTCAGCAGACGCTCCGGCTGTAACTTCTCACAGCCCAGGCTGACGATCATCACTTCGCCACCGAAATTGGCATTCAGCGCCAGGTTATGAATGGTGCGAATCGGCACCACCGCCGCAGGTGCATTAATCGCCACGCCACAGCCATAAAGGTGATTGAGCGCGACTACGCCATCCACATTCGGGTAGCGCGGCAGTAAATCCCGTTCAATGATCTGTACGACATGATCCACCACACCGGCCACGCAGTGGACGCTGGTGGTGATGCCGAGCAGGTTACGCGTGCCGACGCTGCCATCCGCATTGCGATAACCTTCAAAGGTATAGCCTTCCAGCGGCGGCAATTCAGGCGGAACCTGCGTGGCTAACGGCAGACTCGCCAGCGGAGGCGCTTCCGGCAACGCGACCAGCGACTCATCAATCCAGCTGCCCTGGGCAATATCCCGTAATGCATAGCCGATGACTTCGCCGTAACGCACGATCTCTGCACCCTGGTTAATCGCGCGCAGCGCGACTTTGTGACCCTGTGGCACATGCTCCGTGAGTGTCAGGCCATCCGCAAACTGCGTGCCAGCCGGCAGGCCCAGGCTGTTAACCACTATCGCCACATTGTCGTGCTCATGGACTTTGATATAGAGCGGTTGTTCATCTGTTTTGGGGTACATCGCTCACCTTCCCGTCTGTCGTGCCGTACTTGTGCGGCACGCTGTAATGTTCTGACCTGTCACACGTTTGTTTGCCAGCTTCAGTATAGGGAGGCGGAGCAGGGCGCGCATTGTGCAAATGACCACCATTGAGACAATTCGCCTTATCGATTTGGGGCGATTATCCAGAAGCAAGTGAAGAGCCTCACAAACAGCGGGGGAAAGCGTTACCTGCGGCGGTTTTCACTCGGTTATTTGCCGCTTTCGTGAGCCATCCCGCAGGGTTTTGTGCATCCGCCAGACAATCACTTCTGCACTGAGGTTATTCCAGGGCGATGTGCCAATGTGCTCGCTTCAGGCTGTTCTTATACTGGGTTCCGTTAGCCAAAGTCAGGTTATCTGTCACGACGTATTACTCATCCGCAGAGGTCGCAGAAGCGCATTGGCTGCCACCTCGCAGATGGATAAATAAAGGTTTGCCACAACAAAAAGATCGCCGTGTTTAACCCAACTTCTCTCTGATACCCAACGCGATGTGTATGCAGTCAGAGCGAATGTAGCTCACGCTATATTTCAGGAGTGCATCATGAATAGTTTCAGCCAGACCGCGGAAACGGTGCAGAAGCGCACCAATGCCCGCTACTGGATTGTGGTGATGTTATTTATCGTCACCTCATTCAACTACGGTGACCGCGCAACCATCTCGATTGCCGGTTCCGCGATGTCCAAAGATATCGGCCTCGATTCGGTCGGACTGGGCTATATCTTCTCTGCCTTCTCATGGGCGTATGTTATTGGCCAGATTCCGGGCGGCTGGCTGCTCGATCGCTTCGGCTCTAAACGCGTCTACTTCTGGAGCATCTTTACCTGGTCGCTGTTTACGCTGCTGCAGGGCTTCGTGGATATCTTCAGCGGCTTCGGCATCATCATGTCGCTGTTTATTCTGCGTTTCCTGGTGGGTCTGGCTGAAGCGCCTTCCTTCCCCGGCAACAGCCGGATTGTAGCCGCCTGGTTCCCGGCGCAGGAGCGCGGCACGGCAGTGGCGATCTTCAACTCCGCGCAATACTTCGCCACCGTGATCTTTGCACCCATCATGGGCTGGCTGGTCTCTGAAGTGGGCTGGGCGCATGTGTTCTGGTTCATGGGTGGCCTGGGCATCATCCTCAGCTTTATCTGGCTGAAAGTGATCCACGATCCCACCGATCACCCCGGCGTGAACAAAGCTGAACTGGAGTACATGGAGCAGGGCGGCGCGCTGATCAACATGGATGTCAAAAAGGATACCCGCAAGGTGAGCTGGAGCGAGAAGTGGTTCCAGATTAAGCAGCTGCTGACGTCACGCATGATGCTGGGTATCTACCTCGGTCAGTACTGTGTTAACGCCTTAACCTATTTTTTCATCACCTGGTTCCCGGTCTATCTGGTGCAGGCGCGCGGCATGTCGATTCTGAAAGCGGGCTTTATTGCTTCGATTCCGGCAGTGTGCGGCTTCCTGGGCGGCGTGCTGGGCGGAGTCATCTCCGACTGGCTGATGCGTAAAACCGGCTCGCTGAATATCGCGCGTAAAACGCCGATCGTGCTCGGCATGCTGCTCTCTATTTCGATGGTGATGTGTAACTACACCGAGACCGAATGGGTGGTGGTGTTCTTTATGGCACTGGCGTTCTTTGGTAAAGGCATTGGTGCGCTGGGCTGGGCGGTGATGGCGGATACCGCACCGAAAGAGATCAGCGGACTCAGCGGCGGCCTGTTTAACATGTTCGGTAACTTCTCCGGCATCGTGACCCCCATTGCTATCGGCTACATCATCGCCACCAGTGGTTCCTTTGAAGGTGCACTGGTCTATGTCGGCATTCATGCCTTTGTTGCGGCATTCAGCTTCCTGGTGATTGCCGGTGATATCAAACGTGTCGAACTGAAATCCTGGCACGGTAAGGATGCATCATGAATACGCAAAGTTCCCCGGTAATCACGGAGATGCGGGTTATCCCGGTCGCCGGTTACGACAGCATGCTGCTTAATATTGGCGGTGCCCACAACGCCTGTTTTACCCGCAACATTGTGGTCCTCACCGACAGCGCCGGCCACACCGGCGTGGGTGAAGCGCCCGGCGGTGACACCATCTATCAGACGCTGGTGGAGGCGATTCCGCGGGTTTTAGGCCAGCAGATTGCCCGCATGAACAGTCTGGTGCAGCAGGTACACAAAGGGAATCAGTCGGCTGACTTCACCACTTTTGGCAACGGTGCCTGGACTTTTGAGCTGCGCGTCAATGCGGTGGCCGCGCTCGAAGCGGCGCTGCTCGATCTGCTGGGACAGTGTCTGGGCGTCCCGGTGGCTGAGCTGCTGGGGCCGGGCAAACAGCGTGATGAAGTGACGGTGCTGGGCTATCTGTTCTATCTCGGCGATCGGCGCAAAACCGATCTGCCCTATCTCACGGGTGAGCAGGCCAGTCACGACTGGTATCACCTGCGCCATCAGGAAGCGCTAAGCAGCGATGCCGTGGTGCGGCTGGCTGAGGCGGCACAGGATAGGTACGGCTTTAAAGATTTCAAACTCAAAGGTGGCGTGCTGCCGGGTGAGCAGGAGATCGCCACGGCGGCAGCGCTCAAGCAGCGCTTTCCCGATGCGCGCATTACAGTTGACCCCAATGGGGCCTGGCTGCTGGATGAGGCGATAGCGCTGTGTAAAGGGATGCAGGATGTGCTGAGCTACGCCGAAGATCCCTGCGGCGCAGAGCAGGGATATTCGGGGCGTGAAGTCATGGCCGAGTTCCGGCGCGCCACCGGCCTGCCGGTCGCCACCAACATGATCGCCACCAACTGGCGCGAGATGAACCACGCGGTGATGCTGAATGCGGTCGATATTCCGCTGGCGGATCCGCACTTCTGGACGCTGAGCGGTGCCGTGCGGGTCGCCCAGCTGTGCGATGAGTGGGGCCTCACCTGGGGTTGCCACTCCAATAATCACTTCGATATTTCCCTGGCGATGTTCACCCATGTGGGTGCGGCGGCGCCGGGTAATCCCACCGCGATTGATACCCACTGGATCTGGCAGGAGGGCGATCAGCGCCTGACGAAAAATCCGCTGCAAATCCGCAATGGAAAAATCGCCGTACCGGATGCACCGGGTCTGGGCATTGAGCTCGACTGGGACCAGGTAAACAAAGCCAATCAGCTTTATCAGTCACTGCCCGCCGGTGCACGTAACGACACGACGGCGATGCAGTATCTGATCCCCGGCTGGACTTTTGATCGCAAGCGCCCGGCATTCGGCCGGAAAACAGCATAAGGAGCAGGAGATGAGTTCAACACCGAAAGTGACCGCCATGCAGGTTATTCCGGTCGCAGGCTATGACAGCATGCTGCTGAACCTCAGTGGCGCTCACTCGCCATTCTTTACCCGCAACATTGTGATTATCAAAGATAACGCCGGACATACCGGCGTCGGTGAAATTCCGGGCGGCGAGAAAATCCGTCAGACGCTGGAAGATGCCGCCTCGCTGGTGATCGGCAAAACGCTGGGTGAGTACAAAAATACCCTCAGTCTGGTGCGCAGTACTTTTGCTGACCGCGATGCGAGTGGCCGCGGCAACCAGACCTTTGATCTGCGCACCACGATTCATGTGGTAACCGGCATCGAAGCGGCGCTGCTTGATCTGCTGGGTCATCACCTGGGCGTCAACGTCGCCTCGCTGCTGGGTGACGGGCAGCAGCGTGACCGTGTTGAGATGCTCGGTTACCTGTTCTACATCGGCGACCGCACTAAAACCTCGCTCTCTTATCAGAACCAGCAGAATGATCCGTGCGACTGGTATCGCCTGCGCCACGAAGAGGCGTTAACGCCGGATGCGGTAGTGCGTCTGGCGGAAGCGGCCTATGAGAAATATGGTTTTAACGACTTCAAACTTAAAGGTGGCGTGCTGCGCGGCGGTGAAGAGGCCGAAGCGGTTACGGCGCTGGCAAAACGTTTTCCTGAAGCTCGCATTACCCTCGACCCCAACGGGGCCTGGTCACTCAACGAGGCGATCATGCTCGGCAAACAGCTCAAAGATGTGCTGGCCTACGCAGAAGATCCCTGTGGCGCAGAGCAGGGCTACTCAGGGCGTGAAGTGATGGCGGAGTTCCGCCGTGCGACCGGCATGCCCACCGCCACCAATATGATCGCCACCGACTGGCGGCAGATGGGGCATACCCTATCGCTGCAGTCGGTGGACATTCCGCTGGCCGATCCGCACTTCTGGACCATGCAGGGTTCGGTGCGCGTGGCGCAAATGTGTCACGACTTCGGCCTGACTTGGGGTTCGCACTCCAATAACCACTTCGACGTTTCGCTGGCCATGTTTACCCACGTGGCCGCCGCCGCACCGGGCGCGATTACCGCCATTGATACCCACTGGATCTGGCAGGAGGGCAATCAGCGCCTGACCAAAGAGCCGTTCCAGATCAAGGGCGGTATGGTGCAGGTGCCGCAGAAGCCGGGTCTTGGCGTAGAGCTGGATATGGATCAGGTGATGCAGGCCAATGCGCTCTATCAGAAGCAGGGGCTGGGTGCGCGTGACGATGCTGAAGCGATGCAATTTTTAGTGCCGGGATGGACTTTCGACAATAAACGCCCGTGCCTGGTACGTTAACCTTTCTGGCTCCCGCCGCGGAGCCATCGTCACAGGAGTTCAACCATGAGTAATGCAGCCTGGCCCAATGGATTTCGTCGTCGCCTGTTAGCGGGCGACACCCTGATTGGCAGCTGGTGTGCGCTGGCTAGCCCGATCTCAACTGAAATCCTGGGGCTGGCCGGTTTCGACTGGCTGGTACTGGATGGCGAACACGCGCCCAACGACATCACGACCTTTGTGCCGCAGCTGATGGCGCTGAAAGGCAGCCACAGCGCCCCCGTGGTGCGTCCGCCCTGCAACGAGCCGGTGATCATTAAGCGTCTGCTGGATATCGGCTTTAACAACTTCCTGGTGCCGTTTGTCGAAACCGAAGAGGAAGCTCTGCGTGCCGTCGCCTCAACCCGCTATCCGCCCGCCGGGATTCGCGGTGTCTCGGTGTCGCACCGCAGCAACATGTACGGCACGTTGCCGGATTACAACAGCACCATTAATGACAACATCACGGTGCTGGTGCAGATCGAAACCCAGCAGGCGGTCGACAACATTGACGCCATCGCGGCGGTGGATGGCGTCGACGGTATTTTCGTCGGGCCGGGCGATCTTTCCGCTGCGCTGGGCTATCTCGGCCAGCCTGCGCATCCTGAAGTGCTGAAAGTGATTAAACACATTTTTGAACGTGCCAAAGCGGCCGGTAAGCCGAGCGGCATTCTGGCGCCGGTGGAAGCGGACGCGCGTCGCTATCTGGAGTGGGGAGCCACCTTTGTGGCCGTCGGCAGCGATGTCGGAATGTTCCGCAACGCCTCGCAGGCGTTATGCGACAAATTTAAGCGCTAATCGATCAAGGAGAAACGCAATGAAAATTGGATTTATTGGCCTGGGCATTATGGGCAAACCCATGAGTAAAAATCTGGTGAAAGCCGGTTATTCGCTGGTGGTACGCGATCACAACGCCGAAAACGAAGCGGAGCTGACGGAACTGGGCGCGACCGTGGCGAAATCGCCTAAAGAAGTGGCGGAACAGTGCGACGTGGTGATTACCATGGTGCCTAACTCGCCGCAGGTGATCGAGGTCTGCCTGGGTAAAAATGGCATCGTCGAAGGGGCGAAGCCGGGCCTGGTGGTGATCGACATGAGTTCGATTGCGCCGCTGGCGAGCCGTGAAGTCCATGATGCGCTGGCAGAAAAAGGCATCAAAATGCTGGATGCGCCGGTCAGCGGCGGTGAACCTAAAGCGATTGAAGGCACGCTCTCTGTGATGGTCGGTGGCGATAAAGCGGTGTTCGATGCCTGCTACGACATCATGAAATCAATGGCGGGATCGGTCGTGCATACCGGCGACATCGGTGCAGGTAACGTCACCAAGCTGGCAAACCAGGTGATTGTGGCGCTGAACATTGCGGCCATGTCTGAGGCGCTGTCGCTGGCGACGAAAGCGGGTGTGAATCCGGATCTGGTTTATCAGGCGATTCGCGGTGGCCTGGCGGGCAGCACGGTGCTGGATGCCAAAGCGCCGATGGTGATGGACCGCAACTTCAAACCGGGCTTTCGTATCGACCTGCATATCAAAGATCTGGCGAACGCGCTGGATACCTCGCACAGCATCGGCGCGCATCTGCCGCTGACGGCGGCGGTGATGGAGATGATGCAGGCGCTGCGCAACGAGGGTCAGGGTACTGCCGACCACAGTGCGCTGGCCTGCTATTATGAGAAGTTAGCGAAGGTTGAAATCGCCCGCTAAAACCCGGTGCCGGTTTCCTGAAACCGGACTGGTTAAGAGCCGTTTCAATTACTCAACTGCGCTCGGATTGCCTATGAAAATCGTAATCGCACCGGATTCATATAAAGAGAGTTTATCCGCCCTGGATGTGGCATCGGCGATTGAAGCGGGTTTCCGTGACATTTTCCCCGATGCGCATTACGTGAAAATACCGGTCGCCGACGGTGGCGAAGGCACGGTAGAAGCGATGGTGGCGGCGACGAAGGGAAAGATCGTCAGGTTGAAGGTGACAGGTCCGTTAGGCACGCAGGTTGATGCCTTTTACGGTCTGTCGGGAGATGAACGTACCGCCTATATCGAAATGGCGGCGGCCAGCGGACTGGAGCGGGTGCCCGCTTCACAGCGTGACCCGCTGATAACGACGTCGTTTGGCACCGGCGAGTTGATCAGGAATGCACTGGATAAAGGCGTTGCTCACATCATTATTGGTATCGGCGGCAGCGCCACCAACGATGGCGGTGCCGGGATGATGCAGGCGCTGGGCGCCCGATTGCTCGACGCCCAGGGCAGCGAGATTGGTCACGGTGGCGGCGCGCTCTCTGACCTCGCCAGCATTGATATTGACGCCCTGGATGCCCGTATCCATCAGTGCCGCATCGAAGTGGCCTGTGACGTGACCAATCCGCTGACCGGCAAAGAGGGTGCATCGGCCATTTTCGGTCCGCAGAAAGGGGCGACCCCGGCGCTGGTGCAGCAGCTCGATCAGGCGCTGGCCCATTACGCCGCGATTATTCACCGCGATCTTGATATCGATGTGCTGCATATTCCCGGCGGCGGCGCAGCGGGCGGCATGGGCGCGGCGCTGCACGCCTTCTGTCAGGCGGAGCTGCGGCGCGGCATTGAGATTGTTACTGAGGCGCTGGGGCTGGCTGAAGAGGTCAAAGATGCGGACCTGGTGATTACCGGTGAAGGGCGTATCGACAGCCAGAGTATAAATGGCAAGGTGCCGATTGGAGTCGCCAGCGTGGCAAAGCGCTTTAACAAGCCGGTGATTGGCATCGCCGGAAGCCTGACGGCGGATGTCGGCGTCGTACATCACCACGGGATTGATGCGGTATTCAGCGTGCTCTACAGCATCTGTACGCTGGATGAGGCACTCGCGAATGCCGGAAAGAATGTCGAGATGACGGCGCGTAACGTAGCCGCGACGCTGAAACTGGCCGGATTCCACTGACCGTCAGGACTATCCGGCCATGCAATGCGGGCCGTGATCTGTAGAGGGTGATGCAGGTGGTCAGGCATAGTTTTACGGCGTCAGTCCGTGACTTCGGCGGCAGGTGTGCGTCAGCGGAAGCTAAAGCACCTGCCGGTTAGCGTTTGCGCATATAGCTGGCGTGGCAGCAGGCCGGTCAGACTTCCCCGAACCCTAACAGTCGCCGGGCTTCTCTGGCGACGTTCTCCATCTCATCCTGCAGCTCCAGCAGTTCCGGCTCCAGCGCGGCGATATCGCTGGCCTCCAGCAGCCCCCGTTCCAGCTGATGACAAAGTTGCTTCATGCGCGGCACGCCGCTATAGCTGGCACTGCCGTGCAGCTTGTGAATAATTTCACGCAGGGCGTTGACCTCATTGGTCGTCATAAACTGCGCCATCTTCGCATGCACTTCCGGTAAAAACTCCAGCAGCATTCGTAGCAGATCGCGCGCCAGCTCGGGTTTGTTCGCCGCCTGACGCAGCGCCAGCTGCCAGTCCAGCGTCGGTAATATTGGCTGCAGTTCCGGCAGGGAGACCACCGGCGGCGGCGTATAGCGCGCCAGCAGCTGTCTCAGCTTGCTCTCATCAATCGGCTTGGCAAGATAGTCATTCATACCCGCCTTGATCAGCTGTTCACGCTCGCCATCAATCGCATGTGCGGTCACCGCCACAATCGGTGTATTTGCGTGATGCGGCAGACCCCGGATAATTTCGCTGGCGCGAATGCCATCAATCTCAGGCATCTGAATATCCATCAGAATCACATCCAGCGACTGCTGACGCGCTTCGCGGATGGCGTGTTCGGCGCTGCTGCACAGCAGGATATTCTGCACCTGCTCCTCCAGCAGCGCGCCAATCAGCTTGAGGTTGGCGGGATTATCATCCACCGCCATCACCGTCAGCGGCAGTCGCGGTGACAGCGGCAGTTCGCTGACCTGGCGGGTATGGATATCCAGTAACATCGGCAGAAGCCGCGTCAGAGAGATCGGTTTAGCGATGCAGCCGTCAATGCCGCGTACCTTTAGTTCATCAGCCAGCAACATCATCGGGCTGGGAAGGGCCATCAGCACGTTGTCTGCCCGATCCAGCAGCCCATTGATCAGGCGCTCATTAAGCAGTTCAGGCTGGCTGATACCGACCGGCATCGCCATCAGCAGTAGCGGATAGTGAGACGCTTTCAATCCCTCCAGCGTTTCACTGTAGTCAATCTGCAATGGGGTGGCGCTCAGCATCTCCAGCGCGGCGCTGGCAACGTTAGCATCCGCTTCCACATAAGCAATACGCGCCTGGGACAGCGTTTCCAGCACGCGGGGCATGCCGGGCGCATTGGGATTGAGATCCAGCTGCACGCGAATCATAAAGGTCGAACCCTGATCCGGCTGGCTGCTGAAGGTAATTTCCCCCCCCATCTCCCGCACCAGCTTCTGGGTGATGACCAGACCCAGCCCGGTGCCGCCATGACGCCGCGAAATGCTGGCGTCAGCCTGACGAAACGCCTGGAACAGCTGTGTCTGTTGCTGCTCAGAGATACCGATACCGCTATCCTCAACCTGAATCTCCAGCTCGACGCGCGACTGGGTAATCACCCGCTGTCCGACGCGCAGGCCGATGTATCCTTTCTCAGTAAACTTGATGGCGTTACCAATCAGGTTGATCAGAATCTGTTGCAGTCGCAGCGCATCGCCAATCACGTTGTCCGGCACGCTGCTGTCACACACCACCGTCAGCTCCAGCCCCTTTTCATGCGCCGACGGCGCCAGCAGCACCAGGGTTTCATCCAGCGTGGCGCGCAGCGGGAAGGGGATCGCCTCCAGCATCAGCTTGCCCGCTTCCAGCTTCGAAAAATCGAGCACGTCGTTGATAATACTGAGCAGATTATTGGCTGAGCGTTCAATGGTTTGCATATAGTCGCGCTGCGTGGTGCGCAGCTGGGTTTTCAGCATCTGCCGGGTAAAACCCAGTACGCCATTGAGCGGCGTTCGCAGCTCATGCGACATATTGGCCAGAAACTCAGATTTAATACGCGCGGCTTCCTGCGCGCGTTTCTTCGCCAGATCCAGTTCAACGTTCTGAATTTCCAGCTGTTCCAGCGTCTCTCTTAAATCGTAGGTTGCCTGGTCGATATTGTGCTGCATCTCTTCGTGATAGGCGGTCAGCGACATCGCCATCGCGTTAATGCCGTTTTTCAGAATGTTGAGTTCACCCAGCATGTAGCCCTCAACGCGGCTGTCGAGCTGGCCGCGACGGATGCGGTCAACGGTGGTGACCATATTGCGGATCGGGCCGGTAACATCGCGCATCAGACGATAAGCAAACAGCATGGCAAGACAGAGGCAGAAGAGCAGCATCAGCGTGGCAACAAACACCTCTTTGTACTGCTGCAGGCGCACCGACTGCAGATCCAGTTCAATCGCCACATAGCCCAGCGGATTGCCCGCGGGCTTGGCATCTTCATCCGGTAATTCGTCTACATCGTAACGCTCGGAGGTAATCGGCGTGCGCAGAATTAATAGGCTGCCGTGGCGCTCCATTGAGACATCGTCAGGCAGGGCGCGGATATCATCCTGTTGCAGCAGGCTGAGGTTTTGCTTGTGGTTAGAGGTGACATAGAGCTGATTATGATTATCAAACACCGAGATGGCCCGGACGATGCCGGAATGGCGGCGGTGCAGCAGGCTGACCAGCTCACGCATGGCATCCCGATTGTGCCAGGTCATGCTGTATTCGCTGGAGATTGCCAGTGGTTCGATGATGTTAGCCCCGGCATCGATCACCTGGCGCTGCAGTTCGTTGTAGCGATGCACCACAAAAAATGAGCTGAGCAGCAGGCCAACCATCAGCGTGGGTGCCAGGATTAAAATCATCATTCGCGCCCGCAGGCTGTATTTGGTCATAATAGTCGCCTGGCTACTCCGGCATTAACGTCCCTGTGCATGCGGTCGACAAAACGATGCAGGCCGTTTTCGATAAAGAGAATGAATAACACTATGGCGCAATTTTACGTTGCAAAACAGCGCGTGACGACGCAACAACGGATCACCGTCACCATTGATGAGCTCGATCCGTTCGGACAGGGCGTGGCGCGTCACAAGGGCAAAACCCTTTTTGTCACGGGTGCTCTGCCGGGTGAACAGGCGGAGGTCGTACTGACAGAGGATAAACGTCAATTTGCCCGGGCGAAAGTGACACGACTGATTAGCCGCAGTCCGGACCGCGTTACGCCGCGCTGCCCGCACTATGAACGCTGCGGTGGCTGTCAGCAGCAGCATGCGGATGTGGCGCTGCAACAGCAGAGCAAAGCCCAGGCGCTGAGCCGGATGCTGAGCAGGGCCGCAGCACAGAACGTGGCGGTAGATGAGGTGATTGCCGGTCAGCCCTGGGGCTACCGCCGTCGCGCCCGTCTGGGTCTGCAATGGCAAAATAAAGCGCAACGCTTACAGATGGGCTTCCGCCAGGAAGCCAGCAACGATCTGGTCGATATTCAGCACTGCCCCATTTTAGCGCCCGAACTTGAAGCGTTACTGGTTCCGCTGCACCAGTGCCTCAGTGCGTTGCGCGCCGTCAGGCGTCTCGGACATGTGGAACTGGTGCTGGCGGATAACGGCCCGCTGATGATTCTGCGCCATCTTGATGCGCTGCATGCCGATGATCGTGAAAAACTGGAACAGTTTTCGCATAAGCATCAGCTGATGCTGTTCCTGGATGCGGGGGAAGAAGAACTGAATGCGTTAAATGAGTCGGTGCCGTTTTATCACTCGCACCAGCTTAAGCTCACCTTCAGCCCACAGGATTTTATCCAGGTTAACGATGCGGTTAATCAGCAGATGGTCGCGAAGGCGATCGCCTGGCTCGACCTGCAGCCGGAAGACCGGGTGCTGGATCTGTTTTGCGGCATGGGAAACTTCACACTTCCTGTAGGAATCTTCGTACAAAATGTGGTTGGTGTGGAGGGGATTGCAGCATTAGTGCGGCAGGCAGCGTATAATGCTGATTTGAATAATCTTAAAAATGTCAGTTTCTTTCAGCATAATCTGGAAGAAGAGGTGTCGCGCCAGCCGTGGGCGGCACAGGGATTTAACAAGGTATTACTCGATCCGGCACGCGCCGGGGCTGCGGGCGTCATGGCGCATGTGGTTAAACTTGCACCAGAACGCGTGGTCTATGTTTCGTGTAATCCCACAACACTCGCCCGCGACAGCCAGACATTGCTGTCGGCAGGCTACCAATTGGAAAGGGTCGCGATGCTGGATATGTTCCCACATACCCGTCATCTCGAATCCATGGTGCTGTTCAGAAAAACATAAGCGATGAATGTCGTTGTGCAGGAGAGGTTATGGTTGCGGTCAGAAGTGCGCATTTAAATACTGAGGGGGATTTCGCCCTCGACCAGTGGATCGCCAGTCTCGGTATTGCCAACCCGCAATCCTGTCAACGCGTTGCTGAGACCTGGCGCTACTGCGAAGCGCAGACGCAGGGCCATCCCGATCAGTCGCTGCTCCTGTGGCGCGGTATCGAGATGGTGGAGATCCTCTCCATGCTCAGCATGGATATTGAAAGCCTGTGTGCGGCGCTGATTTTCCCGCTGGCTAACGATGAAGTGGTGAGTGAAGAGGAGCTGGAAACCGCCGTCGGTAAAGGCATCGTCTCGCTGGTTCACGGCGTGCGCGATATGGACGCCATCCGCCAGCTGAAAGCGATCCACAACGACTCCATGGCCTCTGAACAGGTCGATAACGTCCGCCGCATGCTGCTGGCGATGGTGGAAGATTTCCGCTGCGTGGTGCTCAAGCTGGCCGAACGCATCATGAACCTGCGCGAAATGAAAGATGCGCCGGAAGATGAGCGGGTGCTGGCCGCCAAAGAGAGCACCAACATCTATGCGCCCCTGGCCAACCGTCTTGGTATCGGTCAGCTCAAATGGGAGCTGGAAGATTACTGCTTCCGCTATCTGCATCCCGACGAATATAAGCGCATTGCTAAATTACTGCATGAGCGTCGCATCGATCGTGAGCAGTACATCGATAACTTCGTTAACAATCTGCGCAAAGAGATGGTTAAAGAGGGCGTGCGCGCCGAAGTCTACGGACGTCCGAAACACATCTACAGCATCTGGCGCAAGATGCAGAAAAAATCGCTGGCCTTCGATGAGCTGTTTGACGTGCGTGCGGTGCGCATCGTGGCGGATCGCCTGCAGGATTGTTACGGCGCGCTGGGCACGGTGCATACCCTCTATCGTCATCTGCCCAGCGAATTCGATGACTACGTCGCTAACCCAAAACCCAACGGCTATCAGTCGATTCATACGGTGGTGTTAGGGCCGCAGGGCAAAACGGTGGAGATCCAGATCCGTACCCGCCAGATGCATGAAGATGCCGAGCTGGGCGTGGCGGCGCACTGGAAATATAAAGAGGGGCCAACCTCAAGCAGCGCGCGCGGCGCAGCAGGTCACGAAGAGCGTATCGCCTGGCTGCGTAAGCTGATTAGCTGGCAGGAAGAGATGGCTGACTCCGGCGAGCTGCTGGAAGAGGTCCGTAGCCAGGTGTTCGACGACCGGGTTTACGTCTTTACCCCGAAAGGTGACGTGGTGGATCTGCCGGCCGGTTCGACGCCGCTCGACTTTGCCTATCATATTCACAGTGATATCGGTCACCGCTGCATCGGTGCAAAAATCGGTGGCCGCATCGTGCCGTTCACCTATCAGCTGCAGATGGGCGATCAGGTTGAAGTGATCACCCAGAAACAGCCGAACCCAAGCCGCGACTGGCTCAACCCGAATCTGGGCTATATCACGACCAGCCGTGGACGCTCAAAGATCCACAACTGGTTCCGCAAGCAGGATCGCGACAAGAACATTATCGCCGGACGGCAGATTCTGGATAACGAACTGAATCAGCTTGATATCAGCCTGCGCGAAGCAGAGAAACTGCTGCTGCCGCGCTACAACGTGACCTCACTGGAAGAGCTGCTGGCGGCGATTGGCGGCGGCGATATTCGTCTTAACCAGATGGTTAACTTCCTGCAGGCGAAGCTGAACAAGCCGAGTGCTGAAGAGGAAGATCGCGAAGCGCTGCGGCAGCTGACCCAGAAATCGTACTCGCAGCCTGCACGCAAAGAGAGTGGGCGCGTGGTCGTCGAGGGTGTGGGCAATCTGATGCACCACATTGCCCGTTGCTGTCAGCCGATTCCGGGCGATGATATTGTCGGCTTCATCACTCAGGGGCGCGGCATCTCCATTCACCGCGCCGACTGCGACCAGCTCTCTGAACTGATTTCACATGCGCCGGAACGTATCGTCGATGCCGTATGGGGCGAGAGCTACTCCAGCGGTTACTCGCTGGTGGTGCGCGTCACCGCCAACGATCGCAGCGGCTTGCTGCGTGACATCACCACCATTCTTGCCAACGAGAAAGTGAATGTACTGGGCGTCTCAAGCCGCAGCGACACTAAAAAGCAGCTGGCGACCATCGACATGGATATTGAGATCTACAACCATCAGGTACTGGGACGTGTCCTGGCGCGCCTGAACCAGGTCTCTGATATTATTGACGCCCGCCGCCTGCACTGATATTCAGCTGCACTGCGGCAACCGGAGGTTGCGCGGACGTTTTCTGCGGTACCTGAGCGTGCCGGACGCGGTTCACCCCGTCCGGCACTGTTATACGCCTCGCCTCCTTGCCCGCTGCCTGTCACCTGACTACTCAAGGACCCGTCTGAATGAACGCTATTGAGCGCCTGCTTGGCATCATGAAAACCCTGCGCGATCCCCAACATGGCTGCCCGTGGGACCGTGAACAGACCTTCACCTCTATCGCGCCCTATACGCTGGAAGAGACCTATGAAGTGCTGGACGCCATCCAGCGCGAAGATTTTGACGATCTGCGCGGCGAACTGGGCGATCTGCTGTTTCAGGTGGTGTTCTACGCGCAGATGGCCAGCGAACAGAGTCGCTTTAATTTTGAGGATATCTGTCACGCCATCAGTGACAAGCTGGAGCGCCGTCATCCGCACATTTTTGGCGATGCCACGGCAGAAACCAGCAATGACGTGCTGAAAAACTGGGAAGCGATTAAAACCGCCGAGCGGGCTGATAAAGCCCAGCATTCGGCGTTGGATGACATTCCTAAAGCGCTGCCCGCACTGATGCGTGCCCATAAGATTCAGAAGCGCTGTCACAATGTGGGATTCGACTGGACCACGCTGGGGCCGGTAGTGGCAAAAGTGCATGAAGAGATTGATGAAGTGATGCACGAGGCGCAGCAGAGCGTGGTGGACGGCGAAAAGCTGGAAGAGGAGATTGGCGACCTGCTGTTTGCCACAGTTAACCTGTCGCGTCATCTTGGCAGTAAAGCGGAAACGGCGCTGCAAAAGGCGAATGACAAGTTCGAGCGCCGGTTCCGTGAAGTTGAAGCAATCATCGCAGCACAGGGGTTAAGCATGCCGGGTGCCACGCTGGAGCAGATGGAAGCGGCCTGGCAGCAGGTGAAACAGGGCGAGAAGCGCTGATTATTCCAGCGCTGTGCATAAAGTCGCCAGATATGCTTACTCGTTTCAGCGTGGGTACAACTTTGTGACGCACATCAACATTTCATTGGCAGCTATCCGCTATGTTAGGACGCAGCAATGCGTTGGAGGATGGCTGTGATTCATCAATTGTGGCTGATAGCGGTTTCCAGTATACTGTTTTCCCGTCCTGGTTATTCCACCGTCTTTAAACCTAAACTCTCAGGTTCAGCATGACAACGAATTATATTTTTGTGACCGGCGGGGTCGTTTCCTCTCTGGGTAAAGGCATTGCCGCCGCCTCCCTCGCAGCCATTCTCGAAGCTCGTGGTCTGAACGTGACCATCATGAAGCTGGACCCGTATATCAACGTGGATCCAGGCACCATGAGCCCGACCCAGCACGGCGAAGTTTTCGTCACTGATGACGGCGCTGAAACCGATCTCGATCTGGGTCACTACGAGCGCTTCATCCGCACCAAAATGTCGCGCCGTAACAACTTCACCACCGGCCGTATCTACTCAGAAGTCCTGCGCAAAGAGCGCCGTGGCGACTATCTGGGCGCAACCATTCAGGTTATCCCGCACATCACCAACGCCATCAAAGAACGCATTATTGAAGGCGGTGAAGGTCATGATGTAGTGCTGGTCGAAATCGGCGGCACAGTAGGGGATATCGAATCACTGCCGTTCCTGGAAGCGATTCGCCAGATGGCCGTGGATGTGGGCCGCGAACACACCATGTATATGCACCTGACGCTGGTGCCGTACATGGCGGCGGCGGGTGAAGTGAAAACCAAACCGACTCAGCACTCCGTAAAAGAGCTGCTGTCGATTGGTATCCAGCCAGACGTGCTGATTTGCCGTTCTGATCGTGCCGTTCCGGCCAACGAACGTGCCAAAATAGCGCTGTTCTGTAACGTCCCTGAAAAAGCGGTTATCTCGCTGAAGGACGTGGATTCCATCTACAAGATTCCTGGCATGCTGAAATCGCAGGGCCTGGATGACTACATCTGCAAGCGCTTCAACCTGAATGCACCGGAAGCCAACCTGGCCGAATGGGAGCAGGTAATCTACGAAGAAGCCAATCCGGGTGGTGAAGTCACCATCGGTATGGTGGGCAAGTATGTTGAGCTGCCGGATGCCTATAAGTCCGTCATCGAAGCGCTGAAACATGGTGGCCTGAAAAATCGCGTCACCGTGAACATCAAACTGATCGATTCGCAGGATGTTGAATCCCGCGGTGTCGAATTACTGAAAGATCTGGATGCGATTCTGATCCCAGGCGGCTTTGGCTACCGTGGTGTGGAAGGCAAGCTGATGACCGCCCAGTACGCACGTGAAAACAACGTGCCGTACCTCGGCATCTGTCTGGGCATGCAGGTCGCGCTGATGGAGTTCGCGCGCAATGTCGCGGGCATGCCGGGCGCCAACTCCACTGAATTTGTGCCAGACTGTAAATACCCGGTGGTGGCATTAATCACCGAATGGCGTGACGAAGAAGGCAACGTCGAAGTCCGCAGCGAGCAGAGCGATCTGGGCGGCACCATGCGTCTGGGCAGCCAGCAGTGTCAGTTAACGCCGGGCAGCCAGGTTCGCCAGCTCTACGGCTCTGACACCATCGTTGAGCGCCATCGCCACCGCTATGAAGTAAACAATATGCTGTTAAAGCAGATTGAAGCAGCCGGTCTGCGCGTAGCAGGTCGCTCGGGTGATGATCAACTGGTTGAGATTATCGAGATCCCGAACCATCCGTGGTTTGTGGCCTGCCAGTTCCACCCTGAGTTTACCTCGACCCCACGCGACGGCCATCCGTTGTTTGCCGGCTTTGTTAAAGCCGCGCATGAGCATCAGAAGCGTTTAGCGAAGTAAGTTTCACAGACAACGCGCGAACTTTTCGCGCGTTGTCTGTCTTAGGATTGACTAACTTGTACTGAGGAAAATCGTAATGTCCAAAATCGTAAAAGTCATCGGTCGCGAAATTATCGACTCACGTGGTAACCCGACTGTTGAAGCTGAAGTGCATCTGGAAGGCGGTTTTGTAGGCCTGGCAGCTGCACCATCAGGTGCCTCTACCGGTTCACGCGAAGCGCTGGAACTGCGTGACGGTGACAAATCACGTTTCCTGGGCAAAGGCGTAACCAAAGCCGTTGCTGCAGTAAACGGTCCGATTGCTGAAGCGGTAAAAGGCAAAGACGCGAAAGATCAGGCGAACATCGATAAGATCATGATCGACCTGGACGGTACTGAGAACAAATCTAACTTCGGTGCTAACGCCATTCTGGCTGTTTCACTGGCAGCGGCTAAAGCAGCGGCAGCTTCTAAAGGTCAGGCGCTGTATGAGCACATCGCTGAGCTGAACGGCACCCCAGGCAAATACTCTATGCCACTGCCTATGATGAACATCATCAACGGCGGCGAACATGCCGACAACAACGTCGACATCCAGGAATTCATGATCCAGCCGGTTGGCGCTTCTAACGTTAAAGAAGCTATCCGTATGGGGTCTGAAGTATTCCACAACCTGGCAAAAGTGCTGAAAAGCAAAGGCATGAGCACGGCAGTGGGTGACGAAGGCGGCTACGCGCCTAACCTGGGTTCCAACGCCGAAGCGCTGGCAGTTATCGCTGAAGCGGTAAAAGCAGCAGGCTACGAGCTGGGCAAAGACATCACCCTGGCGATGGACTGTGCGGCATCTGAGTTCTATAAAGATGGCAAATACGTTCTGGCCGGTGAAGGCGGTAAAGCGTTCACCTCTGAAGAGTTCACCCACTTCCTGGAAGATCTGACTAAACAGTATCCGATCGTCTCTATCGAAGATGGCCTGGATGAATCTGACTGGGACGGCTTCGCTTACCAGACCAAAGTGCTGGGCGACAAAATCCAGCTGGTGGGTGACGACCTGTTCGTAACTAACACCAAAATCCTGAAAGAAGGTATCGATAAAGGTATCGCCAACTCCATTCTGATCAAATTCAACCAGATCGGTTCTCTGACCGAAACCCTGGCTGCGATCAAAATGGCGAAAGACGCGGGCTACACTGCCGTGATCTCTCACCGTTCAGGCGAAACTGAAGATGCAACCATCGCTGACCTGGCGGTAGGTACTGCTGCGGGCCAGATCAAAACCGGTTCAATGAGCCGTTCTGACCGTGTTGCTAAGTACAACCAGCTGATCCGTATCGAAGAAGCGCTGGGTTCTAAAGCGCCATTCAACGGTCTGAAAGAAGTTAAAGGTCAGTAATGACCCTGTGCTGATGGCGCGTTAAGCGGCATCGCATACGCTGAAAGCCCCGCCTTGTGTGGGGCTTTTGCTTTTTTCGTGTCGCGCAGCTGTTGTTGTGCGACACACGCTGGCATAATCAGCGCCCCGATTTATCCAGGCGAGTAAAAAATGTTCTACCCGATTAACGAAATGTTCCAGACACTGCAGGGCGAAGGTTATTACACCGGCGTGCCTGCCATTTTCATCCGCCTGCAGGGCTGCCCGGTGGGCTGTAGCTGGTGCGATACCAAACACACCTGGGAAAAGCGGGCAGATCGGGAAACGTCTCTGGGTGATATTTTGATCAAAACGGTGGAGAGCGACGCCTGGGGCGATGCCGATGCCGTCACACTGCTTCGTAGCATCGAACAGCAGGGCTGGACGGCGCGTCATGTGGTGATCACCGGTGGTGAACCGGCGATTTACGACCTGCGTCCGTTAACCACGATTCTGGAACAGCACGGTTTCCAGTGCCAGATTGAGACCAGCGGCACTCACGAGATCCACTGTTCTGAGCAGACCTGGGTGACTGTCTCGCCGAAGGTCAACATGCGCGGCGGCTACGATGTGCTGCCCCAGGCGCTGAGCCGGGCCGATGAAATTAAACATCCGGTGGCACGTCAGCGTGATGTGGACGCACTGGATGGGCTGCTGGCGGGGATTGACGACACCAAAGCCCGAATCATCGCTCTGCAGCCTATCAGTCGTAAAGACGATGCTACCCGACTCTGCATTGAGACCTGCATTGCACGTAACTGGCGTCTGTCGATGCAGACCCACAAATATCTCAATATCGCCTGATAAAAAGTGTGCTGAGCGGTTAACCACAGGGAAGGGGCTTGATGCGGGATGGAAGCGAAACAGCGTCGGATCGAAAGGCTCGATCCGACAGGCTTAGCCGCGGTAAACGCAGCCTGCAGTGCAGGTTTCTTTGATCATGACCGCGCTTAACAGCGGCAGTTGCGGCTTCATCTGATCCCAGATCCATTTTGCCAGCACTTCGCTGGTGGGATTTTCCAGGCCAGGAATATCATTCAGATAGTAGTGGTCCAGCCGATTGTACAGAGGCTTAAACGCCGCCTTCAGTTCAGCAAAATCCATAACCCAGCCGGTATGCGCATCCACTTCGCCGGTAATCTCCAGACGAACCAGGAACGAATGACCGTGCAGACGGCCACATTTGTGTCCGGCCGGCACATTCGGAAGATGGTGCGCGGCTTCGAACTGGAACTCTTTAAACAAGGTGGTAGACATAGTGGTTCTCAGACATTAAAAAACCGCTGAATTCTACCTGATTACCGCTTTTTTCGCACCCGCGCCGCACAAAGCGATACTTTCACATCCGATTGCCGGATCGTGTCCAGCTAATTAACTGATAAATCACCCGTTTACTTACCAGTTTTAACGATTAGCTCTACCAGAAAAACCACTTAGTCATTTTGGTTATTTGATATGTCGAAGGCGTATTTAATCGTTAATATACAGCCCGGTAACCTACGCACTCTTCCGCCACTTTACGGTCCGGACTTCTGATACTGGAATTTTTAACGCGATGACGACTCAGGCACCTGGTTCACTGCTTCCGCTCTCTCCGGAACAACTCGCCCGCTTACAGGCGGCGACGACAGATTATTCCCCGACTCAACTGGCGTGGCTGTCAGGCTATTTCTGGGGCCGGGTAGAGCAGACGCCGGGTAGCGCCGTCGCCAGCAGCGCACCGTCCGTGCCCGCCGCTGAAACGCCGGTTATTACCCTGCTTTCTGCTTCCCAGACCGGCAATGCCCGTCGCCTGGCTGAGCAGCTGCGTGATGACCTGCTGGCCGCGAAGCTGAACGTAAACCTGGTAAATGCCGGTGATTACAAGTTTAAGCAGATTGGTCAGGAAAAAATGCTGGTGGTCGTAACCTCTACTCAGGGCGAAGGCGAGCCGCCGGAAGAGGCGGTGGCGCTGCATAAATTCCTGATGTCGAAGAAGGCACCGAAAATGGAGGGTGCGGCCTTTGCGGTGTTTGGCCTGGGCGACACCTCTTATGAATTCTTCAGTCAGGCGGGCAAAGATTTTGACAATCGTCTGGCTGAGCTGGGCGGCGAACGCCTGCTGGATCGCGTTGATGCGGATGTCGAGTACGCAGAGCAGGCTTCGGCCTGGCGCAGTGCGCTGACCGACATTCTGAAACAGCGCGTGCCGACCGAATCCCCGGCGCAGGCTGCGGCGACAGCGGCAGGCAGCGTCAACGAAGTGACCACCAGCCCCTACAGCAAAGAGTCTCCACTCAGCGCCAGTCTGGCGGTGAATCAGAAAATTACCGGACGTGACTCAGACAAAGATGTGCGCCATATCGAAATCGATCTGGGCGACTCCGGTCTGCGCTACCAGCCTGGCGATGCGCTGGGCGTCTGGTATGAAAATGACGCGGCGCTGGTCAGTGAACTGCTGGAGCTGGTCTGGCTGAAAGGCGATGAGCCGGTAGAGATTCAGGGCAAAACCCTGCCGCTGGCGGAGGCGCTGCAAAAGCATTTCGAGCTGACGGTGAACACGGCGCAGATCGTCGCGCAGTACGCCCAGCTGTCCCGTAATGCGGAGCTGCTGTCGCTGGTGGATGATAAAGCCCGGTTGCAGCACTATGCGCAGAACTATCCGATTGTGGATATGGTGCGTCTGGCTCCGGCTGAACTCACGGCAGAACAGCTGACCGGCCTGCTGCGACCGCTGACGCCGCGACTCTATTCTATCGCCTCTTCGCAGGCCGAAACCGACACCGAAGTGCACATCACCGTGGGTGCAGTGCGCTTCGATATTGAAGGTCGCCAGCGCGGCGGCGGTGCATCGACCTGGCTGGCCGATCGCATTGAAGAAGAGGGCGAAGTCCGTGTCTTCATTGAGCACAACGATAATTTCCGCCTGCCGGCTAATCCGGACGCGCCGGTGATCATGATTGGCCCGGGCACCGGCATCGCGCCGTTCCGCGCCTTTATGCAGCAGCGCGACAACGACGGTGCCAGCGGCAAAAACTGGCTATTCTTTGGTAATCCGCACTTCACCGACGATTTCCTCTATCAGGTGGAGTGGCAGAAATATGTGAAGGATGGGCTGCTGACGAATATCGACCTCGCCTGGTCACGCGATCAGGCAGAGAAGATTTACGTACAGGATAAGATCCGCGCGAAAGGGGCTGAAGTCTGGCGCTGGATTGAAGAGGGCGCGCATCTGTATGTCTGTGGCGACGCGAATCGTATGGCAAAAGACGTCGAGCAGGCCCTGCTGGATGTGGTGGTCGAACACGGCGGAATGGATCGTGAAACGGCCGACGAATTTTTAAGTGAGCTGCGCATTGAGCGCCGTTATCAGCGAGACGTTTACTAATGAGCGATAAACACCCTGGACCGCTGGTTGTAGAAGGCAAATTAGCAGACGCTGAGCGTCTGAAGAAGCAGAGCAACTATCTGCGCGGCACCATCAAAGAAGATCTGGAAGAGGGTCTGACCGGCGGCTTTACCGGCGATAACTTCCTGCTGATCCGTTTTCACGGCATGTACCAGCAGGACGATCGCGACATTCGTGCCGAACGTGCCGAGCAGAAGCTGGAACCGCGCCACGCCATGATGCTGCGCTGCCGACTGCCGGGCGGGATCATCACGCCGACGCAGTGGCTGGCCATCGACAAATTTGCCACCGATAAAACCATTTATGGCAGCATCCGTCTGACCAACCGTCAGACCTTCCAGTTTCACGGTATTCTGAAGAAGAACGTCAAGCCGACGCATCAGATGCTGCATGAAGTGGGGCTGGATGCGCTGGCGACCGCCAACGACGTCAACCGTAACGTGCTCTGTACGTCGAACCCGGTTGAGTCGGAACTGCATCAGGAAGCGTATGAGTGGGCGAAGAAGCTCTCCGAGCATCTGCTGCCGCGCACCCGTGCCTATGCAGAAATCTGGTGGGATAAAGAAAAAGTCGCGACAACAGACGAAGAGCCGATTCTCGGTGAAACCTATCTGCCGCGTAAATTCAAAACGACGGTAGTGATCCCGCCGCACAACGATGTGGATCTGCACGCCAACGATCTGAACTTTGTCGCCGTCGCCGAGAATGGCAAGCTGGTGGGCTTCAACCTGCTGGTGGGTGGTGGCCTTTCGATCGAGCACGGTAACAAAGCGACTTACGCGCGTACCGCCAGCGAATTTGGTTACTTCCCGGTTGAGAAGATCCTTGATGTTGCCGAGGCGGTCGTGACGACGCAGCGTGACTGGGGTAACCGTACCGATCGTAAAAACGCCAAAACCAAATACACCCTTGAACGTGTTGGTGTCGAGACCTTTAAAGCGGAAGTTGAAAAGCGCGCTGGCCTGACGTTTGAGCCGATCCGTCCCTATGAGTTCACCACCCGTGGTGATCGCATTGGCTGGATCAAAGGCATCGACAACAAATGGCACCTCACACTGTTTATTGAAAATGGCCGCCTGCTCGACTATCCGGGCCGACCGCTGAAAAGCGGCATCGCGGAAATTGCGAAAATCCATCAGGGTGACTTCCGCCTGACAGCCAACCAGAACCTGATTGTGGCGGGTGTGCCGGAAAGCGAAAAAGCGCAGATTGAAGCGATCGCCCGCGAACATGGTCTGATGGATCATGTGACGCCACAGCGCGAAAACTCCATGGCCTGCGTTGCGTTCCCGACCTGTCCGCTGGCGATGGCAGAAGCCGAACGCTTCCTGCCCGCGTTTGTGACCAAAGTCGAGGGCATCATGCACGCGCATGGCGTTGGTGATGAGCACATAGTGTTACGCGTTACCGGTTGTCCGAACGGTTGCGGCCGTGCCATGCTGGCGGAGCTGGGTCTGGTGGGTAAAGCGCCAGGCCGCTACAACCTGCATCTGGGCGGAAACCGCAGCGGAACGCGTATTCCCCGTATGTACCGTGAAAACATTAACGAAAGCGAAATTCTCGCCACCATTGATGAGCTGGTGGGACGCTGGGCCACCGAGCGCCAGGCCGCTGAAGGCTTTGGTGACTTCACCATCCGCGCAGGCATTGTTGCGCCGGTGCTGGACCCGGCACGCGACTTCTGGGAGGAAGCAAAATGAGTCAGCCCGACCTCGCAGCACTGAATGAGATGTCCAAAGTCCAGCGTGCGATGGCGCTGGCCGCGACCAATGCACAGCTGGAGAAGTCATCAGCAGAAGAGCGGGTCAGCTGGGCGCTGGAGAATTTACCGGGCGCCTACGTGCTCTCCTCCAGTTTCGGTATTCAGGCGGCGGTGTCGCTGCATCTGGTGACGCGTCAGCAGCCCGATATTCCGGTGATCCTCACCGACACCGGCTATCTGTTCCCGGAGACCTATCGTTTTATTGATGAGCTGGCGGACCAGCTCAATCTCAACCTCAAAGTGTTCCGCGCCGAAACCTCACCGGCCTGGCAGGAAGCGCGCTACGGCAAGCTGTGGGAACAGGGCGTCGAGGGGATTGAGAAATATAACGAGATCAATAAAGTCGAGCCGATGAACCGGGCTATCGAAACCCTGGGTGCCCAGACCTGGTTTGCCGGCCTGCGCCGTGACCAGTCCGGCAGCCGGGCAAATCTGCCGGTGCTGGGCGTGCAGCGTGGCGTCTTTAAGCTGCTGCCGATTATTGACTGGGATAACCGCCAGATTCATCAGTACCTGGAACAGCACAAGCTGAAGTACCATCCACTGTGGGATGAAGGCTATCTTTCAGTAGGTGATATCCATACCACCCGCAAATGGGAGCCGGGTATGGCAGAAGAAGAGACACGCTTCTTCGGTCTTAAGCGCGAGTGTGGTCTGCACGAAGGCTGATGACGTTCTTCTCTCCCCCGCGAGGGGGAGAGAATGTCTTCACGCAGTCAGTCAGGAAGTTAAACGCCTTTTAATCCGGCAAACGCCTCCGCTTCGCGCGTCACATTCACTTTCGTCACCTCATACTCCGCCACGGCAACAAATGGATCTTCCGCTAAGATCGCATCCAGCTTTTCACGTTCCATCTCTCTGACCAGCAACATGCCGCCCGTGCGTGGATCTTTACGTCCCGCGGCAATAAAAAAGCCCGCATCAAAATAGCGATCGAGCCAGTCGATATGGCCTGCCAGCAGCGCTTCAACCTCTTCTACCGGACGAACATAATTCAGAAAAACTACGTACATGTCAGATCCTCACACTTTAGGATTGGTCAGTTCGCTGATCAGCGGCAGCAGCACGCGGACGCTGTCGCGGGTTCGCAGGGCTATCTGGCCCGGCAGCCAGCGGTCGAGATAGCTCAGATTATCCAGATCAGTCTGATGACGGGTCACACCATCCGGAAAGTGGTGGCTGCGATGACGCTGTAATGCGCCATCTTTATTCCCCAGCGTCCAGTTGCTGGCGGTCACATCCAGCAGCGGAAAGCCCGCCCTGTCGAAGGCATTCAGACCGTTGAAGTCTTTGCGAGTCAGCTGATGACTCGCAGCGGGAATGCCCTGCTGACGGGCCAGTAGCAGCGCGCGATCGCTGGTCTGCTTGCGCACCGCCCGGGGCGTGTTCATGCCGCTGTTGAAATAGAGATGATCGCCGGTGATCAGGCTATTGAGGTCGATGACCAGCAGCGTGTTCTTTTTCTCACGCGTGCTCATCCGCTCAACGTAATCATCCATGCCGTGCAGGTCGGTTTCTCCGGCGCTGAGCGCCACAAAGCGGATGCCGTAGTGCAGCGGTTTACGACTCAGCTGCTGCGCCAGCTCCAGCATCACGCCAAGACCCGACGCATTATCGTCCACGCCCTGCAGACGTAAGCCGCCCAGATTATGATGGACCTGGCTGCTGTTCTGCGGCGTCCAGGTATCCAGATGTGCCACGATCAGAATCTCCTGCGGCACGCTGCCGGCGCGCGCAGCAATCACCGAGGTGGCCGTGAGCTTATGCCAGCGCTGCGTGCCGTCATCTTCCTGCCACTTATAGCCGGTGTTGAACTGGCGGGTATCGGTTTTATACCCCAGCGCGGTAAATTGCTGTTGCAGATAGTCAGCGGCCATCAACTCAGCCGGACTACCACTCATGCGGCCAGGAAAATAAGTGGCGATGTGCCGGACCTGCTGTTCGGCAAACTGACCCGCTGGCGCGGCCAGGGCCAGCGGGGAAATAAGTGCGCTCAACAAAACTGTCGCGACCCTCAGGCGGAGGGAACAAAACATAGTGCATCCTTTTTTACATTATCCGGGAGCTAACAGGCATGCGGGCCAGGCCTGCTCATGCCGCGCGCATTATACCCCTTTTGTTCTGCGAGCTGGTTAGCGGAATCGGGCGCTACTGAGAGGGAAAGCACCTACGCATATTTATCGCTGGCACTTATCTGCTTTTGCGGGCGCAGGCGCTGACCGGAATGTGTGAGCCTGTTCACGAAAAAGCCATTAAATTTCATCTGTTAAGATCAAATTGTTCTGTGCTTTGCGGTGTCGTTATTCCATTCGGTAACTACTCATTCCAATTCGTAATTTCATCTGGATAAACTCAGCGACGTATAGTCGCGTTAATACAAAGTTAAATCATCAGGGTTAACGTGGACTATTTGCCTCTTTTTGCCGATCTCTCTGGCCGCCCGGTTCTGGTTGTCGGCGGTGGAGATATTGCGGCGCGAAAAATTGAACTGCTGCGTCGCGCGCGCGCGCGCGTTCAGATCGCCTCTCGTGAACTCTGCCCGGAACTGCAGGCACTGCTGGATAAGCAGGAGCTGGAGTGGGTGGCGACCGAATTTGATCCGTCCCAGCTGGATGGCGTTTTCCTGGTGATTGCTGCCACCGACGATAACCATCTCAACACCCAGGTTTTTGAAGCCGCTAACGCGCGGCATAAGCTGGTTAACGTGGTCGACGACCAGCCAAAATGCACCTTTATCTTCCCGTCGATTGTTGACCGCTCACCGCTGGTAGTGGCGATCTCCTCCAGCGGCACCGCGCCGGTGCTGGCACGCATGCTGCGCGAAAAAATCGAAACGCTGCTGCCTGCCAGTCTTGGTCAGATGGCGGAGGTAGCCGGACTCTGGCGCGATAAGGTCAAACAGCGCTTCAGCCGCATGTCCGATCGTCGGCGTTTCTGGGAGCGGGCCTTCGACGGTCTGTTCGCCAGTCAGATGTCAGCCGGTAACGTCGAAGAGGCGAAGCGCACGCTGGATCGTGAACTGCTGGAAGAGCCAACCCGTCAGGGCGAGATCTTTCTGGTCGGTGCCGGGCCGGGCGACAGCGGCCTGCTGACGCTGCGTGGCCTGCAGGTAATGCAGTTAGCTGATGTGGTGCTCTACGACCATCTGGTCAGCGAAGAGGTGCTGGACCTGGTGCGTCGCGACGCCGACCGCATCTGCGTCGGTAAACGCGCCAGCGCGCATACGTTACCGCAGGAAGAGATTAATCAGTTGCTGGTTTCACTGGCGCTGAAAGGTAAGCGCGTTGTCCGCCTCAAGGGTGGCGATCCCTTTATCTTTGGCCGCGGCGGCGAAGAGCTGCAGGCGGCACAGCAGGCGGGCGTGCCGTTCCAGGTGGTGCCGGGCGTCACCGCGGCTGCTGGTGCGACGGCCTATGCCGGGATTCCGCTGACCCATCGCGATTACGCGCAGAGCGTGATGTTTATTACCGGTCACTGCCGTCCCGATGGCGATGATATCGACTGGCCATCGCTGGCGCGCGCGCGTCAGACGCTGGCGATCTACATGGGCACGGTTAAAGCGGCTGCTATCAGCGCGGCGCTGATTCAGCACGGTCGCGCGCCATCAACGCCAGTGGCGGTGATCAGTCGCGGCACCCGTCAGGATCAACAGGTGCTGACCGGCACCTTAGAACAACTTGAGGCGCTGGCCGCCTCGGCACCTACCCCGGCGCTGCTGGTGATCGGAGAGGTGGTTAATCTGCACGGGCAACTCGCCTGGTTTAAACATTCAGCACAGCAGGGGACTCGCGAGTCCGCCGTTGTCAATCTGGCTTGAGGGAAAATCATGGACCAAAAACGACTCACTCATCTGCGTCAGCTGGAGGCGGAGAGTATCCACATCATTCGCGAAGTGGCGGCGGAGTTCAGCAATCCGGTGATGATGTACTCTATCGGCAAAGACTCCTCGGTGATGCTGCATCTGGCGCGTAAAGCCTTTTATCCGGGCACGCTGCCGTTCCCGCTGCTGCATGTGGATACCGGCTGGAAATTCCGTGAAATGTACGCGTTCCGCGACCGCACCGTGAAAGCGATGGGCGCAGAGTTGCTGGTTCACCGCAACCCGGAAGGCGTGGCGATGGGGATTAACCCCTTTGTCCACGGCAGTGCCAAACACACTGACATCATGAAGACCGAAGGGCTGAAGCAGGCGCTGAACAAATATGGTTTCGATGCGGCCTTTGGCGGCGCACGTCGTGATGAAGAGAAGTCACGCGCCAAAGAGCGTATCTACTCCTTCCGTGACCGCTTCCACCGCTGGGATCCGAAAAACCAGCGTCCTGAGCTGTGGCACAACTACAACGGCCAGATCAACAAGGGCGAAAGCATCCGCGTCTTCCCGCTGTCGAACTGGACTGAACTGGATATCTGGCAGTACATCTTCCTGGAAAACATCGAGATCGTGCCGCTCTATCTTGCCGCGCCGCGTCCGGTGCTGGAGCGTGATGGCATGCTGATGATGATCGATGACGATCGCATCAACCTGCAGCCGGGTGAAGAGATCACCCAGCGGATGGTCCGTTTCCGTACGCTCGGCTGCTGGCCGCTGACCGGTGCGGTAGAGTCCGAAGCGCAGACGCTGCCGGAGATCATCGAAGAGATGCTGGTCTCCACCACCAGCGAGCGTCAGGGCCGCATGATCGATCGCGATCAGTCCGGTTCGATGGAACTGAAAAAACGCCAGGGTTATTTCTAAGGAGACGCCAGATGAATACCGTAATTGCACAACAGATTGCCGACCAGGGCGGCGTTGAAGCCTGGCTGACCGCTCAACAGCATAAGAGCCTGCTGCGTTTTCTGACCTGCGGCAGCGTTGATGACGGAAAAAGTACCCTGATTGGTCGTCTGCTGCACGACACCCGTCAGATCTATGAAGATCAGCTTTCATCACTGCACAACGACAGCAAACGTCACGGCACCCAGGGCGAGAAGCTCGATCTGGCGCTGCTGGTGGATGGCCTGCAGGCGGAACGTGAGCAGGGCATTACTATTGATGTGGCCTACCGCTACTTCTCGACCGAAAAGCGTAAATTCATTATTGCGGATACGCCGGGACATGAGCAGTACACCCGCAACATGGCGACTGGCGCGTCAACCTGCGATCTGGCGATCCTGCTGATCGATGCGCGTAAGGGCGTCCTGGATCAGACCCGCCGTCACAGCTTTATCTCGACGCTGCTGGGCATCAAGCACCTGGTGGTGGCGATCAACAAGATGGATCTGGTGGAGTACGAGCAGACACGCTTCGAGCAGATCAAACAGGATTACCTCGACTTTGCTGCCCAGCTGCCGGAAGACCTTGATATCCGCTTTGTGCCGATGTCAGCGCTGGAAGGGGATAACGTCGCCTCTGCCAGCCAGACTATGCCGTGGTACAGCGGCCCGACCCTGCTGGATGTGCTGGAAACCGTGGAGCTGAAGCGCGTTGTCGATCATCAGCCGATGCGTTTCCCGGTGCAGTATGTCAACCGCCCGAACCTGGATTTCCGTGGCTATGCCGGTACCCTGGCGTCAGGCAGCGTGCAGGTCGGCCAGCGCGTAAAAGTGCTGCCGTCTGGCGTGGAGTCGACGATTGCCCGCATTGTCACCTTTGATGGCGATCTGCAGGAAGCGGGTGCAGGTGAAGCGATCACCCTGGTGCTGCAGGATGAGATTGATATCAGCCGTGGCGATTTGCTGGTCGATGCCAGCGAAGCGCTGTCGGCGGTGCAGTCTGCCAGTGTTGATGTGGTCTGGATGGCGGAACAGCCGCTGCAGGCCGGTCAGAGCTATGATCTGAAAATCGCCGGTAAGAAAACCCGTGGTCGCGTTGAGAAGGTGCTGCATCAGGTTGAGATCAACTCGCTGGAGACACGTCAGGTCGATTCGCTGCCGCTGAACGGTATTGGTCGCATTGAGATCACCTTTGACGAACCGATGGTGCTCGACAACTATCAGCAGAATCCGGTAACCGGCGGCATGATCTTTATCGATCGCCTGAGCAACGTCACCGTGGGTGCCGGTATGATCCATCAGCCAAACCATGATGCGCCGGTTAACAGCGGTGAGTTCAGCGCGTTTGAGCTGGAACTGAATGCGCTGGTGCGTCGTCACTTCCCACACTGGAACGCGCGCGACCTGCTGGGCGGTCAATAATGGCGCAGCACGATGATAACGTGGTGTGGCATGACCATCCGGTAACACGCGCTTCTCGCGAGCAGCAGCACGGCCATCAGGGCGTGGTGCTGTGGTTCACCGGGCTTTCGGGCTCGGGGAAATCCACCGTCGCAGGTGCGCTGGAGCAGGCGCTGCACCGCATCGGTGTCAGCACCTATCTGCTGGATGGTGACAATGTGCGCCACGGCCTCTGTCGTGACCTCGGCTTCAGCGATGATGACCGCAAGGAAAACATCCGCCGGGTCGGTGAAGTGGCGAAACTGATGGTGGATGCCGGACTCGTGGTGCTTACCGCCTTTATTTCGCCGCATCGCGCCGAGCGTCAGATGGTGCGCGACCTGCTGGAGCCAGGGCAGTTTATTGAGGTGTTTGTCGATACGCCATTAGCCGTGTGTGAAGCGCGCGATCCGAAAGGGTTATATCGCAAAGCGCGCGCCGGTGAGCTGCGTAATTTCACCGGCATCGACAGCATCTATGAGGCGCCAGACAGCCCGGAAATCCAGCTGGATGGCGAACAATTGGTTACAAAACTGGCCGCCCAATTGTTAGATCTGCTGCGCGACCGCGATATCATCAGATCCTGAAGAGACATCGGCAGATCGTCTGATCTGCCGCCCTCGCGCCAACAGGATGCCTATGCAGAACATTACCCCAATGCTCGCCCGTAAAGATGACTCCGCCCCGGATGAGCCACGCTCACTGCTGCCGGGCGGCGTTATCGGTTTTCTTGCTTACGGGTGTGCGCTGGCGATCCCTTTCCTGCTGTTCGGCTCTAACACGCTGTTTTTCTTTCTCTATACCTGGCCATTCTTTCTGGCGTTGTTGCCGGTCGCTGTGGTTACGGGTATTGCACTGAATACGCTGCTGAGCGGGCAGTGGCTCTGGGCCGCACTCGCCACCGTGATTATGGTGGTCACGCTATTCTGGTTAATGTTCTCCTTTCTCTCCGGCTGGTAAGCCATCACTGCGCCCGTGCTGATGTGCAAACGCATCGGCAGGTTACAAATCTTTTCCCGCCAGAATCGGTACTCATTACGCATACGCGCAGCAAAGCATGCCATTTTCGCCGCTGGTGTGGAGTCCTGTGCAAAGTTATGGGATGATTGGGCCGTTTTTAGGGGGCGGGATGGGAAAACTGACGTTACTGTTATTGGTGCTGCTAGGCTGGCTGCAATATTCATTGTGGCTGGGGAAAAATGGCATCCATGACTATACGCGCGTCAATGATGATGTCGCGGTGCAACAGGCAAACAATGCCAAACTGAAATCGCGAAACGATCAGCTGTTTGCCGAAATTGACGACCTCAATGGCGGCTCGGAAGCGATCGAGGAGCGTGCACGCAATGAACTGGGCATGATTAAGCCCGGTGAGACTTTCTATCGTCTGGTGCCTGACCAGAACAAACGCAACGCGCAACAAGCAGCGCAAAACCAACAACGATAAAACATGAACACTCTGGCCTCCCTTGCGGATGTGATTGCCGTGGTGCCCGCTGCCGGGATCGGCAGCCGCATGCAGGCAACCTGTCCGAAGCAGTATCTGACCATTGGTCAGCACACCCTTCTGGAACACAGCATTACACGTCTGTTTTCCCATCCCGCCATCAGACAGGTGATTGTTGCCCTCAGCCCCGATGACGAGCACTTCGCTTCCCTGCCGCTGGCGCGCGATCCGCGCGTGCTCAGGGTGACAGGCGGAGAAACCCGTGCCGAATCGGTGCTGGCCGGACTGCAGGCCGCACAGGGTTCCGCCTGGGTGCTGGTGCATGACGCTGCGCGTCCCTGTCTGCATCCCGACGATCTCCAGCAACTGCTCAACGTGCGCGAACAGAGCCACGTAGGCGGAATTCTGGCTGCGCCGGTGCGCGACACCATGAAGCGGGGCGAGCCGGGCAAAGCGGCAGTAGCCCATACCGTAGAACGTGACGATCTCTGGCACGCCTTAACGCCGCAATTTTTCCCTCATGCGCTGCTTACCGCCTGCCTGACGCGGGCGCTGACAGAAGGCGCGACCATCACCGATGAAGCGTCGGCGCTGGAGTATTGCGGCTACCATCCGCTGTTAGTCAGCGGACGCAGTGATAACATCAAAGTCACCCGGCCAGAAGATCTGGCCCTGGCGGCTTTTTATCTGAGTCAGATTCAATTAAAGGAGAGCGCATGATGCGTATCGGTCACGGTTTTGACGTTCACGCCTTTGGCGGAGAAGGTCCGTTAGTGATTGGCGGTGTGCGGATCCCGTTTGAACACGGTTTTATCGCCCATTCCGATGGCGATGTGGCGCTGCATGCGCTGACTGACGCACTGCTGGGCGCAGTAGCGATGGGCGATATCGGCAAGCTGTTTCCCGACACCGATCCGGCCTTTAAAGGGGCGGACAGCCGCGGCCTGCTGCGTGAGGCCTGGCGTCGTATTGAAGCCAAAGGCTATCGTATCGGTAATGTCGACGTCACGATTATTGCTCAGGCACCGAAAATGCTGCCGCACGTGCCACAGATGCGTATCAACATCGCAGAAGACTTAGGCTGCCACATGGATGCGGTCAACGTCAAAGCGACCACCACCGAGAAGCTCGGTTTTACCGGGCGCGGCGAAGGCATCGCCTGTGAAGCGGTCGCATTAGTCCTGAAAGCTGACAGCCAATGACGCTGAATTACCTGCACGGCACGCCCACAGCCGTCGGCGTGATCAAAGCCAATCCGGAAGATTTCGTGGTGGTGGAAGACCTCGGGTATAGCGCGGATGGGGAAGGTGAGCATCTGCTGGTACGCATCCGTAAAGTCGGGGCCAATACCCGCTTTGTGGCGGAGGCGCTGGCTAAGTATCTTGGTATTCATCAGCGCGACATGAGCTATGCCGGGATGAAAGACCGCCATGCGGTCACGGAGCAGACCCTCTGTTTCCGTCTGCCAGGCAATGCGATGCCCGATCTGCGCGGTTTTTCGCTTGAGGGCGTCGATATTTTGCAGGTGGTGCGTCACAAGCGTAAGCTGCGCATCGGCGCACTGGCGGGAAATGCGTTCCGGCTGGTTATCCGCCAGATCAGCGACCGCGATGCGGTTGAAACGCGTCTGGTGCAGGTTCGCGATGCGGGCGCGCCCAACTATTTTGGTGAACAGCGATTTGGTCGCGGCGGCAATAACCTGGTGATGGCGGAGAAGTGGGCGCGCAATGAGATTATTATTCGCGACCGCAACAAGCGCAGCCTGATGCTCTCCGCCGCACGCAGTGCGCTGTTTAATCAGGTGACCAGCGTGCGTCTGCAACAGCAGAGCAGCCTGACGCAGGTGCTCAACGGCGATGCTTTGCAACTGACTGGCCGTGGCAGCTGGTTTGTCGCCCAGCCTGATGAACTGGCAGAGTCACAGCGCCGGGTTGAACAGCATGAGCTGCGCATTACCGCGCCGCTGCCGGGACGCGGCCAGCCTGGCCCGCAGGCTGACGCGCTGGCCTTTGAACAGCAGGCGCTGGCGGATGAGTCGCTGCTGCTGGGATTGATCGAACGTGAGAAGGTTGATGCAGCCCGCCGCGCTATGCTGGTGGTGCCGCGCGATATGCAGTGGGGCTGGTGGGATGACGTCACGCTGGAACTGTCGTTCTGGCTGCCTGCGGGCAGCTTTGCTACCAGCGTGGTCCGGGAGCTGCTGACTCAAACGGATTCGCCCGATCAGCCTGATGAGTAATCTTCGCTGCAACATGACCCGACTTGTGGGTAATGTTGCGGCAAACCCCCACCGTCGTGTGATTTACGCCTACCACTTCCTTGCGTGCCTCGCTAGAATGCAAAAATCGCTGTCCATTCATCACCTGTTGCCATGCCGTTCAAACAGGTCCAGTCACGGCGACCAGTCGAATAAAAAAAGGTCAGAACGAAATGCGGATATTGCTCAGCAACGATGACGGCATTCATGCGCCAGGCATTCAGACTCTGGCAAACGCTCTGCGGCAGATTGCTGACGTGCAGGTTGTTGCTCCCGATCGTAACCGAAGCGGTGCCTCTAACTCCTTAACGCTGGAAACACCCCTGCGTACTTTCACCCATGAAAACGGCGATATCGCGGTTCAGATGGGTACCCCGACCGATTGCGTCTATCTGGGGGTGAATGCGCTGATGCAGCCGCGTCCCGATATTGTCGTGTCAGGCATCAACGCCGGCCCCAATCTGGGCGATGATGTCATCTACTCCGGCACGGTGGCGGCGGCGATGGAAGGGCGGCATCTTGGTTTACCGGCGATAGCGGTTTCACTTAACGGCCATCAGCACTATGCCACCGCGGCAGCGGTGACCTGCGCGATCCTCAGGGCGCTGACGCATGAACCGCTGCGCACCGGCCGCATTCTCAACATCAATGTCCCCGATCTGCCGCTGACCGAACTCAAAGGCATCCGCGTGACGCGCTGTGGCAGTCGCCATCCGGCGGATCAGGTGATTGCGCAGCAGGATCCGCGTGGCAATACCCTCTACTGGATTGGCCCGCCGGGCGAAAAACTGGATGCGGGCCCGGATACGGACTTTGCCGCCGTGGATCAGGGCTATGTTTCTGTCACCGCACTGCATGTCGATTTAACGGCACACAGCGCGCAGAACGTGCTTAGTGACTGGCTGGCTAAAGCTGAGGTGAACCTGGCATGGTGAATCGGCGTATTGAGACACTGCTGTCACAACTGCGTCAGCAGGGTATTGATGATGAAAATCTGCTGAAAGCCATCAGCGAGGTGCCGCGCGAACGGTTTATCGACGAGGCGTTTGAGCATAAAGCCTGGGACAATGTGGCCTTGCCTATCGGCTCCGGTCAGACGATTTCACAGCCTTATATGGTCGCGCGGATGACCGCGTTGCTCGGGCTGAATCCGCATTCGCGTGTACTGGAGATTGGTACGGGTTCCGGGTATCAGACAGCGATTCTTGCCCATCTGGTCGACCATGTCTATTCAGTGGAACGCATCAAAGGGCTGCAATGGCAGGCCAAACGCCGTCTGAAACAGCTGGATCTGCATAATGTATCAACCCGCCATGGCGATGGCTGGCAGGGCTGGCCATCTCGCGGTCCGTTCGATGCCATCATTGTTACCGCCGCTCCACCGGAAATTCCGATTGCGCTGATAGCACAACTGGCAGAAGGCGGCATTATGGTGCTGCCGGTTGGCGAAGATCAGCAGGTACTGAAGCGCCTGCGCCGTCAGGGCGAAGAGGTCACGGAAGAGATCATTGAACCGGTGCGTTTTGTTCCGCTCGTACAGGGCGATCTCGCCTGACGCTCTTCGTATTTCTTCACAACTGTTTCATGGCACCACCTGGTTGATATTGTTACTATCCAGTTCATTCAACGAAAACACAGATTTTATCGCGCCGCGCAGAGCATTCTGCTGGCGGGTACAGTGAAACAGATAGATCAGCGTTGCCATCACGGGGGATTAATGAGCACGGGAAGCACACTTTTTCAGTTACGCCGTCTGGCGGCACTTTCACTGGTAGGATTCTGGCTGGCAGGCTGCAGCTCTGGCGACAACTCACAGGCACCGATCAGCCGCGTTGGCGATGATGGCGGCATGATGAACAGCCAGGCTGGCGCAGGCCCGGTTTCGGGTGGTGTGCCTGCCGCGCCGTCTCAGGGACAAATGTTAAGCAGAAATTCAGCATCCGTCCCCAGCAATGGCGGAATGGTTAGTACCAACAGTAATGTTGAGACGCAGAACGGCCGGATCGTGTACAACCGCAGTTACCAGAATATTCCTAAGGGTAGCTACTCCGGTGAAACGTATACCGTTAAGCGCGGAGACACCTTGTTTTATATTGCCTGGATTACCGGCAATGATTTCCGTGATTTAGCCCAGCGCAACAACGTTGCTGCGCCATACAGCCTGAATGTGGGTCAGACTTTACAGATTGGTAACGGGTCGGGTCAGCCGATTACCGGTGGCAATCCCATTACCGTTGCTGATGCAACGCAGGGCGGCGTTCCGGCGGCGCCACAAATTAAATCGCCTGCTGTTGCACAGCAACCTGTTATTACGTATTCTGATGATTCAGGTAATTCGGGTGGCAGCAAATTGTTGCCTTCGAAAGGAGCAAATGTTGCAACGACAACAGCTCCGGTGGTTACCGCACCCCCAACGGTTAGCAGTACTACCAACAGTTCAACGCCGGTCGGAAGCTGGCGCTGGCCGACTGACGGGAAGATTATCGATAACTTCTCTGCCGCCGAAGGTGGCAATAAAGGCATCGATATCGCCGGGACGCGCGGACAATCTGTGGTTGCCACTGCTTCAGGACGAGTGGTTTACGCAGGTAACGCACTCCGGGGTTACGGTAATTTAATCATCATTAAACACAACGATGATTACCTGAGCGCCTACGCCCACAACGATACAATGCTGGTTCGGGAACAACAGGAAGTTAAGGCGGGGCAAAAAATCGCTACCATGGGTAGCACCGGAACCAGTTCAGTCAGATTACACTTTGAAATTCGTTACAAGGGGAAATCCGTAAACCCGTTGCGTTATTTACCGCAGCGATAATCCGGCAGAACAAACCCTTTTTATGTTCTGCCCTGGAATCACGGGTAGGAGCCGCTTATGAGCCAGAATACGCTGAAAGTAAACGAGTTACATGAGAACGCGGAATTCGATGAGAACGGAGCTGAAATTTTTGACGAGAAGGCCCTTGTTGAAAATGAAGCCAGTGATAGCGACGTAGCGGAAGAAGAGTTGCTATCACAGGGTGCGACGCAGCGTGTATTAGATGCGACGCAGCTCTATCTTGGGGAGATTGGCTATTCTCCGTTGTTAACGGCAGAGGAAGAAGTTTTCTTCGCTCGCCGTGCATTGCGGGGTGATATCCCTTCCCGTCGTCGCATGATCGAAAGTAACTTACGCCTGGTGGTGAAAATCGCCCGTCGTTACAGCAATCGTGGTTTAGCACTGCTGGACCTGATTGAAGAAGGTAACCTCGGCCTGATTCGCGCCGTAGAGAAATTTGACCCGGAGCGTGGGTTCCGTTTCTCGACGTACGCCACCTGGTGGATTCGTCAGACTATTGAACGGGCGATCATGAATCAAACCCGTACCATTCGTCTGCCGATTCACATTGTTAAAGAACTGAATGTTTATCTGCGTACCGCGCGTGAACTTTCCCACAAGCTCGACCATGAGCCAAGTGCGGAAGAGATCGCCGAGCAGCTTGATAAACCAGTTGATGACGTAAGCCGTATGTTACGTCTCAACGAACGCATTACCTCAGTTGATACGCCATTAGGCGGTGATTCTGAAAAAGCGCTGCTGGATATTCTGGCCGATGAGAAAGATAACGGCCCGGAAGACACCACGCAGGACGATGATATGAAACAAAGCATCGTCAAGTGGCTGTTCGAACTGAACGCCAAGCAGCGTGAAGTGCTGGCGCGTCGTTTCGGCCTGTTGGGCTATGAAGCGGCAACGCTTGAGGATGTGGGTCGTGAAATCGGCTTAACCCGTGAGCGTGTACGTCAGATTCAGGTTGAAGGTTTGCGCCGTCTGCGCGAAATCCTGCAGGCGCAGGGTCTCAACATTGAAGCACTGTTTCGTGAATAATCGTCTGTAAGATGGTCTGAGTTCGAATGCAAAAAGCGGTGGTGAAAACCACCGTTTTTTTTATGCCTGCAGAAAAGTGATTTACAAAGAAATGCCAGTGCCGCACCGTGCTTTTACACGATACGGCGTGCTATCACACCAGCGATTTAAGCCGATAAATCCAGTCAAGTGCCTGACGCGGTGTCAACGTATCCGGATCCAGCGCCTCAAGCGCCTCCACCGCTGGTGAGGTCTCTTCAACCAGCAGCGGCAGCTGAGAACCATCTACCGTTGATGATGCCGAGTGGTTTGAAACGGTCTCCAGCTCTTTCAGCTTGTTCCGCGCCCGCTTGATCACCTCTTTAGGCACACCGGCCAGCGCGGCGACGGCCAGACCATAACTCTTGCTTGCAGCCCCTTCCTGAACGCTGTGCATAAAGGCGATGGTGTCGCCATGCTCAACCGCATCCAGATGAACGTTGACCACGCCTTCCATTTTTTCCGGCAATGTTGTCAGCTCGAAGTAGTGAGTGGCAAACAGTGTCATTGCCTTGATGCGGTTCGCCAGGTTTTCAGCACAGGCCCAGGCCAGCGATAAACCGTCGTAGGTCGAGGTGCCGCGTCCAATCTCATCCATCAGCACCAGACTGTTTTCAGTGGCGTTGTGGAGGATGTTGGCGGTCTCGGTCATCTCCACCATAAAGGTCGAGCGCCCGGAGGCGAGATCGTCAGCTGCACCGACGCGGGTAAAGATGCGATCCAGCGGGCCAATCAGCGTCTCATCAGCAGGAACAAAACTGCCGATCCATGCCATCAGTGCAATCAGTGCCGCCTGTCGCATATAGGTACTTTTACCGCCCATGTTGGGACCGGTAATGATCAGCATTCTGCGCTGTGGTGCCAGTGACAGCGGGTTAGCAATAAACGGCTCTTTCAGAACCTGCTCAACCACCGGATGGCGACCGCCGCTGATTTTAATTCCGGCTTTATCCTGCAGCACCGGACGGCAATAGTTCAGGGTCCAGGCACGTTCGGCCAGGTTGCTCAATACGTCCAGTTCGGCCAGCGCGGCGGCACTCAGCTGCAGCGCTTCAAGGTGCGGCAGCAGCTGATCGAACAGCGCCTCATACAGGCTTTTCTCCAGCGACAGCGCTTTGCCCTTCGAGGTGAGGACTTTGTCTTCGTACTCTTTCAGTTCCGGGATGATGTAGCGTTCAGCATTTTTCAGCGTCTGACGACGGACATAGTGCATCGGCACCTGATGGCTCTGGCCACGGCTGACCTGGATGTAATAGCCATGCACACCGTTAAAGCCGACCTTCAGCGTATCCAGTCCCAGCTTCTCGCGTTCGCGGATCTCCAGCCGGTCCAGATAGTCGGTTGCGCCATCGGCCAGCGCGCGCCACTCATCCAGCTCTGCATTGTAGCCGGGCGCGATCACGCCGCCGTCACGAATCAGCACCGGCGGTGACTCAATCACCGCCTGCTCCAGCAGCTCGCGTAGTGCGGTGAATTCGCCCATCTGCGTGCGCAGCTTTTGTAGCTGTGGCGCTTTTACGTCGGCCAGCAGCTGGTTCAGTTCTGGCAGTTGCTGAAACGCATGGCGCATGCGGGCCAGATCGCGCGGACGGGCGGTGCGCAGTGCGAGTCGCGCCAGGATACGTTCCAGATCGCCAACCTGACGCAGCACCGGTTGCAGGACTTCGCTGAGATTCTGCAGCTCAGCAATCGACTCCTGACGCTGGTTAATGATGCGCACATCGCGCAGCGGCATATGCAGCCAGCGCTTCAGCATCCGGCTGCCCATTGGCGTAACGGTTTTATCCAGCACGGCCGCTAAGGTGTTGTCGGTGCCGCCTGCCAGGTTCTGGGTGATCTCCAGATTACGGCGGGTGGCGGCATCCATGATGATGCTATCCTGCTGCCGCTCCATGCTCAGCGAGCGGATATGGGGCAGTGTGGTGCGCTGGGTATCTTTGACATATTGCAGCAGGCAGCCCGCCGCGCTCAGCCCGAGGTGCGCGTTCTCCACGCCGAAGCCATTGAGGTCGCGGGTGCCAAACTGCAGGTTCAGCTGCTGGCGCGCGGTATCGATCTCAAACTCCCACAGCGGACGACGGCGCAGTCCACGACGCTGATCGATCAGCGACATTGCCTGAAAATCCTCGGGATAGAGCAGCTCGGCGGGGTTGGTGCGCTGCAGCTCTGCCGCCATGGTTTCAGCATCCGCCGGTTCGCTTAAGCGAAAACGGCCTGAGCTGATATCCAGCGTGGCGTAGCCAAAACCGCGCGGACTTTGCACAATCGCCGCCAGCAGATTGTCATGCCGCTCCTGCAACAGCGCCTCATCACTGATGGTGCCGGGTGTTACGATGCGCACCACTTTGCGCTCCACCGGGCCTTTGCTCAGCGCCGGATCGCCTATCTGCTCACAGATGGCAACCGATTCGCCCAGCTGCACCAGCTTAGCCAGATAGCCTTCAACCGCATGATAGGGCACACCCGCCATCGGGATCGGTTCGCCCGCGGACGCCCCGCGTTTGGTAAGTGAAATCTCCAGCAGCTGCGAGGCGCGTTTGGCGTCGTCATAAAACAGCTCGTAGAAGTCACCCATCCGGTAAAACAGCAGAATATCAGGATGCTCCGCCTTGAGGCGCAGGTACTGCTGCATCATGGGCGTATGGGAAGGAAAGTCCTTTTCGGTTGGCTCTTGCATAAGGTTTTAACTCATCTTTAATGCGGTGAATTTCTGGCGGTCAACGCCCATGAAACCGAAAGGGATTCCAGGCACGCAGGATAACCAGATGATAACGAATAGGGCAGGGCATATGCCAGCCTGATAAACGTCCTGATCCTGACCGGGTGTAACCTGACAGGCATCCTGGCAAATGTGGCGACGGCTGGCGACAGAAAAGTGGCGTTTTTCATTACTCTGGCGCGGTGCTGCGAGGCGGCTCGCGATTTCTGCGTCAGTTTACGGTGTGCGGGGCGGCGCTATAGCGCACAGCAGAAGAAAAATGCTCAGTGCAGCCCGTTCTGCAGCGCCCAGACGGCGGCTTCAAGGCGGGACTTGAGGTTTATTTTTTTCAGCAGATATTTGACGTGAACCTTAACCGTGCTTTCACTGATGTCCAGTTTGCGGGCAATGGCTTTATTGGTCATTCCATCGCTGATCAGCTGCAGGATGTCGCGTTCACGTCGGGTTAGCTGGCTGATATCGCGCGTCTGTGCAGGCTGCGATTCGCGCAACCGCGCAACCAGAATCGGGGTTAACGCTTCGCTGAGTACGATCTGCCCGGCGGCCGCCTGATGCAGCGCTTTCAGCAAGGCTTCCGGTTCCGTATCTTTCAGCAGATAACCATCCGCGCCGCGCTTCAGTGCGCTGACCACATCCTCTTCATTATCGGAAACGCTGAACACCACCACGCGGCCAGAAAGGGCGATTTCGCGCAGCTGGGTCAGGGTATCCAGCCCGTTCAGACCCGGCATATTAAGATCCAGCAGGATCAGGTCGGGATCGTGCTGTTGTGCCAGCGCCAGACCATCAATGCCGTTACCCGCTTCGGCCACCACCTGCAGTCGTTCATCCAGCGCAATCAGCTGCTTCAGCCCGTTGCGCAGCATGGGGTGGTCATCGATTAATAAGAGCGTAAATTTCTCTGCCGTCACAATCTTTCCTGTCCTGTACGCCGGCCCTGTGCGGGCGAAGGTGCCTATCTTACCGGTGAAGCGGGGTTGCTATATACCCCCAAAGGACTACTCCTTTATTTCCATTCAGATGCCCTTTTGCTGAAGGGGTTCGCAGCAGTAATTAAACCGCATGATTTATAAGGGTTATCTGCATTCAGTTAACTACTTAACCAGGATAATCAGAGATTGCCACGCCTTTGAACCTGCATTGCCGTTGATTTGTATCAAGCAAGCCGCCAGGCCGGATGCGCAGGATATGCACAATTATTATTCTGCTGATGAGAGATTTATGACCCAATCTGCCCCACTGCAAACCCCGACGCGCGGCGCATTAATCCAGGACTGGCAACCGGAAAACGAGGCGTTCTGGCAGATGCGCGGCAAGCGTATCGCCAGCCGTAATCTGTGGATTTCTGTTTTTTGCCTGCTACTGGGCTTCTGCGTCTGGATGCTGTTCAGCACCGTCGCGGTTAACCTGAATAAAGTCGGCTTTAACTTCACTACGGAGCAGCTCTTTTTGCTGACCGCGCTGCCGTCGGTGTCCGGCGCGCTGCTGCGTGTGCCTTACTCTTTTGTGATCCCCATCTTTGGTGGCCGCCGCTGGACCGCCTTCAGCACCGGTATCCTGATCATTCCCTGCCTGTGGCTCGGCTTTGCGGTTCAGGACAGCCAGACCTCATTCGCGACATTTATGGTGATCTCCCTGCTGTGCGGATTTGGTGGCGCTAACTTCGCGTCAAGCATGGGCAACATCAGCTTCTTCTTCCCTAAAGCCCATCAGGGCGGCGCGCTGGGTATCAACGGTGGTCTCGGTAATCTTGGCGTCAGCGTGATGCAGTTTGTCGCACCGCTGGCAATCTCCTGTGCCATTTTTGGCTTTGCCGATGTGGGCCATACCACCGTCACCGGCGACAGCCTCTGGCTGGAAAATGCGGCCTGGATCTGGGTGCCGTTCCTGGCGGTCGGCACGCTGGCGGCCTGGTTCGGCATGAACGATCTCGCAGCGGCGAAATCCTCGCTGCGTGAGCAGTTGCCGGTGCTGAAACGTCCACACCTGTGGATCATGGCGCTGCTCTACCTGGCGACCTTCGGTTCCTTTATCGGGTTTTCTGCCGGTTTCGCCATGCTGACGAAAACGCAGTTTCCGGATGTGGTGATCATGCATTACGCCTTTTTCGGCCCGCTGATTGGTGCGCTGGCCCGTTCAGCAGGCGGCATTGTTTCTGACCGCCTCGGCGGGACCCGCGTCACGCTGGTCAACTACATCCTGATGGCGCTGTTTGCCGCGCTGCTGTTTCTCACGCTGCCGGGGGACGGACATGATGGCTCGTTTATCGCCTTCTTCGCGGTGTTTATGGGCCTGTTTCTGACTGCCGGTCTGGGCAGTGGCTCCACCTACCAGATGATTGCGGTGATCTTCCGCAAGCTGACGCTGGAACGTATTAAAGCTGAAGGTGGCGACGATGCGCATGCGCAGCGTGAAGCGGCGACAGAAACCTCGGCTGCGCTGGGCTTTATCTCCGCTATTGGCGCACTGGGCGGCTTCTTTATTCCACAGACCTTTGGCCTGTCGCTCGCCATGACCGGTTCACCCGCTGGCGCGATGAAAATCTTCCTGGTCTTTTATCTCTGCTGCATCGCCGTGACCTGGCTGGTTTACGGACGAAAAGCCCGCGCCTGATAACGACAAAGCCGGTGTGGCGCACCGGCACCATTTTACTTTCTGTGTCGCGACAGATGCAGAGTCAGCAATGTCATACCAGGCCTTCAGGAGTATTCCGGATGAGCAAGTTTCTTGATCGATTTCGTTATTTCAAACAGCTGGCTGAGCCTTTTTCCGGCCAGCATGGGCAGACCTTAAACAGCAACCGCGACTGGGAAGATGGCTACCGCAGCCGCTGGCAGCACGATAAAGTTGTGCGCTCTACCCACGGTGTTAATTGTACCGGCTCCTGCAGCTGGAAAATCTACGTCAAAAATGGACTGGTCACCTGGGAGACCCAGCAGACCGACTATCCACGTACCCGTCCCGATCTGCCCAACCATGAGCCGCGCGGCTGCCCACGCGGAGCCAGCTACTCCTGGTATCTCTACAGCGCTAACCGCCTGAAGTATCCGCTGATGCGTAAGAAGCTGATCCAGCTGTGGCGCGACGCGAAAGCGCAGCACAGCGATCCGGTAGAGGCCTGGGCATCCATCATCAGCAATCCAGAGAAAGCGAAAAGCTATAAGCAGGCGCGCGGACGCGGTGGCTTTGTGCGTTCCAGCTGGCAGGAAGTGAACGAGATGATCGCTGCTGCGAACATCTGCACCGCGAAGACCTACGGCCCTGACCGTATTATGGGATTCTCGCCGATTCCGGCGATGTCGATGGTCTCCTACGCTGCGGGCGCACGTTACCTGTCACTGATCGGCGGAACCTGCCTGAGCTTCTATGACTGGTATTGCGATCTGCCACCTGCGTCACCGATGACCTGGGGCGAGCAGACCGACGTGCCGGAATCGGCCGACTGGTACAACTCCTCATACATTATTGCCTGGGGCTCGAACGTGCCGCAGACCCGTACCCCGGATGCGCACTTCTTCACGGAGGTCCGCTATAAAGGGACAAAAACCGTGGCCATTACCCCGGACTATGCCGAAGTCGCGAAGCTGTGTGACCAGTGGCTGAGTCCGAAGCAGGGCACCGACAGCGCGATGGCGCTGGCGATGGGCCATGTGATGCTGAAAGAGTTCCATCTTGATCGCGAAGTCGGCTATTTCCGCGATTACGTGCGCCGCTACACCGATATGCCGATGCTGGTCATGCTGGAGCCACGCGAGGGCGGTTACTACGCCGCAGGCCGTCAGCTGCGTGCCAGCGATCTGGTGGATGGTCTGGGTCAGGAGAATAATCCGGAGTGGAAAACCGTGGCGCTGGATCAGGCGACCGGTGAATTGATTGCCCCGCAGGGCTCTATCGGCTTCCGCTGGGGTGAAAAAGGCAAATGGAACCTGGAGCAGCGCGACGGCCTGTCGCAAAAAGAAGTGGAGCTGCAGCTCAGCCTGCTCGGCAGCCACGATGAGGTGGTTGAGGTCGGTTTCCCTTACTTTGGCGGCATCACCCGCGAGCATTTTAACAGCGTCGCGCTGGATGAGATTCTGCTGCACAAGTTGCCGGTGAAACGCCTGCAGCTGGCGGATGGCAGTGAAGCGCTGGTTACCAGCGTCTACGATCTGACGCTGGCGAACTATGGTCTGGCTCGTGGTCTGGATGATGCCAACTGCGCGCAAAGCTATGACGAGATTAAAGCCTACAGCCCGGCCTGGGCAGAGCAGATTACGGGCGTTTCCCGTCAGAACATCATCCGCATTGCCCGCGAATTTGCCGAAAACGCTGAAAAAACCCGTGGCCGCTCAATGATCATCGTCGGTGCCGGTATGAACCACTGGTATCACATGGACATGAACTACCGTGGCCTGATGAACATGCTGATTTTCTGCGGCTGCGTCGGTCAGAGCGGCGGGGGCTGGGCGCACTATGTCGGTCAGGAGAAACTTCGTCCGCAGACCGGCTGGACACCGCTGGCCTTTGGCCTGGACTGGCAGCGTCCGCCACGTCAGATGAACAGCACCTCTTTCTTCTACAACCACTCCAGTCAGTGGCGCTATGAAACCCTGGCCACCAGCGAACTGCTGTCACCGCTGGCGGACAAAAGCCGCTACAGCGGCAGCCTGATCGACCTTAACGTCCGTTCCGAACGCATGGGCTGGTTACCTTCCGCGCCGCAGCTCAACGTCAACCCGCTGCATATCGCGGCGAAGGCGAAAGCCGCCGGCCAGTCACCGCTGGATTACACCGTGGAGAGCCTGAAGCAGGGCACTATCCGGTTTGCCGCTGAACAGCCGGACAACCCGCAGAACTTCCCGCGCAACCTGTTTGTCTGGCGTTCCAACCTGCTCGGCTCCTCAGGCAAAGGGCATGAGTACATGCTGAAATATCTGCTGGGCACCGAAAACGGTATTCAGGGGAAAGATTTAGGTCAGCAGGGTCGCGTGAAACCCGAAGAAGTGGAATGGCTGGATCAGGGTGCCGAAGGCAAGCTGGATCTGGTGGTCACACTCGACTTCCGCATGTCGAGCACCTGTCTCTACTCTGACGTCGTGCTGCCAACCGCCACCTGGTATGAAAAAGACGATATGAATACCTCGGATATGCATCCGTTTATTCATCCGCTTTCGGCGGCTGTCGATCCGGCCTGGGATTCAAAAAGCGACTGGGAGATCTACAAAGGCATTGCCAAAGCCTTCTCCGATCTCTGCCCTGGCCATTTAGGTGTTGAAACGGATGTGGTGACGCTGCCGGTGTTGCATGACTCACCTGCCGAACTGGCGCAGCCGTTTGAAGCCAAAGACTGGAAAAAAGGCGAGTGCGACCTGATTCCGGGCAAAACCGCGCCACACATCATGGTGGTGGAACGCGACTATCCGGCGACCTGGGAACGCTTTACCTCGCTGGGGCCGTTGCTGGATACCCTGGGTAACGGCGGCAAAGGGATCAGCTGGAACACCAGCAAAGAGGTCGATTTCCTCAAACAGCTTAACTATGTCAAAGCGGATGGCCCGGCAGCGGGACGGCCAAATATTGACACGGCGATTGATGCAGCCGAAGTGATCCTGGCGCTCGCTCCGGAAACCAATGGTCAGGTGGCGGTGAAAGCCTGGCAGGCGCTGGGCGCGATTACCGGTCGTGACCACACGCATCTGGCGCTGAACAAAGAAGATGAGAAGATCCGCTTCCGCGATATTCAGGCGCAGCCGCGCAAAATTATCTCCAGCCCGACCTGGTCAGGTCTGGAAGATGAACATGTCTCCTACAACGCCTGCTACACCAACGTTCATGAGCTGATCCCGTGGCGTACCCTGAGCGGTCGTCAGCAGCTCTATCAGGATCATGAGTGGATGCGCGCCTTCGGTGAGAGCCTGATGGTCTATCGTCCGCCTATCGATACCCGTGCGGCGAAGCCATTGCTGAACAGCAAGCCTAACGGTAATCCGGAGAAGGCGCTTAATTTCCTGACGCCACATCAGAAGTGGGGCATCCACTCTACCTACAGTGACAACCTGCTGATGCTGACGCTGTCGCGTGGCGGACCGATTGTCTGGATGAGTGAAGATGACGCCCGCGAGCTGGGCATTGTGGATAACGACTGGATCGAGGCGTTCAATGCCAATGGTGCACTGACCGCGCGTGCTGTGGTGAGCCAGCGTATCCCGGCCGGTATGACCATGATGTACCACGCACAGGAACGTATCGTGAATATCCCCGGTTCGGAAATCACCAGCCAGCGCGGCGGCATCCATAACTCCGTGACGCGAACCTGTCCGAAACCGACCCATATGATCGGCGGTTATGCCCAGCTCTCCTGGGGCTTTAACTACTACGGCACCGTCGGCTCTAACCGCGATGAGTTCGTGGTGGTGAGAAAAATGAACAACGTTAACTGGTTAGATGGGGAAGGCAACGATGCCTGCCAGGGCAGCCAGCAGGAGGTAAAACCATGAAAATTCGTTCACAGGTCGGCATGGTGCTGAACCTCGACAAATGTATCGGCTGCCACACCTGCTCGGTGACCTGTAAAAACGTCTGGACCAGCCGCGAGGGCATGGAATACGCCTGGTTTAACAACGTCGAAAGCAAGCCTGGCGTCGGCTATCCGCACGCCTGGGAAGATCAGCAGAAGTGGAAGGGCGGCTGGATCCGTAAGATCAACGGCAAGCTGGAGCCGCGTATGGGCAGTCGCGTCGGCCTGCTGTCGAAGATCTTCGCCAACCCGGATGTGCCTGCGCTGGATGAATACTACGAGCCGTTCGATTTCGATTATCAGCATCTGCACAACGCGCCTGCCGGTAAACATCAGCCGATTGCGCGTCCGCGCTCGCTGATCACCGGTCAGCGGATGAAAAAGATCGAAAACGGCCCGAACTGGGAAGAGATCCTCGGCGGCGAGTTTGCTAAACGCTCACAGGATAAGAACTTCGACAACGTCCAGAAGGAGATTTACGGCCAGTTTGAGCACACCTTCATGATGTACCTGCCACGCCTGTGTGAGCACTGCCTCAACCCGGCGTGCGTGGCGACCTGTCCGAGCGGCGCGATCTACAAGCGCGGTGAAGATGGCATCGTGCTGATCGACCAGGATAAATGTCGCGGCTGGCGGATGTGTCTCACCGGCTGTCCGTACAAGAAGATCTACTTCAACTGGAAAAGCGGCAAGTCAGAAAAATGCATTTTCTGTTATCCACGCATCGAAGCGGGCCAGCCCACCGTCTGCTCGGAAACCTGTGTCGGCCGTATCCGTTATCTTGGCGTGCTGCTCTATGACGCGGATCGCATTGAACAGGCGGCCGCAGCGGAAAGCGAGAAAGATCTCTATCAGCGCCAGCTGGATATCTTCCTTGATCCCCACGATCCTGCCGTGATCGCCCAGGCACTGAAAGATGGCGTCGCGCAGAGCGTGATCGACGCCGCGCAACGTTCACCGGTTTATAAAATGGCGATGGAGTGGAAGCTGGCGCTGCCGCTTCACCCTGAATACCGCACGCTGCCGATGGTCTGGTATGTGCCGCCACTGTCACCGATTCAGTCGGCAGTAGATGGCGGGGCGCTGGCGCACACCGGCGTGCTGCCGGATGTGGAAAGCCTGCGCATTCCGGTGGAGTACCTGGCGAACCTGCTGACCGCTGGCGACACCGCGCCAGTGCTGCTGGCACTGAAACGTATGCTGGCGATGCGCCATTACAAGCGCGCAGAAAGCGTAGAGGGTGAGCATGATATCCGGGCGCTGGAGCAGGTCGGTCTGACCGAAGCACAGGCGCAGGAGATGTACCGCTATCTGGCGATCGCCAACTATGAAGATCGCTTTGTGGTGCCTTCAAGTCATCGTGAACTGGCGCGTGAAGCCTTCCCGGAAAGCAAAGGCTGTGGCTTCAGCTTTGGCGATGGCTGCCACGGCAGCGACAGCAAATTTAACCTGTTCAACAGCCGCCGAATTGATGCCATCGACGTCAGCAGGAAGACCACGCGTCCGGAGGATGCCTCATGATCACGCTGCGTATTGTGTCGCGCCTGCTGGACTATCCGGACGAGGCGCTGTTTACCCACTATCCCGATCTGATCGCGGCTCTGGAAGAGGCCAGCGAATTCAACCTGCAGCAGAGCGCACGGCTGGTGCGCTTTATTAATCAGCTCTGCACCCGGCCCTTGCTGGACGTACAGGCTGACTACTGTGAACTGTTTGATCGCGGCCGCGCCACCTCGCTGCTGCTGTTTGAACATGTGCACGGAGAGTCCCGCGATCGCGGTCAGGCGATGGTTGATCTGCTGGAACAGTACCGGGCCGACGGTCTCGAGCTGGACAGCAAAGAGCTGCCCGATTATCTGCCGCTCTACCTGGAATATCTCGCCTGTAAAAGCGATGAGGCGGCGCGTCAGGGGCTGGACGACATCGTGCCGATCCTGGCGTTGCTGGCCGCGCGGCTGGAAGCGCGTCAGAGCTCTTATGCTGACCTGTTCACGGTGTTACTGACGCTGTCCGGCAGCGCGGTCGATCCTGCGGCCCTCAAGCCACAGGTGGCGCAGGAAGCGCGCGATGATACCCCAGCCGCGCTCGATGCGGTCTGGGAAGAGGAGCAGATTAAATTTCTCGGCGAACAGGGCTGCGCCTCGGCGCAGCAGGCGATGCATCAGCGTCGCTTCGCCGATGCGGTCGCGCCGCAGTATCTGGATATCGCCGCGGCGGCGGCGCGCACCACAGGAGAATCAGCATGAATTTTATTAACACTTTCTTCTTCGATATTTACCCTTACCTGGCCGGAACGGTTTTTCTGGTCGGGAGCTGGCTGCGCTATGACTATGGGCAGTACAGCTGGCGGGCCGGTTCCAGTCAGATGCTGGACAAAAAAGGAATGCGGCTTGCCTCTAACCTGTTCCACATCGGCATCATCGGGATCTTCTTCGGTCATATCGTCGGGATGCTCACCCCGCACTGGATGTATGAATCGTTCCTGCCGATCGACGTGAAGCAGAAGCTGGCGATGATTGCCGGTGGCCTGTTTGGTGCGATGACGCTGGCGGGCGGCGCGCTGCTGCTGAAACGCCGTCTGACCAATCCTCGGGTGCGGGCGACGAGCAGCGTCGGCGACATTTTGATCCTGACGCTGCTGGTGGCTCAGGCCACGCTGGGTCTGCTGACTATTCCTTTCTCCGCCCAGCATATGGACGGCAGTGAAATGATGAAGCTGGTGGGCTGGGCGCAGGCGGTGGTGACCTTCCACGGTGGTGCATCGCAGCATCTTGAGGGCGTCGCGTTTATCTATCGCATGCATATGGTACTGGGCATGACGCTATTCCTGCTGTTCCCGTTCTGCCGTCTGGTGCATATCTGGAGTGCGCCGGTTGAGTATCTGACCCGCCGTTATCAGCTGGTGAGAAACCGCCGCTAAACGCCGGATGGCTGCGGGGGAGATACTGCCCCGCAGCCCTTTTCACCCCACGGCTGCGTTGACGTTTTTTTAAGATTCCGGACTGTATGTCAATGCGCTGAACGACTACTATTACCGCATCTGAATTTACCCCTCGTTTATGGATAACCGATGCGTCTTAAGCTAGCCCTCCTTGCGTTCATCCCGCTTCTGGCCTCCTGCAGCAGCAAACCTGACGTTCCGTCCCAGCAGAAGATGCTGGCTGCGCCGCAGGGCGGTTTTTTACTGCAGCCGTCGCACAGCGGACAGGCGATGTTCGGCGACTTTGCCGGTAACCCGGCCGCAGAGCAGTTTATCGATAAGATGGTTGAGAAGCATGACTTCGACCGTGAGCAACTGCACAACATCATTGGTCAGGCTAAGCGACTGGATTATGTGCTGCGGCTGATGGATCGTCAGGCACCGAGCTATACGCCAGCGCCGGGCCCTAACGGGGCCTGGATCCGCTATCGGAACAAGTTCATTACGCCGGATAACGTGCAAAACGGCGTGGCGTTCTGGAACCAGTATCAGGATGCGCTGCAACGCGCGCAGCAGGTCTATGGCGTGCCGCCGGAGATCATTGTCGGCATTATTGGCGTAGAAACCCGCTGGGGCCGCGTGATGGGGAAAACGCGGATTCTGGATGCGCTGGCAACCTTATCGTTTAACTATCCGCGCCGTGCGGCGTACTTCAGCAGCGAGCTGGAAACCTTCCTGCTGATGTCGCGTAAAGAGCAGGATGACCCGCTGGCGCTGAAAGGTTCTTTCGCCGGAGCGATGGGCTATGGCCAGTTTATGCCTTCCTCTTACAATGATTACGCGGTTGATTTCAATGGCGACGGCCATGCAAACCTGTGGGATCCGGTGGATGCGATCGGCAGCGTGGCGCACTACTTCCAGAAGCATGGCTGGCGCAGCGGTGAAAATGTGGCGGTCCCGGCCAGCGGTCAGGCACCGATGCTGGAAGATGGCTTCAAAACCAGTTACAGCGTGAGCATGCTGGCGGCGTCAGGCCTGTCACCGCAGGGCTCGCTGGACGGTAATAATCAGGTCAGTCTGCTGCGTCTTGATTTAGGCACCAGCTATCAGTACTGGTACGGCTTACCCAATTTCTATGTGATTACCCGCTACAACCACAGTACCCATTATGCGATGGCGGTATGGCAGCTGGGCGAGGCGGTGAGCAAGGCACGGCAGGGCGGCCTGTTATAAAGGCTATCCTTGTTAACTGTAAGGTTATATGATGACGCCCTTTTTCAGGCCACACAGCCACTGATATCTCTGGAGTCGTTATGTCTTTACCTGCCTGCCCAGCCTGTCACGCCGATTACACCTGGCAAGATGGCGAAAACCTCAACTGCCCCTCCTGCGGTCATATCTGGACCGAGGGAGAGGGTGACAGCAGCAACGGATCGCTGGAAGTGCGTGATGCCAACGGTAATCTGCTGGCCGATGGCGACAGCGTCACGGTGATCAAAGATCTTAAGGTGAAGGGCAGTTCCTCATCGCTGAAGATCGGCACCAAAGTGAAAAGCATTCGCCTGGTTGAAGGGGACCACAACATCGACTGTAAAATCGACGGTTTTGGCCCGATGAAATTAAAATCTGAGTTCGTGAAAAAGAACTGAGATCCGGGGCGCAGGGATGCGCCCGCCTTTCTTTTAATTGAACAGCCGATCAATTGCGGCGCACTGTTCCGCGTTCAGATCACCACCGTAATTACGCGAGTTACTGCTCATTGAGTCATAACGTCGCGCTACGGCCGTTTTAATCGTGGTCACAAAATCATCGCCAATACTGTAAATCGCCATCAGCCGGCCGATCTGCTGCTGCAGCCGCGTCAGCTCAGGCAGATTGCCTGTTCGCCATGCCGCCATCATCTCGGCAAAGTATTCCGGCACAATATTATTCAGGCCTGAAATCACCCCGGCACCTCCCGCCAGCAGATTGGGAAGCAGGTATTCGTCATACCCTGATAGCACGGCAAAATCACTGCGTACCTTGCGGGTCTCTTCGATCATCACCCGGTTATGCGACAGGCAATCCACCGTATCTTTGATGCCGATAAAGTTGGGCAGCTTTGCCGCCAGAGCGGCTATCAGCGTGGGCGTCAGATCGCAGCCGGTGCGAGCCGGGAAGTTGTAGGCAAACCACTTGCCACCCAGTTGCGCGTCGAGCGCTTCGAAGTAGTACATCATCTGCTGTTGCGTCTGGCCGTAGTAGTAGGGCGGCAAGACCATTACCGCATCAAAATCGTTTCTCCACGCGGCTTCAGCCAGCGCCAGCATGTCGGGGATGCAGGTTGCCGAGACGTTCGCTACCATCTTCAGCGGTGACAGGGGCCTGGCTTCCTGAATCAGCTGTAAACGTTCCTGTTGCGTCAGGGAGGCAAACTCGCCAATGCTGCCCATCACCAGCAGGGTGTCGATACCGGAGTCATTAAGGCGGGAGAAGTGTCGCCCGAGCGCGTCGATATCAAGGCCGCCCTGTGCATTGAACGGGGTGACGGTAGGGCACCAGACACCGGCAAAGGCCGATTTTTCACGCATAGCTGACTCCTGAAGCAAATGTTAAAAATGAAACAGTGTTTTAACTTAATGGCTCCAGTCAGTCTCTGCCAGCGCATGATTCAAAAGTGAGCAACGGGTCGCACTTTTTCGTTTTTCGTTCGTCTCAGTAAGCGGATGCTTCTGACAACTGAACGAGAGGTGATGATGAAAGAGTGGGATCCCGTGCTGTATCGCAAATTTGAAGCGGAACGAACCCGTCCGGCCCGCGAGCTGCTGGCGCGCATCAGCCTGGAACAGGTTGAGCAGGTGACCGATCTGGGCTGCGGACCCGGCAACAGCACCGAGCTGCTCGCCGATGCCTGGCCGCTGGCGCAGATTACCGGACTCGACAGTTCTGCGGCGATGCTAACTCAGGCGGGTGAACGCCTGCCGCACTGCCGCTTTATCCAGGCAGATATCCGCACATGGCAGGCGGATGCGCCGCAGCAGGTGATTTATGCCAACGCGTCTCTGCAATGGCTGGATAATCACGTCACGCTGTTTCCTCATCTGGTCAGCCAGCTGGCACCCGGTGGCGTGCTGGCGATCCAGATGCCTGATAACCTCAATGAGCCGTCGCACCAGCTGATGCGCGAGGTGGCGGCTGACAATCGCTGGTCGTCACGCATTAATGCCAGTGCCGCTGAACGTACACAGCTGCTTTCTACGGGCGAATATTATGCTCTGCTGACCCAGGCCGGCTGTGAGGTGGATATCTGGCGAACCACCTATTATCACGTGATGGCCGACGCACAGGCGATTATCAGCTGGCTGCAGGCGACTGGCCTGCGACCTTTCCTGGCGATGCTGAATGAGTCTGAACAGACGGCTTTTCTGTCTGATTATCATCAGCGCTTACTTACCGCTTATCCGGCTCAGGCCGATGGTCAGGTTCTGCTCGCCTTCCCGCGACTTTTTATGGTTGCAGTGAAAAAAAGGTGAGGGCGCTGGAAAGCAGGTCGCAAAATCAGGGCAATAATGATAAGAGCCCTTGAAAAAGTGGTTTTTCTGCACCACCTTCAACCCACGACCAAAGGGAGAGTCGAAATGGACGATCAGCAATTGCAGGCGTTAAGCGCGCAGATAGGTGAGAAGCTGAAGCAGCGTAATGCCACCGTAACCTGTGCGGAATCCTGCACTGGCGGCTGGATTGCCAAAGTCTTTACCGATATCAGCGGCAGCTCCGCCTGGTTCGAACGCGGTTTTGTCACCTACAGTAATGAGGCGAAACAGCAGCTGGTGGATGTGAAGGCCGACTCGCTGGCGCAGTATGGCGCGGTGAGTGATGCGGTGGTGCGTGAGATGGCGCTGGGTGCCCGCAAGGGGGCCCATGCTGACTACGCGATCTCCGTCAGCGGCATTGCCGGCCCGGATGGCGGCAGTGAAGAAAAACCGGTCGGCACGGTGTGGTTTGGCTTTGCCGGGCCGCAGGATAACGTATTGACTTTTCAGCAGCATTTTAGCGGCGATCGTGATGCCGTCCGCCGCCAGTCGGTGGCATGGGCCCTGCAGAAACTGTATGGCGAATTTCTGACAAATTAAACTTGATACTGTATGATTATACAGTATAATTGTCGGCAACAGAAAGAGTGCAGGCACCCTGAGTGCGTGTTTACCCGGCTTGATTAGGAGTTGAAATGGCGATTGATGAAAACAAACAGAAGGCTTTAGCTGCCGCGCTGGGCCAGATTGAGAAACAATTTGGTAAAGGCTCCATCATGCGCTTGGGTGAAGACCGCTCAATGGATGTGGAAACCATCTCTACCGGTTCGCTCTCGCTGGACATCGCATTAGGCGCAGGCGGTCTGCCAATGGGCCGTATCGTTGAGATCTACGGACCAGAGTCTTCCGGTAAAACCACGCTGACCCTGCAGGTTATCGCATCTGCACAGCGTAAAGGCAAAACCTGTGCCTTTATCGATGCTGAGCATGCGCTTGATCCGGTTTACGCCAAGAAACTGGGCGTAGATATTGAAAACCTGCTCTGTTCTCAGCCCGACACCGGTGAGCAGGCGCTGGAAATCTGTGATGCCCTGGCGCGCTCTGGTGCCGTTGATGTCATCATCGTTGACTCCGTTGCGGCGCTGACGCCGAAAGCGGAAATCGAAGGTGAAATCGGTGACTCACATATGGGCCTCGCGGCACGTATGATGAGCCAGGCGATGCGTAAACTGGCCGGTAACCTTAAGCAGTCCAATACGCTGCTGATCTTCATCAACCAGATCCGTATGAAAATTGGTGTGATGTTTGGTAACCCGGAAACCACGACCGGTGGTAACGCGCTGAAGTTCTATGCGTCTGTCCGTCTTGATATCCGCCGTATCGGTGCCATCAAAGAGGGCGATAACGTGGTGGGCAGTGAGACCCGCGTTAAGGTAGTGAAAAACAAAATCGCTGCGCCATTTAAACAGGCTGAATTCCAGATTATGTACGGCGAAGGTATCAATACCTTTGGTGAGCTGGTCGATCTGGGCGTGAAGCACAAGCTGATTGAAAAAGCGGGTGCATGGTACAGCTACAATGGCGACAAGATTGGTCAGGGTAAATCGAATGCCGGCAACTTCCTGAAAGAGAATGCTGCTGTGGCAAACGAAATTGATCTGAAGTTACGTGAGATGTTGCTCAACGGCGCGGATGAGAAACTCGCAGCAGCAGATAAGTCTGCTGAGAAAGAAGACGCGGCAAGTGAAGCGAACGAAGACTTCTGATTTATGATGCGGGAGGGGCAAAAGCCTCTCCCGCTGTTTTATCCCCCCTGATACCTTTCCTGCCTTCCCTCTGTCCTGTTCTGTCGCCATAATCTCCCTCTGTTTGTAGAAGGTGCGCAGTATGACTGAATCCTCTCAGCCCCAACCCAATGTTGTCTCTTATTCTCGTCTGCTTGACCGTGCGATGCGCATTCTGGGTCAGCGCGATCACAGCCGTGCAGAGTTATCCCGTAAGCTGCAACAGTCAGCTCAGCGCGCCGCGTGGGCGCAGAAAAAAGAGCCTGAAATTATCACTGAAGCGCTGCTGGAGCAGGTACTGGACTGGTGTCAGGAAAGCGGCTGGTTAAATGACGAGCGTTTCACCGATCGGTTTATTCAGAGCCGAAGCCGTAAAGGTTTTGGGTCGCAGCGCGTACGGCTTGAACTGGCCCAGAAAGGCATCGATCGTGAAGCTATTGATATTGCGATGGAAGAGACGGATGTTGACTGGGCAGCCTGCGCTGCACAGCTGGCTGAACGAAAATTCGGACATCCGCTGCCCACAGAGTGGAAAGAGAAAGCGAAAGTACTACGCTATCTGCAGTCAAAGGGCTTTCAGACCGACGATATCCAGTCTATTTTCAGAAATTTTGATGACTAAAAGCCGATGTAATTTTACTTCCCACTGAAGAAAATTTATCTTATTCCCACTTTTTGTTCCGCTAATCAGGCACCACGAGAATGTGGCCGCGCCGATCAGAGGGAACGTTCGTTAGCGTGATTCCAGGACATTTATGAGCAAGAGCACTGCTGAGATCCGTCAAGCGTTTCTCGACTTTTTTCATAGCAAGGGACATGAGGTTGTAACCAGCAGCTCCCTCGTACCGAATAACGATCCAACGTTGTTGTTTACCAACGCCGGGATGAACCAGTTTAAAGATGTGTTCCTCGGTCAGGACAAACGTGATTACACACGTGCGACCACGTCACAGCGCTGCGTTCGCGCAGGCGGTAAACACAACGATCTTGAAAACGTCGGCTACACCGCGCGTCACCACACGTTCTTTGAAATGCTGGGTAACTTCAGCTTTGGTGACTACTTCAAGAGAGAGGCGATTGGTTTTGCCTGGGAACTGCTGACGAGCGAGCAGTGGTTCAGCCTGCCGAAAGAGCGTCTGTGGGTGACGGTATATGAAACCGATGATGAAGCCTACAATATCTGGGCGGATGAAATCGGCGTGCCACGCGAGCGCATTATTCGCATCGGCGACAACAAGGGCAGCGCGTACGCGTCAGATAACTTCTGGCAGATGGGCGATACCGGTCCTTGTGGTCCATGCAGTGAAATTTTCTACGATCATGGCGATCACATCTGGGGTGGCCCGCCAGGCAGCCCGGAAGAAGATGGTGATCGTTATATTGAGATCTGGAACATCGTCTTTATGCAGTTCAACCGTCAGGCTGACGGCACTATGCTGCCGCTGCCAAAACCGTCGGTTGATACCGGAATGGGCCTTGAGCGTATTTCTGCCGTTCTGCAACACGTCAACTCCAACTATGAAATCGACCTGTTCCAGAAACTGATTCAGGCTGTGGCACAGGTTACCGGCGCAACCGATCTGAGTAATAAATCGCTACGCGTGATTGCCGACCATATCCGCTCCTGTGCTTTCCTGATTGCCGATGGTGTGATTCCATCGAATGAGAACCGTGGCTATGTGCTGCGTCGTATCATTCGTCGCGCCGTACGTCATGGCAACATGCTGGGCGCCAAAGAGGCCTTCTTCTATAAGCTGGTTGCGCCACTGGTTGAAGTCATGGGTGCTGCGGGCGAAGAGTTACAGCGCCAGCAGGCTCAGGTTGAGCAGGTGCTGAAAAGCGAAGAGGATCAGTTTGCCAGAACGCTGGAGCGTGGACTGGCGCTGCTGGACGAAGAGCTGGAAAAACTGCAGGGCGACACGCTGGATGGCGAAATCGTCTTCCGTCTTTACGATACCTTTGGCTTCCCGGCTGATTTAACGGCTGACGTCTGCCGCGAACGCAATCTGAAAATTGATGAAGCGGGCTTTGAGCAGGCGATGGAACAGCAGCGTCAGCGTGCACGTGAAGCAAGTGGCTTCGGCGCTGACTACAGCAACGTTATCCGCATTGATGCCGCCTCTTCCTTCAAAGGTTACGACCAGCTTGATTTGGCTGCCACGGTGAAAGCGCTCTACGTTGCGGGCGAGGCGGTTGATGAAGTGACCGCAGGTCAGGATGCCGTAGTCGTGCTGGATGAAACCCCATTCTATGGGGAATCCGGTGGTCAGGTCGGCGATACCGGTCTGCTGAAAGGGAAGAATGCTGAATTTAGCGTCCAGGATACACAAAAATATGGTCAGGCAATCGGTCATGTCGGTAAGCTGACCGCAGGGCAGTTGCGTATTGGAGATCGCCTTGAGGCCCAGGTTGATGCGGCACGTCGTGCGCGCATTCGTCTTAACCACTCTGCGACCCACTTATTGCATGCCGCATTGCGTCAGGTTTTAGGTGAGCACGTGGCGCAGAAAGGCTCGCTGGTTAATGACAAATACCTGCGTTTCGACTTCTCGCATTTCGAAGCGATGAAACCTCATGAGATTCGTCAGGTCGAAGATATTGTCAATGCGCAGATTCGTCGCAACCTGCCGGTTGAAACTGAAGTGATGGATCTTGAAGCGGCGAAGTCTAAGGGTGCAATGGCACTGTTTGGCGAGAAATATGATCAGCGCGTACGCGTTCTGACCATGGGTGATTTCTCGGTTGAGCTGTGCGGGGGTACGCATGCTGCGCGCACCGGTGATATCGGCCTGTTCCGTATTCAGGCTGAATCAGGAACGGCAGCCGGTATCCGTCGTATCGAAGCGATTACCGGTGAAGGCGCGCTGGCGCAGGTCAATGCGCAGAGCAGCCAGCTGCAGGATCTTGCGCAGCTGGTTAAAGCAAACAGCAGCAACCTGAACGAGAAAGTGCGTGGTCTGGTCGATCACGTGCGTGCTCTCGAGAAAGAGTTGCAGCAACTGCGCGATCAGCAGGCCGCGCAGGAGAGCGCCTCACTGAGCAGTAATGCCATCGACGTTAAGGGTGTGAAACTGCTGGTCAGTGAGCTCAACAACGTCGAGCCTAAAATGTTGCGTACCATGGTTGATGATCTTAAGAATCAGCTGGGATCGGCGATTATTGTGCTGGCGACAGTTGCTGAAGGTAAGGTGTCGCTGATTGCGGGTGTGACCAAAGATCTGACTGACCGTGTTAAAGCGGGTGAGTTGATTGCCGGTCTGGCACAGCAGGTTGGCGGGAAGGGCGGTGGTCGTCCTGATATGGCACAAGCTGGTGGTACTGATGCTGACGCGCTGAAAGGCGCTCTGGCAGGGGTCGAGAGCTGGGTTAACAGCCGCCTGTAATGTAAACAGAACAAGGCATTGTCTGAAGCGTCAGAACCCCGGTTCCGGCGCTTTTTAATACGATGCTAAAGCAACAAATGACAAAGTCAGGTTGATGTAGTGTATTTCGGCTAAACTAACTATCAGCAGAATGTATTGGCGCATCGATGTGCATTGGTGTATTTCTCATAGTCAATGTGCAGCGTTAAATGATGGATAATGCCGGGAGCCTGTACAAGCCCGACTCTTTTAATCTTTCAAGGAGCAAAGAATGCTTATTCTAACTCGTCGAGTTGGTGAAACCCTCATGATCGGTGATGAGGTAACTGTAACGGTGCTGGGTGTTAAGGGTAACCAGGTTCGCATAGGGGTTAACGCGCCGAAAGAAGTGTCTGTGCATCGCGAAGAGATCTATCAACGCATCCAGGCTGAAAAAACGCAACAAACCAGCGTTTAACGGATTCAGCGTCTCGCACCTGTGCGAGGCGCTACCGCTTTCTGTAAAAATCCTGCCTTTTCTTTTCTGCTTTCTCTTACCTGTTTCGTTAACGACATCATCTTTCATTGTTGATAATTCACTCTTTTTGTCGCCATTTTGTCCCAATTGTGTGTGATTTGCTCAATCAAACAAAGTTTCGGAAAAATTGTTTGACTTAAAAGTCCGGGAAAGTAATATGTGCGCCACGCAGTGCCGATGAGCAGAAACAAGTTCAGAAGCACGGTTCGAAAGAAAGCGTAAGGTGAGGTGGCCGAGAGGCTGAAGGCGCTCCCCTGCTAAGGGAGTATACGGTCAAAAGCTGTATCGAGGGTTCGAATCCCTCCCTCACCGCCATTTTCGATGCATCCATAGCTCAGCTGGATAGAGTACTCGGCTACGAACCGAGCGGTCGGAGGTTCGAATCCTCCTGGATGCACCATATTTTCGAATATGGAGAAGTGCCTCGGTGTGACATGACGCATTAGCGTTCAGGCCGCACTAAGGAGGATAACGTTGCATCAGCAACGGCCCGCAGGGCGAAGCGTAAGCTGAGTAATCCTCCTGGATGCACCATCGAAAAACAAAGTGAATTAGCAATTCCTTTCATGGTGAGTAGTTAGCACCCTGCGTTGTACAAGAATCAGATTTATGCATCCATAGCTCAGCTGGATAGAGTACTCGGCTACGAACCGAGCGGTCGGAGGTTCGAATCCTCCTGGATGCACCATTCTTTGTAACATCCTCAGGTTGGTTTCTGTAAGTCCATAAAAAGTTGTACCTCGAAAGACAGACCCCAAAAGATAGACCCCAATGCATCCATAGCTCAGCTGGATAGAGTACTCGGCTACGAACCGAGCGGTCGGAGGTTCGAATCCTCCTGGATGCACCATCTTTTAGTTTTCAAAAATCCCTCAATTTATCGTGGCGTGATTATCGCTAAGATTGTGCCTGACACCACTCTTTTGCATCATTTACCGCCCATGACCCAAAGTTAAGCTAGTTTCCTTATAACCCCCTGCAGTTTCTCTCTGGCTTTACCCATACTGTTTTTCTGCTTAACCCGCCTCACTGATTCATCATTCTGACTTAAGCGAATTACAGCGCCTGTTTCACGTGTCAGCACTCTCTGTTTTGCTGCTCACGCCCGTCCGCCGCCGCCTGTCTGCCAAAATAATGTTAAAAATCGCTGCAAATTCGTACGGTTATCCCTGGCCGCGCACGATCACCTTTATCTGAAAACAAAAATTGCTAATGCTTTCAAAGCATTTGCTGTTCATCCCCCCTGGCGACAACCTGTCCACATTAGGCTAAAGTAATGTCTCATTTGGTGAATGTCCGGAGTGACAATGTACGATCAATATGACGCCCTGATTTTCGATATGGACGGCACGATTCTTGATACTGAGCCGACACATCGAAAAGCGTGGCGTCAGGTACTGGCGCGTTATGGATTAACGCTGGATGAAGCGCGTATTATCGACTTCAATGGCGCTCCCGCCTGGCGGCTGGCGCAGTTCATCATTGAATCCAATCAGTCGTCACTCGACCCTCATCTTCTTGCTGCAGAAAAAACGGCTGCTGTGAAAGCGATGCTGCTGGAAAACGTCAGGCCACTGCCATTAATGGAGGTGGTAAAAGCGTATCACGGGCGTCGTCCGATGGCGGTGGGTACCGGAAGCGAACACAGCATGGCAGAGGCGTTACTGACGCAGCTGGGCGTGCGTGAGCTCTTCTCAGCAGTTGTCGGCGCTGACGACGTTCAGCGTCATAAACCTGAGCCTGAAACCTTCTTACGCTGCGCTGAGCTGCTGGGTGTGGCGCCGGCACGTTGTGTGGTGTTCGAGGATGCGGACTTTGGGATTCAGGCCGCGAAGGCGGCGGGCATGGACGTGGTGGATGTCCGCTTACTGTGAGTGACGTTCTCGCCTATGCCTCGATGTTCGGCAGCAGTTTTCTGAGTGCGACGCTCCTGCCGGGAAGTTCCGAAGCACTGCTGATAGCACTATTGATAGCAAAAAAGACATCAGTTTACGGGTTGCTTTTGGCCGCATCCCTGGGAAACACCTTGGGCGGCTTAACCAACATTCTTATTGGTCGCTTGCTGCCGCTAAAACGTCAGGGGCGATGGCATGACACAGCAATGACGTGGTTGCACCGACTGGGACCTGCAGCACTGTTATTCAGCTGGCTGCCGGTGGTAGGTGATCTGCTCTGCGTTCTCGCAGGCTGGTTACGTTTCGCCTGGCTACCTGCGATGCTGTTTCTCGCCGTCGGCAAAACACTGCGTTATATCGTTATCGCGACTGCCACATTACAGGGTATGCAATGGTGGCATTGATTCGCACAGATTCGAGGCTACGGTTAACATTATGCTGAACAAAAATAAATTATTATCACAGCGGGGGGGTAATGTGATCCCGGACGTATCTAAAGCGCTCTCCTGGCTGGAAGCGCATCCCAATGCCCTGAAAGGTATTGGCCGTGGCATCGAGCGTGAAACGCTGCGTGTACAGGAAAATGGCGATCTGGCAAAAACCGGCCACCCTGAATCTCTGGGCTCGGCGCTGAAGCATGACTGGATCACCACTGACTTTGCCGAAACACTGCTGGAATTTATTACGCCAGTGGATCACAGCATCGATCATATGCTGGCTTTCCTGCGCGATATCCACCGTCACGTTGCCCGTGAACTGGGTGATGAACGCATGTGGCCCTTCAGTATGCCGTGCGAGATTGACGACGCGGACAATATCGAGCTGGCGCAATATGGCACCTCCAATATCGGCAAGATGAAGACGCTCTACCGCGAAGGCCTGAAAAACCGTTACGGCGCGTTGATGCAGACCATCTCCGGCATTCACTATAACTTCTCGCTGCCGCTTTCATTCTGGCAGGAGTGGGCTGACGTGAAAGATCAGGAAAGCGGCAAAGAGACTATCTCAGCGGGCTACCTGCGGCTGATCCGCAACTACTATCGCTTCGGCTGGGTGATCCCGTATCTGTTTGGCGCATCGCCGGCTATCAGCTCCAGCTTCCTGCAGGGCCGTGAAAGTGCGCTGCCGTTCGAAACCAATGACAAAGATACCATGTGGCTGCCGTACGCCACCTCGCTGCGTCTGAGCGATTTAGGCTACACCAATAAATCGCAGAGCTCACTGGGCATCACGTTTAACTCTCTGGAAGGCTATGTCACTGCGCTGAAGAATGCGATCAGAACGCCATCTGAAGAGTATGCGGCGATGGGCACCAAAGATGCTGACGGTAACTGGCTGCAGCTCAATACTAACGTATTGCAGATTGAGAATGAGCTTTATGCGCCAATCCGCCCTAAGCGTGTGACACGCTCGGGTGAAGCACCTTCAGATGCGCTGCTGCGTGGCGGCATTGAATACATTGAAGTGCGCTCGCTGGATATCAACCCGTTCTCTGCCATCGGCGTTGATGAGAATCAGGTTCGCTTCCTCGACCTGTTCCTGATCTGGTGTACCCTGGCGGATGCGCCGGAAATGAGTGCCGATGAGTTGCAGTGTACCCGCAAAAACTGGAACCGGGTGGTGCTGGAAGGGCGTAAACCGGATCAGAAAATTGCTGTGGGCTGTGGAGATGCGGAGCATTCGCTGGTGGAAGTAGGCAAGACCCTGTTTGCCGATCTGCGTCGCGTTGCTGAAGTCTTAGACAGCAATAATCAGGACAGCACGGAATATCAGCAGGTTTGCGATCAACTGGTAGCATCATTCGACGATCCTGAGCTAACCTACTCGGCGCGCATCCTTCAGGCAATGAAGGACAATGGTGTCACCGGAACGGGCGTGGCGCTGGCTGAACAGTACCGCCATCTGCTCTGCGAAGAGCCGCTGGAAGTGCTGACAGAAGACGATTTCACGCGTCAGGCGCAGGAATCTGTTGCTGCACAGCAAGAGCTGGAAGCGAATGATAAGCTGGATTTTGAAGCGTATCTGGCGAGCCGGGAAGGGTAGAAAAGAAAAAGGCCACATCAATGTGGCCAAATTAACATCTCTGTTGTCAGGGATGATGATAACAAATGCGCGTCTTTCATATATTCAGACGTTGGGCGAACAGAAAAGTTTCATCGTTTTAAAAAAAATTCTCAGAACAGGAGGTGACGTATGCCACTACTGGACAGTTTTACCGTTGATCACACCATCATGGGCGCACCGGCAGTACGCGTTGCAAAAACCATGAAGACTCCGCATGGCGATACGATTACCGTCTTTGACCTGCGTTTTTGCCGCCCGAACATTGATATCCTCACTGAGCGTGGCATTCATACGCTGGAGCATCTCTTTGCCGGATTCATGCGTAACCACCTGAATGGTGACGGTGTGGAAATCGTCGATATCTCGCCGATGGGTTGCCGCACCGGCTTCTACATGAGCCTGATTGGTACGCCAGACGAGCAGCGCGTTGCGAAAGCGTGGAAAGGGGCGATGGAAGATGTTCTGAAAGTGAAAGATCAGAACCAGATCCCTGAGCTTAATGAATACCAGTGTGGCAGCTACAAACTGCACTCACTGGACGAAGCGCAGCAGATCGCCCGCAATGTGCTGGCGCATGAGATCGGCGTTAACCGCAACGACGATCTGAAACTGCCTGCTGAAAAGCTGAAAGAACTGCACATCTAGTCAGGACTTCTCTGCTAAAAAAAACGCCGCATCGATTCGATTGCGGCGTTTTTTTATGGCTTCAGGAACCGACCGATTTTTTCAGCGGCGTCTTTGGCGTGATGCGCACCTGTTTGATCATGTTGTCCTGCACGTCCAGAATATCGACGTTGTAATGGCCGATCTGAACCCGGGTGGCGATGGCGGGGATCTCTTCCAGCGCTTCCAGCAGCATGCCGTTGATGGTGCGGGCTTCCTGCTCTGGCAACTGCCAGTTAAATGCCTTGTTGATTTCACGCACGTTAGCACTGCCCTCAATCAGTACCGAGCCATCATTCTGCGGCATTACTTCCTCTGCCAGCGACGGTGACATGGAGGTGGTAAAGTCACCAACAATCTCCTCCAGAATGTCCTCAATTGTCACCAGCCCTTTGATATCGCCATATTCATCCACCACTACGCCCGCTTTCTCTTTATTGCGCTGAAACTTCACCAGCTGAGTGTTCAGCGGTGTACCTTCCGGGATGTAGTAGATCTCATCGGCGGCACGCAGCAGTGTCTCTTTGGTGAACTCTTTTTTCTCCGTCATCATGCGCCAGGCTTCGCGTACCCGCAGCATGCCGACGCAGTCATCCAGCGAATCCCGGAACAGCACGATGCGGCCGTGTGGCGAGTGACTCAGCTGACGTACGACCGACTTCCAGTCATCGTTGATGTTGATGCCGACGATCTCATTACGCGGCACCATGATGTCGTCAACGCTGACTTTCTCCAGGTCGAGCACAGAGAGCAGCATGTCCTGGTTCCGGCGTGACATCAGGCTACGCGACTCATAGACGATGGTACGTAACTCCTCTTTGCTCAGCGCAGAGTTAATGGCACCGTCAGCGCGGATACCCGCTATTCTCATCAGCAGCCGGGTAATGGTGTTGAGCAGCCAGACCAGCGGCAGCATGATGTATTGCAGCGGGACCAGCAGCAGGCTGCTGGGAAAGGCGACGCGCTCGGGATAGAGCGCCGCCACGGTTTTCGGCAGCACTTCGGCAAAGACCAGCACCACAAAGGTCAGGATGCCGGTCGCAATCGCGACGCCTTCATCACCGTGAATACGCATGCCTACGATGGTGGCAAGGGCGGAGGCCAGAATATTGACCAGGTTGTTACCGATTAAAACCAGACTGAGCAGCCGGTCAGGACGACGCAGTAGCTTTTCCACCCGGCGTGCGGCGCGATTACCGTTTTTTGCCTGATGGCGCAGCTTATAGCGGTTAAGCGTCATCATTCCGGTTTCCGACCCGGCAAACCAGGCGGAAACCAGGACCATGACGCAGAGAATAATAATCAGCGTGGTGGTTGAAACATTCTCCAACGCAGAACTTCCTTTTTAACGAGAGGTAGGGACAAGCAGATGCTGCAGGATGCGACTGCCGAAGTAAGCCATGGTTAACAGCACCGCACCGCTGCAGTTAAACCAGACGACGCGGCGACCACGCCAGCCTTCATGATAGTGCCCCCAGAGCAAAACGATATAAACAAACCACGCAATGATGGAGAGAACGGCTTTATCGACGTTTTCTGCGCTGAAGAGATCCTGCATATAAAACAGACCGGTGCAGAGCACCAGCGTCAGCAGCACGACGCCCACCTGGGTAATGTGAAACATCTTGCGTTCGATGGTCAGCAGCGGCGGCATATCCTGGGTAAATGCCAGTCGCTTGTTTTTCAGCTGGTAATCAATCCACGCCAGCTGCAGCGCATAGAGCGCGGCAATAATCAGCGTCGCATAGGCGAACAGCGACAGGCCGATATGGATCATCATGCCTGGCGTGGTTTCCAGATGGGTAATGAACGCATTGGGGACGAAGGTGGCGAAGGCCAGATTAATCAGCGCGAAGCTGTAGACAATCGGCAGCAGCAGCCAGCCACGGTTGCGTGACGCCACAATGGTCATGATGGCGCAGATCAACAGGCTCACCAGCGAGCCAATGTTGAGCAGGCTTAAATTCTGTCCGCTATCAACCGCAAATATGCGTTGCTGCAGGGCGACCGCGTGTGTCACCAGCGCCACACAGGCAGAGAACATCGCCATTCGCCGCCAGCCGCCGTTACGTTTCAACAGGCTGGGAATGATAAGGGCAAGACTTAAGGAGTAGGCGAATAGCGCCACTATCGCGAAAACGAACATAGATCCTTTCAGGTCAGTCAGATAAGGAAAAAGGCAGTATAGCGCCAGCCGAAGCAGGCTCCAAACGATCTGAGGGGCAATTGCAGAGATCGCCGAGGCTTCGTGTTATAATCCGCCGCATTCTGCCGATCAGGCACCTCGCGATCTTTTTTTTAGTGAGAGACCATGTTTGATAATTTAACCGATCGTTTGTCGCAAACCCTGCGAAATATCAGCGGCCGCGGAAGGCTGACTGAAGAGAACATCAAAGAGACCCTGCGTGAAGTGCGCATGGCGCTGCTTGAAGCTGACGTTGCACTGCCGGTGGTGCGTGACTTCATCAACCGTGTGAAAGAGAGCGCGGTCGGCCATGATGTGAATAAAAGCCTGACGCCAGGTCAGGAGTTCATCAAAATCGTTCGTAACGAGTTGGTTGCGGCGATGGGTGCAGAGAACAATGCACTCGACCTGGCAGCTCAGCCACCAGCCGTAGTACTGATGGCGGGCCTGCAGGGTGCCGGTAAAACTACCAGCGTCGCTAAGCTGGGTAAGTTCCTGCGTGAGAAACATAAGAAGAAAGTCTTAGTGGTTTCTGCCGACGTCTATCGTCCGGCGGCAATCAAACAGCTGGAAACCCTGGCACAGCAGGTTGGCGTGGATTTCTGTCCGTCCGATCTCAGTCAGAAGCCGGTCGATATCGTTAACAATGCGCTGCGTGAAGCCCGCCTGAAGTTCTACGATGTGCTGCTGGTGGATACCGCCGGTCGTCTGCACGTTGACGAAGCGATGATGGACGAAATCAAACAGGTTCATACCGCGATTAAACCGGTAGAAACACTGTTTGTGGTCGATGCCATGACTGGTCAGGATGCCGCAAACACGGCGAAAGCCTTTAATGAAGCGCTGCCGCTGACCGGGGTTATCCTGACCAAGGTCGACGGCGATGCCCGCGGTGGTGCAGCGCTGTCGATTCGCCATATCACTGGCAAGCCGATTAAATTCATGGGTGTCGGTGAAAAAACCGAAGCGCTTGAACCGTTCTATCCTGACCGTATTGCGTCACGTATCCTCGGCATGGGTGACGTGCTGTCACTGATCGAAGATATCGAAAGCAAGGTTGACCGCGACCAGGCGGAGAAACTGGCCAAGAAGCTGAAAACCGGCGACGGTTTTGATCTCAATGACTTCCTTGAGCAGCTGAAGCAGATGCGCAACATGGGCGGCATGGCCAGCCTGATGGGTAAACTGCCGGGTATGGGACAGTTGCCTGACAATGTGAAATCGCAGATGGATGACAAAGTGCTGGTACGCATGGAAGCCATCATCAACTCGATGACGCGCAAAGAGCGTGAGAAACCAGAAATCATCAAAGGCTCGCGCAAGCGCCGCATTGCAACCGGCTCCGGAATGCAGGTGCAGGACGTTAACCGCTTATTGAAGCAGTTCGACGACATGCAGCGTATGATGAAGAAAATGAAGAAGGGCGGTATGGCGAAAATGATGCGCGGCATGAAGGGTATGATGCCGCCAGGATTCCCCGGCCGCTAAGCGTTCCACAAAAAAGCCCGGAAAGGCACGGTTTAGGTTGCTTTTTTCGCCAAAATGAGTAAAATTTTCGGGCTTTTTATACAGCACCCGGACCCCGTTCCTCGATGGGGGCCGGGTGTTTTATTAACTGAAGAGGATGTTATGGTAACAATTCGTTTGGCACGTCACGGCGCTAAAAAGCGTCCGTTCTATCAGGTCGTCGTTACTGACAGCCGCAATGCACGCAACGGTCGTTTCATCGAGCGCGTTGGTTTCTTCAACCCGATCGCATCTGGTCAGGCTGAAGGTCTGCGTCTGGATCTGGACCGTATCGAGCACTGGGTTGGCCAGGGCGCAACACTCTCTGATCGCGTTAACGCGCTGGTCAAAGAAGCTAAGAAAGCAGCTTAATCTGTCACGGTGGTGAGCATGAGCAGACAACTTGCCGCACAGCCTCCTGTTAACCCGATTGTATTGGGTAAGATGGGAGCCGCCTACGGTATTCGCGGCTGGCTCAAAGTGTTTTCCTCCACTGAAGACGCTGAAAGCATCTTCAACTACCAACCCTGGTTCATCCAGCGCGCCGGTAAATGGCAGCAGGTCGAACTGGAAGGTTGGAAGCACCACAATCAGGACCTGATCATCAAAGTCAAAGGCATTGACGATCGGGATGCGGCGGCTCAGTTAACCAATTGCGAAATTCAGGTTGACTCGACGCAGTTGCCATCGCTTGAAGAGGGCGACTACTACTGGAAAGACCTTATGGGCTGCCAGGTAGTTAACCTCGAAGGCTACGAGATGGGTAAAGTCATCGATATGATGGAAACCGGCTCGAACGACGTACTCGTCGTTAAGGCAAACCTGAAAGATGCATTCGGTGCTCAGGAGCGGTTAATTCCGTTTCTTGATGAACAGGTTATCAGGAAAGTCGATCTCTCTACTGGCGTCATTGAGGTAGATTGGGATCCTGGTTTTTGATCTCCGAATCGAACGGTAACATAACGGCGAATACAATGTGGATTGGTGTTATCAGCCTGTTTCCAGAAATGTTTCGCGCTATTACCGATTACGGGGTAACTGGCCGGGCTGTAAAAAACGGTCTGCTCAGCATTCAGAGCTGGAGTCCTCGTGACTTCACGCACGACCGGCACCGTACCGTGGATGATCGTCCTTACGGCGGCGGACCGGGAATGCTGATGATGGTACAACCCTTACGGGATGCCATCTCCGCAGCGAAAGCAGCGGCAGGTGATGGCGCCAGAGTGATATATCTTTCACCTCAGGGTCGCAAACTGGACCAACAGGGCGTTTGCGAACTGGCGGCACGGGACAAGTTAATTCTGGTCTGTGGCCGTTATGAAGGGATTGATGAGCGCGTAATTCATTCCGAAATTGACGAAGAATGGTCAATCGGTGATTACGTTCTCAGCGGCGGGGAACTGCCAGCAATGACGATGATTGACGCAGTTGCCCGGTTTATTCCAGGCGTACTCGGCAAGCAGGCGTCAGCCGATGAGGATTCGTTCTCTGATGGCTTGCTGGATTGTCCGCACTATACCCGACCTGAAGTGTTAGACGGCGTGGAGGTCCCGGCAGTATTACTGTCAGGTAACCATGCTGATATTCGCCGCTGGCGTCTGAAGCAGTCGCTAGGCCGTACCTGGCTGAGAAGACCTGAACTTCTGGAAAACCTGGCTCTGACTGAAGAGCAAGCAAGGTTGCTGAATGAGTTCCAGCGGGAATCTCAGCAGCAACAAAACGATGATGTGGAAGAGTGATCTTCCCCGACTATCAGTTTACCCAGGATATGAGATTTAATTATGAGCAACATTATCAAGCAAATTGAACAAGAGCAGATGAAACAGGACGTACCTTCCTTCCGCCCGGGTGATTCTGTGGAAGTGAAAGTATGGGTCGTTGAAGGTTCTAAAAAACGTCTGCAGGCATTCGAGGGCGTGGTTATCGCTATTCGTAACCGCGGTCTGCACTCTGCATTCACTGTTCGCAAAATTTCTAACGGCGAAGGCGTTGAGCGTGTATTCCAGACTCATTCACCTGTCATTGACAGCATCGCTGTTAAACGTCGTGGCGCTGTGCGTAAAGCCAAACTGTACTACCTGCGTGAGCGTACTGGTAAGTCTGCTCGTATTAAAGAGCGTCTTAACTAAGGTATCGCTAACGCGACATCTAAAAGTTAATAGCAAACAAGGGGTTGGCATCTGCCAGCCCCTTTTTTTGTCCTGATGACAACCAGATGGCAGCAGTTAACCAGCATCCGGCCGCTGAAAATGATAAATCGCGGTATTCACCGGCCCCGCCTCTAATACGATCAGGCCATAGCGACAGCCAATAAACTGGCCGCCGCACTTCTCCGCTACGCCCCGACTGGCCAGGTTATCCTCAGCGGCCAGAATTTCAATCACCCGTGTCTCCGGGCGTGAAAATCCCAGCGGCAGCAGCTTTGTTACCGCGCGGCTCGCGATCCCGTGACGCTGTGCATCACCACGAACCCAGTAGCCAATTGCGCTGGTGTCACCCGGATGACGGGCAAAGCGTATGCCTGCGCCTCCCAGCAGCCGGTCATGCTGATCGACAATCGCAAACTCTTCTGCTTCCTCCTTCATCCGCTGCCAGTGAGTAAAGCGGATCCAGCTTTCTGCTTCGTGAGGCTGATAATCGTGATGCGCCCAGACCATCCAGGGGATCAGGCTGTCCAGAGAGGCATTAACCGCAGCAGTAAATGTCGCTATGTCACTGAGCTCAAACGGTCGCAGATAAATTTTCTGTAGCGATGGGCGCATAACTCTCTCAGTTTTAACAGAATCATTCTTTCATTCTGCCTGTGGGGAGCAGAAACGCAACATACGCATGTGTAAACATATAATTACATTATGGTGACTTGCTGTTTTGTGTATGTCCTATTTAAAATTATGAATTTAAAGGTTATTTAATTGGTGGGCTTAGCAGTGTTTGATCTGTGGTAATAAATGTGTACATATAATATTGCGCTATGTATTGCCTGTGATACAGTATTTGCATTCCTCAATGAGGAGCCACAATCAGCTAATACGAGCTAAAGGATCGCCATCATGCAAAAAGACGCGCTGAACAATGTGCATATCGCCGGTGAACAGGTACTCATTACGCCTGAAGAGCTGAAAGCGAAGTTTCCACTGACTACTGAACAGCAGGAGCAGGTCGCGGCGTCCCGCCAGACTATCTCTGACATTATTGCCGGCCGCGATCCGCGTCTGCTGGTGGTATGCGGACCCTGCTCGATTCACGATACCGAAGTGGCGCTTGAATATGCTCGTCGTCTGCAAACCCTTTCTGAAGAGCTGAAAGATCAGCTTTATATCGTGATGCGCGTCTATTTTGAAAAGCCTCGTACGACTGTCGGCTGGAAAGGGCTGATTAATGATCCTTACATGGATAACTCGTTTGATATGGAAGCGGGTCTGCACATTGCGCGTCAGCTGCTGGTGAACCTGGTTGAAATGGGCCTGCCGCTGGCGACTGAAGCATTGGATCCGAATAGCCCGCAATACCTGGGCGACCTGTTCAGCTGGTCTGCCATTGGCGCACGGACGACAGAATCTCAGACGCACCGTGAAATGGCCTCGGGCCTGTCTATGCCGGTCGGCTTTAAAAACGGCACCGATGGCAGTCTGGGAACGGCAATCAACGCCATGCGTGCTGCTGCAATGCCGCACCGTTTTGTCGGGATCAATCAGGCTGGTCAGGTCTGCCTGCTGCAGACGCAGGGCAATCCGGATGGTCACGTGATTCTGCGTGGTGGCAAAGCGCCGAACTACGGTCCTGAAGATGTCGCGCAGTGTGAAAAAGAGATGCTCAAAGCGGGACTGCGTCCAGCCTTAATGATAGATTGCAGCCATGGCAATTCGAACAAAGACTACAGCCGTCAGCCTGGCGTAGCGGAATCCGCTATCGCGCAGATCAAAGACGGTAACCGTTCAATCATTGGTCTGATGCTGGAAAGCCATATCAATGAGGGTAACCAGTCTTCTGAACAGCCACGCAGCGAAATGAAGTATGGCGTTTCCGTAACTGATGCCTGCATCAACTGGGAAGTGACCGAAACGTTGCTGCGTGAGATGCATCAGGATCTGCAGGGAGTGCTGTCGGCGCGTCTGTCACAAGAGGTGTAAGAGCAATGGTGGCTGAACTGACCGCGTTACGCGATCAAATTGACAGTGTTGATAAAGCGCTGCTGGATCTGCTGGCTAAACGGCTGGAGCTGGTAGCGGAAGTCGGGGAGGTTAAGAGCCGTTACGGACTGCCTATCTATGTCCCTGAACGGGAAGCGTCTATGCTGGCTTCCCGTCGCAAAGAGGCTGAGGCGCTCGGTGTACCACCGGATTTGATAGAGGATGTGCTGCGTCGTGTGATGCGCGAATCCTATACCAGCGAAAATGACAAAGGCTTTAAAACCCTCTGTCCTGAACTGCGCCCGGTGGTGATCGTCGGTGGCAAGGGCCAGATGGGCCGGTTGTTTGAAAAAATGCTCGGGCTGTCAGGCTACACGGTCAAAACGCTGGATAAAGAGGACTGGCCACAGGCTGAGTCACTGCTTAGTGATGCCGGTATGGTGATCATCAGTGTTCCGATCCATCTGACCGAGCAGGTCATTGCTCAGCTGCCGCCACTGCCTGAAGATTGTATCCTGGTCGATCTGGCGTCAGTGAAAAACCGCCCTCTGCAGGCGATGCTGGCCGCTCATAACGGCCCGGTGCTGGGTCTGCATCCGATGTTTGGCCCGGACAGCGGCAGTCTGGCAAAACAGGTGGTGGTCTGGTGTGATGGCCGACAGCCGGAAGCCTACCAGTGGTTCCTGGAGCAGATTCAGGTCTGGGGTGCGCGTCTGCACCGTATCAGCGCGGTTGAGCATGACCAGAACATGGCCTTCATTCAGGCGCTCCGTCACTTTGCCACCTTTGCCTATGGCCTGCATTTAGCTGAAGAGAACGTCAATCTCGATCAGCTATTGGCGCTCTCGTCGCCGATTTACCGGCTGGAACTGGCGATGGTGGGACGATTGTTCGCGCAGGATCCGCAGCTTTATGCGGATATCATCATGTCCTCAGAGAGCAATCTGGCGCTGATCAAACGCTATTACCAGCGGTTTGGCGAAGCAATAGCCCTGCTGGAGCAGGGTGACAAGCAGGCGTTTATTGCCAGCTTTAACCGGGTAGAGCAGTGGTTTGGCGATCACGCGAAACGCTTCCTGGTTGAAAGCCGCAGTCTGTTGCGTTCGGCCAATGACAGCCGTCCATAAATGAAGAAGGCATCCAATCGGATGCCTTTTTTCTTTTCTTTTTATTCGCCAGGGTCAACTGGCACCACATTCTCGCTGGGATAGCAGCCCAGCACCTTCAGCGAGCGTGTCATGGTTTGCAGTTCCTGAAGCGCCTGCTGCATCCGCTCTGACTGCAGATTGCCCTGCACATCAATGTAAAACATCTCTTCCCAAGGATTGCCATTAATCGGGCGGGACTCCAGCTTGCTCATAATCAGATTGTGCTGACGCAGAACCAGCAGCGCATCGACCAGCGCACCTGCCTGCTGGCCGGTTGCCATGATCAGCGTGGTTTTCGCCGGGACCTGGTCCGACACCTCAATTGGTTTGCGGGCCAGCACGATAAAGCGGGTATGGTTCTGCTGCTGATTGGCCAGATTACGTTCCAGCACCTGCAACTGATAGAGCTCGCCGCCTGCTTCACTACCCAGCGCTGCCACCTTAGGTGAGTTGAGCGCAGCCACTTTCTCCATCGCTGCTGCGGTACTCTCGGTATATTCGATTTTCCAGTGCGGGAAGCGGTTAATGAACTGGCTGCACTGCTGGAAGGGTTGAGGATGGCTGTACACCGTCTCAATCTGCTGCAGATCGGTGGGACCATTTACCAGTACGCAGTGGTCGATAGGTAAGGTTAATTCGCCCACGATAGAGAGGCTGGTCTGTTGCAGCAGATCGTAGACGTCGTTAATAGAGCCCGAACTGGTATTCTCAATCGGCATTACGGCGTAATCAGCCACGCCATTCTCGACCTGTTTGATGATGTCGTGAAACTTCAGGCAGCCACATTCCACCATGCTATCGAAATGGCGCGATGCGTAGTTGCGTGCGGCAAGATGTGAGTAAGAGCCTTTCGGACCAAGGAAAGCGATGCGGGCGGCATGCGCATGGGGATGGTTGAGGTTTTTCTGCAGCAGTGCCTGCTGAGTCAGCACGGAATCTTCGATGACCAGCTGGAACAGGCGGGTGATGTAGTGCGCATCCAGTTTGTGCGCTTTACCCAGCACAATCAGATTCTCCAGCAGCGCACGTTCGCGCTCCACATCGCGAATCGGGCGATGCGTTGCCAGTTTCGCTTGCGCGACTTCAACTGCCAGCAGACGACGCTCGGCCAGCAGCGTCAGAAGTTTTTTATCCACTGCGCTGATCTTGTCGCGTAGCGCCAGCAATGGATTGTCGGGATTCATAGGGCTCACCTGTATGCTATCCAATAAAAAAGCCTCCCGGTTGGGAGGCTTCGTTGTTCGTCTTCGCTTTCATTTTCACACGACGAATGGCCTCCCGTTCAGGGGAAGGTAAAAAAGAAAGCGAAGAAAAACAGATCAAGTTTCATGGGAATGTCCGAAAAGAGAGTGACCTGAGAGTAACCGTACTGCTTAAAAGCTGTCAATAAAAAACGCGCCCGAAGGCGCGTTAACAAACTCAGGACTCTTCGTCGGCGGGGATAATATCTTTTACGCTGGCACTGGCGCGGCGTGCTTCAGACTTATGCTGAACTTTATTCAGCTGACGTTCGAGCTTCGCAATCAAATCGTTGATCGCGGTGTACATATCATCATGCTTGGCGCTGGCCACCAGAGTCCCGTTAGGTGTGTTAATGGTGGCGTCAGCCACGAATTCTTTGGGCTCTTTGGACAGGACAATATGCGGGTTAATCAGGTCAGTTTGCCATTTTTCGAGCTTGGCGAGACGGTCTTCAACATGGCTTCGGATTGCCGGAGTAATTTCCATTTGTTTACTGGTAATGTTCAGAATCATCGTTCTTACCTCTCTGTCATTTCCGTCTTGGTCTTTTCAGCATAGCGTGAAAAAGCGTTGAATGTGCGATTTCGATCACGAAAAAATGTCACTTTTTGTCAGTCACGACATTCTGTGAGAAAGGCTGAGAAACTGGCTGAAATGGCTTGAAGCGAAACGATTAACACGGCATGCTTGATGAGTTAGCTCGCTGGCATCAGATCCACTTCTGACTGTTCTTTGAGCAAAAAAAAGCAGCCATCGCAGGCTGCTTTTTTTATGACTGAAAAACTATCGGGCTATCAGCTGTTGTTCGCTGCAATGATTTTGGCCACTTTGTCTGCTTCAGCGTTGAGCTGCAGATTGCGGTAAGCATTTTCCATCAGCGGCAGCGCATCGTGTGTTGCCTGAGTATCCGGATAATCGCGCATCATACCTTCGACACGGTTAACAACCGCGACATACGCCTCACGCTTAGTATAGAATTGCGCCACTGACAGCTCATATTTCGCCAGGCGGTCTTTCAGATAGACCAGGCGTTTCTGAGCATCAGCCGCATACTGGCTGTTCGGGTAACTGCGCAGCAGCTGGGAGAAGTCGCGGAAGGCATCACGAGCGTGCGTCGGATCGCGGTCAGAACGATCGATACCAAAGAAGCCCTGCAGTGCTGAGTCATCCAGCGCCATATCCGTCAGACCTTTCATATAGATGACATAGTCAATGTTCGGATGTGTGGGGTTAAGACGCATAAAGCGGGCAATGGCAGCCTGAGCCAGGGGCAGATCGGCATTTTTATAGTACGCGTAGATTAAATCCAGCTGCACCTGCTGCGAATAAGGACCGAACGGATAACGATTATCCAGCGCTTCCAGTTGCTTAATCGCGGCTTTAAAGTTACCGTCCTGCAGCTTTTGCTGCGCTGTAGCATAGATTTCAGAAGGCGGGCTGTCCGGTACCGCGTCATTTGAGCCGGAACAACCAACAAGTGCCAGGCTCAGTGTGGCAGCAGCCACCAGATGTTTCATACGCGTCATGACGAAGTGATTATCCTCAAATGTTATGGCGGAAGCTGTCCGTATAGCTCCCGGTAATGACCAGGTACGATAGCACATTATATTAAACGGCATCGCCGTGAAAACCCAACGTTAACGAAGAAGCTGTATATGGCACAACAAGTTCAACTCACCGCAACGGTATCCGAATCACAACTCGGACAACGCTTAGATCAGACTTTGGCGGAATTGTTCCCTGATTATTCACGTTCCCGCATAAAAGAGTGGATCCTCGACCGTCGCGTAACAGTAAACGGCGTCATGGTCGATACACCTAAAGAAAAAGTGCTGGGCGGCGAGCTGGTCGCGATTGACGCTGAGATCGAAGAGGCACAGCGCTGGGAACCGCAAAATCTGCCACTCGACATCGTTTATGAAGATGAAGACATCATCGTCATCAACAAACCACGCGACTTTGTGGTTCACCCTGGCGCCGGTAATCCGGATGGCACGGTACTCAACGCCTTACTTCATCACTATCCGGCGATTATGGATGTGCCACGCGCGGGCATCGTACACCGCCTGGATAAAGACACCACCGGTCTAATGGTGGTGGCGAAAACTGTACCGGCTCAGACGCATCTGGTGGACTCGCTGCAACGTCGCGAAATCACTCGTGAATATGAAGCGGTCGCGATTGGTAATATGACAGCGGGCGGCACGGTTGAGCAGCCTATCAGCCGTCACTCAACCAAACGCACCCACATGGCGGTTCATCCGATGGGTAAGCCGGCGGTGACGCATTACCGCATCATGGAGCACTTCCGCGCGCATACCCGTCTGCGTCTGCGTCTGGAAACGGGTCGTACTCACCAGATCCGTGTGCATATGTCTCACATCAGCCATCCGCTGGTGGGCGATCCGCTTTATGGTGGCCGTCCGCGTCCGCCAAAAGGCGCATCAGAGGCATTTATCACTACGCTGCGCGGTTTTGATCGTCAGGCTCTGCACGCTACCATGCTGCGTCTGTATCACCCTATCAGCGGGATTGAAATGGAATTCCATGCGGCGCTTCCGCAGGATATGGTTGATCTGATCGCGGCGTTAAAAGCAGACACCGAAGAATTTAAAGACCAGATGAACTGGTGATGAATCTGATTACGCCTCAATGGCCCGCTCCGTCACGCGTTCGGGCCTGCTCGACGCAGCGACAGGGTGGCATCAGCACATCGCCCTGGGATGCACTGAATCTCGGCGGTCACGTAGGGGATAATCCGGATACGGTAACGCGTAACCGGCAGTTGCTGGTGGAAGAGGCGGGCTTGCCTGCGATGCCGCAGTGGCTGGATCAGGTTCATGGCACGGAGGTTGGGCGTCTGGCTGCAGGAGAAGGTACGCCATTACGTGCCGATGCCTGTATCACCGATCAGCCCGGCGTCGTCTGCGCCATCATGACCGCTGACTGCCTCCCGGTTCTGTTCTGTTCGCAGGATGGGACGGAAGTGGCGGCAGCACATGCAGGCTGGCGCGGACTGTGTGCGGGTGTACTGGAAAATACGCTGGCGCAGTTTCGTTCCCCGCCGGACCAGATCCATGCCTGGCTGGGTCCGGCAATCGGGCCCGATGCATTTGAGGTCGGTGCAGAAGTACGCGAGGCCTTTATGGCTCAGGATCCTCGCGCCGTGCAGGCTTTCCGCCCCTCAGGCGAGAAATTTTACGCTGATATCTGGCTGCTGGCGCGTAGGCGACTGCAGGCTGCGGGCGTGAAATCAATCAGTGCCGACAGCCGTTGTACCTTTACGCAGCGCGACGATTTCTTCTCCTTCCGCCGCGATGGGATCACCGGGCGTATGGCAACTTTGATCTGGCTGTTATAACCTTACGCCATAAGACGGTCCAGTTAGCGTATTTTTTACTCAAATCTCAGGTCATTAACCTTGAAATTTTTGAGGGATGACCTCATTTAATCTCCAGTAGCATTTTGACCTGTAATGGGAGGAATTATGCGTCTGGATCGTCTTACTAACAAATTTCAGCTGGCTCTCGCCGACGCGCAGTCCCTGGCTCTGGGACACGACAACCAATTCATTGAACCTCTGCACCTGATGAGCGCGTTGCTCAAACAGGAAGGCGGATCGGTTTCACCTTTACTGACTTCTGCGGGTGTCAACGTTACCCCCTTACGCGTTCAGGTTGAGCAGGCCATCGATCGCCTGCCACAAGTTGAAGGCAGCGAAGGGGATGTACAACCCTCATCTGACCTCGTCCGGGTATTAAACCTGTGTGACAAGCTGGCGCAGAAGCGCAACGATAACTTTATTTCATCCGAATTATTTGTTCTGGCCGCCCTTGAATCTCGTGGTTCACTGGCCGATCTGCTTAAAGCAGCGGGCGCAACGCGCGAAAAAATCACCAGTGCGATTGAACAGATGCGGGGAGGAGACAACGTGAACGATCAGGGGGCTGAAGATCAGCGCCAGGCATTGAAGAAATACACTATTGATCTGACCGAGCGTGCCGAGAAGGGCAAACTCGATCCGGTCATCGGCCGCGACGAAGAGATTCGACGCACCATTCAGGTTCTGCAGCGCCGTACTAAAAATAACCCGGTGCTGATTGGTGAGCCTGGCGTGGGTAAAACCGCGATTGTCGAAGGGCTGGCGCAGCGCATCATTAACGGCGAAGTCCCTGAAGGTCTGAAAGGCCGCAGGGTACTGGCGCTGGATATGGGTGCGCTTGTGGCCGGGGCGAAATATCGCGGTGAATTCGAAGAGCGTCTGAAAGGCGTGCTGAGTGACCTGTCGAAGCAGGAAGGCAACGTCATTCTGTTTATTGACGAACTTCATACCATGGTAGGCGCCGGTAAAGCGGACGGTGCAATGGACGCCGGTAACATGCTTAAGCCTGCGCTGGCGCGTGGTGAACTGCACTGCGTGGGCGCCACCACACTTGATGAGTACCGTCAGTACATTGAAAAAGATGCTGCGCTGGAGCGTCGTTTCCAGAAAGTCTTTGTGGCTGAGCCGAGTGTGGAAGACACCATCGCTATTCTGCGTGGCCTGAAAGAGCGTTACGAACTGCATCACCATGTGCAGATTACTGACCCGGCGATTGTCGCAGCGGCGACGCTGTCTCATCGTTACATTGCTGATCGCCAGTTGCCGGATAAAGCGATTGACCTGATTGATGAGGCGGCATCCAGCATTCGTATGCAGATGGACTCGAAGCCGGAGTCACTGGATCGTCTTGAGCGCCGCATCATTCAGCTGAAGCTGGAGCAGCAGGCGCTGAAGAAAGAGGCGGACGATGCCAGTATCAAGCGTCTGGAGATGCTGGAAACTGAGCTGAACCAGAAAGAGCGCGAATATGCCGAGCTGGAAGATGAGTGGAAGACTGAGAAAGCTTCGCTGTCGGGCACGCAGAATATTAAAGCTGAACTTGAGCAGGCGCGTCTGAACTTAGAGCAGGCTCGTCGTCAGGGCGATCTCGCTCAGATGTCAGAACTGCAGTACGGTAAAATTCCGGAACTGGAAAAACAGCTAGCCGCAGCGACCCAGGCGGAAGGCAAAACCATGAAGTTACTGCGCAACCGCGTAACGGATGTGGAGATTGCGGATGTGCTGGCGCGCTGGACCGGTATCCCGGTGGCGCGAATGATGGAAGGTGAGCGCGATAAGTTACTGCGCATGGAACAGGATCTGCACGGCCGGGTCATCGGACAGGATGAAGCGGTTGAAGCGGTATCCAATGCCATCCGCCGTAGTCGCGCAGGTCTCTCTGATCCTAACCGGCCAATTGGTTCCTTCCTGTTCCTGGGACCTACCGGGGTAGGTAAGACCGAACTGTGTAAATCGCTGGCTAACTTCCTGTTCGACAGTGACGATGCGATGGTGCGTATCGACATGTCCGAATTTATGGAAAAACATTCGGTGTCGCGGCTGGTGGGCGCACCTCCGGGCTATGTCGGCTATGAAGAGGGCGGTTATCTGACCGAAGCGGTACGTCGTCGTCCTTATTCGGTCATTCTGCTGGATGAAGTCGAGAAGGCGCATCCTGATGTCTTCAACATTCTTCTGCAGGTGCTGGATGATGGGCGTCTGACGGATGGGCAAGGTCGTACGGTCGACTTCCGTAACAGCGTGGTGATCATGACCTCTAACCTGGGATCGGATTTAATCCAGGAACGGTTTGGCAACCTGAGCTACCCGGAAATGAAAGATATTGTGATGGGTGTGGTCGGACAGCATTTCCGTCCGGAATTCGTCAACCGTATTGATGAAGTGGTCGTCTTCCATCCGCTGGCTGAAAAACATATCGCGTCGATTGCGCAGATTCAGCTGCAGCGGTTGTACAAACGTCTGGATGAACGTGGTTATCAGCTGCACATCTCAGAGGATGCGATCAAACTGCTGGCCGAGAACGGATATGATCCGGTCTATGGTGCACGACCTCTCAAACGTGCGATACAGCAGCAGATTGAGAACCCGCTGGCTCAGCAGATCCTTGCCGGTTCGCTGGTGCCAGGCAAAACCATCGAAATGGATGTGGAAAACGACGTCATTACTGCACATCAGTAATAATGTGAGTTGAAAAACGGGCCACTGGCCCGTTTTTTTTTGCCCTTTTGCGGGGTTTTTGCTTATTTAGCATACCTTTTGAGTGCAAATTGAACGGTCAGTAAAAAAGTTATCATTTGCACTTGCGCTATCTGAGCCGTTCCCTATAATGCGCCTCCATCGACACGGAACACCGGCAACGGGAAACGGGTTGAGAGGCACAGGAGACTGCGCCGCCGGAGAAAAACTTCTGAGAAAGAGGTTGACTCTGCAGGAGGAAAGCGTAATATACGCCACCTCGCGACAGGACGCTAACGCACTGTTCGCACTGCTCTTTAACAATTTATCAGACAATCTGTGTGGGCACTCGCAGGATTGATATCAGCGTCTTAGGACGTAAAAAATATCAAAGCCTCACGAGTGAACACATAATGAAATTCATTATGACGTTTTACAGATGAGCACCGCTTAACTTGTTTAAGCAAATCAAACTTAAATTGAAGAGTTTGATCATGGCTCAGATTGAACGCTGGCGGCAGGCCTAACACATGCAAGTCGGACGGTAGCACAGAGGAGCTTGCTCCTTGGGTGACGAGTGGCGGACGGGTGAGTAATGTCTGGGGATCTGCCCGATAGAGGGGGATAACCACTGGAAACGGTGGCTAATACCGCATAACGTCGCAAGACCAAAGAGGGGGACCTTCGGGCCTCTCACTATCGGATGAGCCCAGATGGGATTAGCTAGTAGGCGGGGTAATGGCCCACCTAGGCGACGATCCCTAGCTGGTCTGAGAGGATGACCAGCCACACTGGAACTGAGACACGGTCCAGACTCCTACGGGAGGCAGCAGTGGGGAATATTGCACAATGGGCGCAAGCCTGATGCAGCCATGCCGCGTGTATGAAGAAGGCCTTCGGGTTGTAAAGTACTTTCAGCGGGGAGGAAGGCGGTGCGGTTAATAACCGCGTCGATTGACGTTACCCGCAGAAGAAGCACCGGCTAACTCCGTGCCAGCAGCCGCGGTAATACGGAGGGTGCAAGCGTTAATCGGAATTACTGGGCGTAAAGCGCACGCAGGCGGTCTGTTAAGTCAGATGTGAAATCCCCGGGCTTAACCTGGGAACTGCATTTGAAACTGGCAGGCTTGAGTCTTGTAGAGGGGGGTAGAATTCCAGGTGTAGCGGTGAAATGCGTAGAGATCTGGAGGAATACCGGTGGCGAAGGCGGCCCCCTGGACAAAGACTGACGCTCAGGTGCGAAAGCGTGGGGAGCAAACAGGATTAGATACCCTGGTAGTCCACGCCGTAAACGATGTCGACTTGGAGGTTGTTCCCTTGAGGAGTGGCTTCCGGAGCTAACGCGTTAAGTCGACCGCCTGGGGAGTACGGCCGCAAGGTTAAAACTCAAATGAATTGACGGGGGCCCGCACAAGCGGTGGAGCATGTGGTTTAATTCGATGCAACGCGAAGAACCTTACCTACTCTTGACATCCACGGAATTCGGCAGAGATGCCTTAGTGCCTTCGGGAACCGTGAGACAGGTGCTGCATGGCTGTCGTCAGCTCGTGTTGTGAAATGTTGGGTTAAGTCCCGCAACGAGCGCAACCCTTATCCTTTGTTGCCAGCGATTCGGTCGGGAACTCAAAGGAGACTGCCGGTGATAAACCGGAGGAAGGTGGGGATGACGTCAAGTCATCATGGCCCTTACGAGTAGGGCTACACACGTGCTACAATGGCGCATACAAAGAGAAGCGACCTCGCGAGAGCAAGCGGACCTCACAAAGTGCGTCGTAGTCCGGATCGGAGTCTGCAACTCGACTCCGTGAAGTCGGAATCGCTAGTAATCGTGGATCAGAATGCCACGGTGAATACGTTCCCGGGCCTTGTACACACCGCCCGTCACACCATGGGAGTGGGTTGCAAAAGAAGTAGGTAGCTTAACCTTCGGGAGGGCGCTTACCACTTTGTGATTCATGACTGGGGTGAAGTCGTAACAAGGTAACCGTAGGGGAACCTGCGGTTGGATCACCTCCTTACCTGAAGATACCTTCCCGCGCAGTGCTCACACAGATTGTCTGATAAAAAGTAACGAGCAGAAAAAACCTCTACAGGCTTGTAGCTCAGGTGGTTAGAGCGCACCCCTGATAAGGGTGAGGTCGGTGGTTCAAGTCCACTCAGGCCTACCAGATTTGTCCTCATGCTGCGTTGTGTCGACGGCTCGCATAGTTCACTATGCTTCGCATCGACACGCCTTGCCTGAGAAAAAATCGCATTCTTTACATGAAGAATGTTACTCCTGGTAGTAGTGGTCTCTGCAGTAACTGTATGGGGCTATAGCTCAGCTGGGAGAGCGCCTGCCTTGCACGCAGGAGGTCAGCGGTTCGATCCCGCTTAGCTCCACCATACCGTTTTAACTGTTTTTCTGAATACTTCAGAGCGTACCGGCAACGGTGTGCTGCGAAGTATTATGCTCTTTAACAATCCGGAACAAGCTGAAAATTGAAACGACGTGTCGTTTTCATTCTCCGTAATAAGAATGAAAAATACGACATGTTCGAGTCTCTCAAATGCTTGCAGCTCGCAGCGTTGTAAAACGCCTGTGGGTTGTGAGGTTAAGCGACTAAGCGTACACGGTGGATGCCCAGGCAGTCAGAGGCGATGAAGGACGTGCTAATCTGCGTAAAGCGACGGTAAGGTGATATGAACCGCTACAGCCGTCGATGTCCGAATGGGGAAACCCGGTGCACTCTGTGCATCATTGCAGCATGAATACATAGTGCTGCAAGGCGAACCGGGGGAACTGAAACATCTAAGTACCCCGAGGAAAAGAAATCAACCGAGATTCCCCCAGTAGCGGCGAGCGAACGGGGAGCAGCCCAGAGCCTGAATCAGCATGTGTGTTAGTGGAAGCGTCTGGAAAGTCGCAGGGTACAGGGTGATACTCCCGTACACAAAAGCACACGTGCTGTGAGCTCGATGAGTAAGGCGGGACACGTGGTATCCTGTCTGAATATGGGGGGACCATCCTCCAAGGCTAAATACTCCTGACTGACCGATAGTGAACCAGTACCGTGAGGGAAAGGCGAAAAGAACCCCGGCGAGGGGAGTGAAACAGAACCTGAAACCGTGTACGTACAAGCAGTGGGAGCCTTCTTTATGGGGGTGACTGCGTACCTTTTGTATAATGGGTCAGCGACTTATATTCTGTAGCAAGGTTAACCGTATAGGGGAGCCGCAGGGAAACCGAGTCTTAACTGGGCGTTAAGTTGCAGGGTATAGACCCGAAACCCGGTGATCTAGCCATGGGCAGGTTGAAGGTTGGGTAACACTAACTGGAGGACCGAACCGACTAATGTTGAAAAATTAGCGGATGACCTGTGGCTGGGGGTGAAAGGCCAATCAAACCGGGAGATAGCTGGTTCTCCCCGAAAGCTATTTAGGTAGCGCCTCGTGAACTCATCCTCGGGGGTAGAGCACTGTTTCGGCTAGGGGGCCATCCCGGCTTACCAACCCGATGCAAACTGCGAATACCGAGGAATGTTATCACGGGAGACACACGGCGGGTGCTAACGTCCGTCGTGAAGAGGGAAACAACCCAGACCGCCAGCTAAGGTCCCAAAGTCATGGTTAAGTGGGAAACGATGTGGGAAGGCACAGACAGCCAGGATGTTGGCTTAGAAGCAGCCATCATTTAAAGAAAGCGTAATAGCTCACTGGTCGAGTCGGCCTGCGCGGAAGATGTAACGGGGCTAAACCATGCACCGAAGCTGCGGCAGCGACGCTTAGGCGTTGTTGGGTAGGGGAGCGTTCTGTAAGCCGTCGAAGGTGTGCTGTGAGGCATGCTGGAGGTATCAGAAGTGCGAATGCTGACATAAGTAACGATAAAGCGGGTGAAAAGCCCGCTCGCCGGAAGACCAAGGGTTCCTGTTCAACGTTAATCGGAGCAGGGTGAGTCGACCCCTAAGGCGAGGCCGAAAGGCGTAGTCGATGGGAAACAGGTTAATATTCCTGTACTCGGTGTTACTGCGAAGGGGGGACGGAGAAGGCTATATCAGCCGGGCGACGGTTGTCCCGGTTTAAGCGTGTAGGCGGAGGGTCCAGGTAAATCCGGTCCCTTATTAACGCTGAGGCGTGACGACGAGGCACTACGGTGCTGAAGTGATAAATGCCCTGCTTCCAGGAAAAGCCTCTAAGCATCAGGTAACACAGAATCGTACCCCAAACCGACACAGGTGGTCAGGTAGAGAATACCAAGGCGCTTGAGAGAACTCGGGTGAAGGAACTAGGCAAAATGGTGCCGTAACTTCGGGAGAAGGCACGCTGGCGCGTAGGTGGAGGGACTTGCTCCCCGAGCCGAAGCCAGTCGAAGATACCAGCTGGCTGCAACTGTTTATTAAAAACACAGCACTGTGCAAACACGAAAGTGGACGTATACGGTGTGACGCCTGCCCGGTGCCGGAAGGTTAATTGATGGGGTTATCCGCAAGGAGAAGCTCTTGATCGAAGCCCCGGTAAACGGCGGCCGTAACTATAACGGTCCTAAGGTAGCGAAATTCCTTGTCGGGTAAGTTCCGACCTGCACGAATGGCGTAATGATGGCCAGGCTGTCTCCACCCGAGACTCAGTGAAATTGAACTCGCTGTGAAGATGCAGTGTACCCGCGGCAAGACGGAAAGACCCCGTGAACCTTTACTACAGCTTGACACTGAACATTGAGCCTTGATGTGTAGGATAGGTGGGAGGCTTTGAAGCGCGGACGCCAGTCTGCGTGGAGCCAACCTTGAAATACCACCCTTTAATGTTTGATGTTCTAACGTAGGCCCGTGATCCGGGCTGCGGACAGTGTCTGGTGGGTAGTTTGACTGGGGCGGTCTCCTCCTAAAGAGTAACGGAGGAGCACGAAGGTCAGCTAATCACGGTCGGACATCGTGAGGTTAGTGCAATGGCATAAGCTGGCTTGACTGCGAGAGTGACGGCTCGAGCAGGTGCGAAAGCAGGTCATAGTGATCCGGTGGTTCTGAATGGAAGGGCCATCGCTCAACGGATAAAAGGTACTCCGGGGATAACAGGCTGATACCGCCCAAGAGTTCATATCGACGGCGGTGTTTGGCACCTCGATGTCGGCTCATCACATCCTGGGGCTGAAGTAGGTCCCAAGGGTACGGCTGTTCGCCGTTTAAAGTGGTACGCGAGCTGGGTTTAGAACGTCGTGAGACAGTTCGGTCCCTATCTGCCGTGGGCGCTGGAGAATTGAGGGGGGTTGCTCCTAGTACGAGAGGACCGGAGTGAACGCACCACTGGTATTCGGGTTGTCATGCCAATGGCATTGCCCGGTAGCTAAGTGCGGAAAAGATAAGTGCTGAAAGCATCTAAGCACGAAACTTGCCCCGAGATGAGTTCTCCCTGACCCCTTGAGGGTCCTGAAGGGACGTTGAAGACTACGACGTTGATAGGCCGGGTGTGTAAGCGCAGCGATGCGTTGAGCTAACCGGTACTAATGACCCGTGAGGCTTAACCTTACAACGCCAGAGGCGTTTTTGAGAGACACGATTTTCAGCCTTGTACCGGATATTCTGCGCGGCCCCCTGTGGCGGCGCGGAGACAGAATTTGCCTGGCGGCTTTAGCGCGGTGGTCCCACCTGACCCCATGCCGAACTCAGAAGTGAAACGCCGTAGCGCCGATGGTAGTGTGGGGTCTCCCCATGCGAGAGTAGGGAACTGCCAGGCATTAAATAAGTGAAGAAGCCCCGCACGCGAGTGCGGGGCTTTTTTACGTCAAGATTTTGCGATATTAAGTAGAAATAGTGACCGCAGTTCCACTTCCAGCAGCCCTCGTAACCCCCATGCTTCTCTCAAGAATCGCCAGCAACTCGCTGATTTTTCGCTAATTGGCGATATGGCTCACAATATTAATCTCAGATTACCCCGCCTTTACCTTCAGTAGACTTAAATGCTTTACTCAATCCTTTAAACGCTGTTGATCAGCAAGGAACAGAGGTAAGGCATGACAACAACAAATAATAAAATTCAGCCGGATGATACAAGGAAACGCATCTGGGCTATCGTCGGCGCGTCATCGGGCAACCTGGTTGAATGGTTCGACTTCTATGTCTATTCATTCTTCTCGCTCTACTTTGCGCACATCTTCTTCCCGCAGGGCGATACCACCACGCAGTTATTACAGACGGCTGGCGTTTTTGCGGCAGGATTTCTGATGCGTCCGATTGGTGGCTGGCTGTTTGGCTATATCGGCGACAAACATGGCCGAAAAAATTCGATGCTGGTTTCAGTCTGCATGATGTGTTTCGGGTCGCTGGTTATTGCCTGCCTGCCGGGTTACGCAACGATCGGCGTGGCGGCTCCCGTCATTCTGCTGCTGGCGCGTATGTTTCAGGGATTATCGGTGGGTGGGGAATATGGGACCAGCGCCACCTACATGAGCGAAGTGGCACTGGAAGGGCGCAAAGGATTCTACGCCTCATTTCAGTATGTCACGCTGATCGGTGGCCAGTTAGCGGCGGTACTGACCGTGGTGGTGCTGCAATTTCTGCTCACTGACGCAGAGCTACGCAGCTGGGGCTGGCGAATCCCCTTCTTCCTCGGCGCACTGCTCGCGGTTGTCGCATTATGGTTACGGCGCTCTCTGGAAGAAACGTCAGACAAGACCAGCCGCGAACACCGCGATGCGGGAAGCGTAATTGGATTGTTGCGCAACCATATCCGTCCTTTCCTGATGGTGCTGGGTTTCACCGCAGGCGGTTCCCTGAGTTTTTATACCTTCACCACCTACATGCAGAAGTATCTGGTTAACACATCGGGTATGGATCCTAAAACGGCCAGCGGGCTGATGACTGGTGCGCTGCTGGTCTTTATGCTGATTCAGCCGATTATTGGTGCATTGTCAGATAAAATCGGTCGTCGCACCTCGATGATGATCTTTGGTGCGGGCGCGGCTATCTGTACCGTGCCAGTTCTGACGCTGCTGCAAAATGTGCAGAGTCCCGGCGTGGCTTTCCTGTTAATTATGCTGGCATTGCTGATTACCAGCTTCTACACGGCTATCAGCGGAATCCTTAAAGCCGAAATGTTTCCGCCGCAGGTGCGCGCACTGGGTGTCGGGCTCTCCTACGCTGTTGCGAATGCCATCTTCGGTGGTTCGGCAGAGTATGTCGCGTTGCTGATGAAGAAGCAGGGGATTGAGACCACCTTTTTCTGGTATGTCTCAGCGATGGGTGCGGTGGCGTTTCTGGTGTCGCTGTTGCTGCACAAGCGTGGTAAGGGGATTAAGCTTTAAAACAGCTACTGACTCAGATTCCATAGGGCAATGCCGCTGGCTGCACCGGCGGCATCCCAGGCGAAATCTTTCCAGCTCTAGCCGCTGCCATTCGGGCGGCTGTCATACAGCTCTTTTCCCGCCCCAGGACTTAACGAAAAAAGAATGCCGACAGACCTGCTTTGCCTGCCAGAACTGCGGAAGCGACAACGTGTTCTGCTTTATCCCGTCCGGTCCATTGATCTTCCGCCATATGGGCACATCCACTACACAACAGCAAAGCAGCACGCTTCGCATAATGGATACCTTCATGGCCGCAGGGATTAAAGAATACGGCTGATCAGACGATCGATACGTATCCGGCGCAGACGACGAATCAGTTTCCGCACCTTGGCCGGATAATCAGCAATACTTTCAAGCTCACGGAAATGCGTCACTACCGTGGTGTGCTGACGGATTAGCGTCAGCTCTTTTTCACGCTGCGCTGCTAATTGCTGATGAGGATCGTGGATCAGCACCGCATTTTCCAGGTCGAGCCGCCATGCACGTGGATTGAGGTTATTGCCGGTAATCAGCTGCCATTCATCATCGACCCACATCCCTTTAAGGTGATAACTGTTCTCGCCATCCTTCCACAGTCTTACGACCAACTGGCCGGTCGTAACGTAGTAGTGCAACCGGCTAAGGAAACGGCGCAGATTGATTTCATACAGGTATGGCAGCGCGCCGATAATTTTGAACGGTTGATCGGGCGCGATATAGAAATCATTGGCTGTTTTATCACCGACGATAATCTCGACCTGTTTTCCCTGGCGCAGCAGGTTAATGATATTACGCACCAGCAAGGCGGGCAGGTTGAAGTAGGGTGTACAGATAATCAGCTTCTGTTCTGCACAGGGCATCAGGTGAAAAATGGTTTTATTAAGCAGGCTATGCTTACCCAGACCGACCAGCGGCGTGACCGCCAGTTCATCGTTGCCGGCATTCCCTTCAAACTGATAATTGAAGCCACGCAGATCCTGACGGAACTGGCGCGTCTCATTTTTAATTTCAGGGCTGGAAGGGCGCTCAGCAAAATCGAGCCGGTTAACCGCTTCTGCTGGCTTCAGATTGAGCGTGATCCAGTCATACATGGTATCGGTCAGCTGCGAATTGCGGATAACCTGGTAGCGATCGTAGCGATACTTGTCATGCTGATGCAGGTAAACATCATTGATGCTGGCGCCGCTGTAGAGCAGCGTATCATCAATAATGAAACCTTTAAGATGGAGTACACCCAGGGCTTCGCGGGTATTAACCGGAATACCATACACCGGGATGGCAATATCGGCATAACGCGTCGCCATTTCGCAATACCAGTCGGCATTGGTTACGCCTCGCGCTGCGCCAATTCGCCCACGCTGCGCACGATGCCAGTCTACCAGAATTGAGATATCCAGCTCCGGTCGCGCCTGCTTCGCATGATAAAGCGCATCCATGACGGCACGTCCGGCGTCATCGTTTTCCAGATAGAGCGCAACGATACAGATGCGGGTATGCGCTGCCGCAATCTTCTCCAGCAACGTCTGACGAAATTCGGCCGGCGAGTAAAGTGTCGACATATCCGCAATGGATTGTGACAGTTTCGGCAGCTCTGCGAGGTGTTGTTGGTGTTTATTACGTTTAAATTTAGACAACATCACAGTGCACTTCTTCTCTGTTCATTGCATGGCCTTTTGCCATCAAATCAGGGTTATAACCATAAATAATAACATCAACTTCGTCGATTCGAACGTTTTTTACCTTTCTCTACAAGGTTAGCTGATCTCATTCTGTAAAGACAATTTCAGGCTGACAATACCGTCATCCAGTTGAATATCAACATGAAAATTGAGTTTTCGGGCCAGGGTAATCATGCCGCGGTTATGAGGCATGGTGATACCGTTTAATTGTTGCAAGCCGTGATGTCGGGTATAGCGGATCATCTTTTCCAGCAGACGACGGCCCATACCTAACCCTTTCAGGTCCGAACGGACCAGCACTGAAAACTCCGCATCAATGTTATCAGCGTCAGAGATGGCGCGGGTGACGCCAATGATTTCGGGGCGCCCCTGATGCTGACGGACCGCCACAATCGCCATCTCGCGGTCATAATCGATCTGAGTCATATTGGCGAGGTCATCATGCGTGAACTCGTTGATCTCACTGAAGTAGCGGTAGTAGAGATCCTCTTTGGTGACCTGACTGATAAAATCGCGCAGTAAAGGCTCATCCTCTGGCAGAATCGGGCGGAACAGGCAGAATTGCCCATCTTTTAACTCTACCTGCTCTTCCAGATGCTGCGGATAAGGGCGAATGGCCAGTCGTGTTTCGTTATCGCCGTGGAACGGGGCCAGCGTCAGAGTGACGTCCAGCAGGGTAAAGTCATTGCCCGCCGCCAGCAGCGGATGAATATCCAGTCGCTGGATCTCCGGGCAATCCACGACCAGATCAGAGACCTGCACCAGCAGCTGACTCAGGCCGGGGATATCCAGCGGATTCAGGGCGCTGCGGCTGCGGATTTTTCCGCTCTTGATCGCCTGGATTACCAGATAGCGTGCCAGCGTCATATTCAGCGGGGGGAGGGCAACGGCAGCCTGTTTATCAGCCTGCCATTCAACTCCGCCTTCACCCAGCATAATAATTGGGCCAAACAGTGCATCCTGGTCGACCACAACCCGCAGTTCCTGCGCGCCCGCACGGCTTGCCATGCTCTGAACCAGCAGCCCCTCAATACGTGCCTGCGGCAGCGTCTGCTTTACCCGATCAAAAATAGCTTCGGCGGCATGCTCCACTTCACTGGCATTGCGCAGGTAGAGCATCACACCCTGAACCTCTGACTTATGGGCGATATCGGGTGAACGCAGCTTCAGCGCCACCGGGTAGCCAATCTGGTCGGCAATGGCTACCGCTGCCGCACTGTCACTGGCGATCCAGGTTGGCAGCGTGGCCAGCCCATAAGCCTGCAGCACTGGCTGCACTTCGTGAGTATCCAGTGAGGTAATGCCGCGCGCCAGCGCCTGTGACAGCAGCTGGTGAGCATGTGCACTATCCTGGTTAAGCGTGGCGGGCAGGGCAGGCGTTTCGCGCAGCTGCTTCTGATTACGCCGGTACTCAACCTGATGCATAAAAGCGGTGACAGTGCCTTCCGGCGTGCGCCAGGTCGGTATACCCGCCTGCGTAAAGGCACGACGCGCAGCCTGTGAAGAGAACTCGCCGCTCCAGTTGGTCAGCAGCGTCACCAGCTTGCCGCGCGGGTGGCGGGCCACGGTATCGATCAGATGAGCGGCTGTTTCAGTCGCGGGCGCGACCGCGCTTGGCGCATGAATGATCATTAAGGCATCAAGTTCATGGCTGTCGAGGAGGATCTCCACACAGGCAGCGTAGCGCTCAGCGGTGGCGTCATCTTTTAAATCCAGCGGATTACCGCGACCCGCACCAGCAGGCAAAATAGCCTCAAGCTGCTGACGCGTTTCATCGCTGAGCTGCGCCAGTTTCCCGTTGCGGGCGTAAAGCTCATCCAGCGCCAGCGCGGCGGGCGCCGCACCATTACTGATGATCATCAGCCTGTCACCGCGCAGTGGCCGCATATGACTCAGCGATTCAACGGCGGAAAACAGCTCATGGGTATCCTGTACCCGCAGCAATCCGGCGCGCTGAATGGCCGCATCCCAGGCCGCGTCCAGACCACTGTGGGTGCCAAGCAGCGCCTGCGCTTCACGGCTGCGACCACTCTTGATCACCAGAATCGGTTTATTACGGGAGGCGCTGCGTGAGGCGGAAACAAAGCGACGTGCGTCACTGAGGTGCTCCAGATAAAGGAGGATGGCACTGGTTTTACCGTCGCGAGCCAGGAAGTCGAGCAGGTCATCAACATCGGTGTCCAGGCTGTCACCCAGCGCGATAAACCACGAAAAACCGAGATTACGCTGCTGCGCCCAGTCGAGAATGGTATTCGACACGGCGGCGGACTGGGAGATAAACGCGATACGGCCTTTCTCTATGGGTACCGGCGAGAAGCTGGCATTGAGTCCCTGCCAGGGGGCCAGCAGACCAAGACTGTTCGGTCCCAGCAGACGTATCTGCCACTGGCTGGCGCAGGCTTTAAGTTCCGCCGACTGGCTGGCAGGCGCAGAGAGAATAATACAGGCCTTGCAGCCTTTCTCGCCGAGCTGTTGCAGCAATTCGAGGTTACGTTTTGAGTGGGTGCAGATCACCGCCAGGTCAGGCGCGAAAGGTAAGCTGTCGATAGTGGGCCAGGCCAGTACGCCGCTGACCGCTTTATATTTTGGCGTCACCGGCAGCACCGGTCCGCTAAAACCGCCTGCCAGCAGGTTACGCATCATAAAATAGCCGGCACGCCCGGGCGTGACCGAGGCACCAATCACCGCAATTGATTTAGGTCGTAACAGCGCTTCCAGTCCGCGTTGGCTCATCTCGCCCTCCAGAGATCGGGATTTGCGTGATTGTAAACGCTTTTTGCTGGCCGTGCCTCCGGGCAGATCGCAGGCTGAGCATCCGGATCCTGGAAACTGTCAGGGCAGGCTCATGCCTGCCAGCCAGAGAGGGATGCGGTTAAGCCTGTCCGGCGTGATGCGGCTTTCCTGCCAGGTAAGCCGTGCGGAACCGATCGAAATGGTGAGATAGCGCCTCTGCCGCCCGCCGATCGCCCGCCTGTGCCAGCAGCGCCGCTGCCACTTCAGCGGTACAGTGCTGACCTTCACCGTGGGCCTCACGCAGCGTATAGCGCGAAGGCGTGCTGACATCCAGCGACATCACCGGCAGGGCATCGAGCCAGGGACTTTTGCGAAACATCTTGCGCGCTTCGGTCCAGGTGCCATCCAGCATAATAAACAGCGGCGGCTTGCCGCTGATGGGCGGCGTTGTCAGCACCTCGCGACCAGGATCGGCATAGGAAGCCGGGAAGACGACCAGTGGCTGATAATCGGGATTGCGCACGGCCGCCAGCAGCAGCGGATCCGGTTCGGTGCGTGACCAGCCAAATGCCTGGGTATCCGGCAGAATATCGGCAATCAGACGACCGGTGTTACTCGGCTTCATTGGCTCGGTATCAAACATCACCAGGCAGAAGCGACTACGGGCAGACTGCGGCACGATCTGGCTGCAGAGGCAGTTGGCCTCTGGCAGCAGGCAGCCCTGGCAGCGAATGACCCGATTTCCGCGCGCGAGGAAAGGACGGGTGGCACGGGCCAGGCGTTGGGTGCGCAAGCGCAAAACGGCATTATCAGACATGAGTATTCAGGGCAGGAAAAACGTCAGTGTAATCGAAGCGCAGATGAAAAGGAAAAGGCCAGACTGGCTGGCCTTTGAAGTTTAGAGTGATTCGTCAAGCCATTCGTTAAACGGCGCTTTGGGCATAGCACCGTTCAGCATGTCGACCCGCTCGCCATTTTTAAACAGCATGATGGTCGGGATGCTGCGAATGTTGAAACGGGCGCTCAGGGCGGGCTCCGCTTCGGTATTCACTTTAATAAAGCGGACCTTGCCGCTGCGTTCACTGGCAACATCCTTGAACACCGGCGCAAAATTGACGCAGGGGCCGCACCAGGGCGCCCAGAAATCGATCACTACCGGCAGATCATCCTGCAGATATTTGTCAAAGTTGGCGCTGGTGGCATTCACCACTTCGCCATCGAACAGCTCATTTCCGCAGCGACCACATTTCGCCACGTCGGCAAGGCGTTCGTCAGGAACGCGATTGGTTGCCTGACATGAAGCGCATACCGTATTCATAGGAACCTCTGATGTTGAAAAGTGTCAGTCTGGTAATAGTTGTCCATTATGAAAGGGGGCGGTTTTTCGCTCAATCTGGATTGCTCTATAGGTTCAATAGTTGATAGCTAAGCGCCAGCACATCAGGTAATCTGCGCGCTCTAAATGCAGGAGGAAGACATGAACGACGAATATAAAGGCAAGAGCGGCAAAGTTAAGGTGATGTACGTGCGTGGCGAGGACGATAAAAGCGCGCGCGCGCCGAATCCTCGTACAGGCAAAGGTGGTCACTCTGCTGCCCGCCAGGATGATAATCGTCGTTCATCTGGCCCCCGCACTGAACGCACTCAGGAAGGCGGTCGCTCCGCTGGTCGTCGTAGTGATGACACCGGTCGCAGCAGTTCACCGCGTCGTGATGAAGGCGGACGTGGCGCACCACGCCGTTCAGACGATGGCGCAGGTCGCCGCAACGATCGTGATGATGACAGCCGCGGCGCCTATGGCAGCAGCGATTCCCCGTGGCGCACCGTGTCACGCGCACCATCCGCCGATCGTGCGTCATCGCCTGAGAGCGATAAGCCGGATCACGGCGGCATCAGCGGCAAGAGCTTCGTCGATCCTGAGCAGATCCGCCGTCAGCGTAATGAAGAGACCCGCGTCTATGGCGAGAACGCCTGTCAGGCGCTGTTCCAGAGCCGTCCGGAAGCGATTGTTCGCGCCTGGTTCGTGCAGGAAGTCACACCGCGTTTCCGCGAAGCACTGCGCTGGCTGGCGGCTAACCGCAAAGCCTATCACGTGGTAGAAGATGCTGAGATCACCAAAGCATCAGGTACAGAGCATCATGGCGGCGTCTGCTTCCTGATCAAAAAGCGTATGGGCATGGCGGTGTCTGAATGGCTGAGCCAGGCAAATACGAAAGATTGCGTACTGGCACTGGAAGATGTCAGCAACCCGCATAACCTCGGCGCAATTATGCGCAGCTGCGCGCACTTTGGCGTAAAAGGTTTGCTGGTGAATGACGCTTCACTGCTGGAGTCAGGTGCAGCCGTGCGTACCGCAGAAGGCGGCGCTGAGCATGTGCAGGCGATCAGCGGCGCAACCTTCAGCGAAGGTCTGGAAGCGTTCCGTAAAGCAGGTTACACCATCGTGACCACCTCCAGCCATCAGGGCACGCCGCTGGCGCAGGCTCAGCTGCCGGAGAAAATGGTGCTGGTGTTAGGCCAGGAGCGTGAAGGTCTTTCTGACACCGCGTTCAAACAGGGTGATATGAGCCTGTCGATTGGCGGCACCGGTAACGTGGAAAGCCTCAACGTCTCTGTCGCAACCGGCGTACTGCTCGCCGAATGGTGGCGTCAGAACGCATAAAAAAACGGGCCGAAAGGCCCGTTTTTTTTGGCAGGTACGGGTCAGCGTTAAGATCGAGCCTGCGCAGGGAACAGGGTCAGCTCGGAAAGACGCAAAAAACGCCATCCCTCTGTGAACATGTCAGAAATGAAAAACGGGCCGAAAGGCCCGTTTTGCTGTGTGACATCAGTGCGCGCCACCACCACCACCGCCTGCCCCAAACGGCGGACGGGCAAACCAGATCAGCACCAGCAGGATCAAAAATACTCCCGCCGATGCCCAGAAGATCTCATTCGCTGAAATAATCAGTCCCTGATTGGTAATCTGCTGCGCGATATAAGCTGACGCCTGCTGCTGCGTCATCCCCATGCTCTCCAGCTGGCTATACATCTGCTGTGAATTGACGTTATACGGGGTAATCGACTCCGTCAGATAGCTATGATGCATCGACTCGCGATTCGTCCACATGGTGGTGGTAATCGATGTTCCCACTGAACCGGCAAAGGTTCGCATAAAGTTCGACAGGCTGGAGGCGGCGGCCATGCGCTCCGGCGGCAGTCCCGACAGCGTAATGGTGGTCAGCGGCATAAAGAAGCAGGCTACGGCAAAGCCCTGGATAAACTGCGGCCAGGCTGAGGCACCAAAGTCCATGCCCGGTTCAAACGTATACGCGCGCCAGTAGAAGCAGACGGCATACATAATGAAGCTGAACGTGACCAGCCGTCGCATGTCGAGCTTATGCGCAAAGCGACCAATAATCGGCGACAGGATTACCGGCAAAATCCCCACCGGCGCAGATGCCAGACCCGCCCAGGTTGCGGTGTAGCCGTAGACCTCCTGCAGCAGTTGCGGCAACAGGACTATCGAGCCGAAGTAAAGCATATAAGCCAGACTGATCGACAGGCAGCCAATGGTGAAGTTGCGCGATTTAAACAGCGACAGGTCGATGATAGGGTGATCGTCCGTCAGCTCCCACACCAGCAGCACTGACAGCGCAATAACCGCCACGACCCCGAGCACGATAATCTCGGACGAGTTAAACCAGTCAAGCTCCTTTCCACGGTCCAGCATCACCTGCAGACAGCCGATCCCCACCACCAGCAGCACCAGACCGACCATATCGATCGGCCGGATTTCTGTTTTGGTTTCCCGGCCACGCAGGGTCTGCAGCGTCAGTATGACTACTGCCACACCAATGGGCACGTTGATAAAGAAGATCCAGCCCCAGTGGTAGTTATCGCTGATCCAGCCACCCAGTATCGGGCCACAGATCGGCGCAACAATCACCGTCATCGCCCACAGCGACAGCGCAACACTCCGCTTGGCCGGAGGATAGTTGTTGAGCAGAAGACTTTGCGACAGCGGAATCAACGGACCCGCGACGATCCCCTGAATGATGCGGAAAAAGATCAGCATCTCCAGACTATCTGACATGCCACATGCCCATGAGGCGATAGCAAACAGAATGGTCGACCAGGTGAAGAGCTTCACTTCACCGATGCGTTTTGCCAGCCAGCCGGTCAGGGGGATCGAGATCGCATTGGCGACGCCAAACGAAGTGATCACCCAGGTGCCCTGAGAGTTCGACGCCCCCAGGTTCCCGGCAATGGTAGGGATAGCCACGTTGGCGATGGTCGAGTCCAGAACCTGCATGAACGTCGCCAGCGACAGCGCAATGGTCATCAGGACCAGCGGCATCCCTTCAAGCGGTTTTTGTGCCATTACAGACTCCGCGTTCTCATCCGGCGTTGGCGCGGACGATATCGGTGATCAGCTGATTGACCGGCGCAAGGTCAATCGCCAGCGCGTTGCTGCTGTAAGCGGCCTGCTGACGGGCGCTGGTGGCGAGCGCGCTACCCTCTTTGCTGGTGGTATCGATTTTAACCAGCGTGGAGAGGCCGATGCGCAGCGGATGCCTGGCGATATCGTCCTGATTCAGTTCGATACGAACCGGCAGACGCTGCACCACCTTAATCCAGTTACCGGTGGCATTCTGTGCGGGCAGCAGAGAGAAGGCGCTGCCGGTGCCCATATCCAGCCCCACGACTTTACCCTGATAAACCACTTCGTCACCGTAGATGTCGGCGACCACGGTGGCAGGCTGACCGATACGAACGCCTGCCAGCTGCGTCTCTTTGAAATTCGCATCGACCCACAGATTGGTGGCAGGTACGACAGCCAGCAGCGGGGTGCTGGTAGAGATTTGCGAACCGACCTGTACGCTGCGACGGGAGACAAAGCCATCCATCGGGCTGCGAATTTCGGTGCGCTGCAGCGCCAGCCAGGCGTCACGCAGCTCAGCCGCGCTCTGTTGCACGGCAGGCTGATTCTCCAGCGAGGTGTTGAGGATCATCGCCTGATTCGCATTGTATTGCTGAATGGCTACGTCCAACTGCGCTTTGGCCGTTGCCACGGCGTCACGGGCGTGCTGCAACTCTTCACGGCCAATCAGGTTAGCCGCACCTAATGGCTCACGACGTTTCAGGTCGGCTTCTGCCTGCGCCAGCGCGGTCTGCTGCAGCGTAATGCTGGCCTGATACTGTTTGCCATTAATCATCAGCTGATGCGTCTGACGCACGCTGGTGGCCAGTGCCGTCTGCGCTTTTTCAAACGCCTGCTCGGAATCGGTCTTATCGAGTGACACCAGCACATCGCCTTTTTTGACGAAATCGGTATCTTCAAACCAGACTTTATTCACGCTACCGGAGACCTGGGCCATCACCTGCACCTGATTACCTGCAACGTAGGCGTCATCGGTTTCCTGAAAATGGCGCAGCACCAGGAACCAGTAAACGCCCCAGGCAATACCAATCAGCACAAAGATCAGCGCCAGCACAATGAGCACGCTTTTGCGCTTCTTCTTTTTGCTGGCTGACGGTTGCGGGCTTTGTGCTTCTGCCGTTGCACTCATGACTTTCTCCACGTTTTCCATTTAGTCGGGCGGCAGAAATCCTTTTCTGCCAGCGCCCGAGTCGAAAAAGCCAGCGACTGAGCGCTGGCCAGATAAAAAAGGAAATTAAAATAACGATTTCGACAGGTGATTGTGTCGCACTTATTGCTATTAGCGGGACAGCGAGGCGATCAGCTGATCTTCATCCATTTTATCAAGACGATTAAGCAACTTACGGGTAATGCCTTCGAGCTGAGACTTCTCATCGACTGACAGCGACGACCAGAGGTACTGCAGGCTCTGATGCTGAGGTGGCAGCAACTGACGCAGGAACTCCATCCCTTTATCGGTCAGATGCAGGTGCAGACAACGACGATCGTGATCGCTTTCGCGACGCTCAATCCAGCCGCGCTTTTCCAGCTCATCAGCAATGCGCGTGGCATTGGTGCGTGAAGAGCCAAGGGCAGAGCTGAGCTCAGAAGGCTGAATGCTGTGATTTTCCTGCGCATCCAGTGTAATCAACGCCATAAACAGGGTCTCATTAATACCCTGTGCTTTCAGCATCTTATTGCGGTTGTCCAGCAGTTTACCCTGCATATGCATACAGAGACGCGTCAGAATAATTTCCTGCAACGGAAAATCCTTATGGCGATTGGCACGGATGTTTAGCATCTGCTCAATGGGAGTAAACGAACTTTCCATTAAAAAAAACCTCACTAATTGCAACTTGTATAATAACTATGGTGACAGGCTAAGCGTAGTCACTTTTTGGCAGGTGGTCGCTGACAGACTCGCACGCTGCACCATCAAAGGTATTCCAGGCCATTCCCTGGCCCTGGGTCAAAAACCCGTACGCCCGGCGGCAGCCGCAGTGCCGGGACGTTATCAAAAAGGGGGCAAATTTAATAATATCGCGAGGAAAAATAACTGAAGTGAATAGGTTTGTTACTAACCATAACAAACCTAACCATTTGTGACCAGACCAATGCACTGTCCGGACAGCCTTCAGTTAATTTTTTCCGGCTCAAAGCGCGATCCGCCCGCCCAGATCAGCAGATTCACTAAAGTCAGTAACGCACCAGCGATACAGACACCATACCAGCCCGCAAGATGGTAAGCGGTAGCGGAGAGCAGCGAGCCCGCCGCACCACCGATAAAGTAGCTGGTCATGTAACCGGCATTCAGACGATTACGCGCCTCCGGCATCTGCGCATAAATCACGCTCTGATTGGTGATATGAACAGCCTGTACTGCCAGATCCAGCAGCAGGATGCCGACGATCAGCGGCACAAGCTGCTCTGCACCCCACGCAATGGCGGCCCACGACAGCAGCATCAGCAGCAGGCCCAGTCGGGTCGTCAGTTTCGCTTTGCCTTTATCCGCCAGGGAGCCCGCCTGGCGTGCGGCCAGCGCACCCGCGGCACCGACCAGACCCAGCAAGCCAATTTTGCCTTCTGAGAAGTGATAGGGCGCGCCGGAGAGCAGAAACGCCATCGAGGTCCAGAGCAGGCTGAAATTGGCAAAGGAGAGACAGCCGGTCCAGGCACGAGTGCGGATCACCCGATTACCTGCATACAGCCGAAAGATGGACGCCAGCAGTTGCGGATAGCTCATGGGCACGGATTGTTTCACGCGTGGCAGCGAGCGCCACAGTGCCAGCGCCATAATCACCATCAGCAGGCTGGCGGTCCAGTAGACGGTGCGCCAGCCGCCAAGCTGTGCCAGGCCGCCTGCCACGGTACGCGCCAGCAGAATTCCCAGCAGCAGACCGCTCATTACCGTTCCGACAATTTTACCGCGTCGCTCCGGCTCAGCCAGCGTGGCGGCCAGCGGCACCAGAATTTGTGCGGCGACCGAAAACAGGCCGGTCATGACCGTGCCCAGCAGTAAAAAGAGGAACGTGTGCGACAGGGCGATAATCACCATGCCCGTCGCAGCCAGCAGGATCATCGTCACAATCAGGCTGCGTCGTTCAAAGCGATCGCCCAGCGGCACCAGCAACAGCAGACCGCAGGCGTAGCCGAGTTGCGCCGTGGTGACAATAAACCCGGCAAGGCTCACAGAGAGATCAAACTGTTGGGCGATGGTATTGAGCAGTGGCTGAACGTAGTAATTACTGGCTACACAGAGGCCGGTAGCTACTGACATCAGCATTACTAAAGCAGGCGTCAGACCCTGGCGAGTCGCATTCATAAACAGCATCGGTCGCTAATAATCATTTGAGGTTAATAATAACTCAAAAAACTATTTCACACGCATGTTTATTAACAGGCCATACCAGTCATAACAAGAGGTTTAAACCACGGTAGAGGATTTACGGGTGACGTTATGCGAACAGGCTCAGGAAGCATACGCCTTTCGCAAAGACGCAAAAGATGCCATCCATGGCCCGCTATGCTTTGCTACAGGCGTATGCTCCCGTCGCTTTGAGTTTTGGTGCCGTCTGAATGAAGAAACGCTTTCAGATCAGGACGACCTGCCCGACTATCAGAAATTCCAGTCTTCGTCTTCGGTCTCGACTGCTTTCCCCATCACATAGGAGGAGCCTGAACCGGAGAAGAAGTCGTGGTTCTCGTCGGCGTTGGGCGACAGTGCCGACAGAATGGCCGGATTCACGGCTGTCAGCTCTGCCGGGAACAGCGCCTCATAGCCCAGATTCATTAATGCTTTGTTGGCGTTGTAGTGCAGGAAGGTTTTTACCTCTTCCACCCAGCCGACATCACCATAGAGCGCTTCGGTATAGGCTACTTCATTCTCATACAGCGCCAGCAGCAGATCATAGGCAAACTGCTGCAGCTCTTCGCGACGCAGATCGTCAGCGCTGGCCAGCGCCTGTTGATATTTGTAGCCGATATAGTAACCGTGCACCGCTTCATCGCGGATAATCAGGCGAATCAGGTCTGCAGTGTTGGTCAGCTTGCCCCGGCTTGACCAGTACATCGGCAGCCAGAAGCCGGAATAGAACAGGAACGACTCCAGGAAGACGCTGGCGATCTTCTTCTTCAGCGGATCATCTGCCCGGTAGTGCTCCAGGATAATGCGAGCCTTGTTCTGCAGCGGCCCATTCTCTTCGCTCCACTGGTAGGCGGCATCCACATCCTGCGTGTTGCACAGGGTTGAGAAGATCGAACTGTAGGAGCGGGCATGTACCGCTTCCATAAAGCTGATATTCGACAGCACAGCCTCTTCGTGTGGGGTAATCGCATCCTCCATCAGTCCCGGCGCGCCGATCACATTCTGGATGGTGTCGAGCAGCGTCAGGCCGGTAAAGACCCGGATGGTCAGTTGCTGCTGCTGTTTATCCAGCGTCTGCCAGCCGGGCAGATCGTTGGAGAGTGGCACCTTTTCCGGCAGCCAGAAGTTGCTGGTGAGACGATTCCACACCTCAAGATCTTTATCATCCTGAATGCGGTTCCAGTTAATGGCCTGAATCTGTTTGAGTTTCATCGTGTTCATTACAGGGAGCAGGAAACGCAGCCCTGAACCTCCGTGCCCTGAAGCGCCATCTGACGCAGTCGAATGTAATAGAGCGTTTTGATGCCTTTTTTCCACGCGTAAATCTGCGCTTTGTTGATGTCACGGGTGGTGACGTCATCGCGGAAGAACAGCGTCAGCGACAGTCCCTGATCGACGTGCTGCGTTGCTTCTGCGTAGGTATCAATAATTGCTTCCGGCCCAATCTGATACGCATCCTGATAGAGGTGAAGATTCTCATTGGTCATAAATGGCGCGGGATAGTAGACGCGGCCGGTTTTGCCCTCTTTGCGGATCTCGATAGGGGAGACAATCGGATGGATGCTGGAGGTGGCGTGGTTGATGTAGGAGATCGAACCGGTCGGCGGGATCGCCTGCAGGTTCTGATTAAACAACCCGTGCTGCATCACCGCATCACGCAGCGCCTGCCAGTCTGCCTGCGTGGGCAGCGTCAGTCCGGCATCGGCAAACAGTTGAGCTGCCCGTTCAGTACGCGGCAGCCACGCGCGCTGCAGATACTTATCGAAATAAACGCCGCTGGCGTAGTCCGAATCCGCAAAGCCGTCGAAAGTCTGCTGATGCTCCTGCGCCAGCTGATTAGAGGTACGCAGCGCATAGTAGGTGATGCAATAGAAGTAGAGATTGGTGAAATCCAGCGCTTCCGGCGAACCGTAGGCGATGCCTTCACGCGCCAGATAGCCGTGCAGGTTCATCTGACCCAGGCCAATGGCGTGCGAGCGGCGATTGCCTTCGGCGATGGAAGGCACCGAGCCGATCTCGCTCATCATCGACACCGACGTCAGGGCGCGAACGGCCACATCCACGGTGCGCGCCAGATCGCGCGAATCCATGGCGTGCGCAATATTCAGTGAGCCGAGATTACACGAGATATCTTTGCCGACGCGGCGATAGCTGAGATCGTCGTTGTACTCGCTGGCGCTGTTGACCTGCAGGATCTCAGAGCAGAGGTTGCTCATATTGATGCGACCGGCAATCGGGTTGCTGCGGTTCACACTGTCCTCATACATGATGTAGGGATAGCCCGACTCAAACTGAATTTCGGCCAGCGTCTGGAAAAAATCACGCGGCTGAATATAGGTTTTGCGGATGCGATCGTCCGCCAGCATCTCGTCATACTTCTCACTGATGCTGATATCACCAAAGGCTTGGCCGTAGATCCGCTCCACGTCGTAGGGCGAGAACAGCGCCATCGGTTTGTTCTCTTTCGCCAGCTGGAAAGTGATATCGGGTATCACCACGCCCAGCGACAGGGTTTTGATGCGGATCTTTTCGTCGGCGTTTTCGCGTTTGGTATCCAGAAAGCGGAAAATATCGGGATGGTGCGCATTGAGCCACACCGCGCCAGCGCCCTGACGTGCGCCAAGCTGATTCGCATAAGAGAAGGCATCTTCCAGCATTTTCATCACCGGAATCACGCCCGACGACTGATTTTCTATGCGCTTGATCGGCGCGCCGGACTCTCGCAGATTGGACAGTAAAAAGGCGACGCCGCCGCCCCGTTTTGACAGCTGCAGTGCCGAGTTCACGGCGCGACCAATCGATTCCATGTTGTCTTCGATACGCAGCAGGAAGCAGGAGACCAGCTCACCGCGCTGCTGTTTGCCGCAGTTCAGAAAGGTGGGTGTGGCAGGCTGGAAACGGCCGCTGAGGATCTCCTCCAGCAGCGCCCGCGCCAGCGTTTCATCGCCCTGGGCCAGCGTCAGCGCCACCATACAGGCGCGCTGCTCGAAGGTTTCCAGATAGCGTTTGCCATCAAAGGTCTTCAGCGTATAGCTGGTGTAGTACTTCCAGGCACCGAGAAAGGTTTTGAACTCAAATCCCCGGTTCTCCGCCACCTCATGCAGCGCAAGCAGGAAATCAAAATCGTACTGGTTCAGCATGTCCGCTTCGTAATAGTTCTCTGCCACCAGATAGCGTAAACGCTCAGCGTTGCTGGCGAAGGAAACCGTATTGGGCTGCACATGCTGCAGATAAAACTGACGTGTCGCTTCGCGATCCTTGTCGAACTGGATGCGGCCATCCGCGTCATAGAGGTTCAGCATGGCATTAAGGGCGTGATAATCGAGCGTCACGCCGTTGAGGGTATCTGTTGTTGCCAAAATTGGGTTACTCCCGCTTTAACTTTCGCAATATCGTCAGGCGTACCCATCAGCTCGAAGCGGTAGAGGCAGGGAACCTGACATTTTTTTGCAATGATGCTGCCCGCCAGGCAGTAACCGGCACCGAAGTTACGGTTGCCGGCCGCGATCACGCCACGAATACCGCGCCGGTTCGCTTCATCATTAAGAAATTGAATCACCTGACGGGGCACCGCACCGCGACTGCTGCCACCGCCATAGCTGGGCACCACCAGAATATAGGGCTGGTCGATATGCAGCGCCTCCCGGGCATCCAGCGGGATGCGCCGGGCGGGCAGGCCGAGGCGTGTCACAAACCGGTGGGTGTTTTCCGACTGGCTGGAAAAATAGACCAGCGGGAACATGCGGTTAGCCTCCGACAGCGGCAAGCTGGCGCAGAGTGGCGATCTTGTCCGGGCGGAAGCCGCTCCAGTGATCGTTATCTGCCATCACGACCGGTACCTGGCGGTAACCCAGTGTTTTCAGGTTATCGATAGCATCCGGCTGGCTGTCGAGATTGATCAGCTGATAGGCGAGACCCTGACGGTCCATCGCATTTTTGGTCGCCGTACACTGGACACAGTTATCTTTGGTGTAAATAATAATGCGCATGATTCGTATTTCCCTCTGTATGCGGTTCTGATGACCGGAAATAAAGCTGATGCAGCCTGTTGCGGGCTTCATTCGGGCGGGCATCTGGTGTCGTGCTGATGAGGTAAATACTAGATGTAGTGGTTTGGGGGGTCAAGCCCGCCAGATATAGGGTTTTATGATTTGCATTTGCGCAACAGAGGCAAAGCCAGCAGGGATGCGCCCTGCCGCCGGGAAAATTCTTTTGTAAATGTCACAGGCCGGAAAAAGGGCAAAAAAAAGCCCCGCACGGGGCAGGGCTCAGGGGATTTTTTTGTACTTAGCGGCGTGAAGCCAGCAGTATACCCACTACGATACCAAACGCGGCACCGACACCGACACCGTGCCATGGTTTGTCATGCACGTAGGTATCAACCTGTGCACCGGCATCACGTGCAACCTGAGATACGCGGTTGCTGCCACCGTTCAGTTTAGAGCGGGTCTGCTTCAGCAGTTTTTCTGCCTGGCTGCGGGCAGAATCCACTTCGTCTTTGGCGTCACTGCCATAAGATTTCAACAGCGCTTCCAGTGAATCGGCCAGCTCATTCACATCCTGATTGATATCAATGTCATCGTTTTTTACAGTGCGATTAAACATTTTTTAGCTCCCTTTGATTTAAAAACGTAATACTAGTGTAGACGACCTTTTTGATAAACGAGACGCGGGAGTGTTCTTTAGGGAAAATTCCGAATGCCCACTCTGTCATGCTGATGTAAGGTTGCGAAGCTTTTGAAAGAGGAGAGGATCGAGCATGTATTTACGACCAGATGAGGTAGCGCGCGTACTGGAAAAAGCGGGTTTCGAAGTCGATGAAATTACCCCACGGGCCTATGGCTATCGCCGTGGTGAAAACTACGTTTATGTGAATCGCGAAGCGCGCATGGGGCGCATGGCTTTAGTGATTCACCCGACGCTGAAAGAGAAAAGCCAGCCGTTCGCTGAACCTGCTTCAGAAATGAAGACCTGCGATCACTACACCCAATTCCCTCTCTACCTGGCGGGTGATTCACAGGAACATTACGGCATCCCGCACGGATTCAGTTCCCGCATGGCGCTGGAACGCTATATTCAAAGCGTTTTCGGCTAACGCATCAGGCCCCGCCGCGACGGGGCACTGAACCACCTGACCATCCTCCCTGTTTACCCTGCCGTTGCAATTACCGGCTGTGACGCGTATAAATTTGTCCCTTATAGATGTTTAGACGTCCATACGGATAAAAGTGATGAGCGAACAGCCAACTCCCTCGCAGGAACAATTTAAACGCACCATGAAAGTGCGCCATCTGGTGATGTTATCGCTGGGCGGCGTGATCGGCACCGGCCTGTTTTTTAACACCGGCTATATCATTTCAACCACCGGCGCGGCGGGAACGCTGCTCGCCTATCTGATTGGCGCGCTGGTGGTCTGGCTGGTGATGGTCTGCCTGGGCGAACTCTCCGTAGCGATGCCGGAAACCGGCGCGTTCCACGTCTACGCCGCGCGTTATCTCAGCCCGGCAACCGGCTACACCGTGGCCTGGCTCTACTGGCTGACCTGGACGGTGGCGCTTGGCTCCAGCCTGACGGCGGCGGGTTTCTGTATGCAGTACTGGTTCCCGCAGATCCCGGTGTGGATCTGGTGCCTGGTCTTCTGCTGCGCCATCTATCTGCTCAACGTCATCTCAACCCGCTTCTTCGCGGAAGGAGAGTTCTGGTTCTCACTGATAAAAGTCGTCACGATTGTCGCCTTTATCGTGCTGGGCGGCGCGGCGATGTTTGGCTTTATCCCGATGAAAGATGGCACGCCCGCGCCGGGCCTGAGTAATCTCACCGCGCACGGCTGGCTGCCGAATGGCGTACTGCCGATTCTGATGACGATGGTAGCGGTGAACTTCGCCTTTTCCGGCACCGAGCTGATCGGGATTGCTGCCGGTGAAACTCAGCAGCCGGAGAAAGTGTTGCCGCTGGCGATCCGCACGACGGTGGCCCGACTGATTATTTTCTTTATCGGCACCGTATTTGTGCTGGCGGCGCTGATCCCGATGGATCAGGCGGGGATTGTGAAAAGCCCGTTTGTGCTGGTGTTTGAAAAGATCGGCATTCCTTATGCGGCTGACATCATTAACTTTGTGATCCTGACCGCTATCCTCTCTGCGGCCAACTCGGGCCTGTATGCCTCCGGGCGCATGCTCTGGTCGCTGGCTAATGAAAATACACTGCCGCGCGCCTTTGCCAGCGTCAACAAGCGCGGCGTGCCTCTGCTGGCCATCACCGTCAGCATGATCGGTGGCTTACTGGCGCTGGTCTCCAGCGTGGTCGCACCGGACACGGTATTTGTGGCGCTGTCGGCCATCTCCGGCTTTGCGGTGGTCGCGGTCTGGCTCAGTATCTGCGCCTCGCATTTTGTTTTCCGTCGCCGTCATCTTCAGCAGGGCAAATCGCTGGCAGAGCTGGGCTACCGTGCGCCGCTCTATCCGCTGACGCCGGTTCTGGGCTTTCTGCTCTGCCTGCTGGCCTGTCTCGGGCTGGCGTTTGATCCGACCCAGCGTATCGCGCTGTGGTGTGGCATCCCGTTTGTGCTGTTCTGCTATGCCGCTTACCATCTGACCCACAAATCATCCCCGAAGCCTGAGGAGGCCAAAGATGTCGCATAACCCTGTCGCGCAGGCTTTAACGGAGTCGCCATTGCTGATTCTGGATGGCGCGCTGGCCACCGAGCTGGAAGCCCGCGGCTGCCATCTGGCCGATGCGCTCTGGTCAGCAAAAGTGCTGATGGAAAATCCTGAGCTGATCTACCAGGTTCACTACGACTATTTTGTTGCCGGGGCGCGCTGTGCCATCACTGCCAGCTACCAGGCGACGCCGCAGGGCTTTGCCACACGCGGTCTCGATGAGGCGCAGTCACTGGCGTTGATCGCCCAGAGCGTCGAACTGGCGCGCCGCGCCCGTCACGATTATCTGGCGGTACGGCCCGATGCGAAAACGCTGCTGGTGGCGGGATCGGTGGGGCCGTATGGTGCCTTCCTGGCGGATGGTTCGGAATATCGCGGCGACTACGCGTTGCCTGAAGCGGAGATGATGGCGTTTCACCGCCCGCGCGTGCAGGCGCTGCTGGCGGCGGGTGCCGATCTGCTGGCCTGTGAAACCCTGCCTTCCTTTGCTGAAGCGCAGGCGCTGGTGAAGCTGCTGGCTGAATTTCCTGAAAGCCGCGCCTGGCTTACGTTTACCCTGCGTGATGCCGGACACATCAGCGACGGCACGCCGCTGTCAGAGGTGGTGAGCTGGCTGAATCAGCAGCCACAGGTGGTGGCCATTGGAATCAACTGCGTGGCACTTGAGAGCGTGACGCCTGCGCTACACCAGTTGCAGAAGCTGACCGACAAACCGCTGGTGGTCTATCCCAACTCCGGCGAACAGTATGATGCCGACAGCAAAACCTGGCATTCAGCGCCCTCGGGCTGCACGCTGCATGACAAGCTGGACGAGTGGCAACAGGCGGGCGCGAAGCTGATTGGCGGCTGCTGCCGTACCTCTCCCAACGACATCGCGGCTATCGCCCGCGCTTGTCAACCGCAATAAGCTGGCTGAATCGGGCGATGATAGCCCGATTGAGTCTGAAAGGGCGGTCTACACTCTGATCATTGATCACTCTGTGGACCCCTTCATGAAACAGCGAATTCTGGCTCTGGCCGCCGCGCTGCTGCTTAGCGGCTGTGCCACCATTGTCGGCACTGAAACCCAGATGGTGCGCATCGACTCTCTGCCGCAGGGCGCGCGCTTTACCGTGCAGGATGAGCGTGGCTATGCAGTGGCGCAGGGTTTCACGCCGCAGACCGTTGAGCTGGCTAAATCGACCGGTCGCTACTTCGGCAAAAAGCACTACCTGCTGATGCTGGAAAGCCCGGGCTACGTGCCGGTCACGGTGCCGATTGAGGCGCGCGCTAACCTCTGGTATCTGCTGGGCAACATTCCGCTGGGTGGATTCCCCGGCTGGCTGCTGGTCGATCCCTTCTATGGCGGCATGTACGACCTCAAGCCGGAGCATCCGCGTCCCTTTATGAACCCGGTTGGCGCGCGCGGCTGATTACTGTGCGGTCGGCTTCACCATTCCGCCTGGCGTTTTATGGCGTTCCAGATACTGATGCTGGAAAATGCACATGCGGATGGTGTTGCGGTACTCCCCATTAATGAAAAACTCATGCTTAAGCACGCCTTCGATCTCGAAGCCGAGCTTGGTGTAGATGTGGATCGCTTTTTCGTTCTCCTGATCGACAATCAGGTAGAGCTTATAAAGATTCAGCACCGAAAAGCCGTAATCCATCGCCAGCTTTGCCGCCTGCGTGGCCAGCCCTTTGCCCTGATGGGCCGGATCGATAATGATCTGAAACTCAGCGCGGCGGTGCACATGGTTAATCTCGACCAGTTCCACTAATCCCGCTTTCTGCCCGCTGTGCTCCACCACAAAGCGGCGTTCGGTCTGATCGTGAATGTGCTTGTTATAGAGATCGGACAGCTCTACAAACGCCTCATAAGGCTCCTCGAACCAGTAGCGCATCACGCTGGCGTTGTTATCCAGCTGATGGACAAAGTGCAGATCTTCCCGCTCCAGCGGACGCAGTTTTACCGTCATTACCTGACTCCTTTTTTAAAGAAACTGCGGCGAGTATACCGCATCAGCCTGGTGCTGCGATTTGCGCAGTCGCATACGGTTGCTGGTTTTAGCGAACAGTGCGCCGTTCCGGCAGGGGAGAAGAGAGGTTAACGGCGGGCATAGAGGCGTGTTAAGACAGGCGGGAGAAAACAATAGCGCCGGACGGCAGATGAATGCCGTCCGGCCTGAGTTCAGGCAGAGATCTGTTCGATGATGCTACCCTGCGCCATGCGCACGGCGCGATCGCACATGTGATCAATAACGTCGGGATCGTGGCTGACCAGCACCATCGTCAGACCATCCTGTCGTTTCAGATCGTTGAGCAGATTAAGGATCTCGGCCTGCACTGACATATCCAGCGCCGACGTCGGCTCATCCAGCAGCAGGATCTTCGGCTGCAGCAGCAGGGCACGCACGATAGCGACGCGCTGACGCTGACCGCCGGAGAGCTGATGCGGATAGCGATCTGCCAGCGCAGGATCGAGTCCGACGTGACGGAAGCCCTGATCGATACGATCGTTAATATTGTCGCGTTTCAGCAGCTTCAGCGGCTCCGCCAGCGTGCGACGCAGGCGGTGACGCGGATGCAGTGAGGCATAAGGATCCTGAAACACCATCTGCACTTCCTGACGCAGTGCGCCGGTAAAGGCTTTGCCCGGCTGAACCTCGTGACCGGCAAGCTGCATCTGGCCCTGCCAGTGTGGATTGAGACCTGCCAGCACCCACAGCAGCGACGACTTGCCGCAGCCTGAAGGTCCTACCAGACCAAAACACTCGCCAGCGTTAACCTTCAGGTTGACCTCATGCACCACGGTGCGCAGTTCGTAACCCTGTTTGTGGGCGACGCTGAGATTGTGTAACTCAATCATAATTCGCCTCCAGCGCGGCGCGATCCAGCACCGGTAAAGCCTGTCCGTGAGTCGCTTTGCCCGGGCGGCAGGCCCACAGCGTGCGGGTATAGGGATGGGTCGCGCGCGGCAGATCGGCGGCGGGCAGCGTATCCAGCAACCGGCCTTTGTACATCACCATCACCCGCTCGCAATGTTCCGAGACCTGCTGCAAATCATGGCTGATCAGGAGCAGACCCATGTTGCGCGCCTCCACCAGGCCGCGGATCAGCGCCAGCACCTGATCGCGCATGGCGTGATCCAGCGCGGAGGTCGGTTCATCGGCGATCAGGAAGTCCGGATCGGTGATCAGCGCGATCGCCAGCATCACACGCTGGCCCATACCGCCAGAGAGCTGATGCGGATACTGCTGCATCAGACGACGCGGATCGGGCAGGCCGACCGCATCCAGCATTTCGCACACCTTCTCTTTGCGCTCGGCACGACTCAGACGGCGATGCAGGATCAGCGGCTCTTCTACCTGCCAGCCAATCGTACGCGTCGGATTAAGGGCATACTTTGGGTCCTGCATTACCATCGCCACACGGTTACCGCGCAGCTGGTTCCAGTGGCGCTCACTCAGCGTCAACACATTCTCACCGGCCACCTGCAGCTGGCTGGCCTGCAGATGCAGCGCGGGCGAGAGCAAGCCCATCAGGCTGCGGGCAGTGAGTGACTTGCCGGAACCGGACTCACCGACCAGCGCCACACGCTCGCGGCCCACGGAAAAACTGATGTTATCGACCAGCAGCGTATCATCGCTGCGAATGGTCAGCCCTTCGGCATGGAGCAGATTATTTTGCATGACGGGTATCCAGTCGGTCGCGCAGGCCATCGCCTGTCAGGTTAAAGGCCAGGCTGGCAAACAGAATAGCTGCGCCCGGTGCGGCAGCAACCCACCACTGATCGAAGATCACTTTACTGCCTTCGGCGACCATTGAACCCCATTCCGCCGTCGGCGGCTGAACGCCCATGCCGAGGAAGCCAAGACCGGCCGCGGCCAGGATAATCCCGCCCAGGCTCAGCGCGGCGCGGACGACCGCTGTCGGCATACAGAGCGGCAGGATATGACCAAACATCAGGCGAAAGCCCGTAATCCCCTGCATCCGCGCAGCGGCAAGGTAGTCGCTGCGGCGCAGTGCCAGCGTTTCAGCGCGCGCCTGACGGGCAAACGGCGGCCAGCTGGTCAGCGCCAGTGCCAGCGCCCCATTCATCAGGCCAGGGCCGAGAATCGCCACCAGCGCCAGTGCGATCACCAGGTTCGGCAGCGACAGGAAGATATCGGTAATGCGCATCAGCAGGCGTTCAGTCCAGCCGCCAACGTAACCGGCGGTGATGCCGATCAGCAGCCCGGCCGGAATGGTCAGCACCAGAATCAGCGACACCAGCAGCAGCGTAGGACGTGCGCCGTAAATCACGCGCGACAGCAGATCGCGGCCAAAGCCGTCGGTGCCAAACCAGTGCTGCGCCGACGGTGCCAGCAGGCGGCTCGACATGGTCTGCATATTCGGATCGAATGGCGCAATCAGCGGTGCCAGCAGCGCCATCAGGATAAGAATCGCCACCAGCGTCAGCCCAACGGTTAACGAGGTCACGCGTTGACGGCGACGGCGTGGTCGCAGCGTTTCGAGTTCAGAAAGTTGTTGCGTCATCGGGTTCTCGGATCGGTTAACCAGGTTAAAACATCCGCCAGGGCGTTAATCAGAATAAAGCAGCTGCCGATCAACAGGGTGGAGCCCAGAATCGCCGGCACATCGCCGGAGAACAGCGCATTGGTCATGTAGCGACCCACACCCGGCCAGGCGAAGACGGTTTCGGTCAGCACCGAACCTTCCAGCAGGGTAGCGTAGGAGAGGGCGATCACCGTAACCAGCGTGCCCAGCACGTTAGGGAAGATATGGCGCAGCAGGATGCGCACCCGACCCGCGCCTTTGGCACGCGCCAGCACCACATACTCTTTGCTGCTCTCTTCCAGCAGCGCAGCACGCAGCAGGCGGGTAATGCCCGCCATCGCCAGCAGGCCGAGGATCACCACCGGCAGCCAGAGGTGCGCAATCGCGTTGCGGAACATCTCAGGTTCACCGGACAGCCAGCTGTCGATCAGCACAAAGCCGGTCTTCGGCTCCAGGGTATAAACCCAGATATCATCCAGCCGTCCCGGTCCGGCGGACCAGTGCAGCACCGCATAAAAGAGCAGCAGGCCCAGCAGGCCGAGCCAGAACACCGGCACCGAGTAGCCCAGCAGCGAGATAAAGCGGGCGAGGTTGTCGATCCAGCTGCCCGGTTTCCAGGCGGCCAGCAGTGCCAGCGTGACGCCGAACACCACCGCGAAGATCATCGCGCAGGTCGCCAGCTCAATGGTGGCGGGGAAGGTGGTCATCAGGTCGCCACTCACTGACTGATTGGTCAGACGGGAGACGCCCAGATCGCCCTGCGCCAGATGTTCGATGTAGCGCCAGAACTGCATCAGTACCGGCTGGTCGAGCCCCAGGTCGTGACGCACCTGTTGATAGGTTGCTTCACTGGCGTGATCGCCAGCGATCTGCTGCACCGGATCAATCGGCGAGAGATGCGACAGCATAAAGGTGAAGGCGAGCAGGCCAAGCAGCGTGACCAGCAGCGACAACACGCTACCGATCAGCCGTCCGCCACGCTGCCAAAAAAGCCGGGCGAACCCGGCTGAAGAAACATACTGTGCCATTACTTAGTGACCTGCGAGTAATACACCATGTCAGGGTTAATGCCCTGGACATAGCCTTTCAGGTTGTCGCGCAGAGCAATAAGGTTCTTCGCCTGCATGCCAATCACGTAAGGGGAGTTCTTCATCACTTCACGCTGCATCGCTTCATACAGCGCGATGCGTTTCTTCGGATCGCTTTCCGCCGTCGCCGCAATCACCTGCTTGTTCAGCTCAGGAATATGCCAGTCTGAACGGTAAGCGATGGTTTTACTGCCATCTTCCGGGTTGTAAGCAAATGAGGCGGCGTTAGTGTTGGGATCGAAGTAGTCGGAGCCCCAGGCATTCAGCGTCGCTTCATATTTATGCGCTTTCACGTTGGTTGAGACTTCGGAGCTCAGGCCCGGCACCACTTCCACTTTCACGCCCGCTTTGGCGAAACTGCCCTGCAGCGCCTGCGCAATATCCAGATAAGGCGGCTGGTTGCTGGTGGAAAGCTTGAAGGTGACGTTGTTCAGGCCCGCTTTCTTCAGAATCGCTTTGGCTTTTTCCGGGTCGTAGCTGTATGGCGTGTCGTTGATTGCGCCCAGGAAGCCCTTTGGCAGGAAGCTCTGATGCACGTCGAACTGACCTTTCAGCAGCTCATTAGCAATACCTTTGTAATCCCACAGGTAGCGTGCCGCTTCCCAGAAGGCCGGGTTCTTCATCGTGTCGTTCGCGCCGATGTTGAACTGGATGTAGTAGAGCGACGCCATTGGAATCGCTTCTGTCTTCACGCCAGGTTTGCCGTTTAGCGCAGCAATCTGATCGGCACCCAGGTTACGGGCGATATCGGCATCACCCTGTTCCAGTAGCAGACGACGCGCCGCCGGTTCCGGTACGTTCTTGATCAGGATGTTCTTCATTTTTGGCGCGCCCGCCGGTGAGGTCGGGTTGGCGCTGAGCAGCACCACCTGATGCATCACCACTTTGCGGATCTGATACGGACCGCTGCCCGCCGAGTGGGTTGCCAGCCAGGCGTTACCGAAGTCGCCGTTCTTCGCATTCGCCATCGCGGTTTTTTCATCGACAATGGACGATACCGGCGCAGAGAGCAGGCTCAGTACGTAAGTCGGGCTGACGTTGGCGGTCCAGCTGATCTGCACATGATTGTCGTCAACTTTCTTCAGGAAGCCATCGACGTTATCTTTGGTCCAGCCGAGCTGCGTCAGGATGAAAGAGGGATCGAGGTTCAGTTTCACCACGCGGCCCAGCGAGAAGATCACATCTTCCGGACGCAGCGGGTTACCGGTGGAGAATTTCGCATCTTTGCGCAGTTCAAAGGTCAGGCTGCGGTTATCACTGCCGGGCTGCCACGAAGTGGCCAGTGTCGGTTTCAGGTCCACCGGATTCTGCGGGTCAGACTGTACCAGACGCTGATAGATATTCGTAAAAGCCTGAACGCTGGTCAGTTCAAACCCCTTGGCCGGGTCGAAGCTGTCGGCGTCGTCGGTAGATTGGGCAATCACCAGCGTATCTTTTGGTGTTGCGGCCTGTGCTGTGAAGGCGGCAGCCAGCGTCAGCGCCAGCAGTGATGGAATTATAGTTTTCATGAAATTTCCTTGCCTCTAAAAAGTTACGCGAGTTTACGAAAGGGCCGATGCGAAGAATAGTCTAATATAGGCTAAACATATGCCAAAAGGTTATAAGTGTTAGGTTGTGGTTATAAGAAGATCGCCATGTTGTTACCGAAGCGGCAACCTGAGCAGAAACAAATCCTCAACGAAGCGGTTATTTATTTCTGAATCGCTTTACCCCAATATTCCTCTCTCTATAATAGCGGCAAATAACTTCAGGAGAATTCAGTTGGACAGTCACCCTAGATTAATTTTAATTCTGGCAAGCTGAATTTTCTCTGCTGCTTGCCAACCGGCGAGCAGCGATCCCCGCTTTAATTAACGATCGCGCTCCTTGTTTTTAATCCTGTCAGCTACAGGAGTGCACGTTATGCTGCTGTTTATCTTAGCCCTTTTTCCTCCACCCCGACTGGCGTAGCTCAGGCTGCGCCCGAACGCCGATATCAGACCTTTAAAACGCAGCGCTTAACAGGCGTTACGTCACCCTGCGCGCGTCATTATTTTTCACGCAGGCGGAATAACGTCATTATTCCCAAAGGTCACCTTATTAAATAACCCGGCCACGCCAGGTTTTATCCATGCACCTTATTTTGCGTGCAGGACAACTATTGCTTTAAATCAGGGAGATGTCGAAATGAGCGACATGAAACTGGAACAGGTTGAGATCACCTCATCCGGCAACCGTAACGATAAAAAAAGTAAAAAAATATTTGCTGTCGCACAGCAGGCAGGCCAGCACGTTGAGATGACGCTGGCAAACCTGCGCAGTCAGCGTCAGGGTCTGACTCAGGCTGAAGCGGCAAAACGACTGGCTCTGTATGGCCGTAATGAAGTGGCACATGAGAAAGCACCACCGGCGCTGATTCAGCTGCTGATGGCGTTTAATAACCCGTTTATCTACGTCCTGCTGGTCCTGGCGCTGGTGAGCTTCTTTACCGACTATATATTGCCGCTGCGCGCCGGTCAGGAGACCGATCTCTCCGGCGTCATCATCATCTGCACCATGGTGATGCTGAGCGGGCTGCTGCGCTTCTGGCAGGAGTTTCGGACCAACCGTGCCGCGCAGGCGCTGCAGTCACTGGTTCGCAGCCAGGTCACCGTGCTGCGGCGGGAATCGGGCAGTGAAACCGCGCAGCGTCAGGATGTGGATATGAGTGAGCTGGTGCCGGGCGACATTATTCTGCTCAGCACCGGCGATCAGGTGCCTGCCGATGTGCGCCTGCTGAGCTCACGTAATCTGTTTATCAGTGAAGCGGTGCTGACTGGCGAGTCGCTGCCGGTTGAAAAACACAGCAGCGATGCGGGTATTGATGCTGAAGAGCAGACTGCCCAGGAGCTGCTGGCGTCACCGAACATCTGCCTGATGGGCACCAGCGTGGCCAGCGGCACAGCCAGCGCCGTCGTCGTTGCGACCGGAGGCGAAACCTGGTTTGGTTCACTGGCCTCATCGCTGACCGGAAGTCGTCCACAGACTGCGTTTGACCGTGGGGTGAACAGCGTCAGTAAACTGCTGATCCGCTTTATGCTGGTGATGGTTCCGGTGGTGCTGCTGATTAACGGCTTCACCAAAGGGGACTGGATGGATGCCACGCTGTTTGCTCTGGCGGTCGCGGTCGGGCTGACCCCGGAAATGCTGCCGATGATTGTCAGCGCTAATCTGGCCAAAGGCGCCATTGCGATGTCCCGGCGCAAAGTGATCGTCAAAAAGCTCAATGCCATTCAGAACCTTGGCGCGATGGATGTGCTCTGCACCGATAAAACCGGCACGCTGACCCAGGACACTATCCTGCTGGCGCATCATCTGGATGCGCAGGGCAGTGAAGATGAGCAGGTCCTGCTGCTGGCCTGGCTTAACAGTGGCAGCCAGAGTGGCGCAAAAAACCTGATGGATCGCGCCGTGCTCTGCGCAGGCGATAAAGTCATTTCACAGACTCAGCGCAGCCAGTATCAGCTGGTTGATGAGCTGCCGTTTGATTTTACCCGCCGTCGGGTGTCGGTGCTGGTGGAAGATCTGACTCAGCATCGCTCGCATCTGATCTGCAAAGGCGCAGTTGAAGAGATGCTGGCAGTCAGCGTTGCCGTGCGGCAGGGTGATGCGGTCGTTGCACTGGATGCGGCACAGCGTGCGGCGTTGCTGGCGCAGACCGAACGCTATCATCAGCAGGGTTATCGCGTGCTGCTGGTGGCAACCCGTGATGGCGAGCTGCACGCGCCGCTCAGCGACAGTGATGAGCGCGATTTGGTTATTCAGGGCATGCTGACCTTCCGCGATCCACCAAAAGCCAGTGCCGGTAAGGCGATTAAAGCCCTGCGCGACAGTGGTGTAACGGTGAAAGTGCTAACCGGTGACAATCCGCTGGTGACGCTGCGGGTCTGTGCCGATGTCGGGCTGACCGATCCGGCCATGCTGACCGGCGATCAGATTGAGGCAATGAACGACGATGAACTGGCACTGGAAGCGGAGCGCTGCACCCTGTTTGCCCAGCTGACGCCGTTGCAGAAATCACGTCTGGTGCGGCTGATGCAGCAGAACGGTCACACTGTCGGATTCCTCGGCGATGGTATCAATGACGCGCCTGCCCTGCGGGCGGCTGACACCGGTATTTCTGTGGACAGCGCGGCGGATGTGGCGAAAGCCTCATCGGACATCATCCTGCTGGAGAAAGATCTTCAGGTGCTGAATGAGGGGGTACTCAAAGGACGTGAGACCTTTGGCAACATCATCAAGTATCTCAACATGACAGCCAGCTCCAACTTCGGCAACGTGTTCTCGCTGCTGGTGGCCAGTGCCTTTATTCCGTTTCTGCCGATGCTGTCGATTCATCTGCTGATTCAGAACCTGATGTATGACGTCTCCCAGCTGGCGCTGCCGTGGGATAAGGTTGACCGTGAGTTTCTGAATAAGCCGCGTAAATGGGATGCCGGCAACATTAAACGCTTCATGCTTTGGATGGGTCCGACGTCATCAATTTTTGACGTGACCACCTTTGCGCTGATGTGGTTCGTTTTCAGCGCTAACCATGCAGGCGTGCAATCGCTGTTCCAGTCTGGCTGGTTTATCGAGGGACTGCTGTCACAGACGCTGGTGGTACATATGCTGCGTACCCGGAGGATTCCGTTTATCCAGAGTCGTGCCACCTTACCGGTGATGCTGACCACGCTGGCGGTAATGGCGCTGGGCATCCTGATTCCATTCTCTCCGCTGGGTGCGATGGTCGGTCTGGTGCCGCTGCCATGGCAATATTTCCCGTGGCTGGTGCTGACGCTGTTCAGCTACTGTCTGGTGGCGCAGGGCATGAAACGTTTCTATATCCGTCGGTTTGGTCAGTGGTTCTAGGGAGGCAAAGATGAAAAAAGGCAGGCTTGATACGGTATTTGTCGGCGTGATGATCATCGGCTTAACTCTGATTGCGCTGACGGTCATCGTTAGATGAAAGGATTGTGATGGTGCGATAGTACAGAGGCAGCGAGGTAACTCGCTGCCTTTTTTCTAATCTTCGTCGCGCTCACGGCTGGCGCGCTGGCGCTCGTAGTATTCATCTTCTGCGGTGATGATCTCATCCATCAGCGAATCCATATCCACCACGCGCTCCTCTTCAACAAACTGTCCGGTCAGCGGTGTTTCCGGGGTCAGCTTGCCATCTTCATAAAGCTGCCAGATCTCTTTGGCATAGCGCGTCTTCAGCAGCGCCGGAGCGAACTGACCGTAGTAGGAGGTAATGTTGTCGACGTCACGTTCGAACATCGACTCAGCATGGTTATTGGCTGCCGCATCGACCGCCTGTGGCAGGTCAATAATCACCGGGCCCTGATCGTCCAGCAGCACGTTGAACTCGGATAAGTCACCATGGACGATACCGGCACAGAGCATACGCACGATGTTGCGAATCATGGTGTGGAAGTCGGTAATCGCCTCCTCTTCGGAGAGCGTGACGTCGCTGAGGCGCGGCGCGACAGAGCCATTGGCGTCGGTCACCAGCTCCATCAGTAACACGCCGTCAATGCAAAGATAAGGCTGGGGCACGCGAACACCGGCATTAGCCAGGCGGAACAGGGCGTCTACTTCGGCAGTCTGCCAGGACTCCTCCTGCTGCTTACGGCCAAACTTCGTGCCTTTCTGCATGGCGCGGGCGTTACGGCTGTTGCGGGTTTTACGTCCTTCCTGATACTGCACCGCCTGCTTGAAGCTACGCTGGGTCGCTTCTTTATAAACTTTGGCGCACTGCACTTTACCGCCGCAAAGCACGGTATAGACGTCTGCTTCTTTGCCGCTTTTCAGCCGCTGCAGCACATCGTCAATGAGGCCGTCATCGACCAGGGGCTGGATTCTGTTTGGGATTTTCATGCGGCTTTATACCTTATTTCACCCGCTTTTCGTATCACTTTGCGATGATGGAAAACATTGGCAATGACTGAACAAAGTATCTGATTCTACCCTGGAAAGATGCGTTGTGGGGATGAACCTTGATGCGTTGCGCTTTTGACCTTTGTTTTATCATAAACAACGGATTAGGCGGGAGAGCAGGGCGGTTTTATCTGCCAGAGATTCGCTTTTTCACGGCACCGGGCAGCATCATGTCAGAGAGATGTGCCTGAATGGCAGGCGGATGCGGGCATAAAGGCCGAAATCCTGCTCACAGAATCCCGGCCTGCCTGCGGGATTACTTCAGACCTTTAAGCACTTTAACCGTGCTTTCGATGTCGATCTCATCTTCGGAGAAGATCAGCGTCGTTCCCTGGAAAGTGGTCACCGCCAGCTTTTTCAGCGAGCGCATCTCACTGGCGTTCGGGTCAGACTTCGGACGGATATTATTCAGCAACAGGCCCACTGAAAGCACCGCGTTCTCTTTATCGACACCAGCATCAACCGGGACGTCTTCGTTGTAAACCAGGTAAGACTTAATCGAAGTGATCTTCAGCCGCTCACCTGCGATATAGATATATTTGCTGGTCGGCGCGACCTTCACCGCATAGGCGGATAAGCCTTTGTTGTTGGTGGTGGGTTCAAATGTCACCGCCGCATCTTTCTTAATCAGATCAGGATTGGCGACTTTAATCACATGAAAATAGCGGTTATCACCGTTTTCATCTTTGATAAAGCCAAAACCTTTATCTTCAAACCAGGTTGTGATCGTTCCGTTCATCGCCATTTTTGCCTGCTTAATCTACTCAGTTTTTTACAGCGCGCAGTGTAAAACACAATGCCTGCGCAGACTATATAAGTCTGGATGATAATTTACGGCCGGGCAAGAGGCTGGGGCGGATGCCCGACGCGGAGGTGAATGCGGTAGTCAGAAAGGTTAACCGGCCGACGGCGCAACGCTCGTCTGCCGGTGCGTATCTCTTACTCGTTGCCCCAGCGGTTCAGGAACTCAGCGATATCATCAATACGGTGCTCATCGATACCCGCTTCGCGCGCCATATCCTGCTGAGACTCTTCACTGATCTCTTCGTTGTTCATCAGACGGGTAATCAGCAGCTGGAAGTAATGCGCCAGCGGAGTACGCTCTGCTTCGCTGACCGGCTTAGCCGCCTCCGTCGCGTACTCGTCTGCGACATCATAATATTTGAGAGAAATTTCGTTATTCATAAGGGGTCCGCAGAGTTGAGAGTAAGTAGCGACCGGATTCTGACCCGGCTTGTGGAGGTATTATTTCGTGTTTGGGTTGGGGCTGTAAAGGGGAACAGGATGCCCGGTTCTGACTAGAGAACCAGCGGCGGAAGCTGTCTGAAGGTGTTGACTAATCCCTCACCCCAGCCTTTACGGATAGTACTGAAGTACGGATGGTCTTCGGTAATGCGGTATTGCCGGGCATCGCTGTAGCTGTCACACGGGTAGATCATCACGTCGATCGGCAGACCAACGGACAGATTGCTGCGCAGGGTCGAATCCAGTGAAATCAGCGCGCATTGCATCGCCTGCTCCAGAGACATGTCGTAGTGCAGCACCCGGTCAATAATCGGTTTGCCGTACTTGCTTTCACCAATCTGGAAATAGGGCGTATCGCGGGTGGCTTCGATGAAATTACCCTGAGGATAAATATGGAACAGGCCAATATCATCCCCGTTGATTTGCCCGCCGAGCAGCAGGTTGCAACTGAAGTCTGTCGTGCTGCCATTCTGTTGCGCCTCACTGTCACGCTGGATCACCTCACGAACCGTTTCACCTATCAGCGACGCGGCCTCATAGAGGCTGGAGACATTCAGCAGATTGGGACAATCGGCATTCCTGCTGCGGTGTCGCAGCAAGCTGATGATACTTTGCGTGGTCGCCAGATTACCGGCAGTCTGAAGCACCAGCGTACGATCGCCGTCCTGATGAAACACGTGCAGTTTACGGAAGGTGGAAATATGATCCACGCCAGCATTGGTACGTGAATCGGATGCAAAGACCAGCCCGGATGACAGGCGCATGGCCACACAATAGGTCATACCACACTTCCTTCAAAAAAAGATTTGCACGCCATCAGCGTGCATGAAGTTTTCACCATCAGCAAGTCGCGATTTACATCATTTGTACGGCAGCAATCGCGCACATATCCTCGTAGCCCCCACCAATGCGTAAACCACGTACCGGACAGGCATCCAGGTAATCAATGCCGACGGCAAGCTTAAGATGTTGATCAGGCATGCGAGTATTGTTGGTGACGTCAAAGCAGTGCCAGCGGTCTTCCACCCAGACTTCGGCCCAGGCATGGGTCGCGACATGGGTAGAATCTTTGCTGTGCAGGTAACCGCTGACGTAGCGGGCCGGTATATTCAGGCTACGACAGCAGCTCAGAAAGACATGCGTATGATCCTGGCAGACGCCGGTACTGGCGGCGAAAGCCTCCGCGGCACTGTCGGTCACAAGGGTAGAACCTGGGGTGTAAGGCATCCTGAGCAGCAGGTCTCCCATCAGGTTTTCCAGGGCGGCCAGTATCGCCTGAGGCTGATGATAACGCAGGGCAAACGCCTGAATCGCCGCATCGGGCTGGGTCAGCGGACTGTGGCGCAGGAAAACCAGCGGCGACAGATGTCCCTGAGCCTGATCTTCAATGCCGTGTTCAATCTCTACCACGCCATGTGCCTGAATGGTGATGGACTCATGCGGTTCATCGAGTGTCAGAACATGCATGATGTTGCCGAAGGCATCCGTGGTGCAGACCGCCTTCTCCGGCAAGGTCAGTTGCCAGGAAAGTATGCGTTGATGAGGCGATTCCTGAGGCGTCAGACGCAGGTACTGGATACTCCGTTGCACTGCCTGGTCGTAGCGATAGTGCGTGTTGTGCTCAATGCTAAGTTTCATTGCGCCTCCAGATACGTGTGATGAATACTTTCGGCGATCTCGTTGACCTGGGCGAGAAAGGCTTCCAGCCAGTTGTTCAGCCCGATTCTGTTCAGGTCTTTCATGGAACTGAAGCGCAGCTCGGCGTGCAGGATGTGCGCGAGGCGGCGTGGCGGGTTTGCACGGCCACCAATCAGCTCCAGTTGCTGAACCATATCGTTGATACACGCCAGCAACGAACGCGGCAGCTCGTTACGCAGGATCATCAGTTCGGCGATGGTCTCCCGGCTCAGGGGCTGCTTATAAATACTATGGTAGGCTTCGCGCGCACTTACTGCCTGCAGCAGTGTGTCCATGCGGTAATATTCGCGCACCGGGTCGTCATCAATGTCCATCAGTCGGTTCTTCACCTCCAGCAGACGGGCGGTGCCATCAGCCCGTTCCAGCAGCGTCCCCAGGCGGATAAAGTGCATCGCATCGCTGCGGAGCAGGGTACCGAACATGGCACCGCGGAACAGATGAGAGCGCTCTTTCACCCAGTCAAAGAAGGCGTCGGCACCGTCTGAGCCGATGCCCTGACGGCGTATCGATTTCATCCCGAGCCAGGTGGCATTGATACACTCCCAGACTTCGGATGACAGGCTGCCACGCACCGCATGCGCGTTGTTCCAGCCCATCTGCAGGCAACTGAAAATGCTGCTGTGATTCCGGTTATCCAGGGCGAAAAAACTGACCAGATTGGGCATCGTCAGTGTCGGGTAGGTTTCAGCATACAGCCCGCTGGTGCTGGTCAGGTTGAGCGGTACCAGCAGATCATGCGTACCCCCGTTACGGATTGGCATCATCGACAGCTTGTTGGTGACGTCCAGCACCCGGGCGATATTTTCTGCCCGCTCCAGATAGCGGGCCATCCAATAGAGTTCACTGGCTGTCCGGCTCAGCATAGATCATCCTCCAGTACCCAGGTGTCCTTGGTTCCGCCGCCCTGAGATGAATTGACGACCAGCGATCCTTCCGTCAACGCGACGCGGGTAAGCCCGCCGGGAACCAGTCGGATCTCCGCGCCACTGAGCGCAAAGGGCCGGAGATCGATGTGACGTGGTGCCAGGCCGTCGTTGACAAACGTGGGGCAGGTGGACAACGCCAGCGTGTTTTGCGCGATGTAATTCTGCGGACGCGCCAGCAACAGATCACGGAAGTGGGCGAGCTCAGCTTTGCTCGCGGCGGGGCCAATCAACATGCCGTAACCCCCAGCGCCGTGAACTTCCTTCACCACCATTTTTTCGAGGTTGGCCAGCACATACGTCAGCTCATTTTTATGCCTGCACTGCCAGGTTGGGACGTTGTTGAGGATCGGTTCTTCCTGCAAATAAAAGCGCACCATATCCGGTACGTAGGGGTAGATAGATTTGTCATCAGCCACACCCGTGCCGATGGCATTGGCCAGGACAACATTGCCAGCCCGGTAAACCGATAGCAGTCCCGGTACGCCGAGCATGGAGTCCGGGCGGAACGCCAGCGGGTCGAGGAAGGCGTCGTCAACCCGACGATAGATCACATGCACTCTGCATGGCCCGGCGGTCGTGCGCATAAACAGCATGCCATCCTTCACGAACAGATCGGCGCTTTCCACCAGCTCAACGCCCATTTGCTGGGCCAGAAAACTGTGTTCGAAGTAAGCGCTGTTAAAGCGGCCTGGGGTTAATACCACCACGGTGGGATCGTTGACGGGTGAGCTTTCGCGCAGCGTTTGCAGCAGATGTGACGGATAGCGTTCTACGGGCGCAATGCGTTGCTGGGCAAACAGTTCCGGATAGAGCCGCATCATCATCTTACGGTTCTCCAGCATATAGGAGACGCCGGAGGGGGTACGCAGGTTATCTTCCAGGACGTAATATTCGCCATCACTGTTGCGCACCATATCCACGCCGATAATGTGTGCATAGATGTTACGGTGGAGATCAACACCCTGCATACAGGGCTGATACTGTTCGTTAGCCAGAACCTGTTCTGCCGGAATGACGCCCGCTTTCAGAATATGTTGTTCATGGTAGATATCGTAGAGAAAGGCATTGAGCGCCTGCACACGCTGGCGAATGCCGGCATCAAGCATGGCCCATTCGGCGGCCGGAATAATACGTGGCACGCTGTCGAACGGGATCAACCGTTCAGCGCCATTGTCGTCATCGTAGACATTGAAGGTAATTCCTACCCGGTGAAACAAAAGGGCGGCTTCTTCCCGCTTGCGCTGTACCGCCTGGTGATCGGCCTGCTGCAGCCATTGCCAGTAGGCGGCGTAGTGGTCACGGTGTTCACCTTCAGCCAGAAGCATCTCATCAAAAAAGGGTGAAGCGGAGAGATTGATATTCAGCATCGTCACCTCGCAGACGTTAAAGGCTGTCAATCTATCCAAGCATAAAGTGTGCCAGCCTCAGAAGAAGCGGAACGGTGCAAAGCCGTGATAGTGCAAGGGTTAAAGCACTTTTTTGGTGCAGGCGCAGAGCAGCAATGTCTTAATATGGCGCTTAGTGTGGCGTGGTGAAAAAACGGTCATGGCTAAGGCGTCTTTAGCCCATGAATGCTGTCGCTCAGACGGTAACGTTAATATGCGGGATTTAATCGATCTGCCGGGCGTGCTCGGGCTGGTGAATCTGGACAAAGTTATCGACGCGCAGCCGGATGTCTATCTGGTCAGCGGCGCCAGGACGCCGAAAGCGGGCGATCCGCTACCCGCCGGTTAAGTGCTGGGCGCGCAGACTACTGCAGAACAGGCGAGTGCCAGCCTGAAGCCGCACTGGCGCGTAAAGGCATCAGCACGCTGAAAGCGGTTGAAGCCGATCGCAGTTTTGGCATCTGGTTCCATTCCTCCTGTAACGTGCTGGCCGTGCAGTTCTTCGCCAGGGGGTTTTATCCGCAGAAGTTTGCCGCTCCCGATGCGTAGCAAACGCAAAAAAACTATAACCCGTTCCTCGCCGTCGAACCGACCGGCACTTACTGGATCGAGTCAAAAGGACTTTGCCCCGACTGCCGGGGCGTTTTAATTCACGGAGAGAAGAGAATGAAGATCAGCTGGTGACCACTGTCTCCGCTATCGAACAGGGTCTTAACGATGCGCCCGGAGTTCTGACAGGCGAAGTATTTTCAATGGCAATACACGCAGTCGGGGGACGCTGTTTTAAGCGCTTTATTCACTACCGGATAATCAGCGTGAAAGAGTATCTTGCGCCTGCATAAATCGCGCACGCCAGGGCTTGAGAACCCACAACGCCAGACCGGCGGTGATGAAGTCGAAGGTAATCGCGCAGCCAAAGACCAGGTGCCAGTTATGAGTGTGCTGATACATCAGCGCCGCCAGCGGACCGCCAAAGATTGCGCCGATACCCTGCGAGATATAGAGCCAGCCATAGTTCGCTGAAGCATTTTCACTGCCAAAGGTGTCAGTCAGTGTGGAGGGGAACAGCGAGAAGATTTCGCCCCAGCCAAAGAACACGACGCCTGAAAGCAGTACGAAGAGCAACGGATCTTCGCGGCAGGCAAGCCACAGCGTCATCGCTACGCCTTCCAGCGCGAAGGCAATAAACATGGTATTTTCACGGCCGTAGCGGTCAGAAATAAAACCAAATAGGGGACGCGTTAATCCGTTAGTGAAACGGTCGATAGTCAGCGCCAGCGGCAGGGCGGCCATGCCGAAAATCACCGCCTTGCTGATGCCGAAGTCTTCGGCAAAAATCGCCATCTGCGAAGTCACCATCAGCCCTGAAGTCGACATCATGGTCATCATCATGAACATCAGCCAGAACAACGGCTGGCGCAGCATTTCCCCGGATTTAAACTGGTACTGGCTCAGCACGGGAGACGGTGTTTTGCTGGCCGGGATCATCCTGCTGGTTTCTGGCAGTCTCAGGTTCTGGCTGGCGAGAAGACCCACAGCGGCGAAGATGAGGCCAAATGTCGTCATCGTCTGTTCCAGCCCGTAGCTATTAAGAGAAATAGAAATCGGGAAGGTGGTGAAAATTGCCCCCATGCCGTAGCCCGCCGCCACGGTTCCGGCGGCAAAGCCGCGCTGCTGTGGAAACCACTTCATCACCAGCCCCACCACGCCGATGTAAACAATACCCGTCCCCAGTCCGCCAAGGCAGCCGTAGGCCAGATACAGTGAGGTGAGGCTGTTGACCCGGGCGGCGATCACCCAGCTGAAACCCGCCATCAGTGTACCGATGGAGATCAGCAGACGTGGTCCAAAGCGCTCGACCAGCCGACCCTGAAAAGGTGAGAAAAAGGTCTGCAGAATAATCAGCAGCGAGAATGTGACCTGCAGTTCCGCCAGCCCGACGCCGAGTTTGGCAATCATCGGTTTGGTTAACAGCGTCCAGACATATTGCGGGCTGGAAATGGCTGCCATGCAAAGTAATCCAAGCAGAAGCTGTACCCACTTGCTGTGTTTCGCTATTACTACCGGTTCGCTCATTAAGGCCATTGTCTGTCTCCATAATTACGCTTTGCTCTGCTTAACCACTTTTTTGTCGTCGCACCTATTCAAACCATTGCCTTCAAATGCTCCTTCTCCGAAACCATCCCGATACGCGGATATGTACGTAAAGCGATAAAGCAGGATGTGTGCCAATTTAAAAAAATGATTAAATTCAATTATTAATGGAATTACGGGCGGAATAAATGTGATGAGGTGTAAAAAATGAGTGCGCTGAGATGGTGCGTAGGAGATGGTTGATTGCCAGTCAGAAAGGCCATCGGGTACATTCTGATATTCGAGGTGATGCAGCGAAAGGCGTTATTGGAAAAAGATGACCAGGCGTTTGAAATGTTCGAATTGAGGACACAAAAAAGCCCGCAAAGCTTTCACCTTGCGGGCTCTCAGGACTTCGATGATGGTTCTGGTAACTATCAACCAGGAAAATATCCTCCCGGAAACCTCATTTCTCTGACGAGACCTGACGTACTGTCATCAGGAATTCATGAGCAGTGGTTTCCCAAAGTTCAGGCGAAAAATCAAACCCGTATCGTTTCCTGAACTCCTCTTCGACACCGTCACCATAGGCGGAGATAAAATCATCAACTTCTTCGGCGAGATCTTTGAGCATCCAGTCTGGTACTGACTTTTTGAATAGCCGTACTATGCCTTCGACCGTATCCTCGCCATCATTGATGATGTCCGCGTCCTGGTTGAAATAACCGAAAATAAGTTGGTCAAGGAAGTGGAATTTTTGCATTTTGTACCTATAGATCCGGGAATGCTGTGAGAATGTAATAGGGTTTGCCGTTATATTGCTGAAACTCGATAACAATTCTCACATTTGTCATGACTATTCGCTGGTTACTCCCGCGCCGGAAACCGTAGCCAATTGCTTTGCCAGATGCATTTCGAATAGTTAACCTGGCTCCCTGTCTGCCTCCGCCAAGGACCGATTTTATAACGTCCCGATTAGCAAAAATCGCTTTCGATATGGCTTCTTCGGCTATCTGCACGTTGGTAAAGGTAGTGGAATACTGCAAACGCTTATTGGCTTCAAAGCGGGATAATAGTTCTGCATCGCTTTTGCCAACATGTGTGGAAAGCGTATGCCCGCCGGGTTTCAAACCTGTTACTGACTCATGCTCAGTAAGTTTAATACGGCCAGCTCTTACTGCTGCTACACGACTTGCGCCGATGCCAAGTGCAAATCCTAGTGGAACAGCGATATCGACAGTCAGGCCGATTTTCATCGCCGTATCTTCATCTGCTCCAAAGGATTTAGCAATTGCTGTTGCTGCCTCGTATGTTGCTGTGCGAGTGTCTCTACCCACAATGAGCTGATTTGCAGCTGCGTGAATGCTATCGAGACTATGTGCGCCGACAACTACACATCCTGCTTTTGTTAATCCGGTAGGTTCAGGTGCGATACACAGAGCGGTGGCGCCTGCAAGCTCAAGTGAACCCATGACAAGCCCTAGCCCTCCGAGAAGGCGGTTACTCATCGTTTCCGCCTCTGTCACTGTCTTATCAGAGAGTGCGGCAGCAAGCTGAACAGGGGACATCGCGATCTTTATGCCATCATCCATAATGTGACCTTATGTGTTTAAAAGGCAAACAGCATAATTGTATGCTTTTTTCAGGTGCAGCCAACCATTTCAGTGCCATAAATTAAGTTAGTGAAAGCTATTCATTTCTCACAGGTGGTTGAAAGGAGCTGGCGCTGGATAAACAGGAGAAAATGCTGAAATGATGTGGCAGCGGCAAAAAGTAAATTGGATCACACGGTGCGGCGTTTACCGAACTTGCAGATCCTAATTGGCAGTCAGCCCTGCGAAAAGTGAGCCCGTAGCTGCTATGTTTCATTAACTTGCGTATATGTCGTGAAAAGCTTTCTCCGACGTTTGACAGTGTTGTCCTTAACCGGGTTAAGTACGTAGCGAGATTAACTGGCTAAGCAATAATGCGGGCAGCATTCGCACATTTAACTAATATTCCTAAGCTTACATTTATGCCGTTTTGTTCGCTGCCTTATCGCCTGATCAACTAATAGGGAAAAGGGTCTTCAGGTTGCCCTATCGACTACCATCTGCTTTGGCTGGTGCAGGGTTAGCATTGATATCAATGTATTTTCTCAATCCCATTGTGCGGCTTACTCCGGGAGGATCGGAAAAGGGGAGTTTAAACGTTGGAGATGCTGATACTTTTACTGTCCACGTGGTATCACCGATGAAGCGGAAGCTCGCAGAATGAGGTGAAACTTTCAAAGCCTCGAAATGACCTGAAGTATAGATACCCCCAATAGTCAGTTTCTCTAAAATTCCCTGAGAGAGATCTAACAGCAGGAGCGTCAGCATTTCTTCAAAAAGAACGTCATCTGTTATGAATAAAAGATAGCGGCGCTCATCAATTATTATCGCACCCTCAAGCACTTTTCCAGGGATGATAATTCCCGTTGAGATGCCGTCAATCAAAACTTCGGAACGAGCCTGGGCGGTATCTGTTGCCTCATTAACTTCCGACAGCGATAGTGTAGTGACTTCTTCCATTTCTATTTCCACCAGTTGCCCATTTCCCACGCCGCTAAAGCACCGCCGACGAATCCGCCTGATAGCACGCATACGGGGGCGCCAGGTCCACACATTAAACCAGCAACGGCACCGCCAGCCCAACCGCCCGCAATACCAGCTCCGTTAATAGCAACCTGCCTGCCGGTTTCTGAGGCTTTGTTGTCTGACATATATATTTCATACATTGATATCCCGATAGAAAGAACTATCAAGCCTTTAGCTGCACGTGATAATTTCATCATTCTCAGGTTGAACTGAGGATTTGATTTACCCGCTGACTCTACAATCCCGGCATAAACCTGATTTTTTTGCGTTTCAGATAAGCTGTAAAAATTAGCCTTTGGCCCGAACATAGCGGCAGTTTTTTTGGCGACTAATTCATTAAGCGTTACGCCTGAAGTCTTGATCCTTTCTGCCATTGCCCTGCCAGGTGGCGTACTCCGGGTGCGCATCATATCCATTATCAGATTTCTGGTTTCCTGTGCCTCCATTGCAGCTTTGTCCCAGCTGATAATGCCACTATTCGCTTTTGCTCTGAGATCCTCGGCCATTTCTTTAATGTGCTTAGAGTACTCAGGACGCAGTCTGGGATCGACAGAGAGCCTTGCCGCTGCCGCAGAAACATCGCCTTGTAGTGCGTTCACCGCACTTTCAAATTTCGTTTTGCCGTCTGAGTCCAGAGCACCAAGTAAGGCCGTATCCACTTTCAGTCCCTGTCAGATGAGTAACTCCATGAATATAAAAAATGTGTTAATGAAATTGAAAATTGCCTCATTATGCTATCCGCCGACTTTACATGCTGAGCGGATTCTTGAGGCTGCTGGCATCCATTCAGGCAGTCTGTCGTAGTAGAGGTAACGTCTGGCCTGATGCGGACTGATATTGACATTCCCCATATAGAGTTCATCTGGCTCCGACATGTGCAGGGTTACCCTGCTGACCTGCTCCCCGTTGATTAATACACCGCGATGTTAGTAATGTCTTCATAAGCCACATAAGGACATCCCCATGAAGAAGCGTTTTTCCGACGAACAGATCATCAGTATTCTTCGCGAGGCTGAAGCCGGGGTTTCTGCCCGTTAACTCTGCCGTAAGCACGTCATTTCTGACTCCACCTTTTACACCTGGCGCAAGAAGTATGGCGGTATGGAGGTGCCCGAGGTTAAGCGCCTGAAGTCGCTTGAGGAAGAGAACGCCCGCCTCAAGAAGCTGCTTGCAGAAGCCATGCTGGCTTAGGAGGCGCTTCAGGTGGCTCTTGGCCGAAAGTTCTGACGACAGACCAGAAGCGGGAAGCCGTAGAAGTCATGTGTGAGGCCGAAGGTCTGTCGCAACGTCGAGCCTGCAGGCTGGCAGGCTGGCCCCTGTCGACCTGCCGTTACTCGGCTCAGCGTCCGGCTGCTGACGCGCAGCTGTCTCTACGCATCACAGAGCTGGCACTTGAACGTCGCCGGTTTGGTTACCGGCGCATCTGGCAGTTGTTGCGTCGGGAGGGCCTTCACGTCAATCACAAGCGGGTTTTCCGCATCTATCACCTTAACGGTCTGGGTGTAAAACGCAGGCGACGTCGTAAGGGTCTGGCGACTGAGCGGCTTCCGCTTCTCCGCCCGGATGCGCCGAACCTGACATGGTCGATGGATTTTGTCATGGATGCACTTGCCAGCGGCCGCCGGATTAAGTGTCTGACCTGCGTGGATGATTTCACGAAGGAGTGCCTGACGATCACCGCCGCTTTCGGTATTTCAGGCGTTCAGGTCGTGCGTATTCTGGACGGCATAGCGCTGTTTCGTGGCTATCCGGCAACGATAAGAACCGATCAGGGCCCGGAGTTTACCTGCCGTGCGCTAGATCAATGGGCCTTTGAACATGGTGTTGAGTTGCGCTTAATCCAGCCGGGCAAGCCAACGCAGAACGGATTTATTGAGAGTTTCAATGGCCGCTTCCGGGATGAATGCCTGAATGAGCACTGGTTCAGCGATATTCTACATGCCCGGAAAATCATTAATGACTGGCGGCAGGACTATAACGAGTCCAGACCGCATTCATCGCTGAATTACCAGACGCCGTCTGAATTTGCAGCATGCTGGCGAAATGGGAAACAAGAAGAAAAACCAACCGACATTACTAACTGAAGGTTGTATCTAATACTGAGGGCAGGTCACTGCAAATATGTGGAGTTGCTGGCAGGTTAGCTGTATGAGTTAACGCGAACCTTAGCTCACTGTGTTGGTGATTACATGCAGCTATTAAAAAGCGCAAGATGTTCCCTGTAGACTACTCGATCTATGAGGTGATTTATCTGGCTATCAAGGATGAGTCGAAGAAATGGATTATGTCGATCCACAACTGGCGGCTGGCAATGAATCGTTTATTATCGAGTTCGGTGATCGCCTGAGTGCTCACCTTTAATATGGTGGCTATTGCATAGAGTAATTTACAGGGGCCGCTTAAAAAGCAGCCTTGTAACGCGCCATCTTAGCCATGCCTCTATACTATTATCAATTACAGTCCCTGCATCAAACTTCTGGTTGCTGATTCCAGCATCCGGGACTTTCACTGTCAAAAAACTCTATCAAAATGTTTTTCCCAAGATTATCTTTGATTAATTGGTTGGCTCTATTGCAATACGCTTGGTCTCTTCTGAATACAGATACTGCGACTTTTTTTATGCCTGCACCTGCCATTCGTTTTAGTAGATGCACATCATGCTCTCCCATTCCCCAGCCTAGAATCACAAGATTTTCACGCTGTTCGGTAAGTACTTCCCGGTAAACCGTTGAAAGATAAAAACTGCTCTGAATCGAGTTTACTTTTTGTTCATGCGTTCCTTCACTAACAAACAGCGGAACAACTTCCTCGCTTTGCCACCGCCTCAGAATTGATTCAAGTAAACCTGCATTCTTAATATGAATTTTACTCTCTTGTTCAATACGATTACGGCACAATATGAGGCTGCCATGTGGATAAAAAACAAGTGTATTAGATTGTTCATTTCCAAGCATTCCTCTTAACCGTTGCCAGTCCTGCTCAAAAAGGCCTCTGGCAAGAAAGCAGTCCTTAAACCGATGATGATCGTTGAGACCCAGACCATATGTCATTGTCCAATAGACTATCAGATCGTAGTTAAGCGAAATGACTGTGTTAAATCTTTTCAGAAACTCGTAAATATATGGCAGCTGTTCGTCAACTTCATCATGCTCAGGATGCACATCTCGCACAGCTTGAATAAGGCATTCACGTATTCTGAGGTAGGCCTCATGAGTGCGGGCATCTTCAATTTCTAATGATTTGTTGACGTTTGACGCCTGCCAAATAATACGCAGAATGAGTTCGAAATCTTTAGTTTGGAAAAAGTCAAAAAGTTTTCGTACATCTGCCTCCAGACTCTCTTTTTGGGTGACGTGTTCAAGAAGAGAGCCATATGCAAAACGAGGACTGACGGCGATGCTTGCGCCGTTACCCAGCAAAATTGTCCCATCATATCGTGGCGCCAGCTCAGACCAGGGGAGAATGGTAAACGACATCTTAGTTATCTGCTCCAATAGTGAATTTTTCTAAATAAAAAACAATTTACAGCACAGATGCTGACTGTTTCCATTTTCAACATTGCCGGTTCAACAGTCTTGCTTGATGGTTTTAAGAAAATATTTTATTTTTCAGTTGCTTGAATGCGTTTTCGCATGACCGATACAATTATCCATATAGATATTATCTTCCTGATTTTATAAACTATCTAGTTAAGAATACCCCCTTCAGGAAATTGAACGATGCCCCGATTCAGCAATACTATTTTATGGTCAGGTCATGAGTGACAATCATTTAACAGAACCTCACGAGGCAGGGTTTACTTTCTATGAGTTTTTCGCGGGCGGCGGTATGGCTAGGGCTGGGCTGGGAAAACAGTGGCGATGCCTTTTTGCCAACGACATGGACCCGATAAAAGCATCGACTTACATCGATAACTGGGGGGACGAACATCTCGACATGCGTGATGTTCGAGAGGTTACCTCCTATGAATTGCCGCTCCACGCTGATTTAAGCTGGGCGTCATTTCCTTGCCAAGATTTGTCTTTGGCCGGTAATGGCTTGGGAATTGGCGAAAGAGATTCCAGTGCCGATGAAACCACGCGTTCCGGTGCAATATGGCCATTCCTCGATTTAATAAGCAGGCTCGGGGAGGAAAACCGTAAGCCGCCGATTCTTGTTCTTGAAAATGTTCTTGGATTGCTGACGCTGGATAAGGGGAGCCATTTCGCCGCGATATGCCATCAGCTAAGCAAAACTGGCTATCGGTATGGCGCAATAATCATCGATGCAAAGCACTTTCTACCGCAGTCCCGCCCCCGCGTATTTGTTGTTGCGATTAGTCGTCATGTTTCCATTCCTGAATATTTGGTTTCAGAAGAACCTTTGTTGCAATGGCATTCACCTTCGCTCCTACGCGCCTGCGATGCGCTGGCGAAGGAAGCTCGCAATGACTGGATCTGGTGGTCGCCTGGCGATTTACCAAACGCCAGAATGAGGGAACTGGACGACTTAATCGATTTTGAGCATGAAAACGCGCTATGGCATTCTGCCGAGGAAACACAACGGCTTATCAGTATGATGGCACCGGCTAATCTGGCGCGTCTGGCGAACGCGCAGGCATCCGGCGAGACAATTGCAGGCAGCCTTTATTTACGCATGCGCAAAGAAAAAGGCGTCAACCGGCAACGGACCGAAATAACGTTCTCGACAGTTCTTGGTTGCCTGAGAACGCCAAAAGGCGGAGCTTCTCGTCCTCGTATTATCGTTGTAAAAGGCAGCCAAGTGAAAACGCGTTTGTTGTCGGTCAAAGAAGCGGCGGCGTTAATGGGGTTGCCGGATGATTTCATCCTCCCGGCTGCGTATCAGTCAGCATTCAAAGTGATAGGTGACGGCCTTGCCGTTCCTCCCGTTCGTTTTCTGGCAGAACGTCTTCTAGAGCCACTGGTGATGGCAGTCCGAATCAATAGTCAGCGGACGGAGGATATACCTGAATGAACTGGACGTCTCTCGTTACGCCCGATGGTTGGGAAAGTAAACTGATTGACTATTTTCTCCGGTTCGGTGCCGGCGGCGACGCGCAGGATATTCGCTGGTTTGAAGTTACGCCGTCGACGCTTGCGGCAGCATTCGCCGACAGCAGTGCTAATGCGAATGAAATTGAAGAAGCGTTTCGAACCTGTATGTCAAAAATACGGGATCTGCCACAGCGCCTTGAATACGGCATGATAGAAAAGTCGACTCGTGATACGCCCGGATTTTTTACTTATCTGGTCATGACGTTGCTTATTAGCAGCCAATTCGACGCACAGGAAGAGCGCAATGACTTTCGTCTGAAGCTACAGAACTGGCTGCAGACCTCGCATAGTTTTCAGAATTTATCTGGCGTCAACCAGATGTGGGAGGCATTAGCCGAATGGCTTAACCAACGAATTCAGGAAGGTGAGTCTTACAGGCATCTTGTCCTGCCGCCGCGGGATGGTTGGGTTCAAATCGGTCACACCTTGCGGTTGGCATTCCCTAATAAAGCCGATCTACGCCTGATGAGCGAGTGCCTGGAACGTTATCCGCAAGCGGCCGCTGATCCGCGCCAGTTAATCAAGTATTTTCAGATTGTTATTCAAAGACCTGGCGTTTCTTATGCGCTGAAGGAGGCTTACGCCGAATTCAGAGACGCGTGGTTACTAGGGCACCGCGCACTATTCGATATGCCTTTCTGGCGCCTGCGTCAACGGGCGTTCGAAATATCATCCGGCGCACCGAATCATCAAATCATTATTGATATGTATGTCGACTTTGACGGTTCACGATGTTATTTCAGTAGTGTGGGCGATACAGGCGAAACCGTTTTTCATCCTGTGTTATCCAAAGCTCTTAAAGACCGTGGTGCCAGTAGCAGCGAAAATCTGGGGAAGGCGTCGCAGGCCGGCTTACTATTTTTTGATGAGATCGGGCACGGGCGCTGGAGAGCGAAACCGTCTCCTGACGTAAACTCGCAACGGTTTCATATTGCCTTATCCAGTAAATATTCCGTACAGATAAGTAAGCGTCTCAACGGTTATATTGTAGAGGACGATTGGATTTTAACGGTCCAGCCTGTGAACCTGGTTTCGGCGATGGATATATTTCGCTTACTAAGACCCTCATGGGGCACTCAGGGTGATGACGTCACGCGCCCTCAGCTATACGGTGGAATACGCCTCCCCGGCGGATGGCTGGGATTACCCGCATTTTTGCCTTTTATTGAGTCAGATACGCTACGCTACAAAATATATTCATCCGGGAATGATGAAGCAGGAATCAACGTTTCTGTAATTGATGGCCGTTTGATTTCTTCTGTACCTCTTAACTGTGAACTTTCCATCGAGCCAGCGCTTGAGACGGGAGAAAAAACTCCGCCGTGGCGGCGTCGCGCGCGATTTTTCACCTACGCTGTACCGCACCCGACTTTAGGCGAAAGTGCAAGATACCGGTTTGAGCCGTATTGCGACTGGTCGACGTCTTCACTAAAGGCGCCGACATTTAATTTCGAAGAGCAGTTTCAATGGGAAGATAGCGAAGTATGTTGCGATCATCTTCTGGAGGCGATATACGCCAGCGGAGCAAGCGGCTGGGAAGAGGCCGAGTTAATAGCGCTTCTAAGGCATGTAGATGGGAAGATCAACGTATGGCATTTGATTCGTTGTTTACAAAATGCGGGTCTGATCGAGCCACGCCTGCGTCCCGGATGGAAAGGCCGGGCATGGACGCTGGTTAAATCTTCATTGCTTCATATTCGTAACGGAGAAAATTCTCTAATTGTTGTGGAAGGCGCAGTCTGCGCCAGACTGGTGGATGATTTTCAAAAAGTGGTCGCTGGGTTGGGCGGAAAAAGTTTTCGTCGTTGCGGCGTTAGCCTTTGGTCGCCCCCTGTGTTTTGCGCTGTACTTGCTGATCCTGTTGCGTTATCTCAGCGTCTAGGATGGCCGCTAATCGAAGCCTCATCGTCATCCGATACAATACCGCTTTCACTAGCCACGACAGAACGCGCTGCTGAATTACATGATCTAGCTGCGGTCTGGGACTGGCATTCAGGGCGATTTCAGCAACATGGTATCCAGGATAAAGAATCTGTGTCGCTGTCACTGCATACTCATCCCGGAGGGCGAGATCATGATATCTATCGGGTTGTTTCCGGAAGAAAAACAACACATTATCTTTCCCGAACCGCAGCTATTATCGCCGCTGGCGCATATAACAGGGAACCCATGTTTGAACGCGTCGCTAAAAATTATCTGCAGTGTCTTATCGATGATTGTGGCCTGCCCGACGTATTGGCTACGGGAATACGGCGTCACGCGCTCAGAAACGGAGGTCCGATGGACTCCGGTTACACCTATCCTGTCGATGACATATCTTTCCTCTGGCTAGAGTCGATACTTCCGGGATGTTTTTATTCTCTCTCGTCAAATGGCGAGGACGATTCAAGCCGAGTAGTTTCAGTTAGTCGCCATTCTGGCGGAAGAATACGTCCGATATGGAGAAACGGTCGGTTAACACTGACGCTGGGATAATAAGGAAAATTAAAAATGAGCAACATTCCTTGGTATCTGGGTCAATATGATCGCAGAAATTATCAGTCTTACCTTACAGCTATTGCGCAGGAAACACCTGATGGCTGGCGTACGATCGAGAACCCTAAGAAACTATTTCCTCGTACGGGTGAGGTTGAGTTTAACGACTCTGATGCTTTGCCGCTCCGTAAGGGCGAATGGGCCGCTTTTCATGTTGGGCCAGGTACTCGCAACAGAGCGCAGGCGAAACGTGCTCGCCGTATTTATCCTTATTATGATTTATCTTCCGGCCAATCGCTGCTGGAAGCGCGTCGCCAATTGAGCTTTGATGGCATAGCTACAGATGGTGAACAGGGGATGTGGGCTATTCGTTTTGGGCTGGATGGCTTGATTCTGGCAAATCTGGCTGAGTCGAAAACAGGCTGTCTGATCATTTCCAAGAGTCAGAACGTCTATGAATATGATTTCCGTGAAGGTGGCGTGATTTCCGTATCAGGCATATCTGATAACGGAAAATTGTTTTATATGCCCGATGTCGATGCGTTGCCTACCCAGATCCATGACTGGACTCCGGATAAGCAGTACATCGAATACGTCATTCAACTTCTTTCCTGCGCTGATTTGACGGTCGAGATCTCTTCATGGCTTCGAGTGCATACAGACGAGCAAAACGGAAAATTATCTTCCGGCGTCGATGCTCTTCTGGCTGCTGCTCAAATGCTTCGGGCAGGAGAGTTGGCTAAGAAACTGGAAGAGGAGGATTCTCTGACTCGTCAATTTACCGAAGCTGTATTGAAGGACCAGCACATCACCCGCCTTCTCGAGCATCAGATACAAAGCATCGCGGAAGAAGAGCGAGTCACGTTGCGCGCCCAACAGCAAAAGGCGCTCGAAAATGAATTTTCGGCTGAACGGCTGCGACGTCGTGAAGTTATTGAAATGGAAATGGCCGTATTTGATAAGGCAAGGAAAAGCGAAATCGAGGAGGAGATTGCACAATTATGGCAGTTCCAAAAAGAAAAATTACAGACTGATTTTGCAGAAAATAAAGCGGATATAGAAAAAACGCTCAATCAGGAAAAAGAGTATCTCGAAAGCGAAATTAGCCGTCTGAAAGACGCCAACAATGAGTTATGCGCCCAGAACGAAAATCAGCATCATATATTGGCTTCCTTAACCTACGATCATGAAGCATGTTTAACATCTTTAAGAGAGACCGAGGAACGTACTGCTCAGGCAAAAATTGAACTCGAAAAGATGGATATTGCGATTGCTGAAAAGTTTCGTCATATGGCTTATTCAGTATTCCCCAAAGTATGTCTTCCGACGCAAGCGAAAGTAGTATCATGCGAAGAATTCGGTCAGCTCGTTAGAGAGAACAAATTGCTGACACTCAGCGGAAAAGTATTGATGACGCAATTTCTTGCGTTGATGTTGGCCGGTGAATGTCCGTTGTTATTTGGTCCGGAAACACAAGACTTCCTTGCTATTGCTGAATCGCTGATTTCTTCAGGCCGCTCAATTCGACAGATCGCCGATCCAACGATAATTTCCTGCGAGGATCTATGGGTTCGTGCGGGAAATAATATGGCGACACCGCTTTACCAAGGGTTATTGTTGAGTGAGGCATCTTGTCCCCGAACGATCCTCGCCGTGATTGAACGTGTCGAATGTTCCGCCGCGCGTTTCTGGTTGCCAGCGCTGAAAGATCGATTGTACCGAGGTGATTTGCACCGACGCTTTCTGATTTGCGGCACCATTGAAAACGAAGATTGTGAAGAAACGGAGGAAATTAAGGAACAACATCTTCGCCTACGAATGGAAGATGTCGTCATTCGGAATGCGATTGCGCTATCTCCTTTATATCTTTCTTCAGAAAATCATAGCGAACTGGACCCCGGTCCAAAATCGCAAGGTTCTTTCCCTGACAAGCTCGCTATCGCGGATGAAATGTCAGCCGGACGTTTGGATCTAGCAAATACGCTACGGGCGATGAGAACGGCACATGAAGTGGTGCCGCTTGATACTGAAAACAAAGCGATGCATCAAAAATATTTAGTCGATTTATATGCAAATTTAAATAATGACGAGATGTGTGCCCAATAAATTATAGGAGAAGGAAATCATGTTAGACCCTATTGGCGGTTTTCGCCGTATTCAGGACTTCTTCATTTCATATATAGAAACTAGCTTTCGAATTGCCGATCCTTCAGTCGCGGCCTCAAGACGCAATCTTTTGAATAGAAGCGGAGAATTTGCAGCGGAGCCTTACATTGAACCTGTTTTGCGATATGAGTCTTCTGATAAAACGCTTGAAACTCTGGCCGAGATGGACGGTGGACCGCTCAATAGCTTGTCTCCCAAAGGCCGTAAGGCGTTCGTTGAACTAGCGTTATCCGGTCTATTTGATTCGAAACTAGGTGACGAAGTCTGGTCGCGTCGTTCAGTCCATGCACCGTATAGCCACCAGACGCAAATGCTGGAGCGCGGTATTCTTCCCGGTAGACCCGGCATCGTGACATCTGGTACAGGTTCGGGAAAAACCGAAAGTTTTATGTTGCCTATATTGGCTGCATTATCGAATGAGGCTGTCAGCTGGGCCACGCCTCGCGAAGGCTATCTGCAAAATCGGTGGTGGACTGGCGAAAAAACAAACTGGACTTCTCGTCGAGAAGGAGAAAAACGCCCGGCGGCCCTCAGGGCGATGGTGCTTTACCCGATGAACGCTCTGGTTGAAGATCAAATGGCGCGTTTGCGTAAAACGCTGGATTCCGAAGGGGCGCGTGAGGTTATGGAGCAGCATTTCTCAGGAAACAAGATATTCTTTGGGCAATATACCAGCGCAACACCGATTACAGGTTATGCCAGCCATCCACGTCTTTCCGGAGTCAAATCGGAAAAAAGTCGCCGTGCTCGTAATCTTGAAAAGTTACGTAAGGCATTGAAACAGATTGATAGCGATCAGCAGGCTGCACGCGCGTTCGATGAAAAAGAAAACACTGTGGAAAAGACTCGATATATATTTCCTTCGACAGACGGCGGGGAAATGATGTCTCGCTGGGATATGCAGGCTGCTCCGCCTGACCTCCTCGTCACTAACGCCTCAATGCTCGGGGCAATGCTTTCGCGCGAAGTCGAAGACGGTATATTTGACGCTACGCGCGAATGGTTAATGAATAACAACGACGCATACTTCTATCTGGTATTTGACGAGTTGCATTTATTACGTGGTTCTGCTGGAACTGAAACCGCGATGTTGATTAAGTCGCTAATTGTAAGACTCGGGCTTGACGACCCGAAACATCGCTACAAACTGCGTTTACTCGCGTCTTCAGCATCGCTGCCGATGGATGGCGTGGATGGAGAGCAATCTCGTAAATACCTACGCGATCTATTTTCGCCCTTCGGTACTTGCCGCGATTCTATCGATCCCGGTCGTGATGACCCTGATTTCTGGCGTAACTGCGTCATTAAGGGAATACCTTATGTACCATTGAAACCAGAAGGAAAAATCGCTGTGCGGCCTTTCGCTGCATTGATGCGTGTTGCCCTCGAGGGGCAGGAAAATGTCGTACGCAATCTGAAAATGACGGACGCGCTTAGTCAGGCTTTGTCTAATGTCTTCATAGCTCTAGACGTGAAAGCGCAAAATAGCATGCAAGGCATTAAACAAGCAGCCGAGAAAGCAGCAGCGTTGCTGACCAATGCTTGTATAGAAGATGGCAGCGAGTTGCCGCGAGCGATGCCGCCGGGAATAATCATTGATAAGGTTTTTCTGAAGGAAGACCCAAGTAATCAAGGTGAATTGGAATTAGCATTACGCGGATTAATGCTGGTGCGTGCGCTGCCAGAATCGGAGATAGAATGCGATAAACCTGCCAACGTCACACCAGCTTTTCGCGTGCATACATTCGTCAGAAATATTGAGGGTTTCTTCGCCTCCGTATTGCCGGGAGAGCAAAAGGCGAAATTCTCCGATTTTTGTTTGGAGCGTGGTTTGTCGCACGCTCCAGCAGGCCTAGGGGAGAAACGAGGCCGCCGTTTATTCGAGATGTTGTACTGCGAGGCATGTGGAGAATTACTGATCGGCGGTCAGAAGGGACAGAAGGGCGGTAAGACAATCGAATTATTACCTTCGGCGACTAATCTGGAAAATCTTCCAGAACGTCCCGGCGCTGAATATTACGACGATATGACGTTGGATGAATTTGCGGTTTTCTGGCCTGTCGATACTACTCATTTAAGCCCGCTAGGCTGCGAAAAAGGTTGGGATGTCTGGGATAAGGCGGTACTTAATCCTGTTACAGGCATTGTGACGATCGGGCAGGAAATATTTCAGACAAATACTGACGCGGTTCACGGATATCTGTATTTCCAAAAAACAATTCCGGGTAAAAAAGGCGAGCCGACAAAGAGACCCTCCGCGCAGCCTTTTTGCTGTCCTAACTGTGGCATTGACTACTCCAGCCGGCCTGCCAGCAATCGTACCAGAACGCCCATTCGCGCATTTCGTACTGGTGTGACTAAGTCATCCCAGCTTGTGGCGACAGAATTATTTGAATTGCTACATGCAATCGGTGCGGAAGCAAAGAGTATTGTTTTTTCAGATAGTCGGCAGGATGCGGCATCTATGGCGCTAGAAATTGAACGATTGCACTTGCGCGATCTACGCAGGGAAATATTGGTCGCAGCGGCCAGAACGATGCTTAAAGAAGCAGAAAAGAATTATATATCAGAAGATATTCTTAAAGATAAGATGACCAAAGCCATGCTGGCTAATGATGATAATGAGTACGGCCGACTATATGCTATAAAAAAAAATCAAGAAGGCATTGCTAATCTTTGTAAGTATAAACGCATAAAAATAGATAGGCTATTAGAGTCTGAAGGTGATTCAATCGGAAGGATTACATCTGAGCTGGTTGGGTTGGGAATATCACCATATAAGTATCGTTCCAGTTCAGATGATGAGGATAGCAATGTTTGGTATGCTAATTTTACTAAAGAAGATGCGGTCGTTAAATATAGCGATGGACTATCTTCTCATGAAAAAATGAAGATAAAAACAAAAGTCGCCGGCGATCAATTTGAGCTGATAGATGATGTTATTTTTGCTAATACCTTCTTCGCGCTAGAGGAAACAGGTCTAGCATATCCATGTATATCAGATAAAGATGACTTACCAGAGTTAGATGCATGGTTAAGGGTGTTTTCAGGGGCATATCGCGTTACAGATAATAAATATTTTGACTCTACACGTACCCGTGATTGGTATGAAGGCAGTCATGTTGAAAAAGAAAAAGTTAAGCGCGTTGCCAGAGTATTATTCGGTGATAGAGGGTATCAAGAAGGTTTGACGCGTATTTTAAATCAATTCTCTCAGCTTGAGCATAAGGCTGGGCGAATTAAGATAGGTAAATTGTTCCTCAAAGTTAGTAAGCCAGGCGATAGTTATTGGCAATGTAGAAAATGTGGGCGAATTCACTTACATTTGGGTTTTAATAATTGTACTCGCTGCTTAACCCTACTTGAAGTTGAACCCAGCGGAGTTGTCGAAAAGCTATGGAAGGAAAATTTTCTTGGTAAACGCATTGTTCGTGGTGAGCAAGACGGAGTTAAACGTTTCAGGTTGAACGTCGAGGAATTGACGGGGCAGACAGATGATTTCTCCGATCGCCTACGTAAATTTAAGGGCATTTTTGTTGATGAAATGAGTGAACTCGAAAAATTAGATGCGGAAATCGATATGCTTGCCGTTACCACGACAATGGAAGTTGGAATTGATATCGGTTCACTTCAGTCGGTTTATCAAGCCAACATGCCTCCTCAGCGGTTTAACTACCAGCAGCGCGTCGGCCGCGCTGGGCGACGTGGTCAGGCTTTTTCTTTCGTTATCACATTTTGCCGCGGACGAACTCATGATGCTTACTATTTCGCTCATCCTCATGCGATCACCGGAGATCCACCACCGCCGCCTTTTTTGGCAGTAGATCACGATGCCATTCCATTAAGACTTATGCGGAAAGTATGGCTTAGAGCTGCATTTAATCTTTTACGTGAAGAGGATCATAAAAAGGGAATAAATTTCCCCGGAGATAAACTCGTTCCGCCTGATATTCATGGCGAATATATTTCTACTCATGATTACTATCATGGCGATGAAACTAATTGGGCTGAGCGATTGCTAGGAGCGTTGAAAGAAACTCAGAATATTCATAATCGCTTTATTAAAGCAGCAACGTTCGATCCAGAACAAAAAAAACGTCTTAATTTAATATTAAATGCGGAGAACATAATTGATGAAATCTCTGAACTGAAAATTTATGTCCCTGAAGAGGATATGGGGCTTGCACGCTTCCTAGCCGAGCATGGAAAATTGCCAATGTACGGAATGCCGACTCGGGTGCGCAACCTTTATTTGGGATTGCGGAAAACAAAAGGTCTAAACGCGCAAGAAGAATACGAATGGTCGACGATGGATCGCGATCTTGATCTCGCAGTTTTCGAGTATGCCCCTGGCTCAGTATTGATCAAGGATAAGAAAAAGCATGAGGTAATAGGCTTCACCGGTAATTACCAAGAACCGCAGGTCCAGAATAACCGAATATCGGATCTTTCGACGGTAGGTTCGTGGCAGGAGTCATGCAGCCATGTAGCAGTTTGCCCGGCATGTGGTTCAGCCAAGCTAGAGCTACATAAACCTGACAACGACATTAATTGCGAGGATTGCTGCACGCCGATTAGCCCTAACGAATTCAAGCTTTATATCACACCAGCTGCTTTTCGTACGGATTTCAAACCTAAGGACGATATGGATAGCTTTATCCGCATGTCGTTGAAAACCACAGCAACAGTATTGCATGAAGGCGTTCCGACAAAATGCGGTTCCTTCACGGTGCAACGCGGCGAAGTGACCATTCTACGTCTCAATGATGGTCCTATTAATGGAGAAAAGGAAGGCGAACGATTTAATGTTGACTTGGTAAACGACCAAAAAGCGCCAATGCCCTTTTCTACATATTGCCCGTCAGTTAACGGCGAGCAGGCTATCGATTCAGACTGGCTAAAATCGCACGATAACCCACGCTGGCAGTATCGCGGCGAGAAAAAAAGTTTTGGGCTTGTATCTAGCAAAGAGACAGAGTCACTTCATCTTGAAATAACGAAATTCGATACTCGCCTTAATCTAAATATGGTTGCCAGATACGGCGGGTACATGAATTTGCCTTCGCGCGCCGCGGCTATTAGCGCGACCCAGATCTTGACGCATAAGGCAGCGCTCTATCTAGATGTTTCGCCAGATGAATTTGAAATGCTTGAACCCCGGCTGCACCTTGGCAAACCTAGACTGCAAATCGCCGATGCGTTAATCAACGGTTCAGGACTATGCAGGCGGCTTGCCGAACCAGCTACTGCTAACGACTTCCCTCTGATAGTCAAACTATTACATGAGATTCTCGAAGAGAATGACAAATGGCCGATGGTTGATTTTTTAAACAAAGATCACTCGATTCAATGCCAAACCGCGTGCTACAAGTGCATACAGCGCTATGGTAATCGCCAGTATCACGGTTTACTGGACTGGCGGTTAGGTTTGGCCTATTTACGGGCGATGGTTATGCCCGAATTCGCATGTGGTTTGAATGCCGCAGACTGGAACCAGCCGGAGATGACAGGATGGCGAGAAAGAGCATTTCAGTTAGCGGAAGACGTCGAGGCTCTACGACCAGCAACAATCAAATTGTTAAAAGAGTATTCGTTACCTGTTCTTATCGAGATTCAGGATGGAAAAGAACTCTGGCGTGCAGTCGTTACGCATCCCCTATGGAATTCGAAGGAACCTGAGCGAGATGCTCTGATTGATTTCATGGGGCTAGCTAAGGGGGGATCTTCACTTAAGTTTATTGATACATTCGAGCTGGAAAGACGACCATTGCGTACGCTTGCTAATCTTAAGCTTAGTTAAAATACAGCAATAGTTCTGACAGTTGTTGATTGATGTGGTTTTATTAGATGCGCTTTCGATACGAAAGCGCATTTATATAATCACATGGCATCGCAGGTTTTTAATCAACGGGGAGCAGGTCACTTCCAGCGCCAGATCGACCAGGACAAGCAAATCCTGGTTGAAGGAAATTCGGTTAAACGCCATGTGGGTGGCCGTAGCAGCTACAGCACAGGCAGTTGCAGCACGACTATATCTTCTCTCGCGCCCGCTCCAGTCAAAAATGAATCCCCCCATCCGGCGCTTAAACATGGTTGCCCAGCGAGTCGCTTGGAAGAATTCCTTGCCTGGGAAAAAGCACACCTTGGGATTTTGAATCGTGTCAAAATGCCCCAGCGCGTTGCCATGTTCCTGGGAACCTGGGAAGAACCGAAAGCGGTCGCCCCTGAACCCGTGGTGGTCGAAGAACCGCCAGCCGAACGGTCGCTGGCTGAAGAACGCGAACACAGAGAAGATGTACCATTCTATGGCCGCCGCCGTGGTGATCAGGGGAAATTCCGTGAAGATGTGATGCTTAACTGCGGTGGCCGTTGCGTCTACACGAATGCCATTGCGTTACGCTGCGAAGCCGCGCATCTTAAGTCCCACGCTCGTAAGGTGGCGCTAGTTTTAAAAACGGTCTGCTGCTGCGCACTGATATCCACAAGCTCTTTGACGCGGGACTGTGCGCCATCGATCCGCATACACTTAAACTCTGGTTCGCGCCAGATCTGGTAAAAAAAGACGCAGATCTCGCGGCCATTGATGGGATAACGATGCGCAAAACGCTGCTCCCTATCAACAAAGATAACATCGAAGGCCGCTGGGATGCCTTCGTTAAGATCTTGCTGGCATGATTAACTGGTCACAAATGTCCGCTCCTGGCACAGAGCTGACTCTGATGTTTCAACGTCAGCTATGAGCGATCAACGGACATTGTTGATTGTTAACAGCGTTCTGTGCGAATTAACAAGGAGCAGGTTAACCAGCCGTTCATAAAATCCAAGAAGACTGTTAAATCAATGTACTGCGCCGGAATTCTAAAAAATCCAATTACACACTAGGATATCTAACATACGAAAAATATGCTCTATAGCTATTAGTTTCACTAGACTACCTAGTGAAACTAATAATGATTTTACAAATCGAATATTCTTATTTGTAGAAAATCATCATAAACTATATGAACTCTATCCTGATAATTTTTAGATCTAGGGAATACTCTCCACGAAGTGAAGTTTTCTGGTAGAGTCAATTTTTTGCCTTTATAAATTTTAAAGAGTTCGTCATCTTCGGTTTCAAAGAAACTACCCGCAGCAATATTTTTTAACTTAGCTATTGAAGTTTCGTTAAAGAGACTATCAGCACTTTCTTCAACCCACTTATACCCATTAAAAACGTGTTTATGTTTATTTCTGTCTATAGCATACAAGTTTCCTGACTCAAACCAAGTCTGTATAAAATCACATGATATATCTTCGGTGCTATTTTTTTGCAATGCTTCCATTGCGTTTTTTATTTTTTTCTCTTTTGATTGTAAACTCAAGTTCCTTAATTTTTCCTCAGCCTTTTCGTTATCTTTAAAGAAACTATCACTACCTATGTCATGATACTTATAAGCTATTTTTTTTGATAGACCATCGAGGATGGCTAATGTTGAATTTGAATTCCATTCACAATCTAAAATAATATCTTCATTAATTATCTTTTCGATATTTTTAAAAATTCCGATATTTTTTACTTGCTCAACTTCTTTATTTACTATTTCTAGTGCACCTTTAACACCGGTGGCTAATATAGTTCTACCCCAACTCCCTGTGCTGATGCCGAAAACCTTGGAACCACTCCACACTGTCTTCATTCGTACCAAATTCTCCACAGCGCCATTGTTCCATTCGTTCATGAAAGGAATTGTTTCTAATCCTTTTTCAGATGATATATACATTATATTATCTTTGACATCCAAATCTGTACACCAGGCCTGCAAATTTGTACATGTTCCTTTTTGATTATTTTCTAAGAAATTTTTATCTATAGTTATGGTTATATCTTCATTTAGAAAATAATTCTTCCCTTCCCTAGAGTCTAAAATCTTTTTTTTCCATTGAATGTGCTCAGGATATCTGTGAAAATATTTTTCGATTAAGTGTTTCCAACTATAAGAGCACAGTATTCCATTGGTGTCCACGGTAAAAAGAACTCCGGAATAGATATAGGACTCAATGAAGTCTCCAGCTATATTTACTTTTAGGTCAGCCATCTTTAATTCCTTCACTTAATCGTATTTAATTTCATTATCTTTTTTTTAGGTATTCCGGGGGTCTGTGCCCATACCGTTAACAACGAAGAGTCAGGTGGGTCAGTAAGGGTATTGACTGGATAACCATGCCAACAGTTCTGATCTACAACGAATTTGGCCACAATCAGTTTATAAATTTTTCCTTTTTCTTTATGAAAGTGTCTGTGATCTTCACCTATCACACATAAGTCACCACTTACATATTTCAAAGACCATACATCATTGCCATGAAACCATTTAGCATCATATCCAAATTTGAAAATAGCCTCTTCCTCTACAATACTGACAAGCCACTTACTCTTTTTTTGCGGATTCCATTTAGGAATTCTATGGTCGTTTTTGTATGTATATACTGGCTTAGGCTGGAGCATGTTGGATAAGTCCTTTTAGAGTATTCATTTAATAATACACCTTTTTCATTCCTGACTATCATTTTTTTAGTGTAAGTCGGCAGCGAGAACCGTATCGTTCGGGAGCAGAATAGAGGATGTGTTATTCTGTAGGCCGTGCCAAGAGTCAGGTTAGCAGTATGGCCTACGGACCTGCTCCCAGTTGCTTCACACAGGCTGTTGTTAGCTATTTCCGTTTTTGGCACTCAGCTGTAGCAGGCGTGCATAAAGGCAGCTTTGAGCGAGGACCGTACATATTAAAGTCGGCTATTTCATTGGTTTCTATGGTCAGTAAAAATTACCATGCATCACCTTCCAACTGTCTAGGATGTATAGATTACATGAGAAAATTACAAAAACTAATTGCCGCTGAGCGTACCGCTTTTTCGCCCTACTCAAGTCTATCTTCTGAGTCGATATCTCGTATCGCATTAAAATGTCGAAAGGGTGAAGTCGCAGATGCGCATATCTTAATTATGCAGTTCAAATCCGAGTTGTCTACAGTTCCTGATTGGGATGGAGATACACAGGATGACATCTGGAGAGCCATTGAACAGTACAGAGCAATCTTGTCAAAAGTAAGAGAATAAATGGCTGGAGTCCGCTCTTGGCACGTAGCGGCCGATGAGCCTGCATCGTGCCCAACGTTTGGACACGATGTAATTAGGCCATAGCAATTAGTTTGACGCCTTTATACCCGCCTTCAATAATACCTCCTCGGTCTGCCGCAGTCACGAAATTTGCCCACCACTGCATCATCGGACGACGTTGCTCGAGATAATCGCTTCGGTTGTACGCGCGACGTACTTCATTTTTGTCCACATGAGCAAGTGCTGCCTCAATGATATCAGGAGGGAAACCTTGCTCATTGAGCGCGATGCTGGCAATTGAACGCAACCCATGTGATACAAGGATACCGCCGAATCCCGCTCTTTTAAGCGAAGCATTTACCGTTTGGCTATTCATTGACTGAGTAGGCTTCAAACGACTTGGAAAAATGAATTCCCGGTTGTCACTTATCGGTTTCATCATCTCTAAAACAGCAATTGCTTCATCTGACAGTGGGACGGTATGGTCAAGGTTCATTTTCATCCGTGACGCAGGGATTTTCCACTCTCGCGCTTCCATGTCTACCTCTTCTCAACGGGCTTCAGCCGCTTCGGCAGGGCTGGTTATGGTGAGAAGTTGCCACATGAACAGACATCGTGTTGGAAGGCTAATGCTGGCGGTGCGCATCGTCTGCATCAGCTGAGGTAAGTGATTTGGTCGAATGCTGGGCATGTTCTTTTTCTGAGGCTTCTCGAACGCTTTGCCAATGTTAATGCTGGGAACAGCATCTATCAGGCCCGTATTCTGGGCAAAAATCATGACTTCATTAATACGCTGACATAGGCGGCGGGCGGTTTCTAGTGCCCCTCTTGCCTGAACTGGTTGAACGGCCTTAACCAGAGTATGAGCTTTTATATCTGTAACACTGACATCTCCAATTGCCGGGAAAATATCCCTCTTAAGAGAGCGCCAGATATCTTTCGCATAGTCTTCTGTCACGCTGTTCTTTTTCACACCTAGCCAACGTTCCGCAACCATCATGAAGGTATTCGCTTTAGCTTCTAAGGAATTTCGTACTTTTTCCTCTTGGTGTTCTTGAGGATCAATATCCTTGGCTAGTAATGCCCATGACTCAGCCCTGAGCTTACGAGCATCAGAAAGTGTGACTGACGGATAGGAGCCAAAGCTCTGTTTTGTCCGTTGTTTCGTAAAAGGGCGGTAGTAGCGAAACTGCTAAAGTTTGCTGCCGCTGTGCTTAACCAATAACGTTAGGCCGTCACCATCATAAAGAAGGTCATCGGCATCTTTGGATTTAGCTGCTTTGATTTCGGTATCGGTTAGAGGCTTGGTTTTTCTTGCCCTTATTAGCTTCCACGCTTTTGGGCCCAACAAAGACAATAGATAGTTTTGTTGGGCCTATCAAGGGCCTAAAAGGTTCGGATTTAATTAGTTGAGTTCGGACTTCGAGGGACAAATTGAGGGCACAAAAAAGCCCGCAGGGCTTACGCCTTGCGGGCTTTTAGGACTTCATCGAATGGGTCTGGTAACCAATCGACCAAGAATTTGGTGGAGCTGGCTGAGAGCTACACCAAATACTAACTGACTGATTCTTTGAGCTATGTAGCGGAAATCATTGTCACAGCAGTATGGCACATTTCTAAATTCTTAATCAAGATATAGGCTTAACAACGTGAGTGCAGTGAGGGTGATCTGGAATTTTAGGAGTTTTGTCCCACTTGCCTTCTTCATAAGAAGTGACTAGAAGCTTCAGTAAATAGCTTATGTCGTGAGAACGTCCAGCTAGAGTTTGCGAGCATTGAGATACTGCATCCTCTTGTGAGGATAGGGGTACATAGCACTCGCTCTTACCTTTAGCTATCTGGTCTTCGAGTACAGCTTGATTATAAAAGCGGCTATATTGAGTTCTAATTAGTCGTTCAGCCCAGTTACTAGAGAATACTTGATTGCTGTCTGAATGGATCGACGTGTGTCGTGGTAGTTGATGCTCGACTTCTCTTATTGCTTCATCGAGTGAAAGTTGATCATTAGTAAGTCGAGATAAGGTCAGTCTCAACTTCATTAAACGGTCACCACCTTCTGTAACTTTGCCTGAAACTTTGTTGCCGGAAATGAGCGCTAACATACGTTCTTTAATAGCTGGATTACTGCGAAGTGCCTGAGGTATTTCAGAGAATTCAGAAGCATAAACAATCATTCAAAACTCCTTAATAACTGATAATTATAATATTTATCCAGCATGGTTTTAGCCGCGTGGATTTTGGTTGTAATACTCATTCAATCCATCAGTGAAACCTTGATAATAAGCAACCCTTGGGCTTCTATGACGAACTTCAGCTGCTTGGCTCTTTAGGATCGAATTAATTGCAGCGGACTCGTTTGGCGATCGGTTGGTTATGCCAGCACTAAACCCTAGCTCATATGCACAACCTGCACACTTATGGCGAAAAGGATAACTTTGGTCTTCTGGAAGGGCGCTGAAAAGAGAGTTGTAGCGGTGTGTATCTTGGCAAGTAGCCATAAAGAACCTCACGATTAATAACTAATGCTAATGAGTGCTCGGTTGAGTTTGCTACTTTAGATGATTTGAATAGGGGATTTTTCTGTATTTATAAAAGTTGTGATCATCGTCACTATATTATTTGCTGTTTATTGAATTCAACTTCCAATGTGGAAGCTGAATTCATACCTTAAAAAGGCTACATTATAAGCTAATTATTGTTAATTTCTTGTTTGGCTAATTTTACGAGCCAGTCTGCTATGTCATGCTTTGGGACACCGAGAGCAATAATCTTTTGAATATCATTAGGGCTCAAGGGAGTCATAATCCTAATGCCATGAACCTCAGGGAATGCCCATGCACAGTCATGGCAACTTCTAGTGCAATCCTGACATGCATTTCGTTTTCCAACATTACATACGTGGCAAAGCGTCTGCCAGTTTTCAAGGGTATGACCGCCGCCTCTAGCTAAAGGGATCTTATGGTCCGCTTGTAAAGTACCAGTGCTGTTATTTTCATCATGGATAGAGCAGACTTGACATGTGAAGTTTTGTCTTAAAAGCAGTATGTTTTTTTGAGTTTTAGTAAGGTACGTTCGCGGATTGGCTGGATTTAGGTTCACTGAGTTCAAGCGGTAAGCATTTGTCCCTGCCTGACGTTGTATATCAACCCCGATTTCATCCCCTAATTCAGTGATTCTCCTTCTATAATCACTTTGCTTGACTAAGTCATGGAGCACATCACGAGGAACCCAATCGCGAGGAAAATCATTTCCTTGACTAAAAAGGTATTCAAGCATCTTCCATTGTGCTGCGGTTATATTCGACTTAAGGCCTTTAGCCCTTAGCTCAGCTTGCCGTATGTTAATAATTGCTACAAAATCGCTAAAGTTCATATCACCATCCTCTTTTTGTGGATAACAATATAAAAAAAGGCAGCTTTAAGCTACCTTAGTATGAAACTACGATCTCCTCTATCATTAGAGGCTTATGCAAAATGCTGATTTCTTTTCTTACAGTGATACTTGTTCGGCTTCACATGCCACACTAAGCAACTTTCGCCTTATGGTTATTTTGATCCGCAATCGATAGTGCTTTGTGAATTTGCTCACCAACAGCTTTAGCTACTGGTGGAGGAAAAGCATTCCCTACCTGACGGTAAGTTGTTGTTTTCTTTCCGAAGAATTGCCACCAGTCTGGAAATCCTTGGATTCTAGCTGCCATTCTGACCGTCAAGAGTGGCATATTTTCATATCCTTCCCTTACACCACTGTAGTCTTTTTCCGGCGGTGTATCTCCTATCCTATGGCCATTAACATGAAGTGCTTGCCACTGACGCTTAGCACGAGTGGGACCTAGATCTGGTCCCCCATGTTTTTTAGAGCCACCAACCAATGTCGGAGCAATACTGTTAGCTTTACTCTTCCATTCATCAACCCCTTTCCAACCATTCATAGCCATTAGATCATACAAGGCTTCGCCAACAGTTGGTGCGGAACTTGGTAGCGGCGTCGGCCATTGGAAATGTTGAAAATATTCAGGGAGCATAGCAACTAAATTGACGCGAGGTCTGAGCTGCGGTACACCGTAGTTGCTAGCATGAAGTAAATTCCAAGTGGTCTGGTAACCGAGTTTTGAGAACTGCTCATCGATAAAGTTTCTATACTCAGCAAACTTTGAGTCCAGCAATCCAGCCACGTTCTCTATCAGTACCGCTTTAGGTCTTGTTTTAGCTACGATGTCGATTGCAATCGGGAAGAGGTCACGTTCATCATCCTTTCCGAGTTGTTTACCTGCTTTGGAGAAGGGGGGGCATGGCACTCCACCGGCAACTAAGTCAATTTTGCCTGCAAATTTAGAGGCTTCAGTTTGAGCAAAATCTTGAAGATCAGCTTCAATGACCTCTCCCCAGCCCAAGCCATGATCTTGATTATTAAGACGAAGTGTTGCACATGCAGGTGCGTCATTGTCAATTAAGACAAGATGCTTGAATCCGGCTTGATGCAAACCGAGAGCTTGCCCGCCAGCGCCAGCACAAAGCTCTAAAGATGTGTACATATGTTGATCCTCATTTCGATAGGCAGAAGAATACCAGTCACGAATGATATGGCAAGTATATTTATATGGATATATAGACAGTGGTTTTGTGAGGGGAAGGCCACAGGTTTTTCTGAAGCCTTGATAGCGGAATTAGTAGCTTGCTTTCATCACGTTACAGCTCATTAGTTTGTTCGTAATGCTGTCTGCTTTGTAGTAGGCACCTTCAGCAATAAGCATCTTTCGTGATATACCTTCTCTATCATCAAATAACATCCGCACAAGTCTTTCTTTTGGAAAGTCGTAATGCACCATTGGAAGAATCACCGTTTTGGAGCCCGGCTGCCCGATACGCATATAAACCCACCCTTTGTCTCCTTCATTACCAAAATGGATCATTACCTCCTCTTTATCGTCACACCTGAGATTTACTTCTTTAGGAAGGTCCTGGGCTTTTGTTTCGGATACTAGCAATAGCATCGCGAATATTAAGAAGTTTTTATTTTTCAAAATCATATCCTTATCAAATGTTCAGCAAGTCAGGACGAAGCTTTCGGACTATCCGGTAGATGCTTGTGATGCCTATCCCTAGCTGCCGAGATACTTCGGGTTTACTAACTCCTTGCGTTAAAAGCTCAATAACGTCGTTGCTCTTAGCTAATGCGGTTGCCTTACGACCCTTGTATTTACCTTTCTGTTTAGCTAAGGCGATCCCTTCTGCCTGACGTTCTAGCATCATTTCTCTTTCAAAGGTGGCGATAGCTCCAATCATGGTGAGCATCAATTTACCCGTAGGCGTAGCTGTATTAATGCCTATGTTAAGGATATTCAAAGCAACATTTTTCCTTTGAAGGTATTCAGAGACCTCCAAGAGGTGGCGTGTGTTGCGTGCGAGCCTATCCAGTTTGGTCACCTGAACGGAATCACCCTCGCGTACAAACTCAAGCAGCGCTTGGAGCTCTGGACGATCATCTTTAGCACCACTGATTTTTTCCCTGAATATCTTTTCGCAGCCAACGAGGGCTTCGAGTTGTGTATCAAGACTTTGTCCGGTAGTAGATACGCGGGCGTAACCGACTGTAGCCATGAGAACTCCTTACCCTGCCAATAGACCATGCTATGCTGCAATCAGCTGCCAAAAGCCCATAACGACCCTGTGGTAGGGCCGAATGGGGCTTCCTACCGTTGCGGTATTGGCAGATCTTTAGAGCATGGTTATTGGTAGGGGTATAGGTAGAAATTAAAGGCCGGAATAATCCGGTGGGGTGAATTTACTGATGATGGCTTGCAACAGTGATGTTGCGAATGCAACCAGTGCTGTAGTCATCGCAGCCGTTAGTACTTTAAGCATAAACATAGCGTTCTCCTGTGTTGGTGACACCTTGCTTATACCAAGGCATACCATCTTTAATGGTGAATAGGAGTGACACTTTTTATGAGCGAATGGAAATGCCAAAAAGGTTAGCGCTGCGAGGATCTTGAAGGTAATTCTTCCAATCAGAAACTGAAAGGTGGTAGTTATACTAATGCTATAAAGGGAGTATGTAGGGTCGTTTAAGGGGTTACAACGTATCAACTAGCTGTAACCCCATATATATCAATCAAATATGTGATACGTCACAATACGTTTCAGTGCTACAGATGTTACGCATAGCTGAATCAACAGCTTTAGTAGGCCACCAGCGATGCATAACGGCGATGAGCGATGCCAGTGAAACTCTGAGTTGCCTGCTTTTGTTAGTTCTGACGTACCTGCAATCGATGGCGCATCGTTCCAGAGCCAACTTTAACCCTCTTAGCGGCTGATTTGGAAAAAGTAACACATCAGCAAATTCATTTTCGTGGAAGTCGAAGGCAGATTTTGCAGTAGTGCTGTCAATGCATACTTCTTGGTCTTTTATGGTTGAGCAAGCAGTGACGATCCCCGCCAAACAGGCAGATTCAAAACCGATCAACCGATGGCTTAGTGAGACAAGTTTGAACCAATTTTCCACTTGATCGTGTTTTACCCTGATTAATGTTGCCAGAGGGTAGGTATCCCGAATTTCCATGTCGCGTTTTTGATCTCTCAGCTTGCTTGCTGGAAGTTCGTGCTCTTCTTCATCAAACTCAATGATATACCAATCAAATTTCTCTGAGTTAGCTTCTCCATCCCAGTAATGCTTAACGGAAAAATCAGCAAAGTACTTACCGCCGCAGAGCCTGTACTGATATTCAAGCTTGTATTCCCCATTTGTTGTCTCAGAAAGCTCTTTTTCGAGAAAAATGCGTAGCAAATGAGCAAATACAGCCTCTCGGCGGCTTCGACCTACATCTTTTGGCAGTTTGACGCCAGTGTAACGCTCGACCCACTCTAGGACTGCACTGTGTTTCGTCATTCTGGAGCCATATGTCAGTAATACAAGTGCTGCTTCAATGGAAATCCAAGTGTAAGGCCCAATCTCAGACGCATCTATCGAACAGATTTCTCGAATTTCCTTGCGATACTCATCAGGAAGCTTCTGCACCATGCTTTGACTTGTTGTATACCAATGAGACCTCCTGCCTTTGGTATCAGGAAGGTTTTTAAAGAGCATATAAAGATTAACTTTCCATTTAACATCATCCGTTTGGCGAAACATGCCGTGGCGGGGGAGCGATCTGTCTACTGGAGGGCTGATTCCTGAGAGCGTGTAACTCATAATTACGCCCTCCCGTTTAACTGGTGAAACATTGCAAGCGATGTGTAAGGTTTAACCATAGAGACAATACTCTTTACATCAACAGAGTTCACTAGAGCTTGCATTACCTGCTGGTCAGCAAGGAGCGAACTACCATAGTTGCTTGTCTTGTGGCCCATCAGTCTGCAAATTCTTTCATCTGAATCAGTTAAATTGACTAACTTGTCCCTAAACATATGCCTGAATCCATGGAGAGTTACATGCGTAGGCTCATTTTGTTTATCTCTGAAGTTACTGATAAACCACTCACTGGGTTTTGCTGAATAACTGTCTGTAATTAAAGGAATGTTTGGAAAAAGGCGAGAGCCTTCTCCTACTCGCTCCTTCAGATCTGCGATAAACTTCAGAAAACCTAACTGAATGAGATCGTCATGCACAGGGATATAACGTTTGGCATTAGGCGTTTTAAGCCACTGGTCATTGTGTCGCTTACCAACATGAATACATGCAACGTTTCCAGCATATTCAATATCGTCAATATACAGCTGGGCTACCTCTCCAGCCCGCATTCCTGTGAAAAGACAGATGAGAGGTAAAAAGTAGTGGTGAGGGTGTTGGACTAACTTGGTTTTTACACCTTTGTGGCTAACAAACAAAGGATGGCTGAAAACTCGCTTGGCTTCGGCTTCCGTAATGGCTTGTCTGTCATCTTTATGATTTTTCTTTGGCATAGGAATGCCTTTACTGGGGAACGGACTTACAGAGATATATTTTTTGTCTACAACCCAATCAAAAAATTGATTGATTTTCCCGTGATGTCCGCTGGCTGTAGCAAGACAAATAGATTCAGAATGGTTTTTAGCGATTAACTCACTCAACATCGCTGGAAGAAGTAAGTTTTTCTGTAAGCCTTTTGGTAGCTTTGACAAGCTTTCATAGAATTGCCGTCCCATTGCTCCTGTGATGGTGTGAACGGGTACATCGCCAAAAAAGCTGATAATAAGAGCTCTGTACCAGTCGTACTTTTTCTCGGTTCGTCTGGCTAGTTTTTTCGCGATATTCTCTTCGTTGTACTTTTCGAATAGTTCCGATAAGGTAGGCGAATCTTCCTGAACACTATATGGAGCAATATCAGTTGATAGGAAAGGTGCAGTCATTTCACTCACACCGCCTAAGATAATAGCTCGGGTTTCCTGGAGAGATTTAACTTTCGCTTGAGAAACCTGGCGAGCGATAAACTGCAAATCTGATTGATTTAATGAAGCTTTTAGATGTGGTAGTTCATCCAAAATCGTGTTTGCTTCAGCCTGATGTTGGAATGGCTTGTCATCGTAAGCAATTCGCTCTTTCAAATCAGAAAGAAGCATATCAAGCGTTTCAATATAGCGATTTAGGTCGCCCTCGCTGCGTTTGGTGCCTGAAAACCATCGCTCAGTCTCTTCAGCAGTCCATTCAGCAACTTTTGCCCTTAGACTCGCTTTGATCTGTTCCTGAACAGTCTTATCCATAGTTGAATTTTTCTCGTTCTTTGGACCCCGCAAAGAATCGACCATTTGCAGACAAAGTGTCTGTAAACGCAGGGCGAATACACGGGCTTGATCGAGCCTTGATGTCTGAAGACTGAGCCTGTATTCAATAACGTTGCCGTTGGCGACGAAACGCTTCCTGAACCACCAGACGTGGTTTCTCTTGTAGAGGTAGTTAGGGATGCTGCTAGATGGCATATGGTACACTCCTGAGTCACAGTTGTGCCACACGCCCAAAGAAAAACGGCCTGAATCTCTAAGAGAGTCAGACCGTTAGGTTTGGTGGAGCTGGCGGGAGTTGAACCCGCGTCCGAAATTACTACACCGTCGGCACTACATGCTTAGTCAGTTTTTACATTCGCCGGTTAGCTGCGAACAGACACGCCACTAACAGACTATCCTGATTGGATTTAACGCTTCAACCCCAGGCAAGGCATCCACGCGATCTCTTTTGGGTTTGACTTCTCTTGATCCCCGTCTTAAGAGCGGAAGCTAGGGAGAGAAGGCTAAGAGCAGGTTATTAAGCTGCTAAAGCGTAGTTTTCGTCGTTTGCGACTATTTTTTTGCGGCTTTTTACGAGGCAAACCGCCCCTCGGCATGCTCCTAAGGCTTCACAATCCCGTCGAGTCCAGAATCAGCCCCAGAACTTCAAATACTAGCAACAAATCAAATGAAAATCCAGTGCTTAACGCTTTGAATTCTTCATGATACGTGCTTTGTCTAACTGCCATTCGCGGTCTTTGATATCGTCGCGCTTGTCGTGCTCTTTCTTACCGCGTGCAACACCAATCTTCAGTTTGCACCAGGCATTCTTCCAGTACAGCGACAGTGCCACGATGGTGTAGCCTTCGCGGTTAACGCGGCCATACAGGGAGTCGAGTTCACGTTGCTTCAGCAGCAGCTTACGGCTGCGCGTCGGGTCACAGACTACGTGGCTGGAGGCAACGGCTAAGGGTTGAAAGGTTGAACCGAACAGAAAGGCTTCGCCATCGCGCAGCAGAATATAGCTGTCGCTGATGTTGGCTTTACCGGCACGAAGTGACTTAACTTCCCATCCTTGTAACGACAATCCCGCTTCATACTCCTCTTCAATGAAGTACTCGTGGCGGGCGCGTTTGTTCATGGCAACAGTGGCAGAACCGGGTTTGTGTGCTTTTTTCTTTGTCATAGTGCGGCGTATTTTACATCACTTAGTCGGTTATCGCATCCCCAGTCCAGCGGGGCAGCAGGAAACGGGATATTCTAGCACACCCTCCCTCGGGGACATTTTTGTTTAATCGCTGAAAATGCTATTATTCAGCGGTTTTGTGATGAACAGGAACCATTATGGCTCAGATTAGTCGTTCGGCGCTGGTCCCGTTTAGTGCCGGGCAGATGTACCAACTTGTAAATGACGTGGATGCCTATCCGCAATTCCTGCCGGGTTGTACCGGAAGCCGCGTGCTGGATGCGTCTGATAATCAAATGACGGCATCCGTGGATGTGTCGAAAGCGGGCATCAGCAAAACGTTTACCACCCGCAATACCCTGACGGATAACCAGAGCATCCATATGCAACTGGTTGATGGGCCGTTCCGCAAACTGACTGGCGGCTGGACGTTCGTCTCGCTGGGCGATGATGCCTGCAAGGTTGAATTAAGCCTGGAGTTCGAATTCACCAACATGCTGGTAGAGATGGCCTTTGGACGTATCTTCAAAGAGCTGGCCAACAGCATGGTGCAGGCCTTCACTCAGCGTGCCAAAGAGGTTTATCGTGCCTGATATCTCCGTCGAGGTGGTCTATGCCTTGCCTGAAAAGCAGTATCAGCTTTACGTGAAAGTGGAGCAGGGCAGCACGGTAGAGCAGGCCATCCTGAAGTCAGGCCTGCTGGAACTGCGTCGGGAAATTGATCTCGCCAGCAACAAAGTCGGCGTCTACAGTCGACCAGTGAAGCTGGATGATGTGGTTCAGGAGGGCGATCGTATCGAGATCTATCGTCCGCTGATTGCCGATCCAAAAGAGCTGCGTCGTCAGCGCGCAGAGCGAGCGGCAGAAAGCAAAAAATAAGTCGTTATATCGCCGGAATCAGCGGATAACAGGCATAAAAAAGGCGCTCAATGCGCCTTTTTTGCTGTCTTTAAAACGGTCTGTCGTTAAATCAGTCGTTGTTCTTAGACAGATTCTGCTTGTTATCGATGTTGGTCAGAACACCGTTGCCATCAAAGGTCAGCGTCAGCGTCTGCTGCTTCACGCTCTCATGGCCTGGCTCCTGACGGAAAACGTAATACCAGACGTTGCTGCCAAACGGATCTTTCATCATCGGCGTACCGAGCGTGTAAGCCACCTGCTGCTGTGTCATACCGGTATGGATCTTGGCCACATCGTTGGCAACCAGATAGTTACCCTGGTTGATATCAGGACGATAGACCACGCGCTCTAAGGTGGAACATCCGGCGGTCATCATCAACATTACCACTGCCGCGGCAGTCAGCGTTTTACAGCGCATCTATACATTCCTTTTCCGGGGCCAAACGCCTTTAACAGGCGGCTTTCTTGCCATCAAAATCTGAACTCTGCCTGCGGCAGACTTTATTACTCTGACAACATAAGTGCCGATGATAATAAACCTTTTCGCCGTTGGAAACCTCTACAGAGCAAGCATATGACCACGGTACGTTAAAAAAGTGCGCTGCTATGCGGCTAAAAGTTCTTTTGCGTTGGCCAGGGTATTGCGTGTCACCTCGCTGCCGCCCAGCAGTCGCGCCAGTTCCTGCAGACGCGCTCGCTTGTCCAGCGGCTGCATATGGGTTTCGGTCATCGCGCCATCGGTCTCTTTGCTGACATAGAAGTGCTGATGTCCGCAACCGGCAACCTGCGGCAGGTGGGTGACACACATGACCTGGGTCGATTCACCCAACTGACGCAGCAGTTTACCGACGACGGCAGCGGTCGGGCCGCTGATCCCGACATCGACTTCATCGAAAATCATCGCCGGCGTTTCCATTTTCTTCGCGGTGATCACCTGAATCGCCAGCGCGATACGAGACAGTTCACCGCCCGAAGCGACTTTGCCTAACGGCTGCAGTGGCTGACCTGGGTTGGTGGTCACCTGGAAATCGACGCGGCTCGCGCCATCTGCCGTCAGCTGATCCGGATTAAAGGTCAGCGCGATTTTAAACTGGCCGTGTGGCATTGAGAGCAGATGCATACTCTGCGTAATCAGCTGCTGCAGTTCATCAGCAAAGTGGCTGCGCTGCTGATGCAGCTGCTCTGCACTTTGCAGTGCCGCCTGGTAATGTTCACCCACCAGCGATTGCAGGCTTTCCTGATCGCTTTCGTGCTGTGAGAGTAGCTCTGCTTCCGCCAGCAGCTGCTGATGCAGTTCAGGCAGCGCTTCTGGCGTGACGTGATGCTTACGCGCCAGCGCAATCTGGCGAGAAATACGCTTTTCCAGTTCGTACAGGCGATTGGGGTCCAGATCAAGGCTGTCGCAGTAGTGACGCAGTTCGTCGCTGGCTTCGCTCAGCTGAATCGCCGCCTCTTCCAGCAGGTTATGAACGCCGTTCAGTTTCTCATCCAGCGAGGTCAGTTCGGAAATCATCTCACGCGCGGTGTAGAGCAGACTGTTGAGATTATTGTCATCGCTGTCTGCTAACAGCTGCAGCGCCTGCTGGCTGGTCGACAGCAGCTGTCCGCTGTTGGCCAGGCGCTTGTACTCTTCGTCAATCTGCTCATATTCGCCCTGCTGCGGCGCGAACTCGTTCAGCTCTTTCAGTTGATACTGCAACAGCTCGCGACGTGATTCGCGCTCCTGCGCTTGCTGCTGATGCAGCGCGAGTGTGCGACAGCTCTGGTGCCAGGTGTGATAACTGCCGCGCATTTGCTGCAGGAGATCGTCGTGACCGGCATAGGCATCCAGCAGATGCTTCTGATGATCGGGTTTGAGCAGAAGCTGGTGGGCATGCTGACCGTGGATCTGGATCAGCAGCTGGCCGAGATCGCGCAACTGAGAAAGTGGTACCGCCGTGCCATTGATAAAACCACGGGAACGACCATCAGCACTGATCACCCGGCGCAGCAGGCACTCATTGCCGTCGTCGAGTTGATTATCCATCAGCCAGCGCTGAGCAGAAGGGGAGGACTTAAGCTGGAAGCGGGCGCAGAGGTCGGCCCGGCTGGCACCCTGACGCACCATGTCGGCATCGGCACGACCGCCCAGACATAATCCCAGTGCATCAATCGCGATAGACTTACCGGCACCGGTTTCACCAGTGATTGCCGTCATGCCGCGTTGGAAATCAATGTCGAGCTCACGAACGATAGCGAAATTACTGATGGTCAGTTGGGCCAGCATAGGTTCACCTGTACGAATAAACACATATGGTTTTTCATACAGTATAAACTGGTTTTTTATCCAGTAAAGAGGTGAGGCCGGTTTTCAGAACAATTTTTTTGACCAGCCCAGTTTTGAACTCAGCGTATTGAAATAGTTGTAGTTTTTAGGGTGAATTAAATCAAGATGACCGGCACTGCGCCGAATCAGTACATCCTCACCTTCCTGAATTGGCAGCGCAATCTGGCTGTCACAGCTGATTTCCAGGTCGCTACGACGTGAAGAAAAGCGCAGACGAATGGTACTGCTGCTGTTAATGACCAGTGGCCGCGCTGACAGCGTATGCGGGAACATTGGCACCAGCACAATCGCTTCGAGTGATGGCGTCAGAATCGGTCCACCCGCAGAGAGGGAATAGGCGGTAGAGCCGGTGGGGGTCGAAATAATCAGCCCATCAGAGCGCTGGGAAAAGGCGAACACTTCATCAATGTAGACTTCAAATTCGATCATGTGCGCGACTTTACCGGGATGCAGCACCACTTCGTTGATGGCGGAGCCAATGCGTGGTGAGCAGTCAGATTTGCACACCTGCGCTTCCAGCAGAAAGCGGCTCTCGACGAAATAGTTACCCTGAAGCACCTCATCCAGCTGTTGCTGCGCATTGTCCGGGTCAAGGTCGGTGAGAAAACCGAGGTTACCGCGGTTAATGCCAATCACTTTGATATCATAGCGCGCCAGCACTCGCGCTGCGCCCAGCATGTTACCGTCACCGCCCACGACGACAGCTAAATCAGCCTGCTGACCAATCTCCGCCAGCGTGCCGGTCTGCACGTCGTGAAGCGACAGCTCCTGCGCAATCTGCTTCTCAACGATCACTTGATAACCTTTGGCTGTCAGCCAGCGCCAGAGCATCTCATGCGTGGTTAACGCGGTGGGATGGCGCGGATGACCCACGATACCAATGCAGTTAAAGTGTTTGTTCATCTGGTCGGTGTTCCTTATAAGCCAAAACGGCAAGGCAATGTGATAGGTTCCCTTGAATCCGTCATACCAATCCCCATAATAAGCCAACCAGCGAAATGAATGTGCAAAACGCGGAGAAATTCATGAGTAGTAAAGAACAGAACACCCCAAACGAGCAAGTCTCAGACGAAATTCAGCAGGATCAGCAGCAACCTCAGGAAGCGGAGACAGCAGCAGAGGTGGATCCGCGTGATGAGCGTATTGCTCAGCTCGAAGCTGAATTAGCGCAGTCGCAGACCGGTGTACGCGATGCCCAATTGCGTGCGCAGGCTGAGGTAGAGAACATTCGTCGTCGTGCTGAGATGGACGTTGAGAAGGCGCACAAGTTTGCGCTGGAGAAGTTTGCCAACGAACTGCTCCCGGTCATCGACAGCCTGGAACGTGCGCTGGAAGTGGCCAATAAAGAGGATCCACAGCTGGCATCCATGATCGAAGGGATTGAACTGACACTGAAGGGCCTGCTCGGTGCCGTGCGTAAGTTCGGTGTCGAAGTGGTCGGCGAAACCGGCGTGCCATTCAACCCTGAAGTCCATCAGGCGATGTCGATGATGGAGTCTGAAGAATTTGAACCAAACCATGTCATGCTGGTGATGCAGCGTGGCTATACGCTGAATGGCCGCCTGCTGCGCCCGGCGATGGTTGCGGTTTCTAAAGCTAAAAGCTGATTCAACCTGAATCCTGTTACACGGCCGCGCACTGACGCGGCCGTGTGCGTTTGGGCGCTATTCAGGTAAGACCGGTGTCCAGTCCACCGGCTTTTTACCGGCAGCGCTCAGCAGTTCATTGGTCGTTGAGAAGTGTTTGCTGCCGAAAAATCCACGGTGCGCGGAGAGCGGCGAGGGGTGCGGCGCCTGCAGCACATGATGGCGCTTGCGATCGATAATGCTGCCTTTCTTCTGCGCATGTGAGCCCCATAGCAGGAAAATCACCCCTTCACAGTGCTGGTTAATCGCCGCAATCACGTTGTCCGTAAAGGTCTCCCAGCCAAAACGAGCATGGGAATGGGCTTTACCCGCCTCAACCGTTAACACCGTGTTCAGCAACATCACCCCCTGTTTTGCCCAGCTCTCAAGAAAGCCGTGATCGGGTTTTTGGAAGCCGGGAATATCCTGCATCAGCTCTTTATAGATATTCTGCAGTGAGGGCGGTACCTGAACGCCCGGCAGCACCGAGAAAGCCAGCCCGTGCGCCTGATTTGGACCGTGATAGGGATCCTGCCCCAGAATCACGACGTTGACGTCACCCAGTTCCGTCAGGCGAAACGCATTGAACACATCTTTCTGCGGTGGATAGACGGTTATGCCCGCGGCACGTTCATCGGCGACCTGCTTCAGCGTCTCAATAAAATAGGGTTTCTCTTTCTCTTCAGCCAGCACGTCGTGCCAGGTCAGCTTTTCAGCCATGTTTAACTCCCTTAACGTTAGTGGAGTAAGCTTAGCCGTTCCTGCCGATGACCTGAAGGCAAAAATAATTTGAAAAATAAAAATTATTTTTAGCTGGCAGGCATTTTGAGATCAATGGGTTAGCTAAAAAGCGCGCTGAATGGCTGATTAATATTGATACAGGTCAAGGCTGTGTCGAATGAACGATGGTATACCGGGGCCTCAAATTTGATTTATTCACGTATTATCTGGGAGACGCAATCATGATCACTGGTATCCAGATCACTCAAACTAACAATTCACAACTTCTGAACTCTTTCTGGCTGCTGGATGAAGAGAAAACTGAAGCGCGTTGCCTGTGTGCAAAAGCGGGCTATGAAGAAGATCAGGTTGTCGCCATCAGCGAACTGGGCGAATTCGCTTACCGTGAAGTGCCGGTTGAAATCAAACCTCAGGTCCGCGTTGAAGGCGGACAGCATCTGAACGTCAACGTTCTGCGTCGCGAAACACTGGAAGATGCGGTAAAACATCCTGAAAACTACCCGCAGCTGACCATTCGTGTTTCAGGCTATGCCGTGCGTTTTAACTCACTGACGCCAGAGCAACAACGCGACGTGATCACCCGTACCTTTACCGAAAGTTTGTAAGCCGCCTGAATTATCGGGCGCTGAAAATTAGCGCAAAGCACACACAGCAATTTTTATTCGTATTATGAAAGAGATAAGCAGTTAATTACCCGGCATGCTGATGCCAGTGTTGTGAAGAAAGGGAACTGGCAGAAAAAACATTCTGAAAAGGCCGTAACTGATTATCAGATAAAAAAAATCGCCTCTTGTGAGGCGATTTTTTTATGCGTGTGATGTTTTATTCCGCATTCTCGTTAGCTGGCGTAGTGCCGCTTGCCTTGCGGCGTTTGCCGACATTTTTGGCATCACGATGGCGTTTTTTCACGCGCGGTTTTTCTGTTTCGCTCGCTTTCTTCTCTGCACGCTTTGCCAGCACCTTTTTCGACGGTTTACCCGTGGTTTTAGCACCAGGCGCACGCGTCTCAGGACGCAGCTCATCAATCACACGCGCTTTGATCGGCTCGTTCACGTAGCGTGTTATTTTGCCCAGCAGCACGAAGTCATGCGCTTCAACCAGCGAAATGGCGATGCCTTTACGCCCCGCACGACCGGTACGACCGATGCGGTGCAGATAGGTGTCGGCGGTACGCGGCATATCATAGTTGAAGACGTGGCTGACATCTTCAACATCGATGCCGCGCGCGGCGATATCCGTTGCTACCAGCACGTTTACGCGGCCTTCACTCAGACGCTTAATCGCTTCGTTACGCTTGGCCTGCACCATTTCACCTTCAAGATAGCTGCTACGAATCCCCGCTTCGTGCAGCCAGCTCACCAGTTCATGCAGACGTTCACGCTTACGTACGAACACAATGCTGCGCGTTACATCCGGCTGCTTCAGCAGATGAATCAGTAATTTGGTTTTATGCTGCAGATCATCAGCGCGGTAGTACCACTGCTGGATCTTTTTGCGCTCGCGACGGCTCGGATCCGCTTCCAGTTCAACCGGTTCGTTCAGCAGACGTTCGGCGAAGTCACGGATATTGTCGCCTTCCAGCGTGGCGGAAAACAGCATGGTTTGCTTGCGCCAGCGCGTTTCAGCCGCGATGGTTTCGATATCCTGAGCAAAGCCCATATCAAGCATGCGGTCCGCTTCATCCAGCACCAGCGTTTCTACGGCGCGGCAGTCAAAGTTCTCTTCTTTGATGTACTGCAGCAGACGTCCGGTGGTCGCGACCACGATATCCTGGTTTTCGCTGAAGACTTCGGCATGGTTCATGTAAGCCACGCCGCCGGTGATCGTGGCGATGTCCAGATGCGTATGTTTCGCCAGCTCACGCGCATGATCGGCAACCTGCATCGCCAGTTCACGGGTCGGGGTCACAATGAGGATGCGTGGCGGCCCGGATTTCTTGCGCGGAAAATCAAGCAGGTGCTGCAGCGCCGGTAACAGATACGCGGCGGTTTTCCCGGTTCCTGTAGGTGCCGAACCCAGAACGTCACGGCCCTCCAGCGCGGGCGGAATTGCAGCAGCCTGGATCACTGTTGGGCGCGTAAAGCCTTTTTCCTGCAACGCTTGTAGCAGGCTTTCGTCGAGTTCGAGTTCGGAAAATGTGGTTACTGTCATGGTCTACCTCAGTTTGGGGCGCTGATTATAGACAGATCAGACTGAATCTTCATCTGTTAATCCGTTTCCGCTGCGCCTGGGGTTGTCTGCTGCGTGAATTCCCACTGTCGTCACGTTACACTCATGCGCTGCCGTGCGGCAGGAAAAAACGATGGTAGTGACGAATGATGCAGGATAAGCCGCGTGAACGGCCTCAGTTAAACAAGAACGGATTTACCTTTAAACAATTTTTTGTTGCCCACGATCGCTGTGCGATGAAAGTGGGCACCGATGCCATTCTGCTTGGTGCCTGGGCGCCGGTCGCCGGAGTCAGACGCATTCTGGATATTGGCAGTGGCAGCGGATTAATCGCACTGATGCTGGCGCAGCGCACGCCGTCACAGGTCCAAATCGATGCGGTGGAGTTAGAACCTGAAGCCGCACAGCAGGCGCAGAAGAATATGCAGCAGTCGCCGTGGCCTGAACGTATTCAGGTTCATCAGCAGGATATCGCCAGCTGGGCTGAGCAGTGCGATAAACGTTACTCGCTGATTGTCAGCAATCCCCCTTATTTTACGCCGGGCGTAGCCTGTTCTACCGTGGCACGGGACAATGCACGCGCGACAGCCTCGCTCGATCATCAGACGCTGTTACGCAGTGCAGCCTTATTAATTGAAGAAGAGGGGATGTTCTGCGTGGTGCTGCCCGTCGATATTGGGCAGACGTTTATCACCCTGGCGCAGGCCGATGGCTGGCATCTGCGTTTCCGGCTGGACGTGGCGGAATATGCCCATCGTCCGCCGCACCGCGTCGTACTGGGTCTGTCGCCGCAGGCTGGGGAAACGCTGCTGGAGCGTCTCGCAATCCGCGCACCAGACACCCGCTATTCCGATGAGTGGTGTAGCCTGACGCAGGACTTTTACCTCTTCATGTAACCCAGCGGGGTCAGAATAGTCGGCAGCGCTTCTGGCAGCAAGTCCGGATAGTCACGGATATAGTGCAGGCCGCGACTCTCTTTTCGCTCCAGCGCGCAGCGCACCATCAGGTCAGCGACCTGCACCAGATTCCGCAGCTCCAGCAGATTATTGGAGAGGCGGAAGTGGTGATAATACTCATCGATCTCCTGCTGAAGCAGATTGATGCGGCGTAACGCCCGTTCCAGCCGCCGGGTGGTGCGGACGATTCCCATGTAATCCCACATGAATAACCGTAACTCGTGCCAGTTATGCTGGATTACTACGCGTTCATCGGCGTCATCAACCTGACTCTCATCCCATGCAGGAAGGGCAGTGACGGCTTCAATGCCGGGCAGGGTACGCATCAGCTCCTCTGACGCGGACCAGCCATACACCAGACACTCCAGCAGCGAATTGGAGGCCATGCGGTTAGCGCCATGCAGGCCGGTATAACTCACTTCACCAATGGCATACAGGCCACTGACGTCGGTCTGACCGTGCTGATCGACGACGACGCCACCGCAGGTGTAGTGCGCGGCGGGCACGATCGGAATCGGCTCTTTGGTCAGGTCAAAGCCAAAGGCCAGCAACTTCTCATAGATCATCGGGAAGTGTGCGCGCACAAATTCTTCAGGCTGGTGGCTGATATCCAGATACATACAGTCCACACCCAGCCGTTTCATCTCGTGATCGATAGCGCGGGCAACAATATCGCGCGGGGCCAGTTCGGCGCGTTCATCGAAGTCGGGCATAAAACGACTGCCATCGGGACGTAACAGCCAGGCACCTTCTCCGCGTAACGCTTCGGTTAACAGGAAATTCTGCGCCTGCGGATGAAACAGGCAGGTCGGATGAAACTGGTTAAATTCCAGATTGGCTACCCGGCAACCCGCGCGCCACGCCATCGCGATGCCATCACCAGAGGCGATGTCAGGGTTAGTAGTATATTGATAGACTTTGGCGGCCCCGCCCGTTGCAACGACGACGGCCCGCGCCCGACAGGTTTCGACCTGCTCGCGATTGCGATTCCAGATCCACGCACCCACCACTCGCCGAGCGCCAGGCAGGCCGATTTTATCTGAAAGAATCAGATCGACCGCGTTGGTGCGCTCCAGAATCCGGATGTTAGGGTGGCTTAATGCCTGGCTCACCAGCGTGGTTTCTACCGCATGGCCGGTGGCGTCAGCACTGTGCAGAATGCGGCGATGACTGTGGCCGCCTTCGCGCGTCAGGTGATAGCGCATGTCACCCGCCGCCTGCGGATCGAGATCAAACGCAACGCCGTTGTCGATCAGCCACTGCACACAATGCCGGGCATTACTGGCAATAAACGACACGGCCTCACGGTCGCATAATCCCGCGCCGGCAATCAGCGTGTCTTCGATATGTGACTCGATGCTGTCCGTCTCATCAAATACCGCAGCAATACCGCCCTGCGCATAAAGGGTTGACCCTTCATTGACCTGCGCTTTACTGAGAACGGTCACCTGATACTGTTTTGCCAGCCGTAACGCCAGCGACAGTCCAGCCGCACCGCTGCCCACAATCAACACATCACACTGATAATCCGGGTTCGCATTCATCATAGTGTTTAATTTACTAAACAAGACCAGGCCTGAGCATAAGCCTAACAGGGAGTTCTGTGAAGTATTTTAAACATGAGGTGCGCGCGTTAATCTGACAATTATCTAAAGTCACCTATAATCAGTAAGTTAAAAACATGCCGCTTCAGCCGTGGTTTTTTATAGCAAACTTATTAAACCTAAAGGATTTAATGATGAAAAAGCTGTTGTCATAGGTTACTCTGCCTGCGATTTACGCTCCTGACACTGAACGAAAACGAACAACCTGTGTTATCTCCATCGGAGCGGTAAATATCACGGCGGGAAGTGAACTTCGCACCACATCACAACTCTAAGCGCATGCTTGCTCAGAAACATGAGATGTGCTGGCAGTTACTTTATGCATATGAAAAATTTGGGGAGACATTACCTCGGATGAGCGAGCAGTTAACGGATCAGGTCCTTGTCGAGCGGGTACAGAAGGGAGATCAAAAAGCGTTCAACTTACTGGTGATTCGTTACCAGCATAAAGTGGCGAGTTTGGTTTCACGCTATGTTCCCTCGGGCGACGTACCTGATGTAGTACAGGAATCGTTTATTAAAGCGTATCGCGCACTGGACTCTTTCCGGGGCGATAGCGCGTTTTATACCTGGCTGTACCGCATTGCGGTAAACACAGCGAAAAATTACCTGGTTGCTCAGGGGCGTCGTCCGCCATCCAGCGATGTGGATGCGATTGACGCAGAAAATTTCGAAAGTGCGGGTGCATTAAAAGAAATTTCGAACCCTGAGAACTTAATGTTGTCTGACGAATTGAAACAAATTGTCTTTCGTACCATCGAGGCGCTACCCGAGGACTTGCGTATGGCAATCACCCTCAGGGAACTGGACGGTCTGAGTTATGAAGAGATCGCCGTCATTATGGATTGCCCGGTAGGCACTGTTCGATCACGTATCTTTCGTGCGCGAGAGGCCATTGATAACAAAGTTCAACCGCTTATCCAACGTTAGTGATAACGGCTACTGGAAGGGTACATAGGCATGCAGAAAGAAAAACTTTCCGCTTTAATGGATGGTGAGACCTTAGATAACGAGCTGTTTTCCGCCTTGTCTAAGGACGCAGAACTACAGAAAAGCTGGGCGAGCTATCACCTGATTCGCGATACCATGCGCGGTGATGTGGGCGATGTCCTGCATTTTGATATCTCTGCGCGCGTCGCTGCTGCTATCGAAAAAGAACCGTTGCGTACGGTTACCACGCTGATCCCTGAAGCTCAGCCAGAACCTTCCCGCTGGGAAAAGATGCCGTTCTGGAAAAAAGCGCGCCCGTGGGCTGCGCAACTGACTCAGGTAGGCGTAGCTGCCTGTGTGTCACTGGCCGTGATCGTGGGTGTTCAGCACTACAACCAGCCGCAGGGTAGCGCCACGCAGACCTCTGACTCTCCGGTGTTTAATACGCTGCCGATGATGGGTAAAGCTTCACCTGTGAGCCTGGGTGTGCCGTCTGATGCCTTTGACACCAACAGCTCTAATCAGCAGGTTCAGGATCAGCGTCGTCGCGTGAACGCCATGCTGCAGGACTATGAACTGCAACGTCGTCTGCATGCTGATCAGCTGCAGTTTGAAACCGATGCGCCAAAACAGGCGCAGGTTGATGTTCCCGGAAACCAGTCATTAGGACAGCAGCAGCAGTAATGAAGCCGTTTTGGTATGCTGTTAGCCTGCTGACAGGCAGCCTGTTGTGGTCATCTGCCGCCCCGGCGCAAACTACTGCGTCCGGGGCGCTATTGCAGCAGATGGAGCAGGCAAGTCAGAACCTTAACTACGAATTTGCCTATATCAACGTCTCGCGCATTGGCATTGAATCGCTGCGTTATCGTCATGCTGTGATCGATAACCGGATATTCGCGCAGCTGTTGCAGATGGACGGGCCACGTCGGGAAGTGATCCAGCGTGGCAACGATATCAGCTACTTCGAACCCGGCCTTGATCCCTTTTCGCTCCCTGGCAATCACATTATTGACGCTTTGCCGTCAGTGATTTTTGCTGACTTCACCAAACTCGCCACTGCCTACGATTTTATTACCGTGGGACGCTCGCGCATTGCCGATCAGATGTGTGATGTATTGCGCATCGTGTCACGCGATGGTACGCGTTACAGCTATGTGGTCTGGCTGGATGTCGATACCAAGCTGCCGCTGCGCATCGACCTGCTCGATCGTGACGGTGAAACGCTGGAGCAGTTCCGCGTTATCAGCTTTGCGGTGGATGAAGGGGTGCGCAATCTGATGCAGGGGCTGGAGAAAGCGAATCTGCCACCGTCGCTGTCCGTGCCGAAAGGGGACGCAGTTACCGTCGCCTGGCAGCCAGGCTGGATACCCGCAGGCATGTCGCTGGTGTCGCAGAATCGTCGCACGCTGCCGGGGCTGAACAAAAATATTGAGTCGAAGCTCTACAGCGATGGTCTGTTTAGTTTCGCGATCAACGTGACGCCAGCTGATAAAAGCAGCACAACCCAGACATTGCGCACTGGGCGTCGTACGGTCCAGACCGTTGTGCGCAATAATAACGAAATTGCGGTGATCGGCGAATTACCGCCCTCAACCGCAAAACGTATTGCGGACAGCATCGACCTGGGGTCACAAAAATGATGAGAGAATGGGCCACCGTGGTGGCATGGCAGGATGGCATTGCCACACTGCACACTGAAGCAAAAACGTCCTGCAACAGCTGCCAGGCACGCAAAGGCTGTGGCAGCCATATGCTGAACAAACTCGGTCCGAAGAATGCTCACGTGATGCAGATTGCCAGCAGCAAGCCGCTGCAGCCGGGACAGCGCATTGAGTTAGGCATCAAAGAGAGCAGCCTGCTGGGTTCGGCGCTGCTGGTCTATATGACGCCGCTGTTTGGCCTGTTTGTGGTTGCCGGATTGTTTCAGTCGCTGTTCAGCAGCGATCTGGCGGCCGCCTGTGGCGCACTGCTGGGCGGCATCGGCGGTTTTATTGTCGCGAAAGGCGTTTCAATGAAATTTGGCGATCGCGAAGCCTTTCAGCCGGTCATTCTGAACATTGCCCTCCCTCCCGATGCGCTGCGTGTTGAAAGCGAAGCGTAATGTACGTCCAGGCCGCGCATCCCGCGGCCTTTGTCCGTTCTGCCTTGCGCAGATATCTGTTTCGCTTCCACCACGTTCCATTCTTTTATGCGCGGCGTTAACAGTGTAATATGCGTCGTCATTAATGAGGCTGACAGGATTGTGGGTAAAGAGCGATCTTCCTGAATGTGTCTGTGCTCAGATTTTCAACTGAATTTTAAGCGAAGATATCCCTATAAATGAAGCACATAAGAAATTTCTCCATCATCGCTCATATCGACCATGGTAAATCTACGCTCTCTGACCGCCTTATTCAGATCTGCGGTGGCCTCTCTGACCGTGAAATGGCTGCGCAGGTTCTTGACTCTATGGATCTGGAGCGGGAGCGTGGCATTACTATCAAAGCACAGAGCGTCACACTCGATTACCACGCGAAAGACGGCGAAACTTACCAGCTCAATTTCATCGATACTCCGGGCCACGTAGACTTCTCTTATGAAGTTTCCCGCTCACTGGCTGCCTGCGAAGGTGCATTGCTGGTGGTGGATGCGGGTCAGGGTGTTGAAGCGCAGACACTGGCGAACTGCTACACCGCGATGGAGATGGATCTGGAAGTAGTGCCGGTTCTGAACAAAATTGACCTGCCGGCCGCCGACCCCGATCGCGCTGCGCAGGAGATTGAAGATATCGTCGGCATTGATGCGGCTGATGCGGTGCGCTGCTCCGCTAAAACCGGCGTCGGCGTTCCGGACGTGCTGGAACGCTTAGTGCGCGATATTCCGCCGCCGGAAGGCGATCCGGAAGGCCCGCTGCAGGCGCTGATTATCGATTCCTGGTTTGATAACTACCTGGGCGTTGTCTCGCTGGTGCGTGTGAAAAACGGCACCATGCGTAAAGGTGACAAGATCAAAGTCCTCAGCACCGGCCAGGTCTATAACGCTGATCGCCTGGGTATCTTTACCCCGAAACGTGTCGATCGTAATGAACTGAACTGCGGTGAAGTCGGCTGGCTGGTCTGCGCCATTAAAGATATCCTCGGCGCACCGGTGGGGGATACCCTGACCACCGCCCGCAACCCGGCAGACAAAGCGCTGCCAGGCTTTAAAAAAGTGAAGCCGCAGGTTTATGCCGGTCTGTTCCCGATCAGCTCTGACGACTATGAAGCGTTCCGTGATGCGCTTGGCAAGCTGAGTCTGAACGATGCCTCGCTGTTCTATGAGCCAGAAAGCTCAACGGCGCTGGGCTTTGGTTTCCGCTGTGGCTTCCTCGGTCTGCTGCACATGGAAATCATCCAGGAGCGTCTGGAGCGCGAATACGACCTCGATCTGATTACCACTGCACCGACGGTAGTGTATGAAGTCGTGACCACCGGCGGCGAAATTGTTCATGTCGACAGCCCATCCAAGCTGCCGCCACTGAATAACATCGAAGAACTGCGTGAGCCGATCGCGGAATGTCACATGCTGCTGCCGCAGGAGTATCTGGGCAACGTTATCACGCTCTGTATTGAGAAGCGTGGCGTGCAGACCAACATGGTTTACCACGGCAATCAGGTTGCACTGACGTATGAAATTCCGATGGCAGAAGTGGTCCTCGACTTCTTTGACCGTCTGAAATCTACCTCGCGCGGTTATGCCTCGCTGGATTACAACTTCAAACGTTTCCAGCCTTCAGACATGGTGCGCGTCGACGTACTGATTAACTCTGAACGTGTGGATGCGCTGGCGCTGATTACCCACCGCGACAATGCGCCTTATCGCGGCCGCGATCTGGTTGAGAAAATGAAAGAGCTCATCCCGCGTCAGCAGTTTGATATTGCGATTCAGGCTGCGATTGGTAACCACATTATCGCGCGTTCAACCGTTAAACAGCTGCGTAAAAACGTTCTCGCCAAGTGTTATGGCGGTGACGTCAGTCGTAAGAAGAAACTGTTGCAGAAACAGAAAGATGGTAAGAAGCGTATGAAGCAGGTTGGTAACGTTGAGCTGCCACAGGAAGCGTTCCTCGCCATTCTGCATGTCGGTAAGGACAGCAAATAAGGATTTCCAATGGCTAATATGTTCGCCCTGATTCTGGCGATAGCGACGCTGATTACTGGCATCGTCTGGGTAATTGATCGTTTCAAATGGGCACCCGAGCGTCGCGCGAAACAGGCGGCGGCGCAGGCCCAGACCGGTAACGCGCTTGACAGCAAAACGCTGGCGAAAGTCTCTTCACAGCCAGGCTGGGTTGAGACCACCGCGTCTGTATTCCCGGTGCTGGCCGTGGTTTTCATCGTGCGTTCGTTTATTTACGAACCGTTCCAGATTCCCTCTGGCTCGATGATGCCAACACTGCTGATTGGCGACTTTATCCTGGTGGAGAAGTTTGCTTACGGCATTAAAGATCCGATTACCCAGACGACGCTGATCCCAACCGGTCAGCCGAAGCGTGGCGACATTGCGGTATTTAAATACCCGAAAGATCCGAGCCTGGACTACATTAAGCGCGTTATTGGCCTGCCAGGCGATAAAGTCATCTATGATCCTTACAGCAAAACGCTGACGGTGAAACCGACCTGTGGTGATGATAAAGCCTGCGACACAGCGTTAGCAGTGACTTACACCGACGTTGAGCCAAGCAATTTTATTCAGACCTTTAGCGGCTTTGATGGCAACGAAACCGGCAACGGTTTTTATCAGGTGCCACAGGGCGATACCCTGCGCGGTGGTCTGCGCCTGGGAACCCGCAAAGAGACAATCGGTAACGTGACGCATGACATTCTGCTGGTTAACGAAGCGCAGAGTCAGGCAGGCATGTATTATCAGCAGCCGGGTCAGCCGCAGGCGAGCTGGGTCGTGCCGAAAGGGCAATACTTCATGATGGGCGACAACCGTGATAACAGCGCCGACAGCCGCTACTGGGGCTTTGTCCCTGAGCGTAATCTGGTCGGCAAAGCGGTCGCTATCTGGATGAGCTTTGAGAAACAAGAAGGTCAGTGGCCAACCGGCGTGCGATTCAGTCGCATCGGCGGTATCCACTAATAATTTTGTCTGATTAACAGGCAAATCGGGTGGCCTCCTCAGGGAGGCCACTGCACACCAAACGGAACGTGTTGGACTGCCAGCCCCGTTTGGTATGCAGAGTCACAGACGCAACAAAGAACTGGAATCGCATGAACCCCATCCTGATTAACAAGCTTCAGCGCAAACTGGGCTACACTTTTACTCATTCGGAACTGTTACAGCAGGCCCTGACTCACCGCAGCGCCAGCAGTAAGCACAACGAGCGCCTGGAATTTCTGGGCGATTCTATTCTTAGCTATGTGATTGCGAATGCCCTTTATCACCGCTTCCCGCGTGTTGATGAAGGTGACATGAGCCGCATGCGTGCCACGCTGGTGCGTGGCAATACGCTGGCTGAAATGGCTCGCGAATTTGATCTTGGCGAGTGCCTGCGCTTAGGGCCGGGTGAGCTGAAAAGCGGCGGTTTCCGTCGCGAATCGATCCTGGCGGATACGGTGGAAGCGCTGATTGGAGGCATCTTCCTCGACAGCAGCATCGAGCGGGTAGAGCAGCTGATCCTCGACTGGTATCAGACGCGCCTGGATGAAATCAGTCCTGGCGACAAACAAAAAGATCCCAAAACGCGCCTGCAGGAGTATCTGCAGGGACGTCATCTGCCGCTGCCAAGTTATCTGGTGGTGCAGGTGCGTGGCGAAGCCCACGATCAGGAATTTACCATTCACTGTCAGGTGAGTGGCATGGCCGAGCCGGTCGTCGGCGTCGGCTCCAGCCGTCGTAAAGCCGAGCAGGCAGCGGCTGAACAGGCACTGATAAAATTAGGTCTCGAATAGGTCTGTCGGGGTGACAGTGCCGGACCGGCGCTGAATCAATCACCCTCTGACAGCTCTATCCCGGCGTCAGAAGACGCTGAATGACACATGACTCAAATAGCACTCTTCGGCGCCGCATCAGGCGCTGAACAATTCAGGACTCGAATGAGCGAAAACGTTACTTATTGCGGCTTTGTCGCGATTGTTGGCCGACCGAACGTCGGTAAATCCACCTTACTGAACCAGTTGCTGGGGCAGAAGGTGTCGATCACCTCGCGTAAGCCGCAAACCACGCGCCACCGCATCATGGGCATTCATACTGAGGGCAACTATCAGGCGATTTACGTCGATACCCCCGGACTGCACATGGAAGAGAAGCGCGCCATTAACCGTCTGATGAACCGCGCAGCCAGCAGTTCAATTGGCGACGTAGAGCTGGTGATCTTCGTCGTTGAAGGTACCCGCTGGACGCCAGATGATGAGATGGTGTTAAACAAACTGCGCGACAATAAAGTGCCGGTTGTGCTGGCTGTGAATAAAGTCGACAACATCCAGGATAAAACCATTCTGCTGCCGCATCTGCAGTTCCTCAGCCAGCAGATGAACTTCCTTGATATCGTGCCAATCTCTGCGGAGAGCGGCAAAAACGTCGATACCATTGCGGCGATTACCCGCAAGCATCTGCCGCAGGCCGATCATCACTTCCCGGAAGATTACATCACCGATCGCTCTCAGCGTTTCATGGCGTCAGAGATGATCCGTGAAAAACTGATGCGCTTCCTGGGCGCTGAACTGCCTTACTCGGTCACCGTGGAGATTGAGCGCTTCGTGACCAACGAACGCGGCGGTTATGACATCCATGGTCTGATTCTGGTCGAGCGCGAAGGGCAGAAGAAGATGGTGATTGGCAACAAAGGTGCCAAAATCAAAGTCATCGGAACAGAAGCGCGCAGGGACATGGAAGAGATGTTCGAAGCGAAAGTGCATCTCGAACTGTGGGTGAAAGTGAAATCCGGCTGGGCAGATGACGAACGAGCGCTGCGCAGCCTGGGTTATACAGACGATCTCTGATTCAATGGAAGGCTGGCAACGCGCCTTTGTGCTGCATAGTCGTCCCTTCAGCGAAACCAGCCTGCTGCTCGACCTGTTCAGTGAAAACGAAGGGCGGGTCCGGGTGCTGGCCAAGGGCGCACGCTCGCGGCGCTCCCAGCTGAAAGGTGCGTTACAGCCTTTTACCCCGCTGCTGGTTCGCTGGAGCGGGCGCGGGGACGTCAAAACCCTACGCAACGCCGAAGCGGTGTCGCTGGCTTTACCGCTCAGCGGCATTACGCTCTACTGCGGTCTCTACGTCAATGAGCTGGTCTCTCGCGTACTGCAGCCGGAATCGCCTTTCCAGGAACTCTTCTTCGACTATCTCAACTGCCTTCAGGCATTAGCCTCAACGCACGGCAAGCCCGAACCGGCACTGCGTCGTTTTGAACTGGCGCTGCTCGGTCACCTGGGCTACGGCGTCGACTTCCTGCATTGTGCCGGCAGCGGCGAGCCGGTCAGCGACGACATGACGTACAGTTACCGTGAAGAGCGTGGCTTTATCGCCAGTCTGGTGGTTAATCAGCGCAGCTTTACCGGCCGTGAGTTGCACGCCCTGTGCGAACGTGAGTTTCCCGATGCCGACACGCTGCGCGCTGCGAAGCGGTTTACCCGTATTGCCCTGAAGCCCTACCTGGGTGGCAAGCCGCTGAAAAGTCAGGAGCTGTTCCGCCAGTTTATCCCGAAGAAAAAGCCCGAACAGGCAGATGAATAGCGCAGGGTGTACTGACGGTTTATAGTTGCGCGGTACACTCAACATCACGATGGAAAAGAAGTGAGGATGGTTATGGCTGAGTTGCTGTTAGGCGTCAATATCGATCACATTGCCACGGTGCGTAACGCCCGTGGGACAAACTATCCCGATCCGGTGCAGGCAGCGTTCATCGCCGAGCAGGCAGGCGCAGACGGCATTACAGTGCACCTGCGCGAAGATCGCCGTCACATTACCGACCGCGACGTGCGAATTCTGCGGGACACCATCCAGACGCGCATGAATCTGGAGATGGCGGTCACTGATGAGATGATCGGCATCGCCTGTGATATCCAGCCCCATTTCTGCTGCCTGGTGCCGGAAAAGCGTCAGGAAGTGACTACGGAAGGCGGACTGGATGTGGCAGGGCAGCAGGAGAAGATGAACGCGGCCGTACGACTGCTGAGTGACGCGGGCATTCTGGTTTCACTGTTTATTGATGCCGACCACCGCCAGATCGAAGCGGCCGTTGCTACCGGTGCGCCTTACATCGAAATTCATACCGGCGCTTATGCTGAGGCTCCCGAGGGAAGGGCGCGTGACGCAGAGCTGGCACGCATTCGCCATGCCGCGACCTTTGCCGCCAGCCTGGGGCTGAAGGTGAATGCCGGTCACGGTCTGACCTACCATAACGTGCTGCCGATTGCGGCGCTGCCGGAAATGCATGAGCTGAATATCGGCCATGCGATTATCGGCCGTGCGGTGATGAGTGGCCTGCCGGATGCGGTCAAAGAGATGAAGCAACTGCTACGTGAAGCCCGCCGCTGATGGCTATTCTGGGTCTGGGCAGCGACATCGTTGAGATTGAACGCATCGCCGACGTGATAGCGCGCTCCGGCGACAGGCTGGCGCGTCGGGTGCTGAGTGAAGCCGAATGGCAGCAGTATCAGGCGCACAAACAGCCGGTGCGCTTTCTCGCCAAACGCTTTGCGGTTAAAGAGGCGGCAGCCAAAGCCTTCGGCACCGGCATTCGCGGTGGTCTGGCATTTAATCAGTTCGAAGTTTACAACGATGCGCTGGGTAAACCGGGGTTACGCTTCTTTCAGCAGGCCGCTGACGTGGCAGAGAAGCTGGGCGTTAACCACGTTCACGTAACGCTGGCCGATGAGCGTCACTACGCCTGCGCCACGGTGATCATTGAAAGCTAGCCGTGCAGCAGCACGAACTTATCCCACAGCGCATCGCGTGATTCGGTGTGCTGTGGGTCACTGATAATGGTGTTGTCGATGGGGCAGACCCGCTGACAGGTTGGCGCTTCGTAATGCCCGACGCATTCCGTGCAGCGGCTGACATCAATCTCATAGATCGCATCGCCCAGTGAAATCGCCTGGTTCGGGCACTCCGGTTCACACATATCGCAGTTAATGCATCTGGACGTAATCAACAGCGCCATTTATCCCACCTGGTAACAACAGAAAAAACGCGGGTATTATACGCGCTGCCACTGATCAGACCAGCTTTTTCACCAGCGCTTCGCTGTGACGAATATGACTCGACGCACGTTCCGGATCGTTTTGCACCAGCGCCATAAACAGCAGATCGGTCAGGGCCAGCTGCGCTGTGGTCGAGGAGATTGCCGCGCTGCGGGTGCTCTGCTCTTCCGCCACCGTGTAGAGACAGTAGCTGGCACTCTGTTGCAGGGTGTTCGGCGTAAAGCCGGTAAACGCCACCACATCGGCCCCAACCTGAACCGCTTCCTGCGCCGCCAGATTAATCTCGCGCCGTTCCCCGGTGTAGGAGATGGCGAGCAGCACATCGCCTGGCCCCATCGCCTGTACGCTGGCCAGCAGGGCGTGCATGTCCTGTTCCGCCACCGCATTAATCCCGATCTTCATCAGCTTCCAGGAGAAGTCCTTTGCCACCAGGCCCGATGCGCCGATGCCGACCAGTAAAATGCGCCGGGCATTTTTCAGCAGCTGTAACACATCGTTGAGCTTCTCTTCGCTATTGATATCCAGCGTGGCGCGGATCGCCGAGAGCTTTTCGGTCAGCAGCTTTTCGCCCACCATTTTAAGCGGATCGTCGCTGAGAATATGGTTATGCACGGTAATGGCATCCTTGTCCGCCAGTGACTCACTCAGAGCCAGCTTAAGCGCCGGAAAGCCTTTATATCCCAGCTTCTGAGCAAATTTCACCACGCTCGACTGGCTGACGCCCGACTCTTCCGCCAGCTTTTGCGAACTCAGATGACGTGCCCGATCGGGTTGCGACAGTAAAAAATCCGCCAGCCGACGCTCGTTCAATGCCAGACGTGGATAAAGCTGGCGAATGCGCAGCAATGAACTCATGCCCAATCCTCGTAATTCAGGGATAATCAGTGAAGAATAAACTATTCATCGGGCATTGTAGTCATCGGAATTAAAAATGACCGTCATCGCCGTACCGCCTGATGATGGCTACACTACTCTTTATCATCCCGGAATCAGCCGTTAAGGAGAGTTGTTTGACCAGGGGAACACAACGTCGCATCGTATTTTTCGACCTCGATGGCACTTTGCATCAGCAGGACATGTTCGGCACCTTTATGCGCTATCTGCTGCGTCGCCGCCCGCTTAATCTGCTGCTGGTGGTGCCGTTACTGCCGGTGGTGGGCATCGGTCTGCTGTTTAAAGGCCGCGCGGCACGCTGGCCCATGAGCCTGCTGCTCTGGTCAATTACCTTTGGCCGCTCCGAGCAGACATTGCTGCGCCTCGAAGCCGAGTTTGCCCAGTGGTTTCGCCTGCGCGTAAAGGCCTTTCCGATGGTGCAGCAGCGTCTGACGGATTACCTCGGCAGTGATGACGCTGACGTCTGGCTGATCACCGGATCGCCACAGTCGCTGGTGGAGCAGGTCTATTATGACTCCGCGTTTCTGCCACGCGTGAAGCTGATTGCCAGTCAGATGCGTCGCGGCTGGGGCGGGCGTGTGCTGGCGATGCGCTGCCTCGGTCATGAGAAAGTGGCCCAACTTGAAGAGAAAATCGGCACGCCGTTACAGCTCTACAGTGGCTACAGCGACAGCAAACAGGACAACCCGTTACTGTTCTTCTGTCAGCATCGCTGGCGTGTAACCCCGGCGGGTGAACTGCAGCAGCTGGAATAAGTTTCGACACGCTCGCAGAGATCGCTATAATGCGCCGCTTTTCAGTCGCCCGGAGTGGTCAGCGTGAAACAACAAGATGAATACTGGATGCGCCACGCGCTGAGCCTGGCGCGTCGCGCCTGGGAGCAGGGCGAAGTGCCGGTGGGGGCCGTGCTGGTTCAGAACGACCGGGTGATTGGGGAAGGCTGGAACCGGCCCATCGGCCAGCACGATCCGACCGCGCATGCAGAGATCATGGCGCTGCGGCAGGGCGGTAAAATACTGGAAAATTACCGCCTGCTGGATACAACGCTTTACGTCACGCTGGAGCCGTGTGTGATGTGTGCCGGTGCCATGGTTCACAGCCGTATTAGCCGACTGGTCTATGGTGCGCACGATATTAAAAGTGGGGCAGCGGGATCGCTGCTGGATGTGCTGGGCCATCCTGGCATGAATCATCAGGTTGAACTGCATAGCGGCGTGCTGGCTGAAGAGTGTGCCGCCATGCTGAGCGACTTCTTCCGTATGCGTCGTGAGCAGAAAAAAGTGCTGCGTCAGGCGCAACGCCAGGGTTAGTTCATGGCGATCTTCGGTTCAACCGCCGGGTAGCCCTTCGCCAGTTCGGCCTGTGCTTCAGCCTGCCGCGCCAGACGCTTCTCCTGCTCCTGCAGATAACCCACCAGGCTTATCTGATACTTGCGGATATTCTCCACGTAGTTATAGGCTTCATGTCCACGGGCATAGCCATACGCTGTCTGCGTGTAGTAGCGCTTCTGGCTTAACATGGGCAGACGCAGCTTCACATCCGCCCAGCTGTCCGGATTACCGCCCTGGCGTGCCGTCAGCTTGCGGACGTCAAGCATGTGGGCATAACCCATGTTATAAGCTGCCAGCGCAAACCAGATGCGCTCATCTTCCGGGATGGTCTGCGGCACCTTCGCCATCATATCCTGCAGATACTGACTGCCGCCGCGAATGCTCTGTTCGGGATCGGTTCGATCGCCCACATCCAGGCTATCAGCGGTGTTACGCGTCAGCATCATCATGCCGCGCACGCCGGTCGGTGAGGTAGCCTGCGGGTTCCAGTGCGACTCCTGATAAGAGATCGCCGCCAGCAGCCGCCAGTCGATGCTGGTGGCGTACTTCTCAAACAGCGGCTTGATGTCGGGCAGCGTATTGTCGATGGCGCGCAGGAATGTGCGGGTATCAACATAGTCAAAGGTACCGACGTGACCGAGATATTTCTCCTCCAGCCGCGCCATCGCGCCTTCTTCGCCCATACCATTAAAAAAGTCGAGCATTGCTGCATTCAGACTGTCGTCATCGCTGTGCCGCACATACCAGGTCACCGGCTCTTCATCGGTAACGTCGAACGCCACCGCCAGCTGCGGATAGATGCGCTGCAGCAGGGCGATGGTCACCGAGTCACCAATGGTGTAGTCGAGCTTGCCGTCGGCGACCGCTTCCAGCAGGGCCTTAGGACTCTGATCGGTGGAGATCGCCCAGTCCAGATCGGGGAACTGATTGGAACGGGCGCTCTTGAGCGTGGACAGATAGGCCGATCCGGACGCAACTGTCAGCCGCCCCTTTAAGTCACCGAGGTTTTTAGGGCGTGGCTTATCCACGCGATAGACCAGCTGTTGTGAAACGTTGTAGTAACCTGGCCCGGTCTGATAGCGCGTCAGGCGTTCATTGTTGTAGTTCAGGCCAGCGGCCAGCAAATCGGCTTTACCCTCGTCAAGATCATCAAACAGATCGCTCAGGTTAGGACGAACCGTCACCTTCAGTTTGACGCCAAGATAATCGGCGAAGCGTTTTGCCAGCTCATAATCCATACCGGCCGGTAACTGGTTAACTGTGTAGTACGTTAATGGGGAGTTGATGGTACTGACCCGCAGGACTCCCCGTGATTTAATCTGTGAAATCCTGTCCTGCCCACCCCCATACCAGGGAATGGATGGCCACAGCGCTAACGCTAACAGCACGGCAACCAGACCGATAAACAGATAATTAAATTTTAGGCGTTTCAAATAGTTATCTCTCGCTGGCTCTAAGGCCTCTGTCTTTTAAAGGCAGTATTTATCTTCTTTGAACTCCCAGAGCGAGGGGCATTTTGCGCAACAAAATCACACTGAGCAACTTTTATAGCAGCTTTTGCGCAAAATTCAGGCAAATCCGGGTTGCCAAAAATTGTGCGCAAACGGTTTCGTCACGAGGTCGCTTTCTCTATAATACGCCCCGTTTTCCCTGTTGCGCCCAATCAAGCGTCGCCCGGCGCCCTGACGAGAGACTTATTAATGGAAATTCTGCGTGGTTCGCCCGCCCTGTCGGCATTTCGTGTAAACAAACTGCTGACCCGCTTTCAGGACGCTCATCTGCCGGTGAGTGATATTTACGCTGAGTACATCCATTTTGCTGATGTCAGTACGCCTTTAACCGCTGACGAACAGAGCCGCCTGCAACGCCTGCTGAAGTATGGTCCCTCTCTCGCTGAACATGCCCCACAGGGACGTCTGCTGCTGGTGACACCACGTCCCGGTACCATTTCGCCCTGGTCATCCAAAGCCACCGACATTGCTCATAACTGCGGCCTGCCGCAGGTACGTCGTCTGGAACGCGGTCTGGCTTTTTATGTGCAGGCTCCGCAACTGACAGAAGTGCAGTGGCAGACGCTGGGTACACTGCTGCACGATAGGATGATGGAGACGGTCTATAGCGATCTGGCGCAGGCTGAGCAGCTGTTTGCGCACCATACGCCGCAGCCGGTGAAGAGCGTCGATCTGCTGGGTGAGGGCCGTCAGGCGCTGGTTCAGGCAAATATCTCGCTGGGTCTGGCGCTGGCAGACGATGAAATTGACTACCTGGTGGCGGCATTTACCGCGCTGGGCCGCAATCCCAACGACATTGAACTCTATATGTTTGCGCAGGCGAACTCTGAGCACTGTCGTCACAAGATCTTCAACGCCGACTGGATTATCGACGGCGAGAAACAGCCGAAGTCGCTGTTTAAGATGATCAAAAACACCATGGAGCAGACGCCGGACTTCGTGCTCTCTGCTTATAAAGATAACGCCGCCGTGATGGAAGGGTCAGAGGTTGGCCGCTTCTTTGCTGACGCCGGCGAGAGCGAATACCGCTGGCATCAGGAAGCCGCGCACATCCTGATGAAGGTGGAAACGCATAACCATCCAACGGCCATCTCGCCGTGGCCAGGCGCCGCGACCGGTTCCGGTGGTGAGATCCGTGATGAAGGCGCAACCGGACGCGGCTCCAAGCCCAAAGCGGGCCTGGTTGGATTCTCGGTTTCTAACCTGCGCATCCCTGGCTTTGAACAGCCGTGGGAAGAGGATTTCGGCAAACCGGCGCGCATCGTCAGCGCACTGGAAATCATGACCGACGGGCCTCTGGGCGGCGCTGCGTTTAACAATGAATTTGGTCGTCCGGCGCTGAACGGCTACTTCCGTACCTATGAAGAGCAGGTCACCAGCCACAACGGCACCGAGCTGCGCGGCTATCACAAGCCGATTATGCTGGCGGGCGGCATCGGTAACATCCGTGCCGATCATGTGCAGAAAGGCGAAATCACCGTCGGCGCGAAGCTGGTGGTGCTGGGTGGACCGGCTATGAACATCGGCCTGGGCGGCGGCGCAGCATCCTCCATGGCCTCGGGCCAGTCGGATGCCGATCTCGACTTCGCCTCGGTTCAGCGTGATAACCCGGAAATGGAACGCCGTTGCCAGGAAGTGATCGACCGCTGCTGGCAGCTGGGCGATGAGAACCCGATTCTGTTTATTCACGACGTAGGCGCGGGCGGCCTTTCCAACGCCATGCCGGAGCTGGTTAGCGATGGTGGCCGCGGTGGCCGGTTTAACCTGCGTGACATCCTGAGTGACGAGCCAGGCATGAGCCCGCTGGAAGTCTGGTGTAACGAATCACAGGAACGTTATGTGATGGCCGTCGCACCCGATCAGCTGGCACAGTTTGAGGCGATCTGCCAGCGCGAACGCGCTCCGTTCGCGGTGATTGGTGAAGCGACCGAAGAACTGCACCTGAGCCTGGAAGATAGTCATTTCGATAATAAGCCAATCGACATGCCGCTTGACGTGCTGCTGGGCAAAACGCCGAAAATGACGCGTGATGTGGTGACACAGCAGGCACAGGGGACCGAACTGCAGCGCGACGGCATTACGCTGGTCGATGCGGTGAATCGCGTGCTGCATCTGCCTGCCGTAGCGGAGAAAACCTTCCTGATCACCATCGGTGACCGCAGCGTGACCGGCATGGTAGCGCGCGATCAGATGGTCGGCCCGTGGCAGATCCCGGTTGCCAACTGTGCGGTGACTACCGCCAGTCTCGACAGCTACCACGGCGAAGCCTTTGCCCTGGGCGAACGTTCTCCGGTTGCGCTGCTGGACTTCGCGGCGTCGGGCCGTCTGGCGGTGGGTGAAGCACTGACTAACCTGGCGGCAACGCAGATTGGTTCGCTGAAACGCGTGAAACTCTCGGCTAACTGGATGTCTGCAGCCGGTCATCCGGGCGAAGATGCCGGTTTATATGCGGCGGTGAAAGCGGTCGGCGAAGAGCTTTGCCCGGCGCTGGGGATCACTATCCCGGTCGGTAAAGATTCGATGTCGATGAAAACCCGCTGGCAGGAAGGCACCGAACAGCGTGAGATGACCTCACCGCTGTCGCTGGTGATTACCGCGTTTGCTCGCGTCGAAGATGTTCGTCGTACCGTCACGCCACAGCTGCAGGCTGATCAGGATAACCTGCTGCTGCTGATTGACCTGGGCAACGGCGCGAATACGCTGGGCGCAACCGCGCTGTCACAGGTCTATCGTCAGCTCGGCGACAGACCTGCCGACGTGCGTGATGCCACACAGCTGGCGGGCTTCTTCAATGCGATTCAGGCGCTGGTGGCTGAGCAGAAACTGCTGGCCTACCACGACCGCTCTGACGGCGGTCTGTTGGTGACGCTCGCCGAGATGGCGTTTGCCGGTCACTGCGGTATCGACGTTGATATCGCCTCGCTGGGCAACGATGCGCTGGCTGCTCTGTTTACCGAAGAGCTGGGTGCGGTGATCCAGATCAATGCCGCCGATCGCGCGGCGGTTGAGCAGATCCTGGCGGATCACGGCCTTGCCGCCTCGACGCATCTGTTGGGCAGCGCACAGCCGGGCGATCGCTTTGTGATCCGTGCCGGTGACAGCGCGGTTTACAGCGAAAGCCGTACCACGCTGCGCACCTGGTGGGCGGAAACCACCTGGCAGATGCAGCGCCTGCGTGACAACCCGGCGTGTGCCGATCAGGAGCATGAAGCGAAGAAGAACGACAGCGACCCTGGCCTGAATGTGAATCTGACCTTCAATCCGCAGGAAGATGTGGCGGCGCCGATGATCGCTACGGGCGCACGTCCACGCGTCGCGGTGCTGCGTGAGCAGGGCGTGAACTCACACGTCGAGATGGCCGCCGCCTTTGACCGGGCTGGCTTTACCGCCATTGACGTTCACATGAGCGATCTGCTGGCCGGACGTCGCGGCCTGGAAGAGTTCCAGGCGCTGGTGGCCTGTGGCGGCTTCTCTTACGGTGATGTGCTCGGTGCCGGTGAGGGCTGGGCGAAATCGATTTTGTTCAACCCGCGCGTGCGTGACGAGTTCGAAACCTTCTTCCACCGTCCGCAAACCCTGGCGCTGGGCGTCTGCAACGGTTGCCAGATGATGTCCAACCTGCGCGAACTGATCCCGGGCAGCGATCTCTGGCCGCGCTTCGTGCGTAACCAGTCTGAGCGCTTTGAAGCACGCTTTAGCCTGGTCGAGGTGGCCGCCAGTCCGTCACTGCTGCTGGACGGCATGGCCGGTTCGCATATGCCTATCGCGGTGTCGCACGGTGAAGGCTTTGTCGAAGTCCGTGATGCGACGCATCTGGCAGCGCTGGAGTCGAAAGGACTGGTGGCACTGCGCTTCGTCGATAACTTCGGCAAGGTGACAGAAACCTATCCGGCTAACCCGAACGGTTCTCCGAACGGCATTACCGCCGTGACCAATGAAAGTGGCCGCGTCACCATTATGATGCCGCATCCGGAGCGCGTGTTCCGTACCGTCAGTAACTCCTGGCATCCGGCCGAGTGGGGCGAAGACAGTCCGTGGATGCGCATTTTCCGCAATGCGCGCAGACAGCTGGGTTAATTTAATCCACTGAAATGAACAGGAGGCCAGCGTGCCTCCTGTTCTTTTTTGCGCCGTTGTTGGCAAATGGCGACAACAGAGTCATTGCACTGTCTCTTTATGGCGACATTTATCTCGTTGATTTTTAATGTGTGATTATCAGACTGGTTTTAGTGTCGCCTTACGGAGACAGACAGCCTGTGCTTATATAAGATTTTTCGCGACAGTCAGCGGGCGGGCCTGCTCAATTTGCTGAAAAATATAATGATTTATTTTCTGGCATGGAACTTGCTATACTCATGCAGCTGCTCATTCACCTGTTTATGATTGCCCCGCTTAGCGGATAAGAGCTCATAAAGCCCGAATGACGCACCAAACGGAGCCTGCCGTCCACCTGACCGATAATCGCTTGCGTTATCAAACACCGGACGTAACGTTGAGTAAGGCTCCACCCATTCTTACGCGATGCACTACGCGTCGTGCCAGCGGCAGGCCATTGAGCCTGCCGTTTTCTTTTGTTCCCCTTTCTTCCGCAGACAGAGTCCGCTAGCATCCAGACAGCGAATCTTAAGGAAGCGGCTGCGTGAAAAAATGGCGTTTATTTCCCCGTTCTCTGCGTCAGCTGGTGCTGATGGCGTTTGTCCTGGTGCTGCTGCCCCTGCTGGTACTGGCCTGGCAGGCGTGGGAAAGTCTCTCTGCATTAAGCGAACAGGCTGCGGACACCAACCGCAATACCTTTACCGATGTACGCAGAAGTGAGGCGATGGCGCGAACGGCAGTTGAGCTGGAGCGTAGCTATCGCCAGTACTGCGTGCTGGATGATGCCTCGCTGGCGCGCCTCTATCAGACTCAGCATACCCGCTACAGTCAGATGCTGAGCTCACACAGCGCCAGCCTGCCCGAACTGCCCGCATTCCAGACCTTACAGGCGACACTGCCGCTGCTGACGCCACTGAAATGTGACAATGGCAATCCGGTGCCGGTTGCCGCAGAGGCGCTGGATCGCTTTTCTGCGACCAATGCGCAGATGGTGCAGGACACGCGCGAGGTGGTCTTTTCGCGTGGCTTACAGTTGCAGCGCGAAATTGCCGATCGGGGCCAGTTTTTTGGCTGGCAGGCGCTGATTCTGTTTATCATCAGTCTGGCACTGATGACGCTGTTTACCGGCATGATTATCGGTCCTGTTAAGCGTATTGAACGGATGATCAACCGGCTTGGCGAAGGGCGGGCACTGGGTAACAGCGGGACATTTCGCGGTCCGCGCGAATTGCGATCGCTGGGACAGCGCATCGTCTGGCTCAGCGAGCGGCTTCAGTGGCTGGAATCGCAGCGTCATGAATTTCTTCGCCATCTCTCTCACGAGCTGAAAACGCCGCTGGCCAGCCTGCGTGAAGGCACGGAACTGCTGGCGGACGAAGTCGCCGGCTCGCTGAATGCCGATCAAAAAGAGGTGGTCACTATCCTCGACAGCAGCAGCCGCCATCTGCAGCAGCTGATTGAACAGTTGCTCGATTACAACCGCAAACTGGCGGATGGCCCGATCGCGCTGGAGCCGGTCAGCGTGGCGGAGATTGTGGAAGATGTCGTTAACGCACATGCGCTCTCGGCGCGCGCCAAACTGATGCAGACGGTCGTCGATCTTAAGGTCAATCACTGCCTGGCAGAACCGATGTTACTGATGCGGGTCATCGACAACCTCTATTCGAACGCCGTGAACTACGGCAGCGAATCCGGTACCATCTGGCTTCGCAGTCAGCAGCAGGGCGATCGGGTCTGGATTGAGGTCGCGAATAGCGGCTCGCCGATTCCGCCGGAAGAGCAGGCAATGATTTTCGAACCGTTCTACCAGGGCAGCCAGCAGCGTAAAGGGCCGGTGAAAGGCAGCGGGCTGGGATTGAGTATCGCCAAAGATTGCCTGCGCCGGATGCAGGGCGACCTGACGCTGGTCTCCTGCGATCAGGCTGACGTCTGTTTTCGAATTGAACTTAACACCACAGCCGGGAAAGTCTGACTGATGAAATATTTACCCGCTTTGCTGTTGAGCACGCTGACTACGCTGCTCCTCAGCGGATGTACGACCTCCCCGGCCACCTCCTCTTTGCCATCAGGCCATCAGGTGGCGGAACCCGAGGTCAGAATCGCTGATTACCTGGCGACCCGCTGCAGTGACCTGTGGCCGATAGAAAATAATACGGCGCTGGGTAACACCCTCTACTGGATGCGGGCGATCGACTGTGCCGAACGTCTTTCTCCCGCGGAGGCCCGTGCCGAAGCCCATCGCTGGCCGGCTGAAAACTGGTCGCGCGCCTTCAAGCAGGGCGTACTGATGTCCAACGGCAACGTGACGCCTGTTGAACGTCGTCGCTATGTTGAAACCCTGGATCGCTACAGCAGCGATTTCCCGCAGTCCGTGCGCCCGCTGATTCAGCTGTGGCGCAGTAATCAGACCGCGCAGCTTGACCTCAGTGAAGCGCGCACCCGGTATGCCCATCTGCAGCAGAGCAGTGATACGCAGCTTGAGGCGATACGCCAGCAGATGGTGAAACAGCAGCAGCAGCTCAGCGACACGCAGCATAAGCTGGAGCGGCTGACTGACATCGAGCGTCAGCTTTCATCACGCAAAGCCCCGGATGTGTCTGACAGCGGTCACGGCACGGCACTGCCGCAGGATGAGGAGCAATGATGGTAAGACAAGCGGCAAAATTGCTGCTGGTGGATGACGATCCCAGCCTGCTGAAGCTGCTGGGCATGCGTCTTCGCAGCGAAGGATATCAGGTCACTACTGCGGCCAGCGGACCTGAAGCGTTGCGTCTGCTGCAGAAAGAGAAAATCGAGCTGGTGATCAGCGATCTGCGGATGGACGAGATGGACGGTCTGGCGCTGTTTGGCGAAATCCAGAAGCGCCACACCGGTCTGCCGGTGATTATCCTGACGGCGCACGGCTCCATTCCGGACGCGGTCTCTGCCACGCAGCAGGGCGTCTTCAGCTTCCTGACCAAGCCGGTGGACAAAGATGCGCTCTATAAAGCCATTGATGAGGCGCTGGCACAGCAGGCACCGGTCAGCGATGACCGCTGGCGCGAAGCGATTGTCACCCGCAGCCCGCTGATGTTGAAGCTGCTGGAGCAGGCGCACATGGTGGCGCAGTCCGACGTCAGCGTGCTGATTAACGGTCAGAGCGGCACCGGTAAAGAGATGCTGGCGCAGGCAATTCACGCCGCCAGCCCGCGTAACGGCAAGCCGTTTGTCGCCATTAACTGTGGCGCACTGCCGGAGCAGCTGCTGGAATCAGAGCTGTTCGGTCACGCTAAAGGGGCGTTTACCGGCGCGGTCAGTGCCCGTGACGGTTTGTTTAAAACCGCTGGCGGCGGCACGCTGTTCCTGGATGAGATTGGCGATATGCCGCAACCGCTGCAGGTGAAATTGCTGCGGGTGCTGCAGGAGCGTAAGGTCAGGCCGCTGGGTAGCGATCACGATATTGAGATCGACGTGCGCATCATTTCAGCTACCCATCGCGATCTGCCAAAGGCGATGGAGAAGAAGGAATTCCGTGAGGATCTCTTCTATCGTCTGAATGTGGTGAATCTGAAGATTCCGGCGCTGCATCAGCGCACCGAAGATATCCCGCTGCTGGCTAATCATCTGTTACGTCAGGCGGCAGAAAGGCATAAACCGCAGATTCGCAGTTTTTCTGTCGATGCGATGAAGCGTCTGATGGCGGCCAGCTGGCCGGGCAACGTGCGTCAGCTGGTGAACGTGATTGAGCAATGCGTGGCACTGAGTTCATCGCCGGTGATTAGCGATGCGCTGGTGGAGCAGGCCTTAAGCGGCGAGAACAGCGCGTTGCCGACCTTTGCTGAGGCGCGCAATCAGTTTGAGCTGAACTATCTGCGTAAGCTGTTGCAGATGACCAAAGGCAATGTGACCAACGCCGCACGTCTGGCCGGGCGTAATCGCACGGAGTTCTATAAGCTGCTGTCCCGGCATGAACTGGACGCCAGTGATTTCAAAGAGTAGCGGGGGCGGCGAAGTGATACCGGGAGGTTGACTGATCAGGCCCGACGCAGAATGGCTGCAGTCAGCACAATCTGACAGCGCTTGCGGCAACCTGAAGAAACCCGGATATTACCGCCCGACAGCGCCAGTAACATTTATACTTGATAAACCCTCTGACCATGGAGGGAGTGAAAAAGGGTCTGACATGAAAAAGATTGATGCGATTATCAAACCATTCAAACTCGATGATGTTCGTGAAGCCTTAGCGGAAGTGGGCATCACCGGGATGACCGTGAGTGAAGTAAAGGGCTTTGGTCGCCAGAAAGGGCACACTGAGCTGTACCGCGGCGCAGAGTATATGGTCGATTTTTTACCTAAAGTGAAAATCGAGATGGTGGTGGGCGACGATATCGTTGATACCTGCGTCGAGACCATTATGCGCACGGCGCAGACCGGCAAAATCGGTGATGGTAAGATCTTCGTCTTCGACGTGGCGCGCGTAGTGCGTATCCGTACGGGTGAAGAGGATGAAGAGGCGATCTGATAACCTCTTTATCAGCATAAAGAAGCCCGCGCTGCGGGCTTTTTTTATGCTGGGACTTGGTGAGGTTGGCTTTGAAACCGAGCCCGCTCCGGGAACACGGTCAGATCGGAAAGACGCAAAACCCGCCATCCATGGCACGCTCGGCCCGCGACGTCCTGTCGCGGGACGCTTTCCTCCTCTGCCCGTGTTCCCTTCGCTTTAGACTTATGTGCGGCTGCCTGGTTTACATTGGATTTGTTGGCAATTTAAACACGCGCTGCGAGCTTTTTTTATGGCTTAATCACATACCTTTGTGCGGACCAAAGAGTTCGTAATGGATGTGTGAATCTGCCACACCGGCATCACGCAGTTGCGCTACCACATGTTGCATAAAAGGCAGCGGGCCACAGAGATAGAAGTGGGTGTCAGGTAAGGTGAGCCGAGCTGAAAGCGCGGTGATATCCATCAGACCCTGCGCGTCATAGCGACCGGCATCTTCAGCCGCGGGATAGCGGTACCAGACATGACTGACGAAATCGGCGAGCTGTGCGCCTGTGTCACGAACTTCCGCGCTAAACGCATGCTGTTTACCGTTCTCTGCGGCGTGCAGCCAGCTGACCGGCGCGCGGTGCTGGCTTGCTGCCAGCGCATGGAGCATCGCCAGCATCGGCGTCTGACCCACGCCTGCGGAAATCAGCGCGACTGGCGTGACAGGATCGACCTCAAGGAAGAAGTCGCCGTGCGGTGCGGCGAGCATCAGTTCATCACCCACCTTGCCATTCTGATGCAGCCAGCCGGAGACGGTGCCCTGCGCTTCACGTTTCACCGCGATGCGATACGCTTTGCCGTTGCTGAGATGCGTCAGAGAGTACTGACGAATCTGGTGATGTTCGAAGCTGGCAGGCTGCAGATGCACCGTCAGATACTGACCGGGCTTAAAGGCGGCGACCGGGCCGCCATCTACCGGCGTAAAGGTAAAGCTTTTAATCACATCGCTCTGCTGCGCAATTGCGCTGATGCGAAACGCCCGGGTGCCGCGCCAGCCGCCGGTTTGCTGCTCCGTGGCCTGATAAATTTCCTCTTCGCGATTGATGAATACGCTCGCCAGTACGCCGTAGGCTTTGCCCCATGCCGCCAGCGCCTCTTCGCCTGGATCCAGCAGCTCTTTAATGGTTGCCAGCAGATTTTCACCGACGATGGCGTACTGCGCAGGCTGGATATTCAGGCTGGTATGTTTCTGCGCAATCTTTTCCACCGCAGGCAGCAGCGCCGCCAGATTCTCCAGATTCGCGCCATAGGCACAGATGGCGTTGAACAGCGCTTCACGCTGATCGCCGTTGCGCTGGTTGTTCATGTTGAAGACGTTTTTGAGTTCCGGATGCTGCGACAGCATGCGGTCATAGAAGTGGGCCGTAAGCTTTGGGCCGCAGGCAGCGATGGCAGGCAGGGTCGATTTAACGGTAGCGATGGTGTGGGCATCAAGCATGGAATTAGCCTCTCAGATAAACATGTATTTTAAATGCATCTTATGGCCGCTCCGTCTACGGTGTAAATAACCCAATGAACTTTCTGGTTGTCTGAGTGGCAACTTTTTAGTGCATCATGAAAAACCTTCGTCACAGTCTGAAGAAAAATCGTGGCGTCTGAACGGGGTAAAAAGGTGTAAAAATGCCGAGCCAGCAGCCAGCCAATCGTTTGCGTAAAAAGAGGCGGTTCACCCTACCTTCACCTGTTAAAACGGTTTACACTGTGGGCCTTCGCCCCTGAAGGGGGGTAAATACCGTCAGAAAGTTAGCTGAGTCAGGAGATCCGGATGTTAAAGCGTGATATGAACATTGCCGATTACGATGCCGAGTTGTGGCAGGCAATGGAGCAGGAGACAGTGCGTCAGGAAGAGCACATTGAACTGATTGCTTCTGAAAACTACACCAGCCCGCGTGTTATGCAGGCGCAGGGTTCTCAGCTCACCAATAAATACGCTGAAGGCTATCCGGGCAAACGCTACTACGGCGGCTGTGAGTACGTTGATATCGTTGAGCAACTGGCGATCGACCGTGCAAAAGAACTGTTTGGCGCTGATTACGCTAACGTGCAGCCACACTCTGGTTCCCAGGCTAACTTCGCGGTTTACACCGCGCTGCTGCAGCCGGGCGATACCATCCTCGGGATGAACCTGGCGCACGGTGGACACCTGACTCACGGATCACCGGTTAACCTGTCCGGCAAACTCTATAACGTAGTGGCTTACGGTATCGATGAGACCGGTAAAATCGACTATGACGAACTGGCTGAACTGGCGAAAACCCACAAGCCAAAAATGATCGTTGGCGGGTTCTCTGCGTACTCCGGCGTCTGCGACTGGGCAAAAATGCGCGAAATCGCGGATAGCGTAGGTGCATGGCTGTTTGTCGATATGGCACACGTTGCTGGCCTGATTGCCGCAGAAGTCTATCCAAGCCCGATTCCACATGCGCACATCGTGACCTCCACCACCCACAAAACGCTGGCGGGTCCGCGTGGCGGCATCATTCTGGCGAAAAACGGCGATGAAGATTTCTATAAGAAACTGAACTCTGCTGTCTTCCCTGGCGGCCAGGGCGGTCCACTGATGCACGTTATCGCCGGTAAAGCCGTTGCCTTTAAAGAGGCGATGGAGCCAGAGTTCAAAACCTACCAGCAGCAGGTGGCAAAAAACGCCAAAGCGATGGTAGAAGTGCTGATCGAGCGTGGCTATGACATCGTGTCTGGCGGCACCCATAACCATCTGTTCCTGATCGATCTGGTGAGCAAGAACCTGACCGGTAAAGAAGCCGATGCGGCGCTGGGCCGTGCCAATATCACGGTTAACAAGAACAGCGTGCCAAACGATCCGAAAAGCCCGTTTGTGACGTCCGGTATCCGTATCGGTACACCAGCAGTTACCCGTCGTGGCTTCAAAGAAGCAGACGTGCGTGAGCTGGCTGGCTGGATTGCCGATGTGCTGGATAACATCAATGACGAAGCAACCATTGAGCGCACCAAGAAGAAAGTGCTGGATATTTGCAGCCGTCTGCCGGTCTACGCTTAATCGCTAACCTGTTGTGAGACAGCATAAAAAGGATGGCATCTGCCATCCTTTTTTATTGCCTGTCCCGCGGCGCTCTGCCAGAGTAGCGCCCACTCATGCTGCGAGGCAGCACACTTGCTGGAGGGAATATGGCAATCGGCTCCGCCAGATGGCTCGGATTGGGCTACTTCACTTACTTCTTCTGTTACGGCATCTATCTGCCATTCTGGGGCGTGTGGCTGAAAGGCACCGGCCTGGATGCTGAGAAGATTGGCCTGCTGCTTGGCTGTGGTATGGTCGCGCGCTTCGTCGGTAGTCTGCTTATCGCTTCTCAGGTTAAGAATCCCGGCCGTTTGATTACGGCGCTGCGTCTGCTTGCGCTGATGACCTGCCTGTTCGCCGCCGGTTTCTGGGTAGGGGAGCAGTGGATGTGGCTGCTGACTGTGATGATCGGCTTTAACCTCTTCTTCTCGCCGCTGGTGCCGCTCAGTGATGCGCTGGCCGCGACCTGGACACAGCAGATTGGGCTGGCGTACGGGCCGGTGCGGCTGTGGGGATCGCTGGCCTTTGTAATCAGCTCGGCTTTAACCGGCGTACTGGTCAGTGCTTACTCCTCTCAGGCTATTCTGCTGCTGCTTTCCGTTGGTGTCATCGCCATGCTCGCTGGCATGATGCTGAGACCGGCCACCCAGCCACAGGGTCATGAGCGTCAGAGTGCTGCGGGCGGCGGCTGGCAGGAATGGCGTGATTTGCTGCGTGAAAATGCAGTATGGCGATTTATGCTCTGCGTAACGCTGCTGCAGGGCGCGCACGCTGCCTATTACGGCTTCAGCGCTATCTGGTGGCAGGAGAGCGGCTACTCCGCCTCGACGGTGGGTTATCTCTGGTCGCTGGGCGTGGTGGCGGAAATTATCGTGTTCGCTCTGAGCAGCCGCCTGTTCCGCCGCTGGAGCGCGCGTGACCTGCTGCTGCTTTCAGGCATCTGCGCGCTGATCCGCTGGGGCCTGCTGGGAGCCAGCACCGCGTTGCCGCTGCTGATTGTGGCGCAAATCCTTCACTGTGGCAGTTTCACCGTCTGTCATCTGGCGGCGATGCGCTTTATCGCGGCGCGGCAGGGGGCAGAAGTGATCCGGCTACAGTCGCTCTATTCCGCGCTGGCGATGGGCGGGGGTATTGCAGTAATGACCATGATCTGCGGCGTGCTGTTCGCGCATCTGCAGGGTCATCTTTTCTGGGTGATGGCACTGGTGGCCCTGCCCGCACTGTTTCTGCGTCCCGGCTACGACTCCAGTAAATAACGAATGCGCTGCTGATGGTGCAGCGTCAGCGGCAGTTCCGCATGCACCAGCGGCGGAGAGAACAAGGGCAGCGAAGTAGGGTAGGGCGAAATGATGATGTCGACATCCCGCGGCGCGCCGTCCCGCTGAAACTGCTTCACGTCCAGATAGGAAATATTGACAGGCAGCAGCGTGATCTCCCGGATCTGCTGCTCCACATCCTGCTCCAGGTCGGCATCGTCGCCGGTCAGGATCAGCACCTGTTTCTCCTGCAGCGCACTCTCCTGCATCAGCCAGGCACCGAATATAATGGTGATTAAACTCACCTCTTCCGGCGTAAAAGTAATGTTGTAGTGCTGCTCAAAAGCCTGCAGGGCCTGCTGAGTGGTGCGCAGCAGGCGAGGATAGAGGCGGCTGACATCCAGTGCGACACTATTGTCGATACCGATAGTAAAGTGAGTGCGATCGAGCGCCTGCGCCAGATGCGGATAGAGCTGGTGCAGCAGTTCTTCGCGGTCAGCAAAAGTGATTTCGGCGCAGGCTTCAAAGTCATTGATCAGTTGCTGCGTCGCGTTCATCAACTGCTGTTCAGCAGGATGGGTAATTGCGTCCACGACCGGCGTATGAATCTGGCTGAACAGCAGCGTCCAGAAGTCGATTTCACTGACGTGCGGGGCAAGATGGCAGCGTTTTCGCCAGTGATGTATCACATCTTCGGCGGCCTGCCGCTCAGGCTTCTGCTGAAGCCAGAGAGACTGCGCCTCACTGAACAGCACCGGCTGACGCTGGCACAAGCCATACTTCATAAATATCTGCAGAAAAAGCCGGTCGCGTTCGCTGAAATCACGTTTCAGACGCAGGCTGCAGTGCTGAATCAGCGCCTGTAAATTGGTCTCATCCCACAACGCTTTTTCAATCTTCATGACCTTCAGGCGCTGACGCAGCGGCGTGGCAAAATGCTGGCAGACAAAGTCCTGCGATAAACGCAGACTGCGTCGCAGGTTGTGCAGCAGACAAAGGCGCCGGTCCAGCTCTGTACCATGAAGACGAAAGCTGCCATCCACCATCTGATGCAATTCCAGCTGGTGATATCGCTGTATCTCAAGGCCTACATCCGCGATATCCTGTCGGGCAACGGCAGGATCGATGCCATTCAGCTGGCAGATTTTTTCAAGCGTAAGCACGGGTGCGGGCAGAAACAGCAACAATAAAAGATGGCACTGACGCTGTGAACGGGTGAAGAGTGGTGCCAAAGGGGTAGCAGAACTCATCAATCAGATTTCCAGCAGGCTATTTTGAGCTAAGCGTAGTCAACCCGGTCAGCGCCCGCGCGGTTTACGCGGTTTATTTGCCGGAGGTTTAAGGCGGGTCACAAAATTTTGTTACTTATAGATTCTTTTCATCAGGAACGTTACTTTATAACATTATGAAACGCGCACTCTTTGCCTTACTGATGGTATTAAGTCCGGCTCTGCTGGCCCATCCTCACAGCTTCATCGACATGAAAACCGAGCTGGTGGTGCAGGGTGACACCTTTACCGGATTAAAGATGACCTGGACCATGGATGAGATCACCTCCGCCGACCTGCTGTATGACGCGGGTGAGGCGAAGCCAGGCAGCGTGGTGTGGAAAAAGCTGGCGGCGGGCGTGATGGCGAACGTACTGGGCCAGCACTACTTTTCTGAAATCTGGCACAACCAACAGCGGGTAAAGTTTTTGAATCTGCCAACGGAATATAATCTGTCGCGTAGTGGTCACAAAGCGGTGCTGGAATTTGTTCTGCCGCTGGCGGAGCCCCCGACGCTAGCCGGGCAGCGCTTTGAGATCCTGACCTTCGATCCCACTTACTTCGTCGATATGTTCTATGACAATCCCGGCGCGTTAACGCTGCCGCCGGCGTTGCAGACCCGCTGTAAATTTGCGCTCAATACGCCAAAACCCAATGACTCTCTGAAGCAGTATGCGCTGTCGCTGGATAAAGCCGATGCGCCTGCGGAGGAGATGGATTTAGGTCGCCAGTTCGCACAAACGGTGGTACTGACATGCCAGTAATCTCCGCACCCCTGCGGGCTTCCCGGCTCTGGCCGCTGTGGTTACTGGCGGGACTCTTCATCGGCGGCGCATTGCTGGTCTGGCTTTACTGGTCGCAGATTCTGCTGCAGAGCGTGTTGTGGCAGAAAGATCTGCACCGCCAGATGACCCAGCTGTTACAACAGGTGGCGGAGCAGCCCAACAAGGCGGGCCTCTCGCTGGTGATATTCAGCCTGCTCTATGGCGTGCTGCACGCGCTGGGTCCGGGCCACGGCAAAGTGGTGATCGCGACCTTTCTGGCAACTCATCCTGCAAAAGTGAAAACCAGTATCAGGCTGACGCTACTCGCCTCGCTGTTGCAGGGTTCGGTGGCGATTGGGCTGGTGACGGTGATGCTGGTGGTGCTGAAAACCTCGTCGCGCCAGCTGCATCTCAGCAGTTTCTGGCTGGAGAAGGGCAGTTATCTGCTGGTGATTGGGCTGGGCGTGATGATCGGGTATCGGGCGCTGCGTTCACTGTGGCGGGCATTGCGTCCAGCTCCGGTATTTCGTGCCTTCCGGCCCCACCATCAGCATGATGAGCATTGCGGCTGCGGGCATGCGCATCTGCCAACCCCGCAGCAGATGAGCGGCAACGTTAGCTGGAAAACCCAGCTGCTGGTGGTGGTGTCGATGGGATTACGTCCCTGCTCCGGCGCGATTATGATGCTGCTGTTTGCCAAAGTGATTGGCGTTTATGGCTGGGGCATTCTCTCTGCTGCCGTGATGGCGGTCGGCACGGCGCTGACCATTTCGGCGATTGGCCTGCTGGTGCAGCAGGCGCGCTCGGTGGCGCAACGGCTGGCACAGCCTGGTGCAGTCTCAGGCATCTCGCGACTATTGTTGCCAACGCTGGCCTTAACCGGTAGCCTGATTTTAATTGTGGCGGGCATCGCATTATGGCAGTCAGCACAGCTGACGGCAGGCGGCGGAATTCGACCTTTCTGATTATAAACGCAGCGGGAATAAAATTCCCGCGGTTATCCTTACCTCGCTAATTATCTCTTAATTCATCTCTTTATTTTTTTCTCAGGGCAGTTTAGTGGAGAAATGACTATTCCCTGTCTACGCTGTTAATACCAAAACGGCATTCCGCCGTCGGGATGATAAAAGATCAGAGCCGTTTTCTGTTTATTGCGAGGAGTATATTTCATGGCCGATACCCGTATTAATAATGGCTACACCGAAACGCTGGCGACCGGGCCGGCAGGATTACCGTTAAAACGTATTTCCTGGAGCGCGGTGTTTGCCGGTGTTATTTGTGCATTAATCGTTCATATCATTCTGACGCTGCTGGGAACCGCCATTGGTGCTACCACCATTGATCCGATGAAAGAACAGAATCCGCTGGACGGCCTTGGCACAGGCGCGCTGGTCTGGACGGCCATTGAAATGCTGGTCGCGATGGCGGCGGGTAGTTATGTTGCCGGTCGACTGGCACAGCGTGAAGGCGCACTGCACGGTTTACTGATGTTTGGCCTTAGCACAATTTTCACTATTTATCTGGCAATTGCGCTGGCAACCAGCGTATTAGGTGGCGCGATGAATATTGTGGGTTCAGGCTTCCAGGCGCTGGGCAGTGGTATTTCCGCCGCTGCGCCTTCGGTCACGCAAATGGCAAAAGAAAAGCTGCAGGAAAATAATATTAATTTAGACAACCTGCAGAACGAACTTGAAACCACATTACGCCAGACCGGTAAGCCGGAATTACAGCCAGAGAATCTGAAGCAGGACGCAAATAAAGAAGCGCAGAATGCGGAAAACCAGGCTAACAACACCGCGAACCATCCGCAGACAGCCGATACCGATCTGACCAACTGGGTAAAAGGTGTGATGGATCGTCATTCAGATACCCTGCAGGCAGCCGATCGTGACGCACTGAAAAATATCATCAAAGCGCGCACCGGTAAAAGCGATGAGGAAGTGGATCAGATCGTTGCGAAAACCGAGCAGAGCTATCAGCAGGCCGTTCAGAAGTATAATGAACTGAAACAGCAGGCTGAGCAGAAAGCACGTGAAGCGGGTGAAAAAGCCGCTGCTGCGACCGCTAAAGCGAGCTGGTATGCCCTGATTCTGCTGATCATCGAAGCCGTACTGGCTGGTGTCATGGGTATGGTGGGTCGTCGTACTCAGCCCCGTCAGGTGCTGGCACACGAACGTCGTTAATCATCACTGATTAGCAGGCAATAAAAAAGGCGGCTGATAAGCCGCCTTTTTCTGTACTGAGACTTAGCGTTTTAACGCTTCGCTCAGCTCATCACGCATGTTCGACAGCATCGCTTTCACCACACGCGGGTTACCCGCGACCAGGTTACCTGACAGCAGATAGCCGTGGTTACCGGTGAAGTCAGTGACCAGGCCGCCCGCTTCACGAACCAGCAGTTCACCCGCCGCAAAATCCCACGGCTTCAGGCCAATCTCAAAGTAGCCATCTACGCGACCCGCAGCCACATAGGCCAGATCCAGCGCAGCAGAACCGGTGCGACGGAAGTCAGCGCACTGAGTGAAGAGTTTGGTCAGGATGTTCATGTAAGCAGGCGCGTGCTGCTTCATTTTGAACGGGAAGCCCGTTGCCAGAACGGTGCCATCCAGATCGCGCGCAATGCTGCCACGCAGGCGATAGCCATTCAACTGAGCGCCCTGGCCACGTGAAGAGGTGAACAGTTCATTGCGCATTGGATCGTAAACGACGGCGACTTCAGTGCGGCCTTTGATGCGCACCGCGATTGAAACAGCAAAGTGGGGCAGACGTTTGATGAAGTTGGAGGTGCCATCCAGCGGATCGATAACCCATTGAACATCCTGATCTTCGCCCGCCAGTTCACCGCTTTCTTCAGTGATGATGGTATGTTTCGGGTAAGATTTACGAATAATTTCGATAATCAGGCGTTCTGCTTCGCGGTCAACATTGGTTACGAAGTCGTTGCTGCCTTTCTGGCTGGCTTCGACGGCGTCCGGGGTTTCATAATATTTGGCAATTAAATTTCCGGCCTTGCGCGCTGCGCGCACGGCAATGTTGAGCATTGGATGCATCGGTATCTCTCGCTGGATGTTAAAGAACGGGGAAAACGGCGCGGAGTATAGCAGCGTGTTCGGTAAATGTCCTGCTTTATGTTACGATTCTCTCCACTGATTTTACTGACCCGTTTCTGAGTATCCCTAATCATGTTGCAAAATATTCGTATCGTGCTGGTCGAAACTTCTCACACCGGTAACATGGGCTCCGTTGCGCGCGCCATGAAAACCATGGGCTTAACCAACCTCTATCTGGTTAATCCGCTGGTCAAACCCGACTCACAGGCGATCTCCCTGGCCGCCGGTGCCAGTGACGTTATCGGCGACGCAAAAATCGTCGATTCACTGGATGAAGCAATCGCCGGATGCAGTCTGGTGGTCGGGACCAGTGCACGTTCACGTTCGCTGCCCTGGCCGATGCTGGATGCACGTGAATGCGGCGTAAAAAGTGTGGAAGAGGGCCAGCAGGCACCGGTCGCGCTGGTGTTTGGTCGTGAACGCGTTGGCCTGACCAACGAAGAGTTGCAGAAGTGTCATTATCACGTCGCGATTCAGGCTAACCCGGAGTACAGCTCGCTGAACCTGGCGATGGCAGTACAGATTATCGCCTATGAAGTGCGCATGGCATGGTTACAGTCGCAGGAGCAGGCCAGCCCGCCGCCAAAGTTTGAAGAATCGCCTTATCCGCTGGTGGATGACCTTGAGCGCTTCTATCAGCATATGGAACAGATGATGCTGAACAGCGGCTTTATCCGTGAAGCCAATCCAGGCCAGGTGATGAGCAAACTGCGTCGTCTTTATACCCGTGCCCGTCCGGAACGTGATGAACTGAACATCCTGCGCGGTATGCTTTCGTCGTTTGAAAAGCGAAAAAACGAGAAAAAAGAACCAGATAATAGTTGAGTAAATTACCTGGTTAAATACCTGACTAATTTACCAGGTTAAATAGTTGACCAATTTACTCGGGAATGTCAGACTTCATGGCATCTGTTGCTAATCCTCCGATAACCGGACGCTATTGAGGTCGTACGCTATGAGACTGACATCCAAAGGACGTTATGCCGTTACTGCAATGCTGGACGTTGCCCTTCACTCCCATGAAGGTCCGGTCCCGCTGGCTGATATTTCAGAACGTCAGGGCATCTCGCTCTCCTATCTGGAGCAGTTATTCTCCCGACTGCGTAAAAACGACCTGGTTTCCAGCGTTCGTGGCCCGGGTGGCGGTTATCTGCTGGGTAAAGCGTCAGACACCATCTCTGTCGGCGAAGTGATCACTGCGGTTGATGAGTCAGTTGATGCCACCAAATGCCAGGGTAAAGAAGGCTGCCAGGGCGGTGAGCGTTGTCTGACTCACGTGCTGTGGCGCGATCTGAGCGTGCGTATCAGTGACTTCCTGAACAATATTACGCTGGCTGAGCTGGTGAATAATCAGGAGATTCTGGATGTGGCCGATCGTCAGAATGCGATCGATAATCGTCGCTTCCAGAGCCCGCGTTCGCAGGAAATTAACGTCAACCAGCGCGCCTCGTAATCCCCGCTGTTGCGGCCCTTACTGCTAACGCGGTCAGGGCCGAATCTGCTATAAAGACGTATGATTTTCTATACGGAGCTGTAGCGCAATGAAATTACCGATTTACCTGGATTATGCCGCCACCACGCCGGCCGATCCGCGTGTAGCCAGCAAAATGATGCAGTTTCTGACGCTGGATGGCACGTTCGGTAATCCGGCTTCGCGATCGCACCGTTTTGGCTGGCAGTCTGAAGAAGCGGTCGATGTTGCCCGCAATCAGATTGCCGAACTGGTCAACGCCGATCCGCGCGAAATCGTCTTTACCTCTGGCGCCACCGAATCCGATAACCTCGCGATTAAAGGCGCAGCCCACGCCCATCAGGCGCGCGGCAAACATATCATCACCAGCCAGACGGAACACAAAGCGGTGCTCGACAGCTGTCAGCAGCTGGAGCGCGAAGGTTTTGATGTCACGTATCTGACGCCGGCAGCTAACGGCATTGTCTCGCCTGAACAGCTGCGTGCGGCGCTGCGCGATGACACCATTCTGGTTACTCTCATGCACGTCAATAATGAAACCGGTGTGGTTCAGGATATCGCTGCCTTTGGCGAACTCTGCCGCGAGCGTGAGATTCTGCTTCATGTGGATGCGACCCAGAGCGTCGGTAAGTTGCCCATCGACCTCAGCCAGTTACCGGTCGATTTGATGTCCTTTTCAGCCCACAAACTCTATGGTCCGAAAGGCATCGGTGCGCTCTATGTGCGGCGTAAACCGCGCGTGCAGATTGCTGCGCAAATCCACGGCGGCGGGCATGAACGCGGAATGCGCTCCGGCACCCTGCCGGTGCATCAGATTGTCGGTATGGGCGAGGCCTATCGTATCGCGGCAGAAGAGCGCGAAACGGAGATGGCGCGTCTGCAGGCGCTGCGCGATCGTCTGTGGCAGGGCATCAGCACGCTGCCGGACGTTATCCTCAATGGCGATCCGCATCAGTGTGCGCCGAACATTCTTAACATCAGTTTCGCTGACGTTGAGGGTGAATCCCTGATTATGGCGCTGAAAGATCTGGCCCTCTCTTCCGGCTCGGCCTGTACCTCTGCCAGCCTGGAGCCTTCCTATGTTTTACGCGCGCTGGGCGTAAGTGAGGAGCTGGCGCACAGTTCGCTGCGCTTCTCGCTGGGACGCTTCACGACCGAAGAAGAGATCGACTACGCCATCGCCCTGGTGCAGAAGTCGGTAGCCCGGCTGCGGGCCTTAATGAAATCCTGATACCCGGTCATAGTCCGGAAACTGCGCCAATATGGGCGCTTCGCTGGCAACGTCCGGCGGAATCTGTTATCAGGTCTCTGCGAAACACATTTAACATCTTATTAAAGCCGTCATAACAATCAGGCTGGATGAAACAGATAACGATTACGGAGCTTTTCGATGACCACACAATCCATGAACATTACGCTTAGCAGCCAGCCCGCTGATGCGCGCTGGGGCGAAAAAGCGATTCTGAGCAGCAACGACAGCGGCATGACGCTGCATCTGACCGGCGCGGATGCGCTGAATACCATTCAGCGTGCGGCGCACAAAATCGACAGCCAGGGCATCCGCCACGTGGCGCTGACCGGCGAAGGCTGGCACCTGGAGCAGTGCTGGGCATTCTGGCAGGGCTTCTGTGGCCCGAAAGGCCAGCGTCAGGTTGAGTGGCCAGCGCTGGGCGAACATGAGCAGGCGGAGTTTGATCGCCGTCTGAAAATCATCGACTGGGTCCGCAACGTCATTAACCTGCCTGCAGAAGATCTGGGGCCGGAACAGCTGGCGCATACTGCCGTCGATCTGATCAGTGAAGTGGGCGGCAGCGCCGTGAGCTATCGCATTACCAAAGGCGACGACCTGCGCGTTCAGGGCTATATGGGCCTGCACACCGTAGGACGCGGTTCAAATCGCCCGCCGGTTTACCTGGCGCTCGACTACAACCCAACCGGCGATGAGAATGCACCGGTCTACGCCTGTCTGGTCGGTAAAGGCATCACCTTTGATACCGGCGGCTACAGCCTGAAGCAGAGCAGCTTCATGGACTCGATGAAGTCTGACATGGGCGGTGCGGCGACCGTTACCGGCGCACTGGCTATGGCGATTTCGCGTGGCCTGAACAAGCGCGTCAAACTCTACCTCTGCTGTGCCGATAACATGGTCAGCAGCAACGCCTTCAAGCTCGGCGACATCATTCGCTATCGCAACGGCAAATCGGTGGAAGTCATGAACACCGATGCGGAAGGTCGCCTTGTCCTGGCCGACGGTTTAATCGACGCCAGCGAGCAGAACCCGACGCTGATCATCGATGCTGCCACGCTGACCGGCGCGGCTAAAACGGCGCTGGGCAACGACTATCATGCGCTGTTTACCTTTGATGATGTGATGGCGCAGTCGCTGATGGGCAGCGCGGTAAGTGAGAACGAGCCTTTCTGGCGCCTGCCGCTGGCTGAATTCCATCGCAGCCATCTGCCGTCTAACTTCGCCGATCTCAATAACATCGCCAGCCCGTCTCATGCGGCAGGCGCCAGCAGTGCGGCAGCGTTCCTGTCCCACTTCGTGAGCAACTATCAGCAGGGCTGGCTGCACATCGACTGTTCCGCCACCTATCGTAAAGGGGCAGTTGATCAATGGGCGGCGGGTGCAACAGGTCTTGGCGTGCGAACCATCGCTAATCTGTTACTGAAATAAGAAGGGCTCAGCGGTGGCGGATGCCGCCGCTGTTCAGAGGGAAACTATGAACCGTCTTGAAGAGGTGCTGAAGCTGGCAGCCACCGAGCCTGCCCATCGGCCCGAATTTTTTCAACTGCTGCTGGAGTCTGATGTCTTTGTTCCAGGCGAAAGCACCACGCAACAGCTTGATGCCAGCACGCCCGTTGATCTGCAGCACTGGGAAAAAGAGGATGGCAGCAGCATCATTCCTTTTTTCACGTCTGAAGAGGCGATGAGTGAAGCGGTGAGCGGTGAGCAGTCCTGGCTGCGTCTGCCGGTCCGGACGCTGTTTGAGATTACACGTGGCGAGACGCTGTTTCTCAATCCCAAACTGCCTTCCGGTAAAGAGTTTACTGCAGCCGAAATCACTCATCTGCTGGCAGAAGAGGGCAGTGCGCTAAGTCAGCAAACCGTGCTGGAAGGCGGACAGTCCCTGCTGTTGTCTGAAGTGGCCGAGCCGCCTGCGCAGATGATCGATTCGCTGACGCAGCTGTTCAGTAAGCATAAACAGGTGCGCCGGGCGTTTATCGCCAGCATTCGTGAGCGGGCAGACGAAGCGCCCAATCTGCTGATTGGTATTGAAGCGGACAGCAACATTGAGGCGATTATTCAGGCGGCGGGCAGTGTGGCAACAGACACGCTGCCAGACGATGCACCGATTGATATCTGTGAAGTCACGCTGCAGGACCGTGGCATCAGCCACTTCTTTACCGCCCACATCACGCCATTTTATGAGCGTCGCTGGGGCAGTTTCCTGCGTGACTTCAAGGGCAGTGAGCGGATTATCTGATTCACTTAAAAAAACAGGCGGCTTATCAGCCGCCTGATTTTTATTTCGCTATCGGTAAGTCGTCGCGACTGCCCCATTCGCCCCAGGACCCGTCATACAGCGTGGCATCCCGAGCGCCCAGCGCCGTCAGCGCCAGAATCAATACGACCGCCGTTACGCCAGAGCCACAGCTGGCGACCACCGGCTGGGTGATATCGACGCCTGCGTTAGCAAACAGCCTGCGCAGTTCCGCTTCCGGCTTGAGTTTTCCCTGCTCAACCAGCGTATTCCACGGCACATTCAGGCTGTTGGGAATATGTCCGCGATGCAGGCCGGGACGCGGTTCGTCCACTTCGGCATTAAAGCGATTAGCGGCACGCGCATCAACAATCTGTGCACCGCCTTCATGACTGATCAGCAGCACGTCCGTCAGACGTTTCACCCGGCTTTCATCTGCGTGCGCTTCAAACTCACCTTCTGGCAGATTCACGTTGCCGGTTGCCAGCGCAAAACCCGCCTCTTTCCAGCCCTGCAAACCACCGGCCAGAATCGACACCTGCGCCACACCAAAGGTCTTCAGCATCCACCAGGCGCGTGGCGCGGAAAAGAGGTTACCCTCGTCATAGACCACCAGATGCTTATCACTGCTCACGCCCAGCTCGCGCATCGCGACGGCAAAGGTCTCGGCACGCGGCAGCATATGCGGATAAGGGCTGGTGTGATCGGAGAGCGCTTCAATATCAAAGTAAGGGGCGTCGGGTAGATGACCTGCCAGATATTCAGCCTGGACATCGCGAACCGCTTCCATTCCGGGTGGCAACAGACGTGCATCCAGCACCTGAAGTCGCTCATCGTTGTAGTGTTCTTGTAACCAGTCGGCGGACACAAACAGTGGCGTCGTCATAACAACCTCATTTCAGCAATCTGTCATACCAGTGTCAGGGAATGTGCGCACCATCTCAAGAGAAGCGTTGATTAAATGCGAGCATTGATATGAAATTGCGCAGCGTAATCAAACGACACTACCTGCGTCCCGGTGAAGGAACTACCATGAAGAAACGCACTACCCGGCTGCTGCTCAGCATGCTGATCGGTGGCTCGCTGCTGTCAGCGACCCTGTTACCTGCTTTGCCTCTCCAGGCAGCAGAGGCACCCGCAACCAAACATGTCAGCAAACCGCTGACGATTATCGATCTCTCGGAACTGCAGATCGACGGTGCCGCTGCGCTGGTTTTAACCTTCAGTCAGCCGCTGGATGACAAACAGGATATCGCGCAGAAAGTCAGGCTGACCGATGATAAACAGGGTCGGGTGGATGGCGGCTGGGAGCTTTCCGCTAACCGTAAAACGTTGCGCTTCCGCCATCCCGAACCGTCGCGCCACTTCACCGTCACGGTGGATGCGGGACTGCGTGCGGCCAGCGGTGAGACGCTCGCCGCCGATTACAGTAAAAAAATTGCGTCCAGCGATATCCAGCCGATGGTGGGCTTTGCCAGCCGCGGTTCACTGCTGCCGCTGCGTATCACGCAGGGCCTGCCGGTACTGGCGCTGAATGTTAACCAGGTAGATGTCGATTTCTTCCGCATTAAGAATGCTGGCCTGGCGGAATTTCTCTCGCAGTGGAATTACGGCAATAACCTTTCCAGCTGGCAGTCACAGGATCTGCTGAAAAGCAGCCAGCTGGTCTATACGGGACGCTTTGAGCTTAATCCGGCGCGAAACACCCGTGAAAAACTGCAGCTGCCGATGAGTGACATCAAGGCACTTCAGCAGCCGGGCGTCTATCTGGCCGTCATGAAGCAGGCAGGGACTTATCACTACAGCCAGCCTGCTACGCTTTTCACTCTGAGCGATATTGGCCTGTCACTGCACCGCTTCCCGACTCAGTTCGAACTCTTCGCCCAGAGTCTGGCAAATGGCCAGCCGCTCTCCGGCGTCAGCGTCAGGTTGCTGGATGAGAAAGGGCAGGTGCTGCAGAGCGACACCAGTGACAGCACCGGTCATCTGCGCCTGAAAGCGGATGAAAAAGGCAAGATCCTGCTGGCCGTGCAGGGGGAACAGACCTCAATGATCGACCTGGCGCGTCCGGCGCTGGATCTGGCTGAGTTTCCGGTAGCCGGGCCGCAGGGCTATGACAAACAGCTGTTTGTCTTCGGGCCGCGCGATATCTACCGTCCCGGCGAAATCGTCATTGTTAATGCGCTGCTGCGCGATGCCGACGGACGCCCGCTTCCCACACAGCCGATTAAAGCGGAGCTGGTGCAGCCTGACGGCCAGGTGATGCGAACCTTTGTCTGGCAGCCGGAAGCGGGACTCTACCAGCAGCGACTGGCACTGCCCGCGTCCGCCATGACCGGCGACTGGATGCTGCGGCTTAATACCGGCGATAACCTTAAGCGTGAGTGGAAATTCCACGTTGAGGATTTCCTGCCGGAGCGCATGGCGTTAACCCTGAAAAATGACCCTCAGCCGCAGCCTGCTGATGCCAGCGTTGAGTTCGGTATTGAAGGACGCTACCTCTATGGCGCACCGGCGGCGGGTAACACGCTACAGGGGCAACTCTATCTGCGACCGGCGCGTGAAGCCGTGGCTGCACTGCCGGGCTACCAGTTTGGTGACATCACCGAAGAGGGATTAAAGCGCACGCTGGATGAAGTGGACCTCAAGCTCGATGCCAGCGGTAAAGCGCAGCTTACGGTAGAGAATCAGTGGGATCAGCTGCACTCCCCGCTTAACCTGATCCTGCAGGCCAGCCTGCTGGAGACCGGCGGACGTCCGGTCACCCGTCGCGCTACCCAGGCTATCTGGCCCGCTGACGCCCTGCCAGGCATCCGGCCGTTATTTGGGAATAAGGCAGTTTATGACTACCGCAGCGACCGCTATCACGATGAGCCTACCGTACCGGAAGAGAGCCTGGCCGAATTCGACATTGTCTATGCCAACAGTCAGGGCAGGAAACTGGCGGCAGACAAGCTGGACGTGCGTCTGATCCGTGAGCGCCGTGATTACTACTGGAGCTTCTCTGACAGCGAAGGCTGGCAGTCGCAGTATGGCGACAAAGATCTGCAGGAAGATGAACGCGCCATCTCAATCCCGGCTGACGGCAGCACTAAAGTCAGCTTCCCGGTCGAGTGGGGCCACTATCGGCTGGAAGTGCAGGCGGGCGAGAAGATCGTCAGCAGCGTGCGGTTCCAGGCCGGTTATGACTGGCAGGACAACACCAACGGGACGGGTGCGTTGCGCCCCGATCAGGTCAGACTGAAGCTGGATAAAGCCGCTTACCAGCCGGGTGACACCGTGCATCTGCAGGTCGAATCACCGGCTGCCGGTAAAGGCTACCTGATGGTGGAGTCGAGCAGCGGCACGCTCTGGTGGCAGCCGCTGACCGTACCAAAGGGCGGCACCACGGTGGATGTGCCGGTGGCTGAGAGCTGGCAGCGTCACGATCTCTACTTCAGCGCTATTGTGGTGCGTGATGGCGATAAAGTCAGTGGTGCCACACCCAAACGCGCGGTAGGGCTGTTACACCTGCCGATGGCGACCGAAGCACGTCGCTTAAACCTGACGCTTGCGGCACCTGATAAAATCCGTCCTGAGCAACTCCTGACGGTCAACGTTCATGCCAGTCGTGACGGCGGTCCGCTGCCTGAAAAAGTGAATGTGCTGCTGTCAGCCGTGGACAGTGGCGTACTCAGCGTGACGGATTTTAAAACGCCCGATCCATGGCAGGCTTTCTTTGGCCGTAAACGCTACAACGTCGATCAGTACGACGTTTTCGGTCAGTTGATCGAAGGCGGCGGCCGGCTGGCGGCGCTGCGTTTTGGTGGTGATGGCGAGGATGAATCGATGACGCGCGGCGGTAAAAAGCCGGTGACGCACGTCAATATCGTCGCGCAGCAGTTACAGGCGGTGACGCTGAATAAAGAAGGCAACGGATCGATTACGCTGCCGATCCCGGCCTTTAACGGTGAACTGCGGCTGATGACGCAGGCCTGGAGCGATGACAGCTTCGGTGCCGCAGAGCGCAAACTGGTGGTCGCGGCACCGCTGATCAGCGAGCTGGCTACCCCACGTTTCCTTGCCAGCGGCGATACCGCATCACTGGCGCTGGATCTCACTAACCTGACCGATCTGCCGCAAAACCTTAAGGTTGATCTCTCCAGCAGTGGCCTGGTGGATCTGGCCGGTGCTGCCAGCCAGAGTGTGACGCTGGCTAAAGGTGCACGCACCACGTTACAGATTCCGGTCACGGCGAAAACCGGCTTTGGTGACGGCGAGGTTACCGTACAGATTTCCGGTCTGAATCTGCCGGGTGAGCAGGTGAAGCCTGGCAGACAGCAGTGGAAAATTGGTGTCAGACCGCCTTATCCGGCGCAGACGCTGAACTTTGATGCCGTAATCAATCCCGATCAGACCTGGGAGATCGCGGCGGCGGCGCTGACGGGGCTGGATGCACAAACCCTGAGCGGCCAGCTGACGCTGAGCAATCGTCCGCCGCTGAATATCGCCAGCTATATCAGTGCGCTTTACGCCTATCCCTACGGCTGTCTGGAACAGACCAGCAGCGGACTCTGGCCTTCGCTTTACACCAGCCATGCTGAGCTGACCGCGATGGGCATTAAAACCAGCAGCGATGAAGCACGACGGGCCGCCGTCGACACCGGCATTGCTCGTCTGGCTGGCATGCAGCGCGCCAACGGCAGCTTCGGGCTGTGGGATAAACAGAGTGAAGAGGAGTTCTGGCTGACGCCTTACGTGACGGACTTCCTGCTGCGCGCCAGCGAGGCGGGCTATGCGTTGCCGGATAATGTGGTGGAGCGCGCTAATGCCCGGCTGCTGCGCTATCTGCAGGATCCCTCGCAGATCAGCGGCGGCGGTGATAACAACGCCGCGCTACAGTTCAGCGTACAGGCTTACGCCGGGCTGGTGCTGGCGCGTCAGCAACGTGCCCCGCTGGGTGCGCTGCGCGCCTTGTATCAGCAACGTGAGAAGTCCCGCTCCGGCCTGGCGCTGATGCAGCTTGGCGTCGCGCTGAAGCTGATGGGTGACGGACAGCGTGCACAGCAGGCGATCATGCAGGGTGCCACGCTGACGCGTTCGGATAAAGAGTGGTATGGCGACTATGGCAGCACGGTGCGCGATCAGGGGATGATGATTGCGTTGCTGGCGGAAAATAAGCTGCAGCCGGATGTGCAAAACAGTCTGCTGCTGTCACTGTCCAGAGAGGTCAATGGCAAACGCTGGTTCTCGACTCAGGAAAATAACGCACTTTATCTGGCAGCTCACACTCTGCAACGTGCGCAGGGCGGAAGCTGGCAGGCGCTATTGTCGGGCAATCCTGAACCGCTGCAGGGCGATGCGCCACTCAATAAAGGGCTGGCGGCTGACCGCCTGTTACAGGGCTTAGCCATCCGTAATCCGGGTAGTGCGCCGCTGTATGGTCGTCTGGACGTCACCGGTTATCCGCTGGCCGCGCCTCAGCCTGAGAGCAATGTGCTCGGGATAAAACGTGAATACTTTACCCTGGATGGCAAAGCCGCCGATCTCAGTAATCTGCGCAGCGGGGAGTTGCTGGTGGTACGTCTGACCGTTTCGTCAAAGCGCAGCATCAGCGATGCGCTGGTGGTGGATCTGCTGCCTGCCGGTCTGGAGCTGGAAAACCAGAATCTGGCCGACAGCAGCGCCAGTCTTGGCGACAGTGCGGATGCGCTGAAAGAGAGTATGGGCGATATGCAGCAGGCTGACATTAAGCATATTGAGTTCCGCGACGATCGCTTTGTCGCGGCACTGGCGGTAGATACTTATCGTCCCGCAACGCTGGTCTATCTGGCGCGGGCGGTCACGCCGGGTCGCTTCCTGATGCCGCCGCCGCAGGTCGAGTCGATGTATGTGCCAGAGTGGCGCGCTACCGGCAGTACGCCGCCGCAGCTGCATATCCAGTAAGTGACGCGACGCGTGTTAAAACCTCGCACCCTTAAAAAGTGGTGGCTCGCGCTGCCGCTTTTTTTTCTGGCGTTATGGCTGGCGACGTGGGGACTGGATCGGCTGTTCCCGCTGCCGCTTAAACAGGTGCAGCCTGCGCGGGTCATTGTGGCCAGCGACGGTACGCCGCTGTGGCGCTTCGCTGACAGCAAGGGCATCTGGCGCTATCCGGTTACACCAGAAGAGGTGGCACCGGCCTATCTGCAGGCGCTGCTCACCTACGAAGATCGCTGGTTCTGGTATCACCCCGGCATCAATCCCCTGGCGCTGGTGCGCGCGGCCTGGCAGGATTTGCGTCATCAGAGTGTGATTTCCGGCGGCAGCACCCTGACCATGCAGGTGGCACGCCTTGTCGACCCGCAACCCCGCACGTTGCGGGGCAAGCTGATTCAGGCGTGGCGTGCGCTACAGCTGGAGTGGCATCTTTCCAAACGAGACATCCTGACGCTCTATCTTAATCGTGCGCCTTTTGGCGGTACGCTGGAAGGGGTGGGCGCGGCAAGCTGGAGCTGGCTGGGCAAAGCCCCGTCACAGCTGACGCCGGGTGAAGCGGCGTTGCTTGCCGTGTTGCCGCAGGCACCCAGCCGTCTGCGGCCCGATCGCTGGCCGGAGCGGGCGGAAGCCGCTCGCAATAAAGTGCTGGATCGGCTGGCGGAATACCACATCTGGTCCGCGGAACAGGTGGCGGAAATTCGTCAGGAGCCGGTGTGGCTGCCGGCGCGACAGATGCCGCAGATGGCACCGCTGCTGGCCCGGCGGCTGCTGTCGATCAGCCGCAGCGATAAGATTGTTTCCACGCTCGATCCTTCACTGCAGCGCGAACTGGAAAGCCTGGCGCTCAACGTTAAAAACCAGCTGCCGCCGCGCACCTCGCTGGCGATGCTGGTGGTGGATCACACCACCATGGCCGTTCGCGGTTATGCCGGCTCGGCCGACTTTACCGATGACAGCCGTTTTGGTCATGTGGATATGATCGCCAGCGTGCGCTCGCCAGGTTCGGTGTTAAAACCCTTTATCTACGGCATGGCGTTGGACGAGGGACTGATTCATGCCGAATCGCTGCTGCAGGATGTGCCGCGTCGCTTTGGTGATTACCGGCCCGGCAACTTTGACACCGGCTTTCACGGACCGGTCAGCGCCAGCGACGCGCTGGTGCGCTCCCTGAATCTGCCCGCCGTTCAGCTGCTGGAGGCGCTGGGGCCGAAAAACGTCGCGGCGCGTCTGCGCAATGTGGGTCTGAATTTACGTTTTCCGCCTGGCGCTGAACCCAATCTTTCATTGATTCTCGGCGGCACCGGGGCGCGCATGGATGAAATTGTCGCGGCCTACAGCGCTTTTGCCCGCCACGGCAATGCCGCTCAGCTGCGCTGGATGCCCGATCAACCGTTGCAGCAGCGACCGCTGCTATCAAAGGAGTCGGCGTGGATCATCCGGCGTATCCTGGCCGGCGAAGCGCAGCCTGCCGGTAATGGCAACGTGCCCGACGTAGTGCCGCTGGCCTGGAAGACCGGCACCAGTTACGGCTATCGCGACGCCTGGTCGGTAGGCATTAATCCCCGTTACCTGATTGGCGTGTGGGTCGGACGACCTGATGCGACGCCGGTTGCCGGCCAGTTTGGTTTTGCCTCAGCCGTGCCGATCATGAATCAGATTAACAGCGTGCTGATGAGCCGCCTCGGCAGGCGTGACGTGCCAGGCGATCCGCGTCCGGCCTCGGTCACGGTCGCGACCATCTGCTGGCCTGGTGGTCAGCCGCTGCCCGCCGAAGACGAAAACTGTCGTCAGCGGCGGCAAAGCTGGGTTGCTTCGGATACGCTGCCGCCAACGCTGCTGGCACCCGGCCAGGAGAGCCTCAGCGGATTACGCCTGAGTTACTGGCAGAATGCGCAGGGACTGCGCGTTGCTGCCGACTGTCCCGGCGCCACTCGTCACGAACGGCTTGTCTGGCCGCTGCCGCTGGAAGCCTGGCTGCCGCCTCAGGAGCGGCGAGCGCAGCGTCTGCCACCTGTTGATACGCACTGTCCACCGTTACAGCAGAGCAGCAGTGCACCGCTGATCATTACCGGCATCATTGAGGGGCAAATCGTTAAGCCGCTGCCGGGCAACAGTGCGCTGACGATCCCGGTCGCGGTGCAGGGCGGGCAGGGTGCGCAGCGCTGGTGGTTCCTGAATGGTGAGCCTCTCATAACGCAAAATGCCGCAGAGATGTCGCTGCATCTCGATCATCCGGGCGAGTATCAGCTGGTGGTGATGGATGAAGAGGGTCAGCTTGTCTCGGTCACTTTTAGTCGGGGCTGACGCTTTTCTGCGCTAAATCATAACCGTTGCGCTTCTGCTTCGACTCAGATCAAGAATTTTCAACAAATCAGGGATCTCTGGTAGGCAATGCCGGACTCAGCCCCTATAATCGGCGCCGTTTCTTAACCGGGGCGGACGCTACCGGTTTCTTCAGAACGTCAAGACAGAGGTCATCATGGCAATCGAACGTACTTTTTCTATCATCAAGCCAAACGCCGTCGCTAAAAATGTGATTGGTGCTATCTACAACCGTTTTGAAAGCGCAGGCTTCAAAATCGTTGGCGCAAAAATGCTGCAGCTGAGCAAAGAGCAGGCTGAAGGCTTTTACGCTGAGCACCAGGGCAAGCCATTCTTCGATGGTCTGGTTGAATTCATGACCTCTGGCCCGGTTGTTGTTTCCGTGCTGGAAGGTGAAAATGCCGTTCAGCGTCACCGTGACCTGATGGGTGCCACTAACCCGGCAAACGCACTGGCTGGCACACTGCGTGCTGACTACGCTGACAGCTTCACCGAAAACGCGACTCACGGTTCAGATTCTGCTGAATCCGCTGCCCGCGAAATCGCTTATTTCTTCGGCGAAAACGAAATCTGCCCACGTACCCGTTAATCGCCTGGCGATAAACGTTACAGCGGCTTTACAAAAATCTGCGTAGGGGAGGTCACTCCCGCCTGTTATCAGGCCGCAGATGTTGTACAATATTGCGCCTTCATTGACATCGCTTAATGAAGGCGCAATTTTTTTCACCTATCCCTGAACAGCGCCATAACGTGTAACAACGAGGCCAGAGAATATTATGTCCGAACAGATTGTGACGTCCGCGTCCCCTATTGTCGTCTCCCCCAAAAGCCAGAAAATCAACCTGCTGGATCTCAACCGTCAGCAGATGCGCGAATTCTTCCTGTCGCTGGGTGAAAAGCCGTTCCGCGCCGATCAGGTCATGAAGTGGATTTATCACTACTGCTGCGATGACTTCGAGCAGATGACCGACATCAACAAAAAGCTGCGTAACCGGCTGATGGAGCTGACGGAGATCCGCGCGCCAGAAGTGGCGGAAGAGATGCGCTCTACCGACGGCACCATCAAATGGGCCATTCGTGTCGGTGACCAGCTGGTGGAAACGGTCTATATCCCGGAAGGCGACCGCGCTACGCTCTGTGTCTCTTCACAGGTGGGGTGTGCGCTGGAGTGTAAATTCTGTTCGACCGCACAGCAGGGCTTTAACCGTAACCTGCGGGTGTCAGAAATTATTGGTCAGGTGTGGCGTGCGGCGAAAATTGTCGGCGCAGCGAAAATCACCGGCCAGCGTCCTATCACTAACGTGGTGATGATGGGCATGGGCGAGCCGCTGCTCAACCTCAATAACGTGGTGCCGGCGATGGAGATCATGCTGGATGACTTCGGCTTTGGTCTGTCGAAGCGTCGCGTGACCCTCTCTACTTCGGGTGTCGTTCCTGCGCTGGATAAACTGGGCGATATGATTGACGTCGCGCTGGCCATTTCCCTGCATGCGCCGAACGATAAGCTGCGCGATGACATCGTGCCAATCAACAAAAAGTACAATATCGAAACCTTCCTGGCGGCGGTGAAACGCTACATTGGTAAATCCAACGCCAATCAGGGACGTGTGACCATTGAGTACGTGTTGCTGGATCACGTCAACGACAGCACCGACGATGCGCATGAGCTTGCCGCATTACTGAAAGAAACACCGTGTAAAATCAACCTGATTCCGTGGAACCCCTTCCCGGGCGCGCCGTATGGCCGTAGCTCAAACAGCCGCATCGATCGTTTCTCCAAGGTGCTGATGGACTATGGTTTTACCACCATCGTGCGTAAAACCCGTGGCGACGATATTGATGCCGCCTGTGGTCAGTTAGCCGGAGAAGTGATCGACCGTACTAAGCGAACGCTGCGTAAAAAAATGGCGGGTGAAGCCATATCTGTGAAGGCTCTCTAGAAGAGTGACACAGTGCGTTTCCTGAAGTGATGACGCGTGGCAGGCTGCAGCCTGTCAACGTCAACCGGATGGAAACGATTATGCGTAACGGATTACCTGCAGTTTTACTGGCGCTGTTTGTTGTAAGCGGGTGTGTCAGCCAGCCGTATGAACCCGGCGCTGAAGAGGTGCGTCTGCAGTTAGGGATGCACTATCTGGCCGGTGGAGACTATGCCGCAGCTGAGCGAAACTTTCTGCGTGCACAGGCCGCCGCGCCCGAGGACTACCGGGTCTCGCTTGCACTGGCACGGCTGGCGCAGCAGCAGGGTAATCAGACAGCGGCGCAGGCACGGTTTATACTGGCACAGCAGCAGGCCCCGGATAATGGTTTTGTTGCTAACAATTACGGTGCGTTTCTCTGCGCTTTAAGGCAGTATGACGAAGCGCATCAACAGTTTAGTCGGGCAGGCGCTGCACCTCAGTTTGATGCACGCAATGACGCGCGTGAGCTGGCAGGGTTTTGTTATCTGCAGGCGGGCGATGTTGCCGCTGCCCGCAGGACGTTACGCCAGGCCCTTGAGGCCGACAGACGCAAAGCGGATTCGCTGCTGTCGGAAGCTGAAAAGCTGATGGCAGATAACCAGCTGGCAAAGGTGCAGGTTTTGCTCGACGTTTACCAGCAACAGTTGCCCGAAACGGCACGAAGTCTGGCGTTACACTTACGTTTCGCCGCGCTACAGGGAAATGCCGCTGACGTTTCACGTTATGGCGACCAGTTAGCGCGACGTTTTCCGCAATCGATACAGTACCAGCGTTATTTAGCTAATGAATACTGAAGCCACTCAAGAAAACTCTGCATTACATTCAACAGGTGAACGCCTGCGTCTGGCCCGTGAGCAGATGGGGCTGACGCAGCAGAACGTCGCTGAGCGCCTGTGCCTGAAACTCTCTACCGTGCGTGACATTGAGGAAGACAAATCGCCTGCCGATTTAGCCTCTACGTTCCTGCGCGGCTACATTCGTTCTTACGCGCGTCTGGTGCACATTCCTGAAGAGGAACTGCTGCCAATGATGGCGAAACAGACACCGGTTCGGGCTGCAAAAATCGAACCGATGCAAAGTTTCTCACTGGGTAAGCGTCGCAAAAAACGCGACGGCTGGCTGATGATTTTCACCTGGCTGGTGGTGTTTGTGGTAGTGGGGCTGACCGGTGCCTGGTGGTGGCAGAACCATAAGGCGTCGCAGGATGACCTGGTGCCGATGACCGATCAGAACAGCAGTAGCGGCGATAATGGCCAGTCGATTCCGCTGGGTGAATCCAGCGGTGACAGCGCGGCACCTGCCGCGCCGGACGAAAGCAATACCACTACCAGCAACAGCGTGGCCAGCACGCCAGCGAGCGCGGCTCCAGCCGCCAGCGCCAGCAATAGCGCGACTGCCGCACAGCAGGACACCAACAGCAATGCGGTGGTATCGCCGAGTCAGGCACCTGTGGAAAACACGGCGGCTGCCCCTGCAACTACCCAGTCCGGTAACAGCACATCACCTCAGATGCCAGTAGGCGCAGCCGCAGTCAGTGAACCGGCTGCTGACCCTAACGCAGTGGTCATGACCTTTAACGCCGACTGCTGGCTGGAAGTGAGTGATGCGACCGGTAAAAAACTGTTCAGCGGTATTCAGCGCAGTGGTGGTAAACTCAGCCTCGCAGGAACGCCTCCGTATCGTCTGAAAATTGGCGCGCCTTCCGCGGTTCAGGTGCAATATCAGAATCAGCCCGTTGATTTAAGCCGTTTTATCCGTAATAACCAGGTTGCTCGCCTGACGTTGGGTGCGCAATAACAGCGTATCGCGTACCGGGCAATTGTGGAGAAGAAATATGCATAACGAAGCACCCATTATCCGCCGTAAATCCAAACGCATTTACGTCGGCAAGGTGCCGGTCGGTGACGGCGCGCCAATCGCCGTACAGTCGATGACCAACACCCGCACCACTGACGTGGAAGCGACGGTAAATCAGATCAAAGCCCTTGAGCGCGTCGGTGTCGACATCGTGCGTATCTCGGTGCCTACCATGGATGCCGCAGAAGCATTCAGACTGATCAAACAGCAGGTAAACGTGCCGCTGGTTGCAGATATTCATTTTGACTACCGCATCGCCCTGAAAGTCGCCGAATATGGCGTCGACTGCCTGCGCATCAATCCTGGTAATATCGGGAACAATGAGCGCATCCGTATGGTGGTCGACTGCGCACGCGACAACAATATTCCGATTCGAATTGGCGTGAACGCCGGTTCGCTGGAAAAAGATCTGCAGGAAAAGTATGGCGAGCCGACGCCACAGGCGCTGCTGGAATCTGCCATGCGACACGTCGATCATCTCGACCGTCTTAACTTTGATCAATTCAAAGTCAGCGTAAAAGCGTCTGACGTCTTCCTCGCGGTTGAATCTTATCGCCTGCTGGCGAAACAGATCGAACAGCCTCTGCATCTCGGCATCACCGAAGCGGGTGGCGCACGTGCGGGCGCGGTGAAATCGGCGATTGGCCTGGGGCTGCTGCTGTCAGAAGGGATCGGCGATACGTTGCGCATCTCGCTGGCGGCCGATCCGGTTGAAGAAGTGAAAGTCGGTTTTGATATCCTGAAGTCACTGCGCATTCGCTCTCGTGGTATCAATTTCATCGCCTGTCCGACCTGCTCACGTCAGGAGTTTGACGTCATCGGCACGGTCAACGCGCTGGAGCAGCGTCTGGAAGATCTGATCACGCCGATGGATGTGTCGATTATCGGCTGTGTAGTCAACGGACCCGGCGAAGCGACCCTCTCTACGCTGGGCGTTACCGGCGGCAGCAAGAAGAGTGGTTTCTACGAAGATGGTGTGCGTCAGCGCGATCGTCTCGACAACAATGACATGATCGATCAGCTGGAAGCGCGCATTCGTGCCAAAGCGTCGATGCTGGATGCCAGCCGCCGTATTGATGTGCAGCATCTGGAAAAATAATGGCGTGCGCGGCCTGCGTACGTGACTTTTTTGACTGAACCTGTGCGGTTTCATCCTCATAAGGTATGATGCCGGACAGGTTTTTTTGCATTAAGAGATTTTAACGTGGCGAAGAATATTCAGGCAATTCGCGGGATGAACGACTACCTGCCTGCGGATACTGCCCTCTGGCAACGGATTGAAGGCGTTCTCAAGCAGACGCTGGCGAGCTACGGTTACAGCGAAATTCGCTTACCGCTGGTAGAGCAAACCCCACTGTTTAAACGCGCCATCGGTGAAGTCACCGACGTGGTTGAAAAAGAGATGTATACCTTCGATGACCGCAACGGTGAAAGCCTGACGCTGCGTCCGGAAGGCACGGCTGGCTGCGTGCGCGCCGGTATCGAACACGGTTTACTCTACAATCAGGAACAGCGCCTGTGGTACATGGGACCGATGTTCCGCTACGAACGTCCGCAGAAAGGTCGCTATCGTCAGTTCTATCAGATTGGTGTGGAAGTCTTTGGTCTGCAGGGACCGGACATCGATGCTGAACTGATCATGCTGAATGCCCGCTGGTGGAAAGCCTTGGGTATCTCTGAGCACGTTCGCCTGGAACTTAACTCTATCGGTTCGCTGGAAGCCCGTGCTCACTATCGTGACGCGCTGGTCGCCTTTCTTGAACAGCACAAAGACGTGCTGGACGAGGATTGCAAACGCCGCATGTACAGTAACCCGATGCGCGTTCTTGACAGCAAAAATCCTGATGTTCAGCAACTGCTGAATGATGCGCCACAGCTTGGCGACTATCTGGATGACGAATCCCGCGAGCATTTCAGCGGCCTGTGTACCCTGCTGGATGACGCTGGCATTAGCTACACCGTCAATCAGCGTCTGGTACGCGGTCTGGATTACTACAACCGCACTGTGATTGAGTGGGTTACCGATAGCCTGGGTTCACAGGGCACGGTGTGTGGCGGCGGTCGCTATGATGGCCTGGTTGAGCAGCTCGGTGGCCGTGCAACGCCTGCCGTAGGTTTCGCCATGGGCATGGAGCGTCTGGTGCTGCTGGTTCAGGCGGTTAATCCTGAATTTGAACCGACGAGCAATGTGGATGTCTATGTTATCGCTTCAGGTCAGGGCGTGCAGTCTGCTGCGATGCAACTGGCTGAGAAATTGCGTGATGAGGCGCCGGAACTGAGGCTGATGACTAACTTTGGCGGCGGCAACTTCAAGAAGCAATTTGCCCGTGCTGACAAGTGGGGCGCACGCGTTGCCCTGGTGTTAGGCGAAGACGAAGTTAAAGCCGGTCAGGTCGTGATTAAAGATCTGCGCCGTGGCGAGCAGCAAACGCTGGATCAGGCAGAGGCTGCTGCTGTATTGCGCACGCTGTTACAGTAAGCGTGACACAGCACCAACCATAGAAAGGAGAGGGATTGCGTGGAAGTGTATAGCAATGAGAACGAGCAGACCGACGCGCTGCGCAACTTTTTTGCCAGTAATGGCAAAGCGTTAGCCATTGGCGTAGTCATCGGCATTGCTGCGCTGGGTGGCTGGCGTTACTGGAGCAGTCATCAGGATGATACGGCGAAATCCGTGTCCGCGCAGTATCAGCAGCTCACCAGCGCCATGCAGGCGGGTAAACCGGAAACGCTGGAAGCGGTCAGCCGTTTTGCCAGTGAAAACAGCAATACCTACGGTGCGCTGGCTGCGATGGATCTGGCGAAGCAGTATGTTGACGCTGGTCAGCTTGATAAGGCCGCAACGCTGCTGCAAAACGGACTGAAAGACACCAAAGATGCCAATTTGCAGGCGGTGATTAACCTGCGCCTGGCACGCATTCAACTGCAACAGAATCAAGCGGATGCGGCGCTTAAAACCCTTGACGGTGTGAAGGGTGATGGCTGGACAGCCATTGTGGCCGATATTCGTGGCGAAGCGCTGCTGACCAAAGGTGACAAGCAGGGCGCGCGCGATGCCTGGAGTAAAGGAGTCGAATCTGACGCCTCTCCGGCATTGAAGCAAATGATGCAGATGAAGATGAATAACTTAAGCTAAGCCAGTCAAGAGAGCGCACATGGAATTACGTAAATACCTGCTGCCAGGACTGATTTCAGTCACTTTGCTCAGCGGTTGTTCGCTGTTTAGCGGCGAAGAAGATGTAGTAAAAATGGCCCCGTTGCCGAAGGTAGAAAATCAGTTCACGCCACAGAAAGTGTGGAACACCTCGGTAGGCGATGGCGTTGGTGATTTCTACTCAAATCTGCATCCGGCCTGGCAGGACAACACTGTTTTTGCAGCCGATCGTTTTGGTATTGTCAAAGCGCTGGATGCGGCAGACGGTAAAGAAAAATGGAAAGTCGATCTCTCTGAGAAAACCGGCTTCTTCTCGAAAAACCGCTCAGCGCTGTTATCTGGCGGCCTGACCGCTGATGGCGATCGGGTTTATGTCGGCAGCGAGCGCGGCAAAGTTTATGCCCTGAACAGCAGCGATGGCAGCCTGGCCTGGCAGACCAGCGTCGCAGGTGAAGCGCTGTCTCGTCCTGTTGTCAGCGATGGTCTGGTACTGGTGCATACCAGTAACGGCATGCTGCAGGGACTGGATCAGAGCAGCGGTGCGGTGAAGTGGAGCGTCAATCTGGATATGCCAGCGTTGTCTCTGCGCGGTGAATCTGCACCTGCTGTCGCATTTGGCGGCGCCATTGTCGGTGGCGACAACGGTCGCGTCAGTGCCGTGGTGATGAACCAGGGACAGCTGATCTGGCAGCAGCGTATTTCTCAGGTCAGCGGTGCCACTGAGATCGACCGTCTTAATGACGTCGATACCACGCCGGTTATCGTTAATGGCGTAGTGTATGCACTCGCTTACAACGGTAACCTGTCGGCGCTGGATCTGCGTTCCGGCCAGATTTTGTGGAAACGCGAAATTGGCGGTGTGAAAGATCTGATTGTCGATGCCGGTCGTATCTATCTGGTCGATCAGGATGACCGTGTGATTGCGCTGAACGCTGATGGCGGTGTTGCCATCTGGCGTCAGAGCGATCTGCTGCATCGCAACCTGACGTCACCGGTGCTCTACAACGGCTACCTGGTGGTCGGCGACAGTGAAGGTTATCTGCACTGGCTGAACACCACCGATGGTCGTTTTGTCGCACAGCAGAAACTGGATAGCTCAGGCTTCCAGACTGAGCCGGTGGTTGCCAGCGATAAGCTGCTGATCCAGTCGAAAGACGGCGAGGTTTATGCGATTACCCGTTAACGGGTAAACGTCTGGCAGGTGAAATCCTCCGTTCCGACGGCTCCTGATTTAATCAGGGGCCGTTTCGTTTTTAGTCAGGCATGGTATTCTTTGCGCCTTAAGCCTGAACTTAGCGGCCAGAGCCGTTATAATCACGCCATTCGGGCGATTCATTATTTATTGAGGCATTTTGTTATGGTACCTGTGGTCGCGCTGGTTGGGCGTCCCAATGTGGGAAAATCTACGCTATTTAACCGCTTAACCCGCACACGTGATGCGCTGGTAGCGGATTTTCCTGGACTGACTCGCGATCGCAAATATGGTCGCGCCGAAGTGGAAGGGCGCGAATTTATTGTTATTGATACCGGTGGTATCGACGGCACCGAAGAAGGTGTTGAAACGCGGATGGCCGAGCAGTCACTGCTGGCGATTGAAGAAGCCGATGTCGTGCTGTTTATGGTCGATGCACGTGCGGGCATGATGGCCGCCGATCAGCAGATCGCTAAGCATCTCCGCTCGCGTCAGAAAGCCACTTTCCTGGTGGCGAACAAAACTGACGGACTCGATCCGGATCAGGCGGTTGTCGACTTCTATTCACTGGGCCTGGGTGAGATTCATGCCATTGCGGCCTCGCATGGTCGTGGTGTGAGCAGCCTGATAGAAGAGGCACTGCTGCCGTGGATGGAAGAAGCTGAGACGGTCGAGCTCACTGAAGAAGAAGAGAACCAGGCTTACTGGGCTGCGCTTGAAGCTGACGAGATTGCTGAGCAGGAAGCCGCAGAGGAAGAGGAAAACTTCGACCCGACTGGCTTGCCAATCAAACTGGCGATCGTTGGCCGTCCTAACGTAGGTAAGTCAACGCTTACTAACCGCATCCTGGGCGAAGATCGTGTGGTGGTCTACGATATGCCGGGTACCACGCGCGACAGTATCTATATTCCGATGGAGCGTGATGGACGTGAATACGTTCTGATCGACACCGCAGGCGTGCGTAAGCGTGCCAAAATCTCTGACACCGTTGAGAAATTCTCGGTAATCAAGACACTGCAGGCGATTGAAGATGCCAACGTCGTGATGCTGGTGATTGATGCCCATGCCGGTATTTCCGATCAGGATCTCTCGCTGCTGGGCTTCATTCTTAACAGTGGTCGCTCGCTGGTGATTGTGGTCAACAAATGGGATGGCCTGTCGCAGGAAGTGCGTGATGAAGTGAAAGAGACGCTGGATTTCCGTCTGGGCTTTATCGATTTCGCCCGCATCCACTTTATCTCTGCGCTACACGGCAGCGGCGTGGGTAATCTGTTTGAGTCGATCACAGAAGCCTATGACTGTTCGACCCGACGCGTTAACACCTCGCTGCTGACCCGCATCATGAACATGGCGGCAGACGATCACCAGCCGCCGCTGGTACGCGGTCGTCGCGTTAAGCTTAAATACGCGCATGCTGGTGGCTATAACCCGCCTATCGTGGTGATCCATGGTAACCAGGTTAAGGATCTGCCAGATTCTTATAAACGCTACCTGATGAACTATTTCCGTAAATCACTTAACGTGATGGGAACGCCAATTCGCATTCAGTTCAAAGAGGGTGATAACCCTTATGAAGGCAAACGTAACCTGCTGACGCCAACGCAGCAGCGTAAACGTAAGCGTCTGATGGCGCATATGAAAAAGAATAAGCGTTAATAAAATGAGGGCCATCTGGCCCTCTTTTTTTTGCGCTGAATAACGCAGTGAGGGGAGAACACAATGCGTGTACTTTGTGAAAAATGTCAGCAACCGCTGTCGCTCAGCGACGGTGAATTTACCTGCACAGCCTGCGGAGCGCATTACCCGACGCATTCCTGCTGTCCTGAGTGTCATCAGCCACTTGAGGTGCTGAAAGCCTGCGGCGCAGTGGACTATTTTTGCCGCAACGGACATGGTCTGATCTCCCGCAAGCGCGTACTTTTCCAGCCACCCGATCACTGACCTCGCTTTCAGCTACGCTTAAAATGTCAGATAACGCAGCGTGACCCCTGGCCCTTTTTTGTAGCAAAAATGCTATTACGCCGTAACAAACGCGTTGTATATGTTCACTCTGTAATGTACCAGGTGGTACAATCCTGCCGCGTCGTGGGAGGGGTCAGCCACATCCGTGCTCTTCCGGCCCACAGATTCTCACGGACGCGGGTCTGTTTATATTCGATTTGAAACAGAGCAATGCTCTGCGCGGACGTGCATAACGCGCCAGAGTCCGGATGGCATCTGTCCGGATGCTCTGTTTATTCAGGAGAGTAAGTGTTATGGCTGAAACATCCTCCCGCTCCGGAAAGGGGCTGGGAATCGCATCTGTGCTGCTCGGACTGGTGCTACTTGCCACCGGTCTGTTTTTTGCCATTGGCGGCGGCAAACTGGTAGCCCTTGGCGGTAGCTGGTACTTCTTAATTGCGGGTATCGTCACTGTACTCTCCGCAATTCAATTCTTCCGTCGCAAATCATCGGCAGTGGTTCTGTTCCTGCTGGTCTTTGTCGGCACCCTGATCTGGTCGCTGTTCGATGCGGGTCTGGAGTTCTGGCCACTGATTTCGCGCCTGATGGTACCAGCCGGACTGATGCTGCTGGCCTTCCTGATCTGGCCTTCACTGCGTAAGCACGAAGGTAAGCACTCACTGGCAAAACCTTCATACGCCTTCTCTGCGCTGCTGGCGGCAGGCATGGTGGTGACGCTGGTGCAGATGTTCCAGCCACATCCTACCGTTGCAGCGACCGGCGAAGAGCTGCCACTGATCCCGGTTGATAAAGCGAAACAGCAGAAAGACTGGGATAACTACGGTAATACCCCGCAGGGCAGCCGCTTTGTGGCGCTGGACCAAATCACCCGCGACAACGTGAAAGATCTGCAGGTCGCCTGGACCTTCCACACCGGTGATACGCCTGTCAGCCCGACCGGTAACGGTGCGGAAGATCAGCAGACACCGTTGCAGATTGGCAATACCCTTTACCTCTGTACGCCGCACAACAACGTCATCGCGGTTGAAGCCAACAGCGGTAAGCAGATCTGGAAACGTGAAATCAATGCCAAAGCAGAAGTCTGGCCACGCTGCCGTGGTCTGGCTTATTTTGACGCAACCAAACCGCTGCAACAGCCGGATAAGCCGGGCTCTTCACCTGTACCTGCTGCTGTGCTGCCAGCCGGTGACAGCTGCCAGCGTCGAATTCTGATGAACACCATCGACGCGCGTCTGATTGCGATTAACGCCGACAACGGTGAGTTCTGTGAAAACTTCGGCGATCACGGCATCGTTGATCTTAAAGCGGGACTGGGCCAGGCACCGGATCCACAGTATCAGCTGACGTCAGCGCCAACGCTGGCGGGCACTACCGTCGTGGTGGGTGGTCGTGTCGCAGATAACGTGCAGACCGATATGCCAGGTGGTGTGCTGCGTGGCTTTGACGTTATCACCGGTAAAATGCGCTGGGCGTTTGACCCAGGCAATGTAGACCCGAATGCGATTCTGATGCCGGGTAAAGATTATACCCGCAGTACGCCAAACTCCTGGGCGCCGATGTCGTACGACCCGGCAATGAACACGGTGTTCATCCCGATGGGTAGTTCCTCGGTTGACCTCTGGGGTGCGAACCGTACCGAACTGGATCACAAATACGGTGCTTCAGTGCTGGCACTGGATGCGACTACCGGTAAAGAGAAGTGGGTCTATCAGACCGTACATAACGATCTGTGGGACTTCGACCTGCCGATGCAGCCAAGCCTGATCGACTTCCCGCAGAAAGATGGCAGCACCACGCCAGCGGTGGTGATTGGTGGTAAAACCGGCATGATCTTCGTGCTTGACCGTATGACCGGCAAGCCGCTGACCAAAGTCGAAGAACTGCCGATGCCGCAGGGTCATATCCCGAACGAGCAGTACACGAAAACACAGCCACACTCGACCGGTATGCCGCAGATTGGCAACCAGACGCTGAAAGAGTCTGACATGTGGGGTGCAACGCCGTTCGATCAGCTGGCCTGCCGTGTTGCCTTCAAATCGATGCGCTACGACGGCCTGTTCACCGTGCCGGACACCGACAAGTCGCTGAGCTTCCCGGGTTCGCTGGGCGGGATGAACTGGGGCAGCATGTCGATCGATCCGAATAACCATCTGCTGTTCGTCAATGACATGCGTCTGGGCCTGTGGGTTCAGATGATCCCGGCGGATACCAGCAACATTGCCCGTGGCAGCAACGGCGGCGAAGCGATCAACACCGGTATGGGTGCCGTTCCGCTGAAAGGCACGCCATATGCTGTGAACAAAAACCGCTTTATGTCGCCGCTGGGCATTCCTTGTCAGAAGCCGCCATTTGGTACGCTGTCGGCGATTGATCTGAAAACCCAGAAAATCGTCTGGCAGGTGCCGGTCGGCACTGTGCAGGATACCGGTCCGTTTGGCATCAAAATGCGTGTGAAAATGCCGGTTGGCATGCCAACGCTGGGCGGTACGCTGGCAACACAGGGCGGCCTGGTGTTCATCGCCGGTACGCAGGATTACTATCTGCGCGCCTTTGACTCTTCAACCGGTAAAGAGGTGTGGAAAGCACGCCTGCCGGTCGGCAGTCAGGGTGGCCCGATGAGCTACGTTTCACCGAAAGATGGTAAGCAGTACATCCTGATCTCGGCAGGTGGCGCACGTCAGTCACCGGACCGCGGTGATTACGTGATTGCTTACGCGCTGCCAGACAGCAAGTAACAACGCATAAAGAAAAGGGCCGACAATGTCGGCCCTTTTTTTGAAAAAGTCTTACCCCATTTGCTGTAAAACCGAGCATGCTCAGGGAAAACGGTCAGATCGGAAAGTCGCAAAATCGTCATCCATGACTGCTCGGCCCGCGCCGTCCATGGCGCGGGACGCTTTCCTCCTCTGACCGTGTTACCTTCGCTTTAGGCTCATTCGTTGCAGCTAAATTCACATCAGATTATCAGCTGTCTCCGGGCCGACATTGTCGGCCCTTTTTATTTGCTTATTTTCCGTCGTGCCACAGCGCCTTTAGCTCAGGCGGGGCTATCTGTTCCGGAATCAGCAGCACAATGGTGCCCGCCTCACGGCGGGTGGCATACTGAATCTGGATGCGAAAATAACGCTGGTCGCCACTGCCCACCTGTGCGGCTTTCTCCTCGGGTTCGCCCAGCGGCATCGCCTGCTCAAGCGCGTGGCAGACGCGCTGTTTTTCAGGGGGTGGCAGTTCGCCCAGCATAAAACGACGTTCGGCACGCAGCCCCGGAATAAAGGCCATGCCGCCTTCACGCGCGACGACAATGGTCGCATCATCGGTGAGTTCGGGCAGGTCACTCATAGCACGCCAACCTCCTTCCACGCCTGTTCAATGGCACTGCTCACTGACGGGTTAAACCGCTTTTCGCCATGCTTAATGGTGAAGCGAGCAAAGGTTTTAAAATCTGCATCCTGTGGCAGTTCGTCGTCACACACCGTGTCATACCAGGCATATCCCGCCTGTTCCCACGCATGACCACCCAGCGCTTTGGCCGCCAGATAAAAAGCCCGGTTAGGAATGCCGGAGTTGATATGCACGCCGCCATTGTCTTCGCGGGTTTTCACATAGTGATCCATGTGGGCCGGTTGCGGGTCTTTGCCCAACAGCGGGTCGTCGTAGGCGGTGCCGGGTTCGGACATCGACCGCAGACCACGCCCGTTAATACCCTTCGCCAGCAGCCCTTCACCAATAATCCAGTCTGCTTCATCCGCACGCTGCTTTTTGCTGAACTGTTTTACCAGCGAGCCAAAGACATCCGACAGCGACTCATTCAGTGCGCCAGCCTGCTCAAAATAGATTAATCCGGCTTCGTTTTCCGTGACGCCATGTGCCAGTTCGTGGGCCACAACGTCAATCGCAATGGTAAAGCGATTAAAGATTTCGCCGTCACCATCGCCAAATACCATCTGCTGACCGTTCCAGAAGGCGTTCTGGTATTTCTCACCATAATGCACGGTACCCAGCAACTTCAGGCCCTGACCATCCAGCGAATTACGCTGATACGCCTGCCAGAAGAAGTCATAGGTGACGCCAAGGTAGTCCCAGGCTTCTTCAGCCGCGACATCATCATTACCCGGCTGGCCCTCCTGACGAATCAGCTTACCCGGCAGGGTTTCCTGGTTTTGCGCATCATAAATTTCACGATCAACATGACCGCCCGCCGCTGTTTTCACGCCGGTCGGTTTTTGCCAGTGTTCCGCCATCAGGTGCTGGACGTGCGTCAGGGTGCGGCGCGCCTGCTCCTGCTGGTGGCCGGAACTGTGAGCGATGATCTTGCGAAGGATATAGGGAGGAATAACGCAGTAAGCCATGTAAGACTCCTTGGCAAAAAGGAATGAGTCAAAAGTATAGACCCGTCTGGCTGGTTAGACCTCATTAGCGAGGCCAGCGGTAAATGGAAAAATGTGAGGTGGCGCGCAAAGTCAGTGTCAGGGGCGGATTGGAGATGGCGCTTATTTTTCAGACAACCATTCTCACGGGTTCTATGAGAATTTTTGGCAGCAAAAATCAGCCCTAAAAACAATCGATCAGGCTGTACAGAACTCATGAATGAGGCCAGCGTTAAGTGGAGAAGTGTGAGCTGGCGGAGAGCGTCAGGAAGCGGTTTTACGGCGGCGCTTTTTCTCAGGTAACAGCTGTGTCACCTGGCTTTCAACCCAGCCATCATCCAGACGGGTGCGCAGCAGGTCGCCGCTCTGCAGCTGTGCGGTTTTCTTCACCACCTGACCGGCGGTGTCGGTGGTCACGCTAAAACCACGCGCGAGCGTCGCCAGCGGGCTGACACCTTCGAGCTGTGCGACCAACTGACCAAACTGCTGTTTATTATTGCTCAGCTGTGTTGCCATGCTCTGCTGCAGGCGATAGTGCCAGCTTTGCAGCTGTTTTTGCGCCTGGAACAGACGCTGCTGCGGCTGTTGAGCGTTGAGCCGATGCGCCAGGCGATCCTGCTGACGTGTGGCCTGACGCAGGCGGGTTTCCATCGCTTCACCCAGACGCTGCTGCAGGCGGAACAGGGCGGTCTGCTGACGGGCCAGACGCAGCTGTGGATGCTGCTGCTGCAGGCGATGTTCAAGACGCGTGTAAAGCCGCTGCTGGCGCGCCAGATAGTAATCCATCGCCATCTCCAGCCGCTGTTGCTGCGATTGCAACTGGCGCAGCAGCTCCAGCTGGTTCCGGCTGACGATTTCTGCGGCTGCTGAAGGGGTAGGGGCGCGTAAATCGGCGACGAAGTCCGCGATGGTGACATCCGTTTCATGACCGACGGCGCTGACGACAGGAATGCGGCTGGCAAAAATGGCACGCGCCACGCGTTCGTCGTTAAAGCTCCATAAATCTTCCAGCGAACCGCCGCCGCGCCCGACGATTAACACATCGCACTCATTGCGCAGGTTGGCAATTTCAATCGCCCGGACGATAGCGGCTGGCGCATCGACGCCCTGTACCACAGTCGGGTAGATGACTACAGGCAGGGAGGGATCACGGCGATGCAGCACGCGTAACACATCGTGCAGCGCTGCGCCGGTGGAGGAGGTGATCACCCCGACCTGACGCGCCGGTTCCGGCAGCGGTTGCTTATGCTGCGGCTCAAACAAGCCTTCGCTCGCCAGCTTTGCTTTCAGCAGTTCAAACTGCTGTTGCAGCAGGCCTTCACCCGCCGGATGCATGCTTTCAGCAATCAGCTGATAGTCACCGCGAGGTTCATAGAGCGTGATGTTGGCGCGAACCAGTACCTGCTGACCATGCTGCGGCCGAAAGGTGACGCGACGGTTGCTGTTGCGGAACATGGCACAGCGAACCTGAGCGCCATCATCTTTCAGCGTGAAGTACCAGTGACCGGAGGCCGGTTGCGTGAAGTTGGAGATCTCGGCGCTGATCCAGACCAGGCCCATCTCTTTCTCCAGCAGCTGACGCACTGTCGTATTGAGACGGCTGACGGTAAAAATATTGGCGGTAGATGGCAGCGACATGTGACGAAGATCAAATTCCAAATCAGCAGGTTAATTCATCGATACTACAGGGCTGTCAGTGCGGATCAAGAGTTTTTCGTAAATAATGCTGGAGGCAATCGATTACGGCCTGTATAATGCCGCGGCAATATTTTATCTAATCTCAATCACCCGAGGTGGAGTATTGCCATGTTAAGAATCGCTAAAGAAGCACTCACTTTTGACGACGTTCTGCTCGTTCCTGCTCACTCCACCGTCCTGCCTAATACGGCCGATCTCAGCACTCAGCTGACCAAAAATATCCGTTTGAATATTCCTATGCTCTCCGCTGCCATGGATACCGTGACCGAAGCGGGTCTGGCGATTGCGCTGGCACAGGAAGGCGGCCTTGGCTTCATCCACAAAAACATGTCGATTGAACGCCAGGCGGATGAAGTGCGCAAGGTGAAGAAACATGAGAGCGGCGTGGTTACCGATCCGCAGACCGTGCTGCCAACCACGCCACTGGCTGACGTTAAAGCGCTGACCGAGCGCAACGGCTTTGCGGGCTATCCGGTTGTTAACCTCGACAACGAACTGGTCGGTATCATCACCGGTCGTGACGTCCGCTTTGTAACGGACCTTTCTCAGCCGGTCTCTGCGGTTATGACCCCGAAAGATCGTCTGGTGACGGTGAAAGAGGGCGAAGCACGCGACGTCGTGCTGCAGAAAATGCATGAGAAGCGCGTTGAGAAAGCGCTGGTGGTGGATGACAGCTTCCATTTGCTGGGCATGATCACTGTTAAAGACTTCCAGAAAGCCGAACGTAAACCTAACGCCTGTAAAGATGCGCAGGGTCGTCTGCGTGTGGGTGCGGCAGTAGGCGCGGGTGCCGGTAACGAAGAGCGTATCGATGCGCTGGTCGCTGCGGGCGTTGACGTGCTGCTGATCGACTCTTCACACGGCCACTCTGAAGGTGTCCTGTCACGTATCCGTGAAACCCGTGCCAAATATCCTGACCTTGAAATCGTCGGCGGCAACGTCGCTACCGGCGCTGGCGCTCTGGCGCTGGTCGCGGCAGGCGTCAGCGCTGTTAAAGTGGGTATCGGTCCTGGCTCTATCTGTACGACCCGTATCGTAACCGGCGTGGGCGTTCCGCAGATCACTGCCGTCTCTGACGCTGTGACCGCGCTGGAAGGCACCGGTATTCCGGTTATCGCCGATGGCGGCATCCGTTTCTCTGGTGACATTGCGAAAGCGATCGCCGCCGGTGCTTCCTGTGTGATGGTCGGTTCGATGCTGGCGGGGACCGAAGAGTCACCGGGCGAGATCGAACTCTATCAGGGCCGTTCGTTCAAATCCTATCGCGGTATGGGTTCACTGGGCGCGATGTCCAAAGGCTCTTCTGACCGTTACTTCCAGACCGATAATGCCGCTGACAAACTGGTGCCGGAAGGCATCGAAGGCCGCGTTGCCTATAAAGGTCGTCTGAAAGAGATCGTACATCAGCAGATGGGTGGCCTGCGTTCGTGCATGGGCCTGACCGGTTGCCCGACCATTGACGACCTGCGCACCAAAGCGGAATTTGTCCGCATCAGCGGCGCAGGCATCAATGAGAGCCACGTGCATGATGTGACCATCACCAAAGAGTCACCGAACTACCGCATGGGTTCATAATCCCGATTTCCCGCCCGGCTTCAGCCGGGCGCTTTTATTGATCAAGTCACCGTTCTGGAAACCCCTCAATGACGACGGAAAATATCCATAAGCACCGCATTCTGATTCTCGATTTCGGCTCACAATATACTCAGCTGGTTGCCCGCCGCGTGCGCGAACTCGGCGTTTACTGTGAACTCTGGGCATGGGATGTCACCGAAGAGCAGATCCGCCAGTTCAACCCAAGCGGCATCATCCTTTCCGGCGGCCCGGAAAGCACCACCGAGCTGAACAGCCCGCGTGCACCTGAATATGTCTTCAGCGCTGGCGTGCCGGTGCTGGGTGTCTGCTACGGTATGCAGACCATGGCGATGCAGCTGGGCGGCACCGTTTCAGGATCAAATGAGCGCGAATTTGGTTATGCGCAGGTCGAAGTCACCACGCCAAGCGCGCTGGTTCGCGACATCGAAGATGCGATTAGCGCTGCGGGTAAACCGCTGCTGGATGTCTGGATGAGCCACGGCGACAAAGTCACGGCGATCCCGGCTGACTTCGTGACCGTTGCCAGCACAGAAAGCTGTCCGTTCGCTATCATGGCCAACGAAGAGAAGCGTTTCTACGGCGTGCAGTTCCACCCGGAAGTGACCCACACCCGCCAGGGTCTGCGGATGCTCGAGCGCTTCATCATCGACATCTGTGAATGTGAAGCCCTGTGGACCCCTGCCAAAATCATTGAAGATGCCGTTGAGCGCCTGCGTGAGCAGGTGGGTAACGACAAAGTGATCCTCGGTCTGTCAGGTGGCGTGGACTCCTCTGTGACCGCAATGCTGCTGCATCGCGCCATTGGTGACCGCCTGACCTGCGTGTTTGTGGATAACGGCCTGCTGCGTCTGAACGAAGCACAGCAGGTGATGGATATGTTTGGCGACCACTTTGGTCTGAACATCATCCATATACCGGCTGAAATGCGCTTCCTGGATGCGCTGGCGGGTATTGATGAACCTGAAGCCAAGCGTAAAACCATTGGTCGCGTCTTTGTGGAAGTGTTCGACGAAGAAGCGCTGAAGCTGCAGGACGTGAAGTGGCTGGCGCAGGGCACCATCTATCCGGACGTGATTGAATCGGCGGCGTCTGCCACCGGTAAAGCGCACGTCATCAAGTCGCACCACAACGTGGGTGGTCTGCCGAAAGAGATGAAGATGGGCCTGGTTGAGCCGCTGAAAGAGCTGTTCAAAGACGAAGTGCGTAAGATTGGTCTGGAGCTGGGCCTGCCATACGACATGCTGTTCCGCCATCCGTTCCCGGGTCCGGGTCTGGGCGTGCGCGTACTGGGCGAAGTGAAGAAAGAGTATTGCGACCTGCTGCGTCGTGCCGATGCTATCTTCATCGAAGAGCTGCACAAAGCGGATCTCTACAACAAAGTCAGCCAGGCATTCACCGTCTTCCTGCCGGTTCGTTCGGTCGGCGTGATGGGTGATGGCCGTAAATATGACTGGGTTGTCTCGCTCCGCGCGGTAGAAACCATCGACTTTATGACCGCACACTGGGCGCACCTGCCGTATGATTTCCTGGGCCGCGTCTCTAACCGCATCATCAATGAAGTCGACGGTATTTCCCGTGTAGTGTATGACATCAGCGGTAAGCCACCGGCGACGATTGAGTGGGAATAAACCGGTTCGCGCCGATTAAACCCTGATGCCTAAAAAACCCGCTTCCAGCGGGTTTTTTATTGCCTGAAACACACGCAGACTCCCCGCTTTAACCTTTCGGCACATCCGGATAGCCATCTGGCGGTTTTCTGTTCACATTGCCGGGAATTACGCTATCCTCCATGCAGTAAAAGCTGCACTTCACTTCAGCTGTGTCCCGCTTTCACCGATCTATCCCAATGCCACCACTTACTGAAACCGCCTGCTGATCAGGCATTTCGTGATTCTTACGTCACCAGGAATGTTGTCATGCTCTCACTGAAAGTGTTCAGCCTGTTTTTTGTTGCCGTACTGCTGTTATCGCTCGGAGCCAGCATTGCGCAGGCAACGCGTCACGGCGAAAGTTCAGAGTCAGGTGGCTGGGCGACTGCCCGGCGTGATTCGGCTGGCATAGCGCCCGATCCGCGCGCTTTATATAGCCTGGCTATCGTGCAGGTCTATGCCGCGCCGACCTATGGCTGGAAAGGGCGGGTGGCGGTGCATCCGTGGATCATCTTCAAGCGTGCGGGTGAAACACGCTACACGCGCTATGAAGTGATTAGCTGGGGCAGTGGTGATAAGGTCCGCCGCAACAGCAACCTGCCGGATGGTTACTGGTATGGCGCAAAACCGCGGCTGCTGGTGGAGCATCGCGGACCGGAAGCCGAGGCGATGATCCCACAGATAGAAGCCGCCATTAAATCGTATCCGTGGCCGACAACCTATCGTGCGTGGCCTGGACCGAACAGCAACACCTTCCTGGCACACATTGGCCGTGAAGTGCCCGCTCTGAGGCTGGATCTCCCCGCCAATGCGCTGGGCAAAGATTACCGGCCACTGTGGCGTCCTGTCGGGCTGCCGCCATCCGGGCGCGGTGTGCAGGTGTCGATTCTGGGCGTGGCGGGCGTGACACTGGGTGCAGAAGAGGGATTTGAAATGAACCTGCTGGGTCTGAACATGGGACTCGATTTTTCGCCATTCCGGCTGCGGCTGCCGTTTATTGGCGGTCTGGGCAACGACAATCTTCAGCAGGACAAGCCCTGACAATATGGCCCCGTCAGGGGCCGTTTTGCCTCAGCACACGCCAAAGTCACCTTCTTCATGATAGAGGTTGACGCTCTCTGCCTTCACTTCAATCTCTTTCTTCGCCGCATCATCAATGCGCGCGCACCACAGGGTGTCGCCTTCTACGCGGAGCACCTGCATTTTAGGGCCGCCGGTTTTCGACTGAACAAAATCCTCTGCTTTAAACATATTGCCTCCAATAATTATCGTTACTGCTGCCGATCGTTTTTTGCGTGACGTTTTCCAGTTTATACCCTGACTGTTTTACTGCGAGAAAAAGTCTCCGCATGCTGAGCCATATTAAGAAATATTCATTTAGTTGTCAGTTGACAACTCATTCATTCGGCGTCAGCATAGGGGCACATATGGCAAGGAAGCGGCATCCCGGTAAAGAGATAGAGATGGCGTTACGTTACGCCGAATCCCACGGCTGGCTGGTGGTTACCTGAGGCCATCATGCCTGGGGCAAAATGTACTGCCCGAAAAATCTGTTGATGTGCCGATGCGGGGAGTTCTGTCTGACCTGTATCTGGAGCACACCAAAAAACGTACATCATCATGCCCGTGCGCTGCGGCGCGTGGTCGATAACTGTCACAATCTGAAGTCCTGAGACAGCACAAGGAGAGGCATATGGAATATTGTTTTACGCTACGGTTCAGCCTGCCGGAAGGGCATGCGCCGGTGGATGAGATGCTGGAAACGCTGGCAGCAGCAGGCTGTGACGATGCGCTGATCGGTCTGGGGATGCCTGGACGAATTGCACTGGAGTTCACCAGGGAGTCTGACTCTGCAACGGACGTATTAAGGCAGGCGGAAGAGGATGTAATGCGCGCGATACCGGGCGCCACGCTGGTGGAAGCAGCCCCCGATTTTGTGGGCCTGACAGATGTGGCGGAGATCATCGGCATGACGCGACAGAATATGCGTAAGCTGATGCTCAGCCACCGCCCGCCATTTCCGCTGCCGGTGCATGATGGTAAAACCGCCATCTGGCACCTGTCGGATGTACTGGAGTGGCTGAGCCAGCGCGGTAATTATACGCTGCCTGCGGCCACCCGTGAGCTGGCACAGGTGACGCGACAGCGCAATCTTAACGGGTCGCTGCAACGTTACGGCCTTCGCAGCTAATCAGTGCGGCAGCAGGAAGATCGTTGCCAATCCCAGGAAGATAAAGAAGCCGCCGGTATCGGTCAGCGCGGTGATCAACACGCTGGAACCCACGGCCGGATCGCGCTTCATTTTGGTCATCACCAGCGGCACCAGCACGCCCATCAGCGCGGCCAGCAGCAGGTTCAGCGCCATGGCCAGCATCATGACGCCGCCCAGTGCCATATTGTCATACATGAGCCAGGTAATGCCGCCCATGATGCCGCCCCAGAACAGGCCGTTGATCAGCGCCACGCCAAGCTCACGGACGATCAGGAAAGAGAAATTTCCCGGTTCAACCTGATGTAAGGCTAGCGCCCGCACAATCATGGTGATGGTCTGGTTACCGGTGTTGCCGCCGATACCCGCGACAATGGGCATCAGGGTTGCCAGCGCGACGATCTGCGAAATCGTCCCTTCAAACAGCCCGATAACGCGCGAGGCGACAAAAGCGGTACAGAGATTAATCGCCAGCCAGGCCCAGCGTTTACGCACCGATTTACGCACCGGCGCGAAAACATCCTCTTCCTGACTGATACCGCCCATTTTACGGATGTTGCTTTCGTTTTCGGCGTTGACCAGGTCGATGATGTCTTCAATGGTGACACGGCCAATCAGTTTTCCTTTTGCGTCAGTGACGGCGGCAGAGATCAGGTTATAACGCTCAAAGGCGCTGGCGGCGTCTTCGGCCTTATCGTTGAGCTGGAAGGTGGTCGGGCGCGCATTCATGACGTCGCTCACCAGGGTTTTAGGTTTGTTAAGCAGGATATCTGTCAGCATCAGCTCGCCCAGCAGCTGATTGTCTTTATTGGTGATAAACAGCTTATCCGTGCCGCCTGGCATGTCTTTACGCTTACGCAGAAAACGCTGCACCGTTGCCAGCGTGACATCGTCGCGCACCGTCAGGATATTGAAATCCATCACCCGGCCCACGCGATCGCGGTCGAGCTGCACCATATCGAGCATGCGGGCGCGTAGAGCAGGCTCCACGGTTGCCAGCAGGCGTCCGGTCAGGTCACGCGGCAGATAACGCGCCAGCCAGACCTGGTCGTCGATATCCAGCGGCTGGATAGCTCGCAGAATATCGCGATCGCTCATCTCCTCGGTGAGGCTGGCCCAGACCGTTTCAGAGGCTTCAACCAGTACATGGCCGCGCCGCTCATTTGGCACCAGCCGCCACAGCGCCTGACGCTCCTCTTCGGGCAGGGCTTCGAGAATATCCGCGAGGTCAGCGGCATGCAGTTGCAGAATGTCCTGTTCCAGCGCATCACGCTGGGCCGCATTTTCACGTTGCTGTTCAGGATTGAGATCGCCGGATTTCTCCAGCAGAGCATCAACCAGATCGTGCTCGTTGAGCAGCAGCGTCAGAATGCGATGACGTATTTCACTTAAACGTTGAGAGTGAGAGGCAGACACAATGAGATCCCTTTAGTCTGAAAGCACCAGCACGAAGTGTAGCGTTTCGCCTGAAAAAGGGATGCAAAAAAGAGTCCAGTTGTCTGGATAACATTTACTTTTAAGAAGTCTTTCAGGCGAAAAGTCAGTATTCGTTAGCGCGTATCACCTGATGTAACGGTAACCGGTTCAGGAATCGCTTTCTGTTGCTGGTGATGCTCGAAGGCAGCGGGCAGGATAAATATCAGGCGACTAAAGAGAATGATAAAACTGATCAGCAACACAATACGGGTCATGGTGCCGGTTTTTTGACGTCTTCGGGGAGAAATAGCGCTGTTCACGCAGGGTGGTTCCTGTAATGACCCCATCAGGGGCGACTGCAATATTTAGTCACAGTCGCCTGATGAAATCAATCACTGTTGAAAAAAACAGCAGATAAAGATCAGTAACTCGCTTTTTGTGCCAGCAGCGTAGCAAAGCGGCAGGTAATGCGATTGCCATTTTCATCTTTGCGATGCAACTGGCCGGGATGCTCGTTGTACTTCACGATGTGCCAGTTACGGTAGTAGTGGCTCAATTCGCCCGACTTGAAAGCAAAGGAGAAATCAGCCGGGCAGGGCATATCTTCCGTATTCATCGCCGCCACAATCAGGTTGAAACCATCCCTGACCGTACAGGCCTGCATGTCAGCAATCAGCTGTGGAATGGTCTGCGGCTGCAAAAACATCATCACCACGGTCGACAGCACAAAGTTGAAGCCGCCATTGAAGCGCGTGTTGTTCAGGTCGCGCTCCCCGGTGTGAATTCCGCTGAGGTTTTCCCGGGCAATAATATCCTGCAGGCGGGCCAGGCTTTGCGGATTATGGTCCCATGCCGTGACGTCAAAGCCGTGCTGGTTCAGAAACAGCGTATTGCGTCCCACGCCACAGCCCAGATCCAGCGCCTTGCCGACGTTGAGATGAGGCAGAGCCGCAACCACTTCGGAGTGGGGCGGCGTCAGGCCATAGGTTTCGGCAAAATAGTTTTCGCCTGAAAGTGGTGCAGTTGGTTGTGTCATATTCATCAATTCAGTTAAACGGGCGCCAGGCGCCCGGGTTGTCAGGCTTCTTCTTCGAGGATCAGCTTCCATCCTGTAACGTCGTTCCAGTAAACCTGCTCACGTTCCAGATCGAGCTGAACCAGGTTGTTCTGGTTGAAGTAGCCCGCCGGGAAAATCAGCGTCCAGTGGCCGTCATCGCATTTAAGGGTTAATGCATCCGGACGCGTAGTGGCCTGGCGCTGATTGTTCAGCAGGGTACCCAGGCGCAGCAGGAAAATCAGCGGCACAAACTGCTTTTTCTTGAACAGCGTGACGCGCGGCAACTCGTCGAGCTTCACCGCTTTGCGGTGGAATCTGACCAGCGCCGCCAGCAGCATCTGCTGATCCTGATTGAAGCCCGGCAGGTTGGTATTTTGCAGGATATAGGCGGAATGACGTTGCAGGGCGCTGTGATTAATCGTCAGACCCACTTCGTGCAGCATCGCCGCCCACTTCAGCAGGGCGGCCAGCTGCGGATTGGCCAGTTTCGGGTTCTGCTCGCTCCACTGCAGATAAAGCTGCTCGGTGGTTTCCAGCACGCGGCGCGCCTGATCGCTGTCAATGGCGTAATGATTCGCCAGACTTTGTGCCGTACGGCTGCGAATATCCTGATGGCGGAAACGGCCCTCCATCTCATAGAGCACGCCTTCACGCAGCGCACCGTCAGAAAGACGCAGCTCGCGAATCGCCAGCGCATCAAACACGCCACACAGAATCGCCAGTCCGGGCACAAACACCCCTTTGCGTTCTTCCGACAGGCCCGGCAGGCTGAGGGCCGCAAAGGATTTATGCTTCATCACCTCGTCGTAGAGCTTGTCGAGGCGCTCAGGCGTAATCAGCTTCTCTTTCTCATCCATCGCCTGCAGCACTTCGCAGGCGGCCTTGATGGTGCCGGACGCACCCAGCGCATATTGCCAGCCATGCAGACGGTATTGCCACGCCAGCGTTTCCAGCTTCTGCGCAGCCGCTAAGCGGGCGCGACGGAAGTTTTCACGACTGATTTCGCCTTTCGGGAAATAGAGCTGGGCGAAACTGACGCAACCCATGCGTCGGCTCTCAACCAGTTGCGGTTCAAAATCCTCGCCAATCACCAGCTCGGTGGAGCCGCCGCCGATGTCGATCACCAGCTTGCGACCTTTCTCCGGCTGCGTGTGTTCAACACCCATAAAGATCAGACGCGCCTCTTCATGGCCTGAAATCACTTCGATCGGATAGGGGATCACCTCAGCAGCCCGTTGCAGGAAGGTTTCGGCGTTGACCGCCTCGCGCAGCGTATGGGTGCCGACAATCGTCACGTTGCTGGGACTGAACCCCTGCAGGCGCTCGGCGAACAGAGCCAGACAGGCTAATCCCCGCTCCATTGCCTCTTCGCTGAGGTTGTGTTGAGCATCCAGCCCGTCAGCCAGATGGACGCGCTGTTTAAGGCGGCCCAGTACCTGCATCGCACCATCGACGACCCGCGCAATCACCATATGGAAACTGTTCGAGCCCAGGTCAATCGCCGCAAACTCCTGGGGTTTTGGCGTACTTTTATGAGAAATTGGCATAGGATTTATTCAGGTTGTTCCAGTTTCTTGATGTAATCATAGATGGCCAGCTGCGAGCGCACTTTACGACGGTTGCCGCGCTGGACGTAATGGTTACTCAACTCTTTATCGACGATGCGGGCTTTCACCGTATCACTCAACTGAATAGCAATAATGTCGAGTATGCGCTGCCGGATGTGGGGATCGAGGATCGCCACGGCCACTTCGATGCGGTAATCGATGTTACGTGTCATCCAGTCAGCGGAGGAGAGGAACACCTTCTTATCGCCGCCATTCTCAAAAATATAGACGCGATCGTGTTCCAGATAACGGTCAACAATACTGATGACACGAATATTTTCACTGATCCCCGGCAGGTCCGGGATTAATGAGCACATGCCGCGCACCAGAAGATTAACCTTCACCCCTACGCTGGAGGCTGTATAAAGCCGATCTACCAGACCTTTGTCCACCAGATTGTTGATTTTCAGAGTAATGCCGCAGGGCTTATTCTGCTGTGCATGGGCAATTTCGGTGTCGATCAGTTCATACAGCATCCGGCGCGAGTTCTGTGGCGACACCATCAGGTGATCGAACGTCACGGGCCGGTAAGGATTCTCAATAAAGTTGAACACCCGGCGTACTTCATTGGTGATGCGCGCATCCGCGGTCAGCAACGAGTAGTCGGTATAAAGCCGCGCGGTCTTCTCATTAAAGTTGCCGGTGCCGATATGCGCGTAGCGCACAATCTCTTCGCCTTCGCGGCGTGAGATCAGGAACAGCTTGGCGTGGATCTTCAGGCCGGGTGCGGAGAAAATGACATGCACGCCTGCTTCGGTCAGGCGTTTCGCCCAGTAAATATTGGCTTCTTCATCAAAGCGTGCCTGCAGCTCAACGACCACCGTGACTTTTTTACCGTTATAGGCGGCATGGATCATCGCATCCATGATGCGGGAGTGTTTAGCGACGCGGTAGATGTTGATTTTGATCGCCAGCACGCTGGGGTCAAACGACGCCTGACGCAGCAGTTCCAGCACGTGCTCAAAGGTGTGGTACGGATAGTAGAGCAGTACGTCGCGGTCGCGGATCGCATCAAAGCCGTTGCGGAAGCCATCAAAACCGATGTGGCGAATCTGCGGCAGCGGGCGGTTGACCAGGTTGTTTTTACCTACGTTCGGGAAGCCGATAAAGTCTTTGAAGTTGTGATAGCGGCCACCCGGCAGTATTGAGTCAAAGTTGGAAATCGAGAGCTTGTGGCACAGCAGCTCAACCATCGCCTCTGGCATGTCACGCTGATAGACAAACCGCACCGGCTCCGCTGTCAGTCGCTGCTTCAGGCTGGAGGACATCAGCTCCAGCAGGCTCGACTCCATCTCCGTCACCAGATCGTACTCGGCGTCACGCGTCATTTTCATTGAATAGGCGTTAAGCGCGTCGTAGTCATAGAAGCCTTTGAAAATATCATCCAGGCAGTAACGTAAGATGTTGTCCAGCAGGATCATTGGCTTGCGACGGCGCGGTGGCTCTGCCGGTAAATTGATGAAGCGCGGCACCTTGTCGGACGGGATCTCCAGCAGTGCATAACGAATATCGTCACCACGGATAATCTCTACCGCCAGGTAGGTGTAATCATCTTTAAGGAATTCGGTCAGGTCAGTTTCATGGGTGATCAGAATCGGGGAGATATGCTGACGCAGTTCATGTTTGAAGTAGTGGCGCAGCCACGCCTGCTGGTTGGGCGACAGCTGGCGTTCATTGATCAGGAAGATCTGGTTACGTGCCATCTCAAGCAGCAGGTCGTTATAAAGTGCGTCGAACTCCTGATCGGACTTCATCACCCGCTGCTGAATTTTCTTAAACAGATGGCGTGGCGTACTGGCGGAACCCTGCTCTTCACCAATCAGAATGCGGCGTTTGAGGTCGGCGAAACGCACTTTATAGAATTCGTCGAGATTGTTGGAGTAGATGCCCAGAAAGCGCATCCGCTCAATCAGTGGATTGCTTTTGTCTGCTGCTTCCTGCAAAACCCGTTCATTAAAGGATAACCAGCTTAATTCTTTTTCTATATAAAGCTTTACCTGACCCATTCTCACTCCATTTAGCGGTTGCAGGACTGAAGATCCAGTATCCACCAACATTATGGCGAGAGTATGGCAGCGTTGTCCAACGCCAGGAGTTGTCTTATCAATCGGCTACGGGCAACATAGCGGCTTATTTTGGCCTGCTACCGGAACCGCATGAGCGCAAACCACATTCCTGTCCAATTCAGCGATCGCAAGCGTCGTGCCGTTGATCGTCTGACGCGGCGGCTGATCACCTGCTGTGGCGTCGCGATCCTGCTACTGATGCTGCTGCTGTTCTGCTGGCTGATTGGCGTGGTATTACCGCTGTTTAATGCGCCGGGCCTGCAAATCGCGGCCAGCCAGCAACTCTGGGATCGTACGCCCGCTTTAGCAATAGGCAATCAGGGCAACATTGGCTGGCGTATCAGCGCGCACGGTGCAGCACGTTTTATTCCGCTGGATGGTCAGCCTGCGGAACCGGCGCTGGCGCTGACCCCGGCGCCTGATGAGGTGGTGCAGAGTGCCGATGGGCAGACGCTGCTACTGAATATGCAGGGCGCGCTGACGCTGATGCAGCCTGCGACCGACCAGCAGTGGCGCTTCCCGCTGGGCGACAAACCCTTTCATCTGCCTGATGGCGCAGTGACAAAGATGGCGCTGGCGACGCGTCATGCAGGGCAGTGGCGCATCGCTGCTCTCACTGAGGCCGGACTGCGGGTGCTGACGCTGGGCACCGATCGTCAGGCGTCGGTTATCCCGCTGCCGCAACGCCAGCTGGATCTGCTGGCGCTCTCGCCCTCCGGCGATCTGCTCTACACCACCGAAGGCACGCTGCTGCGGGTCTGGCAGCTCGACGATGACCGTGCCCTGCTGCGCGAAACGCATACTCTGTCGCAGCCCCCACAAAGTCTGCATCTGCTGGTGGGCGGCAAAAGCCTGCTGATTCAGGATCGCAGCGGTGTCACCCAATGGTTTGCTATCGCCAGCGATCAGGGGCCGCGCCTGCAGCGTATCCGGACCTTTGCGCACAGCGATGGCGAGACGATTCTGGTAACAGAATCACAGCGTCGCGTGTTTGCGACGCTCAGTAAACAGGGAATGCTGCGACTGTTCGCCAGCAAGCAGACTGGCCCGATACTGCAGCGTCAGCTTGAACCCGGCATCGTGCAGGCGCAGTTTTCACCCCATGGCGACAGCCTGCTGATTGAGCGGGCGGGAAGCTGGCAAACCCTGCGGCTCGATAATCCGTGGCCGGATGTGACCTGGCGTAATTTCTGGCAGAAAATATGGTATGAAAACTACCCCGGACCCGACTGGGTCTGGCAATCCACTGCGGCCGGTGACAGCTATCAGGCCAAGTTCAGCCTGATGCCGATGGTCACGGGAACGCTGAAAGCGGCCAGTTTAGCGCTGCTGTTTGCCACGCCGCTGGCGCTGGCCGCGGCGATGTACACCGCATGGTTCATGGCTCCGGGGCTGCGGCGCTGGGTTAAACCAGCCATTGAGATGATGGGCGCGCTGCCAAGCGTAGTGGTGGGGCTGATTGCCGGGATCTGGCTCGCGCCGCATATTGGTCAGGCGCTGGTGGGGGTACTGCTGCTGCCCCTGACGCTGGCAGGCGCGCTGCTGCTGTGTGGCGTATTCAGCGCGCGTTTACCGCCGCGCTGGCGTCAGCCGGGCCGGGAAGTAGTGATTCTGCTGCCGCTGTTGCTGCTGGTTACACTGCTGACACTGTGGCTGCCCACGCTTTTTATACCGGATGCGGGCGACTGGCTGCCGCATTACGAGCAGCGCAATCTGCTGGTGGCCGCGCTGGCGATGGGCTTTGCGCTGGTGCCGCTGATCTTCACCCTCTCTGAAGATGCGCTGTTCAGCGTACCTGCGGCGCTGGGCCAGGGTTCGCTGGCACTGGGCGCAACGCCATGGCAAACCCTGACCCGCGTCGTACTGCCGGGCGCCTCCGCCGGGATTTTTGCCGCGCTGATGATCGGTCTGGGACGCGCCGTGGGAGAAACCATGATTTTGCTGATGGCGACCGGCAACACGCCGCAAAGTGAAGGTGGCCTGTTCAGCGGTCTTCGCGCACTGTCCGCCAACATCGCCATTGAGATGCCGGAAGCGGCAGCGGGCAGTGCGCACTATCGCGTGCTGTTTCTCAGCGCCCTGATGCTGTTGCTGTTTACGCTGGTGATTAACACGGTTGCCGAACTCATCCGCCAGCGGCTGCGTCAGCGTTACAGCCAGCAGGAGGAGCAGGCATGAAGGCGATGCGACAGAACGATCGCTGGCGCTGGTTAACCGCGGGTGCCGTCGCCGTCTGCCTGCTGGCCTTTACGCTGCTGATTGGGCTACTGGCGTGGCAGGGCGTCCGTGCTTTCTGGCCGCAACGCGTGGATCTCTATACCTTCAGCCAGCCTGAAGGCGGTGAAACGCGCCTGCTGGGTGAAACCCTGGAACATCAGCGGCACTTTCCAGCGCCGGCTGATGAGCAGGGCAACAGCGGTGGTCAGGTGAATCGCTATCTGATTAAAACCGGTAACCGCGACTGGGACGCTCCCGATTTCCGCGTGGTCTACAGCCGTACAGCGGCAAAAATCAGTCAGCCGCCGGACGTCATGGTGCTGCAGCGGCGCAGCCACGGTCAGGCCTATGGCTGGTTTGTCGGCCTGCGTGAAGATAACGAAGAGTTAACTGCACAGAATCCCGATGCGCTGCTGCATCAGCGGCTCGGTCAGGTACAGATGCTGGTGCGGCAGGCTAACCAGATTCGCCGGGTGGATATGGCGCGACTCAACAGCCAGCGTGAAGAGCTTGATGAGCAGGCGGCCACAAACCGGGCTGCCGGACGCTTTGATCTGCAGGCAGAGTCAGAATATCAGGCGAATCAGGCCGCACTGCAGCGCCGCTTTAATCAGCTGAGTGAGACACTGGCTTCTCTGCAACAGCAGAGTCAGCGCGATCTGTTAATCCTGCGGGATGGGCAGGGCAATGAACATGCGATTCCGCTGACCGAAATCGTCGACAGCTGGAAGCCGAACGCGATGACGCTGACCGGCAAAACCGGACATTTTCTGCATCAGCTGTGGCGTTTCGTCAGTGATTCACCTGCCGGGGGCGAAAGTGAATCCGGCGCGTTTCCGGCGATCTTTGGTACCGTGCTGATGGTGCTGCTGATGTCGGTGGTGGTGATGCCGCTGGGTGTCGTCGCCGCTATCTGGCTGCATGAATATGCCGGACGGAATGCACTGACAAGGCTGGTGCGCATCGCGGTAGTCAATCTGGCCGGCGTTCCTTCCATTGTTTATGGGGTGTTTGGTCTGGGCTTCTTTGTCTGGCTGGTGGGCGGTACGATTGATCAGCTCTTTTTTGCCAGCGCACTGCCTAATCCCACCTTCGGCACGCCAGGTTTACTCTGGGCGTCGCTGACCCTGGCGTTACTGACGCTGCCGGTAGTAATTGTGGCGACCGAAGAGGGCTTATCGCGTATTCCCAACAGCCTGCGGCAGGGTTCGCTGGCGCTGGGCGCGAACCAGGCGGAAACGCTGTGGAATGTGGTGCTGCCAATGGCAGTGCCGGCCATGCTGACCGGCCTGATTCTGGCGGTGGCGCGTGCAGCAGGTGAAACCGCGCCGCTGATGCTGGTGGGCGTGGTGAAAATGGTGCCGGAACTGCCGGTCGACGCGGTGTTCCCTTATCTGCATCTGGATCGCAAGTTTATGCATCTGGGCTTCCAGATTTACGATCTGGCGTTTCAGAGTCCGAATATTGAAGCTGATCGGCCGCTGGTGTTCGCCACCGCGCTGCTGCTGGTGCTGATTATTCTGTCGCTTAATCTGCTGGCGATGGGCCTGCGTCACCGTCTGCGTGAACGCTATCGCCTTATGACTCAATAACAGGCTATGACTATGACGTCCGACACGGATATCGCGCTGACCGTTAACCATCTGTCGCTGTGGTATGGCGAGCGCCAGGCGCTGCAGGATATTTCTTTGCAGGTGCCGAAAAACAGGATTACTGCGCTGATTGGCCCCTCGGGCTGCGGCAAGTCGACGCTGCTGCGCTGCTTTAATCGCATGAACGACGTGATTGATCACTGCCGGGTAGAGGGTGAAGTGTTGCTGGGATCGCAGCCGATCCTGCGCCCCGAACAGGATCTCTCCGCGCTGCGCCGTCGGGTCGGCATGGTGTTTCAGCGGCCTAATCCTTTTCCAAAATCGATTTATGAAAATGTGGTCTACGGGCTGCGTTTACAGGGTGTACGCGATCGGCGGGTACTGAACGAGGCGTGTGAGCGTGCGCTGCGTGCGGCGGCGCTGTGGGGTGAGGTGAAAGATCAGTTGTCACAGAATGCGCTGACGCTCTCGACCGGACAGCAGCAGCGGCTGGTGATTGCCCGCGCCATTGCTATTGAGCCGGAAGTGCTGCTGCTGGATGAGCCGACCTCCGCGCTGGATCCGATCTCCACGCTGGTGATTGAAGAGCTGATGACCACGCTGAAGCAGCACTTCACGCTGGTGCTGGTGACGCACAACATGCAGCAGGCCTCGCGCGTGTCAGATTACACCGCGTTTATGCATCAGGGCGCGTTAGTGGAGTTTGATGAGACTGACCGGATCTTTACCGCGCCGAAACAGCGACGGACCGAAGATTACATTACGGGACGCTACGGCTGAGCCAGCATCGGGAGCAGAACAGGTTTTTGTGTCAGACGGCTCATATGCTTAAAGCGATGGGAGCCTATGCCCGTAGTAAAGCATCGCGGGCCATGGATGGCCCGCGCTGAGCTGCCATGGATGGCATTTTTTGCGTCTTTACGGAGGGCATAGGCTCCCTGAGCCTTTACTCTGCCAGTACTTCATAAGAAGCTCTGGCTTCCGGTGCATCAGTCGTTAGCATAGCCTTGTGGTGGCAGCGCTTCGCCATCCAGCCAGGCTTTACCGTCACGCATCAATAGCCGGCCTTCAACAAACCAGCCAATCACCAGCGGATAGATCGCGTGTTCCTGGTGCTGCACCCGCTCGGTAATCTCCGCTTCGCTATCGTCAGGAAAGACCGGGACTTTAGCCTGCAGGATTACCGGACCGCCATCCAGTTCATCCGTCACGAAATGCACGGAAGTACCATGTTCGCTGTCGCCATTTTCCAGCGCCTGACGATGCGTATGCAGTCCTGGATATTTCGGCAGCAGGGAAGGGTGGATATTCAGCAGGCGATCGTGGAAATGCGCCACGAACGCGCTGCTGAGAATGCGCATATAACCTGCCAGCACAATCAAATCCGGACGGTAGGCTTCGATTTCAGCAATGAGCTGACGATCAAAGGCGTCGCGGTCAGCGAAGTCGCTGGCGGCAAGCGCGTGGGCGGGGATCCCCGCCTCCTGCGCCCGCGTCAGGCCATACGCGGCGGCACGGTTGCTGAACACGGCAGCGACGCTGCCGTGAATCCGCCCGCTTTCACAGGCGTCAAGGATGGACTGAAGGTTACTTCCGTTGCCGGAAATCAGTACAACCAGCTTCTTCATCCGTTGATGACCACACGCTCTTCGGCATCCGACGCTTTAATCACGCCGAGCTTCCAGGCTTTCTCACCTGCGGCCTGCATCAGCGCAATGGCATTGTCTGCGTCTGCCGGGCTCAGTGCGATGATCATGCCGACGCCACAGTTAAAGGTACGATACATCTCGAAACGGGTGACGTTGCCCGCCTGCTGTAACCAGCTGAAGACCGCCGGCCACTGCCAGCTCTTCTCGTCGATGACAGCCTGGGTGTTGTCGGGCAGGACGCGCGGGATATTTTCCCAGAAGCCGCCGCCGGTCAGGTGCGCGATAGCGTGCACATCGACCTGCTCAATCAGGCTCAGGATATTTTTCACGTAGATGCGGGTCGGTTCCAGCAGATGATCGGCCAGCGGTTTGCCTTCCAGCTGTTCAGCCAGCGGATCGGTGTTGCTGACTTCCAGAATCTTGCGCACCAGCGAATAGCCGTTGGAGTGCGGGCCGCTGGAGCCGAGGGCGATCAGTACGTCGCCATCCTGCACCTTACTGCCGTCGATAATTTCTGACTTTTCCACCACGCCGACACAGAAACCGGCCACGTCGTAATCTTCGCCGTGATACATGCCTGGCATCTCAGCGGTTTCACCGCCCACCAGCGCACAACCTGACTGCAGACACCCTTCGGCGATGCCGGTGATCACCGCAGAGGCGGTATCCACATCCAGTTTGCCGGTGGCGTAGTAGTCGAGGAAGAAGAGCGGCTCAGCGCCCTGAACCACCAGGTCATTGACGCACATCGCGACCAGGTCAACACCAATGGCATCGTGACGTTTGAGATCCATCGCCAGACGCAGCTTGGTGCCCACGCCATCGGTGCCGGAGACCAGCACGGGTTCACGGTATTTTTGCGGCAGCGCGCAAAGCGCACCAAAACCGCCCAGTCCACCCATCACTTCCGGGCGACGCGTCTTTTTCACTACGCCTTTAATACGGTCAACCAGAGCGTTACCAGCATCAATATCAACACCGGCGTCTTTGTAACTGAGAGAGGTTTTGTCGGTCACTGCGAGGTCCCCACGCGAGTTGCGGTTGGTGGTTTAAAATAAAGCGCGGCAATTCTATCAGTGCAGGCAAACGTTTGCGAGTCCGGCATTGCGCATCGGGCGATTTTCATTAATCCTCTATTTGTCCCGGTAAAAGCCGCGGCTTTGCGCAAGACCAGGTGGCGCAGCGCGTAAAAGGCGGTATAATCCCGCGATTTTTTTTAGCTCAACTCATTCCGGGAGAACACCAATGAAGATCGTGGAAGTCAGACACCCGCTGGTCAAACATAAACTGGGCCTGATGCGTGAGCATGATATCAGTACAAAGCGTTTTCGCGAGCTGGCCTCTGAAGTGGGCAGCCTGCTGACCTACGAAGCGACCGCCGATCTGGAAACAGAGCGCGTCACCATTGAGGGCTGGAACGGCCCGGTAGAGATCGATCAGATCAAAGGCAAAAAAATCACAGTGGTCCCGATTCTGCGTGCCGGCCTGGGCATGATGGAAGGGGTGCTGGAACACGTTCCCAGCGCGCGTATCAGCGTGGTGGGTGTTTACCGTGATGAAGAGACGCTGGAGCCGGTTCCCTATTTCCAGAAGCTGGTCTCTAACATCGAAGAGCGCCTGGCGCTGGTGGTCGACCCGATGCTGGCGACCGGTGGCTCCATGATTGCTACTATCGACCTGCTGAAGAAAGCGGGCTGCACCAGCATCAAAGTGCTGGTTCTGGTTGCCGCGCCAGAGGGGATTGCCGCGCTGGAGAAAGCGCATCCTGACGTCGAGCTTTACACTGCGTCAGTGGATCAGGGACTGAACGAAAAGGGTTACATCATTCCCGGGCTCGGCGATGCCGGGGACAAGATTTTCGGAACCAAATAAATCGCACAGCCGACCAGAGAGTCGGCTTTTTTTTGACAAAAATAATGCCCCGAACGGATTCGGTCTGCCGCAAGGCGCACCGGCGTGCCTGCTGCTGTGCCAGAGGCGCGAACCCACGGGGATACAAAACATAAGGGGATAAATGATGACTCGTCGCGCCATTGGCGTCAGTGAACGGCCGCCGTTACTGCAAACCATTCCACTCAGCCTGCAACACCTGTTTGCCATGTTTGGTGCCACGGTACTGGTGCCGATTCTGTTCCATATCAACCCGGCGACGGTGCTGTTGTTTAACGGCGTCGGCACACTGATTTATCTCTTTATCTGTAAAGGCAAAATTCCCGCCTACCTCGGTTCCAGTTTTGCCTTTATCTCGCCGGTGCTGCTGCTGTTGCCGCTGGGTTACGAGGTCGCGCTGGGCGGATTTATCCTGTGCGGCGTGCTGTTCTGTATCGTGGCGCTGATTGTGAAACGCGCGGGCACCGGCTGGCTCGACGTAATGTTCCCTCCGGCAGCGATGGGCGCGATTGTCGCCGTCATCGGTCTGGAGCTGGCGGGTGTCGCCGCCAATATGGCTGGCCTGCTGCCCGCTGAAAGCAGTGCGCCCGACAGCAAAACCGTGCTGATTTCGCTGGTCACACTGGCGGTAACGGTCTTCGGTTCGGTACTGTTCCGTGGCTTCCTGGCGATTATCCCGATTCTGGTCGGTGTGGTGGCAGGCTATCTGCTCTCTGCCTTTATGGGCATCGTTGACTGGAGTGGCGTGGTGAAAGCCCCGTGGTTTGCCCTGCCAACCTTCTATACACCGCGTTTCGAGTGGGTGGCAATGCTGACGATCCTGCCTGCGGCGCTGGTGGTCATTGCCGAGCATATCGGTCATCTGGTGGTTACGGCCAACATCGTGAAGAAAGATCTGATTCGCGACCCTGGCCTGCATCGTTCGATGTTCGCCAACGGCTTATCCACCGTTATTTCTGGCTTCTTTGGTTCGACGCCGAATACGACCTACGGTGAAAACATCGGCGTGATGGCGATTACCCGCGTCTATAGCACCTGGGTGATTGGCGGTGCGGCGATTCTGGCGATTCTGCTCTCCTGCGTCGGCAAACTGGCGGCGGTGATCCAGGCGATCCCGGTGCCGGTGATGGGCGGCGTGTCGCTGCTGCTGTATGGCGTGATTGGCACATCCGGTATCCGCGTGTTGATCGAATCAAAAGTCGATTACAACAAAGCGCAGAATCTGATCCTGACCTCGGTGATCCTGATCATCGGCGTCAGCGGGGCGAAGGTACATATCGGTGCGGCAGAGCTGAAAGGCATGGCGCTGGCGACGATCGTGGGTGTTGGCCTGGCGCTGATCTTCCGCGTGATCTCGCTGTTGCGTCCGGAAGAAGTGGTGCTGGAGGCTGAAGAACCGCGCGAACATTGATCGCAGCGCGCCTGACAGGATCGGGGCAGGGACGCCCCATTCATCTCTTTCTGAAAACTGTGTTAGACTTCCCCCGATTTTTTGCTTGTTCTCTTGCTGAGGTGCTTCTGAACACGCCGGCACAATTGTCATTGCCACTCTATTTACCCGATGATGAAACCTTCTCCAGCTTCTGGCCGGGGGAAAACACGTCGCTGATTGCCGCACTCAAAGGCGCTCTCAACCAACAACATGGCAGCTATCTCTACTTCTGGTCACGCGAAGGCGGTGGGCGGAGCCATCTGCTGCACGCCGCGTGCGCTGAAATGTCCGCGCGCAGCGAAGCGGTCGGTTACGTTCCGCTGGATAAACGCACCTGGTTTGTGCCGGAAGTGCTGGAAGGAATGGAGCAGCTGTCACTGGTCTGCATCGATAACATCGAGTGCATTGCAGGCGAACCGGAGTGGGAGATGGCGATCTTCGATCTCTATAACCGCATTCTGGAAACCGGCAATACGCGCCTGTTTATTACCGGCGATCGTCCGCCACGTCAGCTGAATCTGCAGCTGCCCGATCTCGCCTCGCGGCTGGACTGGGGGCAGATCTATCGACTGCAGCCGCTCTCCGACGAAGACAAACTGCAGGCGCTGCAACTACGTGCCGGGTTACGTGGTTTTGAGCTGCCGGAAGATGTGGGTCGCTTCCTGCTGAAGCGACTGGATCGTGAAATGCGCACGCTGTTTGATACGCTGGATCGGCTTGATCGCGCCTCGATCAGCGCGCAGCGTAAACTCACTATTCCCTTCGTTAAAGAGACGCTCGGCCTTTAAATAATGTCGAGCACCGCTTCTGGCGGACGTCCGATCCGCGCTTTATCGCCATTGATCACAATCGGCCTTTCAATCAGCACCGGGTTTTCTACCAGCGCATCCAGCAGCGCACTTTCGTTTTTGTCGCCGAGTGCCAGCTCGCTGTAGATCGCCTCTTTGGTACGCATCAACTCTCGTGCACTCTGCATCCCCAGTTTCTGTAGCAGAATTTGCAGCGTCTCGCGATCGGGCGGCGTCTGCAGATAGAGCACCACTTCCGGCTCAATGCCGCGGACGTTCAGCAGCGCCAGCGTTTCGCGGCTCTTGCTGCAGCGCGGGTTGTGGTAAATCGTCACCATTTAAGACTCTCCTTTTATTTTTTGGCATGTCAGCTACGTCGTTTCTCAGCCTTTCTGATATTGCTTAAAGCGCTGCTGCAACTGGCGCAGCTGATCGATACGGGCATCGTAGCGCGCCTGCTTCAGGCTGCCGAGTGGCACCTGTGCGCTGGCGCTGCCTAACGCGGTGATGGCCTGATCAAGCTGGCCATTCAGCGCCAGGCTCTCTGCCCGTGCCGACAACTCTTCATCATTCAGTCCCTGCTGTGCAGAGGCCTGCGCCAGTAAATCCCAGCCGTTGGGATCGTCTTTATTGGCCCAGGTATAGCGGTTCAGAATACGGCTGGCACTGGCATACTGCTTCGCTTCCACGTAGGCGTTCGCCAGGTTGAGCTGCACCACCGGGCTGTTTTTGGCACCGGTTGCGGCGGTGAGCAGGGCGATCGCCTGCTGTGGCTGGTTCAGGCCGATATCGATGTCCGACATGATATCCAGGAACCAGACGTTACTGGGCTGTTTCGCCAGCAGTGGCGTCATAATCCGCTTCGCATCGGCATAGCTCTTGGCCTGTAAAAACTGTATGGCCTTGCCATATTGTGACGCCAGCTGTTCACGGGCATTGCCGCTGGCATACTGACTCAGCAGTTCATCGGTAAGCTGATTACGCCCGGTGGCGTACATCCCCAGCGCACGTACCTTCGCCAGGTAAAAATCTTCAGTGGACTGCACGACGACCGGGCGCATCTGGTTAGCCCGGTTGCGGGCATCCGCCAGACGGCTGTCGGGCAGGGGGTGCGTCAGCAGAATTTCAGGTGGCTTGGAGGAGAAGCGGCTCTGATCGGCCAGCTTCTGCAGAAAGTTCGGCATCGCCTGGGGATCGAACCCGGCGCGCTGCAGCACCTGAATGCCGATGCGGTCAGCTTCCTGCTCATTGCCCTGCGTAAAGCTGATAATCCCCTGCTGCGTACCCGCCAGGGTGCCGGTCAGTGCGGCCATACCCGCCTGCGGACTCGCCATCGCCAGCAGTATCGAGCCCAGCGCACCGACCCAGGTGAGTGGGGCATTACGCTTCTGATCTTCCATGGCGCGCGCCAGATGGCGCTGGGTGACGTGTGATATCTCATGCGCCATCACGGATGCCAGCTGACTTTCATTTTCGGTAAAGCGGAACAGCGCGGAGTGGAGCACCACATTGCCACCGAAGAAGGCAAAGGCGTTGAGCTCATCGTTCTGAATCAGAAAGAAGTGGAACGGGGTTTTGACGGAGTCAGCATGCGAGACCAGCCGCTGCCCCAGCTGATTAATATACTGATTAAGCAGCGGATCGTTGATCAGCGGCGCACTGGCACGCAGCTGGCGCACATAGAAGTCGCCCATCTGCAGTTCCTGATTAATCGACAGCGTCGAACCGGCCGTGGTACCAATATCGGGAAGTGAATCACTGACATCGGCCCTGGCAGGTGTCAGAGTGGTGAAAATGAGCGTCGGCAGGAGCGCGGCGATCAGCGTTTTCTTTAACCGGTTCAACATGCCTTAATCCTGTAGAGAGGCCCTGAAAATGGACAGGTGCGCAGCGGGAATGTTCCATTTTTCGCAGATAACAGCGGTTCGGGACTATCTTAACCAGAGCATCAAAAGAAAGAAATGTCGTTTTCTGGCCAGTGCCTGGTGTAATTTGTGCAAGTTTGCAGATTTTGACGAAAAAAACTGAACATCCTGCCAACTTAAACCGCAGTTAAACGAAAAAAATCCGGCGAGGTTTTACCGGGGTCCTGAGCCGCTAATTTGCCACTTATCTGTTTATTCCCGTCGTGCTTCGACCGAATAAAGCAGAATCTGCTGACAGACATCCGGAAGTGTAATCGTTCTTTTTTTAAAGTTATGTAAATTCAATCAGAAAAACTGAATATGGCACGCATTTTTCCAGGTCTACTCTGAAAAAACAGCCCGCGCTGAGCCGCAAAATGTTTCTGCACCATTGATTAATTAAATCGTATCGCCTGCAACACTCTTCCTGATTCCAGCTATGCCTGGCTGTTATTTTCTCGCAGCAACTTAACAGAAAGAGATTAAATTCGTGATAGTCAGATCCACTGCGGCTAAGACCCTTTTTTCTGCATGATGAAAATCTTCGATTAATTCTCTGAGTGAATAATTTCATCGGTTATCAATAGCGCGTTGACCTGAATTTACAGAAGCGAGAATTAAACCTGCGCTGTGGTATAGATAGCCGACCTGATTCAGCCCTGAATCTGACAGACATTATTTGCCGGAGAGAAGTGTTATGCGTTCAGTTGTTTCATACGCGTTAATCGCCATTATTGGCGGCGTCGTTGGCGCGGCTGTCACACAGAGTGGCGATATTTACGACAAAGTGACACGTCATTTTGCAACCGAGCCACAGGAAGCGCCTGGATTCTGGAGTACCCCGGCGATTGAAGGCTACGGCAAAATTCATTACGAGCCTGACGCTGCGTTTAAACCGGTGGCGGGCCTGAGCAACAAAATTGTTTTCCAGATTACCCGCAGCGACGGCGCGATGACCGCACCGAATCTGGGACTGGAGCGTGTGGCGCGCGTGGTGAATTTGTATATCGCCTCTGGCGTGCCGGCCGACCAGCTGAAGTTTGTGGTTTCGGTCACCGGTGACGCAACGCCTGCCATGCTGGATAACGCCCATTTCAAACAGTTTTATGGCATCGAAAATCCCAACCTGAAGCTGATTAATGAGCTGAATCAGGCGGGAGTGAAAGTCTCGGTCTGCGATCAGTCCGTGGCATTCCATCACTATCCGAATAACTGGATTGATAAATCAGTCATCCATGCGCTTTCCAGTCCAACCACGGTATCAACCCTGCAAAACCAGGGGTACGCGTGGCTGGCAATGTAATTGATGTTTTAAACGACCGGGAGAAGAGTGAATGCGTCCAGCAGCGTTAGTAGTGATGGCAGCCGTAGCAGGATTTATTGGCGGCAATGTTTTACAGTTGCCGGAATTATTCGATAAGGTCAGCGGAAAAATGGCAGATAATAAATCTGAGCCCGCTGATTTCTGGAGTACGCCTGCGATTGAAGGCTACGGCAAAATACATTATGTCGATACGCCGGCATTTAAACCCGGCACCACTGCGGGTCTGAGTAATAAAATTGTTTTCCAGATTAACCACAATGACGGCGATATTCGTAAGCCGAATCTGGGCCTGGAGCGTGTGGCACGTGTCACCAACCTCTATTATGCGGCGGGTGTGCCGCTCGACCAGCTGAAATTTGTGGTGTCGATCAACGGCGACGCGGTGTCGTCAGCGCTGAATAACGACCAGTTCAGCAAAGCCTACGGCGTGGATAACCCGAACCTGAAGCTGATCAGCGAACTGAAAAAAGCGGGCGTTCAGGTCACTATCTGTGATCAATCTGTGGCGTTTCATCAGCTCGATCGCAACTGGATCGATCCGATGGTCACCCACACTATCTCCAGCGGCACCACCGTTGCCACGCTGGAAAACAGCGGTTACGCCTTCCTGATGCTTTAATTCCCCGCAGCGGCGTCACTGCCGCTGTCACCTGCCGGTCATGTTACCGTGATGCGCCTGTCATATAACGCCGCTAGTTTACGTCGCAATGAGATCGATCTCATCGACGATAAACGAGGCAGTGATGACAGATTTAATCAGCGTAGCCCGACTGGCAGGGGTCTCCCGCGCAACCGCCGCGCGCGCCTTCTCTGATCCTCATCTGCTGAAACCAGGCACGCTGCAAAAGGTGCTTGCCGCCTCTGAACAGATCGGTTTTCGCCCGAATCATATTGCCCGTCAGCTCCGCACTCAACACTCCACCACGCTTGGCGTACTGCTGCCTTCGCTGCTTAATCCGGTTTTTGCCCTGCAACTGCAGGCGATGGAGCAGCAGGCCCGTCAGGCTGGGTATGCGCTGCTGGTGGCAACCAGTGATTATCAGGCTGAGCGGGAAGCGGCCATTGTCGAACATATGCTGCACCAGCGTGTCGCCGGTCTGGTTCTGACGGTGGCAGACGCCGACCGCAGTGCGCTGCTGCCGACGCTGGCGGCAGCTAAGATGCCCTTCGTGCTGACCCACAACGTGCCGCAACAGCACGACTGGCCCGCGCTGTGCGTCGACAACCGTAAAGCGATGGCGGAAGCGACTGCCCATCTTATCACTCTCGGCCACCGCCACATCGTGATGGCTGCTGGACCTATGCAGCAATCTGACCGTGCGCGTCTGCGCTACCTTGGCTACTGCGAGGCGATGCAGCAGGCCGGTCTCCAGCCGCGGGCGATGATTGAGATGCCCAGCCATATTCAGTCCGACTTCCGGCTGCTGCTGCCCCTGATGAATGCCCCTTCGCCGCTGACCGCCGTGATTTGCAGTAATGATCTGCTGGCTATCAGCCTGCTGGGGGCGGCTGCGCGTGCCGGTATCAGCGTACCCAATCAATTGTCAGTCATCGGCTTCGACGGCATTGAGCTGGGTGAACAGCTTTCACCGTCACTGGCCAGCGTGGTGCAGCCGATTGCGCTGATGGGCACGCGCGCCATCGATCTGCTTCTGAATCCGGGCGGCAAAACCCACTTGCTGGCCCATCATTTACGGCTCGGGGAGAGTATCGCCCCGGCATTTCATGGTTCTATTTCAGGGAAACATCATGTCACTCAACCTTAATATCAGACAGGTCGCCAGCGCTGCGCTGCTGGCCGGATGCTCGCTTACCAGTTCGTGGGCGCAGGCGGCGGAAAATGCCATCTGCTATAACTGCCCGCCAGAGTGGGCCGACTGGGCCACGCAGCTTCAGGCGATTGAAAAAGCGACCGGCATCCATGTGCCGCAGGATAATAAAAACTCAGGTCAGGCACTGGCGCAGCTGGTGGCGGAGAAAAACAATCCGGTCGCCGACGTGGTCTATTACGGCGTCAGCTTTGGTATTCAGGCCGTCAGTGCCGACGTGGTCAGCGCTTATAAACCGGCTAACTGGGATGAGATTCCGGCAGACATGAAAGATCCCAATGGCAAGTGGGTGGCGTTGCACTCCGGGACCATGGGCTTTATGGTTAATGTCGATGCGCTGGGTGGCGCGCCGGTGCCGCGCGCCTGGGATGATCTGCTGAAGCCGGAATATAAAGGCATGGTGGGCTATCTCGATCCGGCCAGCGCCTTTGTAGGCTATGTCGCAGCGGTCGCGGTGAATCAGGCCAAAGGCGGCAGCCTGCATGATTTCACCCCGGCGATTAACTGGTTTAAGGCGCTGCAGCGCAACCAGCCAATTGTGCCTAAGCAGACCGCCTATGCGCGTCTGATTTCGGGCGAAATCCCGATTCTGATCGACTATGACTTCAACGCCTATCGCGCCCGCTACAAAGATCACGCCAACGTTGAGTTTGTGATCCCGAGCGAGGGAACAGTCACGGTGCCGTACGTCATCAGCCTGGTGAAGAATGCGCCGCATCCGGCCAACGGTAAGAAAGTGATTGATTTCGTGCTGTCATATGCCGGTCAGGCTATCTGGGCCAATGCCTGGCTGCGTCCGGTGCGGGCGGGAGCGATGTCACCCGAGGCGAAAAAATATTTCCTGCCTGATAGCGATTATGCGCGCGCCCACACGGTCGATTATCAGCAGATGGCCGATGCGCAGAAGGGCTTCTCCGCGCGTTATCTGAGTGAGATTCGCTGATGTCACTGTCAGAAATCAACCTGTCTGCCGCTGGCGGGCCGGTTCGCCAGCGGCTCCGGCCGCTGGGGGCGAACTGGCCGTGGATGCTGCTGCCTGCGCTGCTCTTCTTTGCGGCCTTCTGGCTACTGCCGTTTGCCCGCCTGTTGCAGATCGGCATGACGGAGGATCGTACCACGCACCACAGCGGCTACTGGACAGTTATCAGTCAGCCGCAGTATCTGCAAAGCCTGCTGAACACCGTGCTGCTCTCGGCGGCGGTCACGCTGGTGACGTTGCTGATTTCGGCGGTAGTCGGCTGCTTTCTGGCGCGGCAGCGCTTTACCGGGCGCGGCACGCTGCTGGCACTGCTGACTTTCCCGCTGGCTTTTCCGGGCGTGGTGGTGGGATTTCTGATGGTGATGCTGGCGGGGCGTCAGGGTGTGCTGGCGCAACTCAGCCTCAGCCTGTTTCATGAGCGCTGGGTTTTCGCCTATTCGCTCAGCGGCTTATTCATTGGCTATCTCTATTTTTCGCTGCCGCGCGCCATCGTGACATTGGTGGCGGCGAGTGAGAAGCTGGATCGATCGCTGGAGGAGGCGGCCCGTTCGCTGGGAGCCAGCCAGTGGCGCATCATCATCGACGTGATCATTCCGGGGCTGAAACCAGCGCTGCTCTCCTGTGGCGCGCTCTGTTTCGCCACCAGCATGGGGGCTTTTGGCACCGCCTTTACCCTGGGCACAGAGCTGGCCGTGCTGCCGCTGACCATTTACGGCGAGTTCACTAATTACGCCAACTTTGCCACCGCGGCGGCACTCTCGGTGGTGATGGGCGCGGTGGCCTGGCTGGCGCTGATGCTGGCTAATGGGCTTGCATGCCGGAAGGCGCGTTCATCATGAAGCGCCGGGGTCTGTTCTGGCTGCAGGTGGCGATCACCAGCCTCACCGCGCTGTTTATGATCGTGCCGGTGGTGCTCTCAATGCTGGCGGGCGTCACGCAGAACTACTTCGCGGGCCTGCGCAGCGGGCTGACGCTGAAGTGGGTGGAGCAGGTATGGCAGATGTATGCCGACACCTTCTGGCTGTCGCTGCTGATCGCCCTGAGCTGTCTGGCGGTGACGGTCATCGTGGGTGTGCCCGCCGCCTGGGGCTTACTGAAGTCACCGTCACGCTGGGCCTCACGCATTGAGGAGTGCCTGATGCTGCCGGTTGCGTTGCCGGGCCTCGCAACCGCGCTGGGTATCATTCTGCTTTATGGTCAGTTCAGCGCACTGCGCGACAGCTGGCTCTTCATCCTGATCGGCCATGTGCTTTTTACGCTGCCCTTTATGATCCGACCGGTGCTGTCGGTAATGCAGGCGATTGATCTGCCGCGGCTGGAAGAGGCCGCCGCGAGCCTGGGGGCGAGCTTCTGGCGTCGCTTCTTTACCGTGGTCGTCCCGAACTGTCGCAATGGCATTCTGGCGGGTGCGTTTATGGTGATTACGCTGTCGGTAGGGGAGTTCAACATCACCTGGATGCTGCACACGCCCCTGACCAAAACCCTGCCTGTCGGGCTGGCCGACAGCTACACCTCGATGCGGCTGGAAGTCGGATCCGCCTACACCCTGATTTTTATCATGATGATTTTACCGCTGCTGCTATTGCTCAACGCCTGTAATCACTGGCTGGAACGGCAATCAGGGCGGCAGCAGAGAGAGGAAACTCTATGAAAGAGGCCGTCAACGTGACGCTGCGCCACTGCTCGCGTCGCTTCAATCAGCAGGTCGCGCTGCATCCGCTCGATCTGCGGGTCCACGCCGGAGAAACGCTGGTGCTGCTGGGGCCATCCGGCTGCGGAAAAACCACACTGTTGCGTATCATTAGCGGTCTGGAAAGCAGCGATGCGCCAGGGGAAGTCTGGTTTGATCAGCGGAACGTTACCGCGCTGCCGATTGAGAAACGCAGCGTTGGCATGGTGTTCCAGAACTACGCGCTGTTCCCGACGCTCAACGTGGCGCAGAACGTCGCCTATGGCCTGAAGGTGCAGGGCGTGCCGCGAGCCGAACGTGAGGCGCGGGTGGCAGAAATGCTGGCGCTGGTGGATCTGACGCATCTGTCACATCGCGCGATAGATAAATTGTCCGGCGGGCAGAAGCAGCGGGTGGCACTGGCTCGCGCGCTGGCCGCCCGGCCTAAAGTGCTGCTGTTTGATGAGCCGCTGGCGGCGCTTGATGCCAGACTGCGTGATCGACTGCGGCTGGAGATCGGCGCACTGCTCAAGCGGCTGGCGATCACTGCCGTTTACGTCACGCACGATCAGCAGGAGGCGATGGCGCTGGGCGATCGCATCGCGGTGATGGAGCAGGGCCGTCTGGTGCAGCTCGATACGCCGCAGGGCATCTATCAGCGCCCGGCCTCCCGTTTTGTGGCCGACTTTGTGGGTGCCATTAACTGCATTGCGCACGATCTCCTTGGTCAGCCCCTGCGTTTTTGCCGCCCGGAAGATGTGCTGCTGGCCGACGATATGCGCTATCCCCAGCGCGGCGTGGTGGTGGGCAGCACCTTCCTCGGCGCTTCGCAGCGCTTACTGATCGATATTGGACTGGATAGCCCCATTCAGGTAGAGCGTCATGCACGCGAAATCTGGCAGGCCGGGCAGCGCATCAGCTGGTCGCTGACCAGTCAGGCCGCGCTGGAATTCAGTTGCTAAGGAGTCTGTTGTGTCTGTTCAACCTATGATGATTGCGCAAATCAGCGATCTGCATATCAAGGCCCATGGCCGCCTCTCTTACAAACAGGTCGATACCTATGCGGCATTACTGCAGGTTATCGATACCCTTAATGCGCTGCAGCCGCGGCCCGATGTGGTGGTGATTACCGGCGACCTGGTCGATTTTGGCCGGCCTGAAGAGTACCAGACGCTGCGGGAAGCCCTGCAGCGCCTGCAGCTGCCGTTTTACCTGATGGCGGGCAATCACGACGACCGCGAGGCGCTGCGTGCCGCTTTCCCGGATCACGCCTATCTGCAGGCGGGGTCTACCCTGAACTGGCAGCTTCGCGTCGGCGACGTCAGGCTGCTGGCGCTGGATTCCAGCGTACCGCAACAGCCGTGGGGAGAGCTGGACGAACACCAGCTGCAATGGCTGGATCAGGCACTGAGCGCGGCTGCCGATCAGCCCACGCTGGTGATGCTGCATCATCCTCCTTTTGCCTGTGGCATTGCCCATATGGACCGGCAACGATTACGTCATCCGGAGGCCCTTGAGGCGATCATCGCCCGTCATCCGCAGGTTGAGCGGGTGCTCTGCGGTCATCTGCATCGCAGTCTGCAGGCCCGCTTTGCCGGCACGCTGGCCTGTGTTGCGCCAGGCGTGTCGCATCAGGTGGCGCTGGATCTGCATCCCGACGGGCCGGCTCACTTTATTCTGGAGCCGCCCGGCTTTTTGCTGCATTGCTGGCAACCCGGGCAGGGAATGGTCTCGCATCAGTGTGCGATTGGCCGCTTTTCGGGACCCTGGCCTTTTTACGATAGTCAGGGATTAATCGATTAGTGCCGGTCTAATCTGGATTCTCAGGCGTGAAATTTGTCTTAATGCTGCTCAAAAATGCCGACACCGTGTAGACTTAAGCCCGGATATCAGGGCTTCTGGCACACATTAAAAAAATAATCAGGCATTGACGACATGACATTTATCTCCGCGGCGGCGACGCCATGTTAAAGCTCTTTCGGCCCAAGGCCGATTTGCGCAATCTGATCGCCCTGCTGGTGATTGTCAGCATTGTTATCACGCTCGCGAATACGCTTTACGCCACCTGGCGGGTTCAGCGCCAGGTGCTGATTGACACCACGCTTGAGGCCAATCGCGCCTACGCCGCCAAACTGGCCTCAACCAGTGAGATTTTCTTTCAGCTGGCGCAGTCACAGCTGCACTACAGCGCTAATCAGCTCAGCCGCGACTTTAATAATGAGGCGCTGCTGGAAAGCGAAGTCAGCCGCCTGCGCGAGCAGACCAGCAGTTTCAACTCAGTGGCGATAGTGGATGCGCAGGGCGTGATCAAGGCGATTTCGCCTGAGTCGCTGACCCTGAAAGGCATGCACCTGACCAGCGACGCCTCACGGGAAGCGCTGACCCTGCGGCAGCCGAGCATCAGTAAACCCACGCTCTCTGCCGCCAACAATCTGCTGGTGTTTATCTCCTGGCCCGTCTGGAGTGCCGATGGCGACTACCTGGGCTACATCGGCGGCACCATCTATCTGAAGAAAAAAAGCATTCTGAATGCGCTGCTGGGTGAGCAATTTTACCGGGATGGCACCATGGTCTATGTGCTCGATAGCAATAATGAGGTGTTGTATCACCAGAACCGGCAGCTGGTGGGTAAAACGCTGCCGGCCATCGTCAGTCCGCGTGACGAGCAGAGCAATGGCTCGCTGATGCTTGCCGGTCCGGGTGAGTCAGCTCAACTGGCGGGCTTTGCGATCGTGCCGACTACCGGCTGGACGGTGGTGGCTCTGAAGCCGATTAACGTCACACTGGATCCGCTGTCGGGCCTGTTAATGAAAGTCCTGAAAAATTCGGTGCCGTTCGCGCTGCTGACTCTGCTGGTGGCCGTGGTGCTGGCGCGGCTGATCGCCCGGCCACTCTTCCAGCTGGCCCGCAAAGCCAGCCGGATGGATGCGCAGGGGGTATCAAAAGAGATTGGTGGTATCACCGCTTGGTATTTTGAGGCGGCTCAGGTCAAACGTGCACTACTCACCGGTATTGGTCTGGTGCAGGACAAAATTGGCCGTCTTAGCTCGGAAGCGCAGACCGATCCACTGACCCAGTTGCTGAATCGCCGTGGTCTGAATGCGGTGCTGGAGTATTACCGCACCCTGCGCCAGCCTTTCTCGGTGCTGGCTCTGGATATCGACCACTTTAAAAACGTCAACGACAGCTGGGGTCATGATGTCGGTGACCGGGTGATTCAGCAGGTGGCGAGCACGCTGCGTGCCAGCGCCCGTCAGTCTGATGTGGTATGTCGCAACGGCGGAGAGGAATTTCTGATGCTGCTGCCGGGCACGGCCCTGGATGAGGCACAGATCATCGCGGAGCGCGTACGGCTGGGTATTGCCGAAGCCTGGCTCACGGATGTAGGACGAATTACCTTGTCTATTGGCGTTGCAGCATGGAACGGCACCCAGGATGCCGGGCTGGAAACGAGTCTGAAACAGGCGGATGCCGCGCTCTACGCGGCGAAAAATGCCGGGCGAAACTGCGTGATCGTCGCCACAGCTTAATCGCACGACTTAATCGCACAAAGAGCAGATGTTTTTTTACGGCAGGCAAGCGTGAAGGGAAAGAAGATAAGCAGGGCGCGGCGGTCGGGCTACCGCGCCCCTCAACATCAGGCTGACTTAACGTAATCCAGCACCATGTCGTGGTGATTCGAGGTCTTAAAGTTATCAAACACTTTCTCGATCCTGCCCTCAGCATCGATCAGGAAGCTGATGCGATGAATACCGTCATAGGTTTTCCCCATAAAGGTTTTTTCACCCCAGACGCCAAACGCCTGGCAGACTTCATGATTTTCATCTGACAGCAGCGTGAAGTTCAGCAGCTCTTTTTCGACAAACTTTGACAGTTTTTCCGGTTTGTCGGTGCTGATACCCAGGACTTCCACGCCCGCTTTTTTCAACTCATCCATGTTGTCACGCAGACCGCACGCCTGCACGGTGCAGCCTGGCGTCATCGCTTTCGGGTAGAAGTACACCAGAACGCGCTGTCCCTGGAAGTCGGTCAGATTCACGTGTTCGCCGTCCTGGTCGGGCAGGCTAAATGCAGGTGCAGTATCTCCGGCTTTCAGTGGATTCATCACATCTCTCCATTTTCTTATTCAGGCTGTGGGTAATACACCATCTGGCCCGAAACGACCAGAGGGAATATGACCATCAGGGGGTATTTCACCACATAGCCGATCACGCGTCAGGCATGTGGAGAAATAACTCCGGTTTATTAACTAAAGCTTAGCGTACCGCGCTGACTGATTCGCTATTGGCAGCGTCAGACACACTGTAGAGACGCAGTGTTCCCTGGGCATTCAGCTCCTGACACAGGTTATTAAAAGCCTGCTCAAAAGTGGTGCCACTGGTTCGTGTCGGACTGTGGGCGGTCATTTGAATATAGAGCGTTGGTGGCAAATCGTGTTGCGCGGGTGTGATGCGCGACACCAGTTCGGCCACGTTCATCTGATGCTTATCAATAAGATCGGTAAAGCGTTCAATAATATGCGGCGAGTCGGCCACTTCAACCTGAATGAACGCGGTATCGGGCATCGGCGGACGAACCCCGGCGTTGGTGCGCTTCATGACGATCAGCAGCTCCAGCTCTGCGCCTTTCAGCGGCAGCGTCGATTCAATCAGCGTAATCGCGTTCCAGCTGCCTGACAGCAGCATGATAAAGGTGAATTCATCCCCAAGCATGGCAAGACGGCTATCTTCAATATTGCAACCGCAGCTGCTGACGTGTCGGGTAATCGTATTGACGATACCCGGACGGTCAACACCGAGCGCGGTGATCACCAGATGATGGGGCTGAGATTGCGGCAAAATGGCTTTTCCTCTGCTTTCGCTAATAACCATAAGGTAAACATAAAAAAAACTGCTGACAAGCGCGGGAATGGCGTGGCTTGCTTGCTTTTCCCTAAGTGTAAAACGTACCATGAAGCACTTGTTTGTCGAGGGGATCGCCAATGTTTACGGGAAGTATTGTTGCACTCGTTACGCCAATGGATGACAGCGGTAATGTCTGCCGGTCGAGTCTGAAAAAACTGATTGATTATCACGTCGCCAGCGGCACCGCGGCGATCGTTTCCGTCGGCACCACAGGCGAATCTGCAACCCTGAGCCATGAAGAACATGGTGATGTGGTGATGCTGACCCTGGAACTGGCCGATGGCCGGATTCCGGTGATTGCCGGAACCGGTGCCAATGCCACCGCTGAAGGCATCTCTCTGACGAAGCGTTTTGAAAATTCCGGCGTGGTGGGCTGTCTGACTGTGACGCCTTACTATAACCGTCCGACGCAGGAAGGGCTGTTCCAGCACTTTAAAGCGATTGCGAATAGCACCAGCCTGCCGCAGATGCTGTATAACGTTCCCTCGCGTACCGGTTGTGACATGCTGCCGGAAACCGTTGCCCGCCTGGCCGAAATTAAAAATATTATCGGAATCAAAGAGGCAACCGGGAACTTATCGCGGGTTAGTCAGATCCAAGAGCTGGTTAATGAAGAGTTTATTCTGGTGAGTGGCGATGACGCGACTGCGCTGGACTTTATGCAACTGGGCGGCAAAGGCGTCATTTCGGTGACCGCCAATGTGGCTGCACGTGAAATGGTCGAGCTGTGTCAACTCGCACAGCAGGGCAATTTCGTTGAGGCACGCCGCCTGAATCAGCGTCTGATGCACCTGCACCAGACGCTTTTCTGTGAACCCAATCCTATCCCGGTGAAATGGGCTGCGAAACAGCTAGGATTAATCGCTAACGACACGCTGCGTCTGCCAATGACGCCACTGACTGCAGCCGGCCAGCCGAAAGTGGAGCAGGCGCTGGTGAAAGCGGGTTTGCGATAATTTAGGGAGTTTGAATGAATTACTCAGTAAAGCGGTCAACAGTAGCCACAGTAGTCGGGCTTTCTACTCTGATGCTGTTGTCGGCCTGTTCAAGCGATCAGCGTTATAAGCGCCAGGTCAGCGGTGACGAATCTTATCTTGAAGCCAGCCAGTTAAGTGAACTGAAAGCGCCAGCCGGAATGATCCTGCCGGTTCAGCGTGGTGACTATGATGTCCCGCGCACCAGCAGCCAGGCACCCACCGGTAAGCAGCTCGACATTCGTCCGCCAGCCCAGCCGCTGGCGCTGATGAACGGGACGCGCGCGCAGTTCAGCAATAATACCGGTGCGCTGATGATTGATAACAGCCGCGGTTCAGTCTGGTCACGGGTCGTTAACGTCGTTGAGTCAAACAAATTCCCGATTGCTTCACGTAACGATGCCGGTCAGCAGCTGACGACCGACTGGGTGCAGTGGAACCGTGCTGATGAAGATCAGCAGTATCGTGGCCGCTATCAGATCAGCGTGCAGTCGCAGAGCTATCAGCAGCAGCTTACCGTGCGTCTGCTGGAGCTGCAGCAGGATGGTAAAACCATTACGTCACCTGTGCAGATCCAGCGTTACACCGCGCAGATGCTGAATGAAATCAGCACCGGTCTGGACAAAATTGATACCGCCAGTGAAAACGCGGCATCAGGCCGGGTAAGTGGCGCTATTGATGTGCAGAGCGGCGCAGATGACACCGGTCTGCCAATGCTGATCCTGCGTACGCCATACAACGTGGCATGGCAGCGTCTGCCAGATGCGATGAAACGCGTCGGGATGGAAGTGACCGATACCACCCGCTCAACCGGCAGCATGAAGGTGACCTACAAGTCACCGGGCAGCAGCGACTGGGATGCAGTCGGTGCAAAAGATCCGGAATTACCAAACGGTGATTACAAAGTGCAGGTCGGCGATCTCGACAACCGTACCAGTCTGCAATTCATTGACCCGAAAGGGCATGTGCTGACTCAGTCGCAGAACGATGCGCTGGTGGCCGTGTTCCAGGCGGCGCTGAACAAATAAAGTTGCCTCAGGCCGGAGATTCTCCGGCCTTTTTATTTTGTTTTTGGCATAATAGCGCGCGGCGAAGTAAACGATTGCGTCAAGGCAATCGCCGCAGCGGCACTGGTCGCTGAACACCCGTTATTTCAAGTCTGGAGTGAACAAGATGCAAAAGCGAGCTGAGTTGTATCGCGGTAAAGCGAAAACCGTATACAGCACCGATAACCCGGATCTGCTGATACTCGAATTCCGCAACGATACGTCAGCAGGTGATGGCGCCCGAATCGAGCAGTTTGATCGCAAGGGAATGGTTAACAACAAGTTTAACCACTTCATCATGACCAAATTGCAGGAAGCAGGTATCCCGACCCAGATGGAAGCGCTGCTGTCCGATACCGAAGCGCTGGTGAAGAAGCTGGAGATGGTGCCGGTCGAGTGCGTGGTGCGTAACCGTGCTGCAGGCTCGCTGGTAAAGCGTCTGGGCGTGGAAGAGGGCATTGTGCTCAATCCGCCGCTGTTTGATCTTTTCCTGAAAGATGATGCAAAGCACGACCCGATGGTCAACGAATCCTACTGCGAAACCTTTGGCTGGGTCAGCAAACAGAACCTGGCGCGGATGCAGGAGCTGACCTTTAAAGCCAACGACGTGCTGAGCAAACTGTTCGACGATGCGGGCCTGATTCTGGTCGACTTCAAACTGGAATTTGGTCTGTTTAACGGCGAAGTGACGCTGGGCGATGAGTTTTCACCAGACGGTGCGCGCCTGTGGGACAAAGAGACGCTGGATAAAATGGACAAAGACCGTTTCCGTCAGAGCCTGGGTGGCGTGGTTGAAGCCTATGAAGCGGTGGCACAGCGATTGGGCGTAAAACTCGACTGAGTTTGTCTTTAGCGCACAAAGAAAGCACAAAGAAAGAGGAGAGCCCCGGCTCTCCTCTTTTCATTTCAGGGTAAAGCTGGTGATTGCTCCGTCACGCAACTAAAATCATGCCATCTGAAAAAATGACTGAGGGAATACAGCATGCGCTGGCAAGGGCGTCGCGAAAGCGACAATGTAGAGGACCGTCGCGATCAATCGTCCGGTTTAGGTGGCGGAGGCCGCCAGATTCGTCTGCCGCGTGGCAAAGGCGGTATCGTATTGCTGATTGTGGTGGCAGTCGCCGGTTATTACGGATATGACCTGACCGGACTGCTGACGGGGGGTGACGTCGCACCGACCAGCCAGCAGCAACAGCGCAGCGTCAGTGCCAATGATGACGAGGCCGCGAAATTCACCAAAGTCATTCTGGCCACCACGGAAGACACCTGGGGCAAGCTGTTCCAGCAGATGAACAAACAGTATGTGGCGCCGAAGCTGGTGATGTATCGCGGTGCAACCCGCACCGGCTGCGGAACCGGACAGTCGGTGATGGGACCGTTCTACTGTCCTGCTGACCAGACTGTCTATATTGACCTCTCTTTCTATGACGAGATGAAAACTAAGCTGGGCGCAGGCGGTGACTTCGCTCAGGGCTACGTCGTCGCGCATGAAGTGGGCCACCATGTACAGAAACTGCTGGGCATTGAGCCGAAAGTGCGTGAAATGCAGCAGGGTGCCAGCGAAAAGCAGGTGAATCAGCTCTCCGTTAAAATGGAACTGCAGGCGGACTGTTTTGCCGGTGTCTGGGGACACTATATGCAGAAGGAAAACATCCTTGAAGCGGGCGATCTGCAGGAAGCGCTGAATGCCGCTGAGGCGATTGGTGATGACCGTCTGCAGCAGAAAGGCCAGGGCCGCGTCGTGCCGGACAGCTTCACCCACGGCACCTCTGAGCAGCGCTACACCTGGTTTAAGCGCGGGTTTGATGGTGGCGATCCAGGACAGTGCAACACCTTCGCCAGCAACTGATGATCCCAACGCAGCTTATGCAACAGGCCGGTGTGCGTCGTCTGGCAGTCATCAGCGGCGACCCGGCCTGGTGCTTAGATCGGGCTGCGGCATGGCGTGAAGCGTTGCCAGGCGACTGGCTGGCGCTGAGTCCGGCGCCGCTATTCTCTGACGAGTCAGCTTTGCACAGGCAGCCTGGCGCGGTACGCACGCTGCTGGGACGCGAATTCCATCATGCGATATTCGACGCCCGCCAGGGCTTTCATGCGGAGGCTTTCGCGGCGCTGGCCGGTACGCTCACCGCCGGAAGCTGGCTGCTGCTGCTGGTCCCATCCTGGCAAGCGTGGTCGCAACAGCCTGACAGCGACAGCCTGCGCTGGGCAGATGTCGCTGAACCCATCGCAACACCTCATTTCGTTCACCACCTGCAACAGCTGATCCTGGCGGATGACCAGGTGCTGCTGGAGCGGCAGCATCAGCCCTGCTGTTTTCCGGCACAGCGTGACTGGCCGCAGTGGCACTGTCTGGCTCCGCAACAGCAGCAGGCGATACTCGATCAGCTGATGACGCTGTCTTCGGGTGTCGCTGTGCTGACCGCTGCCCGTGGACGGGGTAAATCGGCCCTGGCGGGTATGCTGGCCCGGCAGAACAGACATTGTCTGGTAACGGCACCGGCCAAAGCCTCAACAGAGGTGCTGGCCACCTTTGCCGGGGAGCACTTTCACTTTATGGCACCCGATGCGCTGCTGGCGCTGGAGACGCCGCCACCGGCGGACTGGCTGATTGTAGATGAAGCCGCGGCGATTCCGGCACCGCTGCTGCAGGCGCTGGTCAGCCGCTATCCCCACGTATTGCTCACCACTACCGTACAGGGCTACGAAGGGAGTGGACGCGGCTTTATCCTTAAATTCTGCGCCGGGCTTGCAGATGCACACTATTTCACGCTGGATGAGCCGTTGCGCTGGTCACGTTTCGATCCGCTGGAGCAGTGGCTGAACCAGGCGCTGCTGTTTGACGATGCCACCGCCGCTGCGCCCGATACTCCGGCAACACCGCACCGTATTGAACGTCATGATTTCAGCGCGCTGGAAGCCGCTTATCGTCTGCTCACTAGCGCGCACTACCGCACGTCGCCGCTTGATCTGCGCCGCCTGCTGGATGCACCCGGTATGCAGCTGTGGCGGGCGGGAGATACAACCACTTTACAGGGTGCGCTCTGGCTGGTTGAGGAGGGCGGTCTTGAACCTGAGCTGGCGCAGGCGGTCTGGGCGGGCACCCGGCGACCGCGTGGCAATCTGGTTGCACAGTCGCTGGCAGCGCATGCCGGTCTGGCTGAAGCGGCAATCCTGCGCTCACAGCGCATCAGCCGGATTGCCGTGGCGGCGGAGAGCCGTCGTCGGGGAACCGGACAGCAGCTTGTTGCGGCGGCGGCTGATGCGGCTGCCGATCACGACTACCTCTCTGTCAGCTTCGGCTACACTGAATCACTCTGGGCGTTCTGGCGCGCCTGCGGTTTTACCTTGGTAAGAATTGGCAGTCAGCGCGAAGCCAGCAGCGGCTGCTACGCAGCGATGGCGATATTGCCCTGTTCTGCTGCGGGTGAGGCACTGACGCGCCGGGCGGCAGAGCAGCTGGCGCGTGACTGGTCGCGGTTGCGGCAGCATATCGCGCTGGACCTGCAGTTTGATCAGACCACAGATGACGGATTGACCGCTCAGGATAGCCATCTGGCCGTCGGTTTTGCCTGGGCGCAGCGGCCACTGGAGTCGAGTCTGCCAGTGTTGCAGCGTCTGGCAGAGGCCAGTGCCGTCTCCGTACCGCTGCTGGCCGCCGCGGTTGCTGCACCTGATGCGCTAAGCGACCTGGCCCGGCAGACGGGCTTAAGCGGCCGCAAGGCGTTGATAGCTACGCTACGTCAGCAGGCGGCTTCAGCCCTCGAAAGTTTGGGCGTTACTGCGGACGCGCTGCACCGTCCGTTGAAATAATTCGACCATCTGCCTCAAATTATCCTCATATCATTTTGTGCCAGGCGGCGTAGAGTGAACACAGGAGGTCAACATGACACTGAAATATGTAATCGTTCAACAACCTGCCACCACCGCACAGCTGTTTCTGCTCTACCATGGCGTTGGCGATAATCCGGATTCAATGGGCGAGATTGGCAACTGGTTTGCGAAAACCTTTCCCGACGCGCTGGTGGTCTCCGTTGGCTCACCCGGCGCGGGTCGTCAGTGGTTCGGCGAAACCGACCTGCACGATCAGACTATCCAGCAGCGGGTAAATGCGGCAATGCCGCAGTTTTTTGAGTCGGTGCGTCACTGGCAGAAAAAGAGCGGCGTGCGGCCCGAAGCGACAGCCTTAGTCGGCTTTTCGCAGGGCGGCAGTATGGTGCTGGAAGGCGTCAAAGCGCATCCGGATCTGGCGGGGCGCGCAGTGGTCTTTAATGGCCGGTTTGTTACCCTGCCAGAGAAAGCGAGCACCCGTACTACGATTCACCTGATCCACGGTGATTATGATGAGCAGATCCCGATGTACCATGCGCAGCAGGCGGAGCAGCGGCTGACCGCCTGCGGTGGCGACGTCACGCTGGATATCGTTGACGATTTGGCGCACGCCATCGATCACCGCAGCATGGAACTGGCGCTGAATCATCTGCGCTATACGGTGCCAAAACGCTATTTTGATGAGGCGTTAAGCGGCGCAAAACCGGGTGATGATGACGTTATCGCCATGATGTAAAAAAGCCCCTGCATAGCAGGGGCTTCTGACTAATGACATAACCAAATCAGGTTGAATCTGACAGCGACGAATAAACCCGAAGCGCAGGGAACACGGTCAGAAGAGGAAAGCGTCCCGCGCCATGGAAGGCGCGGGCCGAGCGTGTCATGGATGACAGCTTTTGCGTCTTTCCGATCTGACCGTGTTCCTTGTGCCAACTCGGTTTGATCGCCACCGAGCCGGACTTTAACAACATATTCAAACCCCTGCATTGCAGGGGCTTTTTCATTTACTTCTTCTTCGGCCAGTTGTCGTCGTCATCCCACTTATCGTTGAAATCACGATGCGGCGGCAGGTCAGGTTTGTTATCCATAAATTTTTTGTGATCGATGCGTTTCAGATCTTTATAAACGTTCATCAGCACGCCAACCATCAGCAGGATCACCAGGATCCACCAGTAATCTTTAATAAATTCCATTTGATGCTCCTTAACATCGCCGTCAGGCGATCAGTTGTTCCATGATGCGCTGGTACATCCGGCTCAGCATCTGCAGGTCGGAGGCTTTCACACACTCATTGATTTTGTGAATGGTGGCATTCACCGGCCCCAGCTCCACCACCTGCGCCCCCATCCGGGCGATAAACCGGCCATCGGAGGTGCCGCCTGTAGTCAGCAGCTGCGGCTTAATTTCATTATAGTGCGCCACAGCTTTCACGACGGCATCCACCAGCTTACCGCGCGAGGTCAGGAAGGGCTGACCCGAGAGTTTCCACTCGATGGTGTAACGCAGCTGGTGACGATCCAGCAGTTCCGCGACCCGCTGGCGGATCATCTCATCGGTGAGTTCAGTGCTGAAGCGGAAGTTGAACTGCACAAACAGCTCGCCGGGGATCACATTGTTGCTGCCGGTGCCCGCCTGGACATTCGCAATCTGCATGCTGGTGGCCGGGAAGAACTCATTTCCCTGATCCCACTCCGTCGCGACCAGCTCCGTCAGCGCAGGCATCGCCCGGTGAACCGGGTTATCCGCCAGATGCGGATAGGCGACGTGGCCCTGCACACCGTGCACCGTCAGGTTGGCGGTAATTGAGCCGCGTCGGCCATTCTTCACCACGTCACCGACGACTTCCGTGCTGGACGGCTCGCCGACCAGGCAATAGTCAAGCCTTTCACGGCGCGCCATCAGCCGTTCAACCACTTTAACCGTGCCGTTGGTACCACTGGCCTCTTCATCAGAGGTAATCATAAAGGCGAGGCGGCCCCGGTGATTGGGACGCACCGCCACAAAACGTTCGGCGGCCACCACCATGGCTGCCAGTGACCCTTTCATGTCAGCCGCACCACGGCCAAACAGCATGCCATCGCGGATCGTCGGTTCAAAGGGCGGGTTAATCCAGCGGCTGGCATCGCCAGGCGGCACCACATCGGTGTGACCGGCAAACGCCAGCGTTTCACCTTCGCCACGGGTGGCCCAGAAATTCAGTGTGTCGTCGATGTTCATCGTTTCAATCTTAAAGCCAATGGCTTCAAGACGGGCGATCAGCAGAGCCTGACATCCGGCATCATCGGGGCTGAGAGAGGGGCGACGAATAAGCTGCTGCGTCAGCTCAATGACCGGGCAAAACATATTATGACTTCTCCTGAATAGCATTCTGATAGGTGGCTTCGCTGAAACCGGCGAGCAGGGAGCCATCCGGAGCACGCAACAGCGGACGCTTAATCATGGCGGGATGCGCCAGCATCAGCGCTTTGGCGCTGCTGGCATCGTTAACCGCTTCACGATCAGCTTCGGGCAGTTTACGCCAGGTCGTGCCGCGTGTGTTAAGCAGGGCTTCATAGCCCAGCGCATCGATAAATTCCTGCAGCAGGGCATCGCTCAGGCCATCGGCACGGTAGTCGTGAAAGTGATAATCAACGCCTGCATCTGTCAAAAAGCGCCGGGCTTTTTTTATGGTGTCGCAATTTTTAATCCCGAACATCACCCACTGCGTGCTCATTACCCGATCCTTATTATCCTGTGAAAAGAGAAAGCTGAAAAAAGCAGCCAAAGCGCGAGTTTAGCATAGTGTGATCGGTTGCGGCATCCGCGCTGGCGCGGGAATCAGTCCGGATATCATGCGCGCCGTGTCGTTATTTCGTTGCGGGTAACCGCTATCAATTTCGCAGGCAATTATTACCCTGCTTATCGCTGCGTGCTTAAGAATTTCGCCATGTTGATAAAATAGTCTACCGCTGGGCTTAAAATAAATTATCTTCAATCAGGTTAAGGGGTTGCTGAAATGTGCGTCAGCTTCCAGAATCAGCAACATTCATGTTTTTATAGTCTCTGCCGATAGAGTTAACAGGTGTAAACGTATTCACCTGCTTAAAAAAAGCGCGTAATATTGCCAGCACAATAAGAGAGGGCATTATGATTGACACTGAAATGGGAACCTGGAAAGAATTTATCGAAGCGATGTTACGCAATAAGTAACACGTGGAGATTAAAGCAGGTCAGTCCCACTTGCTGGAATTCTTACCACACACAGAAATAAAGCGGCCACTGAACTCAGTGGCCGCTTTTTATTTAGCTTTAGTCGTGCGGTTTCTCTTTAAGCGGGAAGCGACGGCGGACCAGCACAAAGAACAGCGGCACAAAAAAGATTGCCAGCAGCGTGGCGGAGATCATCCCGCCCATCACGCCGGTTCCCACGGCGTGCTGGCTGCCGGAACCTGCACCGCTACTGATGGCCATCGGCAGCACCCCAAAAATAAAGGCCAGCGAGGTCATCAGAATCGGCCGCAGACGCTGACGCGATGCCTCCAGCGTCGACTCCACCAGTTCACGGCCTTTGCTGTTAATCTCATTAGCAAACTCAACAATCAGGATGGCGTTTTTGGCGGATAGCCCCACCACCGTCAGCAGGCCAACCTGGAAGTAGACATCATTCTCCAGCCCGCGCATCCAGGTGGCGATAAGCGCGCCCACTACGCCCAGCGGCACCACCAGCATTACCGAGAACGGGATCGACCAGCTCTCATACAGCGCGGCCAGGCAGAGGAACACCACCAGCAGCGAAATTGCATAAAGCGCCGGAGCCTGCGAGCCGGAGAGGCGCTCCTGATAAGAGGCTCCGGTCCACTGGAACCCGACGCCCAGCGGCAGGGCATTGACCAGCTTTTCCATTTCATCCATCGCCGTACCGCTGCTGACGCCATTCGCCGCTTCGCCGACAATCTCCAGCGATGAATAGCCGTTATAGCGTTCAAGGCGTGGTGAACCGGTCTCCCAGCGGCTGCTGGCAAACGCGGAGAAGGGCACCATTTTGCCGCTGCTGTTGCGCACGTACCATTTGTTGATGTCGTCCGGCAGCATGCGGAATTCGGCGGCGGCCTGCACATAGACCTTTTTCACCCGGCCCCGATCCAGGAAGTCGTTCACATAGCTGGAGCCCCATGCGGTGGTCAGGGTGTCGTTAATGGTGTCCAGCGACACGCCCAGCGCCTGCGCTTTACGGGCATCCACATCGATCTGCAGCTGCGGGCTGTCATCCAGCCCATTGTGCCTCACCCGCGATAGCGACTTATCGTTGCCCGCCATCTCCAGCAGTTTGTCGCGCATCGCCATCAGTTGCGTATGACCGATACCCGCGTGATCCTGTAGTTGCATGTCAAAGCCCGAGCTGCTGCCCATGCCGGTAATGGCGGGCGGACTGCTGGCAATCACACGTCCCTCTTTAATCTTCTGAAACGCCTGAGTCGCGCGATCAATAATAGCGAATGAGGTGCGATCGGCACCGGGCCGATCTTCCCAGTCTTTCAGCCGCACAAACAGACGCGCCACGTTCTGCCCATTGCCACCCGGGCCGGCACCGATGGTGGAGAAGACCGACAGCACGTTGGCCTTTTCCTCGGTGAGATAATAGTGTTCGACTTTCGCGACCACGCTGGCGGTTTGCGCAAGCGTTGCGCCTGCCGGAAGCTGAACCTGAGTCAGGAAGACGCCGCGATCTTCCAGCGGCAGAAACGAGGTAGGCAGACGCAGAAACAGAAATGCCATCAGGCCGATAATGCCGAGATAGAGCAGCAGCCAGCGACCGCCCCGGCGCAGAATGCCTGCAACGCCGCGCTCATAGCGGTCAGCATTGCGATTGAAGTGACGATTGAACCAGCCGAAGAAGCCGCGACGTTCAGGCTGCTCGCCTTTCGCCACGGGTTTCAGCAATGTGGCACACAGCGCCGGTGTCAGGATCATCGCGACCAGCACCGACAGCACCATCGCCGAAACAATGGTGATGGAGAACTGACGGTAAATCGCGCCGACGGTACCGCCGAAAAACGCCATCGGCACAAACACCGCAGAGAGCACCAGCGCGATCCCGACCAGCGCGCCCTGAATCTGGCCCATCGATTTTCGCGTGGCGGCACGCGGCGAGAGTCCCTCTTCGTGCATGATGCGCTCAACGTTTTCCACCACCACGATGGCATCGTCCACCAGCAGTCCTATCGCCAGCACCATGGCAAACATGGTCAGGGTATTGATACTGAACCCGCAGGCATAGAGCACGCTGAAGGTACCGAACAGCACCACCGGCACCGCAATAGTCGGGATTAATGTGGCGCGGAAGTTCTGCATAAACAGGTACATCACGCCAAACACCAGCACGATCGCCTCCAGCAGCGTCTTCACCACATCGGTGATCGACGCTTTAACGAAAGGGGAGGTTTCGTAGGCAATTTTTGCTTCCAGCCCGTGCGGGAAGTAGTGCGACAGCTCCTCAATGCGCGCCCGCACCAGCTTATCGGTGTTCATCTCGTTGGCACCGGATGCAAGCTTCACCCCCAGACCGGATGCGGGCTGGCCATTGTAGCGGCTCAGATAATCATACTTTTCTGCGCCCAGCGCCACGGTGGCGACATCACCCAGCGTCACCACGGAACCGTCGGGATTGTTCTTCAGGGTAATGGCCCGGAACTGCCCGGGGGTCTGCAGCATCGACTGCGCATTCACCGTGGCATTCAGCGCCTGCTTCTCTACGGATGGCAGACCACCGACCTGACCCACGGCAACCTGAGTATTCTGCGACTGGATTGCACTGACCACATCGTCGGTGGTCAGCGAGTAGGCGATCAGTTTGTTGGGATCGAGCCAGATGCGCATCGCATATTGTGAGCCGTAAGCGTCTACCTGGCCAACGCCATCAATACGGCTTAACGGGTCCTGAATATTACTGGCGACATAGTCTGAAATATCCTGCTTATCCATACTGCCGTCGGTTGAGACGAAGGCGACCATCAGAATATTACTGTCACCGGTTTTATTGACCGTCACGCCCTGCGACTGTACCGCCTGCGGCAGTTTGCGCAGCGCTGACTGCAACTGGTTCTGAACCTGCTGACGGGCTTCATCAGGATTAGTTCCGGCGGTAAAGGTGAGGGTGATCTGTGCCTGACCGGTATTGCTGCTGTTCGAGGACATATACATCAGATTATCGATGCCGGTCATGTTCTGCTCGATGACCTGGGTAACAGTGTTCTCCAGCGTCTGGGCGGATGCGCCCGGATAGTTGGCGGTAATGCGCACGTTGGGTGGTGCCAGATCGGGATACTGTTCAACAGGCAGCGAAATAATCGAAAGCGTGCCGCACAGGCACAGCAGAATCGCCAGAACCCAGGCAAAGATGGGACGGTCGATAAAGAAATTCGACATTAAATCGACACTCCTCAGGGACTTTTATAAGCGTTCAGGCCCAGCGGCAACGGGCGCACTGGCGGGCAAACCGGATGGTCTATCCACGATTTTCCGCCGCCATTTACTCTACGTGCGGCAGCGGGGGAAATCGTGGAGAAATTGAGGAGAAAATGTAAATTCGTTGGCTATTTGCGGCTTTCAAGCCACATCACCGTGGCGGCGACGCGTGAGCGGACATCCAGCTTACGCAGCAGGTTGCGGATATGCACTTTTACTGTCTCTTCGGAGATATGCAGATTAGCCGCGATCTCTTTATTCGACAGGCCGCGCGCCACCTCCTGCAGCACGTCGCACTCACGCCCGGTGAGCTGACGCAGGGGATCGGCACTGTGCTGGCGATTAGCCAGATAACGGGCCACGCCTTCACTGAAGACCTTTTCACCCTGCGAGGCCTGCAGAATATGCCCCAGCAGGATCTCCGGCTCGCTATCCTTGAGCAGATAGCCATCGGCACCCGCATCCACCATGGCGAAGATATCACTGCGGGCGTCGGAGACTGTCAGGACCAGAATGCGTGAACTGATCCCTTCATGGCGCAACGCCTTCAGCGTATCCAGCCCGGACATGCCTTTCATATTCAGGTCGAGCAGAATGATATCGGGTTCCTGACGGCGGGCCTCGGCCAGCGCTTCCGTGCCGTTGTTGGCTTCTGCGATGACCTCAAGCCGGGGATCCAGCGCCAGCAGCTGACGGATACCACGGCGCATCAGCGGATGGTCATCCACAATCATCAATGTTAATGCGGGCTGTTGCATAGGTTCTCCATTTCATCGGCTTCAGATGGCGGCAGAAGAGCAGGGCTGGTACCAGATGGCGCCGTATCCGCTGGGCTGCATGCTGAGACCGATTGATTATCTGAATAAGTTAACATCATGCCGGGCGCTTTATGTCAGTGAGCGCGCCGGCTGCGGTGGAAAGCGCAGTTCGACCCGGGTGCCGCGTTGCTGAGTATGGATAGTCAGATTGCCACTCAGGCGCTGGGCACGCTCTGTCATAATCGTCAGGCCGTAATGGCCCGCGGGTTCGTCAGTGCTGTTCATTCCCACCCCGTCATCCGTAATTGTCAGTAAGTGCTCACCTTGTTCGCTATGCTGATAATCCACCCGAATCACCTGCGCGCTGGCGTGACGAATGGCATTCAGCAGCGCCTCACGGGCGATCTGTAACACATGCACCTGCTGTTGTGCCTCCAGACTCTGCAGGCCGGTCTGGTAGTTAAAGTGTATCTCTGCGCCGCTTTTCTCCTGCAACGAGGCGATCATCGCCTGCATTGCCGCCACCAGATCCGCCTGCTCAATGGTCAGGCGGAAGGTGGTCAGCAGTTCACGCAGCTGACGATAGGCATCGGCCAGCGCCTGATCGAAGTCAGCGATAATCGCGTGGGCGGCGCTGTCATCCTTATCCACAGTGCGGCGCAGCAGGGTTAGCTGAATGCGTAAAAACGAGAGCGACTGGGCCAGCGAGTCATGTAATTCCCGGGCAATGGTGGCGCGCTCTTCAATCAGCAACATCTGCTGATACTGCTGCTGTGCCTGCCAGATCCAGATTGCCCGTCCCAGCATCGCCGCCAGGCTGCGCATCAGCTCATTGGGATGGGTGACGCCAGGCGACTGCCAGCGCAGTTCGCCAATCTGCTGATCGTCCTGCTGTAACGGCAGGCGTTGCCACTCACCGTCAGCCTGAGCATCCCCGGCGCAGAACTGAAACTGGTCGCTGTCCAGCCGGATCGCTGTCAGTTTTTCGCGCGTCAGTACAGTGGTTAACACTGACTCAAACAGTGCCGGGTGCAACGGGCTCGCCGTCAGCATCTGCGAGCTGTCGTAAAGCAATGACAGCGTGCGATTCGCCTGGGTTAAGTCTTCCGTTTTCGCGCGTACCGTGCTCTCCAGCAGCTGGTAGTGCGAATGCAGACGTGCCGCCATGCCGCTGAAGGCGTGCGACAGTACCCGCAGTTCATTCTGCTGCTCAACGTGCAGCGGCGGAAAAGCAAAGTTACCGCTTTCAACGTAGCGACTGGCCGTGACCAGCGCATTGAGGGGCCGCACCACGTGTAGCCGGGTAAAGCGAATCGTCATCAGGGCCAGCACGACAATCGCGATGACACCCGCCAGGCTGCTGGCCGCCACCAGACGCATTTTCAGCTCGGTATAGCGCTGCAGACCCAGTACAAAGCGATCGATTTCACCGACGTAGATCGGCACCTGCTGCTGGTATGCCACGGTATCACCCTGCTGCAACTGCTGCTGCAGGGAAGGCCAGGCAGCACGCAGTCGCTGATAGCGAGCGCTGACTTCGCGTGGTACCCAGGGCCGATCCAGCTTTTGCAGCACCGGGGCATCCAGCGTTTGCTGATAGAGCGTCAGGTGATGCACCAGATTTTGTGGCTGACGGCTGGCATCCCATGCCATGCGATAGCTCTGCATGCGCAGAGATCCCGCCAGATTGATCGCCTCCGCATCGCGCTGACTGCTGAGCAGCGTGACTAAGGCCAGACCGGTGGTAAGTAGCGATAGCAGGACAATGGCGCTGAGCGCCTTAGCGATGCTTTGAGTAACGGAACGTTTAACAATCACATGGATGGCCCTGTTGAAAGTGCGGGAATTATAAGAGCGCAATAACGTAACGCAAATGATCCATCCCCTGTTTATCGCACAGGCGGTTACACATCGCACATAAAATGACCACAACTGACAGTTCCCAGGATGGGCTACCGTTTTGTGGTTAAAAAAGGAACAGGTTTACATCGCCCCGATGTTGCTTTTCATTGCAAGGCTAATAATTCATCCAGTCATCAGCTCAACCCCGATCGCAGATTAAGGAGCATCCAATGAAAAAACTGAATGCTGTACTGGCGGGCGCATTACTGGCTACCGCTTCCTTTGCCACTTTCGCTGCTGCGCCGGTCGACCCGTCACAGGCGCAGAATACGCAGAGCATCGGCAGCGTGTCCGTCTCCGGCGTTCGCGGCTCACTGGACGATGCTAATCGCCAGCTGTCGCAAAAAGCGGAAGAGATGGGCGCCAGCCATTACCGCGTTATTGGTATCGATAACCCAGGCGACTCCAGCCTGTGGAGCGGCACCGCAGAGATTTATCGCTAACCCAACCCTCCTGTTTCCATCCCTGTAGCTTTTACCGGCCTGAAAATGGCCGGTTTTTTTGTTTTTGTGCATCAGGATGGATTCTTACAAATCAGCCTGTGCATCTGCCCGGTATATTTTGCTTCGTTCTTGCAGAACGGGTAGGATTCATCGCCGTAAATTCCCGCGTTGCCCGGCACTCACTCACGGGCAAAGGCACAGAGGAAAATCCCCCATTTTGCAGGACGTTACGTCCGCATTGGGGAGACGACGACTGATGGTCAGGACAAACAGGAATGCTATGAAATCTAAAAAGAAAACCCCAAGTGAGATGCGCGCTGCGAAGCGCCGCTGGCTGAATTCTCACGATGCTGGTTACCAGAAGGCGATGGGTAACCGTCACGTACAGATGATTGCGATCGGCGGTGCCATCGGTACCGGTTTGTTCCTGGGCGCAGGTGGCCGTTTGCAGGCTGCGGGCCCCGCATTAGCCATCATCTATCTGGTGTGTGGCATCTTCTCCTTCTTTATTCTGCGTGCGCTGGGCGAACTGGTATTACACCGTCCCAGCAGCGGCAGCTTCGTCTCCTACGCCCGTGAATTCCTGGGCGAGAAAGCCTCCTTCGTGGCGGGCTGGATGTACTTCGTCAACTGGGCGATGACCGGCATCGTCGATATCACCGCCGTCGCGCTCTACATGCACTACTGGGGCGCGTTTGGTGATGTGCCGCAGTGGGTGTTCGCCCTGGGCGCGCTGGCGATTGTCGGCACCATGAACATGATCGGGGTTAAATGGTTTGCCGAGATGGAGTTCTGGTTCGCGCTGGTAAAAGTGCTGGCGATTGTCATCTTCCTGGTGGTGGGCGTGGTGTTCCTTGGCACCGGCAAACCGCTGGATGGCAACAGCACCGGTTTCCATCTGATCACCGATAACGGTGGCCTGTTCCCGCACGGTTTACTGCCTGCGCTGGTGCTGATTCAGGGCGTGGTGTTCGCCTTTGCTTCTATCGAACTGGTGGGTACGGCGGCCGGCGAATGTAAAGACCCGAAAACCATGCTGCCGAAAGCGATCAACAGCGTCATCTGGCGTATCGGCCTGTTCTATGTCGGCTCTGTGGTGCTGCTGGTGCTGCTGCTGCCATGGAACGCCTATCAGGCGGGTCAGAGTCCGTTCGTGACCTTCTTCTCGAAACTGGGCGTGCCTTACGTTGGCAGCATCATGAATATCGTCGTATTGAGTGCGGCGCTCTCCAGCCTGAACTCCGGCCTCTACTCGACCGGGCGTATCCTGCGCTCTATGTCGATGGGTGGCTCTGCACCGAAATTCATGTCGAAGATGAACAGTCAGCAGGTTCCTTATGCCGGTATTCTGGTGACCGTCGCCGTCTATGTGATTGGTGTGGTGCTTAACTACTATGTGCCTTCTCAGGTGTTTGAGATCGTCCTGAACGTGGCCTCGCTGGGCATTATCTCCTCCTGGGCCTTTATCGTGGTTTGCCAGCTGCGTCTGCGCAAAGCGATCAAAGAGGGCAAGGCGGATGATGTCAGCTTCAAGCTGCCAGGCGCACCGTTTACCTCGTGGCTGACGCTGCTGTTCCTGTTCAGCGTGCTGGTGCTGATGGCGTTTGACTACCCGAACGGGACGTACACCATCGCCTCCATTCCGCTGATTGCGGTATTGCTGGTGCTGGGATGGTTTGGCGTGCGTAAGCGCGTTCACGCCGTCGCTCAGACCGAACAGGATCATCACGAAGAAGAGCCTCAGCCGACCCGACTGGCTGACGACACTTCACGCTGATAAATTCTGCAGCAATCAGGCCAGCCTCCGGGCTGGCTTTTTTTTGCCGTGAACCGCCCCCGCCACGCCGCGAATTAGGATAGTTTTCCCGCAAGCTTGCCCCTATGATGAAAGGCTCCCTTTATGTGGTAGCGGAGTCCCCATGTCGTTTAAGATCAACATCATCAAAGATAAGCTCCTGTCTGAAAACTGGTTTGTGCTGCGTAACTACACCTATGACATCACCGATCGCCGTGGCGAGGTTATTCGCCATAAACGCGAAGTCTACGATCGCGGAAATGGGGCAACCATCCTGCTCTACAACCGTGAAAAGAACAGCGTGGTCCTGACGCGCCAGTTTCGTATCGCCACGTACGTCAACGGTAACGACGACGGCATGTTAATCGAAGCCTGTGCCGGCTTGCTGGACGACGACTCCCCGGAAGATTGCATCCGCAAAGAGGCGATTGAAGAGACCGGTTATGCGGTGGGCGAGGTGGAAAAACTTTATGCCTGCTATATGTCGCCGGGTGGCGTGACTGAGCTTATCCACTTTTTCGCGGCAGAATATAATGAGTCGTTGCGCGACAATGCCGGCGGTGGCGTCGAAGATGAGTCAATCGACGTGCTGGAATTACGCTTTCCGGATGCGCTGGCAATGGTCGCAGAGGGTCGCATTCGAGACGGCAAAACCATTATGCTGCTTCAGCATGCACAGATTGCGGGCTGGCTGACGCCATAAAACCGTGCCACTAAGCCTGTTGCCGCGTGACAGCGTTGAGGGAGAGTGGTGAGCGTTAATCCACTTTATGCACGCTTTTTAAGCAGTTAACTGCGCTTTTTGCACAGGTTCACAGAATGCGAACCCTGTCAGGCCCGTTGATGCGCTATTCTCTCCACTCTGGGTATTCGGGGATCGATCTTCTTAATGTCGTATTGGATGAAATCGCTTTGGCTGTTGCCGTCTCTGTGGGTTGCCTCTGTTCAGGCGGAACCGTTGCAAAAGTCATTCAACGACTGGCAAATCACCTGCAACAATGAAGCCTTTTGTGTGGCGCGCAATATTCCGGGAGACAAAGGGCTGGTGATGACGATTTCGCGCCATGCGGGTGTCAACGATCGCCCTTTGCTGCGCATCGACTACGGCAGCGCCTACAGTGGTGCGCTGCCGGGTGGCCCGCTACAGGATAACCTGCTGCTCGATCAGCGCCGGCTTAAACCCGACCTCAAGCACTGGACGGTAGAGCCGCATCATCTCGCTACCAGCAATGCTATCGCCATTGATGAATTTTTTGATCTGGTGATGGAGGCCAAAAACCTGCAGCTCACCTACGATCCCAACGCGCTGATCTCTCTGCGCGGCATGAAGGCCGCGCTGTTGCTGATGGATGACACGCAGGGACGGGTCAACAGCATGAGCGCGTGGATCAAACGTGGCGACAGAGCCAGCTGGGATGTTCCGCCACCGCCTGCACTGCCACCGCTGCCGCCTGCGGTCAGGTCACCCGCTGCCCTGACGCGCGATGAGACCAGCGGATTGATTGATTACGGCACCTGGCGGGTTAACACCGACTCCTGCTCACTCGATCCGCTGCGCCGCGAAGTCAGCGTGGCGCCGCTTACCGACCAGCGCGCGCTGCTGCTGGTGAGTTGTGAAATGGGGGCGTATAACGTGATCGATCTGGCGTTTGAAGTGACGCGCAGCCCGCCCTATGTGGCGCGTGGCATCACCCTGACTCTGCCGTTCACTCCGCCCGGAGCCAGCGATCGACAGCTTGAGCTGATTAACGCCGAATACGACGCGGCCAGCGGCCAGCTCTACACGTTTGGTAAGGGCCGTGGATTAGGCGACTGCGGCAGGGCGACACGCTGGCAGTTTGATGGCACACGTTTTGTGTTAGCGGAATATGCGGAAGAGTCGACCTGTGACGCCTGGCACAGCAGTGATGACTGGCCAACCCTGTGGGTCAGCCAGTCTGACGGTGGCGTTCAGCAGCGTTAACGAATGACCTGCACCATCATCGGTGAGCCAAGCTGGTTGCCGACCAGTTCGGCCAGCATATTATTCACTCCGTCGCTCATCGGCGTAAAGCGGGTCAGCGGCGAGCGCGTCACCACCACAAAAACCCCCACGTTATGCTGCGGCACCATCGCCATATAGGTGATGAATCCACCGCCGCCGCCGGTTTTCTGAATGATCCCAGGCCGACCACTTTTCGGTCCCATGTAGACCCAGCCCATGCCCAGCGCATCCGCTTTACCCGGGACATCCATGCCTTCTACTTTGTTCAGTTGGTCGCGGCGATAGATCAGCGTCTGCAGGCGATCGATCTGCGGCGTGCGATGGTTAACCGACGAGTTCAGGAACTGCTGCATCCAGCGACCCATATCATCCGGCGTTGAGTAAACCCCGCCGCTGCCAATCGCGGCCAGCGTGTTATTACACGGGCTGGCCCCTTTTTCGGCCACCATCAGGCGTCCGCACTGCTCAGGCGACGGCGTAAACGTGGTGTCCTTCATGCCGAGCGGGCGGGTAATCAGCTGCTGAAACAGCGCCGGATAGGGAGTTCCGCTGGCACGCGACAGCGCATCGCCCAGCAGATCGTAGCCCAGGTTGGAGTAGGCAGCACTGCTGCCTGGTGCCGCTTTGAGGTTCGCGCGCGCCAGCCATGCCCAGCGTTCGCTCTTCGTTGGCCAGACAAACACCGGACGCTGCGCTTTGCCGCCGGGCTGCTCGCGCGGCAGTCCGCTGGTGTGGGTCGAGAGATTAATCAGGCGAATCGGCTGGCCATTGTAAGTGGGCACCCGTGCACCCGGAGGCGCATATTTACTCAGAGGATCGTCAAGGCGAATCTGTCCGCGCTCAGCCATTTTCACCATCACTTCACTGGTCATCAGCTTACTCAGCGAAGCGATACGAATCAGCGAATCTTTCTGCGGACGGACATTGTTGCCGGGGCGGGTTTCACCGAAGCTGGCGAACACCCGCTGATTGCCATCAATCGCCACCAGCGCCATACCGGTTGCGCCGCTGCCATAAAAGATATGTTCCGCATAGCGATCAACAATCTGTGAGGCCAGCAGCGGATCGGGCGCAACCTGCGCCATGCTTTTTAATGGAAGCAGTGAAACCATCAGGGCCAGTAAATAGGGTGTACGCATGTTCAACGGAAGTGGCTTCGCTATAAAAATCGGAGGAAATCTGCCTTCACTCATCAGGATGCATCAGGTCGCAGCCGCGTTATCCCGGCAGAATGACAGCAGGAAAAGACGGTCAGCCCGTACACAGGCAGCATTAAGTATGACGGCTCTATAGTAATCAGTTTGCGCGGAGCGGGAAGAGGGGGATGGATATTTTTTTATCTGCGAGGCTGCAAAATAAAATGGCCCTTCCCGATGAGGCCGGGAAGGGCAAATGCATTAAACCGGCTTGAGTAAAGCTTCGGCGTGGCTGACGATGTTCTCAACCGTGAAGCCAAACTCCGGGAACAGCTGACTGGCTGGCGCGGATTCACCAAAGGTGGTCATGCCCACAATTGCGCCGTCCAGACCGACATACTTAAACCAGTAGTCAGCAATACCCGCTTCTACCGCCACACGCGCTTTCACGCCGCTCGGCAGCACGGATTCACGGTAAGCGGCATCCTGCGCATCAAACAGGTCAGTAGAAGGCAGTGAAACCACCCGCACCTTGTGACCACCTGATTTGAGCTTCTCAGCTGCACCCAGGGTGATCTCAATCTCTGAACCGGTCGCAATCAGAATGACTTCTGGCGTGCCATCGCAATCCTTCAGCACGTAGCCACCGCGTTTGATGTTTTCGATCTGCTCCGGTGTGCGTTCCGGCTGCAGTAAATTCTGACGTGACAGGATCAGGGCAGTCGGCCCATGATGGCGTTCGACAGCGGCTTTCCACGCCACCGCAGTTTCAACCTGATCGCATGGACGCCATACGCTCATGTTTGGCGTCAGACGCAGGCTGGCGATCTGCTCTACCGGCTGGTGCGTCGGGCCATCTTCGCCCAGACCGATGGAGTCATGGGTGTAGACCAGAATCTGGCGTGCCTTCATCAGCGCTGCCATACGCGCGGCGTTACGCGCATATTCGACAAACATCAGGAAGGTTGCGGTGTAAGGCACGAAACCGCCGTGATGCGCGATACCGTTACCAATTGCCGTCATACCAAATTCACGCACGCCGTAGTGGATGTAGTTACCCGCCGGATCCTCTTTTATCGATTTGGAGCCCGACCAGATGGTGAGGTTACTCGGTGCCAGGTCAGCGGAACCGCCAAGGAATTCCGGCAGCATTTTGCCGTAGGCTTCCAGCGAGTTCTGAGACGCTTTACGGCTGGCAATTTTCTGCGGATTAGCCTGCAGATCCTGGATGAAACGGGTCGCTTCCGTTTCCCATGTGGCGGGCATTTCGCCATTCATACGGCGCTCATACTCTTTCGCCAGCTCGGGATGGGCCTCTTTATAAGCCGCAAACTTCGCATCCCAGGCTTTTTCGCGTTCCGCACCCGCTGCTTTGGCATCCCACTGCTGGTAGATTTCAGCCGGGATCTCAAATGCCGGATAGTTCCAGCCAAGCTGTTTACGGGTCAGCGCCACTTCGGCCTCGCCCAGCGCTGCGCCGTGCGATTCTTCTTTACCGGCTTTGTTCGGTGAACCGAAACCGATAATGGTGCGGCAGATAATCAGTGAAGGCTTATCGGTGACGCTCTGCGCTTCTTTGATCGCCTCGCGGATAGCATCAGCGTCATGGCCGTCGATGTCGCCGATCACATGCCAGTTGTAGGACTCAAAACGTTTATGCGTATCGTCGGTAAACCAGCCCTCGGTTTCGCCATCGATGGAGATGCCGTTATGGTCATAGAAGCCGATCAGTTTGCCCAGACCCAGCGTGCCCGCCAGAGAACAGACTTCGTGCGAGATCCCTTCCATCAGACAGCCGTCGCCCATGAACACATAGGTATGGTGGTCGACGATTTCATGGTCCGGACGGTTAAACTGTGCAGCCAGCGTGCGCTCAGCAATCGCCAGGCCCACGGCATTAGCCAGGCCCTGACCCAGTGGGCCGGTGGTGGTTTCAACGCCTGGGGTATAGCCGATTTCCGGGTGACCCGGCGTTTTAGAGTGCAGCTGACGGAAATTTTTCAGCTCTTCAATCGGCAGGTCATAACCGCTCAGGTGCAGCAGGCTGTAAAGCAGCATCGAGCCGTGGCCGTTGGAGAGGATGAAGCGGTCGCGATCAAGCCAGGCGGGATTAGTTGGATTGTGCTGGAGGAAGTCGCGCCACAACACTTCGGCGATATCGGCCATACCCATCGGCGCACCGGGGTGGCCTGAGTTTGCCTTCTGGACTGCATCCATGCTCAGTGCACGAATCGCGTTTGCCAACTCTCTGCGTGAGGACATAAAGTTCTCCCTTGTTATGCATCAGGGCGGGAAAGTCCCGCCCGATTAAAATAAAGACTACAGGCGTGCGGCGAGCACATCTTCCAGCTTCTGCTGGTCAACCGCGAACTGGCGGATGCCGTCAGAGAGTTTTTCGACTGCCATTGGATCCTGGTTATGTTCCCAGCGGAACTCCGCCTCGGAGAGCGGCGACGGCTGATGGAAGCCCTCGGTAGAGGGTTCCAGTTTGCGCTCCAGCGGCGCATCGCTGTTCTGCAGCTCTTCCAGCAGGTTCGGCGACAGCGTCAGGCGATCGCAGCCGGCCAGCGCGATAATCTGCTCCACTTTACGGAAGCTGGCGCCCATGATGATGGTGCTGTAACGGTGCTTTTTGTAGTAGTCATAGATACGACGCACAGATTTTACGCCTGGATCTTCATCCGCCACGTACGGTTCCAGTGGCTTGCGTGAGTTGTACCAGTCGTAGATACGGCCCACGAACGGGGAGATCAGGAACACGCCCGCTTCGGCACAGGCACGCGCCTGCGCGAAGGAGAACAGCAGCGTCAGGTTACAGTGGATGCCGTTCTTCTCCAGCTCTTCCGCTGCACGGATGCCTTCCCAGGTTGAGGCCAGCTTGATCAGCACGCGTGAACGGTCGATGCCGTGCTCTTCATACATCCGAATCAGTTTTTCTGCTTTGGTGACACACATGCCACGATCGAAGGAGAGGCGCGCATCCACTTCGGTCGAAACACGGCCTGGTATGCTTTTCAGGATTTCCATACCGAGGTTGATCGCCACTTTGTCGCTGGCGTTGATAATCTGCGTCTCTTTGCTGCCGCCCTGTTTTTTCGCGTACTCAATCGCGTCATCCATCAGGTGCTTATATCCTTCCAGACCGGACGCTTTCAGAATGAGTGAAGGGTTGGTGGTGGCGTCTTCCGGGTGGTAATTACGAATCGATTCGATATCACCACTGTCCGCCACCACGGTGGTGAACTGTTTTAGGGCTTCTAGCTGGTTCATCTCTAAACTCCTTGAAAAGAAAAATGAAAGCGAACAGGGTGCACCTCAGGCCTCGCAGCCGGTCTGTGGCATGTTCTGCTACCGGTAACGCGAACCCATAACATTGCAACAGAGACTTTCTGATGAAAATGCGGTTTCTCTGATTGTTGCGCTGCGAGGCGGTGCGAAGGAGCCGTCATGCGGTTTTTACCGTGGGGTGCGCCATATTCCATCCTTAAGCATAGCAGTCAGGACGAATGACGCAGGTAACACTGTAGCAATCTGTGCCCTGTGAAACGGAACGGGTCGGTCGGGAGAAAGGTAAGCGCAGCGCGGATTACGGGCCGCGCTGCAGCAGGAGAAGCGATCAGACGGGGAGGTTCAGCCAGTTTTTTACCGGCAGGAAATCGCGATAGAGCGCAGCTTCAGGCGAGTCGGCATCGGGCTGATAATCATATTCCCAGCGCACCAGTGGTGGCATCGACATCAGAATCGATTCCGTACGGCCGCCGGTCTGCAAACCAAACAGCGTGCCACGGTCCCACACCAGATTAAACTCCACATAGCGACCACGGCGGTAGAGCTGGAACTGGCGCTCACGATCGCCCCACGGATGATCTTTACGGCGCGACACAATCGGCCGGTAGGCATCCATAAAGCCGCGACCTACTGCCTGCATAAAGCTGAAGCTCTGCTCAAAGTCGGGCGTGTTGAGATCGTCAAAAAAGAGGCCGCCAATGCCGCGCTGCTCATCACGATGCTTCAGATAGAAGTAATCATCACACCACTTTTTATAGCGCGGATAGACATCCTCGCCAAAAGGCTGACAGAGACTGGCTGCGGTCTGATGCCAGTGCAGCGCGTCTTCTTCAAAACCATAAAACGGCGTCAGGTCAAAGCCACCGCCAAACCACCAGACCGGTTCGGCCCCCGGCTTCTCTGCGATAAAAAAGCGCACGTTGGCGTGGCTGGTCGGCACATAAGGGTTGTTAGGGTGGATGACCAGCGACACGCCCATCGCTTCGAAGCTGCGACCGGCCAGCTCAGGCCGGTGCGCGGTCGCTGATGCCGGCATCTGATCGCCATGCACATGCGAAAAGTTGACGCCCGCCTGCTCAAATACCGCACCGTTGCGCAGGACGCGGCTCTGACCGCCGCCGCCGCCAGGGCGCTGCCAGCTATCTTCAGCAAACTGTGCGCCGCCATCTTCAGCCGCCAGCTGGTTACAAATCTCATCCTGCAATGCGAGCAGGAACGCTTTTACGCGGGAAATATCAGCCATCTTTTCGCTTATCGTTTGTCAAAGTCTGACGCGATTATACGCAAAACCGCGCCGCTTGCATGAGCGCGGCGCGTCGCACGATGCAAACCAGCCAGACGAATCAGGCGTTGCGGCGGTCAAACTCATCGAAGTAGTTGACGATGCCGCAGGCAATCGCTGAAGCAATTTTCTGGCGAAACGCGGTAGTGCCGAGCAGCTGCTCTTCACGGGGATTGGTAATAAAGGAGGTTTCGACCAGCACCGAGGGAATCGACGGTGACTTGAGTACCGCGAAGGCCGCCTGCTCGGTGTGCTGGCTGTGCAGATGGTGCACCGGACGGATCTGATCCAGCACGTGCTTGCCCAGCGTCAGGCTGTTTTTGATGGTATCGGTCTGTACCAGATCGAACAGAATCTGCTGCAGATAGTGATCCTGCTGCTGTGCCTTTACGCCGCCCAGTTTGTCCGCATCGTTCTCACGCTGTGAGAGATAACGTGCCATCGAGCTGCTGGCACCGCGGTTAGAGAGCGCAAACACCGAGGCACCGCTGGCATCGGGGCTGGTAAAGCCGTCGGCATGAATCGACATAAAGAGATCGGCACCGTGCTGGTGGGCGATTTCCACCCGCTGATAAAGCGGAATAAAGTGGTCACTGTCGCGGGTCAGGCGCACTTCAATGCGCGGATGGCTCTGAAGCTGCCGCTGCACGTTACCGGCAATCTCCAGCACGATATGCTTCTCTTCAGAACCCTCTTCACCCACCGCACCAGAGTCGATGCCACCGTGCCCCGGATCGATCATCACGATGCGTTTACCGTTTTTCGCTGGCGGGGCAGGGCGCGTATGGCGATTTGCCCCGGTAAGGCCCGACTGCTCTTTAGCCTGAATCGCACGCGGCGATAAAATGGCCAGAGCCAGACCGGAAAGAAGTAACTGACGACGATGAATCAAACGTTTAAGCAGCTGCATGTACGGGTCCGGTAACAGGAATCTTGCCGGTGTTATAGCCTAAGGCTCTGTTGCCTGCGATCACAGAACCATTTCAGGGCATTACTTTGTATTGCAGGTCGCGAACAGAAAATTTGCGCTTTTTTATTTTCCGCCGGTCATCGAGGGTTGCGTGCGGCAGAGAATGCGTGATAATCAGCAAATTGTGCTTATCTGCAGGTAAATAAGATGGAAATCCGCGCCTTCCGCCAGGAAGATTTTGAAGAAGTGATCACCTTATGGGAACGTTGCGATTTGTTACGGCCATGGAACGATCCCGAGCTGGATATCGAACGCAAAATGAATCACGACCCCGATCTCTTTCTGGTCGCTGAAGTGGGCGGCGTGGTCGTTGGCACGCTGATGGGCGGTTACGATGGTCATCGCGGCGCGGCGTATTATCTGGCGGTGCATCCTGACTATCAGGGACGCGGCTTTGCCAATGCTCTGATGAACCGTCTGGAGAAGAAACTCATCGCGCGCGGCTGTCCGAAACTGCATCTGATGATCCGCGAAGAGAACGATCAGGTGGTGGCGTTCTATGAAAAGCTCGATTATGAGCCGGTCGACGCGCTGCTGTTTGGTAAACGTCTGATCGAAGATCGTGAATACTAATCCGTTGCCTGGCTATTCGCCGGACGAGTATGACGCCAGAGGGCAGCTGCGGCTGCCGTTTCTTTTTTGGCCGATCCTGTTACTTCAGGCGCGGACCTGGCTGCTGCTGGTGATGGCCGGAGCGTCACGGCAGCAGGGCAACGACCTGCTGGCACTGTTCTATCCGGATCGTCAGGCGTTCTGGGTCGGTCTGGCGCTGGGGTTACCGGCGCTGGCGGGCCTGCTGCTGACAGGCTATCGCACGCGGCTGCCGCGCCTCTGGCAGCACTGGCGCAGCGTGTTAGCGCTGTCGCTGCTGGTGAATCTGCTCTGGCAGGGCTGGCAGTTTGTGCAGGGCGATCTGCTAAGTTCGCCGCTGCCGTTGCTGCTGACGCTGTTCGACCTGCTGGCGCTGATCTGGCTGCAATCGAATCGTCGCTGTCGCGACTGCTTTCTGCCTGAACATCATCTCAACTAAACTTTTTGTCGCTTTGCGACTCCAATCAGTTCCGCCTTTCCGGCATCGCATTTACAGGAGTTCTCATGAAAGCTGTTCGTTCCACGCTACTGATCGCCGCCGTTGCACTGAGCGGCTGTGCCAGTTCGGGTTCCGGCGCTGACAGCAGCCAGCAGGCAAGCTGGTGGAATCCGCTGACGTATCACTGGTCTTCGGCGCTGCCGTGGAACTGGTTCGGTTCCTCGCTGACCGCGACTGAACAGGGTGTAGGGGGATTAACCGCCTCCACCGCCATGAAAGAGGACGCGATTAAGGACGGACTGAACGGTGACTATACCCTGCGTCAGGGCATGCGCAGTCAGAACGGTCAGGTGGTCTCTTTCTGGCAGGCGCTGGATGACGGCAAGGTTAAGCTGGTGATTTACGGACAGTCGCAGATCGAACGTATTGAGGTGATGGACAGCGCGATTGCCAGCAGTGACGGCAGTAAAGTGGGCGACGCCTTCAGTAATAAGTTCAGCAAAGCCTTCGACAACTGCACACTCGCCAGCGGCACTGATGCGCGTGACGTGGCGTGCCGTGCGCCTGGCAGCCAGCATCTGACCTATGTCTATCACGGCGACTGGCACGGACCGGAGGGATTGATGCCCTCTGACGATACCCTGAAAAACTGGAAAATCAGCAAGATTGTCTGGCAGCGTTAATCTTTTTCTTCAGCGTGCCGCCCCTCCGGCGGTCGCTGAACCCTCGTAAAACCCCTGCCCGCATGGGCTGCACGCGGTTCCTCTCCTCCACGGCTTTTGCTGATTTCTGCATAAACTCTGCCGTCGTCTTATGCTTTTTTCGACTTTGAAATCATCAAACGATATATAAAACCGTTACTGGTTTTCACTGAGTTATAAATAAACTGATGCCTCAGCGGGTGAGATCCGCATCAAAATTTTTCAGGGTGCCAAATGACATTACAAGCGATGAAAAAAATCGTGAGCGGTATCGCGTTGTCGCTGAGCCTGGCCGGCGCAGCCAATGCCACTGAACTTCTTAATAGCTCATACGATGTATCGCGGGAGCTGTTTGTCGCCCTGAATGCTCCGTTTGTTAAACAGTGGGATGCCAGTCACCCCACTGATCCCCTGACCATTAAGATGTCGCACGCCGGTTCATCGAAGCAGGCGCTGGCTATCCTGCAGGGACTGCGCGCAGATGTGGTCACGTACAACCAGGTAACAGATGTGCAGGTGTTGCACGATAAAGGCAATCTCATTGCCGCAGACTGGAAAAGCCGTCTGCCGAACAACAGCTCGCCTTTCTACTCCACCATGGCGTTTCTGGTGCGCAAAGGGAATCCAAAGCAGATTCATGACTGGTCAGATTTGACCCGCAGCGATGTGAAGCTGATTTTCCCGAACCCGAAAACCTCGGGTAATGGCCGCTATACCTACCTGGCCGCCTGGGGCGCAGCAGATAAAGCGGACGGCGGCGATCAGGCCAAAACCCGTGCCTTTATGACGCAATTCCTGAAAAACGTGGAAGTGTTCGACACCGGCGGTCGCGGCGCAACCACCACCTTTGCTGAGCGCGGCCTGGGCGACGTACTGATCAGCTTTGAGTCGGAGGTGAATAACATCCGCAACCAGTACGGTAAAGATGAATACGAAGTGGTGGTGCCGAAAACCAACATTCTGGCGGAATTTCCGGTGGCATGGGTGGATAAGAATGTCGCCACTAATAAAACCGCTGATGCGGCCAGCGCCTACCTGAACTATCTCTACACGCCAGAAGCGCAGAATATTATTACTCACTACTATTATCGTGTGAACAACCCACAACTGATGGCGGAGCAGAAAGATCGCTTCCCGCAGACCCGCCTGTTCCGGGTCGAAGATGCCTTTGGCGGCTGGGATAAAGTGATGCAGACGCATTTCGTCAGCGGCGGTGAGCTCGACAAATTGTTAGCGGCGGGGCGCGGATAATGTTTGCAGCCAGCCATAAACGCGTGTTGCCCGGCTTCGGTCTCAGCCTGGGTACCAGCCTGCTCTTTACCTGTCTGATCCTGCTGTTGCCGATTAGCGCCGTGATCATGCAGCTGTCGCAGATGACGCTGCAACAGTACTGGGATGTCGTGACCAACCCTCAGCTGGTGGCCGCCTACAAGGTGACACTGCTCTCTGCCGGTGTCGCGTCCCTGTTTAATGCGGTGTTCGGCATGCTGATGGCATGGATATTGACCCGTTATCGTTTTCCTGGCCGGACACTGCTGGATGGCCTGATGGATCTGCCGTTTGCACTGCCAACTGCGGTAGCAGGTCTGACCCTGGCCGGACTCTTTTCGGTCAACGGCTGGTACGGACAGTGGTTCGCCCAGTTCGACATCAAAATTTCTTACACCTGGATTGGTATCGCCATTGCCATGGCCTTTACCAGCATTCCGTTTGTTGTGCGTACCGTCCAGCCAGTGCTGGAAGAGTTGGGCCCAGAGTATGAAGAAGCGGCCGAAACGCTGGGTGCCACACCGTGGCAGAGCTTCCGCCGCGTCGTGCTGCCGGAAGTGGCACCTGCGCTGCTGGCCGGTACGGCGCTCTCCTTTACCCGCAGCCTGGGTGAGTTTGGTGCGGTAATCTTTATTGCCGGTAACATCGCCTGGAAGACGGAAGTCACCTCGCTGATGATCTTTGTCCGGCTGCAGGAGTTCGACTATCCGGCAGCCAGCGCTATCGCCTCGGTGATCCTGGCGGCATCGCTAATTCTGTTGTTCGCGATTAATACATTGCAGAGCCGCTTTGGCCGTCGTCTGGGAGGTCACTAATGGCCGAGGTTTCACAGCTCAATCACGCGGCGCGTCAGCCTGTGAACTGGGGCAAATGGCTGCTGATTGGTATCGGCGCGCTGATCTCAATTCTGCTGCTGGTGGTGCCGATGGCCTCCATCTTCTGGGAAGCGCTGAATCAGGGGCTGATTGTCGCGCTCAGCAATCTGGCCGATCCGGACATGCTGCACGCCATCTGGCTGACTGTGCTGGTGGCGCTGATTACCGTTCCGGTGAACCTGGTGTTCGGCACGCTGCTCGCCTGGCTGGTGACGCGCTTTACCTTTCCGGGCCGTCAGCTGCTGCTGACCCTGTTTGATATTCCTTTTGCCGTGTCGCCCGTCGTAGCTGGTCTGATGTATCTGCTGTTCTGGGGCGTGAATGGCCCGGCAGGCGGCTGGCTGGATGCACATAACATCCAGATTATGTTTGCCTGGCCTGGCATGGTGCTGGCGACGGTGTTTGTGACCTGTCCGTTTGTCGTGCGCGAACTGGTGCCGGTGATGCTGAGCCAGGGCAGTCATGAAGATGAAGCGGCGGTGCTGTTAGGCGCGTCCGGCTGGCAGATGTTCCGTCGTGTGACGCTGCCGAACATTCGCTGGGCGCTGCTGTATGGCATCGTCCTGACCAACGCCCGTGCGATTGGTGAATTTGGTGCGGTCTCGGTGGTATCGGGATCGATTCGCGGTGAGACCTACACCTTACCGCTTCAGGTTGAATTATTGCATCAGGACTACAATACCGTTGGCGCGTTTACTGCCGCCGCCCTGTTAACCCTGATGGCAATTGTGACGCTGTTTCTGAAAAGTATTGTGCAGTGGCGTTTAGAGCAACAGCACAAACGCCTGCAACAGGAGGGAAATCATGAGCATTGAGATTAACAAGATCAACAAGTCCTTTGGTCGCACCTCGGTGCTGAACGATATCTCTCTGGATATTGCCTCAGGTGAAATGGTGGCGCTGCTTGGCCCGTCAGGCTCGGGTAAAACCACGCTGCTGCGCATTATTGCCGGGCTGGAGCATCAGAACAGCGGTCAGATCCGTTTTCACGGCAACGATGTCAGCCGCCTACATGCGCGCGATCGTCAGGTCGGCTTTGTCTTCCAGCACTATGCGCTGTTCCGCCATATGACGGTATTCGACAACATCGCCTTTGGCCTGACCGTGCTGCCGCGTCGTGAACGCCCTTCAGCGGCGGAGATCAAACAGCGTGTAACCCGTCTGCTGGAGATGGTGCAGCTGGCGCATCTGGCTAACCGCTTCCCGGCACAGCTGTCAGGCGGCCAGAAGCAGCGTGTGGCGCTGGCGCGTGCGTTGGCAGTTGAGCCGCAGATTTTGCTGCTGGATGAACCTTTTGGCGCGCTGGATGCTCAGGTGCGTAAAGAGCTGCGCCGCTGGCTGCGTCAGCTTCATGAAGAGATTAAATTCACCAGCGTGTTTGTGACCCACGACCAGGAAGAGGCGATGGAAGTCGCGGATCGCGTGGTGGTGATGAGTCAGGGCAACATTGAGCAGGTCGGCACGCCAGATGATGTATGGCGCGATCCGGCGACCCGCTTTGTGCTGGAGTTCCTGGGTGAAGTGAATCGCTTTGATGGCGAAATTCAGGGATCGCAGTTCCATGTCGGCGCGCACCACTGGCCGCTGGGTTATACCTCAGCTCATCAGGGCGCGGTTGAGCTGTTCCTGCGTCCGTGGGAAGTCGACGTGTCACGCCGCAGCAGTTTAGAAACCCCGCTGCCGGTGCAGGTGCTGGAAGTCAGCCCGCGTGGCCACTTCTGGCAGCTGGTGGTTCAGCCTGCTGGCTGGCAGAGCGAGCCGTTCTCACTGGTGTTTGAAGGTGAGCAGACAGCCCCGATTCGCGGCGAGCGCCTGTTTGTTGGCTTGCAGCAGGCGCGGCTCTATAAGGGCGACACGCCGCTGCGCGCAGTTGCCTTTGCACAAAGCGCCTGATATTTTCTCATCAACACCGGGCGGGAGTGTCACTCCCGCCTTTTTTTCGCCTCTCGTTTGTAAGATGCCAGGAACTGCACCGTGACGACTCTTGAACATACCATCGGCAATACCCCGCTGATTAAGCTGCAGCGCCTGACGCCAGCTAACGGCAGTGAGGTCTGGCTCAAGCTGGAAGGCAATAATCCGGCAGGCTCGGTAAAAGATCGCGCGGCCTGGTCAATGATCAATCAGGCGGAGTTGCGCGGTGAAATTTCACCCGGCGATCAGCTGATTGAAGCTACCAGCGGCAACACCGGCATTGCGCTGGCGATGATCGCGGCGATGAAAGGCTACCGGCTTCGCCTGCTGATGCCGGACAACATGAGTCAGGAGCGGCAGGATGCGATGCGTGCTTATGGCGCAGAGCTGATTCTGGTGCCGCGGGAGCAGGGCATGGAGGGCGCACGCGATCTGGCACTGGCGATGGCGGCGCGTGGTGAAGGCCGGGTGCTGGATCAGTTTAATAATCCCGATAATCCGCTGGGTCACTATCAGACCACCGGGCCGGAGTTGTGGCAGCAGTCGAACCAGCGCATGACCCATTTTATCTCCAGCATGGGCACCACCGGCACGATCACCGGCGTGGGACGTTTCCTGAAAGAGCACAACACGGGCGTGCAGGTGATCGGTTTGCAGCCGAGTGAAGGCAGCAGTATTCCGGGCATTCGCCGCTGGCCGCTGGCCTATCTGCCGGGGATCTACCGCCCCGACTTAGTGGATGATGTGATGGATATGACGCAGAAAGAAGCGGAAGAGACCATGCGGGCGCTGGCTCGCCGTGAAGGTATTTTCTGTGGCGTCAGTTCGGGCGGCGCGGTGGCGGGTGCGCTGCGTATTGCGCAGGTAAATCCGGGCAGCGTCGTGGTGGCGATCGCCTGTGATCGTGGCGATCGTTATCTCTCGACCGGACTCTATCATCAGTAATCTCCGCTGATACGGAACCAGACCTGTGCGCGCCTTTAACGCCCACAGGTCTTTTTTTTAGCCAGCACTCCCATAACGGATAAACTGAATCTGTAAGGATCGCGTAAATCAGGCTGCGCGAATGCCCGGCACAGGACAAAATAGCGCCAATTCTGTCGAGAGATAACCATGAAAATTTTGCTTGTTGATGATGATGTCGAATTAGGCACGATGTTAAGCCAGTACCTTATTGCCGAAGGATTTGATGCCCAGCTGGTGCTGACCGGCAGCGCCGGGATTCAGGGCGCGCTCTCCGGCGAGTTCACTGCCATGATTCTGGATATTATGCTGCCCGACATGAGTGGCATCGATGTGTTACGTCAGGTGCGCCAGAACAGCCGGATACCGGTGATCATGCTGACTGCCAAAGGCGATAATATTGATCGCGTGATCGGCCTGGAGATGGGGGCGGATGACTATATGCCTAAACCCTGTTATCCCCGTGAACTGGTCGCCCGCCTGCGCGCAGTATTGCGCCGTTTCGAGGAGCAGGTACCGCAGCCGGATGCTAAAGAGCCGCTGCGCTGGGGAGACCTGACGCTTAATCCTGCCACCCGAATGAGTGAATGGCAGGGCAAAACCTTCGATCTGACTGCTTCAGAATTTAATCTGCTGGATCTGCTGCTGCGCGCGCCGGACAGGGTCGTGTCAAAAGATGAACTCTCTGAAAAGGGGCTGGGTCGTCCGCGTGAAGCCTACGATCGCAGTGTTGATGTGCACATCAGCAACATTCGCCAGAAGCTTAGCGCGTTAACCGCTGATAGCATCAATATCGAAACCGTACGCAGCATCGGTTATCGCATTCGATGAAACAGGGTTACCGCGGTCGCATGTTCTGGAAGATCTTTATCGGCTTCTGGGTCGTTTTTGTCATCATGAGCCAGCTTATCTGGCTCGGTTTTTCGCTTTCCGGTAAACGGCATGAACCGCCTGAAATAATGGCTATCCGTCGCATCATTGATCTGCAGATGACCTCTGCTGCATCGGTGCTGGAGCGGGGCGGGCCTGATGAGCTGAATGCGATGCTGTCTGACTGGGATGAAACCGACCGTCAGTTCTTTCACGTTACGCAGCAGACTAAATCGCCACAATCCCAGGACAGCGGCAACCTGGATTTCAGGGGCCGTCTTCCTGAAGAGGTGGTGCGCTGGGTACAGGGTGCGGATGGCAAAGAATATCAGCTGCGCTACGACCTGGATGGTATGCGCATGAACAGCAAACAGAACATGATGCCGCGAAAATTTCTGAATATTCCCGAGCCGATGTTTGTCTTCGCTGGTTCGGTGGGGTTGCTGTTCAGTCTGCTGCTGGCCTGGAATCTGACGCGGCCCATGCGCCAGTTGCGCGAGGGATTTTCCCGCGTCGCCGAGGGCGATTTAAGCGTGCGTCTGTTCCCGATTATGCGGAAGCGCCACGACGAGATTTCAAATGTCGCAGAAGCGTTTGATGCCATGGTTGAGCGGCTTGATACCCTGGTGCGCGCCCGGGAAGAGCTGCTGCACGATATCTCACATGAGCTTCGTTCACCGCTGGCGCGACTGCAGCTGGCGACCGGACTTGCCAGACAGACGCCAGAAAGCGTAAACAGTTCGCTTGATCGCATTGATGAAGAGGCGCGTCGTCTGGACAAAATGATCGGTGAACTGCTAACGCTGTCGCGGGCTGAACATGAAAGCATCCCGGATGAGCAATATTTTGACCTGACCGGATTGCTGGAGGCGGTCATCACCGATGTCCGCTATGAAGCACAGATCCCTGGTGTGCAGGTGGAGTTACAGGTTGACGAGCGGGGCGATTACACCGTGCGCGGCAATGCGGAGTTGATACGGCGCGGTGTCGAGAACGTCTTACGCAATGCGCTGCGCTTCTCTTTGCCTGGGCAGCGGATTGAGGTCGACTTACGCGCAGAGCAGCAGTGGCTGGCGATTCAGGTGCGCGATCAGGGGCCGGGTGTCGATGAGGAGAAACTCTCCAGTATTTTCGACCCGTTTGTGCGGGTGAATTCGCCGCTGATGGGCAAAGGTTATGGTCTGGGACTGGCTATCGTGCGTAAAGTGATCCTGGCGCATCATGGTGAAGTTGAGGCGCGGAACCGGCCAGAAGGCGGACTTGAACTGACGCTGCGCCTGCCACACTGGCAGGGTTAAAACTTCATACAGCAGAAACGATAACGGCACCCGCAGGTGCCGTTATGTTATATACGAATGCTTACTTCCTGATGCGAATTACCGGCGTTTCGCCGACGGTGACCTGGCCAGACAGCTTAATCAATTCCTTGATTTCATCCATGTTGGAGATGACAACCGGTGTCAGGGTTGATTTTGCTTTCTCTTCCAGCAACGGCAGATCGAACTCAATAACCACGTCGCCTTTTTTGACCTTCTGGCCTTCTTCAGCAATGCGTTTGAAGCCTTCACCTTTCAGTTCAACCGTATCGATACCGAAGTGGACGAACAGCTCGATGCCGTTGTCTGATTCGATCGAAAAAGCGTGATTGGTTTCAAAAATCTTGCCGATAGTGCCATCAACAGGCGCAACCATTTTGTTGCCGCTGGGTTTGATCGCAATACCGTCGCCCACGATTTTTTCTGCAAACACCACATCTGGTACGTCTTCAATGTTCACGATTTCGCCTGACAGAGGCGCTACGATGTCGATTGTCCCAGCGCTATCCGTTTTTTCGCCAAAAAGTTTAGAAAACAAACCCATGATCTTCTCCTAAGCAGTAATTTGGGGCCAGCATCATGCAGGTTAGCAGAGCGTTTTTTCCTTAATGAACTTGTTAACCAGGCTCATTAAGTCTTCCGCTGTCGGTTGAGCCAGTGCCTGCTCTGCCAATGCCTTCGCATCTTCAAAATTAGTATTACGAATGATTTTCTTGATGCCAGGGATAGAAATGGCACTCATGCTGAACTCGTCCAGCCCCATTCCCAGTAACAGTAGTGTAGCACGTTCATCACCTGCCAGCTCACCACACATGCCGGTCCATTTACCTTCAGCGTGAGATGCATCAATGACTTGCTTGATTAAGTTAAGCACAGACGGCGTCATTGGGTTGTACAGGTGCGAGATCAAATCATTACCACGATCGACCGCCAGAGTATACTGCGTCAGATCGTTTGTCCCAATACTGAAGAAGTCGACTTCCTTCGCCAGGTGATGGGCAATGACGGCTGAAGCCGGGGTCTCTACCATGATGCCGACTTCGATGCTTTCATCAAAGGCTTTACCTTCTTCACGCAACTGCGCTTTCAGCAGTTCCAGTTCCGCTTTCAGGCTGCGTACTTCTTCAACCGAAATGATCATCGGGAACATGATGCGCAGTTTACCGAAGGAGGAGGCGCGCAGGATGGCACGCAGCTGTGCATGCAGAATCTCTTTACGGTCCATCGCGATACGGATAGCACGCCAGCCGAGGAACGGGTTCTCTTCTTTCGGCAGGTTCATGTAAGGCAGATCTTTGTCACCGCCAATATCCATGGTACGCACGATAACGGCCTGTGAACCCATCGCTTCAGCAACGGCTTTATACGCCTGGAACTGCTCTTCTTCACTTGGCAGAGAGTCGCGATCCATGAACAGGAATTCGGTACGGTAGAGGCCAACGCCTTCCGCGCCGTTACGCTCAGCACCGGCGATATCACGCACAGTACCGATGTTGGCACAGACTTCAACCTGATGGCCATCCAGCGTCACGGCTGGCAGATCTTTAAGCTTGGCTAATTCGTGTTTTTCCGACAGATACTGGTTCTGTACGGCTTTCAGCTCTTCCTGAATCGCTTCCGAAGGATTGACGTGAATCGCATTGTTAACGCCATCCAGGATCAGGAAATCGCCGTTTTTAACCGTGACGGTTACATTGCCGGTGCCGACAATAGCCGGGATTTCCAGCGAGCGCGCCATGATTGAGGTATGTGAGGTACGGCCACCCAGATCGGTGATAAAGCCCAGCACCTTTTTCAGGTTCAGCTGTGCGGTTTCTGACGGCGTTAAATCTTTGGCCACCAGAATGGATTCGTCCGGAATCGCGCTCAGGTCAACGATGTGCAGACCGAGGATGTTTTGCAGCAGACGCTTACCGATGTCACGCACGTCAGCCGCACGCTCTTTCAGGTATTCGTCATCTAACTCTTCCAGTGCTTTCGCCTGGCCATCAATGACCGAATAAGCAGCAGCATCGGCAGTCGCGTGATCTTTTTTGATCAGGTCGATGATTTCCTGCTCCAGCTCTTCATCTTCCAGCAACATGATGTGGCCTTCGAAGATGGCTGCTTTCTCTTCACCGAGGGTTTCACCCGCTTTGACGCGAATCGCTTCCAGTTGTAATGCCGCTTTGCTGCGGCCATCGAGGAAGCGCTGAACTTCCTGCTCAACCTGGTCATCAGAAATTTTCTTGCGGTTGATGACGATCTCGTCTTCTTTCAGCAGCAGTGCTTTGCCGAAAGCGATACCTGGTGATGCTAAAATGCCTGAAATCATAACGCTACCTTTTAATCACGATGGCTGATGGGACTCTTTGCGGTGCCATTGTCGCGGGACACGTACTCTACGAAAGCAATAACGCGGACAGGTTGTCCGCGATCAAGATGTTTGCACTCAATGGCGCAGAGGAGTCTATTGGCTGGAGAGCTGAGCGGAGGTTACTCCAGTTCAGCCATCAGTTTGACCAGATGCTCAACTGCTTTCTGCTCGTCTTCACCTTCCGCGGAAAGGGTCACAACCGTTCCCTGGGTTAAACCCAGCGTCTGCAGTTTGAACAGGCTTTTCGCGCTCGCTGATTTGCCGTTAGAGGTCACGGTGATTTCTGACTGGAAAGCTTTAGCTTCTTTAACGAATTGCGCAGCTGGGCGAGTATGCAGACCGTTTGGTGCAGTAATGGTAACTTCTTGCTGGAACATTCTATTTCCCCAACGTTATCAGGATGAGTGTTATGGATCTAAAGTCTAGCCTGGAGCCTTCACTTTAGCCTGTGTAGGTGCGCGGGTATAGCTTCATGCTGACCAAAGACGCGCATGCGTCAAATCTACAATCCGTTGCGTCTCAAAACCGATTCTACACGTCACCGGTTAATTATGCCGTGATTCGCCGTTTCACTGAATCCGTAAATCGATTCAGCTTGATCCACTTCAAATGCGGATTAATTTCAGGCATCGAAATAATTGGCAGTCTGAATACCAGATCGGCATCACTGAAATCAATCTGCCGGGTGGCGAAAGTGAGATCTGCACCACAAAAAAGCACCCGAATGGGTGCTTTTTTCGACATTTTCAGACTATCGGCTCCGGCTACTGCAGCTCTTTCTCAGTGAAGAGATCGGCGAACAGCGCGGTACTCAGATAGCGTTCGCCAGAGGAGGGCAGAATCACCACGATGTTTTTATTTGCGAAGGTTTCGTCTTCCTGCAGCTTCAGCGCGGCGGCGACGGCAGCACCGGAAGAGATACCGGCGAGGATACCTTCTTCTTCCATCAGCCTGCGCGCCGTACTGATCGCTTCTTCATTGGTAATGGCCACTACGCGGTCAACCAGGTTCAGCTCAAGGTTACCCGGAATAAAGCCGGCACCAATACCCTGAATTTTGTGCGGGCCGGGTTTAATCTCTTCACCTGCCAGCGCCTGCGCAATCACCGGTGAATCGGTCGGCTCAACCGCGACAGTAATCAGTTCTTTTTTGCCTTTGGTGTTTTTGATGTAGCGACTCACGCCGGTCAGCGTACCGCCGGTGCCGACACCGGCAATAAAGACATCCACTTCGCCATCGGTGTCTTCCCAGATTTCCGGGCCGGTGGTCTTTTCGTGGATTTCCGGGTTAGCCGGGTTGCTGAACTGCTGCAGCAGCACATATTTGTCCGGGTCGCTGGCGACAATCTCTTCCGCTTTGCCAATGGCGCCCTTCATGCCTTTAGCACCTTCGGTCAGAACCAGCTTCGCGCCCAGCGCCTTCAGCAGCTTACGACGTTCCACCGACATGGTTTCCGGCATGGTCAGCGTGAGTTTGTAACCACGCGCAGCAGCCACGTAGGCCAGCGCAATACCGGTGTTACCGCTGGTCGGTTCCACCAGCTCAATGCCGGGTTTCAGAATACCGCGTTTCTCTGCGTCCCAAATCATATTGGCACCGATACGGCATTTAATGCTGAAGCTCGGGTTACGGGATTCAACTTTCGCAAGAATGCGGCCGTTACCGATGCGGTTCAGTCGAACCAGCGGCGTATGACCAATTGTCAAAGAGTTGTCTTCATAGATCTTACTCATAGCCTGCCCTTAACTGTATGAATTATTGGGAACCCTATGAGCATACCTGTTCTGCCTGGGGGCGGAAGGAAAGAAATCGTATATCTATATGTCCCCCGGCAATAAGCCCTGCGAAAAAGAGCATAAGGCGCGCTGATGAGTCTAGCGCACCTCATTGCGTGCCAGCTGCGGCCGATAGCGATCGACCCACATGGCGGTGGCACCGCAAACGGCAACCGGCATAATCACGAGGTTCAGGATCGGAATCATAGTGAACAGGCTGGTGAGTGCGCCGAACTGCATATTCGCGGTTTTGTGGCGACGCAGGGCGTTCCGCATCTGCTGAAACGGCACTTTATGGTTGTCGAACGGATAGTCGCAATACTGAATGGATAACATCCAGGCACTGAACAGGAACCACAGAACGGGCGCAACCGTCTGACCAAAGCCAGGAATAAAGTAGAGCAGCAGCAGTCCCAGCGCACGGGGCAGGTAATAGCCCAGCTTCTGCAACTCGCGCTTCATGATGCGCGGCACATCTTTGATCATTCCTGCCCAGCCGCTGTCAGGCAGGGGCTTGCCGGTCAGACGGCCTTCCAGCTGTTCGGCCAGCAGGCCGCAGAAAGGAGCGGCAATCAGGTTTGCCAGCGTCGAGAAGAAGTAGCTGAACACCAGCACAATCGCAATCACCGACAGCGGCCATAACAGATAGCTCAGCCACTGCAGCCAGTCCGGAATATGGTCCATCAGGCGCGGGATCCAGTCACCGAGACGATAGAACAGCCAGATGAATGCGCCACCGAGCATAATAATGTTAATCAGCAGCGGCATCACCACAAAGCGGCGAATACCAGGCAGACGGACCAGTTTCCAGCCCTGGCTAAAGTAGTGCGTGCCGTTAAAATCTGAGACCGAATTCTCACGGGCCATAAAGCCATTTCTCCTGAAAGTGTTGAGGCGTGCCCACTATAACCTGGCTTTTTCTCCAGGCCAGGTGCCGTTTGGGTAAAAAAACAGCGAAAAAGCGTGGGTTGCCTATCTTATTTGTCAGAAAATAGTGCACAGACTTGCACTTGTGTAGCAGGGCAAATACAGTTAGAGGATAAAGTTTGCCGCGGTGGCAAGGTATTGGAACAACAGAGAATACAATGATGCAGGATTTGCGTCTGATATTAATCGTTGTTGGCGCGATCGCCATTATAGCGCTCCTTCTTCACGGGCTGTGGACCAGCCGTAAAGAGCGTTCGTCAGTGTTCCGCGATCGCCCGCACAAACGTCTGAAACAACGTGAAGAACATGATGAGCAGGACCTGATTGACGACGAAGATGACGGCGTCGGCGAGGTTCGCGTTCGTTCCGATCGCAGCACACACCAGGAACCGCGTTTCGATGAGATTCGTGAGCCACAGCCAGAAGCGCCGCGTAAGCAAGCGCCTGCTGAGCCTGTGCGTCAGCCTGCGCCACGACCCGCACCGCAACCTGAACCAGAAAGCGATCCGCTTTTCAACACGGCGCCGAAGCCTGCTCCGCAGCCGCGCCCAGAACCGGTTCGTCAGCAGCCTGCACCGACATTTGTTGCGCCGCCCGTTCAGGCTGACCCGCTGCTGGATCTCGATCCGCTGGAATCTGTCCAGCCCGCTCCGCAGTACCAGGCAGAACCTGAGCCACAGCCTGAAGTAACGCCGGCTCCCGCGCCTTCACAGCCTGCAGCGAAAGCGCCAGCGGAAAAACCGAAAGAAGCGGTACTGGTGCTGCATGTTGCCGCCCATTCGGGCGGTGAGCTGAACGGTGAGGCATTGTTGCAGGGGATTCTGCAGGCGGGCTTCCAGTTTGGTGAAATGAATATTTTCCATCGTCATCTCAGTCCTGCAGGCAGCGGTCCGGTCCTGTTCAGTCTGGCTAACATGGTTAAGCCAGGCTCGTTCAACCCGGACCTGATGACCGATTTCAGCACGCCAGGCATCTCTATCTTTATGATGGTGCCTTCTTATGGTGACGCGAATCAGAACTTCAAGCTGATGCTGCAGTCGGCACAGCGTATCGCTGATGACGTTGGCGGTGTCGTGCTGGATGATGAGCGTCGCATGATGACGCCGCAGAAGCTGGAAACCTACAAAGCGCGTATCCGCGATGTGGTTGGCGTCTGAGACCTGCGCTGACCGCTATCTGAATTGTTAAAATAAACCCCCGCCTGTCGGGGGTTTTTTATCTGATGGGGCTATATGAAATCCGTCCAGGATCACATCACCGAACTGCGCACCACGTTGCGCCATCACGAATATCTCTATCACGTCATGGATGCGCCGGAAGTGCCGGATGCCGAATACGATCGTCTGATGCGTGAACTGCGTCAGCTGGAAGAGGAACACCCCGATCTCATTACCCCGGACTCGCCGACGCAACGCGTAGGTGCTGCGCCGCTAACGGTATTTGAGCAGGTCCGCCACGAAGTCCCGATGCTGTCGCTGGACAACGCCTTTGATGAAGCCACGTTCATGGCTTTCAACAAGCGCGTGCAGGATCGGCTGAAAAGCAGTGACGACATTACCTACTGCTGTGAACTCAAGCTCGATGGGGCTGCAGTCAGCCTGATGTATGAAAATGGCCTGCTGGTCCGGGCCGCGACGCGCGGTGACGGTACTACCGGCGAGAACATTACCGCCAACGTTCGTACCATTCGCGCGATTCCGCTGCGGCTAAAAGGGGACAATATCCCGGCCCGGCTGGAAGTACGTGGCGAAATATTTATGACGCAGCGCGGCTTCGAAAAGCTGAATGAGGAAGCGCGACGCACTGACGGCAAAGTCTTTGCTAACCCGCGCAACGCAGCTGCGGGTTCTTTGCGTCAGCTTGATCCGCGCATTACCGCTAAACGTCCGCTGACCTTCTTCTGCTACGGTTTTGGCCTGCTGGAAGGCGGGGAGATGCCGCACAGTCACATGGGGCGCCTGCAACAGTTCAAAGCCTGGGGCCTGCCGGTCAGCGACCGCATTAAGCTGGTGCATAACGCCGAAGAAGCCCTGGCCTTCTATCGGGATATTGAGCAACAGCGTCCGAACCTGGGTTTCGATATTGATGGCGTGGTGATCAAGGTCGATTCACAGGCATTACAGGAGCAACTGGGCTTTGTGGCGCGCGCACCGCGCTGGGCGATTGCCTTCAAATTCCCGGCACAGGAACAGCTGACCTGGGTACGTGACGTCGAATTCCAGGTTGGCCGCACGGGCGCTATCACGCCGGTGGCTCGTCTTGAGCCGGTGCAGGTGGCAGGCGTCATCGTCAGCAATGCCACGCTGCATAATGCGGATGAAATCGAGCGGCTGGGATTACGCATTGGCGACCGTGTGGTGATTCGCCGTGCCGGTGATGTGATCCCGCAGGTGGTCAACGTAGTGATCGCTGAACGCCCTGAAGAGACGCGTGAAGTAGTCTTTCCTGCCCATTGCCCGGTCTGTGGTTCCGAGGTGGAGCGGGTCGAAGGCGAGTCAGTCACGCGCTGCACTGGCGGTCTGATCTGCGGTGCGCAACGTAAAGAGGCACTGAAGCACTTTGTCTCGCGTCGGGCGCTGGATGTGGACGGTATGGGCGATAAGATTATCGATCAGCTGGTGGAAAAAGAGTACGTCGATACGCCTGCCGATTTGTTCCGTCTCACGGCCGGCAAGCTGACAGGCCTGGATCGTATGGGCCCGAAATCGGCGCAGAATATCGTCGACGCGCTGGAGAAAGCGAAGTCGACCACGCTGGCGCGTTTCCTTTATGCGCTGGGCATTCGCGAAGTGGGTGAGGCTACTGCCGCCAATCTGGCTAACCATTTTGGTGAATTGCAAAAGGTGATGGATGCCGATCTTGAGGCGCTGATTGCCGTGCCGGATGTCGGCAAAGTCGTTGCCGCACACGTGCGCAACTTCATGGAGGAGGAGAGCAACCGTGAGGTTATCCGCCAGCTGACAGACGACATCGGCATTCACTGGCCGCAGGTGGTCGTGGTGAAAGCCGAAGAGATCGACAGTCCATTTGCCGGTAAAACGGTGGTGCTGACCGGTTCGCTGTCGCAGATGAACCGCGATGATGCCAAAGCGCAGCTTATCGCGCTGGGGGCAAAAGTCAGCGGCAGCGTATCGAAGAAAACCGATCTGCTGATTGCCGGTGAAGCGGCCGGTTCAAAGCTGGCGAAAGCACAGGAGCTGGGCATTGAAGTGATTGATGAAGCGGAAATGATCCGCCTGCTGGGTGCCTGAAATGGATGAGCATCAGCTGGTGGCGATAGCCAATACGCCTATGCCGTTTGGCAAATACAAAGGGCGGATGCTGATCGATCTGCCAGAGCCTTATCTGCTCTGGTTTGCCCGCAGTGGCGACTTTCCGTCTGGTCAGCTTGGTGATCTTATGCAACTGACCCTGACCATAAAAACAGAGGGCCTGGAGGGATTAGTTAAGCCGCTCCAGACCCGCACATAATCGTGCCCGCACAGGCGGGCAACGGTTTTACTTCTGAGACTCCATCACTGAATCTTTCACCTGCAGAGCCTGCTGTTTCTCATTGGTCTTCTTGTAGCGTCCGGCGATAAACGAGCAGACCATCAGTTGTACCTGATGGAAAATCATCAGCGGCAGCACAATAATCCCCACCGTACTGGCCGGGAACAGAATATTCGCCATCGGCACGCCATTCGCCAGACTCTTCTTCGAGCCACAAAACAACACCACGATTTCATCGGCGCGCTTAAAGCGGAACAGACGCGAAGCCAGCAGATTGATGAGCAGCACGGCGGTCAGCAGAATAATGGAACCGGCCACAATCCACACCAGCGTCATTAATCCAACGCGATGCCAGATGCCGTTCACCACGGCTTCACTGAAGGCGGAATAGACTACCAGCAGAATCGAAGTCTGGTCAGTTTTGCCAATCAGGCTACGGTGTTTCTCAATCCAGCCACCGATCCAGCGACGTGAGAGGTGACCCAGAATGAAAGGCACCATCAGTTGCAGCATAATCTTACCGATTTGCTCCAGACCATCACTCGGCGCGCTGCTGTGGATATCCATAACCAGATTCACCAGCAACGGTGAAATAAACACACCCAGCAGGCTCGATGCCGAGGCGCTGCACACCGCTGCCGCGACATTCCCGCCCGCCATTGAGGTAAAGGCGATGGCAGACTGGACGGTAGCCGGCAGGATACAGAGGTAGATAAAACCAGTGTAAATTTCCGGACCGACATCAACCGGATGCCACCAGACCAGCAGCAGACCCAGTGCCGGAAACAGCACAAAGGTGCTGAACATGATCCACAGATGCAACTGCCAGTGACTGCTGCCTGCGATGATCTTTTCACGCGAAAGTTTGGCACCGTGCATAAAGAACAGCAGCGCTATCGCTGCCGTCGCGAGGTAACTGAAGATATCAACGTAGATCCCTTTTGCTGGCAGGAAAGAGGCCAGCAGCACGGTGATGATCAGTTTAACCATCATCGGATCGAGTTTTAGAAAGCCCATTGCTAAATTCCGGTAAATTATTCAATAGCGCGATTGTGCGGCAAGTAGTTTTAGAAATAAAATTGATTTATTGAATTAATCTATGAGCGCAATCGATGAATTATACCCTGCGTCAGCTGCGAACGTTTATTGCCGTGGCCCACTATGGTGGCTTCAGTCAGGCAGGGCAGGCGATAGGCCTGAGCCAGTCGGCAGTCAGCCACAGTATTAAAGAGCTGGAAGCCGAAACCGGCGTGCGGTTGCTGGACAGAACCACCCGGGAGGTGATGCTGACAGAGGCGGGAAAACAGCTGGCGTCACGCATGGAGCGCCTGCTGGAGGAGATTCATACCACGCTACTGGACATCCGAAGTTTTGGCGAGCAGCGCAGTGGTACGGTCAGAGTGGCAGCCAGCCAGACCATTTCCGCGCATCTGATGCCGCAATGTCTGGCCGCCAGCCAGCACCATTTTCCCGATATCAAAGTGATTCTTCACGATCGCGCCCAGCAATGGGTGCTGCAAAGTGTGCGTAACGCCGAAGTCGATTTCGGCATCGTGATTGGGCCGCTCAGCGACAGCGATTTCGATAGCATCGCGATTCTGGATGAGCCTTTCCTGCTGTTATGTCGCGAAGATGATCCGCTGGCGAAAGTGGAAAGGGCTGAATGGGCGATGCTCGATGGTCGCACGATGGTATTGCAGGATTACGCTTCAGGCAGTCGGGTTTTGATTGATGCGGCAATGCAGCAGCAGAATATCAGGGCTGAAGTCGTGCAGGAGATTGGTCATCCCGCCACGCTGTTCCCGATGGTACAGGTGGGAATCGGCATCAGTATTCTGCCTGCGCTCGCGTTACCCTTACCAGCGGATCGCGCCCTCACGGTGCGGCGCCTCTATCCGGAAATTAATCGTAGCCTGACGCTAATTAAACGTAAAAACCGCTCGCTGACCCCGGCTGCCGAAGCGATCTGGCAGGAGGTACGCCAGCAGGCGATGCTGCTGGCGCAACAACGCGCGGTTAAACCGGCGTTTTAGATATAAACGTCAACTTTGTTAGTATCGGTTGGGCGGTTAATCCCGTCCGCTTTGATCTCACTTACGGGCGAACTGTCACTTTTTGGCTGATCCTGCTCAGCCTGTTTCTGTTCCAGCTGTGCAATCTGTGCCTGCAGCATGGTGATTTGTGACTGGTACATCTGCTGCATCTCAGACTTCTGTTCGTCAGTCAGTTCTTTATTGTCAGCCAGCTCCTTAACCTGCGTTAACACACCCTGAATCTGTTTATTCAGCGCCGCAACCTGCGAGGCCACACTGCCGCCGCCGCTGTCACCGCTACTGACCGCACTGCTTAAAATTCCGGAAATTGAAGACATCATTTTCTCCCTGTAAGTGGTCACATACGTTATCGGCACGCTGCGAAACGACTTGAGAGCGTAGATTGTTAAGGTTTCGAAAAGGCAGGCGCTTATTTAAGAAGCCAATGTCAGTGCAGCAGAAACGAAAAAAGCGCCCCAAAGGCGCTTTATTCTGAATGGGTGGGTCGTGCAGGATAGCCTCGGCCCATCCTGGGCCTCGCCCTCCGGGTGATGCTGTCGCATCAGCCTGAATCACCGGGCGATTCAGTCGAACCTGCAGCAGGTTCTCATCCTGCACGGTAGAGTCCGTGCCCCTGAAACGAAAAAAGCGCCCCAAAGGCGCTTTATTCTGAATTGGTGGGTCGTGCAGGATTCGAACCTGCGACCAATTGATTAAAAGTCAACTGCTCTACCAACTGAGCTAACGACCCGAAGTGGTGGGTGATGACGGGTTCGAACCGCCGACCCCCTCCTTGTAAGGGAGATGCTCTACCAACTGAGCTAATCACCCACTTCGTACTTCGATACTGCTAACAGGCAAGATATGGTGGGTGATGACGGGTTCGAACCGCCGACCCCCTCCTTGTAAGGGAGATGCTCTACCAACTGAGCTAATCACCCATATCTTCATACCTGTTCACTGCGGGCACCCTGTTAAGAGTGGTGGGTGATGACGGGTTCGAACCGCCGACCCCCTCCTTGTAAGGGAGATGCTCTACCAACTGAGCTAATCACCCCCGCTGTGTGGAGTCGCATTATAGGGATAGTTGATTTTGAGTCAACGCTTTTTAAAACATAAATGTGCGTTCGGTTTATTTTTAAACATCCTGTCGCGCTTTTAGTCAATGTGCTGGTTTTACTGACAGAAAAGCCCCTTTTCCCGGAGGGCAACCGGCGGGCATGCATTGAGGATTCACCGTCAGATGCTAGAATGTGCCCACTGTTTTTTCGCGTCTAACCTGTTTTTTGTCATCCAGACAGAGAACCCGCGCATCTAAGGCAATACTCAATGAAAATCAAAACACGCTTCGCGCCCAGCCCGACCGGCTATCTGCATGTCGGTGGCGCCCGTACCGCACTTTACTCCTGGCTCTTTGCCCGTCATAACCAGGGCGAGTTTGTGCTGCGTATTGAAGATACCGATCTGGAACGCTCCACGCCGGAAGCTATCGAAGCCATCATGGATGGCATGAACTGGCTCAGTCTGGACTGGAACGAAGGCCCTTACTACCAGACTAAACGTTTTGATCGCTACAACGCGGTCATTGATGAAATGCTGGAAGCAGGCACGGCTTACAAATGCTACTGCTCTAAAGAGCGTCTGGAAGCCCTGCGTGAAGAGCAGATGGCCAACAACGAAAAGCCGCGTTACGACGGCCGCTGCCGTGACAGCCATGAACATCATGCCGATGACGAGCCGTGTGTGGTGCGCTTCCGCAACCCGCAGGAAGGATCGGTCATCTTCGACGACCAGATCCGAGGTCCGATTGAGTTCAGCAACCAGGAACTGGATGATCTGATTATCCGCCGTACCGATGGTTCGCCAACCTATAACTTCTGCGTCGTGGTGGATGACTGGGATATGGGCATCACGCACGTTATTCGCGGTGAAGACCACATCAACAACACACCGCGTCAGATCAACATTCTCAAAGCCATTGGCGCACAGGTTCCGGTCTATGCCCATGTTTCGATGATCCTGGGCGATGATGGCAAAAAGCTCTCCAAGCGTCATGGCGCGGTAGGGGTAATGCAGTATCGTGATGATGGCTATCTGCCAGAAGCGTTGCTCAACTACCTGGTTCGTCTGGGCTGGTCACATGGCGATCAGGAAATTTTCAGCGTGCCTGAAATGACTGAGCTGTTTACTCTGGATGCCGTCAGCAAGTCTGCCAGTGCGTTCAACACCGAGAAGCTGCAGTGGCTGAACCATCACTACATTAATACGCTGCCGCCAGAATATGTGGCGACGCATCTGCAGTGGCATATTGAAGAGCAGAAAATTGACACCCGCACCGGGCCGGAACTGGCGAAACTGGTTAGCCTGCTGGGCGAGCGCTGCAAAACGCTGAAAGAGATGGCGGCGTCCTGTCGCTACTTCTATGAAGACTTTGCAGAGTTTGATGCCGATGCCGCGAAGAAACATCTTCGTCCGGTGGCGCGTCAGCCGCTGGAAGTGGTGCGCGATAAGCTGGCCGCAATCACTGAGTGGAACGCTGAAAACGTTCATCAGGCGATTCAGAGCACCGCCGATGAGCTGGAAGTGGGGATGGGTAAAGTCGGCATGCCGCTGCGTGTAGCGGTGACCGGCGCCGGTCAGTCACCGGGTCTGGACGTCACTGTTGAAGCGATTGGCCGCAGCCGCAGTGTGGCACGTATTGAGCAGGCTCTGGCCTTTATCAGTGAGCGGGAAGCACAGGCTTAATAAACTTAGCCGGAAGCGTCACGCTTCCGGTTTCTTTACTCTTCACCAATTCCCAGACGCTGCATTACGCCCTTAATCCCTTCACGTAAGATTAACGCGGTGAACTGATCCTGTTCATCCTGACTCATTTGCTGGATGGAACTTATCAATAACGCAGGTAAAGAATTCGCCACTGCACCATAGGTCGCTGCGGGCTCGTTGAGATTGCGTGTCGACTGAATAAAACTTTTTACGCGTTCATCAATATGAATCAGACGCGCCTTACCGCCTTGTACACCGGGCTTTGGCGTGGTTGTCCAGTTCTCTCGCTTGATCCATTTATTCACCGTTTGCCGACTGTAACCCGTTTCTGCAGCCAGCTCTTCGGGAGTAAGCCATTCCTTTTTCACGATGCTATCCCTGTTAAATACATTAGCGGTACATATTACAGCAAAACGTAACGGGGGAAAGTAACTGAAGCTGAAATTGCCTTTTGTCTTTTGACAAAAGGCAAAACAGGATTACTGCGGGTTGCTGGCAGGTTCTGCGGCAGGGCGGAAGGCAAGGAAGTAGGCCAGGCCAACGAAGACGGCACCGCCTACGGCATTGCCCAGGAAGACGGCAACAAAGTTAGGCAGATACTCTGCCCAGCTCATCTGACCGGCAAAAATGGCGGCCGGGATGATAAACATGTTGGCGACAACGTGCTGGAAGCCAATGGCAACAAACGCCATCACCGGGAACCACATGCCGAAGATCTTGCCAACCACATCTTTACTGGCAAACGCCAGCCACACTGCCAGGCACACCAGCCAGTTACAGCCAATGCCTGAAATAAAGGCGTGCAGGAAATCGGCATGGACTTTTGCAGAGGCAATCGCAACGGTCTTTTTCAGGTAATCGCCTTCGGTCATGCCCAGCATATGGCCAAAGAACCAGGCGACAGCCACGCTGCCGAGGAAGTTCGCCAGAGTCACCCAGAACCAGTTCCGCGCCACGCTCATAAAGCTGATGCGGCGGGCGAACCAGGCTACCGGCAGGGTCATCATATTACCGGTCAGCAGCTCACCCCCTGCCAGCACGGTCATGATGATACCTACCGGGAAGACAGCGGCACCTAACAGGCCACCAAACGAGCCCCACTCAGCGGGCAGGGTGTTTATCACGTGAAGATCCAGCAGGAAGCCGGTCGCAATAAATGCGCCCGCCATGAAGCCGAGAATCAGAAGGATGCTGACAGGCGCACGGCTTTTTGCCACGCCTGACTGGATCGCCAGTTGTGCGATTTCTTTAGGTGTATGCAGCGACATAGTATCTCAATAGTTTTTTTATGATTAATGGGACGATAACGCCTGGTGGACGCGTGGTGTGCGGGAGAGGGTCCCGGTGACCACTAAATTAGCGGGCTAAGTTTTGCACGCGAAAAAGACGAAGACAAGAAAATTCCTATAACATATTTAACCGGGAATTAACCTGTCGGCAGACTGAATAACAGTTAAAAAACGGCCCTGCCGGAACAGACATGATTTTCAGCTGTGGCATGCTGCTGAAACTTCGCAGGTTGCCGCCTTTTTCAGCGATCAAACAGAGAATGTCATTTTGCCGTTGACACCCTGGAGGCGGTTTCATATTATGCCGTCCGTCGCTTAACGCGACAGTTTTTCGGTTCGGGGCTATAGCTCAGCTGGGAGAGCGCCTGCATGGCATGCAGGAGGTCAGCGGTTCGATCCCGCTTAGCTCCACCAAACTTCTTCCCAAAAGTTTGGCACTGAAAAACGATTCCAGATGTGGGGGTATAGCTCAGCTGGGAGAGCGCTTGCATGGCATGCAAGAGGTCAGCGGTTCGATCCCGCTTATCTCCACCACTTTCTGACACGTTGTTGTCAAAATCCTTTCCAATTTCTCTTTCACTCGCCTTTTCCTGCGAATCTATATTCATTGCGATTTACATTATGCTGCTGCGTACGCTATTTACTGGCAATACTTTCTGCGACGCCTCCAGCACCCCTGGCGGGACATTGTGCTGTCTGTCGCGCATGGGTTAACTCCAGACGTGACTAGGGTGTGCAGTGGAAGCAGGTATGTAAAAGAAGAGGCAACGCGGAAAGGGTGAATCAGCGGAAGCTGAGCAGGGATGGCGCAAAATGAAAAGGGCGAGCCAGGCTCGCCCTTTGATGTTCACAATCGTATCAGAACGCCAGAACCAGACCGGCGATAGCGGCGGAGAGCACGCTGACCAGCGTAGAGCCGTACAGCAGCTTCAGGCCAAAGCGGGAAACCACGTTACCCTGTTCTTCGTTCAGACCTTTAATCGCACCGGCCACGATGCCGATTGAAGAGAAGTTGGCGAATGACACCAGGAACACGGACAGAATACCTTCTGAATTTGGCGACAACTGACCCGCGATTTTCTGCAGATCCATCATGGCTACAAACTCATTCGACACCAGCTTGGTCGCCATAATGCTGCCGACCTGCAGCGCTTCGCCAGAAGGCACACCCATCATCCAGGCAAACGGATAGAAGACAAAGCCGAGAACGCCCTGGAAGCTGATGCCGAAGATCAGATCAAACAGCGCATTCAGGCCTGAAATCAGCGCGATAAAGCCAATCAGCATGGCGGCGACAATAATCGCGACGCGGAAACCGGCCAGGATATATTCGCCCAGCATCTCGAAGAAGCTCTGACCTTTATGCAGATCCTGCAGCTGCAGATCTTCTTCGTTCTCAACGCGGTACGGGTTGATCAGCGACAGCACGATAAAGGTACTGAACATGTTGAGCACCAGTGCAGCGACCACATATTTTGGCTGCAGCATCGTCATGTAGGCGCCGACGATAGACATCGAAACGGTGGACATTGCGGTAGCGGCCATGGTGTACATGCGGCGCTGTGACATCTTGCCCAGGATATCTTTATAGGCGATGAAGTTTTCTGACTGCCCCAGTATCAGAGAACTCACGGCGTTGAAAGATTCCAGTTTTCCCATGCCATTCACTTTCGACAGCACGGTACCGATACCGCGGATCACCCACGGCAGGATACGGAAGTGCTGCAGAATACCGATCAGGGCAGAGATAAAGACGATTGGGCACAGTACGTTGAGGAAGAAGAAGGCCAGACCTTTGTCGCTCATGTTGCCGAAGACAAAGTTGGTTCCCTGAGCCGCATACTTCAACAGATGATCGAAGAAGCCCGCGAAGCCTTTGACGAAACCCAGTCCCGCTTCTGAGTTCAGGAAGAACCAGGCGAGCACAATTTCAATCACCAGTAGCTGTATAATGTAGCGAATGCGAATGCTTTTACGATCGTGACTGACCAGCAAGGAGAGTATCCCGACCACCACCAGTGCTAAAAGAAATTGCAAAATATGGGACATGGTTGCTCCAAATTTGAGGAGGGTTGTATTTTGTTGCGTATTCTATGTAACGCGTTACTTAAAAACGAGATCTGAACCACAATATAAGTATTCGCTATCGCTATATTTTCCAGAAAAGTTCCAGAGATCACGTCCTGTTTACAAATTATTCACGCCAGATAACCACATAATTATTGTCTATATTTTACACGGGGCGTAGAGTGACACTATTGCTCACATTTTTAGCAATCACCTCCTTTACTGTAAGATATAGCAATGGCTATACTTTATAGCAGCATCTATTACACCGATAACAATAAACGAATTTCACTTGCACATGCTAACCCCTAAGCTGGCGGGGCAGGCAAATGTTCAGACAGGGTACCGGATATGTTTGAAAGTCGTACCGCCGAGCGCGCCGCTCGCGGAGTCAGAAAAGTCAAACTCGCACTGCTGGGCCCCGCCTTTATTGCCGCTATCGGCTATATCGATCCGGGCAACTTTGCGACCAACATTCAGGCGGGCGCTGCTTACGGCTACAAATTGCTGTGGGTGGTGGTGTGGGCCAACATCATGGCCATGCTGATCCAGCTGATGTCCGCTAAGCTGGGTATCGCCACCGGCAAAAATCTCGCCGAGCATATCCGCGATCGCTTTCCTCGTCCCGCCGTCTGGTTTTACTGGGTGCAGGCAGAAATTATTGCGATGGCCACCGACCTTGCGGAGTTTATCGGCGCGGCGCTGGGCTTCAAGCTGTTGCTCGGTATCTCACTGATGCAGGGCGCGGTGCTGACCGGCATCGCCACGTTCCTGATATTGATGTTACAGAGCCGCGGTCAGAAACCGCTGGAGCTGGTAATTGGCGGACTGCTACTGTTTGTGGCGGCGGCCTATATCGTCGAACTCTTCTTTTCTCAGCCCAATGTCAAAGAGCTGGTGGTCGGCATGGCGCTGCCCGCGCTACCGACGTCGGATGCCGTTTTCCTGGCAGCCGGTGTGCTGGGCGCGACCATTATGCCGCACGTAATCTATCTGCACTCCGCACTGACGCAGGGCAAAAGTGAGGACAGCAAAGGCCAGCGTTACTCTTCAACCAAACTGGATGTGGCGATTGCCATGACCATCGCCGGATTCGTTAACCTGGCGATGATGGCTACCGCGGCGGCGGCCTTCCACTTCAGCGGCCACAGCAAAATCGCTGAGCTTGACCAGGCCTATCTGACGCTGCAGCCGTTGTTAGGTCAGGCGGCGGCGACGGTATTTGGTCTGAGCCTGGTGGCTGCCGGACTCTCCTCAACGGTGGTCGGCACGCTGGCGGGACAGGTGGTGATGCAGGGCTTTATCCGTTTCCATATTCCGCTCTGGGTGCGGCGAACTGTCACCATGCTGCCTTCCTTTATTGTTATCTGGGCAGGATGGGATCCAACAAAGGTGCTGGTGATGAGTCAGGTGCTGCTGAGCTTCGGTATTGCGCTGGCGCTGATTCCGCTGCTCTCCTTTACCGGCAACCGCGAGCTGATGGGCGATGATATGGTGAACTCGCGCCTGATGCAGAACACCGGACGACTGATCGTGTTGCTGGTGATTGCGCTGAATCTTTATCTGCTGGTGGGCGAAGCGCTGGGGCTGTAAGGGTCCTGGAAACAAAAAAACGCCCGGCATTTGCCGGGCGTTTTTTGTTAGTGGCGATCGTGTCCGTGATGATCGGGACCACCAGGCCCAAAACCACGCGGGCCTGGCCCGCGACGGTCATGACGATCCCAGTCACGATCGCGGCGATGCTGATGTTCCCAGCGGCGCTCACGGTCGCGCTCATGCCAGCGACGTTCACGCTCCCACTGCTGCTGACGACGCCACTCTTCGTGTCGCCACCAGCGGCGTTCGTTATAGGAATAACGATCATTCCACCAGCGCGGTTCACGCCAGCGACTGCCATCCCAGTAATAACCACGATTGTCGCGATCACCCAGATTCAGCGTAACGCCGGGGGCCAGAGTAATAGAGGCACTGGAGGCCTCAGCTGTGTGGTTTGCCAGCGGCGACAACACCGCCAGCAGGGCAGCAAAAATAAGAGCTCTTTTCATTATATTCTCCTCATCAACAGTCTGATGCTGTTGCGGCGCAGTGATTATGCCTGCGTAATGCTGTCGTTACCGCATCATTGTGTCGGAAGATTGTGAGGAAATTGGGGAGAGAGAGGGGATTGAGACTATTCTGGCGAGAAAACACCCGACCTGCGCCGGGCGGGGAAAAATTACAGCAGGGCCGCGTCAATCGCCGCTAACTCCGTGTCGCTGAACTGACGTCGGGCGAGCATGGCCACCGCGTCATCGATCTGGGCCGTTTTACTGGCCCCTATCAGCACGGAGGTGACGCGATCATCGCGCAGCACCCACGCCAGCGCCATCTGCGCCAGCTTCTGCTCGCGCTGCTGGGCAATCACGTTCAGCTTACGGACCTTCTCCATCTTCTCATCCGTCAACTGATTCTCCGTCAGGAATTTGCTGCCGCTGGCCGCACGCGAATCTTCCGGGATGCCCTGCAGATAGCGATCGGTGAGCACGCCGCCCGCCAGCGGCGAGAAGGCAATACAGCCGACGCCCTCATTACCCAGCGTCTGAATCAATCCCTGCTCAGGCGTTCGTTCAAACATCGAATAGCGCGGCTGGTGGATCAGACAAGGCGTGCCGAGATCGCGCAGGATAGCAATCGCCCTGGCAGCAAGATCGGCCGGATAGTTAGAAAGGGCAGCGTAAAGCGCTTTGCCCTGGCGCACCACATGATCCAGCGCGCGCATGGTTTCTTCCAGCGGTGTTTCCGGATCGGGGCGGTGATGATAGAAAATATCCACATACTCCAGCCCCATGCGCTTCAGGCTCTGATCCAGGCTGGCGACCAGATACTTACGCGAACCCCAGTCGCCATACGGCCCCTGCCACATGGTATAGCCCGCTTTAGTGGAGATAATCAGCTCATCACGATGGGCACGTAAATCTTCCCGCAGAATACGCCCGAAATTCTCCTCCGCTGAGCCAGGAGGCGGGCCGTAGTTATTCGCTAAGTCGAAGTGGGTGATGCCGAGGTCAAACGCATGACGCAGCAGCTCGCGACTGTTATCGACCCGGGTACTGTCACCAAAGTTGTGCCACAGTCCCAGCGAAATGGCGGGCAGTTTAATGCCGCTGCGGCCGCTGCGGCGGTATTCCATCTGTTGATAGCGATCGGGATGGGGGAAAGAGGACATTCAGCGCTCCTGAGTAAAAACGGGGATATGTGCCAAAAGTCTATCAGTGTATACGGTTACACTCAGTGACAGCGCGTAGCAGTTCGCGTTTTTACAGAATATTCCGCCAGCGTAACGCCGGCTTTCCAGCCATTGTGGCTGGCGGAAAGCGTGGCACTCCTCGCTAATTTCATCGGCTGTCAGATACTTAACCCAACTCTTCCCTGAAAGGATTGCGCAATGTCCACATTCACTGTTGGAGACTACCTGCTGACCCGTCTGCAGGAGATGGGTATAAAGCATCTGTTTGGCGTGCCGGGCGACTATAACCTGCAGTTTCTTGACTGCGTTATCGACCATCCGGAAATCAGCTGGGTGGGCTGTGCCAATGAGCTTAATGCCGCTTATGCGACGGACGGTTACGCACGCTGCAACGGTGCTGGCGCGCTGTTAACGACTTTTGGTGTTGGCGAACTCAGTGCGATTAATGGCATTGCAGGCAGTTTTGCCGAGTATCTGCCGGTGATCCATATCGTTGGCGCGCCAGCGACTTCAGCGCAATTACAGGGTGACTGTGTCCACCATTCGCTGGGCGATGGCGATTTCCGGCATTTCATACGCATGGCTGCCGAAGTCAGTGCCGCAACGGCGCAACTTACTGCCGACAATGCCACTGCTGAAATTGACAGGGTAATAGAGCACGCGTTACAGGCCCGTCGTCCCGGCTATCTGTCGCTGGCCGTTGACGTGGCAGCCATTGAGGTGCAGCCACCTGTTCAGCCCTTGAACCGTCATCAATCCTCTTCGCCCGCTGCGCGCCGGGCTTTCCGCGACGCGGCGGAGCAATTGCTGGCACCGGCAGAGCGCGTTTCACTGCTGGCCGATTTTCTGGCGCTGCGCTGGCAGCAGCAATCTGCCCTGGCCGCGCTGCGTGAAAAGAGTGCGATTCCCTGCGCCAGCCTGCTGATGGGCAAAGGCGTACTGGACGAGCAGCAGCCGGGTTATGTGGGGACTTATGCTGGTGAAGCCAGTGCGAGTCAGGTGTGCGGACAGATTGAGCTGGTGGATGTGGCGATCTGCGTCGGGGTGCGTTTCACTGACACGATTACAGCAGGATTTACGCAGCAGTTTGCGCCTGAGCGACTGATCGATCTGCAACCCTTCAGCGCTAGCGTGGGCGGTGAGCATTTTGCTCCGCTGTCGATGGCGGATGCGCTGAGCGAGCTGCAACCGCTGTTTGAACACTACGGCCAGCAGTGGCAGCCCGCCATAGCACCGTCTGCCGTGCAACCGGCTGCACCGGCCGCCGTGATCAGTCAGCAGGCTTTCTGGCAGGCGATGCAGGCTTTTCTGCAACCCGGTGACCTGATTCTGGCGGAGCAGGGGACAGCCGCTTTTGGTGCCGCTGCGTTGCGACTGCCCTCGCAGGCGCAACTGGTGGTTCAGCCATTATGGGGATCAATCGGCTATACTCTTCCGGCAGCGTTTGGCGCACAGACCGCTGACCCCGATCGCCGGGTTATCCTGATTATCGGCGACGGTTCGGCACAGCTGACGATTCAGGAACTGGGTTCAATGCTGCGGGATGAGCAGCGACTGACACTCTTTTTGCTGAATAATGAAGGCTATACCGTCGAACGGGCCATTCATGGCGCAACACAGCGTTATAATGATATTGCTCAGTGGAACTGGACGGCCTTACCGCACGCACTGAGTCTGCAGGGCCAGGCGCAGAGCTGGCGCATCAGTGAAACGGTGCAGTTAGACGAGGTGATGGCGCGACTTTCCGCACCTCAATGGCTGTCGCTGGTTGAGGTGGTCATGCAGAAAGAGGATTTGCCGCCACTGTTACGAAAAGTCACCGCCTGCCTGAATCAACGCAACGGCGGCTAAGATTCAGATAGTTGCCGCTGTGCAGGGTGGACTATCGCGGTTAGGCTGTAGCACACCTGAGTAAGACGCTCACCAATCGCACCGGTGAGCGTTGTTGTTTTATGGGCAGAAATTTATAGTGTCCTCCAACTCTTAAGACCCCAAGCGGAGCAACAGAAGAATGACAACCTATGCCTTGGTCGGCGATGTCGGCGGTACTAACGCACGCCTCGCCCTGTGTGAGGTGGAAAGCGGCAGCATCACCCAGGCCAAAACATTCTCAACATCAGAATACGACAGCCTCGAAGCCGTCATCCGCCACTATCTTGATGAACAACAGCAGGATGTTAAAGATGGCTGTATCGCTATCGCCTGCCCGATTACCGATGACTGGGTTGAAATGACCAACCATGACTGGGCGTTTTCTACGCGCAAGCTCAAAGAGAACATCGGTTTTGAACACCTGGAAATCATTAACGACTTCACTGCGGTATCCATGGCGATTCCGATGCTGACCGCCGACAACGTGATTCAGTTTGGCGGCACAGCCCCGGTTAAAGACAAGCCTATCGCGATTTATGGTGCCGGTACCGGATTAGGCGTCAGCCATCTGGTGCACGTGGACAAACGCTGGGTCAGCCTGCCAGGTGAGGGCGGTCATGTCGATTTCGCCGCTAACAGCGAAGAAGAAGATCAGATTCTGGAAGTGCTGCGTGAGGAGCTGGGCCATGTTTCAGCAGAACGTATCCTGTCCGGTGCCGGTCTGGTTAACCTCTATCGTGCGATTGTTAAAGTCGATAATCGTGTGCCGGAAAACCTGAAGCCAAAAGATGTCAGCCAGCGTGCGCTGGATGATAGCTGCATCGACTGCCGTCGTGCGCTGTCGATGTTCTGCGTCATCATGGGCCGTTTCGGTGGCAATCTGGCATTGAACCTCGGCACTTTTGGTGGCGTCTACATTGCGGGTGGCATCGTGCCACGTTTCCTGGAGTTCTTTAAGGCGTCAGGTTTCCGTGCCGCTTTCGAAGACAAAGGCCGCTTTCGTGACTATGTTGCCAGCATACCGGTCTATATGATCACGCACGATCAGCCTGGCCTGCTGGGCGCGGGCGCGCATCTGCGTCAGACGCTGGGTCGCATTATCTGATTCAGTTACACCTCGCACGCACGTCCACTTTGCGCGCGTTTGATTTTCCTGGCCTGCCTGCTTCAGCTGGGCGGGTTCGGGAAATCATCCTCGGCTTCACCACACGTTCTCCTGAAACATTCACCACTCCAGCGCTACAGGCGCATCAGTTGCCGAAACTGCTTCACCTTGCTGCGGCTCACCGGCACCTGAAACTCCAGATCGCGCAGCTTCAGCAGATAGGTGTTGTTAAACCACGGCTCAATTTCGCGGATCTTGCTGAGGCTGACGCAGTAAGAGCGGTGGCAGCGGAAGAACTGCTGCTCCGGCAGACGTGAACAGAATTCGGTAATATTCATCGACATCACGTAAGACTCGCGCCGCGTGTACACAAACGTCAGCTTTTCATGGGCTTCTACGTAGTAAATGTCATTCACGTCCGTGACGATAATGCGCTCATCTTTAATCAGGTTGACCGTCTGCGGGGCTGGCGTGGCGCTGAGATGGCTGACCGCCTGCTGCGCCTGCGCCGTGGCTTCCAGCTTGTTCAGCATGGTGACAATCCGCGACTCCTGATAAGGCTTGAGAATGTAGTCAAATGCCTCCAGCTCAAACGCCTCTACCGCATGCTCTTTCCACGCGGTGATAAAGACAATCAGCGGCTTGTGCGCAAACTGATGGATATTCTGTGCCAGCAGCATGCCATCCAGCGAAGGAATGTTGATGTCGAGAAAAATTACATCGACCCGATGCTGTTGCAGATACTTCAGCACGTCGAGGCCATCGTCAAAGCAGGCTTCAATCTCGATTTTGCTGTGATGCTGAATCATCCAGCTCAGCTCCTGCTGCGCCAGGAATTCATCTTCCACAATAATGGCTTTCATAACAGATTCTCCGCCAGGCGCTGGCCATTCTTACTCAGCGTAAAGGAAATCTCGGTGCCCGGCTGGTGCCGCACGATGTTCAGTCCCTGACCCGACAGAAGTTTTACCCGATGATGCACATTGAGCAGGCCAATTTTGTTACCGGGCATCTCATTGCGTGCTACTCGCTCCATCACCTGGTCACTGATGCCCTGGCCGGTATCCCGAACTGAAACCCGCACCCGATCGCCCAGATCCCGCACGCTCAGCGTCACCACGCCTTTACCTTTACAGGGCTGGATGCCATGCACAATCGCATTCTCCACCAGCGGCTGGATCAGCAGACTTGGCAGCAGAAAATGCAGATCTTCGTCGACGTCATAGATCATCGTCAGCTTATCGCCAAACCGCGCCTGCTCAATGGCGATGTAATCTTTGACCTGCCATAGCTCCTTACGGATATCGATTAGCTCATCATCGTTTAGCTCCAGGTTGTAGCGCAGGTAGCGTGACAGGTTAATCACCAGCTGGCGGGCGGTATCGGGATTAAGCCGGATAGAAGAGGAAATGGCATTCAGGGCGTTGAACAGAAAATGGGGATTTATTTTACTTTGCAGCGCGCGCAGTTCCGCTTTATTGGCCATCTCACGTAGCTGCTCGGCGCGCGACACTTCAAGCTGGGTAGAGATGATTTGCGACAGGCCGATGGCCATCTCCTTCAGCGAGCCGGTGATACGGTGCGCGCGGCGATAGTAGATTTTCAGCGTGCCGGTGACTTTGCCTTTTTCCCACAGCGGGATGACGATCATCGAATGGATATCTTTGGTGCGGTGCGCTTCGTCGTTGTTTTTAATGATAATTTTACCGCTGGCGATCGACTGCGCCGTGGTGGGGCTGATGCCATCATCCCCATGTTGATAGTTATGTTCGCCATAGCCGACGTAGGCCAGAATCTGTTTTTTGTCGGTCATCGCCACCGCATCGGCTTTGATCTCCCGCCGGATAATGTCACAGATGTTGCGCAGCGAGTCGCTGTTTACCTGACGAAACAGCGGCAGGGTTTTGTTGGCGATCTCCAGCGCCAGCTTGGCCTGACGGGCGGCAATTGCCTCTTTCTCTCCCTCGACGCTCTGCACCAGCAACACAATGATACCGATGCTGGAGGCACCGAGGATCATCGGCAGCGCAATCTCCGACACAATCGCCAGCCCGAGTGAAGTTGGGCGCGCCCACAGGACGATCAGCACCATCGTCAGGGCTTCACACAGCATGCCGCCGACGATACCGGCACGCCAGCGATGCTCTTTCAGCACCCGGCGATTAATGCCGCCCGCGACGATACCGGCGATGATGCTGGTAATCAGACAGGGCACCGAGGTCACGCCGTGAATATCGATCAGAAAACGGTGCAGCCCCGCAATCACACCGGTGGCGATGCCAACCCAGGGACCAAACAGAATGCCGCCCGCCATCACGGCAATCACCCGCACATTCAGCAGCGAACCGTCGACATTAACGCCCGACCAGGTACTGAACAGCGCAAACAGGGAAAAGATGGCCGTTACCGCCACTTTCTCCGCGCGGGTGTGTTCATCTTTTTGCAGCAGCTGACGAAACGGGCGGGTGCGCGTCAGGAAGAACAGGCAGATCAACATCAGGGCGGCGCGGTCAAATACTGCCAGTAACATCGTGAAGTGGGAGGACACAGGCGGCTCGTCGGCAATGGAAAGTGTCTCTATGATAAAAAATGTGATCGCGAACCGCTAGCGCCCCGCACAATCACGCCGGGACTTCGTGTTTCAGATCAATTTTTATGGCCTGGGCATAAAAAGAGGAAAGGTTGAGCACAATAAAGGGGAACAGTTTTTCATCCTGCCAGTGCTGGTCGCTGTGATGCCGTTTTGCTATGTTGCGCGATGACGCGCGCCAGCGACCGCTGGAAAACCGCGCCCATCGGGAGCAGCAGATGCAACTTGTCACCGCCAGATTAACCCTGAATAAATTACAGCCAGAAGACTGGCAACTGTTTCGTGCCGTCCATGAAGATCGTGACACCATGACCTGGGTGAGCGAGATCCCTGATGAAGCGGATATTCGCCAGCGCTTCACCGAGCGTCTGGCTCCGTGGCAGCCAGGCAGTTTTCATATGCTCTGCCTGGTGGCACGACGACGCGACAGCGGTGAGCCGATTGGCCTGTTTGGCTGCAGCCCGGAATGGGAGCCACACCGTCAGGCCGAGGTGGGTTATATGCTGCTGCATCGCCACTGCGGACAGGGCTATGGCAGCGAGGCGCTGGCGGCGCTGTGTCAGTTTCTGCTCGAAGCCGACTTCCATAAACTCAAGGCGATGGTGGTTGAAGGTAACTGGGCGTCACGCCGGATTCTGGAGAAAAACGGCTTCCAGCTGGAGGGCACGCTACGGGATAATTATCTGCTGAACGGCTGCTGGGTGAACGATTGGCTGCTGGGACGACTGAATCCGCAAAAATAAAAATATTTTCTGCCCCCTCGACAAAATGATCCTCACCGCGTTATGTTCGTAACGGGTCACCGCAGTGACCCGCGTCGCTCGGACGGTCCGGGCGCTTACGTAATCCAGAGGACATCATGGCTGATAACAGCACACCCCGTCGTTTCTCACGTATTGAACGTTTACCCCCTTACGTTTTCAACATTACTGCTGAACTGAAGATGGCTGCGCGCCGGCGCGGTGAAGATATCATCGACTTTTCAATGGGGAATCCTGATGGCCCGACCCCGCCGCACATCGTCGAAAAGTTATGCCAGGTAGCGCAGCGCGACGACACCCACGGTTATTCCACCTCACGCGGCATTCCGCGTCTGCGCCGGGCGATCTCGCGCTGGTACGCCGATCGTTACCAGGTGGAGATCGATCCTGAATCTGAGGCGATTGTCACTATCGGCTCCAAAGAGGGACTGGCGCACCTGATGCTGGCGACGCTGGATCATGGTGATACCGTGCTGGTACCGAACCCCAGCTATCCGATTCATATCTACGGTGCGGTAATCGCTGGAGCGCAGGTGCGCTCAGTGCCGCTGGTGGCGGGTGTCGACTTCTTCAATGAGCTGGAACGCGCCATTCGTGAGAGCTACCCCAAGCCAAAAATGATGATCCTTGGCTTCCCATCCAATCCCACCGCACAGTGTGTGGAACTCGACTTCTTCGAGCGGGTGATTGCGCTGGCAAAACAATACAACGTGCTGGTGATCCACGATCTGGCCTATGCCGACATCGTCTACGATGGCTGGAAAGCGCCGTCGATTATGCAGGTGCCAGGTGCGCGTGATGTCGCCGTCGAGTTCTTCACCCTGTCAAAAAGCTACAACATGGCGGGCTGGCGCATCGGTTTTATGGTGGGCAACAAAGAGCTGGTCGCCGCGCTGGCACGGATCAAAAGTTACCATGACTATGGTACCTTTACGCCGCTGCAGGTGGCGGCAATTGCAGCCCTGGAAGGGGATCAGCAGTGTGTCCGCGACATTGCAGAGCAGTACAAACGCCGTCGTGATGTGCTGGTCAAGGGATTGCATGAAGCGGGCTGGATGGTGGATAACCCGAAAGCCTCGATGTACGTCTGGGCAAAAATTCCGGACCACTATGCACATCTGGGGTCGCTGGAGTTTGCCAAACATATGCTGCAGGAGGCGAAAGTCTGTGTTTCGCCCGGTATCGGGTTTGGCGACTATGGTGATACGCACGTGCGTTTTGCACTGATTGAAAACAGCGATCGCATTCGTCAGGCGGTACGGGGAATTAAAGCGATGTTTCGCGCCGATGGCGTATTGCCAGGCAGCATGAAAACAGAAGAAGAGCACTGACAGCCAGCAGGGGCGACGCAATGGTCGCCCCGTGGCGGCACTGTCACGCCATTACTTCAGCAGCAGAACAAAGGTTCCGAACCAAAGTAACGCGAAAAAAGATATTCCCATCAAGGCATATTTCACAAAGCAACTCCTCTGAGCGGTTACGATGATGGCGATCCCAAACCAGTGCAACGCGAACAGCTGTGGAAAAGAGATCGCCATTTCAGTAATGGTCTGCTCATTTCCGGGTCGATCTGAATAACTCAGAACAGGATCAGGCGCTAATTTACGCGTAATCCTGCCTAAATGAAATAGGTCCGTTCTGAGATATTGCTCACAATTTTACGGCACCTGGATTTCCGGGATCGCCGACATGCCGACACGTAACTGAGCCAGATGCTGTTGGTCACTATCCAGCACAATTTTAACCGGCAGACGTTGAACGACTTTAGTGTAGTTGCCGGTGGCGTTATCGGGAGCAATTGCGGAAAAAGTTGCGCCGGTGGCCGGTGCAATACTGTCCACATGGCCGGTAAAGGTCTTGCCTGGCAGGGCATCGATGCGGATTTGCACCCGCTGACCCGGACGCACATCGCTTAACTGCGTCTCAAGGTAGTTAGCCGTAATGTAGGTCTGCTGCAGGGGCACTACCGCCAGCAGACGGGTTCCGGCTGACACATAAGCGCCGATCCGCACTGAGCGCTGACCGACCATGCCGTCAACGGGCGCCGTGATTCGCGTGTAGGAAAGGTTCAGCCTGGCCTGATCGACGCTGGCTTTAGCCGCTGCGACATCCGCTTCCGCTGAACGTACCGCAGCCTGTAATACGCCGACCTGTTTCACTGCCGACGCCAGCGCAGCCTGACTCTGATGCACCGCTGCCAGCGCCGAGCGCTGGTTAGCGCTGGATTTCTGCTGATCGTCGGCGGCTACGGTACCGCTTTTATAAAGTCGGTTGTAGCGATCCGCGCTCTGACCGGCATACTGCGCGGACGCCTGGCTGGCCGCGACGCTGGCTTTCTGCTGATCAATCACCGACTGCTGCTGTTCCAGCTGGGCCTGGCTGCTCAGCAGTTTCGCCTGACTCACCTGCAGGTCAGCCTCGGCACTCTCCAGTGCCACACGATAGTCACGGTCGTCCAGCGTTGCCAGCAGCTGACCGGCTTTGACCTGCTGATTATCCTGCACCTGCACATTGCTGATGTAGCCGGAGACTTTTGGCGCGACCAGAGTGTAATCCGCATTGACGTAAGCGTCGTTGGTGCGGTGATCGTTGCCGCTCATCAGTGACCAGACTGCAAAAGCGATGGCCAGTAACACCAGCAGCAGCAGTGTGAGCACCAGAGTTCTTTTCATTTCGAAAGCACGCATATTCAGTTATTCCGGGAGGGGTTTTGAAGCAAAGTTTGAGGCGGCCAGACCCGTTTTGGCAGGATGGCGGTAAGCAGTAACAGGCAGGCGGCAAAACCGGTCAGCATCAGCCAGCTGTCGCTCAGACTCAGTACTGTGGCCTGATGACGAACCAGCGTGGCAAATCCGCTGAGATTATCGCTGGCGCTGATGCTGCCATCCGGCAACAGCGGCAGGCTGCGACTGGCCTGATCGGCCGCTGGCGCGGTCATCAGCCAGCTGCGGCTGGCGGCCTGATCAATCAGAACACTGGAGTGAAACTGCTCACGATGGGAGAGGAAAACCTCAACCAGCGTGGAGGCGGTAATGCTGGAGAAGCCGCGTACCGTATTGAACATCGCCGAGGCAAACGGGCCTTCTGGCGGGGCTACCACGCTGGTGGCGCTCATCAGTATCGGCAGAATAATCATCGGTTGCCCGAACGCCTGAAGAATCTGCAGCAGCCAGAAGTTCTGGCGCGCCCACTCACTGGTGATTTGCGAGCCCAGCAGACAGGACGTTACCAGCAGGCCGACGCCCGCCGTCAGCATCCAGCGGCAGTCAATCCAGCGAATATTCAGCAGGGCCGCAATCAGCGGTGCGATCAGCAGTTGCGGCAGGCCGACCGTCAGCGCCAGCGGGGCAAACTCCAGGGTACGAAAGCCGCTGACCTGCGCAAAATAGGCCGACGGCAGGGCGGAGCCTGACAGACCAAGGATGAGCACGCAGGCCAGTCCCAGCAAGCCGTGCGCCAGATTGGGCCGCCGCAGCATCTGCAATTTAAACAGGGGCAGCGGGTGAAACCACTCATTAATCAGGAAAACCAGCAGCAGCGGCAGCGCGGTCAGCAGCATACCGGCGATCAATGGCGAGTTCAGCCAGTCGAGACGCTCACCCTGAGTCAGCACCAGAACCAGCAGCGCAACCGCGCTGCAGCCGGTCACCATGCCAAACAGATCGATCTGCTGAAAGCGTTCCGGACGCAGCGGGTCCTGCGGTATCCCCCAGCTAATCAGCACCATGGCAATGAGCATGAATGGCACGACCTGCCAGAACACCATCATCCAGCTGACATGATCGGTCCATAACGACGCCAGTGAGGCCGCCATATTGGGGCCAAACGTCGCGGTCAGGGCATAGCCCGCCAGGCCAAACAGCTTAAAAGGCGGCGGCAGGAAGCGCAGGGCGACGGTCATCAGCATTGGCGGCAGTGCACCACCGAACAGACCCTGCAGTACGCGCAGGCTGATAAAAAGCGTCGGATCCGGCACCAGCGGCAGCAGAATGCCGGTCAGCATAAATCCTGCCGATACGCCCAGTGTGAAACGCCGCAGCGACAGAGTGACGGCAAACCAGGGCGCGATCATCATGGCAGCGACTTCTGCCGCCTGATAACCGGAAATAATCCAGCTACCCTGATCGTAACCGATGCCTATAGCAGCCCGGATATCTGCCAGCGCGATATCACTGACGCGATCGTTCAGCCCGGAGGTCAGGGCAGCAATGAGCACGCCGACCAGGCCAAGCGCCAGTCGCAGTGTAAAAGGATGAGGGGCCGGCGCGGCGGCAGGCTTAGCGTTCATTGCAGGCGATCTCGTTATTATGATGCAGTGTACTGCGATGTGATACAGGGCGTAATATTACATCCCGGTATGCTGTATTGCAATGTGGTACAGACTGTAAAAAGTGCGGCTTTCGCGCTACAGTAAGGCAGCTCAAACAGGACGACGCTATGGCACATCAACCCTCCAGCCGTGAGGATGAAAAAACGGGCGGCATTCAGGTTATCGCCCGTGCGGCAAAAATTCTTAATGCGCTGGGCGAACAGCCGGGCGGCATGAGCCTCGGCGAGATAGCTCAGGCAGTAGAACTGCCCCGTTCAACGGTGCAGCGCATCGTTGCCGCGCTCGACAGCGCCGAGCTGGTGCGCAGCAGCGGGGCAGGCGGACTGCGCCTGGGGCCGGCACTGTTAAAACTGATTTCCAGCGTGCATACCGATGTGGTCGATCTGGTCAGTCCGTTGCTGGAAAAACTCTCTTCCGACACCAATGAGACGGTTTCACTGGCGCGTGCCAGCGGCAGCCAGCTGGCGATTATTCATCACGTGGTGGCGTCGCGGGAGCTGCGGGTCGTTCCACATATGGGACTCAATCTGCCGCTCTACAGCACCTCCGGTGGACGGGCACTGCTGGCGCTGGAGTGTGAAAAAGATGTGCGGACGATCGTCGGTGACGCCTGGCAGGAGTTAACCGATATGACGGTGAAAACCCTGCCGCAGCTGCTGCAACTTATCAGGGAAGTGCGCGAAACCGGTATCGCCGTGGATCGCGGTGAAACGCTGGAAGGTATTTCTACCATGGCGTTTGCGCTGGATACGCTGTTTGGTCGCTTTTCTGTCTCTTTGCTGGTGCCCTCTGCACGTTTTCTGCGTCACGAAGCCCGTTTTCGTGACGAGATGCTGAAGTGCAAAGAGGCGCTGGTGCGTGAAATCGGCAAAGTCGCCGCGATAGAAGGATAAGCATCTGATGAAAACCCTGCTGATGGCCATTGATCACTCTCCGGTGGCGGAGAAAGTGGTTGCCTTAACTATTGAAGAAGCGCTGGCGCATCGCGCTGATGTAGTGGTGCTGTGCTGCGTGGATCCTGCCTACTCCTCGTGTAATCAGCCGATGGAAATCGATGCGGGTGAAGATCCGGCCGATTTTGTGGCGGCGCAGGATGAGCAGAATACGGCGGAAATGGTGGTGCGCCATGCGCTGGCACCGTTATTGCGTGCGGGCATTAATGCGCGTGGCATGATCCTGGCGGGGGACGCAGCAGACACCATCGTTGCCCAGTCGCAACAGCTTAAGGCCAGTATGATTATCATGGGACGTCGCCATCTCTCCTCTTTTAATCGGCTATTAAAAGGCTCGGTTAGCGCATCAGTTATTGAGCGTGCTCACTGCCCTGTGCTGATCGATGTGCGTAAGGATTGATCCCGCAGCATGAATTCTCTGCTTTTTATTACGCTGGCCGCGTTTGCGCTGCTGGCGCTGATCGTCATTGTGCTGATCAAAACCACGCGGCTGCGTTTGTGGCAGGGGCTGATCCTCTTTCTGCTGCCACTGATACTGGCAAATCTGCTCTGGTTCAGCTGGGTCGCGCCGCAGCAGCAGCAGACTGCTCAGCATGAGCAGGCGGTGAATCAGCTGGCAAAGATGCCTGGCTATCGGGTATTGCAGACGCAGGAACCGGCGTTATGGCTGTTGCTGACTCAGGAGCTGACCCGGCGGATCCGTGCGGGCGAGCAGCCTGACAGGGCGACAGGTGAACTGCGTGGCTGGCTGATTGAGGTGATCAATCAGCGACTGATGCGCGGAACCGATGCGGCGGTCGTTAACTATATCAGCATCTCGGTGGAAGAGATGCGGGCGCTGAACCACATCGATCCGGGCCTCTGCTTCCGTTATCTCTATCCGCAGGTGAGTGGTGGCATCAATTTGCAGACCACACTCCCAGCGTCTCTGAATCAGAAAGAGGCCGATGCCATGGAGCTGCTGCTGCTCAATAGCCCGCCACCCGAACAGCCCCTTGATAAGACGCAGGCGCAGGATGATCTGCAAAAGATTGTTGGCCGGCTTTATCTGAAGTGGGGCGACAAACTGCAGCAGCTGAATATGCCTGCCGACACGGCGGTGGATCGCTCTTCGCTGTGTGCCATGTCGATAGATCTCTACAGTGCCATTCTGGCATTACCTGACAAGCGCGCTGCTAACCTGTTACGTAGAATGGTGGCACTGACCGGTCAGTAAACTCCTGTTTAGCGGGCGAAAAAAAGCCCGCTAAGCGCGGGCAGGGAAGAGAGAGGAACAGATTTTTATTTTTGGCATTTCCTGGTGTGGTGCAGTCTTCGTTTGGTCTGATTACATCCTGTCACTTCCGACATGATAGTGATAGCCGTTTAATCGTATTACATTAATTGGTAAAAGCTTCTCAAGTTTTGTTTTTTCGCGCATTAATCCTATGGATGCGTGGCATGCTGCGTCATACACTGCGCGGCAACGTGAGGATAACTAAATGAAAAAATTAATTACCGGCGCACTGGCGCTGATTCTGCTGAGTGGATGTACTGCCAGCAAACCCGGGGCATTTGAACGCGTTGATGAAGATCCCAGCTCGAATACCGTGCAGTACCGTTTTGACCCGGCAAAGGTCAATCGGGATGCAATGGATATCGATCTGGCGAATTACTGCAGTAATAAAGGATTTGATAAAGTTGAGGCGCTGCCTGCCCAGGAAAGTCATATTCCGGGGCTGAAGAAAGTCTGGTTCCAGTGTAATTATGCGCTGAAAAGCTAAATGAAACGGGCGGGATAATTATCCCGCCCTTAAAGTTTACTGCTTTTATTTTATGCTGTGTGACATCTTTGCCCGTTAGTGGCGATGGTGACCGCCATGATACCCACCGTGATAACCTCCATAGTAGCCTCCATGATATCCGCCGCCACCCCCGCGGTGCCAGCCATTGTCGTGTCTGGGGCTGATGATACAACCGCTTAGTAATGTCATCAGCGCAACCACCGAAGTGACTTTAATTAATCTCTTCATCGGAAGCCTCTCCTCTTTTTCAATGACTACGACACTACGCTGGAAAAGTGGAGTGAAGATGCAGGCTTTGTAGAGTTATTTAATAAGATATGACGGAATATTTCAGAGCGCTGTATTTCGCCGCGGCAGGAAATAAGGGAATCGGAATGAGCTGAATAACAAATACTATCAAAGAGAATAGTCTTAAAATCAAGCGAAAATAATTCTCATTTGAAAGTTTTTACCACTACATTATTAGCATGTCATTTCAATGGGAGAGAAACATGGCGCATAACGTAAAAAATATTCTGGCGTTACAGGCTGAACTGGGGGAATGCCCGCTCTGGTCATCAGAAGAACAGGTGCTCTATTGCGTCGATATTCTGGCACCGGCCATTCACCGTTTTGATCCGGTCAGCGGTGAATTGCAGACCTTCCCGCAGGCGGAAGAGGTAGGGTGCATCGGTCTGCGTGAGCAGGGCGGGCTGATAGCCGCATTGCGCAATGGTGTCTGGCTGCTGGATGCGCAGGGTAAACCAGAGAAAAAGATCGCAGAGAATCCCGGTGTGGCCGCGCAAAGTCGCTTTAATGATGGCCGTGTGGATCCGTGGGGTAACTTCTGGTGCGGCAGTCTGTGGGAACCGCAGGATAAAAATGGCGGTCTGTTATGCCGCGTGACGCCTGACCTGAAGCTGGAAGTGAAGGCGCAGGACATTAAAATTTCCAACGGACTGGCATTCTCTCCGGACCGGCAATGGATGTATCACAGCGATACGCCGAATGAGGCGCTCTATCGTTATCCGTTAAGCGAGCAGGGCGAACCGGGTGAGCGCACGCTGTTCCGTCGTTTTGACGCGAAAGGGGGTTTACCGGATGGTGCCGCGGTGGATAGCGAAGGTTTTTACTGGTCAGCACAGTTTGATGGCGGACGCGTGGTACGTATCGATCCGCAGAGCAGCGAAATCGTTGATGAGATCCTGCTGCCGGTGAAGTGGCCAACCATGGTGTCCTTTGGCGGTGCCGATCTTAAAACGTTGTTTATCACCAGTTCACGGGAAGATCGCACGGAAGAGGAACTGGCACGCTATCCGCAGTCAGGCGATATCTTTGCCGTGGACGTCGCGGTGGCGGGAATAGCAGAGCCGCTATTCCGCGGCTGAATGTTAACGGGCCGCGCAATGGCGGCCCGTGGTCGTTGTCCATGAAGTTAGTGGCGCTGCAACACCGGCTCTGCTGTGACGGAACTCTGTGGCAGTCGGATGGTGAGCGACAGGAACAGGGAGATGACCAGCAATGTCATAATCAGGCTGAAGGTGACAGTGAAACCACCAAACAGTGAGGCGACCAGCGAACCCAGCACGCTGCCGATACCAAAGCCCAGGTAGAGCAGGCCATAGTTTTTTGTCAGGTTGTTGAGGCCGAAAAAGTCACTGACCAGTGATGGGAACACCGTGATGGTCCCGCCAAAGCTAAAGGCCACACAGGCGAGTGACAGGAAGAAGGTGACCTCATTCATCCGGGTAAACAGCAGCACACTCATCCCGATCAGCGACACAATTTGCGCCAGCGAAATGACCCGGATACGCAGCATTTTGTCTGAGAGCACACCCAGCACCAGACGACCACTCAGATTGGCAATCGCAATTACCGTTACCGCGCTGGCAGCAGTCTGCGTGGAGAGATGCACCAGACCTTCGCCGATATCTTTGGCAACCCCTATCACATAGAGGCCGCTCATACAGGCGGTCAGGAACATCAGCGCCAGCATCCAGTACTGCGGCAGACGCACTGACTGTGCCAGCGTGTAATCCCGCGCATGTTGCTGACCTTGGGCGGTGGTCCCGGTCTGCTGCAGTGGCGCTTCACGCATCAGCAGCGCACCGAGAATAATCATCGACATGGCCAGCACGCCCCAGATCATAAAGGTCTGCTCCAGACCGACCGTTGCCAGCAGTGCTCCGCAGATAAACTTGAATCCCAGACTGCCAAGGCCGTAAGCGCCAATTGCACAGGCCGAGATCATCCCCTTACGTTCAGGGAACCATTTCACGCAGTTTGACAGCGTCATCAGGTAACCGGCACCATCGGCCAGACCGACCAGCAGCCCGGCACTGAAGTAGAGCATCATCAGGTTATTTGCGTGCGCGGTGAGCCAGAAGCCCAAAGCCATCAGTACACCCGCACCAATTGTGACGCGGCGTACGCCAAAACGTTCCTGTAATTTTCCGGCCAGTGAAGAGGCGATAGCCAGACCTAAACTCAGCAGGCCAAAGGAAAATGCGACCTGACTGATCGGTGCATCAAGCTTCTGTGACAACTGGCCGTTGAACAAACTCCATGTATAAACTGACCCTAGCGCAAACTGAGTGATTACCGTTCCGAACAATGTAAGCCAGCGGGAACGCTGGTAAGACGCCTGTTGAGTCTGGTTCATAATTTATCTCTCCCGTTCGGGAATCTGGAAACTGCGGTCAGAATAAAGCAGTGGTTCGCGCGCGTGAGCAACAAAGGTATGAACGGAACGTCTCAGGGAATGAAATGCCATTCAGGCGGTATGAATGACACAACGCAGGTCTGCAGCGATAACGCAGCGTTGCGTTAAAAGTAACCAAAGCGGCAGCTTAATAAATAAGCGTAACCACCCGTAATAGAATGTTTCAGCGAGCCGGTTATGTGAGCAGCCTTCCGGATCTTTTGCCAGGCTGATAGTTCACTTATCAGGAGGAAATATGAAAGACCGGACATATGAATCCACCACCAGTGAGGACGAAGTTTGCTGCATCATCGGTCAGGCGGTGATTGAACTCAGTACAGAACAGCAGCCTGTGACCAAATCGACGCTGGCATTAAAACTGCTGTCGATGGCCGATCGTGATAGTGACGATGAGCGTGTTCTGCTCTACTGGATTGCGCGTAAAGCGATCAATCAACCACAAAAACTTCTTCAGCAGCAGTGGGCATAATGCCTGTTCGGACGCGGGCCGGAGCCCGCCTCCGCGTCAGATGACTACACGGCAACGGCTTGCCGGCCAGCGGGCAAACATCACGATATTGCCCAGCAGAATCATGACAAGGCCAGGGATGGCGCTGACATGCCACTCATACCCCTCAAAGCGGGTCGAGAGTGCCAGCGCAACCAGTGGAAACAGGACCGTTGTATAGGCAGCCCGACTGGCGCCGATACGTCCCACTAGCGTAAAGTAGGCACCGAAACCCATTACCGATCCAACGATAGCCAGATAGGTTAATGCGCCAATCCACTGGACATTCCATATTGGCTGTAGTGAAACACCCTGTAGCAGTGAGACCAGTGCCATCATCAGCGCGCCATACAACATGCCGTAGCTGTTAGTTGTCAGTACGTCACGTTGCAGACGCTGATGCCGCTGACTGATCATATTGCCAAATGAAAATCCCAGCGTGCCCAGCGCACTTAAACCAATGCCCCACATCAGCCCGGCAGAGGCCTGCGTGCTGCGCAGATCGTGCCAGAACAGCGCAACGATGCCTGCCATGCCCAGCACGATCGCCGGAATCAGACGCGGGGAAGGGCGCTGATGGAAAAAGATCCAGCTGTTTATCGCATTGTACATCACCGCCATAGAGAAAATGACCGACTCCAGTCCGCTGCTGATATAGCCTGAAGCGTAATAGAAACAGACAAAATTGAAGCCAAAGACGCAGCAGCCTTGCAGCATGCAGAAAAGATGATCGCGCAGCGTCAGCCTGTGCAGTCGTTTTATCAGCTTAAGCAGCAATAACATGACCAGTGAAGCCAGTAAAAATCGCCAGAACACGGCAACAGTCACGGCCCCCATGCCAGCAGTCTGTTGTGCATAGATCGCAATCCAGGTTGTGCCCCAGATGAGCACGACAGAGAGATACAAAAACAGGTTCATTGCCAGGTTCTCCACCACAAAACGCCGAGTCTGCACTGGTAACGCGCATGGGTCTTGCTGCGGATTGCGCCGGGTTTGCAAAATCTTGCGCATTTTTATCCTCCGTCCCGATGTGACCTGTTTTCTGTCCCCCACAATCCGTAAACTGGCCCTCTGTTTATCTGAACTGATATATCCGATGCGTACCTATCAGACCTTTGAAATGCTGCAACGCCACAAAGCACAACTGCGCGATCAGGTACAACTCAATAATGGCATTCAGCTGGCCGCCTGGTTTAATAGTGGCGATCGCGTTACCAACCTGAGCGATCATCACACGCTGAGTCTTTATGTGGCGGGCGGCTACGATACCTGGCATAAAACAGCGCACGGCTGGCGTAACGGTGGCGCACCGGATCGCTTCTGTCTGATGCCCGCAGGCACGGAATCAACCTGGGATTTGCGTGCCGACCTCGCTTTTGTTCATCTCTATTGCAGCGAGGATCAGCTGCGGCATCTGGCCGAACAGGTCTGGGACCGCAGCCCGGCGCAGTTAAATCTGCATGAGAAAGTCTTTTCCGCTGATGACCGAATTACCCAGCTTTATCGGCACTTTCTGCTGAGCAGCGACTGGCAACAGCCCGCCAGTCAGCTGACGCTGAGCAGCGCATCAACCCTGCTTCTGACCCATCTGTTGCAGCACTACAGTGAGGTTAAATGGCAACTACCACAGATGCGGGGCGGACTGGCTCCCGTGGTGTTACGGCGTGTTCTGGAATTTATTGAAACCCATCTCGACCAGCCATTAACCCTGTCTGTGCTGGCGCAGGAAGCGGCGCTGAGTGAGTTTCATTTTGCCCGTATGTTCCGTCACACCACTGGCGAAGCGCCGCACCAGTTTGTGATGCGTCGTCGTATGGATCGTGCGCGAAGATTGCTTGCTCGGCCCGACCTGACGCTGACTGAGATAGCGCTTCAGTGTGGTTTTCACTCTTCTGCGCATTTCAGCCATCGTTTCCGGCAGGTTTATGGCATGACGGCTTCGGCATGTCGGCGAGGGAGTCGATGAAATTTCTGAACTTGCCGTTATAAATACTGATATTAAGCCGAATAAACTATCTGATTTTTGAATTAACATTGAACCAATGTTTAATGATTTTTTCAGAGCATAAAAATTTATTCTAACTTTGTCTTAATATGTGAATTTTAACTTTTATAATGATTAATAACTTTCTTTAAGACTGCCTTATCGAATTAATAATTATAATTTTAGAGACGTAATTGCTGCCTGATAAAATACGAAGGTGCCATTTTTTTAATGACACCTTAAATAAATAACAAGATTTAGCATGTGCTAAAATACCCAACGTTCCTGAGATATTACAGTTCTTTGTTACCTTTAATATCCCACCCTGACTGAGTTTCAGCGCCTTTGCCGCCACTCGCTGACTGTTCCCAATACTGTGTCCTGACTTTTGATGCCTGGAACTGATATGAGACTCCGATCAGATCACGATTTATAGTGCCATTGAAAACCACATTGGTGATGAGGACGTCTTCAAGCGTAATGCGACAGTACTCAATTTGGCTTCCTCCGGCTTTACATACCGAAAGCTCAACCTTGCCTACATGCTTGCCGTTGGATACATAGCGCATAATTGCTGGAGTAGCTTTGTCAATGAGTGCCTGAACTGATAGGTCGCGATACTGAACCTTTCCTGCACCACCGCCACCCCCAACCGACATGTTCCCTGGCTGGTTTGCACCCCACGTGAAAGATTCAATAGCAATCCAGCCTTTATGGTTGCTGTCCTGTGATTCGCCTGTAATGCCGTCGATTTTTAAGAAAAGATCTGTACTCATAGCTGGTCCTTTTGCTTTCCCTGAGAAGGGGAATCTGATTAAATAAACTTAACGATGAGTATAATGACATAAAGGCACAGTCATGGACTACTGGAAACCAGACCGATTCAAGGATTACTTTCTGACTATGGCTAATGCTGAGGCTAATCAGCTGCTTAATACATCAAATCACTACTCTTTGATTCACCTGTCTGATGGTTACAATAGGATTCAGTTTCAGGATGAAGTGAAGATTTTTGTTAATGCTCAGATGGATACTATCCGTTCAGGTGCCACAGATGAAGAATGCCAGCAATGTATACAAAATCTGAAAGAAGAGCATCGTAATCTCATGAGACAAGATCAGCTTCTTCGGACAGGTCAGGCGGCATTGCATGCTTCAGTACAATTCGTTCAGCAAGGTGATTTCTGGGGTTATGTAATCAATGGTGTTGGAGTCGTGCTGAGTGGGTTACAGGTAGTGGCTGGGTTTGGAGTCATGGCCGCATCAGCTGCAACCGGGAATATAATAGGGGTTGGATTTGGTGCGATGCTCACACTACATGGCGTGAATGGCGTTCAGGAAGGTGTGATGAATGTTATTACAGGAAAAAACGACGCCCAGGGTTTCTTAAAAGACGGTTACATTGGAGCAGCAAAATTTTTAGGTTTCGATCAAAAAACAGGTGAAATTGCTTACAGCAGTATGGATCTTGCTCTCTCTGCGTACGGCATGTTCAGGCTGATAAGAAAACCTGAAGCATTTCGTCTTTTTTACTACATTAATTCTGATTTTGTACGGGGTGTCAAAGATATGAGCCGTTTTGAGTTAGGTGTAGAAATATATAATGACTATTCGGCTCTGAAATCAATATACGATAATAAAAAATAAATCACTTTTTTCTTGTATAACGGAATGATTTATAGCCCAACTTCATCGGCGTGAAAATGTAAAAAATTGGAGCTATGATTAGCATTGTTATTGAGTATGAGGTAATAGCGAGGCTATCCTTGTACATGATCGTGTAAATCCAGACAACAGCGAGAATGACTACCAGGAACATTGAAGTGATAAAACGAATACTAAGCTCTTTAAGCAAAGCTGGATAAGTAGTCCCACTTTTTTCGGCTTGCATTCTTAAAGCTGCAATATCTTTAGCATTGAAACCGTTTTCAGCAAGATTTTTTTCAATTTCAAAAGTATTCATATTGTCACCAAAGCTGTAAGTTTAGACCGATCATAACTCATGAGTACTGGAGGTTGCCAGAAAAAATTACATTATCTTTCAATCAGCTAGATGTGAATTTAAGAGTATTCTGTTTTGGTTTTTTTCATTAACCTATAATTCAATTTTCAGACATTTTTTAAAACAGATAATGTGATTTTAATATTCTCATAAAATCAGAGTCTGGCTTGTTAGTTTGTAAGATCATTATTATCCAATACGGATTAAAGGATATAGAATAATGGATGTTCACCATCATGGTCTACAGGCTATTCTGCCAAAGATAGAAACTGAATAGTTATAATTAAATCATACTGCTTTTGATCTGAAGTGGTAAGCTGCGACTAGGTGATATACCTGGTTTGCCTGACAAACGCAACGATACGCAAAACCAACAGAAAGCATCCACAGCTGTAGGATGTTTACTGCCAGTGCACCAGTCTGGAATGTGTGCACACCTTTGTAATGAACGTCTCGTTTTCACATACCATCAATCCCAATGCGTTAGTAGGGGATGGAAGGGTAAGGGAGCAGCTTAACGCACTTGGGCAGGATGAATGTAAACAAATGCTTGAGTTGTTCAGAGAGAGATTAAGGGTTAACTACTATGTTGGGCAGAACGTCCGTGCCCGGCTTATTTTTTACGATGAAAGAATTTCAGTAGTCATTCTAAAAAAGTAATTAAATATCAATAGATTAAGTTTTTACACCATGCATAAAATTGGTTTTCTTAGTCACGTAAAAAATAATATTACTTAATATCAAAATGTTAATCGCAATTTTAATGAATTGAGGCTGTTGCAAAACTGAAAAAAATTGGAATTCCTTTCATCGATTTTAGTTAATGGTATGAGCTGTAAATCCTTTGCTACCGCGGGCGGAGATAGTGCTTTGGAGTAAAAGCAAAACTAAAATAATTTCTTGATACGAAACCGCAGGCGGGTGCGGTGTAGCGCCGTTTTCGTGGAAATATGATTTTTGACATTGCGAATATGATTGTTTGAAATCATAATCCTCTTGCGCTCATGAAGTTTTTGAAAGATATATTTGAAGGTTTCATTGTTTCTATTATTTATTGAAAGTAATTCATTTTAAAAGCTAAAATGACTTAAGGTACAATTATGGATGAGAATACTTTTATTGCCAAAATCAATTCTGTTGGAGGGTTTATTGATTCTGGTGATTTTGATAAAGCATCAAATATTTGTTATGAATTATTAAACTGCTTGCCTGAGTTTGATATTAAATATGAGGTTAAATTCTCAATTATTAGCAATATTGCTGGCTATCTAATCGATGCAGGAGGGTTTGGTCAAAAAGTAAATGTGATCAAGTCAGGGGTTGAAATATTAAAGGAACATGAAAGAGACATTCTGGCTATTATTTCCCCATCCTCTTACTTTTATAATTTGGCTAATGGGCTAAACTGTATTTCAAATATAAATATCAGTAACCAGATAAATTTTGATGATGTTATTTTGCTTAATGAAGTGAAAAATTGTTTTTGGATGTCTTATAAGTATGCACTTGATGAAGGTAGTATTCCTCCTGAGTTAATGGTGAATTTAGCTAACGCCTTAAAAAAACAATATCGCATATCAGAAGCTATTGATTATTACGATACAGCTTTGTCTATAGATGAAACTATACCTCAGGCATGGGTTAATCGTTCTGCAGCATTGGAACTTTTAAACGATCTTTCAACGACATATTCTATTAAGATGCTCAAGGAAATTAGGCTAGGATATGTAAAAGCTATAGAGACAGGGAAATGCATCCATACATGGGTTTCAACATATAATAGTAAGATTGAATGTCTCGACGAAACTTTAAAAGAAATTTGCCAAAGTAATTTGATAGATGAAGATGATTTAATGGATGAGAATCTTAGTTTAGAAGAGTATTTAAAACTTAGCCCATATCAAAAGTTTTGTATAGATAAAAATCTGATGCTTTCTGACCATTCACTCTACTGCAACTGCTATGCAGCATCAAGAGATAATATTACAATTGCTACCACAGAAGAGGGAGTATTTGGTGAATTTATCATTCCAATGGAGATGGTGCTTAATCGTTTAAAAGCCGAGTATTCTTTATCAAGACGTTTGTTTTTCGAATATTCTAGTGGAGACGTATTTGTCGGCGATGAAGAAGAGTCCTGCTATTCAGAATTGTTTAATGGAGAGGTTTTATATTCAAATGTTGAAAAGTTAAGAACTTCATTCAGAATGTGTTTTGGGATTCTGGACAAAATAGCAGTGGCGCTTTGTGAACTATTTGATGTAAAGCCTCGGAGTGGAAATATATACTTTAATAATTTTTGGCAGTTAAAAGATGATAAGCGGAGGGAGAAATTTAATAAGATTAACAATAAAGGGTTGATGGGCCTTTATAGCATTGCAATGGATTTAAACGATACTAATGGTGAGTTGTCTTTCTTTAAATCTTGGCGGAATGATTTGGAACATAATTTCTTAGTTATTCATGAGAAAGGTGTAATTAAAGATCTTTATGAGTCATACTCATTTTTTAAAGATATAAAGTTTATTGAGAAAGAGTCTTTTGAAAAGCATTTTCAGCAACTAATAAAACTAGTCAAATCTGCAATTTTTCTCTTTGTTTATACTGTTAGGATTGAGGGTAAGAAGAACATACCTCAAAATTGCGTGCTAATCTCAAATGAGATAGGAAGGAAACTACTCTAAATAACCGTTAAAAACGAAATCACAATACCATTGCAGCATCTTTTTTCTACCCAATATGTATTGCGCATGATTATACGTTCCTCTTATAGAGTTCTTATCAACATGCGCAAGTTGCATCTCAATCCATGCACTTTCGAATCCATTTTCATACAATATGGTGCTCATCATATGACGGAAACCATGCCCCGTTAACCGCCCATGATAGCGAAGCACCTTTATCACCTTATTGATACTGGCATCGCTCATTGGCTTTCTAACGTCGTTCCTGCCTGGAAACACCAGTTGATATTTACCCGATATCACCTTCAGCTTATTCAAAATCTCAATGGCTTGAGACGATAGCGGCACTAAATGAGAGCGACATTTCTTCATACGATATTTGGGAATTATCCATAGAGCGTTGTCCAGATCAAACTCACACCACGAGGCCTCTCTGAGCTCAATGGTGCGGACACCAGTAAGCATGAGTAACTGAGTAGCGTATTTAGTCAGTAAACTGCCCTGATAGCCTTCTAGCCCTTTAACAAAAGCAGGAATCTCTTTTTCTGTCAGGAATGGGAAGTGATTCTGTTTAGGCTTGTTCATTGCGATAGCTAAATCGTGGGCAAAATTATACTTTACACGACCCGTTACTACAGCAAAGCGAAGAACTTCACCACAGCGGCGGCGGATCTTGCTGGCCTGCTCTAATACGCCATGCTTCTTAATCATTTGCAGGGCGGCCAATCGTTCAAATGGCTCAATTTACTCAATGGGGCGGTGGTCAACATAAGGGAAAATATCGCGTTCAAGACGGTCTAAAACTTCTTTAGTATAGCCATCCTACCAGGTTGACTTTTTGCCGCTGTGCCATGCTCTGGCAACGGCTTCAAAACTTTTCTCATGTGAGAAACGCAGCGCTATCTTATTGGCTTTACGTGCATCTCTTAAGTCCATTAGCCAACATCGCGCGCTTCATAGCGTTTACGGCCCGCCTCTGCAAATGAAACTCTCCCATAGATACCAAATGAAATCATCTTAGGCTTGCTGAGAAAGCGATATCGTAAGGGCCAGTCTTTGACTTATTAACATCAATCATAAGAGATATAACTTTGCAATTGTTTAGCGTGTAAGACTTGTCCTGCGGTTTAGCGCGTTTGATTTGAATATTTGATAGCAGTATGTGTATAGAAAAAATATCGAACCAGTTTATACGCAGTCTGATACACAACAGCATGTAAATATCATTAGTCTTTACAAGGCAATGCCGGATGAATATTTTTTAATTTGGCTGTTTTTAGAGGGGGCTTAGTCTGTTAGAGACAAGCTGAGAATGGCAGAAAGTGTCCCCTGCAGGAATCGAACCTGCAACTAGCCCTTAGGAGGGGCTCGTTATATCCATTTAACTAAGAGGACTGCGGCGCGCAGTATAGCGCAAACAGGCTATGAGATTCACTACATCGCCGTCTGTTTGCTCATTCCGTCAGCAATCCGGCTTTCTGCACGCGCGAACATTACGTACAGAAAGCGGAAAGCAGCTGTTCTGAAGTCCAGGATGTCACCCAGACTGAAGCGGCACCCCGGCTCTGAATCTTCACTTCCGGTTACAGCAGACACTCCAGTAAACGTTTTTCAGCCATATTGCCTTTAGCCAACAGACCTGAAAGGCAGACAGAGTTAATTATCTGCCTTGCCATCTACTCCGTGCCTTCCTGCTCTTCGCGCTGGCGGCGTTTCTCCTGCTTGCGCTTTTCAGCTTTAGCTTTCGCTACCGCCGCTTCACTCATGTCATTGCGAATCTGCGCATGGCTGATCAATGCAAAAATCAGGGTGCCGCCGGTAATGTTGCCGAGCAGCGTCGGCAGGGCAAACGGCCACAAAAATTCATGCCAGCTAATGCTGCCATTAAATACCAGATAGAGCACTTCGACCGAGCCCACCACGATATGCGCCAGATCGCCCAGCGCAACCAGCCAGGTCATCATCACAATGACCAGCAGTTTAGCGCCGCCCGCAGAGGGGAACATCCAGACCATGGTGGCGATAATCCAGCCGGAAATCACCGCATTGGCAAACATCTCGCCAGGGGTATGTTCCATCACCTTCATACTGATATGGGTAAAGGCCTGACGGGTTGCATCGTCAAATATCGGCATCTCATTGAACGCCAGCGCACCCAGCGCGGTACCGATCAGGTTACCCAGCAACACAATGCCCCACAAACGTAACAGCAGACCCGCATTGCTCCAGGTCGGTTTGTGCATCACCGGTAAGACGGCGGTAACGGTGTTTTCGGTAAAGAGCTGCTGGCGCGCCATAATGACGATAACAAAACCAAAGGTGTAACCGAGGTTTTCCAGCAGAAACGCACCCGGTACGCCATCAAGATGCACCTGAAATATTCCCTTAGCCATCAGCGAGGCGCCCATAGACAGGCCTGCCGCGATAGCTGACCAGAGCAGCGCCATCCCGTCGCGCTCCAGCTCCTTTTCACCATCCTGACGAATCTCTTCATGGATCGCCGCAGCGCGTGAGGGTAATGCCTCCTCATCGACTTCGATGTCAGTGCCCTTGTCCTTCTCTTCGCTCTCTACGTCGTTAGGACCCTGTTCATTACCTGATGAAGGCTTCATATTTTCTCCTGGTGATAGTGCTGTAGCGTAATAAGCGTAGCCGTTTTTTATTTGCTGATAATGTAACGACCAGTGCGAATAAGCGTAACAACGTTTTTCGGAACTGCATTTTTATTCAGACTTCCGTCGATACCGCACGAATAAGCTACTGACAGCGAAACTGAGCGTTGGCTCACACTTCGGCCCACAGCAACATTGTGGTAATATCCCGGCCACTTTTAGCTGGTGCGATTCCCCCCTCGATGCTGGAAATCATTACGCTTACTTGTGCATACGACGAACGATCGCTGTTTCGGCGGCTCTCTTTTCGCGTCTCTGCTGGTGACATTGTGCAGATTGAAGGCCCCAACGGTGCCGGAAAGACCTCGTTATTGCGCCTGCTGGCGGGTCTGAGCCGTCCGGAAGAGGGTGAAATACGCTGGCAGCAGCAGTCGATCCTGCGACAGCGTGAAACCTGGCATCAGGCGATGCTCTATCTGGGCCACTGTCCCGGTATCAAAGGCGTGCTCACGCCGCTGGAAAATCTGCGTTTCTACCATCCCGATTGCACTAATGCGCAGATCTTTGCAGCACTCGAAAGTGTCGATCTCACTGGCGATGAAGAGGTACCAGTCAGCCGCTTGTCGGCAGGTCAGCAGCGTCGGGTGGCGCTGGCGCGGCTGTGGCTCAGTCAGGCCCGCATCTGGATTCTCGACGAGCCACTGACCGCCATCGACAAAGCGGGAATTGAAAAATTAATGGCGCAATTCGCCCGTCATGCCGATAACGGCGGTGCAGTGATCCTGACAACTCATCAGGATTTGCCTGCGGATGCGGCGCGGGTGCGTAAAATTCGCCTTGGCGACATGGAGACAGAGTGATGCTGTTTCGCCTCATCCAGCGTGAATTGCGCATTGCCTTTCGCGGCGGTGCGGATGTGGTTAATCCGCTCTGGTTTTTCCTGATTGTCATCACTCTGTTTCCATTGGGAATCGGACCGGACCCGCAACAGCTGGCGAGCATTGCGCCGGGCGTGGCCTGGGTTGCTGCGCTGCTGGCGTCGCTGCTGGCGCTTGAGCGGCTGTTTCGCGATGACTTCAGTGATGGCTCGCTGGAGCAACTGGTACTGCTGCCGACGCCACTACCGGTAACGGTCATAGGAAAAGTGGTGGCGCACTGGCTGGTCACCGGCGTGCCATTGATCATTCTGTCGCCACTGGCCGCGCTACTGCTGTCGCTGGATTTTAATGGCTGGCGGGCGATGGCCCTGACGCTGCTGCTCGGCACGCCAACGCTGAGTTTCCTTGGTGCGATTGGCGTGGGTCTGACGGTGGGGTTGCGACGCGGTGGTGTGCTGCTGAGCCTGCTGGTGCTGCCGCTGGCGATTCCGGTATTGATCTTCGCCAGTGCGGCGATGGAGGCGGCCAGTCAGGGATTGCCGATTGGTGGCTATCTGGCGATTCTCGGCGCGATGCTGCTGGGCAGCGCCACGCTCGCGCCGTTTGCCACGGCAGCGGCGCTACGCATTACTTTGCAGTAACCGGCTTGTATCCACCGCGCGTAAAAGACGCGGCAATACTCTTTTATCGTTAATGTGAGCATCTGATATGTGGAAAGCGTTACATCAGCTGGCCAGGCCCGAACGGCTTTATCAATTTTCGGGGCGACTGGTGCCCTGGTTTGCCGTTGCAGGGCTGGCATCATTGCTGCTGGGCTGGGTCTGGGGATTCGGATTTGCCCCTGCTGATTATCAGCAGGGCGACAGTTTTCGCATCATGTATATCCATGTACCCGCCGCGATGTGGTCGATGGGCATCTATGCCTCCATGGCTATCGCCGCTTTTACTGGTCTGGTGTGGCAGATGAAGATGGCCGATCTGGTTTCCGCTGCGATGGCTCCGGTGGGCGCGGTTTTTACCTTTATTGCGCTGGTCACCGGTTCCGCATGGGGCAAGCCGATGTGGGGCACCTGGTGGATCTGGGATGCGCGTCTGACATCGGAACTGGTGCTGCTGTTCCTCTATATGGGCGTGATCGCGCTTTATCACGCTTTTGATGACCGCCGCACCGCAGGCCGGGCCGCCGGTATTCTGATTCTGGTTGGTGTGGTCAATCTGCCCATCATTCACTTCTCGGTGCAGTGGTGGAATACCCTCCATCAGGGTTCGTCAGGCATTCTTCAGCAGGCGATTGCGCCGGTCATGCGCACGCCGCTACGCTGGTCGATCCTCGGTTATCTGCTGCTGTTTATTACGCTGACCCTGATGCGGCTGCGCAACCTGATCCTGTTAACTGAACGTCATCGTCCCTGGGCGATAGATGTGGCGAAGCAGGGAGAGCAGGCATGACCCCGGCATTTACCTCCTGGCACGCCTTCTTTGCGATGGGCGGTTACGCCTTTTACGTCTGGCTGGCGGTTGCCTGCACGCTGCTTCCGCTTATCGGTCTGACGCTGCATACCCTGTTGCTGCGACGACGCCTGCTGGCTGAGATCCGCCAGCGTGATGCACGGGAACGTCGCATCCGGGCGGCGAAAACGAAAAAAGCCGCGGCTGACGCGGCAGGAGAGACACTGTGAATATCCGTCGACGCAACCGCCTCTATGCGGCAGTGGCGATCCTGCTCGGCCTTGGCCTGGCGACTGCGCTGGTGATGTATGCGCTGCGCTCAAACATCGATCTGTTCTATACCCCGGGTGAAATCCTCTACGGCAAAGGCGAGGCGCACGAGAGGCCTGAAGCGGGCCAGCGACTGCGAGTCGGTGGCATGGTGATGCCCGGCAGCGTCCGGCGCGATCCCAATACGCTGGCGGTATCGTTCAAACTTTATGATGCCCGCGGCGTGGTCAGCGTCAGTTTTGAAGGCATCCTGCCGGATCTGTTCCGGGAAGGGCAGGGCGTTGTCGCGCAGGGCGTGCTGACGACGGGCAACCAGGTTATCGCCAAAGAAGTGCTGGCGAAACATGATGAGAAATACACGCCGCCGGAGATTGAAGACGCGATGAAGAGTAATCACACCGGCCCGCAGTCGCTCTATCAGGCGGGAAATAAATCATCATGATGCCCGAAATCGGTACCTTTCTGCTCTGCCTGGCGCTGGGACTTTCCCTGTTGCTGAGCAGTTATCCGCTGTGGGGCGCAGTACGTCAGGATGCCCGTCTGATGGCGATGGCGCGTCCGCTGGCCTGCGGCTTATTTATCTGCATCGCGGCGGCGTTTGCGCTGCTGGTCTGGGCTTTTATCAGCAACGACTTTACCGTTGCTTATGTCGTCACGAACTCCAACAGTCTGCTGCCGGTCTACTATCGCATCTCTGCCACCTGGGGCGCACACGAAGGTTCACTGCTGCTGTGGGTGCTGCTGCTCAGCACATGGACACTGGCGGTAGCGATCTTCAGCCGCGGGATGCCGCAGGATGCGCTGGCCCGCGTGCTGGCCGTCATGGGAATGATCAACCTCGGCTTCCTGCTGTTTATCCTGCTGACCTCCAATCCGTTTGGCCGCACGCTGCCGGACTTCCCGATAGACGGGCACGACCTGAATCCGATGCTGCAGGATATCGGCCTGATTTTCCATCCGCCGCTGCTCTATATGGGCTATGTCGGCTTTTCGGTGGCGTTTGCCTTCGCCATCGCCTCATTAATGGCCGGACGGCTCGATACCGCCTGGGCGCGCTGGTCGCGTCCCTGGACGACGGCGGCCTGGGTCTTTCTGACCATCGGGATTGTCCTTGGATCTGCCTGGGCCTATTACGAACTGGGCTGGGGCGGCTGGTGGTTCTGGGACCCCGTTGAGAATGCTTCGTTTATGCCATGGCTGGCGGGCACCGCCCTGATGCACTCGCTGGCGGTCACCGAAAAGCGCGGCACCTTTAAGGCCTGGACCGTGCTGCTGGCGATTACGGCATTTTCGCTGAGCCTGCTCGGGACATTCCTGGTGCGATCCGGCGTGCTGGTGTCGGTGCACTCCTTTGCCTCCGATCCGGCGCGCGGCATGTTTATCCTCGCATTTCTGGTGATTGTCATCGGCAGTTCACTGCTGCTCTACGCTATTAAAGGCGGGCAGGTGCGTGGCCGGGTTCAGAATGAAACCTGGTCGCGGGAATCGTTCCTGCTGGGTAATAACGTGCTGCTGATTGCCGCGATGCTGGTGGTGCTGCTCGGCACGCTATTGCCGCTGGTACACAAGCAACTGGGGCTGGGCAGCATTTCGGTCGGTGAACCCTTCTTCAACACGATGTTCAGCTGGCTGATGGCACCGTTTGCGTTGCTGATGGGGATCGGGCCGTTGGTGCGCTGGCGTCGCGATGAACCGCAGAAGCTGGCAAAACGGCTGGCGCTGGCGCTGATGGTGACACTGGCCTGTTCCATGATCATTCCGTGGTGGCTGCAGGATCGTATTGAAGCGATGACGGTGGTTGGTCTGCTGATGTCACTCTGGATTATCGTGCTGACGCTGCTGGAACTGCATGAGCGCGCCACCCATCGTCATCCGTTCTTTGCGGGTTTACGTCATCTGTCGCGCAGTCACTGGGGCATGGTGCTGGGCCATCTGGGGGTCGGTGTCACGGTGATTGGCATTGCGTTCAGCACGCAGTACAGCGTCGAACGCGATGTGCGGATGAAGGCGGGCGATAGCGTCGATATTCATCATTATCACTTTGTCTTCCGTGGCGTGCAGAATCTGCAGGGGCCAAACTACAGCGGCGGCATGGGTATCATTGATGTCACGCGCAATGGCAAACATGAAGCGACGCTGCAGGCGGAAAAACGCTTTTATACCGCCGCCCGCACCATGATGACCGAAGCGGCGATCGATGGCGGTTTCAGCCGCGATCTCTACGCGGCGCTGGGCGAAGAGCTGGAGGATGGCGGCTGGGCTGTGCGCATCTACTACAAACCCTTTGTCCGCTGGATCTGGTTCGGTGGCGCGCTAATGGCGGTGGGCGGGCTGTTCTGCCTGTTTGATCCCCGTTACCGTTCGCGCAAAAAAGCAGAAACGGAGGTGCGGACATGAACAAGAAAATTCTGTTTATTCCCCTGATGCTGTTTCTGCTGCTGGCGGCGGCGCTGCTGTGGCAGCTGACGCGCAATGCCGATGGCGACGATCCGACCCGCCTCGAATCGGCCCTGATTGGCAAACCGGTGCCGCTGTTCCGGCTGGAAGCACTGGATCAGCCGGGCAAAACTTATGATCAGCGCGTGCTGACCGATGGCAAACCGATATTGCTCAACGTCTGGGCGACCTGGTGTCCGACCTGCCGCGCTGAGCATCACTATCTGAATACGCTGGCAGAGCAGGGCATTCGTGTCGTCGGGCTGAACTACAAAGACGATCGTCAAAAGGCGGTTAACTGGCTGAATACGCTGGGTAATCCGTATGCGCTGAGTCTCTACGATGGCAACGGCATGCTGGGACTGGATCTCGGCGTTTATGGCGCGCCGGAAACCTTCCTGATCGACGGTAAAGGAATCATCCGTTATCGCCATGCGGGCGATCTGAATGCGCGCGTCTGGGAGCAGGAAGTGAAACCCTTGTGGATGAAATACAGTGCGGAGGCGGGATCATGAGAATGCTGTTACTGCTCTGCGGCCTGCTGTTCAGCATTAACCTGTGGGCAAGCATCGACACGCTGCAATTTGACTCAGAGGCTCAGGAAGAGCAATACCGCGACCTGACCGCGTCACTACGCTGTCCGAAATGCCAGAACAACAGCATTGCCGATTCGAATGCGATGATTGCCGCCGATATGCGGCTGAAAGTCTATCAACTGATGAAGCAGGGCCAGAGTCGCCAGCAGATTATCGACTACATGGTGGCGCGCTACGGCAACTTCGTCAGCTATTCGCCACCGGTTACGCCGTCGACTCTTATTCTGTGGGCGGGTCCGGCGCTGTTTGCGCTGCTGGGTGGCGTGGTGATCATCCTGCGTAGCCGTCAGCGCAAAACCCGCAGCGAGCTGGATGAAAATGAGCAACAGCGTCTTAATGCGCTACTGAAGTCAGACAGGAAGCCGTAATGAGTGCATTCTGGATCACCCTTTTTCTGTTACTGCTGGCGGCCTGCACGCTGTTCCTAGCGGCGGGCTGGCGGCAGCGTCAGGCCAGCGCAGGCGATCGCGATCGCCTTAATCAGCGTTTCTACCATCAGCGGATAGATGAGCTGGCGCAGGATGAAGCGCAGGGCGTCGTTGCTGAGCGTCCGCTGATGGAACGGGAGCTACAGCAGACGCTGCTGGCAGATATCCCGCCGGCACAGACGCTGCAATCACACAGCAGCAACCGCTGGATTCTGCTGCCAGGCCTGATTGTGCTGGTTGCGGTTTCGCTGGGCACTTATCTGAAAACCGGCGGCCTGGCACAATTCACCGGCTGGATGCAGGTGCAGCAGGCGTATCCTGAGCTACGTGCCCGCCTGATGGATCCCGGCGCAAAACCGCTGAGTATGGAGGAGCTGGCGCGTTTACAGCTCGGATTGCGTACCGCGTTGCAAACCGAACCGGATAATCTGGCCGACTGGACGATGCTGGGGCGGCTCGGCATGGTGCTGAATAATGCGGAGATGGCCAGTCAGGCCTTTGAGCGTGCACTTCAGCTTTCGCCCAACGATCTGGCGCTGAAGCAGGATTATGCAGAGGTGCTGACAAGATCCTCCGATCCGCAGGATAACCGTCAGGCATCACTGCTGCTGCAATCATTGCTTAAAGTGGATCCGCAAAACCTGCGGACGCTGAGCCTGCTGGCGTATAACGCTTACGGACAGCAGCACTACGATCAGGCTATCAACGCATGGCAGACCCTGCTGGGTCTGTTGCCTGCCGGTGATTCGCGACACGCGATGATCGCCCGCAGCATTGAAAAGGCCCGAAGTGATGCGGGGCAGCAGAGTCGTCAGCTGGCGCTGACAGTGACGCTGACGCCAGAGGCAGAAAAAATGTTACCTCAGGACGGAGTGTTGTATATTTCGGTTTCTGACGGGGATTCACCGGTACCGGTGGCGGTTAAGCGTATACCGCTCAGCCACTTCCCGCTGTCGCTGACGCTGGATGACAGCAATGCCATGATGCCGGATCGCCTGCTTTCGGCGCAGCATCAGGTTGAGGTTCGGGTGCGGGTTTCCCGCGATGGCAGCGCCAATCCGCAGCCGGGTGACTGGCTGGGTCTGAGCGCGGTGACGCCATGGGATGGCCATCAGCCGATCGCGGTGGAGATCAATAAGCAGCTACCCTGAACGTCAAAATTGATAACGTTAAAAATGATGCGTGCCATTGCCTGCTGCCTCTGGCACAAAGTCAGCTATGCTCATCGGATAAGCCGATACGACAGGGCTGTGACCTGAACGATGGGCTGACCTTTTTCATCCGCACAGGGAGATTGGAATGAATTATCGCCTGACCAGCCTGGCTATGGCCAGCGTCCTTCTGGTGGGTTGTGCCAGTTCAAAGCCGGCGAATAGCGATCCTGCGCAGCGCAGCGATCCATTCGAAGGCTTTAACCGCACGATGTTTAACTTTAACTACAACGTGCTGGATCCGTACGTGCTTCGTCCGGTCGCTGTCGCATGGCGTGATTATGTGCCGGTCCCGGCACGTACCGGCCTGAGCAATTTCCTCGGCAACCTGGAAGAGCCAGCCAGTATGGTCAACGCCATTCTGGTCGGCAACGGACGTGATGCGGGCATTCACTTTACCCGTTTCTTCCTGAACAGCGTGCTGGGACTGGGCGGATTCATCGACGTTGCCGGTAAAGCCAACCCGGAACTGGCGCGTGAAGAGCCGCATCGTTTCGGTACCACGCTGGGTCACTATGGCGTCGGCTACGGGCCTTATGTTGAACTGCCTGCTTACGGCAGCTTCACGGTTCGTCAGGATGGCGGCGACTATGTTGATACGCTCTATCCGATCCTCGGCTGGCTGACCTGGCCAATGTCGATTGGTAAATGGACGCTGGAAGGTATCGAGACCCGCGCTCAGTTGCTGGATTCTGATGCCATCCTGAAACAGCAGAGCGATCCATACGCCTTTATCCGTAACGCCTACTTCCAGCGTCACGACTTCCTGGCGCGTGGCGGTAAGCTCAAGCCGGAAGACAATCCTAACGCAGCCGCGATTCAGGATGACCTGAAGGATATCGATTCGCAGTAAGCGATCCGCAGTGACAAAAAGGGCGACTTATCATAGTCGCCCTTTTTGATCCCGCCCGACAATCAGAACTTGTAGTTAAAGTTCGCGCCGTAAAGCCAGGCCTTACCTTCAGAGGTAAAGGTATAAGGACCTTCTTTCACCGTCACTTTCTGGCCATGCATATAAGAGATGCCCAAATCGACCGAGGCATCATCGTTAAAGGCATAGGATGTACCGGCACTCAGCCATAAACGATCCTGGTCCGGAATAGAGATAGAACGCTTGTCAGCCGGTACCGGGCTATCATCAAACGCGATACCGGTGCGGAATGTCCAGTTCTTGTCGTAGGAATAGGTGGTGCCCAGGGCAATGCGATAAGCATCGCGGAAGCTTTCATCTTTATAGAATAGCGTCTGGCCATTTGAACCCGTGGCTTTCAGCTCCTGGAACTGGCTCCAGCTGGTATACGCCATGCTGTAGTGAACCGCCCACTGCGGAGCCACTTTATGCCAGCCCGATACTTCCCACATCTCTGGCAGATTCAGGGTTAATGCACCTGGAACGGTGGTGCCGTTGGTGCCAAACGGCACGCCTGATACTTCCGGGTTATTCACCGCATTCAGCCGGGATGAAAGGCTGCTCTTGTAATCGCCATCAAAGTCGACTTTCACTTCGGAACGATAGGTAAAGCCGAAGCGGTTATTCTCATCTACTTCATACAGAATACCGGCGTTCCAGCCATATCCCCACTCATCGCCTTTCAGATGGGCAACCTGCGTATCAGCCGGAACGCCCAGTCTTGCGCCTGACTCACCGGCATAGCGTTCAATTTTAGCTTTCGCATAAACCGCATCAAAACCGACGCCAAAACTAAAATGTTCATTTAAGCGGTACGCGGTGCTGAGATTAAAATTGCCGGTTACCAGATCGGTTTTACCGCCGTACCCCCCCGCGGTGTAACCATTATTAAACTCTGTTGCTAAGCCATAGTTAGAGGTTGCAGACGCGCCGATCCACCACTGATCGTTGATGGGCTGAACATAATGAATATTGGGGACCCACTGATTCGGTGCAATATTATTAGCATCCAGGCTGCGTCCGCTGGGACTGCGACCACTGATATTGACGTCTGGCGCAATATAAACCGCACCGATAGAAAATTCCGGACGATCCATCAACGCCATCGTCGCCGGGTTACGGCTGGCTGATGCCGCCGTATCACCCATTGCCCCTTCGCCTGAATATGCGCGACCTAAACCAATCGTAGAAAACTCATTTAACTGAAATCCAGCTGCGTAAACGTGTGAAGAGACAAGCGCCACTGCAGCCGCCACGGCTGACTTTGCAAACAGGTTTTTATGGTTCATGACCACAACCTCATGTGAATTATTATTTAACGCTATAACGTCGCGTAACAAAGGACGGCGGATTGTAGGGACTGATGTAAAACGCACATATCAGACCAGTGCGGAGAGTATAGGTCCGACCTGTGTGCATGTTGCAATATTGTTTTTAAAATATTTCAGGGTTGATCGCTTAAAATTCGATCTGCATAACAAAACTGCCCTGATTCTGCACAGCATACCGATTCCAGTTTGTTCTGGATCAATTTTTATTGTGATATTCGTCACTTAGCGCCGTGTACATGGCGCATCTTTACGCGAGCAGGTAAAATTTCGGTCATAAAATCGCTCAACCCACCAGATCGCTGGTCAGGAGAATGAAATGACTGATGCCATTAAAAAATGCAGTGCGACCGAAACAGCAGCCTGCTGTTGTGTTGATGTGGGCACGGTAATGGATAATACCGATTGCACCGCCAGCTGGTCGGAGTGGTTTGCTCAGCGTGCCGATGCGGAAGCCAAATTAGCGCTCCTCACCGAACGTGCACGTGAAGTTGAATCGGAACCCTGTGTGATTGAGTCGCGCTTCAGTGAAGTGGATCAGGGTGTGCAGCTGGATATCGATTTTACTTTCAGCTGCCAGGCTGAAACGATGATTTTTCAGCTCGGTTTGCGTTAAGTCTCATAACGCCGCGTTAATGCGGCGTTTTTCATTTTCGTGTCTCCCTTCGCACTTTTTCCTTTCCGGTATTGGCGGCTCACCCGCTTGTGGTTAACACTGATCAGGTCAGACCTCTTCAGGCAATGATGCCACAGTCCCAGCCACAGGTGAGAACAATGAGCAAAGCGCAGCCGCTGCTGACGCGTGATGGTGAACGCATCGCAATAACCCACGGGTTACGCACCCCTTTTTTGCGCCAGGCGACCGGCTTTCATGGCATTCCCGCCATTGAGCTGGGGCGGATGGTAATCAGCGAATTAATGGCGCGCAGTGAACTGCCGGCTGAGGTAATCGAGCAACTGGTCTTTGGTCAGGTGGTGCAGATGCCGGAAGCGCCGAACATTGCGCGTGAGATTGTACTGAGCAGCGGCCTTGATGTGCACACCGATGCCTATAGCGTCAGCCGTGCCTGCGCCACCAGTTTCCAGGCGGTAGCGAATGTGGCAGAAAGCCTGCTGGCTGGCACGATTTCTGCTGGCATTGCCGGAGGCGCCGACTCCTCGTCAGTGCTGCCAATAGGCGTCAGTAAAACACTGGCCCGCGCGCTGGTGGATCTCAATAAAGCCCGCAGCCTTGGGCAAAAACTGCACATCCTTAAACGTCTGCGTCCGCGCGATCTGCTGCCGGTGCCGCCCGCGGTGGCCGAGTATTCAACCGGCCTGCGCATGGGTGACACCGCCGAGCAGATGGCAAAGAGTCATAGCATCACCCGTGAGGCACAGGATGCGCTGGCGCTGCGATCTCATCAGCATGCCGCCCGCGCCTGGCAATCCGGGGTACTCAATCAGGAAGTGATGGCAGCCTTTGTGCCGCCGTGGAAAACCGCTATCGACCAGGACAATAACGTCCGCATGAACGCCAGAGCAGAGGATTATGCCCGCTTACGCCCGGCGTTTGATCGTCAGCACGGCAGCGTCACGGCGGCCAACAGCACGCCACTCACCGACGGTGCGGCCGCCGTGATTCTGATGCGCGAAGGCCGCGCCCGTGAACTCGGTGTCACGCCGCTGGGCTATCTGCGCAGCTACGCGTTTACCGCGATTGGTGTACAGCAGGATATGCTGCTGGGCCCGGCGTACTCCTCCCCGCTGGCGCTGGATCGCGCCGGGATTACGCTGTCCGATCTGACGCTAATCGATATGCACGAAGCGTTTGCGGCCCAGACGCTGAGCAATCTGCAACTGTTTCGCGACGAGCGCTTTGCCCGTGAGGTGCTCAATCGTCCGCATGCGCTGGGCGAAGTGAATGAAGAGCGCTTTAACGTGCTGGGTGGTTCAATCGCCTATGGTCATCCTTTTGCTGCCACGGGCGCGCGTATGATCACCCAGACGCTGAATGAATTACGCCGTCGCGGTGGCGGGTTAGGACTGGTCACAGCGTGTGCGGCGGGCGGTCTGGGTGCGGCAATGGTTCTGGAGGCCGAATAATGGAGCAGAATGCGTTTCACCTGAAGATGCGACTGGATCACGTTGGCATCATTACAATCGATGTCCCTGGCGAGAAGATGAACACCCTGAAAGCAGAATTTGCCGGGCAGATTACCGCCATCATTGCGGAGGCGCGACGCGATCCTCAGCTGGCAGGACTGGTGCTGATTTCTGGCAAAGCGGACAACTTTATCGCGGGCGCCGACATCAGCATGATTGATCGTTGTCAGAGCGCGCAGGAAGCCGAAGCGCTGGCAAAACAGGGGCAGGAAGTGATGGCTGCGCTTGATGCGCTGCCATTCCCGGTAGTGGCCGCAATCCATGGTGCCTGTCTGGGCGGCGGGCTGGAACTGGCGCTGGCCTGCGATGCGCGCATCTGCTCGCTTGATGATAAAACCCGTCTCGGATTACCGGAAGTGCAACTCGGCTTACTGCCCGGCTCCGGTGGCACTCAGCGACTGCCGCGGTTAATTGGCGTGCAGCAGGCGCTGCCGCTGATTCTGACCGGCAAAACGCTGCGGGCGAAACAGGCACGTAAGCTGGGAGTGGTCGATGACGCGGTACCTCAGGCGATTTTGCTGGAGACGGCTATCGCACGGGTGAAAAAGGGCAAAGTCAGCGGTCGAACGCTGCCGCTGCGCGACCGTCTGCTGCACGGTCCGGTGGGTCGTCAGGCGCTGTTTGCGCTTGCGACCCGGCAGACTGCAGCCAAAACTCAGGGTAACTATCCGGCAGCAAACCGCATTATTGAGGTGGTGCGCATCGGGCTGGAGCAGGGCAGCCGGGCCGGACATGATGCTGAAGCGCGTGCCTTCGGTGAACTGGCGATGACGCCGGAATCTGTTGCTTTGCGCGGGATCTTTTTCGCGACCACCGCCATGAAGAAGGAGCGGGGTGGTGAGGCGGAACCCGCTGCGGTGAAGCGTATCGCAATTCTCGGCGGCGGTCTGATGGGCGGTGGCATCGCCAGCGTCACCGCAATCAATGCCGGGTTGCCGGTGCGCATCAAAGATATCAGCCTGGAAGGCGTTAACCATGCGCTGAAAACCAGCTGGGAACTGCTGAGCAAAAAGGTTAAGCGACGCCAGCTCACTCCGGCACAGCGTCAGCAGCAGATGGCCCGCATCACGGGCGGCATCGATTATCAGGGTTTCTCACAGCGCGATGTGGTGATCGAAGCCGTGTTCGAAGATTTAGCACTCAAGCAGCAGATGGTCAGCGAAGTGGAAGCCCACTGTCAGCCGCATACGCTGTTTGCTTCTAACACCTCTTCGCTGCCGATTGAAGAGATTGCCGCCAAAGCACAGCGTCCGCAGAACGTCATCGGGCTGCACTACTTCAGCCCGGTCGATAAAATGCCGCTGGTGGAAGTGATTCCCCATCTGAACACCTCCGCCGCAACGGTAGTAACGATTGTGGCGCTGGCACGCAGCCAGGGCAAAACGCCGATAGTGGTGGCGGACAAGCCTGGCTTCTATGTTAACCGCATCCTGACACCTTATATAAATGAAGCGATGCGTTGCCTGCTGGAAGGCGAGCCGATTGACCATATCGATCGGGCGCTGGTGAAGGCTGGTTTTCCGGTCGGTCCGATTCAGCTGCTGGATGAGGTAGGCATCGACGTCGGCAGCAAAATCAGTCCCATCCTGCATCAGGCTTATGGTGAACGCTTTGCCGCGCCCGCTGCTTTTGATGCAGTGCTGAAAGATGGCCGCAAGGGTCGTAAAAATAGCAAAGGCTTCTATCGCTATGACCAGCCGCGCTGGCAGCGTAAAAAGCCGGACACCTCACTGTATACGTTGCTGAAGGTCACGCCGCAGGCCAGGCAGAGCGAAGCGCAGATTGCGGAACGCTGCATGATGATGATGCTGAACGAGGCGGCACGCTGCCTTGATGAGCAGGTCATTCGCTGTGCCCGCGATGGCGATATCGGTGCAGTGTTTGGTATCGGCTTTCCGCCTTTCCTGGGGGGGCCGTTCCACTACATGGACAAACTGGGTGCGGCGGAGGTGGTCAACCGATTAACCCGCCTCACGCAGCAGCATGGCGAGCGATTTACTCCTTGCGAAGCGCTGATTGAAGCGACCAGAAAGTAGACGAAATTTTACATTTCTACTGTAAATGGAATAACCAATCCGATTCAGCGGGTTAGAAAAGCGCCGCCAGAGTGTGCGGCGCAGCATGATTCTGAGAAGCGCTTATTTAATAAACAACCGGTTGACTATACTGAAGCCATTAGGGTAAAACACAGCGTTCATTCGCAGAGTGAAGAGTCAGGCGCCAGGCGTCGGGCGATGTCGACAAACAACAGCGGTGCTTTATGCAAGTTTTTATCATGCGTCACGGCGATGCGGCTCTGGAAGCAGCCAGTGATTCAGTCAGGCCTTTAACCTTATGTGGCTGCAATGAATCACGCCAGATGGCCAACTGGCTCAACAGCCAGACGCCGGACATAGAGCGTGTCCTGGTGAGTCCCTATTTACGCGCGCAGCAAACCCTCGCGACCGTGCGTGAAGCTTTTCCACTGCCGGAAAACCAGGATGTTCTGCCGGAGTTAACGCCGGGCGGCGATCCGGAAATGGTCGGGTGCTATCTACAGACCCTGGCAAATGAAGGCGTGAAATCGGCGCTGGTGATCTCTCACTTACCGCTGGTGGGGTATTTAGTCTCTGAACTGTGCCCGCAGGAAGCCCCCCCTATGTTTGCCACTTCCGCTATTGCCTGCGTGGAATTCGATCCGGCACAGCATGCCGGTAAACTCCTGTGGCAGGTTAGTCCCAAAAAGCTGGCGAAAGCGATCTGACGTCTGTGGGCCGATCCTCCGGCCCCTTTCAGGGCAACTCAGGCGGTTGCCACTCCTCAATCTCAATCAAAACCAGCAGTGCGGCATCACCGCCAAACAGCTTCGGTGCCTGGTGAAAAGCCATCACCCACGGGTGCTGGGCCAGCCACAGCGGCGTCTGCTGCTTCAGAATATGCTTTCCATGACCGGTCATGACGCTGGCGCAGAACAGATGTTCACGGCGGCAGGCGGCGATCAGTGCGCCCAGTTCCTGCTTGGCCTGCTGCTGCGTTAAGCCATGCAGATCGAGGAAAATCTCCGGCGTATAGTCGCCACGACGCAGTTTTTTCAGCTCAAAGTGGCTGACATCGGCGCGCACATAACGGGTGGCCCCTTCGGTGGAGAGCAGCGGCTGAAACTCATCCGAAAAGTAATGGCTGTTGTCCGCCTGCTCTGAAAGCAGACGTTTTACCGGCAGTTCGCGGGTTTTAACCGGTAGTTTGTGCACGAAAGTATCTTGTTTCAACTGACGCGTGCCAGTCATTAACTGTCGGAACAGCGCCTGGTCATCCGGGCTTAAGGGTGTTTTTTTACTCATGACGGGTCAGTTATCTAAGAAAAGTCTGCTACACAGCATAGGCGATACCTTACCGATTAATGTCATTAAATGTCAGCTTTTTCACCTTGCTGCGCTGAATTCTCCCCGGCTTCATGGCACACTACTGGCCGATTTAGCAAAAGGCCTGCGGAGGGCTACGTGGACAAAATTTTCGTCGATGAGGCAGTGAACGAACTGCACACCATTCAGGACATGCTGCGCTGGGCGGTAAGCCGCTTTTCCGCTGCCGGAATCTGGTACGGACATGGCACAGACAATCCCTGGGACGAAGCCGTTCAACTGGTCCTGCCGTCACTCTGGCTACCGCTGGATATTCCTGAAGACATGCGCAGTGCGCGTCTCACCGCCAGCGAACGTCTGCTGATCGTTGAGCGTGTCATCCGTCGTGTTAACGAGCGTATTCCGGTTGCTTATCTGACCAATAAAGCCTGGTTCTGCGGGCACGAATTCTTTGTCGATGAGCGCGTGCTGGTACCGCGTTCACCGATTGGCGAGCTGATTGAGAACCGCTTTGCCGGTCTGGTCAGCACACCACCGCGTCATATTCTGGATATGTGTACCGGTAGCGGCTGTATCGCGATTGCCTGCGCTTATGCCTTCCCGGAAGCCGAAGTGGACGCCGTGGATATCTCCACCGGTGCGCTGGCGGTAGCCGAACAGAACATTGAAGAGCATGGACTCATCCACCAGGTGACGCCGATTCGTGCTGACCTGTTCCGCGAACTGCCACAGCTGAAATATGATCTGATCGTCACCAATCCGCCGTACGTTGATGCGGAAGATATGGACGATCTGCCGAACGAATATCGCCACGAACCGGAGCTGGGTCTGGCGGCGGGCAGCGACGGCCTGAAGCTGGTGCGCCGCATTCTGGCCTGCGCGCCCGACTATCTTAGCGAGCAGGGCGTACTGGTCTGCGAAGTGGGCAACAGCATGGTGCACATGATCGAGCAGTATCCCGATGTGCCCTTTACCTGGCTGGAATTCGACAACGGCGGCGACGGCGTCTTCACGCTGACGCGCCAGCAGATTGTCGACGCACAACACCATTTCTCTTTTTACAAAGACTAAAAGTGGGGCGAAGCCTCGCCCGCCGAACTCTGACAAGGAAACAGCATGGCCGGAAACAGCATCGGGCAATTTTTTCGAGTAACGACCTTTGGCGAGTCCCACGGTCTGGCACTGGGCTGTATCGTTGACGGTGTGCCGCCAGGCATCCCGCTGACTGAAGCAGATATTCAGCATGACCTCGATCGCCGCCGTCCGGGCACGTCGCGCTATACCACGCAGCGCCGTGAGCCGGATCAGGTGAAAATTTTGTCCGGTGTCTTTGAGGGTGTGACCACCGGCACCTCGATCGGCCTGCTGATTGAGAACACCGATCAGCGCTCGCAGGATTACGGTGCCATCAAAGATCTCTTCCGTCCGGGCCATGCTGATTACACCTACGAGCAGAAATATGGTCAGCGCGACTATCGTGGCGGTGGTCGCTCATCGGCGCGTGAAACCGCGATGCGCGTGGCGGCTGGTGCGATTGCCAAGAAATATCTGCAGATGAAACACGGTGTCGTGGTACGTGGCTATCTTTCACAGATTGGTGATGTCGCCTGTGAGCTAAAAGACTGGAGCATCGTGGAAGAGAACCCGTTCTTCTGCCCGGATGCCGACAAGCTCGAGGCGCTGGATGAACTGATGCGCGGCCTGAAAAAAGAGGGCGACTCCATCGGTGCCAAAGTCACGGTTATGGCAGACAACGTGCCGCCAGGCCTGGGCGAGCCGGTCTTTGACCGACTGGATGCCGATCTGGCGCACGCGCTGATGAGTATCAATGCGGTGAAAGGCGTCGAAATTGGCGACGGCTTTGCGGTGGTTAACCAGCGCGGCAGTCAGCACCGTGACGAGATCCGCCACGATGGTTTCCAGAGCAACCACGCCGGCGGCATTCTGGGCGGCATCAGCAGCGGGCAGACCATCAGCGCTAATCTGGCGATGAAACCAACCTCCAGCATCACCGTGCCAGGTAAAACCATTACCCGCGACGGCGAAGAGGTTGAGATGATCACCAAAGGTCGCCACGATCCCTGCGTCGGGATCCGCGCTGTGCCGATCGCCGAGGCGATGATGGCGATCGTCCTGATGGATCATCTGCTGCGCCAGCGGGCGCAGAACGGTGACGTCAACAGCTCTGTACCGCGCTGGTGATGGCATGAAGGCTATTTTGCTTACGCTGAGTGCGCTGCTGATCAGCGCCTCCAGCCTGGCCGCGACGCCGTGGCAACAGATTCAGCAGCCGATCAGTGGCGCACCGCAGTCAATTGGTGGCTTCGCCAACGGCTGTATCGTCGGCGCACAGGCACTGCCGCTGAATTCACCGCACTATCAGGTGATGCGTCAGGATCAGCGGCGCTACTTCGGCCATCCCGATCTGATTCAGTTTATTCAGCGGCTCAGCACCCAGGTGCATAATCTGCAACTGGGTAACGTGCTGATTGGCGATATGGGCATGGCGGCCGGCGGACGCTTCAGCAGCGGTCACGCCAGTCACCAGACCGGGCTGGATGTCGATATCTGGCTGCAACTGCCAAAAACACGCTGGAGCGCGCAGCAGTTGCTGAAGCCGCAGCCGCTGGATCTGGTCGGGCCGGGTGACAAAAATGTGATTGCCCGCCACTGGCAGCCGGAAATTGACAGCCTGATCAAACTCGCGGCGAAAGATGACGATGTTACGCGCATCTTCGTTAATCCGGCGATTAAAAAGCAGCTTTGTGCTGATGCGGGTAACGATCGCGACTGGCTGCGGAAAGTGCGCCCGTGGTTCGCGCATCGTGCCCATATGCATGTGCGACTGCGCTGCCCGGCGGGCAGTATCGGCTGTGAAGATCAGCCTGCACCGCCAGCTGGCGATGGTTGTGGCGCCGAGTTGCAGAGCTGGTTCCTGCCGAAACAGCCTGGGTCAGGCGCACCGGTGAAACGTGAGCCGCCGCCATTACCGCCTGCCTGTCAGGCTCTGCTGGATAAACATCTACTGTAAGGGATTCCATGGAGTGGTTTGTTGTCAGCCCGCTGCTGGTCGGGCTGCTGTTTTTAATCGCCATGCTGGCTGGTTTTATTGACTCCATCGCCGGTGGCGGGGGGTTACTGACGGTACCTTCACTGCTGGCAGCGGGCCTCTCTCCGGCGCAGGCGCTGGCGACCAATAAACTGCAATCGGTCGGCGGCTCGTTTTCCGCCAGCCTCTACTTTGTTCGGCGCGGTGCGGTCAATCTGAATGAGCAGTGGCTGAACATCGCCATGACGCTGCTGGGGTCCATTCTGGGCGCGATACTGATTCAGCGCCTGCAGGCTGATTTCCTGCGCCAGATGCTGCCGCTGTTTTTGATCGCGATTGGCCTGTGGTTCCTGCTGATGCCAAAACTGGGCGAAGTCGATCAGGCGCGCCGCCTGCATGGCCTGCCTTATGCGCTGGTGGGCGGCGGGGCAGTAGGATTTTATGACGGATTTTTCGGGCCGGGCGCAGGCTCGTTTTATGCGCTGGCTTTCGTTACCCTCTGCGGCTACAACCTGGCCAAAGCGACCGCGCATGCCAAGGTACTCAACTTCACCTCAAACATGGGCAGCCTGCTGTTCTTTATGTTCGGCGGCAAAGTGGTGTGGGGAACCGGTCTGATCATGATGCTCGGTGCCTTCTGTGGTGCGCGTCTGGGCGCACGGCTGGTGCTGAGCCGCGGACAGAAACTGATCCGCCCGATGGTGGTGATTGTTTCTGCCGTCATGAGCATTAAATTATTGTGGGATAGCCACGGCAGCGAAGTTATGGCCTGGCTTGCCACGCTGCATTCGTAACCTGAAACGCGATACCGTCATGAACCCGACCCATCATTATGAACAGCTGATCACGCTGTTTGATCGCTGCTTCAGCGATGAATTTCAGACCCGCCTGATTAAAGGCGACGATGAACCGATCTATCTTCCTGCTGATGCGGAGTCGCCGTGGAACCGTGTGGTCTTTGCCCACGGCTTTTACGCCAGCGCCCTGCATGAGATCTCTCACTGGTGCATTGCCGGTGAAGCACGCCGCAAACTGGTCGATTTTGGCTACTGGTACTGCCCGGATGGCCGCGATGCGCTGACCCAGAGTCAGTTTGAAGCGGTTGAAGTGAAGCCGCAGGCACTGGAGTGGATGTTTTGTATGGCGGCAGGCTTTCCCTTCAACGTGAGTTGTGACAATCTCGACGGAGATTGTGAGCCGGATCGCATTGCGTTCCAGCGTAAAGTGCATGCTCAGGTCATGAGCTATCTGACGTCGGGCATTCCCGACCGTCCCGCGCGTTTTATTACCGCTCTGGCGGAATTTTATGGCAGGCCTTCACTCACCGCGTCGCAGTTTCCCTGGCCGGACGATCTGTGATGCAGGAAGGCATTATTAATAGAGGAATTGAGATGATCGCAGAATTTGAAGCGCGTATTCTGGCCCTGATTGACGACATGGTCGAGCATGCCAGTGACGATGAGCTGTTCGCCAGCGGTTATCTGCGCGGGCATCTGACACTGGCTGTGGCCGAAGTGGAGCAACTGGGCGAACATACGCCAGAAGCGCTGCAGATTCAGGTCTCCCGCAGCCTGCAAAATGCCATTGCTGCCGGAGAACTTTCACCGCGCGACCAGGCATTAGTGGTCGGAATGTGGGACAATTTGTTTGTTCAGGCACGCCAGCTCTCCGCATAACGTTGCAGGGCGGCGTGCCGCCCTCAGCATCGGCTAAACTGCTTTTCCCTTCAGTAATTTCCTCACCCAGTAACGATTCGGATTAAGCGCTGCCAGCGTACTCGCGTCCAGCGGCTGCGGCTCGCCCGTCAGCTGGGCTGCCAGCACTTCGGCTGCCAGCGGCGCACTGCACAGGCCGCGCGATCCCAGCGCACCAAACAGATACAGGCCCGCCAGATCGGGCGCATCAGCGATATCGTGACTTGCGGCCAGCTGAGCCGGTAAATCAGCGTACTGCAGAAGCGTAGCGTCATAATCCGGCACGCCGCCCACCATCGGCAGGTGATCCCGCGTGGCGCAGCGCACACCCATTCTCGCCTCGCCGCTACTGACATCCACGCTCTCTGCCCAGCGACGGTCAGGCAGGCAATCCAGCAGTCGGCTGCGGTTCTCCTGCTGATCCTCTTCCCGGTAATCCATTGCGGTTTCGCCACGATGATAGCTGGCACCAATACAGTGGGTGCCGAACTGCGGGCTGACGGGCGTCAGATAGCCGTCGTAACAGAGCACGGTCTGCAGCGCGTCGAGGCCCGGGGTTGACGGAACATGGCTCACCTGACCGGCCACCGGATAGGTCGGCAGCGGGGCGCTCTGCGCAACGTCGGCCATCGCATGTCCGTTAGCCAGCACCACCGTCGGATGACGGACCGCCGGGCGATCGCTGAACGTCAGCGTCCAGTGATCATCATCCCGTGAAAGGCTGCTCACCCTGTGCAACCAGTGAATGCGTAAGCCCTGGGTTTCGCCATAAGCCAGCATCGCGCTGGTCAGCTCGGCCGGTGAGAGCCAGCCACCTTCAGGGTAGAAAATGCCGCTACAGCCATGGTCAACATTTGCCAGTTTCTCCGCCTCTGCGACATCCACGCCACGAGCGATGGATTCGGGCAAACCCATCGCCAGCATCTGATCAATCTTCTTACGGCTTTTCTCATCCCAGCCCAGTTGAAGCACGCCGCTCCAGTGATGCTCATAGGTGACGGTCAACTGATCGTAGAGCCGCCGGGCGAAGCTGAAGGCCGCCGGGAAAAAGGTGGCGAGCGCCGGGTCGTGCTGGTTGAGCAGCGGATAGAGCGCGCCCTGACGATTACCGGACGCGCCCAGCGCGGGGGCTTCGTCGGCACAGTAAAGGGTGACCCGCCAGCCGCGACGTAGCAGCGCCAGCGCTAAAGTGGCACTGGCGACGCCGCCGCCAATCAGGGCAATATCACGCTGCTCCGCAGATTGACGATGATACCAGGGCTGCGGGCTGGGTAACGGAGGCGCATCCTGCAATGGTCCGCACAGCATTTCGCGCTTCGGGCCAAATCCCTTGCGGCGGATGACGGTAAAGCCTGCCTCCTGCAGGCCGCGCCGGACGATGCCTGCGGCGGTAAAGGTTGCGAAGGTCCCTTGTGGACGCGCCAGCTTTGCCATCATGCCGAACAGTTCCGGCGTCCACATATCCGGGTTCTTCGACGGCGCGAAGCCATCCAGGAACCAGGCATCCACCTGACGATGCAGGCTCTCATCCAGCTCTCCCATCAGCTGGTTAATATCGCCGAGCCACAGGTCGAGCGTGATGCGTCCGCCGTCAAACAGCAGGCGCTGACAGCCGGGCAGGGCCGCAGGCCACTGCGCCTGCAGCGCTTCGGCCCAGGGAGCCAGTTCCGGCCAGTGCTGCTGCGCAGCAGCCAGGTCTTCACGGGTTAACGGAAACTTCTCAAAGCTGATGAAGTGCAGACGTTTTAACGTGGCATCGGGCCGTTCACGCTGAAACGCATCGAACGCCTGCCACAGCGTCAGAAAGTTGAGGCCGGTGCCAAATCCGCTTTCCGCCACGATCAGCAGATCGCGCGGATGCGCTGCAAAACGCCCGGGAAAACCGTTGCCCCCAAGGAAGACATAGCGTGTCTCTTCCAGACCATTGTCATTAGAGAAATAGACGTCACCAAACGCTCGGGAAACAGGTGTACCCTGTTCATTCCAGTTTAGCTGTGCATGTTCAACCGGGGTTAATTTCACGGTAAAGGCTCGTTTTTCAGGCAGTGGCGCGATTCTAGCGACCCACGTGACATGACGCAAATTTACAAAAGGAAATAGCTGATCGGACTTGTTCGGCGTACAAGTGTACGCTAGAGTGCATGCCAATTAAGAAGAAGTGGATGAGGAAGATTGAATGAAACGTGCTGTGATTACTGGCTTAGGGATCGTTTCCAGTATTGGTAATAACCAGCAAGAGGTGCTGTCATCTCTGCGTGAAGGACGCTCTGGCATCACCTTTTCTGAAGAGATGAAAGATTCCGGCATGCGTAGTCACGTCTGGGGTAACGTTAAATTAGATACCACCGGCCTCATCGATCGCAAAGTTGTGCGTTTTATGAGTGATGCGTCCATCTATGCTTATCTTTCCATGGAAGAAGCGATTAAAGATTCCGGCCTCACCACTGAAATGTATCAGAGCAACCCACGCGTGGGTCTGATTGCGGGTTCAGGCGGCGGTTCTCCACGCTTCCAGGTGTTTGGCGCGGATGCGATGCGCAGCCCACGCGGCCTGAAAGCGGTTGGCCCCTATGTGGTCACCAAAGCGATGGCCTCTGGCGTTTCTGCCTGCCTCGCCACGCCATTCAAAATTCATGGCGTAAACTACTCGATTAGCTCCGCCTGTGCCACCTCTGCGCACTGTATCGGTAATGCCGTTGAGCAGATTCAGCTCGGCAAACAGGATATCGTTTTTGCGGGCGGCGGCGAAGAGCTGTGCTGGGAAATGGCCTGTGAGTTCGACGCCATGGGCGCGCTCTCTACCCGTTACAACGACACGCCAGAGAAAGCGTCACGTACTTATGACAATGAGCGCGACGGCTTTGTTATCGCCGGTGGCGGCGGCATGGTGGTGGTTGAAGAGCTGGAGCATGCGCTGGCACGTGGTGCGCACATCTATGCCGAAATCGTTGGTTACGGTGCGACGTCAGACGGTGCAGATATGGTTGCCCCATCAGGTGAAGGCGCAGTGCGCTGCATGAAGATGGCGATGAACGGTGTCGATACGCCAATCGACTATCTGAACAGCCACGGAACCTCTACTCCGGTAGGTGATGTGAAAGAGCTGGGTGCGATTCGTGAAGTGTTTGGCGATAACACGCCTTACATTTCAGCGACTAAAGCGATGACCGGCCACTCACTGGGTGCCGCTGGTGTGCAGGAAGCGATCTACTCGCTGCTGATGCTGGAGCATGGTTTTATTGCGCCAAGCATCAACATCACCTCGCTGGACGCGGCTGCAACCGGTATGAACATCGTCACTGCGCCGATGGAAAAAGAGCTGACCACCGTGATGTCTAACAGCTTTGGTTTCGGCGGCACCAACGCCACCCTGACCATGCGTAAATATCAGGCATAATCATTACGTCAGTACGCTGAAGGGCCGGCTTGCCGGCCCTTTTTGTTTTTCAGCTCCTCTGCGTGACCTCGTTTACCCCTCGGTATTAAGCCTCCCGCAGCAGCAGCCGCAGCAAGGTATCGCATCCTGCCACAATCTCGTCAGGCGTCAGCGCGGCAAAGCCCAGTATCCAGCCTTGCTGCGACACTGATCCGGCATAGAGCGGACTGAGACGCGGCAGCAGCAAACCCTCTTGTGCCGCCAGCGCGGTTAAGCGCGCTTCATCCTTCTGCAATTTCACCGTCAGCTGTAATCCACCGCCGCTGGCTATCGGCGTGAGCCATGGCGAGAGCCGCTGCTCAATCTGCTCAAGTAACCGATCGCGACGGCTGCGATAGAGCTGACGCATCAGCCGCAGATGGCTGGCGAAATGTCCCTGCTGCAGGAAGGCGGCAGTGACGGCCTGTGGCAGCAGGGCGCTATGCCCATCGAGCACGCTGCGTGCCTGACCAACGGGCGTAATCAGCGCAGGCGGCACCACCATCCATGCCAGACGCAGAGAGGGAAAAAGCGACTTCGAGAAGGTGCCCAGCGTGATCACCCGCTGTTGGCGATCCAGTCCCTGCAGCGCAGGAACAGGCCGTTCGTCGTAATGAAACTCACTGTCGTAGTCATCTTCGATTAACCAGCACTGGTTGCGCTGCGCCCAGTCGAGCCATGCCAGATGCCGGGGCAGGCTGAGCGTGACGCCGGTTGGATAATGATGCGAGGGCGTCAGATACATCAGCTTCGGATTGCCGCTGGCAGGGATAGCACCTTCGGCATCGACCGCAATCCCGTGCACCTGTGCACCTGCGGCCATAAAGGCATTACGTGCTCCGGGATAGCCTGGTTCCTCCATCCATACCTCATCACCAGGATCGACGAACATCATCGCCAGCAACTGCAGCGCCTGTTGTGAACTGGTCAGAATGATGACCTGCCCCGGCTGGCACGTTACGCCTCGTGAGAGCGCCAGATAATCAGCGAGTGCGCTGCGCAACGGCAGATAGCCGCAGGGATCGCCATATCCCATTGCCGCGCTGCCCAGTGAACGCTGCACGCTGTTGCTCAGGCGCCGCCAGGTATCGTGAGGAAAAGCGCGTAACTCCGGTGAACCGGCGGCGAATGCGTGCGGAAAAGGGGGATCCTGACAGCCGCCGGTTGCCAGCACCTGCTGGCCCCGCGCCGAAAAGCGGGCGGGCTGAGGCCGTACCGGTGCGGATAGGGGACTGGCAGGGATAACGATAGCGACAAAAGTTCCTCGGCCGGTTTCGCGTCGCAGGTAGCCCTCACTCTCCAGCTGGCCGTAGGCCGCTTCTACCGTCACACGAGACACCTGCAGATCCTGCGCCAGCTGCCGGCTGGAGGGTAATTGCTGACCGGCGTGCAGATGGTGCCGGTTGATCGCCAGCCGCAGGGTAGAGCAGAGCCGCTCACGCACGCCGCCACTGGCCTGGTGCTGGAAAAGTTGTAACAGTGGTGAAGGCATATGGGTCTTAACCCTGCTGGATAATAGGTATCAGTAAGCAGTCCACTTTGCCGTAAACTGCGACTTCACCACAACAGGAGAATCGCTATGTCATCGGTTTTACAGATTCCGGCCGCCACGCCGCAGCAAAGCCTCGACTATCTGCAGGCAAAACTCGCTTATTACACCGACGCCTGGGATCTGGCGGAAGATCTGGCCCGTCAGGCACCAGAAATAGTGGTGATCGATGCCCGTGCGCCGGAGGCTTATCGCGCCGGACATATCTGCGGTGCGATAAGCTTTCCGCATCGCGGGATGGACACCACCACGACGGCGCGGCTTGACCGCAGCAAAGTGTTTGTCACCTATTGTGACGGCATTGGCTGTAACGGGTCGACGAAAGCGGCCTGGAAACTGGCATCGCTGGGATTTCAGGTGAAGGAGTTAATTGGCGGGCTGGATTTCTGGAAACGTGACGGTCATCCGCTGACCTGGGGTGATGCAGCGGGCGAATGGCCTGCCGCCGCGCCCATAGCATCCTGCGGCTGCTGACTCAGAGTACCAGCCAGAGTAAAAGGGTGATGACCACCAGTGCGACAAAGAATCCCAGCAGGGGACGCTGCGCCAGCGGCTGTATCGCGGGCGGCAGCGATGCAACAAACGGTGACCAGATCGGCTGAGGTTTAATCTCGCTGGGTGCCAGCGGCTGCTCGAGAAGTTTTTCTGCCCGGTCAGCGCGACGGCTGAACAGGAAGTTCAGCAGATCCTGCGTCTGTGCCGTGGTCAGAACCATCTGCGGCGTCGCCTGAAAACGCTGCTGGCTGTAATCCTCCAGCTGCTGCCGTTCCTGCTGATCGAGCGGCTGCTTCAGGGACGCTTCCAGCAGTTGCAGCGTCGGTGCACTGTGCTGACTCAGCGTCTGACGTACCTGCAGGTATTGTGTCAGCAGCGGGAAGTGGCGTGAGGGAATCGGGTCGCCGCTGGTCAGATTCACCAGTTTCAGCGCCGCCGACCACAGCTTACCGGTGGATTCGCCGGTGGCGGCGGCCAGACGCACCACCTGCTGATTCAGGGTATGGTGCTCGGCAGGCAGCAGCGTGCGATCGCTGACGCGGATCTGCTGCGGCTGGGGAATTGTCATCTGGCCGTTCTGCAGCATCGTCAGCACCTGGCGCAGCTGATCCTGGCTCAGCGCGCTCAGAACGGTCTGACCAAACTGCTGACGGATAAAATCGCTGACGGCCTGGCGGTTATTACCTTTCGGCAGCAGCTCGGTGAGCTGAGTCATCAGCTGGCGGGTGCCATGCCCGTTCTGCGCCTGCGTCAGGCGACTATTCAGATACTGTTCTGCCGCCGGAAAATGACGCGACTGTAATTCGGCTTCACTCTTTACACCCACTTCATGACGGACGCCCGCCCAGAGTTCAGGCGCTTTAAGATTGCTGAGCGATAAGATACGCACGATCAGGCGCTCTAGCGTCGTGCGCTGGGCAGGGGAGAGAGGTTGTTCGCCCGCCACAGAACCGTGACGGGGCACGCCGGTTTGCGGATTGACTGATGAACGATCGACCGGCGCACCGGGGCCGCTGAGAGGTTGCATGGCGGATTCCTTGGGAAAACAGAACAGCGTGGGGTGCGCCGGAAAACGAATAGGCCATGATAGCAAAACCCCCCGGGAAATCCCACGGGGGACTCGCGTTTCGGCGCGAGATTTACGCTTCAGTTGTGAACCTCAGCCGCCTTTATTTACCATTACCTTCAGCTGCATCTTTACTCACCGCAGCCATCTTCCGTCATCCGCAGAGGGTGCGATTCAGGATGGTGGCTGAGTTACCGGTTTATGCCGGGTTAAAGGTGTACGCAGCCGCTGCGCCAGTATCACACCGCCCAGCGTCAGACCCCCGCCAATCCAGTGGTAACTGTGCAGTTGCTCATGCAGAAACAGCACGGCGATCAACGCGGTGAACAGCGGCGTCAGATTCATAAAAATGCTGGTAGTGCTGGCCCCCAGGCGCTGCACGCCGTGGATCCATAAAAAGGGCGCGATGATGGAGGCGAACAGTCCGGCAAATGCCACCAGTGGCAGGTTATGCCAGTTTAGCGACACGTCTGGTGCCAGTAAAAAGCCGGGCAGCAACAGCAGTACGCCAAATACGATCTGCACATAGAGACTCTGCCAGATTGGCAGTGGCAGCGCCCAGCGTTTCGTCAGGACGCCATACAGCGCATAAGAGGTGGAAGCGGCCAGCATCATCAGTTCACCTTTTCCCATGCCGTGATTCAGCAGTTGCATCACGTCACCCTCACTGACCAGCCACACCAGCCCGCAAAAAGAGATGACACTGCCGAGCAGGATACCGAGCGTTGGCGCAATTCGCAGGATAACCACGCTCAGCAGTACGGTGAGCAGCGGGATCAGCGCGCCGATAATGCCCATAAAGAGCGCGCTGACGCTGTGCGCCGCGTAATAGGCGAGGCTCTGATAGAGCACCATGCCGAGCAGCCCAAGGATCGCCAGCCGCCAGAGGTGCGGTCTGATGATCTTACGCATGCGCCACACCCCAGGCAGCACAAAGGGGGTCAGCACCAGCAGCGCCAGCAGCCAGCGATAGAAGGAGATCGCTGCCGGATCGATCGCACTGGCCGACAGTTTGCTGACAATTGAGTTGATCGACCAGATCATCACCGCAAAGAGTGGGTACAGGAAAAACATGCTGACTCTCCATACATCATCACACACCATTAATGAGGCGCAGTGTACGCTTGTCCGGATTTATCCAGATAGTTAATATCGGACAAAATGAGCAAATGAGCGGACAGAATGAGCCTGAAAGTGACCTACCAGCCGCCAGTGAATGCACCGCAGCTACGCTACTTTATGCGCTATGAACAGGCCAATGCCCGCACCGAATATCTGCCACATTCACATGCCTGGGGCCAGCTGATCATGGTGAAAAGTCACGTCCTGGAAATGCAGGTCGAGGGCGAGCGCTTGCTGACGCCGGCCGACATTCCGGTCTGGATCCCGCCAGGTCAGTTGCACAGTAGCTATAACCATCGTCAGGCGCAGTTCCGCACCTTTAATCTGGCGGCCTCGCTCTGCGCCGATTTACCCCGGCGCGCCTGTCTGATGCTGGTGGATCCCATTGCACACGCCATCATGGACGATTTCGCTGAGCAGCAAATCGAGCAACCCGCAACGGATGCGCAGTGGCGGCTGTGCGAGGTGTTGCGCGATCGCCTGCCGGTGGCGCAGGTGCAGGAGAGCTATCTGCCCACCTCGCAGGATAAATTTCTCGCACCGGTGTTACATGCACTGGAAGCGCATCCTGGCGATAACACCACGCTGGCGGGCTGGGCGGCGCGGGTCTTTACCACCGAACGGACGCTGGCACGGCGCTGCCAGCAGCATCTGCATATGACATTTGGTGAGTGGCGGCAGCGCCTGCGGTTTCTGCGCGCCATCGTGCTGCTGGAGCAGGGAGAAAGCGTGCAGAGTATCGCCCATGAGCTGGGATACAGTTCCGCCTCGGCGCTGATTGTGATGTTCCAGCAACAGGCAGGCACCACGCCCGATCGCTACCGTGCGCGGTTAGGCTAACGCGTCGCTTTGTGCCAGAATAATTGCCTCACATGTAACAGACAGGAAAGCCGTGGTGAAAATTCTGGTCGATGAAAATATGCCTTATGCCCGTGAGTTATTCAGCCGCACCGGCGACGTGGTCGCGGTGCCTGGGCGTCCGCTGCCGGTGGCTCAACTGGCCGATGCTGATGGCCTGATGGTGCGCTCTGTCACCCAGGTGAATGAATCGCTGCTGGCTGGAAAGCCGGTGAAATTTGTCGGCACCGCGACAGCGGGCACCGATCATATCGACGAGAACTGGCTGCAGCAGGCGGGTATTGCGTTCTCTGCTGCCCCCGGCTGTAACGCCATCGCGGTGGTGGAATATGTTTTCTCTGCGCTGCTGCTGCTGGCGGAGCGCGATGGTTTTGAGCTGTGTGACCGCACAGTCGGCATTGTCGGCGTCGGTAACGTTGGCGGGCGGCTGCAGAAGCGGCTGGAAGCCTGGGGCATCAAAACCCTGCTGTGCGATCCGCCACGCGCCGATCGCGGTGATGAAGGCGATTTCCTGTCACTGGAGGCGGTGACAGAGCAGGCAGATATTCTGACCTTCCACACGCCGCTGTTTAAAGACGGCCCCTACAAAAGCTGGCATCTGGCAGATGCCGCGCTGCTGATGGCGCTGAAGCCCAACACCATCCTGATCAACGCCTGTCGCGGCCCGGTCGTGGACAACGGCGCGCTGCTGGAGGTGCTGAAAATGCGCCACGACCTCAGCGTGGTGCTGGACGTCTGGGAGCCGGAGCCGGATCTCTCGCTGGCGCTGCTGGATAAGGTCGACATCGCCACGCCGCACATTGCGGGCTACACGCTGGAAGGCAAAGCACGCGGCACCACCCAGGTCTTTGAAGCCTGGTGTGACTTTATCGGTCAGCCGCAGGAGGTGCCGCTCAGCACCTTACTGCCGGAGCCGGAATTCAGTGAAATTACCCTGAATGGCCCGCTGGATCAGCCAACACTGAAACGCCTGGCGCATCTGGTGTATGATGTGCGCCGCGATGATGCCCCGCTACGTAAAGTGGCGGCGAAACCCGGCGAGTTTGATCGCCTGCGCAAGCAGTATCTGGAGCGCCGCGAATGGTCTTCGCTGCAGGTCAACTGTGATGACGCCTCAACGGCTAAGATGCTGAACCAGCTGGGCTTTAACGCAATCTACTCTCCGAAGTAACGGGCGCTGCAGGCATGGCACCGTTTTCTGCACTGAATCAGTCGGTGACCAGAAAACGCGCCTAATCCATGCCTGCCAGTGTGGCGGCAGGTTTCGGGGGGGGATAAATCTGAATCCCTGGGCGGTGAATATCACCGCCTTCTGTTTTTATGTCATTGTCTGGAGTAAACCAACATGTCTGACGGCTGGAATATTGCGCTACTTGGCGCGACAGGCGCAGTAGGGAACGCTGTACTGGAACTGCTGGCGGAACGCCAGTTCCCGGTTGGTGAATTGTATTTGCTGGCCAGCGAAAACAGCGCGGGCGAAATCAAGCGTTACGAGGGCCGCTCGGTGCGGGTCGACAATGCAGAGACCTTCGACTGGTCACAGGCGCAGCTGGCCTTTTTCGTGGCAGGCCGTGACGCCTCGGCACGTTTTGCCGATGAAGCGGCCAATGCGGGTTGTCTGGTGATCGACAGCAGTGAGCTGTTTGCGCTGGAACCTGATGTGCCGCTGGTGGTGCCGGATGTGAACCCGCAGGTGCTGGCCGATTATCGTAATCGCAACATCATCAGCGTGGCGGACAACCTGGTGAGCCAGCTGCTGACCGCGATTAAACCGCTGGTAGATGCTGCCGGGCTGAGCCGTTTACAGGTGACGAATCTGATCTCGGTTTCCAGCTACGGCAAAGTGGCGGTCGATGCGCTGGCGGGGGAAAGTGCCCGCCTGCTGAATGGTATTCCGGCTGATGAACATCACTTTGGTCGTCAGCTCGCGTTTAACCTGATGCCACAACAGGCCGACGCAGAAGGCAGCGTGGAAAGTGAACGCCGACTGATTGATCAGGTGCGCAAAGTCCTGCAGGACGAAGGCTTACCGATTGCGGTCAGCAGCGTTCAGGCCCCGGTGTTCTATGGTAATGCGCAGATTGTGCATATCGAAAATCTGCGCCCGCTCTCTGCGGAAGAAGCACGTGCCGAGCTGGCGCTGGCGTCAGATATTCGTCTGAGCGAAGAAGATGACGTGCCGACGCCGGTGACGGATGCTTCTGGCAACGGCGAACTGAGCATCGGCGCAGTGCGCAACGACTACGGTATTCCGGAGCTGCTGCAGTTCTGGTCAGTGGCGGACAACATTCGTTTTGGCGGCGCGCTAATGGCGGTGAAAACCGCTGAGAAACTGGTTCAGGAGTATCTGTAAGCATGTCCGATGGTCAGACGCAAAAACTGGCGCTCGGCATTGAGTATGACGGCAGTCGTTACTACGGCTGGCAGCGCCAGAATGAAGTCCGCAGCGTGCAGGAGAAGGTAGAGCGCGCGCTGTCGAAAGTCGCCGATCATCCGGTCAGCATTTTTTGTGCTGGCCGCACCGATGCGGGCGTGCACGGCACGGGGCAGGTGGTCCATTTCGAGACGACCTCGCAGCGCCCTGATGGCGCATGGACGCTGGGCGTCAACGCCAATCTGCCGGCAGATATTGCCGTGCGCTGGGTGAAAGCGGTGCCGGATGAGTTCCATGCTCGCTTCAGCGCCACGGCCCGACGCTATCGCTACCTGATCTACAATCAGCGTCTGCGTCCGGCGGTGCTGGCGCAGGGCGTGACGCACTTCTACCATCCACTGGATGCAGAGAAGATGCAGCGCGCCGGGCAATGTCTGTTAGGCGAGAATGATTTCACCTCATTCCGCGCGGTGCAGTGCCAGTCACGCACACCCTGGCGCAACGTGATTCACCTCAACGTGACGCGTCAGGGTCCCTACGTGATTGTGGATATTAAAGCCAACGCGTTTGTGCATCACATGGTGCGCAATATCGTGGGCAGCCTGATGGAGATAGGCTGCGGCAATAAGCCGGAGTCATGGATGGCAACGCTGCTGGCGGCGAAGGATCGGACATTAGCCGCAGCCACAGCCCGGGCAGAGGGGTTGTATCTGGTGGCGGTGGATTACCCATCTCACTTTGCGTTACCACAGCCGTTGATGGGACCGTTGTTCCTCGCGGATTAATTCACTTTCAGGACTTAAAAGGGCGCGCTATGGAGTTTCTCCATTTTCTGGTCGATTTTATTCTGCACATCGATGTGCATCTGGCCGAGCTGGTTGCACAGTACGGTATCTGGATTTACGCTATTTTGTTCCTGATTCTGTTCTGCGAAACCGGGCTGGTTGTGACGCCATTCCTGCCAGGCGATTCGCTGCTGTTTGTGGCGGGTGCACTGGCTGCACTGCCGGGTAACGATCTCAATGTGCATGTGATGGTGGCACTGTTAGTAGTGGCCGCGGTACTGGGCGATGCAGTGAACTACACCATTGGCCGCCTGTTTGGCGAGCGGTTGTTCAGTAACCCGAACTCGAAGATTTTCCGTCGCAGCCATCTGGATAAAACCCATGCGTTTTATGCCCGTCACGGCGGAAAAACTATTATCCTGGCACGCTTTGTGCCGATTGTCCGCACGTTTGCGCCGTTTGTTGCCGGTATGGGCCACATGTCCTATCGCCACTTCGCGCTGTTCAACGTGACCGGTGCGCTGTTATGGGTACTGCTGTTCTCCTATGCCGGCTACCTGTTTGGCGATCTGCCAGTGGTGCAGGAAAACCTGAAGCTGCTGATTGTGGGCATTATCCTGGTCTCGATTCTGCCGGGTGTAATTGAAGTCTGGCGTCATCGCCGTCAGGCGAAGCAGCAGAAGCTGCCGTAAGGCTTCGCTCAGGGGTAAGACCAGATTTTTATCCACAGTCTGAACAGGTTGTGGTTTAATGAGCGACATTTACCGTCTGCTGAAGCGGTTTTCAGCAGTATCAAGACGACTGGACCAGGTCAGTTTTAAACAGAAAGGTCATCAATGAGCTGGATTGAACGCATTCTTAACAAAAGCACCACGACGCCAACGCGCAAAGCCAGCATCCCGGAAGGGGTCTGGACCAAGTGCGACAGCTGTGGCCAGGTTCTCTACCGCGCCGAGCTGGAGCGTAATCTTGAGGTTTGCCCGAAGTGTGACCACCACATGCGCATGCACGCGCGTGAGCGCCTCGGCAGTTTCCTCGATCAGGGAACGATGGTTGAGCTTGGCAGTGAACTTGAACCAAAAGATCTGCTGAAGTTTCGCGACTCCAAGAAGTACAAAGATCGTCTGGTCGCCGCACAGAAAGATACCGGCGAGAAAGATGCGCTGATCGTGATGAAAGGTCAGCTGCACAGTATGCCGGTGGTTGCGGCAGCTTTTGAATTTGCCTTTATGGGCGGTTCAATGGGCTCTGTCGTCGGTGCACGTTTTGTACGTGCAGTTGAGCAGGCGCTGGAAGATAACTGTCCGCTGATCTGCTTCTCCGCTAGCGGCGGTGCCCGTATGCAGGAAGCGCTGCAGTCGCTGATGCAGATGGCGAAAACCAGTGCGGCTCTGGCCAAAATGCGCGAGCGCGGTCTGCCCTACATTTCCGTGCTGACTGACCCGACCATGGGCGGTGTTTCGGCCAGTTTCGCCATGCTGGGTGACCTCAACATCGCGGAGCCTAAAGCGCTCATCGGCTTTGCTGGCCCACGCGTTATCGAGCAGACCGTGCGTGAAAAACTGCCGCCGGGCTTCCAGCGCAGTGAGTTCCTGATTGAGAAGGGCGCGATTGATATGATCATCCGCCGTCCGGAAATGCGCTACAAACTGGCAAGCCTGCTGGCTAAAATGATGAACCTGCCGGCACCGCTGCATGACGGTGAACCGTCCGCTCCCGCGACGACTGAATCGGAAAGCAACGAGGCCTGACAGGAGATAGAGAGGCGCGCCTGTCGCGCCTCTTACCAATGCACCGTATACCGCAGCACCAGTCTGCCAGGTATAAATAAGCAAAACGGGACATATGGACAATCTTCACCTCCCTCAAGCCACGTCGCCTTTGGCCACGTGGCTTTATTATCTTGAGCACCTGCATACTCAGGCCATCGAACTGGGTCTGGACCGTATTCGTCAGGTAGCACTTCGTCTCGACCTGCTGAAACCCGCTCCGTTTGTCTTTACCGTGGCCGGTACTAATGGCAAAGGCACCACCTGTCGCACCCTGGAAACGCTGCTGATCGCTGCGGGTTACCGCGTTGGCGTCTACAGCTCGCCGCATCTGGTGCGTTATACCGAACGCGTCCGGGTCCAGGGCGAGGAGCTGAGTGAAGCGCAGCACTGCGCCAGCTTTGCGGAGATTGAAGCCGGACGGGCTGATATTTCGCTGACATACTTCGAATTTGGTACGCTCTCCGCGCTGAATCTGTTCCGCCAGGCGCAACTGGATGTCGTGATCCTCGAAGTCGGCCTCGGCGGACGACTGGATGCCACCAACATCGTGGATGCCGATGTCGCCGTAGTCACCAGCATCGCGCTGGATCACACCGACTGGCTGGGCCCGGATCGCGAAAGCATCGGGCGCGAGAAAGCGGGTGTGTTCCGGGCAGGGAAACCGGCAGTCGTCGGTGAACCCGATATGCCACACAGCATCGCTGTGGTCGCGCAGGAAAAAGGCGCTCAGCTGTTACAGCGCAACCGCGACTGGTCCTGGCATGCCCAGGCCGAAAGCTGGTCGCTGCGTGATGCGCAGGGCGAGCTGAACGATCTGCCACTGCCTCAGGTGCCGCTGCCTAACGCGGCGACCGCGCTGGTGGCGCTGCGGGTCTCAGGGCTTGAGGTCAGTGAGATGCAGATTCGCGCCAGCCTGCCGCTGGCGATGCTGCCAGGGCGGTTCCAGACGATAAGTGAATCACCGCGCGTGATTCTGGATGTCGCTCATAACCCGCACGCGGCAGGCTATCTGGCGTCGCGTCTGGCGGCGCTGCCGAAACGCGGCAAAGTACATGCCGTTGTAGGCATGCTGCATGATAAAGATATCGCCGGAACGCTCGCGGCATTGGCTCCAATGGTTGATGCCTGGTATTGTGCACCGCTTGACGGTCCGCGCGGTGCCAGTGCAGAGCAGCTGCTGGATGCGCTGCCGCAGGGCGAGGCCTTTGGTTCTGTTGAACTCGCCTGGCAGCAGGCGCGCGAGCGGGCTGCGCCGCAGGACACTGTGCTGGTCTGTGGTTCATTCCACACGGTGGCACAGGTCATGGAATCGATTGAAACGGAGAAAGGACGTGGCAAGTAAGTTTCAGAACCGTTTAGTCGGCACCGTTATTCTGGTCGCCGTTGGCGTGATTGTGCTGCCAGGGCTGCTGGATGGTCAGAAAAAGCATTACAAAGAGGAGTTCGCCGCCATTCCGCTGGTGCCGAAACCTGACGATCAGCAGGACAGCGAAATGGTGCCGCCGGTAACCCAGTCGCTGCCCGCTCAGCCGCCGGAAGGCGCAGGCAGTGCCGTCAATAGCAGCAATGGCAATGGTAAAACCAGCGCCACGGCGGAGCAGGGACGGACGCAGCCGGATGAAGAGAGCGATCCGGTCGTGGTCTCGCCGCCGCCGGTTCATCAGTCTGTGCCTGCGCAGACGATGACGAAGCCGAAAGCGGCAGAGCAGCAGAAACCGAAGGCCACCGAGCAGCCTAAGCAGAAGCCGGTTGAACAGCAGAAGCCAAAAGTCGTGGAGCAGCCTAAACCGAAGCCAGTTGAGCAACCTAAAGCGGTTGAGCAGCCGAAGCAGGAAGAAGCGCCAAAAGCGGCAGAGACCACGGCTCCGGCGGGGCAGGCTTATGTGGTGCAGTTAGGTGCGCTGAAGAACGCCAGCAAAGTAAATGAGATTGTCGCGCAGTTGCGGCTGTCGGGCTATCGCGCCTTTACCGTGCCGTCAACACCGGTTCAGGGTCAGATTACCCGTATCTACGTTGGTCCTGATGCCTCGAAAGCTAAAATGCAAGGCGCGGTGGGTGAACTGAAAAGCATCTCAGGACTGGGCGGTGTCGTTAAGCCGTACAGCGCCCGCTAAACAGGCGATTGGCGCTGCCGATAGCAGTAACAGGTAGCGTCTTTTGCCGGGCAGGCAGTACGCTTAACGCGCACTGCCGCATAAAATAGTGACGATTTTCAACGGCCTGTCCGGCTGAGAATCACCGGGGCGATTGCGGTTTTTTTCATCGCCTTTTTTATGGATGCAGAAAAAGAAAACCGCTACGCAAACGTTTTCTTTTTCTGTTAGAATGCGCCCCGAACTGGATGCAGGGGTGCAATTGCACTGGCGCTGGAAGAGTTCATGATCTGGATTGATTACGTCATTATTGCGGTAGTTGGTTTTTCGGCTCTGGTCAGCCTGGTTCGTGGGTTTGTCCGGGAAGCCTTATCTCTCGTTACCTGGGGATGCGCGTTTTTTGTCGCCAGTCATTACTACGCCTACCTTGCAGTCTGGTTTACAGGTTTTGACGACGAACTGGTTCGTAACGGTATTGCCATCGGTGTGCTGTTTGTGGCGACCCTGATTGTGGGCGCCATTGTGAACTACGTTATCGGCACGCTGGTGGAAAAAACCGGCCTGTCGGGAACCGACCGGGTGTTGGGCGTCTGTTTCGGGGCGTTGCGTGGTGTGCTGATCGTAGCCGCTTTGCTGTTCTTCCTTGATACATTCACTGGCTTTTCCAAAAGTCCGGACTGGCAACAGTCTCAACTCATTCCCGAGTTCAGTTATATCATCAGGTGGTTCTTTGATTACCTGAAAAGCACGTCGAGTTTTTTACCCCGGTGATGTGACCGGGTGTGCGGCTAAATGAGGAAATGACAACATGTGCGGTATTGTCGGTATCACCGGTTTCATGCCGGTCAACCAGTCGATCTATGACGCGTTAACGGTGCTCCAGCACCGCGGGCAGGATGCCGCAGGCATTTGTACTATCGATGCGCTGAAATGTTTTCGCCTGCGAAAGGCAAACGGCCTGGTCAGCGACGTTTTCGAAGCACGCCACATGCAGCGACTGCAGGGCAATATGGGGATCGGTCACGCGCGTTATCCCACCGCGGGCAGCTCCAGTGCCTCTGAAGCGCAGCCATTCTATGTAAACTCCCCGTATGGCATCACCCTGGCGCACAACGGTAACCTGACCAACGCCCATGTGCTGCGTAAACACCTGTTCGAAAAGGGTCGCCGTCACGTTAATACCACCTCAGATTCTGAAATTCTGCTGAATATCTTTGCGCAGGAGTTAGATCGTTTTCAAAACGATCCGCTGGAAGCTGACAACATTTTTGCTGCGGTGGCTGCGGTACATCAGCAGGTTCGCGGTGCCTACGCCGTCGTAGCGATGATTATCGGCCACGGCATGGTGGCCTTCCGCGACCCTAACGGCATCCGTCCGCTGGTGCTGGGCAAGCGCGTTATCGCTGATGGCCGCACCGAATATATGGTCGCCTCCGAGAGTGTCGCGCTGGATACGCTGGGCTTTGAGTTCATCCGTGACGTTGCACCGGGTGAAGCGGTTTATGTCACTGAAGCCGGCCAGCTTTCGACCCGCCAGTGTGCTGAAAACCCGAAAAGCAATCCGTGCCTGTTCGAGTATGTCTACTTTGCGCGTCCGGATTCCTTCCTGGACAAAATCTCCGTCTACAGCGCCCGTGTCCGCATGGGCACCAAGCTGGGCGAGAAAATTGCCCGCGAGTGGGAAGATCTCGACATCGATGTCGTGATTCCGATTCCGGAAACCTCAACCGATATCGCGCTGGAAATCGCCCGTATTCTCGACAAGCCTTATCGTCAGGGCTTCGTGAAAAACCGCTACGTTGGCCGTACCTTTATCATGCCGGGACAGCAGTTACGTCGCAGCGCGGTACGCCGTAAGCTCAACGCGAACCGCGCTGAATTCCGTGATAAAAACGTGCTGCTGGTGGATGACTCTATCGTGCGCGGTACGACTTCAGAGCAGATTATTGAGATGGCACGTGAAGCGGGTGCAAAACGCGTTTACCTGGCCTCAGCGGCACCGGAAATTCGTTTTCCGAACGTCTACGGCATCGATATGCCGAGCGCCACGGAACTGATTGCGCACGGCCGCGAAGTGGAAGAGATTCGCCAGCTGATTAAAGCCGATGCACTGATTTTCCAGGATCTCGACGATCTGATCGAAGCGGTGCGTGAAGAGAATCCGGACATTGCACAATTTGAGTGCTCGGTGTTCAACGGCATTTACGTGACGAAGGATGTCGACCAGCAGTATCTGGAGTATCTGGAGTCGCTGCGTAATGATGATGCCAAAGCGCTTCAGCGCCAGAACGAAGTCGAAAATCTTGAGCTGCACAACGAAGGCTGATACCCATCCATAGTCGGGCAGCATACAACAGGGCGGGAGCAATCCCGCCCTGTTTGTTTTCAGAAACCCGCTGGCCGCGTATGATGGCGCATTGGCTGACATAAGGTTGGAATATGAAACGACTCATCATTGGCATCTCTGGCGCAAGCGGGGTGATCTATGGCGTGCGCATGCTGCAGGTGTTGCAGCAGGTGGAAGAGGTAGAAACGCATCTGGTCATGAGCCAGGCGGCACGTCAGACGCTGGGGCTGGAGAGCGATTATTCGCTGCGTGATGTGCAGGCGCTGGCCGATGTGGTGCATGACGTGCGCGATATTGCAGCAAATATCTCGTCGGGATCGTTCAAAACGCTGGGCATGGCGATTTTACCCTGCTCGATGAAAACGCTTTCAGGTATTGTGCACAGCTACAGTGACTCATTGCTGACCCGTGCGGCTGATGTGGTATTAAAAGAGCAGCGTAAGCTGGTGTTGTGCGTACGCGAAACCCCGCTGCACGTCGGCCACCTGCGGATGATGACCACCGCGGCTGAACTGGGTGCCATTATCATGCCGCCCGTGCCGGCGTTTTATCATCGGCCTGAAACCATCGATCAGCTCATCGACCAGACCGTGAATCGGGTAATCGATCAGTTCGATATCGAATTACCTGAAGATCTCTTTATGCGCTGGCAGGGTGCATAAAGTTCCGCTGGCGCACTTATTTAGTGCATAAGCGCGCCTCGGATCACTCTTCGTGCATTTGACGCACCAAAAGTTAACAACGTCGCTTTTTCTCTTTTACTTCACTGCTATATTCCCCTCACAAACACAGCGTTTTCGCCTGTCTGTCATCACGTTAACGGCGTGGATAACTTGCAGAACTGGCATGAAACATGCAAATTACTTTGCGCAAACACATCACGAACCACATAACAAAAAGCACTTCACTTGAGGGTAATCTATGAAAAAGCGTGTTCTGGCTCTTTCCCTGATGCTGGGCTTAACCAGTGCTGCCAGCGTCTTCGCGGCAGTTCCGGGTTCAATCCGTATCGGCACAGATCCAACTTACCCACCGTTTGAGTCGAAAGACGCGCAAGGCAAGTTAGTGGGCTTCGATATCGACCTCGCTAACGAAATCTGTAAACGCATTCATACCCAATGTACCTACGTTGAAAGCGACTTTGATGCGCTGATCCCTTCCCTGAAAGCGAAGAAAATTGATGCCATCATCTCCTCACTTTCCATCACAGCAAAACGTCAGGAAGAGATCGCCTTCTCGGAAAAACTTTACGCCGCTAACGCGCGTTTAGTCGCACCAAAGGGATCGAAAATTCAGCCGACTATTGAGTCACTGAAAGGCAAAAACATCGGCCTGCTGCAGGGCACCACGCAGGAAACCTATGCCAATCAGAACTGGCGGCCAAAAGGGGTTAACGTCACCCCTTATGCTAACCAGGATCTGGTGTATCAGGATCTGAACGCCGGTCGTATTGATGCAGCCTTCCAGGATGAAGTGCAGGCCAGCGAAGGTTTCCTGAAACAGCCAGTCGGTAAAAACTACGCTTTCGCGGGTCCGGCGGTTAAAGATGACAAAATCTTTGGCGTCGGAACCGGGATGGGACTGCGTAAAGATGACAGCGAACTGAAAGCCGCCATCGACAAAGCCTTTGCTGACATGCGTAAAGATGGCACCTACGACAAGATTGCGAAGAAATACTTCGATTTCAATGTGTACGGCGACTAACCATCCTGTCGCTTTACCCTCTGTGTCCGTTTTACCGGGACTGAGCCGGTTCTGCCTGGTGCAGAAACCGGAGCCGACCCGCTAATGGCGAATGGCATCTGCAACGGAGAGGTAAAGCTAAACTGCCCGTCTCGCTGGCGGGCAGCGTTTCGTTTTCACCCCACGACAGGACCCTCTCAATGCTGTATGGCTATTCTGATGTAATTCTTCGGGGCACGCTGGTGACGCTGGAGCTGGCGCTCACCTCCGTCGTGCTGGCAGTGCTGCTGGGCCTGATTGGTGCAGGCGCGAAACTGTCGCGCAGCCGGCCACTGGCGATGATTTTTGAAGGCTACACCACGCTGATTCGTGGCGTGCCAGACCTCGTACTGATGCTGCTGATCTTCTACGGTCTGCAGATTGTCCTCAACCAGGTGACCGACGCACTGGGCATGGCGCAGTTTGATATCGACCCGATGGTCGCCGGTATCATCACGCTCGGCTTTATTTATGGTGCCTATTTCACCGAAACATTCCGCGGCGCCTTTATGGCGGTGCCAAAAGGGCAGATTGAAGCGGCCACTGCGTTTGGCTTTACCGGCGCGCAGGTGTTCCGCCGCATTCTGTTTCCGGCCATGATGCGCTATGCGCTGCCGGGCATCGGAAATAACTGGCAGGTGATCCTGAAAGCCACCGCGCTGGTTTCGCTGCTGGGACTGGAAGATGTGGTGAAGGCGACGCAGCTGGCGGGGAAAAGTACCTGGCAGCCGTTCTACTTCGCCATCGTCGCCGGTGTGATCTATCTGGTGTTTACCACGCTGTCGAACGGCGTGCTGTGGTGGCTGAACCGTCGCTATACGGTCGGAGTGAAGAGGGCGAGTTATGATTGAGATTATTCAGGAATACTGGAAATCGCTGCTCTGGACGGACGGTTACCGTTTTACCGGTGTGGCGATCACCCTTTGGCTGTTAATTCTCTCAGTCACTATTGGCGGCTGTCTGGCCATTCTGCTGGCGATAGCCCGGGTTTCGCCAAACCGGTTTATCAGCTTTCCGGTCTGGCTCTTTACCTACGTATTTCGCGGCACGCCGCTCTATGTGCAGCTGCTGGTCTTCTACTCCGGCATGTATACGCTGGAAATTGTCAAAGGCACAGAATTGCTGAACGCCTTTTTCCGCAGCGGCCTGAACTGTACGCTGCTCGCCTTTACCCTGAATACCTGCGCTTACACCACGGAAATCTTTGCGGGTGCGATTCGCTCGGTACCCCACGGTGAGATTGAGGCAGCGCGGGCTTACGGCTTCTCCACCTTCAAACTCTATCGCTGCATTATCCTGCCTTCCGCGCTGCGTACGGCTCTGCCGGTCTACAGCAACGAGGTGATTCTGATGCTGCACTCCACGGCATTAGCCTTCACCGCCACGGTGCCGGATCTGCTGAAAGTGGCACGAGATATTAACTCAGCAACTTATCAGCCGTTTACCGCCTTTGGTCTGGCAGCAGTGTTGTACCTGATTATCTCTTACGTGTTGATCAGCCTGTTCCGCCTGGCGGAACGTCGCTGGCTGGCCCACGTGAAACCCTCTTCATCGCATTGAGTAGAACTATGGCTGACAATAAATTAAGCGTCACCGAATTGCATAAACGTTACGGTGAACATGAAGTGCTGAAAGGGGTCTCGTTAACTGCGAAAGCGGGCGATGTGATCAGTATCATTGGATCGTCCGGTTCAGGGAAAAGTACCTTTTTACGCTGCATCAACTTCCTCGAAAAACCGAGTGAAGGCACCATCGTGGTCAATAACCAACACATCACGCTGGTCCGTGACAAAGATGGTCAGCTGAAAGTCGCTGACAAAGAGCAGTTGCGCGCATTGCGCACCAGTCTGACTATGGTGTTCCAGCATTTCAATCTCTGGAGCCACATGACGGTGCTGGAAAACGTCATGGAAGCGCCGATTCAGGTGCTGGGGCTGAGCAAAGCGGAGGCGCGTGAGCGGGCCATCCGCTACCTCGATAAAGTGGGCATTGATGCGCGGGCGCAGGCGAAGTATCCGGTGCACCTCTCCGGGGGTCAGCAGCAGCGTGTGTCGATTGCGCGCGCACTGGCGATGGAGCCGGAGGTGTTGCTGTTTGATGAGCCGACCTCGGCGCTGGATCCGGAACTGGTCGGTGAAGTGCTGCGCATCATGCAAAAGCTGGCGGAAGAAGGCAAAACGATGGTGGTGGTAACGCATGAGATGGAGTTTGCCCGTCACGTCTCAAATCACGTGATTTTCCTGCATCAGGGTAAAATCGAAGAGCAGGGGCCACCTTCGGAGGTGTTCGGCAGCCCGAAAAGCCCGCGTTTACAGCAGTTCCTCAAGGGATCGCTGAAATAATCCAGCGCCCGCGTCTGACAGGCGCGGGCGTCAGGTTAATGCTTCACCACATCCTGCAACGCCTGTTGCAGATCGTACCAGCGGAAGCTAAAACCTGAGGCTTCCAGCCGCTTTGGCAGCACATGCTGTCCTCCCAGCACCAGCACCGACGATTCGCCCATCATCAGTTTAATGGCGCTGGCTGGCGTGCGCATAAAGGCCGGGCGGTGCATAACCTGGCCCAGCGTGGCGGCAAACTGCTCATTGCGCACGGCGTAAGGCGCGACCATATTGAATGGACCACGCAGATCATCATGATCCAGCAGCCAGATAATGGCGTTAAGCATGTCATCAAGGTGGATCCACGGCATATATTGCTTGCCACTGCCTATAGGCCCGCCGATGCCGAGCTTAAAGGGCAACTTCATTTTGCTGAGTGCGCCACCTTCGGGGGCCAGCACCACGCCGGTCCGCAGCAGGCAGACGCGGGTGCGCTCACTTTCTGCTGCAAGCGCCAGCTGCTCCCAGCGGGCGCAGAGCTGATGCGTAAACTCATCCTGCCCCTGATCCTCTTCAGTCAGCACCAGATCGCCGGTATTACCATAAAAGCCGGTTGCCGAACCTGAGATCAATACTGAGGGCGGCGTAGCGCTGGCGTTGATCAGTGAGGCGATCTGCTCAGTGATCTGCCAGCGGCTTTCGCACAGCTGCTGTTTATGCGGCTCCGTCCAGCGCTTGTCGGCGATGGGTTCTCCCGCCAGATTAATCACCGCATCGATGTTATCCAGATTCGACTGTTGCGCCAGGCCTGACCAGAGTGCGACGTTCTCGCCCAGTTTTTCACGCGCGCTGACCACATCACGTGTCACCACGCTAATCTGATGCCCCAGCTGCTGCAGGCGCGGGATCAGGTGACGGCCAATCAGTCCCGTGCCACCGGTAATTAGAATGTGCATGTTGCGACTCCCTTGATGTTTTTGTTATTTGCACTTTTCAGCATAGAAGAGTCGAGCCATTCCAGAGTGAGTCGCGTCGCGCTTTCTGCTTCCGGTGGCAGAGATCGGAGCAGCTCAGCGTTGCCTTCGCAAAAAAAAATCGGTAAACATGATGCAACCCTGACAGCCAATTGAGGTAACCGATGAATTATCCGTCCATCACCCTGTGGTCAGATTCATCATTTTTCAGTCCTTACGCTATGTCTGCCTATGTTGCTCTTACCGAAAAAGGGATCCCTTTCCAGCTGAAACGTGTCGATCTGTCGCAGAATCAGCAATACGCCGCAGCATACCGCGAGCTGTCGCTGACCTGCCGCGTGCCGACTCTCCAGATTGATGACTTCCTGTTAAGCGAATCCTCGGCGATTACCGAATATCTCGAAGAGCGTTTTCCGGCACCCGAATTTGAGCGCCTCTATCCGCGCGACCGGGAAAAGCGCGCCCGTGCCCGTGAGATTCAGGCCTGGCTGCGCAGTGACTTCCTGTGGATCCGTCAGGAGCGTCCGACAGAAGTGCTGTTTGCCGGTGAACGTTTTGCGCCACTGACTGCGTCAGCGCAGCAGGCGGTGGATAAACTGGTTACCGCTGTCGATCGTCTGCTGCCTGAGGGGCAACAGAACCTGTTTGGTGAGTGGTCCATTGCGGATACCGATCTGGCTGTAATGCTTAACCGGCTGGTGTTACATGGCGATCCTTTGCCCGTCCGTCTGCGGCATTATGCTGAGTTTCAGTGGCAGCGAGCCTCGGTACAACTGTGGTTAGCAGAAAGTGGTAAAAATCGGTAACAGCCAGGGCTTGCTCAGGCTGTCGGAAGTGATTACCTTACGCCACATAAAAATAACGACGTGGCAAACTGCGTACATAACTGTACGCCAAACAGGAAAGGGTTACTGATGGTGGATCAAACTGCGGGTGACGGCATCGAGTGGGTCGATATCGTAAACGAAGAGAATGAAGTCGTTGCTCAGGCGACACGTGCGCAGATGCGTGCTCAGTGCCTGCGTCACCGCGCTACCTATATTGTGGTTCATGACGGTATGGGTAAGATTCTGGTACAGCGTCGCACCGAGATAAAAGATTTTATGCCGGGCAAACTGGACGCAACCGCGGGCGGCGTGGTGCAGAGCGGTGAAGATATGCTGGAATCTGCGCGACGTGAAGCAGAAGAGGAGTTAGGGATTGCCGCGGTGCCGTTTGCTGAACATGGCAAATTCTACTTCGAAGATCAGCACTGTCGTGTCTGGGGCGGTCTGTTCAGTTGTGTATCACACGGGCCATTCGCCATGCAGGAATCGGAAGTCGATGAGATTATCTGGATGACGCCCGATGAGATTACCGCACGTTGTGATGAGTTCACCGACGATTCGCTGAAAGCGCTCTCCCTGTGGATGAGCCGCAACGGCGATAACCGGGCCTGAAAACAGGCATTTTAATTCAGGTTATTCATCCGCATCAGACAGAGCCGCTTTGTTACCGGCGAAAAAAAGGCATGCTCTGGGGCATGCCTTTTTCGTTATGACCAGCCGCTTAGCCTTCAGCCTGCTGGGACTGAATCGCCGTCAGGGCAATGGTATAAACGATGTCATCCACCAGCGCACCGCGCGACAGGTCGTTGACCGGCTTACGCATACCCTGCAGCATCGGTCCGATGGAGATCAGATCGGCTGAACGCTGTACCGCTTTGTAGGTGGTGTTACCGGTGTTGAGATCCGGGAAGATAAACACAGTAGCGCGGCCGGCAACCTGAGAATTCGGCGCTTTGGATTTCGCCACATCTTCCATGATCGCGGCGTCATACTGTAGCGGACCATCGATCACCAGATCAGGCCGTTTCTCCTGCGCAATGCGCGTTGCTTCACGCACTTTCTCAACGTCGCTGCCCGCTCCTGACGTGCCGGTAGAGTAGGAGATCATCGCAACACGCGGATCGATACCAAAGGCGCTGGCAGAATCGGCTGACTGGATAGCGATCTCAGCCAGCTGCTCCGCGGTCGGATCCGGGTTAATTGCGCAGTCACCGTAAACCAGCACCTGCTCCGGCAGCAGCATAAAGAACACCGAGGAAACCAGTGAGCTGTTAGGCGCGGTTTTGATCAGCTGCAGCGGCGGACGAATGGTATTGGCCGTGGTGTGAACTGCACCTGACACGAGGCCATCCACTTCGCCGCTCTCCAGCATCATGGTGCCAAGTACCACATTATCTTCCAGCTGCTCCTGAGCAACCACTTCGGTCATGCCTTTGCTCTTACGCAACTCAACCAGACGCGGCACGTAGTTTTCGCGAACCTGTTCCGGGTCTACAATCTCAACGCCTTTGCCCAGTTCAACACCCTGAGCCGCAGCGACACGCTGAATCTCCTCCGGGTTGCCTAACAGTACGCAGGTCGCGATACCGCGCTCGGCACAGATAGCGGCCGCTTTAACCGTACGCGGCTCATCGCCCTCTGGCAGTACCACGCGTTTGCCCGCTTTACGTGCCAGCTCGGTAAGCTGATAGCGGAAGGCAGGTGGTGACAGGCGACGGCTGCGCTCAGATGTGGCGGTCAGTGACTCAATCCACTCTGCATTAATGTAGCTGGCGACATATTCCTGCACTTTCTCGATGCGCTGCGTGTCATCAGCAGGCACTTCAAGATTAAAGCTCTGCAGGCTCAGTGAGGTCTGCCAGGTATTGGTTTTCACCATAAACACCGGCAGGCCGGTCTGGAAGGCACGGTCGCAGAGACGGGCAATGCGATCGTCAATCTCGTAGTTACCGGTCAGCAGGATTGCGCCAATCTCAATGCCGTTCATCGCAGCCAGACAGGCGGCGACCAGCACATCCGGACGGTCAGCCGAAGTCACCAGCAGTGAGCCAGGACGGAAATGCTCCAGCATGTGCGGGATACTGCGGGCGCAGAAGGTAACGGATTTAACCCGGCGGGTCTGAATCTCGCCTTCGTTAATGATGCGTGCATCCAGGTGGCGGCACATATCGATCGCGCGGGTGGCTATCAGATCAAAGCTCCACGGCACGCAGCCCAGCACGGGCAACGGGCTGTCTGAGAACAGCTGCTTAGGATCAATGTTGGCGATGCTGGCTTTTGAGGAATCATCAAAGATTTCTGACAGGTCAGGGCGGGTACGTCCCTGATCGTCGACCGGCGCGTTGAGTTTGTTGATGATCACGCCAGTGATGTTTTTGTTCTTCTGACCGCCGAAGCTGCTTTGCGTCAGCTCAATGCGCTCTTTCAGCTGCGCCGGAGAGTCATTGCCCAGCGCCATCACGAAGACGATTTCCGCGTTCAGGGTTTTGGCGATTTCATAGTTCAGCGCGTTGGCGAACTGATGCTTACGGGTCGGCACCAGACCTTCAACCAGCACCACTTCCGCATCCTGGGTGTTGGCGTGGTATCGGGAGATGATCTCTTCCATCAGTACATCCTGCTGGTTGGAACCCAGCAGTGACTCAACACGTGACATCTGCAGCGGTTCTGCGGCAGGAATCGAGGAGTTCTTACGGATGATGGTAGTGGTTTGATCCGGGGTATCGCCGCCAGCACGTGGCTGAGCAATCGGCTTAAAGACGCTAAGGCGAACACCTTTGCGTTCCATGGCGCGGATAACGCCAAGGCTGACGCTGGTCAGGCCGACGCTGGTGCCGGTCGGAATGAGCATAATTGTACGTGACACGTTTGAACCTCTCAGTAATGGCAGGGTGTCAGAAACAACTCCGTCAGCCTGAGCTGACGGAGAGAAGTGTTTTACGCAGTCAGACGCGCGGCGTCCTGGGCGATGACCAGCTCTTCGTTGGTCGGAATCACCAGCGCCGGGCGGGTGCCTTCTTTATTGATGTAGCCTGATTTGCCGAAACGGGCCGCCAGGTTGCGCTCGTGGTCGACGTCAAAGCCCAGCAGTGCCAGTTTTTTCAGTGAAAGTTCACGGACCATCGCGGCGTTTTCACCGATGCCGCCAGTGAACACGACGGCGTCAAGACGGCCATCCATCAGCGCGGTGTAGCTGCCGATATATTTCGCCAGGCGATGACAGAAGACATCCATTGCGCGCTTCGCATCTTCTTTGGTGGTGTAGTTGTCTTCTACGTAGCGGCAGTCGCTGGTAACTTCGGTCAGCCCTAACAGGCCAGACTCTTTGGTCAGCAGTTTATTGATGGCGTCAACGCTCATACCCAGCGTATCGTGCAGGAAGAAGATGATGGCCGGATCGATGTCGCCACTGCGGGTTCCCATCACCAGACCTTCCAGCGGAGTCAGACCCATAGAGGTGTCTACGCACTCGCCGTTACGAATAGCAGAAACTGAACCACCATTACCGAGGTGACAGGTGATAATGTTCAGTGACTCAAGCGGCTTGTTAAGCATTTTAGCGGCTTCGTGAGTCACATAGAAATGGCTGGTGCCATGCGCGCCATAGCGACGAACGCCATGCTCTTTATATAATTTGTACGGCAGCGCATAGAGGTAAGACTCTTCCGGCATTGTCTGATGGAAAGCCGTGTCGAATACCGCGACATTCTTATCTGACAGGTGCGGGAAGTTTTTCATCGCTTCATCAATACCGATCAGATGAGCCGGGTTGTGCAGCGGTGCAAAAGAAGAGGCGTCCTTGATGCCCTGTACCACGTCTTCAGTAATGATGACTGACTGACTCAGCTTCTCGCCGCCATGAACGATACGATGGCCGATTGCAGCAATTTGTGCCGAAAGCTCAGGTTTTTGTGCCAGAATGGTTTTAACAATGAAGTTCAGCGCTTCGCTATGCGCTGCGCCAGCACCCAGAGGCGCTTCCTGTTTTTCGCCTTCCAGCTTCCATTTGATGCGGGCCTCAGGAAGGTGGAAACATTCCGCAAGGCCTGACAGGAATTCTTCACCGCTGGCAGGGTTGAGAATGGCAAACTTCAGGGAAGAGCTGCCACAGTTCAGAACCAGAACTAACTTACTCGACATGGAAGTACCTATTTTTTGAGAGTGGCTAAATAAAACGCAATCAGACTAACAGCGTAGCCCATGAAAGCTGGTAGATTAATGACAAACATCATGCGGTAGACAGAAATCTGTATTTCCGCAAAAAATTTCAGCAATCTTACGCAAAAATTTGAAGATTGCCTTGTCGAAATATGGCTCAGGCCTCTTCCCAACGGCGCATCCCGCGTGCGGAAAGGTGTTAAAACGGCGTCAGAATAACTGGAGTCATCTTTAAAGACAAAAATAATTGAAGGATGTTACGTAAAGTTGTGTGGTTATAACTATTTTTTAATCTTTGCAGTATTAGTTGAGGTGAGCCATGGCGAATGAATCTGGCAGTACCAGTTGGTTTCGGATGTTTCAGCGCGGCCAGCACTATATGAAGACCTGGCCTGCTGATAAGCGCCTGGCCCCGGTGTTCCCGGAAAACCGCGTTTCATCAGCAACGCGTTTCGCCATTCGCTTTATGCCACCGCTGGCCATTTTTACCCTGACCTGGCAGATCGCGATGGGCGGTCAGTTAGGTCCTGCCGTGGCGACGGCGCTGTTTGCCTGCAGCCTGCCGATGCAGGGATTGTGGTGGCTGGGCAAGCGTTCAGTCACGCCGCTGCCGCCGACGCTGCTTAACTGGTTTCATGAAGTGCGTGCCCGGCTGGAAGAAGCGGGGCAGGCGATAGCGCCGGTTGAAGGCAAGCCGACCTATCAGGCGCTGGCCGATCTGCTTAAGCGGGCGTTTAAACAACTCGACCGCACCTTCCTGGACGATCTCTGACTCCTCCCGGGCTGGCGGTAAAATAATTACCGCTAACCTGCGGCCAAATCAAAGAAAGGCGATACGGCGATTTCCGTGTCGCTAACGCTGTGCAATCATTTCTCCATTGTCGATTAACTGAGCGGTCTCTAACCGGGAGTGAATGATGGAAATGACCCATGCGCAGCGTCTGATTCTTACCAACCAGTACAAAATCATGGCCATGCTTGAGCAGGAAAATGCAGAACGTTTTCGCCGTTACCAGACCATTATCGAACGCGGTTATGCGCTGCAGATGCGCGAGCTGGATAAAGAGTTTGGCGAACTGAGTGAAGCGATCTGCCGGACCGTGATCGATATAATGGAAATGCATCATGCGCTCCACGTCTCCTGGTCGAACCTGAAGGATAAAGGTCAGCTGGAAGAGCGCCGTCTCGCCTTTCTGGGCTTTGATGCAGCAACGGAAGCACGCCTGCTGGGTTACGTCCGTTTTATGGTCAATACAGAAGGACGTTATACCCACTTTGATTCCGGTACCCACGGTTTTAACGCGCAGACCCCGATGTGGGAAAAGTATCAACGCATGTTAGCTTTGTGGCAGACTTGTCCGCGCCAGTACCATTTAAGTGCAAACGAAATTGCGCAAGTGATTAATGCCTGATGAGGAGGAGCGCGTGACCTACAGAGGTTTTCTATTTGATTTAGACGGCACGCTGGTGGACTCATTGCCAGCGGTTGAACGAGCCTGGAGCCAGTGGGGTGCCCGTCATGGTATCGACGCTGATGAGATTCTGGATTTCATCCATGGCAAACAGGCGATTACCTCTCTGCGTCATTTCATGGCAGGCCAGTCGGAAGAGGCTATTCAGGCGGAGTTTGTCGCGCTGGAGCAGGCTGAAGCGGCAGACACCGACGGTGTGCAGGCGCTGCCAGGCGCCCATGCGCTGCTGAACCGGCTGAACGAGCTGCAGATTCCCTGGGCGATCGTCACTTCAGGCTCGGTGCCGGTCGCTCATGCCCGGCACAAAGCCGCAGGATTACCGAAGCCCGCCGTCTTCATTACCGCTGAGCAGGTCGCTAAAGGCAAACCTGAGCCCGATCCTTACCTGCTTGGTGCAGAGAAGCTGGGATTAGCGGCGACGTCATGCGTGGTAGCAGAAGATGCACCCGCCGGTATTTTATCCGGCCTGAACGCCGGCTGTGCGGTGATTGCTATTAATCCCCCAGCGGAAACGCCACGACTGGATGAGGTGGCGCTTAAGCTCGACTCACTGGCGTCTCTGATTATTACCCGCGAGTCTGATCGCAGCTTTACCTTCAGCCAGCAGGCTTAAAGATCCGCCCGGCGGCCATGCCGTCGGGTTTACAGTGGCGTATCCTGCGAAATTTCATCCAGCGACAGGCTGAAGCTTGGAATAAACACCTCAACGAAGTAATCCATCTCTGGCGAACGCCGCTGTGCCAGGGTCTTTTCCAGCCGCGCTTTGGCCAGCAGAAATTCGTTATTGCCGGCAGACAGCTCCTCAAGACATTTTACATAGGCACAGAGCGCATCTGCCTGTTTCACCACGGCCTGCTCCTCTTCGCTATGCAGATGCTCGTCGATCAGCGGGCGATAGATCGCCTGAAACTCTTCCGGCAGCATCTCAATCAGTTTCTGCTGGGCAATCTTCTCGATTTTCTTATATTCGTGGGCAATCTGTGCGTTGTAATACTTAACCGGAGTGGGTAAATCGCCGGTGAGCACTTCGCTGGCGTCATGATAAAGCGCCAGCATGGCGATGCGGTCGGCGTTAAGCGAGCCACTGAATTTAAGGTTTTTGATGACGGCCAGCGCGTGCGCCACCATGGCGACCTGCAGACTGTGTTCAGAAACATTCTCGGTACGCACATTGCGCATCAGTGGCCAGCGGTTGATCAGCTTAAGACGGGAGAGGTGAGCAAAGAAGTGGCTTTGTGTCATGAGCGTTCCTGTTAGCAGGCAGGGGAGAGACAGGCTCTCCCCAAATAGCGTCAGTATACGCGGGCGTGATTACTGGCGATAGCCTTGCAGGAAGCGACCAAATTTATTAATCGCCATCTCCAGATCATCCACACGAGGCAGCGTAACAATGCGCAGGTGATCGGGCCATGGCCAGTTGAACGCGCTACCCTGTACCAGCAGCACCTTCTCCTGAAGCAGAAAATCCAGCACCATTTTTTGATCGTCAAAAATATTGAATTTTTTGGCGTCAATTTTCGGGAACATGTAGAGCGCGCCCTGCGGCTTCACACAGCTGACGCCGGGAATATCGTTGATCAATTCCCAGGCACGCTGGCGCTGCTCATAAAGACGACCACCAGGCATGATAAATTCGCTGATGCTTTGGTAGCCGCCCAGCGCCGTCTGAATGGCATGCTGGGCCGGTACGTTGGCACACAGGCGCATAGACGCGAGCATCTCCAGCCCTTCAATGTAGCCTTTCGCATGTTTCTTTGGCCCGTTCAGTACCATCCAGCCCTGACGGAAACCGGCTACACGATAGGTTTTAGAAAGGCCATTGAAGGTCACGGTCAGCAGATCAGGGGCCAGGGCTGCGATGCAGTGGTGCTGTGCCTCGTCGTAAAGGATCTTATCGTAGATCTCATCGGCAAAAATAATCAGGTTATGCTGACGCGCAATCTCAACCACCTCTAACAGCAGCTCTTTGCTGTAGACCGCGCCGGTCGGGTTATTCGGGTTGATAATCACGATACCGCGGGTACGCGGGGTGATCTTGCTGCGGATATCATCCAGGTCAGGGAACCAGCCTGCTGACTCATCACACAGATAGTGCACCGCTTTTCCGCTGGAAAGGGAAACCGCAGCCGTCCACAACGGATAGTCAGGCGCTGGCACCAGCATTTCGTCGCCGCTGTTCAGTAACGCCTGCATCGCCTGCACGATGAGCTCTGAAACGCCGTTGCCAATGTAGATATCTTCTACCGTGACATCACGCATGTCGCGCGCCTGATAGTGCTGCATGATCGCTTTTCGGGCGGAATAGAGACCCTTGGAGTCGCAATAGCCCTGAGCACTGGGAAGATTACGAATCACATCGACCAGAATCTCATCCGGTGCTTCGAAACCAAACGGCGCCGGATTGCCGATGTTCAGCTTAAGAACTTTATTGCCTTCTTCTTCGAGGCGCTTCGCCTCTTTCAGGACCGGGCCACGGATGTCATAACAGACGTTATCGAGTTTTCCGGATTTATCTATTTGAAAAGTCATTGTTACCGCCTTAACGGGCAGAATCCTTTTTGGCTGCCACTGAAATCGAACCAGCACAATGTACTCTCCTGTCGGTCACAAATGAAGGGTGCCGCCCCGTTTTGGCGGGTTCAACAACTATTTAGACGGTGAGTAGCGTAAAAAATATTTACTAAGGCGCGAGGTGGTTGATAAAACTAGAAATGATGCATATAGAAATATTTTAAACTATCTAAAGCGGGGCAGAGACAACATATGGCTTGGGTATTGTGAAATGAAATATGAACGTTATGGAAAGGACGCTTTTCTTTGCACCTGAAATATACACTCAGGTAAATAGTTAAAGGATATTTTATAAACGTTCACTTTGTGGACAATTTTATGACGCGTGCAACGACTACGCCTTAACACTGCTTAAGAGTGGCCTGTTTAAGGCCTTGTGATCGCCGGAAAAGTACCAAATGAAGAGGTGTTTCTGGCACGCTTTTATCAGGATTGTGAGCAGTACTTAACACTTCTTCACTAAATTTCGGAACACTGAAGGCTTAAAAAGTGATCAATAATGTGGCATAAGGGTCCGGAAATGCCTTTAGCACAAAATTTACAGCGCTTTTCACAAAATCATTTCCATTTTGAAGTCAAAAATGATTAAGTATAATTTATTATTTAATGCACATAGCCGCTTCGTCTTGCTGGCCTGAAAAGTGCGATTTTTATCCCGCCCGATAATTTCTGGTGGGAATAAGACAACTACGCAGCTTCCTGCATTTGCGCACCCCAGCGCCATCGGTTCAGAAGTTGTATCTGTCTTGAGAGCACCGTGACCCTTTCAATTGAGTCAGCAGTGCCGGTTCCAGATGAATTTTTTTTGTGTCAGTCTTCACACAGGACTGTCATTAAGCACCATTACTGCTTATCACTTTGATAAGCTTGTAATAACACCAGGGTAGTAGTTCGTAAAAATCTTATAAGTGAAGAAAAAACATGACTAATGCAAATCGTCCGATACTCAATCTCGACCTCGATCTGCTGAGAACTTTCGTTGCCGTTGCGGATTTGAATACCTTTGCAGCGGCCGCTGCAGCGGTCTGCAGAACCCAGTCAGCAGTCAGTCAGCAGATGCAGCGTCTGGAACAATTGGTAGGTAAAGAGCTGTTTGCCAGACATGGACGTAATAAGCTGTTAACAGAGCACGGGATCCAGCTTTTAGGCTATGCCAGAAAAATCCTTCGTTTCAACGACGAAGCCTGCACTTCGCTGATGTACAGTAATATTCAGGGCGTGCTGACCATTGGTGCCTCTGATGACACCTCTGACACTATTCTGCCTTTCCTGTTAAACCGGGTAACCTCGGTTTATCCGAAACTGGCAATCGATGTTCGGGTTAAACGTAATCCGTTTATGATGGAAATGCTCAATCAGGGTGAAGTGGACCTGGTTGTGACGACCTCAAGCCCGGGTAACTTTACCTATCAGGTACTGCGTACTTCACCTACCTTGTGGTACTGCGCAGCGGATTATATCTTCCAGCGCGGCGAAGCTATTCCATTGGTGCTGCTGGATGAGCCAAGTCCTTACCGCGATATGGCGATTGATCATCTCAATGAAGCTGGCATACCGTGGCGTATCTCATACGTCGCTTCCACACTGGCTGCAGTACGCGCCGCGGTGAAAGCGGGACTGGGCGTGACAGCGCGTCCGGTAGAGATGATGAGCCCGGAACTGCGTGTTATGGGTGCGGCGGAAGGGCTGCCGGTATTGCCGGATACGCAATATCTGCTGTGCCGCAATCCTGACAGCGATAATGAGCTGGCACTGGCTATCTTTAACGCCATGCAGTCCACCAACGACCCGTATAACCTGAGCAATAATCCAGACGGTACGCTGTTGCTGGATGACGAAGAGTAATTTCGCTAACGTGTTGTACTCAACACAGGCATAGTTGCCTTAACAAACGCTTATAAATAGGCCTCTCATTCCCTGAACAGAACGAGAGGCTTTTTTGTGTCTGCGCCTCGCCCGACTCTCCTCACCAGCTCTTCTCCCTGACGTTACCCTCCTGAATAATTTCATCCTGCAATGAACTGAAACGTAAAGACCGAAAAAACGAATCATTTGTTCTGGATCGCTGTTTCAAGTGGAGAAAATTAGCGCACAAAGGACAGAAGTGTGTTCTGGATCAAGAAAATACCCCTGAGAAGGGGAAGGAAAACAGGATGATACCTGTCAAAATATGTTTGTTAAATGCACGATCCATGCATGTGAATACCCGCTACACTAAAATTAACCCTACAGACTGAAGCGATTTAGCTGGAAAGCGGGGCATCATTTGTTAATAATATGATGCAGGTGTGAAATAATGTTTGGATACTTTTGTCAAAGTTGACAAAAGGTTATAGAAAGGAGTAAAAAACCCCATAAAATGGCTGCTTATTACCTGATAACAGCAACATTTAAAAGGTTTTTACCCTTCCCTTGAATCGATGTGGTCAGTTTGCTGCGGGAAACGCGTGCAGGATGCCAGCGCCACTTTTGATGAGTAAGCAATGAGTATGTCAACTACCACCGAAATCATCGCTCAGCACTGGGCGTTTATCGTATTTATCGTTATTGCCTTTGGCCTGTGTGCTTTCATGCTGACCGGAGGATGGCTGCTTGGCGGCAGAGCGCGCGCCCGCTACAAAGACACGCCATTCGAATCGGGCATCGAATCCGTTGGTGATACCCATATCCGCCTGTCGGCGAAATTTTATCTGGTTGCGATGTTTTTCGTCATTTTCGACGTCGAAGCCCTCTTTTTATACGCATGGGCGACTTCAATCCGTGAAAGCGGTTGGATCGGCTTTGTGGAAGCCGCAATTTTCATTTTGGTGCTCCTGGCGGGTCTGGTCTATCTGGTACGCATTGGCGCACTGGACTGGGCGCCAGCTCGTCGTCGCGTGGTGGTGAAAACCACTACGGTCAGCCACACCAATCCTCATAAGCAGTAAAAGAGAGGCAATAAGATGGACTATACGCTCACCCGCATAGACCCGAACGGTGGTGAGAACGACCGTTATCCTCTGCAAAAGCAGGAAATCGTCAGCGATCCGCTGGAGCAGCACGTTCATCGCAGCGTTTATATGGGCAAACTCGAAAATGCCCTGCATGACATGGTGAACTGGGGACGTAAAAACTCCCTCTGGCCCTACAACTTCGGCTTGTCCTGTTGTTACGTAGAGATGACAACGTCGTTCACCGCGGTTCACGACGTGGCGCGTTTTGGTGCGGAAGTTATGCGCGCCTCGCCACGTCAGGCAGATTTCATGGTTATTGCCGGTACGCCGTTTACTAAAATGGCCCCGGTCATTCAGCGTTTGTACGATCAGATGCTGGAGCCAAAGTGGGTGATCTCTATGGGTGCCTGCGCCAACTCGGGCGGCATGTATGACATCTATTCGGTGGTGCAGGGCGTCGATAAATTCCTGCCGGTCGATGTTTACATTCCTGGCTGCCCGCCACGTCCTGAAGCCTACATGCAGGCACTGCTGCTGTTGCAGGAGTCGATCGGCAAAGAGCGCCGTCCGCTTTCGTGGGTTGTCGGCGACCAGGGCGTTTACCGCGCCAACATGCCTTCAGAGCGTGAAAGAAAACGCTCAGAGCGCATCGCAGTCACAAACCTGCGCAGCCCGGACGAAGTTTAAAACCGTATGGATGGAAAACCGCGCCTGCAGCAGAACATCACAATTTAATGCATGGCCCCATCCTGACGCCTTCATTTGAGTGCCTGAGACCAGGCCGGAATGGTGAGTAACGTATGACAGATTTGACCACGCAAGATCTCGCTCAGCCTCTATGGCAAACCCGTGATCACCTTGATGACCCGGTGATCGGCGAGTTGCGTAACCGTTTTGGGCCGGATGCCTTCACTGTACAGCCAACCCGCACCGGCATTCCGGTGGTCTGGGTTAAGCGTGAACAGATACTGGAAATTACCGAGTTCCTGCGTAAATTACCCAAGCCTTACGTCATGCTGTATGACCTGCATGGCGTGGATGAGCGTTTGCGTACCCACCGTGCAGGCCTGCCTGCGGCGGATTTTTCCGTTTTCTACCACCTGCTGTCGATTGAGCGCAACCGCGACATCATGCTCAAGGTGGCACTCTCTGAAAACGACATGCATCTGCCGACCATCACCCGTCTTTTCCCGAATGCCAACTGGTATGAGCGTGAAACCTGGGAGATGTTTGGTATTACCTTTGATGGCCACCCGCACCTGACCCGCATCATGATGCCGTCGACCTGGGAAGGCCATCCGCTGCGTAAGGATTACCCGGCGCGCGCCACCGAATTCGATCCTTTCACGCTGACTAAGCAGAAAGAAGATTTAGAGATGGAGGCGCTGACTTTTAAGCCCGAAGACTGGGGCATGAAGCGCAGTACTACCAACGAAGACTTCATGTTCCTCAACCTCGGGCCTAACCACCCGTCGGCGCACGGTGCATTCCGCATCATTCTGCAGCTGGATGGTGAAGAGATTGTCGACTGCGTGCCTGACATCGGTTATCACCATCGTGGTGCCGAAAAGATGGGTGAACGTCAGTCGTGGCACAGCTACATTCCTTACACAGACCGTATCGAATACCTCGGCGGTTGCGTAAACGAAATGCCGTACGTGCTGGCAGTGGAAAAACTGGCCGGTATCGTGGTGCCCGATCGCGTTAACGTGATCCGTGTCATGCTCTCTGAGCTGTTCCGCATCAACAGCCATCTGCTCTATATCTCCACCTTTATTCAGGACGTCGGTGCCATGACACCGGTGTTCTTTGCCTTTACCGATCGCCAGAAAATCTATGACGTAGTTGAAGCCATTACCGGTTTCCGTATGCATCCGGCCTGGTTCCGCATCGGTGGCGTCGCACACGACCTGCCGCGTGGCTGGGAACGTCTGCTGCGTGACTTCCTGGACTGGATGCCGAAGCGTCTGAAGGAATATGACAAAGCTGCACTGCGTAACACCGTGCTGATTGGTCGTTCTAAAGGCGTGGCTGCGTACAACATGGAAGAGGCGCTGGCGTGGGGCACGACCGGTGCCGGTCTGCGTGCAACGGGTCTCGACTTTGACGTGCGTAAATGGCGTCCCTATTCAGGCTACGAAAACTTCGATTTCGAAATCCCGGTCGGCGACGGCGTCAGCGATGCGTATAGCCGCGTTCAGCTGAAGATGGAAGAGATGTGGCAGTCGCTGCGTATTCTTGAGCAGTGTCTCAATAATATGCCAGAGGGGCCGTTTAAAGCGGATCACCCGCTGACCACGCCGCCACCCAAAGAGCGCACGCTGCAGCACATTGAAACGCTGATTACCCACTTCCTGCAGGTGTCCTGGGGACCGGTGATGCCAGCCAATGAATCGTTCCAGATGATTGAAGCGACGAAAGGGATCAACAGCTACTACCTGACCAGCGATGGCAGCACCATGAGCTACCGCACCCGCGTGCGTACGCCGAGCTTCCCGCATCTGCAGCAGATTCCTTCCGTAATCCGTGGCAGCCTGGTATCCGACCTGATCGTATATCTGGGTAGTATCGATTTTGTTATGTCAGACGTGGACCGCTAATTATGCACGATCAACACATTGCCATTAAAACGATCGACCCTAACGAGGTCTTCGTGCTGAGCGCGGAAGAGCATCACGCTATTGAGCACGAAAAACACCACTACGAAGATGCGCGTGCAGCCTCGATTGAAGCGCTGAAGATCGTGCAGAAACAGCGTGGCTGGGTGCCGGACGGCGCGATCAACGCGATCGCGGATGTGCTGGGTATCCCGGCAAGCGACGTTGAAGGTGTGGCGACGTTTTACAGCCAGATCTTCCGTCAGCCGGTTGGCCGTCATGTGATCCGTTACTGTGACAGCGTGGTCTGTCACATCACCGGTTATCAGGGCATCCAGTCCGCACTGGAGCAGCAGCTCAATATCAAACCGGGTCAGACCACGGCTGATGGCCGCTTTACGCTGCTGCCAACCTGCTGTCTGGGCAACTGCGACAAGGGCCCAACGATGATGGTGGATGAAGATACGCATGTGCATCTGACGCCGGAAGGCATTCCTTCTTTGCTGGAGCAGTATCAATGACAATTAAACAGATCATTCGTACTGCTGAAACCCATCCGCTGACCTGGCGGATGCGTGACGACAAGCAACCTGTCTGGCTTGATGAATACCGCAGCAAAAACGGCTATGCCGGTGCGGAAAAAGCGCTGAAAAGCATGTCACAGGATGAAATCGTCGCAGCAGTGAAAGATTCCGGCCTGAAAGGGCGTGGCGGTGCTGGCTTCTCTACCGGTCTGAAGTGGAGCCTGATGCCGAAAGATGAGTCGATGAACATCCGTTACCTGCTGTGTAACGCCGATGAGATGGAACCCGGCACCTATAAAGACCGCCTGCTGATGGAGCAGATGCCTCATCAACTGGTGGAAGGGATGCTGATCAGTGCCTTTGCACTGAAGGCTTACCGTGGCTATATCTTCTTACGTGGCGAATACATTGAAGCCGCGGTGCATCTGCGCCGTGCGATTGCTGAAGCGACGGAAGCGGGTTATCTCGGCAAAAATATTCTTGGCACCGGCTTCGATTTTGAGCTGATCGTCCACACCGGCGCAGGGCGTTATATCTGCGGCGAAGAGACGGCATTGATTAACTCCCTGGAAGGCCGTCGTGCTAACCCGCGTTCCAAGCCGCCATTCCCGGCAAGTGCGGGCGCGTGGGGCAAACCGACCTGCGTGAATAACGTGGAAACCCTCTCCAACGTCCCGGCGATTCTGGCCAACGGCGTCGAGTGGTACAAAAACATCTCTAAAAGCGAAGATGCTGGTACCAAAATGATGGGCTTCTCAGGACGGGTTAAAAATCCTGGCGTCTGGGAGCTGCCATTCGGTATCACCGCGCGTGAAATCCTGGAAGATTATGCGGGCGGCATGCGTGACGGACTGAAGTTCAAAGCCTGGCAGCCGGGTGGGGCAGGGACCGACTTCCTGACCGACCAGCATCTGGATCTGCCGATGGAGTTTGCCAGCATCGGCAAAGCAGGCAGCCGTCTCGGCACCGCGCTGGCGATGGCGGTCGATCACGAAATCAATATGGTCTCGCTGGTGCGCAACCTGGAAGAGTTCTTTGCCCGTGAGTCGTGCGGCTGGTGTACGCCGTGTCGTGATGGCCTGCCGTGGAGCGTGAAAATTCTGCGTGCGCTGGAGCAGAAGCAGGGTCAGCCAGGGGATATCGAAACCCTGCTGCAACTCTGCCGTCAGCTTGGCCCGGGTAAAACCTTCTGTGCGCATGCGCCGGGTGCGGTTGAGCCGCTGCAGAGTGCGATTAAATATTTCCGTGAAGAGTTTGAAGCTGGCATGGCTCCGCAGGTGTTTGGCAATACCCGCGCCATTGGCGGGATCCAGCCAAACCTGCTGAAAGCGCGCTGGTAATTCGCCACAGCATACGGAAAAGGCCTGGTGCCGCCGCCCCGACAATGTCGTGCGTCGGGGCAAGAATATGATTAACGCTCGTCTCTGACGAGCCTTACGGAAGCATGTCACTATGGCTACAATTCATGTAGACGGTAAAGAGTATGATGTGAACGGAGCGGACAACCTGCTACAGGCATGTCTCTCTCTGGGCCTTGATATTCCTTACTTTTGCTGGCATCCGGCGCTGGGAAGCGTTGGGGCCTGCCGCCAGTGTGCGGTAAAGCAATTCCAGAATGCCGAAGATACCCGCGGCCGTCTTGTCATGTCCTGCATGACGCCGGCCTCTGACGGCACATTCATCTCCATCGATGATGGCGAAGCGAAAGAGTTCCGCGAAAGCGTGGTGGAGTGGCTGATGACCAACCACCCGCACGACTGCCCGGTGTGTGAAGAGGGCGGTAACTGTCACCTGCAGGATATGACAGTCATGACCGGCCATAGCTTCCGCCGCTATCGCTTCACTAAGCGTACCCACCGTAATCAGGATCTCGGCCCGTTCATCTCCCATGAGATGAACCGCTGTATCGCCTGTTACCGCTGCGTGCGTTACTACAAAGATTATGCCGATGGCAAAGATCTGGGTGTCTACGGCGCGCACGACAACGTCTACTTTGGTCGCCCGGAAGATGGCACGCTGGAGAGCGAATTCTCCGGCAACCTGGTTGAAATCTGCCCGACCGGCGTCTTCACCGACAAAACCCACTCCGAACGCTATAACCGTAAATGGGATATGCAGTTTGCGCCGAGCATCTGCCAGCAGTGCAGCGTTGGCTGTAACACCAGCCCGGGTGAACGTTATGGTGAGTTACGCCGTATCGAAAACCGTTATAACGGCACTGTAAACCACTATTTCCTGTGTGACCGTGGCCGCTTTGGCTATGGCTACGTGAACCGTAAAGATCGCCCACGTCAGCCGATGCTGCTGCGCGGCAACGACTGGGTCACACTGAACGCAGAGCAGGCGGTTAACGCTGGTGCAGATTTGCTGCGTCAGGCGAAGAAAGTGATTGGTATCGGCTCGCCGCGCGCCAGCATTGAAAGTAACTTCGCCCTGCGTGAACTGGTGGGTGCAGAGAACTTCTCAACCGGCATGGCAGCGGGCGAACAGGCTCGTCTTGAACTGATGCTCAACGTCCTGCGCGAGGGCGGTATCTATACGCCATCGCTACGTGAAATTGAAAGCTACGACGCGGTGCTGGTGCTGGGTGAAGACCTGACACAGGTGGGCGCACGCGTGGCGCTCTCTGTGCGTCAGGCAGTGAAAGGCAAAGCGCGTGATATGGCCGCTGCGCAGAAAGTCGCAGACTGGCAGATCGCCGCCATCATGAACATCGGTCAGAACGCCAAACATCCGCTGTTTGTTACCCACGTTGATGAAACCCGTCTGGATGATATCGCGGCATGGAGCTATCGTGCGCCGGTTGAAGATCAGGCGCGCCTCGGCTTCGCTATCGCCAGTGCACTGGATGAGTCTGCACCTGCGGTCACCGATTTCGACAGCAAACTCAGCGGGAAAATGGATGTTGTCGTGCAGGCGCTGGCCGGCGCGAAAAAGCCCTTAATTATCTCCGGTACCCACTCAGGCAGCAGCGCAGTGATTGAAGCCGCGGCTAACGTGGCGAAAGCCCTGAAGGCACGCGGTGCAGATGTCGGCATTACTCTGCTGGCAGGTCACGCGAACAGCATCGGCCTGGGCATGATTGGCGGCAATCCGCTGGAGCAGGCGCTGGAGCAGCTGAGCAACGGTGAAGCCGATGCGCTGGTGGTGCTGGAAAATGACCTTTATCGCCATGCGCCGAAAGCACTGGTAGATGCGGCACTGGCTCAGACCACTAACGTGATTGTGGTTGATCATCAGCGTACTGCAACGCTCGAGAAAGCGGGTCTGGTGTTATCTACCGCCAGCTTTGCTGAAAGTGATGGCACCTCGATTAACCATGAAGGCCGCGCTCAGCGCTTCTTCCAGGTTTACGACCCTGCCTATTACGACAACAACATTGTGATGCTGGAAAGCTGGCGCTGGCTGCACTCGCTGCACAGCACGCTGGAAAGTCGTCATGTGGACTGGACCCAGCTCGATCACGTGATCGATGCGGTGGTCACCCGTCTGCCACAGCTCGCGGGCATTAAAGAAGCCGCCCCGGACGCCAGCTTCCGCATCCGTGGTCAGAAACTGTCACGCTCTCCGATCCGTGCCAGTGGACGTACTGCCGCGCGCGCGAATATCAGCGTTCATGAACCGCGTCAGCCGCAGGACCAGGACACGATGTTCGCCTTCTCAATGGAAGGTAACAACCAGCCCTCTGCACCACGCTCACAGATTCCGTTTGCCTGGGCACCAGGCTGGAACTCACCGCAGGCGTGGAACAAGTTCCAGGCAGAAGTGGGCGGCAAACTGCGTCATGGCGATCCGGGCGTGCGCCTGTTTGAAGCCAGCGCAGGTGAGTTACCGTGGTTCACTAGCGTGCCAAAAGCCTTTATCAGTGATGCGCAGTGGCGTGTGGCACCTTTATATCGGCTGTTCGGCAGCGAAGAGATGTCACAGCGTTCACCGGTCTTCCAGCAGCGTATGGCTGAGCCTGCGCTGGTGATTAACCCGGAGGATGCGGCAAAACTGGGCGTCAACAATGGCGCGGCGGTGGAGTTCAGCTGTGCCGGTGAGACAGTGCGTCTGCCGGTCCGTTTCTCGGCGTCACTGCAGGCGGGACAGATTGGTCTGCCGCTGGGTATGCCGGGCGTTCCACCATTCCTGGCGAACGGTAAAATCGACACTCTGCAGGAGGCGGCGCAATGAGCTGGTTAACACCGGACGTTATCGACATTCTGCTGGCCATTGTTAAAGCCATCGTGATTCTGCTGGTGGTGGTGGCCTGCGGCGCGTTCATGAGCTTCGCCGAGCGTCGTCTGCTCGGCCTGTTCCAGAACCGTTATGGGCCAAACCGCGTAGGCTGGGGCGGCTCGCTGCAGCTGGTGGCGGACATGATCAAAATGTTCTTCAAAGAGGACTGGGTCCCGCCGTTTACCGACCGCTTTATCTTTACCCTTGCACCGGTTATCGCCTTTGTTTCACTGCTGCTGGCTTTTGCTATCGTGCCGGTTTCGCCCACCTGGATGGTAACAGACCTGAATATCGGTCTGCTGTTCTTCCTGATGATGGCGGGCCTTGCGGTCTACGCGGTGCTGTTTGCTGGCTGGTCGAGTAACAACAAATACTCGCTGCTGGGTGCGATGCGCGCCTCGGCGCAGACCCTGAGCTACGAAGTGTTCCTGGGTCTGTCGCTGATGGGTGTGGTAGCACAGGCGGGCTCGTTCAATATGAACGATATCGTCAACAGCCAGACGCATCTCTGGAACATCATTCCGCAGTTCTTCGGTTTCGTGACCTTCTGTATTGCGGGCGTGGCGGTGTGTCACCGTCATCCGTTTGACCAGCCAGAAGCGGAGCAGGAACTGGCGGACGGCTACCACATTGAATATGCCGGTATGAAGTTCGGCCTGTTCTTTGTCGGCGAATATGTGGCGATTACCACCGTTTCAGCGCTGATCGTAACGCTGTTCTTTGGTGGCTGGCACGGACCTTTCCTGCCGCCGTTCATCTGGTTCGCCCTGAAAACGGCGTTCTTTATGATGATGTTCATCCTGATCCGTGCTGCGCTTCCGCGTCCACGCTACGACCAGGTGCTGTCATTCGGCTGGAAAGTGTGTCTGCCGTTGACGCTGTTGAACCTGCTGGCGACTGCCGCAGTGATTCTCTACACAGCGCCGTAAGGGGTTAACAAATGACTTTGAAAGATATTGTCGTAGGTTTCGGCACGACAGTTCGCAGTATCTGGCTGATCGGGCTGCACGCCTTCGCCAAACGTGAAACGCAGATGTACCCGGAAGAGCCGGTTTATCTGCCACCGCGCTATCGTGGCCGTATCGTGTTAACCCGCGATCCGGACGGCCAGGAGCGTTGCGTTGCCTGTAACCTGTGTGCGGTTGCCTGTCCGGTTGGCTGTATTTCACTGCAGAAAGCTGAAACCAAAGATGGCCGCTGGTACCCGGAGTTCTTCCGCATCAACTTCTCACGCTGCATCTTCTGTGGCATGTGTGAGGAAGCCTGTCCGACCACGGCGATTCAGCTGACGCCCGATTTTGAACTGGGTGAGTTTAAGCGTCAGGATCTGGTGTATGAGAAGGACGATCTGCTGATTTCGGGGCCGGGTAAATATCCGGAGTACAACTTCTACCGCATGGCAGGTATGGCGATTGACGGTAAAGATAAGGGCGAAGCGGAAAACGAAGCGAAGCCTATCGACGTCAAAGGCTTATTACCTTAAGGAGCAAGGCATGGAATTTGCGTTTTATCTTTGCGGACTGGTGGCGGTGCTGACGACGTTGCGCGTCATTACCCACACTAATCCGGTACATGCGTTGCTGTACCTGATCGTTTCGCTGTTGTCGATTGCGGGCGTCTTCTTCTCGATGGGGGCCTATTTTGCCGGTGCCCTGGAGATCATCGTCTACGCCGGGGCCATCATGGTGCTGTTCGTCTTCGTGGTTATGATGCTGAACCTGGGCAAACAGACCGAGAAGCAGGAGCGCGAGTGGCTCAGTCCGTCGCTGTGGATTGGACCGGGCATCGTTTCATTACTGCTGCTGGTGGTAATGATCTACGCCATCCTGACAGCCAATGACCAGGGCATTGATGGCACCATCATCGACGCCAAAGCGGTCGGCATCAGCCTGTTTGGTCCTTACGTGCTGGCGGTTGAACTGGCTTCGATGCTGCTGCTGGCGGGTCTGGTCGTGGCGTTCCATATCGGTCGTGAAGAGCGTCAGGGCGAAGTCCTGAGTAACCGTAATGCTGACGCCGCTCAGGTGAAAAAGGAGAACGCATGATCCCGTTACAACATGGATTGATTCTTGCTGCCGTGCTGTTTGTCCTTGGACTGACGTCGCTGGTGATACGCCGCAATCTGCTGTTTATGCTGATCGGCCTTGAAATCATGATCAACGCCGCCGCTTTAGCTCTGGTGGTTGCCGGGAGCTACTGGGGTCAGGCCGATGGACAGGTGATGTATATCCTGGCTATCAGCCTGGCGGCAGCGGAAGCCAGTATTGGTCTGGCACTGCTGCTTCAGCTCTATCGTCGTCGTCAGACGCTGAACATTGATACTGTGAGCGAGATGCGCGGATGAATCTTCTCTATTTAACTGTCTTGTTTCCGCTGATCGGCTTTCTGCTGTTAGCGTTTTCCCGCGGTCGCTGGTCAGAGAACCTGTCGGCCACGGTGGGTATGGGATCGGTGGGTCTGGCAGCACTGACTACGGCAATGATCGGTTTCGACTTCTTCGCCAATGGCCAGCAAGCTTACACCCAGGCACTCTGGACGTGGATGCATGTCGGCAATTTCGACATGAAGGTGAATCTGACGCTGGACGGCCTGTCGCTGACCATGCTGTCGGTCGTAACCGGCGTCGGCTTCTTCATTCATATGTTCGCCTCCTGGTACATGCGTGGAGAGGAGGGCTACTCCCGCTTCTTCGCCTACACCAACCTGTTTATCGCCAGCATGGTGGTTCTGGTGCTGGCCGATAACCTGATGCTGATGTATCTGGGCTGGGAAGGGGTAGGGCTCTGCTCTTATCTGCTGATCGGTTTCTACTACAGCAATCCGGAAAACGGCAAAGCGGCGATGAAAGCGTTCATCATTACCCGCGTGGGCGACGTCTTCCTGGCATTCGGTCTGTTCATTCTCTACAACGAGCTGGGCACGCTGAACTTCCGCGAGATGATGGAACTGGCTCCGGCGCACTTTGCCGCAGACAACCATATGCTGCAGTGGGCGACGCTGATGCTGCTGGGTGGCGCGGTCGGTAAATCTGCGCAGCTGCCGTTGCAGACCTGGCTGGCCGATGCGATGGCGGGTCCGACACCGGTTTCGGCGCTGATTCACGCCGCGACCATGGTGACGGCGGGTGTTTACCTGATTGCCCGCAGCCACGGTCTCTTCCTGCTGACGCCGGAAGTGCTGCATCTGGTTGGTATCATCGGGGCGGTTACCCTAGTGCTGGCGGGCTTTGCCGCGCTGGTGCAGACCGACATCAAACGCGTTCTCGCTTACTCTACCATGAGCCAGATTGGCTACATGTTCCTGGCGCTGGGCGTTCAGGCGTGGGATGCGGCGATTTTCCATCTGATGACGCACGCCTTCTTTAAAGCATTACTGTTCCTCTCATCAGGTTCAGTGATTCTGGCCTGCCATCACGAGCAGAACATCTTCAAAATGGGTGGCTTGCGTAAGAGCATTCCGCTGGTCTACACCTGCTTCCTGGTCGGTGGCGCGGCGCTGGCGGCACTGCCGCTGATTACGGCGGGCTTCTACAGTAAAGATGAAATTCTGTTTGGTGCGCTGGCTAACGGCCACATTAATCTGATGGTAGCGGGTCTGGTCGGGGCGTTCCTGACCTCCATCTATACCTTCCGCATGATCTTCATCGTGTTCCATGGCGAAGAGAAAATTCATGCACACGCCGGTAAAGGCATTACCCATCATCTGCCGCTGATTGTGCTGCTGCTGCTCTCCACCTTTATTGGTGCGCTGATTACGCCACCGCTGGCGGGTGTACTGCCAGCCAATGAGTTCGGTGAAGCGGGCAAAGTGGGACTGGAAATCACCTCGGGCGTGGTCGCGATTGTCGGCATTCTGATCGCTGCCGCACTGTGGCTGGGCAAACGTGAGCTGGTAACCCGTATCGCAAACAGTGCACCGGGCCGCTTCTTCGGCACCTGGTGGTTTGCGGCATGGGGCTTCGACTGGCTCTACGATAAAGTGTTCGTCAAACCTTACCTGGGTATTGCGTGGCTGCTGAAGCGCGACCCACTGAATGGTCTGATGAACCTGCCTGCGCTGCTGTCACGCATTGCCAATAAAGGTCTGGTGGTCAGTGAAAATGGCTACCTGCGCTGGTACGTGGCGTCAATGAGTGTGGGTGCCGTGCTGGTGCTGGCTCTGCTGCTGGTGATTTAAAGATTGATGAGCGGGGCAGGTTAGTTAATCTGCCCATTGAGAATGTCAAAAATTGTCCTGAGCAAGGGCGTTATCGTCGCAGCCAGTTTGGTTACCGCCAGCGCACAGCAACCGGAGCATACCGAGGTATGTGAGGATTGCGAGTACTGCCGGGAATCAAAATGGCAAGTAAGATAGCCCGAACTAAGACAAAGAAAAGGGAAGTGTGCCGTGTTATTACCTTGGCTAATTATCATACCCTTCGTCGGCGGTCTGATCTGCTGGCTCACTGAGCGCCTTGGCGCGAAGGTGCCACGCTGGATCGCGCTGATCACCATGGGGCTGACGTTGGCGCTTTCACTGCAACTCTGGTTGCAGGGAGGCTATTCACTGACGCAGGCAGCGGGCATTCCGCAGTGGCAGTCAAGTTTCTCCGTTCCGTGGATCCCACGCTTCGGCATCAGCTTTCATTTAGCCATTGATGGCCTGTCGCTGCTGATGGTGGTGCTGACCGGTCTGCTCGGTCTGATGGCGGTGCTCTGTTCCTGGAATGAGATTTCAAAGTATCAGGGCTTCTTCCATCTGAATCTGATGTGGATCCTGGGCGGCGTAATCGGTGTGTTCCTCTCCATCGACCTGTTCCTGTTCTTCTTCTTCTGGGAAATGATGCTGGTGCCGATGTACTTCCTCATCGCGCTCTGGGGTCATAAAGCATCGGACGGTAAAACCCGTATCTCCGCTGCGACCAAATTCTTCATCTATACCCAGGCTTCGGGTCTGGTGATGCTGATTGCGATTCTGGGCCTGGTGTTTGTCCACTACAACGCGACCGGCGTCTGGACATTCAACTACGAACAGCTGCTGCAGACGCCAATGTCGAGCGGGGTTGAATATCTGCTGATGCTGGGCTTCTTTATCGCCTTTGCGGTCAAGATGCCGGTTGTGCCATTGCACGGCTGGCTGCCGGATGCGCACAGTCAGGCGCCCACAGCCGGTTCTGTTGACCTGGCGGGTATCCTGCTGAAAACCGCGGCTTACGGCTTACTCCGTTTCAGCCTGCCGCTGTTCCCGAACGCGTCAGCCGAGTTTGCGCCGATTGCCATGTGGTTAGGCATCATCGGTATCTTCTACGGTGCCTGGATGGCCTTCTCGCAGACCGACATCAAACGTCTGATTGCCTATACCTCGATTTCGCACATGGGCTTTGTGCTGATTGCCATCTACACCGGCAGCCAGCTGGCGCTGCAGGGTGCGGTGATTCAGATGATTGCACACGGTCTGTCCGCTGCGGCACTCTTCATTCTGTGTGGTCAGCTGTATGAGCGTCTGCATACCCGTGATATGCGTCAGATGGGTGGCCTGTGGTCGCGCATCAAATGGATTCCGGGTCTGTCGCTGTTCTTTGCTGTCGCCAACCTCGGTATGCCGGGCACCGGTAACTTTGTCGGCGAATTTATGATTCTGACCGGCAGCTTCCAGGTGGTGCCGATGATTATCATCATCGCGACCTTTGGTCTGGTGTTCGCTTCGATTTACTCGCTGGTGATGATGCAGCGTGCTTACTACGGCGAAGCGAAATCGAAAGATCCGCTGCCAGGCATGTCACCGCGTGAGTTTATGACCATCGGTGTTCTGGTGGTGCTGCTGGTGCTGCTGGGCGTCTATCCACAGCCGATTCTGGATACTTCGCACGCTGCCATGAGCAATATTCAGCAGTGGTTTACCGCTTCAATTTCAACTACAAGGCCGTAATTCGCCATGACAATAACTCCTCACCAATTGATTGCGTTGCTACCGCTGTTAATCGTCGGATTGACGGTGGTGGTTGTGATGCTGTCCATTGCCTGGCGACGCAACCACTTCGTTAATGCCACGCTAACGGTAGTTGGCCTGAACCTGGCGCTGCTCTCGCTCTACTTTGTCGGTCAGGTCGGGGCAATGGATGTCACGCCGCTGCTGCGCGTCGATGGCTATTCGATGTTTTACACCGCGCTGGTGATGCTGGCGAGCCTGGCGACCTGTACCTTTGCCTATCCATGGCTGGCGGGTTACCCGGACAACAAAGATGAGTTCTACCTGCTGGTGCTGATTGCGGCGCTGGGTGGCATCGTGCTGGCCAGTGCTAACCATCTGGCTTCGCTGTTCATCGGCATTGAGCTGTTGTCGCTACCGCTGTTTGGTCTGATTGGCTACGCTTTCCGCCAGAAACGTTCGCTGGAAGCGGCGCTGAAATACACCATTCTTTCTGCGGCGGCCTCATCGTTCCTGCTGTTTGGCATTGCGCTGATCTACGCTGATTCCGGTAACCTGAGCTTCGTGGCGCTGGGTCAGAGCCTGACAGACAGCATGATCCACGAGCCACTGCTGCTGGTGGGTCTGGGCATGATGATTATCGGTCTGGGCTTCAAGCTGTCGCTGGTTCCGTTCCACCTCTGGACGCCCGATGTTTATCAGGGGGCGCCTGCACCGGTTTCAACCTTCCTGGCCACCGCCAGCAAGATTGCCATCTTCGGTGTCATCATGCGTCTGTTCATGTATGCGCCGGTGACTGACAGCGAAGCGGTGCGAACGGTACTGGCCATGATCGCGTTTGTGTCGATTCTGTTCGGTAACCTGATGGCGATTTCGCAGAGCAACATCAAGCGTCTGCTGGGTTACTCCTCTATCGCCCATCTCGGTTATCTGCTGGTCGCGCTGATTGCGGTGAAAGATCATCAGCTGTCGCTGGAAACCTCGGGTGTTTACCTGGCGGGTTATCTGTTCAGCAGCCTGGGTGCCTTTGGTGTGGTGAGCCTGATGTCCAGCCCGTATCGTGGCCCGGATGCCGACTCGCTCTACTCCTATCGTGGTCTGTTCTGGCATCGTCCTGTCCTGTCTGCGGTCATGACGGTGATGATGTTGTCGCTGGCAGGTATCCCGATGACGCTGGGCTTTATCGGTAAATTCTACGTTATCGCGTCAGGTGTCAGTGCTCACCTGTGGTGGCTGACCGGTGCCGTGGTCGCGGGCAGCGCGATTGGCCTCTATTACTATCTGCGCGTGACGGTCAGTCTCTACCTCAGCCCGCCGGAACTGCATACCCGTGACACCCCGGCTAACTGGGCATTTACGGCCGGTGGTGTGGTCGTGCTGATCTCCGCCATTCTGGTGCTGCTGTTAGGGGTTTACCCGCAGCCGCTGATCAGACTGGTGCAGATGGCTCAGCCGCTGATGTAAGCAGGTATCTGCAACTGATGAATCAGGCCTCCGGGCCTGATTTTTTTTGCCTTTAAGACGAGGTAACCCTGCCGATGCTGGATGGCGGCACCGTTCTGATGTAGCGTGTTGTGATTAGCAAGGAGAGACCATGAACATTGACTGGCAGGATAAACACCATAGCGAACTCACCGCCCGGGAACTTTATGACTTACTGGCATTGCGCAGTGCCGTGTTCGTCGTGGAACAGCAGTGCGCGTATCAGGATGTGGATGGCAAAGATTTGCAGGCAGGAAACCGGCATCTGCTGGGGATAGCGGATGGCCAGTTGGTGGCCTATGCGCGACTTCTCTCGCCGGAAGATAAGACCAGCCCGGTAAAAATCGGACGGGTGATTGTGTCCGATCGGGTGCGTGGTGCGCGGCTGGGCAGCCGTCTGATGGAGAAGGCGATCAGCCGTTGTCAGCTGCACTGGCCGGGTCACGATCTGTTTCTCTCCGCTCAGGCACATCTGGAAAATTTTTACGGGCAGTATGGCTTTGTGGCGGCAGGGGAGAGCTACCTGGAAGATGGCATTCCGCATATTGATATGGTGAAAACTGCGCTATAAAAAAGGCGAGGCCTGAGCCTCGCCTGTTTCCATCAACCCACCGTCATCTGACGGTCATCGACATATTTGCGCTGATCCGGCGCAGGCGGGAAATACTGATAAAGCCACGTTTCACTCAGCGTCTCATCCTTGCTACGCAGGAACAGACGCATTTCCACCGGCTGAGTGGAATCACTGTTCGGATACCAGTCAAACAGAATGCGGTATCCCTTCAGCGGATCGACATACAGAATTTCAACCTGCTTCACGCTGCCCGATGAGACAGTAATCACCGGCTCAATGCCTTTCGGCGCGGCAGCCTGCAGATCACCACCAATAAAATCGATGGCGAAGCGACGGCACCAGGTTTCAGGGAAGTGCTCGCCAGGCGCCCAGCCTTCCGGGAAGCCACCGATACCGGTACGGGTGGCATCCACACGCGCCAGACCGCTTCGCACTGGCGGCAGACCACTCCAGTAGAGTTTGTAGGAGAAGTTCAGCTCACTACCCGCTTTGACCGGTTCCGCCGGTTGCCAGAAGCAGACGATGTTATCCAGCGTTTCACCCGTGGTTGGGATCTCCATCAGGTTGATCGCGCCTTTGCCCCACTTGCCGACCGGCTCAACCCACAGGCTCGGACGTTTGTCATACCAGCCAATCACATCCTGGTAATCTTTGAAGTCGTGATTCAGCTGCAGCAGGCCAAAGCCACGCGGATTCTCATCTTCATAGGCGTTGAACTGCAGACGCTGCGGATTATTCAGCGGGCGGGCAATCCATTCGCCTTTACCGGTCCACATCGCCAGACGATCGGAGTCGTGGATCTGCGGATGGTAAGTGTTGCACATGCGACGTTCGTTGGTGCCGCAGCTGAACATGCTGGTCATTGGCGAGATGCCGATCTGACGGATCTCTTTACGGGCAAACAGGTGGTTTTCTACTTCCATCACCACGCGTTTCTCTTCGCAATGAATGATGAACTTATAAGCACCGGTAAGGCTGGCACCATCCAGCAGGGCGTAACAGGTGAAAGTGGTATCTTCCGCTTTTGGCGTTTCAAACCAGAAGGCGGTGAAGTCCGGGAACTCTTCCTGACCGTTGCTGAAAGTGTTAATCGCCACGCCACGCGCCGAGAGACCGTACTGGAAGGTATCGTCAACGGCACGGAAGTAGCTTGCGCCGAGGAAAGAGACGATGTCGCGACGGGCCAGCTCCGGCTTTTTAAAGGCGCGGAAACCGGCGAAGCCGAGGTCAGTTTTGCCCTCCAGCTGCTTTGTATCCACGTGGGCGTTGTTGTAGTTGAACAGCTCGGGGCGGAAATGAATTTCGCGCGCCTCGCGGCTTGCGCCGTCAACAGAGAACATACGGATGCGACGCTTAAAGCCCATACCAACATGGAAGAACTGCACATCCAGTTGACGGTCAGGCAGGTTATTCCACAGCGAGTGGTTAGCGTCATACTGAATTTCGTTGTACGCCTGCGGGGTCAGTGTAGCCAGCGTCTCCGGCAGCGCGCCTGGTGCACCGCCCCAGGGTTTTTTAGCCAGCGCGGCCGCGTTTTTCTTCAGTACGTCAAAATCGAAGCGTACGGCGGTTCCGTCAGCAATGCCATCTTCTGCCCATGCGGATTGCGCAAACAGCGTTGACAGGCCGGTCATGCCGCTGACGGCGGAGAAGGCCATTGACGCTTTCATAAACATTCTTCGATTCATGCCAGAGATCATTCCTTAGCTGTTCGAGGGTGTCGTGACTGTTGTGCCAAATGCACTTTTATGGCCCGATAATCACAGGCAACAGAGGGGTACGACAGTAGGGTTACTGGAAAATTCAGTCCCGACAAAATTTATCAGATTAATCAAAGAAGCGAAGCGAAATTCGGCGGTTGCCGTGGCGTCTTACACTTCTTTGCGCAGCGAAACGGTGCACCGCCTGAGTTGAGCAACTTTAGCAGATGAAAAATCAGGTGATTCCTGGATCAGGAAAACAGCAGAGCGCCAGATTATGACTATAGTTAGTGAACTGCTTTGCAATTCACACGGAGGAAACGATGGTAAACCAGACAAATCAATTCGAAACGAACCTCGATGACGATATTGCGTTACTGACCGAAACGCTGGAAGAAGTGCTTAAGGCATCAGGCGATCCGGCCGATCAGAAGTACATTGAGCTCAAAAGCAAAGCCGAACAGGCGCTGAACGATGTGAAATCCCGTGTCAGCCAGGCGTCAGATAGCTATTACTATCGCGCTAAACAGGCGGCTTACCGCGCTGACGATTACGTGCATGAAAAACCGTGGCAGGGCGTCGGTATTGGCGCAACTGCCGGTCTGGTGCTCGGTCTGCTGCTGGCCCGTCGCTAATCGCGACCTGCTCATTCAGATGTAGCAGACAACTGCAGTGAAAAAACGGCGGGGAAATCCCGCCGTTTTTGTTGACTTCTTACTGTCCTGAATTCACTCATCTGCGCCATTGAATCCCGCTCAACCCTCTGACATTTAAGCGCAACGTGCTGCCTTAGCCGCAACAATCACAATCGCTGGTAATGCCGATTGTGTTTCCCGGGTGGACTTCATACAGTGAAGCAAACGTGAAAAGGAGAATCCGACGTGATTAGAGTAGAGATGCTGTCAACCGGGGATGAGGTGCTGCATGGCCAAATCGTCGACACCAATGCAGCCTGGCTGGCGGATATGCTGTTCCAGCAGGGTTTGCCCATGACCAGTCGCACCACGGTAGGGGATTCACTCGAGTCGCTGATCGCTACGCTGCAGGCGCGCAGTCATGAAGCCGATGTGCTGATCGTCAATGGCGGTCTGGGGCCAACCAGTGATGATCTTAGTGCGCTGGCTGCAGCCCGCGCCTGTGGGGTTGAACTGGCGATGCAGCAGGAGTGGCTGGAGCAGATGGAAGCCTGGTTTGCCAGCCGTGGACGGGTGATGGCGGCCAGCAATCGCAAGCAGGCTGAAATCCCGGCCAATGCGGAGCTGATTGATAATCCGGTCGGAACCGCCTGTGGCTTTGCCCTGCAACTCAATCGCTGCTGGATGTTCTTCACGCCTGGCGTGCCGTCTGAATTTAAAGTGATGGTGGAGCAACAGATCATTCCGCGTCTGAAAACAAAATTCTCGCCGCCCGAACCGCCGGTTTGTCTGCGGCTGACCACCTTTGGTCGCGGTGAAAGTGATATAGCCGCCGAACTGGAGCCACTCGCCCTGCCGGAAGGGGTGGTGATGGGGTATCGCTCATCGATGCCAATCATTGAGATCAAGCTTACCGGCCCGGCCAGCCAGCGGGTGGCGATGGAGCAGGTGTGGCAGCAGGTGCGTCTGCTTCTGGCGGAGTGCACAATTTTTGAAGGCACCGAAGGTCTGCCGGCACTGCTGGCCCGCGAGCTGGAGCAGCGCGGTGAACAACTGGCGGTCAGCGAGCAATACACCGCCGGTCTGCTTTACTGGCAACTGGCGGCCGCCAGCGTGCCGTTGCGTGGCGCGGACATTCTGCCACCAAAGTTGGAGACGCTGGAGCAGCAGGTGAGCCGCACCCGCGATCTTGCCGCGCAGCAGCAGGCAGCGCTGGCACTCTCTGTTGGCAGCCTGGAACAGGAAGAGATTTCGGTGGCGTTGCATACGCCAGAGGGCAGTTTTGGTCAGCGCGTGAAGTTCAGCACCGGTCGCTATAACCTTGAAACGCGGCAGAAGGTGGTGGCGATGATGGCGATGAACATGCTGCGTCGCTGGTTGCACGGCAGTGAAGTCAGCACCGGTCACGGCTGGATTGATGTGGTTGAAACTGTCAGACAGTAATGTCAGTGAAAATAAAACGGGCGCCTGAGGCGCCCGTTTTACTTCAGGATGCTGACCAGTTTAGCCTTGGTGGCTTTCAGACCGAGCCTGCGAAGGGAACACGGTCAGATCGGAAAGACGCAAAACCCGTCATCCCTGACCTGCTCTACCCATGCCATCCATGGCGTGGGACGCTTTCCTCTTCTGACCGTGTTCCCTGCGCTTCTGGCTGATCAATTGCTGTCAGGTTCACCCGCATTTGACCTGGGCAGCAATCTGACGAACGCCGCCTCAGTTATAACTCAAGCTCAATCTCGCCTTTAGCTTTGCAGCAGCAGGGCAGGATCTCATCCTGCTGCACAAAGGCCAGCGGCCGCTGTGGGTAATGCACTTCGCCTTTCAGCAGCCGCATCCTACAGGAGCCACAGTAGCCTTCGCGGCACTGAAACTCCACGCAGAGATTGTTGGCTTCCAGCAGCGTCAGCAGGTTGGTGTGCTCGTCTGTGCATTCCAGCCGGGTGCCGGAAGTGCGCAGAATAACAACGTCACGGCTCATGATTAAAGCTGGAAGTCGTCGAAGTCGTTAGCGCCTACTTCAGAGTCGATCTGACCGACCAGATAAGAGCTCACTTCCACTTCCTGCGGCGCGACCTGAACGTTGTCAGACACCAGCCATGAGTTGATCCATGGAATCGGGTTAGAGCGCGTCTGGAAGGGCAGATCAAGACCCACCGCCTGCATACGGATATTGGTGATGTACTCAATGTACTGGCAGAGAATGTCTTTGTTCAGGCCGATCATCGAGCCGCCGCTGAACAGATATTCTGCCCACTCTTTCTCCTGCAGCGCCGCCTTCTTAAATAGCTCAAAGCACTCTTCACGGCACTCTGCCGCAATCTCTTTCATTTCCGGATCGTCTTCACCGCTGCGCAGCAGGTTCAGCATGTGCTGGGTGCCGGTCAGGTGCAGCGCTTCATCGCGGGCGATCAGCTTGATGATTTTAGCGTTGCCTTCCATCAGCTCGCGCTCGGCGAAAGCGAAGGAACAGGCGAAGCTGACATAGAAACGGATTGCTTCCAGCGCATTGACGCTCATCAGACAGATATAAAGCTGCTTCTTCAGCGCACGCAGGCTGACCACAACCTGCTTATCGTTGACCTGATGGGTGCCTTCGCCCAGCTGATGCCAGTAGTTGGTCATCTCAATCAGATCGTCGTAATAGCGTGAGATATCCTGAGCACGCGCCAGAATCTGCTCATTGGTGACGATATCGTCAAACACCACCGCGGGATCGTTCACGATGTTACGGATGATATGGGTGTAAGAACGGGAGTGAATCGTCTCAGAGAATGCCCAGGTTTCAATCCAGGTTTCCAGTTCAGGAATCGAGATCAGCGGCAGCAGGGCAACGTTCGGGCTGCGACCCTGAATCGAATCCAGCAGCGTCTGATACTTCAGGTTACTGATGAAGATATGCTTTTCGTGGTCCGGCAGCGCCTGGTAGTCGATACGGTCGCGCGAGACGTCCACCTCTTCCGGACGCCAGAAGAAGGAGAGCTGCTTTTCGATCAGCTTTTCAAAGATGTCATATTTCTGCTGGTCAAAGCGCGCCACGTTGACTGACTGACCGAAAAACATCGGCTCTTTCAGCTGATCATTTTTGTTCTGTGAGAAAGTGGAGTAAGCCATAAAAGTTGTCCAAAAGTAGACGAAGCCAGGCCTCGTGAAATGAATGAGGCGGGAGAATCTCCCGCCTGACCATTAGATCTTACAGGCGCCGCTTTCGCAGCCATCATCCTGGATAGAAGGTGCCAGGTCATCCTGCGCATCTTCCGCACCGTCACGGGTGTTCTGATAGTAGAGCGTTTTCACGCCGAACTTGTACGCCGTCAGCAGATCTTTCAGCAGCTGTTTCATCGGCACTTTACCGTTGGCAAAGCGTGACGGATCGTAGTTGGTGTTGGACGAAATCGCCTGGTCGATGAATTTCTGCATCAGACCCACCAGTTGCAGGTAGCCGTCGTTGTTCGGCATTTCCCACAGCAGCTCGTACTGATCTTTCAGACGCTCATACTCCGGCACTACCTGACGCAGGATGCCATCTTTCGATGCTTTGATGCTGATGTGGCCACGTGGCGGCTCAATGCCATTAGTGGCATTGGAGATCTGCGACGAGGTCTCAGACGGCATCAGCGCAGACAGGGTCGAGTTGCGCAGGCCGTGCGTTTTAATCTCTTCACGCAGACTCTCCCAGTCGAGATGCAGCGGTTCGTTGCTAATCGCGTCCAGGTCTTTCTTGTAGGTGTCGATTGGCAGAATGCCCTGCGCATAGGTGGTTTCATTGAACCACGGGCAGGCACCTTGCTCTTTTGCCAGCTCGTTTGACGCTTTCAACAGGTAGTACTGAATCGCTTCAAAGGTTTTGTGGGTCAGGCCATTAGCACTGCCATCGGAGTAGCGCACACCGTGCTTCGCCAGATAGTAGGCGTAGTTGATGACGCCGATACCCAGGGTACGACGACCCATGGCACCACGCTGGGCAGCCGGAATCGGGTAATCCTGATAGTCGAGCAGGGCATCCAGTGCACGCACCGCCAGGGTAGCCAGCTCTTCCAGATCGTCCAGGCTTTCGATGGCACCGAGGTTAAACGCAGAAAGCGTACAAAGCGCGATCTCACCGTTTTCGTCGTTAACATCTTCCAGCGGTTTGGTCGGCAGGGCGATTTCCAGGCAGAGGTTAGACTGGCGAACCGGCGCGATGCGCGGATCAAACGGGCTGTGGGTGTTGCAGTGATCGACGTTCTGAATGTAGATACGGCCAGTTGAAGCACGTTCCTGCATCATCAGCGAGAAGAGATCGACCGCTTTAACACGCTGCTGGCGGATGCTCTTATCCTGCTCATATTTGGTGTAGAGACGCTCAAACTCATCCTGATCGGCGAAGAACGCGTCATAGAGGCCAGGCACGTCAGACGGACTGAACAGAGTAATGTCTTCGCCTTTCAGCAGGCGCTGATACATCAGCTTGTTAAGCTGAACGCCGTAGTCCATGTGACGCACGCGGTTGCCTTCAACGCCACGGTTGTTTTTCAGCACCAGCAGGCTTTCGATTTCCAGATGCCACATCGGGTAGAACAGTGTCGCTGCGCCGCCACGTACGCCGCCCTGAGAACAGGACTTCACTGCGGTCTGGAAATGCTTATAGAACGGGATACAGCCGGTGTGGAACGCTTCACCACCGCGAATCGGGCTGCCCAGCGCACGGATACGACCGGCGTTGATGCCGATACCGGCACGCTGAGAGACATATTTCACAATCGCACTGGAGGTGGCGTTGATGGAGTCCAGGCTATCGCCGCACTCGATCAGCACACAGGAGCTGAACTGACGTGTCGGGGTACGCACGCCCGACATGATTGGCGTCGGCAGCGAGATTTTAAACGTGGAGATCGCATCATAGAAACGCTTGATGTAATCCATACGCGTGTCGCGCGGGTAGCCAGAGAATAGGCAGGCAGCAACCAGAATGTAGAGGAACTGCGCGCTCTCGTAGATTTCACCCGAGACGCGGTTCTGGACCAGATATTTGCCTTCCAGCTGCTTCACCGCGGCGTAGGAGAAGTTCATGTCACGCCAGTGGTCGAGGAATTCGTCCATCTGTGCGAACTCTTCCTGGCTGTAATCTTCCAGCAGGTGGCGATCGTATTTGCCCATGTCGACCATCTTAACGACCTGGTCATAAAGCTTCGGCGGCTCAAACTGACCATACGCTTTTTTGCGCAGGTGGAAGATCGCCAGGCGGGCAGCCAGGTACTGATAGTCAGGGGCATCGCGAGAGATGAGGTCTGCTGCGGCCTTGATGATGGTCTCATGAATGTCAGAGGTTCTGATGCCATCATAGAACTGAATGTGAGAGCGCAGCTCCACCTGTGAAACTGAGACGTTGTTCAGCCCTTCAGCTGCCCAGTCCAGCACACGGTGAATTTTGTCGAGATCAATGCGCTCCTGGCGGCCATCGCGTTTAGTAACGAGCAGACTCTGGTTCATGTCGCGTTTTTACCTTTGCGTGAGTATCCAAAAATTAAAAGAAATCCCGGCTTATGCACAGCATATTCATTGTGAATAATGTGTGGATAAACACTACATCTTGGGGGTGATGGGAAGTACCATAACTACATGGGGGCTTATTTTAGTATTTTACGGCCGCTTAACAAGAGCAAAAAATGATGGATAGAGGGGTTGTATTTTTGGCGAAAATTCTTAGGCCATGCCTTGTAAGGCCTGGCAACATGTCAACCAGATCACACTTTTTTTTCTAACTTTGATCGGACGCGTATTTCTTATTCAATCCTCCCTTTTCGGCCCTGAAGGGGAGGAAAAAAGGCGAAAAGAGACTACCTGCCCAGGGCGTTGCCAGATGGCGCGGACTGAAATCTGAGGCAGAAGAGAGTGGGTGTGACGTAACCCACTGGCAGATAACACTATGCCTCTGTTGCGGATGATTTCGGGGTCAGCAGGCGATGAAAAGCGGAAAGGGAAGAGCAAGCCCGCCCTGATTCAGGCGGGCCGATCACTTATACGGCGCGATGGGTATGCACCATATAATTGACATCCGTACCCGGGGCCAGTTTGAAGCGGTTGGTCACCGGATTGTAGTGCAGGCCGATGATGTTACGTTCACGTAGCGTCGTTTCATCGACCCAGCCCAGCAGTTCGGAAGGGCGGATGAATTTCTTCACATCATGCGTACCGCGCGGCAGCATGCGGAGCACATATTCTGCGCCAAAGATCGCCAGCAGCCAGGCTTTAGGGTTGCGGTTCAGCGTAGAGAAAAAGACTTCGCCGCCGGGTTTGACCAGTTTCGCACAGGCGTGAATCACCGAGCGCGGATCCGGCACATGCTCCAGCATCTCCATGCAAGTCACCACATCATATTTTCCGGCGTGCTGTTCGGCATGCTCTTCAACGGTCTGCTGTACGTAGTCCAACGTCACGCCGCTCTCAAGGGCATGCAGGCGTGCCACGGCCAGCGGTTCAGCGCCCATATCCAGGCCCGTCACCACTGCGCCTTCACGCGCCATGCTTTCCGCTAAAATGCCGCCGCCGCATCCCACGTCGAGCACGGTTTTACCAAACAAACCGTTGCTGTGCTGCGCGATATAGCCCAGGCGCAGCGGGTTGATGCGGTGTAGCGGTTTAAATTCACCCTCCAGATCCCACCAGCGCGAGGCCACCGCCTCAAATTTGGCAATTTCCTGCGCATCGACGTTCTGCTGATGATTCTGCGGTTGTGCATTCATTGAATCGTAACTCCTGACAAAATGTGCCCACAGTATAAACGCTTAACCGCGGATGGCACACCTTTCAGGCGTAAGGAAAAGCGGGCGATATCGGTGGTTAACGTTCACCCGGGCATTGCAGTGTGATATACTTTCGCACCTTTAAAATCCGGGATTAAGTAGAGGGATAGCGGCTCCATGAGCGACCTTGCGAGAGAAATTACACCGGTCAATATCGAAGAAGAATTAAAAAATTCTTACCTCGGTTACGCCATGTCGGTCATCGTTGGCCGAGCTTTACCCGATGTGCGTGATGGCCTGAAGCCGGTTCATCGTCGCGTACTCTATGCGATGAGCGTACTGGGTAACGACTGGAACAAACCCTATAAAAAATCTGCCCGCGTCGTCGGTGACGTTATCGGTAAATATCACCCGCATGGTGATTCTGCCGTTTACGATACCATTGTACGTATGGCCCAGCCTTTCTCCCTGCGTTACATGCTGGTGGACGGACAAGGCAACTTCGGTTCCATCGACGGCGACTCCGCTGCAGCGATGCGTTATACCGAAATTCGCATGTCGAAAATCGCCCACGACCTGTTAGCTGACCTGGAAAAAGAGACCGTCGATTTCGTACCGAACTATGACGGCACTGAGCAGATCCCTGAAGTTCTGCCAACCAAAATCCCTAACCTGCTGGTGAACGGTTCGTCCGGTATCGCCGTGGGTATGGCAACCAACATTCCACCGCACAACCTGCGTGAAGTGATCAACGGCTGCCTGGCGTACATTGAAGATGAGAACATCAGCATTGAAGCGCTGATGGAGCACATTCCGGGGCCTGATTTCCCGACCGCCGCCATTATCAATGGTCGCCGTGGCATCGAAGAAGCGTACCGCACCGGACGCGGCAAGATTTACATTCGCGCGCGTGGCGAAGTGGAAGCCGATGCGAAAACGGGCCGCGAGACCATCATCATTCATGAGCTGCCGTATCAGGTGAACAAAGCCCGCCTGATTGAGAAGATTGCGGAGCTGGTGAAAGAGAAGCGTGTCGAAGGCATCAGCGCACTGCGCGATGAGTCTGATAAAGACGGCATGCGCATCGTGATTGAGATCAAGCGTGATGCGGTCGGTGAAGTGGTCCTGAATAATCTCTATTCACTGACCCAGCTGCAGACCTCGTTTGGTATCAATATGGTGGCGCTGCATCAGGGCCAGCCGAAGATTATGGCGCTGAAGGAGATTCTGGACGCCTTCGTTCGCCATCGTCGTGAAGTCGTAACGCGTCGTACCATCTTTGAACTGCGCAAGGCCCGTGACCGCGCGCATATCCTGGAAGGTCTGGCGATTGCGCTGGCGAATATCGATCCGATCATCGAGCTGATTCGTCGTGCGCCAAACCCGGCAGAAGCGAAAGCGGGTCTGATTGCCCAGGCGTGGGATCTCGGTAACGTATCAGCGATGCTGGAGCGTGCAGGTGATGACGCCGCGCGTCCTGAGTGGCTGGATCCGCAGTACGGCATCCGTGACGGGCAGTACTATCTGACCGAGCAGCAGGCTCAGGCGATTCTGGATCTGCGTCTGCAGAAACTGACCGGCCTTGAGCACGAGAAGCTGCTGGATGAGTATAAGGCGCTGCTGGAGCAGATCGCTGAGTTGCTGCACATTCTGTCAAGCGCCGAGCGTCTGATGGAAGTGATCCGCGAAGAGCTTGAGCTGATGCGCGATCAGTTTGGTGACGATCGTCGTACCGAGATCACCGCAAACACCGCTGATATTAATATCGAAGACCTGATTAATCAGGAAGATGTTGTCGTGACCTTGTCGCATCAGGGCTATGTGAAGTATCAGCCGCTGAGCGACTATGAAGCGCAGCGTCGTGGTGGTAAAGGCAAGTCAGCCGCGCGTATCAAAGAAGAGGACTTCATTGATCGTCTGCTGGTGGCCAATACTCATGACACGATTCTTTGCTTCTCAAGCCGTGGCCGTCTGTACTGGATGAAGGTTTATCAGCTGCCAGAAGCAAGTCGTGGCGCGCGTGGACGTCCAATCGTCAACCTGCTGCCGCTGGAAGCTAACGAGCGTATTACGGCGATTCTGCCGGTACGTGAGTATACCGAAGGCTTCAATATCTTTATGGCGACCGCGCTGGGTACCGTGAAGAAGACGGCGCTTAAAGAGTTCAGCCGTCCACGCAGCGCCGGTATTATTGCCGTGAATCTGCGTGATGACGATGAGCTGATCGGCGTGGCGCTGACTAATGGCAACGATGAAGCGATGTTGTTCTCCGCAGCCGGTAAAGTGGTTCGCTTTGCAGAGTCCGCAGTTCGTGCCATGGGTCGTACCGCTTCTGGCGTGCGCGGCATCAGGCTGGCTGAAGGCGATCGTGTGGTGTCGCTGATTGTGCCGCGTGAAGAAGGTGCCATTATGACCGTGACGCAGAATGGTTACGGTAAGCGTACGGCCAACAGCGAATACCCGACGAAGTCGCGTGCGACGCAGGGTGTTATCTCAATCAAAGTGACCGAGCGTAATGGTCCGGTGATTGGCGCGGTTCAGGTTGTCGATGGCGATCAGATTATGATGATCACCGATGCCGGTACGCTGGTGCGTACCCGCGTGTCAGAAGTGAGCGTCGTGGGTCGTAATACCCAGGGTGTGATTCTGATTCGTACCGCTGAGGATGAGAACGTCGTCGGACTGCAGCGTGTTGCCGAGCCGGTTGAAGAGGAAGAGCTGGATTCAATCGACGGCAGCGTGGCGGAAGGCGAAGATGATATTGCGCCGGAAGCTGAGATCGACGATGAAGAGATTGCACCGGAAGCAGATGCAGTAGACGAAGACGACGCAGCAGAAGACGAAGAGTAATTTGTCTGATGTAAGCTGAGGTTCGTTGCAGAAACGGCAGGTCAGGGGAAACCCGGCCTGCCGTTTTTTTTGAGGTCGGGTGTGGGTGGCTGTGAGTCGGGAGCCGCCGAAAGGCCCGCTATGCCCGATCGCAAAGGATTCCCGCATCCCTGCGGATCGGCCACGCCATCCGTGGCGTGGACGCTTTGCTCTTCGGGCATAGCCAGCCTTTCTCGCTGGGATTACGGTGTCGCTTTGAGTTCTTACGGGCAAGCCTGTACGCAAGCCTTCCTGTTCACTGATAGCTGGCTGCTTTCGCTATCTTAAAAGATTCCCAAACCTTCCGCTAAGCCTGCGGCTGGCTGGCTTTTTTCGCCTGATAAAGCTAGTGTATGGGCATTAAAAATCGATGATGCGACTAACCTTGCCAACTGCGAGTTACTTTTGAAATATCCTGTCTCTTTCCGCACTACGCTTCGCATCTCGCGCTATCTTTTCCGCGCGCTGGCGCTGCTAATCTGGACGCTGGGCGCTGTTCTGACGGCGTTTTACATCATCAGCGTGCTGCACAATAAAGAGACGCAGGTCCGGCAGGAGTTCGCCAGCAACTACGGCACGATTCAGTGGTATGTGCGCCATTCGGCGGACATGATGCGTGAGCTGAAATATATCACCGAGAACCGCCTGACCAAAGCCAGCAGTGGTCTGGATGTGCTGACCGGCATGATGCCGGGCAAAACTACGCAGCCGCAGTTTACGCCACTCTTTTCGGATGGCGACTGTACTTCAATGAGCAATACCTGGCGCAACTCGCTCGATTCCCTCAGCTACTACATAAATTACTGGAAGAGCAACTTCGCCTCGTCATATGAGCTTAATCGGGTGTTCTTTATCGGTGGCGAGAGTCAGTGTCTGGCGGACTTTACCATTGGCAGCAGTAATGCCGATCGGGAACGCAGCCTGAAATCGCTGCGTGAGAATGTACTGCGCTATCGCAATAGCAGCGAAGAAGATCGCCGCAATCCAATGTACTGGATCAATAGCAGTGCGCAGCCCGGCGTCGGCACCTTCTATATGGTAGTGCCGGTTTATGTCGCCAATAAGTTACAGGCGCTGCTGGGTGTTGAGCAGAACATCCGGCTGGATGAGTTTATTCAGCCGGGCAGCCTGCCGATTATTGCGTCTATTACCGACGAAAATTACCGTCCACTCCTTAACTCGCGGCGCGGCGGGCTGGGCTTTTCGCTGGATAATCTGCCGGATGATAAAACCTGGTTTGGTTATCTGAATGGGTATCGTCAGCTGGTGCTGAAGAAACCGCTGCCGCCGTCCGATCTTAACGTGGTGTGGTCGATACCCACCGACGTCATGGTGGATCAGCTTAAGCTGATGATTATCAATGCGCTGCTGCTTAATATTTTCAGCGCCGTGATCCTGTTTACTCTCGCATGGGTGTTTGAGCGACGGATGTTCCTGCCGGCGGAGGAGAATGCGCACCGGCTGGAAGAGCATGAGCAGTTTAACCGTAAGATTGTTGCCTCTGCGCCGGTCGGGATCTGTATCTTACGTACCAGCGACGGCACCAATATTCTGAGTAACGAGCTGGCGCACAACTATCTGACGTTGCTGACGCAGGAAGATCGTCTGAGACTGAATGAGATTATTGGCGGGCAGCAGGTCAACTTTGTCGATGTGCTGACCGGCAGTAATACTAACCTGCAGATCAGCTTTGTGCATTCGCGCTATCGTAATGAGAACGTGGCGATTTGCGTGCTGGTCGATGTTTCGGCGCGCGTACGAATGGAGCAGTCTCTGCAGGAGATGGCCCACGCGGCAGAGCAGGCCAGCCAGTCTAAATCGATGTTCCTGGCTACCGTCAGTCACGAGCTGCGCACGCCGCTGTATGGCATTATCGGTAATCTCGACCTGTTACAGACCAAAGAGCTGCCCAGCGGCATCGACTCGCTGGTGACGGCGATGAACAACTCCTCCAGCCTGCTGCTGAAGATTATCAGCGATATTCTCGACTTCTCGAAAATTGAGTCCGAGCAGCTGAAAATCGAGCCACGTCCGTTTGCACCGCGCGAAATCGTCACCCACATCGTCGGCAACTATCTGTCGCTGGTGGTGAAGAAGCGGCTGACGCTCTACTGCTTTATCGAACATGATGTGCCGCAGGTGCTGGACGGCGATCCGCTGCGCCTGCAGCAGGTGATCTCGAACCTGCTGAATAACGCGATTAAGTTCACGCACACCGGCTGTATTATCCTCCACGCCTGGGTTGCCGAAGGCTATCTGGCCTTCCGCGTCCGTGATACCGGCGTCGGCATCCCGGCGAAAGAGCTGCCACGTCTGTTTGATCCTTTCTTCCAGGTAGGCAGTGGCGTGCAGCGTAATTTCCAGGGCACCGGGCTGGGGCTGGCGATCTGTGAAAAGCTGATCAATATGATGGACGGTGACATTGAAGTTGACTCAGAGCCAGGCATGGGCAGCCAGTTCATCGTCCGTATTCCGATCTACAAAGGGCAGAAGCCGTCACTGATGCTGCTCGAGGATTTGAAAGAGAACAAAGTCTGGCTGGCGATGCGTAACGACTATCTTGCGGAGTTTATTACCCGCCAGATTCAGCAGCAGGGCATTGAGGTCGCGGAATATAATGGTAAGCCGGGTCACGACGATGTGGTGATGACCGATTACGATCTGGAAATCGACTTACCGCTGCGGGCGCTGATCACCTTCGATGGCTCGCATGTGGATATGCCGCGTGAACGTCAGCCGGGACGCTGGATCCACTCAACAGCCACGCTGCACGAGGTGCCGGCGCTGCTGGCGCGCATCTACCGTATTTCGCTGGGCCACGATGCGGCGGATGCGTTGCTGCTAGCCGCGCCGGTCGAAGAGAAAGTGCATAACGATGACATCATGGTGCTGATTGTCGATGACCATCCGATTAACCGCATGCTGCTGTCGGAACAGCTTGGCACGCTGGGCTATCAGGTGAAAACCGCGCAGGATGGCGTTGATGCGCTTAACGTGCTGAGTCGTAATGAAATCGACATCGTGCTGACTGATGTGAACATGCCAAACATGGATGGTTATCGCCTGACGCAGCGGTTGCGTCAGCTGGGCCATCTCTTCCCGGTCGTCGGCGTGACGGCGAATGCGCTGGCGGAAGAGAAACAGCGTTGTATGGATGCGGGCATGGATAACTGCCTGTCAAAACCGGTGACGCTGGATGTGCTGAAAGTGACGCTGGCCATCTATGCTGATCGGGTGCGCAAAACGCGGATAGGATAGGGCAGGATAAAGCAGGATAGGGCAGAGGTAAGGCGGTGCAGGCTGCACCGCCTCAGACGTAACTTAGTCTCTTTCGACCTGAGTCTGGCTGACAGACGACAGGTAGTTCAGCAGCGCGATATCATTATCCACGCCCAGTTTCATCATCGCTGATTTCTTCTGGCTACTGATCGTTTTGATACTGCGGTTCAGTTTCTTGGCGATTTCCGTTACCAGGAAACCTTCAGCGAACAGACGCAGTACTTCGCTCTCTTTTGGTGACAGACGCTTGTCGCCATAACCACCTGCGCTGATCTTCTCCAGCAGTTTCGCAACGCTTTCCGGCGTATATTTCTTGCCTTTCTGCAGTGCAGCCAGTGCTTTCGGCAGATCGGTAGGCGCGCCCTGTTTCAGGACAATCCCTTCGATATCGAGATCAAGCACAGAACTCAGAATCGCCGGGTTGTTGTTCATGGTCAGAACAATAATCGACAGATCCGGATAGTGGCGTTTAATGTATTTAATCAGCGTAATGCCATCGCCATATTTCTCACCTGGCATTGAGAGGTCGGTGATCAGGACGTTAGCATCAAGCTTGGACAGATTATTGATCAGTGCTGTTGAGTCTTCGAACTCACCTACAACGTTGACCCATTCAATTTGTTCCAGAGACTTTCGGATACCGAAAAGGACAATTGGATGGTCATCGGCAATAATTACGTTTAAGTTATTCATCTTATTGGTTACCTTGCTGCAGCAGTTGATTGACGTAAGCGTCAATATCACTGGTGGTATTTGTAATGTTTGAATCGTCACACGCTTTAATGTGGTGTTCTAACTCTTCACAAAGCTGTTTGCCGGGAGTCAGATTGAGCATGGCAAACACGCCCTTTAGGCGATGCGCTGTCTGAGCAAGCGAGGCGTAGTCCTTTTCCGCCGACTCAGTATACAGTCTCTTCACATCAACCGGTACTGTCTCCGTAAACAGCTGGAAATAGCCGCCGCTCATCAATGGCGTGGCCGTGTCGTCTTCCATGTCATTATCCATCACATCATGCGACAGTTGCTTCTCAATCAGGGCCAGTAAGGCATCCAGCATCGCATTACTGAGATTGAAATTGACCCGATACTGCTGGTCGTTCAGTGCATGATGACCCAGTTCATCTTCCGCCAGCAGCAGTGCCCAGCCGCTAAGCTTTGAGGGATCGTCGGTCACCAGCACATCGTGATCCTGACCGGAAATGCGCTCATCGGGTGTCAGACACCGTGCGCCCCAGTTCTCCAGATGGCGGCAGACGATTTTATGCACGTCCTCCACGGTGATCTCCACCAGCGCGGTCACACCATCCAGAATCTTTTCCTCTTCTTCTTCGTGCTTCTGCTCCAGCACCAGCGGCAGCTGCATGTTATAGCGCGTGCCGATATCCGCTTTTGCCACGATATCGAGGCTGCCACCCATCTGCTTGCAGAGCTGCTTACACAGGAAGAACGCCATGCCGGAAGCCTGTCCGTAGCGATCCTGACTGGTATCGCCCAGGAACGGGAAGTCGACATTCGCCAGCTCATCCACCGTCAGGCCCGCACCGGTGTCCACCAGTTCGATGATCACTCTATCGGCCTGTTTGTCCGCAGCCTTAACTTCCAGGGTGATTTTTCCCCAGCGGGTGGTGGTCAGAGCATAGTGCATCAGCGTGGTCAGCACTTTGCGCAGGGCGCGACGGTCGCCAAAGCGCGTCTCGTCATTCGCCAGATGATTATTCACCACCAGCGACAGCCCTTTGCGACGCATCAGCGGCAGGCTTTCCAGTGCGATTTCGTCCAGCAGCTCCTGCAGGTTAAAGACGGTGGCATCCGGTGACCAGTCATGCGCCTCAAGCCGGTTCAGCAGCACGATATCATCCACCAGTCGCGCCAGCCCCTGGCTCTCATCGAGCAGGTCCAGCACAGTCTCATCGGCGTCACGCTGGCTGAGCTGCACCAGCTGCGTCACCATCTTCTCCAGTGGCTGATTCAGCGCATGTCCCAGATTGTGCAGCAGCTGCTGACGCATCTGATGGTTGCGGTCCAGCACCTGCTGTGCTTTCTGTAGTTTCTTGTTCACCAGCAGCTCACGATCCTGGTCACGCATCATAAACAGCTGGGTATGTGGCGACAGCACGCTGCGGGCGTGGCGAATTTCATACACTTCGTTATTGATAGTGGCCTGCAGCACGCCCTGATGCTGGTCGGACATATTAATAATCTTCTGCAGATTGAGGTGAGGCAAAAGATGTTCAGCAATCTTATTGCTCAGCAGGGTGCGGTTGCTGGCAAAGTCATACACCAGCAGGCCGACCGGCAGGCTGGCGACAATCTCCTCATTCAGTACCCGTAGCGAGTCGAGTTCAGCGCTCTGATTCTCGCTGGGACGCAGCGATTGCTGGCGCAGCAGCACGATACCCGCCAGCGACAGCAGGAATAGCAGCAGGTTGATCAGCAGCGGCCAGAGCAGGTTGTGCAGGCTGTCGATAATCAGGCGGGTAATCGGCACCTGATAGACCAGCTGCAGCGACGTGCTGGGCAGGGTGGCCGTAATCTCAATATTGGGATTAACCAGCGTGATGCGGGTGTTTTCCACCTCCTGCTGATCGGCTGTCGTGGCAGGCATTGAGCTGTCCTGACGCAGCTGGAAGTTTTCCAGCGGCATGTTCTGCGGAACAATATCGTTAACCGGCAGATCAAAGGCGACCACCGTGGCCAGATGGCCCGGCTGATTAAAAGTGGTGCGCAGCGTGAAATAGTGGTCGTTCTGGAAGGCGAGGTGGCGCAGCGGCGAGAAGCTCTCGCGTTCATCCAGCGCATTAGCCTGTTGCAGCATCTCCGCGCGGCGGCTATCCACCATTGCGCTGATAGCGCTCTCTTTATAGCGCGTCGCCATATCTTTCAGCGGCAGGGTCGAGATCATAATCAGGCTGTTGTCCTGACCATTTAAAAAATACATCGACCAGGTGGGATTTTCTGCGCCCCACAGCGTGTCGAGATAGTTCGACATCCGCATGGTCATATCCAGCGTGCTGCTGTCGTGTGAACCGAAAATCAGCGCTTCGGTTTTACGGCGGGTTTTTTCCAGGTAATAGACGTCAGGACGCAGCCGCGTCTCCTGCAGATTGCTGCCGGGTGTGGCGCCTGCTGCACTGGTGGAGAGATTTTCATAGATCTGCCAGGTGGCAAAGCGGTAGGCGTCGATGCGCTTCTGCACGTCACGCGCCAGATCGTCCATGGCATAGCGTTTGCCGGTCAGCCAGGCATTGACCGAGTTATGCACCATAAAGCCCAGCGCCAGCAGCAGCACCAGATTGAAAACCACAAAAAAGCGGGTGACATTGCCGGAGGTCAGTGGAAACTTATACAACATAGCGTGTCAGGTACCTGAATTATCGCGCAACTTTTCGCGCACTGGCGGCTACCGCTAACAGCAACAGCGCGATCATTAAAAATGCGCCGCTGAGGCTGATCCATTGCGAAATGAATCCGATTAAAGCCGGACCTGAGAGAATACCCGCATATCCCAGCGTTGTCATGGCAGAAATCGCCAGGTTCGCAGGCATATCCTGTTGATTCCCGGCAGCATTGAACAACATCGGCACCGTATTGGACAAACCAAAGCCCACCAGCAGAAATGCCAGCAGGGCGATCTCCGGCCACGGCAGCCAGACGGCCAGCGTCATACCCGCTGCGGCAGTCAGTGCGCCCGTCAGCATCACCGGATAGCGGCCAAAACGCTGGATGATCTTATCGCCGCTAAAACGGCCCAGCGTCATCGCTACTGAAAAGACCGCATAGCCCAGACCCGCATAAGCGGGTGACATCGCCGGATTCTGCAGCAACAGCAGTGCGCCCCAGTCCAGCACCGCCCCTTCCGCCAGGAACAGGATAAAGCAGAGCAGGCCAAGAAATGCGACCCAGCCGCGTGGGATCACTAGCCAGGGCTGATCGGGCTGATGCAGGCGCTGATTCATTAACACCGGCAGTCGCCACAGCAGCAGTAACAGCATCACGGCCATCACTACCAGGGTCGCGTGCAGCGGCGTAAACGCGCGGCTCAGCAACAGGCTCACCGTACCCGCTCCCAGAATCCCGCCCAGGCTGAAGAAGCCATGAAAGCCTGACATCATCGGTTTATCGGCAGCCTGCTCAACCTGCACCGCCTGATAATTCATCGCCACATCCAGCATGCCGAGCCCGGCACCAAACAGCATCAGCGCCGCTGCCATCACCAGATGAGAGTCAGCGGTGGCCAGCAGCGGCATCATAAGCAGCACTAACAGCGTGGAGAAGCCCATGACCCGACGGCAGCCAAACCGTGCCACCAGCGTGCCGGTCACCGGCATCGCGGCCAGCGAGCCAATTCCCAGGCAAAGCAGTAATGCGCCCAATGAGGCGCCGCTGAGCTGCAGACGATCGCGGGCAAAAGGCACCAGCGGTGCCCAGGCTGACATCCCTAAACCATTAATCAGAAAGATGGTGCGTGTGCCCCAGTTCAGGCGGCTCTGATACTTATGTTGTTGTGCAGCGTCCAGTGCAGTCATAGGTCAGATTCATCAAGGGTAAAGCGGAAAAGTGTAGCACTGGCCGTGAGTTCAGTGGCCGTTGCGCCTCTTATTAAAGTGGTGCAGCAACATCGTTTAAATGGCAAAACCGGGAGTTTACCGACTTTTGCTGCGCCGCGAATTTTTTCCAGAACTTTCCTGGTATGACCACCACTCACACGGCATGACTTAACTCAAATTTCAATGCTGCTTTTCAACAAGTTGCCACCCAAAAGGCGGAACAGGACCAGCCATAAATGATGGCTGAATCGCATAATTAACAAATTTATTTTTCCGGCCTCAGGTTTTTGAAAGGGTGGTTTTTTAACCAATTTGCATCATTTATGGAAACAGTCAGCAATAAATTGACATGAAAAAACAAGGGCAAAGCGAATTTTCCGAAAACTGAATTTCAGCTATGGCTAATGTAATAAAGATTAAATCATAATGAAATCTGTACATTGAAATTGATTTTTACCAGGGTTACGCTAAAAATTACTTTGTCAGAACCGTTACGTCTTGCGTCAGTCTGTACAACTAAATCTAACAATAATACTGCCATCTTCCGCTTCAACAGGGATGTGTGGTGCAGCTTTGCTTTGCCATTTCAACATACACCAGGTTGAGACGCCTTCTGTGATTCAGAAGGTGAAACTATGTGTGAAGGCCTTAAGCATGAAATAAATTTATGTTTATGGATTCAGTATATTAGCTAATCTGGTGGAATAGAGGTTACAAATGGCAGAACTCACGCAAGGCCGTGTAGACATTATCTCGCGCGAAAACGGCACGCTCCTCTCACAGACCGCTGGCGGTTCGTCACAATCCATCAACCTCACCGAGCCAAGCGTTGTGCGCATCAGCGGCACGCGCGACATGGTGACGCAGTTCGAGCGCCAGGGTAACGATCTCGTGCTGAAAATGCGTGACGGCAGCACGGTACGCTATCAGAAATTCTTCCTCGATGACGCCGAAGGCCAGCACAGCGAACTGGTGTTCGATGATGGGGTTAATCCACCGGAACATGCGCTCTTTCCCCAGACTGCCGAGGGCGCTGAACTCGCCTCCGGTTCGGTTACGCCCACCTATGAGTCACTCGACAGCGTAGAGCCGCTACTGCTGGCGGATAACACCAACACCTCAATGGGCGTGATCACCGCGGGCGGTCTGGGTGTGCTCGGCTTAGCCGGACTGGCCGTGGGTGTAGGTCGTGGTGGAGGCGGCGGTGGAGGGAATGGCGGCGGCAACGATGGCGGCACTGATCCCGGTACACCGGTTACGCCAGGGACGCCTGCCATCACCCTGAATGCATTCGCTGACGATGATGTACTGGATAACGCAGAAAAAAACACCGATCAGGTACTGAGCGGCACTACCAGCAATGTTGAAGCAGGTCAGATTGTTACCGTGACGCTGGGCGGCCAGACCTACAACGCCACCGTGGGTGCGGATGGCAGCTGGAGCGTTACAATCCCGGCTGCGGCGCTGGCAGGACTCGCCGCAGGCACCACCACCATCGACGTCAGCGTCACTAACGCAGCAGGCACGGTGGCCACCGGCAGCCTGCCGATTACCGTCGCCGCCGCCGATCCCGGCACGCCTGCGACGCCAGCTATCAGCCTGAACCCGTTTGCGGGCGATAACCTGCTGGATAACAGCGAAAAAACGACGCCACAAACGGTATCCGGATCTACCAGCAATGTTGAGGCGGGTCAGACAGTTACCGTCACACTGGGCGGCCAGACCTACAACGGCACTGTGGGTGCGGATGGCAGCTGGAGCGTTGCGATTCCGGCTGCGGCACTGGCGGGACTCGCCGCAGGCACTACCACCATAGGCGTCAGCGTCACTAACGCAGCAGGCACGGCGGCCACCGGCAGCCTGCCGATTACCGTCGCCGCCGCCGATCCCGGCACGCCTGCGACGCCAGTCATTAGCCTGAATCCGTTTGCGGGCGATAACCTGCTGGATAACAGCGAAAAAACCACGCCACAAACGCTGTCCGGCTCCACCGGCAATGTCGAAGCAGGGCAGATCGTTACCGTGACCCTGGGCGGCCAGAGCTACAGCGGCAGCGTAGCGGGCGACGGCAGCTGGAACATCACCGTGCCTGCCGATGCGCTGAGCGCGCTGGCCTCCGGCACCACCACCGTCACGGCAACGGTCACTAACCAGGCGGGAACCGCTGCCAGCGGCAGTCTGACTCTTACCGTAGAGGCACCGCTGACCCAGCCGGGGACGCCGGTCATCACCATCGACCAGTTTGCCGGGGATGATATCCTCAGCAATGCTGAGAAAAGCAGTGACCAGCTGCTGAGCGGCTCCACCACCAACGTTGAAGCCGGGCAGATTGTCACCATCACGCTGGGCGACCAGACCTATAGTGCGCTGGTGGATGCACAGGGCAACTGGAGCATCACGCTGTCGCCTGAACTGCTGAATGCGCTGGCCGCCGGGACGGTTGCCATTTCGGCGGTCGTCACCAGTCAGGCTGGCATTGAGGCCAGCGAAAACCGCGCTATCAGCGTCGATACGCCGGTGGTTACGGGCCCGCCAGCGGTCACCGTGGATGACTTTACCGGTGACAATCAGCTGAGTAACACGGAGAAAGCCACCGACCAGACGGTGACCGGCAGCACCAGTAACATCGAACCCGGGCAGCCGGTGACGGTGACGCTGGGCGGTCAGACTTACAGCGGCAGCGTGGACGCGCAGGGCAACTGGAGCGTCACATTGCCATCAGCAGCCCTGAGCGCACTGGCGGCAGGTGAAACCACCCTGACGGTTTCGGTCAGCAATGCTGCCGGTAACACCGTGACCGGCAGCCTGCCGATCAGCGTGGAAGCCCCAGTGACGCAGCCGGGCGAACCGACTGTGACCATCGGTCAGTTTGCCGGGGATGACATTCTCAGCAACGATGAAAAAGGGACGGCCCAGACACTCTCCGGCACGACCACCAATATCGAAGCGGGCCAGACGGTAACCGTCACCCTGGGGGGGCAGACTTATCTGGGCACCGTCGATGGCAGTGGAAACTGGAGTGTGATTATTCCGGCAGCCGCGCTGGGCAATCTGCCTGCGGGCTCGAATGCCATTGGCGTCACCGTCAGTAACGCCGTGGGCCTAACCACCAGCGAAACCCGCGATATTTCGGTGGATGCGCCGACAACAGAGCCAGGCGTACCGGCCCTGACCCTGAATGATTTCGCCGGTGATAACGATCTGAGCAACGATGAAAAGGCGGTTGATCAGCTCGTCAGCGGCACCACCAGTAATGTTGAAGCCGGACAGCTGGTGACGGTTACCCTGGGCGGCCAGACCTACAGCGCCAGCGTGCAGGCTGATGGCAGCTGGAGCGTCACCGTTCCGTCAGCTGCGCTCAACGCGCTGGCCGCCGGCACGACCACACTCACCGTTTCGGTCAGTAATGCGGCGGGCGATGTCGCAACTGCCGCGCAGCCAATCACCGTCGAAGCCCCTGCAACGCAGCCGGGTCAGGCCACCGTGACCATCGACGCCTTTGCCGGAGATGACATCCTCAGCAACAGCGAGAAAGCCAGCGACCAGTTGCTGAGCGGTACCACCACCAATATCCCCGAGGGGCAGCAGGTTACTGTTACGCTGAACGGAGAGACCTTCACCGCCACGGTCGGCGCAGATGGCAGCTGGAGCGTCACGATTCCGGCCAGCTCGCTGGCCGCGCTGACCGCCGGAAGTGCGACCCTGAACGCCACCGTTAACGATTCGCTCGGCACGCCAGTCAGCGAAACCCGCGACTTCCTCGTAGAGTCATCAGGCACCGCGCCAGGCACCCCGACATTAACCATCAATGCCTTTGCTGGCGATAACGTCCTGAGCAACGATGAGAAGCTGGATGCTCAGGCGGTCTCGGGCAGCACCACCAATGTCGAAGCCGGACAGATTGTCACGGTGACGCTGGGCGGCCAGAACTACAGCGGCACGGTCGGCGCCGATGGCAGCTGGAATATCGCGATTCCGGCCAACGATCTCCTTGCTCTGGCTTCGGGCGCTGCCTCGCTGGTCGTGACGGTCAGCAATGCGGCTGGCACGCCCGTCAGCGATACGCTGGCGATTACGGTAGAACCTCTGGTTACCGAGCCGGGCCAGCCGGTGATCACAATCAATCAGTTCGCGGGTGATGACGTCCTGAGTAACGACGAGAAAACCAGCGACCAGCTATTGAGCGGTACCACCACCAACGTTGAGGCGGGCCAGATTGTCACGGTCACGCTGGGTGATCAGACCTACAGCGCTACGGTTGGTGTGGATGGCAGCTGGAGCCTGAGCGTCCCTGCCAGCGCGCTGGCGGCACTGGCGGCGGGCAGTGCCACTATCGCGGCCACGGTCACCAGTCAGGCGGGGGGAACGGTAAGTGAAGATCGGGTGATCGCGGTGGAAGCGCCTGCGGAGCCGGGCACGCCGACAGTCACGATCGCCCTGTTTGCCGGTGATGATCTGGTGGATAATAGCGAGAAGGCCGTCGATCAGACGCTGTCCGGCAGCACCAGCAATGTGGAGGCGGGTCAGACGGTCACCATTACCCTGGGCGGTCAGAATTACAGTGCGCTGGTCAACCCGGACGGCAGCTGGAGCACGCAGATCCCATCTGCGGCGCTCAGTGCCCTGGCGGCAGGCACCACGGCCATCACGGTCAGCGTCACGTCGGTAGCCGGTGCCTTAGCCACCGACAGCCGTGACATTAACGTCGCGCCGGCAGCCGGTGAACCGGGTGTGATCACGATCAGTGAGCCTGTCAGCGTTGATGGTTTCCTTAACCTGCAGGAGCTGAACAGCGATCTGATCATCGGCGGCTCGGCGGTGGGCGTCAATCCGGGCCAGGCGGTGCAGCTTAACTTCAACGGCAACAATTACAGTGCGGTGGTGGGCAGCAACGGCTTCTGGAGCGTCACCGTTCCGGCTGGCGATCTCAGTGGCATCACCGACGGCGTGAAACTGATCTCGGTTACCGCAACTGACGCCAGTGGTGCGCTGCTGACCGACTCCGCTCAGCTGAATGTGGTCACCACCACGCTGCCACAGATCACGCTGGATGAGAGCGCGCTTACCGATGGCATTCTTAATCAGACAGAAGCGGGCAGCGATCTGCTCATCGGTGGCAGCACCGGTAAAGCGGTGGCGGGCCAGTTGGTCGAAGTACAACTCAACGGCAAAACTTACAGCACCACGGTCAATGACGACGGCAGCTGGAACCTGACACTGCCTGCCGCCGATCTCGCCTTACTGCCGCAGGGCGCTAACGGCCTGACCATTACCGCGATTGATGAGGCGGGCAACCGCGTGGACGAGACGCTGAACTTCAGCGTCGACACGCTGCCACCGAACCTGATTGTGGCGGAAGTCGCAGGTGGCGATGGCATTCTTAACAGCGCGGAAGTGGCAGCAGGTGTGCCGGTAAGCGGTTCAGCTGCGCTGCCGGGCGAGCTGGTAACGGTCTCGCTGAACAACGTCGTTTACAGCGCAACCGTGGATGGGCAGGGCAACTGGACGGTGGATCTGCCGCCAGCGGCGCTGCAGGCGCTGTCAGATGGCAGCAGCTATACGCTGGTGGTTACCCTGACCGACGCCAGCGGTAACATCGCGACCCAGTCGCAGACGCTGGCCGTCAGCACGCAGCCGCCGGTTGCCACCGTCACCGCACCGGGCGGGGATGGCGTTCTGACCAGCAATGAGCTCACGGAGCCGCTGGTGATCAGCGGAACCGGCACCGCGGGCGACAGTGTAGCGGTCGGGTTAAACGGTAAAACTTACGCTGCTATCGTGGACGAAAACGGTAACTGGAGTGCATCAGTTCCGATTGCCGATCTTGCCACGCTGAGCAACCAGACTTATCCGGTCACCGTGACCGTGACCGATCAGGCCGGTAACAGCAGCACGCAGGATACCGATCTACGGGTTGCTACCGAAGCGCCTGCTCTGACTCTGAACCCTCTGGACGCTGACGGCGTAATCAACATCAGCGACGCGCAGCAGCCGCTGATTGTCAGCGGAACCGGCGACGAAGGTGACATCATTCGTGTCACGCTCAATAACCTGACCTACAGCGCTGTAGTGGCACAGGGTGGCAACTGGAGTGTAACCGTTCCGGCTGCCGACCTGGCGGGTGTGCCCAACGGTACTCAGCTGGTATCTGTCGTCGCGACGGACGCGGATGGCAATACCACCCCAGCCAGCAGTTCACTGATTTTCGCGACCACGCCGCCACTGCTGGAGGTCTCGACGCCGGGCAGTGATGGTTATATCAACATCGCTGAACACACGCAGGATTTCACCATCGACGGGCGCGGGGGGACGCAGGGCGACACGGTGGCAGTGAGTTTCAATGGCGAAACCTACTCCGCCACGGTTGACACCAATGGCACATGGAGCGTGACGGTGCCCGCCGCCATCATCAGTCAGTTGGGCGATGCACTCTACCCGGTTGACGTGGTAATCAGCGATGCTTACGGCAACAGCACGACCGTCGCCTCCAGTGTCACGGTGCTGGCGGCAACGTCACCGGCGCTGACCATTGATCCTGTGACCGGCGATAATCTGGTCGACAGTGCGGAACAGCTCACTGACATTCTGGTCACCGGTAACGTCACCGGCGTACCGGCAGGCCAGCCGGTATTACTGACCATTAACGGTCAGTCTTACGACGGCGTAGTGCAGGCGAACGGAAGCTGGAGTGTGACCCTGCCCGCCGGATCGCTGGGTGCCGCGGGCGATAAAACCTTTACCGTGGCGATTACCGACGTGGCCGGAAATCCGGCGCTGCCTGCCCAGGGGCAGTTCACCGTGATCACGACCAACGTACCGTCGCTGTCGATTGCCCCGATCAGTGACGACAACGCACTCAACGTGCTGGATGCGCAGAGCGATCTGATCCTCAGCGGCGGTTCCGCAAACCTGCCAGCGAACAGCCCGATCAGCGTGACGCTGGTGCCCGGCGGCACCCTTTACAGCACTACAACCGATGAAAACGGTAGCTGGACTCTGACCGTGCCAGCCGCCGACCTGGCGAACCTGGCGCAGGGTAACACCACCGTTACCGTCACCTCAGGGGATGTACAGACCAGCCAGACGCTGCTGGTGGCAACGACGCCGCTGGCAGAACCCCAAATCAACACGCCTTTCACTGATGGCATTCTCAACACTGAGGAAGCCAGCACAGCGCAGACGCTGACCGGCTCCGTCCAGCCAGGCCAGGCCGTCAGCGTGACCCTGGGCGGCATCAGCTATCCGGCAACGGTAGCGGCAAATGGTGACTGGAGCGTCACGCTGCCGCCAGATGCGCTACAGGCCCTGGCGCAGGGCAGCAATCCCGTTACCGTGACAGTGAGCGATGTCGCGGGTAACAGCACCAGCATCAGCGCACCGCTGACGGTGGATACCGGAGTACCGGTGCTGACCGTTAACCCGATTGCCACCGATGGTATTATCAATGCGGCTGAAACAGCCAGCGATCTGACCGTCAGCGGCACCGTCGCCCCGGGCAGCAGCGTCAGTCTTGTGCTGAATGGTGAGACCTACAGCGCCACGGTCGCCGCGGATGGCAGCTGGACCGCCACCGTACCCGCTGCCGATCTGCAACAGCTGACTGATGGCCGTTACGATCTCAACGTGACCGTTACCAGCGTCAGTGGCAACGTTGCCACCACGCCATTGCCGGTCACCGTGGATACCACCGCACCCGACTTCAGCATTAATGCGCCCGCTGGCGATGGTGTGCTGAACATCGCGGAGCAGGCTGCTGGTTTCAGCTTCAGCGGCGCAGGCAGTGAAGGTGACCGCGTCAGCGTGACGCTGAATGGCGTCACTTATACCGGCACGGTTGATGCGGACGGAAACTGGGCGCTGGCCGTACCGCCTGCTGCGCTTGCCGGTCTGACCAACGGCACCAGCTATCCGGTGGTGGTCACCGTCACCGACGTGGCTGGCAACAGCAGCAGCCAGAACAGTGCGCTGACGGTTGCCACCACGCCGCCTCCGCTGGTGGTTGCGCCGGTCAGCGGGGACAACGCGCTGAACACCGCTGAACTGGCGGAGCCGCTGGTCGTCAGTGGCAGCGGTCAGAACGGCGACATTGTCACGGTCCAGCTCAATGACCAGCTCTACAGCACCACCGTCGGCGTGAATGGGCAGTGGACGCTGCAAATCGATGCTAATGATCTGGCGGCGCTGCCTCCGGGCACGAATCCGCTCACCGTTACCGAAATCAATGCTAACGGCAACCAGAGCAGCCAGGTGGTTGATCTCAATGTGGCAACCTCGCCGGACGTGCAGCCTGTGCTGACCGTCGACAGCAGCACCTTTGCCGGTGACGGTATCGTCACGGCCGCAGAACAGTTACAGCCGGTTACGGTGCGCGGCAGCAGCAGTAACGTCGAGGCGGGCCAGCAGGTCGTCATCACCCTGAACGGCACGGACTACAGCGGCGTGGTCGGGGCCAGCGGCAACTGGAGCATTACGCTGCCTGCGGGCGCACTGGCGGAACTGGGCGAGGGCAGCCAGACGCTGAACGTCAGCGTGATCAACGCCGTTGGCAATACCGCCACCAGCCCGCTTAACTTCACTGTGGACAACACGCTGCCATCGATCGCGCTGGCACCGATCGGCGACGACAACTACCTCAATGCCCAGGAGCTGGGCGGTGCCGTTGTGGTCAGCGGCAGCACCAGCGGCCTGCCTGAGGGCAGCATTATTACCGTGCTTGCCAACGGCACCACAGCCAGCACCAGCGTGGCGGCCGATGGAAGCTGGAGCCTGACCTTACCGGCTGGCACCTTTAACGGCGCAGCCGATGGCCCGCAGACGATTACCGCTACGGCCACCGACGGCAGCGGACAACAGCTTGCCACCAGCGACGCTACCCTGACGGTGGTGGCCAGTGCACTGCCGGTGGCCACCCCTGGCGTGGCCTTTGATGACGGTATTCTCAACGGCGACGAAGCCGTCAGCGGCGGCGTGATCACCGGTAACACCGGCGTACCTGGCGACGGCCAGACGGTTATCGTCACGCTGGGCGGCACTAACTACAGCGGCACGGTCGACGCAGCGGGTAACTGGCAGGTCGCGGTTCCGCCAGCGGCCCTCTCTGCGCTGCCACAGGGCACCACGCCTTACACCGTGGTGGTCAGTGATGTGGCAGGCAACAGCAGCCAGGCTGACGGCAGCCTGGTGGTGGATACCCTGCCACCGGTGCTGAACTTCATCACCCCCTCCGATGGCATTATCAATGCCGCTGAGAGTCAGCAGCCGCTGACGCTGACCGGCAGCAGTGAAGCCAATGCGCTGATTGTGGCCAGCTTCAACGGCATCAGCCTGAGCACCACCGCAGACGTCAACGGTAACTGGTCGCTGGATCTGCCCGCCACGGTTTATACCGGGCTGGGCAACGGCACCTATCCTCTGACCGTGACCGCCAGCGACGCAGCAGGCAATGCCACCACCACCAGCCGCGATCTGGCGCTGAAAGTGGAGGCGGGCACGCTGCCGACCCTGACGCTGGATGCCTTTGCCGGTAACAATGTGGTCGATGGTGCGGAACGCCTCACCGATCAACGTCTGACCGGCACCACCACCAACGTCGAAGCGGGCCAGCTGGTCACCGTCACCCTTGATGGCACGGTCTACAGCGCCGCCGTGCAGGCGAGCGGAGCATGGAGCCTGATCGTGCCAGCCGGTGCGCTGGCGGCAATTGCGGATGGCAGCGCCAGTTTCACCGTGGCGGTCAGCGACGTGGCGGGCAACACCACCACCACTAATCTCACCTTTGACGTTAATAGCAACGCGTCTGGCCTGGCGATGGATGCCATCAGTCAGGACAACTACCTGAATGCGCAGGAACTGGGTCAGCCGCTGATTGTTACCGGCACCTCAGCGAATGTGCCTGAAGGCAGTCTGGTCACGCTGCTGTTTAACAACATCAGCTACACCGCGCAGGTCTCGGCCAGTGGTCGCTGGAGCGTGATCGTTCCGGCTGAGTCACTGACGGCACTCGCCGACGGGCCTTACACCGTCACGGTCACCGCGACGGACAGCGGCGGGGCGACCCTCAGCAGCGAAGCCGCGCTCAGCGTGCTGGCGGCGCTGCCAGCACCGCAGATCGTCTCTGCTTTTGGCGATGGTCTGCTTAACAGCAGCGAAATCACCACGCCACAAACCCTGAGCGGCACCACAGGTGTGACAGGTGACGGCCAGACGGTGAGCGTGGTTCTCAACGGCGTGACCTACAACGGCACGGTCGACAGCAATGGCAACTGGCAGGTCAGCGTGCCTGCCTCCGCGCTGGCCGATCTGCCGGAGGAGACGCTTAACTACACCGTTAACGTGCAGGATGCGGCGGGTAACACCGGCAGCAGCCAGGGCAGTGTCACGGTCGATCTGACGCCACCAACCCTGTCGCTTGATCCGGTTGCGGGCGATAACAGCGTCAATATCGCCGAAAGCACCGCGCCGATTGTGCTCAGCGGTAGCAGTAATGCCGAAGCCGGTCAGCAGGTCACTCTTACTCTTAACAACCAGATCTGGACCACCACCGTGACCCAGGATGGTGACTGGAGCCTGACGCTGCCTGCGGGTGCCCTGGCAGGGATTCCGGCCGGTGCGTATACCCTGACCGTGACGGTCAGTGATGCGGCGGGCAATACGGTTACTGAAACGCGTGAAATCACCGTCGCAACCGGTGCCCTGTCGGTCAGCATTAATACCCCGTTTGGCGATGGCTACCTTAGCCAGGCTGAAACGGCGATCAGTCAGACGCTGAGCGGCAGCACCGGCGTCGTGGGCGAGGGCCAGACCGTCAGCGTGACGCTGGGCGATAATGACTACACTGCCACAGTCGATGCGCAGGGCAACTGGACGCTGACCTTAACGCCAGCGCAGGTGCAGGAACTGGCTGAGGGCGTGACGACCCTGGTGGTCAATGCCAGCGATGCCGCCGGTAACAGCGGTTCGCTGACCAGCGCAGTTACCGTCGATCTCACCCCGCCTGCGTTAAGCATTAACCCTATCGGCGGTGACAACATCATCAATTCAGTTGAGGTGCTGGAAGCTGTTGCTATCAGCGGAACAGCCTCAGTTGCGGATGCCGGACAAACGGTCACGGTCAGTTTCCAGAATACCGATTACACCGCCCGGGTACTCTCTGATGGCACGTGGCAGGTGACCCTGCCTGCCGCTGTCGTGCAGGGGCTGGCGGATGGCAGCTATCCGGTCGATGTGACGATCAGAGATGCGGCGGGTAACCTGACCACGGCGACCCAGACGCTGACGCGTGATGCGGACAGCCTGAATCTGCCGACCCTGGCCATTGGGACAATCAGTGATGATAACTTCCTTAACCAGGCAGAGTCGCTGCAGGATCTGAGCATCGGAGGCACCAGCACCAATCTGGTGGAAGGCCAGCTGGTAACGGTAACGCTGAACGCCATTCAGTACAGCGGCACGGTGGCCGCAGATGGCAGCTGGACCGTGACCGTGCCGGCCGCCGATCTGGGCAATCTGCCGGATGGCGATCAGCTGCTGGTCGTCGTCTCAGCGGATACCTCTGGCAACCCGGCCAGTGCCAGCGCCAGTCTGGTCGTGCTGGCCAGCGCGCTGGTTCAGCCAACACTGACCCTGAACGTGGTGGCAGGCGATGATGTGATCAATGCTACTGAGGCCGCTGCGGATGTCGCTGTCAGCGGTGGCAGCACCCTGCTGGCGGCAGGAACGCCGGTAACCGTGTCGTTTAACGGTACTGATTACAGCACCACGATTGATGCTGACGGCAACTGGACGGTGACGGTACCGTCTGCAGCCTTCATCAACGTTGCGCCGGGCAGCACGCAGACCTTTACCGTCACCGCCAGTGATGTCGCCGGTAACCCGGCGGTCGCCACGCAGGAGGTAAGCTTCAGTACCACACCGCCTGTGCTGACGGATATTACGGTCAATGCGGGTGACACGCTAAACCTGGCGGAGTCGCTGCAGGATCTCACTATCAACGGCACCACCACGGGCGCACTGCCGGTGACGGTGACGCTGAATAACGTCAGCTATACCACCACGGCGGATGCGGACGGGAACTGGACCCTCACCATTCCCACAGCCGATGTGCAGCAGCTGGCAGATGGCCCTAACGCCATCACCGTGTCGGTCACTGACGCGGCGGGCAATGTCACTACCGACACCACCACCATACTGGATGTGGCGTTTAATACCCTGCCAGCGCTGACTCTGAACACGCCGTTTGGCGACGCGCTGGTCAGTGCAGCAGATGCCGCCGCGCCATTAACGCTGAGTGGTGACAGCACTAATCTGCCGGAAGGCAGCGTAGTGAATATTACCGTCGGCACACAGACTTTCAGCACCACGACCGATGCCAGCGGCAACTGGACGCTGAACCTGGCAGCGGGCGCACTGACGGGCCTGGACGATGGACTGACACAGGTGGTGGTCACCGCCACGGATGCGGCAGGAAATCCGGCGCAGGTTACCGCAGGCGTTGAAATCCTGCAGGCCCCGCCGGTTTCCGCCAACTTTGCTGCAACACAGTTCGGCGATAACGTGATTAACATCAGTGAAGCGGGTTCCGTTCAGCTGGTCACAGGCACGTCTAATCCTGTTGCGGGCCAGACCCTCAGCGTCACAGTCGGCGATGACAACATCCCGCTGTCGGTGACGGTTGATGCCAGTGGCAACTGGACGGCCAGCCTGACGCCGGAGGTGATCGCCAGCCTGGGTGCCGGTGAACACACGCTGACCCTCACCACCACGGATCGGGCCGGTAACAGCATCACAGAGACGCAGAACTTTGTCTCAGCGATTACCCCGATTGCCGCGCCAACGCTGGATACGCCATTTACGGATGGCCGTCTTAACGCGGCGGAAGCGGCAACGGATGGTATCCTGACCGGTACGGTCAACAGTGATGATCCGGCCTCGGTGGCGGTGACTATCAATGGCACCGTCTATGCCGCGACGCTCACTGCTGGCGGTGCAGGCTGGTCACTGACTCTGCCGCCTGCCGTATTGCAGTCACTGCCGGATGGCAACCTGCCGGTCAGCGTGACCGTTACCGACGTGAACGGCAACATCGGCACCACCAGTGGTTCGCTGCTGGTCGCCGTCAATACGCTGCCGGATGTCACGCTGATCCTGCCGTTTGGTGACGGTGCGCTGAACGCCACCGAAGCGGGAACAGAGCAAATCCTCAGTGGCACCACCGGCATTACCGGTGCAGGACAGACGGTATCGGTGCTGATCGCCGGCTTTAACGGCGACCAGCCGCTGGCCGCCACGGTGCAGAACGATGGCAGCTGGTCGCTGGCCCTGTCGCCAGCGCAGTTAGCCACCTTCACCAGCGGCACGCATACCATTACCGTGACCGCTACCGACATTGCGGGTAACAGTGACGTGACGGCCCTGAGTGTGGTAACCGAAGTGGCTGTGCCGGTGCCGACCTTCACGCCTGGCGCGTTTGGCGGCGATAACGTCCTGAACATCAGTGAAGCCGCGGCAGGGGTCACCCTGACCGGCACCACCGGCAGCGTGGGGGATAATCAGGCGGTCAGCATTACTGTTGATCTCAATGGCAGCCTCTATTCCGGCACGGTGGATGGCAACGGTAACTGGACCGTTGACCTTCCTGGTAACGCGCTGAGTTCTCTGGGTAACGGGACGCAAATCCTGACGGTTAACGTCGTGGATGCGGCGGGTAACAGCGCATCGGCGCAGCTGCCGTTCACCACCGATCTCAGCGCGCCGCAGCCTGGGGTCAATCCGCAATTCCTCGGTGATTATGTGAATAGCAGCGATGTTGCCGCAGGGATTACGCTGAGCGGTACCACCGGTGAGGCGGGCGCAAATCAGACGGTGCAGCTGACGCTGGGCGGCAACACTTACAGCGCCACAGTGGATGCGAATGGTAACTGGACGGTGCCGCTGACCCAGGCGCAGCTTTCAGCGCTGCCGGATGCTACCTATCCGGTTACCGTGACGGCCACCGATGCGGCAGGCAACAGCACGACGATTAACAGCTCACTGGTACTCGACACCACGCCACCGGTACTGACCACTAACGCCTTTGCCGGCGACAATGCACTGAACTACGCCGAGAGCATTCAGCCGCAGATCCTTAGCGGCACGGCAACGGGCGCAGAGACGGGTGCCGTGGTCACGGTCTCGCTGAATGCCACGACCCTCGGCACCGCCGTGGTTGACGGTAACGGCAACTGGAGCGTGACGCTGACGCCAGAGCAGATGGCCACCTTTGGCGCATCCACAACCCTGGCGCTGGCAGTGACTGACCTGGCAGGTAACACAGCCAATGATGAGGTTGTGCTTGCGGTTAACCTGACGCCACCGCCAGGCCCGCTGGTGACGCTGGGCACGGTTTCGGGCGACAACATCATCAGCACCCAGGATGTCGCGGGTGGCGTCGTCCTGAGCGGCACCTCGGCTAACCTTGGTGCAGGCGGGGTGGTGACGGTGTTGATCAACGGTCAGACCTACGCCACCACGCTGGATGGGTCAGGCAACTGGTCAACGGCTGCGTTGCCGGTCAGCGCCTTTGGCAATGCGGACGGCAGCGTCGCCATCACGGTGAATGCCACCGACGGCACGACCCCTGTCACCGTCAGCGGTAACGTGCTGATTGATCTGACGCCACCGGCCCTGACGATCAATGCCTTTGCGGGTGACAACCAGGTCAATGGTAATGAAAGCGCTACCAGCCAGACCATCAGCGGCACCACCGATGTCGGTGAAGCAGGCCGTACGGTGGTTGTGACCTTCAATAACCAGACGTACAGCGCAGTAGTGCAGAGTAACGGCAGCTGGTCCACCACCGTTCCTGCCAGCGCGATGCAGGCCCTGACCGATGGCAGTACGCCGGTGATCACCGCGCAGTTGTCAGATGTCGCCGGTAACGTGACGACTGTGACACAGCAGGTGACGGTGGATACCGCCGCGCCGCTGGTCCAGGTTGACGCGCTGGCGGGCGATAACGTGCTTAACGCCGCTGATCTGGCCGTCAGTCAGGTACTGACCGGCAGCGCGCAGGGCGCAGAAGGCCAGACCATCGGCCTCTACCTGGGCGATGCCGCGCCGATCGCTACCGCAACGGTGGGTGCAGATGGTCGCTGGAGCATTGATCTTGCACCGAATGTCCTGTCGGGTCTCACTGACGGCGCGCTGGTGTTTGGCGTGCGGGTCAATGACAGTGCAGGAAATCAGACCGACGCGACGCTGACGGTCAACAAAGTGGTTAACAGTGCGCTGACGCTGGTGGTTGATTCGGTATTCGGCGACGGCACGCTCAGTGCGCTGGATACCACGGTGGCGCAGACCATCTCCGGAACTGCGACGTCGGCTGGTGTCGGGGCCACGGTATCGGTGGTGCTGGGCGGCGCCACGCTCTCTGCTTCTGTGGGTCAGGATGGTAAATGGGCCATCTTGGTGCCACCTGCGGTGCTGGATCTGGTCACCGACGGCAATCTTGCGGTTAACGTTACCCTGACCGATGCGGCGGGCAACACCCGCACCGTGGGTGAAACCGTGACGGCGATTGTCGATACGGTGCCGGTGGTGGGCGTCCTCACCGGGCTGTTTGGCGGCGATAACCTGCTGAACATTGCGGAAGCGGCAGCCGGACAGCTGGTGGGTGGCGTAATCAGTAACGCGGCGGCAGGTTCCCAGGTGACGGTGACCTTCGGCAGTAAAACTTACAACACCACCGTACAGGCGGGCGGAGCATGGAGCGTTAGCCTGCCGGGCAGCGATCTCACCTCACTGCTGGATGGCAATCTGACGCTGGGCGTCAGCGTCCGGGATGCGGCGGGTAACGTCGCCTCGAATAGCGCGACGATCGGCATCTTTACCCAGACACCATCCATTTCCCTGACCTCTCTGTTTGGCGATGGCGTGCTGAATCTGGCTGATATCGCCACCGGCCAGGTGATCAGCGGGGTGGTGAACAACGTTGCGCAGGGCAGTGTGGTGACGCTTTCGGTGGGCAACAGCCAGCTGACCGCGACCGTGGGTGCGGGCGGTGCCTTCAGCGCTACGGTGACGCCGGATATCCTGGGCACCCTGGCGCAGGGCAACCTGACGGTCGGGGCGTCGGTAACGGATGCAGCGGGGAATACCGCCAGCACCAGCGCCGGTATTCGCGTCGATACGCTGCTGCCAACCATCACGGTAAATCCGCTGTTTGGTGACGGTCTGCTGAACGTGGCGGATGCGCTGGTCACGCAGGTGATTGGCGGCGTCGTCGGCGGTGCAGAAGCGGGATCGCGTGTCGTCGTATCGGTGGGTTCTCAGCAGTTTGTAACGGCAACTGATGCCAGCGGCAACTTTAACGTTTCACTGACGCCTGCGCTGCTGCAGGGCATTGCGGATGGCAATCTCACCGTCGGCGTCAGCGTCACTGACAGCGCCGGTAACACCAGCAGCACCACCGCCGGCGCGCTGGTGGGTATTCACAATCTGCCGAAGGTTACGCTCAATCCGTTGTTTGGTGATGGCGTGCTGAACCTGGCGGAATCGCTGGTGAGCCAGACTATCAGCGGCACGGTCTCCGGCGTGGCAGCGGGCAGCAGCGTCAGGCTGGCCATTGGCAACACAACGGCCACTGCGCTGGTCAACGCCGATGGCACGTTCTCCACCACCGTTTCGCCAGCCGTGCTCTCGACGCTGCTGAACGGTAACTTTACTGTCAGCGCGGCGGTCACTGACCTGGTCGGCAACGTCAGCAGCACCAGCGCAGGCGTGTCACTGGGACTGGTGCAGCCAACCCTGACGGTGAATACGGTATTCGGCGACGGGGTGCTGAGCGCAGCCGATCTGGCCTCGAACCAGACCCTGAGCGGGACCTCCAGCCTGTCAGCCGGCTCTACTGTCAGCGCCACGCTGAACGGCCTGACCTACACCACCAAAGTGGTAAGTGGCGGTAACTGGAGCATCAGCGTTCCGAAAGCGGATCTTGCCGCAATCACTGACGGCAGTAAAACCGTGACGGTGACCGGCACCGATGCCTACGGAAACGTGGCGAACAGCAGTGGAACACTGAGCGTTATCAGTCAGTCGACGCCTGTGGTCGCCATTACCTCACTGTTTGGTGACAATGCCCTCAGTGCAGCCGATGTCAAAACCGCGCAGACTATTTCAGGCACCGCCAGTAACGCCGAAGGATCGGTGGTACGCGTTACGCTGGGTGGCCAGACTTACAGCACCACGGTGAGCAGCAACGGCAACTGGAGTCTCTCTGTGCCAGCGGCTAACCTCGCTGCGATTGCGGATGGTCTGCAGACCGTGACGGCCAGCGTCATCAACGGCGCAGGCACCAACGGTTCCACCTCGGCGTCGCTGGGTGTGGTGAGTCACACCACGCCGACCGTCACTGTGAATAGTTTCTTTGGTGGCGATGGTTATCTCAATATTGCGGAAGCCAATACGGCTGAAACCATCAGAGGAACCAGCACCAACGCGGCGGGCGGCACCGTAACGGTTAACATGGCAGGTAATGTCCTCACCACGACCATCGGCGCGAATGGGGCATGGAGCATCAGCGTGCCGTCAGCGACGCTGAAAGGGATCGCAGATGGCAGCCATCCGCTGACCGTCACGGTGACGGATATTGGGGGCAATACCGCGACCAGCACCAGCAGCTTTACTGCGCTGTCCCATAATCAGCCGTTGGTCGGGGTTGATCCGGTGCTTAGCATCGTCGGTTCTCTGCTTACCGGCCTGGTCGTGCAGGGGGGATCGCTGAATGCATCTCAGGGATCGAAAGTCAGCGTGACGCTGCTGCTCTCCAACGGCAGCAACGGACCGACGCTGAATACCACCACCGATGCCCTGGGGCGTTACGCGGTTAACTTCTCACCGTCACTGCTGTCGGTGGGTGGCCTGCTACTGTCGCTGAACACGCTGGCAAAAGTCTCCATCACTGACGTGGCCGGTAACAGCTATACCACTACCAATACCCTGTTGCTGGGTTCGGTGCTGCCGGTAACGCTGGCGGCCACCGAGTCGGTGGCACTTTTCTCGGTGGCGGATGACAGCGCCACCGTCGCCAGTGCCAGCGTGGAAACGCAGCATAACAGCAGCACCAGCAGCGACGATAACAGCGCCCATGTAGCCGTGGCCTCGACGCTGATTACCGAAGCGGATACGGTGACGCCGGTCAGCAGCAGTGAAACCGTGGTGGCCAGTGACACCGCTGTGGCGGCGGCACCGGCAGAGGAGGTGGGTTACACCATTGGCGGCGTCGTGATTACGCTGGCCGATGGCAGTACGGCAGAGGGCGCTTCGGTGACCGGCAGCAGCGGGGCGGATACCGTGACGGTCAGCGACCTTAACTTTACCCATATTGATGGCGGCGCAGGCACCGATACACTGGTGCTGAATGGTGAATATCTCAATCTGGATCTCACCGCGCTGGGCCTGAAAGTTGAACACATTGAAGTGCTCGATTTGGGTAAAACCGGCACCAACTCTGTGAAACTCGATCTCAATGAGGCACTTAATATTACGGACAAACAGAGTGATGATTTGCTGATCAAAGGCGCAGATGGCAGTCAGGTCACACTGGCGAACAGCAACGGCGGTATCTGGGAAGTGACCGGCGAGCGCACGGTGGAAGGCAGAGTCTTTGAGATCTACCACAACTCGGCGCTGAGCAGTGAGAACACCCTGGGTGATGTGCTGGTGCAGCAGAACCTGCAGGTCCACGTGGCGTAGTCACAGCAACGTCTGTCAGGTCGTTATGAGAAGCGGGTGCGGAAGCACCCGCTTTTTTTGTTTTAGTCACGTAATAATTTCACTTTCCAGATTATCGCCACTATTCATTAGCAGAATGAAAGATTAGGGTAAGCGCAGCAAACGGCGTGACGCCGTAAATCAGCATTCTGGCTCCATTTGTCGCTTTTATCAGCGTCTTCTTTCATCATCCCTGTTACCTGCGGGTAATCAGTTCCGACCAGCGGAAACGGGCAGCGTCAGCTGGCCCACTACCCATCGTCAGTCTTAACGTCCGGTTTATCCGGGCGTTTTGGTCTGCGTTTCTGTTCTGAACTGAGGTTACCTATGTCAACACGCGATACGCTTCGTTCCGTCCGGTTCGAATCCATTTTCCAGACGGCGGTGAGCGACTTTGCCGTCGCCGACAGCGCGCTGCCCGCCATTGCGCCAGTCGCAACGCAGAGTCTTAATCTGCCCGTCACCCCTCTCTCTGCGGAGTCTCCGCATAGCAGTCCGCTCAACTACAGTGCCCTGGCGGTCAGCGCGGTGGAAAGTTCGCCACCCGCTGCACTGCGCCCCTATGAACCGATTGCCAGAGATGGCGTCATTGCCGCCTGGGAGGCGCAAAAGCCGGTGCATCTGCGCGGCCGGGCTGAAGGCGAAGCGGGCTCAACGGTCACGCTGACGTTTAACGACCAGAGCTGGCACAGCACCGTTAACAAGTGGGGCTACTGGAACGCCTCCATGCCGGCTGATGCCCTGAAAGGCGTGCCGGATGGCAATCATAGCCTGGCGCTGACCATTACCGATAAAGCGGGCCACAGCACCACGACCGACGTCGATTTTGGTCTCTATGTTGATCGCACCATCAAACCGACCCTGACAGTAGACACGGTCAGTGGCGACAACGCGGTAAATATTGCTGAGAGCATTTACGGCGTTGAAATCAGCGGCAGCGCAACACACCTGCCGGCGGGGTCATTGCTGAAATTAACCCTGGGCACGCAGACCACCACTGCCCACATGGAAAGCGGCGGCAAGTGGTATGGCACTTTCCAGGAAAGCGATATGCAGGCGCTGCAGGATGGCGTCTACAGCCTCAAAGTGACGGCGACCGATCCGAATGGAAAAACCGTAACCGACTATCACGACCTGACGCTGATTACCCACCTGAGTAGCCTGCCAAAAATTACCTTTGATAAGATCACGTCGGACGACGTGATTAATCTGGCGGAAACCCAGCAGGATCTGCTGCTGAGCGGCACGCTCTCTACCGTGATGCCGGGTCACCGGCTGGTGATCACCGGTGCCAACCAGAAAGATTATGCTGCCACAATAGGCGAGGATGGCCACTGGCAGGTGGTGATCCCGGCGGCGGATGTGCACGACTTTATTAATATTGGCGAGATCCGCGCCTGGTCGATCGACGGGGCCAATAACTACACGGATGCCACGCATGAGCTGAATATCCACACCGGCTTTATTCCGATCTACACCGAAATGGATCTGGGCGATGACATGACGCTTAACTATCAGGAGGCGCAGCACGATCTGAGCTTCTACGTTGAGGGCTGCAACACGCTGGAGATCAACGGCAAAACCTACCAGCCCGATGCGCAGGGCATGGTGACGCTTACCTCCGGCGAGCTGATGGCGCTGCCGGATGGCCCGGTCGCTGCCACCTTCTATCGCCACGATGAGTATGGCAACAGCGACACGCAGAACCGGGACTCCCTCTTTACCGTGGCCGTGCATCAGCGGCCAACTCTGACGCTGGACACCGCCTTTGATGACAACAAAATTGATGCCGCCGATGTGAACAGCTGGCATCTGATCCAGGGCAGCTCCAGCCATCTGCAACCGGGCAGCCTGGTAGAATTAACGCTGGGCGATCAACACTACAGCGCCAGCGTAAAAGCGGATGGTGGCTGGGCACTGACCATTCTGGCCGGGGAGCTGGCGCCGCTGGATGATGGTGAGTACCAGATGACGGTCAGCGGTATAGACAGTGCCGGTAATCTGGCCACGGCCAGCCAGACGGTGCAGGTGGTATCGCATACCGAAACGGCCAGCCTGATGGCGGATCAGACGGTGGATAACCTGCTGGAAACCGTCACGCTGACCCAGCAGGCGGAGACCGCGCACGTGGCGCACGCCTCCACGGCTTCTGCCGTACCGCAGGAGAGTCATCTCTTCTCCGATGTTTCTTACACCCTTGCCGATCATCTGTTGCAGCATCCTGCGGCACAGCCGATAGTCTGACGCCAACACATTAGTAAAATCACTGCCTTCCGGACAGGTCTGTTAAGCCTGTCTGGATTGGTATGGATTCCTTTGTTGGTTGTTTTTCGTCCATGTAGGAGAAATATTAAAGAATTCATCTGTTTTTAGCAGGAATAAGCGCGGGATATGATCTAATAATGTTAAAGGTCGTTTAGCGTCCCGCCTGCGAACCATAAATAAAATAACGCAATAAAACGGTCTGGCTCTGAGATACACCCCTTTTTGCTCGCTTTGTTCACCAGGAAAAACACCATGATGATAAGAACCCCTGCTGGTATGGATAATGAACAAAGCGCGATTAACTTTTTTGTTGTGCGCCCTGAGTGGCGTGGCAGTGCCCGCGGCCTTTGCCGCACCGTTACCGAAAGCCGAATTTAACTGGCGCGCCGCGCCAACCGAAGAACAGATTGCCAGCTTAACGCTGCGCGACGCCATTCTCCGGGCCTTTGCCCGCAATCCGAAAATCTCGGAAGCGGCGGCACAGATCCACGTCGGTGAGGGGGATCTGGATGCCGCCCGCAGCGCCTGGTATCCGCAGATCTCACTGCAGGGTGCCGCGGGACGCTCTCACCAGACCGACTCAGCCGGCAGTCTGAACAATAATGGCTCCGGCGGTATCACGCTCAGTCAGCTGCTTTACGACTTTGGCCGCACCGGCAGCGCCATTGATGAACAGCATGCCCTGTCAGAGGCTTATCGTTTCGGCCTGTTCGATTCGATGACGACCGTGGCGGAAGATACGCTGCAGGCCTACCTCGAAGTCAAACGCTACCAGGCGCTGTCTGAAACGGCGCACACCAATATCGCCTCGCTGCAGCGGGTACGGGATATCGCAAAACTGCGTGCCGATGCCGGACTCAATTCCCAGTCAGATGTTTTGCAGGCGGAAACCCGCATCGCCGCGATGCAGGCCACGCTGGAGCAATATCGCGCCCAGCTGCGTTCTGCCACCGCGCAGCTGACCGTGCTGACCGGTGTCGTGCCCGCCACGCTGCCCGAACTGCCCCAGGCGTTGCTGAAACAGCAGATCACCCTCGACAAAATTGCCTATGAAAGCAGCGCCGCAGTACGCAGCGCGCAGTCTAAACAGGAAGCCGCCCGTGAGCGGGTGCGCCAGGCTCAGTCCGGGCACTGGCCGACCATCAAAGTGCAGGCAGGCCGGACCCGCTATGAAAACGATCGTTCGTCTTACTGGGATGATGAAGTGCAGCTGCAGGTGGAAGCGCCGCTTTATCAGGGCGGCATGGTGAATGCCAAAACTGAGTCAGCGGAGGGCGATCGCGAAGCGGCACAGGCTGCGGTGCAGCAGGCCAAACTTGCCATCAATCAGAACGCCTCGACTGCCTATGCCGACATGATCGGGGCACAGCAGCGGCAGGCCGCCGGAGAAGTGCAGCTGGCCAGCGCCGACCATACCCGTAATGTCTACGCCGATGAATATCGTCTGAGTAAGCGCAGCCTGAACGACCTGCTGAGCGTGGAACAGGATGTGTTTCAGGCCGACAGCTCACGTATCACCGCGCTTTACGATGGCTGGGACGCCACCGTGCGCTATGCCGCCGCGGTAGACAATCTGCTCGATATCATGGGTATCGATCGCCAGCAAAGCAGCGGCGATCTCCTTCCTTCGCTGCAATAGCGATAAGGCATAAATAATGAGTACTTCAACCCTGAATACCGATAACTGGATTGCCGCCATGCTGCGCGTCGCCGCGCGATTCGGTAAACCTGCCGATGGCAAAACCCTGCGTCAGCAGATGCGCTGGTTTGAACATCTGCCGGTGTCACAGCAGCTGGAGCGGCTTTCCGGGCTGCTGGGACTGCATCTGACCATGGTACCGCAGAACAAACTGCGCTGGCGTCAGGAGATCACCCCGGTGGTGCTGGTGCTGGAAAATGCCAGCGTGGCGGTGCTGGAGAATATCGATTCTGACGGCAACGCACGCTACTGGCTCAGTGAAGGCGGCGATGTGGTGCGTGAAAGCGCCTTATCGGAACTGCTGACGCGCGCTCAGGGCGATGTCGGCGTGATTGGCGTGGCGGCGCGTGGCCGGGATGCGCGTATCGACGAATTTGTTCAGCCCTATGAGCCGCACTGGTTCTGGAAAAACTTTCGTGGCATGGGTCGCCGTATTACCGAGATCTCGCTGGCCTCGGTGATCAGTAATGTGCTGGCGCTGGCCGGTATTCTCTTTTCGATGCAGGTCTACGATAGGGTGATTCCGGCGCAGTCGCAGTCCACGCTGTGGGTACTGTTTGTCGGGGTGCTGATCGCCGCAGCCATTGAGTATGTGATCCGGCTGATGCGAACTCAGGTGTCAGACTTAATGGGCAAACGCATCGACCTCAAAGTCTCCGCCATGCTGTTTGCCCGGGCGATGAGCATCCGTAATGAGGCGCGGCCAAAATCGACCGGCTCCTTTATTTCGCAGTTGCGTGAGATCGACCAGGTGCGTGAGTTGCTGACTTCAACCACGGTGGGTGCAGCAGCCGATCTGCCGTTTGTCATCCTGTTCCTGTTTATCATGTCGTTTGTGGGCGGCTGGCTGGTGCTGATCCCGCTGGCGGCAATCCCGCTGATCGTTATTCCCGGCCTGCTGGTGCAGATCCCGATGGCGCGGCTGGCCAAAGAGGGGCTGCGCGAGGGCGCGCTGCGCAATGCGGTGCTGGTGGAAACCATCGAAGGGATTGAGGATATCAAGGCGCTGCAGGCAGAACCCTATTTCCAGCGTCAGTGGGAACAGACCCACGAAGTCAGCGCTTCAATCAGCAATCAGCAGCGGTTATGGGGCGCACGCCTTACCGGCTGGGCATCGACCGTGCAGCAGCTCACTTATGCCGGAATGCTAGTGTTTGGTGTCTATCTGGTGCTCGATTCGCAAATCACCACCGGTACGCTGGTTGCCTGTAGCCTGCTCTCATCCCGCACCATCGCCCCATTAATGCAGCTGACCATGGTTTTCTCACGCTGGCAGCACGCCAAAATGGCGATGAAAGGGCTAGATGAGCTGCTGAAAAAGCCGCTCGATCAGCCTGAAGCCGCCACGCTGGCGCACTGTCCGACGCTTACCGGCCAGTACGATCTGCGCAATGTCCATTACAGCTATGACGAAGAGAATGAAAAAAATGTGCTCCACGTGCAGCAGCTGCAGATCAAGCCCGGCGAGAAGATTGCCATTCTGGGCAAAGTCGGGGCAGGGAAGTCGACGCTCCTGAAGATCCTGGCCGGTCAGGCGCAGGCCACTCAGGGCAAAGTCATTGTCGATGGCGTCGACATTGAGCGTATCGATCCTGTCGATTTACGCCGTCAGCTCGGCTGGCTGTCGCATGATTCCCGTCTCTTCTTTGGCACGCTGCGGCAGAACCTGATGCTGGGTAATCCCCACGCCAGCGAACAGGAGATGCTGCAGGCGCTGCGCATCAGCGGCGCGCTGTCGCTGGTCCAGCAGGATGCCGCCAGTCTGGATCGTATTATCAATGAAGGCGGACGCGGGCTGTCAGGCGGGCAGCGTCAGATGGTGATGCTGAGCCGGATGATCCTGCGGCAGCCGCAGGTGGTGCTGCTGGATGAGCCGACTGCGGCCATGGATGAACAGCTGGAGGAACATGTGATCCGTCAGCTACAGGGCTGGATCAGTGGCCGGACGCTGGTGCTGGTGACGCATCGCCCGGCGCTGCTGAAGATGGTTGATAGGATTGTGGTGATGGATAACGGCCGGATTGTGGCCGATGGCCCGCGTGACGAGATCCTGCGCCGTGCGACGACGCCAGCGACGCCAGGGAAAGGAGATGCTGCATGAGTCTGGTTATTGTTGATAAAGATCTTGCCCGTCATGAGCGCCGGACATCGGCAATTATCTGGCTCTGCACCGCCGCGCTGGCGATTTTTCTTATATGGGCGCACTTCGCCATTCTGGATGAGGTGACCGTCGGCACAGGTAAGGTAACACCTTCCAGCCGCGCGCAGGTGATTGACAGCCTGGATGGCGGCATCGTCAAACAGCTGAATGTGCATGAGGGCGATATTGTTGAGAAAGGGCAGGTGCTGGCGACGCTCGATCCGACGCGCTTCCAGTCCAACTTCGGCGAAGCGCAGGCCAAAGTGCGCACGCTGCGTGCCTCATCCGAAAGGCTTGAGGCCGAGTTGTCGGGCACGCCGCTGACGTTCAGCGCCGAAACCCTGAAGGAGCCGAACCTGGTCACGCGCGAACGGCAGCTCTACGAATCGCGTCGTCGTAATCTCACCGAAACCATCAGTAACCTGCAGCAGTCGCTGAAACTGGTACAGGATGAACTGCGGCTGACGGAACCGCTGGTGGCTAAGGGCGCGGCAGGACAGGTCGAGGTGATTCGTCTGCGTCGTCAGGTCAGCGATCTGCGCGGTAAAATTGATGAGGCGCGTAACGACTATCTGGTGCGTGCCCATGAAGAGCAGGTGAAAAACAATGCCGAACTGGATGCACAACTGCAGGTTGCTGCGGGCAAAGAGGATCAGCTGACGCGTGCTACGCTCTACTCACCGGTACGCGGCATCGTCAAAGATATTCAGGTCACCACGGTCGGTGGCGTACTGGAGCCAGGCGGTAAGCTGATGGAAATCGTGCCGCTGGAGGATCAGCTGCTGATTGAGACGCGCATCAATCCACGTGATATCGCCTATATCCGCCCCGGTCTGGCCGCCACCGTAAAAGTGACCGCCTATGACTCTTCTATCTATGGCGACCTGCCCGGCGAAGTTGAAACGGTGTCGCCCGATACCCTGCAGGATGAGGTAAAACGCGATCAATATTACTATCGTGTTTACGTTCGTACCCAGAAAGCGGAGCTGACCAACCGTGCCGGACGAAAATTCCCGATTGTGCCGGGTATGGTGGCCAACGTGGAGATTAAAACCGGTCAGAAATCGGTCATGGACTATCTGATTAAGCCGCTGAATAAAGTCAAAGAATCGCTACGCGAGCGCTGACAATCAGCAGCATCCCCACTATCCGCCTGCTTAATTACGGTGATAAATTAACATGGCGGATATTTCATCATTCCGTGTGCAAAGCGTGCGCAATTTAACACTCTGTGTGGAAATAAGACGTAGTTAATTTAACCCGCTTAAGAAAGTTTACGTGGATATAACGGAACGGCAAATTGCAGGCAAAAAAATGCCGGACGATTTGTCCGGCGGGAAATAATAAGTTGTACATCTCATTCGGGGAGAATGAAGGTAATAATGGAATAAATGATGATAGCGGGGTCTATTCTATTACCAGATCCCGCAAAAGTTTTATCATTCAGTGCTTCAGAAAGGTCTGATGCAACCTGTTGATAACAAAGAATACCAATTGAGATTGACGATTCGTGCGCTGATTTTTATCGATCCGTGCTGGTTATTAGTTCCCCGATATTTACATTAAGAAATAACTGTTTCGACTTATGAAACACTTTTGGAAATTTAGTAGCATTTTCCTGGTGGATTATTGCCCGTTATATAACAACAATGGCCTGCCGGCTGAATTTTTAATCATTCAGTTCGCAGTGGCAAATAATAAAGGCACATAACAGAGGGTAATAAAATGAAACGTCGCGTTCTCTCCCTGGTGATCCCTGCATTGCTGGTTGCAGCAGGATCAGCAAACGCAGCTGAAATCTATAACAAAGACGGCAACAAATTAGACCTCTTCGGTAAAGTTGACGGTCTGCACTACTTCTCTGATAACGACAGCTCTGACGGCGACCAATCCTACGTTCGCTTCGGCTTCAAAGGTGAAACCGAAATCAGCAATGAGCTGACCGGTTACGGCCAGTGGGAATATCAGGCCGCGCTGAACAACGCCGAGTCTCAGGGCACTGCTGACAGCTTCACCCGTGTCGGCTTTGCCGGCGTGAAATTTGGGGATGCAGGCTCGTTCGACTACGGTCGTAACTACGGCGTAGCCTACGACATCGGCGCATGGACCGACGTGCTGCCCGAGTTTGGTGGCGATACCTATGGCGCGGATAACTTCATGTATCAGCGCGGTAACGGCATGGCGACCTACCGCAACAATAACTTCTTTGGTCTGGTGGATGGCTGGAACTTTGCAGTCCAGTATCAGGGCAAGAATGGCAACAGCAGCGAATCACCTAATGGCCGCGACGTACTGGGCCAGAACGGCGACGGCTGGGGTCTGAGCACCACCTATGATCTGGGTCAGGGCTTCGGCATTGGCGCAGCAGCTTTCCAGTCTGACCGTACCAATGATCAGAACAGCGCAACGTCAGGTATTCTTGGCCGCGGCGATAAAGCGGAAGTGTACACAGGCGGTCTGAAATATGACGCGAACAATGTCTATCTGGCAGCGATGTACTCACGTGCTTACAATGCGACCCGCTTTGGTGACAGCAGTGACGCCTCTTCAGCTTACGGGTATGCGGATAAAGCGGATAACTGGGAACTGGTTGCACAGTATCAGTTTGACTTCGGCCTGCGTCCATCCCTGGCCTATGTCACCTCACGCGGCACCGATGTTCAGAACTGGGGCAAACAGAATCTGAAAAAATATATCGATGTTGGCGCGACGTACTACTTCAACAAAAACATGTCTACCTATGTTGATTACCAGATCAACCTGCTGGACGACAACGCCTTCACCGACGCAGCCGGTATCAATACCGACGACGTGGTGGCACTGGGTCTTGTTTACCAGTTCTAAATGTTCTGAGTTGTCAGGGAGCGCAGTTACCGCTGCGCTCCTGCATCACCTTCCGGGCTGAGCGCTTCAGCCTTTTGCCACTTTGTGGGTTCTGGTGCTGTTGTTACCGACGACACAACACTGCCGAATCGTGCACCTTCAAATGCCACACCTGCCAGCGTAAAGGCTGAAAAGCTCAGCCAGTGATGCCATGCTGTTGGCCACTTCTGTGAATTTTTCATTCTGCACCTCTCAGAGATAAACACTGTTTCAACAGTGCAGAATTCATGCCAGCTTTACCGCTCTCACAGCCACAGACGGCGCGCCCGTTTTGGTACACTTGCCGCGCGCGTCAGAGAGGCATTGCCCCAATCAGGTGCAGCCAGGCCTGTTAATGGCGCGGCCGGGAAGGCGTCATATGACGATGACGACGTTGTTCGACCACTTTATAACTTCCATAAACAAACAGACCCAGGGCAATAACGAGAATCGCATAAATCATCTGTAGCTCCTTACTTTGAATTAATGTTTATCGCCTGTCGGGAGGCGGGGTCAGGATAGATGACCGGTGAATGTTCTCGTGATTCAGAAAAATATTCAACGCTATTTAAGCTAATTTACCCGAAGTTTATGCTTTGTAGCAGAGCTGAATAAAGTGTTACAAGTGAGGGAAGATGCGTTCTCAGATTAATCTGCTGTTTATAGCGATGTTGGTACTGATGTTAGCAGCCTGTGATAAGCCAGCGGCAACAACCGCACTGGTACTGGAAGGAAAAACGATGGGGACCATCTGGCGTGTGAGCCTGGCGGGAGTAGAGAGCGAACGTAAAGCGGAGCTGCAGCAGCGCATTCAGCAGCGGCTGGACGCAGATGATGCTGAACTCTCAACCTGGAAAGCCGATTCCGTGCTATCGCGCTTCAACCAGAGCCGGGAGCTGTCACCGCAGCCGGTGAGTGAAAATATGGCGGATATTGTCATCACCTCTTTGCGAATTGGCCGCCAAACCGGCGGGGCGATGGATATCACCGTCGGGCCACTGGTTAACCTGTGGGGTTTTGGGCCGACGAAACAGCCTGGTCATACGCCGGATGCGGCACAGATCGCTGCCGCCCGGGCGCAGACCGGGTTACAGCATCTGCGGGTGGTGCAGGGTGCAGACGGGCAGTGGCTGCAGAAAGATCTGCCTGACCTTTATGTGGATCTCTCAACGGTGGGCGAGGGCTTCGCTACCGATCATCTGGCGCGGCTGATGGAGCAGCTCGGCATCAACAACTATCTGGTGTCGGTCGGGGGTGCGGTGCTGAGTCGTGGTCTGAATGCGCAGCAGCAGCCGTGGCGTGTGGCGATTCAGAAACCGACGGATCGCGAAAATGCGGTTCAGGCGCGCGTTGATCTGCAGGGACACGGTATCAGCACCTCCGGCAGTTATCGCAACTATTATGAACTGGACGGCAAGCGCATTTCTCATGTGATCGATCCCGTTACCGGACGGCCCATTGAGCATAAACTGGTCTCCGCCACGGTGATCGCCACTACGGCACTGGAAGCCGACGGTTGGGATACCGGATTGATGGTACTCGGCACTGAAAAAGCCAAAGCACTGGCGATAAAAGAGCATCTGGCGGTCTATCTGATTAGTAAGCAGGGCGATAAATTTGTCAGCTGGATGTCGCCGCAGTTTGCTGCCTTCCTGATCCCCGACAAATCCGGAGAACCCTGATGTTAGATCTTTTTAGTGAAGAGCAACCCTGGCAGGAGCCGCTGGCTGAAGGAGCTGTGATCCTGCGGCGTCGCGCGCGCGAAGAGGCAGAAGCGCTTTATCAGCAGATCATGACGATTGCGGAACAGAACCCGTTTGCCCATCGCATTACGCCCGGCGGCCATCGCATGTCGGTGGCGATGACCAACTGCGGCGATTTTGGCTGGTCGGTGGATTCACGTGGCTACAATTATCAGCAGCAGGACAACCTCAACGGACGTCAATGGCCACCCATGCCACCGCTGTTTCGTACTCTGGCAAAGCAGGCGGCATCAGAGGCAGGATTTCCTGACTTTAATCCGGATGCCTGCCTGCTTAATCGCTATGAACCGGGCGCGAAGCTGACGCTGCATCAGGATAAAGATGAGAAAGATCTGCGCCAGCCTATCGTTTCGGTGTCGCTGGGCTTGCCGGCGGTTTTCCAGTTTGGCGGCTTCGAGCGCGGCGACACGACTCAGCGTGTGCTGCTGGAACATGGCGATATTGTGGTGTGGGGCGGGCCGTCGCGCCTGCGTTATCACGGCATCCTGCCGCTGAAGCCAGGCGTTCATCCGCTGGCCGGTCCCTGGCGTTATAACCTGACGTTTCGCCGCGCCTTTTGACCCGCCACGCCGGTTATGGCGTGGTGAGAATAACTATTGCTATCATTTGGCATCCCATTACACTGCAGGCTGTTTTTAGCTGATGGATTGCCTGCATGACGTTGTTAAGCGTTGTTTTTCGCCAGTTCCGCTGGCCTTTTCTCGGGGTGATTGCGCTGACGTTGTTAAGCGCCGTGCTGGGTATCGGCATGATCGCCTTCATTAATCGCGAAATGATTGTCGCCATTAACACCTCCTTTGCGGTATTGCCGCAGTTTCTGTTGCAGTTGGTGGTGCTGATGGCGGTGACGCTGGCCTCGCAGCTGGCGCTGACGATGCTTGGCCATCAGTTTGTCTGGCGACTGCGCGGCGAGTTTATTAAGCGTATCCTCGATTCCCGGGTTGAGCGCATCGAGCAACTCGGCAGTGCGCAGCTGCTGGCGGGACTGACCAGCGATGTGCGGGCGATTACGCTGGCCTTTGTACGCCTGCCGGAGCTGTTTCAGGGCGTCATCATTACGCTTGGCTCGGCAATTTATCTCGCCTGGCTGTCGCCCAAAATGCTGCTGGTGACCAGTCTCTGGCTGGGTGTCACGCTGGTGGGCGGCTGGATGCTGGTTTCACGCGTGTATCAGCACATGGCAAAGCTGCGGGAAATCGAAGATAACCTCTATCGCGATTACCAGACGGTGATTGAAGGGCGCAAAGAGCTGCAGCTTAACCGCTCCCGTGCACAGCAGGTCTATGACACCGTGTATCAGGAAGATGCCCGCGCCTGGCGTCATCATATTGTACGCGCGGATACTTACCATCTCAGTGCGGTTAACTGGTCAAATATCATGACGCTAGGCGCTATCGGCATGGTCTTTTTTATGGCTAACAGCCTGGGCTGGGCTAATACCGCCGTCGCCGCCACCTTTTCCCTGACGCTGCTTTTCTTACGCACGCCGCTGCTCTCGGCGGTGGGCGCGTTACCGACGTTGCTCAGTGCCCAGGTCGCTTTCCGTAAGCTCAACGCCTTTGACCTCGCGCCTTATCAGCCCGGGTTTCACGCCCCATCTGCCGTCTCTGACTGGCAGACACTGGAGCTGCGCGACGTCTCTTTTCACTATGGTGATAATGGCTTCCAGGTGGGACCAATTAACCTGACGCTGCGCCGGGGAGAACTGGTGTTCCTGATTGGCGGCAACGGTAGCGGGAAATCGACGCTGGCGATGCTGATGACCGGACTTTATCAGCCGCAGTCCGGCACGCTGCTGCTTGATGGTAAAGCGATCACGGCTGACGAGCTGGATGTGTGGCGCAGCCAGTTCTCGGCGGTCTTTACCGACCTGCATCTGTTTGACCGGTTAATCGGGCGGGAAGGGGTTGCGGCCAATCCGGCGCTGGTTCAGCAGTGGCTGGAGCGGCTGAAGATGCAGGACAAACTGAAGATTGAAGGCAACAAAGTGCTGAACCTGCGGCTATCTAAAGGGCAGAGTAAGCGACTGGCGCTGCTGCTGGCGGTGGCGGAAGAGCGCGATGTGCTGTTACTGGATGAGTGGGCGGCCGATCAGGATCCCCATTTTCGCCGCATCTTTTATCGCGAGCTGCTGCCGTGGTTGCAGCAGGCGGGTAAAACGGTGTTTGCCATCAGCCATGACGATCATTACTTCATTCATGCCGATCGGCTGCTGGAGATGCGCGAAGGCCAGTTAACGGAGCTGACCGGTAATGAGCGCGATCTCGCCACGCTCGACTCGGTAAAGCGCACCGACACCGGGCTTTGACGGCAGCTGGCAAAACTTAGCAGAAAAGCGCACTGGCGTGCTGCGCGTCAGACAGGCTACTTTAGCAATCAGCAGAAACGTCGGTTTCTGCCATCCTGAAACGTCTTCTTTCGTCTGTGTTTACCCCGGCTAAATACCCTTGTTTAGCCGGTTTTTTAAAGCTGATGCGTGATCAGGGTGATGACCTGATTCTCCTGCCACATAAAGTCCGCTTGCAGTAACGTCCCCCTCGCAAAGCGCTCGCCGACGTGCTGAGTCAGGCTCAGCGTGGCACTTTGCTGCGCGAAATCTACGGACACCAGTGCCGCATCCAGAAAGTCCATCGGCTGATGCAGTTGTGGCCATAGCGCTTTATATACGCTTTCTTTGAGCGAGAAGAGCAGGGTGGCGGCCGCACTGAAGGAGACGGGCAGCGTCCGCAACAGCTGCTGTTCCTGCTCGTTCATCAGCAGCGTTGCCGTTTCCTGTGCCGTGGTCTCTGACATCAACTGCTCGACATCAATGCCAACTGCGCAGGGCTGACGGGTAGCCGCCACGACGACGACACCACTACTGTGTGACAGTGACGCCTGAATGCCGGCAGGCCAGAGGGGGGAGCGGTCAGGCGCGTTAGTCAGAATGAAATCATCAATGCCCAGTTCTGCCATTACTGACCGGGCAAGTAACCGGCTGGCAAGATATTCCGCACGTCTTTTATTGACCGCCTGCTGCAGTCGGGCGGGCAGTGGAATACCCCATTCGACAGCCAGCGCGTCATGATATTTTTGTGGGTCAAAGTGACTCACCGCCAGCAAAGGATCGCTGTGGTTAAGATGACAGGAAAGGATAAAGCCGCCTGCAACAGGCGGCAGCGGCAGGTCGGGATAGCGCATGCGAAACCATCATCAGAACCCAAAAAGGCATTTAATCAGGCGCGATGGTTCAGGGCAAGCAGCCCGCCACAATCAGTCGTTGGGAGGAATGGCAAAACTTTTAAGAGAAACAACGAAATGGTGGTGACCCCTGCTGATGCGTGCACCCCGGTCGCACCAGTGGCTCGCCAGACGAAAGAAATCGTCGCTGCCAATGTCATACGCCAGTTCCACTTTGCTAATGCCTGAATGAAGTAACGCTTCTGCATCTTTCAGGCTTTTCGCTTTGATCGCCATAAAAATTATCCGTCAATTTCTGGGGAGTTCAGGGTAGTTATTTTCTGTGACATTTTTGTTTCAGTTTGATGAAAAAGCGCAGCGGGTGGCTACTTTTGTGAGGCGGATCAGGCTTTTTTGCAAGCTTTAACCTGATGATTACATGAGGAATGTTAACCCCGTTCGGGATTAATCTGAATATTCAGCTTGGGAAGCAGCGACAGAGAAAGGCCGCGTCAGACGCGGCCCTGTGGGTTACTTTTCGTCTGGCGGGGAAGGTTGCTTATCGCCGGACTCAGGTGCTTCGGTTGGATCGTCTTTTTCGATGAATGTCATGAACTCTCCTCTTGTTACCCACACGTTTTGAAGTATAGATCGGATTGCTGGACGTGCGAGGGAAGTTAAAGTCTGACGACAGAAACGAAAAAAGCAGCCTTTTGGGCTGCTTTTCAGGGAATTTGGTCGGCACGAGAGGATTTGAACCTCCGACCCCGGACACCCCATGACCGTGCGCTACCAGGCTGCGCTACGTGCCGAACACTGGAAGATAAGTCTACTGGTTATCGTCATGAATGCAAGATACCCGCAAACTATTTGCCTGATAATTAATCAGTTAGCGATAAACCGCTTCTCCTCGGTGAGTACCTGCAACAGCAATGCCAGCTCTGGCTTGTGATCTTTAAGCGCGTTGCCCTGCGCATCATAAGCGCGATAGCTGCCGTTGTTGTTGAGCACCAGCGTCACCTGCGGCGTGGTAATGATCAGTTTATTCTCTTCGCTGCTGGCGACCCAGTCATGGCGACGACGCGCTGCAAACAGATCTTCACCCTGCGAGTAATTCACCGGATTGGTCCGCACATGCAGCAGGCGCTGCATCAGCGTCGCCATCACATCCTGATGATCCGAAAGGCGATCAACCGTCTGCGCGGGGGTGTCAGGCCAGTGAATCACTAACGGCACCTGCAACGTCTGGCGGTTTCCGGCACTGTCAGGATTGCCATCCAGCGCCAGACCACGCTGCGCGGTGATCACCACGACGGTGTTCTTCAGCAAATCACGTGCCTGCAGGCTGCTGAGCACCGCGTGAATCTGTTCATCAACAGCCGGAGCCTGACGCAGATAGCTGCGCTGACGCGCTTTGGCACTGTCGCCGGTCACATCAGGGCCGTTCAGGGCGATCCATGAGAACCAGGGCGCCTGTGAATCTTTCTGTTTCTCCAGCCAGTTCTGCCATTGCCCCACGGTGCTGGCGTTGGGCTGACTGCTGGTGGCAGGCAGTGAATAATCGGTCAGCAACGCCTGGCGGTAGAGCGGCGGATTAAAGCCTTCTGAGGAGAACAGGCCAAACTGATAACCCTGGGTACTCAATGCACCCAGCAGGGCAGACGGCGTCCGGGAAGCCAGAATGCCGTTCATGTAGCTGGAGGAGATACCGTAGAACAGGCCGAATAAGCCTTTCTCCGGGGTATCACCCGCGCTGTAGTGCTGCGTGAAACGCACGTTCTCGCTGGCAAACTGATTGAGTTGCGGCAGCGCTTTGGCCAGCGTGGCGTTGTTCAGACCATCGACGGTCAGCACCAGCAGGTTATTGCGTGTCCCGGCGTCACGGAACGTAATGTCGCTCAGCGGATATTCTACCGCCAGCGCTTCCGGATCCCCCTGCTGAACCAGACGGCGCTGATACTCCTGCGCATCCAGCAAGCCGTGACGCTCCAGGAAGCGGCGGGCGGTCATCGGATAGGAGAGCGGCAGGTTGGCACGCTGCATGGTAATCGGGCGATAGAAGTTGGCATCGGCCCAGATATACATCAGGTGGCTGGCAAAGAAGGCGCTGATAAACAGAGCTGCGACAGGTTTACCAAATGAACGGCGATTGAGGCTGCGCAGCTTCTGCCAGCTCCAGGTCGCAAACAGCATCTCGACCAGGAAAATCAGCGGCACGCTGATAAACATCAGCTGCCAGTCACGCGCCATCTCGCTCTGATCGGGGTTAATGACCAGTTCCCACACCACCGGATTCAGGTGCAGGTGGAAACGGCTGAAGACCGCACTGTCGACCATCACCAGCGTCAGCCCGGACGTCGCAATCACCGCAGATAACACCCGCATCAGCCGTTGCGACATCACCACAAAGGTCAGCGGGAAAATAATCAGCAGATAAGCGGCAAACACGACAAAACTGAAGTGGCCAACCCAGCTGGTATAGGCGTAGATACGCCCCGCCAGCGAAGAAGGCCAGTCGGCGACCAACAGGTAGCGACTGCCTAAAATCAGCGCGAATAAGATATTAAACAGAGCAAACCAGTGCCCCCAACTGATCATCTGGGAGACTTTTTCGCGGTAGCGCTGCCGGTTGGTTACCATATTATGAAGTCAAATCAGCCAATTAATGAGCGTTGTCGTCGCGCACAGATGCCTGAAGGGCATCGGCGAAAGAGCGTGCCAGTGAACGACGTTGCGCCGGAGCGACATCGCTGTTAATTAAGTTGGTCACCATATTTCCCAGTACCATCAGGGAGAGGTCGGTGGGGGCTTTATCCTTGTGCAGGATTTGGGCCATTTCCGCGAGGAGTTGTTCCACGCGTTCGTCACTGTAGCGTGATGATTGTGCCATATCGTCGTCTAAGCTCATTTCAAAAGGCGATATATTACCGGAACAGCGCACTTTTTACCGCAATTTTATCGAAAGTACCGCGTTCGCTTTCAGCATGGAGTTGAAAGCCGATGCTGGCGGTGTTTGAATACGCGCCTGTGCTAAAAGGAGAGTCTACCATGAGTCTGGATATCGACCAGATTGCCCTGCATCAGTTAATCAAACGCGATGAAAACCAGCTTGAACTGGCGCTGCGCGATTCGCTGCTGCCTGCCACCAACACGGTCAACGCGATGGTGGAAGAGTTACACCGGGTTTACAGCGCAAAAAGCAAAGCCTATGGCCTGTTCAACGCTGAGAGTGAACTGGCAGAAGCGCTGCGTAATTGTCGTAAGGGCAACGATGATTTTCTCGCTTTTAGCCGTGCCGCGACCGGTCGTCTGCGCGACGAGCTGGCAAAATACCCGTTTGCGGAAGGCGGCGTGGTGCTGTTTATTCACTATCGCTATCTGGCGGTGGAGTACCTGCTGATTGCGGTGCTGAACAGCCAGTCCAGCATGCGCGTCAATGAGCAGCTGGATATCAGCAGCACGCATTATCTCGATATCAATCATGCGGACATCGTAGCGCGTATCGACTTGACCGAATGGGAAACCAACCCGGAATCGACCCGTTACCTGACCTTCCTGCGCGGCCGCGTTGGTCGTAAGGTCGCTGACTTCTTTATGGACTTCCTCGGAGCCGAAGTGGGATTAGACACTAAGGCGCAGAACCGCGGTCTGTTGCAGGCGGTCGATGACTACTGCAACGAATCGGAACTGGACAAGCAGGAGCGGCAGAACTATCGCCAGCAGGTTTACAGCTACTGCAACGAGCAGCTGCAGGCGGGCGAAGAGATTGCGCTGGAAGATCTGTCGAGCGAACTGCCACCGCTGGGCGAAAAAACCTTCCAGGCCTTTACCCAGGAGCAGGGTTACGAGCTGGAAGAGAGCTTCCCTGCGGATCGCAGCACGTTGCGTCAGCTGACAAAGTTTGCCGGAAGCGGCGGGGGACTGACCCTGAACTTTGATGCGATGTTGCTGGGTGAACGCATTTTCTGGGATCCGGCCACGGACACTCTGACGATTAAGGGCACACCGCCTAATCTGCGCGATCAGCTCCAGCGCCGTACCAGCAGCAAATAAAAAAAGCCGGGCTTAGCCCGGCTCTGTTGCCTGATACGTCGATTGTCCTGGTGTATCAGCGACAAAATAAAAGGGCCGGTTTCTCAACCGGCCCTTCTGTTTTTCAACGTAATTCGCGATTAAGCGCGAACGAAGTCGATGTGGAACAGTTTTGGCTTGAACGGGTGACGCTGAACAGCCTGAACTTTCACTTTAGTTTCTTTGCCGTCAACTGACAGGGTCAGAACTTCGTCGTAGAAACCCGGCTTAGCCTGCAGGTTCATTACTGAGTCGTGATCCAGATCGATGGCAACAGCCGCTTCAGAACCACCGTAGATGATGGCCGGGAAACGGTTTGCTGTACGCAGGCGGCGGCTCGCACCCTTACCCTGCTCTTTACGTTCTACTGCATTGATAGTGAGCATTAATATATCTCTTTATTTAATCCTGCTACAGGCGACCCAGTAACAGGCAGGTTATTCAATCCCGCTGATGCACATGCAAAAGCGGGCGGCAGTATAGCCGTTATGCCAGGTGGTAGCAAACGATATACCCGCCAGCAGGGATTACCGCAGCTCATTGGCGCGGCGATAACGACCCTGATAATCAAACATTTTCTCGCGGATTTGCCAGAACTGGCCTTTGGCGCGCGCCACGACAAAGTCGGGATGTCGCAGCAGGGGCTGCAACGCCAGCACGTCAGCGGCGGTCTGCCAGCCCAGCGGTACGCCGGGCGCGCGCTGATGCGGGCGCATAAAGAGCTGTTCAAACGCCTTACGCTGGGCGGGTGTCTGCAGGCGAAACCGTTCGCTGACGCTGGTGCCTTCCTCATCATGATAAGTTGCCTTCAGCCATTCACCTTTGGCGTCGCGGCCCTGTTCCAGCGTCATACCGCCACAGCGCAGCACCAGCGCATCCTTCAGTTTCAGGGCAGCTTTAAGCATATCGTCCGGGTCGACCAGAATTTTGTCGCACTGATGGCAGCGCCGGGCGGCAATATCATTCTCTGCGCCACAGTCAGGGCAGCTTTTAAAGCGGAAGCGGAAATCACACTGTTCGCGCTCACCCTCATCATCTTCCAGCACGCCCTGACAGCGTCGGCCAAAATGCTCAATCACCATGCCATCGGCGGTCGCCTTGCCCCAGAAGGTGTTGGCGAAACCGCAGGCGGGACAGAAAACCTGAACCGGCTGATTGTCGCTGGCCCCTTTAGGCGCGCCGACTTCGGGCGTAAAAAGGTCATGCGGATTACCGGCATAATCCAGGATAAGACAGTCGGTTTTACCGGGCGAGAGCCGCAGCCCGCGGCCGACGATTTGCTGGTAGAGGCTCACTGACTCGGTCGGGCGCAGGATCGCAATCAGATCCACGTGCGGAGCATCAAACCCGGTGGTCAGCACCGCCACGTTCACCAGGAATTTCAGCTGCTGCGCTTTAAACGCCAGAATCAGGGCATCACGCTCGCGGGCGGGGGTGTCGGCAGAGACCAGCGCGCTGTTTTCAGGCAGCAGCTGCAGAATTTCCCGCGCATGCTCTACCGTTGAGGCGAAAATCATCACCCCCAGCCGATCTTCAGCGAACTCCACAATCTGCCGGATGATATGGGGCGTTACGCGCTGCTGCTGTTTCAGCTCGCGATTCAGATCGGCTTCGCTGAACAGGCCGTTAGACTGTGCCGTCAGGCGGCTGAAATCATACTGCACCACCGGCATATCCAGCCGCTCAGGCGGCACCAGGAACTGGTGCTTGATCATATAGCGCAGCGGCAGCTCATAGATGCAGTCGCGGAACAGCGACTTGTCGTCGCCACGTACCATGCCGTGATAGTGGAACTGATAAATCCAGCCTTTACCCAGCCGGAACGGCGTGGCGGTCAGGCCGAGTAAACGGAGCTGAGGATTGTGCTGACGCAGATGGTTGAAAATCTGCTGATACTGGCTCTCTTTGTCATCGCCGATGCGGTGGCACTCATCGACGATCACCAGCGAGAAGGCGCTGTCGAACAGGTCGAGGTTACGCGCCACCGACTGTACGCTGCCAAACACCACTTTGCGCTGGCTCTCTTTGCGCTGCAGGCCGGCGGCAAAAATATCGGCCTCCAGTCCGTAAGCCTGATATTTGCTGTGGTTCTGTGCCACCAGCTCTTTGACGTGCGCCAGCACCAGCACCCGGCCACGCGCCAGCCGTGCCAGCTCGGCAATCACCAGACTCTTTCCGGCACCGGTTGGCAGCACAATAACGGCGGGCTCCTGATGGCGACGGAAATGCGCCACGGTGGCATTCACCGCATCCTGTTGATAGGGGCGTAAGGTAAAAGACATGTTGCTCACTTTTATAAAACTGGTGGTAATTATGCCATGAAAGGGCGGTAAACGCGCTGTCAGGCTGGCGCGGATCACGTTATACTTCCCGCACATTTTCAACGGTTAACCAGGCCGTTTCAGATTCCCTCCGCAGTAACAGGCAAAACGAATTCATGCGACTCGACAAATTCATCTCTCAGCAACTGGAAATCAGCCGCGCTATCGCTCATCGCGAGATCCGTGGCCAGCGTGTCACCGTCAACGGTGAAGTGGTGCGCGACACCGCGTTTAAACTGCTGCCCGACCACGAAGTCGCCTACGACGGCAACGTGCTGCAGATGCTCACCGGCCCACGCTACTTTATGCTGAACAAACCGCAGGGCTACGTCTGCTCAACCGACGATCCCGATCATCCGACTATCCTCTATTTCATCGAAGAGCCAATGTCATTCAAACTGCACGCGGCAGGGCGTCTTGATATTGACACCACCGGGCTGGTGCTGCTGACAGATGATGGCCAGTGGTCACACCGCATTACCTCGCCACGTCATCACTGCGAGAAAACCTATCGTGTCACCCTGGAATCGCCGCTCGGTGACGATACGGCCGCGCAGTTTACCGCGGGCGTGCAGCTCCACAATGAGAAGGACCTGACGAAACCGGCACAGCTGGAGGTGATTACCCCCACAGACGTGCGGCTGACCCTGAGCGAAGGCCGCTATCACCAGGTGAAACGGATGTTTGCCGCCGTCGGCAACCGGGTCATTGAGCTGCATCGCGAACGTATCGGTGACATTGCGCTGGACGACGATCTGGAACCGGGCGAATACCGGGCGCTGACAGAAGACGAGATCGCCAGTATCGGTCTGCCAAAAGAGCTGCAGGCAAAATAACCGGGCGGGCCAGGCGGCCCGTACCTGATTCATTTGTGCAGGAGAGGGTGTGCGTAAGGAAAAGAATTCGCCAACAGGACTGGTTGTCATCCTTGGTCTGTTAGCCATGCTGATGCCATTGTCGATCGACATGTATCTGCCTGCGATGCCGCAGATTGCGCGTGAGTTCGGTGTGTCAGCCGGTAGCGTGCAGATGTCGCTTAACCTCTACATCCTTGGCTTCGCGATTGGCCAGCTTATCTATGGGCCACTGGCAGACAGCTATGGGCGTAAGCCGGTGATTGCACTCGGCACCCTGATCTTCGCCTGTGCCGCCGCGGCCTGTGCGCTGTCGCAGAGCATCGACCAGCTGATTCTGATGCGCTTCCTGCACGGGCTGTCGGCTGCCGCAGCCAGTGTAGTGATTAATGCCCTGATGCGTGACAGTTACTCGAAAGAGGACTTCTCGCGCATGATGTCCTTTGTGATGCTGATTACCACCATTGCGCCGCTGCTGGCCCCGATTATCGGGGGCTGGCTGCTGGTGCTCTGGAGCTGGCATGCCATCTTCTGGGCGCTTGCGGGCGCGGCACTGGTGACGACGGTGCTGGTCACTACCCAGATCCGCGAAACCCTGAAGCCGGAGCAGCGACAGCGGTTTCACCTGCGCACCACGCTGGGCAATTTCGTGACCCTGTTCCGCCACAAGCGGGCGTTCAGCTATATGCTGGCGAGCGGCTTCTCCTTTGCCGGGCTGTTTACCTTTCTCAATGCTGGCCCCTTTGTTTACATCGAGCTGAATCACGTCTCACCGCAAAACTTTGGCTACTACTTTGGCCTTAACGTGGTGTTTCTGTTTCTGCTGACGCTGATTAACAGCCGCGCCGTGCGCCGCTTTGGCCCGGTGGCAATGTTCCGGCTGGGCCTGCTGATTCAGTTCTGCATGGGGATCTGGCTGCTGATTGTCAGCGCTTTCAGCCTCGGTTTCCTGCCGCTGGTGATGGGGATCGCGCTGTTTATCGGCTGTGTGTCGATGGTCTCATCGAATGCGATGGCGGTGATCCTGGATGAGTTCCCGCACATGGCGGGCACGGCCTCGTCCCTGGCGGGCACGCTGCGTTTTGGCGTCGGCGCGTTTGTCGGTGCGTTGCTGTCGCTGGTGAGTTTTAACAGCGCCTGGCCGATGGTCGGCACTATCGCACTCTGCGCAACAATCTCTCTGTTGCTCTTTTTCTACGCTTCACGTTCCCGCACTGCGCCCCGTTAATCGGGCGCAGTGGTTTCCCCGCCGTTGTCCGCAGTGATGCACATCTCGCCGGTTTTGTTTCTTACTTGTGAAAACTTTTGGCTAAAAAAGTAACCACAATGCGTCTAAAATGATTGTTAACGGCGTGTGAACGCGGTACATATAGGCTGAAGTGCGATGTAAGTCGCAAAAAATGCGCTTCTGCAATCCGCATGGACGGGCCAGTCATCCCTGTCCTGACTCTGCGGGGATCAACCCGTTTTCAGCCGGGCAGGTCGGTGTTGCGACATAAACTCATCGGGGAGAGTAACCTATGCTGCAACTTTCAATTGTGCATCGTCTGCCACAGCGTTTTCGCTGGGCCAGCGATCACCACAGTGCCATTGAATCCGATGACACAATGCTGGATGAGCAGGAGTTCGTGGCGTTGCGTCTGATCAGCCATGACGGCATTCCGGCGTGGGAGATCCTGCAGCAGCTGAAAGAGGTGCTGGCGGATATTCAGGTCGATTGCAAAGTGGCCGAGTGCGAAGGGCAGCCCTGCCTGTTTATTCAGCGTCGCGACGAAAGCGCCACTAACTGCTGCCTGAAAAATCAGGGCGTGGCGATTGCGGAAACTTTTATCGCAGGTTGAGTTGCGCTGACTGCAGCAGCTCGCGGGTATACACAGTCGTCGGTGACGCAAACAACGTTTCACACTCTCCCTGTTCCACTACCTCCCCCTGACGCAGCACAATAAGCTGGTGGCACAGGGCGCGAACCACATCCAGGTCGTGACTGATAAACAGATAGCTGAGCTGACGCTGCTGCTGTAAGCGGCGTAACAGCGTCAGAATCTGCTTCTGCACCGTGCGATCCAGCGATGAGGTGGGTTCATCCAGAATCAGCAACTCCGGCTCCAGAATCAGTGCCCGCGCGATAGCAATACGCTGTCGCTGACCGCCAGAAAATTCGGCCGGATAACGATGCCGGCTTTCCGCTTCCAGTCCCACTTCTTCCATCACCGCAATCACCCGCTGCGCCTGCTGGGCACTGTTCAGTTCGGGCTGATGCACCGCCAGACCTTCAGCAATAATCTGCTGCACCGTCATACGCGGATTGAGCGAGGAATTGGGATCCTGAAACACCACCTGAATGCGCTGACGCAGCGGCAGAAGTTGCCGGCGCGACAGCTGATGCAGCGGCTGGCCGTCAAACCAGACTTCGCCACGTGAGGAAATCAGCCGCAACAGCGCCAGGCCGGTGGTGCTTTTACCCGACCCGGACTCGCCCACCAGACCCAGACTTTCGCCCCGCCGCAGGCTGAAACTCAGCCCGGAAAGCACCTGCTTTTCGCCGGTCTGCCGACGGAACAGTCCGCGTCGCAGCGCAAAACTGACCTGAAGCTGTTCGACCCGAAGAATGACCGGCGCGTCTGCGGGTAGCGGCAGCGCTTTTCCTTCCGGCTCTGCGGCCAGCAACTGCTGGCTGTAAGGATGTTGCGGCTGGTTCAGCAGAATCTGGCTGCGATTCTGTTCCACGATGTGACCCTGACGCATCACGCTGACGTTATCCGCCAGCTGACGCACGATATTCAGGTTATGGGTGATAAACAGCATGCCCATATTCAGCTCCCGCTGCAGTTCACGCAGCAGCACCAGAATCTGCGCCTGCACTGTCACATCCAGTGCAGTGGTCGGCTCATCGGCAATCAGCAACTGAGGCTCGGTCAGCAGCGCCATGGCGATCATCACTCGCTGGCGTTCCCCGCCGGAAAGCTGGTGGGGGAAATCGTTGAGCCGGGTAGTAGGCTGACGGATACCGACCCGATCAAGCACGCTGAGAATCTCACCGCGTGCCGCCGGACGACGCAGCCCGCGATGCAGCGAAAGCACTTCATACAGCTGCTTCTCCACGGTGTGCAGCGGATTGAGCGATACCATCGGCTCCTGAAAAATCATCGCAATCTGGTTGCCGCGAATCGCGCGCAGTCGTTGCTCGCGGGCGCGCAGCAGATCTTCACCGTTAAACAGAATCTCTCCACGGGGATAAACCACCGCCGCCTCATGCAGCAGTCGCATTACCGACAGCGCCGTGACGCTTTTGCCGGAACCCGACTCACCCACCAGCGCCAGCGTTTCGCCCGCGTCAATGCACAGTGAAACGTCATTCACGACCTGGCGAAGCTGCTCGCCCTGACGAAAGGCGACCGAGAGATGATTGATGGCAAGCAGTGGCGTTGTCATTCAGGCTCCTTTGCCCGGATCAAAGGCGTCGCGCACCGCTTCGCCGATAAAAATCAGCAGTGACAGCAGGATCGCCAGGGTGAAAAAGCCCGCCAGGCCCAGCCAGGGTGCCTGCAGGTTATTTTTGCCCTGCAGCAGTAGCTCGCCCAGCGAGGGCGAGCCCAGCGGCAGACCGAAACCGAGAAAGTCGAGGGAGGTGAGCGTGGTGATCGATCCGCACAAAATAAAGGGCAGAAAGGTCAGGGTAGCCACCATCGCGTTAGGCAGCATGTGACGCAGCATAATCCGGCCATCGCTGACGCCCAGCGCCTGTGCTGCGCGGATGTAATCAAAGTTTCGGGTTCGCAGAAACTCGGCCCGGACCACGCTCACCAGGCTCATCCAGCCAAACGCGACGGTGACCAGCAGCAGCCACCAGAAACCGGGCTGAATGACGCTGGAGAGGAGGATCAGCAGAAACAGCGCAGGCATGCCGGACCAGACCTCAATCATCCGCTGCCCAATCAGATCAATTCTGCCGCCGAAATAACCCTGCACCGCGCCAATCACAATTCCTATGATGCTGGAGATAAGTGTCAGCAGCACGCCGAACAGCAGGGAGATGCGCGTGCCATAGAGCAGCCGTGCCAGTACGTCGCCACCGTTGGCGTCCGTGCCGAGCCAGTTCTGCGCAGAGGGCGGAGAGGGGAACGGCACCTGAGTAGCAAAATTGATGGTGCTGTCGCTGAAGCGAATCGGAGCCCATAAAGCCCAGCCGTTCTGCGCAATGCGCTGCCGCAGCCAGGGATCCTGATAATCAGCCGCTGTCGCCAGTACGCCGCCATAGTCGGTTTCGCTGTAATCAAACAGCAGCGGCACCGTCCAGCGCTGTTGATAATGCACCAGCAGCGGCTTGTCATTGGCGATCAGTTCGGCACACAGCGACAGCAGGAAAATGACCAGAAAGATCCACAGTGACCAGTAGCCGCGACGGTTATGGCGAAAGCGCTGCCAGCGCTGTTGATTCAGCGGAGAGAGCGTCATGAGCGGCTCCCGAAATCGATGCGCGGATCGACCAGCGTATAGGTCAGATCGCTGAGAATGTTCATCAGCAAACCGATCAGCGTAAAAATATAGAGCGTGCCAAACATCACCGGATAATCACGTTGCAGCGTCGCATCATAGCCGAGCAGGCCGAGTCCGTTGAGCGAGAACATCACTTCGATCAATACTGAGCTGGTAAAAAACATGCTGATAAACGTGGCGGGGAAGCTGGCAATCACCAGCAGCATGGCATTGCGGAAAACATGGTGATAGAGAATACGGCGTTCCGGCACGCCTTTGGCGCGCGCGGTCACCACATAGAGCTTACGGATCTCATCCAGAAAGGCGTTTTTCGTCAGCATCGTCAGTGTGGCAAAGCCGCCAATCACCGTTGCCAGTACCGGCAGGGCGATATGCCAGAAGTAATCCAGCACTTTGCCATACCAGGGCAGGGTGTCGTGCTGCGCAGACGTAAGCCCGCGCAGCGGGAACCAGTCGAGATAGCTGCCACCGGCGAACAGTACGATCAGCATGATGCCGAACAGAAAAGCCGGAATGGAGTAGCCAATGATAATAAACGCGCTGCTCCAGACATCAAAGGCGCTGCCGTTGCGCACCGCTTTGCGGATCCCCAGCGGGATCGAAACCAGATAGATGATCAGCGTGCTCCATAATCCCAGACTGATGGAGACCGGCAGGCTCTCCTTAATCAGCCCGATCACCGAGGCGCTGCGAAACAGGCTGTCGCCAAAATCAAAACGCAGGTAGTTCCACAGCATCTCGCCGTAGCGCTGCCACAGCGGTTTATCGAAGCCGTAACGCTTTTTAATTTCCGCAATTACTTCGGGATCCAGCCCGCGCGCCCCACGGTACTGATTATCTGCGGGATTAAGATGACTGACGCTGGCGCGTGAACTGGCGTTCTCCGCGCCGCTGCCGGGCAGGCCAGTGGTCTGACCAAACTCAATATTCGCCAGCGCCTGATCGACCGGTCCGCCGGGCGCGATTTGCACGATAAAGAAGTTAAGCGTGATGATCGCCCATAAGGTCGGGATAATCAGCAGCAATCTGCGCAGAAAGTATGCGGCCAACGGTCATCTCCTTAGCGTTTGCTGGCCGGCAGGCGTCCGGCTTTATTTGTGTCGTACCACCAGTTTTCCAGCCCGGTGCTGTAGGCAGGTTTGCGGGCAGGGTGTGAAAACTTATCCCAGTACGCCAGCCGTTGTTCAGCGTTGTACCACATCGGGATCATATACGCATTCCACAGCAGTACCCGATCCAGCGCCTGTGCCAGCGGCCGCAGCGCGGCAGGGTCGCCCTGATGCGCGATAATCTGTTTCACAAAGTGATCAACGATTGGGTCTTTGACCCGCGCGGTATTCCACGACGAGGTGATGTAGTCGGACTGCCAGAGGATCTGCAGACTGGAGGTCGGAATCGGCATCGCCCCATAAACGGTGGCAATCATGTCATAGTCGCCTTCACGCCAGCGCCGCAGGTACTGCGAGCTGTCGATCTGCCGCAGGTTCAACGTAATGCCGAGCCGCGCAAGGTTGTGCTGCAACGGTAACGCCCATTCAGTACTGGTGCCACCGCGCAGCAGCAGTTCGACCGTAAATGGCTGACCGGTTTTATCGTTAATCAGTCGGCGATTTTTAATCTGCCAGCCCGCCTGTTTCAGCAGGTCAAACGCGCTTAACAGACTGGCGCGGTCATAGCCGCTGCCATCGGTTTTGTGCGGCAGATAAGGCTGGCTGAACAGCGCAGGTGGCAGTTGCGCGCGCCACGGTTCAAGCAGCGCCAGCTGCTGTGCATCCGGCACGCCGTGGGCCGCATACTCTGTATTCTGGAAGTAGCTGCTGGCACGCTGCCAGGCACCGTAATAGAGCGCTTTATTCATCCACTCGAAATCGAACATCAGTGACAACGCCTGGCGCACGCGGCGATCGTGGAATAGCGGTTTTTCATTGTTGAATGCCAGCCAGCGGGTATCGATAGCGGCGTCATTGGGCGCGGTTTCTTTAACAATGCTGCCATTGTCGAAATTGCGGCCGCGATACTGGGTCGCCCATTTCTTCGCCGATGTCTCTTCACGCCAGTCGTACGCACCCGCTTTAAAGGCTTCGAACGCCACATTGTCATCCAGATAGTAGTCATAGCGCATGCGATCAAAATTAAAGCGTCCACGATTCACTGGCAGATCGGCGGCCCAGTAATCTTTTACCCGGCTGAACTCAATAAACTGGCCCAGCTTCCAGCGCGTAATGCGATAAGGCCCACTGGAAAGCGGTGGTGCGCTTAACGGCTCGTTAAACTTCTTATCGCGCCAGAACGACTCGGGGATAACCGGTAGCGTCAGTAACCCAAGCAGCAGATCTTTATCCGGTTTCTGTGCCCCGATGCGGACAGTGTGATCGTCCAGCGCTCTGACGGTCACGCCACGGTAGGCGACGCGGAACTGAGGCACGCCCTCGGTCATGAACTTCTGAAAGGTGAACGCTACGTCGCGGGCGGTGACTGGTGTGCCGTCATGGAACCGGGCGCGGGGATTCAGGCGTATTTCAATCCAGGTAAAATCGCTGGCGTAGCGGGCTGATTCAGCAATCAGCGGATAATAGCTGCCCGGTTCATCGTCTGAGCTGGTGTACAGGCCGTCATAAAGCGTGCCGGTATTGATGCCCGGATTGCCGCGTGAGGCGTAGCGGTTGAAATTGTCGTAAGTGCCCACTACCGCCAGGGTAATACTGCCGCCTTTTGGCGCGCGGGGGTCAACGTAATCGTAATGGCTGAAGCCGGGCGGATATTTCGCTTCGCCGGCCTGTGTGAAGGCGAACGTTTGCAGGACTGATGCAGCCAGCAGCGGGGCGCTGAAGAGGCCGCACAGCAGCAGAAATCCCAGGCGAAATAGCATGTTCTCTCCCGTTAAATGTCCGGCGCGATTCGGGCCAGAGAGTCTCAGGCGTTATGACGCCGGAAATAGTCTATCAGCGTTTCCGGTCGCAGCGGACGGCTGAAGATGTAACCCTGCAGATGAGTCACGCCACGATGGATCAGCCAGGCGGCCTGTTCGCCGGTTTCTACCCCTTCCGCCACACTTTTCAGATTCAGTTTCTTCGCCAGCTGCAGCACGGTGTCCAGCACCGGCGAGGTCAGGGTTTCTGTGCCGATGCTCTGGACAAAACCACGATCGATTTTCAGGTAATCAAACGCATAACGTTCCAGATAGATCAGCGCACTGTGTCCGGTGCCAAAATCATCAATGGCAATATTGATATGCTGCTGATGCAGCCAGTCAAACAGTTCTCCGACGTTTTCATCGCGCACCATGGCGCGCTCGGTAATCTCAAACACGTAATTAAAGTGAGCTGCAGGCATGGTATCAAGCCAGCGCAGAACATCCTGCCGGAAACAGCTGTCAGCCAGATGCAGCGGAGAGATGTTGAGGCTGAGGCAGGCATGACGGGGAATGGTATGACACAACTGGTGTGCATCACGGGAAACCAGCTGAAACAGATGCCGGGTCAGCGGAATAATCAGGTTCTGCGACTCGGCATACTGAATAAACACATCGGGCGGGATCGGGCCTTCGGTCGGATGGGTCCAGCGCAGTAACGCTTCCATGCCATAAGGCTGACCATCATGGGAGGTGACCAGCGGCTGATATTCAACGTGAAACTCACCGCGCTTCATGCCCCGAATCAGCTCTTTCCCCGGACGCTGATAAACAGATAACAGCAGCCAGCAGCCGCCGGAAACCAGCAGTGACAGCAGCAGGCTGCACAGCAGGATATTCTGATAATCACTGAACGCCAGAACCGAACCGAACAACACAAACTTCAGCGGATAGTCTGTCAGCGCCTGCTGATACAGCGGCGGCGGCAGACTTTTATTTTTCATCACGCCAGGCTGCCAGCTGGTTAAGGCACTCTTTTGTGCCATCAGCGCCATACCGGTAATTTCCGGATGCCCGGAGACCTGCAGCTGGTAGGGAGCCAGACTGATATTCAGCGTCGCGAAGACACCTGACTGCTGACTGCCAGGATTTTTAATCCACAATCCCAGCGCCGGTTTATTTGGCTGAAGCGGCGTGCCTGACATCAGCTGCAGATCGATGTCACGTGAGACATCACTATCAGGTGCGATCACATTAAGCGGCAGGCTAAAACTACCGGTGGCCGAGGAGCAAAAGGCATTGCCGTCGTTAACCAGCAGGATGGCGCGGAGATTACCGGCAAACGCGGCGCGCGAGGTCAGTTCACGATTAATGGTATGACAGGCAGTGTGGGTGAACGGAAGCAGGGGACTGAGGGTGCTGTTGAGCAGGCTGGAAAGCGTTTGCTGTAATGCTGTGCGGCTGTTCTCCAGCAGTTGCTGATGCTGTCGTTCGCGCTTCTGCCAGGTCTGGTGAAATGACAGGACGGCAAACAGCAGAAAGAATACGCCACCGGCCATCGCACTACTCCATGCGATTCGGCGAGGATAGGTGGCATGGCGCCTTAGCGCCCCCGACAGTGGCATGAGGAACTTCCCCTGATCAAATTATTATTATGTTATTGCACACGACTGCTTCGGTTTAAGCGACCGAGAATATAACGAGAGTGTCCGAAATGTCTCGTTATTAATCTGAAATACAATGCTTTTATCTGATAAAACGACTGTCGCTAAGAATAAGGCACGAAAAAAAACGCTGCGTAAGCAGCGTTTCATGTTCTCTGGCTGAGAGAAGATCGAAGGTGATAATCAGGTCGGGTTGCGACTTAATACACGGCGTCCTTCACGGTAACGCTTTTTCCAGTAGTCATCATTGAGACTGGAGATCATGACACCACTGCTGGTGGAGGCATGAACGAAATTGTCGTTACCCAGATAAATACCCACATGACGACCAGTCGAACCGGCACGGAACATCACCAGATCGCCAGGACGCAGTTTACTGCGGGTAATCTCTTTACCGGTGTCCTGCTGCTCAGAGGTCGAGCGCGGTAATTCTAAGCCAAACTGATCGCGGAAAGTGCGTTGTACAAAGGCGGAACAATCGATCCCGCGTTTGGTATCGCCACCGAGGCGATAGCGCACACCTTTCCAGACGGCGTATTGTTCCATGATGCGCGACTTAACGTCGACGTTACGCACCATTTCTTCAAACTCATCCTGAGACGCCTGAAGTAAAAAACCATTGTGGTTGTTAACTTCATGATTCTCGTTATTCGCGTTTTGACTGCTATGTGTACTGCTACAAGCTGAGAGGAGTGTGGCCAGCGCCAGTGCGGGCACGATCCGCAAGATATATCTCAGTATTGGTTGAGACTTGACCATTATTCGGGTTTTCCTTCGATTTCCTTACGACAAAATTGTCGCCAGCCAGATGACAAAACAGGGAGATTAATAAGCGAAACAGCCTAAGACAAATCCTTAATTACTAAAATGTGTTAATGGACACATTTTAACGGTAAAAAATCCGAATTTTCTGCCGCTGTAGCCTCACTGCGACTGAGGTTAACTGATTACAGACGCCGTGGCGAGTGCTTTTAATCAATTTCATATAGGTTTTTTTGATGTGAAATCAAACCGTAACACACTGACTACTTTAGCAACAATTGTGGTGAAATGATGATGAGAACAGGCAGTGAAAGGGGCGTCAATTCAGGGCATAGCCTCTGTTTTTGGAGTTTTCTTAATTGACAGAGGGTGTTGGTGGCTATTTAACCTGTCAGCAGGGTCATAACCTTTTCTTTTCGTGAATTTAATTAGCAGGCTAATAGTGGTGGGCTGTTTTTTATAAGCGCGGACGGTTAAGACCAGGGCGATTAAATCGTCCGCGCTTAACATTTACGTCACGGGCTTATATTTACCCGGTAATTTGCGATAAAACCAGTTAACCAGCACGTCACTGGCCGGCGTTAATAGCCACCAGCTCAGCCCCACTAATATCACTGACATTGAACCGACGGCAATATCGGTAAACCAGTGTGCACCCGCCATGACGCGCGGCAGTGAAAATATCACCACAATAGCGGTGGCAATTAAAAAACGGCTAAAACCAAAATAACGCCAGATAAAGCAGGCGAAAATAATCAGCATCATACCGTGGTCGCCTGGGAAGCTGTCTTTCGAGGCATCTTTAGCGGGGATACCGGTCAGTTCGCTGACGCGATGCACATTCTCGAAGAACAGCGTCGGACTGGAGTGTTTCACCGGCAACAGGTGGCCCAGCTGGTTAAGCACCACGGCGGTGAGCAGCATAGTGATGCCGATAGCCAGCATCCGCCGCCGCGCCTGTGGCGTTTCACGTCGCCAGATCGACAGATAAAGCAGGCCCATGGCCAGCAATGACACCGCATCAAAACCACGAAAATTGGTGATGGCGACGATCAGTGCGAACAGCGGATGGCTCACCATCTGATTGTTGAAGCCATAGAATATAGTTTTATCAATGCCGAACCAGAAACCATGTTCTGGCGGCAGATACCACGAAAGAAAGAGCACTACGCCCAGTGCATTAAGCAGCAGGATAGTAATAAGGCGGGTTGCGCGCATAATCAGAACTCATTTAAAAAAATAACCGCCGACAATACCTGTCTTAGCGTAAACGGCACTTCAACAACGCCGATTGTAGCCGATTCCAGTCAGCCTGCTGAGAATGGATGATCTCAATGCGGCTATCGGGTGGCGGTGTGGCGAGGGTTTCACTCTGCAACTCTTTTGCCTGGCAGTTAATACGCATTGTGCCTTCTGGCGTGCGCATCACACCTTTAATACGATCGACCGCTGCCTGCCGTACCCACTCCAGCAGTGCGCCGCTGTCGAACAGCGTATCAGCATCAAACAGCCAGCCGCAGGCGCTGTAACCCTGGCCGTGATTCAGCGCCCGACGCCAGCGTGCTTCGCCATCCAGACGTAACGCCGTCAGACCGCTAGTGGGATTTGCCGGATGATGATGATGCGGCAGAGGGATATCGCGGGGCTGATACGGCATATCCAGCAGGGAAAGGGGGACCTGACCAAATTCTGACTGTATTAATGGACGCGGAGGCTGCATCTGCTGGTGCCAGTCCGCCAGGCGCTGACGGTCCGCTTCATCCCAGCAATCACGCTTGTTGGCGATGACAATATCGGCAGCCGCGAGCTGATCGCGGAAATTTTCATTCGCAACGATGCGAGGATCGGCCAGCTGACGCGCATCCAGCAGTGTCAGGGTGGCATTCAGTTGCAACCACGCCTGATAAACCGGCGCACTTAACATTTCTAACACCTGACGGGGATGGCCTAGGCCGGTGGGCTCAATCAGCAGCCGATCGGGCTTACTCTTTAGCAGCATATTCAGCCCGACCTGCATCGGCAGGCCATTCACGCAACACAGGCAGCCGCCGGGGATCTCTTTCAGCGTGGCGCCGCGATCGGCCAGCAGGGTGCCGTCGATCCCGATCTCACCAAATTCGTTGACCAGCACTGCCCACTTTTCCCCGGCGGGCCTGGCGGCCAGCAGATGGCAGAGCAGCGTGGTTTTGCCGCTACCCAGAAAGCCGGTGATCAGGTTAACGCGTGTCATAAGCCAACTCCTGCCAGAGAATAGCGTGATAATGTAATACTATAACATTATCACGATAGGCAGAAGGCTACCGGTCAGTCTGCTCGACCCATGTAGCGGCGTTCAGCGATATGGATACGGATGCGATCACCATTGCTGAGGTATTCCGGCACCTGGATAGAGAGACCCGTGCTCATGCCGGCTGGTTTGGTGCGGGCACTGGCTGAAGCACCTTTAATGCCGGGAGAGGTATCCACGATTTCCATGTCTACGGTTTGTGGCAGTTCCAGTGCCAGCACCTGACCTTCCATCGTCAGTACGTGAATGCCAGGGATGCCGCCTTCAGGGATAAACAGCAGCTCTTCTTCAATCTGCTCCTGTTTAAAGGAGTAGGGGGTGTAATCCTCATCATCCATAAAAATGTATTCGTCACCATCTATATAAGAGAAGGTCACGCTGCGGCGGCTGAGCGAAATTGCATCAATAATCTCGTCGCCCTTGAAGCGTTCTTCGACTTTTAAACCGGTGCGGACATCGGTAAAGCGCATTTTATACAGGGTGGCGGCACCGCGTGCGCTGGGGCTCTGGACATCAATGTCCTTAACCAGCAGCAGTTTACCGTTGTGCGTGACGGCCATCCCTTTTTTGATTTCATTGGCTTTTGGCATTGCTGTTCTCGCTATCTTGAGAGTGAAGTGCGCGCAACGTTACTCGCGCCGGTGAAAACTGGCAATATCGTGGATGCGAAATTTTATGTCAGGCCGCGGCTTTCATGGTAATTAGCGCGGTGGACTGCTATTGTCGCCGCGACTTTCTCTGCCGGAGCACAGCATGCAATGCGGTGCCGGTTGCACAGTGCCCTCTGTTTCTTCACTGATTCCTGGCATGCCTGATGGTAAGCGATTAAAGCGGGAAGTTAAGTGCTGAAGGGTACAGTGTCGATCCCTCTGAGGTTCTGTTACTGTCTGTTGTATTCTGAAGGTCGCGTGAGAGGTATTAATGCAGTGTCGTATTGATTGTGGTGCATGCTGCATCGCGCCCTCAATCTCAAGTCCCATCCCCGGAATGCCGCAGGGTAAACCGGCTAATGTCCGATGTATTCAGTTATCGGATGAAAATTTGTGCATGATTTTCGGTTCAGATTTAAGGCCGAAAGTATGCGGAAGTCTGCAACCTTCTATTGATATGTGTCTTACAGATCGTACCTCAGCTATGACCTACCTGATTGAGCTTGAAGCCAGCACAAGCGCCTGAGAACCGATCCACACGGCTTACACTGAATCCAGACGCTTATTTGACCCAGTCTTCCAGCTGCAATCCGGGTACCCGTTGAAACTCGCTTGTGTTATTGGTCACCAGAATAGCCCTGGCCGCAATAGCATGCCCGGCAATCGCAGTGTCGTTAGGACCAATGGGCGTTCCGACAGCAGCCAGCGCTGCTTTGATTTCAGTGGTTGTATCTACCGCTGCACGGTCCCATGACAGTACAGCATCAAGCCGTGCGCAGAATGCATCGACCAAATGCATATGCCGCGGTGAAGCTTTCTTTCCGATCGTACCGAAACGCATTTCAGCATAAGTAATTGCAGAAACCACAATCCGGTGGTTACGCAGCACCGCCTGTTCCAGTCGCCGGATGACTTCTTCAGGCTGCTCACGCATAATAAATGAGCAGATATTTGTGTCGAGCATGTAAGTGTTGTTCACAGGTCAAAACGTCCCTCATCGCTGATAACGTCTTCACGCTCTGTCATGAAGTCAGAGTCAGCTTTCTCAAGCTGGGTAAATGAACGCCATGTGGGTCTGACAGGACGCAGAATAATAGCATCTCCTTCCCTGATAATTTCCAGCTCGCTCACTCCCTCAAAATCCATGTCGCGAGGCAGGCGAATGGCGCGATTATTGCCATTTTTGAATACAGAGACGGTTCTCATGTTGGACGTTCCTCTTTAAAAATCTGGCCCGAACACAGGCGTCAGTAATAGCCTGGATAAACGTAGTGACTCAGTTTATGCCAGCCCTCAGTAAATGTATAGGTCAGGCATATGCTGCTGCTGCGAGAGTAATCTTACAGGCCGCTACAAAAATATTCAGGCACCAAGCCTGGGCAACGGTTCCCGCCATCAGGCGATGACCTGGCTGTTGCAACTCGAAGCGGATACCGCGCTCTGAGGCGCTGACGCTGCTGAAATTTCTGGTCCGGTAATCTCTGCTTTACAGCAACCGCGTCAGCCTGTTCACTTTTTATTCCCCAAAACCGCCCTGAAATGTGCGTAACGTCAAAAATCTGTTACGCCATTTGCGCATTTTCTTGCCTATGGAAAGTTGCTGTACCACAATCCCTGAAACGTTTCAGCGGTGACTGCGCCACCTGTTTTCAACAGCATGGCGTAAAAAAATCCCCACTGGCTGAAACGATTCAATCTCAGCAAGCGAGGAGAATTATGTTCCAGCTCGAATTGCAGGCCATCCATACCGGAGCCAGCGCCCAGAACAAAGAAGAGGCCATTCGTCAGGTCGCTGCCGCGTTAACTGCTGCAGGCAATGTGACGGAAGGCTACGTCAACGGCATGCTGGCGCGCGAACAGCAGACCTCAACCTTCCTCGGCAACGGCATCGCCATCCCTCATGGCACCACCGATACCCGCGATCTGGTGCTGAAAACCGGTGTTCAGGTGTTCCAGTTCCCGCAGGGCATTGCCTGGGGCGACGATCAGACCGCCTATGTTGCCATCGGGATTGCTGCTAAGTCAGATGAACATCTGGCGCTGCTGCGTCAGCTGACGCATGTTCTGAGCGATGACTCTATTGCCGAACAGCTTAAAACCGCCTCTGCTGAAGATCTTCGTGCGTTGCTGATGGGCGAGAAACAAGCCGCTGAATTCAGCTTCGACACTTCATTAATTACGCTGAACGTCGCCGCCAGCGATCTGATTACCCTGCAGGCAATGAACGCCGGTCGGCTGCAGTCCGCGGGCGTGGTGGATGCCAGCTACGTCGCAGACGTGGTTTCAACGACGCCGCTGAATCTGGGGCAGGGCATCTGGCTCAGCGACAGCAGCCTCGGCAACCTGCGCAGCGGCGTGGCTATCAGTCGCGCTGAACATGCCTTCGACCATAAGGGCGAACAGGCTGCACTGTTAATCAGCGTGTCGGCGACCGATGAGCGTCCGCTGGAAGTGCTGGGCTACCTCAGCGCATTACTGCAGCAGGGCAAAGCCGATCGTCTGCTGAAAGCTGATGCGACAGGCGTTTACGCGCTACTGACCAGCGAAGTCGATGAGCAGGCTGAGGTGCTGACCGCCGAATACACCATCCGTAACGAACATGGCCTGCATGCCCGTCCGGGCACCGCGCTGGTCAGCGTGATCAAGCAGTTCAACAGCGACATCACCGTGACCAACCTCGACGGCAGCGGTAAACCTGCCAATGGCCGCAGCCTGATGAAAGTGGTTGCGCTGGGCGTGAAGAAAGGCCATCGCCTGCGCTTCACTGCCAGCGGTGACGATGCACAGCAGGCGCTGAACGCGATTGAAGAAGCGATCACCAGCGGTCTGGGCGAGGGGGCATCATGAGCAGACGCGTCGCCACCATTACGCTGAATCCGGCGTATGACCTGGTGGGCTATACCCCTGAAATTGAACGTGGCGAAGTGAACCTGGTGAAAACTACCGGGCTGCATGCTGCGGGCAAGGGCATCAACGTTGCCAAGGTCCTGAAAGACCTGGGTATCGATGTCACCGTGGGTGGCTTCCTGGGTAAAGAGAATCAGGACGGGTTCCAGCAGCTGTTCAGCGAGCTGGGCATTGCTAACCGTTTCCAGGTGGTGCCAGGCCGTACCCGTATCAACGTTAAACTCACTGAACAGACCGGCGACGTTACCGATCTGAATTTCTCCGGTTTTCAGGTAACGGGTCAGGACTGGGATCGTTTTACCACCGACTCGCTGACCTGGCTGGGCCAGTTCGATATGGTCTGCGTCAGCGGCAGCCTGCCGGAAGGTGTCGATCACGATGCCTTTACCCGCTGGATGACCGAACTGCGCACCCACTGCCCTTGCATCATCTTTGACAGCAGCCGCGAAGCGCTGGTGGCAGGCCTGAAAGCCGCACCGTGGCTGGTTAAACCTAACCGCCGTGAGCTGGAAATCTGGGCCGGTCGCAAACTGCCAACCCTGCAGGATGTGATTGGTGCTGCGCACGAACTGCGCGAGCAGGGTATCGCCCATGTGGTGATTTCACTGGGCGCAGAAGGCGCGCTATGGGTCAACGCCTCAGGTGAATGGATTGCTAAACCGCCGGTGTGTGAAGTCGTCAGCACCGTGGGTGCAGGTGATTCCATGGTTGGCGGCCTGATTTATGGCCTGCTGATGCGCGAATCCAGCGAACACACGCTGCGTCTTGCGACTGCCGTGGCGGCAATGGCCGTCAGCCAGAGCAATGTCGGCGTTTCCGATCGTACTCAGTTGGCCGCAATGATGGCGCGCGTCGACTTACAACCCGTTAACTGACAGCAGGAGAGCGATAATGAAAACGCTGCTGATTAAAGACCCTGTACTGGGACTGGCTTCCGCTTATATGGCGCAACAACGTCTGGCTGCGGCCGCACCTGCTGCGGGCCTGACTCTGACTGATAACCCTGCCGACGCTGAACTGGCGATCGTGCTGGGCAAAAACGTGCCGGACGATGCGGCGCTGAACGGTAAAGCGGTCTGGCTGGGCGATATCCAGCTGGCAGTCCGCGAGCCGGAAACTTTCCTGAACCGGGCGAAAGCCGAAGCCAAAACCTGGCAGTCAACCGCTGCGGTGGCCACACCGGCTGGCGCTGCTGCTGCGGCACCGGCTCAGACTGGCGCGCCGAAACGCGTGGTGGCCGTTACCGCCTGTCCGACCGGCGTGGCGCACACCTTTATGGCTGCCGAGGCGATTCAGGCCGAAGCGACCCGCCGCGGCTGGTGGGTGAAAGTTGAAACCCGCGGTTCCGTAGGGGCTGGGAATGCGATTACCCCGGAAGAAGTGGCTGCTGCCGATCTGGTGATCGTCGCTGCTGATATCGAAGTCGATCTGGCGAAATTTGCCGGTAAGCCAATGTACCGCACCTCGACCGGTCTGGCGCTGAAGAAAACCGCGCAGGAACTGGATAAAGCGGTAGCAGAAGCGAAGCCGTATAAAGCGGCGGCTGCCGGACAGAGCAATACCAGTGAAGAAGAGAAGAAAGGCGGCGCGGGGGCTTATCGTCACCTGCTGACCGGTGTTTCTTACATGCTGCCGATGGTGGTCGCGGGTGGTCTGAGCATCGCCCTGTCGTTCGCTTTTGGTATCACAGCCTTTAAAGAGCAGGGCACACTGGCTGCGGCACTGATGCAAATCGGTGGAGGCAGCGCCTTTGCCCTGATGGTACCGGTGCTGGCGGGCTTTATCGCCTTCTCTATTGCTGACCGCCCGGGTCTGACGCCAGGTCTGATTGGCGGTATGATCGCCACCAGCATCAATGCAGGCTTCTTAGGCGGTATCATCGCAGGCTTTATTGCCGGTTATGCAGCGAAGCTGATCAGCGGCAAGGTGAAACTGCCGCAGAGTATGGAAGCGCTGAAACCGATACTGATTATTCCGCTCTTTGCCAGCCTGATCACCGGTCTGCTGATGATCTACGTGGTGGGTAAACCGGTTGCAGGCATCATGAATGGCCTGACGCACTGGCTGGCCAACATGGGTACGGCGAATGCGGTCCTGCTGGGTGCGATTCTGGGCGGCATGATGTGTACCGATATGGGTGGTCCGGTGAACAAAGTGGCTTACGCATTTGGCGTTGGCTTACTGAGTTCGCAGACGTATGCACCCATGGCCGCCATCATGGCCGCCGGTATGGTGCCACCGCTGGCGATGGGTCTGGCTACGCTGGTTGCCCGTCGTAAATTCAACAAAGGGCAGCAGGAAGGCGGTAAAGCGGCACTGGTTCTGGGTCTCTGCTTTATCTCTGAAGGTGCGATTCCGTTCGCTGCCCGTGACCCGATGCGCGTACTGCCTTGCTGCATCGTGGGCGGCGCGGTTACCGGCGCGATCTCCATGGCGATTGGCGCGAAACTGATGGCACCGCACGGTGGACTGTTTGTCCTGCTGATCCCTGGCGCAATCACCCCGGTTGTCGGCTATCTGATGGCGATTATCATCGGCACCGCGATTGCTGGTCTGAGCTATGCGGTTCTGAAACGTCCGGAAGAGCAGCTGGCGAAAGCCTGATGTGCAGAAGTGCCTAATCTGCTGAAGTAAAAATAACAGGGAGCCGGATGGCTCCCTGTTATTCCAGTTGACAAAGTCGGGCACGGTGGCGGTGAGACCGAGCTGGCACTGGGAACACGGTCAGATCGGAAAGACGCAAAAGCCGCCATCCATGGTACGCCCGGCCCGCGCGATTACGCACCTCATCCCTGAGGTGCGCCCGTAAACGGGCCAACGCGTTGCGTTGTTCAAAAACGCTCCCGGCGTTTTTATCCGGGCGGCGGGACGCTTTCCTCCTCTGACCCTGTTCCCTGCGCATTGAGCTAATACGTTGCTGCCAGGTTCAACCGGCTTTCGGTTCGTCAGCGGTCTGAGGGAGCCATCTGGCTCCCTTTTTCTATCCCTGTTGCTCGGCTTTCAGCCAGGCAATCTCATCTTTCCAGATATCGGGATTGATGGTCTCCAGAATCAACGGGATACCATCAAACCGGGGATCTTTCATCAGCCAGCTAAACGCCGTTTTGCCGATATTCCCTTCACCCAGACTGTGATGGCGGTCAACGCGACTGTCAAAGGCGCTTTTGGCATCGTTCAGGTGCATGCCGCGCAGATAGTCAAAGCCGACAATGCGCTCAAACTCAGCAAAGGTCGTTTCGCAGTCCGCTTCGGTGCGCAGGTCATAACCGCCAGCAAATGCATGGCAGGTATCAATGCAGACGCCGACGCGCGTCTTATCTTCGACATGCTCAATAATGGTGGCGAGATGCTCGAAGCGGAAACCCAGGTTACTGCCCTGACCGGCGGTATTCTCAATCACGGCGGTCACGTTCTGCGTCTGATCGAGCGCGATGTTAATCGACTCTGCAATCCGCTTCAGGCACGCTTCTTCGTCAATCTGATGCAGATGGCTGCCGGGATGGAAGTTGAGCAGCGTCAGGCCGAGCTGATCACAACGTTGCAGTTCATCAATAAAAGCCGCGCGGGATTTCTCCAGCGCCTCTTCAACCGGATGACCGAGGTTAATCAGAAAACTGTCGTGCGGCAGGATTTGCTGCGGACTGAATTTGTACGTCTCGCAGGCGGCGCGAAAAGCATCAATCACCTCGGTGGAGAGCGGGGCGGCCTTCCACTGACGCTGATTTTTAGTAAAGAGGGCGAAGGCGGTGGCTTCTATTTCATGGGCGCGGATCACGGCCTGATCTACGCCACCTGCCGCACTCACGTGTGCGCCAATATATTTCATGCCTTACTCCTGGGGGCTATGCACGGGTGAAGCGGCATGATACCCGATGCCGCTAGCCCATGAAATGTTGCACCAGCAGATTGATGGTGCCGCCGCCCGCGATTAACCAGCCAAATACCAGTGCGCCCAGCAGCAACGGTTTAACGCCAGCCTCACGCAGCGCGCCAAAACGGGTGGTTAAGCCCAGCGCGGCCATCGCCATTGCCAGCAGCAGACCCGCCAGTGCATTCAGCGTGGCCACCAACGCCGCAGGCAACAGTTGCAGCGAGTTAAACAGCGCGACCGCGATAAACAGCAGGGCGAACCAGGGAAAGGTCACCGGCTGACGCGCCTGGCTCGCGTTGCGTTTGCCGCGGATTACCGCACTCAGGCAGAGCAGGAACGGCGCCAGCATCATTACCCGCAGCATTTTGGCAATCACGGCGCTGTTCTCAGCCTCCGGGCTGATACTGTGCCCGGCGGCCACGACCTGCGCCACTTCATGAATGGTTGAGCCAGTGAATACCCCAAACTGTGCGGCACTCAGCCCCGGAAACAGGTGATGCGCCAGCGGCCACAGCAGCGGATAGATAAAGATGGCCAGCGTGCCGAACAGCACCACAGTCGCGATAGCCACCGCAACTTTCGATGGCGCGGCTTTCACCACCGGCTCGGTCGCCAGTACGGCCGCCGCACCGCAGATACTGCTGCCTGCACCAATCAGCCAGACGGTATCGCGATCCAGCTTCAGCAGCCGGATGCCCAGCAGGCAGGTCACTAAGAAGGTGCTGCTCAGCGTCAGCGCATCAATCAGGATGCCGCTGAAACCGACGTCAGCGATCTGCTGTAAAGTAATGCGAAAGCCAAACAGGATGATCCCCAGCCGCAGCAGCTTCTGCTTAGCCAGCACCACGCCGCTGTCGCAGCGCGACGCCAGCGGCATATAAATGCTATTACCGACCAGGATGCCCAGCATAATCGCCAGGGTCAGTGAACCCAGCCCTGCTGCTGCAATTGCCGGTTGCTGCGCCAGCCAGCTGGCAGCCCCGGCAATCGCGGCAGTCAGCAGCAGACCAGGGAACCAGAGCGCAACGGGATGATGCGTTTTAGGGATGCTCAGTTCGGTCATGGTGTCACTCCTCGTGGTTGAGTCATGATCATGAGGGCGACTGGCTTAAAAGTGAAATTGATAATATATTTATAATTGACCAGAATAAACGATAAGGCAGCAATCATGATAGTTTCGCGTCTGCGCCGCTGGGCGACGCTGATCAAAAAAGATATGTTCGTGCTGTGGTTCGCCTTTCGCGATCCGCGCACGCCCTGGTGGAACAAGCTGGGCATGCTGGGGCTGGTTGCTTATGGGGTCAGCCCGATCGATCTCATCCCGGATGTGATCCCGTTTGTCGGTCTGCTGGATGACGCGGTGATTATTCCCACAGGCGTCATGATCCTGTTGCGTCTGCTGCCGCGAGAGGTGCGCATCACCAGCAGCGAGCGGGCGCAGTCCCAGCGTTCGCGCGGCAAAAAGATGGCAGGCTGGCTGGTAGTCATCGGGCTGATCTGGCTGGCGTTAATCATTTACCTTGTCAGGCACTCACTGAGTTAAGAGGCGACGATGCACATTACGCTGCGGCAAATCGAAGTGTTCACCGAAGTGCTGAAGAGCGGCTCTACCACTCAGGCGTCGCAACTGCTGGCGCTGTCGCAGTCGGCGGTCAGCGCGGCGCTGGCCGATCTGGAGAGTCAGCTCGGGGTACAGCTGTTTGATCGGGTCGGCAAACGGCTGGTACTGAATGAGCATGGGCGACTGCTCTATCCGCGTGCGGTCGGGTTGCTGGAGCAGGCGGGCGAAATTGAGCAGCTGTTTAAAGAGGATAACGGCGCGATCCGCATCTTCGCCAGCAGCACCATTGGTAACTATCTGCTGCCGGGCATGATGGCGGCCTATCGTCGCGATTTTCCCGGTCTGCCGCTGGAGCTGAGCGTCGGCAACAGTCAGGATGTGATTCAGGCGGTTTCCGATTTTCGCGTGGATGTCGGCCTGATTGAAGGGCCGTGCCATATGACCGAACTGGTCAGCGAACCCTGGCTGGAAGATGAGCTGGTGGTGTTTGCCGCGCCCGATGCCGCGATTTTGCAACAGCCGGTGACGCTGAAAACCCTGGCAGAAGCGCCGTGGATCCTGCGCGAACGCGGATCCGGCACCCGGGAAATCGTCGACTATCTGCTGCTGTCTCACCTGCCGAGTTTTCAACTGGGTATGGAGCTGGGCAACTCCGAAGCGATCAAGCATGCCGTGCGGCACGGCATGGGCATCAGCTGTCTTTCGCGCCGGGTGATTGCCGATTTGCTGGAGGCGGGGACGCTGACAGAACTGACGATTCCGTTGCCGCGTCTGACCCGGACGCTCTATCGCATCCATCATCGGCAGAAGCATATTTCAAAGGCACTGACGCGCTTTTTGTCCTATTGTCGTGAGTGATTGCTAATAATTCGGGCGCGATCATGAACTTAACTTATAACAGCATGGCATCAGCTATACAGAGGCGGTCTGGCTGCTACAATCGCGCCTCATTTTTACCCAGCGTAGCGTTAACACATGCATAATGACTCAAAAACAACACAACAACCTGCATTACGACGTGCGTTAAAAGCCCGTCATCTGACGATGATCGCCATCGGCGGCTCCATCGGTACCGGCCTGTTTGTCGCCTCCGGCGCTACCATTGCTCAGGCTGGCCCCGGCGGGGCACTGCTCTCCTACATGCTGATCGGCCTGATGGTCTACTTCCTGATGACCAGTCTCGGTGAGCTGGCAGCCTTCATGCCCGTATCCGGTTCTTTCGCCACCTACGGCGCAAAATATGTCGAAGAGGGCTTTGGTTTCGCACTCGGCTGGAACTACTGGTACAACTGGGCGGTGACCATCGCGGTTGACCTGGTGGCGTCCCAGCTGGTAATGACCTACTGGTTCCCCGACACGCCGGGCTGGATCTGGAGCGCGCTGTTCCTGGGACTGATATTCCTGCTTAACTACATCTCAGTAAAAGGTTTTGGCGAGGCGGAGTACTGGTTCTCGCTGATTAAAGTGGCCACCGTCATTATCTTTATCATCGTGGGCGTGCTGATGATCACCGGCATCATGCGCGGTGCGGAGCATGCGGGCTGGCAGAACTGGCAGGTGGGCGATGCGCCATTTGCGGGCGGCTTTGCGGCGATGATTGGCGTGGCGATGATTGTGGGATTCTCCTTCCAGGGCACCGAGCTGATCGGTATCGCGGCGGGCGAATCTGAAGACCCGGCAAAAAATATTCCGCGTGCCGTGCGGCAGATTTTCTGGCGTATCCTGCTGTTCTATGTGTTCGCCATCCTGATTATCAGCCTGATTCTGCCGTATACCGATCCGCAATTACTGCACAACGACATTGACGATATCAGCGTCAGCCCATTCACTCTGGTGTTCCGCAACGCGGGTCTGCTCTCTGCGGCAGCGGTGATGAATGCGGTGATCCTGACGGCGGTGCTGTCTGCCGGTAACTCCGGTATGTATGCCTCAACGCGCATGCTGTACAACCTGGCCTCTGAAGGTAAAGCGCCGCGCATTTTCGCGAAGCTCTCTAAGGGCGGCGTGCCGCGCAATGCCTTATGGGCGACGACCGTCGTGGCCGGGCTGTGCTTCCTGACCTCAAAATTTGGCAATCAGGAAGTTTATCTGTGGCTGCTGAACACCTCTGGCATGACCGGTTTTATCGCCTGGCTGGGTATTGCCATCAGTCACTATCGCTTCCGTCGCGGTTATGTCGCCCAGGGACGTGATCTGAACGATCTGCCATACCGTTCCGGCTTCTTCCCGCTGGGACCGATTTTTGCCTTTGTGCTCTGCCTGATCATCACGCTGGGTCAGAACTATCAGGCCTTCCTCAACGACAGCATCGACTGGTATGGCGTAGCGGCAACCTATATCGGTCTTCCGCTGTTCCTGATTATCTGGTTTGGTTACAAGCTGACGCGCGGCAGCCGTTTCGTGAAGTACAGCGAGATGGATTTCCCGGTTCATAAAGATTAGCTCTGTGCGCTTGCGCTGTTGAGTCAGGTGCCTGACACAGCGCGTTGAGGCTGCTCCCGGCCTTAGAGCGATGGGAGCATACGTCTGAAGCAAAGCATAGCGGGCCAGGGATGGCCTGCGCTGAGCATGCCAGGGATGGCGTTTTTGCGTCTTTGCGAAAGACGTATGCTCCCTGAGCAAGTGCCCCATCTGCAACCTCAACGCGCTGTATCTGCCGGTATCCTGCCCATATCAACACCGTTTTTTACCCTTTTTTCACGTCTCGCTTACCTTCACGAATTGATAATTATTATCACCTGCACTATTGTGGCTGCGTTTTCTGACGTGATAGCCACACAGGGTTCAAACATGACTACCGAAACTTCGCTGCTGGCGGGGGAAGAGACGCTTCACCACACCATGCAAAATTACCATCAGGTGCTGCGCCGTCGCCTGATCTGGATTGGCGTATTACTGGTGGCCATTGTCGCCTCGCTGATCCTCGACTTCACGCTGGGTCCGGCCGGACTCTCACTTGAAACGCTGTGGAATACGCTGCTCAGCCCCGATAGCGTGGATGCCGGCACCCGCGTTATCGTCTGGGACATTCGTTTACCCTATGCGCTGATGGCGCTGGTGGTAGGGCTGTCGCTGGGCCTGGCAGGTGCAGAGATGCAGACCATCCTGAACAACCCGCTGGCCAGCCCCTTTACGCTGGGTGTCTCCTCGGCGGCGGCGTTTGGTGCTGCACTGGCGATCATCCTCGGTGTGGGTATCCCCGGCATTCCTGATCAGTGGTTAATCTCTGCCAACGCCTTTGTCTTTGCGCTGTTTGCCGCGCTGATGCTGGATGCCGTGACCCGCTGGACGCAGGTTTCATCGGCGGGCGTAGTCCTGTTCGGTATTGCGCTGGTCTTTACCTTTAATGCGCTGGTCTCAATGATGCAGTTCATCGCCAGCGAAGACACCCTGCAGGGTCTGGTGTTCTGGACCATGGGCAGCCTGGCGCGTGCTTCCTGGGAGAAGCTGGGCGTATTAACCGTCGCGCTGGCCATTCTGGTGCCGTTCTCAATGATGAGCAGTTGGAAGCTGACGGCGCTGCGTCTGGGTGAAGATCGTGCGGTGAGCTTTGGTATTGATGTACGTCGTCTGCGCCTTACCACCCTGCTGCGTATCAGCATTCTCTCGGCGCTGGCCGTGGCGTTTGTTGGCCCAATCGGCTTCATCGGTCTTGTCGCGCCGCATATTGCCCGCATGATGTTTGGTGAAGATCACCGCTTCTATCTGCCCGCCAGTGCGCTGGTTGGTGCGCTGGTGCTATCGCTGGCGTCGGTCGCCTCGAAAAACCTGCTCCCCGGTGTGATCATCCCGGTCGGCATTGTCACCTCACTGATTGGCGTGCCGTTCTTCCTGAGTATTATTCTGCGTCATCGGGGGACAGTGTGATGGAACAGGGTCTGACGTTACGCGGCTTCAGTGCCGGTTATCCCAAACATAAAGTCATTGAAAATCTCAACGTGGCGCCGCTGCCACGCGGGGAAATTACCGTATTGCTCGGACCGAATGGCTGCGGTAAATCGACACTGCTGCGTGCGCTGGCCGGACTGAATAAAGGTCAGGGTGAGATGTGGCTCAATGGCGAAGATCTGATGACCCAGCCGTTTGCCCGTCGCGCGAAGAATGTGGTCTATCTGCCGCAGTCGCTGCCTGCGGGCGTGCATCTGCATGTGCTGGAGTCGATCATCGTGGCGCAGCGTGCCTCCGGTGGGCTGCACAGCGCCAGCAGCGAAGCGGAAATCATGCATCTGCTTGAACAGCTGGGGATTGCGCATCTCGCGATGCGTTACCTCGACCAGCTCTCCGGTGGTCAGAAGCAGCTGGTCGGGCTGGCACAGTCACTGATCCGTCGCCCTAAGCTGCTGCTGCTGGATGAACCGCTGAGCGCGCTGGACCTCAATTACCAGTTCCACGTGATGGATCTGGTCCGCCGCGAAACAGCCCAGCGCAACATCGTGACGGTGGTGGTGGTGCATGACATCAACATCGCGCTGCGTCATGCGCAACACGCGCTGATGCTGAAGCAGGGCGCGCTGGTAGCGGAAGGGCAGCCGGATAAGGTGATCACGCCGGCTACGCTGGCTAAAGTGTATGGCGTCAATGGTCGTATCGAACACTGTTCGCGCGGCATTCCGCAGGTGATGATCGACGGGCTGACCGGACCGGCACTGGTCTGAGAATCGGGCTGGCCTTGAGCCAGCGTTTGCGGCAGTACAGGATGCACAAAAGTTCAGGGCCGCAATTGCGGCCCTGATTATTTACGCCAGCAGATGCTGTGCATGGAAGCGCAGATGATCTTCCACGAAGCTGGCGATAAAGAAGTAGCTATGGTCATAACCCGGCTGAATACGCAGCGTCAGCGGGAAACCGACTTCTCTGGCGATCTCCTCTAACCGCTCCGGTTGCAGCTGATCGGCCAGGAACTGATCGCTGTCGCCCTGATCGATCAGGACTGGCAGACGATGCGACACCTCCGCCATCAGCTGGCAGCTGTCATATTCCCGCCACGCTGCCTGGTCATCGCCCAGATAGGCCTGAAACGCTTTCTGGCCCCACGGCACCTGCATCGGGTTCACAATCGGCGCAAACGCAGACGCCGAGGCAAAGCGGTTACCCAGACGCAGCGCCAGCATCAGCGCGCCGTGTCCGCCCATGGAGTGACCCATGATCGACTGACGTTCACTGACCTTGAAGTTGTCGGCAATCAGGGCGGGCAGCTCGCTGCTCAGATAGTCGAACATGCGGAAATGCGTGGCCCAGGGTTGCTGAGTGGCATTGAGATAAAATCCCGCGCCCTGACCCAGATCGTAGCCCTCATCGTTGGCAACGCCTTCGCCGCGCGGGCTGGTATCCGGCATAATCAGCACCAGACCCAGCTCCGCCGCCACGCGCTGCGCGCCCGCTTTGGTAGTAAAGTTCTCATCGTTGCAGGTCAGCCCGGCCAGAAACCAGACCACCGGCGGCGGCGCATCACCGTGCGGCTCAGGCAGATAGATGCTGAAGGTCATCGGGCAGTTCAGCACGGCCGACTGATGACGCCAGCGCTGCTGCCAGCCGCCAAAAATACGGTGTTCTTCCAGTAGCTCCAGAGTGGATGCCATAACGCCTCCTGATTATTTGTTAAAATGCACGACCGAGCGAATCGATTTTCCTTCGTGCATCAAATCAAAGGCGTCGTTGATCTCTTCCAGCGGCATGGTGTGGGTGATGAAGTCGTTCAGGGCAAACTTACCATCAAGGTAATCCTGCACAATGCCCGGCAGCTGTGAACGGCCTTTCACGCCACCAAAGGCGGAACCGCGCCAGACGCGACCGGTCACCAGCTGGAACGGACGGGTAGAGATCTCTTCACCGGCACCCGCGACGCCGATAATCACAGACTCGCCCCAGCCTTTGTGGCAGCACTCCAGCGCAGAGCGCATTACGTTGACGTTACCGATGCATTCAAACGAGAAGTCCACGCCGCCGTCGGTCAGCTCGACAATCACATCCTGAATCGGCCTATCGTAATCTTTCGGGTTAATCAGATCGGTGGCACCCAGTTTGCGCGCCAGATCGAATTTGCTGGTGTTGAGGTCGATTGCGATGATGCGTCCGGCTTTCGCCATTTTGGCGCCGATGACCGCAGACAGACCGATGCCGCCGAGACCGAAGATTGCGACGGTGTCGCCTTCTTTCACTTTGGCGGTGTTCATTACCGCGCCCATGCCGGTGGTGACGCCACAGCCCAGCAGGCAAACTTCTTCCAGCGGCGCTTCTTTACTGATTTTCGCCAGTGAGATCTCCGGGATGACGGTGTATTCAGAGAAGGTCGAGGTGCCCATATAGTGGAAAATCGGTTTACCATCTTTGAAGAAGCGGGTGGTGCCGTCCGGCATCAGACCTTTACCCTGGGTGGTTCGGATCGCCTGACAGAGGTTAGTTTTGCCCGAGAGACAATATTTACATTTGCCACACTCTGGCGTGTAAAGCGGAATGACATGGTCACCCACTTCTACGCTGGTCACGCCTTCGCCCACGGCTTCCACGATGCCGCCGCCTTCATGGCCGAGAATCGCCGGGAAAACGCCTTCCGGGTCAGTGCCGGAGAGGGTATAGGCGTCGGTATGACAGACACCGGTCGCGACAATGCGCACCAGCACTTCGCCTTTTTGCGGTGGCATCAAATCCACTTCTTCGATTTTCAGCGGTTCGCCAGCGGCCCAGGCAACAGCGGCACGGGTTTTGATCATGTTCATGCAATCCCTCTTCCAGTCAGATTTTGACGCGCGATGGCGTCGTGTGGTTATGGTTTAAACATAGCGTGGAACGCTTATTCCGCCGCCTGTAATGGGTGAATCAGCTCATCGTTAAGCGGACGATCGTCAAACTGTTCAATAATCAGGTATTTCAGCGCTTCGACATTGGGGGTAAAGGCGTCGCGTCGCCACATCAGCCAGGTGGCGGTATCGCGATAAGCGGCGGGTAAGGTATGCGCCTGTACCCGCGATCGGTCTGCCATCTGCTTCAGCACCGATGCCGGGATCATCGCAACGCCTGCGCCGCCCGCCACGCAGGCCAGCATGGCGTGATAGGACTGAATCTCCATCACGTTGTCGGGCGCGGTCTGGCTGTCGCGATACCAGCTCTCCAGCTTCACCCGGTAAGAGCAGCTGTTGCGGAAGGCAAACAGGGTGTCGTCCTGCACATCGCGCGCCGTGGTAATAGGCGCGTGATCCAGCCCGGTGATCAACACCATCTCCTCGCGAAACGCGATGCAGCCATTCAGATCGTCATGGGAAACCGGCCCATCCACCAGCGCGGCAGCCAGGGTGCCTTCGCGGACCCGGTCAATAATTTCGCCCGAGGTGCCGGTAATCAGCGACAGCGCCACTTTAGGGAAGCGCTGGTGATAGGCGGCGAGCAGACCAGGCAGGCGGGTCGCTGCGGTACTCTCCATAGAGCCCAGCGCAAAGTTGCCTGCCGGTTCGCCGGTGCGCGTCATACTCATCGCTTCTTCGCTTAATGCCAGAATACGCTGCGCATAATTCAGGAAATTATGGCCCATCGGTGACAGGCGAATGCGCTGCTTCTCACGAATAAAGAGATCCACACCTAATTCTTCTTCCAGCTGGCGCAGCCGCGTGGTGAGATTAGAGGGAACGCGATGCAGCTGTTCGGCTGCGCGCGCCAGGGAACCCGTCTCGGCGACGGAACAGAACATACGCAGCTGAACTAAATCCATACCTTCTCTTCCCGTAAACAAGTTGGTTAATATTATTCACTTTCCGTGAGTTTAATCATCCTGCATGCTGTTAGCAAGTCAGAAGAGATCTCAGGGCAGAACAACAGGAGTTCAGCAATGGCGTTACGCGTCGCGCTCAGCGCGTTTTTAACCTTATTTGTAGCGATGGGCATTGGGCGATTCGCCTTTACGCCGCAGGTGCCGCTGATGATTCAGGCGCACCAGCTGACGCTCACGAGTGCCAGCCTGGTCGCTGCGCTCAACTATCTTGGCTATCTGTGTGGTTCTTTTGATGCCATGCGCGCGCACCGGCGGGTCGAGCTGCGTTTGCAGGCGGGCGTGTGGGGCGCAGTGATCCTGACACTGCTCTCTGCACTGGCAACCGGTCCATGGCTGCACGGTGCGATACGCTTTTTGATTGGCTGGGCCAGTGGCTGGGCGATGGTGCTGGTGGCGGCCTGGAGTAACGAACAGTTGCATCGGCATGGCCGGGCAGGGCTGTCGGCGGCCGTCTTTGCCGGGCCGGGCTGCGGCATTTTTGTCAGCGGTCTGCTGGGGGTGGCGCTGCAAACATGGCAGGTCTCCGCCGGTCTGGCCTGGGCCGCTTACGGTGCGCTGGCACTGCTGCTGATTGCGCTGATTACGCGTAACCTGCCGCGTCGGGGCGAACTGCATCGCCCGGATCAGGCACCGGAGCCGCTGGTGCTGGATCGCAACCTGAAACGTCTGGTGCTGAGTTACAGTCTGGCGGGCTTTGGTTATATCCTGCCCGCCACCTTTTTGTCGCAGATGGCCGCTACGCGTTTTCCTGACGGTATCTTCGCGCAGTTTGTCTGGCCGATATTTGGCGGCGCGGCGATGATCGGCATCGTGCTGGGGATCCTGACGCGGCGCTGGGGGCACAGTCACGTCCGTCTGGCGATAGTACTCTGGGCGCAGGCACTGGGCGTTTTTGCTGCGGCACAGCTGCCAGGCTTTAGTGGTCTGCTGGCCGGTGCGCTGCTGGTAGGCGGCGGCTTCCTCAGCGTGGTGCAGCTCTCGCTGCTCTGCGCCCGTGAACTGGCGCCCAACCATCTGCGATACATGGCTGGCCTGCTGACCACCGGCTACGCGGTGGGTCAGCTGGTCGGTCCGCTGCTCTCTTTTCTCTCTACTGCCCTGTTACACCGGCTGGAGCCTGCCCTGTGGGTGGCCGGGGCCAGCCTTGTCTGGGCGGGCCTGCTGGTCTGGCGAAGAAGTGAGTGAAAAGCTTTCATCACCAATCTGATTGATTGCTGGATTCCCCGCAAAGAAAGTTTCACAATACGCGCCTGATTACAGGGCCCGCAGGCAAAAGCTTGCGGGCGCAACACCAGCCGGAGAAGAGTAAATGAGCACCCTAAGTCAGGAAGCTGCCCTGGTTCACGAAGCGCTGCTGGCGCGTGGACTGGAAACGCCGTTACGTGCACCGACGCGCGACATAGATAAAGAGACGCGTAAAAGCCTGATTGCCGGGCACATGACGGAAATCATGCAGCTGCTGAATCTGGATCTTGAAGATGACAGCCTGATGGAAACGCCGCATCGCATCGCCAAAATGTATGTGGATGAGGTTTTTTCCGGTCTCGATTACGCCAACTTCCCGAAAATCACCGTCATTGAGAATAAAATGAAGGTTGATGAGATGGTGACCGTGCGTGATATCACCCTGACCAGCACCTGTGAACACCACTTTGTGATCATCGATGGCAAAGCTACGGTCGCCTATATTCCCAAGGAAAAGGTGATTGGCCTGTCGAAAATCAACCGCATCGTGCAGTTCTTCGCCCAGCGCCCGCAGGTGCAGGAGCGTCTGACTCAGCAGGTGCTGGTTGCACTGCAGACGCTGCTGGGCACCAATAATGTGGCGGTCTCGATTGATGCAGTGCACTACTGTGTGAAAGCGCGTGGCGTAAAAGATGCCACCAGCGCCACTACCACGACCTCTCTGGGCGGCCTGTTCAAGTCCAGTCAGAATACCCGCCAGGAATTTTTGCGCGCGGTACGCCATAGTTGAGTTAACGGTGGGCACATGATGTTGCCCGCGTCGTCAATGCAGGGTGCCGCATGCAACAACGCTATCACGCGCTGGATTTCATTCGTGGATGTGCCATTCTCGGCATCCTGCTGCTCAATATTGTCGGCTTCGGCCTGCCTTCTGCTGCTTACCTGAATCCGGCCTGGCAGGGCAGCGTCAGCCTCTCCGATGTCTGGACCTGGGCACTCTCTGACGTCTTTGCTCAGCTCAAATTCCTCACCCTGTTTGCACTGCTGTTTGGCGCAGGTCTGCAAATGCAGCTGCCGCGCGGCAGTCGCTGGCTGACAGCCCGGCTTTCCATTCTGGTACTCATCGGTTTTCTGCATGGTGTCTTTCTCTGGGAGGGCGACATCCTGCTGGACTACGGCATTATCGGGCTGGTGGTCTGGCGGGTGCTGCGTGATGTGCCTTCAACCCGCAGCCTGATGAATACCGGCATTCTGCTCTATCTGGTGGGCTGCGGCGTGCTGCTGGTGTTTGGGTCGATCTCCGATCCCGAACCGACGCGATCCTGGCTGCCGGGCGCAGCCGATCTGCAATATGAGCAGTACTGGAAACTCGCCGGCGGCTGGGAAGCGATACAGAACCGGCTGGACCATCTCTCGTCAGGGCTGATGGCGCTGGCGGCGCAGTATGGCTGGCAGCTGGCGGGCTTAATGATGATTGGTGGCGCACTGCTGCGCAGCGGCTGGCTGACAGGGGAGTTTCCTCTCCGCCACTATCGTCAGGCGGCGGCCCTGCTGCTGACAATGGGCTTCTCCATTGCGGTGGCCGGTGTGGCAGCGCAATGGCTGTTACATTGGGAATTCCGCTGGACGGCTTTTTACCTGCAGGCTCCGCGCGATCTCGCCAGCCCGCTGATTAGCCTGGGCTATGCCGCGCTCTGCCTGGCGTACTGGCCGCTGATCTCGCGCTGGCGCATCAGCCACGCCATCCAGTGCGTGGGCCGTATGGCGCTGACCAACTATCTGCTGCAAACGCTTATCTGTACAACGCTGTTCTATCGCTTTGGCTTCTATATGCACTTCACCCGGCTGGAACTGGTGATGATTGTGCCTGCGGTGTGGCTCATCAATATCCTGTTTTCACTCATCTGGTTACATTTCTTCGCCCAGGGTCCGCTGGAATGGCTGTGGCGGCGACTTACGCTGCTCTCAGCCGGCAAATCACGCATTACCGACAACGCCAGATAATGACCGCCATCACAAAGGTTACAGAATTGTATGTAACCGTTTTCATTGATGTGACGCAATTCACGCTGTACGCCTCCTGCCCCTGACAGAATAGCGCCGGTGTTCAACCCGGCGTGATGCCCTATTTTTCCTTTCTGGAACTGCTGCATGATAACTATTCGTGATGTTGCCCGTCAGGCTGGCGTGTCAGTGGCGACCGTGTCGCGCGTTCTCAATCAGAGCAACGCCGTGACCTCTGACACCCGCGACGCCGTGTTGCAGGCGGTTGAGGCGCTGGGCTATCGCCCCAACGCCAACGCCCAGGCGCTGGCGACGCAGGTCAGCGATACGATCGGGGTCGTGGTGATGGATGTCTCAGATCCCTTCTTCGGGGCGCTGGTTAAAGCAGTGGATACCGTGGCGCAGCGCGTGCACAAGCATGTGTTAATCAGCAACTCCTGGCATCAGGAAGAGAAAGAGCGTCATGCTATCGAGGTGCTGATCCGGCAGCGCTGCAGCGCCCTGGTGGTTCACGCGAAAACGCTGCCGGACGCGGAGCTGGCGGACTTTATGCAGCACGTGCCTGGCATGGTGGTGATTAACCGCATCGTCCCAGGATTCGAACACCGCAGCGTCAGTCTGGATAACGTCACCGGGGCGCTGATGGCCTCAAGAACCCTGCTGCAACAGGGGCATAGCCGCATTGGCTATCTCTGCTCCAGCCATCCCATCGAGGATGTCGCGCAGCGCCGTGAAGGGTGGATGCAGGCGATGGCAGAGCAGGGCATCCGGCCGCAGGAGAGCTGGATTGCCAGCGCAGAGCCAGACATGCAGGGGGGCGAAGCGGCGATGGTGGAGCTGCTGGGGCGTAACCTCAACCTGACTGCGGTGTTTGCCTATAACGACGGCATGGCGGCTGGCGCCCTCACTGCGCTGAAAGACAACGGCATCCAGGTGCCACAGCATTTTTCTGTCATTGGCTTTGATGACATCCCCATCTCCCGTTACACCGATCCGCAGTTAACCACTGTGCGCTATCCCATTGTATCTATGGCAAAAATTGCCACTGAGCTGGCACTGCAGGGCGCAGCCGGACTGCTTGATGACACCGCAACCCACATCTTTATGCCAACCCTGGTGCGGCGTCATTCGGTGGCGCAGCGGCAAAATGTGGAGTCCGTCACTAATTCAGGTGATTCAGGCATGTAACCGTTTTCAATCTGTGATTGTATTCACAGTTAATTAACATTGCCCTCACTATGATGGCAGCGTCTTACCGGACTGAAACATTATGTAACGCCAGTGTAACGGCATCAGTTGTGGTCTCAGTAGCCGGTTAAAGGGTTTATACCCTCTTCATGGAAGCGTTCTGGCACAGGGAAGTCAGGTTTTAGACGGCGTTTAACGGCTTAACATCTTCATTATGTTAGCCAGCGCGCCGATCTGTTTTACCGATTGCGCTCACGCACGTTTGGCGTTAGCGCTAAAAAGACCCTGCATAATAAAACCGGAGATACCATGAATAAGAAGGTTTTCACGCTTACAGCACTGGTTGCCAGCATGATGTTTGGTGCAACCGCTCACGCAGCTGACACCCGTATCGGCGTGACCATTTACAAATATGATGACAACTTCATGTCAATGGTGCGCAAAGACATCGAGAAAGAAGCGAAAGCGATCGGTGGCGTACAGCTGCTGATGAATGACTCGCAGAACGACCAGTCCAAACAGAACGATCAGGTTGACGTGCTGATGGCAAAAGGCGTGAAAGCGCTGGCGATTAACCTGGTTGACCCGGCTGCCGCTGCCGTCATCGTAGACAAAGCGCGTGCCAACGAAGTGCCGGTAGTCTTCTTCAACAAAGAACCCAACGCCAAAGTGCTGGCCGGTTATGACAAAGCTTACTATGTCGGTACCGATTCCAAAGAGTCTGGCATCATTCAGGGTCAGCTGATCGAGAAGCACTGGAAAGCAACCCCAGCCTGGGATCTGAACAAAGATGGCACCATTCAGTTCGTCCTGCTAAAAGGCGAGCCGGGCCATCCGGATGCTGAAGCCCGTACTAAATATGTCATCGACACGCTGAACAAAGATGGTCTGAAGACACAGCAGTTAGCGATGGATACGGCGATGTGGGACACCGCACAGGCCAAAGATAAGATGGATGCGTGGCTGTCAGGCCCGAACGCGAAGAAAATTGAAGTCGTGATTGCCAACAACGATGCGATGGCGATGGGTGCCGTTGAAGCGCTGAAAGCGCACAACATGACCTCCATTCCGGTCTTCGGTGTCGATGCCCTGCCAGAAGCGCTGGCGCTGGTGAAATCCGGTGCGCTGGCCGGTACCGTGCTGAACGATGCGGAAAACCAGGCGAAAGCGACGCTGGATATTGCCAACAACCTGGCGAACGGCAAAGCGGCAACCGACGGAACGAACTTCAAGATGGTCGATAAGATCGTCCGCGTTCCTTACGTGCCGGTTGATAAAGAAAATCTGTCTCAGTTCTCGAAATAAGATTGATTACGGGCGCGACCGCTGTCGCGCCTTTTTTATGTCACCACCGTTTTTTAGCCAGGTAAAATATGGCCAGTGATAACACGACCGCGCAGCGAGAATATTTGCTGGAAATGACGAATGTTTCAAAATCATTTCCCGGCGTTAAAGCGTTAGATAATGTGAATTTAAAAGTGCGGCCTCACTCTGTTCATGCATTAATGGGCGAGAACGGTGCCGGGAAATCCACCTTATTAAAATGCCTGTTTGGTATTTATAAAAAAGATACCGGCAGTATCCTGTTTCAGGGTAAAGAGATTGACTATAAAAGCTCTAAAGAGGCGCTGGAAAATGGCGTATCGATGGTGCATCAGGAATTAAACCTGGTTCTGCAGCGTACCGTGATGGACAACATGTGGCTGGGGCGTTATCCGCGCAAAGGCTTCTTTGTCGATCAGGATAAAATGTACCAGGACACCAAAGCGATTTTTGACGAGCTGGATATCGATATCGATCCGCGCGACAAAGTGGCTAATCTTTCTGTGTCGCAGATGCAGATGATTGAAATTGCCAAAGCGTTCTCCTACGACGCGAAAATTGTGATTATGGATGAGCCAACTTCCTCGTTAACCGAGAAAGAGGTGAATCACCTGTTCACGATTATTCGTAAGCTGAAAGATCGCGGCTGCGGTATTGTTTATATTTCGCACAAGATGGAAGAGATTTTCCAGCTGTGTGATGAGATCACAATTCTGCGTGATGGGCAGTGGATCACCTCTCAGCCGCTGGAAGGGCTGGATATGGATAAGATCATCGCCATGATGGTCGGCCGTTCACTGAACCAGCGTTTCCCTGACCGTACCAACGTGCCAGGCGAGACGATTCTTGAGGTGCGTAATCTGACGTCACTGCGTCAGCCATCGATTCGCGACATCTCATTTGATTTGCGTAAAGGGGAGATACTCGGCATTGCCGGGCTGGTGGGCGCTAAACGTACAGATATCGTCGAAACGCTGTTTGGCATTCGCGAGAAATCGGGCGGCACCATTAAACTGCATGGCAAACCGATTAATAATCACAGCGCCAATGAAGCGATTAACCACGGTTTTGCGCTGGTGACTGAAGAGCGGCGTTCAACTGGTATTTATGCTTACCTGGATATTGGTTTTAACTCGCTTATTTCCAATATTAAAAAATATAAAAACAGTATGGGACTGCTGGATAATAAACGCATGAAGAGTGATACCCAATGGGTTATCGATTCAATGCGCGTAAAAACGCCAGGTCATCATACACAAATTGGTTCGCTTTCGGGCGGTAACCAGCAAAAAGTGATTATTGGCCGCTGGTTATTGACCCAGCCTGAAATCCTGATGCTTGATGAACCAACTCGCGGTATTGATGTTGGTGCGAAATTCGAAATTTACCAGCTGATTGCTGAGCTGGCGAAAAGAGAAAAAGGCATCATTATTATCTCATCCGAAATGCCGGAGCTGTTAGGCATTACCGATCGTATTCTGGTAATGAGTAATGGTCTGGTAGCAGGCATAGTTGATACCAAAACGACCACGCAGAACGAAATATTGCGTTTAGCGTCATTACACCTTTAATGAAGCAAGGGCTGTTAACATGAAAGCGACTACAAAAAAGAATGCGCTAACCTGGTTAAAAGAGGGCGGCATTTATGTCGTTCTGCTGGTATTGCTGGCTATTATTATTTTCCAGGACCCGACATTTTTAAGTTTAATGAACCTGAGTAATATTCTGACCCAATCTTCGGTGCGCATTATTATTGCACTGGGTGTGGCGGGTCTGATTGTGACCCAGGGTACTGACCTGTCAGCCGGACGTCAGGTCGGCTTAGCGGCGGTCGTTGCCGCAACGCTGTTGCAGGCGATGGATAACGCGAACAAAGTCTTCCCGACGCTGGATACGGTGCCGATTCCACTGGTTATCCTGACCGTGTGCATCATCGGCGGTGTGATTGGTCTGGTCAACGGTGTGATTATTGCTTACCTGAAAGTAACGCCATTTATCACCACGCTGGGCACCATGATTATCGTTTACGGTATCAACTCACTCTATTACGACTTTGTGGGTGCCTCGCCGATTGCCGGTTTTGATGCAGGGTTCTCGAAATTTACCCAGGGCTTCTTACGCTTTGGTGATTTTAAACTCTCATTCATCACGTTCTATGCCGTGATTGCCATTATTTTTGTCTGGATTCTGTGGAACAAAACCCGCTTCGGTAAAAACATTTTTGCTATTGGCGGTAACCCTGAAGCGGCGAAAGTGTCAGGCGTGAACGTGCCTTTGAACCTGATCATGATTTATGCCCTGTCAGGTGTGTTCTACGCCTTTGGCGGGATGCTTGAAGCCGGTCGTATCGGTTCTGCCACCAATAACCTCGGCTTTATGTATGAGCTGGATGCAATTGCGGCCTGTGTGGTCGGCGGCGTCTCCTTCGCCGGTGGTGTGGGTAGTGTGGCGGGTGTCGTCACCGGTGTGCTGATCTTCACCGTTATCAACTACGGTCTGACCTATATCGGCGTCAACCCATACTGGCAGTACATCATTAAGGGCGGCATCATCATCTTCGCCGTGGCGCTGGATTCACTGAAATATTCACGTAAGAAGTAAGACTGATTCAACGCTAAAAAAGCGACCTTCGGGTCGCTTTTTTTATGGGGGTGAGTGCTGGGAGCGTTGATTTGAGACGGAGTATGCGAAGGGAACACGGTCAGATCGAAAAGACGCAAAATCTGTTATCCGTTACATGCCCGGCCTATAACATCCCTGGCGTAGGGAGCTTTTAATGGGATAAGTGCTGGAGTTGCTGCTTTGATACGGAGTATGCGCAGGGAACACGGTCAGATCGGAAAGACGCAAAAGCCGCCATCCATGGCACGCTCGGCCCGCGCCGTCCCTGGCGCGGGACGCTTTCCTCTTCTGACCGTGTTCCCTGCGCTTCAGGCTTTTTTATTGCTGTTAGATTCGCCTAAGCCTCAGGGAATTCAAACAGACGACTCACCCACTTAAAACGATGGGAGCGTACGCCTGCAGCAAAGCATCGCGGGCCATGGACAAAAACGCCGGGAGCGTTTTTGAACAACGCAAAGCGTTGGCACGTTTACGGGCGCACCTCAGGGATGAGGTGCGTAATCGCCCGCGCTGAGCCTGCCAGGGATGGCGTCTTTTGCGTCTTTGCGAAAGGCGTAAGCTCCCTGAGTCTTGTACCTTGCTGCCAGACTGCAGCTCAGCGCATATAACAGAGTTTCATTAAACCGCTGAACGTCAGCTATTTCCGCAGCTTCTGTTCCAGCTCCAGCAGCTGCTCTGGCGTCACCGCCGGGTAACTCTGTGCATCCTCAGGAACATCGTGTACGGCGGGAATCGGCACCAGCGGGCCTAAGAAACGGGGTTCACGCTTGAGCAGGAAGAGATCCGCCAGTGCGCCCAGCCGGGCACCCACTTCACGGAAGCGCACGCTCAGCATGTTTTTCGGTGAAGGTACCGCATAACACTGCGCCTGAATACCCAGCTGCAGGGCGATAAACAGCGCGCGCTCACAGTGGAAGCGTTGCGTGATAATAATGAAGTCGTTGGTATCAAACACTTTGCGGGTGCGCACAATCGAATCCAGCGTCCGGAACCCGGCATAATCGAGCACGATATCAGCTGGATCAACACCAGCTTTGATAAGATCGCGGCGCATCGTCATCGGCTCGTTATAGCTTTGCAGCGCGTTATCACCGCTGAGCAGCAGATAATTCACCTTGCCGCTGTTATAGGCATTCAGCGCACCCTGCATACGATAGAGGTAATACTGATTAATGACGCCGGTACGATAATATTTAGCTGTACCCAGTACCACGCCCACCTGACGATGCGGCAATGAGGCAACATTTTCGTAGATAAAAGGCGCAGTTTTCCAGCTGATCCAGCGATCAAGGCCGAGCGCCGTTGCCACCATTAGTAAGATGATGAAAAGCAGACCAATGAGAACGCGTTTCAGCATGCGCCTGGAGACTCGATGTCAGAATGTTGAGATGGGACAAGGCTACTTGAGCAGCCGCAGCGAAGCAAGTTACTGCCGGCTGGCTGTACTCTTTTTGAACACTGCCGGATCAAGGGCGATCCGGCAGCGGGAAGATTAAATTGAGGTACGACGATAGTGACGATACTGCGGCAGCCAGAAGTTGTTGGCGATAGCCTGTGACAACACATCTTCAGAGGTCACCACGGCGACACCGGCCAGCTGAGCGGCTTTACCCACTTCCATCGCAATGATTTTCGACACGCCCTGAATATCTTTAATCTCAGGCAGCACCGGGCCTTCGCCTTCGTTCACCAGCGGAGAGCAGTCGGCGAGCGCGCGGCTGGCGGTCATCAGCATCGTATCGGTAACACGGCTGGCACCTGCGGCAATCACACCCAGACCAATGCCCGGGAAGATGTACGAGTTATTGCACTGTGCAATCGGGTAAGTTTTACCGTTCCAGCTCACCGGCGAGAACGGGCTGCCGGTTGCGACCAGCGCAGCACCGTCAGTCCAGGCGATAATATCGGCTGGCGTCGCTTCCACGCGTGATGTCGGGTTCGACAGCGGCATCACGATAGGGCGCTTACAGTGCTTGTGCATCTCACGGATGATCTCTTCGGTGAACAGGCCCGGCTGGCCGGAAACACCAATCAGAATATCGGGCTGCGCATTACGCACCACATCCAGCAGCGAGATTGCATCATTGGTCACATCCCAGTGCTGCAGGCTTTCGCTCTTCTGCACCAGCTTGCTCTGGAAATCGAGCAGGTTAGGCAGCTTGTCCGTCAGCAGACCAAAGCGATCCACCATCATCACCCGGCCACGGGCTTCCGCGTCGCTCAGGCCTTCTGATTTCATCTGCGCGATGATCTGTTCAGCGATACCACAACCCGCAGAACCGGCACCCAGGAACACCACTTTCTGCTCGCACAGGCGGCTACCGGCTGCGCGGCTGGCGGCAATCAGCGTGCCGACAGTAACGGCGGCGGTGCCCTGAATATCATCGTTAAAGCAGCAGACCTCATCGCGATAGCGGTTCAGCAGCGGCATGGCGTTCTTCTGGGCAAAATCTTCAAACTGCAACAGTACTTTCGGCCAGCGGCGCTTAACGGCCTGAATAAATTCGTTCACGAACTCGTCGTACTCTTCGCCAGTAATGCGCGGATGACGCCAGCCCATATAGAGCGGATCGTTCAGCAACTGCTGGTTATTGGTGCCGACATCCAGCACCACCGGCAGGGTGTAAGCCGGGCTGATGCCGCCACAGGCGGTATAGAGTGACAGCTTACCAATCGGGATACCCATCCCACCGATGCCCTGATCGCCCAGGCCCAGGATGCGCTCGCCATCGGTCACCACAATCACCTTCACATTCTGCTTGGTGGCGTTTTGCAGCATATCTTCGATGCGGTCGCGGTTTGGGTAGGAGATGAATACGCCACGCGCACGACGGTAGATTTCAGAGAAGTGTTCGCAGGCTGCGCCGACGGTGGGGGTATAGATGATGGGCATCATCTCTTCGAGATGGTTATCCAGCAGGCGATAGAACAGCGTTTCGTTGGTGTCCTGGATGTTACGCAGGTAGACATGCTTATCGTTATTGTTTTTGAAGTCCTGGAACTGACGCCAGGCACGCTGCGCCTGCTCTTCAATTGATTCCACCGCTTCTGGCAGCAGACCGTTGAGGTTGAATTCGTTACGTTCTTCGATGCTAAAGGCGCTGCCTTTGTTCAGCAGGGGGAATTCCAGCAAAATCGGGCCAGCATAAGGGATATACAGCGGGCGTTTACTTTCGTAGTCGAGTTCCATGCGGTAATGCTCCGGTTGCAGTGTTGTCTGGCGTCACGCCGGAAAGGTAGCGCCAGTTTTCTCACCCGTTATAGCTCAGACTGCAGGTCCGGCAGCGGCAGGGTAACCGCTGCAGAAACAGTCACGACCGTGCTGCTATCCTGCAACCTGAATTATTCAGAGTAATTTGTAATGACGTGAATTCTGGCGCCAGATCCTATGAAATTTCCCACAGAAGTACAGCGTTTGTTAATAAAAGCTCACAAAACTGTGGCCTCTCTGACAGCGGGTTATGCTTTGTTCAGCGTCACCTGCAGCAGCTCACCGCAACCAAATGTCTCAAGCGTCGCCTGCGTGGCGGCGAACTGGCTTAACGTGGCATTTTCTACTTCGGCTAAAACCGCTTTTTTTATCTGACGAACATCGCCGCCCTGCATGTTCAGCAGGACCAGTGCTGCCTGAAGCGGTGGGAAGCTCGGGTTAAACGCAGCATTTTCCGCATAACGACCAGCCACAATCTTGTCATCCGTGGTGAGCAGCGCAACACCCGCATGGGACTGGCTGTAGGGCGCGTGGCTGGCATTGGCGGCGGCAACCGCAGCCTGCACCAGCTCATCACCTTCGGCCACATAGCCGTGATCCACCTCGTCCATCAGGAAGGTCGTGATGTCGAGATCGCGCGGGCCAAAGGCATCCGGCAGATAATCGGCCAAGGTGCTGATTGCACGCTGCGGCAGGCTGATGCGAATGCTGGTGCCGCTGTTCAGTTCATTCATAAACTGACGGCAGTGACCGCACGGCGTGTAGTTCACGGTGATGGTCTCAAGCTGGCGCTCACCGCGCAGCCATGCATGAGTAATGGCGCTCTGCTCAGCGTGAACCGTCTGCTGCATCGGCGTGCCGACAAATTCCATGTTAGCCCCGAAGTACCAGTTGCCGCTCACGCCACGGGCAATCGCCCCGACGTTGAAATGGGAGACGGTGGCAACGGCGCAGGACGCCGCCAGCGGCAGCAGCGTCAGCGCCAGCGTATCGGCATCCATCTGCGTCTGCTGCTGCAGTGCGGCGACCTGGTCGGCGCTGAGCACCGCGTGAAAATTGGGATCGTCCAGCAGGGGAGCGAGTGCAGTTTGCAGCGTTGACGGCAATGCCTCAAAAGCAGAGAGGAAACGGGAATGCATGTGAGCCTCATTAAATTCAGCAGGGTGATGTGCCAGTCACCGGTTTATATGTGATCCACATCGCTCTGACAATGTAACCTGTGTTGCATGTTTCAACTTTGCGAGATCTCTCGCAAACTTTCAGCCAAACCAGTGCATCAGCAGCGGAAAAATAAAGGGTGCCAGCAGGGAGGTGATGATGCCGCAGATCACCAGCGCCAGAGAGCTGAATGCCCCTTCCTGATAGTCAAGTTCCGCGGCGCGCGCGGTGCCCAGCGCATGCGACGCATTGCCAATTGCCAGTCCACGCGCCGCTTTCGATTTCACGCCCAGCAGATTCAGCACCGTGTGTCCGAATACCGCCCCCAGTACACCCGCAATCAGCACGCAGATAGCGCTGATGGCGGGGATGCCGTGCAGCGAGCCGGAGACGGCCATCGCGATGGGCGTGGTCACGGATTTAGGCACGATGGTGGCGGCAATTTCGGGTGTGGCACCCATCCACAGGGCAATGGCGGTGCCTGAGATCATGGCGGTCAGGCTGCCGATAAAGCAGACGCCAATAATCGATTTCCAGCGGGCGCGGATCTGATGCATCTGCTCATACAGCGGCAGTGCCAGCGCCACCACCGCCGGTTGCAGCAGCTGATTAAGAATCTGGCTACCGGCGAAATAGCGCGAGTAAGGAAGCTGCAACAGCAGCAGTATCGGGATAATGATCGCCATCGCGACCAGCAGCGGATTAAGTAGCGAGATTTTCAGCCGTATCGCCAGCTTGCGCGCCAGAAAAAAGGCCGCCAGCGTCAGTGGCAGTGACCACCATATGTCACTCATCGGCTGACTCTCCGGCCGGACGGCGGCTGTGAAGCTGGTGGGCGCTGACGCCGACAATAGAGAGCACCAGGAAAGTACTGACCACACAGGAGACAACAATCGGGCCAAACTGTGCGGTGAGGATATCGGTGTAGCTCATCACCCCGACGCTGATTGGCACAAACAGCAGCGCCATATAGCGAATCAGCAGATGACAGCCCGGTTTTACCCAACTGACCGGCAGGATTTGCGACGCCAGCAGGGCGAACAGAATGAGCATTCCCAGGATGCTGCCAGGCAGCTTAATGGGCAGCAGCGAAGCGATGCCGATACCAGCGTATAAGCAGAGATAAATGATGATAAAGGCGCGAAGATATTGTCCGCAGACAGACAGCACGGTGAGCATGGCAGGCTCCTGTTTTCACTGAGCTTCATCATACGCATTAACCGCTTAGCGTGCTAGCGATCACATTTATGCCGCGGAGTAGCAGCAACGGGCAAAGCGTTTCAGCACAAGGAAGCGGGGCAGTAGCGGTGAGAATGCGAAGCGGGGAAAATAACCCTTCGCGCCAGTGATACGGCGCGAAGGGTTCAGAACGGCACTGCGCTTAACCTTTTGAGCGTCGGCAGGCGATTACTTAACCGGCATACCCGGTACAGCACCGCTGTCGACGGAGAGTACGAACAGATCTTTGCCGCCCGGACCCGCTGACAGCACCATGCCTTCAGAGATACCAAAGCGCATTTTACGCGGCGCCAGGTTAGCCACGATAATGGTCATTTTACCGACCAGCACGGCGGGATCAGGATAGGCGGCACGAATACCTGAGAAGATCTGACGCTTCTCGCCGCCCAGGTCAAGTTGCAGACGCAGCAGCTTGTCCGAACCTTCCACCAGTTCCGCCTGCTCAATTAGCGCGACGCGCATATCGACTTTGGCGAAATCATCAATGGTGATGGTTTCACCGATCGGCGCATCGGCTAGCGGGCCCGTGGCGGCCGGTGAACTGGCGGCAGCGGCATCCTCTTTCGAAGCCTCAATCAGTCCTTCGACTTTCGCCATTTCAATGCGGCTGTAGAGCGCTTTGAACGGCGCAACCTGATGATCCAGCAGCGGCTGCGCAATTGCATCCCAGCTCAGTTCACAGTTGAGGAAGCCTTCTGCACGGGCGCTCAGTGATGGCAGTACCGGCTTCAGCCAGGTCATCAGAATGCGGAACAGGTTAATACCCATTGAGCAGATAGCCTGCAGATCGGCATCGCGGCCTTCCTGCTTCGCCACCACCCACGGAGCCTGTTCATCGACATAACGGTTCGCCAGGTCAGCCAGCGCCATGATTTCACGGATAGCACGGCTGTATTCGCGTGCTGCCCACGCGTCACCAATCTTTTCTGACGCATCAACGAAGGTCTGGTAGAGCGCCGGATCGGCCAGCTCTGCTGCCAGTTTGCCGTCAAAGCGTTTGGTGATAAAGCCCGCGTTACGTGACGCCAGGTTAACCACTTTGTTAACGATGTCAGCATTCACGCGCTGGACGAAATCTTCCAGATTCAGGTCGATATCGTCGATACGTGAAGAGAGTTTTGCCGCGTAGTAGTAACGCAGGCTGTCGGCATCCAGATGCTGCAGCCAGGTGCTGGCCTTAATAAAGGTGCCGCGCGACTTCGACATCTTGGCACCGTTGACGGTGACATAGCCGTGTACAAACAGGTTGTTTGGCTTGCGGAAGTTGCTGCCTTCCAGCATCGCTGGCCAGAACAGGCTGTGGAAGTAGACGATATCTTTACCGATGAAGTGATACAGCTCGGTCGTCGAGTCTTTACGCCAGAATTCGTCAAAGTCGATGTCGCCGCGCTTGTCGCACAGGTTTTTGAACGAGCCCATGTAACCGATAGGCGCATCCAGCCAGACGTAGAAATATTTGCCTGGCGCGTCCGGAATTTCAAAGCCGAAATAGGGCGCATCGCGGGAGATATCCCACTGCTGCAGGCCCGATTCAAACCACTCCTGCATCTTGTTCGCCACCTGATCCTGCAGCGCACCGGAGCGGATCCAGGCCTGCAGCATGGCGCTGAAAGACGGCAGATCAAAGAAGAAGTGCTCGGAGTCGCGCAGGACTGGCGTCGCACCGGATACCACTGATTTCGGATCGATCAGCTCGGTCGGGCTGTAGGTCGCGCTGCAGACTTCACAGTTGTCGCCATACTGGTCAGGCGATTTACATTTCGGGCAGGTGCCTTTCACAAAACGGTCCGGCAGGAACATCCCTTTTTCCGGATCGTAAAGCTGCGAGATGGTGCGGTTCTTAATAAAACCGTTCTCTTTCAGACGGCCGTAAATCAGTGCAGACAGCTCACGGTTTTCGTCGCCGTGAGTCGAATGATAGTTGTCATAGCTGACGTTGAAACCGGCAAAGTCGGCTTCATGCTCGCTTTTCATCTCTGCAATCATCTGCTCCGGTGCAATGCCTAGCTGCTGAGCTTTCAGCATGATCGGCGTGCCATGCGCATCATCGGCGCAGATGAAGTAAACCTGATTGCCACGCATTCGCTGATAACGCACCCAAATGTCTGCCTGGATATGCTCGAGCATGTGGCCGAGATGGATTGATCCGTTCGCGTAAGGCAGTGCGCACGTTACCAGAATTTTTTTAGCGACTTGAGTCATAGTTTGCGTAGCTTTCTGTTGATTGAAAAAACGGGCTTAGATGGTAACTGAAGGCTTCTCCTGCGTAAACACAAGGGATTCACCCCTGCCAGTCGCCGCAGATCCACGAGCATCTGATATCATTGACAATACATCGCTGAAACACAGCGTAAGCACAGCAGAAATAAGGAGCAGGGGATGACAGTACAATCCCGGGAACCGCATACGCCAGAGGGCCTGCGCGCCATCGTGGCCGGCGTATTGAGAAGCTTTGAGCATCCGACCCTTAAGCAGAATCTCACCGCCCTGAAGGCGTTGCATCATGTGGCGCAGCTGGATGGAACGCTGCATGTGGAACTGCTGATGCCGTTTGCCTGGGCCAGCGGGTTCGACGACCTTAAAGAGCAGGTCAGCGCCGACCTGCTGCGTCAGACCGGCGCCAGTGCCATCGACTGGCGGCTCAGCCACGATATTGCCACCCTGAAGCGGGTGAAAAACCAGCCGGGTGTGAACGGGGTTAAAAACATTATTGCAGTCAGCTCCGGCAAAGGCGGCGTCGGTAAATCCAGCACCGCCGTGAACATGGCGCTGGCGCTGGCAGCCGAAGGCGCACGGGTCGGGATTCTGGACGCCGATATCTATGGCCCGTCAGTGCCGAACATGCTCGGCACCCAGGATCAACGCCCGACCTCGCCGGATGGCACTCATATGGCACCGATCATGGCACACGGGCTAGCCACAAACTCCATCGGCTATCTGGTGACAGACGACAATGCGATGGTGTGGCGCGGGCCGATGGCCAGCAAAGCACTGATGCAGCTGCTGAATGAGACGATGTGGCCGGAGCTGGATTATCTGGTGCTGGATATGCCACCCGGCACCGGCGACATTCAGCTGACGCTGGCGCAGAACGTGCCGGTCACCGGCGCGCTGGTAGTGACCACGCCGCAGGACATCGCCCTGATTGATGCCCGCAAAGGGCTGGTGATGTTTGAAAAGGTCAATGTGCCGGTGCTCGGCGTGGTGGAAAACATGAGCCTGCATATCTGCAGTCAGTGTGGCTTCCACGAGCCCATCTTTGGCACCGGTGGCGCGCAGAAACTGGTGGAGGATTACCAGACGCAACTGCTGGCCCAGTTGCCGCTGCACATCGATTTGCGTGAAGATCTTGATGAAGGTGAACCGACGGTAATTCGCCGTCCCGACAGCGAATTTACCGCGCTCTATCGCCAGCTGGCCGGACGCGTTGCGGCTCAGCTTTACTGGCAGGGCGACGTGATCCCCGCCGACATCGCCTTCCGCGCGCTTTAAGCCCGACCCGACCCGCTGGCATAGTGTGAGGCCAGCGGGTAGTGCATCAACACGTAGCCGCCGTGCTCGCCTTCGCCCTGTGAAATCATCTTCCAGCCATGTTGCAGATAAAAGGCCTGCGCCGCTTTGTTCTTCTGCAGGCACTTCAGCGCACCGGTTGAGGTAAAGCGAGCTTCAACGGCTTCAAGTAAAGCGCTACCCACGCCCCGTCCCTGCCAGTCGGGATCGACATAAAGGCTGTGCAGGAAGTTGTCGTTTTCCAGCAGCCCCGCAAATCCGACGCGCTGTCCCTCAGCTTCCGCGACCAGAACGGTTTCCCCCAGAATGACCCCATCAAAATCTTCCAGCTGCCACTCGCTGCCGTCGAGCCAGCGCCAGTTGTGTCGCCGCGCCGCCAGAAACAGCGTACGCAGGAAAGGACGATCGGCTTCCGTAAACGGACGAATCTCCACAGGTCAGCTCCCTTATCATCTTGTCTTACAAAACTAGCAGTGATTCGCGAAGACGGGCGAAAAGATAAAGCGGGTTAAATGTCACGAAAATCGCTGTACACTGCCAGCCGGGCCAGAGAGCATCAGGCTCTCAGCGTTTGATAGCTTTCGTTTATCAGATTGATAACGACCGCGTATTAGATGTTGGCCCGAAAATTATGTAACCTGCATCACATATTTTAACGGAGGCCACAGATGTCTATTATCAATACCAAAATCAAGCCGTTCAAAAACGCAGCATTCAAAAACGGCGAATTCATCGACGTAACCGAGAAAGACGTTGAAGGTAAATGGAGTGTGTTCTTCTTCTATCCAGCTGACTTTACCTTCGTCTGCCCGACCGAACTGGGCGACGTGGCTGACCACTACGAAGAATTCCAGAAACTGGGCGTAGATATCTACTCCGTTTCTACCGACACCCACTTTACCCACAAAGCCTGGCACGGTTCTTCAGACACCATCGCGAAAATTCAGTACGCGATGATCGGTGACCCGACTGGCGCGCTGACCCGTAACTTCGAAATCATGCGTGAAGACGAAGGTCTGGCTGACCGTGGTACGTTCATCGTTGACCCGGAAGGCGTTATCCAGGCTATCGAAATCACTGCTGAAGGCATTGGCCGTGACGCCTCTGACCTGCTGCGCAAAGTGAAAGCGGCTCAGTACGTGGCTTCTCACCCAGGTGAAGTGTGCCCGGCTAAATGGAAAGAAGGTGATGCAACACTGGCTCCGTCCCTGGACCTGGTTGGCAAAATCTAATTCCGCTTCGCCCTTTCGATCATTCTCCAATCGGGTGCTGCGGCACCCGATTTTTTGACCAGGATATCACTATGCTCGACACAAATTTGAAGACGCAGCTCAAGGCCTACCTTGAGAAATTAACCAAACCTGTTGAGTTGATCGCCACCCTGGATGAGGGTGCAAAATCAACCGAGATCCGTGAACTGTTGGTTGATATCGCCGGCCTGTCTGACAAAGTCAGCTTCCGCGAAGAGAACGATCGTCAGGTGCGTAAGCCCTCATTTCTGATCACTAACCCAGGTTCGAACAGCGGCCCGCGTTTTGCCGGTTCTCCACTGGGTCACGAATTTACCTCACTGGTGCTGGCACTGTTACAGACCGGTGGACATCCGTCGAAAGAAGCACAGAGCCTGCTGGATCAGATCGCGGCGCTGGACAGTGACTTCCATTTCGAAACTTATTATTCACTCTCATGCCATAACTGCCCTGACGTGGTTCAGGCGCTGAACCTGATGGCGGTGATTAACCCGCGCATCAGCCATACCGCTATTGACGGTGGCCTGTTCCAGAATGAGATTCAGGAACGTAACGTGATGGGCGTGCCAGCGGTTTACCTCAACGGTAAAGAGTTTGGTCAGGGCCGCATGAGCCTGGCGGAAATCGTCAGCAAAGTAGACACCAACGCCGATAAACGCGCAGCGGAAGAGCTGAACAAGCGTGACGCCTACGAAGTCCTGATTATCGGCAGCGGCCCGGCGGGCGCAGCGGCAGCGGTCTACTCAGCACGTAAAGGTATCCGTACTGGTCTGCTGGGCGAGCGTTTTGGCGGCCAGGTGCTGGACACGGTGGATATCGAAAACTATATCTCCGTGCCAAAAACTGAAGGGGCAAAGCTGGCAGGTGCACTGCGCGCACACGTTGATGATTACAACGTGGACGTCATCGAAAGCCAGAGCGCCATCAAACTGATTCCGGCGGCGAAAGAGGGCGGACTGCACGCCATCGAGACCGCCTCCGGCGCAGTACTGAAATCACGCAGCATCATCCTGGCGACTGGCGCACGCTGGCGCAACATGGGTGTGCCGGGTGAAGAAGAGTACCGCACCAAAGGCGTCACCTACTGCCCGCACTGCGATGGCCCACTGTTCAAAGGCAAGCGCACGGCGGTAATCGGCGGCGGTAACTCCGGTGTTGAAGCGGCCATTGACCTGGCGGGTATCGTTGAACACGTTACGCTGCTGGAGTTTGCCGGTGAGATGCGTGCCGACCAGGTGCTGCAGGATAAACTGCGCAGTCTGAAGAACGTTGATGTGATCCTGAACGCGCAGACCACTGAAGTGAAAGGCGACGGCACCAAAGTGACCGGTCTGCACTATATTGACCGTACGACGCAGACCACCCACGAGCTGCCGCTCTCCGGTATCTTCGTTCAGATTGGTCTGCTGCCGAACACCCCATGGCTGGAAGGCGCGGTTGAGCGCAACAAAATGGGTGAGATCATCATCGACGGTAAATGCGAAACCAGCCTGAAAGGCGTATTCGCAGCGGGTGACTGCACCACCGTGCCGTACAAGCAGATCATCATCGCCAGCGGCGAAGGTGCCAAAGCCTCACTGAGCGCGTTTGATTATCTGATCCGCACTAAGTCTGCTGAATAACGTTTCGTCAGCCAGACAACAGCCCTTCAGCATCCATGCTGAAGGGCTTTTTTATTAATAGCCCGCCAGCGTCATCAGCATCATCCATACTGGCGTCGTCACCGCCGCAAATATCGTAGAAAAGAGCATACTCGCCGCCGCCGGGCCAGGAATGACATTGAACTTCTGCGACATCAGATAGACGTTAACTCCGACCGCCATCGAGCCCAGCAATACCACCACTTTACTCTCCAGCGGCGGCAAGCCGGTCAGCCAGGCAATCGCCCATACCGTCATCGGCTGCAGTATCAGCTTCAGCAGGCAGATGGTATAGCTCTCTTTAAGTCCGTCCCGCACCCGATAGTGCGCCAGGCTCATGCCCAGCGTGACCAGCGACAGCGGCGCGGCCAGTGAAGCCAGCATCTTTAACGGTTCCGCGGCGAGCATTGGCAAAGGACGCTGCAGAAAACTCCAGGCCGTTCCGCTGAGAATGCCGATGATGAGTGGATTTTTTACCACCCCAATCAGAGTGCGCCAGACGCCTTCCAGCGAGAAGTTGCCCTGTTTTGCCCACTCGACCGAAACGGTGAGTAAGGTCCAGAGGATCAGGCTGTTAAACACCAGCACCAGCGCCACCGGGGGCAGGGCTTCTGGCCCGAGCAGCACCGTAGCTACCGGGATCCCCAGCATCACGTTATTGGAAAAGATGCCACCCAGCGCAAAGACCGAAGCCGCCACGCCATCCAGATTAAACAGCCTTGTTGCCAGCACTCTTCCCACGATAAAAACCAGCAGGCAACTGCCGAAGAAGGCCAGGAGCAGGCGCGCATCCACCGGCGGACTTTGCGAGAAGGTGCTCATCACCCGAAACAGCATGCAGGGCAGCGCGACGTTAAACACAAAACGGTTCATCCCTTCACTGATGCTGGCGGGCCATTTTCCGAGGCGCGTCAGGCAGTATCCCAGCAAAATCAGGATAAACAGCGGAGCTGACAGATAAATTTGATGGCTAAGGCTTTCAAACAGCAGTGGCATAGGGAGAGTCTGGTCAGACGATGATTAGTTACCAGACTAACAAATTGCTAACTAACTGTTAACTATAACGGTGTCCGGATTGAGCGCAGCAGGGACGCTAGCCTAACCAGCGGCGTGCCTGCTGGTCACTGATATCGCGATAATAGACGCGATGAATGATTTCGCCGCAGCCCGCACAGTGCGCGGAAATATAGGTGGAAAGATAAGATCTGCCATTTGGCGCGATAGCACCCCGACGTTCAATAATAATATCCTGCCATCGATGGCGGTGAGGAATAAGCGCTGATAATCGCATCATACATCCTGAATAGTATGAATTTCTGCTCCAGAAGTTTATTAACTCACTGAAATAAAGTGTTTTTTACGATGATGCTGCGGGCAGGTTAATTATTATAGGGTCACCAGAATCCCTGCGGGAAATATTACCCGTCAGGGTAATAAACAGGGCTACCTAGAAAGAGGTATCCCGATAACCCGCAGCATTAAGCCTTTTTTTGTACTGCTGAGAGTTGATCGGGATCATGTGAATTGTTTCAGTTCCGATTATTTTCCCGGCTTGCTTTAACGGTACGCCTTGCCTATGCTGCAAGCCGTAACACGACTCGGGGTGCCCTTCTTTGTGAAGGCTGAGAAATACCCGTATTACCTGATCTGGATAATGCCAGCGTAGGGAAGTCTGATGCCTGACCGCATTCGCCTTCTTGTTCGCCGGTTGGGAACAACGATGACACATCAATCTCAACACCTTTCTGCCGCGCACTTCGCGCCCGTTCTGCACACTTTCCGCCGTCAGTCACCGCTGGTGCACTGCATGACCAATGACGTGGTCCAGAATTTCACTGCCAACGTCCTGCTGGCACTCAATGCCTCACCGGCAATGGTGATCGATGCTGACGAAGCGGCACAGTTCAGCCGCTTTGCCGATGCGTTGCTGATTAACGTCGGCACCTTAACCCGTGAGCGTCAGCAGGCGATGCAGGCTGCCGTCACCGCCGCCAGTGAGGCGGGAACCCCCTGGACACTCGATCCGGTCGCCGTCGGCGCGCTGACGCTGCGCAGTGACTTCTGTCAGCAGCTGCTCAGCCAGCAACCGGCGGTGATCCGCGGTAATGCGTCAGAGATTCTGGCGCTGGCGCAGCAGGCCAGTGGCGGGCGCGGTGTTGATACGCTGCATCAGGCGGATGCAGCACTCGATGCGGCACAGCAACTCGCTGAGACCTGGCATTCGCTGGTCATTGTCACCGGCGAAGTGGACTATGCCACCGACGGTCAGCGAATCCTCGCCATCAGCGGCGGAAGCCCGTTAATGACGCGGGTGGTCGGGACCGGCTGCGCGCTCTCTGCCGTGGTCGCGGGATTCAGTGCTCTGCCGGGCGATCGGCTGATGAACGTGGCGGCCGCCTGTCAGGTCATGGCCCTGGCGGGGGGAAAGGCGGCGGCGCAGGCAGCCGGGCCGGGCAGCTTTGCCACCGCATTTATTGATGCACTCTGGATGCTGGAGGTGGAGCATGAAGCGCATTAATGCTCTGACGATAGCCGGTACCGATCCCAGCGGTGGCGCAGGCATTCAGGCCGATCTGAAAACCTTCTCCGCCCTGGGCGCCTACGGCACCAGTGTGATTACCGCACTGGTGGCGCAGAACACGCAGGGCGTGCAGTGGGTTTATCGCATTGAACCGAACTTTGTTGCCGCCCAGCTCGATTCGGTACTGGATGACGTGCGTATCGACAGCGCAAAAATCGGCATGCTTTCTGAAACGGCCATTGTGGAACAGGTTGCGGCCCGGCTGAGGCGTGCTGAGATCCCGTTTGTGGTGCTGGATACGGTGATGGTCGCGAAAAGTGGCGATGCGCTGCTCTCGCCAGACGCCGTGGCCAGCGTACGTGAGCAGTTATTACCGCAGGTGTCGCTCATCACGCCAAATCTGCCGGAAGCGGCGGCATTGCTGGATTGCGCTATCGCCACCGATGAGGCGGAGATGCGCGAGCAGGGACGGGCCTTGCTGGCACTTGGCTGTCAGGCGGTGCTGATGAAGGGTGGTCATCTGGCGGCAGCGGAGAGTCCGGACTGGCTGATTACTCACTCAGCAGAACAGCGATTCAGCACGCCACGCGTGCATACCCGTCATACCCATGGCACCGGCTGCACGCTGTCGGCCGCCTTAGCCGCGTTACGTCCGCGCCATGCTGACTGGGCAGAGACGATTGAGGAAGCCAAAAACTGGTTGCAGCAGGCGCTGTTAAAGGCGGATTCGCTGGAGGTCGGAAAGGGGATTGGACCGGTGCACCATTTTCACCAATGGTGGTAAAGGCGAAGGCCCGCATCGACCTGGTATTCAGGCAGTGCGGGCAGTTTCAGTTTCAGGGGGCTTCAAACCAGGCGCTGTTGCGCTCGGCAATCGGGGTGATTGAGAAGATCATCTCCTGCAGGTGACGGCGCATCGCTGCTTCGGCGGCATCGGCATCATGGCGCTTCAGCGCGGCAAAAATCTCTTCATGCTGCTCAATCAGCCTCTCCGGTGGTGAGACTTCACTCAGCGTCAGAAACCGCACCCGGTCCATTGCCGCTTTGATGTTTTCCACCGTCTCCCAGGCAAGCTTGCAGTCAATGCTTTCAGCGATCAGGCGATGAAACTCATCATCCAGAGTGAGGAAAGCCTGGCTGTCATGCCGTCCGGCGGCCATGCGCTGCAACTGCAGATTGTGTTCCAGCGCCATCAGAGCAGGATCGTCAATCTCCAACGCTGCCCGCCGCACTACCGACACTTCCACCGCCTCACGGATAAAACGGCCATCCGCGACACGCTTAGCGGAGATTTTGCGCACGAAGGTGCCGCGCTGCGGCAATACCTGTACCAGTCCGGCTTCAGCCAGCTTAATGAACGCTTCACGCACCGGCTGGCGCGAAACGTTGAAGCGTGCGGAGACCTCTTTTTCAGAGAGCAGCGAACCTGGCTGAATTGCGCAAGTGACAATATCTTTGCGCAGATAACGGTAAATCTGCTGATTTACCGGTTCGCTGGTAGTAATGGTATAGGCGATCGACATGCAGCAATATCCATATTACGGCTGGCATAGGCCAGCACGATGGGAAAGTGTCAGTCTAATCAGGGTACTGCGCCTGCGCCAGTGCTTTGTGACCGCAGCATTAGCTGCGGTTCAGGTACTGATGCACTGTAGCTCGTGCGCCCTGGGTGGTGAGTTGCTGATACCAGGCCGTCAGCCGGGCGACCACGTCGCCATTCTGCGCCAGATCCTCGCCGAAGACTTCGCGGATGGCGAGTAATGCCCGTACGCGAGGCTCACCCTCTTCGCTGGCGGCAACGCACTCTGCGAGCTGCGCTTTCATCGGGTCGCGGATTTCAATCGGCTGGCCCTGTTCATCAACGCCACCGACATAGCGCATCCAGCCCGCTACGCCCAGCAGCAGCAAATCGCAGTCACTGCCGTGCTGCAGGTGCCAGCGCAGGCTGTCGAGCATACGCTGTGGCAGTTTCTGTGTGCCGTCAGTGGCAATCTGTCCGGTGCGATGTTTAATCGCTCGGTTTTCATAACGAGCGATCAGCGAGTCGGCATAGGCATTGAGATCCACGCCCTGGGTCCGCAGTGTGGGTGCCTGCTCATCGATCATCAGGGAACGGGCGGCGGCACGGAAATGGGGATCGGCCATGCAGTCGCTGATGTACTCATAACCTGCCAGGAAGCCGAGGTACGCCAGGAAAGAGTGGCTGCCATTCAGCATGCGCAGTTTCATCTCTTCATAGGGCAGGACATCACTGACCAGTTCTGCGCCCGCCTTTTCCCACGCCGGACGACCATTGACGAAGTTATCTTCAATAACCCACTGGAAGAAGGGTTCCGCTTCAACCGCAACCGGGTCGCTGGAACCCAGGCGCGCGCTCAGGGCCGCAAACGCCGCATCGGTCATCGCCGGAACGATGCGATCCACCATGGTTGAGGGGAAGGTCATGTGCTGCTGAATGTACTCTGCCAGTTCCGGATCCTGCTGCCGGGCCAGTTGCACAATCACATTACGGGTGACGTGACCATTTTCCGGCATGTTGTCACAGGACATCACGCTGAAGGCAGGTAACCCCTGGTCACGGCGGCGGCGGATCGCGGCCAGAATAAGACCCGGTAGCGAGCGCGGCGCATCCGGATGCTGCAGATCATGGACGATATCGGGATGATCGGGATTTAAATTGCCACTGGCGGGCTGATGGCAGTAGCCTTTTTCAGTGACGGTCATGGAGACAATCGCCACTTCAGGCTGACTCATGGCGTTAATCACCGCCTCAATACCGTCACTTTTACCGTGCAGCGCCTGTGTGATGACACCAATCACCCGGGTATGCAGGGAATTATCGGCCACCTCTGTCAGGGTATAGAGCAGATGCTGCTCACGCAGGGCGTGAATCAGCGCGCCGCTGTTGAGGTTCACTTCGCAGTATCCCCAGTCGCTGCCCTGTTCAGCCAGCTTATCGCTGCAGAGTGCCTGATGGGCGCGATGAAACGCACCAAAACCGATATGCACCATGCGGGTTTTTAACTGGCTGCGGTCGTAAGCGGGGCGCCGGACCTCAGCGGGCAGGCGATCAATCTGTAACATAGTCCGTCCTTATGGCAAACGGGGCGCAAAGCGCCCCAAAATCATCATTCTGTTAGCGGAACAACACTCAGACCGAAACCGGTTTATCCTCAGGTTTTGGACTGCGAATCACAAACAGCACCAGGAAAGCCCCCAGCGCGGCGACACAACCCGCCAGGATAAAGGCGCTATCGAACTTACCGGTGTGCTGAACAATAAAGCCGGTGACGATCGGCCCGATGATGCCGGAGAGGCTCCCCACCAGATGGATAAAACCGCTGATGCTGCCAATACGGCTCTTGTGCACCACATCCTGAATAATCGCCCAGTAGATCGCGCCGGTGATGTAGAGAAAGAAAATGGACACCGACATCATCATCACGGCGGGAACCACCTCTTTTATCGTACCCGCCAGTGCCACACAAATTGCGGCTGCCAGCAGTGAGACCACCAGCACAATTTTGCGGGACAACAACAGTTTGCCGGTGATATTAAAGATTCTGTCAGAGATCCAGCCACCCAGCGCCAGGCCAACGAAACCGACGATCCACGGGATCATGGTGGTGATGCTCATCGATTTGATATCCAGGCCGTGCGCCTGCACCAGATAGGCCGGGAACCAGCTCAGGAAGAAGAACAGGATGTAGTTGTAGCAGAAGAAGGCAAACGCCGTGACCAGGATAATCGGCTGGCGCAGGTAGTAACCAAACGGATGCGGCGTTTCAGACAGGTCGACCTCGTCATTCGGGCTGGTGGCTTTCAGGCGATCGATCAGCAGACGCTCTTTTTCGGTGACCAGTTTGCTTTTCGCCGGATTATCAGCGGCAAAGAAGAGCCAGAACGCCATCCATACCAGACCGATACAGCAGACGATCACAAAGGCCGGACGCCAGCCGTAGGCCAGGGCCAGATAGCCGATGATCGGACCGGCTACCGCGCCGCCCAGCGGTGATCCGGCACTTAGTAAGCCCATCGCCGTGGCGGCCTGCTTCTTCGGGAACCAGCCATTAATCGCCTTGTTAGCCGAAGAGCAGATCGGGCCTTCAGCCATGCCGAACAGCACTCGCAGGATCAGCAGCGACCAGAAGCCGGTAGCCAGCGCGGTCATACCGCAGAAAATGGACCAGGCACCCACGGCCACGGCCAGCACGATTTTGGGGCCATAGCGGTCAGTGGCGAGGCCACCGACAAAGTTAAACAGGGCGTAGCCGAAGAAGAAGCTGCCGAAGATCATGCCGAACTGCTCAGCATTAATCGCCAGATCTTTTTCAACCAGCGGCACGGTCAGAGACAGGGCAACACGATCGAGGTAATTGATCATGTAAACCAGGAACAGCAGCAAAACGAGGGTCCAGCGCAGATTCTTGAACATACAAACTCCGTGATCTGTTTTATCTTTTTAATTATGCCGGCGGGTACACACCGGCAGAGGACACCTGGTGTTCAGCGGGCATTAACCCATCTGAAGGATCACTTTGCAGCAGGTGCGCGGATCTTTTTCGAACAGGGTCATCGCGCGTTCAATCTCCTGCAGCGGGAAGTAGTGGGTGACCAGCTTCTCTGGCTGGATTAACCCCTTTTCCATCCATTCAATTACCTGCGGGAAGCGGTTGCTGTTAAGACGTGAGGTAAACAGCGACAGCTCTTTGCTGGTCAGGCTTTGCTGAGTAATGCTGCACGGTTCGCCGGAGAAGCCCAGCAGACCGATGCGCGCGGCCGGTGAGGCGAGGGCGGCGGCTTCTGCCAAAATGGAGGGATGGCAGGCCGCGTCGATAATCAGCGTGGGCTGCACGCCCTCAAGCTGAGCCGCTAACGGGATTTCGCTATTATCAAACAGCTGATCGGCACCGCTCTGCTCAGCCAGCGCCAGACGTTCCGGCAGGCGATCTACCACCATCACCTTTTTCACCTGATAGACGCCCATCAGCACCTGAATGGCGGTGAGCCCCATCGGGCCGGCGCCATAAATCAGCGCCACATCATCCGGCTGCGGCTTGAGAAACGCCGTGATGTTGGCTGCGATAGTGAAAGGCTCGATCAGGCTGGCGAGCTTATCGGGAATCGCGTCCGGCAGGTGCCAGGCATTTTTAGCCGGGGCCAGCGCATACTCGCTGAAGCCGCCGTCGCGGTGCACACCAATCACCTGCAGGGTGGTACAGACATTGGGACGGCCTACCGAGCAGGGATAGCAGTGACCGCAGCTTACCACCGGATCGACCGCGACGCGCTGGCCCAGTCGTGCCGCGTCGACACCGTCACCCACCGCATCGATCACGCCAAAAAATTCATGACCAATCACTCGCGGATATTTCGCGAACGGGTTATGACCGTGCCAGATATGCACGTCAGAGCCACAGATGCTGGCATAGGCCACTTTAACCCGGACTTCGCCCGCCGCGGGTTGTGGCAGTGGACGTTCAGCTAACACCAGTTCACCCGGCTGTTCAATCACTACGCTTTTCATGGGGTTCTCCTTACCAGTTCCACAGGGTGCCATCTTCAAGACGGGCGACCGGCAGATAGGCAGGTTCATAGGGATATTTCGCCGCCAGTTTCTCGTTGAAATCAATGCCGAGGCCCGGCTTGTCGCCTGGATGCATGTAGCCCTGGTCAAAGGTCCAGTTAGCATCAAACAGTTCCATCATCTGTTCGGAAAAGCCCATGTACTCCTGCACGCCGAAGTTCGGTACCCAGAGGTCAAAGTGCAGCGCAGCCGCCATGCAGACAGGGGAGAGATCCGAAGGACCGTGCGAGCCGGTACGCACCTGATAGAGTGACGCAAAATCAGCGATACGACGCATCCCGGTAATGCCGCCCGCGTGGGTGATAGTGGTGCGGATGTAGTCGATCAGCTGCTCTTCAATCAGCTGCTTACAATCCCAGATGCTGTTGAACACTTCGCCTACCGCAATCGGCGTGACGGTGTGCTGGCGAATCAGACGGAAGCATTCCTGATTCTCAGCAGGCGTCGGATCTTCCATCCAGAACAGACGATAATCTTCCACGCTTTTGCCGAAACGTGCCGCTTCAATCGGCGTCAGGCGATGGTGCATGTCATGCAGCAGATGCTCATCGAAACCAAACTTGTCGCGGATCGCCTCAAACAACTTTGGCGTGAAATCGAGGTATTTCTCGGTTGACCAGAGCTGCTCTTCCGGCCAGTTACCTTTGGTCGCAGGTTCGTAGGCCAGGCCTTTACCTTTTGCCATGCCGTAGGTGGTTTTCATGCCCGGTACGCCGCACTGCGCACGGATCGCTTTGAACCCCAGCTCTTTGTGCTTCGCATAGTCATCCATCACTTCATCGATGGAGTGGCCGGTGGTGTGGCAATAGACCATCACGCCGGTGCGTGAAGCGCCGCCCAGCAGCTGGTAGAGCGGCATGTTGGCGGCTTTACCTTTGATATCCCACAGCGCCATATCGACAGCCGAGATCGCAGACATGGTAACCGGGCCACGACGCCAGTAAGCGCCTTTATAGAAGTATTGCCAGATGTCTTCGATCTGATGCGCATCGCGGCCAATCAGCTGCGGGCAGACGTGATCTTTCAGGTAGGAGGCGACCGGCAGTTCTCGGCCATTCAGCGTGGCATCACCCACGCCGGTCAGCCCCTGATCGGTGGTGATCTTCACGGTAACAAAGTTTCTGCCTGCGCAGGTTACGAATACTTCCGCCTTAACAATTTTCATCCTGGTTGCCTTTCAGTCAGCGTTCAATGATGAAAAAGTACGCTGTTTAATACTACCATACAAGTTAGTCTGGCAGAGTTGTGAAGCCAGTCACAGACTGTTTCCTGGGGCGAAAGGGGGTAATGAACTGGCGTATTATTTGGCGACAAAAAGGGCGACGTGGTAGTAAAACGACGGGCGGCCAGCGTGAAAAAGGGGCTTTCGCCCTCTTAAGATTATTGACAGCGTCTGCCCCTGCTGGCTGTAAGACCCAGCCGACGAAGGGAACACAGTCAGATCGGAAAGTCGCAAAAGCCGCCATCCCTGGCATGCTCGGCCCATGTCGTCCCTGACGCGGGACGCTTTTCTCCTCTGCCCGTGTTCCCTACGCTTTAAGCTAATGCGTTGCTGCTAAATTCGTTCAGCTGTGAGTTTGTCAGAAATCTGAAGGGGCTTTCGCCCTCTGACCCATACTCAGGATAGGAGTTCACACTGCGGCGGCAGGCGACAGCTCAGCGCGCCCGCCATCACCTCAATCACGAATTCACGCCCGGAGAGCGGTTCACCATCCAGGTTAAAGGTCATCTCGTGTGGAGAGCGAATCGTCAGCGACTCCAGCTGCGTGGTGACGATGCCGGGGTTGTCATCGTCGCCGGTCAGCGAGTGCAGCAGCGTCGGCAGCAGCTCCTGCGCGGTGACAATACTGACGTCAAGCCGGCCATCGTTGATCAGCGCACCAGGGCATAAGCGCTGACCGCCGCCCGCCTGACGCCCGTTACCGATACCGATAACCAGTGCATCACCCTGCCAGGCGAAATCGGGACCGCTGATCTCGCAGGTATCAGGTTTCAGCGTATCCATGCGCATCAGGCCGTGAATAAAGTAGGAGACACCGCCCAGCGCCGATTTCAGCTTTTCCGGTGTTTCTGTGGTGATGCGAGTGCCAAATCCGCCCGTCGCCATATTGATGAAGTAGTGGCTCTGGTTCACTCTGGCCAGGTCGATGGCATGCGCTTTGCCCTGAATCGCCAGTCGCAGTGCCGGTTCCATCTCTTCCGGAATACCGACGCTGGTGGCAAAGTCGTTGGCAGTGCCCAGCGGCAGGATGCCCAGCACCGGGCGATGATCGGCATCTGATGCCGCCAGCGCAGTGGCAACCTCATTAATGGTGCCATCGCCGCCACCGGCTACGACGGTCTCCGCCTGCAGCGCAATCGCCTCTCTGACGTACCTGTCGCCATCGCCTTTTTCAAACGTGACACGCACCGCAATGTCGAAGCCTTCTTCACGCAGGGTGGTAATGGCTTCGCGCAGATCATCATTACCCGCGCCTTTCCCATTCAGGATGAGCAGCGTAAGCGGTTTATTGTCCATTTTGCGTTCCTTGAAGATCTACAGAGTAAGAAGGGAATGTATAGCACAGCTGCCAGCAGTAAATTATTGGCGAAAGAGAGAAAAAAGAAAACCCGCACGGGGGAGCCGGGCGGGTAAATGAGGTGGTTCCTGGTAAATCTGCCGTTTGTTGTTACTCGTTAGCAGCAGGCGGGACTATAAAGCAGCGCTGCGCAGGGGTCTGTGATCCTGTTCTGATTTCCTCAAATTGTTTCCGTTAGTAAACGATTATGAGGATCACGGGTATCTTCGCCGTGATCAAAATTGCGCAACAGCAGCGCAAAACGCAGATCGACCTCTTCCGGCACACGCAGCCAGACGCGATGGCCATCGCCGGGTGCAACCTCAGTGGGTTCGCCACGCGCATTCTGCAGGGCATCCAGCTGGCCATTCAGGTTGCCTTCGGGCGTCATGATCTCCACGCTATCGTGCAGCATAAACTTGTTCTTCACAGCCACTTCCGCCCATTCGCCCCGACGCTCGCCGGTAAATTCACCGACAAACTGCTGGCGATCCGAGACCGAAAAACCCTGCTGATAATTCTGGTAGCTGTCGTGAGTATGACGGCGCAGGAAGCCTTCGGTATAACCACGATGCGCCAGGCCTTCCAGCGTTAACAGCAGTGAGGGGTCAAACGGCTTACCGGCCGCGGCATCGTCAATCGCCCGGCGATAAACCTGCGCGGTGCGGGCGCAGTAGTAGTAGGACTTGGTGCGTCCTTCAATCTTCAGTGAATGTACGCCCATCTCGCTGAGCCGCTCCACGTGTGCCACTGCGCGCAGATCCCGCGAGTTCATGATGTAGGTGCCGTGTTCATCTTCGAACGCACTCATCACCTCACCCGGCTTCATCTTCTCTTCCAGCAGAAACACCTTGTCGGTGGGCTGACCGATGCCCAGCGTGGGCGTCACATCCTGTACCGGGATGGGCTCATGAATGCCGACAATATTTCCCACTTCATCCTGCTGGCCTTCCGCCACTTTATACTCCCAGCGGCAGGCGTTGGTGCAGGTGCCCTGATTCGGATCGCGTTTGTTCATATAGCCCGACAGCAGACAGCGACCGGAATAGGCCATACAGAGTGCACCATGAACAAACACTTCCAGCTCCATCTCCGGCACCTGCTGGCGGATCTCAGCGATCTCCTCCAGTGACAGCTCGCGTGACAGAATCACCCGGCTCAGCCCCATCTGCTGCCAGAATTTTACCGTGGCCCAGTTGACCGCATTGGCCTGCACCGACAGGTGAATCGGCATTGACGGGAACGCGTCGCGCACCAGCATGATCAGGCCGGGATCGGACATGATCAGCGCGTCAGGCCGCATCGCTACCACCGGCGTTAAGTCACGAATAAAGGTTTTCAGCTTGGCGTTGTGCGGCGCAATGTTTACCACCACGTAGAATTTTTTGCCCAGCGCATGCGCTTCGTTGATGCCCAGCGCGAGGTTCTCGTGGGTAAATTCGTTGTTGCGCACTCGCAGGCTGTAGCGTGGCTGGCCGGCATAGACAGCATCGGCGCCATAAGCAAAGGCAAAACGCATGTTTTTCAGCGTGCCGGCGGGGGAAAGCAGTTCGGGTTTCATGATGTTCTCACTGATGTCAGGTCAGTATGCCGCCTTAAGCGGCAGGTGCAGGGCCGTTAAGAGCCTATCCCATTCGGCTATTTTATTTGTCAGTCTGAACCTGGGCAGTGCTCACAATCCTCACGTACTACGTGTACGCTCCGGTTGTTCCGCGCTGTCCGTGTCCAGACTGCCTGCAACAATTACGCCTACTAGGATAAGCTCTAAGCCCTGCAAAAGGTGCGGAATTGTAGGCAGTGAGAAAAGGGAAGTAAATTGATCGGGATCAAACTAGATCAAATGACAGGCGTCGGCTTCCCAGCGATAGCCCATGCCGTAGACCGCACGGATAAAGGGTTGCTCGCTGTCGAGATTCTCCAGCTTGCGCCGCAGATTCTTGATATGGCTGTCGATGGTGCGATCCGTGACCACGCGATAGTCATCATAGAGATGGTTGAGCAGCTGTTCGCGTGAAAAAACCTTGCCCGGCTCCAGCGACAGGGTTTTCAGCAGCCGGAACTCCGCCGGAGTAAGATCCAGCGGCTTTTCGCGCCAGCTGGCGAAGAAGCGGCTCTCATCAACCCGCAGTAACGAGGCGCTCTGCGGCTCTTCCGCTGAACGTTTGACCCGGCGCAGAATCGTTTTCACCCGCGCCACCACTTCACGTGGGCTGAAGGGTTTGCAGATGTAGTCATCCGCGCCCAGCTCCAGCCCCAGCAACCGATCAATCTCTTCGGTGCGGGCGGTGACCATAATAATCGGCAGTTCGGAATGACGACGGATTTCGCGACACAGCGTTAAGCCGTCGGTGCCCGGCAGCATCAAATCCAGCAGCATCAGGTCGGGTGGCGTCTGGCGCACATACTCCAGCACCGCATTGCCGTCGGCGATGTGATGGGTACGGTAGTTCGAGGCGTGCAGATAATCGATCATCAGCTGCGCCAGTTTCGGCTCATCTTCGACCACCAGAATCAGCGGGTCGTGGTTTTCCTGGCTCATAAGCGTCTACACAGGGGGAACATAGCGCAAGTGTAGCGCGATTTTCAATCCACCTAAATCAGAGTGCGCCGCATGAATATCGCCGCCGTGCGCATCTGCGATATTTTTACAGATGGCCAGGCCCAGGCCCGAACCGCCGCTGGCGCGATTGCGCGAGCCTTCGGTGCGGAAAAAGCGCTCAAAAATCTGCACCTGATGTTCTCTGTCTACGCCCGGTGCGCTGTCATCAAACTCAATGTGCCAGTGGGGGGCTTCATACTTCAGCGTCACTTCAACCCGTCCACCGCTGTCGGTGTAACGCAGGCTGTTTTCCAGCAGGTTAGTGAACAACTGCATCAGGCGATCGGGATCGCCGAAGAAAGGGGCATTGTCGGGCAGATTCAGCTTCAGCGTCAGGCTGTGCGCGCGATAACGTTCGGCAAAGCTGCCAGCGGTCACTTCCAGCAGCTGCACCAGATCGGTCGCCTGCTTGCGGTAGGCAAGGGCACCCACGTCCGACAGCGACAGCTGATGCAGGTCTTCTACCAGCTTGGTCAGCACCACGACTTCACTCTGCAGTGAGGCGATTGCGTCTGGCGTCAGTTTGCGTACGCCATCCTGCATCGCTTCCAGTTCACCGCGGAGGATCGCCAGCGGCGTGCGCAGCTCATGGGAGATATCGGCCATAAAGGCGCGGCGCATACTTTCGTTTTTCTCCAGCGAGCTGGCCAGCAGGTTAAAGTCACCAGCCAGCTGGCCCAGCTCATCCCGGCTGCTGACCTCAACGCGGGTGGCAAAATTACCGGCCGCCAGATGATGCGTGCCATCGACCAGCCGCTTAACCGGCGCCAGCAGGCCCCGCGCCATCAGCCAGGTCGCCAGCGCCGCCAGCAGCGTTGACAGCCCCACGATAATCCAGCTGGTGCGCCGCTGCTGTTGATCAAAGTTAATATCGGTACTGCGCGTCAGCCGTTCTGGCGGCGAGCCGATCACCCAGCCAACCACCTTACCGGTACTGGTCGTGATATTGCGTCTTGTGCCTTCCGGGGGCACCGGCCCCGGCGGTCCGACCATCACTTTATATTGCTGATCGAGGACCCAGAACTGGGTGCGCCAGCCGTGTGGCGGCAGCTGACTGCTGCTGTCAGGATTCTGCTCCAGCGAACGCAGCATGGTGAAGATCAGCCGATCGTTGTGGCGCAGAAAATCCCAGTTCCCATGCTGCTCATACTGATCGGCCAGCGCATCGCTGAGCAGATTCAGGCGCTGCTGATTGCCGCGCTTGATGTAGTCGACAAAGCCGTGTTCGAAACTGAGGCGAACACCCCAGTGCATGGTGATCAGCACCAGCATGCAGGTGGCGAAAATCGCCATAAACAGTTTGGCCCCGATGCCCAGGCGCAGGTTAACTCTCATTTTTTTCTCCGGCGTCGCAGATCAACGTTGGTACTCACCTGTGGCGGGACGCGCCAGAACACCAGCGCGGGCAGGATGATAATCAGCGACATGCAAAGGTAGGTATAAATAAACATCTGATGCTCCGCTGCGCTGTTTGCTGCGCTCTCCTGGGCAAACGCGCCCAGCAGCAGACCGGCCACGGTGACGCCAATACTCATCGACAGCTGCATAATCATCGACAGCAGACTGTTGCCGCTGGAGGCCAGCTCATCCGGCAACTCCTTCAGCGTCAGGGTATTCATCGAAGAGAAGCGAATGGCGTTGACCATGCCCTGCAGAAACAGCACCAGCGGCAGCAGCCAGACCCAGCCCATGAGCGCCACCAGCGGGAACAGCAGGACCACCAGCGCCAGCGCTATGGTCGACATCACCAACACATTACGGTAGCCATAAAGATTGACGATGCGCACCACAATGCGCTTCATTCCCATATTGCCCAGCACCATCGGAATCATCATCAGACCGGCGTGAAATGGGCTGTAGCCCATGCCGAGCTGCAGAAAGATTGGCGTCATAAAGGGCAGCATGCCGCTGCCGATGCGGCCGGTAAAACTGCCGAGCAGGCCAATAGAGTAAACGCGATTATCAAACAGCTTCAGGCTGAACAGGGCGTTATCATTGCCGCGCGCATGCATCAGGTAAAACAGCAGAGAGAACATGCCAGTGAGGATCATGGCACCCAGCAGCAATGGCGAACCGCCGCTGCTGCGCTGACCATCCAGCGCCAGTGTCAGAGTAGCCATCCCGGCGGCCAGCAGGATAAAACCACCGAAATCAAAGCGGCGTGTCTGCATGCGGTAGTTGGGCATCAGCATCAGGGTGGCGATAGCGCCAGCAATGCCGACCGGGATATTAATCAGAAAGATCCAGTGCCAGCTGGCGTACTCCACCAGCACACCGCCCAGCGCCGGACCCAGCAACGGACCAATCTGGCCGGGCAGGGTCACAAAGGTCATGGCCGACATGTACTGTTCGCGCGGCACGATCTTCATTACCGTCAGACGGCCCACCGGCACCATCATGGCTCCGCCAATCCCCTGAACCACGCGCGACAGCACCAGCTGATCCAGTGTGCCGGAGATGGCGCACAGCAGCGAACCCAGGCTGAACAGCACAATCGCGCAGAAGAAGATGTTGCGCACGCCAAAGCGATCCGCCAGCCAGCCGCTGACCGGCAGCATCACGGCCACCGTCAGCACGTAATAGACGATCACCGAGTGCATGTGCAGCGGGCTGACGCCCAGGTCGTGTGCCATCGACGGGATCGCGGTATTGACGATGGTGGTATCCAGCGTCTGCATAAAGAAACCGATGGCAACAATCCACAGTTGCCAGCGGACGTTAGTGCTTTGCGTAGTCATCAATTCCCCCGGTCAAGGCGTCACATCCGCCGTCCGTCGCAGCCAGACCCATTACGGCTGCTGTGCGGCGGCCAGCGGGCGTTTTCTGCGCCGCAGCTTATCCATCATTAAATAGACAACCGGCGTGGTGTAGAGCGTCAGCAACTGACTCATCACCAGGCCGCCCGCGATGGTAATCCCCAGCGGCTGGCGCAGTTCAGCACCGTCGCCGCTGCTCAGCACCAGCGGCAGCGCGCCAAACAGCGCTGCCAGCGTGGTCATCATAATCGGCCGGAAGCGCAACAGGCAGGCCTGGAATATCGCCTCCCGCGCGCTGAGCTGGCCGTTGCGTTCGGCCTCCAGCGCAAAGTCGACCATCATGATGGCGTTCTTTTTCACGATACCGATCAGCAGCAGAATCCCGATTAGCGCGATCAGGCTGAAGGGCGTATCAAACAGTTCCAGCGCCAGCAGCGCCCCCACACCCGCCGAGGGCAGGGTTGAGAGAATGGTCAGCGGATGCACATAGCTCTCATAGAGGATACCCAGCACGATATAGACCGCCGCTATCGCCGCCAGCATCAGCCAGAGCTGGCTGCTCTGCGACTGCTGAAATACCTGCGCGGTTCCGGCAAAGCTGCCACGCACGCTGGATGGTACGCCGATCGCCGTCATGGTGCGTTCAATCGCCTCCGAAGCCTGTGACAGCGACACACCCTCTGGCAGGTTGAATGAGATGGTCGATGCCGCCGACAGCCCTTCATGATTGACCGATAGCGGCGCATTCGCTGGCTGCCAGTGGGCGAACCACGACAGCGGTATCGCTTTGCCTTCGCTGTTAATTACGAACATCTGTGACAGGGCGCTGATATCCTGGGTGTAGCGTGGATCGACCTCCATCACAACTTTGTACTGGTTAAGCGGCTGATAGATGGTAGAGATCTGACGCTGACCAAAGGCGTTATTCAGCAGGGCATTAGCCTGAGAGACGTCGATACCGAGCCGCGCCATGCTTTCGCGGTCATAGGTCAGCGCCATCTCGCTGCCTTTATCCTGCTGATCGGAGTTCACGTCCGCCAGCTGCGGCAGGGCAGAAAATGCCTCACGGATTTTCGGCTCCCACGTTCGCAGGGCGGCGAGATCGTCTGACAGCAGTGAATACTGATAACCAGCATTCGACTCCCGGCCACCGACCCGCAGATCCTGCACCGCATTCAGGTAGAGGCTGGCACCCGGCTCTTTTGCCAGCTTTGTGCGCAACCGCGCGATGATCTCCACGGCACTCTCTTTGCGCTCTGACAGCGGTTTCAGGGAGATAAACATTGAGCCGCTGTTGGTACGCATGCCACCGGTAAAGCCCACTACACTGTCAACAGCGGGATCGGCGCCGACAATCTCCATAAAATCCTGCAGCTTACTGCGCATTGCCTGAAACGAAATGCTCTGGTCAGCAGAGATAAAGCCGGAGAGTCGCCCGGTATCCTGTTCCGGCATAAAAGTTTTCGGAATATGAACAAACAGCCAGCCGGTCAGAAAGATGGTGGCGAAAAACAGCAGCATGACCCAGCGAGCATGGTTCAGCACCACGTTAAGCGAACGACCATACCCCTGCTGGATCGCCATCAGCAGCCGACCCGCGCCGCGCCGGCGGGGCTGGCTGCGTGGCCCATGCGGCTTCAGCAGATACGCGCACATCATCGGTGTCAGGGTGATGGAGATAAACAGCGAGATAACAATCGACACCGACAGCGTAATGGCAAACTCAGAGAAGAAACGGCCAATCAGCCCGCCGATCATCAGCAGCGGCAGGAACACGGCAACCAGCGACAGGCTCATCGACAGCACGGTAAAGCCGACTTCCCGTACCCCTTTCAGCGCGGCGGCCAGCGGTTTCATGCCTGCTTCGACGTGGCGGGCAATGTTCTCCAGCACCACGATCGCATCATCCACCACAAAGCCGGTGGCGATGGTCAGCGCCATCAGCGAGAGGTTATTCAGGCTGAAGCCGCACAGGTACATCGCGGCAAAGGTGCCGATCAGCGAAACCGGCACGGCGACGGCGGGGATCAGCGTGGCACGACCGGAGCGCAGGAAAACAAACACCACCAGAATCACCAGCGCCACGGCGATTAACAGAGACTGCTCCACTTCATGCAGCGAGGCGCGAATGGTGGGCGACCGATCCTGAGCAATCTGCAGATCGATGGCGGCGGGGATCACCTCATGCAGCAGGGGCATTTCGGCGCGGATCCGGTCCACCGTATCAATGACGTTGGCTTCAGGCGTTTTGCGAATCAGCAGCAGCACCGCCGGTTTACCGCGCGACATTCCGGCGTTACGTACGTCCTGCACCGAATCCTCAACGGTCGCCACATCTGACAGCTTCACCGCTGCGCCGTTGTTGTAGTGCACTACCAGCGGCTGATACTCACGGGCAGTCTGCAGCGCATCATTGGTACGCAACTGCCAGCGCTGCTGCGCGTCGTCCAGTGCGCCCTGCGGCCGACGCTGGTTGGCGTTCGAGATCGCGGTGCGCACCGCATCCAGCGACACGCCCTGATTAAACAGCGCCTGCGGATTGAGTGCCACACGCACCGCAGGCAACGAACTGCCGCCCACGGTGACGTCGCCCACGCCCTCGATCTGTGACAGTTTTTGTGCCAGTTGGGTCGAGGCGTAATCATAGAGCTGACCGGGATTGTAGGTATCCGAGGTCAGCGTCATGATCATAATCGGCGCATCGGAAGGGTTCACTTTGCGATAAGTGGGACGCGACGGCATGCCGGTGGGCAGCAGGCTTTGCGCCGCGTTGATCGCGGCCTGCACATCGCGCGCCGCACCGTTAATGTCGCGATCAAAATCGAACACCAGAATGATGCGGGTGCTGCCCAGCGAACTGGTTGAGGTCATTTCACTGACGCCCGCGATGCGTCCCAGCGAGCGCTCCAGCGGCGTGGCCACCGACGACGCCATAATCTCCGGTGAGGCACCTGGCAGCGACGCCGAGATAACGATCACCGGGAAATCGACCTGCGGCAGCGGCGCCACTGGCAGCAGCCGGAAACCCAGCATGCCCGCCAGGGCGATGGCCAGCGTCAGAAGGGTCGTCGCGACGGGCCGGTTGATGAACAGGGCAAAGAACTTCACTCTGCGGCCTCCGTGCGGCCAAAGCGGCGACGGGTGGCGTGCGCCAGCCGATCAAACAGCAGGTAGATCACCGGTGTGGTGAACAGCGTCAGCACCTGACTCAGAATCAGTCCGCCGACCATGGCAATGCCCAGCGGATGACGCAGTTCGGCCCCGACGCCGGTGCTGAGCATCAGCGGCAGCGCGCCGAGCAGGGCCGCCAGCGTGGTCATCAGAATCGGGCGGAAGCGCAGCAAGCAGGCCTGATAGATCGCATCATAAGGCTTCATACCCTGTTCACGCTCCGCCGCCAACGCAAAGTCGATCATCATGATAGCGTTCTTTTTCACGATGCCGATGAGCAGGATGATGCCGATAATCGCCACGATATCCAGCTCATTGCCGCTGAGCATGAGCGCCAGCAGCGCGCCGACGCCCGCGGTGGGCAGCGTCGAGAGAATGGTGATCGGGTGAATAAAGCTCTCATAAAGCACGCCCAGCACGATGTACATCGCCACAATGGCCGCCACAATCAGCCAGACCGTGCTGCTGAGCGCCGCCTCAAAGGCCAGCGTGCTGCCCTGGAACTGGGTCATCAGCTCGGCAGGCATGCCAAGCTCCGCTTCCGCCTGGGAAACGGCTTTTACCGCATCTTCCAGCGAATAGCCGTCAGCCACATTGAACGAGAAGGTCGCCGAGGGGAACTGGTCGAGATGGTTAATGCTAAGCGGCGTGTGGCGCTGCTCGATGCGGGCAATCGCACTCAGCGGCACGCTGCCGCCGTCGCTGCTGTTCAGGCGAATCGCATCCAGACTCGCCAGCCCGGGCGTGGCGTTATTATCCTGCTCCAGCACCACACGATACTGATTCGCCTGGGTATAGATGGTGGAGATCAGCCGCTGCCCAAAGGCGTTATACAGCGCGTTATCGACGTCCGCCATGCTGATGCCGAGGCGGCTGGCACTGTCGCGGTCCACGTTGACATAGGCTTCCAGCCCCTGATCCTGCCAGTCACTGCTGACATCGCGCAGCTGTGGCAGGGTGCTCAGCCGGGTCAGCAGGGCCGGAACCCAGGTGCTGAGCGACGACAGTGAACCCGATTGCAGTGTGAACTGATACGGTGTGCGGCTCGCCTGGGTATCAATGGTGAGATCCTGCACCGCCTGCAGCCACAGCTGCACGCCCGGCACCGCACTGACCTGCTGTTGCAGGCGCTGCTGTATAGCAGGAATCCGGTCGTCGCGCTGATCCAGCGGCTTGAGGTTGATCTGCAGCCGCGCGCTGTTCAGCGAAGCATTGGTGCCATCCACGCCGACAAACGAGGTCATGCTCTCAACCGCCGGATCTTTCATAATGATGGAGGCAACATCGCGGGTGCGCTGCGCCATACTGGCGTAGGAGACCGACTGCGGGGCCTGCAGCGTACCCTGAATAATGCTGTTGTCCTGCTGCGGGAAAAAGCCTTTCGGGATCACCATCCACAGCAGCAGCGTCAGGACCAACGTGCCCAGCGCCACCGACAGCGTCAGCCAGGGGTGATTCAGCACCCGGCTCAGGCCTCGACCGTAGGTGGCGACGATACGATCAAAAATCGCTTCACTGGCGCGCGAAAATCGGTTCTGTTTGCGCAGCGACTCTGCGCTCAGCATCCTGGCGCACATCATCGGCGTCAGGGTCAGTGACACCACTGCTGAAATCAGAATCGCCACCGCCAGCGTCACGGCAAATTCACGGAACAGGCGGCCAATCACGTCGCCCATAAACAGCAGCGGAATCAGCACCGCAATCAGCGAGAAGGTCAGGGAGATGATGGTGAAGCCAATTTCTCCGGCCCCTTTCAGCGCGGCGGTGAGCGGTTTTTCTCCTTTCTCGATATAGCGTGAGATGTTCTCAATCACCACGATGGCATCATCGACCACAAAGCCGGTGGCGATGGTCAGAGCCATCAGCGTCAGGTTATTGATGGAAAAGCCGAGGAAGTACATCGCCGCAAAGGTGCCGATCAGCGAAAGCGGAACCGCCACCGCCGGGATCAGCGTGGCGGGCACGTTGCGCAGAAACAGATAGATGATCATCACGACCAGCGCCATCGCCAGCATCAGCTCAAACTGCGTGTCGTTCACTGAAGCGCGAATATTGGTGGTGCGGTCGGTGAGAAGTTTAACGTCTACCGATTTTGGCAGAGCGGCAGTCAGGGCGGGCAGCATGGCACGGATATTATCCGCCGTGGCGATGATATTGGCGCCAGGCTGACGCTGAACGTTGAGCACAATCGCCGCATCGCGGTTAGCCCAGGCACCGAGCCAGCTGTTTTCAGCTCCCTGTTCGATAGTCGCTACATCACCCAGACGTACCGGCGCACCATTTTTATAGCTGATGATCAGCTGGCGATAATCTTCCGCCGATTTCATCTGGTCATTGGCTGATAGGGTGACGGAGCGGGTCGGGCCATCCAGGCTGCCTTTGGCTGAATTGACGTTGGCATTGCTGATGGCAGTCCGCACCGTTTCGCTGGTCAGACCCAGCGCCGCCAGCGCCTGCGCATTCATCTTCACCCGCACCGCCGGACGCTGGCCACCCGAAAGCGTCACCAGCCCGACGCCGCTGACCTGAGAGATTTTCTGTGCGACACGCGTTTCCACCATGTCCTGCACCTGCGTCAGCGGCATGCTGCGCGTGGTAACGGCCAGCGTCATGATCGGTGGATCGGCAGGGTTCACTTTGCTGTAAACCGGCGGATTAGGCAGGTCATTAGGGAGCAGGTTAGTGGCGGAGTTAATGGCTGCCTGCACCTCCTGCTCGGCCACATCCAGCGGCAGCGTCAGCTGGAACTGCAGCGTCACGACCGAGGCACCGCCGGAGCTTTGCGACGCCATCTGTTTCAGCCCAGACATCTGACCAAACTGGCGCTCAAGCGGGGCGGTGATAGAGGAGGTGACCACATCCGGGCTGGCACCCGGATAGAGTGTGACGACCTGGATGGTCGGATAGTCGACTTCGGGCAGCGCCGAGACCGGCAGGAAGCGATAGCCCAGTATCCCGGCCAGCAAAATCGCAATCATCAACAGCGTGGTGGCGACCGGGCGCAGAATAAACTGGCGTGACGGCCCGCCACTGTGATCGGGAGGCATGACCTGCATTACTCACGCTCTCCTTTTGACGGCAGGGTCGCGCGGGTGGCGCGCGGTGCGTTGCTCTGCGGCGCGACCACCTCAACTTTCGCACCTTCGGTCAGGCGATCCAGCCCGTCGGTCACCACGCGTTCACCCGCCTCCAGACCGGCGCTGATCACGACTTTTTCACTGTCCTGCAGACCCGCAATTACGCTTTTTTTGCTGACCTTATTGTCACTGTTCACCACCCAGACAAAGTGGCCTTCGTTGCCCATCTGCAATGCGGCAGGCGGAATGACCACTGCATCCTGCAGGGTGTTGACCTTCAGTCGCACATTGACGAACTGGTTAGGGAACAGCGTGTCGTCCTGATTATCAAAACGCGCTTTGATTTTGATGGTGCCGGTAGTGACATCAATCTGGTTATCGAGGCTCAGCAGTTTGCCGCTGGCGATCAGATTCTGATTACTGCGATCCCAGGCCTCCACCAGCAACGGCTGGCCGCTTTTCTGCGCCTGCAGAATCGAACTGATGCTGTTTTCTGCCAGGGTAAAAACCACATCAATCGGGTGCGTCTGGGTGATCACCACGATACCGGTGGTGTCGCCGCTGGTGACATAGTTGCCAACATCCACCTGTTTCAGCCCGACCCGGCCAGTAATCGGCGCGGTGATCAGGCTGTAGGTCAGATTAAGCTGTGCACTGGCAACGCCGCCCTCATCTGCTTTCAGGGTGCCGAGCGTTTCACTCACCAGTGAGCGCTGAGTGTCCAGCTCCTGTTGCGACACCAGCGAGGTTTTTGCCAGCTTCTCGAAGCGTGCCAGGTCGCGACGGGCATTCGCCAGCGTCGCCTGATCTTTCGCCAGCTGGCCCTGAGCCTGGGTTAACGCCACCTGATAAGGCCGCGGGTCGACTTCTGCCAGCAGATCGCCTGCGTTAACCTGCTGGCCTTCGGTGAAGTGGATCGCCAGCAGGTCGCCATTGACCCGACTGCGCACCGTGGCCGTGTTAGCAGCGGTCACCGTTCCCAGTCCGCTGAGGAATTGCGGCACGCTCTGGCGGGTGGCGGTTGCCGCCTGAACCGGTGCGAGGGGACGACGCGCGCCATCACCCCCGCCTTTGCCGCCACGTGGCGCTGGCGAATCCGTCTGGCTGCTGCTCTGCGGCTGGGCATTGCGCTGCCAGGCATAGTAGCCGCCAGCGGCCACGGCGATCAGGGCCAGCACGATCAGGGTTTTCTTCATAACAGGATGTCGGGTGCTCATGATTGTTGATGCTCTCCAGCAGTGACGTAGTCCCAGGCGCAGGCATGAAATGGGTAGCCTGCAAACGAAAGATTGTAGTCGCCTCTGACGGGCAGAAGTTGAAGGAAATAAGGATATCTGTCAGGGCGGGGTAATTATGCCTGTTCCTGCATTAATCGCAGCACAATCGTCATAAAGGCGTGAAATGACTTTGCTATGCTAAAAAACAGACCGTTTGTCAGGCAAATCAGGAGCAGATAATGAGTCAGAATCAAACCCGGCAGTTGGGTGACAGTGGTATTACGGTGCCGTTACTGACGTTTGGCGGCAACGTGTTTGGCTGGACAGTGGATCAAACCACCTCCTTTTCTCTGCTGGATGCGCTGGTGGATCGAGGGCTGTGGTTTATTGATACTGCCGACGTCTATTCCCGCTGGGCACCGGGTAACAAGGGCGGTGAATCGGAAACGATTATTGGTGAGTGGCTGAAAAAAAGCGGCAAGCGCGATCGGATCGTGCTGGCAACTAAAGTCGGTATGGAACTGTCGCCGGAAAAAACCGGGCTGAAGCCGCAATATATCCGTCAGGCGGTCGAAGATTCACTGCGCAGGTTACAGACCGACTACATCGACCTCTATCAGGCGCACCGTGACGATCAGGACACGCCGCTGGCGGACACGCTGAGCACCTTTGACAGTCTGATTCGCGAGGGGAAAGTCCGGGCTATTGGCGCCTCGAACTACAGCGCGGCGCGGCTTGAGGAGGCATTGCAGATCAGTGAAACGGAGGGGCTGGCGCGTTATGAAACCCTGCAACCGGAATACAACCTTTATGACCGACAGCCCTATGAGTCGGAACTGGAGCCGGTGGTCAGGGCGCACGGTTTAGGCGTAATCAACTACTACTCCCTCGCCAGCGGTTTTCTCAGTGGCAAATATCGTGATGCAGCGGATGCCAGTAAAAGCGCACGGGGTCAGGGCGTGGTAGACAAATACCTCAACCCGCGCGGTTTGCGAATCCTTGACGCGCTGGATGCGATTAGCGATGCGCATCAGGTGACACCGACGCAGGTGGCGCTGGCCTGGCAGATTGCCCGGCCCGGTATCACCGCACCGATTGTCAGTGCTACCTCACTTAAACAGCTCGACGATCTGACTGGCGCAACGCAGCTCACGCTGACCCCGGAACAGATTGATCAACTGGACCAGGCCAGCCGCTAATTTCAGGGGCGCTAGCGCCCCTTTTTACTTTATGCCTGTTAAAAAGTGCGCACCCTGCCCGAAGAATAACCAATCAGCGATCCCGATCACAAATGCGTTAATAAACTGATGTTTCAGGAAATTATGCGCACGTATTTACAATAAATGAAGATTAGTCAGCATTATCCTCTGCCCGTCACTTTCCGTAACTTACATAAGAATAAGCAAGATGAAAAACAGACTCGCAGAACAGCGTTTTCCGCTGCGCCGTGTGGCAACCGGCACCCTGATCATGGCCATGTTTTCCGCACAGGCCATCGCCGCTGATGCTTTCAGCCCGGACTCTGAATGGATGTTTGGGGACTGGGGTGGTTATCGAACGCAGTTGCAGGACGACGGCATCAAGTTTGACGTCAACTACACCATGGAAAGCGCCGCTAACTTAGGCGGCGGAGCCGATACCAATACCACCATGCGCTACAGCGATCAGTGGACGTTCGGCACCAATTTCAATTTGCAGAAGCTGCTGGACTGGCAGGATGCCGAGTTTCAGATGACCGTCACCAGCCGTAACGGGCAGAATCTTTCCGATCAGGTCGCCGATCAACGCACCGGTATGCTCTCCTCGGTGCAGGAAGTTTATGGTCGCGGTCAGACCTGGCGTCTGACGCAGTTCTGGTTGCGCAAAGGCCTGTTTAACGATGTGGTCGATATCAAAGCCGGACGGGTAACGGTGGGTGAAGATTTCGACAACTTCGATGGCAATCTGTTCCAGAACCTGGCGCTGGGCAGCGGACAGGCGGGTAACTGGCGTGGCGATCGCTGGTTCAACTGGCCGGTGTCGCAGTGGGGCGGCCGGGTTAAGTTTAATATCACGCCGGATGTCTTCTTCCAGGTCGGTTTCTATAATCAGAACCGCGCTAACTACGATCGCGGCGATGGCTTCCGTCTGGATACCAGCAACTCCGAGGGGAATCTGGTGCCGGTGGAACTGGGCTGGAAACCGACATTCGGGCCGGAGAAATTACCGGGTAACTATCGCATCGGTTATTACTATTCGTCAGTGGATGGCGATGTCTATGGCAGCTGGCGCAACGGCGGCTATCAGGATCAGGCGCATTCCTACGGCGGCTATCTGTTATTGCAGCAACAGCTGACCGCGCAGGATGGCGATGTGAACCGTGGTCTGGGCGTGCGTGTTCAGGCGGTGATGAACGATCATAAGACCTCGAAGACCGATAACTATCAGTCTATCGCCTTTACCTGGACAGGGCCGTTCGATGCCCGTCCGCAGGATGAGATTGGTGTGGGCGCGTCGCGTATCCACGTGAACAGCGACTATACCCGCTCACTGCGTCAGCAGAATCAGGCCAATGGCGAGAGCCGCTTTGACAGCCCGACTTATCTGCCGATTCAGGAAGGTTCAGAGTACAACTATGAGGTTTACTACAACGCCAAAGTAACGAACTGGATGTCACTGCGACCTAACCTGCAGTATGTGGTGGCACCGGGCGCGGTGAGCGAAGTGAAGGATGCGTTTATCGGCGGTATCAGCGCCAATATTGCCTTCTGATAGCGGGCTAAAACGGCATCCTTAAAACCATGGCGGGGAGATCGTGCACAGGCTCAGGGAGCATACGCCTTCCGCAAAGACGCAAAAGACGCCATCCCTGGCAGGCTCAGCGCGGGCCATCCGTGGCCCGCGATGCTTTGCTACAGGCGTAGGCTCCCATCGCTTTAAGATTCTGAGCTGTCTTTACGGAAAAGCGAGGAGCCTTTTTTACATCGATGCGCCGCATTAGCGGAACATCACTTCCGCCCAGCGGGCCAGGCCTGCGGTAACGGAGGCGAAATCATCGCCGCCCGCAATCGGCGTATCCGGCAGCGTCTGCTGCAGCGCTGCGCGCAGCAGTGGCGAACGCGCACTGCCGCCGGTCAGATAGATCACATCAGGCTTGATCTGGCTGGTGGCCAGCGCGAGCTGCACTTGTTCCAGGATTTTCTCCAGCGGCTGACTGATGGCGTCCTGCAGCTGACCCACCCCAATCTCTGTCTCTAATGCCGCGGCAATGAAGTCGAGAGAGGCGGTATGCGCCGGGCTGGCTGACAGCGCAATTTTGCTCTCTTCTGCCGCGCGCACCAGACGGTAACTGAGCTTCTGCTGCCACACTTTCAGCAGGCGAGCCACGACGTCACTCTGTTCAGCATCCCGCACTAAATCCCGCAGCCACTTACCGCAGGCCGGACTGTAAAAGTCACTCTGCGCCGGAACATCATTGATGGCGATGGCGTTCCACCACGGCAGGGCAGGCAACGCGGTGCCTTTCAGGGTATTACCGCCCAGGCCCAGCAATGGCATCAGGGTTTTAAACGTCAGCATAATATCCAGGTCGTTCCCGCCAACGCGGCAACCGCTGTGGCCCAGCAGGCTTTCACGGCGGTCCGCCTTATCACGCCATTTTGGCCCCATCAGCAGCATCGAGCAGTCGGTCGTACCGCCGCCGATATCCACCACCAGAACCGTCGTTTCCTGCTTCAGCGTCGCTTCGAAATCGAGTCCGGCCGCGACCGGTTCAAACTGAAATTCCACGTCACGGAAACCGGCGCGGTGAGCGGCGCGCAGCAGAATGCCTTCTGCCTGCTGGTTAGACTCTTCGCTGCCTAAGCCCTGAAAGTTGACCGGCCGCCCGATCACCGCTTGATCGATGGCCTGATCAAGCTGGCTTTCACCCTGCTGGCGGATGTGCAGCATCATGGCGCAGACCAGATCTTCAAACAGGGCGATCTGCTGTGGCTTCAGGCCACTGGCACCGAGGAACGATTTGGGGGATTTAACGAACCAGACATCTTCGGGGTCGACCATGTAATGCTGCAGCGCGGTGAGGCCGAACTGCACGCTGTTGGGCTGGACTTCGATATCCTCTTCGCGGTTATAACGCATGGCACGCTGCAGCAGCGCCGTCGTTTCGCTGTCCGGTGTCGCCACCTGATGATGACGATAAAGCCATTCGCTGATCGACTCGCGGGTCGGCGCACAGATCATTGACGGCAGCAGGCGCTGATCATTTTCCAGCGTTAACAGACGTGGCGTGCCATTTTCGCTGACTGCAATAGAGCAGTTAGCCGTGCCGTAATCGAATCCTATGAACATTTTCGCCCCCATGCCGGAAAAAAGGGGGCGACTTTAGCGCAGCTTCAGCAGGGTGGCAAGCAGGCAGCGCGGGAATTAACGGATAGCGAAGATGCGATCTTCAGCCAGAGAACGCAACGGCTGACGCTCGGCCACGGCACTGCCCCAGACGCCATCCACATCAAGGGTCGCCAGCGTGCTGAGTACGGCGGGTACTGAAATCGGACCGGCCAGCACCGAGATATTGCGCTGCGTTGCCTGGCCCTGAATGATGGTCAGCAGCATCTCATCCATCAGATTATTATGAACGTTAGCAACCAGTTCAGGGGCCAGCACCAGATAATCAACCACTTCGTCACTCAGCAGATTGAATGCATCCAGGTTACGGCCAAAATGCTGCAACACGACACGACAGCCACACTGCCGCAGTTGCATCAGCGCGGCATAGAGCTGATCGCCTTTGCTCAGCACGCTGGCGGCAGGGAAAGCGAAACCACAGCGGCTGTCAGAGAGTCCCTCGGCAACAAAGCGCTGACAGAGTTGCTGCACGAAGACGGCATCGTTCAGTACCTGTGCATTGAGTGGCAGGATCACCGGAATGCCTTTGTTATTCAGCCTCTGCACATCGTGACGGAAAAAAGCATCCAGAATATTATTATCCAGCCGGCGACGCAGCGAATCGTCAGGCAGGTTATTGCGCAGCAGGGTTTCATCCACCAGCAGCCCGTCAGCCGTTAACAGCTGCACCTCAAGCAGCCAGATAAAGGCCGCCTGCGGTGTTTTAGGCGGCGCAACGGCCCAGGCCGGCAGTTCGATCTGCAGCGCATCAATCATTACTGCATCCATGCCCTGATGATTACCCGGCAGCGGTAAACGATGCTGTTCGTAGATGACCAGTCGTCCGCGCCCGCTGCGTTTGGCGTTGTAACAGGCGATATCCGCCTGCGAAAGCACGTCGCCGCTCTGGCAGTTATCCGCTGAAATCTGCGTGACGCCCGCGCTCGCACCCACATGATAAAGGCGGCCCAGCCACTGGAACCGGTAATCATTGACCGCGGCGACGATGCGCTGCACCACGTCATGCGCCTGAGCGACTTCGCAATCGGGCATCAGCAGCGCAAACTCGTCGCCGCCCAGCCGGGCCAGGAAATCGCTGCTGCGCAGGTGGTGCTGCATTAAATCGGAGAGCTCACGCAGTAACGCATCGCCTGCGGCATGTCCGGCGCTGTCATTCACCGCTTTAAACTTATCCAGGTCGATAAACACCAGCACATGCTGATGCTGATGTTCAGCCGCATCAAACAGCAGACGTTTAAGCTGAAGCTCGAAACTGGCACGGTTCGGCAGGCGGGTCAGGGTGTCATGCAGCGCGCTATAGCTCAGCCGCTTCATCAGTTTGCGCGACTCACTCACATCCTGAATAACCATTACGGCACCCTGTTCCAGGCCCGCCTCGGAGCGCAGCGATGTGATGCTGTAGTGAATATCGATATGGCCGCCATCGGGCGTATGCAGCACCAGATCGTCCGCCAGACCGGGGGTGATTTTTTCCGCCGGTAGCTGGCATAACAGCAGATTCTCGACTTCGGGGCCGTTACGCCCCTGAGTGATATGCAGCAGTTCACTCAGCGGCTGACCGGCTGCCTGCTCCTGCGACAGGCCACTCATTTTCTCTGCTACCGGGTTCATAAAGGTGACACGCATCTCTTTATCGGTGCTGATCACCGCTTCGCCGATGGAATCCAGGGTGATCGCCATGCGCTCTTTCTCCTGAAACAGCGCCTCATTAAGATTGCGCAGCGGCGTGATGTCCTGGCAGATGCCCAGCATGCGCTCAATGCGCCCCTCTTTGCTCAGTTGCCGGTTAGCCTGCGTGCGCACCCAGCGCTGTCCCTGAGCATCGACCACGCGGTACTCCATATGAAAAGCGCTGCGCAGCTCAATCGCCTGCTGCACCGTCAGCGCGGCGTACTCGCGATCGGCGGGATGGAGCAGATGGACCCAGAGGTCATAGCTGGGCGACTCATGCGGCGCAAGGCCAAACAGGGCGTACATGCGCTTGTCCCATAACATCTCGCCGGTCAGCAGGTTCCACTCCCATACGCCGATGCCGCCCGCCTCGTTGGCCAGCGTAATACGCTCCATCAGCCGGCGGTTCACCTGCTCACTCTGCTTCAGCTCTGAGATATCGATAATCTGCGCAATAAAGTAGAGCGGGGCATAGCTACTGTCGCGCACCAGCGAGACCGTCAGCCGCGCCCAGACAATTTCGCCATCTTTACGGAAATAGCGCTTCTCAAAAGTGTAGGTATCGATCTCACCCTCCAGCAACCGGGTCGCATGTTCCAGGTCGAGGCTGAGATCGTCGGGATGGGTAATCTGCTGAAAGGTCAGACGCTTCAGCTCTTCTGCCGGATAGCCCAGAATCTGACAGAGAGATCGATTCACCTGCAGCCAGTTGCCCTGTGGCGCGACGAGTGCCATACCGATGGCGGAATACTCCATGGCGTGACGAAAGCGGGTTTCGCTGTCGGTAATGTGAAGTTTTTCGCGCCGGAACGCATCCATCACCAGCGACATAATGTGACTGGGGATTAACACCAGCAGAAACGGCAGCCAGCTGGAGACCGGGCCGAGGGCGCTGTTGTTATTGACCACGTTGACCAGATCAAAAGCCAGCAGCATCGAGATAAAACTGGCGTTCAGGAAGAACAGGACAAACGCCTGCAGCTTGGGCAGGCGAACCGCGCACCAGAACAGGATCACCACAATAAAGGTAAAGGGCCACGGCAGGAAACGCAGTGCCAGATAACTGGCACCGAGGGTAAGCACCAGCGTCAGCAGGGATTCGGCCAGCCGCAGATCGCTGAACTGCGCGCGCCGCAGCGGCCAGGGCAGCAGCAGCAGCATCGGGCCTAAAACCAGCATCCCGATGATCTCGGAGATGACCCAGGTATAGAAGAAGGGAAACGAGGCATGGCCGCTGACCTGCAGCGTCCAGATCGCCAGCAGGCCGCCGAGCAGCGGGGTCATGATGCCGACTGACACCACCATCCTTGCCCAGTCATTCAGCGAATTCAGCGGCGCGCGCCGATCCAGCAGGGCGCGCAGCAGCATACCACCCACGCCGGCCTGAATAAGATTAAGCAGCGCAAATTTAATATTTGAGAGGGCAGGTCCGATGATGATGGCATTCGCCCCCGCGGTGCCCAGCACACAGGCAGTCAGCAGCAGCGGCAGCTGTCTTGAAGGGCAGCGGAAAACCACGACGGTCATTAAGGTGGTCGGGAACCAGAGCGGGGAAATCTTCCCACTGACAACGATCAGTTCAAGACAGAACATCGTCAGGACAAACACCACGCAGCCAAGCACCAGGGCCGAGAGCCAGCGGTTTGGCGGGTTATTTTGCGGGGACAGGATCTCTATCGTCATGCGGACTTCCGGCAGGGTGCAGGGCTCCGCAACGGCGAATCAGGCACCAGTCATTCTCTGACTGCATGCTAGCACATTCGGCAAAGAAAAAAGGGGTGAAATCAATATTGCCCGTTATTCGGCGAATTGACGGGCAGGGTAAAATTGATTGCCAGCGTGTTGATTACTGGCGGAAAAGATCGGCGCGGGTATAAGGTTTCTCCAGGCCCGCGAGGCTGGCAGAGAAGCGCTCCAGAAACTGCTGCGTTGTTGCGACGCGACCGTGACTCATCAATACAAACGGCACTAACAGCGCGGCACCCACCTGTGGCCAGCTGAAGCCTTTTAATGAGGTGCGGCGCTGCGAAATGAGAAACGCGGTGCTCAGCGTAAAGCCCAGCAGCAGACCGGTAGCGACCTCACTTTTAGAGTGAGCGTGGATCACCAGACGTGAGAAACCGACCATCAGTGGGATCAGATAACCGACGCCAATCGCCGCGATACGCCATACGGCTTCCCAGCGCCCGGAAATCAGCCATAACATGACCGGCCATAGCGTCGCGGACATGGCGCTATGACCGCTGAAACCGGTGAAATTAAACCGGGCGCTGCCAATACCAAATCCCAGAAACAGAATTTTCGAGAGGCTGACGGCCAGGCCAGCCAGGCCAAAAGCCACAATCCAGTAAAAGACCGTAAGACGATTGTCACTCTTCCACGGCAAAATCAGCGCAATAATCACCGCTGTCGGAATCAACAGCATGCTGTCGCCAAAATAGGTCAAAGTCTTCCAGTGCATACCACTCCTGATGCATCATTCGGTCGAAACGTTTGCAGCGCGCATCGTCAGAACAGCGCGCCGCGCAGGCCATTTTATTTATAGTATGGTGTGACGTTAGTTTATCGGTGAAATGAGTGGCGTCCAAAGGAGAAAGTCTGAAAAGTCGCCGACGCCATTTTTGTGGCATCAAAAGGCCGAAATCCCTATACTTAGCGCGAACACACCCTCTCCATTTCGGCCCGTCCGCTGCCCGCGTAATGTGTGACCAGTGGCAGGCTCCAGTTATCAGGTCCTAAAATAGTATGACTGACAAGTCTCATCAGTGCGTGATTGTAGGCATTGCCGGCGCTTCCGCATCCGGTAAAAGTTTAATTGCCAGCACGCTCTATCGTGAAATCCGTGATCAGGTAGGTGACGAGCACATCGGGGTGATCCCGGAAGATGCTTATTACAAAGATCAAAGTCACCTCACCATGGAAGAGAGGGTTAAAACCAATTATGACCATCCGAGTGCGATGGATCATGATTTGCTGTTGCAGCATCTGCAGGCGGTGAAAGCCGGCCAGGATATTGAGCTGCCGGTTTACAGCTATGTTGAACACACCCGCACCCAGCAAACGCATCACCTGAAGGCCAAAAAGGTCATTATTCTTGAAGGCATTCTGCTGTTGACTGACGCCCGTCTGCGCCAGGAACTCAACTTCTCTATCTTCGTGGACACGCCGCTCGACATCTGTCTGATGCGCCGCATGAAACGTGACGTCAACGAGCGTGGCCGTTCAATGGATTCGGTAATGAGTCAGTATCAGAAGACCGTGCGTCCGATGTTCCTGCAGTTTATCGAGCCATCAAAACAGTACGCCGATATTATTGTGCCGCGCGGCGGAAAAAACCGTATCGCCATCGATATCCTCAAGGCGAAAATCAACCAGTTTTTTGAATAACGCACGTCCGTCCGGACGTGGTGCAGACCGGCGGCAGGCACGCATGCCGGTTTGCTACACTTATGTTATGGAGTTACCGCAATGAGATTATGCGATCGCGATATCGAAGCCTGGCTGGACACTGGCAAACTGGCTATTGAGCCACGCCCGCCGGTCGAGCGCATTAATGGTGCCACGGTCGATGTGCGTCTGGGTAATCAGTTCCGTACTTTCAGCGGTCATACCGCGGCTTTTATCGACCTGAGCGGCCCGAAACAGGAAGTGAGTGCGGCACTGGACCGTGTGATGAGCGATGAGATCGTGCTGCCTGATGGCGAAGCCTTTTTCCTCCATCCGGGTGAACTGGCGCTGGCGGTGACGCTGGAGTCTGTAACACTGCCTGACGATCTGGTGGGCTGGCTGGATGGCCGCTCCTCGCTGGCGCGCCTCGGGCTGATGGTTCATGTGACGGCTCACCGCATTGATCCAGGCTGGCAGGGTCGTATCGTGCTGGAATTCTACAATTCAGGTAAACTGCCGCTGGCGCTGCGTCCCGGCATGTTAATCGGCGCGCTGAGTTTTGAACCACTTTCAGGTCCGGCTGCACGTCCCTACAACCGGCGTGAAGATGCAAAATATCGCGGTCAGCAGGGCGCTGATGCCAGCCGTATCGATAAAGACTGATTTGAGGATGTAATGAAAAGAGTGATAACCACGCTGGCCATCCTGTTAGTGGTGGTCGTAACGGGAATGAGCGCACTGGTGCTGCTGGTCAATCCCAACGACTTTCGTGCCTATATGGTGCAACAGGTCGAACAACGCAGTGGTTATCGCCTTGAAGTCAGCAGCGATCTGCGCTGGCACGTCTGGCCTCAGCTCAGTATCCTGGCAGGGCGGATGAGTCTCACCGCGCCGGGTGCCAGCCAGCCGCTGGTCTCGGCAGAAAACATGCGGCTTGATGTCGATCTCTGGCCACTCTTATCCCACCAGCTCAGCGTCAGTCAGGTGCTGCTGAAAAATGCGATCGTGCGGGTCACGCCAGAGAGTAGCGCGCAGCGTGCTAAAAATGCGCCCCAGGGTCCGCGCGATGCGGAGCCAGCCCCGGCGTCCAGCGGCTGGTCATTTGATATTGCTAAGCTGCGGGTAGCCGACAGTCTGCTTATCTGGCAGCAGCCGGGCGGTGACGAATATAATTTCCGCGACCTCAACATCAATATGGATCAGGACGCGAACAAGCTGGCGACCCTGTCGCTGAGCACCAGCCTGATGCGCAATCAGCGCAACGCGACTCTGAATCTCAAAGGCCAGCTCGATGCCGCGCAATATCCCCATCGTCTCAGTGGCCAGCTGCAGCAGCTTGATTACACGCTTTCCGGTGCAGATATCCCGGTTAAGGGAATTAAAGGCTCACTGAGCCTGCAGGGTGAATGGAATGGCGACCGCCAGCAGTTCTCCTTCAGCAATCTGCGGCTCACCGCCAACGACAGTACGCTGACCGGTCAGGGCAGCGGACAGGCTATTCCGCCAGAGCAGCTGGCGCTGGACTTGAAAGCCAGCACGCTGAATCTGGATAATTTACTCACCAGCACGCCGGTCTCTGAAACGCCTGGCGTGCAGCATGCCACTGTGGCCCGTTCGCCGGTGATTGCGTCCCCACGGGAGCGCAGCAACGCCGACTCTCCGCTGAATGACCTGAACCTGGCGCTGAAATTACAGGCGGATATTGTGGTATGGCGCGGTCTCTCCCTGACCAGCCTTGCGGTAAACGCCAGCAATCAGCAGGGGCTGATGACGCTGAACACGCTCAGCGGCAAACTGGGTAATGGCAGCTTCTCGGTTCCCGGCAGCATCGATATTCGTCAGCCGGAAACGCAGGTCAGCCTGAAACCCCAACTCCGGTTGATTGCCATTCAGCCACTGCTTAAAGCGTTTGAACTGCCGGAAAGCCTGCAGGGAAATCTGAGTCTCGACGGCGAGCTGTCGGGCAATACGCTGACGGTTGAGGCGGCGAAGCGCAGCTGGCAGGGCAGGGCAACGATCAGCGCCAGCAACCTGAAGCTGGCACAGCTTAATCTGCAGCAGATGGTGCAGCGTGCCGTGGCGCGGGTCAGCGACAAGGTCAGCAGCCAGGAAGCCGTCGATGAAGGCATTGAGTCGATCAGTGGTCAGGTTGCGCTGAATAAAGGCATACTCAGCTTCAGCGATATCAATGGCAACGGTCAGAATCTGGGCCTGCAGGGCGCGGGTAAAGTCGACATGGTGCAGCAGCAGCTGGACGTCACGCTGGGACTGAAAATCAGCGGCTGGCACGGCGATGATGCGCTGGTGAAGACACTCTCCAGTCAGCCGGTTCCGCTGCGTATGTATGGTGACTGGAACAGTCTGCAATATTCCCTGCCGGTGGATGCCGTGCTGCGTGACCGTCTCCAGAGTGAAGCGAAGTCACGGCTGAATCAGTGGATCGATCGTCAGAAAGAGGGCGAGAACAAAGAGAACCTCAAGAAAATCATGCGCCCGTAGGGGGCGCATGCTGTCAAAGCGGGTGACGGGTTAAACCTCGTAATCGCTATCAGGCTGCTGCAGAATTTCGACTTTCTGAACCCGATGATTTTCCACCTGCAGGGTTCTCAGCAGATAACTACCCAGCTGCAACACTTCCCCTTCCTGAGGGATATGCTGCAGCTTATCCATCAGTAAACCTGCCAGCGTATGATAGTCACGCTGCTCGTCCAGCGGCAGTTTCACATAGAGCGCCAGATCTTCCAGTGGCATATGACCGTTGGCAATCCAGTGCCCCTCTCCCTGAATCTGAATATCGTAGCGGGCATCAATCTCTCCCGCCTCATTCGGCAGATTGCCCGCAATGGTCTCCATCACATCGCTCAGGGTTACCACGCCCTCTACTGAACCAAACTCATCCACCACAAAAGCAAAGTGAGTATGGGCCTGCCGGAACTGTTCCAGCGCCTGCAGCAGCGTCAGACGTTCAGGAAAGACCAGCGGCTGCCGAATCAGGGCGCGCAGATCGAGCGAATTATGGTGCAGCGACTGGTGCAGCAGATCGATAACGTGTACCACGCCCAGCGGTTCGCTGGAGTTGTCCGTTATCAGGATGCGCGTGTGCTGATTGCGGTCGAGGCGTGACATGATCTCTGCCGGATCGTCACTGAGGTCGATATGGTCGACGTCATGGCGCGAGGTCATGATGCTGTTGACGTGGCGCTGGCCCATGCCCAGCACCCGGGCAATCATCACCCGTTCCTGACGGTTGAACAGCATGCTGGCGTCGCTGTCAGCAATCAGGGAAGAAGTTTTCGCATCCAGTTCCGCCGGTTCCGCTGCACCCCGCAGCATCCGTAACACCGCTTCCGCCGTGCGCTGGCGCAGCGGGCGACCCGCTGACAGCACACGCCGACGGTTGAAGTGGGCCAGCTGGTTCAGTGCCTCAATGATGACCGAGAAGCCGATAGCCGCGTAGAGATAGCCTTTAGGAATGACAAAGCCAAAGCCCTCCGCCACCAGGCTGAAGCCAATCATCAGCAGGAAGCTTAAACAGAGGATGACAATCGTAGGGTGGTTATTCACAAAGCGGGTCAGCGGCTTGCTGGCAAGCAGCATCAGCAGAATGGCGATGGTGACCGCAATCATCATGACCGGCAATTCATTCACCATGCCGACGGCGGTAATCACCGCATCCAGCGAGAAGATGGCATCCAGCACCACGATTTGCGCCACCACCGGCCAGAATTTAGCGCCGCCTTTTTGTTGACTGGCATCTTCATCATGGCCTTCAAGGCGCGCATTCAACTCTGTTGTGGCTTTAAATAGCAGGAAAATCCCGCCTGACAGCAGCAGTAAGTCGCGCGCACTGAAGGGGTGGCCCCCCAGCGTAACCCAGGGTTCTTTGAGCGTAACCAGCCAGGAAAGCGAAGCCAGCAGCAATAAGCGGCACACTAACGCCAGCAGTAGTCCGATGACGCGCGCGCGGTCGCGAAGGGGGCCAGGAAGCTTCTCAACCAGGATAGCAATGAAGATCAGATTATCGATGCCTAAAACCAGTTCCAGAACGATTAGCGTTACTAATCCCGCCCATAGCGAGGGATCTGCAATTACCTCCAGCATGCCTTGTTCACCTGAATGTCTTAAATTGGGTTTTCTCTGATGATAGTGGAGTGCGAAGCCGCGTACAAATGGCAGGGCAGGGGGGTGGTAACCGGCACAACCCGATATATTGTGCAAAATCTGAACATAACAGTGTGACGCTTTGATTAAATTCGCAGAGTTCAGGGGAGACTATTCCGAGTCATTTTGCCACGGCAAAGCGATATTCACCTGCCGGGCTTATGCGATTTATCTCACCGCGAGTATGGCATTAATCCGAATTGTACAGAAAGGATTGCACTGCCTGTCAGGCATCAATACTAATTGCTGGTAGTCTTTTTCCTAAAATAGTCCAGGGATGGCGGGACCTGCTTGTAAACAAGCCAGTAATAACTAGTATAGCAACAAGTTAGCAAACTCTGCCCCAGAGTCGTAATTTGCGTACCGATTCTACATTAATCGCAATGTAAGGAATCAGTAATTCATCTATGAACACTTGTATGATGCGTTACGGTTACCTGTTACGGGGAGCAATATGAATGATGACAGCGATATTGGCAGCGACAGCCAAGGGCGGTAGCGTGCCTGAATCGCGTTTTTCGTTGATAAAATGAGCAATGCTGGCGGTGATTAAAGTCAGAGTAATCTGTTGGTATTCATCACAATATTATTGGTGTCATGGTTAAGATCACTGGCGTAAACGCCGCAGGAGCTCCCCTTAGAAACGGCTCAGTCTGGAAAGGTTTCATCGCTTAACGATTAAACGGGCGATAGCCGTTGCGGGTTTAAGGAAATAAAATAAAGAGTTAAATATGCGCGATACAGAATTTACGTTTAAAAGTCTTATTACCAAATTAATGCTGGCATGTTCAGATTTAATTTGTTTCAACGCAGCGTTATTTGTGGCGATGATGCTAATTAATGTTCAGTCAGGTTCGCCGCTGGCAGATATTTCTGAAAAAGAAATGAATTTAAAAATTGCCACACACATTTGTCTGTCGGTAATTTGTATTGGCTGGTTCTGGGTAAGGCTGCGTCACTACACATACCGCAAACCTTTCTGGTTCGAATTAAAAGAAGTTTTTCGTACCATTCTTATATTTTCTGTTATCGACCTGTCGATTACCGCACTGTCGCAGTGGCAGATGTCGCGTTTCGTCTGGTTACTGACCTGGGTACTGGCGCTGATTTTAATTCCGACCTGTCGCGCGCTGGCTAAACGTCTGCTGAATAAAAATGGCTTGTGGAAAAAACAGACCATTATTATCGGCAGCAGCAAAAATGCGCACGAAGCCTGGCAGGCGCTGCAAAGCGAAGAGGTTATGGGTTTTGACGTCATCGCCTTCTATGACGTTGACGGAACCTGTCCGCAGGAGATCATGAACGGTGTTCCGGTTCTGCGCGACGAGCAGGAGCTCTGGAGCCTGACTAACAGCGAAACCCAGTTTATCGTGGCAGTAGAATATGAGCAGAGTCAGTATCGTGATGTGTGGCTGAAATCGCTGGCGATGCACAACTGCCGTTCAGTCTCTGTCATCCCGACGCTGCGTGGTGTACCGCTTTACGGTACTGATATGGCCTATATCTTCAGCCACGAAGTGATGATCCTGCGGGTTCAGAATAACCTGGCAAAACGCACCTCGCGTTTCCTGAAGCGAGCCTTTGATATCGTCGGTGCACTCTCGATTATTCTGATGCTGATGCCGGCGCTGCTGGTCCTGGGCTTCCTGGTTGGCCGTGATGGCGGACCACCGATTTATGGTCACGAACGTGTCGGCATGAATGGCCGTAAATTCAAATGTCTGAAATTCCGTTCGATGGTGATTAATTCAAAAGAAGTGCTGGAAGAAGTGCTTCGTACCGATCCGATTGCGCGAGCGGAATGGGATAAAGATTTCAAACTCAAAAATGATCCACGTATTACTAAAGTGGGCCACTTCATCCGTAAAACAAGCCTCGATGAGTTACCTCAGCTCTGGAACGTGGTGCGCGGTGATATGAGTCTGGTCGGGCCTCGTCCGGTCATTGAAGATGAACTCTGTCGTTATGCTGGTGATGTTGATTATTACCTGATGGCTAAACCAGGCATGACGGGATTGTGGCAGGTCAGCGGTCGTAATGATGTTGACTATGAAACCCGCGTCTATTTCGACTCGTGGTACGTGAAAAACTGGTCACTGTGGAATGACATCGCCATTCTGTTTAAAACAGTGGGCGTGGTATTGAAACGCGACGGTGCCTATTAATCGTGAGTCGGAATGAGCGTGCTCACGCGCGCTCCGAGGTGTTGTGCCGTTGTCAGGCGTGTCGTTAATAGCGGCCATCATCAGGGATATCGCCGTGCATCTATAGTCCGCTATGATGCAAGGCGTTTCGGGTACACCCTGGTTGATGGCTACTACTTATAACAAGTGGAGCAAGGATAATGAACGACAGGTTCAGAGCTTAAGGCTTAAGTCAGCCAGGATTTACTTTTTGTTGGACGCTTACACAGCGGCGGTTTCGCCTCTATCAATAAATAACTGATAGCGAAGATCTAAATGATTACAATCAAAATGAAATTGATACCTTTGCTGGTATCCGCCACATTCCTTGTCGGGTGTACAGTCGAACCCGGTTCTCGTCTTTCTACATCAGGAAAAGATGTTATTGAGCAACAGGATAGCAACTTTGACATCGATAAATATGTCAACGTCTTCCCGTTAACGCCTTCACTGGTTGAGAAAATGCGTCCTAAGCCTCTGGTGGCTCAGGCGAACCCTTCACTGCAGAACGAAATTCAGAACTACGAATACCGTATCGGTGTGGGCGATGTCCTGACCGTGACGGTCTGGGATCACCCGGAACTGACGACCCCTGCGGGTCAGTACCGTAGCGCCAGCGACACCGGTAACTGGGTGCATTCTGACGGCACTATCTTCTATCCCTACATTGGCCGTGTGCGTGTAGCGGGCCGTACTGTTGGCGAAGTGCGTAACGAAGTGGCACGCCGCCTGGCACAGTACATTGAAAGCCCACAGGTTGATGTGAGCATCGCCTCGTTCAAATCACAGAAAACCTATGTCACCGGTTCGGTAACGACCTCAGGTCAGCAGCCAATCACTAACGTGCCATTGACGATTCTGGACGCAATTAACGCCGCTGGCGGCCTGGCCGCTGATGCTGACTGGCGTAACGTCGTGCTGACGCACAACGGTCGTGAACAGCGCGTCTCGCTACAGGCACTGATGCAGAATGGCGACCTGAGCCAGAACCACCTCCTCTATCCGGGCGATATCCTTTACGTTCCGCGTAACGATGATCTGAAAATCTTCGTGATGGGTGAAGTGAAGCAGCAGGCGACCCTGAAAATGGACCGTAGCGGCATGACGCTGGCGGAAGCGCTGGGCAACGCGGCCGGGATGGATCAAACCACCTCTGACGCCACCGGCGTCTTCGTTATCCGTCCACTGCGCGGCACCGATCGCAATAAGATTGCCAACATCTATCAGTTGAACACCAAAGATGCGGCATCCATGGTGATGGGAACCGAATTCCAGCTTCAGCCATATGACATTGTCTATGTCACTTCAACGCCGCTGACGCGCTGGAACCGTGTGATCTCGCAATTACTGCCAACCATTGCGGGTATCAACGATGTGAGCGAGAGCGCACTGCGTATCCGCAACTGGTCGAACTAAGGTCTGACCATGATTACGTCCGTGTTAGTCGTTTGCGTTGGCAACATCTGCCGCTCTCCGACCGGAGAGCGCCTGTTTAAACGTGCGCTGCCCGATTTAGATGTTCGCTCTGCCGGCCTGGGGGCCCTTGTCGGCCACCCGGCCGACAAAATGGCATCTTCCGTTGCCGAAGCGCAGGGTCTGTCGCTGGAAGGCCATCAGGCACAGCAGTTGACGGCCGAAATGTGCCGCAACACTGACCTGATTCTGGTCATGGAGAAGCGGCATATTGAACAGGTGAATCGCATCGACCCCGCCGCACGTGGCAAAACCATGTTGCTTGGGCACTGGCTCAATCAGAAAGAAATTGCGGATCCGTACCGAAAAAGCCGTGAGGCCTTTGAAGAGATTTACGGATTACTGGAAAACGCTACCCAGAAATGGGTCAACGTATTAAGCCGATAGTTGGGATTATCCATGAATATAAAAAATAAGGTCAGAACCGCGCCGGGAGAGGAGTCGAATGGATGGGATCTGGCGCATCTTGTGGGACAGCTAATTGACCATCGCTGGATCATTGTTGCCGTTACTGCTTTTTTCATGCTGGCGGGAACACTCTACACACTGTTTGCGACACCGATTTATAGCGCCGATGCGTTAGTTCAGGTTGAGCAGAAGAATGCCAGCACCGTTCTGAACGAAATCGACAGCATTCTGCCACCGACGCCTGCCTCTGATACGGAAATCGAGATTCTGGAATCCCGTATGGTTATCGGCAAAACCGTTGACGATCTGGGTCTGGATACCGTGGTTGAGCAGAACTACTTCCCGGTTATCGGCAAGGGTCTGTCGCGCCTGATGGGCAACAAACCGGCCAGTATCGCGATTTCGCGTCTGGAAATCCCACGCACTATCGACAAACGTAACGTTGAACTGGAAGTGACCGGTCCGGATAGCTACACCGTCTCGAAAGATGGCGATGAGCTGTTCAAAGGTAAAGTCGGCCAGCTGGAGTCGCACGGCGATATCAGCATGCTGGTGAGCGAGATTCACGCCGATGAAGGCACCAGCTTCACCGTCACCAAGCTGAATGACCTGCAGGCGATCCGTTCTGTGCTCTCTAACCTGACCGTGGCAGACAAAGGTAAAGATACCGGCGTGCTGGGTCTGGAATATCTGGGTGAAGATCCGGAGCAAATCAGCAAAGTGCTGAACCAGATCGTGAACAACTATCTGTTACAGAACGTTGAACGCAAGTCAGAGCAGGCCGAGAAAAGCCTGGAGTTCTTACGCACTCAGCTGCCTGCCGTTCGCAGCAAGCTGGATGAAGCGGAAAACAAGCTGAACACCTTCCGTCGTCAGAACGAATCTGTTGACCTGTCACTGGAAGCGAAATCTGCCCTGGACTCCTCTGTCAGCGTGCAGAGTCAGCTGAACGAACTGACCTTCCGTGAAGCAGAAGTCTCTCAGCTGTTTACCAAAGATCACCCGACTTACCGCGCGCTGCTGGAAAAACGCAAAACGCTGGAAGGTGAGCAGGCTCAGCTGAACAAGAAAATTTCTGGTATGCCACAGACTCAGCAGGAAATCCTGCGTCTGACCCGTGACGTTCAGTCTGGTCAGGAGATCTACATGCAGCTGCTGAATCGTCAGCAGGAGCTGGGCATCAGTAAAGCCAGCACCGTAGGTGATGTCCGCATCATCGACAACGCGCAGACGGCTAACGCGCCGGTTGCACCGAAGAAGATGCTGATCATTGCCGCAAGCCTGATTCTGGGTCTGTTCGTGTCAGTGGGTCTGGTTCTGCTGAAAGCACTGCTGCATCACGGCATCGAGAACCCGGATCAGTTGGAAGAGCTGGGCATGAACGTCTATGCCAGCGTTCCCCTGTCTGACTGGCAGCGTAAGAAGGATACCGAAGCACTGGCGCGTCGTGGCAGCAAGGTGAAAACCGATCCGCACGAAACGCTGCTGGCGCTGGGTAACCCGACTGACCTCTCCATCGAAGCGATTCGTAGCCTGCGTACCAGCCTGCACTTCGCCATGATGGAAGCCAAAAACAACATCCTGATGATCACCGGTGCCAGCCCGGGTATTGGTAAAACCTTTATCTGTGCCAACCTGGCCACCCTGATTGCCAAAGCAGGCCAGCGTGTCCTGTTCATCGATGGTGACATGCGTCGTGGTTATACCCACGAACTGCTGGGCGCGGATAACAAATCTGGCCTGTCCAACGTGCTGTCCGGTAAAACCGAATTCAGCCCGGCGCTGATTCAGCAGGGCGTGTACGGTTTCGATTTCCTGCCACGTGGTCAGGTTCCGCCGAACCCGTCTGAGCTGCTGATGCATCGTCGCATGGGTGAGCTGCTGGATTGGGCGAGCAAGAACTACGACCTGGTGTTAATCGATACGCCGCCAATCCTGGCCGTCACCGATGCGTCAATTATCGGTAAGCTGGCCGGCACCTCACTGATGGTGGCGCGTTTCGAAGCCAACACCACCAAAGAAGTGGACGTCAGCTTCAAACGCTTTGCCCAGAACGGTATTGAGATTAAAGGTGTGATCCTCAACGCCGTGGTGCGCAAAGCCGCGAATGCCTACGGTTATGGCTATGACTACTACGCCTATGACTACGGTAAGACCAACAAAAGCTGATCATTGAGTAACAACGAGGGGGCGGTCTGACCGCCCCTTTTTATCGTCCCTTTGAATGACGACACGCATCAATTTACACAGGTTATTCTGTCCAAACCCACAAAAGCGATACCTCTATAAATCGCATGGCGAGCGTCACTCAACAGAATTCATGACCAGCAGGGTATCGCCCGCACGCATCGCCGCTATCAGGCTCGCTGAAAAGCCAGCCGGGAAGGCGAAGCGTCATTGTTGCTGGCATGAGAACTTGTGGAATTAAGGAATCACACCATGGCTCCCTATTGGTATGTATCAGGCTTTTTGCTGCTGCTTTCGCTGTTTGAAATAGCGCTAAAAAAAGACGAACGCACAAATCATATTTTGACCTGGCTGCTCTGTTTTGCTGCCGTTTTGCTGATTATCTTCGGGGGAATACGCGGTCTCGGCACCGGCATGGATGATTTTCAGTACCGGAGCTTCTTTGAGGACTTTGTAAGACGCATTGAAATTAACGGCTTCTTTAAAACCGTTGCGTTTTTCCGTTACGAACCGCTGATTTTTGCGATGGCCTGGCTCACCAGTCTGGTTTCGCACAATGCCAGCATCTTCCTGTTTGTTTTCTGTGCCACGGCTGTTTCCATCAATACCTGGTTTTTCAGGAAGATGTCACCCTATCCGGTGCTGGCACTGGTGCTCTATTCGGCCCACATCTTTATCAACAAAGACATTAACCAGATTCGCTTTGGCCTCAGTTCGGCGCTGTTCCTGGGCGTCCTTTGGTCGATCTATCTCAAGCGCTACTGGTGGGCGTTTACCTTCTTCATTCTGTCGTTCACGAGTCACAACACCGGTGTCATGGTCGTCACGCTGATACCGTTCCTGTTTATTCGTGACTGGCGCTGGTGGCCGGTCATTATCATCGTTGCCAGTCTGCCGCTGTCTGTAGTGGGCGGTTCCAGCTTCATTGCTCTGATTGCCGGTCATCTGGGGTCGCTGGGGGAGAGGGCATCGGGCTACAACAATGACCCGTCCTATGCCATGGGTGGCAGCATCCTGGCCGTGTCGAACCTGAAGAACATTATGCTGGTGTTCGTCTTCTTCTACTTCATGCTGACCGACGAGCTGAAGCGCGAAAACTACGCCCAGTATCGCCTTAACTACCTGCTGATTCTGAGCTTTGCTATCGGCGGTGCGATCAGGATCTTCCTGTACAACTTCCCGTCAGGTTCGCGTCTGTCCAACTATCTGCAACAGGTCGAGCCGATCATCCTGACCTCGCTGATTTACCAGGCCAGACGATCGTGGAAGCCCGCGCTTTACGCCATGCTGGTCTTCTTCCTGCTCTATTACCTTTACTACAACACCATTTCGACCAAGCAGGCGGTTACCGGCTATGAAGTGGCGCGTGAGTTTTGGCTGGTCCACTAATTAACCCATCGATCGCCCCTGCGTGAAGAGATTCATACAGGGGCGATCGACGGTAAGCACACCGGTTTTTTGTCGACCCTTGTCGATTGAACGGATTATTTTTGAACTATTTTAATGAGGTGCTGGCAATGAAGGACATTCGTTTCTCCATCGTAATTCCGGCTTATAACGCGTCAGAATCGATTGTCACGACGCTGGATTGCGTTAAAGCACAAACGTATCGTAATTTCGAAGTCATCATCGTGGATGATAAATCTGCGGATGCCGCCGCGCTGGCGGAGGTGGTTCGCAGCGACCGCTATCAGGAGCTCGACATCAATCTGGTGCTCTCTGAGGTTAAGCTCAACGGGGCCGGTGCGCGTAACAAAGGCATTGAGCTGGCGACAGGTGACTATGTCAGCTTCCTTGACGCCGATGATGAGTGGGCGGCAGATAAACTGCAGCAGGTGAGTGAAAAGATTGCGCAGCTGGAAGCCCAGGGCAAAAAGAACTTCGTCATTTTCAGCCAGGTGAACATTTATCAGGACGGCACGTTCCTGAAAGTGATGCCAATGCAGCCGCCGGGTAAAAATGAAACCGTCGCCGAGTATCTGTTCGGCTGCTACGGCTTTATCCAGACCAGCACCATCGTGCTGAAGCGTGAAGACGCGGCGAAGATTCAGTTCGATACCCGTTACATCCGTCATCAGGATTATGATTTCTGCATTCGTGCCGACCGCATGGGCTATGACTTTGTGATGATCGCCGCGCCGCTGGCGAACTACCACCTGGTCACTAAGTTTGGCTCAAAACATAAAGGCGAATCGGTGAACTACTCGATGTTCTGGCTCGATAGCATGAAGCCGCATCTTACCCCGCGTGATATCCACACCTACAAAGCCTTTAAGCTGCCGCTGCGCTACAAAATGGATGGCAAGTCGCTGATGGCAAGCCTGAGCTTTGCGCGCTACTTCTTCCTCACCAACAAAGACAACCGTGCTTATTTTATGAACCGGGTTAAAGACAAGGTCAAAGCACGTTTCGGCGGTGAGAAAGCACTCTCTTGACGCGCGCCGCGCCTCGTTCTGCTCCTGACGCCAGGAGCACCTCTCTTTTCGTTTAATTCAGGGTTGAAGATGAATACTTCTGTTGGAACCGTTGGCATTGTCATGCCTATGTATAATGCACGTCAGACGGTATTACGCGCTGTGCAATCGGTTATCAATCAGCACTATACCGACTGGCACCTCTATCTGGTCAACGATAAGTCCACGGATGACTCGCTGGAATTTGTGCGTGAGCATTGTCAGGATCCGCGCATTACCATTCTGGATAATGCGGTCAATATGGGCGCAGCAGAGACCCGCAACGTCGGACTGCGCGCGGCGACTGAAGAGATTATCGCTTTTCTCGACAGCGACGATGAATGGCATGCCGATAAGCTGAGCCAGCAGGTTGCGGCCATCGCGGCCGGTGATGATTTTGTGATTACCGAATATCACTATAAAACCCGCAAGGCCGAGCACGACATTACCTACAGCAAACCGTACCTGCAGCAGGAAAACTTTGTGAAGAAGCAGTATCGCGTCTGCTTTTCTTCCGTCTGTTTCCGCCGTCCACCGCAGGGGCTTTTCTTCCAGCGCAAAGGCCACGAAGATTTCCTGTTTTTGTATGAATTATTCACCCGCTATAAGCAGGCACGCGTAATTCAGACGATTCTGGTCAACTATTACGAATTAGGCGATTCCCTTTCACGTAATAAGAACAAAGCTGCCCAGTGGCACCTTGAATTATTAAGAATTATCTATAAAAACAATCCTTTAAAAATCTATTACTATTACGCTTGGTATATGGTGAATGGTGTGCTGTTTACCCTTAAGCATCGTTAAGCCTGTCGGCAGGATTGTCTTTAAAATTTGAGGTGGATAGCGTTTCATGAAAAAAATTGTCCTGGTGATCAAAGATGCTTATTCGTATGCGGGCACCGAGAACATCTGTAACTTTATGTCAGAGTGTCTTGGCGAAACGCATGACGTCACCATCTACTCGCTGGAAGGCAGCGGTAAAACCTTTTATCCGTTTGAGCATGTCAGAGAGATCGTCAGCTTCGAAGGGCAGAGCAACCCGATTAAAAGCGCGGTAGCCCGCATCAACGAAGAGGGTTTCGACACCGTTTTCCTGATCAGCATGGGTCGCCTGAGCGTGATGTTCGCCTTCTGGAATCTGCTGGCCATGAAGAAGAAGCGGGGCAAAGCCTACGCCTGCGAACATATCGCCATTAACTCCTTCAGCAAACCAATCAAGTTCCTCAAGTTTCTGCTGCTGCGCTACTACGACCGCGTGATTGTTCTGACCGAAAAAGATCATCAGGTGTTCAGCCGCTGGCGCATTCCCAGCAAGTCAATCCCCAACCCGGTGGTATACAAAGGGTATCAGCGTCAGACCCGTCATCGTCAGGCGCTGGCGGTGGGCCGTCTGGATAACCAGAAGGGCTTTGATCTGCTGCTGGATATCTGGCGCGACTTCGCACGTACTCATGCCGACTGGACGCTGGTGATTGCCGGTGACGGCGAACTGCGTCAGCAGCTGCATGATCAGGCGGCCGTGCTGGGCATTACCGACAGCGTCAAGTTTGTCGGCAAGGTCAGCAATATCAATGACTACTATCGCGACAGCGACATGGCGCTGATGACGTCGCGCTACGAGGGCTTGCCACTGGTGCTGCTGGAAGCAAAATCCTGGTCACTGCCGGTGGTGGCGTATGACTGCCCGACCGGGCCACAGGAGATCATTAACCACGGTGAAGATGGGTTCCTGGTGCCGATGAATGACAAAGCCACGTTTCTGGCCCGAATGGAGCAGCTTGCCAGCGATGACGCGCTGTTCTATGCCATGAGCGAAAAAACGAAACAAACCGCACTGAAATTCGACGGTAACCAGATTAAGCAAAGCTGGCTGTCATTGGTTTAACCGGAGCTGTAAAAGCTCACTTGCGACGTGCCTCAGGGACACCGCCATGGCCAATGGCCTTATTGACTACGGGAATTGATGCATGAAAAGAAGAGAAGTTTTACAGACCGCCGCCTCCGCTCTGGTGGGGGCTCTCTCCGTGAGCACCTTTTCCAGCTACGCTGCAAAAAGTAACGGCATTGCCCTGAAGCCGGTTGATGCGGCGGCTATCCCTAAAGGCGACGTGCCTATCCTGACGCCTGAGAATGTCTACGCCATGCCGCCGCAGTTCTGGCAGGGCTTTGAGGGCAAACTCTGGATTGGTAAAGCGGGTGTGGATGCCAGCAAACCGGGTAACCAAATCCCGGTCTTCCTGCGTGATGCCAGCGGTAAAGTGTCTGAGATTGCTCAGCCTATCACGCTGAACAAGGGCAACTTTGCCCAGTTTATTCAGGACAACGCTGCACTGATTGCCGATCCTTCGCATTCGATGACGGTCGAGGACAACAACGGTCAGACCCTGTTTAACATCGCCGATGTCAGCCGTCCGGGCGCCGCCGATTTCAGTCAGCGTCTGGCACAGCCGGCGGGTTATCAGCTGATTGGTGAGATCCCGTCCGTGGCGGAGTTACGCAAAACCCGCCCGCTGTTTGAAGGGGCCAAGGTTAAGCTGAAAAGCTGGCATGAAGGGCGGGAAGTAGGCGGCGGCGAGTTTGTCGGCAGCTTCCAGACCGTTCCGAATGATGGCGGCGTAAATTTTGCCGGTGAGGGTTTCTCCTGGCGTCGCGTTGTCGATGATTTTAACCGCCTGACGCTGTTTGATTTCGGTGCGATTGCCGATGGTCAGACCGATACGGCACCCGCCATTATGGCGATGTTCAACTGGTCGCAGCAGGCTAACCAGCAGATCTGCGTCCAGTTCCCGGCCGGTACCTTCATGGTTTCCGCCTGTAACCTGGGCGACAAGTATCTCAACTTCTTCCGCATGTCCGGTGCGATGGTGAACTTCGGTTACTTCCCGGCGACCACGATCGTCTCGGATGGTAAGTCAGAGTTCGTCTTCCAGATGAACGCCCGTCGTGTCGAGCTTTCCAACCTGAATTTCAACGGCAACAGTGATAAGAGTCCGAACCAGCAGGGCTTTTTCCATAACAACTGTCCTGGCGGACAATATTTCCGGGGTGCCTGCCTGCGCTTTAACGCCGTTGGCGGCACGGCCATCAGCCTGCAGGATACCCTCGATTGTAAAATCGACCAGTGGTACGCCTCACGCTGCAGCGGCGATGTGATTAAATCGGGCTGGTCAGGTCAGAAGCAGGGCAAATGGGACCACAGTACCGCGATTGAGCTGTCAAACTTCAATGCGCAGTACTGCCGTGGCGGCAAAGTGCTTAACCTGCCGCGCTGCGGCCAGTCAATTATCCATAATGGCTGGATTGAACACTGTGATAATCCGGGCGACCTCTCTAACGGTCAGTGGATCGTTGATGCGCTGAGCCTGGAGGATTGTAAGAATCCGCTGATCGCGCACAACACCCGTCTGAATATGCGTCAGACCAGCCTGCAGTCGGGCAGCTGGATCGACAACTCCATGCAGGGCGACCGTCTGCTCAGCATCTGGGAGATGGGATCGACCCGCGTCGAGTCCTATGGTGTCGCGCTGGATGGCAGCCTGAAGTACAACTACATCACCTCGCGCTGGCGCTTAGAGAACAACACAAATCAGGAGACCTGGTTTGATCTCGGCAGCCTCTACTCACCGACGGTGGGTGATTCGTGGGAGATCGAAATCTTTGGTCAGTCGCAGTTCAGTAACGGCAGTGGCGATAAGCCGCTGATGAACCTGATTGGTGACAAGACCACCGGCGGTCGCGCAGTGATCCACGTACAGCGTAAGAAAGACCTGTCGGAAGCGAGCTGGTCGGCCGAAGGCAGCAGCCCTATTGTGGATGTGCGCTATGTGGCCGAGCATGACACCGATGTCCATCTCTACGTCAAACTGGCGGGCTGGACGCCGTCAGCTGCTGTGCTGGTGAAAACCACCGGTAAAGATCGCTTTGTGACCGGTCGCTGTGCGCGGGTCAATGCGGTCATGGAGAAGGGCAATCCACCGTCAGGCGACGCGGCCAAACGCGCGCCGCAGCGTTTCAGCCTGCATAACGGCAAAGCGGGCGTGGGGGCCAACGAGCAGGGCGATCTGCTGTTGGCTTCCCGTCCGCTCTCCGCCGATCAGGTCGATACCAGTAAGCCGGAAGGCTTTGTTTCCGTGGTGATCAACGGCAAACAGGTTGCGCTGCCTTACTTCGCGATTAAGTCTTAACCCCTTGTTTCAGGGCCGCCACAATGGAGGCGGCCGGTTTAACAGGAGCAGTACCTTTGGGTGCGTTATCCCGTAAAGCATTACTTTAAACAGAGTTCATTTTGCCCATTTCGGATCTGGGCGGCTTACAGAATTAAAAAAAATTCATTCGGAGTTGTTATGAAAATTTTATTGGTGGGTAACCATACGTGTGGGAATCGCGGGGATGGCGCGATTCTTCGTGGACTGATCGATTCGATGAAGTCTGCACGCAGTGATTTAGACATTGATGTTATTAGCCGTTATCCAACCAGCTCCGGTTATCTGCTCCAGCAGGATATTCAGCAGGATGCGCTGTATCTGCACAACAGCAAATCAGGTAAAGGTCTGGTCGGTTCGTTTAAGCGTAAAGTGGCGAACCGTCTGATGCCCGATATCATGATGGCACATCTGGGCAAGGGCGGGATCTTTAAGTCATTCTCTGTGCCGCCGCACCTGAAGGCCTTTACCGAAAGCCTGGCAAAATATGATGCGATTATTCAGGTTGGCGGATCCTTCTTCGTCGATCTCTATGGCGTGACTCAGTTTGATCATGCGCTCTGTGCGCTGATGGCGAAAAAGCCGATCTACCTGATCGGCCACTCAGTGGGGCCTTTCCAGAACCCGCGCGTCAATGCGCTGGCGAACTTTGTCTTTGATCGGGTCGACAGCCTGGTACTGCGTGAATCAGTCAGCCTTGATCTGATGAAGCGCGACGGCGTGACCAGCTCTAAAGTGGCCTCTGGCGTGGATACTGCATTCCTGGTACGTGCGCGTGAAGTCGAAAATCCGAGCCACAACCTGCGCTACTGGCAGGGCATTATCGATGGCCGTAAAACCATCGCGATCACCGTGCGTGAACTGGCACCGTTTGATAAGCGTCTGGGCGTGACGCAGAAAGAGTATGAAGCCGCCTTTGGCCGGGTAATCAATGCGATGATTGCTGAAGGCTATCAGGTTGTGGCGTTCTCCACCTGTACCGGCATCGACAGCTATGCCAAAGATGACCGCATGGTGGCGCTGACGCTGCGTGACCACGTGGCGCAGCCTGAACATTACCATGTCATCATGGACGAGTTTAACGACCTGGAACTGGGCATCCTGCTGAGTCACTGCCATCTGACCATCGGTACCCGCCTGCACTCGGCGATTATCTCCATGAACTTTGGCACCCCGGCTGTGGCGATCAACTATGAGCACAAGTCGATGGGTGTGATGAACCAGCTTGGTCTGCCGCAGATGGCAACCGATGTAAAAAGCCTGATGGACGGCTCGCTGATCGACAAGGTGAAAACCGTTCTTGCCGACTACGACAACATCAAGCTTAAGGTCGACACGGCCGTTGCGAATGAAAGGGAAATTGGCAACCGGATCACTGAAGAGATTCTCAAAGTATTAGGGTAATGTGATGAAACTGACTTTTTTCACCATGCGTTTCCCGGTTGCCTCTGAGACATTCGTACTAAATCAGGTGACCCATTTTATTGATGCCGGTTACGAGGTGGAGATTATTTCAGTCTTTCCCGGCGATTTAGTGAACCGGCATGCGGCGTTTGATGAGTATGGTCTGGCGGCGAAGACCCACTATCTGCTGCCGGAAGAGAAGATCTCAATTGTCGATAAGCTCAACCAGCGTATCAAGCTGGTGCTGCCAAAAGTGACGAAGCCGTCGCTGCTGCGCTCGCTGAATGTGCGCCGTTATGGCGCGCAGTCTAGCAAACTGCTGCTGCCGTCGATTGTGGCGAATGCTAAGCAGACCTTTACCGCAGATGTGTTTCTGGTGCATTTCGGCTATGCCGGTGCCCTGGCAAACAAGCTGCGTGAACTGGGTGTGCTTAAGGGTAAACAGGCGACCGTGTTTCATGGCGCTGATATTTCCCGTCGTCACATTCTGGAAGAGCACAAACTCGACTACGTGAATCTGTTCCGCCAGAGTGAGCTGATGCTGCCTATCAGCCATCTGTGGGAGAACAAGCTGATTGAAATGGGCTGCCCGCCGGAGAAAATTCACGTGACGCGTATGGGCATTGAGCCGGAGAAGTTTAACTTCCAGCCGCGCCAGGCGTTCCATACGCCGCTGCGTATCGTTTCGGTGGCGCGTCTGACTGAGAAAAAAGGGCTGGATGTGGCGGTGAAAGCCAGCGCCATCCTGAAGCAGCGTGGCGGTCAGTTTCAGTACACCATTATCGGCAACGGCGATCAGGATGAGATGATGCGTGATTTCATCGCCCGCGAGGGGATGGAAGATTGTGTCAGCATGCCGGGCTTTAAGCCGCAGGAGGAGATCCGTCGTGCGCTGAGCGAGGCTGACATCTTTCTGCTGCCGTCCAAAACTGCCGCAGATGGCGATATGGAAGGGATTCCGGTCGCCCTGATGGAGGCGATGGCGGTCGGCCTGCCGGTGGTCTCAACCTTCCACAGCGGCATTCCGGAGCTGATTGAGAACAACGTGTCTGGCTGGCTGGTGGAAGAGGACGACCCTGAAGCGCTGGCGGAGACGCTGCTGAAACTGTCTCAGGGTGAAGTGGATGTGGCGCCGGTCGTCGCAGCCGCACGTCACAAAGTTGAGACTGAATTTAATCAGCATATTGCCTATGGCGAACTGGCACAGATTCTGGAGCGACTGGTGTGAGTGGATTTAAGTCACAGGCGATTTGGCTGTTTGGCAGCACCTGCTTTTCCGCGGTGCTGCAGGTTGCACAGCTGAGCTTTCTCGCCCGCAAACTGGAAACCCACGAGCTGGGGCTGTTAGCCATCATCAACGCCATCCTGGCGGTGGCGGGTGTGCTGCAGGATATGGGGATGAGCAGTTATCTGGTGCATCGCCAGAACATTACCCGTCGTGAGCAGAGCACCATCTATTGGGTGAACGTCTCTCTCAGCCTGTGTACCGGGTTGATCATGTTGCTGATCGCCTTCCCGGTCTCCTGGTTCTATCACCTGCCGGAGCTGACCGGGCTGATCATGCTGACCAGCCTGAACTTCCTGGTGCTGGGTCATCTGTCGCAGTATCAGGCGCACTACATCAAAACCAAGCGGATGGTCTCGCTGGCGAAGATTGAGATGGGTACCAAGCTGTTTGCCTTCCTCTGTGTGGTTGCGATGCTGGAGTTCACTTCGCTGACGGTGGCGGCAGCGATTCTGGGTCTGTTCATCAACGCCTTTACCCGCATCCTCTGCATGATTGCGCTGGGTGAGAAGTCATGGCGTCCGACCTGGGAATTCGACAAAGCGACCTTCTTCGGCGCAATTCGCTACGGTAGCTATCAGCTCGGTTCGCAGACCATTAACCAGCTGCGTACCCAGGCCGATGCGCTGGTGGTCGGTAAAGTCATGGGCGCAGAGATGCTGGGTGTTTACTCACTGGCGAAAGAGCTGGTGCTGCAACCGCTGAAGCTGGTCACGCCGGTGATTAACCGTCTGGCACTGCCGCGCTTTGCTGAGAAACAGCACGATGCCGAGCAGCTGAAAAAGCTGTTCCTGAAGGGTACGCTGGGGATCATGCTGTTCAGCAGCGCCATGTATCTGGCTATTGGTATCTTCTCGCCGGTTATCGTGCGTGTGCTGTATGGCGCGTCACATGAGCAGGTTTATCACCTGATCCCGCTGATGCTGCTGTTTGGCATGCTGCGGCCGATGGGCGGACTGACCGGGGCGATTTCGCAGGCCAACGGACGCACTAACGTGGAGTTCTACTGGAACATCGTGGCGAGTATTGTGGTTCTGGCGGTGCTGGCGACCACCTTTATCTGGCCAAACGTGCTCTACGTCGCACTGACGCTTTCTATCTCGCAGATCCTGATCTCGGCACTGGCGCATCCGTTCTTCATCAGGCCGGTGATTGGCATTCGGTTTATCCCGTATGCCCGGCAGTGGGTGGCAGTGTCGGTGGTATTTGTTGGCGTGATGATGCTGGTAAATCACTTTAATCTGTTCGTGATGCCAGAGTGGTTTGAAGGCTGGCTGTAATCACCACACAGATATATCAACGGGCGGCCTCAGGGTCGCCCGTTTTCATTTATGGCTGGTCTCAGCCCTGCAACGAAGAGTGCTCCGGATCACAGTGGCAATATTCGATTACTGATTGTCTTTGTTCAGTTTATGGTGTCGCTGGCAATGGGCAAAATGCCGAATTTCCAAGTTATGACAGAGAGTTACTGTCCGCTTTTCAGATAAAGATTATACTTGCTCTTCCGGCCGATCCTGCATAATCGACCCACATCTTCATTTTATTAAACGGAATAAATATGACCAAGCTTAAAGCAGTAATCCCGGTTGCGGGCCTCGGTATGCATATGCTCCCTGCGACTAAAGCCATTCCGAAAGAGATGCTGCCTGTCGTCGACAAACCGATGATCCAGTACATCATTGACGAGTGTGTTGCCGCAGGTATTAAAGAGATTGTGCTGGTCACGCATGCATCGAAAAATGCCGTTGAAAACCACTTCGACACCACCTATGAGCTGGAAGCGCTGCTTGAAGCGCGCGTGAAGCGTCAGCTGCTGAGCGAAGTGCAGTCTATCTGCCCGCCAGGCGTCACCATCATGAACGTGCGCCAGGCGCAGCCACTGGGTCTGGGGCACTCCATTCTCTGTGCCCGTCCGATGATCGGTGATAACCCGTTCGTGGTGGTGCTGCCGGACGTCCTGCTGGATGACTCTACCGCTGACCACATGCGTTATAACCTCGCGGCGATGGTTGCCCGTTTTGAAGAGACCGGCCACAGCCAGGTCCTGGCGCAGCACATGCCAGCGTCCGATCTCTCTGAGTACTCTGTGATCACCACGGAAGAGCCGATCGATCACCCAGGCGACATCAGCACCATCACCGATTTCGTTGAGAAGCCTGAAGATACAGCCGGACTGAGCTCTGACCTGGCTGCGGTAGGCCGCTATGTCCTTTCTGCTGATATCTGGGCAGAACTGGAGCGCACTGAGCCAGGCGCATGGGGCCGTATCCAGCTGACCGATGCGATTGCCAGCCTGAGCAAACATAAAACCGTTGATGTTTCGCTGCTGACCGGTCACAGTTTCGACTGCGGTCGTAAACTCGGATACATGCAGGCGTTCGTCTCTTACGGACTGCGCAACAACGCGCAGGGTCGCGATTTCCGCGAAGCTATCCAGACGATTCTCGCAAAACAAAAGTAATTAAATCGCCGCGTCCTGCGCGGCAGATTGAAAGGAGCTCACATGGCAATTTTAGTAACGGGTGGAGCGGGCTATATCGGCTCCCATACGGTACTGGCGCTGTTGCAGCGCGGTGATGATGTTGTGGTTCTGGATAACCTCTGCAATGCCTCACGCGAAGCGATTAACCGCGTTGAGAAACTGGCGGGTAAAAAGGCGACCTTCGTTGAAGGCGATATCCGTGACCGTGCCTGTCTGCGCGACCTGTTTGCTGCTAACAGCATTTCAGCGGTGATCCACTTTGCAGCGCTTAAAGCGGTGGGCGAGTCGACCCGCATGCCGCTGGAGTACTACGAGAACAACGTCGCGGGCACCGTGGTGCTGCTGGAAGAAATGCGTAATGCCGGCGTCTGGAACTTTATCTTCAGCTCATCAGCGACCGTCTATGGCGCAGATGCACCGGTTCCTTACGTTGAGACTACGCCAATTGGCGGCACCACCAGTCCGTACGGCACCTCTAAGCTGATGACCGAGTTCGTGATGCGCGACTTCGCGAAAGCAGAGCCGAAGTTCAAAGCGATTGCCCTGCGTTACTTCAATCCGGTTGGCGCCCACGAGTCTGGCGAAATCGGTGAAGACCCGACCGGCATCCCGAACAACCTGCTGCCCTACATCGCGCAGGTCGCGATTGGCCGTCTGGAGAAGCTGGGTGTGTTTGGCGGCGACTACGATACGCCAGATGGCACCTGCCTGCGTGACTACATCCATGTGGTTGACCTGGCGGAAGGCCACCTGAAAGCGCTGGACCATCTGAACAAAGTTGAAGGTTACACTGCCTTTAACCTGGGCGGCGGCAAAGGCTTCTCCGTGCTGGAGATGATCAAGGCGTTTGAGAAGGCTTCCGGCAAGGCGATTCCGTTTGAAATCAAGCCACGCCGTGATGGCGACCTGCCTGCGTTCTGGGCCGATGCGTCACTGGCAAACAGTGAGCTCGACTGGCGCGTGACGCGCGGCATCGATGAGATGATGCGCGATACGTGGAACTGGCAGAGTAAGAACCCGGATGGGTTTCGGTAGTTGAAAAAATATGCAAATACCCGGCTTCGGCCGGGTTTTTTTTTTGCCTGCGTTAAGCAGAATTGTATATTCCGGCTCCCGATCCTTACTTCAATGCCATATTGTGGCTGTTTAATGACTGAATACGGAATTATCCTGGTCTGACTTTGTTCGCGTTTAATCACACTATCGTGCAGTCCGACTCTGTGAAGAGGCGCAAAGCATGATTGCCGATACGCTATTATGCTGTTTTGCCTGTGATGACCTTTCTTAATGCAGTACCAGAATAAAGTTTAGCTCCCCTTAAGTTTTGTAGGCGGTAATGAAAGATTAGGCATGTTATTTTTGCCGCACAAAATGTACTATTTGCAGTTATCCCGGAGCCCGTATGCGTTTGAATAAAATATAATCAGCGCATCGACAAGCTAACCTGTGAAGGGGTGTTTCCCATCACACAGCGCATTGGTTGCTGCAAGCCAGGGGCGGTAGCGTGGCTATTTACTCGTAATGAGTAAAAATTGACCCGCGTATATGCATAGCATGTTTGAATTTGTTAGAGGATGTGGAATGTTACTTCCCGTAATCATGGCCGGAGGAACCGGCAGTCGTTTATGGCCCCTTTCCCGCGAACTTTACCCTAAGCAGTTTATCTGTTTGCATGGTGAGCACTCTATGCTGCAGGAGACAGTTAATCGTCTGAGCGGCGTCGAAGCACGCGCACCGATGGTAATCTGCAACGAGGAGCATCGTTTCCTGGTTGCCGAGCAGTTGCGACAAATTAACAAGCTATCTCATAACATTATTCTCGAACCGGTAGGCCGCAACACGGCTCCGGCCATTGCCCTGGCTGCACTAAACGCCGTAGAGCAGGGTGATGATCCGGTCCTGCTAGTGCTGGCCGCCGATCACGTAATTGAAGACCGTGCTGCGTTTCATCAGGCTATCAAAGTCGCTACTACCTATGCCAAACAGGGCAAGCTGGTGACTTTCGGTATCGTGCCAACCGGTCCGGAAACTGGCTACGGTTACATTCAGCGTGGCGAAGCGCTGCCTGGTGCAGAAAACGGTCCTTATCAGGTTCAGCGTTTTGTCGAAAAACCCAATCAGAGTACAGCTGAGCAGTATCTGGAATCCGGTGAGTATTACTGGAACAGCGGCATGTTTATGTTCCGGGCTAAACGCTATCTGCAGGAGCTGGAGAAATTCCGTCCGGATATCATTGAAGCCTGCCGACGTGCCATGGCTAACGTCAAAGAAGGCAACGATTTCATCAGCATCGATAAAGATGATTTTATCGCTTGTCCGGACGAGTCAGTCGATTACGCCGTCATGGAACAGACAGATGCCGCAGTGGTAGTCCCGCTGGCGGCCGGATGGAGTGATGTGGGCTCCTGGTCTGCGCTGTGGGAAGTGAATGATAAAGATGATCATGGCAATTCCCTGAAGGGCGATACTTTCCTGCACAATACCAAAAACTGTTACATCAACAGTGAAGATCAGCTTGTTGCTGCTATTGGCGTCGAAAATCTGGTGATTGTGAACACTAAGGATGCGGTACTGGTCGCGCGCAAAGACCAGGTTCAGGATGTTAAGCGTGTGGTTGAGTTCCTGAAAAGCGAGTGCCGCAGCGAATATCGCCGTCATCGTGAAACTTACTGGCCGTGGGGACGTTGCGATCTGGTAGTGAATACGGGGCGCTTCAACGTGAATCGCATTACGGTGAAGCCGGGTGAAGCCTTTGAGTTGCAAATGCACTATCACCGTACCGAACACTGGGTAATCCTGTCAGGCACAGCCCAGGTCACCATTCAGGATAAAACCCTGTTGCTGACAGAAAACCAGTCCACCTTTATTCCCATCGGTCACCCGCATACCTTAGAAAACCCAGGCAAGATTCCACTGGAATTGCTTGAGATTCAGTCGGGCTCTTACCTTGGTGACGACGACCTCATTTTGATTAAACAACAGTTTGCAAGTAAGTAAGGACAGACAAGATTATGGCAGCACTGACCTGTTTTAAAGCTTATGACATCCGCGGTGAGTTAGGTACGGAACTGAACGAAGATATTGCCTACCGCATCGGCCGCGCCTACGGCGAATTCATCCGCCCGAAAACGATTGTGGTGGGTGGCGATGTCCGACTGACCAGCGAGTCATTAAAGCTGGCACTGGCCGATGGATTGCGCGATGCGGGTACTGATGTGCTCGATATCGGTATGAGCGGAACAGAAGAGATCTATTTTGCCACTTTTCATTTAGGTATCGATGGCGGCATTGAAGTAACGGCCAGCCATAATCCGATGAACTACAACGGGATGAAACTGGTACGGGAAGGTGCCCGCCCGGTTAGCGGTGACACCGGTCTGCGCGACGTTCAGCGACTGGCGGAAGCCAATAACTTTGCTCCGGTTGAAGAGGGCAAACGCGGCAGTTATAAGCAGATCTCTGTGCTGGATGCCTATGTCGATCATCTGATGGGTTACATCGACCTGAGTAATTTCACTAAGCCGATGAAGCTGGTGATCAACTCAGGTAACGGTGCTGCAGGTCATATCATCGATGAGATTGAAAAACGCTTCAAGCAGGCGAATGCGCCTGTGTCGTTTATCAAAATACATCATGAAGCCGACGGCAACTTCCCGAACGGTATCCCGAACCCGCTCCTGCCTGAATGTCGTGAAGACACCTCCGACGCGGTGCGTGAGCATCAGGCGGATATGGGTATTGCCTTTGACGGGGATTTTGACCGCTGTTTCCTGTTTGATGAGAATGCAGAGTTCATTGAAGGCTATTACATTGTCGGGCTGCTGGCCGAAGCGTTTCTGAAAAAAGAGGCTGGCGCGAAAATCATTCACGATCCGCGTCTGACCTGGAACACCATTGATGTCGTGACCCGTGCAGGCGGTATTCCAGTCATGTCCAAAACCGGTCATGCCTTCATCAAAGAGCGCATGCGTGAAGAAGATGCGGTCTATGGTGGCGAGATGAGTGCGCACCACTACTTCCGTGACTTCGCTTACTGCGACAGCGGCATGATTCCGTGGCTACTGGTGGCAGAACTGCTGGCGGTGAAGGGTGAGACGCTTTCCGGACTGGTATCGGAAAGAATGAAGGCGTTTCCTTGCAGTGGTGAGATTAATTTTAAAGTTTCAGATTCGAAAGCGGTTATCGCTGCGCTTAACGACAGATATTCATCTTCTTCAGTTGCTCTGGATAATACCGATGGCGTGAGCCTCGATTGTCAGAGCTGGAGATTCAACGTCAGAACCTCAAACACTGAACCTTTGCTGCGGCTTAACGTCGAAACCAAAGGTGACACTGAGGCCCTGAGCAAAATACTGAAGGAAATTGATTCGCTTATTAAAGCATCATCGATTTAGTTCAACACCTAGATACCAATTTTAATTTTCTTAATCATGGGTTTACGAATGACGAATAAAACTGCAGTAATTACCGGAATTACAGGTCAGGATGGTGCTTATCTTGCTGATCTACTCCTGAATAAAGGTTATACCGTTTATGGTACCTACCGTCGTACCAGCTCAGTGAATTTCTGGCGTATCGATGAACTGGGTATCCGGGCTAACCCTGCATTGCATCTGGTTGAATATGACCTCACTGACCTGTCATCAAGTATTCGTTTGCTGCAGGAAAGCAAAGCGACTGAAGTCTATAACCTTGCTGCTCAGAGTTTTGTAGGGGTCTCTTTCGATCAGCCGCTGACAACTGCTGAAATTACCGGTATTGGCCCGGTGAATTTACTGGAAGCGATTCGTATCGTTAATCCAAAAATTCGCTTCTATCAGGCATCTACCTCCGAGATGTTTGGTAAAGTGCAGGCTATCCCGCAAAAAGAAGACACACCTTTTTACCCGCGCAGCCCATATGGCGTGGCGAAGCTCTATGCACACTGGATGACTATTAACTACCGTGAAAGCTACGACATTTTTGCGTCTAGCGGCATCCTGTTTAACCATGAATCTCCTCTGCGTGGACAGGAATTTGTAACACGTAAGATTACTGATTCAGTTGCTAAAATTAAGCTCGGCAAACTGGATGTGCTTGAGTTAGGTAACATGGACGCCAAGCGTGATTGGGGCTTTGCGAAGGAATACGTTGAGGGGATGTGGCTGATGCTGCAGGCTGATGAGCCAGATACTTTTGTCCTCGCTACTAACCGCACTGAAACAGTACGTGATTTTGTCACAATGGCATTCAAAGCAGCAGGTATCGAATTGCGCTTTGAAGGTAAAGATGAGCAGGAAGTTGGTATCGACATCGCAACCAGCAAAGTAGTCGTTAAGGTCAATCCTAAGTTCTACCGTCCTGCTGAGGTAGAATTGTTGATCGGTAATCCTCAGCGCGCTAAAGATATCCTTGGCTGGGAACCGAAAACAACGCTGGAAGAGCTTTGTGCCATGATGGTTGAAGAAGATCTGCGTCGTAACAAACAGGGATTCTCCTTCTGATATGACTAATGGCAAAAAAGCATTGATCACAGGGATCAAGGGCTTTACCGGCCAATATATGGCAGCGGAATTATCCGCTGCCGGATATGACGTATTTGGCTTCGGTTCTTCACCTGCCCAGAATAAGTCAAACTATTTACAGGTCGACCTGACAAATTCTGCAGCGGTAAAACACGCGGTAGAAGCTGCTTCACCTGATGTGGTTGTTCATCTTGCGGCAATAGCATTTGTCGGGCATGCCGATCCAAAAGCATTCTATGACGTTAATCTCTGTGGTACTCGTAATCTGTTGCAGGCGCTATCTGAATCTGCAAAACGTCCTGAAGCAGTCCTGATTGCCAGTAGTGCGAATGTTTATGGTAATAACACACCCGGTAAACTTCCGGAGTCAACGTTCGCCCGGCCCGCAAACGACTATGCAGTCAGTAAGCTGGCTATGGAATATATGGCCGGGCTGTTCTATGACAAATTACCTATCATCATTACGCGGCCATTTAATTATACCGGCGTTGGGCAGGCAGATAATTTCCTTATCCCGAAAATTGTTAAACACTTCCGTGAGCGCCAACAAGTTATTGAGTTAGGAAACATAGATGTCTGGCGTGATTTTTCTGACGTTCGCGATGTGGTGAAAAACTATCGGGAATTATTACAGGCTCGTGCTTTTGGTAAGACTGTGAATGTTGCTTCAGGTCAAATGCATTCGTTACGTGAGGTTATAAACCTCTGTGAAGAGTTAACTAATCATGAGATCCGAATTAATGTTAATCCTCAATTCGTTCGGCCTAATGAAATAAAAGAGCTTTGTGGCGATATCAATTTGCTGGAAAATTTAATTAGCAATAATTCCGCCAGAATCACTCTCAGAGAAACGCTCAAATGGATGCTACAGGCAAAATAATAAACGTTGTTTTTTCAACGGACTGTATCAAATATCCACTGACCGGGATTGGCCGTTACGCGTTTGAACTTGCTAAGCAACTTCAGGAAAGAGACGAGCTTCAGCTCACGTTTCTTCATGGTACTAAAGTTCGCGAGTCACTGAACGTAGCCAGTGAGTCAGCACAGTCTGTTCAGTCTTTTAAACGCAGATTACAAAAAAGCAAAGCCATAAGTGAAATTTACCGCCTGACCTTTCCAGTCATGAAAAGCGTTGCACTCAGAAAATTCAAAGAGCATATTTTTCATAGTCCTAACTATTATCTGCCACCTCGCGTTAAACATTGCGTGGCAACTTTTCATGACTTGTCTGTTTTTCACTGGCCGCAGTTTCATCCTGCAGGCCGGGTGCATCTTATGCAAAAAGAATTGAGGAATACGGTCTCGCGATCCGCGATGCTTATTACTGATTCGCATTATACCAAAAGAGAATTGATGGAGTTTTTTGGTATTGAAAATGAAAAAATCACCGTTGCACCACTTGCATACAATGAGCAGTTTCGACCAAGACAAGAAACTGAAGTTAGCGCCGTGCTCAGCAAGTATCAGCTGAAATGGCGCAATTATTTTCTGTATACCGGTACGATTGAGCCAAGAAAAAATATCATCACACTATTAAAGGCCTTCGACTCACTGCCTTATAACGATAAGGGTGCGTTTCCATTAGTCATTAGTGGTTACAAAGGTTGGGAGAACGAAGAGTTGTTCAGGCTCTTCAAAAAGGGTGAGGCTGAAGGCTGGTTAAAATATCTGGGTTTTGTGCCAGGCAAAGAGTTACCACATCTTTACAGTGCAGCGACCAGCTTCGTTTTCCCATCGATATATGAAGGTTTCGGTTTACCGGTTCTGGAAGCCATGGCTTCAGGCACTCCTGTCATCTGTTCTGATGCGACATCACTGCCTGAAGTAGGTGGGGATGCTCCTCTGATGCATTCTCCCGAGGATGTTGATACGTTGACTGCCCACCTCCGATTAATGATTGAAGATGCTGATGAAAAAAGCCGCATGACAGCCTTAGGGCTTGCTCGTGCTATGCAATTTTCATGGTCCAGATGCGCGGATAAAACCATTGAAGCCTACGAGCAGGTTGCTAAATTTATATGATTAAGGTTCTTCACTGTTATAAAACATACTATCCAGATACATTTGGCGGCATTGAACAGGTTATTTATCAACTTGCTGAAGGCGGGGTAAAAGAGGATATCCTGTCGAGGGTTTTCACTCACAGCCCCGCTTTTAATGATAAAGAGAGCCAGTTAGCCCATCATTCCGTGTATCGGGTCAAAACATTCCTCGAGCTGGCTTCGACACCTTTTTCATATTCAGCAATCCGGGAGTTCAGAAAACTGGCCGAAAGCGCTGATATAATTCACTACCATTTCCCTTACCCATTCATGGATTTCATGCACTTTGCTGCCGGTATAAACAAACCGTCGGTGGTGAGTTATCATTCTGATATTGTTAAACAGAAGATGTTACTGAAACTCTATACGCCACTGATGAATCGTTTTCTCTCAAATGTGGATCGTATCGTAGCCGCCTCACCAAATTATGTTGAAAGTAGTCCGATTCTGCAGCAGTACAAAAACAAAGTTGAAGTTATTCCTTATGGTCTTGATAAAAAATTCTATCAAAATAACGATCCTGCCGTTCTTCAAGAATGGCAGGCAAGATTTCCGGATGGCTTCTTCCTGTTTATCGGCACGTTTCGTTATTACAAAGGGCTGCACATTTTAATTGAAGCGGCTAAGAACAGCGTTTATCCCATCGTTGTTGTTGGTGCCGGTCCTATTGAAGCAGAACTGAAATCTCAGGCGCATCAACTGGGTGTGGATAACATCCACTTCCTTGGCGCGTTAGAAGATAGTGATAAGTCTGCATTACTTCAACTTTGCACCTGCCTGGTTTTTCCTTCTCATTTACGCTCAGAAGCCTTTGGCATATCACTGCTTGAGGGTGCCCTTTATTCCAAGCCCCTGATATCCAGTGAAATTGGGACGGGAACAACCTTTATTAATATTGATGGTGTAACAGGATTAGTAGTTCCACCTTCAGATCCTGTGGCATTGCGTACTGCAATGGATAAAATCTGGAATGATCCCTCGCTGGCTAAAACCTATGGTACAGCTGCGCAGCTGCGTTTTGAATCACTCTTCACAGCGGAAAAGATGATTCAAAGTTATACAAAACTCTATAAATCTCTGTTAAATCGGTGATTTGTACTTAAATAATTTCATCATGCTACCGCACCATTCATTACCTTTAATCCGCTATCCTGAGTTAACATACCGATCACTTACAAAGTGGTGTTACGGGTAACACCATGCGAGACCACAGACAGGAGTATGTAATGTCCAAGCAACAAATCGGCGTTGTAGGTATGGCAGTGATGGGCCGCAACCTGGCTCTTAACATTGAGAGCCGCGGTTACACTGTTTCTATCTTCAACCGTTCACGCGAAAAGACTGACGAAGTCATCGCCGAGAACCAGGGCAAGAAGCTTGCTCCTTTTTACACCGTTGAAGAGTTTGTTGAATCGCTGGAAAAACCTCGTCGTATCCTGCTGATGGTACAGGCGGGTGAAGCGACTGATAAGACTATCGCCTCGCTGACTCCTCACCTGGATAAAGGCGACATTCTGATCGATGGCGGTAACACCTTCTATAAAGATACCATTCGTCGTAACAAAGAACTATCCGATCAGGGCTTCAACTTCATCGGGACCGGCGTGTCCGGTGGTGAAGAGGGCGCACTGAAAGGCCCATCCATTATGCCTGGCGGCCAGAAAGAGGCTTACGAGCTGGTTGCACCGATTCTGGATAAGATTGCGGCACGTGCAGAAGATGGCGAAGCCTGTGTGGCTTACATCGGTCCGGACGGCGCGGGTCACTATGTGAAGATGGTTCACAACGGCATCGAATATGGCGACATGCAGCTGATCGCAGAAGCTTATGCACTGCTGAAAGGCGCGCTGGGTCTTAACAACGAAGAGCTGGCTGAAACCTTCACCGAATGGAACAACGGCGAGCTGAGCAGCTATCTGATCGACATCACCAAAGATATCTTCACTAAGAAAGATGAAGACGGTAAATACCTGGTTGATGTGATTCTGGATGAAGCAGCGAACAAAGGCACCGGTAAATGGACCAGCCAGAGCTCACTGGATCTCGGCGAACCTCTGTCACTGATCACTGAGTCTGTCTTTGCCCGCTACCTCTCATCACTGAAAACGCAGCGTGTTGCGGCCTCTAAAGTACTGAGCGGTCCACAGGCCAAAGCCTTCACCGGTGACAAAGCGGAATTCATCGAGAAAGTTCGTCGCGCTCTGTACCTGGGTAAAATCGTCTCTTATGCGCAGGGCTTCTCACAGCTGCGTGCTGCGTCAGAAGAGAACAACTGGGATCTGCACTACGGTGAAATCGCTAAGATTTTCCGTGCTGGCTGCATCATCCGCGCCCAGTTCCTGCAGAAGATTACTGATGCTTATGAAGCAGATGCAGGTATCGCTAACCTGCTGCTGGCTCCGTACTTCAAAGATATCGCGGATCAGTATCAGCAGGCCCTGCGTGATGTGGTCTCATACGCGATTCAGAATGGTATCCCGACGCCAACTTTCTCTGCGGCGATCGCTTACTACGACAGCTACCGCTCAGAAGTGCTGCCTGCCAACCTGATTCAGGCGCAGCGTGACTACTTCGGTGCGCATACCTACAAACGCATTGATAAAGACGGTGTGTTCCACACCGAGTGGTTAGATTAAGTCAGATTAAAACAATTATAAACCCGGCTTTGCCGGGTTTAAGCTGATTATCCTTTTAAAAGATACGTTCTCGATTCTTCAGGATTTATGATGATATTCAATATTAGTAAAACGCTATGGACCTACCGTAGCTTTATATTGGGAAATATGAAGCGAGAGTTTCAGTCTAAATATCAAAACTCCTTATTAGGTGCGCTGTGGAATGTTATTAATCCATTGGCGATGATAGTTGTTTATACAGTTATCTTCGCTGAAATAATGAGAGCTAAATTACCAGGGGTTGATAGTACTTACGCTTACAGTATTTATTTATGTGCGGGTGTGCTGACGTGGGGTTTCTTCGCAGAAATAACATCACGCTCACAAAATGTCTTTATTGAAAACGCAAATATACTCAAGAAAATTAACTTCCCCAGAGTTTGCTTACCGATAACAATTGTATGTAACGCATTAGTAAACTTTGTGATCGTATTTGGGTTGTTTACTCTTTTTCTAATAATAAGTGGTAACTTCCCCGGTCTTGTCTACCTGACATTGATACCAGTTTATATCATTACTATTTTATTAGCTGTGGGTATTGGTATAACACTTGGTGTTCTGAATGTGTTTTTCAGAGATGTGGGGCACTTTTTTGGAATATTCATGCAATTCTGGTTCTGGCTTACTCCAATCGTTTATCCTGTGACAATAATACCAGAACGTTATAGAGCTCTGATTAATATTAATCCGATGAGCGGCATAATGTCGAGTTGTCAGAATATTTTAGTAAAACATATACCGCCAGTCTGGAATGATTTAATTTCGGCTGTATTTGTTGCGATTTTCTTTAATCTTGTTGGATTGTATTTATACAGACGTCATGTCGGCGAAATGGTGGATGAACTTTAATGAGTCAGGTAATAAAAGTAAATAAAATCGGCAAAGCTTATAAAGTCTATCCAAACCGCTGGAGCCGTTTTCTGGAATGGATATCTCCCGTAAAAAAAGAGCACCACGAACTTAGATGGGTTCTCAACGATATTAGTTTTGAAATAGACAGCGGACAAGCCGTCGGTATCATCGGTATGAATGGCGCAGGTAAAAGTACTCTGCTCAAGATTCTAACCGGTACCACCAAACCCACTAAAGGTGCGATAACGACTAACGGTAAAATAGCTGCTCTGCTTGAATTAGGCATGGGTTTTCACCCGGACTTTACAGGTCGACAGAATGTTTACATGGCAGGGCAGTTAATGGGTTTAACTGTTGAGACCATTAATAAACTGATGCCGGAAATTGAAGAGTTTGCCGAGATCGGTGAATATATTGATCAGCAGGTGAGGGTCTATTCGAGTGGCATGCAAATGCGTCTTGCCTTTAGCGTGGCAACCTGTGTCAGGCCCGATGTTCTGATTGTTGATGAAGCTTTATCCGTTGGGGATACCTACTTCCAGCACAAAAGCTTTGAAAAAATCAGAGAATTTAAAAAACATGGCACAACGCTCCTGATTGTTTCTCATGATAAACAGGCCATTCAAAGTATCTGTGATCATGCGATTTTACTTAACAAAGGCAGAATCGAGAAGCAGGGTGAACCAGAAATGGTTATGGACTATTACAATGCACTATTAGCTGACAAGCAAAAACAGAAAATAGAGCAGGTAATGAACCAACAAGGTAAAGTGCAAACTATTTCAGGAACCGGTGAAGCCGTTGTAGATAATATTGCTATTTACAATGAGTCTGGTGAGCAGGTCGAATACATCGAAGTAGGTGAGACCGTTACACTTACTATTGATGTACTAGTCAAAGAAGATATTGAAAAATTAGTCGTTGGATATGGCATCAAAGACCGTCTGGGCCAGGTTATGTATGGGACGAATACCCAGCTGAAGAAAAAACCTGTTTTTAATACAAAAACAGGAGAGGTATATAAGTTTGAGTTCCAGTTTGATATGAATATGGGACCGGGAAGTTATTCTATACAGACCGCGATAGTCAGTTCAGACACGCATTTAGTCAATAATTACGAATGGCGCGATCTTGCTTATGTATTTAATGTCGTAAATGCGAGCCATCCACACTTTGAGGGTGTGAACTGGTTAGATCCAGAAATCGAGATTAAAAAACATGACTAAGGTTTCATACGCTCAGAATTACGAAGATATTATGCTATGGAGAGCGTTAAAGCATATTGAACAGGGTTTTTATGTAGATGTTGGTGCTAACGACCCGATAATCGACTCTGTTACTAAACTATTTTACGATGCGGGTTGGAGTGGAATCAACATTGATCCGGTAGAGAAGTTTATCGAAAAATACCATTTATTACGTGAAAGAGATGTCAGCATCTCAAAAGCGGTATCTAACGAAAAAGGTGTTATGCAACTTTGGCAATGCGACATTCCAGGTTGGTCTACACTCGACCGAGCCGTAGTAGCTAAACACGAATCGGAAGGGTATGAGGGCTATTGGTCTGAAGTAAGCATTAATACATTAAGTGCAATCCTGGATGAGCAAAATGTCTCTGATATTCATTTTCTTAAAGTTGACGTTGAGGGTGCTGAATATCCAGTGCTTAAAGGCAATGACTGGAGTAAATATCGGCCGTGGATTGTACTGATCGAAGCTACGGTACCCAATACACAAATTTCAGATTATGACGAATGTGAAAAGCTGCTTCTTGAAAACCAATATCACCATGTTTATTCAGATGGGCTCAATCGCTATTATGTTGCCAATGAGCATTCAGAACTAGATGTAAATTTCAAATTCCCACCTAATGTTTTTGATGATTTTATTTCCCATAGAGAGTATCAACTACAATCAGATCTGGATGAACATTACATTAGAATGGTTAAAGCGGTGAACGAAGCTAATGCACTTTATGAAAAAGAGCAGGTTCAAAAGCAAGAACTGGAAAATCTTATGCTTGAAAAACAGGAAGCCGATGCAATATATCAAATCTTGTTGGACGAAAACTTAAAGCTCAAGGCACTTGTTACCGGAGCTGCTGCCGAGAAAGAACAAGATCTAGAATTAAAAAATAACGATATTAAAAAACAACAAAACTACTTGAAGCAAAAAAACAAACTTTTGCTGAAAATCGATTCAGTTACAGAAGAACTGGAGCTTTCGCAAGCAACAATCGCTGATTTAAAAAGTCAGATTGCAGAACTCAACCGACACGCACATCACTGGTGGGAAACTTCACAGCGGTTTGAAACGCAGCTAAATCTGGTATATGCAAGCAGAACTTGGAGGTATGGTACTATACCGAAGCGAATTCTGAATCGTATTAGAAACAAAGCTCATGCTGTCAAAAATAAAAGCAGGCATTTTTTAGCCAGAGTTAAAAACCTCACCTACAGAGTGACAAAAAATACAGCATCAACTTTAATACAGAAACCAGCCATAAGAGTTCCTTTATTGAAGATAGTCAACAGATTTCCTGCACTGAAAAACTATCTTAAAAAGAAATATATCCGAAGTGTGATTCAAAATTCTGTTAATGAAATTACAATGCCAAAAGATAGCGTTAAAATTAATCAAATAAAGAACGTTATCAAAGCCAAATTAAAAAATAGGTAATTTAAATGCGTCTAATTATCGACTTACAATCATTACAAGGAACAAACAGTAATCGTGGCATTGGGCGTTATGCCCTGTCATTAACATTAAAACTACTGGAGTTATGTCGAGATGATGAAGTATACCTGTTATTAAATGGCAGTCTTCCTGAATCAATTAATAATATTCAGGAAATATTTAAAGGAAGAGTTAAAGATGAAAATATTCTCATCTTTTCATCTTTAGAACATACTGCTGGATTACATCACGAAAATCAATGGCGCCAGAGTGTTGCTGAGTTATCCAGAGAAGCCTTCATTGAAAAGATTGTACCCGATATTGTATTAATCACAAGCCTTTTTGAAGGGGTTGTAGACGACACAGTTACAAGTATTATAAATAAAAATAAAAGTTATCTCACTGCTGTCGTACTATATGACTTAATTCCTTTAATAGCTGCAAAAGATTATTTAGAAAATCCAGGGATGTCAAAATGGTACTATAAAAAAATAGACCATTTAAGACGTGCAGATATTTTGTTAGCTATTTCCGAATCTTCAAGGAAAGAAGGAGTTAAATACCTGCCTTTCCCGGAAAATAAAATAATCACCATATCAACAGATGCGGATAATAATTTTAAAAAGTTAGATGTGGTCAATCCGGAAGTGCTTACTAAGTTCGACATCACTAAGCCTTATGTGATGTATACTGGTGGTATTGATAAGCGCAAAAACATTGAAGGTCTGATTAGCGCATATTCTCAGCTTGATGATAAAGTAAGAAGTGATCATCAATTAGTCATTGTCTGTTCAGTCAATAAAGACAGCCGCAACGTATTGAATAAACTTATCAATGAAGCGCAACTCAACGAAAATGAAGTTGTAATAACTGGATTTATTACAGATAATGAACTGGTTGATTTATATAATCAGTGCACATTATTCGTTTTTCCGAGTTTCCATGAAGGATTTGGTCTCCCCGTATTGGAAGCAATGCGTTGTGGTGCACCGGTCATCTGCTCAGAGCTGACCAGCTTGCCTGAAGTCATTGGACTCAATGAAGCAATGTTTGATCCTAAAGATGAGCAGACATTTATAGATACACTGGAAAAGGGTCTGACAGATCATGAGTACAGAAAGCGACTCATTTCGCATGCCGACATTCAGCAGTCAAAATTCTCGTGGGCACTCACGGCTAGTAAAACATATGATGCACTCAATGAACTATATAAACAAAAATCTTCAATGCCTGCTAATTCATATTTTCATCAGCGTAAGAAATTAGCCTATGTTACACCTGTTCAGCCTGCAAAGTCGGGGATAGCTAACTATTCAGCCGTATTATTACCTGAGCTTGCAAGATACTATGATATTGACATTATTATTAAAGATAATGTGCCAGTTGATAAAGTTGCCGAATCCTATAGTAAGATAAGAAACACACAATATCTTTTGGGCAACTCCGATAAATATGATCGAGTTGTGTACCAGTTTGGCAACTCTGAGCATCATGACTACATGTTTCCATTGCTGGAAAGAATCCCGGGTGTAGTAGTTTTGCATGATTTCTATATCTCTGGTGTTGTACAACACATGGATGTCTTTAATACTCATCCTGGTGTGTGGACACGCGAATTACTAATTGGCCATGGATATAAAGCATTAAAAGAAAAATTTCTAGAAAACAATAGTGCAGACGTTGTATGGCGTTATCCTTGTAGCTATTCTGCATTATCTTTATCACAGGGCGTTATTGTCCACTCTGAGAATTCAGTTCGATTGGCCAGGCAATGGTATGGAAAAGTTAATCCAGACTTATGGAGTGTCATACCACATCTGCGTGAATTGCCATTGATTAATGATAAATCGCTTGCCAGGAAGAAACTTTCAATTAGCGATGATGCCTTTATAATTTGCAGCTTTGGGTTCCTTGGCGAATCTAAAATGAATGACAGATTAATTGATGCGTTTTCTGAAAGCTCTTTATTTGAATCCAAAGAATGCTATATATTCTTCGTAGGTGAAATGCATGATGGGGAATTTTCGAAGAAAATTTCACGTCGTATTTCGAGCTTGAAAGCAACAAACCGGATTCAGATTACTGGGTGGACTGATCTCGATACCTTTAAAGATTATCTGCAGGCTGCTGACATTGCTGTTCAGCTTCGTTCGCTATCCCGAGGCGAGACTTCAGGCGCTGTTCTTGACTGCATGAGTTATGGTTTACCTACTATAATCAATGCTAATGGCACTATGGCGGATATTAATCCTGATAGCGTAATTATGCTGGATGATAAGTTCGAGGATGAATCTCTGGTTGAAGCCTTGGAATCACTTTTCAACTCTGAAGTATTGAGGCAACAACTTGCAAACAAAGCAATAGAGGAAATTTCAACTAAACACTCTTTATGGCGATGCGCAGAGCAATATTCAAAGGCTATTGAGGAATTTTATCTTCCAAAAAATAATGTTGTCGGTGAAACTTTAGGTTCGCTCTTCCAGATTGAAGGCGATTATTCTGAGCAGGACGTAGATGCGCTTGCTGCCGCAACGGCTTACAATAAGTCTGCAGCAGTAATTTATCCTAAGTTATTAGTCGATATTTCAGAATTAGTTCAGCGTGATGCAAAATCCGGTATACAGCGTGTTGTCAGAAGCATACTAATGCAATGGCTGGAAAATCCGCCTGAAGGCTATCGTGTAGAACCCGTTTATGCCAGTCACGATCGCGATGGTTACTATTTTGCTCGATCATTTACCACAAAATTCCTTGGCATTGAAGATATACACCTTCTCGATGAACCAGTTGATTTTGTTAATGGCGATATTTTCGTAGGTCTTGATCTTCAGCCTCACATTACGGTAAGGCAGGAGAGAACGCTCAGAAAAATGCGTGCACTGGGAGTGAAAATCAATTTTGTCGTTTATGACTTAATTCCTCTTCTTCATTCTCATTATTTTGTAAGTCCGTTTGATGCTGCAAAAGATCATTCACGATGGCTTAACGTGGCGGCAAATAGTGAATCCCTGATTTGTATTTCTAAAGCTGTAGCGGATGAAGTAGAGGAGTGGTTGCAACAGGACTACCAAGGTAACGTTATACCAGAAGTAAAATGGTTCCATCTGGGTGCTGATATCAATAATTCAAAACCAAGTGCTGGGATTACAGAAGAAGATAAAAATATTCTTAAAATTGTTCATGATTCGCCCGCTTTCTTAATGGTAGGAACATTAGAACCTCGCAAGAACCATTCGTTAGCACTTCAGGCATTTGATAAATTATGGCTGGAAGGCAGTGATGCTGTTTTAGTTATTGTTGGAAAAGAAGGTTGGGGAGTGGATAAGTTAGTTCAACAACTCAAAAACCATCCTGAACGAAATAAGAAACTTTTCTGGGTGAACAATGCCTCAGATGAGTTTTTACAACAGCTTTATCAGGAATCGCAATGTCTTATTGCGGCCAGTACTGCAGAAGGGTTTGGTTTGCCACTTATTGAAGCTTCACAAAATAATTTGGATATTATCGCAAGTGATATCAAAGTGTTCAAAGAAGTTGCTCAGGAACATGCTCTTTATTTCAAGAGCGAAGATGTATCGTCGCTCAGTTCGACGATTTCAGAATGGCTTTCCCTGAAACAGCAGAATACTCAACCTCAGTCATCTAAACTTAAATGGAAAACGTGGGATGAGTCTGCTCAGGACTTATTAAACTTATTGGTTCCGAAAAAAGTATGATTCATTTGATACATCGATGAATATTTAAATTCTTTGCCCTGTATCAGGTTGAGATTTTTCAAACCTGTTATCAGGGCATTTTATTTTTATTATGAATATTATAAGGTGTTTTAAGTGTGAAGCTAATTATTCAAATACCGTGTTATAACGAGGCTGAAACATTGTCCATTGCTCTGGCAGCTTTACCAAAGCATGTAGACGGTTTCAGTAAAGTCGAGTGGTTGATTATTGATGACGGAAGTACTGACTCAACCTGTGAAGTGGCAAAGGCCTGTGGTGTTGATCATATTATAAAGCACACGGGTAACAAAGGATTGGCAAAAGCTTTTATCACTGGTATCGAAGCGTGCATTACATTTGGAGCTGATGTCATTGTAAATACCGATGCAGATAATCAATACAATGCTGATGATATTCCTGCCCTGGTGGCGCCGGTGTTGAGTAATCAGGCCGATATTGTGATAGGCGCAAGACCTATTCATACCATTGAACACTTCTCGCTAGCTAAAAAGCTTTTACAAAAGATAGGAAGCTACGTAGTAAGAAGCGCGAGTAAAACAACAATACCTGATGCCCCTAGTGGTTTCCGCGCAATTAGTCGCAGTGCTGCACAAAAGCTGATGGTGTTCAGTGAATATACCTATACGCTCGAAACGATCATTCAGGCGGGACAGAAAAACATCTCTATCACTTCCGTTCCGGTAAGAGTTAATGACGATCTTCGTCCTTCCAGACTGGTCAAAAGTATTCCGTCATATATTCAGCGAAGTATTTTTACAATAATACGAATCTATGTAATTTATCGTCCGTTTAGATTTTTCATGAGTATCGGTTTTTTTCTCTTGTTTACAGGCATGCTAATCTCTGGTCGTTTCCTGTTCCTGTTTTTAAAGGGCGATGGAGATGGACACATACAATCCCTTATTCTTTCAGCTGTTTTGATGATGATGGGTTTTCAAACTATTCTGGTAGCATTTCTGGCAGATCTGCTTTCTGCTAACAGGAAACTTATCGAAGATGTTCGAGAAAAAGTCGCAAAATTAATCACAGAGAGAGATAGTAAATAATATGGCTTTTTCATCTGGCAAGAAAGAGGACGGCATTGTTTTTGGTAATGCATATGATAAATATGGCTCAACTAACCCTATTGTAAAATATCTCATGCGAGGTTTTGATCAGTCTTTAGACCACTATATCAGTCAGACTGGTGTAAAAGAATTTCATGAAATAGGCTGTGGTGAAGGATACTGGGTTTTAAAATATGCTAAAAAAGGCTTCGAAACGCGTGGCAGTGACTTCTCCTCAGGGGTTATTTCATTAGCGAAAGAAAACGCTGCTGAGCAAGCCGTTTCTGCTGATATTTTTTCAGTTAAAAGTATATACGATCTAAAAGCTGATTCAGACGCTTCTAAGTTAATTGTATGCTGTGAGGTTCTGGAGCATCTTGAGAATCCAGTTGCAGGTCTTGAAAAACTGAAGGAAGTCACCCAGGAGTATGTAATCTTGAGCGTGCCTTCAGAACCACTTTGGCGAATTTTAAACCTGGTCAGATTTAAGTACATCTCAGATTTAGGCAATACACCAGGTCATTTAAATCACTGGTCACGCAGTAGATTTATAAATATAGTCTCTGATTATTTTGAGGTTCTGTCAGTAAGTTCACCAACGCCATGGACGATGTTACTGTGCCGAGTAAAAAAATAATTCTGATTTTAAAAAGACTAATCAATTATGTTTCCTATATATTGGTTATTCTTAGTGCGGTATTTTTAATTTATAAATTCTATAGCTTGCAAGGTTTAATTAATCTTAAAGGATTTATTACTGATCATAGTATTATCTTCACTCTGGCATGTTTGGTCTATGCGATAAATAATTATCTTCTGGCAGCAGGGTGGAGATCGATTCTAAAAGGTTTAGATGAGTTAGTTTCGATTAAAATGGCAACGACAATCTTTGGTGTTTCTCAAATTGCTAAATATATTCCTGGAAACATTTTTCAGTTCGCTGGAAAGCAGGTGCTTGCCGTAAGATATGACCTTAACTCTGCTGTTGTAGCAAAGTCACAATTTTTTGAAGTCATAGTGTTATTGCTGTCAGCCTTGCCATTCAGTATTTATGTCGGTGTTTACCACTTTTCCGGGCTGAGTTTTCTTCTCTCAGTTTTATCTTTTGTACTGATTTTTTTCATTATATCCCTAATCCTACATCATTTCGGGTTTTGCTTCTTAATCAGTTTTTTGAATTATTCTTTATTTATGTTTATCTCAGGTGTGTTATTTTTACTTCTGATGAGTTCGTCAGTTACTATAAATAATAATATATCTACATATTTATTTGTTATCAGCAGTTTTGTCGCCGCATGGTTAGCTGGGTTTGTGATGCCTGGCTCTCCGGCAGGGTTAGGTGTGAGGGAGAGTATCCTTATCCTTCTTCTCTTTCCACTATTCAGGGATCAATCAATAGTTTTTAATGTTGCTATTTTAATACGCTTAGTCACAGTGATTGGTGACCTGATTTTCTTCCTTTTTTCTTTTTCTATCCAAAGGTTGATTGATGGTGAACGTAAATCAAAAAAAATTCAATAAAAGCCTGTTTGTAATCTTTGCAATCAGTGCTGCTTTGTTTTCACTTTTCGCAAATAACCTTTTACCATTCTTTAAACTTCCAACTCTCGGCCAGGCATTTTGGGCTGTAGGCTTCGCACAGTCTTTAGCCAATGGATCTTTATTTACTGTCCATGCATCAAACTTTGGCTATCCTTTCGGCGCTAATATATCATTCGGCCTTTCAGCGGTTTATCCTATGAGTATTCTGATACGATTAGGGTTTTCTCCTGCTAATAGTTATATTGTTGTTTTTTGTCTTTATTTAATTCTGTCTTTTACCTCTGCTTATAAAATAAGTCGGTATTTTAAGGTTGATCGATACAGTTCAATTCTGCTTTCATTATTATGGCTCGTTACACCTGTGGTGGTTCAGCATGCAAATTATTCCATGCTCACTTTAGGCGTGGCGTTACTTCCGTTTTATTTTCTTACGTTTTTAAACGCCGTTAATCTATGTGAGCGTCACACTGAATTTAAATATTTTACTCTTTCACTTTTGATGTGTACCACTTCATACACTATCTCTATCTTTATGGATGGATATACTTTTGTCATGCTTGCAGTACTGAATTCTTTCTATTTAGTATATTTTTTAATAGTTAACGATAAAAGAAGTGCCGGGTCAACGATTAAGTTAATCGCTATTCACGCTTTCTCCCTCATATTCGCTTATGCCCTGTATGCTTTGTTTATTGGTAAAACAGGTTATAAACCTCAACAACTCTCTTTTTTCCGTTCATGGGGAGTCGATATTTCATTCCTGTTTACGCCCTCATTCGGTATTTCATGGTTGATGGATAACCTGCATTTATCTGTATTTCGTACTGAAAAACAATATTACGGTGATAGTTCAGTATGGCGTACTACTTTTTTACTCCCTATGCTGATTTTAGGTTTTTATCTTTTAATAACATCAAAAGTTAATGAAAATAAAAAGGTTTTAACTTTATTTTTTATTGTTCTTGTTTTTTCATTATATTTTTCTCTGGGTCCCTCCTTAAAATTTATGGTATTGAAGCCCTCTGGTGAATCAGATCTGTCGCCCATAATACCCAATAGCTATCATTTACTATCTACCGGTTCCGGTTGGATATCTGAACATTTACCAGGATTTAACGTTATGAGAGCATCATATCGTTGGATTGCTTTGACCTTTTTCGCCATGTGGTGCTTAATTGTTCTGCTCTTTTCATTACGTAAAAATCACATTTCTTCTCCAGTTTTAATTTTTTTGGTTATTTTGTTATATATACCTTCTTTTGATAATCATTCTTCAGGTGGAAGTTATTATAAAAATGCATTCAGTCAGGTTGATACGGAAGTGGTTAATAAACTTAAACCGCTGGTCAGTCCGGGTGAATTGATAGCTTTTGTGCCATGGGGTAATGATTTTCTCACAAACTATCTCTCTTCCGTTCTTAATGTTAAAAGCTATAACCTGGGAGGTGATAAGAATGTGCATCAAGCTTTGGGCTATTGGCCTGATGATTTTTTAAAACTGCGTGGTGAATTGACTGACACAAGTCTTAAATATATTGTAAGATTACTGAGTTTTGAGAAGGTACATGCAGTCATTATTCCAAATTTTGACATGCTGTGGTCAGCTCATGTCTGGCCCTGTAAGATGTCAAATACACCAGTCCAGACAAAGCTGATTTATCCTGACTTTAATTGTCCTGATGTAAGACATTCTAAATTACTACCACTGATTAATAGATTAAAAAAAGAAGGATATTTAGACATTACACAAAGAGAGCTTTTCACTGTGGTTCGTTTGAAAAATAACTTCATAACTTACCCTATAAGTTTCTCTTCAAATTCATTAGAACAATACAGGGCGATGGGTAATGGATGGTATGAGCCCGAAGAGAGGGGCACATGGTCGACCGATCGGGCTGACCTTATTTTGCCGCCGACGGTGGGTGGAGAGTTGAGACTCAATTTTCAGGTTTTTTCTTCATCGGCATCGAACCCTAAAAAAGTCATATTTCATGTTAAATTGTCTAATCGTTCATATATTAAAAAATTCACTTCCACAGGGGGTAATGAATATTTAGACCTGACCGTTGATAAGAAAGATACTACGATAGTTTCATTTGAAGTTGTTGATGCTATATCACCTTCCGAATCAGGGAGTAATGATTTAAGGGTTCTCGGATTGTTCATGAGCAGCATTGTTGATACTTTAGTCTGACAAGGCATTTTCCAGTATATATTTCGTAAATAACATTGATCTCTGTGTTGCTTAAAAATTATTGCCCGCTATTGCTGCGGGCAGTATTTTTTACCCTACCAGCAAATCCCCGCTCCGAATCTCCCGCTCTCCCGCCAGCCGCACAACCAGCATGCCTGCCGTCGCAAACCTTACCCAGTGTCTCGCATAGAGAATACCGCCATACTCCGCCACCAGAGGGGTGATGTGGTCCGTAAGCGGATCAATAATCTCAGCCACTACTTCTCCCGGGCGAATCTGCGCACCGAGCGGTTTGCGGTGCAGGATCAGCCCTGACACCGGCGAATGAATGTATTCACAGCCTGATAGCGGCGTAGCAGGATTTTTCAGGGCAGGGGAGGCCGTCGCCATTCCCTCGCTGTGACGTTCTTTAATGACACCTGCTTCTCCTGGTGCTTCAGCCACGTCAGGCACGGTTAAGCCAATCGGCCCGTCATTGATCGCCACAACATCATCACCGCCCGCGTTGGCAGGAACCAGTTCATCACCACCGATAACGGGCGCGGCCACTTCCACAGAAATTGACGGTTCGCTGTAGCCGATATAACCGCCTTCCTGCAGTGCTGAAATAATTGCATCTGCATCTTTCTCCGCCTGTTCAGGCGACACATCACGGACGCCACGCAACTCCAGCGTCACCGGCAGTAAGCCACGTGGCATCGGGTAATCTTTGCCAAACCGTTCTGCCAGCGTCAGCCAGGGTTCGCAGCAGGCTTCATCAAACGGCTCACCGCCAGAGATCTGCGCCAGCAACTGCACTTCACTGCCCAGCCAGCGCGCCAGCGGCTCAATGTCCGGCCAGGCATGCGGCGTGGTGTAGAGATGCGGCACGGCTTCCCAGTCACAGTGCAGGTCAATCATCAGATCGGCCTGACTGGCCATCCGCATCAGCGTATAGCGCTGCGCATCCAGCTCGGTCTTTGGCACGGTATCGCGATAATGACGATCAATCGCATCGCGAATAAGGTTCCTGTTCTGTGATTCACTCTGGGTCAGACTCTCAGCCAGCCCGGCCGCCAGAGTATTGCCCAGTGAGGGGAAACGGCGGTTGAAGTCCTGACCGGAGAGGGTATGAAAGCGGCCCAGATGGGTGCCGTGCCAGTGCTGTCCCAGTGCCAGCGGATTAGCTACCGGGACCAGGGTAAAGGCAGCTTTAAGCTGTCCGGCGGACTCCAGCGCCTGCAGCCGCTGCTTCAAATACCAGGCCACCGCCATACCGGGCAGTTCGTCGCCATGCAGCGCAGCCTGGATATAAACCTGACGTTCATTGTCCTCAGCAAAATGGAAACTGATGATTTCACGCTGGGTGCCTAAAGAGGCGCTTAACAGTGGATGATGTTGTTGATGCATACCGTGTTAATGTCCTTTAATCGGCAAAGGACGACAGCGCGCCGTCCCGAAAAAGTTAGAGTATAGTGCCGGATCGCGGTGAGGACGAAAAAGGGCGACCGCGAGGTTACTGCTGGATAGAGATATCGGTGGCGAAGTAGCGCTTCTGAATCTGGTCAAAGGTGCCGTTCTTTTTGATATCCGCAAAGGCGTTATCCAGCGCGGTTTTCAGCTCGGTATCGCCTTTGCGCAGGCCAATGGCCGTGCCGGGGCCGATAATCGGATCCTGAATAATCGGGCCAGCCAGTTCAAAATCTTTGCCCTGCGGATGCTTCAGGAAGCCAATCGCCGCCTGTGCCGCGTCGGTAAAGACGGCATCCAGTCGGCCTGAAACCAGATCGCTTTCAACCTGTGCCTGATCGCCATAAGGCACCACGGTCACACCATAGGGCTGCCATTTCGCCAGCGCATAACGCTCCTGAACCGTTCCCTGTTCCACGCCAACCGTTTTACCTTTCAGAGACTCGACGGTGGGCAGGATGCCGGCGCCTTTACGCGCAATCAGCTGGGTGTGGGTGTCATACAGCGGCACGGTAAAGTCGATCTGCTTCAGGCGCTCTTCGGTAATGCCCATGTCAGACAGAATGGCATCAAACTTACGTGCTTTCAGCGCCGGGATCATGCCGTCAAACTGGCTTTCAACCCAGACACATTTCGCCTGCATCTGCGTGCAGAGCGCATTACCCAGATCGATATCAAAGCCGACCAGCTTACCCTGCGGGGTTTTCGATTCAAACGGCGGATAGGTCGGATCGACTGCAAAACGCACCTGTTCGATTTTCGCCTGAGCTGCAAACGTGCAGCCTGCCATAACCGCCACAGCCAGCGTCTGACGCAGGCGTTGAGTGAAAATGTTCATGATTTTGCTCTTATTCTGTCGTGATGAGTGATTATGCAGAGTATCGCCGGGCTGCCGGGATGGCAATTACTGCGTTATCTCTATCACGTCAGCCTTGCACAGCGCCCGGTAGTCTTCGGTGTTCAGGATCACCGAGCGCTCCAGCAGACCGGCGTTAAATGCGATCTCCGGATAACGTTCAAACAGCGCGGGGTCCACAATCAGTCGGAGGTCGGGATGAAAGCTGAACGGCGGGATCGCTCCGAATACGCAGCCGGTCAGCAGATCGGTCTCCGCCGGGCTGGCGAGTGAGGCGCGTCGTCCACCGACCGCCGCGGCGACTTTGCCCAGATCGGCCTGCCGATCGGCCGGTAACACCGCCAGCACATGCTGTTTAACGCCGTTGCCTTTTACATGGCAGACCAGCGCTTTCGCGCCCTGACCGATTTCGGTGCCGCGTATTGCCGCGACGGCTTCACATTTACCGGTCGCCTCATGCTCCATCAGGCGATAGCGCGCCTGGTGCTGGTCGAGCAGGGCGATTAATTTTTCATGGGTTGTCACGGTTCTCTCCCTGAGGTTTGAGTCGCCGTTACTGTGCGGGATTGAGATGAAGATTGAGAAGGATTCTGCTCAGAATCTGCATAAAAACGAAATTCTGAGCAGGTTATTGCACAATTACTTGTGGCGGGCGCGCAGGTTATTAATCACGGCGCTGAAGTCGAGATCCTGATCCTGCAACAGCACCATAAGGTGATAGACCAGGTCTGACGCTTCATTGGTCAGCTCATCCCGATCGTTGACGGTCGCCGCAAGCGCAGTCTCCACGCCTTCTTCGCCCACTTTCTGTGCGATGCGCTTGGTGCCGCTGGCGTAGAGCCGTGCCGTGTAAGAGCTTTCAGGGTCAGCTGATTTGCGTGACGCCAGCAGCTCTTCCAGCTGATAAAGGAAGGTCCACTCAGGTACGGCCGGCGAGAAGCAGCTGGTGGTGCCCAGATGGCAGGTCGGGCCAATCGGATTCGCCAGCACCAGCAGCGTGTCATTGTCGCAGTCAGGCGTAATGCTCACTACCTGCAGAAAGTTGCCGGACGTTTCGCCTTTGGTCCACAAGCGGTTTTTAGTGCGCGAGAAAAAGGTGACATTGCCTTCTGCCAGCGTTTTTTCCAGCGCTTCCGGGTTCATGTAGCCATGCATCAGCACTTCGCCTGAGACGTTGTGCTGAACGATGACCGGCATCATGCCCTCTGTTTTATCCCAGTCGAGAAGAGCCTGTTGTTGTTGAGTTAGCACGCGCGAATCTCCACTCCGTTGTCTATCAGAAAGCTCTTCAGCTCACCAATATTAATAATCTGCTTATGGAATACCGAGGCGGCTAAAGCCCCATCCACGTTAGCTTCGGTAAAGGCATCGAGGAAGTGCTGCATGGTGCCTGCGCCGCCCGAGGCGATCAGGGGCACGTTGCAGACTTCACGCATTTTCTTCAGCTGAACCAGATCATAGCCGTTACGCACGCCATCCTGATTCATCATGTTCAGCACGATCTCGCCTGCGCCCAGCTTCTGCACTTCCTGTACCCACTCCAGCGTTTCCCACTGTGTCACGCGGGTACGTGCTTCGTCACCGGTGTACTGATTCACCTGATATTTGCCGCTGGCTTCGTCAAACCAGGTATCTATGCCGACCACGATACACTGCACGCCAAACCGGTCCGCGAGGCGGGTGATGAGCGTAGGATCGGCCAGCGCTGGCGAGTTAATTGAAATCTTATCTGCGCCAAACTCCAGAATACGCGCTGCGTCCTCCGGGGTTTTAATGCCGCCCGCGACGCAGAACGGAATATCGATCACTTCCGCGACGCGCGACACCCAGCTTTTGTCGACGACCCGGCCATCAGATGAGGCAGTGATGTCATAGAAGACCAGTTCGTCGGCACCTTCAGCGGCGTAGCGCTGCGCCAGCGGCACGATGTCGCCGATGATCTCGTGATTACGAAACTGTACGCCTTTGACGACCTGGCCGTCACGTACGTCCAGGCAGGGAATTATCCGTTTTGCCAGCATGAGATCGCCTCCGAAACTGTGAATTTATCTTCCAGCAGCGCACGTCCGACAATCACGCCCTGAACACCGCTGCCGCGCAGTGCGGCAATATCATTGAGGTCGCCGATGCCACCCGATGACTGGAAAGCAATCGTCGGGAAGCGCGCCGTCACTTCCTGATAGAGCGCGACGTTAGAACCGCTCAGGGTGCCGTCACGGGAAATGTCGGTACAGAGCACGTGTTTCAGGCCCACCTGCTGAAAATCGGTAATTACCTCTTCCAGGGTGACGCCCGCCGCTTCCTGCCAGCCACTGATCGCCACTTCTTTGCGGTTACTGGCATCAATGCGCACATCTAACGCGAGCACAATCGCCTCTGCGCCAAACTCCGCGAACCACCGTTTGACCTCTTCAGGCTCTTTCACAGCAGTGGAACCGACCACCACACGACTCGCACCCGCTTCAAGCAGTGCGTACACATCGTTACGACTGCGAATGCCGCCACCGACCTGCACCGTGACCTCAACGCCGTCGAGCAGGGTTTTCAGCAGCGCGATCTGGCGTTTCGCCGGATCTTTCGCACCGGTTAAATCCACCAGATGCAGCACGGTCGCGCCCTGGCTGACGTAATCCTGCAGACGTGGCAGCGGATCGCTGCCGTAATCACGCTGCTGGCCATAATCGCCCTGATGCAGACGAACCACTTTGCCGTCAATTAAATCTAACGCGGGGATAATCATTACATCTCCAGGAAGTTTTTCAGCAACTGCGCGCCCGCTTTGCCCGAGCGTTCCGGATGGAACTGGACGCCGAAGAAGTTATCTTTCTGCACTGCGGCGGTGAAGGCTTCACCGTAGTGACACTGAGCGATGGTGCTGGCGTTGACCGGCATCGCATAGCTGTGGACGAAGTAGAAATAAGAACCTTCATCAATGCCGCGGAACAGATGATTGCCCGCCTGCGCGGTAATCTGGTTCCAGCCCATATGCGGCAGCGGCAGGCCGTGGGTGTCCATCAACGACACTGGCTCATCAATAATGCCCAGCGTCGGTACGCCGCCGTTTTCATCGCTGCCGCGTCCCAGCAGCTGCATACCCAGACAGATGCCCAGCACCGGCTGGGTACAGGCTTTCACCAGATCGATCAGGTCACGCTCTTCCAGCTGATTCATTGCCGCCTGCGCAGTACCGACGCCCGGCAGAAACAGTTTGTCGGCGCGCAGCACCACATCGGAATCGCGGCTCACTTCCGGGGTATAGCCCAGACGTTCAATCGCCCATTTCACCGAGGAAAGGTTGGCGCAACCGGTATCCATGATCACCACGTTCATCACAGCACTCCCTTCGAGCTCGGCAGAGTATTACCCTCAACGCGGATCGCCTGACGAAGCGTACGGCCAAAAGCTTTAAACAGGCTTTCGACACGATGATGGTCATTCTTGCCTTTGGTTTTCAGATGCAGCGTGCTCATCATGGCGTAGGAGAGCGAGCTGAAGAAATGCTCGACCATCTCAGTACTGAGGTCGCCCACGCGCTGGTAGTTGAATTCGGCTTTGAACTCGATGTGCGGACGGCCGGAGATATCCAGCGCGCAGCGCGCCAGGCATTCATCCATTGGCAGCACAAAGCCAAAGCGTCCAATACCGCGTTTGTCGCCCAGCGCTTTCAGCAATGCTTCGCCCAGCGCCAGACCGGTATCTTCCACCGTATGGTGATCGTCAATATAGAGATCGCCTTTCACTTCGATGTTCATGCGGAAGCCGCCGTGCACCGCAATCTGGTCCAGCATATGGTCGAAGAAACCCACGCCGGTATTAATCTTGCTGCCGCCTTCGCGGTCCAGCCACAGTTCGACCCGAACCTGCGTCTCTTTGGTGTTACGCTGCACCAGCGCATGGCGGTCACGCTGAGTCAGACGCTGCTGGATGGTCTGCCAGTTCTCGCCGTCAGCGCCGTAGCGGATAGGCTGAATGCCCATGTTCTCCGCCAGCTGCACGTCGGTCAGACGATCGCCAATCACATAACTGTTGGCGGTATCCAGTGCGCCTTCTGCCAGCCAGGCTTCTACCATTCTGGTTTTCGGCTTGCGGCAGTCGCAGTGATCGTCCGGCATGTGCGGGCAAATCAGCACATCGTCAAACGCAATGCCCTGTGAGGTCAGGACCTGCATCATCAGATTGTGTGGACCATCGAAATCTGCCTGCGGGAAACTGGCGGTGCCAAGACCATCCTGGTTGGTGATCATCACCAGGCGATAACCGGCCGCCTGCAGCGCCAGCAGCGCCGGGATAACGTCTGGCTCAAACGCCAGCTTATCCATACGGTCGACCTGATAATTCTCAGGCGGCTCAGAGATTAACGTCCCGTCGCGGTCAATAAAAAGGGTCTTCTGACTCATGCTTGCTCCAGAGAAAAGGCTTGCAGCGCGGCGATCGCTCGTTCGCACTCTTCACGCGTGCCGATGGAGATGCGCAGGCATCCCGACAGGCCCGGATTTTTGTTCTGATCACGCAGGATAATGCCCTGATCCCATAAGGTTTTGAAGACTTTTGGGGAATCGGTAAAGCGCGCCAGCACATAGTTGGTTTCGCTGGGGAAAACCTGCTCAACGCAAGCCAGCTGCGCCAGTTCAGCCAGCAGCCAGCCGCGATTGTCATTCAGCTGGGCCACATGTTCGCGCATCAATGCAATGCCTTGCTCGCTGAGCGCCTGTCCGGCGACGTCGGCTACCGGTGTCGCCAGCGGGTAGGGCGCAATCACCTTCATCAGCAGGTCGATCACTTGCGGGTTCGCCAGCGCAAAGCCACAACGCAGGCCGGCCAGCGCAAAGGCTTTTGAAAGGGTACGCAGGATCACCAGATGCGGATAATCCTTCAGCCAGCCGGTCAGCGTCGCCTGCGGGCAGAACTCAATATAGGCTTCATCGGCCACCACCAGCGCTTTACCGGCGGTCATCGCCAGCAGCTGGCGAATGTCATCCTGATCGATCAGGTTGCCGGTCGGGTTGTTCGGGCTGCAAAGATAAACGACTTTGACGCCATCCAGCTGTTCGGCGATCGCAGGCAGGTTCAGCTGCCAGTCGGTCAGCGCCGGCGCGGTACGGTATTCAATGCCGATGGTTTCGGCGCTGACGCTGTACATGCCATAGGTCGGCGGGCAGAACAGAATGGCATCCTGCCCCGGCTCACAGAAGGCACGCATGATCAGTTCGATGGCTTCATCCGCGCCACGGCTGACCAGCACCTGCTCTGGCGTTAAACCCGCGTAAGCCGCGTAGCGCTCAATTACTACTTTAGGCTGACACTCCGGATAGCGGTTCAGCGTCTGCTGCGACAGCTCAAACGGCACCGGCAACGGGAATTCGTTGGCATTGAGCCAGACATCACCGTTGCCACCCAGACGACGCGCCGACATATAGGGCGTCAGGGCGCGCACATTAGCACGCGCCAGCTGCTCAATATTCTGACTCATGCTTGCTCCTTCAGTGCGGCAACGCGCAGGGTGACGGCATTTTTGTGGGCATCCAGCTGCTCGGCGGCGGCCAGGGTTTCAATCGTGGCGGCCAGATTCAGGAAGCCCTGCGGCGTCAGTTCCTGCACCGTCATGCGTTTCTGGAAATCAGCCAGGCCCAGGCTGGAACAGGTCGAGGTATAACCGTAGGTCGGTAACACGTGATTGGTGCCCGAGGCGTAATCGCCCGCAGACTCCGGTGACCAGTCGCCTAAGAAGACTGAACCGGCGCTGGTGATCGACTCCACCAGATCGCGCGGCTGACGGGTCTGCAGAATCAGGTGCTCCGGGCCGTAGAGATTGGAAATCTCAACGCATTGCTCAAGGTCGCGCGCCACAATCAGGCGGCTGCTCTCCAGCGCCTGACGCGCCGTGGCCGCACGCGGCAACTGAGCCAGCTGCTGTTCAACCGCGTCCGCAACCGCCTCTGCCAGCGTCAGTGAAGGCGTCAGCAGAATGACCTGCGAGTCGGGGCCGTGCTCTGCCTGTGAAAGCAGATCGGAGGCGACAAACGCGGGCGTGGCACCTTCATCGGCAATCACCAGCACTTCGGACGGACCGGCAGGCATATCAATGGCTGCGCCATCGAGTCGCTGACTCACCTGACGTTTCGCTTCGGTCACCCAGGCGTTGCCCGGGCCAAAAATCTTGTCCACGCGTGGCACGGTTTCGGTACCAAAGGCCAGCGCGGCAATAGCCTGCGCACCGCCGACCTGGAACACCTCTTCTACGCCGCACAGCTGCGCGGCATAGAGGATCTCATCGGCGATCGGCGGGGGCGAACAGAGCACCACGCGGCCACAACCGGCGATGCGGGCAGGCGTCGCCAGCATCAGCACGGTAGAGAAGAGCGGGGCGGAACCGCCAGGAATGTAGAGCCCGACCGATTTCACCGGGCGGGTAATCTGCTGGCAGCGCACGCCGGGCTGCGTTTCCACATCTACCGGCGGCAGAATCTGCGCGTTGTGGAAGGTTTCGATATTACCCACTGCGACGGCCATCGCCTGCTTCAGCTCGTCACTCAGACGGGCGCTGGCGTCTGCGATTTGCTGCGGCGTCACACGCAGGTTTTCAACCTGCGCCTTGTCGAAGCGGGCGCTGAACTCGCGCAGCGCGTCATCACCGTTCAGCTTTACCTGCTCCAGCACGTTACGCACCGTCAGCGTGACGTTTTCAGAGGCGGCGATGGCTGGACGCAACAGCAGCGCCTGCTGCTGTTCGGGGGTGCACTGCTGCCACTCAATCGGGGTAGAAAAGGCCATGGCTTACTCCATCATCTTCTCAATAGGCAGCACCAGAATTGAACTGGCACCCAACGCTTTCAGTTTTTCCATGGTTTCCCAGAACAGGGTTTCGCTGCTGACCATGTGCATAGCCACGCGGCTGACATCGCCTGCCAGCGGCAGAACGGTCGGACGCTCCGCGCCAGGCAGCAGGCTGATTACCTCTTCCAGCCGCTCACTCGGCGCGTGCAGCATGATGTACTTCGATTCACGCGCTTTAATCACGCCCTGAATACGGGTCATCATCTTGTCGATCAGCTCCTGCTTGGCGGCGGGCATCTCGCCGTCGCGCTGGATCAGGACGGCTTTTGAACGATAGATGACTTCCACTTCACGCAGGCCGTTGGCTTCCAGGGTGGCACCGGTAGAGACCAGATCGCAGATGGCGTCTGCCAGACCGGCGCGGGTCGCGACTTCGACAGAACCGTTCAGTAGGCAGGTTTTGAAGCTGACGCCTTTTTTGTCGAGATACTGTTTGAGCAGGTGCGGATAAGAGGTGGCGATACGGGATTTATCAAGGCATTCCGGGCCGGTGTACTCGGCGTCGGTCGCCATCGCCAGTGAGAGACGGCAACCGCCGAAATCCAGGCGACGTAGCGTAAAGTAGCGCGGGTCTTCGCCCTGAGCGCGGCGTGAGAGTAACTCCTCTTCCAGCACGTTTTCACCGATGATGCCGAGATCGACCACACCGTCCATCACCAGGCCAGGGATATCGTCATCGCGCACACGCAGGATGTCGATCGGCATGTTCTCCGCAAACGCAATCAGGCGCTGTTGCTGAAGATTGATTTTAACGCCGCAGCGCGCCAGCAGTTCGCGTGAATCATCACTTAAACGGCCAGATTTCTGCATAGCTATGCGTAAACGGGTGTTATCTAACATGGTTCCTGTCCTCTTAATCCTGTCCTGAATGTGTGGTTGCGTCAGCCCATAAAAAAACCCCCGGAAGACAATCTTCCGGGGGTTCTCTTGCGTTCACACCACTGGAAGATCTTAAAAGTCTTCCAGCACCAATCGCCTGAAAGACTAGTCAGGATGATGGTGGTGATGATGGTTGAACTGAACGCGTGTCATAATAATCTCGTCGATGAATGAGTATTCATTTGTGGGGTTTAACCTAGCGAAGATGGCAGCACTTGGCAACACTTTTTTAAACAGGCGGTTCGGAAAGCGCTGAAACAGGTTGTTCTGGTTTGCAATCCGGGGGCAAACTACGGTGAAGTCAGGGTTGATGTTTCACGTCAGGAGTCAAAATGAAGAAGGTCGCGATTGTGGGACTGGGCTGGCTGGGTATGCCGCTGGCCACGGCGTTAACGGCGCGAGGCTGGCAGGTTACCGGCAGCAAAACCACGCCAGACGGTGTTGAAGCCGCACGCCGCTGCGGCATTGAGGCGTTCCAGCTGGAACTGACACCGGAACTGCTGTGTGATGCTGCCGATATCGAGCCGCTCTTTAACGTCGATGCATTAATTGTCACGTTACCTGCCAGCCGTACTGCGGAAGGCGGCGAAGCTTATCTGCAGGCGGTGCAGAATGTGGTCGATACCGCGCTGGTGTATAAAGTGCCGCGCATCATCTTTACCAGCTCAACGTCAGTCTATGGCGGCAGCTCTGGCATTAAACGGGAAAACAGCCCGCTGACCGCCGAAACGGTAGCCGGTAAAACGCTGGTTAAGCTGGAGAGCTGGCTGCACGATCTGCCGGGAACCAGCGTGGATATTGTGCGTCTGTCCGGTCTGGTCGGGCCAAAGCGCCATCCGGGACGCTTCCTGGCGGGCAAGCAGGATGTGGCGAATGGCTCGCAGGGCGTGAATCTGGTGCATCTGGATGACGTGGTCGAGGCGATTACGCTGCTGCTGCAGTCGCCCAAAGGGGGCCGGGTTTATAACCTCAGTGCGCCGAAACATCCGACGCGCGACACCTTCTATCCCGCAGTTACGCGCCAGCTTGGTCTGCAGCCGCCGCAGTTCGCGCCAGAGGTCGTCAAAGACAGCGGCAAGCTGATAGATGGATCCCGTATCTGTAGCGAGCTTGGTTTTGAGTATCGCTATGACGATCCGGTGAAGATGCCGCTGGAGTGACAGGCGGCTGACGTTGATGTGGGGGGCAGGGCGCCCCCGCTGAAACGCCTCTGTTTTGCTATCCTCATAGTTACAACATACTTACTTATCTTATTCTGCAGGGCAGAATGTGCCCCGCAGAAAGACCGTTATACGGCTCACCAGACGCAATGCCTGGCCCTTAGTCTTACACCCCCAGCCGATCCCTCAACGCATACCACACCGCGCCCATTGCCGTCAGCGGCACCTTAAAGCGTCGGCCACCCGGGAACGGCAGGTGAGGCAGGCGGGCGAAGGCGTCAAACCGCTCGGCATCGCCGCGTAATACTTCGCTGATCAGCTTGCCGGAAAGATGGGTACTGGTGACGCCATGACCGCTGTCGCCCTGCATAAAATAGACATTCTTCTCCATCCGGCCAAACTGCGGCATACGCGACAGCGTCAGCAGGAAATTGCCGCTCCAGCTGAAGTCCAGCTTCACGTTCTGCAACTGCGGGAAAGTGCGGCGCAGTTTGGGCCGGATCAGCGCTTCAATGTCAGCCGGTTCCCGCGCGCCGTAGACCACACCGCCGCCATAGAGCAGCCGGTTGTCGGCGGTCAGACGGAAGTAATCCAGCAGATAGTTACAATCTTCCACACAGTAATTATTCGGCATCAGCGACAGTGCCTGGTCGGGTGTCAGCGGCTCGGTCGCCACAATCTGCGATCCGCACGGCATGCTTTTCCTGCTCAGGCGCGGCTCCAGTTGCGGTGAGAGATAGGCATTACCGGCGAAGATCACAAACGTCGCACTGACCTCTCCCTGAGCAGTTTTCACCTGGTTAGGGGAGCCATAAACCACATTTGTCGCTGCGGACTGCTCATAAATGCGTCCGCCGTGTCGCCGGATGGCTTCCGCTTCTCCCAGCGCCAGATTTAGCGGATGCAGATGGCCGCCACGTCGATCCAGCAGCCCGCCGACGTAACGTTCGGTAGCGACTTCGCGGCGAATAGCGCGTTCGTCGAGCAATTCCAGATCGTGATTGCCATACTGCTGCCATAGCGTTTTTTGCTTTTGCAGATGCGCCATCTGTCTCGGATTCAGCGCTGCAAAAATGCCGCCAGGCCGATAGTCGCACTCAATCGCATACCGCTTAATGCGATCGCGGATAATCTCAGCGCCTTCAAACATCATGCTGCCCAGCATGCGGGCGCTCTCTTTGCCGTAGCGTTGTTCAATCACATCCACGTCGCGGCTGTAGGAGTTCACCACCTGACCGCCGTTTCGCCCGCTGGCACCAAAGCCGACCCGCGCCGCTTCCAGCACGACCACGTCGTAGCCCACCTCGGTCAGATGCAGCGCCGCCGAAAGACCGGTGAAACCGCCGCCAATGATGCAGACGTCGCACTGAATGCTCTCCTGCAGGGTTGGCCAGGGCGCATGCGGATTGGCGGTCGCTGCGTAATAACTCTCCACATAATTCATAACAACCTCCGGGAAGCGCCTAAAAGTTGGCTGGCGTGTGGGCACTGACAATGCGGCAGGGGATTTCAGCCCTGTTGGTGAAGCTGTGCGGTAAGCCGGTATCAATTACATAGCTCTCTCCGGCGGAGAGATGAAACTGCTGACCGTTAATCACCAGCGTAATTTCGCCTTCCAGCAGCGTGCCGGTCTCTTCGCCTGGATGACGCAGCTTCTCGCCGGTGCTGGCGCCGGGTTGATAGGTTTCCAGCAGCATGCCCAGCGTGCGCTGCGCACGGCCATTATCGATGAGCTTCAGCGACACACCCTGGCTGCCAATTTCCAGCAGATCGCTGGCGCGGACAATCACCTTTGGCTCTGCGTGGGGTTTGGGTTCCGAAAAGAATTCCGACAGCGACAGCCCATAGACTTTCAGCAGCTTCTGCAGGGTGCTGACCGCCGGGCTGACCTTATCCTGCTCGATGGTGCTGATGGCGCTGTGGGTCAGTCCGGCCAGTTCGGCAACGCGACGTTGCGACAATCCCATTGTCTGCCGGATCTGCGCCAGCCGTCGTCCCGGAGCCAGCGTGACATCACTCATCTGCTTTTCCCCTGTGATAGCGAATGGCGGCCTGAATAAAGCCGCTGAACAATGCCTGCGATCCCGTCGTACTTTCCGGCTGCCACTCGGGATGCCACTGCACCGCGAGGGCGAAGGGATGATGACGCAGACTCACCGCCTCAATCAGGCCATCCGGCGCGCGCGCCTCAATGCGTAGCTGTGGCCCCGGTTCGCGTACGCCCTGATGATGCAGAGAATTGACCGCAAGCGGTTTGCTGCTGTCCAGCAGCGTTGCCAGCAGGCCATCCGGCTCGATAGTGATCGAATGCGCTGTCGCATACTGCTGATCCAGTGGCAGCGTCTCATCTTCATGATGACGCTGAAATTCTGACTGCTCACTGAGATCCCGCCACAGCGCGCCACCATTGGCCACCACCAGCTCCTGCAGCCCACGGCAGATACCAAACATCGGCATTTTGTGGCTGGTGGCCCAGGTGATGAGCTGAAAGGCGAGACGGTCGCGGCCCGGATCGGCGTGCGGCTCTTCACCGGCTTCACCATAATGCCAGGGTTCGATGTTGCTGGGACTGCCGGTGAACAGCAGACCATCCAGCACAGCCATAGCGTTTTCTGATAGATGAGGCGCATTAATAAGACTATGGGGCAGGGCGAGGGGCACGCCGCCCGCCAGGACAATCGCATCAATATATTTGTTATGCACGGTCTGAGTCGCATGGCCGCCCAGCTCTTTCTGGCACATCACTACGCCAATCAACGGTTTGTCAAAAATAATGCCCATCTTACGTCCTCGCATCACTGGTCGAAATATCTACCGAAAGGGCACGTCTGGCGGTTAAGTGTGCAATATTTTTTCAATCTAGCAATCTGCTGTTTGTTCTTCAAACAGATTTGTTACATTTGCACACTTTTTATGTTGGCGCTATGTTAGTGGTGTGGCTGTTATTTTGAGCATTACGCAAACCTAATAGGGGCGGGTGAGATCATGACTAACCTGGTAGAAGTGGAAGACTTCACGCTTCACAGTGAAGAGAAACGAACCAGCGCGTTCCAGCTTGAGGTGAAAGCCTGGCTGGAGCGCCATCCTGAAACGCAGTATGTCGACATCCTGTTAAATGATTTAAATGGTGTGTTCCGCGGCAAACGCATTCCGGTCTCTGCGCTGCCTAAGCTGGAAAAAGGCTGTTATTTCCCCGCCTCGGTGTTTGCCATGGATATTCTCGGCAACACGGTGGAAGAAGCAGGACTCGGCCAGTCTCTTGGTGAACCCGATAATCTCTGCCTGCCCGTTAGCGGCACTTTAGTTCCCTCCGCCTCTGACCCTCAACACATCGCACAGCTGCTGTTAACCATGTGCAACCAAGATGGCACTCCCTTTGACGTTGAACCCCGAAATGTCCTTAACCGGCTGTGGCAACAGTTGCGCAACCGAGGTCTGTTTCCGGTGGTAGCGGTAGAGCTGGAGTTCTATCTGGTAGACAAAAAGCGCGATGCTGAAGGCTTTATCCAGCCGCCCTGTTCGCCTGGCAGCGATGAACGCAATATGCAGAGCCAGGTCTACTCGGTCGATAATCTCGATCATTTCGCTGATGTCTTGCGTGATATTGACGATCTGGCCCGTCGGCAGGGCATACCGGCTGATGGTGCGCTGGCGGAAGCCTCGCCCGGACAGTTTGAGATCAACCTGCATCATACCCGCGACGTGCTGCGCGCCTGCGACCATGCGGTGCAGCTGAAGCGCCTGATTCGTCAGGTCGCGGAAAATCACGGCATGACCGCCACCTTTATGGCGAAGCCTTACGAGGAGTATGCGGGCAGCGGAATGCACGTGCATATCAGCATGCTGGATGCCGCCGATCACAACGCCTTTGCCTGCGATGACGGCAGTGATTCACCGCTGATGAAGCGTGCGCTGGCGGGCATGATCGACCTGATGCCCGCGTCAATGGCGCTGCTGGCACCCAACGTGAATGCCTATCGCCGCTTTGTCCCTGAAGCCTATGTGCCGTTGCAGGCTTCGTGGGGTCATAACAACCGGACTGTCGCGCTGCGCGTGCCGTGCGGAGATATCGACAATCATCGTATTGAGTATCGGGTGGCGGGCGCTGATGCCAATCCCTATCTGGTCGTCTCGGCTATCCTGGCCGGGATGCTGCATGGACTGGATACGCAGCTGCCATTGCCGAATCCGGTCACCGGCAACGGACACCATGCCGAAGGGCTGGCCCTGCCGATCCGGCAGAGCGATGCGCTGTATGAGTTTGACAGCAGCTATCCGCTGCAGAAGTTACTGGGCGAACGCTTTGCCAGCGTCTGGCACAGCTGCAAAAACTATGAACTGATGCAGTTTGAACGACTGATTACGTCTACGGAAATAGACTGGATGCTGAAAAACGCCTGATGAGCTTCTCAGCTTTACTTTGTCGCGCTTTTTTTTGCATAAGGTGCCTCAACGGCTTGTATTACTGCCACGGGTTAGGGCAGAATACGCGGCCTGCAAAATCAGATGATAACCGACGCTTAACGCGCCGGTTATTTTTTTGCATCCAGTTTTAACAGAGCGTTTTTGCTGACTTAACCGAGGCCGGGCACGCACCCGGATAGATAAACACTGAAAACACGCGTAAGCGTGAGATTGAGGATTACAAAGATGGGGATGTTTTTCACTCTGCCAGCCAACGCTGGTACGCGTTTTCGTGATGACTACGGCGCCGCGTCAACCGCTAACCTTACTCCCTGTCGCTTAATGCGCAGTTGCCCTGTGACCCAGCCCAGCCAGGCTGTCGCACATGGGGGACTGAAGCATGTCGCTTAATACCTCCGCCGCACCGCAGCGTGCGCAACTCAAAAAGACGCTTACGTTACTTCCGGTCGTCATGATGGGCTTAGCCTACATGCAGCCTATGACCCTGTTCGATACTTTTGGCATCGTTTCCGGGCTGACCGATGGTCACGTCGCCACCGCTTATGCTTTCGCGCTGATTGCGATTCTGTTTACTGCCGTGAGTTACGGTAAGCTGGTACGCCGCTTCCCCTCTGCGGGCTCCGCTTATACCTACGCTCAGAAGGCGATCAGTCCGCACGTCGGCTTTATGGTCGGCTGGTCATCACTGCTGGACTACCTGTTCATGCCGATGATCAACATCCTGCTGGCTAAAAACTATTTCGAATCGCTGGTGCCGGGCATCCCGTCGTGGATTTTCGTGGTGTTGCTGGTCGGCTTTATGACGCTCTCTAACCTCAAGGGCATCAAAACCGTCGCCAACTTCAACAGTGTGATTGTGGTGCTGCAGGTCATTGTCATGGTCGGGATTACCGGCATGGTGATCTACGGTGTGGCAAGCGGCGTTGGTTCCGGCACGCTGGTGAGCAGCCGTCCGTTCTGGTCTGAGAATGCGCATGTGGTGCCGATGATTACCGGAGCAACCATACTCTGCTTCTCGTTCCTCGGCTTTGATGGCATCAGTTCGCTGTCGGAAGAGACTAAAGATGCAGAACGTACTATTCCACGCGCTATTTTCCTGACGGCGCTGATTGGCGGTGTGATCTTTATTGCGGCATCTTACTTCCTGCAGCTCTACTTCCCGGACATCACCCGTTTCCAGGACCCGGACTCCTCACAGCCAGAAATCATGCTGTTCGTAGCCGGTAAAGCGCTGCAGGTCGGTATCCTGATCTTCTCGGTGGTCACGGTACTGGCATCCGGTATGGCGGCGCACGCAGGCGTATCGCGTCTGATGTATGTGATGGGCCGTGATGGTGTGTTCCCGGAGCGTTTCTTCGGTTACATCCATCCAAAATGGCGTACCCCGTCGCTCAACGTACTGCTGGTGGGTGCGATTGCGCTGATGGCGATTAACTTTGACCTGGTCACCGCGACCGCGCTGATTAACTTCGGTGCGCTGGTAGCGTTTACCTTCGTGAACCTGTCGGTGATTGCACAGTTCTGGATCCGTGAGAAGCGAAACCGTACGCTGAAAGATCACGTTCAGTATCTGCTGCTGCCGCTGCTCGGCGCGATGACGGTCGGTGCGCTGTGGGTGAATCTGGAAGAGAGTTCTATGGTTCTGGGCCTGATCTGGGCCGCCATCGGGATTATCTACCTGGCATTCGTGACCCGCAGCTTCCGTAATCCGGTGCCGCAGTTCAGCGAAGAAGTTTAATATCGCTAACGTTGCCGCCTTCCGGCTTTATCAGGAAGGCGGCAACAGCTTAACCGGCCAGCACCAGTTCCCAGCTGCCCGCACTCAATAGTTCCCGCCCCGCATCACTCAGTTTGTTGTCTGTCACCACCTGATCAAACCTCTCCAGCGGTAACGCCAGGAACGTTGCTATTCTGTTGTACTTCGAACTGTCACTCAGTAAAACCCGTTTGCTGCTCACGTCGCACACTGCCTGCTTCACCATCACTTTATCTTCATCCGGTGTAAACAAGCCGCGTGGCCCCCAGCAGGAGGCGGAGATAAAGGCGATATCAATGGCCAGATTGCGCAGGCTGCGTGCCGCCGACTCGCCGACGCAGGAGCGGTTCTCCCGGCATACGGTGCCGCCCGTGTGGATCACCCGGCACTGACTCGCCTCCATCAGCAGATTCGTCACCATGAAATCATTGGTGACCACCAGTAAATCATCACGATCCACCACTTCCTGTGCCAGCGCTAACGTCGTGGTCCCGGCATCCAGATAGATGCAGCTATTACGGGGGATGTGACGGGCAGCAGTGCGGCCAATGGCGCGCTTTTGATCGTTGTAGAGGGTGCTTTTCGTCAGATGGGACGGTTCAGCCGCCAGTCGATCGGCGGAGCGCACGCCGCCGGAAACCGACAGCACGGCGCCTTGTTCTTCCAGTTTCTGCACATCCCGGCGTATCGTCATGTGCGATACGCCCAGCCGCTCAGTTAACTCTGCAATGCTCACTACGCCCCGATCGGCCACCAGTGCCAGAATCTGTTGATGACGTTCAACCGGAATCATATCTGCTCCCTGATAATTACCATTTTTTCACATTATAAAGTATCTGCCGGTCAACCAGAACAAAAAATAACAGCTGATACAGGGCGGGCAGCTGCACTCACCGGGCTAACGCAAGGTGAGGCAGGTAAAACAGGCAGTGTTAAAAATTGTTCCCGTTCACACTGGTGATGTTTTTTTGTGAGGAGTGACACATTTTTACCGACAGGAAGCTGGCAGGATTAACAGTAACAAACAAATAATCACTTAATTTAACAGTGGAGGCGTAACGTGCCAGCTGAAAACATCTGCGTTATCGGATTAGGTTCCATGGGTATGGGTGCGGCGAAGTCCTGTCTGCGTGCTGGTCTCAACACCTGGGGCGTCGATTTGAATCCTGCGGCCCTGGAGAGCTTACGTCAGGCCGGCGCACGTGATGCGCAGTCATCCGCCTCAGCCTTTGCAGATCAGCTCGATGCCGTTTTGCTGCTGGTGGTCAATGCAAAGCAGGTTAACGCCATTCTGTTCGGTGAAGATGGTCTGGCCGCAAAACTGCGTCCGGGCACGGTGGTAATGGTCTCATCCACACTCTCAGCGCAGGATGCGCAGCAGATTGAACAGCGGCTGGCTGAACATCAGTTGCTGATGCTGGATGCCCCGGTGTCGGGCGGCGCGGCCAAAGCGGCCAGCGGTGAAATGACGGTGATGGCATCCGGCAGTGATACGGCCTTTGCACAGTTGCAGCCGGTGCTGGATGCGGTGGCTGCCAAAGTCTATCGCGTGGGCAATGAGATTGGCCTCGGGTCAACCGTCAAAATTATTCATCAGCTGCTGGCGGGCGTTCACATCGCGGTGGGTGCAGAGGCCATGGCGCTGGCGGCGCGAGCCGGTATTCCGCTGGAAACCATGTATGAAGTGGTCACCAATGCCGCGGGCAACTCCTGGATGTTCGGGGACCGTATGAAGCATGTGGTAGACGGTGACTACAGCCCGAAATCAGCCGTCGATATCTTTGTGAAAGATCTCAACCTGGTGGCCGATACCGCAAAATCGCTGCACTTCCCGCTGCCGCTGGCTTCAACCGCCCTCAATATGTTTACCGAAGCCAGCAACGCCGGTTATGGCCGGGAAGATGACAGTGCGGTAATCAAAATCTTCAGCGGCATCACGCTGCCGCAGGCAGGGGAGAACAGCTGATGCGTCTTGGCGTAATAGCGGACGATTTTACCGGCGCTACGGATATTGCTAGTTTTCTGGTGCAGAACGGCCTGACCACTATCCAGTTCAACGGCATCCCCGCCAGCGCAGAGAGGACAGAGGCGCAGGCGATTGTGGTCAGCCTGAAGAGCCGTTCCTGTCCGGCAGATCAGGCGGTTGCGCAGTCGCTGGCCGCGCTGGCGTGGCTGCAGAAACAGGGATGCGATCGCTTCTACTTCAAATATTGTTCCACCTTCGACAGCACTGCGCAGGGCAATATCGGTCCGGTGACCGATGCGCTGCTGAATGCGCTGGGTGAGACGCAGACGGTCATCTGTCCGGCGCTGCCGGTGAACGGGCGCACCGTCTATCAGGGCTATCTGTTTGTCGGCGATCAATTGTTGTCCGATTCCGGCATGCGGCACCATCCGGTCACCCCGATGCAGGACAGCAACCTGATGCGTCTGATGATGTCACAGGCAACCGGCAAAGCCGGGCTGCTCGCGGCGGCACAGGTCGATCAGGGCGCAGCGTCAGTGCGTCAGGCGCTGGACCAGCTGGCGGAGCAGGGCATTAATTACGTCGTCACTGACACCCTGCATCAGGCGCATCTGTTGACGCTGGGTGAAGCACTTAGTGACAGGCGACTGGTGACCGGCGGTTCCGGGCTGGCCATCGGTCTGGCGCGGCAGTGGGCGACGGCTGAGACGGATGCAGAGGCAGAGCAGGCAGGCCGTCCGCGCGGCGATCGCGCCGTGGTGCTGTCCGGATCCTGTTCGCAGATGACCAATCGTCAGGTTGCCGCGTACCGCCAACTGGCACCGGCCTGCGAAGTAGAGATTGAGCATTGTCTGGAAGATGCAGAAGGGTATGCCCGGAAGCTGTGCGACTGGGTGGAAGCTAACAGCCATCAGACGCTGGCCCCGCTGCTGTTTGCCACCGCTGACGCGCAGCAACTGCAGGTGATTCAGCAGCGCTATGGCGCGCAGCGCAGCAGCGAAGCCGTTGAGCAGCTGTTCGCCGCTGTCACCCGCGAGCTGAAAGGGCGCGGCTGGCAGCGCTTTATTGTGGCGGGAGGGGAAACCTCCGGCGTAGTCGCGCAGAGCCTGGGTGTAACCGCCTTTCACATCGGCCCGACCATTTCGCCCGGCGTGCCCTGGGTGCGCGACATCCATCAGCCGCTCTCGCTGGCACTGAAATCGGGCAATTTTGGCGACGAAGATTTCTTCCGCCGCGCGCAAACGGAGTTTACCTATGTCTGAATCTTCCCTGTTAGCGGAACAGCAGGCGCGTGACGAAATGGTCCGTCTCGGCGCCTCGTTCTTTCAGCGCGGCTATGCCACCGGCTCAGCGGGCAACCTCTCAATGTTGCTGGCGGATGGCAATCTGCTGGCGACCCCTACCGGTTCCTGCCTCGGGGAATTGCAGGGTGACCGGCTGTCGAAAGTGACGCCTGAGGGGGAATGGCTCTCCGGTGATAAACCCTCAAAAGAGATTGCGTTTCACCGCGCGCTCTACCTGAATAACCCCGACTGCCGCGCAGTGGTGCATCTGCATAGCCACTACCTGACGGCGCTCTCCTGTTTACAGGGGCTGGATACGGACAACTGCATCCGTCCGTTTACCCCCTATGTGGTCATGCGCGTCGGTGATGTGCCGGTCGTGCCTTACTACAAGCCGGGCGATGGGCGTCTGGCCGATGATCTGGCGGCGCTGGCGCCGCGTTACCGCGCCTTTTTACTGGCGAATCACGGCCCGGTGGTGGTAGGGAAATCCTTACAGGAAGCGGCGGACAACACGGAAGAGCTGGAAGAGACCGCCCGTCTGATCTTTACCCTGGGTGACCGCCCGATCCGTTATCTCAGCGATGCCGAAGTGGCGGAATTAAGGAGCCGATAATGCCGAAGTTTGCTGCTAACCTTTCGACGCAGTTTAATGAATATCCCTTTGCCGAACGCTTCGCTGCAGCGGCGAAAGCCGGTTTTACAGCGGTCGAATTTCTTTTTCCTTATGACTATCCCGCCACGCAGATAAAACAGTGGCTCGATGATAACCAGCTGCAACTAGTGCTGTTCAATACCGCGCCGGGCAATGTCTCAGCGGGTGAGTGGGGCGTCTCCGCCATCCCCGGACGGGAAGCGGAAGCAAAGGCGGATATCGACCGCGCCCTGAGCTATGCGCTGGCGCTGAACTGCCCGCAGGTTCACATTATGGCGGCGACGATGCCGCCAGGTGCCGATCGTCAGCGCTACGTTGAGACCTTTATCAGCAACATGCGCTATGCGGCTGAGCGCTTTGCGCCGCACGGCATCAGCCTGCTGATCGAAGCGCTTAACCCGGTAACCAAGCCCAACTATCTCTACGCCAGCCAATATCAGACGCTGGAGATGGTAGAACAGATCGACCGGCCGAACGTGTTCACTCAGCTCGACCTGTTTCACGCACAGCGAGTGGACGGCAACCTCAGCCATCTGATTCGCCACTATGCGGGACGTTATCGACACGTACAGATTGCGTCAGCACCGGATCGTCATGAGCCGGATGAGGGGGAAGTTAATTATCCGTACCTCTTCTCGCTGCTGGATGAGGTTGGCTATTCCGGCTGGGTCGGCTGCGAATATATCCCGCGAGGCAGCACGACCGAGGGCCTTGGCTGGTTTGCTCCCTGGGCGCAAAAAACCTGATTTAACGAGCTGAAAAACCGGTGTTTCAGCACCGGTCGGGAGCGGCTTGCTCTTTTTCTGACTCTGCACCTGCTATTTCTGTACGCCTGAAACCCAAAAAATATAACAATTTCTGAGGTTTACTATGTCCACCGCACTGCTGTTAGCCATAGCGACCGCCAGCATCGTGATCCTGCTGCTGCTGGTCATCAAAGCCAAAGTTCATCCGTTTGTCGCCCTGCTGATTGTCAGCCTGCTGGTGGCGATTGCGACCGGCATTCCGGCTGAAAAAATCATGGAGACGATTATCACCGGGATGGGTGGGCTGCTCGGTCACATCACTATCATCATCGTGCTGGGTGCCATGCTTGGGGCGATTATTGAAGCCTCCGGCGGGGCTGAATCACTGGCGCAACGCTTCAGTAAAACGCTGGGGCTGAAGCGAACCGTTGCGGCATTGACCATGGCAGCCTTTATCCTGGGCATTCCGGTCTTTTTCGAAGTGGGCTTTATCATCGTCATCCCGTTGATTTATGGCTTCACTAAGGTGGCGCGGATCTCACCCCTGAAGTTTGGCCTGCCGATGGCGGGCGTGATGCTGACGGTGCACGTGGCGCTGCCAACCCATCCGGGTGCGGCGGCGGCGGCCGGAATCCTGCACACCGATATGGGCTGGCTGATGATGCTGGGTATCGCGATTTCTGTGCCGGTCGGGATCATTGGCTACTACGTGGCGAAAGTGATGAACCGTCGCCATTACCATCTGTCGGTCGACGTGCTGGAACAGTTGCAGATGGCGAAGCCAGAGGGGCAGGAAAAGAAAAATGAACCGGCCCCGCCTGGCGCGCTGACTATCAGCGGTCTGATTGTGGTCCCGATTGTATTGATCGTGCTGGGAACGCTGTCCCACACCCTGCTGGCGGAAGGCAGTCTGCTGCGTAACGTCATGACCGTGATCGGCACGCCGCCGATTGCCCTGCTGATTGCCTTAGGACTGGCGGCCTGGCTGCTGGGCGTGCGGCGTGGCTGGAGCAAAGATAAGCTGGAAGATCTCACCGGGCGGGCCATTCCCACCTCTGCCAGCGTAATTCTGGTGGCCGGTGCGGGTGGGGCATTTGGCAAAGTGCTGGTGGAGTCAGGGGTAGGTAAAGCGCTGGCGGTCACGCTGGAAACGCTGCATCTGCCGCTGGTGCCGGCTGCCTTTATCCTGTCGCTGGCGCTGCGCGCCTCACAGGGGTCCGCCACGGTAGCCATCCTGACCACCAGCGGTCTGCTGACGCAGGCGGTGACCGGCGTAACGGATATGCAACGGGTACTGGTGACGCTGGCAGCCTGTTTCGGCGGGCTGGGGTTGTCACACGTCAATGATGCGGGATTCTGGGTAGTGACGCGCTATCTGGGGCTTTCCGTGGCCGACGGTTTACGCACCTGGACGGTGCTGACGACGATAATGGGATTAAGCGGTTTTGTGCTGACCTGGCTGGCGTGGACGGTGCTCTGATTCAGCAAGACAGGAAAGCCTGACCCGGCAGGGTCAGGCTTTCATATTGGTTCAGGAGACCAGTTCCTGCGCATAAAGATAGAGCGCTTTGAGCTGCCCAACCTTTTCTGCATCCGCTTCATGCAGATTAGCCAGTCCCTCCAGCTCCTGCATAAATGCCTGCACCCGATCACTATTCAATACTTCACGGCGATGCTGCAGCCAGCGCTGCTGCTCGGCATCATCCAGCGTGCCGGGGAAGTTACGCGCCCGGTAGCGGAACAGCAGTTTCGCCACCCGCGCACTCTCAAAGCTCAGGTCCAGCGCAGGCAGATTGGCGGGCGCGGTCTGGCGGATAATATTCATTCCGGCACGGTCGGCATCACTGAAGAACCCATCATAGAGCTGCGTATCCACGTCGTCTGACGGCGTAAACGGCTCGGCTTCGGCAAACAGCGTGACCAGTTTTTCCCGCACGTCAGGCTGCTGACGCAGCAGCGCCAGATTCGCCAGGCAGTGCTGACGATCAATGCCCAGCCGGGCCGCATCTTCCGGACGCAGCGTACTGGCAGGTGCCAGCACCGGACACTTGTTGATATGTACCAGTTTAACCGGCACCGCAGGCAGATCGCCCAGGTCGTTTTTCGGCGTGTAAAGACGCTCACGCAGGGTATCGGCATCCAGTTGCAGCAGCGGCGACATATCGCCTGCCAGATCCACCACGATCAGCGCATTACGGTTATCGGGATGCCAGGCCAGTGGCACAATCCAGCTGGTGTTGCCGCGCGCCGCGCCAAACATGCCGGAGACATGGACCAGCGGTTTCATCTGCGGGATGTCGATCAGGTTCATCAGCTTGTTTTTGTTACGGTGGGTAAACAAAAAATCAAACAGTTTTGGCTGCTTCTCTTTTACCAGCTTCGCCATCGCCAGCGTGGCGTAAACATCGGACATCGCATCGTGCGCATTTTCATGGGCCACGCCGTTGGCTTTGGTCAAATGCTCCAGCCGGAAGCTCGGAAAGCCTTCTTCATTTTCTGGCCAGTTGATCCCGTCAGGCCGCAGCGCATAGCAGGCACGCATCACGTCAAGCAGGTCCCAGCGTGAGTTGCCGTTTTGCCAGGCCCAGCCGTAAGGGTCGTAAAAGTTGCGATAGAAGATATTACGCGTCACTTCATCATCGAAACGCACGTTGTTGTAGCCGACCACGCAGGTTTGTTCGGTGGTGAACAGCTTATGAATGCGTTCGGCAAACTCTGCTTCGATTACGCCGCGGCTCATCGCTATCTGCGGGGTGATGCCGGTAATCATTACCGCTTCGGGCTGTGGCAGATAGTCATCAGGCGGACGGCAGTAGAACACTTCTGGCTCGCCAACAGGATTGAACTCACTGTCGGTGCGCAGGCCGGCAAACTGGGCGGGCCGGTCACGAGAGGGGCTGGTGCCGAAGGTCTCGTAATCGTGGAACAGAAAAGTGGGCTGTACGCGGTCGTTATTCAAATTTCATATCCGTTCATTGCGTTCACTGACTTTATGAACAGAAAGCCTGCGGCTTTCTGTTCGCTCTGAATTTCTCTGCGCGCAGCAGGATGAGTTTTGATCGTTGTGTCTGATGTGCACTGACTATGAGGTCTGCTGTGTGGAACATTATAGCGGCTCCTGACTGCGGCTGGCTCAGCCCCGTATGGTAAACCATATTCCACCACGTCTGAAGTTAAGGGTTTAGCCAGCCTGAAGACTGTTTTTGCCGCCAGTCAGCAACGGCAGCTGTTTCAGACGCATAAACCTCTATTACCGGAGCCTGTACCCGTTCTGAAACCGGAAGCCGTTACGCATTTTTTCAGTGCCCTGGATCACTACTCCCAGGCTATTTTACAGTACCAAACCTCCATCTCATCTTCTCTGATGACGCCAGCCGACTTTTGTTAGCCGCCAGCCTCGCTCGTCTGACTTCAGCCCGGTTCATACTTTTTTTCAATTTATTCAAACCTTCACGACGCTTTTGCCGTAAAACGTGCGGCTGTTTCCGTTTCGTTTTAGAAATTTTCTCTCCCGTGCAATTAAGGATGAAGTGTTGAAAAGGCGTCTGTTGTTCACCGTTACCGCTACTGTTTTTTGGGCCTCGCTGGCGCAGGCTGATGCGATTCCCTTTCCTGTGACGCCTCCGGCGATTGATGCGGCTTCCTGGGTTTTGATGGATGCCACCACCGGGCAGGTGCTGACCGCGGGCAATCCCGATGAACGCCGCAATCCTGCCAGCCTGACCAAACTGATGACCGGCTACGTAGTCGACCGCGCTATCGACCAGAAGAAAATCAGCCGTGACGACATGGTCACGGTCGGCAAAGATGCCTGGGCGGCGGGAAATCCGGTGTTTAAAGGCTCCTCACTGATGTTCCTGAAGCCAGGCGATAAGCTGAGCGTCCGGGATCTAAGCCGCGGCGTGATTATCGATTCCGGCAATGACGCCTGTGTTGCACTGGCGGATTACGTGGCCGGCAGCGAAGCGAACTTCGTTGGCATGATGAATCATTATGTTGAGAAGCTCGGCCTGCAGAATACCCACTTTGAGACCGTTCATGGTCTGGATGCGCCGGGTCAGTACTCCAGCGCGCTGGATATGGCGAAGCTGTCACGCGCGATTATCGATGGTGAGCCTGACTTTTATGCCATGTACAGTGAGAAAACCCTGAGCTGGAACGGCATTACTCAGAACAACCGTAATGGCCTGCTGTGGGATAACAACCTGCACGTTGATGGGCTGAAAACCGGTCACACGGAAACCGCTGGCTTTAACATCATCGCGTCAAATGTAGTGGGTAAACATCGGCTGATCGCCGTCGTGATGGGCGGTAAAAGCCCGAAAGGCCGCGAAGAGCAGGCGCGTAAACTGCTGGTCTGGGGTCAGAACACCTTTGATACCGTTCAGCTGTTCCATGCCGGTAAGAAGATTGGCAGCGAAAACGTCTGGTACGGCAATCCGCATCAGGTAGAAGTGGGAACGGCAGAAGATGTCTATCTGTCACTTCCGCGCAGTGAAGTGCAGAACGTGAAGGCGAAGTACGTCATCGATCGCAAAGATCTGGAAGCGCCGCTGAAAGCCAATGAAGTGATTGGAGAAATTCAGGTGATGGATAAAGATCAGCAGATTGCTCACTATCCGCTGGTGGCGCTGAGTGCGGTAGAGCCAGCAGGTGTGATTACCCGTCTGACGGACTATCTTAAACAGAAATTCTGATTAATCGCCGGGCAGTACAGAAACGGGCAGCCTGCGGGCTGCCCGTTTTCACATTTACACCCTGAGCCTGTTACTGATTCCTGAGAAAGGTTAAAAAGCCGTATTCAGTTGTTCATGACTTCCGGTCAGGTATGTGAGTCGGATGTTGATAATTGTAAGCGAACGTCAAAACTGTTTTGAAATATCTGGCCCGTGCTAAGCCCGAGCCGCGTTCAGGGTTAAGATAGCCCCATCATGTTCCCGTAACCGGAAAGTCACTTTGCGTCCTGACAAGCCCATCTCGAAACTGGAGTTCTGGTTTTATCGCCATTACCGATCCGTCCACGGCGTGCGCATTGCCATCGCCTTTTTACTCTGCTTTATCTTTGTCCGGGCAACCGGTATTCCGGAAGGCACCTGGCCGCTGATCACGCTGGTGGTGGTGATGGGGCCCATTTCCACCTGGGGAAATGTTTTTCCGCGAGCCCTGCAGCGCATCTGCGGCACGGTGGCGGGGTCGATTTCCGGGCTGATTGCCCTGAAGCTGGAGCTGATCTCCATGCCGGTGATGCTGGCCTGGTGCGGCATCATCATGGTAATCAGCGGCTACCTGACGCTGGGCAAACATCCCTATATGGCACTGTTGATCGGGATTACCCTGAGCGTGGTTGTGGGTGCGCCAACTGGCGATTTCACCGTGGCGCTGTGGCGCGGCGGAGATGTGATTCTGGGATCGCTGATGGCGCTGCTGTTTACCGCGATCTGGGCGCAGCGCGCCTATACACACTGGCGCATTCAGCTCTCCGACACGCTGGCGGGCATGGCAAAAATCTATCACGCTGGTTTCTCGCCCAACCTGGTTGAAAAGCCACGCCTCAACAAGCCGCTGGGCAAATTGCTGACCAGCGTGATCAAAATGCGTGCGCTGCTGGAACCGTCGAGCAAAGAGACGCGCATCCCGAAGTCGGTGCTTGAAGCGATTCAGACCATAAACCGTAATATGGTTTACACCATTGAGATGCAGATTAATGCCTGGTGGGCCTCGCGTGAGAGTCACCTGATAATGCTTAACGCGCCTGCACTCCGCCACACACAGCAGATGACAGAGAACACGCTACGGGCGCTCTCGGTAATGGCGATTGAGGGCGAAACAGAAGAGGTGATTGCCAACAGTCATGAGCTGACCGAAATCAGCGGCGAACTGCGCAGACTGATCGCCGAAGCGGGCAGCGACGGGCTGGAAGAGACGCCAATCTATGGCTACGTCTGGCTGACGCTGGAACTGGCGAAACAGCTGGAGCGCATGACCGATCTGATGCGGATGGCGCTGCGCAAATAATCACCTCAGACAATGACTTAATGTGAAACCGGGTTTCTTTGCGCTAAGATAAGAGCCAGTCTGAATTTAGCTGTGAAAATTGCTTACCTGGCGGGCTAGCCGCTAAGCTGATCGTTTTGACTCTCTCCCTGCGTCAGCAGGCTTAAAGAAAGGTGCCATCATGGAAAATGCCAAGCAGTCATTTCAGGACGTACTGGAGTTCGTGCGTATGTTCCGCCGCAAAAACAAACTGCAGCGTGAAATTGTCGATAACGAGAAGAAAATCCGCGATAACCAGAAGCGCGTTCTGCTGCTCGACAACCTGAGCGAATATATCAAACCCGGCATGAGCGTTGAGGCTATTCAGGAAATCATCGCCAGCATGCGTGTGGATTATGAAGACCGCGTGGATGAGTACATCATCAAAAACGCCGACCTGTCGAAAGAGCGTCGCGAGCTGTCGAAAAAAATCAAAGCGATGGGCGTGGGCGAACACCCGAAAGCATAAGAACAGGGCGCTTATGCGTTTTGCGTTCCATGCGAACCCGCATTCACGTCGGTGATGCGGGTTTTTTATTGCCTGTCTCAGCGCAGAATTATTTACCCGCCAGCCTGCGGGCAATCTCCTGTAGCTGACGGGAGAGCGCCACTACATCGACCCGCTCATCCGCGGGCGGGGCGGTGGTCTCACGGATCACCAGCATGGTTTCCAGCGCGTTGTCTGGTGCCTCTTCATCCTGAAGCCGCGCCAGCATCCGCTCAACACTCTGTGCGCCAAGATAGTGTAAATCCTGCCGCACCGTGGTCAGCGGCGGCTGATACCACGCGCTCTCGGCGGTATCGTCATAACCAATCACGGAGATCTCGCCAGGAATGGCGACACCATACTGATGCAGCGCCCGCATCGCACCCAGCGCCATCTGATCGTTGGCAACCAGCAGCGCCTGCGGCAGGTCATCGGGCAACTGCGTCAGCAGCGCCTGATAACCCGATTGCGCGCTCCAGTCACCGCGCAGCGCGCAATGCGGCGTTAGCTGATGATCGGCCAGCGCCTGACGCCATGCGTTTTCGCGCTGACGGGCTGACACCGAGCGCAGCGGCCCGCTTAACAGGCCAATCTGACGATGCCCCAGCGCCACCAGATGTTCAACGGCGGCACGTGCGCCGGACTCATTGGGATACTGACACTGCGCCACCGCCGCCTGCGGTTCGACATCCAGAAACAGCACCGGCTTGCCGCCGCACAGCAGCTGAATCTGCTGCGCTTCATCGGCATCCAGCGGCAGGTTAATCAGCAGCCCATCGACCCGCTGAGCCAGCAGTTCATTCACGGTGGCGGCCGCATCGTGGCCGCTGTCCATCGCAATCACCAGATGATAACCCGCCCGTGCAGCACGCTGTTGAATCGCCGAGGCGATCTGCGCCGGTGCCATCAGGGCCAGGTCGCTGGTCGCGAGACCTAACGTGCGCGTTGCTTTGCCCGCCAGCTGCTGCGCCACCCGATTGGGCACATAATTGAGCTGCTGCATCGCCGCCTCAACCCTTTCCCGCGTGCGGGCTGACACCTGTTCAGAACGATTTAAAACACGTGAAACGGTTTGATATGAGACGCCGGCCAGTTGAGCGACATCATCAAGGGTCACGGAGCGGGAAGTCATTGAACTCTCCAATAGATGAAGCGACGAGTGTAACAAATTTTCATGCTGTACTGCTGCTGCCAGCCACACGTTTACCGCCACGCCAGCGGGAAACGTGGCGGCAGCCGACCCGCGAACGCTGCCGGTTGTTAACGCTGCTGCAGATAGACCTGCAGGTTTACATCCACCGCATTCAGCAGCGGCGTGGCAAGCCCGTTTCGTTTTGCCCGCAGCAGCAGGTCGCCGATGATCTGATCGGCTTCAATATCATAACCCTGGGTGAGATCGCGGTACATTGAGGAGGTCATCGGGGTCGCGGGATTGTTTAACAGTTCAAAAATGCGGGCCGTCACCGCCGGGCGCGGCTGATAGCCTTCGGCAGTTATGACAGACAGGATCTCCGTAAAGATCCCCTGAAGCAGCGCTTCGCCGCCGCGCGCGGTGAGGACCTGCCGGGTATCGCCGCGTGCCAGGCAGCAGACTGCGCCGAGGGTGCTGAGCAGCAGCCACTTTTCCCACAGCTCATCCATAATGTTATCGCTGAACAGGGTATCAACCTGACAGTCGCGCAGCGCAGCATCAACCCGCTGTAGCCGTTCATCATTGTTGCCGTCCAGCGCGCCGTATAAGAGCTGGTGCAGTGGCGTCATCTGGATGACGTCGCCCTGATCACCCAGCGTGGCGTTGATTTTGCACAGGCCACCAATCACCTTATCTTCGCCGAAACGCTGTTGCAGCGTTGCGATATGCCGCATTCCGTTGAGAATTGGCATGATCAGCGTGTCCGGGCCGACAGCCGGCGCAATGTCCTCCATCACCTGATCAAGGGTAAAGCTTTTTACCGTCACAATAATCAGATCAAAGTGACCTGTCAGGGTGCTGGCCTGCGTCAGCTGCGGCTGTAACTTTTCGGTGCCCTGCGGCGTCTGCAACACCAGCCCATTGTTTTGCAACTGCTGATAACGGCGTTCACGCACCAGAAAAGTCACGTCCTGACCCGCCTGAGCCAGTCGTGCACCAAAGTATCCACCGGTCGCGCCGGCGCCTGCCATCAGAATCCGCATTCCACTCTTCCTTTGCTGAAAACCTTTACCTTAGAACGCCGTGAGCGCGCTTACCAGCGTTAGCCTCCGGCGCAGCGTATCGGGGTGCGTGAAAAAACAGGCAGGGTAAGCGTGAGCAGTGAGGCGAGGATGCAGAAAAATCAGATTTTCCCGGTCAGAAGGGCGAATCAGCATGCGGCGTTAAAGCCGGGTGACGCCCAGCGCGGCGGCCTGCTGTTCCCACGCCAGCACGTCCTGATAATCGTCTCGCTGCACCGGGCTGAATCCACTGATGAGATTGTCGTCGCAGACGCCGCGCCAGGCGGGATCGCTTACCAGCTGATGCAGCGCCGTGCGTAATGTCGCCAGCCGGGCCGCTGACGTTGAGGCGGCCGTGATCAGCGGCAAACCGGGTGCGGCGGGCGTCTCACCGATGATATGCAGGCCGCGCAGTTCATCCGGCACATAGCGCGCCAGCAGCGCCCAGCTCACACAGTCGATAGCGGCGATATCTGCCTGTGAATCACGCAGCGCCGCCAGCGACTGACGGTGTCCGCCGCTCAGCAGCAGCTGTGAAAAGGTCACGCCCTGAAGCGCCGCCACAAACCGCAGCGCGTTATAGCCGGATTGCGAGTCCGGGCTGTTAGCCACGGCCCGCTGACCGTTGAAATCGGCAAGCGTCGCCTGTTTATCCCGCGCCACCAGCCAGCTGCGATAATCGCGCCCGCTGCAGCCCAAAGCCTGATAGTGAAAGGTGCCGACCAGCTGAACCGCTGGTAACTGGCTGACCAGCGGATAGCCGCAGGTCTGGCTCAGCAGCAACCGCTCATCCCGCCAGTGAGCCAGCAGATCATCAGGCCAGACCGGCTGCGCGTCGGTGTCATGCTGCGCCAGCAGCGTAACCACAGCCTGCATCAATGCCCGCGTGGCAGGCGGATGGAGGGCATACATGGGCAAAGCGAGCAGATTATTCATGGGTTTTCTCCCCTGAGCGGCCCGGATGGGCATTGACGCTAACCGGTCTGGCCCAGAACTGACGCAGCCAGACCCGATAGCCCGCCACCCGAAAACCGTGGTTGCGCTGATAGTAATGCTCGCGGTCGCGCAGATAGAGCGGGCGCAGGCCATACCAGGGAACGCCAGGCAGATCGTGATGCACTGAATGGTAGTTCAGATTCAGGAACAGTATGCGCCAGGGCCAGGCCGCTTCATTATTCACCGAACGTGCCAGCGGGTCGTCCGCTGCACGATGCTCGTAAAAGGATCGTATCTTGGTCAGCGCCAGCGCCGGATAACTTACCGCCAGCAGATACCACAGCGGCGAAAACCCGAGCTCCGCCATCCAGTAAAACAGCAGAGCCAGCAGCGCGCCATGCAGCAGCCACATGCTCGTCGCATAGCGATCACCACGTCGCAACGCCTGCCACATCCCGCCAACGGTCGACGCGATATCCAGTAGCGGGCCAAGCAGCAACCGTCCCGGAAACGTGTTGCGCAGATGAATCAGCCGCTGCTGCCAGCGCGGCAACTGCGCCCAGCGGGCAGCGGAAAAATAGTAGGTTTCCGGGTCTTCGTCCGGCTCGGTCAGGGTGTGATTGCGATGATGGGCAAGATGAGAGTCACGATAGAGCCCATAGGGATACCAGACCGCCAGCGGCAGGGTGCCGAACAGCTGATTCACCCGCGGCCAGCGTGTGGGATGACCGTGGATCAGCTCATGCTGCAGTGACATATACCAGGTGGTGAAAACGATCAGCAGCAGGGTAGCGGGCATTTGTCCCAGCGTCTGCCAGTTCAGCATTACCGAGAACCAGCCACCGTAAATCACGGCCATCAGCAGCCAGGTCGGCAGTTCGCTGCGCCAGAGCCAGCTGCGCGCGCGCTGTTTCAGCCAGGCGCGCTGCTGTAAAGAGAGATAACCGTTGTGCATCGTTCACCTGACAGCAGAAGCGGGAGTCTGGAGAGTGAAAGAAAGCGCGGACAAAGACAAAGTGGATAATCTGCTTAGCTATGTCGAAATTCCTGAATATGGCGCTTAAAGATATTGACTATCAGTGGCGGCGCGGAGGGCGTAACCTTTCCCTATCAAAAATCGACTCATGCCCACAGGCGTTTATCGCCTGTCAGGAGAAATACAGATGAAAAATATCGGCTTCTTATCCTTTGGTCACTGGACGCCTTCGTCGCAGTCCGCCACCCGCACCGCGCAGGATGTGTTACTGCAATCGATCGACTTAGCGGTCGCCGCCGAAGAGCTGGGCGCAGATGGCGCTTATTTCCGTGTCCACCATTTTGCCCGCCAGCTCAGCTCGCCGTTTCCGTTGCTGGCTGCCGTGGCAGCACGCACCAAAACGATTGAGATCGGCACCGGTGTCATCGACATGCGCTACGAAAACCCGCTCTACATGGTGGAAGACGCCAGCGCGGCAGACCTCATTTCCAACGGTCGTCTGCAGCTGGGTCTGAGCCGCGGTTCCCCTGAGCAGGTGATCGATGGCTGGCGCTACTTTGGCTTTGAACCGAAAGCGGGTGAAAGCGATGCGGATATGGGCCGTCGCCATACCGAAGAGTTTCTGGAGGTGCTGCGCGGCGAAGGCTTTGCTAAGCCGAATCCACAGCCGATGTTTCCGAATCCGCCAGGTCTGCTGCGCCCTGAGCCGCTTTCGGAAGGGCTGCGTGACCGTATCTGGTGGGGATCCGGCTCCAACGCTACCGCAGAATGGGCGGCGAAAATGGGCATGAACCTGCAAAGCTCAACCCTGAAAGATGATGAGACCGGCGAGCCGTTCCACATTCAGCAGGCGAAACAGATCCGCGCCTACCGCGAGGCCTGGAAAGCGGCGGGGCATCAGCATGCACCACGCGTTTCCGTCAGTCGCAGCATCTTTGCGCTGGTAAATGATATGGACCGCGCCTACTTTGGCCGCAGCGGTAACGATCAGGATTCCGTTGGTTTCCTGGATGAGAAAACCCGCGCCATCTTTGGCCGCAGCTATGCCGCAGAGCCAGAAGTACTGATTAAGCAGCTGGCGCAGGATGAGGCGATTGCCGAAGCGGACACGCTGCTGCTGACCGTGCCTAATCAGCTTGGTGTCGCCTACAACGCCCATGTGATTGAGGCGATTCTGAAGTACGTCGCCCCGGAACTCGGCTGGCGTTAAGTCTGAAGTCGAGCGCCCGCGTAAGCCGGGCGCTCTGTTGTTTCTTCATAAAGCGGTATTACCTGCCATTCACCTCTGCGATCGTTAACGCTTTTTAATCATTTTCTCTTCTCGGATTTCTACCGTTTCTGCTTCGCATCAGTTCCGTCTATCCCTGCAACTACACCGGTTTAGCCAGCGACCGCGGCCATATCAGGTCTGGCCGCTGCTCTGCCAGCAGTGAATAAGACGGTTGTGTAACCGGTTGTGCCGGAATAGTCTGATGAGCATCGATGCCGCTTCGTTGATGATTCCGGGTAGCTACATCCGTTGCGCCATTGCTGGAAGCTGTTGAAACAAACCTTATTCAAAGGGATAAGCTATCAATCTTATAGGATGAGACAGGTGTGAGTTCCTGAAAATCCTCTATAGAGTAGCGATGAAAATACAAAAAGAGGTGTGACCATGAGCAATTCCATTGATGAAGATGCAAAAGATGCAAAGCCTATTGTTGAAGCCGATCGCGAAGCGCCTGAAAGCAAATGCCCCTTTCATGCGGGCAAGCCAGCGCAGCCCAATCAGGCTCCGGGTGGCGGCACAACCAACCGCGACTGGTGGCCTAACCAGCTCCGCGTTGACCTGCTGAACCAGCACTCATCCCGTTCGAATCCGCTTGATGAATCCTTCGACTACCGTAAAGAATTTGCCAAATTAGATTACTCTGCGCTGAAAGCTGACATTAAAGGGTTGCTCACCGAGTCACAGGCCTGGTGGCCCGCTGACTGGGGCAGCTATATCGGCCTGTTCATCCGCATGGCCTGGCACAGCGCCGGAACCTATCGCTCCGTAGACGGACGCGGTGGTTCAGGCCGTGGTCAGCAACGCTTCGCGCCGTTAAACTCCTGGCCGGACAACGTCAGCCTGGATAAAGCGCGCCGCCTGCTGTGGCCGATTAAACAGAAATATGGTCAGAAAATCTCCTGGGCTGACCTCTACATCCTGGCGGGTAACGTTGCGCTGGAAAACTCCGGCTTCCGTACCTTTGGCTTTGGTGCCGGACGTGACGACGTCTGGGAACCGGATATGGATGTGAACTGGGGCGAAGAAGCCGCCTGGCTGGAACACCGTCACCCGGAATCCCTGGCACAGTCGCCACTGGGTGCTACCGAGATGGGTCTGATCTACGTGAACCCGGAAGGCCCGGAACACAGCGGCGATCCTGCCTCTGCTGCCCCGGCAATTCGTGCCACCTTTGGCAACATGGGCATGAACGACGAAGAGATTGTGGCACTGATCGCGGGTGGCCATACGCTGGGTAAAACCCACGGTGCCGCACCGGCCAGCCACGTAGGTGTCGATCCGGAAACCGCACCGATTGAAGCGCAGGGCCTGGGCTGGGTTAACAGCCACGGCACGGGCGTCGGCGCAGATGCGATTACCTCTGGCCTGGAAGTGATCTGGTCGCAGACACCGACCCAGTGGAGCAACTACTTCTTCGAGAACCTGTTCAAATATGAGTGGGTTCAGACACGCAGCCCGGCGGGTGCCATTCAGTTCGTGGCAGCTGATGCGCCGGATATCATCCCGGATGCGTTTGATTCCACTAAGAAACACAAGCCGACCATGCTGGTCACCGACCTGACGCTGCGTTTTGACCCGGAGTTTGAAAAAATTTCGCGTCGTTTCCACAACGATCCGCAGGCGTTCAACGAAGCGTTTGCGCGTGCGTGGTTTAAGCTGACGCACCGTGATATGGGACCGAAAGCGCGCTACATCGGACCTGAAGTGCCACAGGAAGATCTGATCTGGCAGGATCCGCTGCCTGCACCGGTTTATCACCCAACCGTGGCAGACATCGCCCAGCTGAAAGAGAAGATTGCCGCATCCGGCCTCAGCGTCAGCGAGCTGGTCTCTGTTGCCTGGGCTTCGGCATCAACGTTCCGTGGTGGCGACAAACGTGGTGGTGCCAACGGTGCCCGACTGGCACTGCTGCCGCAGCGTGAGTGGGACATCAATACCGTCGCAGCACGCGTCCTGCCAGCGCTGGAAGCCATTCAGCGCGAAGCCCACAAGGCTTCACTGGCGGATGTGATCGTGCTGGCGGGTGTTGTCGGTGTTGAGCAGGCGGCGAAAGCGGCTGGCGTCTCGATCGACGTACCCTTTACCCCGGGCCGTGTCGATGCGCGTCAGGATCAGACCGACATTGAGTCGTTCGATCTGCTTAAACCGCGTGCGGATGGTTTCCGTAACTACGGCACCGGCTTCGGCAAAACCACCACCGAAAGCCTGCTGATCGATAAAGCGCAGCAGCTGACCCTGACCGTGCCGGAGTTAACGGTGCTGGTGGGAGGGATGCGTGCCCTGGGCGCTAATTTCGATGGCAGCCAGCACGGTATCTTCACCCACCATGTGGGATCGCTGAACACAGACTTCTTCGTGAATCTGCTGGATATGCGTACCGAGTGGAAAGCGACTGATGGCAGCAATGAGAAATTCATCGGACGCGATCGCGTGAGTGGTGAAACCCGTTTCACCGCCACCCGCGCCGATCTGGTCTTTGGTTCCAATGCGGTGTTGCGCGCCTCGGCGGAAGTCTATGCCAGCAGCGACGCCCGTGAAAAATTCGTAAAAGACTTTGTCGCCGCCTGGACCAAAGTGATGAATCTGGATCGGTTCGATATCTGATTGCTGTTGACGTTTTAAAAGCTGTAATTCGCTAATACTCAACTGCACCCTAAAAGTCGGAGATCCGACTGATTAAGGTGCAGTTTTTTTGCCAGATTTCTTTTGATTACTGGCCCTGTCGTCTGCGTAGGGAAGCCGCGCCGCAACTTTTTCATCGGATTTAGCCCAATCCTTTGCCTGCCCGGAAACGTTTTTTATTCTCATCCTGATGAAAACAGTTGTTCCCCGCACTAGTCCGGTTCAGGAGAACAATACAATTGAGCTGATCTGGTTCCGGTCACCAGCAGCGGGAACTTTGCCCTCGCAGCAGCTTTTGCCGTTTCACTGGAGGGGGCAGGGTGCAGGACAAAGGGCGTCATTCGCTGCGATCAGCTGAGGACGCTCGATATGAAGCTCGCGAAGGCAGACGGCTTGAGCAACTACCTGACGCTATCGTGAATGAAGTGCTGGCACGGCTGGAAGCCATTCTGAACTGAACACTGGAGTAGCTAAACACAGCCAATAAAAAAACCGCTCAGATTTCCCTGAGCGGGCTTCTCGAATTTGGCTCCTCTGACTGGGATCGCCTTTGCCAGTAACTGGCTAATAAGTAAGCTAAACCTGAAATCCCCTTCTGTCAAGACCACCAGAATGACCACCATAAGACGCGGGTTGCACAAAACTAGCTGGCGTTCTTTAAGAAAGGTGGTGATCGTAAGTAGGGTGCCCACCGCAACAAAATCGGCGTATTCCTTCCTCCCCGTAAAGGAGAACCCGCTAAGGGCGTAATGTTATGACAAAGTGAACGTATTCATTATGGATAGTAATGTAAGGTAGTTCATCCTATTTTACGGGTTAATGTATAGTAAGTTAATTAATTTAGTCATATAAATCAATGTGATAATTTGTGTTGGTTGCGCATTTTTATTGAAAAAATAAAAGATTTCAAGATGTCATCTGGTAAGAGATAAAATATTATTTTTGTTCTATTTGTGCTTGAATTACCCATTGCAATGTTGCGTATTTATTTTTATTTGGATTTTAATTCTGTTTTTTGTTTTTCTTATGGAATAATATTATTTACTGGTTTTTTTAGTGCTATTTTTATTAGCATAAGGAATTATAAAGTGATAGTTTATTACAAACACTTATTCATTGAAATATTTATACGTATTATCTATTGTGAAAATTTGGGGTGAGGTATAGGAATGTTATCTCTAAAAGAATGCACTGGAAGTGAAATTGAGGAATATTGCGCCATCTTTGTTAATGAATATAAGATGGATCTTATTAGAAACTACCAGCTCAGCCAGTTAGAAGCGCATCAAAAAGCGAATGCCACATTCAACACATCTTTTCCTGACAACCAGCCAGCAAAAAATAATTCCCTACTCCGTATTACCAAAATACTCAGCGATGTCCCTTGTCATGTCGGTTACATGTGGTTGCTTTATTACCCAGAAGAACAATCGGTATTTATAATGGATTTCTACATATCCTCGGAATATCGGAATAAAAAAATTGGCCATGAGGCGATGATTAACGTGATAACGATGCTTGAAAAAAAACAAATGGCTACACTGAAATTACGCGTTGAGCCTGATAATCAAGCAGCTATCGGACTATATAAAAAATCAGGGTTTGATATTACAGGAATAAATATGACTCACAGGATAACTCCAAAGGGAGTGTAAAATGATATATCAAACAGCAGAGAGCATTAATGATGGACGGGCATTCCTCAAAATTGATGAATTCATTAAAAACAATAGCGTCTATGTAAAAATAGAAAATATGAATCCCGGAGGATCAATAAAAATAAAAACCGCAATAGCGTTAGTTGATGCGGCAGAAAAAAACCTGGATTTAAAAAATAAAAGACATGTTATTGAATCCAGCTCGGGTAATCTGGGGATAGCATTAAGTATCATTTGTGCCGCAAGGAAATATAATTTCACTTGCGTTGTCGATAAAAATACATTACCTCATACTATTAAAGTAATGGAAGCCTATGGTGCGGAAGTTATTATAATCGAAACCCCCCATCCTGAAAGGGGTTATCTCGGCGCAAGGCTCGATTATATAAAGAAAAGGCTTGTGTCTGATAATAGTATTGTGTGGACGAATCAGTATGAAAGTTCTGCAAATAGAGAAGCGCATGCAAGAATGACGGCGCGGGAATTATTTAATGAGTTTCCTGTTATTGACTATCTGTTTATTGCCGCAGGTACGACAGGCACATTAATGGGGTGCGTGCAAACGGTTACCGAGGCATCTCCGGCAACAAAAATTATTGCTGTTGATACTAAAGGCTCGGTCATTTTTGGTACGCCATCGGCGCCTCGTTATATCCCGGGTATGGGGGCCAGTGTTCTTCCGCCATTATTCGATAGTAAAAATTTGTTTGATATGGTTCAGGTGTCAGAGAAGGAAACCGTGCAGACCTGCAGACTGTTCGCACGGCGTTACGGCTTTCTTGTGGGAGGGTCGACAGGAACCGTCCTGACTGCCATTCGGGATTACAGCCCTAAAATTCCCGCAGGTTCGGTAGTCGTTACGATCAGCCCTGATGGTGGTGAACGTTATATTGATACTATTTATTCCGATGAATGGTGCTTAAAAAAAGGATTATTGCAACTTCAGCCGTCAACCAGTCGTAATACTTTCTCAGGAGCCGTAGTAGAATGAACAATATGAAGCTGGGGGTGGTTTCAGGAGAGACAATCGCAGAAATCCTGTCTGATTCTTACAGTCAAATTATGCGAATAGTGCGGGAAACATATTTACTCCATGAGAAAGGCATAACCAATAACCCTGATAGTTATTTCCTGCGGTTTAATGATAAACCGGAAGCCAGAATTATTGCGTTGCCGGCGGCTATAAAAGGCGTGGGTGCCGTAGCAGGAATAAAATGGATTGCGAGTTACCCTAAAAATTTAGAAAAGAACATACAGCGCGCCTCTGCCACCATTGTTCTGAATGATTATGAGACCGGATACCCTTTTGCCTTACTGGAAGCATCGCAGATTAGCGCGTGCCGTACCGCGGCATCGGCTGTCCTCGCCGCGAATACGTTATCAAACGATAGAAAAATTGCTAAAAAGATTGCATTCATTGGTACTGGCGTTATTGCGCGTAAGATCGCCGACTTCTTCCACGCTGAAAATTGGGATATTGGTCGGGTTGTGGCTTACGATATAACCTCGCACGATGCCGAAAAATTTGCACGCTATGTCAACGATGCTCATAAATATCAGTCATCCGTGGCAGGAAATGTGACGGACGCTATGGATGACGCGGATATTATTGTCTTTGCCACCAACGCGGGTACGCCATATATTACCGCCTCGGATGCAATAAAGAATCATCAGATCGTATTAAATATCTCGCTTCGTGATATTGGCCCTGAGATTATCTTACGTTCATCCAATGTGTTCGATGATGTTGAACACTGCATGAAGGCAAATACTTCCCCCCATCTTGCTGAACAAATCAGCGGAGGGAGACATTTTGTTGATGGTTCTCTTGCTGCGTTAATTAATGGCGATATACAACTGCGAAAAGATTGCCCGGTAATTTTTTCTCCGTTTGGACTTGGTGTTTTGGATTTGGCTGTGGCCGCTTATTTGCATCAGCGCGCAGAAAAAGAAGGGCTGTGTCATTCAATTCCAGGTTTCTTCCCCGATATGACGAGATAAATTTAATTGTCAGCTTAACGTTTGGTTGAAAATTAGCACTATCATCATTGTTTGAGAGAGATATGAAGAGTCGTCCTTTATTACTACGTGTCGTGGTATGCCTGCTATTGCCCGCGATTTCTGTTTTTGTCTTTGGCTATATTTATTTTCTGCGCAGCCTCCCTGTCGCTGAAAATTTTACGCTATCAGGGCAGGGTTATAATGATGTCGATGTAAAGAGAGATCGGCATGGCGCTGTATATCTCTCATCTGATGATGATAATAGTATTTATTTTGGCATGGGGTATGTGCAGGCGCAGGATCGGCTGTGGCAACTCACATTGCAACAGCGCATTGTTCAGGGAAGATTAAGCGAGATACTCGGCGAGAAGGGGATGAAAAGCGATATTTTCATCAGAACGTTGGGCATTTATCGTGCAGCACAGCAGGCATGGACACGGCTGGACCGACCGGCTCAGGATTCGCTGGTCGCGTATGCGGCTGGCGTTAATCAGGCGATTAAGCAACAGCGAACTTTGCCGCCGGAGTTTATTTTGCTGGGAGTGAAGCCTGAAGAGTGGACGCCAGTCGATTCTCTGGCGTGGGTCAAAATGTTCGCCCTCGACCTGGGGGGCAATATGTTCAAGGAAATTCAGCATGACGTCGCCACGGAGAGCCTGAATAACGAGCAAGTCAGACTGCTTTTCCCCACTTATACCTCCGTACCACCAGACCGCACTGCTGATCTGAGACCTGCGGCAAGCCTGGCGATGCAGGATGTAAAGTTCATCAGTAAGCAAGGGGCCTATTTTGGCACGGGGGGAACCGGAGTGGGCAGTAACGCCTGGGTTGTATCAGGAACGCACACCCGTACCGGATATCCGATGCTGGCGAACGATCCGCATCTGGGACTGCAGCAACCTTCTCCGTGGTACGTTGTATCGCAGAATGGCGCCCGATTGCATACTCAGGGAATGAGTCTGACGGGGCTTCCACTCGTTATCTTCGGCAGTAATCAACATATTGCATGGGGCGGCACGGCTCTGACCGCGGATGTGCAAGATTTGTATGCTGAAACCGTCAACCCGGATGACCCCTCCCGCTACAAAGTCGATAACCAGTGGCTACCCTTTAGTCAGAGGAAAGAGACTATTCGGGTTCGCAGTGGTATTCCCGATATGCTCTATCCGCCCCTTCAGGACGTCACGCTGAATATTAAAGAGACGCGGCACGGTCCTGTCGTCAGCGCTCTGTTTCCCACTATTCGCCAGACGCTGTCGCTAAGGTGGACAGCGCTGGATCCAGACGATACCAGCTATATGGCGTTTATGAGGATCAATTATGCCCACGACTGGTCATCGTTTCAGTCGGCAGTCCGACTGCTTGCGGCGCCTGCACTCAACCTCCTTTATGCCGATACGGAAAACAATATTGGCATGATAAGTGCCGGGGCCATTCCGCTTCGGGGACAGGGCAACGGTGAACTGCCATTGCCGGGTGAAAATTCTCGTAATGATTGGCGGGGTTATATTCCGTTTAACGAACTGCCGGTGAGCAGGAATCCGGCATCGGGATTTATCGTTTCTGCCAATAATGAGGTCAGTAATGATACCTACCCGCATTTCATTTCTCATGACTGGGCGCCTTCTGCGCGTGCACAACGTATTACCAGGCTGCTGGACGACAAAATTGCGGCGTCGGAAAACCGGATAACGCACGAAGACATGATAGCCATTCAACGGGATACGTATGATGCGAACATTGCGGCATTTCGCCACGCGGCAATCAATAAAATTCAGCCGACAGGCAGGCGTCAGCAGATAGCAATAGACAGACTGGCTGCCTGGGATGGGGATATGAATCGGGAGAGCGTTGCTGCCACCCTGATTGTTAGCTGGTCGCGGCATATGCGGATCAATATGGTTGTGGATTCGCTACCCAAATCCTGGGGCGAAGATGAAAAAAATGCGCTAATGAGTGAGCTGGGCACCTATATTCCGCTTTCCTCGCTGGTGAAAATACTCAATGACGATACTCACGCGTGTCGGACATTTGGTCCCCCAACGTCGTGGCATAATTGTCAGGATGTGCTGGTGAAATCTCTCGATCAGGCTCTCGACGAATTGAGCAGAATGCGTGGCGATAATATGAATAACTGGCAATGGGGAAACCTGCATTCCAGTTATTACCAGCATCGCCTGTTTAGCGGAGTAAGATTTCTCGACAATATTTTCAGTACGCGAATAGCAAATGGCGGCTCACCTGATGCAATCAATGTGGCCGATATGCATTTCGACTTGTCAAAAGGCTATGACCAGACACTGGGCGCCAGTTTCAGAATGATTGTCGATGTTAAATCGGAAAAAATCAGTATGCGCTATATCAACTCAACGGGGCAATCCGGAAATATTATGAGCGAACATTACCGGGATAGTGTGCAGCCATTTAATGAATTTATATTCAATGAAATAAAAAAAGATTCCTATGCTCGATCAGAGAAATAAGGAGTAGGCTGTGGGATTATTCAGGAGTTTCAGCCATAGCGCACCGAATAGGGTATTGCTGTCGATACTTTTTGGCGCACTAGCGGGAGCGGTATATGCATTTTTGATTCCACTGACATTGAGTGGATTACAGTCATTGTCGCCGTCACTCAGTGTGCTCGGTGAAAAAACAATATCCCTGTTAGGGGTTACTATTTCCAACTATCGTCTTGCGTTACTGTTCTCCAGCGCGATTGTGTTAATTCTTATTTTTACCTCAATGTCAGAAATTCTTCTTATAAATGTTGGGATTGATTTCGCCAGAAAATTACGTAAGGATATTTATCATAAAATAAGCCTGTTAAGTGTTGTTGATCTTGAGCGACTTGGGCTGGCAAGAATTACTACTATTTTAACGACCGATGTCATGCAGGTAATTCTGGGGGCTAAGGTCATTCCAACTATCGTTATCAGCATGGTGACGGTGATGGGAATGATGTTGTATCTGTACGTCGTCAATGATGAAATCGTCTTTTTCATTCTGAAAGCAATCGCCTTTGGCGTGTTGACTTATCAGATACCCATATATTTTTCCCGGCGTTATCTTGTTAAGACGCGCAATAAATTTGATGAGCTGCGTAATTTGAACATCGCTCTGGTTCGTGGTGCAAAAGAGCTGAAGATCGATCGCGCCAAGCGTGATTACTTTCATCAAAATATACTTAATACCGTTGAAGATGATATTGCCAGTAATGAGAAAAAGGGACAAACCATACTGGCTGTTGCAGTGAACTATGGTGATTTGCTCAGTTTCTTCGTCATTGGTTTCACTATGTTTATATTTGGTAATTATCATGCCGTTACCGACCAAGAACTGATCGCCGTCATTATGACGTTGCTCTACATCACCGCGCCCATAAGCGTCATTATCAATAACATCCACAACATCACGCTGGCGGCTATTTCCATGAAGAAAATCAGGGAGATTGTCAGCATTATGCCTGCTGAATCCACAATCGGTGGGGATGGAACGCTGATGCCCTGGCGGGAAATGACCTTCAACGATGTTGTATATGAACATGTGGTGCATGATAGGGATACGGCGTTTAGTATCGGCCCGGTAAACTTTACGCTTCGTCGCGGAGAACTGGTTTATATCGTCGGCGGCAACGGGTGCGGTAAATCTACACTGGCGAAATTGATCACCCAGCACTATTTTCCCAGTCGGGGGTTAATCAAGGTAGACGGTCAGGACATCGATGACCGAAATCGTGACGCCGTCAGGCAGCATATCGGCTGTATTTATTCCGACTACCATCTTTTTGATTCACTACTGATTGCTGATGCTTCAAGCGATTTAGAAATAGAAGGGCATTTAAAACGCCTGGGGCTTTCTCAAAAAGTCAGTATTAAGGCAGGTGTGTTTTCCACCACATCGCTTTCAGATGGCCAGAGAAAGAGACTGGCATTACTAACGGTACTGCTCGACAACAAGAATATTTATCTTTTTGATGAGTGGGCTGCCGATCAAGATCCGGATTTTAAGCGAATATTTTATGAGGAAATTCTGCCGGAGATGAAACAGCGTGGAAAAACAGTCGTCGTTATTACCCATGACGACCACTATTTCCATCTGGCGGACCGTGTTTTCAGAATGGATTCGGGAATGATGACGACATTGAAGTCGTGACATCGTTAATCACTTTATTGTCCTTCACTGGTATTGCTTTTTCGGGGTGTTTAGATGGTGTGTAATAATGATTTATTTGAACTGACGTTATCACAGATGGATATCTATCTGGATCAAATTAAAAATATCTCCAGCCCTAAATTCAATATCGGTGGATATATAAAGCTTCACGAAATTGATGTCGATAAATTGGTAGTAGCGCATGGGAAACTTATTAAGTGCTCTGATTCCTTTGGAATACGAATATTCAGTCACTTACGGCAGCCAATGCAATCGATCTCCTATAAGAGGAGTATTCAGTTGCCGATCGTTGATTTCTCTACCGATCCTGCGGGCAAAGAAAAAGCGCTGGATTGGGTTAATCACGCTTTTTCCAAACCCTTTAATTTGGACGATGGCGAATTATTTACATCCTGCCTTATCAGGGTGGACGCCTCTGAAAGCTGGTATGTCGGGATTGCCCACCACATCATCAACGATGGCTTCGGTTTTATTAACTGGACTAAGCGCCTCGCCGAAATTTATAACTGCGAACAGCCACCGACCGGTCTGAGCTGGCGCGATATTGCCATCAGCGATAATGATTATTTGCACGGCGAAAAATACCGCAGGGATCAACAATACTGGTCCGAACGTTTGCACGCTGTGGCAGCAATGAGTCTGAAGCCGGTTCACTCCGTGGCTGAACAGGAAAGCGGTGATAAAACCAGCGGTCGCACTATCCGCTATATGAGCCGTCAGGATTACCAGCACTGGATTTTCGTTGCTAAAGAGCATGGACTCACGCTCTATCATCTGATCGCTGCGGCTATCGCCATCGCTTTCTTCCGTAGTGAAAACGCCGATCACGTTGCTATTGGTATTCCAGTACACAACCGACGCGGCAGCGAGCAAAAAAAGGTTATCGGCGTATTCACCAATATCACGCCGATATATTTGGACATCACCGCAGAAATGCGCGTTCTCGACGTTGCCATGCAGGTTAAAGCACGGCAAAAGCAAGGTATCAGTCATAACCGTTTCCCGCTCGGACACATTTCACAACTGGCTGTCGGGGAGAATCAGCAACGCAGCATTTTCGATGTCAGTTTCAACTATCTCAAAGTCGGCGGCGGCGTCGTATTTGGCGAACGTTCATCCGAAATGTTTTACCTGAGCCACTTTCACGACGATACGCCATTGAATATCACGCTATGGGAATCGGGAAGTGAACAGGAAATAGAATTTCATTTCGACTACAACTTCAGGTATTTCAATGCGGTCGAGTCGGAACGGCTGGCGGACAGAATGATGTTCCTCTTTGACAATTGCTGCCGCGCCATTACGGATAATGTCTGCCAGATCGCGATGTTGCCCGAATCTGAACTGCGGCTGATCCGGCAGTTCGCCGTCAATCAATCAACAACAGTTTTACCTGAGGCTCCGGCCGCTTTCCTGCACCAGCTTGTGGAACGTCAGGCGGCACTGACGCCCGATGCCATGGCGCTGGCGGAATCTGGCGGACGAAGCCTGAGCTATCGTCAGCTTAATCGGCAGGCTAATCGGTTAGCCCGGTATCTGCGGCAGCAGGGCGTAAGCTCCGGCGATCCGGTTGTGCTTTGCGCGTATGCAGGATGCGATGCCACGGTAGGGATTTTGGCGATACTGAAATCAGGCGCCGTTTGCGTTCCTGTCGACCTGCGTTATCCCACGGAGCGCATTCAGTATGCGATCGCCCAGTCAGGCAGCCGCTTTTTTCTGGCGGATACCCAAGCGGCCGGATATGAACGTCTTACTGACCTTGGCCATGGTTGTCGCGAGTTCTCGCTTTGCCACCTGCCTGTTGATGACGATGAGGCGCAGTATCAGGATCTTCATCCAGATACTGTAGCGTTAGTGCCGGGCGCTGCGGCGTATGTCATCTACACCTCCGGATCGACGGGGAAACCGAAGGGCGTCGAAGTGGACCATGGCGCGTTTGCCCGGCATATTATCGATATCAACTGCTGCTATCGCCTTAACGCCGCCGATCGCTGCCTTCATACGGCATCGATAAGTTTTGATGCGGCGCTGGAACAGCTTTTTGTTCCCTTAACCTGCGGTGCATCGGTGTATTTTGCCGATTTGCGGATGAGTGATGTCGATAGTCTGGTCGCATTTATTGAACAGCGTCATATCACCGTCGCCGATCTGACGGCGTCTTACGTGAATGAATTTCTCAATCTTTATTCGGTCGCCAGGCCTCATGCGCTGCTGAGATTATTGATCGTTGGCAACGAGTGTTTTTACAGTGCCGTATTGCGCCGGTGTTTGGCCGCCAGACTCGCGGACAGAGTGATTAATGCATACGGGCCGACTGAAGCGGTGATTACCAGTACGCTCTATGAAGTGAAACGGGATGCGCCGCCTGCAGGCGTAACCGTGCCCATTGGGCGCGCTGTTCCTGGGAATCGAACATATATTGTCGGTCGGCATGGACAACTGAACCCGATTGGCAGTATCGGCGAATTATTGATTGCCGGAGAGAGTTTGGCCCGGCGTTATATTAATGATGCCGGGCTCACGGCCAGCCAGTTTTTTGTCAAACACTTTATGCCTGGTGTTAATGAACGTTGCTATGCCACGGGCGATCTGGTTCGTTTTCGTGACGATGGAAATATAGAATATATTGGCAGAAAGGATAGCCAGCAGAAAATAAGGGGGCACCGCGTTGAGCTACTTGAAATAGAGTCGGCGCTGCTGGAACTTGATGAAGTCAAGAATGCGCTGGTTAATTATCAATGCCATGAGCAAGAGCACGGACGTCTGGTCGCCTATATTGTACCCAGGGTACAACAAAGTCCACCGGCTACGGTGATTAAAACCATCAAGAACAGACTGCGCTCAACCTTGCCGGACTATATGATCCCGGCACAAATCATTGTTAAGTCTGATTTTCCCTTGCTTCCCAATGGAAAGACCGATGTTAACCTGATTTTCAATACGCCTGCTGACTATGATGATGTCATTTTCACACCGGTAACGCCGGTTGAAATAAAACTGGAAAAAATGTGGTGTGAAATATTGTCGATGGACGAAGTGGATATTCACACCAGCTTCTTTAGCCTGGGCGGTGATTCGCTTCTGGCCATACGGCTTAACGCCTTCATTAAAGATGCCTTTGGCGTGTCTCTTCCCGTGGAGTTGATTTTCAACTATCCCACCGTCCATGAGATGGCGATGAATATCGACCTGATCCGCGACTGTATGACTTATCACGAAAACCCTGTTTTATCTCAATTTAATACCGAAGGATTTCTATGAGTGCTATCAATATTATCAATAAGGCGAAAGAGTCAGGGGTTTTTCTTTATTTAAATGAAGGGCGTCTGGCTTTTAAAAGTCAGGGCGAATTAAACGCTGCGTTAAAGGCTGAGATAATTGAACATCGTGAAGACATTATCGCTTTGTTGAGCAATTACCAACGCTCGTTATCGGTGATGGCGTCCGACACGCCTGCAGCGAAGCGTCGTACGGCACAAGAAAGAAGGCCAGTCACGTTCGAGCAACAGAGGATGTTGGTGCTGGATACGATATCCGTCCATAAGCAAAGCTACAACATGACCGCTTTGATTAGGCTGTCAGGGCAACTGGACATTGCCGCATTGATACGTGCTATCAATACGCTGGTGGAATGCCATGAGGTGTTGCGCACCTCCTACCGGTTTGACGAGCAGGGTTACTATGGTGTGCTTCATGCCGAGGCGGATGTCGTACTGTCGAGGGAAGACCTGAGCGCGCTTCCTGCTTCGCAGCGTGAAGCGCTTCTGTCTGCAATGGCGCAGGAAAGCGCTGAGCTGGAGTTCGATCTGGCCTGCGATATTCCGCTGCGGGTAAAGCTGGCCCGTGTCGCGGAAACAGAGCACTGCCTGTTTATCACGCTGCATCATATCGCCTTCGACAATGTGTCGATGGCGATTTTTTGCCAGCAGTTAAGTACCGCCTATAACTATGCAGCCAATGCCGCCGAGGCGCCATTATCGGCTTTGCCGCTACAGTATGCTGACTATGCGGATTTCCAGCGCGCCCAGATGAATACGCAGCGCGACAAGCTGAAAGACTTCTGGCATGAGCGTCTGCGAGGTCTGCCCACGCTGCATGATTTGCCGCTGGACTATGTACGGCCGGCAACGCTGTCAGCCGCAGGGAAATTGCATCACGACCGTTTGCCTGCGGAGTTAAGCCGGCAGGTGAGCGCCCTCGCGGAGAAAAGCCAGACGACGATTTTTGCCGTGCTACAGTCGATATTTGCCGTTTTCCTGCACCGTTACAGCGGTGCGGGAGATATTGTCGTGGGGACGCCGGTCAATAACCGAATGAGTAGCGAACTCAATACGCTCATTGGCCTGTTTGTGAATACTCTGGTTATTCGCTCGGAAATCCGTTCGCACGATACGTTCGATCGGTTTTTGACCGATAATAGCGCCATGATCCAGCAGTGTATCGCTCACTCGTTGTACCCGTTCGAACAGCTGGTCGACACGATGAAGGTTGATCGCAGCCTGAGTTACAATCCGCTGCTTCAGATAGTTTTTGTCTATCAAGATGAGAGGGAGGAGTTGCTTCATCTGAACGGGTTGCAGTGCCAGATTGAGGAGATTCATACCAATACGGCCAAGTTTGATATCGTCCTGACCCTGAGCCACCATCACGATGGCCTGGCGCTCAAATGGGAATACGCAACCGATCTTTTCAGCCCTGCCTCGATAGCAAATATGTCCCGCAGTTTCATCCGGGTGCTGGAAAGTCTCTGCCGTCATCCTTCACAGAACATTGGTGCCATTCCGCTGCTCGATGCCGATGAGGCCGCGGCGACTATTGCCGCCACCTGCGCCGCTCGCCAGTGTTATACCCCTGAGTTGACGCTGGATCGTCTCTTTAATCGTCAGGCTGAAAAATATCCACAGAAGGCGGCGCTGGAGCTGGGAGAGCTTTCCCTTTCCTATGCGCAACTGAATGCGGCGGCTGAGCATCTGGCGGGGCACATCACAGACACAGGCATTCTCCCTCAGTCCCGGATTGCCATCGTAGCGGAACCTTCGTTTGAGATGATTATCGGCGTTCTGGCGGTGCTTAAGGCAGGCTGCGCCTATGTGCCAATTGATCCTGCCAGCCCTGAAGCTCGTACTCGTTACATTGCACAGGATGCCGGTGCCGATGTCTGTCTGGTGACGGAACAGACCCGGGAATTGGCGCCGGTTGAATGTACACACCGCCTGCTTATCACACTCGACCAGCCAATAGCGTCGGCGGCATTTACGCCAGCGGCTATCAGACCGGACGATCTGGCCTATGTTATTTACACATCGGGCTCGACCGGTACACCGAAAGGGGTGGAAATCACCCATGCTAATGTCGCGAGACTGTTTTCTGCCACGGAGCAGAAATTCGGTTTCCATCATCAGGATATCTGGACGCTGTTCCACTCTTTCGCTTTTGATTTCTCCGTATGGGAAATCTGGGGCGCTCTGTTATTCGGTGGAAAACTGGTACTGGTCAACCGGGAGCAAAGCAGAGATCCGGACGCGTTTTACAAACTGGTGGCGAGCAAGGGAGTGACCGTGCTTAACCAAACGCCAACCGCTTTTAATCAGTTCATCGCCGCCGACCAAAGACAGCCGCGCAATCTGGCGTTACGCTATGTCATCTTTGGTGGCGAAGCACTGAATTTGATGAGTTTACAACCCTGGCTACTGCACCATGGCGATCTGCAGCCCCAGTTAGTTAACATGTACGGCATTACCGAAACTACCGTGCATGTCACCTGCAAGCACCTGACTCGTGAAGAGATAGCATCCGGCCGCGGCAGTCTGATTGGCAAACCGCTGGACGATCTTTCTCTCTACCTGCTCGATACTTCATTACAGCCGGTACCGGATGGCGTGGTCGCTGAACTGTTCGTCGCCGGCGGCGGTCTTGCCAGAGGGTATCTGAACCGGCCGGAAATCACCGCCGAACGGTTTATTCCCAATCCGTTCAATCCACAGGAGCGGCTCTATCGTACCGGCGATTTAGCCAGTCGCTTGCCTTCGGGCGAGTTCCGTTATCATGGCCGCTGCGATCAACAGGTAAAAATCCGCGGTTTCCGCATCGAAACCGGCGAAATCGAATTTGCTTTGCTACAACATCCGCAGGTGCGTGAAGCCATTGTCATTGTCTATGAACCAGAAGGACATGGACCGCAGCTGGTGGCATATCTGGTAGAGGAAAGCGGGCAGAGCAGCAGCCAGTTACAACAGACGCTAAGACAGCATTTGAGCGCGACACTGGCTGAATACATGATCCCCTCACTGTTTATCGGTACGCCAGGCATTCCGCTGACAATCAACGGTAAGGTAGCCCGTCACTTGCTGGCGAAACCGGATTTCAGCCTGCTCTATGAGAACAGTTTTGTTGCACCGGACACCGAGCTACAACGGCAGATGTGTGAAATCTGGCAGCGCGCACTGAACGTATCTCGCGTAGGCATTGACGATAATTTTTTTGCCCTCGGCGGCGACTCTATTCTTGTTATTGGCATGGTGGTGGCGGCCAAAGACGCCGGTATCGCGCTTTCTGCCAAAGATGTGTTTGTGCATCAGACTATCGCCCGGCTGTCTGAGCATATGGAACAGCAACGAGGGGCGCGGGTGGACGACGAACGGCCAGCGCCATTTACGCTGCTCAATGAGCGGGAAAAAGCGGTGCTGGATGGGCTGCATGACGCCCGACTCTTGCAGGATGCTTATCCGCTGACTCAGTTGCAGAAAGGCATGGTTTTCCATAATCAGCGTGACGGCGATCAAGCGACCTATCACGATATGATGGGGCTGCAACTGGCCATTGCATGGCACCAGCCCACCTTCCTCGCGACATTGAGCGTGCTGGTCGAACAGCACGATATTTTGCGCACCCGATTTGTGCTGAACGGCGACGCCATGCTGCAAGTGGTTGAGGCGGGAGTCGAGCCGGAACTGGAGTGTTTTGATTTACGTCACGTGCCGGCAGAACAGGCGGAACTGGCAATTAGCGCCTGGATGGAAAAGGAAAAATGCCGCGCGTTCGATGACGACTCCCGCTTGTGGAAAGTCACTGTTCATGTTCTGAGCGATGAAGCGATCAATTACACGCTGACTTGCCACCATGCAATTATGGATGGCTGGAGCGTCGCATCGTTCAATAGCGAACTGTTTAAACTGTATCGCGCAGCCTTGCTGCATGAGCCAGGTACGGTGGCCAAAGGATTGCCTTACAGCCGCTATGTCGCGGCTGAGATGGCCGCGGCGCAATCCGTGGTAGCACGGGATTACTGGCGGCGGACACTGGATGGAGCAACGCTGCCCTGGTGGCACCGTAGTGGACGAGGCAAAATCCTGCTGCAGACTGTGGAGATAGGGGAGGATGTCGGCGACGCGCTCGTCCAGCTTGCGCGCCGGTTACAGGTGCCTGAGTCCACTCTGTTTCTGACAGCACATCTTTTTATGCTGGCCTTCCTGAACGGTAAACAAGACGTGGTGACGTCGATAGTAACTCATCAACGGCCAGCCATCGCGGGAGGCGATAGTGCGCTGGGGCTGTTCCTCAATTCGGTGCCACTGCGCATGACGCTGGATGCTGATACACCCTGGAGCCAATTGATTGACGATGTTCGGCGTCAGTTGGCGGCAATGGCGGAATATTGCCATTACCCCCTCGCGAATATTCAGAAAGACACGTCGCTGGATTTCTCATCATCGCTGTTCAATTTTACGCACTTTCATACTTACAGCGAGCTGGCTGATTCGCTAGAGCTCATCAAGGAGCAGTCGTTTACAGAAACCAACTATGCGTTCGCCTCACAATTTTCCAGGAACATCGCTACCCGGCGCTATGAGTTGCTGCTTGAGCTGGATAGCGAGGTGTTTGATCCTGCATTTTCACAGCGTATTGCGCAGTATTATGCCACCCTGCTGCGGCAACTGGTTCTCCAGCCGGAGCGGGCTGCCGATTACTACGCCATTCTGGGGAATGATGAATATTCAAGCCTGCAGCAGAGGCAACGCCCGCCTGAAGGGTTCCACCCCGGTCTGTGTATTCATGAACTGTTTGAAGCATGTGTAAAAAATCATCCGGAGAAAGTGGCGCTGACATTTGCCGATGAAATCCTGACTTATCGGCAACTTAATCAACGCGCCAACCAGCTTGCCTGCTGGCTGGTGGAGCAAGGTATCGGAGCGGATAGTCTGGTTGGACTGTGCCTTGAGCGTTCGCTGGACATGGTCGTCGCCATTTACGGCACGCTTAAAGCCGGGGCCGCCTACGTACCGCTGGACCCGGAAGCGCCGTCTCAGCGTTTGCAGGCGATGATCGCCTCGGCTGAGATATCCCTGGTTATTACCTCGGCGGAGATCGCACCCAAACTTCATCTGGTGGATAGCGGGCAACTTGTTATAGATGATGCCGACAGGATTTTGATGTTACGGAGCTATTGCGCCGAAAATATCGATAAGGCCAGACTTGGCCTGACGCCGCAGCATCTGGCCTATGTTATCCATACTTCCGGGTCTACCGGTGCGCCCAAAGGCGTGATGGTGGAACATGCCGCGTTGGTTAACCGTATCGCCTGGATGGACAAAGCCTATCCGCTTGCCAGCGATGATGTGGTTTTGCAAAAAACGCCATTCAGCTTTGACGTTTCGGTGTGGGAATTTATCTGGCCGTTGACGCATGGTGCATCGTTAGTTATTGCTAAACCACAAGGTCACAAAGACCCGGATTATCTGGTGGATGTGATTGTCTCGCAGCGTGTCACCATCATGCATTTCGTTCCTTCTATGCTGCGGGCGTTCCTGAGTATCGATGAATGCCGCCGTTGTACCACATTACGGCATGTCATATGCAGCGGCGAAGCGCTTTCGACGGATGTGGTCGAGGCATTTCATCAGATGCTGCCTGAAACGGGGTTGCACAACCTGTATGGGCCGACTGAGGCGGCGATTGACGTTACCTTTTGGGATACGCGAAATATTACCCATGCCAGAACGGTGCCGATTGGCTACCCGATCGATAACCTCCGCATCTATATTCTTAATGATGGCAGAAAGCCGATGCCGCAGGGATGTCCGGGTGAACTGTATATCGGCGGAGTAGGGCTGGCACGCGGCTATCGTAACCGTGACGACCTTACCCGAGAGAAATTCTTCCTGATCTCCGATCCGCTGTTTAACGAAGAACGTGTTTATCAGAGCGGCGATTTGGCGGTGTATCACCCGCAGGGTGAAATCGAATATCTGGGCCGTATAGATGATCAGGTCAAGATCAAGGGATTCCGCATTGAGTTGCAGGAAATAGAACATCATATCGCCGGATTCCAGCCCGGAGCGCACGGCGTTGTACTGGTTAAGTCGCAGCATCACGCCAGTCAACTGGTGGCGTTCGTCACAGGCGTCGGCGATGTTGATGCGCTGCGCGCATTTCTGAGCGAGCGGCTAAACGAATACATGATCCCAGCCCATTTCATTGAGCTGGACAGCATTCCGCTGTCGGTGAACGGAAAAGCGGATCGCAAGGCGCTGGCAGCGATACCTGTTGACGATGTTCCGGCCGTTACCGGGTTTGTCAGCGCATCGACGACGATGGAGCGGACGCTGGTGCAGATTTTTGCCCGCGTGCTCGAGGCGCAGAGAGTGAGCGTGCGGGATAATTTCTTTGCGCTGGGCGGCGACTCCATCCGGAGTATCGCTCTGGTGGCCGAATGTCGGAGCAAAGGTCTGCGCATTAGCATTCAGGATGTTTACCAATATCCCCAGGTAGATCGGCTGGCGGCCTGTCTGGACTCCCGACAGCCGCCGCAGGACGACACGATGCTGATCGGTCCGACGACGCTGTTGAGCGATGAAGACAGGCGCCAGCTACCGGAAGATATTCAAGAAGCCTATCCACTAACGACGCTGCAAAAAGGGTTGGTGCTGGAAAGCCAGCTCGCCTCCGGCCGCGCGATGTATCACGATATTGTCATTTATACGGTGGAGGAGACGCTTAATTATTCTGCGTTTTCGCAGGCGTTGAGTGAAGTGCAGCAGCGGCATTCGATACTGCGTACCTGTTTTGACTGGTCGACATTCAGCGAACCGTTACAGATTGTACGCGCAGGACAGTGCAACGGGCTGGAGTGGGTGGATTTGAGCGCGCTGTCGCCTGCAAAGCGGCAGCAGGCGCTGGATGATTTTCTGGTGCAGGAAAAACAGCATGAATTTGACTGGACGGCGCCATTAATTCGTTACTTTATTCATCAGCTCTCGAACGATTGCTATCAGTTCACGCTCAGTTTTCATGATTCCATGCTGGATGGCTGGAGCATCAACGCCTTGTCCGCCGAGATCTTCGAACGTTATTTTGCTTTGCAGCAGGGGCAGCCTCTGGCTGAAAAATACCGGTTGCCCGTCCTGCCATTCCGAGAGTATGTCGCTCTGGAAATGGCCGCCCTGTCGCGTCATCAAGATCGTGACTACTGGCGGGATAAACTGACTGATTTTACCTTCACACCACTGCCATTCACCGGTGCGAATTCAGACAATACGATTTGTTATGCAGATGTCGAACTTGCTCCCGGCATCTCTGAGGGGGTGCTGGAACTGTCGGCGCAAATGGGTGTCCCGGTGAAAGTCATTCTGCTGGCGGCCCATATGCGCGTACTTGCCTTTATCAGCGGCCAATACCACGTTGTATCCGGGCTGGAGCAAAACGGTCGGCCGGAAATGGCCGATTCAGAACGTACGCTGGGGCTGTTTTTAAACACGCTGCCGTTCCGGCTGGATCTGTTGCCGGGCAGTTGGAAAGATCTGGTACGTCAGGTGTTCGATGAGGAAATTGCGCTGATGCCTTATCGCCATTACCCCATGGCGCAGATGCGGCTGGATAACGGTATCGGTGAGCTGTTCGACGTGGTCTTCAACTATGTGCATTTCCACGTGAGTCAGGACACCATGGCCCGGCATGGCCAGGCGCTGGCGCATCTCGATTCGGTGCTGGAGACGGAGTACCCGCTGCGCGCCGAGTTCAGCCGGGATACGCAGCAAGGGCAGGTCGCGCTGAGTCTGCATTATGATGCCAGCCGTATTAGCGGTGAGGAGGTGGACGTCGTCCGTCATTACTATCAGTGCGTGCTGAAAGCGATAGCCACCGACAGCGATGCCAGCTGGCTGGATTTATCACTTCTGACCGCAGAGCAGCATCACAACATCATGCACCGCTGGAACGATACCCGCTACGCGTTGCCGAGCGCAATGGGCATTCACCAGCTGCTCGACCAGCAAGCGGCGGCAACGCCGGACCGCATCGCCGTTATTGAAGGCTCGCAGCGGCGTAGCTATCGGCAACTTGTGGAAGAGGCGAACCGGATTGCTAGCGCATTGCAGCAGCAGGGTGTGAATCGCGGCGACGTCATCGCGCTCTATGCCGATCGCAGCATCAATTTCCTGACGGTTATGCTGGGGATCTTTAAAGCTGGCGCCGTCTACCTGCCGCTGGATGTCAATCATCCCGGCGATCGTGTCAGGACCATACTGGCACAGTGCGATAGCCGTATGGTGGTCACCGAACGTGACCATTTGGCCTCGTTGCGTGGAATAGCCGACGGGGTACCGTCTTTCCCCGGGATCCTTCTGATCGATGACCTTCAATTACATGACTCGACGCAGCTACCGTCCGGCGTCAGTTACGATCTGAATGATTTGGCCTACATCATCTTTACCTCTGGCTCCACGGGCACACCGAAAGGGGCGATGGTGGAGCACATCGGGCTAATCAACCACGTCTACGCCAAGATGCGCGATTTGTCGCTGACGGCGGAGGATATCGTGGCCCAGAATGCCTCCCAGTGCTTCGATATTTCGATCTGGCAATTCCTGTCTCCGCTTGCGTTCGGCGGCTGTGTTTGCCTCTGCCCGGATGACATTTCGCTGGATGCGAATCGCCTGATTGCCACCGTAGCCGGGCAGGGCATCACGATTCTGGAACTGGTGCCTTCGCTGCTTAAAGAGGTGATGAATCAACTGGAAGGGATGCCGGAAATCCGTCATCAACTCGCCCGGTTACGCTGGCTGGTACCGACTGGCGAAGCCTTACCGCCGCAGTTGGCAAGGCAGTGGCTGACTCTTTTCCCGCAGGTGCCGATCCTGAATGCCTATGGTCCGACGGAGTGTTCCGACGATATTACGCACTATCCGATAGTGACGCCGCCGGCGCAGGACGTTGTGAATATGCCGATAGGCAGACCGGTGGTGAATATGCGGATGTATATCCTCGACAGCCGGAGAAAAATGGTGCCGTTGGGGACCGTAGGGGAACTTTATGTTTCCGGTATCGGCGTAGGCCCGGGTTATATCAATAACCCGCAGAAAACGGCGGAGGCGTTTATGGACAACCTGTTCGACGATGGCTATTCCCGCCTGTATCGCACCGGAGATCTGGCTCGCTATCAGAAAGAGGGAAATATTGAATTCCTGGGCCGCGTTGACCATCAGGTGAAAATCCGCGGATTCCGCATTGAGCTGGGTGAAATCGAAGCCATCCTGCGGCACTATCCTGACCTTAATGAGGTTGTGATTGCCGTTGTGGAAAACGGCCGGGATGATAAGCAGCTGATCGCTTATATCAGCCTCAAGAATAGCAGCGAAGCCGAACTTACCGTGCAGTATGGCGCTATCGTCGAGGCGTTGACCTCGCTGCTGATGGCGAATTTGCCGCAGTACATGGTGCCTTCGCATTTTGTTCTGCTGACGATGTTGCCGCACTTGTCGAACGGCAAGATTGATCGCAAGTCGCTGCCGGATTACCGGCTGCATATGCCCGCTGGTGTGCAAAGCGTCCCACCAGTCACGCCACTGGAGCAGCAGGTCGCCGCGCTGTGGCAGGCGCACCTCACTATCGATGCCATCAGCATGGATGCCAATTTTTTCAACGTCGGTGGTCATTCGCTTATGGCGATGCGTTTGGTAAACGACATGAATAAAACGCTGGGTATGCAAGCAAGCGTCAAAGAACTGTTCATGCACCCGACCCCTGACTATTGGGCACGGAAGGCCGAGTTGCTTCGGGCGCTGGCCGGCAACGCCGAAGCTACGGTGGACGACAGCGACAACACCAGCATTGAGATGGAGTTTTAATGATGATGGATATCATTGAGATAGTGCATTTTTGCAACACGCATCGCATCAAAATCTCGGTAGAGAACGATCGTTTAAAGCTGAAGTCAGCGGAAAAAATCACCGATGCTCGGTTAGTCGCCAGCGTAAAAGAGCACAAATTGGCGCTGATCGCTCTGTTTTCGCAGCAGCGCAACGGGAGCGACGATGAGCCAGTTCCGGTTACGGAGGAGGAGCGGTCAGCGCTGTCCTATGCGCAGCAACGGCTGTTTCTGTTGCACCAAATGGCTCCGCAGTCTGGCGCTTACAACATGCCGAACCAGATCGATATTAAAGGGGAATGGGACCGCCGCGCTTTCGAGGGCGCTATCCGCGCGCTGGTTGAACGCCATGAGGTATTAAGAACCACTTTTCAGGCGGAAAATCAGCAGCTTCGTGCGGATGTTTATCACGAACGTTACCCGGAGATAACCTATGAGGATCTGAGTGATTACTCCGGTCAGGATCGGGATGAACAGGTCTGGCTGCGTAGCCGGGCTGAAGCGCTGCGCGCCTTCGATTTGCAGCGGGACATCCCGCTGCGAATCACCTTAATGCAATGCGAGCCGGAACATGCCGTCCTGCTATTTACTCTGCCACATATTGTCTCCGACGGGTGGTCGATGGGCGTGCTTGTCAGGGATTTTTGCCAGTTATATCGCTGTCTGGCAAGCGGGGATGTGCAGCCGCCCGCGCCGCTACAATTCCAGTATGCGGACTATACAAACTGGCAGAAGGATTATTTTTCCTCTCATGGCATGCAGCAATCCCTGCATTATTGGCGCGACAAACTGGCCGCTTTGCCGCTTTGCCATAGCCTGCCGGCTATTCTGGGCGGCAGAGATAAAAAAGTGTCTTTGGGGGAGAAACTGACGTTAAGGCTCGAGCCATTGCTGCGTGACGACATCGCCGCGTTTTGTCAGCGTCATAACGTCACTCTGTTCATTTTTTTGCAAACCGTCTTTGCTCTGCTGGTTTCACGCTACAGCAATGAACGCGATGTTGTGGTCGGGTTCCCGGTTTCAGGGCGTGATGACGAACGCTTTTACGACAATATCGGCTGTTTCGTCAATACGCTGCTGGTCAGAACGCCCGTCGCTCCCGATGTGTCGTTTCTGACCCTGCTCAGGGACAATAAACTCGCTATCATCGAGGCATATGAACATCAGCGCGTGCCGTTCGATATGCTGGTGGAGCAGCTCAATCCGCTGCGCACTTACCAGTGCAACCCACTGTTTCAAATTCTGTTTACCTTGCAGAACAATGAGGAGGCGGTGGCGGTTCTCCCTGACGTTATAGTAACGCGGATGGAAAATCAGACCGCGCTACTAAAAATGGATTTGGACGTCAGCGTAACGGAAAGCGACAGCGGTCTTCAGATCGATTGGCTGTATAACCCGTGCTTGTTCGAACGCTACGTTATGGAAGGGATGCTGGAGAGCTATCAGACGTTGATCCGCGCGGTGTTGACTGCGCCGGACTGCAGAGTCGAGGCGCTTCCGCTGCTGTCTTCACAGGCGGCAGCAAATATTGTTCGGATCGGCCGATCCGGACCGGACGAACCGCTCGAGGTTTGCCTGCACCAGCTGTTTGAGGCGCAATGCCTGCGTTCGCCGGACGCGGTAGCTGCCGTTTTCGATAATAGGTGCATCAGCTACCGGCAACTGAATGCATCAGCCAATCGCCTGGCGCATCAGCTCCGGCAACAACACAATATCACCCCTGATACGGTCATCGGTTTATATTGCCGGCGCAGCGCCGATATGCTGGTGTGTCTGCTGGCGATTCTGAAGGCGGGGGCAGCCTATCTGCCGCTCGATCCCGGCTATCCAGAACAGCGTATCGCCTATATGCTGTCCCATTCAGGTGTCAGGCTGGTGCTTACCACGCGGTCACTTGCTGCGCGTTTGCCAGCCGGCCCGGAAAACGAGGTGCTGATGCTGGATGAATCATTGCTCATCGACGAATCTGAAGCCGATCGTTATCCGGATCCAGCCACGTGTTCTCCCGGCAATCTGGCATACATCATTTATACCTCGGGTTCTACTGGCAACCCTAAAGGGGTCATGATTGAGCATCGTTCGGTGGTTAATTTCCTCCGCTCGATGGCGCGATCGCCAGGATTTGGCAAGGAGGATCGCCTGCTGGCGGTGACGCCGATAAGCTTCGATATCTCCGTACTGGAACTCTTTTTGCCCTTGAGCTGCGGGGGACGGGTTGTTATCTGTGCAGAAGAGGATAGCCGTAACGCTGAGATCCTGAGTGCGATGCTGTTAACACATCAGATTACGATCATGCAGGCGACGCCGGCCACCTGGAAACTGCTACAGCAAAGCCCTTTCTGGCATACACATCAGCGTCTCAAAGTGCTGTGCGGTGGCGAAGCCATTAGCCGTGAGCTGGCTGGGGCGCTGTGTGAAAATATGGGGTCTTTCTGGAATATGTATGGGCCAACGGAAACAACGATCTGGTCGACAGCGGGGCAAATCCATAGCGCTGAACGCGAGATCGTTATCGGTCGGCCGGTCGCCAACACGGCTTTGTATATACTGGATGAGCAGCAACAGCTGTCGCCGGCCGGGGTCATCGGAGAGTTGTACATCGGCGGAGATGGCCTGTCGCGCGGTTATTACAAACGCCCCGATCTGACGGCTGAACGGTTTACTTATGACCCATTTGTGCTGACAGGGCAGGCCCGGCTCTACCGCACTGGCGATATGGCAAAATGGAATGCGCAAGGGGAAATCACGATACTTGGGCGCAGCGACAGCCAGGTAAAAATCCGTGGATATCGGGTCGAGCTGGGGGAGATCGAAAGCGCTTTGCTGTTGCAGGAGTGGGTCAGCGATACGGCGGTCAGGCTTGGCACCCGCTATAAAGAGATGCTGATTGCCTGCATCGTATTAACGCCCGAGGCGCATCAGCGCGCCGATTTTGACAAAGAGTGGCTGATCCAATCTCTCAGAGAAGGTGCATCGCAACGGCTTCCTGATTATATGGTGCCGCATCATTACCTCTTTCTTGATGCACTGCCGCTGACGCCTAATGGTAAGGTGGATCGTAACGCGCTTCCCGATATCACGCAGGTAATGACGTCCGATACGAATTACGTCGCCGGGCGCAATGACCGGGAAAGGCAGCTTTGCAAAATTTGGGAAAATACACTGGATATCAGTCAGGTTGGCATCCACGACAATTTTTTCAACCTGGGCGGAAATTCCCTTGTTATGTTCAGGCTGTTTAATGAAATGAAAAGTCGTGGTTTCACGTTCACGCTTGAAGATCTCTTTCGGCACCAGAGCATTAATGAACTGGAGAGCTATGCCATCCAGCCGCTTGATATGCGGGCGATAAGCGTTCCCGAATCCTCTGTCGTCGTGAAGCTCAATAACTCGTCAAGTCCGCGCAAGATATTCTGCGTTCACCCAGAAGGTGGCATAGCTACCTGCTATTCCGCCCTTGCGGGTCAACTGGAGGATTACGCACAGTGTTATGGGCTGCAGGCGCCCGCTATCTTCGGCGATGTCGAACTCAGCACCATTGACAGCCTGGCAAACCACTATGTTGATCTCCTGCTGCGCCAGCAGCCGACGGGAAGCTACCGTATTCTGGGATGGTCGCTCGGTGGCAGTATCGCCTGGCAGATGGCCGTTCAACTGCGCCGTCAAGGCTATGAGGTCGATTATCTGGGGGTATTTGACTCTGAGCTGCCCGTGCTCGCCTCAGAAGAGGAAAGGGGAGGTCTGGCGTGGGAGGCGCTGGTCAACGATTTCAGAGCTGATGGATTATCGCTGGATAGCACGTTGCTGGCGTCATTAACGCCGGCCAGCCGTAAAGATTACCTGCTGGAGCAGATGGCGATCGGCAAGATCCGGCCGGAAGGAATTACGGATGAGATGGCTGGCCGTTACCTGGGTTATCTGATCGATATTAAACACTCAAAGTATGACACCCGCTTAACAGCCGCCGATATCGACATCGATTATTACGCAATTGAGGACAGTATTTACGCCGCACAAGGTCAGTACCGCGGCTGGGATGACGTCTCGTCGGGCACCGTGACGCTGCTTCATGCACAGGGTAGCCATCTGACCATGCTGCAACCTCCGTTTGTCAGTGAACTCTGCGCCACATTGCGCCAGCGGTTGGGAATATAACTCGATGAAAAGTATCCGACAACACGTTCAGACAGGCGATCCACTGGCGCGCTCGTCGTCTCCGTCCCATCTGTGGTTTAAACGGTTAAACGTCTGCACTAGGCCACGCATACGATTATTTTGTTTCCCCTACGCCGGAGGTAGCGTTTCGGTCTTCCGTCACTGGTCCGATTATTTTACCGGGGATATTGAGTTGATTGGTGTCCAGTATCCGGGGCGCGGCGAGCGCTATAATGAAACGCTTATTGCCGATTGTGGCCAGATGGTGGATGCGATTTATGCAAATATTATCCCGCAGTTGGACGTGCCCACTGCATTTTTCGGGCATAGCAATGGTGGGTTGATCGCCTATGAACTGGCGCGAAAACTTCAGTCCGCTAATGGCTATTCGCTGTTTCACCTGTTCCTTTCCGCCACTCGCTCTGCGGCCGATCTTCATCCGTCGTCGGGGCGTTCAGCGTTGAGCGATGAAGAACTTATCCGCGAACTGGTCAGCCTTGACGGTACGCCGCCGGCGCTGCTGGCAAACAAAGAGATGCTGGAGCTTTATCTTCCCATTCTGCGTGCCGATTTCGCCCTTTCTGACAACTATCGTTATTGTTCTACGCCACATCTTAAAAGCAATTCATCCATCCTTTACGGTCTGCGGGATAAAAGCGTATCTGAAGAGGAAATAAACGGCTGGCAGAATATTATTCAGGGGGAAATTAATTTTATCTCCATTGATGGGGGCCATTTTTTTATTCATGAAAATTTGGAAATTGTCATTTCAAAGATTAAACGTCAACTGGGTAGTCGATCCTAATCTGACTCATTGCTACAGTCGAGTCGCCGATGTGGACACGGGAATTTTACGTTGATGACGAGATGCCAGCGGATTAACGCTGTATGTATTAAGGGAAATGAAAGTGTCTGAATACCGTATCGATATGATGGATAAACTGATAATGGATAAAAGTTTTACTGCAAAAAAAAACGGCTGCGCCGTGCCGAATAGTTTTACTGGCTCCGCATCAACTGTTACCGACAGAAGATTTTATCGAGGAGCGCGTATTACAGGTGGGACGTGATATTATTCATGAGGGCGTTTGGCGTCAGCCTATTTTAGTTGAGCGAACTTCTCTCATCATTATGGATGGTCACCATCGCCGGGAGTTTGCGAGGCGCCATTTATTTGCGTACGTTCCCTGTCTTTTACTGGATTATTCACAAGTGGAACTACGTTCATGGCGAACTGAATTTGACCTTCTCCCTGAGGATGTGATTGCACGAGGGGTTCAACGTCGATTGTATCCGGCAAAAACAACGCGTCATGTGGTACACGCCGACGTTAACATCCCTTGCAATTACTCATTATCAGAACTGGAACACGGCGGCTTTACCACACCCAGCGCTGCAGATAATTATCAAGGTCACGCTGAATAAGCTGGCTAAAAATAACGGGGAAGCCCTGCTGGAAACTTGAGCTTCCTTGTCTGGCTTTGGGCTTGACGCATTTGGCGGGTAGGGCGGAGAATATTTGCGCTATCAGGGGGGCGGTGTCTGATACTGTCTGGTCGAAGCCTGGATAGCCGTGATAAAAAGCAAAAAGCCCGCTCAGGTTTCCCTGAGCGGGCTTTTCTAAATCTGGCTCCTCTGACTGGACTCGAACCAGTGACATACGGATTAACAGTCCGCCGTTCTACCGACTGAACTACAGAGGAATCGTTTGAACGGGGCGCATAGTAACGGCCACGCCGGATCATGTCAAAGCTCTTTTTCACAAATCTGCGCGACTGCTGAAATAGTCACCACAATAGCGATTCGGACCATGAATGAATGGTCATCTCAGCGGCTTCCTGCGCTAAAAAGAGGCAGGTCAGACTGAGGTGTTTATGAGGTGTTCTGACGCGGCAAAGCCCTTGTCAGACCGCACTACGCATGATTTAACCGGATAGTTTTTTACAGGCGTCACAAAGTCTCAATTCTGACTTTGTCAGCAACAAAAACGAAACGTAGATTCCATTTCAACCCTGAACTGAATATCCGGAGTTGAAATGAACAAAGTCAGAATCGGCATGATTGGTAGCGGCTATATCGGGCGCTGCCACGCAATAGCCTATGCCCAGGCCCCCACTGTATTCGCGCTGAAAGGCGAAATCGTGCGGGAGATGCTGGCCGAAGTGAATCCTGAGCTGGCGGCGCGTCAGGCGGCGACCTTTGGTTTTGCGCGCTCCACCGGTGACTGGCGCGCGCTGGTCAGCGATCCGGCGATTGATGTGGTAGATATCTGCGCACCCAACTTCCTGCATAAAGAGATGGCGCTGGAGGCGATACGCCACGGCAAGCACGTCTATTCAGAAAAGCCGCTGTCGTTAAGCGTGGCGGATGCGCAGGAGATGGTGGCAGCTGCTGAGGCGGCAGGGGTGAAAACCCTGGTTGGCTTCAACTACATGAAAAACCCGACCAGCCAGCTGGCAAAAGAGATTATTGCCAGAGGCGAGATTGGCGACGTAGTGCATTTCTACGGCACCCATAACGAGGATTACCTCGCCAGACCGGAGACGCCGCTCGACTGGCACTGCCAGAAAGCGCTGGCAGGCCTTGGCGCGCTGGGCGATCTGGCAGCGCACATCGTCAATATGGCGCACTACCTGGTCGGCGATATCGCTGAGGTGAGTGGCGATATGATGACGGTCATCACCTCACGGCCTGATCCAAAAGAACCTGCGCGGCAGTTAGCGGTTGAAAACGAAGATCAGGCCAGCGCGCTGCTGCGCTTCCGTAATGGTGCACACGGCGTGATTGAAACCTCACGCATTGCCTGTGGCGCAAAAATGGGCCTGACCTATGTTGTCACCGGCACCAAAGGCACGCTGCGTTACACCCAGGAGCGCATGGCGGAACTGGAGCTTTATCTGCATGACGAACCTGCCGGGCGACAGGGATTTAAAACGATCCTGACCGGACCGGCCCATCCTGACTACGCGAACTTCTGTGTCTCTGCCGGGCACGGCATCGGGTTTAACGATCAAAAAACGGTGGAGATCCGCGACCTGATTAACGGCATCGCAGCCGGCGATCGCATGTGGCCCGATTTTGCCGAGGGATTGCAGGTGCAGAAGGTGCTGGAAGCGATTGCACACTCCGCTGAGCAGCGCCGCTGGGTCGAGGTGTAAGACAGAATCTGAGTAAGAGAGGATTTGGCGAAGTGGCAGGTTACAAGGTTGAATGAACAGGCGGGAAGGGCGGGAGTATCCCGCCCGTATACAGTCAGATCAGACCGCTTTTTTCCCACCACAGCTTATCCAGCGCATAGAAGCGATCGCGATCACTTTCGGGTTGGTTGAGATCGCGCTTCCACGGCTTCGCCAGAATATAGTGCAGATTCTTCACCTCATCACCCTGCCACAGGCCGCTGTGCTGGAACGGCAGCGTTTTTAACGCATTGTAGATATAAGAGAGCGGCTTCCAGCGTTCGGCAAACACTTCATTCAGCAGATCCTGCTCGGAGAAGGGATAGGCGCTGAGATCATCAATCGCGGCAATGCGCTTCTCAAGCATATCGAACACCGCATTGTCAGGCTTCAGTACCAGAAAACCGCCGTTCAGGTAGTAGTCAACGCTCTCCGGAGCCTGCTCACCGCGTGCCTGCCACGTATAGTGACACTGCTCTGGCTGCCACTCCGGCGGATAAGAGGCGATCTGGTTGGGATTACAGCGGCAGGCGTGACAGGCCGCCAGCGGATTATCGCCCAGATCCAGGGTGAATAGCTCATCCATGTTCTGCAGCACCAGCATATCGGCATCCAGAAACACTACGCGCTCATAATCGGTAAGCTGCCAGGCACGCAGCTTGGTCCAGACCTCGCCAAACTGCGCCGAGGCGTAATGCTGAGCCAGATCGGCGCGCGGATAGAGTGGGTCGACCGGTTTAATCACACAGCCTTCATCCTGCAAAATCTGACAGTCAGCATCAGAAATGGCTGGCGTGGTCATCACAACCAGCGGCCACTGGCTGTGGCTCTCCTGCAGCGAACGGTGCAGCGCTTTGACGCCCACCAGATAGTCGGGTTGTGTTAACAGTGTTACCCAGGCAAACATAGCGTTCCTCAATCAGTCAAAAAGTGGCGTGATGTAGTCGTTCCCCAACCGGCCCTGCGGGTCGAGCTGGTGGCGCAGGGCGCGGAAGGCGTCCCACTGCGGATAGATCTCACGCCAGTTGTAGCGTTCTTCATCGTAATACTTGCCCCAGTGCGGGCGTCCACCCTCTTCAGCCAACAGTTTCTCCACTTCGGTCAGGAAGTGCAGGCCTTCCTGTGACAGCGAGCCATCGTCGGCGTAATAGACCACAAAGCCGAAGAAGCAGGTTGGCTGGTCAGCGGCCGGACTGAGCCAGGCTGAGGACGCGCCGGTGCAGCGCAGGATAATCGGGTAGTGCATATGCGGACGGTTCTCTGCATACCACGCCTTAATCCGGCGGATGATGGCCGGGGTTTTTGCCAGCGGCACGCCGATTTCCACATTAATCTGTGGCACCGCAATGCCGCGACAGAAGAGCTGGTAGATGTCACCGGTAACATCGGTGAAGTCGCGAAAGCGGGTGACGGTACGAAACTGCTTGCCGCCTTTGCCCTGAATCTGCGTGTCGCGATGCATATGCGCCAGCGTCTGGTCGATGGTGTCATTGAGACTGTCGTCAGCTTCACCCTCATGTTCCACCACCTGACGACCCTGCGCTTCGTAACGCTGACGCTCTTCGTCACTCGCCTCATGGGCGTTCCAGACGTGCATCAGGTTGTCATCAACAAACCACCAGGCTTTGCTCAGCGGATAGTCGTTGTTCCAGCGCAGCAGATCTTCTTCCAGCGTATCGGCAGAAACAGCATTTTTGTGGCAGGTGAAGATCTTAAACGGCTGGGTACGCAGGGTGACGGCGGTGACAATGCCCAGCGCACCCAAAGAGACCTGCGCCGCCGGAAAGTCAGCGTCGCCGCGGACAAACTCACGCACGCTGCCGTCGGCCAGCACCATGCGTATCGCCAGCGCTTCATCGGCAATCGAACTCTGCTGCAAACCCTGACCGTGCGTGCCGGTCGCCATTGCGCCCGCCAGCGTCTGAATCGCAATCACGCCTGGCGATGAGGCCAGCATCCGATTCATGTCGGTCAGACTGCGATAAACCTGCTCAAGCGGGGTCGCGCCACCAAAGGTTACGCTCTGCTCATCACTGGCTATCAGACCGCGCAGAGCGCTGAGATCCAGCAACAGATCGTCTTCAGCGACATGCAGCATCCGGCCAGGCGACAGCTTGCTGCCGATCACCCGGATCCTGCCGCGTGACTCGCGGATCAGTTTCTGCAATTCCGCTTCACTGACGGGACGCTGAACCTGCTGACGGCTGCCGATTTGCGCGTTCTGCGCCCAGTTCCACAGCGCATCATCATCGGGTTCAATATGGGTCTGGCGAAGCGGATAGAGGCGTGCGTCTCTGCTCACAACAGCATTCCTTTTATGGCGGTTTCATGACAAATGTTTACTAAGCGTAGACCATGAGTAAGCGGAGCCCGGATTGCGGGCATTTATTTGCGGATGTAGCGTAACGTTGCAGTAACAGCGAGCTGACGATTGCGGCGGATACTCTCGGCTTCACTGTTGTCAGGACTGAACAGGGCGTTGAAGGTGTAGCGGTTTGAGACGTGATGAACGCAGATACTGCTGATCAGGCGATGAACATCGATGGTCTGTACATCGCCAGTAAACACCCCCTGCTGCTGACCGCGCGCCAGAATGTCATCCAGCAGATCAAGCGCGCTGCGGTTCAGCGCTTTAATCTGTGGCGACTGGGTGATGTAGCGACCGCGCAGCAGGTTCTCACTGCAGACCAGCCGGATAAAATCGGGATGCTCGACATGGTAATCAAAGCTGGCTTCCACCAGCCGGGTCATGGCCAGTTCCGGCGCCATCGACGCCAGGTTCAGGCCGGTTTCATGCTGACGTATCTGCTGATAAACCCGCTCAAGCACGGCGATATAAAGCTGCTCTTTACTGCCAAAGTGATAGACCACCATGCGTTTCGTGGTTTGCGCATGCTCAGCAATCTGCTCCAGCCTGGCACCCTGCATACCAAATTCAGCGAAGGTTTTCAGTGCGCCTGCGATGATGCGTTTTTTCAGCCCTTCAGGGTCATTTTTACGTTTTGTTAGCTCTGACATGGTGCTCAATAAGGTGATTTTGACCGGGGAATGTTAGCACAGTGTTGAGGCGTAACCCGCAATCGCGGCGTCAGCCTGGCACAGCCTGAAAGATTACAGGTATAATCCCGGACAAAATTTCACAGGTTCAGAGACGACAATGACAAAACTTACCTTGCAAGAGCAGATGCTGAAAGCGGGCTTAGTATCCAGCAAAAAAATGGATAAGGTTCAGCGTACCGCGAAGAAATCCCGGGTTCAGGCGCGCGAAGCCAGAGCGGCGGTAGAGGACAATAAAAAAGCGCAGCTTGAGCGGGATAAGCAGCTGAATGAGCAGCAGAAGCTGGCTGTGCTGTCGAAAGAGTACAAAGCGCAGGTCAAACAGCTGATTGAAATGAACAAAATCGACGAGGCGCGAGGCGACATCAGCTTCAACTTCACCGACAACAACCTGATTAAAAAAATCATGGTGGATAAGCCGACGCAGGCTCAGCTGATCAATGGTCGTCTTGCCATTGCCCGCCTGACTGCTGACAAAAGTGGCGAGAGCCAGTACGCCATCATCCCGGCCAGCGTGGCGGATAAAATTGCCCAGCGTGATGCCAGCGCCATTGTCTTAAACAGCGCGCTGAGCGAAGAAGCGCAGGACGAAGATGATCCTTATGCAGACTTCAAAGTGCCGGATGATCTGATGTGGTAACCGCGTGCTGATGCAGTCAGAAGGGACTGGCGGCAGAGAGGTGCAGTGTCTCGCCGCTGACAGGATGAACAAACGTTAATCCGCTGGCGTGCAGCATCAGCCTCTCTGCCTGCTCAGCGCCCGGCAGCACCAGCCCGCCGTAAAGATCACAGCCCAGAATCGGGTGACCCAGTTGCTGACAGTGAATGCGTAGCTGATGGGTGCGTCCGGTTTCTGGTGTCAGCTCAACCCGCGAAACCGGCAATTCCTTTCCCTCTTTTCTCCGGTAAAAACTGCGCTCAGTGACCCGATAGCGTGAGCGTGCGGGCTTGCCCTGAGCGGCGCATATCGCCATCCGGGGAAACAGCGCCGGATCTTTGGCTATCGCGGCGTCAATCACGCCTTCATCATCGGCAAGGTGTCCGCACAGCAGTGCCTGATAGGTTTTGCTCACCGTGCGCTGGCTGAACTGCTGACAAAGTGCGGCGTTTATGGCTTTGTTACGAGCCACCACCATCAGCCCGGAGGTGCCAAAATCGAGCCGATGAACCAGCGTGCAGCCTGGAAAACGTTTTACCAGCCGATGATGCACTGAATCGAGGTTTTGCGGATTTTTACCTGACAGGCTCAGCAGCCCGCCGGGTTTGTTGATTACCAGCAGATGATCGTCCTGAAACAGGAGAGTGATCTCATCAAAGCAGGGCGGGGCGATAAATGTATCGATAATGGCAGACATCGGGCAACCGGCAGCAGAAAGGCAGGGGATCATAACCGATTGCCGGTGCACTGACGACGCCGGACTTGCCCCTTATTCTTCCGTAACCGTTTCACCGCTTTGACTGGAAAGCGACAAGCTGGCCTGATGCGTGCCGAATCCACCATGGGCAGCAAACACCAGGCATACCGTTGCGGCTAACAACGTGAGAAGAACAGAGAGTTTCATAGGTGCATCCGTTGCTGATAAGGCCAGCCAGTCTGGCAGGATGGACGGCAGAGACAAACAGAACAATCCGGAAAAAAACATTAAGCGTATTCGATCAGCAGGTTGCGAGATTTTTAGTGATTTATTCGGGCAGGTCTTGCTTTTACGACTACAGTCTCTGGTGAGGTTGTCATCAATTCGTACTAATGGAGGATTTTCTGTGTTAATTCAAAACGACGAGAAAGGCCACGTCATTATTGGCGAAGCGGCACTAAGCCTTGCCCTGGGTGAAAAAGAAATCAGTATCGCATCACTCTTTACTCAGCTGGGTTGCATGGCGAAATCTGAAAGCAACACCGATCGGCTGACGCAAATCTCCGAAGCCAGGAGCTGGCTGAGTAGTTTTAAGTCACCGTCGGTTGCCCAACAGCAGGTGCCGTACCTGCAGACCCTGGCAAGCCTGAACGAAGAACTGAACTAGCAGTAACTGAACTGACGCCAGTGGACGTAGTCCGGCTCCGGCCGGAAAACGACGAAGCGGACGACCTCATCGGTTGCGCGAAAGCGTATACCGGCCGGAGAAACTGTCATGGACGACACTTCTCCTGCCACCGCGATTTGATACCCATCTTAAAAGCCTTCTAAGCCACAACCCTGCCGGACCCGAAACAATAACAGACCCGGGCGAATATGCTCCCGCACCTGCTTTTTCTGTGATTACTCTGATGCCTTGTCTGTGGCGAATGTCTACTTCAGCCAGCCTCATTAAATCAGGCTGGCTGTATCAGCATGACGCTTATATAAAAGCAGCGCGGTGTATCAGAAGCTTTCCCAGCTGGATTCTGCTGATGCTTTAACCGGCATCGCAGGCACTAAACGCGGTGCCAGTGCATGTGCTGTCCGGCTGGTATCGTTTTGCCCGTCTGATAAGCGGAACACCGCCACCGTTTTTTCCAGCTCGTCTGCCTGCGCTTCCAGAGAACTGGCTGCGGCAGAAGACTCTTCAACCAGCGCGGCGTTCTGCTGCGTGGTGGTATCCATTTCGGCCATTGCTGTCGCAATCTGGGAAATACCGCGATTCTGCTCGTCGGATGCGGCAGCAATCTCGCCCATGATGTCCTTAACCTGACTGACCGAGCGAACGATATCATCCATGGTGCTGCCTGCGCGTTCCACAAACTCCGAACCATCATGAACCCGATCCAGTGATTCGCGAATCAGCGTTTCAATCTCTTTGGCAGCCAGCGAACTGCGCTGGGCCAGATTTCTGACTTCACCGGCTACCACCGCAAAGCCGCGACCCTGTTCACCGGCGCGAGCGGCTTCAACCGCGGCATTTAATGCCAGAATATTGGTCTGGAAGGAGATGCTGTTGATGACGTGAATGATTTCGCCGATTTTGCCTGAACTCTGGCTGATGTTATTCATGGTAACGATAACGTCACGGATAATCTCACCACCGCGTCCGGCATTTACCGACGCATCGGTTGCCAGCTGGCTGGCATGGTGAGCATTTTCCGCATTCTGTTTCACCGTTGAGGAGAGCTCTTCCATGCTGGCCGCCGTCTGAACCACGGCGGCAGACTGCTGTTCGGTGCGGGAGGAAAGATCGGTATTACCTGCTGCAATCTCCGCCGAGGCACGCGCCACGCTGCTGACGCCATCGCGCACATTGGTAATGATATTCTGCAGGCTGAGATTCATCGCATCGACGGACTGCATCAGCTGGCCCAGCTCATCACCCCGGGTGGAGTTCAGTGAGGTAGTTAAATCACCGCTGGCAATACGCTGCGCTGCATTCAGCGTCTCTTTCAATGGCAGCGTAATGTTGCGGGTAATCCGCCAGGCGATCAGCAGGCTCAGGACGACACAGATCAGTGCAGCAAAGGCGATGCGCCACTCTGCCTGTTTGATAAATTCAGCCGACAGACGGGACTGGAAGGCAAAGGTATCAGAAACGGCCGCATTGAGCCGCTCTGCGGCTGCGGTCAGGCCCGAAGATTCGCTCTTTTCTTTCTCTGAAGCATCAACATACTGCGTCAAAGCCTGACGCTGCTGCGCAAGAGTCGTGATGACATTTTGCGTAACTGCATTGATTGCTGGCTGATTAAAACTGTCCAGTTGCTCACTCAGCGTGTTGATGGCGGTGTACTCCTCAATAACCGCATCTCTGCTGGCTGCTGTGGGCTTATCAAGAAACGCTTTTTCAATATTTGCGGCATCAAACAGCGCGGCGGCCAGTTTCATGACCGGCAGCGCGGCGTCGGGCACCATAGCCATATCGAGTAATTCAGACTGATGAGCCAGACCGATCAGCGCGCCCGGTTTAATGGCAGCAAAGGCGGCAGATGTTACCTCCGCAGATGCCACAAACTTCTGGCGCTGACTCTGATAATCATTAAGTAACTGGCCCATCAGCGTGATTTTCTGCTGACCTTCATCATCCCACTTAAATCCACTCAGTCGTTGATAAAGGGTATCCAGCTCCTTAAGTGCCTGAACGTTCTTCGCGGCAAATTCAGGATTTTTGGTGTACTGGTAAAGCGTGCGATTAAGACGTGCCTTGCTTAACGTATTTACCATTTCCACGGTTGTCGTGCGGCGTGCAGAGTTGTCTTTAATACTGCGGAAACAGTCAAAAGCGATAAAGGTTATGGCGAGAGACGCCGCGATGACGACGATAAAACCGACGCCAAGTTTTTTCCCGATTTTAATACTGGAAATGCGTTGAGCAAGGCCCATGAGGTTCACCTTTATTGAGGTTCAAAAGCAGACAAAAGAAATTCAAATAATTCAATCCTGATCTTTTTATCGTCAGCTTCTGATAATACTTTAAGGCTATTTATTATTTATTCAGTATCCTTATTAATTAGAACTCCATTGTTTTACGATGTAATTATCTGTCTGCTAAGTGATGTGTTTTTAATTTAAATTATTGATTAATATATATAATTAAAAGAATTAAGTTGTGGTAAAGAGTCTTTACACTACCTGAATAAATATTTATTGATTTTGATCAATTAAATGACTGATGAAAATTAGCCTGAAAACATTCCAGCAATTTTAAAGATAAACTTATCAATAAAATGACACTTTCAGAGGTTGTTCGGCCGTTAACGAACCGCTGCGGAAATTACTATTATTTCGCCAGCGCCTGCAGACCTGCCCCATGTTCTTGCTCTGCAACATCTCACTCCCCGATTAAAAAGCGGAGAAAGCTCTCCATTGCCATATTCCGGCTAAATAATCCCGGTTTTAGCATTTGTGATCGCCGTCGGTCTTCATTGAGAATGACAACAGAACGTTACAAGGATGATAAAAGCACTGAAGCCCGCTGCTTCTCTGGCTTCCGGTGCTGACAACAGATCGCGATAATTTTTCCCTCTGGGGGGAACATTTTAACTATCAGGAGAAAGGTTCCAGTGAAATATATAAAAGGAATGACCCTTTTTGCCCTCGCGCTTAGTGCGCACGCCAGTTTTGCAGCCGAACCTTCAGTGCCTGCTGAAAGCAGCTTACATGTCAAAGCCGATCCGGCGCTGAAAAGCCTGATACCCGCGGATATCCTTAAGCGTGGCTATATTGTGGCGGGTACTAACCCGAACACGCCGCCCACAACCTTCTATAAAGAAGACAACAAAACGCTGGCTGGTCGGGAAATCGACATCATGAATGCGGTTGGTGAGCGTCTGGGCATCACCGTTCAGTGGCGCGACACCGGCGGCTTCGACAATATTATTCCTGGCCTGAAGACCGGACGTTACGACGTGGCGCTGTCAAACATCAATGCTACACCGACCCGCCTGAAACAGATCGACTTTGTCGGTTACTACAACGCCAGCCTGCTGGGCATTATTTCCCGCAAAGACGCTGATATCGCCCCCTTCAAATCCCTCAGCGATGTGTGTGGCAAAGAGGTGGGCGCCGGCTCTGGTACGACTCAGGTGACGCGGCTGGAAGAGGCCAGCAAAGCCTGTGAAGCCGCCGGTAAACAACCGATCAAGGTAGCGATATTCCCGGATCGTCCGGCGGGCGTGCAGGCCGTGGTCAGCGGTCGTGTTCCCTTGTTCCTCGGTCCTTATGAAGGGCTGTTGTGGCAGACCAAAGTGATCAAACCGCTGACCATGAGCGGTGAAATCACCGTGAATGATGCACCGGTCTCTGTCGCGTTCCCGAAAGACTCGCCGCTGGAGCCAGCCGTACAGGCGGCACTGAATTCGTTAATCAAAGATGGCAGCTACCGGAAAATCCTCGATAACTGGGGAATCGGTTTTGGTGCCGTGCCCGAAGCCCGACGCAACGAAGAGATCTTTAAATGAGAGAAACTCCGGACCACACCGACGACCTGAAAATCGTCGGTAAACGCTACTACGGACGCTGGCTGAGTGCGCTGGTGGTGCTGTTATGCGTGGTGGCGATGGCGCATTCGATGATTAACAATCCGCGCTTTGAATGGCAGGTGATTGCAGAGAACTTCACTGCGCCCTCCATTCTGCAGGGTGTGTTAATGACGCTGCAGCTCACGGCCATCTCGGTGGTGCTGGGATTCGCTTTTGGCACGGTGCTGGCGCTGATGCGCCTCTCTTCTAACCCGGTGCTGGTAGCGGTGAGCTGGGCGTACACCTGGTTTTTCCGCGGTGTGCCGATGCTGGTGCAGCTGTTTCTCTGGTACAACATCGCCGCGCTCTATCCCCGCATCGCGCTGTCGATCCCCGGATTGGGCGAACTCTGGAGCGCGCAGTCCAATGCGCTGGTGAGTCCGTTTAGCGCGGCGGTGATCGCGCTGGTGATGCATCAGTCTGCCTATGCCGCAGAAATCGTACGCGCTGGTATCCAGAGCGTGGGCAATGGACAGATTGAAGCGGCTCGCGCCCTGGGATATCGCCCGGCGCAGATTTTCCGTCACACCGTTTTACCGCAGGCGATGCGCGCCATTATGCCGCCAGCGGGCAATGAGATTATCGGCCAGCTGAAAACCACCGCAGTGGTGTCGGTGATCTCTCTGCAGGATGTGCTGTTTTCGGCGCAGATTATTTATCAGCGCACCTATGAAGTGATCCCGCTGCTGCTGGTCGCAACCTTGTGGTATCTGCTGATGACCTCCGTGTTCTCTGTCGGCCAGTACTATGTCGAACGCTATTTTGGTCGCGGTGTGACGCGGCGAGAAAAGCGCAGCCTGCTGTCATCACTACCGCGCTTTTCGCTGCCGAAAACGCAAAGGAGCGTGAGCAATGGCTGAAGCAATCGCACTGCGCAAAGTCACCAAGCACTTCTCCGGTGTCACCATTCTCGACGAGGTTAATCTCGATATTCCTGCCGGATCGGTGACCGTAATCCTGGGGCCATCGGGTTCCGGTAAATCCACGCTGCTGCGCTGTATTAATCATCTTGAAAAGCTGGATGGCGGTACGATCCGCATCGGCGGCCAGATGGTGGGATACCGGCAAAAAGGCCATGCGCTGCACGAACTCAGCAGCAGTGCCATTGCCCGCCAGCGGGCGGAAATAGGCATGGTGTTTCAGCAGTTCAACCTGTTTCCGCACCGCACCGTGCTGCAGAACATTACGGATGCACCGATGCGGGTAAAAAAGCAGAGCCGTCATCAGGCCACGACCAAAGCGCTGGCGCTGCTGAAGCAGGTGGGGCTGTCTGGCCGCGAAGATGAGTGGCCGCAGAACCTCTCCGGTGGTCAGCAGCAGCGGGTGGCCATTGCTCGCGCGCTGGCGATGGATCCCGGCGTCATGCTGTTTGATGAACCGACCTCGGCACTTGATCCGGAGCTGGTGGGGGAAGTGCTGCAGGTGATTAAGCAGCTGGCGCACTCCGGTATCACCATGGTGGTGGTCACGCATGAGATCGGCTTTGCCCGCGAAGTTGCCGATAACATCGTATTTATGGAGAGCGGCAGAATTGTGGCAGCGGGCCCGACGCAGCAAGTCCTTGACGATCCGGACAACGGACGTGTCAGAAACTTTATTGCAACGGTGCTTTAGGCACCGTTTCTTTTTTGATAATCAGGAACCAGCATGACCCAGAAACCGGTAATGCACAGCGCCCACTGGGGCGCTTTTCACGCCCAGCACAGGGACGATCAACTGCTGATTGAGCCGTTCCACCGCGATCCCGATCCCAGCCCGCTATTGCAAAACTTCCGTCATGCACTCAATCATCCGGCGCGCGTCGCGCAGCCGATGATACGGCGTGGCTGGCTGGAAAACGGGCCAGGCCCGGATCAGCGTCGTGGTGCTGATGAGTATGTCGCGGTCAGCTGGGAAGAGGCCAGTCAGCGGGTGGCGCAGGAACTCAAGCGGGTTGGTGAAGCATACGGCCCGCAAGGCATCTTTGGCGGATCGTACGGCTGGTCAAGCGCAGGCCGTTTTCATCATGCGCAAAGCCTGGTGCACCGATTTCTGAACACCACGCTGGGCGGTTATGTCCGTTCGGTCAACAGCTACAGTTCCGGCGCGGCATCTGTCCTGCTGCCACACATTGTCGGTGACATGAACGAGATCGCCCGACGCGGCGTGAGCTGGGAGGAGATCGCCGCGCATAGCGAGGTGGTGCTGGCGTTTGGCGGCCTGGCGCTGAAAAATGCGCAGGTGGCCAGCGGCGGCCTGAGCGAACACACCGAGCGCGGTTTTATGCAGCGAGCGGCACAGCGCGGTACCCGGTTTATCTCAGTGAGCCCGCTGAAAAGCGATCTGCCTGAAGAGGCGCAGGGCGAGTGGCTGGCGCTCCGGCCCGGCACGGATGCGGCGTTTATGCTGGGTCTGCTGGCGGTGCTGATTGCGGAAGCGTTAACCGATGAGGCGTTTCTGGCGCGTTACTGTGTCGGCTGGCCGCAGATGGTCGCTTATATTCGCGGTGAAGAGGATGGCGTAGTCCGTGACGCGCACTGGGCCGCTGGGATCTGCGACGTCAGCAGCGATCTGATCGGTCAGTTTGCACGGCAGTTGCACGGTAAGCGGGTACTGGTGACCGTGGCTCATGCTTTGCAGCGTGCCGAGCATGGCGAACAGCCGGTGTGGCTCGGCCTGGTGCTGGCGGCGGCGCTCGGACAGCCAGGGCTGCCCGGCGGTGGATATACTTATGCACTGGGTGCGCTGGGCCATTATGGCAAGCATCATAATCTGGTCAGCTTTCCGGCCCTGCCGCAGGGTAAAAATGGCATTGACCGCTTTATTCCGGTGGCGCGTATCGCCGACATGCTGCTCAATCCCGGCACAAAGTTTGACTACAATGGCCGCCAGCTGACCTATCCCCATATCCGTCTGGCTTACTGGGCGGGAGGCAATCCGTTCCACCATCATCAGGATCTGGCGCGGCTGCGTCAGGCTTTCTGCCAGCTGGATACGCTGATCGTGCATGAAAGCGCCTGGACCGCCACGGCGCGTCATGCGGATATTGTCCTGCCCGCTACCATGACGCTGGAACGTGAGGATATCGGCGGTGCGCCGACCGATCGCCATTTAATCGCCATGCAGCCGGTGGCTGCGCCTTACGCCGAAGCCCGGGATGATTATACGATTTTTCGTGACCTGGCCCGGCGGCTGGGCAGGGAAGCGGCATTCAGCGAAGGGCGTGATGCGCGTGGCTGGTTGCAGCATCTTTACGGCCAGCTGCAGGAAAAACTGGCCGCTCATCAGGTGCAGACACCCGATTTCAGTCAGTTCTGGCTGGAGGGTGTGCTGGCGCTGCCGCAGTTAAAGGATGGTGGCCGGATGATCAATGCGTTTCGGGCCGACCCCGACGCCGCGCCACTGCCGACGCCAGGCGGAAAAATTGAGATTTTCTCCGCTACTATCGCCAGCTTTGGCTATGAAAATTGCCCCGGCCATCCGGTATGGCGTGAACCGCAGCAAACACCCAGCGCCGACTATCCGTTCTGGCTGATTGCCAATCAGCCCGCGACGCGTCTGCACAGCCAGCTCGATTTTGGTGATTACAGCCAGCGCAGCAAGCGGGACGGACGCGAAGTCTGTAGCCTGAACCGGGACGATGCGGCAGCACAGGCGATCGCGGATGGCGACATCATCGAACTCTTTAACGCGCGCGGCCATGTGCTCGCCAGCGCGCGTCTTACTGACACCATCATGCCTGGCGTAGTTCAGCTGCCAACCGGTGCCTGGTACGATCCGGTCGAGCCCACTGCCGCCCGTCCGTTATGCCGCCACGGTAATCCCAATGTGCTGACCATGGATATCGGCACTTCGTCGCTGACGCAGGGCTGCAGCGGCCAGATTACGGTAGTGCAGGTGCGGAAATTTGCCGGTGAGGTTACGCCGGTTCAGGCCTTCGTTCCGCCGCGCTAAGCCACTATCAGGTCAGCGCCCCGGTCAGCATCTGCAATTCTGCCGTGGAATGCAGCGCAGTGGCTGCAAGCAGTTCTGGCGACGCGTCACCCAGCGCCTGATGAAGCTTACTGCTGACATTCACGCCCTCCGCCAGCGATTGCTGGCGCGTACGGCGCTGATGCAGTGCTGTGCCATCCGCAAGCGTCAGCGTAACGACGTGAAAGCGCAGAGCGGGATTGAGCGCATCGGGCGGCGCACTCTGATCCGGCGTGCGACGTACGCGGGCGGCCAGCGGCATAACCTGATGATTGAGATCGCCTTCCGCAAAATCCTGCAGGCGCAGATCGCCATACATCAGCATGGCGGCAATCACATATTCCAGGCTGAAGCGCGCTTCAGTACCGTTAACCGGCACCCGTATCGAGGCGGCGATGTCACCGCCTGGCGGGAAGCCGACGGTGATATCAACAATCTGGCTCAGCAGCGCATCCAGCGGTTTACCCGCAGCCAGCCACTGCTGGCGCAGGCTGCGGGCCGCTTCTGCCGCACTATGCGTACCGGCGCAGGTCGGGAAGGGTTTGAATTCCAGTCCCGGCGTGCTGATCCGCCACGGGCTGCCCCAGTTTTCCAGCAATTTCTCCGGCCGAGCCTGGTCCGCGCTGCTGGCGGCAACAAAGGCTTCAATGACCCCCTGCTGGCGGCCATCGATGCCGGCCAGGGTCAGCTGAGCCGCTGTCACGGCCCGTTCGGCGGCAAAACCCGCGTGCAGCGGTTTTACCGTCGAACCAAACTGGGCGCGTAAACCGCTGGCCTGGGTCGCCGCAATGCCCAGCAGGGTGGCCGTGGCATCACTCTTCATCCCCAGCAGACGCGCCAGCGCCGCCGCCGCCGCAAGGGTCCCCAGCGTCGCCGTGTTGTGATAGCCCAGTGCGTAATGTTGCTGGCTGACCGCCAGCCCCAGACGACCGGCCATCTCTACCCCCGTGACGTAAGCATCCAGAAATTGCTCCAGGCTTCTGGGCTGAACCCGTTGCCAGGCGAAAAGTGCAGGCAGGATCACCACGCTGGGATGACCGCGAAAATCGGCATGAAAGTCGTCGTAGTCCAGCGCATGTCCTGCATAGCCCAGCAGCAGCGCCTGTGAACGCACGCTGCCATCGCTGTAGAGGGTGCGCAGAGCCGGTAAGCCGCTATCCGGTACCGTGCCCTGCAGCACTGGCCAGCTCACCGCCAGAAAATCCCGGATGCCTTCGCGCGCATGCTCACGTGCAGGGGCATCCGGCTGGCCGCTGAGAATCGCATCCGCCAGCGCGGCAGTCAGGCTCATTGTGGTCGCTCCGGAGAAAGGAGTGCCGCCTGTGCCAGGTCGGCCAGATAGCGCGCCGTTGGCAGCAGCACCTCATCATTGATGCGAAAAGCAGGGTGATGCAGTGCATAGGGTTCACCGGTGCCCACCATCATAAAGGCACCAGGCAACTGTTGCTGATAGAAGGCAAAATCTTCACCAATCGGACTCGCCTCGACCACGCGTGCTTCCAGTCCGCTGTTCTCAGCCTGCTGCAAAGCAAAGTCCGACCAGTGCGCATCATTTACTACCGATGGCGGCCCGGCGTGCCAGGTAAAGCTCACCTGCGCATCAAAGGCTGCCGCGATGCCCGCCACAATCGCCCGGAAGCGCTGCTCAAGACGCTGGCGGGTGGATGATGAAAACGAGCGTACCGTGCCCTCCAGCCAGGCGCTGTCCGGGATGACGTTCCATGTGCTGCCGCTGTGGATCTGGGTGATAGAGACCACCGCGTTATCGGCAGAAGGGGCATTGCGGCTGATCAGCGTCTGCGCCGCCGAGACAATCTGTGCCGCGATGACAATCGGATCGTTGCCCTGCTCGGGTTTGGCGGCATGGCTGCCGATACCGGTAATCGCAATTTCAAAACGGTCGACGGCGGCAGTGAGCGGCCCGGCTCTGGAACCGATGACGCCAGCAGGCAGTGAAGGATCGTTGTGGATACCGAAAATCGCCAGCGCGTCAGTCAATGCGCCGCTGGCAATCACCTCTGGCGCGCCCTGGCCGGTCTCTTCTGCGGCCTGAAACAGAATCCGTACCCGGCCTGGCAGGTTCGCTTCCTGCTGCTTTAACAGGATCGCCGCGCCCAGTGCCGCTGCGCTGTGAAAATCATGGCCGCAGGCGTGCATCACGCCCGGACGCTGCGAGCGAAAGCTGACGCCAGACTGCTCTTCAATCGGAAGCGCGTCGATATCGGCCCGCAGTACAATCAGCGGCCCCGCTGACGCCCCGATTTCCGCCACCAGGCCGGTTCTCAGCGGCAGATCGAGAATACGTATCTGATGCTGTTCCAGCTGCTCGCGCAGACGGCGCGTGGTCTCAAACTCCTGATTCGACAGCTCCGGAAACTGGTGCAGTTCGTGACGGAAGGCGATCAGCGGTTCGCCTAATGTCGGGGGGATAGTGATGCTCATTGTGGGTTTCCTTGTGCTGCTGTCTGGCGGCTCAGCCAGGCATCGTGTGCCACCGGGTCCAGTACTTTCATCATATAGAGGGTGATATGACCCTTGCCGAGGTCGCGGGTATGCATTGGCTGAAAGCCGCGCTTCAGATACATCGCCTGCAGCCAGGGGTGACTGGTGGCGGTTCCCAGCGAGACCGCAGGAGCACGCAGCTGATCGATCAGAATCGCCTGTTCGACCCGTTCCAGCACCTGACGACCAAACTGCTGGCCGGGATAGTCAGGGTGCGCGCCGAACCAGCCAATATGCGGCAGACCAAACGGGCCGGGCAGCGGCCCCCAGGGATAGCGGACGGTCACTGACGAGACCATCTTCTCATCAGCATAGAGCGCATACACCCCATGGCTCTGCAGGTGGCGCAGAGCCATAGCACGGTCTGCGGTGGCGGCATCAAACTTAATGCCCAGCGCTTTCACCGGCGCATAGGCCGCATGCATCAGCGCCAGATAAACATCTGTTTCATCTTCTCTGACCTGACGAAAATCGAGTTGCATATTCTTTCCCGGAACACTGCCTGATAAGCAGTTAATTAATTCAGCCAGAGGGGCAGGTTAACAGTAAAAAGCCGGGTCGCTATATGTGAAAAATAACTAACCTCATGCAGATTTGTGAATAAACAATGGCCGGTTTTCAATTGCTTAAATTGCTGGTTGTCGTAGTATTTAAAAAAAGAAATAACACTACCCTCTCGTTAATAAATAAATGTAATTAAAGCCTTTTTGGCCTAATTCTTATAATCAGGATGCCGCTGTGTTAGCGATTACTTCTCCGCGAGCTTATGCACATGAGGCGGGCCTGCGTGCACGCGTCGGTGAGTTTATTAAACCCTACGCCAGCCATATCCGGATATTGACCTCGCCGCACGCGTGGCAGGCGGTTAATCCGGAATTAAGCCAGAGTCTTGAGGCATCGGGCATTCACTGGCAGCTGGATTATTTAGCGGGTGAATGTACTGAAGAGGCGATTGCCCGCGTAAAACAGCAAACCGAACAGCAGGGCGCAGAGTTGCTGCTGGCGATTGGCGGTGGACGGGTGCTGGATGCTGCCAAAGCCGCCGCCAGCCAGTTACCGGCACTTACGCTGGTTAACTTTGCTACTCAGGCAGCGACCTGTGCCGCCTGGTCACCGATTGCCATCATCTATAACGAAGCGGGCGGGCATCTGCGCAGCCAGCCTCTGGGCAAAATGCCGGAACTGTTGCTGGTGGATAGCGAGGTCATTGCCCGAAGCGACGTGCGCTTTCTGAAAGCGGGCATTGTGGATGCGCTGGCAAAATATTACGAATTCCGCCCTTACCAGCGGCATAACCCCGACGATCTGGCACTGGATTTAAAGGTGATGACCGCGCGGCAGGCGGCAGATATGTTTCAGCAATATGGCGAGGCCGCGATAGCCGCCTGCCAGCAGCAGCGGGTTACACCCGAACTGGTCAAAGTCATCGATGCCAGTATCGTGCTGGCCGGGCTGGCGAACAGCGTGCGCGACGCGCTGCCGACGCCAGGGCTGGCGCATGCCATCCATAATCGTCTGACCCACCAGCCGGAACTCCATCACTGGCTGCACGGCGAAAAAGTGGGCTTCAGCCTGCTGGTGCAGTCGCTGATTGAGCATGGCGGGGAGCCGGATGCAGAACTGCTGGCGCTGCTGCGCTATTACGGCATGCCACTGCAGCTGCCTGCGCTGCCGGGCGATCGTAATACCGTGCTGCGTCACATCGCACAGCAGATTAAATTTCCCAAAGGCTGTGCAGATCGCCTGCCGTTTACCGTCTCTGCCAGCGCGCTGGAACAGGCCCTGCTGGCGACCGACACCCTTTTATAAGCACGCTGCGGCGCGCTTTTTCATCTTTCAGACCAGGAATCGTTTATGAACTCTGCAACTTCACCACGTCGCCTGCGGCTCGGCCTGTTTGTTCAACCTGTGGGTCAGCACGTCAGTGGCTGGCGTCTGACCGAACAACTGGGCGATCCCACCGATATTGACTGGCTGATCGCCCTGGCAAAAAAAGCCGAAGCGGGTAAGTTCGACCTCTTTTTTGTGGGTGATGCCCTGGCAACCAGCATGTATCGTCTGCCGTCCACCATGGCCCGTCTTGAACCCCTGACGATGCTGGCGGCGCTGGCAGTCAATACCCGGCACATTGGCCTGGCCGCGACCGCCTCCACCACTTTCAGCGATCCCTTTACGCTGGCGCGCAGCTTCTCATCGCTGGATCACATCAGCCGGGGCCGTGCCGCGTGGAACGTCGTCACCTCGTTTTCCACAGACGTTGCACGTAACTTCAGCCGCAGCGACATGCCCGATCATGCTTCACGCTACGCCCGTGCGCGTGAGTTCCTTGAGGTAGCCTGTAAACTGTGGGCGGGCTGGGAAGAGGGCGCCGTGCAGCCGGATAAAGCGACCGGAAACTATTTTGTTGATGAGAAGATCCAGCCGATTAATCATCAGGGTGAACATTTTCAGGTGCAGGGTCCACTGAATATCACCCGTTCGCCGCAGGGCCGTCCGGTGATTATCGAAGCGGGTTCATCGGCGGATGGTCAGAAGCTGGCGGCGGAGACGGCGGAAGTGATCTTTACCGCCTCTGCCAGTCTGGAGGAAGCGCAATCCTTCTATCGTGCGCAGAAGGCGCAGGTGGTGGCTGCCGGACGTAACCCGGATCAGGTGGTGATCATGCCTGGCGTCATGCCGATTATTGGCCGCACGCGCGAAGACGCTAAGGCGCTGTGGAAAGCGCTGAATACGCTGGTGGATATTGAGAATGGGCTGCGTCAGCTCTCACTGCGGTTCAGCATGGATCTCAGTCAGTATCCGCTGGATGGCCCGGTGCCGGAGGTGCCGCTGGGCGAAGGGAACCAGAGCCGCGTTAAGCTGATGACCGATATGGCAAAACGCGAAAACCTGACGCTGCGCGAACTGGCCGCCGTCGCCGCCGGTTCACGCGGGCACCGCGTGATTGTCGGTACGGCTGAGGATATCGCCGATGATTTCCAGCTGTGGCTGGAGCAGGGCGGTGCGGATGGCTTCAACATCATGCCCGCCATCATGCCGGAACAGCTCGATCTGTTTGTGGAACGGGTGATTCCGGAACTACGCCGTCGCGGGCTGTTTCGTGAGGAGTATGAGTTTGCCACGCTGCGGGAGAATCTGGGACTGGACGTGATTTAACAGCCGGGCTTATTTTCATCGCGTGGAATGTTGTCGCCTGTATCGCACGGAATCTGCCAGAAGATGACGTGCGGTTAGTTTAACCAGCACGAAATCTGTATCGTGCCTCACGCTTTACCAAAACCGTTTTGCAAATCACTGCCTGCCCGATATAACAGACATTCACTCTACTGACCGCGAGCTCACTGAATGTCAGACTACAGATTCTATTCCAGAGGCAAACACACCGTTGCATTGAAAAGATCAGACGTAAACCGGGCTTCAGATCTGACAGAGCAGGGGTATAAAAAAGAGTTTGAGGAAGTGCGTGCATCAGATGAAACACAGGCGCTGGCACGCTTCGCGGATATCCGCAGGAACCAGCATATCGACCAGCACAACTTCCTGGCGGGCGCAGCGACCATGCCGCTGATTGGCGTGCTGACAGCCGTAGCTACTTTTCTCTTCTGGCGTAAAAGAGCAGGAAAGTAGAGCTATTCTGATGCAGAGAGTCAGGGTTTAGCTGTTTGGATTTCCCGCTTCACCAGGGCACAGATTCCGTTGCCTCTTCACTTAAAAGGACTTATCCATGAAAAAGATCATCGCTATTTTCTGCTGCATTCTGTCAGCTGGTTGTGCGCCTCTCACACCACATGAATGTATTAAAAAAAGCGCACTTGATAGCTGTAGTTATAAACGTGCAGGAAAAGTCAGTGACAAAGATATCTATGGCCAGCAGGCATCGGGTATTAAAAAGTCACTGGATGCTGCGCTGTCAGCACCGCACGCCTGGAACGGGAAACGCTGTAATGTGCATCTGGATTTTAAAAAGGATGGCACCCTGGAGAACTTTATTATCAAAAGGGGCGATAAAGATTACTGTCAGGCACTAGCCGAGGCAGCAAAACGCGCCAGATTCCCGGCGTTTACCGATCAGCATGTTTTTGACGTAATGGGATCGGCGCGCTGGAATATGGAAGGGCAACCCTGACACGCATTAAACCGTTAATTCCGAACGCCCGCCCGGTTAAGCCCAGGCGGGCTTCTTTATTTGCAGGCACATTCCTCATCCCGTAGCAAATCCGTTACCGCTCGCAAATCATTGCAAATTTTATGCGCAGAACACAGACAGAATAGAACCCCTCTCTGCTATTTGATTAAAGACCGCTGCCTTCCACATTCCGCTACATCACACTCGGTTATCGCTTTACACCTATATAGTATCTGACCTATATTGATAAGGAGATCGCGTGTGGATGATTAAAACGACAGAGCGGTTTGATCGCTGGTTTACGTTGCTTAATGACAGCGATCGCGCCTGCGTGCTGGCTGCATTGATGGTGTTGCGGGAAAAGGGGCCGGGATTAAGCCGACCCTATGCGGATACGATTAAAGGTTCCGCTTATAGCAACATGAAAGAGTTACGTATCCAGAGCCGCGGCGACCCAATAAGGGCTTTCTTTGCTTTTGACCCGAACCGCACGGCAATGGTGCTGTGTGCCGGTAATAAGGCGGGCAATGAAAAGCGATTTTATCGGGAGATGCTTCCGGTTGCCGATCGGGAATTCACACACTGGCTAAAAAGCTTTAACCATAAGGAGTAGCGTGATGGGCAGAACGCTGGAACAGCTTATTGCGGATGAAAAACCGGAAGTCGTTGCCGACGCACAGGCTATGGCGACCGAAATCCTGCTCAACATTCACCTTGCCGAGCTGCGTGAGAAAGTGCAGAAAACGCAGGTGGAAATGGCGCAGGCGCTGGGCATCACACAGCCGACCGTGGCGGGTATGGAAAAGCCGGGGCGTGACCTGAAGCTTTCCACGCTCAAACGCTACGTCGATGCGGCGGGGGGGAAACTGCGGCTGGTGGTGGAGCTGCCGGATGGTTCCCACTTCGGGTTCGTGGTGTAAGCCTCTGGCGTGAAAACCATGCCGCCGTGATTAAAAACATCAATGCAAAAAGCCCGCTCAGGTTTCCCTGAGCGGGCTTTTCTAATTCTGGCTCCTCTGACTGGACTCGAACCAGTGACATACGGATTAACAGTCCGCCGTTCTACCGACTGAACTACAGAGGAATCGCTTGAACGGGGCGAATATTAACGGCGCTGATCCCGCTTGTCAAAGCCCTGTTTACTGAATTGCGTTCAGATGCTCGTAAAAGCAGCGGATTGGCGGTTTTTACGCAAATCTGCTGGCTTTTCAAACTGCCAACAGGATCTCACTTTGCGGGCATTTCTCGGCAGATGTTAGAGGCATGTCAAAGTTTTGTTGTTTGCCGATGTTAAAACAACCGTTTCAGTGCTTTTATGATAAAAATTTCAAAAAGACATTATATGGAACAAATAAACTGCTTATCATCACGGTCGTGATTATCATCCGGAAATGAAACGGCATTTTTAAACTAACTGTTTGCAGATCAAGTGATTGTGAAAAGGAGTGGTCGATCACAAAAATAGCCATAACCTGAAGTCTTACCTCAAATTTCCTGAAACAGACGCCAGACAGGCTGGGTGAATGTAAAAGATATTTTTCATTCGCGGGTACAGCCGCTGAGCAAGTTAACAAATAAGAAGGGTCCCTATGAACATTAAAAAAACGATTGTCGCCTCACTGTTAGCCTGCATGTTACCTGCCGCGGTTATGGCAAAAGATATCTCAGTGGGCGTCTCGATGGCGCTGTTTGATGACAACTTCCTGACGATTCTGCGTACTTCAATGCAGAAGGAGATGCAGAAAGATGGTGTTAAAGGCCAGGTTGAGGATGCAAAGGGTGACGTTTCACAACAGCTTCAGCAGGTTCAGAACTTCATCGGCCAGGGTGTTGATGCCCTGATCGTTAACCCGGTCGACACCAACGCGGTGAAACCGATTATGGATCAGGCAAGCAAAGCGGGCATTCCGCTTGTATTTGTTAACCGCCGTCCAGGGGCTGAACTCACCGGCAAAATGGCCTATGTGGGTTCCGATTCAGAACTGGCCGGGCGGTTACAGATGGAAGCGCTGGCGAAAGCAATGAACGGCAAAGGCAACGTCGCCATTCTGATGGGTGACCTGGCGAATGAATCGACCCGCGACCGTACCAAAGGTGTGGAAGAAGTGGCCGCTAAATATCCTGGCATCAAAATTGTTCAGAAGCAGACCGCCAAATTTACCCGTAACGACGCGGTGGATGTGGTCAGTAACTGGATGACGGCCGGTGATGAAATCAATGCTATCGCGTCGAACAACGATGAAATGGCAATTGGTGCGCTGCAGGCACTGGGTAAAAACCCGAACAAAATCCTGATTGCTGGCGTCGATGGTACACCTGATGCGCTGCAGATGCTGAAGCAGGGCAAGATGGTCGCCACCGTATTCCAGGATGCGAAGGGCCAGGGTGAAGGCTCGGTACAGACGGCGATCAAACTGGTGAAAGGCGAACAAGTCCAGAAAATTATCAACATCCCTTACCAGCTGATTACTAAAGAAAATATGGAACAGTTTACCCAGCGTAACCTGAAATAATCGTTCCCGACCCAGCTGTACGGAGGTGATGTATGAACGCGTTTGCGCTTGAAGCCGAAGGCATCAGCAAGTTCTTCCCCGGCGTCAAAGCCCTCGACAACGTGTCGTTGCGGGTGCGTCCGGGAACGGTACATGCCTTGATGGGCGAAAATGGCGCGGGCAAATCCACTTTAATGAAGTGCCTTATCGGGATGTATCGTCCCGATAAGGGCACCATCAAAATTAAAGGGGAGCCGGTGCAGTTTCAGGACACCATGGACGCGTTGCGTTCCGGCATTTCAATGATCCACCAGGAACTCAATCTGGTGCCTTACATGACCGTCGCCGAGAATATCTGGCTGGGCCGTGAGCCGATGAAGTTTGGCTTTGTCGACCACGCCCGACTTAATCAGAAGACACAGGAACTGCTCAACCGCCTGAATATCCGCCTGAAAGCCGAGCGGATGGTGGGCGAGCTGAGCATTGCGTCGCAGCAGATGGTCGAGATTGCCAAAGCGGTCTCCTGGGATTCAGACATCGTCATTATGGATGAGCCGACCTCCGCGCTGACGGAAACCGAAGTGGCGCATCTGTTTACCATCATTCGCGATCTGCGGGAGCAGGGTAAAGCCATCATCTACATCAGCCACAAGATGGATGAGATTTTCAACATCACCGATGAAGTCAGTATTTTTCGCGACGGCAGCTGGATCGCCAGCGATCAGACGGCGAAATATACCCGTCAGTCGCTGATTACACAGATGGTAGGACGCGAGCTGACGCAGTTGTTCCCGAAATTCAACAGTGCCATCGGGGAAGAGGTGCTGACGGTGCGTAATCTCACCTGCAAAGATCGTTTCACCGATGTCAGTTTCAGCGTGCGCCGGGGTGAAATCCTCGGCGTCGCCGGGCTGGTGGGGGCCGGTCGCAGCGAGGTGATGGAGAGCCTGTTCGGCATGGAGAGTTTCGATAGCGGTGAGATCCTGATTGATGGCGTACCGGTGACGATCGACTCACCCTCAACCGCGATTGAAAAGGGCATGGCGTTCCTGACCGAGGACCGTAAAAAGTCCGGCCTGTTTCTGGTGCTGTCGGTGATGGAGAACATGAGCATCGTCAACATGCCGGAGTACAGCGGCAAAAGCGGTTTTGTCAGTCATGTGAAGATGGCGCAGGACTGCATGGAGCAAATCCGTCGGCTCAACATCAAAACGCCGACCATGGATCAGATCATCAATAACCTCAGCGGCGGTAATCAGCAGAAGGTTCTGATTGCCCGCTGGCTGCTGGCACAACCGAAGATTCTGATTCTGGACGAACCGACGCGCGGTATAGACGTCGGTGCAAAAGCGGAGATTTACCGCTTAATCAGTGAACTCGCCAACCGTGGCGTAGCTATCATCATGGTCTCCTCTGAACTGCCGGAAATCCTTGGCATGAGCGACCGGGTGATGGTGATGCACGGCGGGCGTATAACCGGCATCCTCGATAAAGAAGAAGCCGATCAGGAAACCATTCTGTCGTTGGCATCCGAGTGAGGCGCGAGACCACTATGAGCAATATGAAAGCTACTGCTACCCCGGCAGCCCCGCAGCAACCCTCTTTTTTTGCCAGCCTGCGCCATAAACTGCCGAAAGATACCGGCATTTTTGTGGTGATGGTGGGGATTGCATTGATTTTTGAAATGTTTGGCTGGTACGTGCGTGACCAGTCTTTCCTGCTCAACACCAACCGTCTGATCCTGATTGTCCTGCAGGTGGCGATTATCGGGATTATCGCCGTTGGCGTGACCCAGGTCATTATCACCACCGGTATCGATCTCTCGTCCGGTTCCGTCATCGCCCTGGCGGCGGTGGTCGCCGCCAGTCTGGCGCAGACCTCTGACAGCCTGTCGCCGATGTATCCGTCGCTGGTTAATATGCCTGCGGTGATCCCTATCGCGGCCGGTATCGGTGTTGGTCTGCTGGCGGGTGCGGTCAATGGTGTACTGATTACCCGCACCGGCATTCCGCCCTTCATTGCCACGCTGGGCATGATGGTGTCGGCACGCGGTCTGGCGCAGTATTACACTCAGGGTAATCCCATCAGCTTCCTTTCCGATGGCTTTACCTCAATCGGTCAGGGTGCCATGCCGGTCGTGATTTTCCTGGTGGTGGCACTGCTGTTTCACATCGCCCTGAAACATACCCGCTACGGTAAATATGTTTACGCCATTGGCGGCAACATGACCTCGGCGAAAGTCTCCGGTATCAACGTTAATAAGTATCTGATCATCGTCTACACCATTGCCGGCGCGCTCTCTGGCCTGGCGGGTGTGGTACTGGCGGCGCGCGTCAGCAGCGGCCAGTCGAGTATGGGGATGTCCTACGAGCTGGATGCGATTGCCGCAGCCGTTATCGGCGGCAGCAGCCTGATGGGCGGTGTCGGCCGTATCACCGGCACATTAATCGGTGCCGTTATTCTTGGCCTGATTAAAAGCGGATTCACCTTCGTGGGTGTCGATGCCTATATTCAGGACATCATCAAAGGGGTGATCATCGTCGCTGCGGTCTCTATCGACATGCACCGTAACCGTAAAAAACGTTAATCAGAAGGCGTTGCCTTCTTCCGCAACGGGAGAGGGCAACGGTTGCTTTTTTGTCTTCAGGAAGCGTCAGCGATAAGAAATCCCGCTGATAGCGGTTACATTCTCAGTCTGTTGGTTAATGCTTTCCTGTAAGCCCGGCAAGCCTTCATCCGGTGCAATACGTTTCCACTGCACTAAAACTGTACAGCCCGTCATCACTTTTCTGCACGTCTGACTCGCAGCATCTGCACTGCCACAGTGCGTCCGCTCGACTCCTCTGTTGCTATTACGCATTCCTGATCCTTATTAACCCTTAAGAGGTAATCAGAAACGCTTATTTTCCGGGCCGTTAGGAAAAATCTGGCTGACGGGCAAGGCGCAGGATTTAAACCTGGCCTGCATCTTGCAAAATCTCTGTTATCAGAGCGATGGGCCAGACACCTTTCGCTATTCAGGGTAAGTGACGGAGGCAAGATGAATTTAAGACGACTGAAGTACTTTGTGAAAATCGTCGATATCGGCAGTCTGACGCAGGCAGCGGAAGTGCTGCACATCGCGCAGCCTGCACTCAGTCAGCAGGTGGCAACGCTGGAGAATGAGCTGGATCAGCAACTCCTGATCCGCACCAAGCGCGGCGTCACGCCAACGGAAGCCGGAAAGATTCTCTATGGTCATGCGCGTACTATTCTGCGCCAGTGCGAGCAGGCCCAGACGGCGGTCATTAATGCCGGTCAGGTGCTGAGCGGCCAGGTATCAATTGGTCTGGCACCCGGCACAGCAGCCTCCTCGCTGACCATGCCGCTGCTGCAAACCGTTCGCGATCAGTTTCCTGAAGTACTGGTCTACCTGCATGAAAACAGCGGCAGCGTGTTGAATGAGAAAGTGATGAATGGTCAGCTGGATATGGCGGTACTGTACGATCGCGCTCCGACTGCCGGCATCAACAGCATGCCGCTGATGAAAGAAGATCTCTTCCTGGTCGGCGCTACCGACTACCCAGGTGCCAGCGTCGATCTGGCCGATGTAGCGCAGATGAGCCTGTTTTTACCCCGCGACTACAGCGCAGTGCGCAAACGGGTTGATGAGGCCTTTTCACTGCGTCGCCTGAGTGCGCGCATCATTGGTGAAATCGAATCGATTTCAACCCTGACCGCAGCCATTTCCAGCGGCATGGGTGTCACCGTATTACCTGAATCGGCCGCCCGTGCGCTGGTAGGTTCAACCGATGCCTGGATGTCACGCATCAACAGCCCGTCACTGAGTCTGCCGCTGTCGCTGAACATCTCAGCCCGGTTGCCGCTGTCGCCTTCTGCACAGGCCGTGAAAAATATCCTGCTGTCGCTGCTGAATAAGCCGCTGAGTGAGGAGCGGGAGTTGATGTTAGTGGGGTAGGGGTGCTTGCAGCGGACCTTTAGCTAAGCTTTGCAGCGCGTTCATACTGAGCAGGTTACGCCCGCCAGGCGGTGGGGAGTTTCAGGTCGCCTGAGCAGGCGGACGTGTCAAGGGGCGTACGGACGCCCCTTGACAATCCCGGTGTCCGGCAGCCTGCGCGCCCCACTTCGCGGGGTCCCTTCGTCACGCCCTGCGGCCAGCGGACCGTCCGGACGCGCCATCCCTGGCGCGAACCGTCCTTTCGCCGACGTCCTGTCGGCTCATCCTCGCCTCCGGTTGTTCCTCAGCGCTTCGGACGCCTCTGAAAAACCCCCCGCCTGCAAAATTTTTATGTTTTTTGGGTGCAGCGTTGTCTGCTGTCGAATGACAACTCCGGAAACATAAAGCGATGAGATACCCCACACAAAAAGAAGAGATAACAGCGAGGGGGTTGGGGAGGCCGTCAGAACTGCTGAGCGGATGAGGTATTTCAGGACGAGCGACAGGGATGTCGCGAAGAGGCGGGTTCGCGCCAGGGATGGCGCGTCCCGGCGGTCCGTGAGAAATCCTGAAGAAGCGAAGGGACCGCGAAGCGGCGGTGAAGCAGGCCGGAGCCGGGGGTCAAGGGGGCGCGGCGACTGGCGCCCCTTGTCGGTCGCCTGCAGAGGCGTTACTGAAAATGCCCAGCCTGCCAGGCGAACGAAACCTCTCTCAGAGCCTGTTCGTGCAGCGAAGACTACAGCTTCAACTCCACAGAGCCCGTTCGCGCAGCGAACACCCGTTAAGCCCGTGCTGCCCGGCCAATCATCTCAGCGCGTTCGCACAACCTCAGTCCCACCCCGTTATTCCCTAAAGTCATAAAGCCAAATTTTTTAGTATTTCCTGTTATCAATAATAGTTCTTAACATCAGGGAATCAGATTATGTAAAGAGAGGTAAATGTCGTGAATTTCCAGCAGCTTAAAATCATCCGCGAGGCGGCCCGCTGTGAGTTTAACTTAACGGAAGTCGCTAACACGCTGTTTACCTCCCAGTCAGGTGTCAGTCGGCACATTCGTGACCTGGAAGATGAACTGGGTGTTGAGATCTTTATTCGTCGCGGTAAGCGCCTGCTGGGAATGACCGAACCGGGTAAAGCGCTGCTGACCATCGCCGAACGCATCCTCGATGAAGCAGGGAAGGTACGACGTCTGGCCGATGTCTTTACTAATGAAACCAGCGGCATTCTGACAATTGCAACGACCCATACTCAGGCGCGCTACAGTCTGCCGAAAATCATTAAAGCGTTTCGTCAGCTCTATCCCAACGTTCGTCTGGAACTCAACCAGGGATCGCCGCAGGAAATTGTCACCATGCTGCTGGCGGGTGAAGCGGACATCGGCATCGCCAGTGAAATGCTGGTCAATAACAGCAGCCTGGCGGCATTCCCCTGGTTCAGCTGGCATCATGCGTTGCTGGTGCCGAAAGATCATGAGCTGGTACAGAATCAACCGGTTTCACTGAGCACCCTCAGCCGTTATCCCCTCATTACTTACCGCCAGGGTATCACCGGTCGTTCGCGGGTTGACCGTGCCTTCCAGTCGGCGGGTTTAAAACCGGACATCGTGCTCAGCGCCCAGGACTCCGACGTGGTGAAAACCTACGTTAAACTTGGTCTGGGCGTCGGGATACTGGCCGATCAGGCGTGTGAAACGGAAGAGAGTGAAGAGCTGGTACGCATCGACGCCACGCATCTGTTTGATGCCAGCACCGTCTGGCTCGGCCTCAAGCGGGGACAGCTGCAGCGCAATTATGTCTGGCAGTTCCTGGAACTCTGTAACGCTAATCTGTCGCTGGAGGAGATCAAACGCCAGGCGCTCTCCTACAGTAATGACGACGAACCGGTCATCGACTTCCAGATTTAAAGCGCGTGCGCATCCCACCGGATGCGCGCACATTTCCGCACAGCATAAAATTTCAAATCCCCGCGAAAAACTCGCTTAGCGACCTTTCTGACCCCGCACAACAACATCCTGCGCTGACCCGGCGCGATAAAGTGGAATCAGCTGACCACAAGGGGATGTTATGTCGCGATTACAACTTAAAGACAGCGATCTGCTGCGCCAGCAGGCGTTATTTGCCGGACGCTGGCAGGATGCACATCAGGGTGCCACGCTGCCGGTTACCGATCCCGCCACGGGCGAAACGCTGGCGACCATACCGGCGCTGGGCCGTGCGGAAACAGAGCAGGCGATAGCCTATGCGGAAACGGTTCGCATCAGCTGGGGAAAAACCACTAACGCCAGCCGTGCCGCGCTGCTGGAAAAATGGCATCAACTGATTATTGAACATGCTGACGACCTGGCGATCATCATGACCGCAGAGCAGGGCAAACCGCTGGCGGAAGCCAGAGGCGAAGTGCTCTACGGGGCCAGCTTTGTGAAATGGTTCGCGGAAGAGGCGCGCCGTGTCTATGGCGACACCATTCCCGCGCCCAGTGACGACCGGCGCATTCTGGTGCTGAAACAGCCGGTAGGCGTTGCCGCCGCCATCACTCCCTGGAACTTCCCGATTGCGATGATCACCCGTAAGGTGGCCCCCGCGCTGGCCGCCGGATGCCCGATTATCGTCAAACCCTCTGAATTAACGCCGCTCTCTGCGCTGGCCCTCGCGGTGCTGGCAGAACGTGCCGGTTTCCCGTCAGGTGTGTTACAGGTGCTGACCGGCCTGCCCATTGAGATTGGCGCGGCACTGACTGGTAGCCGTACGGTGCGTAAAATCTCCTTCACCGGCTCAACCCGCATTGGGCAGTTATTGATGCAGCAGAGCGCTGACAGCATCAAACGTCTGAGCCTGGAGCTGGGCGGCAACGCGCCGCTGATCGTGTTCGATGATGCCGACATTGAGATTGCGGTCGCGGGCGTCATGCTCAGCAAGTTCCGCAACGCCGGGCAGACCTGCGTCTGCGCCAACCGCATCCTGGTGCAGCGCAACATCTATCCACGCTTCACCGCGCGACTGCTGGAGGCGGTCGCCACCCTGAAAGTGGGGGATGGCTTTGCGCCCGACAGCACCATGGGTCCGCTGATTAACCCACGTGCGGTAGAGAAGGTGAATGGTCACATCGATGATGCGCTCAGCCAGGGTGCCACGCTGCTGACCGGCGGCATCAGCCAGGATAATGGTACTTTTGTTCAGCCTACGGTGCTCGGCGAGGTCACGTCCAGCATGCGCATTGCTCATGAGGAGACATTCGGTCCGGTCGCGCCGCTGTTTATCTTTGATGATGAGGATGAGGCCATCGCAATGGCGAATGACACGCCCTACGGACTGGGCGCCTACTTCTTTACCGAAAATATCCGGCGTGCCTGGCGGGTGGCGGAAGCGTTGGAGTTTGGCATGGTCGGCTTTAATACCGGCGCGATTTCTCTTGAAGTTGCCCCCTTTGGAGGCGTGAAACTTTCCGGTATTGGCCGGGAAGGATCCCGCTACGGAATGGATGAATATCTGGAACAGAAAACTTTTCACATCGGCAGTCTGTAATTAAATATGACCAAAACGCCAGCCGGACGATCCGGCTGGCGTTTTTTTATGCCTGACGCACAGAATTATTTCCACGGCGTCAAATAATCCTCTTTAAAAAGTAAAGAATTTATCAGGGATGTGAGGCCGGTCGGTAAATCGGTGTGTCATGAGTGCAGAAGTGAGCAGCCTGAGCCGGAATATCCGCTTTGGTGCAATTTCCGTGCAGGTTGCACCAGCAGGGCGCATAAATTTTGTGAAGTAAATCATCTGTTTAATTGTTCGGCAAATCCGCAAAAATTACCCCGGCAATACGGCAGAAAATTTTTTTGCGCTGTTTTAAACGCATTTTTATTTTTTGCCCGGCTGGCATACTTTCTGCATTAGCTTATTAACAGCGCAGAAATCGCCAGTTAAAAACGCTATTAAGCCAGCAACTGATGGGTGTTACAAATAAGGAATTCTTCCATGTTAAGTTTCGACCCTGAAAAAGTTTCTCTTCCGGCTGGCCATTATATTGGCGGCCAGCACTGCCAGAGTCAGGGCGCAGCCTTTGAGGTTAAACGTCCCTCTGATGGCAGGGGCTATGCCACGCTGCAGGACGCCACGCCGCAGGATGTTGATCGTGCCGTCACCGTGGCGCATCAGGCGCTGAAAACCAGCGGCTGGTCTGGCTGTCCGCCGCGTGAACGCGGTCGCGTGTTACGCCGCTGGGCTGACCTGATAGAGCAGGACGCGCTGCTGGCTCAGCTGGAAGCGCTGGGCTCAACCCGGCCCATCAGCGACGTGGTGCTGCACGAAATTCCGTTTACCGCCGAAGCAATTCGCTTTTACGCCGAATGCGCGGACAAATACAGCGGCGATCTCTTTCCCACCCGCGACAGCAGCCTCGGCATGCTGATTGCGGAACCCTATGGCGTCATCGCCGCGATTACCCCGTGGAATTTTCCGCTGTCGATGGCGTCGTGGAAATGCGGACCCGCGCTGGCAGCAGGCAATGCGGTGGTGCTGAAACCCTCTGAACTGACCCCGTTTTCGACGGTGCGCATGGCTGAACTGGCGATTCAGGCGGGCCTGCCAGCGGGCGTGCTGAACATTGTGCAGGGCAGTGGCGCGGTGACCGGCAGTGCGCTGGTGAAACATCCACTGGTGCGCAAAGTCTCGTTTACCGGCTCGACCCTGACCGGCGCGCGCATCATGAGCGATGCCGCGCAGCACGGCATGAAACCGGTGACGCTGGAGCTGGGCGGCAAAAGCCCGCAGCTGGTATTTGATGATGCGGGTGACCTTGAGGTGCTGGCTCAGCGCATTCTGCGCGGCTTCACTGCCAACGGCGGTCAGGCCTGCGTGGCGGGCACCCGTCTTATTGTGCAGCGCAACATTGCCGATCCGCTGGTTGAGCAGCTGGCCCAGCTTTGCCGGGAAGTGAAACCGGGCGTCACCTGGCAGGAGGGCAGCCGCTACGCGCCGCTGATCGATGAACGCCAGGGCAACAAAGTCTGCTCGGTCATTGAAGCCGCAAAAGCGCAGGGCGCAGAGGTGCTGGTGGGCGGAGAGCGCTTTGCCGACACGGACAACGGCTGGTTCTGGCAGCCGACGCTGCTGAGCCATGTGGCGCAGGATAACCCGGCGGTTCAGCAGGAGATTTTTGGTCCGGTGCTGACGGTACAGACGTTTGATGATGAAGAGCAGGGACTGGCGATGGCCGCCCACGACACCTACGGCCTCTGCGCCGGTGTCCACACACTGAGCCTGCCGCGCGCGCTGCGGGCGATGCGGGCGATTGACGCAGGCACCGTCTGGATTAACCGCTATGGCCGCTCCGGCGACTTCATCATTCCTACCGGCGGTTTTCTCGGCTCCGGCATTGGCAAAGATTTAGGGCGTCAGGCGTTTCAGGCCTGCCAGCGCCAGAAGAGCGTACTCATCGATTTCTAAGCGCAACTGACAAGACGAGGGTGTTACATGGCACTGTTTAAACCGAAATTCATCACGTTTGACTGTTACGGCACGCTGATTCGCTTCGATATGGCCGGTGCGGCAGAACGCTGTTTCAGCGACCGCGTCGACCCTGAGGCCATGCACGCCTTCACCGCTGATTTTGCCAGTTACCGGCTGGATGAGGTGCTCGGCGCATGGAAACCTTATTACGACGTGGTCAGCAATGCCATCCAGCGCACCTGCAAAAAGTGGGGCGTTGAGTGGGATAAAGCCGACAGCGACTTCATTTACACCGATTGCGCCAGCTGGGGTCCGCATCCCGACGTGCCGGCCGGGCTGGCGAAAGTCGCAAAAGAGTTTCCGCTGGTGCTGCTGACTAACTCCATGAAAGACCTGATCCCGCACCATATACCGCGTCTGGGCGCACCGATCCACATGACCATCACGGCGGAAGAAGCGGGTGCCTACAAACCGCAGATGAAGGGCTTCGAGTACATGCTGGATAAGCTTGACTGCGGCCCGGAAGAGATCCTGCACGTCTCCTCCAGCTTCCGCTATGACCTGATGACCGCCTACGATCTCGGCATCAAAAACAAAGTCTGGGTCAATCGCGGTCATGAACCGGCGAACCCGTACTACCAGTACACCGAAATCAAAGATATCGGCGGCCTGCCTGGCGTCGTCGGACTCTGAGGAACCCCCCATGAAACTGGAATCGTTCTGGCAGGCTACGGCTCCGGCCTTTGCCGGTGCTGCCCGCGAACCGCTACCCGCCCAGGCGGAGGTGGTGGTAATTGGCGGCGGCTTCACCGGTGTCTCGGCAGCCCTTAACCTGGCGCGCAGCGGCATCAGCGTGGTGCTGCTGGAGAGTGGCGACGTCATGAGCCAGGCATCGGCGCGCAACGGCGGTCACTGCAATACCGGTGTGGCGCAGAACTTCGCCTCGCTGGTGGCGAGTCAGGGTCTGGAACAGGCCAGCCGCTTCTACCGGGCATTTGACGACGCCGTGAGCTACGTACAGCAACTGATTCAGGATGAAGCGATCGACTGCGACTTCCGGCTGTGCGGCAAACTCAAGCTCGCCAGCAAAGCTTCGCATGTCGCCGGGCTGCGGGAGGCGTATGAACTGATGCGCCGCACCGTGGACCCGGAGATCGAACTGCTCGACAAAACGGCGGTGCGCGACGAGATCGCCAGCGACAAATTCCACGGCGGCCTGCTGCAGAAGCGTGGCGGTCAGATGCACATGGGCAAATTTGGCATCGGGCTGGCTGAAGCCGCCGCGCGCAGCGGGGCGAAGATTTATCCGCATCACGCCGTGACGAAGTTAGAGCGACTGAAGGGCTATCAGCACCGGATTCACACTGCAAACTGCACCCTTCTGGCGGATAAGGTGCTGATGGCGACCGGCTGCTCCAACGTCGGCCCTTTTCCCTGGTTTCAGCGCCGCATCGTGCCGGTCGGCAGCTTTATCGTGGTGACCGAAGCGCTCGACCCAGCGCTGCTGCGCCAGGTGCTGCCCAACAATCGGACCTACGTGACGTCGCTGAATATCGGCAACTACTTCCGCACCACTGCCGACAGCCGGCTGGTGTTTGGCGGCCGGGCGCGGTTTGCGGTCAGCAACCCGACCTCTGATTCGCGCAGCGGCGAGATCCTGCGCCACGCGATGACGCAGATGCTGCCGCAACTCGGCCAGGCAGCGCTGGATTACTGCTGGGGCGGCATGGTCGATATGACCGCCGACCGTCTGCCGCATGCGGGTGAACAGGATGGCCTCTTCTATTCGCTGGGCTACAGCGGCCACGGCACGCAGATGTCGGTGTGGATGGGACGGGTAATGGCCGATCTGCTGGCCGAAAAGCGCACTGAAAATCCCTGGCAGCGCGACGCATGGCCCGCGCTGCCCGGTTATCACGGCAAGCCATGGTTTTTACCGCTCGCAGGACTCTATTACAAAGCAAAGGATCGCCTTTCTTAACGTCCCGTCGGGTGCTGGCCGCCAGGTTGCCAGCACCGCCAGAACATGATCCCGGTTCGCCTGACTATTGAGGGTAGAGAGATGAGTAAATTTGATAATAACGACGCTGATGCGGTAAATCCGGCACTGACGCGCATGATCACCGAAGGCTCGCTGTCACGCCGCAGCCTGATGAAGATTCTTTCCGCCGGTGCGGTGATGAGCAGCGGGCTGGTGGGCTTTTCCGGGGCGGCACTGGCGGACGACAAGCCGGTCAAAGGCGGTAAACTGCGGGCGGCAATGTCGAATGCCTCCGCTACCGACACACTCGATCCGGCGAAAAGTAATAACAGCGCGGACTACACCCGTCAGTTCATGTTCTACAGCGGCCTGACCGAACTGGACAAAAACCTGATGGCGCAACCGGCGCTGGCCGAATCAGTGGAATCCAGCGACGGCATCACCTGGCATATTAAACTGCGGAAGGGCGTCACCTTCCATGATGGCAAACCGCTGACCGCTAAAGATGTGATCTTCTCGCTCAGCCGACACAAAGATCCGGCCATCGCCTCAATCGCCTTTAAGCTGGCCGATCAGTTTAAAACCTTCAGCGCGGTCAATGATAATGAGGTGCAGCTGGAGCTGAACAACGCCAACTTTGACGTCCCTTACATGCTGGCGACGCCGCCGTTTTTGATTGTCAAAGACGGCACCACCGACTTCAGTAAAGGCATCGGCACCGGTCCGTTTGTCTGCAAAACCTTTATGCCAGGCACGCGCACCATTGGTACCAAAAATCCCAACTACTACAAGCCCGGTCTGCCGCATCTGGATGAGGTGGAGCTGATTGGCGTCACTGACAACGCGGCGCGTGTCAATGCCCTGATGTCGGGCGATCTGCAGATGGTCTCCACCCTGAGCGCCGCGGACTGCAAACGCATCAAAGCCAGCAGCGAGTTTGGCATACTGGAAAGCAAATCAGGCATGTACACCAACCTGATTATCCGCACCGACGTGAAGCCGGGTAACAACGAAGATTTCGTGCTGGCGATGAAATATCTGCAGCCGCGCGAAATGCTGGTGAAAACGGTACTGCAGGGTTACGGCGACGTCAGTAATGACACCCCGGTACCGCCATGGCATCCGCTTTACAACGCCGACCTCAAACCGCGTCCGCTCGATATAGAAAAAGCGAAGTTCCACATTAAAAAAGCGGGCATGGCTGGCGCTACGGTAGAGATCATCACGACGCCCAACATTGAAGGGGCGAACGAAGGCGGGCAGATGATCCAGCAGATGGCGCGCGGGGCAGGGCTGAACATCAAAGTGCGACGCGTGCCGTATGACGGTTACTGGTCTTCGCACTGGATGAAAGATCCGGTGGGATATGGCTCGATAAATCCGCGTCCGACGCTCGACATGCTTTTCTCACAGTTTTATCTCTCTACCGCACCGAATAACGAGTCGGGCTGGAAAAATCCGCAGTTTGATCAACTGGTGGTCGCCGCGCGCGGAGAACGCGATCAGGCAAAGCGCAAGCAGATGTATGGCGACATGCAGACGCTGATTTATGACCACTGCGGCACGATCATCCCGACCTTTATCAGCTCCACCGATGGCTACAACAAAAAGGTCAAAGGGGTCGAAGCCTGGCCGTCAGGCATGATGATGGGCTACCGCTTCCATGAGTTTGCCTGGCTGACCGCCTGATCTCAGCCTGTCCCATCAGGCTATTAATAAGGAGTTCGCCGATGAACCGATACATGCTGTTCCTGATTGCCCGGCGCATTGGCGCCGGCATCCTGACGTTGCTTATCGTCTCGGCGGTGGTGTTTTTCATCACCAGCCTGCTGCCGGGTGACGCGGCGCAGATGATCCTCGGCCAGAACGCCACGCCGGAAACGGTGGCGGCGTTACGGCAGCAGCTGGGTCTCGATCAGCCTCTACTGGTGCGCTATCTCCACTGGCTGACGGGTATGGTGCAGGGTGACTTTGGCATCTCGTTTGCCAGCCATCTGCCGGTCTCGCAGCTGGTGGCGCAGCGCATACCCGCCACCTTCGAACTGGCGGGCATCACCACGCTGATCTGCGTACCGCTGGCGCTGATTATCGGCATTATCGCGGCGATGAACCGCGGTTCAAGGCTCGATCGGGCGCTGGTTATCGGCACCATGGCGACGGTGGCCGTGCCGGAGTTCCTGGTCGCGACCGTGGCGGTGCTGATTTTCGCCGTCAAACTGCACTGGGTATCGGCGATGTCGTTCGGCAGTCCGGACAGCGACCTGCTGAGCTACCTCAAAGCCTATGCGCTGCCGGTGCTGACGCTCTGCTGCGTGCTGGTGGCGCAGATGGCCCGCATGACGCGGGCCGCCATTATCAACCAGCTCGACAGCCCCTACCTGGAGATGGCGCTGCTTAAAGGGGTGTCGCCGCTCCGCGCCGTGCTGCGTCACGCGCTGCCCAACGCGGTCGGACCCATCGCCAATGCGATCTCTCTCAGTCTCTCCTACCTGTTTGGCGGGGTGATCATCATCGAAACCATCTTCAGCTATCCCGGTCTGGCCAGCCAGCTGGTGGATGCGGTCAGCAACCGCGACCTGCCGGTGGTGCAGCTCTGCGTGATGCTGTTCGCCGCCTGCTACCTGGTTCTGCTGCTGGCGGCCGACATTCTGACTATCGCCTTTAACCCGAAATGGAGAAGCGCATGAATACACTCTTGTTGCCCTGGCGTTTCTTACAGTCGCTCTCCTGGTCGGGCCGGCTGGGTCTGATCATGTCGCTGTTCTGGCTGCTGATGGCGGTGTTTGGCACGCCACTGGCCCCGCACAGCATTGATGACATCGGCGGCGGCCCGCTGATGGGCGGCATGACGGCCGATAACCTGCTGGGGACCGACTACCTGGGGCGCGACATGCTGAGCCGTATCCTCTACGGCGCGAAGTTCTCCATCGGCCTGGCGCTGAGTGCGGCGCTGCTGGCCAGCCTGATCGGCACGCTGCTGGCCCTGCTGGCGGCGGTAACGGGACGCTGGCTGGAGGAGCTGCTGGGCCGCGTCAACGATGCCCTGCTGGTGCTGCCGGGCAAGGTACTGTCGCTGATGATTGTCGCGGTGTTTGGCTCCTCGCTGCCCATGCTGATCCTGACGGCGGTGTTCACCTACTGGCCGGGCGCATTCCGCATTGCTTTTGCCATGGCCAGCTCGCTGCGCAGCATGGACTACGTCCGGGCGTCACGGCTACGGGGCGAAAGCCGCTGGTATATCGCCATTCACGATATCCTGCCTAACATGGTGCACCCGATGCTGACGGACTTTGGCCTGCGCTTTGTCTACATCGTGCTGCTGCTGAGCGGCCTGAGCTTCCTCGGCCTGGGGGTACAGCCGCCGTACGCCGACTGGGGCACGCTGGTACGTGAAAATATGCAGGGGCTGTTTGATGGCTCGCCCGCGGTACTGATGCCCGCACTGGCGATTGCCAGCCTGACCATTGGTGCCAACCTGTTTATTGACAGCCTGCAGGCGATGCGTCCGATGACGCTGGCGAAGGAGGGAGCATGAACGTGACACCACATACCGCTATGCCGGTGATTTCGGTAGATAAACTGCGCGTCACCGCGCAGACCGATCGCGGTGAAGAGCTCGACCTTGTGTCGGACATTCACTTCACGGTGCAGAAGGGCGAGGTGCTGGCGCTGATTGGCGAATCCGGCTCCGGAAAAACCACCATCGCCATGGCACTGATGGGCTATGCCCGCAACGGCTGCCGCATCGCTGAGGGCAATATTCACGTTGCCGGCACCGATGTGAACAGTCTGTCACCGGGCCAGCTGCGCGCGTTTCGCGGCAACAAGGTCGCCTATATCGCCCAGAGCGCCGCGGCGTCATTTAATCCGGGGATGAAGATCCTCGACCAGGTGATTGAGCCGGTGGTTATTCACGGCACGATGACCCGCAAAGACGCGAAAGCCAAAGCGATTGGCCTGTTCCGTGAGCTGGCGCTGCCCAATCCCGAGACCATTGGCGACCGGTTCCCGCACCAGGTATCGGGCGGTCAGTTACAGCGCCTGATGACGGCAATGGCGCTGATTGGCGATCCCGACGTCGTGATCCTGGATGAGCCCACGACCGCGCTGGATGTCACCACGCAGGTGGAAGTGCTGAAGGCGTTTCGCCGCGTGGTGGTGCAGCGCGGCGTCACCGCGATTTACGTCAGTCACGATCTGGCCGTGGTGGCACAGATGGCTGACCGGATTCTGGTGCTGCTGCGCGGTAAAATGGCGGAGTATGGCAGTACTGCGCACCTGATTGGCGCGCCGCAGGCGGAATACACGCGACTGCTGATGGAAGCGGCACGGCATAAAGAGCGGCCCAGCAACTGGTGTCCGGCCGCCGCCGATATTCAGCCGCTGCTGGAAGTGCGCGATCTCAATGCCGGTTACGGCCCGCGTGACAGCGACGGCCAGCCGAAAATACGCATTCTGGAGGAGATTAACCTTAAGCTGTGGAAAGGGCAGGCGATTGGCATCATCGGCGAGTCAGGCTCCGGCAAAACGACGCTGGCTCATGCGATTGCCGGTCTCAACGCGCCAAGCCACGGGCATATCCTGTTTAACGGCCACTATATTGCCGGCGATATGCAGAAACGTCCTGACAATGAGCTGCGGCGCATTCAGTATGTATTCCAGATGGCAGATACCGCGCTGAATCCGGCCCATAGCGTTGAGCGCATCCTGTCGCGACCGCTGACGCTGTTTCATGGCCTGAGCGGGGCAGCCCGGCAGCAGCGACTTTATCAGCTGCTGGATCTGGTGCAGCTGCCGCGCAGCGTGCTGTGGCGGCGCCCCTGGGCGCTCTCCGGCGGTCAGAAGCAGCGCGTCAATCTGGCGCGTGCGCTGGCAGCGGAGCCGGATCTGATTTTGTGCGATGAAGTGACCTCGGCGCTGGATACTGTGGTCGCCGCCGCCGTCCTCGACTTAATCAGCGAACTGCGTCGCGAACTGGGGCTTTCCGTGATCTTCATCAGCCACGACATGCATGCGGTGCGCGCGGTGTGCGACGAAATTGTGGTGATGAAAAGCGGTCGCATCGTCACCCAGCTGACACGCAACGATTACGACAAGCCGACCAGCGAGTTGTATTTCGAGCGGCTGAAACGCGCGGTGCCGGAGCTGCGGCAGGGCTGGCTGGATGAACATGAAGAGATTTTAAAAGCGGAGTGAGTGGCCGCTGAGCCTTACGGGCAACTGAATTTATCCGTCTGCGCAGTACTGATGTGCAAGGCAGGCGGCGTGGGTCAGCGTACAGCGGCGATGTCGCCGTGCGCCAGACCCGATACTGACAACAGAGGTCATCTTGTTATGCCCGCACCGATTCGTTATGTACAGGACAGTGCTGACTTTCCCGATTCCGCCGATGTGGTGGTGATTGGCGCCGGTATCGCCGGTGCCGCCGCCACCTGGGAGCTGGCGAAGCAGGGAGTGAAGGTGGTGCTGATTGAAAAAGGGCTGGTTGGCGCTGAGCAGTCGAGCCGCAACTGGGGCTGGTGCCGCCAGCAAAACCGCGATGAGCGTGAATTGCCGCTGATTATCTATGCGCTGCAACGCTGGGGTGAGCTAAGTGAAGAAACCGGTGAAGAGCTGGGTTTCCGCCGCAGCGGGCTGGTCTACGCCACCCAGGAAGAGTCGGATATCGCGGCCTGGGATAAGTGGAACCAGATGGCGAAAGGCTATGGCATGCGCAGTTCGATTCTCACCGCAGAGCAGGCTAAAGCAATGACGCCCGGCAGCACCACAAACTGGCTGGGCGGTCTCTCGTCGCCGACCGATGGTCACGCCGAGCCGCGCCTGGCCGCACCGGGGCTGGTGGCGGGCGCGCAGAAAAAGGGTGCACTGCTGTTTCAGCAGTGCGCAGTCCGCGGGCTGGATATTGCGGCCGGACGGGTCAGCGGCGTCTGGACCGAGCGCGGTTTGATCAAAACCAGCCGGGTTATCTGTGCCGCCGGGGCCTGGACCTCCATGTTCTGCCGTCGTCACGGCATCGACCTGCCGCTGGGCAACGTGATTGGCACTGCCTTCCGCACGCAGCCTATTGAGCAGGCGATCGCCATGCCGCTCTACACACCGGGCTTTGCCTGTCGCCCACAAATGGATGGCAGCTATACCGTCTCAGTCTCAGGCCGCGGACGTCTTGAGCCGGGCGCTCAGGGGCTGCGCTATGCCCGTCAGTTCTATCCGACCTTTAAAAGCCGCCGCAAGAATCTGACCCTGAATCTCGGCCTGTCACCGTTCTTCAATGGCCCTGAAGCGATGGGGGGCTGGTCATTCGACCGCGAGTCGCCGTTTGAGCGGATGCGCATTCTCGATCCGGCAGCGGATGCAAAAATCGTGGAAGAGGGCCTGGCGGCAATGCGGCGTGAATATCCGGCGCTGGCGAATCTCCGGCTGGCGCAGTCGTGGGGCGGCATGATTGACAGCACCCCGGACGCAATTCCGGTGATCTCAACCGTGGCGAAACTGCCGGGGCTGGTGCTCTCGGCGGGTTACAGCGCCCACGGCTTCGGTATCGGACCCGGTGCCGGACGACTGGCTGCCGACCTTGCGACCGACGCCACACCCGTGGTTGATCCGACCCCGTACCGCTACAGCCGTCTGGTTGACGGCAGCGGACTTGACACGCCAGGCATGATGTAAGGAGAACGCGAATGAGCCTGACCATACGCGCAATGACGCCAGATGATATTGAAACGTGTTTCACCTTAACGCAGCTGCTGAAATGGCCCCATCGCCGTGAAGACTGGCAGCTGGCGCTGCAGCTGGGCGAAGGCACGGTAATAGAAGAGCAGGGCAAACTGATTGGCAGCGCAGTACTCTGGCGCTGGGGTGACCATGCCGCCACGGTGGGACTGGTGATTATCGATAACCAGCAGCAGGGACGCGGCCTGGGCAAGCAGCTGATGCTGGCGCAGCTGGAAAAAGTGCCCGACGTTAACGTGCGTCTGCACGCCACCGAAATGGGCAAAGGGCTGTATGAAAAGCTCGGCTTTGTCAGCTGTGGTGAGATCCGCCAGCACCAGACGCGTGCCGTGACCACGCTGCCAGAGGTGGTGATCCCCGCGGGGCTGAAACTGCGCCCGGCGACAGCTGCCGATCATGGCATGCTGGTGACGCTGGATCAGCTGGCACACGGCATGCATCGCCCGGCGCTGATCGACCACCTGCTTCGCGACAGCCAGACAGTGATTTTAGAGGATGCGCAGCAGCAGATTCAGGGCTTCGCCAGCCTGCGCCGCTTTGGTCACGGCTGGGCAATTGGCCCGGTGATCGCAGCAGACTTTCCGGCCGCTCAGGCACTGGTCGCCTCGCTGATGCAGTCGCTGCAGGGTGAATTTCTGCGCATCGATACCGACGCCGCGCTGCCGATGGCGGCCTGGCTTGAAAGTCTTGGTATTCCTCAGGTCGATGCGCCCACCACCATGGTGCGCGGCACGCCCTGGACGCCGCAGAGTATGCAGGCATTTGGACTGATGACGCAGGCGATGGCCTGATGCATATCGTCTATAAATCGGAGCCGGAACGAGGCCGGATCTGGCAGCGCTGGCTGGCCGAGCATGCGCCTGACATTCAGCTGCATCTCTGGCCGGAGACCGGTGATCCGGAGCAGGTTGAGGCGCTGGTCGCCTGGCAGCCACCCGAAGACATTCCGGCGCTGTTTTCCCGGCTGAAACTGCTGTTCTCGGTGGGGGCGGGTGCCGACCAGTTTGACTTCAGCGCGCTGCCGCCAGACCTGCCTGTGATAAGAATGATCGAGCCGGGCCTGACGCAGGGCATGGTGGAATATGTCACCTTCGCGGTGCTCGGTCTGCATCGCGACATGCCGCGCTATTTTCATCAGCAACGGCAGCAGCAGTGGCAGCCTCATGCAGCCATACCTGCCGGGCAGCGTCGGGTCGGCGTGATGGGGCTGGGCGAACTGGGGCAGGCCGCGTTAGCGCAGCTGGTGGCGCTGGGCTTTGACTGCGCAGGCTGGAGCCGCACACCGCGCGAGTGCCCCGGCGTGCGCTGCTGGTACGGCAATGATCAACTCGCTGACTTCCTGGCACACAGCGAGATTCTGGTCTGCCTGCTTCCGCTGACCGACACCACCCAGGGTTTACTGAATCAGTCGCTGTTCAGCCAGCTACCGCACGGCGCGGCGCTGGTGCAGGCCGGGCGCGGCCCGCAGCTGAATGATGATGATCTGCTGAGGGCACTGGAGAGCGGTCAGCTGCGTGCCGCCGTCGTTGACGTCACCGATCCGGAGCCGTTACCGCCGGGCCATCCCTTCTGGCACCATCCCGCCATCTGGCTGACGCCGCACATTGCCAGCCAGACGCAGAATGAGAGCGCCATTGCGGCCCTGCTGGAGAACCTGCGGCGCTACCAGCGTGGCGAGCCGCTGCACGGTGAGATTGACCGTTCGCGAGGATATTAAGATGGAACATTTAGTCGCACTGCGCCGCGACCTTCATGCGCACCCGGAACTGGGTTTTCAGGAGCAGCGCACCAGCGACATCGTGGCGAACTTCCTGCACCAGCTGGGCATTGAGGTGCATCGCGGCATCGGTAAAACCGGCGTGGTCGGGATACTGAAGAAGGGCAGCAGTGAACGCATGATTGGCCTGCGCGCCGACATGGATGCGCTGCCGATGCAGGACCAGAGCGGCACTGAATGGCAAAGTCAGGCAGAGCAGGTGAGTCATGCCTGTGGCCACGACGGCCATATGGTGATGCTGCTGGGTGCCGCTGAAAAACTGGCGCGGGACGTCAGCTTTGACGGCAGCGTCTGCTTTATCTTCCAGCCAGCCGAAGAGGGACTGGCGGGTGCAAAAGCGATGATCGACGACGGTCTGTTCAGCCGCTTTCCCTGTGAGGCGGTCTACGCCATTCACAACTGGCCGGAACTGCCGCTCGGTCAGGTAGAGACCCGCCCTGGCCCGATTATGGCAGCAGCCGACCGCTTTGATATCCGGGTGCTGGGCGGCGGCGGTCACGCCGCGCAGCCTCACCTGACGCGTGACACTTTGCTGGCGACCAGTGAACTGGTGGTACAGCTCAATACGCTGGTTTCACGCGCTTTGGATCCGTGCGAAACCGCGCTGCTTACCGTCACACGGATGCAGGGCGGCTTTTCACACAACATGATCCCGGCCGAGGCGAGTATCACCGGCACGGTGCGTACCTTCAGCCCGGCGGCGCAGGATACGATTGAAGCACGGCTGCGCCAGATGGCGGAGCACGTCACGGCGGCTCATGGGTTGCACGCAGAAGTGAGCTATCAGCGTTACTACCCGGCGACGATGAACAGCGCGACGGAAGCGCAGTTTTGCCTGGAGGCGCTGACGCAGGCAGGCATCCCGGCTGACACCGCGGCCAGACCCGCGCTCACCTCGGAAGATTTCGCTTTTATGCTGCAGGCGCGGCCCGGTGCCTATCTGTGGCTGGGATCGGCACCCTGCAAGCCATTGCACCATGCCGCATATGACTTCAACGATGCGCTGATCCCGTATGGCGTTAACGTTTTTATCGCGCTGGTACGTCAGGCGCTGGCAGAGAAATTTCCCTGCTGAATGCAGCGGGATTTTGACAGGAAATGCCGCTGCCTGGGGAATTACGGCAGCGTGAGAAACCAGCGGGTTGCGATACTTGAGCCAACCGAACGTTACGTGGATGAGGGTTTAAAATGCAGAATGTCATGGCAGAGCAGCAAGCATACTCCGATAACAGCCTGTTACTGGATGCACGCGAGCAGAACGTGCCGCGCGGTGTAGTGACCGCCCATCCGCTGGTGATTGAACGCGCCAGAGGCAGTGAAGTGTGGGACGTTGAGGGCAATCGCTATCTCGACTTTGTTGGCGGCATCGGCGTGCTGAATGTCGGCCACAATCACCCGGCGGTAGTCAATGCGGTGACCCGCCAGCTTGGTCTGGTGTCACACGCCTGTTTTCAGGTGGTGGCCTATCCGGGCTACATTGAGCTGGCGCAGCGGCTGAACAAACTGGTGGGCGGCGATGAGGCGTACAAAAGTGTCTTCTTCACCAGCGGCGCGGAAGCGGTAGAAAATGCGGTGAAGATTGCCCGCTCTCACACCCAGCGCCCCGGCATTATCGCGTTTGATGGCGCGTTTCATGGCCGCACCCTGCTGGGCATTACCCTGACCGGCATGTCCGCGCCATACAAACAGAATTTTGGCCCGTTCCCCGGCGACATCTATCGTCTGCCCTTCCCGAATCCACTGCACGGCGTGACGGAAGCGGACTGTCTGAAGGCGCTGGATCAGCTGTTCGCGGTACAGATCCTGCCTGAGCGTGTGGCGGCGATTATCATCGAGCCGGTTCAGGGCGATGGCGGCTTCCTGCCCGCCGGACCAGCCTTTATGCAGGCGCTGCGTCGCATTACCAGCCAGCACGGCATTCTGCTGATTTGTGATGAAGTGCAGTCCGGCTTCGGACGTACCGGCACGATGTTCGCCTTCCAGCAACTGGGTATCAAACCGGATTTGATCACTCTGGCAAAAAGCCTGGGCGGCGGTCTGCCGATTTCCGGCGTGGTGGGACGGGCGGCGATCATGGATGCGCCTACGCCTGGCGGCTTAGGCGGCACCTACGGCGGCAACGCACTGGGCTGTGCGGCAGCGCTGGCGGTGCTGGATCTGTTTGAACAGGAGAACCTGCTGCAGCGTTCCTGTCAGCTCGGCGAACAGCTCAATGCCCGTCTGCGACAGCTGGCGGATAAATATGCCTGCATCGGTGACGTGCGCGGCGTGGGCTTCATGCAGGCGGTGGAAATTCTCGATTTCGAAACCGGTCGTCCCGATGCGGCGCTGACTCAGAAGATCCTCGACAGCGCCTGTCAGGAAGGCCTGCTGCTGATCAAGTGCGGCCTGCATCGCAACACTATCCGTTTCCTGGCACCGCTGGTCACCACCGACTCACAGCTGGAAGAGGCGCTGCATATTTTCGATATTGCGCTGGCCCGTGCCACCGGTCGGCTGGGTTAAGCCGCATTCCTCATTGATTTTGTTAGAGTAATTTGAAAATCTCCCGCTGGTATAACCACTGCGAAGCGCTGGCGCGTTTACGGTAAAGCATGTTATATCTTCGGGAGGTTCTGAACATTTGATTGAGCGCCTGGCCCAACAGGCTCTGACAATGAGGGGGGTGCTATGAACGGCTTAATGAAACTCGACCGCATCGACATCAACATCCTGGTGCAACTCCAGAAAGATGGCCGTATCAGCAACGTTAACCTCGCCGACGCCGTAGGCCTCTCGCCCAGCCCCTGTCTGCAACGGGTCAAACGTCTGGAACAGGCCGGTTTTATCACCGGTTATGAAGCGCACATTAATCTCACCCGCATCACCGATTCAGTAACCGTCTTTACCGAAGTCACCCTGTCCGGCCATCGCCGCGAAGACTTTATGAAATTTGAAAGTGCGATGCGCGACGTCGATGAACTGATGGAGTGCCATTTGATCACCGGCGGCTATGACTATCTGCTGCGCTTTATTACCCGCAGCATTGAACATTACCAGGAAGTGATTGAGAAGATGCTCGACGCGCAGATCGGCATCGATAAGTACTTCAGCTATATCGTCATCAAATCCCCCATTATGAAAAGCAGCGTGCCGTTACGATCGCTCATCGGCAAACATAACTCAGTCGAATTCGGCGTATAACGGGTTGTCGCCCCTCGCCACCTTCCCGGTGGAGAGGGCGGCCACACGCATTGTCTCTGTCTGCTGTTCACCACACCCGCCTTTGCTCACAGACCGGCTTCCTGCCCCTTTAACCTTTGCGATTTTTCCCTCAGCATAAAATTTTTTCCCTGTCCAAAATTCAGTCGCTCTGTCCGGTTTTGTCGCGTGCTACGGCCTCAATCGTTGAGCGAACCCTTTTACACTGAATTCAACCGATACAAGGAGTTGTCATGGACTCATTACAGATTGCTGACCAGCAGTGGCAGCGCGATACGTTCACTGTTTCTACCGATCGCAAGCGACTCGATCTGGCCTGGATCCACATTCAGCTGGCGGAGAAGTCCTACTGGGCTAAAGGCCAGCCGGAAGCGAAAACCCGGCGGGCGATTGCCGGTTCGCTGCCGTTTGGCCTCTATCACCAGCAGGAACAGATTGGCTTTGCCCGACTGATCACCGACTACACCCGCTTTGGCTGGCTGTGCGACGTGATGATTGATGAACACTGGCGTGGTCACGGGCTGGGCAGCTGGCTGGCGACCTGCGTCCTGAAACACCCGGAGCTGCAAACGGTGCATCGCTGGATGCTCTCGACCCAGGATGCGCATCAGGTCTACCAGCGGCTCGGCTGGCGTGTGGTGCAACATCCCGAGACGCTGATGGAATTTCCCCCTTCCTGACACTGGAGTTAACCCGATATGCGATACCGCGTTGGCGTGGATATTGGTGGTTCCTTTACCGATTTCGCCGTGCTCGATCAGCAAACGAACCAGATCCACACCCTGAAGGTCCTGTCGCGACCGGACAAACCTGGCAGCGAAATCTTAGCCGGACTGGCGCAGTTTCAGCAGCAGCAGGGCATTGATCCCGCTGAAATTGGCTACTTCACTCACGGCACTACGGTAGGCATCAACGCGGTGATCCAGCGGCGCGGCGTGCGGCTGGCGCTGTTTGCCACCGAGGGCTTCTGCGATGTGCTGGAGCTGGCCCGGCTGAAAATCCCGCATATCCATGACCTTTTCTCACGGCGTGCAGCACCGCTGATTACCCGCGACAGGGTATTTGGCATCCGCGAACGCAGCGACGCGCAGGGCAACATACTGCAACCCGTGGATCGCCAGAGCGTGCTCGACGCTATCGAACAGGCACGCGCCGCCGGCTGTCAGGGCATCGTGGTCTCGCTGCTGCACAGTTATCGTAACCGGCACAATGAAGCGACGGTAAAAGCGATTATCGATGAGGTGGCGCCTGAACTGCTGACCTCCTGTTCCGCCGACATCTGGCCGATCATCCGCGAATATGAACGCACTATTACCGCCACCATCAACGCCTACGTGCAGCCGATGGTGATCCACTACCTGGAATCCTTTGAGCAGGCGCTGAAACGGCTTGGCGTGAAGCCGCCGCCGCGCATTACTAAATCCAACGGCGGGGTGATGGGCGTTGACCAGGCGAAGCGCGAATGCGTGCAGATGGTGCTCTCCGGCACCGCCTCCGGCGTGATTGGTGCCAGCTATCTCGCCAGCACCTGCGGTTTTGACAAAATTCTCAGCCTGGATATCGGCGGCACCAGCGCCGACGTGGCGGTGATCATCGACGGCAAGGTGGCGCAGGGCAACGGCGAAATCATCGGGGATTTCCCGATCTTTATTCCTTCCGTCGCTGTGACCTCGGTGGGTCAGGGCGGCGGCTCGCTGGCGTGGATTGATGGGCAGGGCGTATTGCAGATGGGGCCGGACAGCGCCGGTTCGCTGCCGGGCCCGGTCTGCTTCCAGCGCGGCGGCACGCAGCCGACCGCCACCGATGCCTTTGCCGCCTGCGGCATGATGGGCCACGGCGCACTGGGTTATGACGCGGTGACGGTGGATGTCGCCGCCGCCTGTGCTGCCTGGCAGCCGCTGGCGGATGCGCTCGCTATTTCGGTCGAAGAAACCGCTGAAACCGCTATCCAGCTGGCCATTTCCAGCATGTACAGCGACACCAGCGGCCTGCTGTCGCGCTTTGGCCTCGACCCGCGTGAATTCTGGTTCCTGGCCTTTGGCGGCGCCGGGCCGATGATGGGCTGTTTTCTCGCCCGCGAACTAAACATGAAAGGGGTGATCGTGCCGCCGACGCCGGGCGTGCTCTCCGCGCTGGGCGGGCTGGTGGCGGACATCCGCAACGACTTTATCCGTACGCTCTACGGCGATCTGACGCCTGGGCTGGCCGACACCTTAGCCAGTGAAGCCGAAGCCTTGCAGCAGCGCGCCTGCGGCTGGCTGGCGCAGGAGCACGGCAGCGACATGTCATACAGCCTGCAGTTCAGCGCGGATATGCGCTATCGCGGTCAGTCGTTTGAGATCGACGTGCCGCTGGAGGCGAGCTGGCTGACGCAGGCGGACTTCGCTGCGCTGCATGATGCCTTTGATCGCCAGCATCAACAGCTGTTTGGTCATTGTGACCCGCAGGCACCGGTGCAGTTGATCAACCTGCGGCTGGTCATCGCCTCGCCGACGCCGAAACCGGTGATCAACACACTTCCCCCCGCCACAGCACCCGTACCGGTGCTGAAACAGACCCGAGCCTGGATCGACGGCGGCTGGCATCAGGTGGACTTAGTGCTGCGCTCGGTGCTGCGCGCCGGACATCAGCTCAGTGGGCCGGTCATCATCGCTCAGGACGACTGCACCACCTGCGTGCCGCCCGGCATGGGCGTCACGGTCGATTCATTCGGTAACCTGCTGATCACAGCGAACGAGGCATAACATGGCGATTGATGGACGTAACTTACAGATTCTGGCGAACTACTGCGCCGCTGCGGCCGATGCGATGGCCTTTACGCTGATGCGCACCGCGCACTCCACCTTTGTGAAAGAGACGGAAGATTTCTCCTGTCAGATTGTCAGCCGCAGCGGGCTGGCGTTTGCCTCGCCGCGCAGCTTTGGCGCGCCCTGGTACAGCGGCATCGACTATGCGCCGGTGCTGGCGCTGATAGAAGAGTACGCCGAGGGCGATATCTGCATTACCAACGACGCCTATGCTGGCAACGTGGCGACTCACTCGCCCGATATCCACATCTGGAAGCCGGTGTTCCATCAGGGCGAAATCGTCTGTTTCGTGGTGGGCCACATTCATAACACTGACGTCGGCGGCGCCGTGCCTGCCTCGCTGTCGCGCTCGCTGACCGATATCGTGCAGGAGGGGATCCGCATCCCGCCGCTGAAGATCATGCAACAGGGGCAGCTTAATGAAGAGATCGCCAGCATTATGCGGCTCAACGTGCGGGTGCCGGACCAGAACTGGGGCGATTTCAAGGCGCAGCTGGCCTCGGTGAACGTCGGAGAGCGCAAAATCCACGACATCATTGCCCGCTTTGGCATTGATGATTTTTTGCAGGGCATTGAGGGCATTCTCGATTATGCTGAAGCGCAGGCGCGCACGATTATCAGTACCATTCCTGACGGTGAATACTTTTATGCCGACTACGCCGATGAAGATGGCGAGGGCGGCTATCCCTGTCGCATCGCCATTACGCTGCGGGTGCAGGGCGATCGGCTGGAGCTGGACTACACCGGCAGCGACCCGCAGCTGGCGTCGTCGCTGAACATGCCGACCGGCGGGCGCGAGCGGCATCCGCTGGCGCTGGTGGGCGTTACCTATGTGCTTTCTACATTGGATCGTTCACTGCTGCTCAACGCCGGAACGCTGCGGCCGACCCGGGCGATTCTGCCGCCTGGCACGGTGATGAACTGCGAAGCGCCCGCAGCGGTAGGGATGCGCTCGCTGACCTGTGCGCTGTCGCAGATTGCGACGATTGGCGTCTTCTCGCTGGCGATGCCGGACCGCCTGCCTGCGAATTCACCGGGCGGCAACTCGATCATGAACATCCGCACTCAGACGCACAACCGCAGTGTGGTCGCCTCACTGGGGCCCGTGGGCGGTGGCGCGGGCGGCACGCCGCGTCATGACGGACCCGACGGTTCCGGCGGCCTGTCTGCTTTCCTGAAAAATACCCCGATTGAGATCAACGAAGCGGAAGTGCCGATTCGCTTCCATCGCTACGGACTGGCGCAGGACAGCGCCGGCGCCGGTCGCTATCGCGGCGGCTTAGCCACCGAAATGGCGTTCGAGATTTTCTCGCCCAACACCATCATTACCGCGCGCAACCGTAACCGGTCGGTGTTTGCCTCGGCGGGTGTAGTGGGCGGGCAGAGCGGCGCGCTGTCGATCTTCCGTACCCGGCGCAACGGTGAAGTTATTAATCACGGTAACACCGATGTCATCCACTGCCAGCCGGGTGACGTGGTCGACGTGCGCGGCCCCGGCGCGGGCGGCTACGGCCTGCCATCGCAGCGCGATAGTGAGGCAGTCATGCAGGATGTGCGCTGTGGCTATCTCAGCGTGGCGGCGGCCAGGGCGCAGTATGGCGTGGTGGTGACAGATAACCGCGTGGATCGGGAAGCGACAAAACGCCTGCGCGCTGACATGCCGCAGCATCCAGTGCACCATTTTGAACACGGCGAAGCACGTCAGCGCTTCGAAACGCTCTGGACGCCACAGCGTTATCAGTTACTGACCGCCTTTCTGGCCAGCGCGCCGGTGAGCTGGCGTCACTTCCTGAAAACCCAGGTATTCCGGGCGGTGGAAGAGACAGGCGAAACGGCGGATATGAATCAAATATTCAGTGATTTACGTCAGCGATACCCGGCAATGGCGAACAGTTAACGGCGATGGCTCATCGTCTACTACGCTTTAAGTCTGTAAGGACAACGAGGGGAAACGCGACGATGAGCATGAAAACCAGTGATTTTTTTGTCCAGCGCCTGAAAGAGTGGGGCGTCACACGCATTTACGGCTACCCGGGAGACGGGATTAACGGCGTGCTGGGGGCGATTCAGCGCGCGAATGCCAAAGGCGACGGCATCGAATTTATTCAGGTGCGCCATGAAGAGATGGCGGCCTTTATGGCGGCCGGACACGCGAAATTTACCGGCGAGCTGGGCGTCTGCCTGTCAACTGGCGGACCGGGTGCAACCCACCTGCTGACCGGACTCTATGACGCCAAAATGGACCATGCCCCGGTGCTGGCGATTGCCGGACAGGCAGAAGCGACCGCGCGCGGTGCCAGCTATCAGCAGGAGATGAACCTGGATCGCATCTTCTCGGACGTCGCCAACTTCGTTCAGGAAGCCTCGACCACGACGCAGGTGCGTCATCTGCTGGATCGCGGCGTGCGCATCGCCAAGGCGCAAAACGGCGTAGCGGTGATCATCATCCCTAAAGATATTCAGGATGAAGAGTGGCAGCCGCCGCAGCATCTGCACGGCTTTACCCATTCCGGCAGCGGCTATCAGCGTCCTAAAGTCATTCCTTACGAAGCGGACCTGCAACGCGCCGCCGAGGTGCTTAATGCCGGTAAAAAAGTGGCGATTCTGATTGGCGCAGGCGCACGCGACGCCGCCGTTGAGGTGGTGCAGGTCGCCAATGTGCTGGGTGCAGGCGTGGCGAAAGCGCTGCTTGGCAAAGATGTGCTGCCGGACGATGCGCCTTTTGTTACCGGCTCGATTGGCCTGCTCGGTACCAAACCTTCATCCGATTTAATGCAGAACTGTGACACGCTGCTGATGATCGGCAGCGGCTTCCCGTGGACGGAATTTCTGCCGGAAGAGGGCAAGGCGCGTGCGGTTCAGATAGACATCGATCCCGCTATGCTTGGCCTGCGCTATCCCAGCGAAGTCAATCTGCATGGCGATGCGGCTGAAACCCTGCGTGCGCTACTGCCGCTGCTCACCCACAAAGAGGATCGCAGCTGGCAGGAGGATATCGCGGTTCAGGTGCGTGACTGGTGGACGCTGATGGAAGAGCGCGCCATGGCACCCGCTAATCCGGTCAATCCGCAGCGGGTGGTGTGGGAGATGTCACCTCAGTTGCCGGACAACGCGATTGTCACGTCGGATTCCGGCTCCTGCGCCAACTGGTTCGCCCGCGACTATCGGGTGAAGCAGGGGCAGCGTGCCTCGCTCTCCGGCGGCCTGGCCTGTATGGGCGCGGCGGTGCCTTACGCGATTGCAGCGAAATTTGCCCACCCGGAGAAACCGGTGGTGGCGCTGGTGGGTGATGGCGCGATGCAGATGAACAACATGGCTGAGCTGATCACCATCCAGAAATACTGGCAGCAGTGGGCCGATCCGCGCCTGGTCGTCTGCGTGTTCAACAACCAGGATCTTAATCAGGTCACCTGGGAGCAGCGCGTGATGGAGGGTAATCCGCGCTTCGACGCCTCGCAGCAGTTGCCGGACGTGAAGTATGCCGAGTTTGCGCAGTCGCTGGGGATGGTCGGCATGTATGTCGATAACCCTGACGATCTGGCCGGTGCCTGGCAGCGTGCGCTCAGTGCCGATCGCCCGGTCTTGCTGGAGGTGAAAACCGATCCGGAAGTCGCGCCGTTACCGCCGCACATCACCCTTAAGCAGGCAAAAGCCTTTATGGCGTCGATGGTGAAGGGCGATCGCGGGGCCGCGCAGATCATCAGCGACACCGCCAGTCAGCTGTTTCATAAAAAGCATTAAGGGCTAAGTGAGGCGGTCGCGCCTCGCTAACCTTGATCCCCGGATGCACTCGCGTCCGGGTCTTAAACCCCTTCTTCATACTCAACGGGAGTCTTGTTATGACTGCTCATTCCAGCCCTGTCTGGTTAATCTCGGGATGTTCGACCGGTTTTGGTCGTGAACTGGCGCAGCAGACCATCGCGCGTGGTTTTAAGGTCGTCGTGACGGCGCGTGATACGTCGTCGATTGCCGATCTGGTTGAAGGACACGACAACGCACTGGCGGTGGCGCTGGATGTGACCCGTCAGGCGAGTATCGACCAGGCCGTCAGCGCAGCACTGGACACGTTCGGCACCATTGATGTGCTGGTAAACAACGCCGGTTACGGCTATCAGAGTTCGGTGGAAGAGGGTGTGGAAAGTGAAATCCGCGCCCAGTTTGATGCCAATGTTTTTGGCCTGTTCGCCCTGACGCGCGCCGTACTGCCTGCGATGCGCAAGGCGCGGAGCGGTCATGTCATCAACATTACCTCCGTGGCAGGCCTGATTGGCTTTGCCAGCTCAGGCTACTACTCTGCCAGCAAACATGCGGTGGAAGGCTGGTCCGATTCACTGGCGCTGGAAGCGGGGCCGCTGGGCATTCACGTGACCTGCGTAGAGCCCGGTCCGTTCCGCACCGACTGGGCCGGACGCTCACTGCATCAGACGCCGAGTAAATTGCCGGAATATGCAGAGACCGCGGCTGCGCGGATGAAAGCGACGTCCGAATACAGCGGTACTCAGAAAGGCGATCCGGCACGGGCCGCCACGGCAATGATCGCCATCACCGAACATGACAACCCGCCACGCCATCTGGTGATGGGGGCCTGGGGCCATGACGCCGTGACCAGCAAGCTCAAAGAGCGCCTTGCTGAGATCGAAGCGTGGAAACAGACGTCAGTGGAGACGGATTTTCCGGAATAGAGGTGAGTGCTCTGTGGGTGGCGGGAAGCCGTTAAAATACGAAAGGCCCGTTTATCGGGCCTTTAAGCGCTAATCGAGTGCCTTAGCTTCCTGCGTTTCACGCGCATTCAACTCTTTCAGCTTACGGCGCAACAGGGCAGATGAGGAACGTTTTCTCGCCTGAGCTAACTGGGCTTTAATGGCGGGCAGATCGGGCCGGGCCAGCCACTCAGCAATCAAAAGTGCCCTTAACTCCTTATATCGGGTTTCAACCGGAGCCAAAGGGGTTGTTTCATCGTGTGTATCATAAAACGACATAGCAAGCTCTCCCTGTAATCACTACTTTATAAGCCTGGAAACAGTCCGGGATTAAAGGTTGCGGCTCTTTCTTTGGCAACCCTGTTCGGCGATTTTAACGTAGTTCATTTTTTAAGCCAGGCATGGCGTCATAAATCTCTTCAAGGGGAGTCGGACGATTGCGTTCAGCGATCTCTCCCGACGCAGGCTGGAAAACAAAACCGCCGATAGAGAAGCTTTCATGGTGTGCCATTAACGCAAGTACTACGCTTTTTAAAACGACTGCACTACCTAATCCGGGAATGCTGATGTGGCGAAAATCGCCCATGCAATCCATACCATCGAACACGTCAAAACAGACCTCAGCCAGGCCATTAACCGGAAAGGAGATACCTGTTGGCATTCGGTATCCAATGCGGGTAAAGGTCTGTTCATCCATCAGCTTACCCACGATGACGGTGTGATTCTCATTACCGACAACAAATGCGTAGCTGTAATGAATGCGCCGATCATAAAAAATCTTTTTCGCCTGATTTCGTAGTTTTCGAGATAAATAATTAAATGAGCGCCTCCCACCTTCTTAAGCTCATGACGAGAGCGGTAGCTTCTCTGTCGCCATAGTTGTTCACTGGACACTGTCTTTCTAATTGAAAAATAAAGGATTATGAAATGAACTATATGAGCAATTTATCTGGCAGGTTACACTATGCATCGCGTTTAAAACGTAAGGATTGCTCAGATGACATTGAATATACGTAAGGCTTATTTAGCGGATTCAATCTTACTTCAAAAGCTGGGTTTTGAAATCTACAGCACTCACTTCACGCATCTGTGGGTATCGCAGTCAGAAATGAATGATTATCTGGTGCGTGAATTCTCCGTGCCATCACTGGTGACAAGCCTGTCAGATCCAGAAGTATGCTGGTACCTGGCAGAAACCGATCAGCCCGTTGGTTTTGTCAAAGTCACATGGACAGATAAAATTCCGGATACAGAAATGTCAGGCGTGCTACTGAACAAGTTGTATCTGGCCTCGGGTGCTACAGGTCAAAATTATGGGAAACAGATATTCGAACATATTCTCAGTCTTGCCCGGCAACGCGGTAAAGGATTTTTGTGGTTAGAAGTGCTTGAGGGTAATGATCGTGCCCGTAAGTTTTATGAAAATCTGGGATTCAATTATATCAAAGACACAATATTACAGACTGCTTCACAGCAGAGCCTGCTCCACGTAATGGGTATGAACATCTGAATCCCTGACAGCCATCGGGATGATGCGACCCGCACGATCAGTGAATGGGCTGAAACGTCCAACGCCTTTTCCTGGATTAAACTCCGCAGCGCCATACTGCGACCAGTGAATGCGGTCAATCGTTTTACCTTTCGGCCAGGTGACCAGAGAGACCGACAAATCATCATCTTTGCCGGGTGTTTTGATCTTTTTAGCCATGAACCGGACCGTCCTTTGCCCGCTGTGCCGCCTCCAGTACTTTTGCCGGTTCCGACGTTATCAGATTCTTAGGTTTTTCATTACCGAGCCAGCTATTTGGCGTGCCAAACCAGACGGCCAGGGTCCATGGTGTTTTTGATTCTCCAAACAGCGCGATGATCTTTTTCATCAGCGGCAACGGTTGACCGCCAACGTCCAGCCCATAGGCCGGATAAAGATCCCTGCCTTCGGAGGAAAGTGCAAAAATCTTACCGGCTCGCTTCCACCGGTTAGGTAATCCGCTGGGATTTTTCACACTGGCACTGCTACCAGCGCGGCGTGAAACTTCCTGCGCAGGCAACCACTCGCTGTCGTCCAGAATATGCTTCCTGAGTTGTTCCAGCTTTGTAGTGTTACTCACTGTGACCGGCGGCCTGGTCTGTTCTGCTGTCGCCATTTCCCCAGCGCTGAAAGATGACTTACCGTGACTGGCGAGCTGACTGATGCCTGATACCGCCAGGAACGCGGCATCCAGTGCGATTTTAAAGGCGGCTTCATCCACAGCTTCGGGACGCTTCACCACATAGTATTGCGCTGGCTCATCATTGCAGTGCGGGACTGATACTGTGATCTCTGCTTGTCCATCCTGGGAGCGGGAAGAGGAAATACTGCCTGCCGGCACGGGTATGACGTCGAAGCCAGTGGTTTTATCAGACCTGATCATGATTTTACTCCTGCTGGCAAAATGCAAATATCGAATATCAACAATATATCGTATATAGCGAGAGTCCTCCACGTAAACTGATCAAAAACCACCCAGCAACAGACTGAGCTTTGGCATGACAAGCGCTGAGGAACTGCTCGCCCCCTTATCGCGCAGTCCTGCGCCATCATCGTGCTGAAAAAATAAACAGTCACCCATCCCCGACATCATAAGAATTCGATCTTGTATCCCAGGCCGTATTCCATCTCGCATCCCTGTCTCAGACCGCTGGCGTCACGGCTATCTGGCACGCTTCATGCACTCGCTGACAGGTACTATTCTGGCGAGGTTACTCATGTTTGACTCCTTATTAGACGAAGATGCCACCACGATGGCCGCACTGGTCCGCAGCGGGGAAGTCTCGGCCTGCGAGCTGACCGGGGCAGCGCTGGCACGGATGGAACGGCGGGAACCGGTGTTACAGGCCTTTTGTACGCCGACACCGGAACTGGCGCTGGCACAGGCCAGAGAAGTGGATGCCCGACGGGCGCGTGGAGAAACGCTGGGCGCGCTGGCGGGCGTGCCGCTGGCGGTGAAAGATTTAATCTGCACCGCTAATGTCCGAACCACCTCCGGTTCGGCGGCGTACAAAGATTTCGTACCGGAAGATGACGACATCACGGTGGAGCGATTGCTGGCCGCCGACGCCATCCTGCTGGGCAAAACCACTGCGCCGGAGTTTGGCTATAGCGGCGTCGGACACAATCCGCTGTTCCCGTCGCCGCGCAATCCCTGGGATCTGGCGATGACGCCCGGCGGTTCCAGCGCCGGCTCCGGCGCGGCAATAGCGGCGCGACTCTGCCCGATTGCACTGGGCAGCGACGGCGGCGGCTCGGTACGTATTCCGGCAGCGCACTGCGGCATTTTTGGCTTTAAGGCGTCAATGGGCAGGGTGCCGTTGTGGCCCGGCTGTCGTGATGAACGTTATCCCGGCGTGTCGAGCTGGGAGTCGCTGGAACACATCGGGCCGATGACGCGCAGCGTGTGTGATGCCGCGCTGATGATGTCGCTGATGGCGGGACCAGATATGCGTGACCGCCATTCGATCCCCTGCAGCGACGTTGACTGGCTGGGTGCATCAGAACAGCTGCCCGGCAAACTGCGCATCGCCTTCAGCGCGGACTTTGGTTATGTGGCGGTTGACCCGGAGGTGCGGGCGGTGGTCAGCGCGGCGGTGCAACGCTTTGCCGCTGAAATCGGTGCGGAGCTGGAACTGGCCGATCCCGGTTTCCCGGATCCGGCTGCCGCCTTTGGCGCGCTGGTGGCGATGGAGAGCGATCTTACCGGCATGCGCCAGATGATGGCGGAGCAGGGCAGCGCGATGTCGCCGCATCTGGTCGCCATGCTGCAGCGCGACTGGCGGGCGGAAAACTTTACCGATGCCATCGCCACCCGCAAAGCGGTCAGCAACAGCCTGTGGCGCTTTATGCAGCGCTTTGATCTGCTGATCACGCCGACGCTGGCAGTGCCGCCATTTCCGTTGGGGATGCAGGGACCGGAGATCATCGATGGCCGTATGGTCCGCAACGATCACTGGCTCTCGTTCTGTTACCCGTTCAACTTCACCGGACAGCCCGCCGCGTCCGTGCCCGCCGGTTTTACCGCCAGCGGCCTGCCCGTCGGGATGCAGATTGTCGGACGTCATCTTGATGATGCGTTAGTGCTGGCTGCCAGTGCCGCTTTCGAGCGCATTCAGCCGTGGAATCACCTTCAACCCGGAATCGCCCAATGAAAACATCTGATACACCTGCGCTGGAGCAGGAGTTTGAACATGAGCCGGTGCCGCTGTCGCATCGCCATTCCACCCGCTCCGTCTCGGCGGTCTGGTTTGGATTCCCGATGATCCTTACCAATGCGCTTTTTGGCGGCATCATCACCTGGCATCTGGGCTTCTGGCCCGCGCTAATCGCCATTATGCTGGGCAACCTGGTGCTGTTCGCCTATGTCGGTGCGCTGAGCTGGTTCGCCGGTAACACCGGGATGAACTTTGCTTTACAGGCCAGACGCACCTTTGGCAGCAAAGGCTACATTCTGGTCTCGGGTTTTCTCTCGACGGTGGTGATCGGCTGGTATGCTTTCCAGACGGGTCTTACCGGTACGGTCATTAACCAGACCTTTGGCTGGAATGCGCTGGCGGTGACGGCTTTTGCCATGATCCTCTATACCGGTATCACGTTCCTGGGCGTGCGGGCACTGTCGGTGCTGGGGATGATTGCCGCGCCGCTGTTTGTGGTGCTGGGGATAGTAGCGCTATGGCTGATCGGCAAACAGCACGACTTCTCCATCGTGACGCAGTGGAAGGGCAGCGCCAGCGCCGCCGGTGCGATGAGCATGGGCACCGCTGTCACTATGGTGGTGGCCGGCTTTGCCGACTCCGGCACCATGACCGCTGACTTTACCCGCTGGTCGAAGAATGGCCGCTCGGCGGTGATCGCCGCGTTCTCTGCGTTCCCGGTCGCCAATGTGATCTCCTATCTGTTCGGCGTGGTGATTGTGGCGGTGGGCGCGGCGGTTGATCCGCTGACCAACGGCGGGAACTTCCTGCCGATGCTGATGGGACATAGCGACTTCCTGTCGGTGGTGGCCTGTCTGTTTGTCTTTATCAACCTGGGATCGGTCTGCACCCACTGTCTCTACAACGGCGCGGTGGGTTTCAGTCATCTGTTCAGCAGCAAAATGCGACTCTGGACGCTGATCCTCGGTGCCATTGGCGGTGTGCTGGCACTGGCTGGCGTCTGGTCTTACTTCCTGGAGTGGCTCAGCCTGCTGGGGATTGTGGTGCCACCGTTTGGTGCGGTGATGATTGTGGACTTGATTTTCATGGCGCGCATCAGCGAGCAGCGTCCGGCGCAGCGTTTCCGTGGCACCGCGTTTGCCGCCTGGGCGATTGGCAGCCTGTGTGCGGTCATCGCCCATGTGGCTTTCCCGCAGTTTGGCGAAGCGGTAATCGGTCTGGTGACCGCCGCCATCAGCTACACCCTGATCACTAAAATGCGCATGCCGCGCCCGGTAATGGAGAACAGCAATGCCCGATTACAGCGTTAATTCGACCCCCTACGCCTGGCCGTTTGACGGCAGCTTTACCCCGGCTGACACGGCGCTGATCGTGATTGATATGCAGACCGATTTCTGTGGCGTCGGCGGCTATGTCGACAGCATGGGCTATGACGTGAGCCTGACCCGCGCGCCTATCGCCCCACTGCAACAGGTGCTGGCGGCGATGCGCGTCCGGCAGTTTCCGATTATTCATACCCGTGAAGGGCACCGGCCAGACCTCAGCGATCTGCCCGCTAACAAACGCTGGCGCTCGCGACGGATGAACGCCGGGATAGGCGATGTGGGACCCTGTGGCCGTATTCTGGTGCGCGGGGAACCAGGCTGGGAGATTATCCCGGAGCTGGCTCCGTTGCCGGAGGAAGTGGTGATTGATAAACCGGGGAAGGGATCGTTTTACGCCACCGATCTGGAGCTGATTCTGCGCAGTCGCGGTATCCGTAACCTGATCCTCACCGGCATTACCACCGACGTCTGCGTCCATACCACGCTGCGCGAAGCCAACGATCGCGGCTTTGAATGCCTGGTGCTCGCCGATTGCTGTGCCGCAACGGAGCGGCGTCATCATGAGGCGGCGCTGAGCATGATCCATATGCAGGGCGGCATCTTTGGCGCGGTCGCTACGTCGGCCGCGCTGCTGGATAGCCTGGGCGTGTAGCGTATTGCATCCCATAGCAAGAGGTGCTGCCCTGATTCTCAGTATGATTCCGCATAGCCTGAGCGCCGTTATCCGCTCAGGCTATGCGCAGCACTATTCCCGCTGCGTCTCCTCTGGCGCAGGTAATCTCATCAGCGCGGCGAGCTGATCGGCGGGCACTGCCTGACTGAACAGATAGCCCTGTAACTGATTACAGCCTGCATCTGCCAGTGCAGACATCTGCCCTGCGGTCTCCACACCTTCTGCCGTCACCATCAGGCCCATGGCGTGACCCAGTTTCACCACGGACTCGACAATCGCCACGGAATTTTCCGCCACGCCCAGCGACTGGGTGAACGAGCGGTCGATTTTGATTTTGTCCACCGGGAAGGTGCTGAGGTAGTTGAGGCTGGAGTAGCCGGTGCCGAAGTCATCCAGCGCGATGCGGAAGCCCGCCTCACGCAGCGACACAATAATCTCGCGTGCTTCGCGTTCATCCTCGATTAACACGCCTTCGGTGATTTCCAGCTCCAGCCGCTTTGGGTCACCGCCGTGCTGGCTGACAATCGTCATCACATGGTCAACAAAGCCGGTAGAGCGGAACTGCACGGGCGAGACATTGACCGCCACCAGCAAATCGGGAAAGCGCTGCTGAGTGGCACAGGCTTCAGCCAGCACCCATTCGCCCAGCGGGATAATCAGGCCGGTCTCTTCGGCAATCGCGATAAATTCACCGGGTGCGATCAGGCCGCGTGTCGGGTGATGCCAGCGCAGCAGCGCCTCGATGCCGACCATCTGCTGACCGCCAACGTCCATCAGGGGCTGATACCACACTTCCAGTCCCTGTCGGGTTTGCAGTGCCGTACGCAGATCGGCGGCAATGGTCTGCCGCGTCTGCACTGACTCATCCATCGCCCGTTCAAACTGACGAAACCGGCCACGTCCGCCACTTTTGGCTTCATACAGCGCAATATCGGCTTTGCGCATCAGCTCCAGCCGATCGATGCCGTCTTTAGGTGCCAGCGCCAGTCCGATACTGGCCCCGCTCCAGACATCGCTGCCGAACAGGGTAAACGGCTGAGCCAGCTCGTCAATCATGCGCTGCGCCAGGCTGTTCACCTGACCGATGTTATCGACCTCCGGCATCACCACGATAAATTCATCGCCGCCGATGCGTCCCACGGTATCGCTGGCACGCACGATACGGTTCAGGCGCTGTGCTACGGCGATAATCAGCTCATCGCCAGCATGATGACCGTGGGTATCGTTGACGGCCTTAAAGCGGTCGAGATCGATCAGCAGCAGCGCTACCCGCTGATCGTTGCGCGTCGCCAGGGCCAGCGCCTGGGTCAGCCGGTCTTCCACCAGCGCGCGGTTCGGCAGTCCGGTCAGCACATCATGAAATGCCAGATGCTGCGCCTGCGCTTCTGACGCGCCAAGCCGGAGCATCGATTGCGAGAGGTTAACCGATGAGTTCCAGAGTCGCCGCACCATATACAGGCAGAGCAGCGATATCGCCAGCACCGCCAGCCCGGTAGACGGCCCGATAGTACGCAGCATCTGCGCGCCCGGACGGGAGGGGATCCAGTTGAGATAGCCGACCGGCTCGCCCGCCTGGGCGATCAGCAGATAGCGCGCGCTGGTGCCGGACTGAGACGAACCGTCGGAGAAGTGCAGTCCCTCCAGCTGATTGCGCTCCGCCAGGCTAGCCAGATAACCGTCATCGAGAAATTTCAGGCTCACCAGCCGGAAGCGCGGCAGGTCATCGCTATCCCGCTGGATGTTACCCACGGCAAGTGCCGCAGCACGCTGGGTGATACGGGCATAATCGGCGTTATCCTGGCGCCTGGGATCCTGAATCAGCGTGTTTTGCAGCACATCACCAATCAGCGGATCACTCTCTGCTGCGGAGACGGTCTGGCCTTCACGCCAGACTCTGACGATCTGGTTTTGCGCATCCAGCACCATAATCAGCTGATGACCGAACATCTCATAGAGCCACTGCCCGATGTTCTCATCCAGCCACCTGTCGCTGTTGCCCTCTGCCAGATGCTCCTCAAAGGGACGCCAGCGTGACAGGCTATGCAACTGGCGCAGATGCTCATTCAGACTTTGCGAAAAAGAGGCCTCAATCATCCGCTGTTGCTGATGCCGGGCCTCAGTATTGGTCAGTGATGTGCCAATAAACAGTGCCGTACCTGCACCGGCAAATGTCAGCACAAGGATAGCCACCAGCGGCACCAGCACTTCACGCAAGAAACTGCGGCGAAAATCAGAGGAAAGTTTAAGGGTGTTAATCATATTGTTGTTTTTCTCTGCAGCAGGGGAACAGCTTAAAAATTAGCAGATAGCAACTGATCGTCCATGAAAAGCGTGATGGATAGTGAACAGGCGAGCGTTTTTCTGTTAACGGGTGGCCGGGGAACGCTGACAGTCAGGAAAAGAAAGTGAGCGCGTTTTATCAGTTATTTTAATGAGGATGGCAGTCATGCCATTGGCATTCAGGTCAGGATTGTACATCCTGACCTGATGCGGTAAGGCTGAAGGCCTCAGCAATCCCATCACCGCGCATTTCCTGCCAACTTCGCTGCTATGGTTCATACTCATGAGCGCTGATTGTGTTACAGACGGAAAACCGTGCAGACAACGGTTACTGAGTGGGTCACTTATCTGACAGCTTTAGCCTGTCAGCTAACAAAAAGGGAAAATAATGCCATTGTTATTCGGTGAGTTATCTGGTTTCCCGTCATGGGTGCCTGTTGTATTACTCGTCTCGCTTTCATTTGTGCTGGGTTTTCTGGCTCGCCTTATCCTGCTCGCGTTTATCCGCTACTGGCAGGGCCGTGACAGAAAACTATTCAAATCCCTGGAAAAGCACCTCAGCGGTTCGATGTTCTTTTTCGTGCCGTTATTAATGATCAATGTCGGGATTAACTACATTGATTTTCATCCTGAATCACTCGATCTCATCACCAATATCATCAACGTCTTTATTATCATGTCATTCTGCTCGGTCTTAATCCGGCTGACCAACGTGGCGCAGGATATGCTTTATATCCGCTATGACATTAATATTTCCAATAACCTGCGTGCGCGTAAAATCCGTACGCAGATTATCTATGTTAAGAAAGTTGTTATTGTCATCCTGGTGCTGTTCTGTGTTTCGCTGATTCTGCTGAGTTTCCCCGGCGTGCGTAAATTCGGCACTACCATTCTGGCCGGTGCCGGTGTCGCCGGTATCATTATCGGTTTTGCCTTACAGAAGTCGCTGGTTAACCTGTTTGCCGGTATTCAGATTGCCTTTACCCAGCCCATCAAGATTGATGATGCGGTGGTGGTGGAAAAGGAGTGGGGCTGGATTGAAGAGATCAACCTGACTTATGTGGTGGTGCGCATCTGGGATCTGCGTCGTCTGGTGCTGCCGATTACCTATTTCACCGAGAATCCGTTTCAGAACTGGACGCGCAACAACGCCCAGATTTTAGGCTCGGTGTTTCTCTACGTGGATTACTCGATGCCGCTGGAGCCACTGCGCAAGCATTTCGAGAAGGTGTTGAGTGAAACCAAACTCTGGGATCAGGAAACCTCAGTGCTTCAGGTAACCGACACCACCGAGAAAACCATGACCATCAGGATGCTGATGACTGCCCAGAACTCGCCGATCGCCTTTGATTTACGCTGTTATGTGCGTGAGAAGATGATTGAGTTTATTCAGCAGAATTACCCGGAAAGCCTGCCACAGGTGAGAGCGTCGCTGACGGATAGCGGGTCGGAGAAGGTTGGGAGAGCAGTAGTGGAATAGTCTTTTTGAGGAGTATGAGTGGGGAGTGAGTAATAGTCTCAGAGGTGTGTAAGTATCCTGATGGCTATTGCTCCGTTGTCTTTCAGGGGAGATGAAGCATTGGTATGTATGTCCGCTTTGTGTCAGTAGCAGACGTCGTTAACAGCGTGATGGGTTCATTGATAGCGAGTTTGACATCCAGTGAAAACCTTACAGGAGAAAGGATTTCAGAAAAATTTATAAACTGCGCGTTTAAGGCACGTTGGGAGAAATCCGGATTTTCGTGGTGGGCTATCAATTAAAGGTTCTCTGTCGGCGCCATCGTTGGTGCAGCATGCCTCTGACAGGATGATTAAAGCATTCTTATTAAGAGGTCCTTAACTTTCCTAGCTCATGAGTGTCCTGTTCTTATGGAGTTTTGCGCCGGAACCCCATATGATTGATTAATAATGGTCAAGTAAAGGACGCTCTGATGCAACTCATAAAAACTGAATATGCCCTTAATTCCGGTTATCCGATTGTCAGGCGCACGCTGGAAGACAAAAAGAAATTAGTGAAACAGCCAGGTTTCGGTCCTGAGTCCTGCTGTGCAGTAGTCGAGTACAGGCTCCGGGGTAACATTCGCTATGCGTTTGGAAACAGTCAGATGCATGTAAGCATGCCGCCAGGCATTTATACCCATAACTGGGTCAAACTGCATGGTGAAATGGCCGCACTGGTTGCCGCGATAAACCGCATAGAACGCTTTTCCACGGATGATGTCATACCCATCACTGGTGCCTATATTGAATTGCGGCCCTGTGAGGCCAACTGCCTGCAGGCACTGCATAATATTCTGCCTGAGGACGCTAACGTCTATTACTCTTTTGACCACCCCACTCAGCTTGACGAATGGAAATTACGTGCCCACGAGCTTTGTCACGTTTGAAATATTTCACCACACCCTTTTCCCGGATAAATTAAAAAGGATATCCCTAAAAATTCAGGTGATGGGATGCATGAATGGAAACGCAGACTTTCCCTTAAACGTTACCCCGCGGATTACTCTCAGCGTAAATTTCACTGCGTTCATCTCCGTTACGTGCCAGGCGCGGACGTTGAAGCCATAATGCCATCTTTGCATGATGTAACAGATGACGGTAAGGGTATTTTAAGAGAGATAAAACCTGACCAGAAGTTTGTCTATTAAAGGATCATTGCCCATGCGAATCCCCACGCTTACAACCGATCGGTTGATATTAAAACCATTAGTTGCCGAAGATGCTCAACAGATCCAGAAGCTTTATCCTCGCTGGGAAATCGTTCGTTATATGGTGGCGTCGGTCCCCTGGCCTTATCCAGAGAATGGTGCTGAGAATTATGTCAATAACGTTGCGTTGCCTGACATGGCCAAAGGAATTGCATGGTGCTGGACGATCAGACATTGTGAAACACCGGACAAACTCATGGGCTTGATCTGCCTTTACGATGTAGAAGATAACAATCGCGGATTCTGGCTCGCACCGGAATATCAGGGGCACGGCTTTATGCGTGAGGCGAGTATTGCGGCTACGGATTACTGGTTTAATGTGTTGAATAAGGCGGTATTACGCGCACCTAAAGCCGCCGCTAACAGCCGCTCTCAGCGTATTTCAGTCAGTAGCGGAATGCGGCTTATTAAAACTGTTAAGAAGGAATATGTCAGCGGCCTTCTGGATTCTGAGCTTTGGGAAATTACCCGCGCTGAGTGGAATGCGCAATGTCGTCAGCGAGCGGCCTCATTAACTAAGTTGAGATAGCGTGAGCCAGATATATTTCTGCCGCTTACGACGCAGACAACCTTACGCCCGCTCAGCTCCTTCGCATAACGAAGGGCTGCTGCAACCGCAGGTACGCCGGAAGGCTCTGTGACATGGCTGTGCTGATTTAGCATGAACAGCATTGCTGCTTTAATTTCGGCTTCTGAAACAAGTAGAACACGGTCAACGCGGTCACGTATCAGTGGCCAGGTCATCGCTTCAGGCTCTATATAGCCACTGATGCCTTCGGCGATTGACGCCGATAATTCGACAGGAATCGTTTCCCCTGCCTCTGTCCAGTTGGCAAAAGTCGGGCTAGCTTCACTTTGCACAGCCCATACTTCGGTAGCAGGGTTTATGGCTTTGATGGCCGTTGCAATGCCTGAGGCCAGCCCGCCGCCGCCAATGTTGACGAGAATAACGTCGGCATCTGCCCATTCCTCCATGATTTCCAGACCGACGGTGCCGGCCCCGACAATCATCTGCTCATTATTGTAGGCTGAGACGAATGTCGCCCCGGACTGTTCCGCTGTGACAAGGGCGGCCTGCCTTGCTTCTTCAATGTCTTCAAAAAAAGTTATCTGAGCACCATAACTTTTCATTGCCGAGACCTTTATAGGGTCTGCGGAATAGGGCAAAAATATGGATACAGGTATGCCAGCTGCATGACCTGCACAGGCGAGTCCTAAGCCATGGTTTCCCGCGGTGGGGGCGATGACACCTGCACTTCGCTGATCCGCATCGAGACTGGCAAGAACGTTTACGGCGCCCCTCAGTTTAAAGCTACCCGTATGCTGGAGATTTTCCATCTTAAGCCTGACCTCCGCTCCGACAAGGGCAGACAACGTCTGCGCAGGCTCCAGTGGGGTTCTGCATATGGTTTGCCTGATTCGCCCTGCGGCTGCATAGATAGCTTTCAGCGTGACACCGTCCATTGGCCTTTGAGTCTGAGTTGTCATAATATGCCCGCTTAATTTATATAAGAAAATTACTATATAGGAGATTGGCTATATGAACAACGCAAAGACATCGATGGCCGATATTTTCCGCGCCCTGGGCAACGAGCATCGGCTCGTCATTGTTGAATGGCTTTCCGATCCCAGGTCACATTTTCCGGAGCAGCAGGACGGCGATCTGGTTGAGGATGGTGTGTGTGTCGGGTTCATCACTGAAAAAATTGGTCTGAGTCAGCCTGCTGTGACAGGTCATCTACAGATTCTTGCTAAAGCGGGAATTATGACCTCGAAACGCATCAAGAACTGGGTATTCTATAAACTGGATCGTCAGCGGATGGATGAAGCTACTGAAATGTTGTCGGGCTATGGGAAGCTGGCGACGCGTCCACCTGCAGAGTCATAGTTAAGTATGGCGCACTTCAGGCGAACAAAGCCGGTATGCGTGTTTATCTCGCGCATTCATGTGCTCGACTGGCAGACTGATTTATTGCAACGTCCTGATTAACTATCATCTTTTGCCAACCCGCCGTGTCACCCTTTAAGCACTTAGCTTATCTTCAAGGTTGTTCACATTGCGTATGCTTTAGCCTGTGAACCACTGCACGCAATGTGACTTGCTTCCTGACAATTATCACCTGTCACTTCAGTGATCCTTTTTTAATAACAGAGAGTTACGTCTGCTATCCCTTATAGCGCGATGTGTGTTGTCACGGCGGCGTTATGCCAGCAACAGACTGGATAAGAATCGAATTCAGCTTGCTCATAACTTGTTTATCTGCGTATCATATGGTTATTTATTCAATTTTAATTCATATAAATTCAATTGGATGAGGTTGCCATGTCTGTAGATTCGCCAGTAAAGGCGCAGTTTGAAGCCTACAATGCCCATGATATTGACGCGTTCATCGCTTGCTTTTCAGAGGATTTCAAAGGTTATAGGATGCCAGGTGAAAGTCCTGCTACCACCGGGAAGGAGTCCTTACGTGAATTTTACGTGAATAACCGTTTTAATAATCCGAATCTTAAAGCAGAACTTATTTCCAGAATCGTAATGGGGAATAAAGTTTTCGATCATGAGTTAATACACGGTTTATCTGATCAACCGTTGGAAAGTGTTGCTGTTTTTGAAATTAAAAACGACTTTATTGCTACTGCCTGGTTCTATTTTCCCTGATTAAACGTCTTTAAATAAGCACCCGAGAATTTTAGTTATAGATTTTTTAATGCTGGAAAGTAAAGTTTCGCCTGGAACACACAGGCTCCTGATCTGACCCGGAGTGCTTCTTCTATCCTCGCAGAAATCATACTGATATCGTCGCTCTGACCTGAGCGAAGAGAGTGACGATAACTTTTTTAATTGGCTTCAACCCTGAGAGCCGGACGCGATGCTCCGCTCAGTTCAACACATTCAGCGCAGTCAATAGTTCGGGCCATAGGCGCTCAGGTGTGACAGCTGACCTTAAGAATCTCCTCAACGCACTCAGCAGGCGATAATCCCGCCGTATCCAGCTTCAGATGTTCTCTTTTCCATGGCTCATAAACACGCTCCACAACGGCCTGCCAGTCGGGCACTTTTAAGCCGGGAATATCAGAGATTCTGCTCTCTACACGCGCACGGTGCTGTTCGGGATCCGAACAGAGGATTTCAATTTCCAGACAGGGAACACCTGAAGATATTGCGATATCCCGAAAACTATCACGCACCAGATTAAGATCATTCACCGAGTCAGTGACAACCGGTAATCCTAGTTTGAGGTTGTCTCGCGCAAGCTCATAAAGGATGAAATAGCCTTCCGGGCCAATAACCCTCGAAGCCGCTGAACCATTACGCAATGCCTGTTCGATCGTATCGACGCGTAAATACACCGCTTTTAATTTTTCAGATAACAGTTTCGCGATAGTGCTTTTTCCGCAACCCGGAAGGCCACTAAAGATGTAGAGCATAACGACTCCTGTTTTAACCTGCGATAAAGCGTTAAATCTGACATGTATGGATATCAGTCTGTACGAAGCTATCCCAACGCATTACGGATGAATGCCACCGTTTGCCCGCAGGGAACGGTGATGTTTCTGCACAGCTAGTCGTCTGGCAAGGCTTCAAGGTCTGCTGAGATAATTGCCGGAAGGTGTTGGGTAATCTTTTCTACGGGCCAGTCCCACCAGGCCAGCTTCTCCAGTGTCGAAATGGTTTCATTGTCGAAACGCTGTTTGATAACTCTGGCCGGATTGCCACCCACAACCGACCAGGCCGGGACATCTGACGTGACGACAGAGCGTGACGAAATAATTGCGCCATTGCCGATGTTAACGCCTGGCATAATCAGCGCCTGATAACCCATCCAGACGTCATTACCAATCACCGTATCACCTTTGTAGGGCAAATCGCCGGGCTGAGGCTGACCGGCTTCCCATCCGTTTCCGAAGATGTAGAACGGATAAGTCGAGAAACCCGCCATGCTGTGGTTAGCCCCATTCATGATGAACTGAACACCTTTTGCGATAGCGCAGAATTTACCGATGATGAGTTTGTCGCCAATAAAGGGGAAGTGATAAAGGACATTGCGCTCGAAGTTTTCTGAGTCTTCAGGGTCATCATAATAAGTAAAATCACCGATGATGATATTGGGGTTCTTCACCGTGTTTTTGATAAAACAAACCTGTGGGAAGCCTTCCATTGGATGGGGATTGGCCGGATCCGGTCCGTACATATTCTCTCCTTAAACGCTGAATGAGTTTGTGCCAGTGTACACCATGAAGGCCGTCGTCCCTTGCGCCTAAGCCCGGCCTTTGTCACCCGCTCAACGCGCACCTGTCCCGGCTGTATTACCCGCTTCAATTTCCTGTTTCAGACGTAATTCCGGCAAAGAGTCAGCCGATATACAACCGGTTCTTAATTCTCTTTGTGTGCAAAGAAATCTAAATCCTATAAATTAAATTCTTCTGCATTCTGATAAAGAGTTTTACATGCTGACAGGACTTAATCACATCACCCTCGCAGTAAGCAACCTGACCAGTAGCCTGAGATTTTATACTGGCACTCCTGGCTTCATCCCCAAAGCTGCATGGGATCATGGCGCTTATCTGTCGCTGGGCGAACTCTGGCTCTGTCTCTCTTTGGATACCGTCTCTGCTGGAAATGATTACACCCACTATGCATTCACTATTGCGGGTGACGAATTCGAGCCGTTCGTTGAGCGATTGAGAGCGGCGGGGGTAACAGAATGGAAACGCAACAAAAGCGAGGGGAAATCCTTCTACTTTCTGGACCCCGATGGCCACAGGCTGGAGATCCATGATGGCGATCTGGAGAGCCGTATCAGAGCCTGCCTGACTCAGCCTTATCAGGGAATGACGTTCTTCTGATGGCTTCGCGCCCCGCCTGGCGGGGAAAATGACTCGCTCGCAGGAGCCATAACCTCCTGCGTGACGGCTTGCAGCCTCATCACTCACACTAACAAACACCCGCACTCTCCAGCCCCCACATTCAACTCTCCTTCACCCCTGCGTCACCGTTCTGTCATCTGCTTCCTTCAGGCTAACCCCATCTCTCAGGCTAACCCCATCACGCAGCGTCTTATCACTGCGTTCCCACTCTGCAACCCGTGAGGATTTCATCGGGATGGCGTTATTTAGGCATCCGACCATTGTCTATCAGGCTGTTGCCGCAAAGCTGGAGCAGGCGCTGAAAGAGTGCTACCGCTGCGACGACTATCTCCCTTCCGCGCAACTGCTGGCAGAACCCACCGCAGAATGTCAGTATTACCCTGCTTAAAAGATTATTCTCTCTGTGAAAAGCCTCAGTTTACGCATTTACCCCTTAAAAGCGTTCGGGTATTTAATATGCGAAATTTTTTATTTTTTTCATCACTTTATTATCTCTCTCAGAGAATAAGAATGGGTTTTATTGATGTTGTTTCAACTTTATGAGAGATCGCACCACATCATTCTCATAGCGTGCAGTTTTAAATTTACCATTAAAAAATAAAATTATTGCAATTTTTTTAGCTTGTGCAAAGGCCAGGGTTTGCGGCTTGTATGTCATTTTTTTGATACTAAAATCAATTGTTTAGGGTGGTATTGTGTATTATCTGTTCATAAAGATTTGGTAGGGAAGCGAAACGCTGAGAAACACAACTTTACATTGGTTTTTATATCGACTGCTCAAAAAGCTCACAAAAGACGTTAATTTAACTTTATTATTTTAAATTAAAAAGCGTGATTTTCTCCCAGCAAGCACAATAAAAATATCGTCATATACTGTCAGCATATTCTTTGAGTGAATATAAATGGTTTTTAACGATAATTCATCACTGCATTGCTGGCCCGATTCGGGCGTCTTAGTACAGGAGAGAGATAAATGGATCAAACCGCATTCATGATTGGGTTTTCGGTGATGGCAATCGCATCACTGATTATCTACGCGACGGGCGACAAGAAATATCCCTTTGGTCACCATACACTCGTGCACGCATCCGTCCCGTTTATTGCTGCCACTGCCTATCTGGCTATGGCGTTCGGGTTAGGCAACCTCACGCTGGACAATGGTACGGTAGTGTATCTGGCACGTTATGCTGACTGGTCAGTGACAACACCTCTCTTGCTGGCGGGGCTGGTCATGCTGGCTTTCCATGAACAGGGTAAGCCGGGAGAAATGGGCGGCTGTCTGACGGCCATTATTGTGCTGGATGTGATGATGATCATCACCGGCCTGGTCTCTTCTCTGGCGGAAACCTCTGTCGCGAAATGGGTCTGGTATCTGTGGTCATGCGCGGCATTTCTGGGCGTTGTTTATTTGCTCTGGGGACCGCTGCGTGCCATAGCCGCTACGCGGGGTAACGCGCTGGCAGGCGCCTACAACAAAAATGTGGCCTTGCTGACCATCGTATGGTTTATCTATCCGATCGTTTTTCTGGTCGGTCCGGAAGGACTCAGGATCATCACTGATGCAACATCGGTCTGGGCATTCCTGATTCTGGATATCATCGCAAAAGTTTTCTATGCCTTCTACGCCGCGGCTAACGTGAAGAAAGCCCTTTCTCATGCCGTGCCTGTTGGTGCAGTACGGAGATGACAGGCCAGGGGCGGTTCGGATGGGCAGGACTCTGGGGGGCAGCGCTGGCTGCCTCTTTCAGTCCCCTTGCGGGCCAGATACTGTTTGCGACCGTAGCGATTGGCCTTATCGGCATGGCGCACGGTGCCAGCGATCTTGACGTCGTTAAACGCGAGCGTCAGTTCCCGTTCCTTGCCGCCTATGGGCTGGTCATTGTCCTCTGTCTGTTCTGGTGGCACGGTGCGCCGGCACTGGCGCTGCCCATTTTTCTCCTGGCCTCTGCCATACATTTTGCACTTGAGGATGCCCCTCATGGATGCAGCATTGAACGCCTGGCGCGGGGAATAAGCATGATAGCGACGCCAGCAACACTCCATTTGCAGGCGTTCAGCACAATTCTGCATGAGGCGGGGCTGGGATTTTCATTGCCAGACTCTTTTGCTATGGGTATTGCCCTCACAGGGGGACTCTGTGCAGCAGGCCTTATTTTTGTGGGCTTACTCCGCCGGGACAGGCGTCTTCTGGCCGGTACACTGGCGTTATTACTCCTTCCGCCTTTCGTCGGTTTTTCAATGGGCTTTCTGATTTTGCATGCGCTCCCGCAAACCCGGCAGCGGCGCGATCGGCTGGGGTGCAACAGTACCATCCGCTACCTGCAAGCGACATGGCCGATACTGACAGCAGCAATCCTGTTGGCGGCAGGCACCATTGTGCTAATGCATCCCACGGACAAAGCGGGTATTCAGTCACTCTTTACTGCGCTAGCCGCACTGGCAATTCCACATATGCTTATTACGCCCTGGTTTGAATCCCGGCATCAGGTGTGAAGCCATTGTGCTGCACTCTGACTACGTTATCGGGAGAGCAGGGCCGATTGCTTCATGCTGAACACTATTTTCATAAACCTCTGAGCCTTAACGTCCCTCTATCCTGACTCTCACATTCACCTCTCCTTCACCCCCGCGTCACCGTTCTGTCATCTGCTTCCCTCAGGCTAACCCCATCCCGCAGCGTCTTATCACTGCGTTCCCACTCTGTAACCCGTGAGGATTTCATCGTGATGGAGTTATCCAGACATCCGACCACTGTCTATCAGGCTGTCGCCGCACAACTGGAGCAGGCGCTGAAAGAGCGCTACCGCTGCGGCGACTATCTTCCTTCCGAACAACAACTGGCCGATCACTATGAGGTGAACCGCCATACGCTGCGTCGGGCTGTCGATGAGCTGGTGCACAAAGGGCTGCTGCAGCGCCGTCATGGCGTTGGCATTCTGGTGCTGATGCGCCCGTATGACTATCCGCTGCATGCCCAGGCGCGCTTCAGTCAGAACCTGATGGAGCAGGGCAGTCACCCAACCAGCGAACGGCTGCTGGCGGTGCTGCGTCCGGCCAGCAACGACGTTGCCAATGCGTTAGGCGTAAAAGAGGGCGACAACGTCATTCATCTGCGCACCCTGCGCCGCGCCAACGGCGTGCCGCTCTGCCTGATCAACCATTTCCTCGCCGACCTTAGCTGGTGGCCACAGCTGCAGCAATTTAACAGTGGATCGCTACACGACTTCTTAGTCGAGCACACCGGCAAGCAGCTGGTGCGCACCCAGACGCGTATCAGCACCCGCCGGGCGCAGGCCAAAGAGTGCCGTCAGCTGGATATCGCGCTGCATGCGCCACTGCTCTGCGTGCGGACCCTCAACAAAACCAGTGATGGCGCACTGGCGGAATACTCCGTCAGCCTGACGCGCGGCGACATGATCGAACTGACTCTGGAGCACTAATGGAACAGCAAACGGATCGTCAGCGCTGGCTGTCGGTGCTGGCGCACAGCAGCGCCGCCCTGCTTGAACAGCACTGGCAGGCGCTTAACCTCCAGCCCGAATTCACCCTGATTCGTCCGGCAGAGATCGGGCTGACGCGGTTACAGGCGCGGATGGGGGCCACCGGCAAACGCTTTGTGATGGGCGATGCCACGGTGACGCGCGCGGTGGTGCAGCTGGGCGACGGCACCCTGGGTTACAGCTATCTGCTGGGGCGAGACAAAGCCCATGCAGAACGCTGCGCCCTGTTGGATGCATTGCTGCAGCAGCCGGAAACCCGGCCCCTGCTGGAAGAGAAGATTATTACCCCGCTGGCGGCGTGGCGCGATGAGCAGCGACAGCTGCGCGCCCGTGAAATCGCCAGCAGCAAAGTGGATTTCTTTACGCTGGTTCGCGGAGATAACTGATGACATTACTGGCAAGTTTTAACCATCCGGTCGCGGATGCACAGCGTGCGTTTCGCCGCATTCTCAAAGCGATGAGCGAACCGGGCGTGATGGTCTCGCTGCCGCTGCAGCAGGGCTGGGGCGCACTGTCACCGGCGGCCACAGCGCTGCTGCTGACGCTGGTCGATCAGGAAAGCCCGGTCTGGCTGGATGCGCAAATTGACAACGAACAGCTGCGCAACAATCTGCGCTTCCATACCGGCGCGCCCATCACCACGCAGCAGGATGCCCCGTTCGCGCTGAGCCATGCGGCGGCGCAGCCGGATCCCACGCAGTTCGCGGCGGGTGACAACCTGTCGCCGGAAAAAAGCACCACGCTGATCATCGAAGTGCCGTCGCTGAATGGCGGATTGACGCTGCGTCTCTCCGGGCCTGGCCTGCGGGAAACCCGCGCCATTGCGCCACAGCTGCCGGAAAGCGTACTGCAATACCTGCGCACCCGTCCGCATCCCTTCCCGCAGGGCGTGGATCTGATCTTCACCTGTGGCGAAGCGATCATGGCCGTGCCGCGCACCACCGTTGTGGAGGTGTGCTGATGTATGTCGCGGTGAAAGGGGGCGAAAAAGCCATCTCAAATGCCCATCAGTTGCAGGCCGATCTGCGACGCGGCGACAGGGCAGTGGCCGAACTTGGCTGCGATCAGGTGGCGCAGCAGCTGGGGCTGGCGGTGGATCGGGTGATGACCGAAGGCGGAATATACGATCCGGAACTGGCGGCGCTGGCGATCAAGCAGGCCAGCGGCGATCTGGTCGAGGCGATCTTTCTGCTGCGCGCCTATCGCACCACATTGCCACGCCTGGCGGAGAGCACGCCGCTGGCGACCGGGGCGATGCGTATCGAACGCCGCATCTCGGCAGTCTATAAAGATCTGCCGGGCGGCCAGGTGCTGGGTCCAACCTATGACTACAGCCACCGGCTGCTCGACTTCACCCTGCTGGCTAACGGTGAAACGCCCGCCGCGCCGCGTGACGATCGATCGGTGCCTGACCAGTGTCCGCACATGTTCAGCATGATGACTGAGGAAGGGCTGGCCGCTGGCGAGGTGGATGACGGCAGCGAGCCGGTTGATATCACCCGTGAACCAGTGAGCTTTCCCGCCTCACGCGCCGCGCGGCTGCAACAGCTGGTACGCGGCGACGAAGGTTTTCTGCTGGCGCTGGGCTATTCAACCCAGCGCGGCTATGGCCGTACCCATCCGTTTGCTGGCGAGATCCGCACCGGATATCTCAGCGTCAGCATCTGTCCCGAAGAGCTGGGTTTTGAGCTGGAGATCGGGGAACTGCTGCTGACGGAGTGTGAAATGGTCAACGGCGTCGCCCACAGCGATGACGCTGCGCCGCAGTTTACCCGTGGCTACGGGCTGGTGTTTGGCCGCGCCGAGCGCAAAGCGATGGCGATGGCGCTGGTGGACCGGGCGCTGCAAAGCCGCGAGCAGAATGAGCGCGTGACCAGCCCGGCGCAGGACGAAGAGTTTGTGCTGTCGCATGCCGACAACGTCGAAGCCGCAGGCTTTGTCTCGCACCTCAAGCTGCCGCACTACGTCGATTTTCAGGCCGAGCTGGAGTTGCTGAAACAGCTGCAGCACGATTATCAGGAGCGCAACCATGGCTGAACTCACGGGCTATAACAACGGCTATCTCGACGAGCAGACCAAACGCACCATCCGTCGCGCCATCCTCAAAGCGGTGGCGATCCCCGGCTATCAGGTGCCGTTCGCCGGACGCGAGATGCCAATGCCTTACGGCTGGGGCACCGGCGGCATTCAGATCACCGCCAGCGTCATTGGCGATCAGGATGTGCTTAAGGTGATCGATCAGGGCGCAGATGACACCACCAATGCGGTGTCGATCCGCCAGTTCTTTAAGCGGGTCAGCGGTGCGGCGACCACCGAACGCACCGCCGATGCCACGCTGATCCAGACCCGGCACCGCATTCCGGAAACGCCGCTGGAAGAGGATCAGATCCTGATTTTCCAGGTACCGATCCCGGAGCCGCTGCGTTTTATTGAACCGCGCGAAACCGAGACCCGCACCATGCATGCGCTGGAGGAGTACGGCATCATGCAGGTGAAGCTGTATGAAGACATCGCCCGCTACGGTCATATCGCCACCACCTACGCCTATCCGGTCCGGGTCAACGATCGCTACGTGATGGATCCGTCGCCCATCCCCAAATTCGACAACCCGAAAATGCACATGATGCCCGCGCTGCAGCTGTTTGGGGCCGGGCGCGAAAAGCGCATCTACGCCTTGCCGCCTTATACCCGCGTGGAGAGTCTCGACTTCGACGATCACCCCTTCACCGTGCAGCAGTGGGAAGAACCCTGCGCGCTGTGTGGCTCGCGCCACAGCTATCTCGATGAGGTGGTGATGGACGATCAGGGAACGCGGATGTTTGTCTGCTCCGACACCGACTTTTGCCATCAGCAGCAGGAACAGCAACATGCACAGTGAACAGCCGCTGCTTGCGGTGAACCAGCTCACCCATCTTTATGCGCCGGGCAAAGGGTTTGAGCAGGTCAGTTTTGATCTCTGGCCCGGCGAGGTGCTGGGGATTGTCGGCGAGTCCGGCTCCGGTAAAACCACGCTGCTGCAGAGCCTGTCGGCGCGTCTGACACCGCAGCAGGGCAGCATTCTTTATCAGAATCGCGACCTTTATCAGATGAGTGAAAGCGACCGCCGTCGTCTGCTGCGCACCGAGTGGGGCGTGGTGCATCAGCATCCGATGGACGGGCTGCGTTCGCAGGTCAGCGCGGGCGGCAACATCGGTGAACGGCTGATGGCAACCGGGCAGCGCCACTATGGCGGCATCCGCGCTGAAGCGAGCCGCTGGTTACAGGCGGTAGAGATAGACGCCGGGCGCATCGACGATCTGCCGACCACCTTTTCCGGCGGAATGCAGCAGCGTCTGCAGATTGCCCGCAACCTGGTGACGCAGCCGCAGCTGATGTTTATGGATGAGCCGACCGGCGGGCTGGATGTCTCGGTGCAGGCGCGTCTGCTGGATCTGCTGCGAACGCTGGTGCGCGAGCTGAATCTGGCGGTGGTAATAGTCACCCACGATCTCGGCGTGGCACGACTGCTGGCGCATCGCCTGCTGGTGATGAAACAGGGGCGGGTGGTGGAGAGCGGTCTGACCGACCGCGTGCTGGACGATCCTCATCATCCTTACACTCAACTGCTGGTCTCTTCGGTGCTCAATTAAATGACGAATCACACTCCGCGCCTGCGGGTCGAAAATCTGTGTAAAACCTTTGTGCTGCACAACCAGAACGGCGCGGCGCTGCCGGTGCTGCACAACGCCAGCCTGACGGTAGGCGAGGGCGAATGCGTGGTGCTGCACGGTCACTCCGGCAGCGGCAAATCCACGCTGCTGCGCGCGCTTTATGGCAACTATCAGCCCGACAGCGGCCACATCCGGGTTGCCCATCAGGGCGAGTGGATCGATATGGCGCAGGCATCAGCGCGCCAGATTATCGCCCTGCGCCGCGACACGCTGGGCTGGGTGAGCCAGTTTCTGCGGGTGATCCCGCGCGTGCCGACGCTGGAAATTGTGATGCAGCCGTTGCTGGAGCGCGGCGTCGACCGTGAATACTGCGAAGCGCGGGCCGCCGAACTGCTGACCCGGCTGAATGTGCCGCCGCGTCTCTGGTCGCTCGCCCCGTCCACCTTTTCCGGCGGTGAGCAGCAGCGGGTGAATATCGCACGCGGCTTTATCGCCGACTATCCGGTGCTGCTGCTGGATGAACCCACCGCCTCGCTCGACAGCGTCAACAGCGCGGCGGTCGTGGACTTGATTGAACAGGCGCGCGCCCGGGGTGCCGCCATCGTCGGTATTTTTCACGATCGGGCAGTGCGCGAGCGGGTAGCCGACCGGCTGCACCTGATGCATCCGATCGACACAGGAGTGCAGGCATGATTATCAATAACGTCAGACTGGTGCTGGAAAACGAGGTGGTGACCGGATCGCTGGAGTTTCGCGACGAGCGCATCACCAGCTTCAGCGAAACCACCAGCCAGCAGCCGGGTGCGCTGGACGGCGAAGGGGCCTGGCTGCTACCGGGGCTGGTGGAACTGCACACCGATAACCTCGACAAGTTTTTCACCCCACGCCCGAAAGTGGACTGGCCCGCGCACTCGGCGATGAGCAGCCACGATGCACTGATGGTCTCAAGTGGGATTACCACCGTGCTGGACGCGATTGGCGTGGGTGATGTGCGCGACGGCGGGCACCGGCTGGATAACCTCAGCAAGATGATCGACGCCATCCGCGACAGCAACCGTAAAGGGCTGAACCGCGCCGAGCATCTGCTGCATCTGCGCTGTGAACTGCCGCATCCCACCACCGCGCCGCTGTTTGAAGCGCTGATGGGCACGCCGGAGCTGGCGCTGGTGTCGCTGATGGACCATTCGCCGGGCCAGCGTCAGTACGCCTCGCTGATCAAATATCGCGAATATTATCAGGGCAAATATCAGCTCAACGACGCCGAGATGGATCAGTTCGAGCATGACCAGCTCACCCTGGCGGCGGAGTGGTCGCAGCCCAATCGTCAGGCGATTGCCGGACTGTGCCGGGAGCATGGCATCGCCATCGCCAGCCACGATGATGCTACCGCGGCGCACGTGGAAGAGTCTCACGCGGCAGGCAGCCGCATTGCGGAGTTTCCAACCACGCTGGAGGCGGCGCGTGCCTCGCGCTATCGCAACATGCAGGTGCTGATGGGCGCACCCAACATCGTGCGCGGCGGCTCGCACTCCGGCAACGTCGCCGCCTGGGAACTGGCGTCACACGGGCTGCTGAACATTCTCTCCTCCGACTATTACCCGGCCAGCCTGCTGGATGCGGCGTTCCGGCTGGCGGCTGATGAGCGCAACAGCCTCGGCATGGCGCAGGCGATCGCGCTGGTGACCTGTAACCCGGCCCGCGCATTAGGTCTATTCGATCGCGGCGTCATCGCCGAGGGCTGCCGCGCCGACCTGGTGCTGGCGCACACCGCCCACGGCTATCCGCACGTGCGGCACGTCTGGAGCAAAGGCCGGCAGGTGTACTGATGGCACGGCTGATCTGGCTTACCGGTCCCTCCGGCTCCGGCAAGGACAGCCTGCTGGATGCGCTGCGGGCGGCACCGCCGCCCCGGCTGCTGATCGCCCATCGCTACATCACCCGCGCCGCCGATGCGGGCGGTGAAAATCATGTGGCGCTGACTGAGACGGAGTTTGACCGTCGCGCCGCACTCGGTCTGTTCGCGGTGAGCTGGGAGGCGCACGGCTTCCGCTACGGCATTGGCTGCGAGACGGAACAGTGGCTGCTGCGCGGGCAGAATGTGGTGGTGAACGGGTCGCGGCTGCATCTGGCCCAGGCGCAGGCGCGGTTTGGATCGCAGCTGCTGCCGGTCTGTCTGCAGGTGACGCCCGCAGTGCTGGCGGCGCGACTGCGCCAGCGCGGGCGGGAAGATGAGGCGGAGATTGCCCGACGGCTGGCGCGCGCTGCTCAGCCACAGCCCGATGGCTGCCTGATTCTTAACAACGACGGCGCGCTGGCGGAAACCGTCTGCCAGCTACGCCAGATACTGGAGGCGCATCAATGACACCTGGCACCCGCGGAAACCGTCCTGCAGCGACATCCGTAACCGGAGACGCATCCATGAAACTCACTTTTCTCGGCACCGGCGGGGTGACGGCCGCGCCACTGCCGGGCTGCGACTGCCGCGCCTGCCAGCGGGCGCAGCGCAATAGCGCTCATGCGCGTGCACCCTGCTGCGCGCTGATCGCGTTCGGCCACGAGCGCATCCTGCTGGATGCCGGTCTGCCGCTGCTGGCGTCGCGCTTTCCGCCCGGCACGCTGACGCGCATTCTGCTGACCCATTACCACATGGATCATGTGCAGGGCCTGTTTGCGCTGCGCTGGGGAAAGGGTGGTCCGATTCCGGTCTGGGGGCCGCCCGATCCGCGCGGCTGTGACGACCTCTACAAACACCCCGGCCTGCTCGATTTCCGTCCCGCCTTAACGCCGTTTGTGGCGCACGCCTTTGGTGAACTGCAGGTCACGCCGCTGCCGCTGCAGCACTCGAAGCTGACGCACGGCTATCTGTTCGACTGGCACGACACCCGGCTCGCCTGGCTGTGCGACACCTGCGGACTGCCGCCCGACACCGCCGACTTCCTGCGCGGCCAGCCGCTGGATCAACTGGTGATTGACTGCAACGATCCCCCGCGTGCAGAGGCGGGTAATCACAATGATGTGACCCGGGCGCTGGCGATTGCGGCGCTGCTTCAGCCGCGTCAGACCTGGCTGACCCACCTCAGTCATGAGATGGATAACTGGTTAGCGGAAAATCCGTTGCCGGAGGGTGTGCAGCCTGCCCGTGATGGTCAGACGCTGCTGTGCGGTGCGCACTGGCCTGTCACGGTTTGATCATCTCGCTGTCATCCCGCGTTCATCGCGTCACGCCTTAATAACCGGCAGACGCAATCAGCGATGACGGAGAACAGCATGGCACAGGCACTTCTGAAAACGGTGGTCGATAACGATGCACCACCGGCCAGCCTCAGCGGACAAAAAGTGTTGTCGGTGCAGAAACTGAGCAAAGCCTATGGCGACACCCAGGTGCTGGATCAGGTCAGTTTCGACCTGCACGCCGGTGAGCTGGTGGCGGTGATTGGCCGCTCGGGCGCGGGTAAATCAACCCTGCTGCATATGCTCAACGGCACGATTAATGCCACGTCCGGCGCGATTATCAGCCTGCATGAAGGCGAAGCCGATCGTAACGTGGTCACGCTCAGCAGCCGCCAGATGCGCGAATGGCGCAGCCAGTGCGGCATGATCTTTCAGGACTTCTGTCTGGTGCCGCGCCTCGACGTGCTGACCAACGTGCTGCTGGGCCGTCTGAGCCAGACCGCGACGCTGAAGTCCTTCTTTAAAATCTTCTCTGACGAGGACCGGGCGCACGCCATTGAACTGCTGCAGTGGATGAACATGCTGCCGCAGGCGCTGCAGCGGGCGGAAAACCTCTCAGGCGGGCAAATGCAGCGCGTGGCGATCTGCCGCGCCCTGATGCAGAACCCGAAAATTCTGCTGGCCGATGAGCCGGTGGCGTCACTCGACCCTAAAAATACCAAACGCATCATGGATGTGTTGCGTCAGGTCAGCGAGCAGGGGATCAGCGTGATGGTCAACCTGCACTCGATTGAGCTGGTGAAAAGCTACTGCACCCGGGTGATTGGCATTCAGCGCGGCGTGGTGCTGTTTGACGGACATCCTTCCCGACTCACCGACAGCCTGCTTCACCAGCTGTACGGCGATGAACTTAACCAAATCCATTAACGTCCACAGCAAGAGAATAATTCCGAATGAAACTGACTTCTTTAGCACTTCTGACCAGTGTCATGGCGTTGGGTGTCAGCGCAGCGGATGCGCCAAAACAGCTTAATCTGGGGATTCTGGGTGGGCAGAACGCCACCCAGCAGATCGGCGACAATCAGTGTGTGAAGACCTTCTTTGATAAAGAGCTGGGTGTGGATACCCAGATGCGCAACGCCTCAGACTATTCGGGCGTGATCCAGGGCCTGCTGGGCGGCAAGATCGATATGGTACTGAGCATGTCACCAGCCTCGTTTGCCTCGGTCTACCTTCAGGACCCGAAAGCGGTGGATGTGGTCGGCATCGTAGTCGATGACAAAGATCAGTCACGCGGCTACCACTCTGTCGTCATCGTCAAAGCGGACAGCCCGTATAAAAAGCTGGAAGACCTGAAGGGCAAATCGTTCGGCATGGCCGATCCCGACTCGACGTCCGGCTTCCTGATGCCCAACCAGGCGTTTAAGAAGATGTTCGGCGGCTCGGTGGATGACAAATATAACAACACCTTCTCCAGCGTGACCTTCTCCGGCGGCCATGAGCAGGACATTCTGGGCGTGCTGAACAACCAGTTTGATGGCGCGGTCACCTGGACTTCACTGGTCGGTGACTACAACAGCGGCTACACCTCTGGCGCGTTTGGCCGTCTGATCCGCATGGACCATCCGGACCTGATGAAGCAGATCCGCATCATCTGGCAGTCGCCGCTGATCCCCAACGGGCCGGTGCTGGTCAGCAACAAGCTGCCCGCTGACTTCAAAGCGAAAGTGGTGTCGGCAATTAAAAAGCTGGATAAGGAAGATCACGCCTGCTTCGTGAAAGCGGTGGGTGGCCAGCAGCATATCGGTGAGGCGACCGTTGCTGACTATAAAAGCATTATCGACATGAAGCGTGACCTGATGAAAGGCAGCCGCGGCTAAGCCGACGACGCCCTGACTTTCCCCGCCGAGACGGGGAAGGCGGGACGCGGCAACCCCGCCTGCGTCCCGCTGCTTTAGCGCCGGAGAACCCCCTTTGACCGACTTCGAACACTATTACCAACGCATCCGCCGCCAGCAGAAACGTGACACACTGCTCTGGTCACTGCTGCTGGTGGCGCTCTATCTGGCGGCCGGGAGAGTGGCAGAATTTAATCTGCTCACCGTCTGGCAGTCACTGCCGCACTTCTTCGACTATCTGCACGAAATCCTGCCGGTGCTGCATCTGCCGCTGCTGTTTGCCGACGGTAAGACCGAAGGCTCGCTGGCTTACTGGGGCTACCGTCTGCCGATTCAGCTGCCGCTGATCTGGGAAACGCTGCAGCTGGCGCTGGCTTCGACGCTGGTGGCCGTCGCCCTGGCAGCGGTACTGGCCTTTTTTGCCGCCGATAATACCCAGACGCCGGTCAGCGTGCGGATGACGATTCGCGCCTTTGTTGCCTTTCTGCGCACCATGCCAGAGCTGGCATGGGCGGTGATGTTTGTCATGGCGTTTGGCATCGGGGCGATCCCCGGCTTTCTGGCGCTGGCGCTGCACACCGTGGGCAGCCTGACCAAGCTGTTTTACGAGGCGATTGAGTCGGCGTCGGATAAGCCGGTGCGTGGCCTGGCCGCCTGCGGTGCCAGTAAGCTGCAGCGGATGCGCTTCGCCTTCTGGCCGCAGGTGAAACCGATTTTTCTCTCCTACAGCTTTATGCGGCTGGAGATTAATTTTCGCTCCTCCACCATCCTCGGACTGGTCGGCGCGGGCGGCATCGGCCAGGAGCTGATGACCAACATCAAACTGGACCGCTACGATCAGGTGAGTATTACGCTGCTGCTGATTCTGATCGTGGTTTCGCTGCTGGACACGCTATCCGGCCAGCTTCGTCGCCGTGTCACAGGAGATCGGACATGATAAGCCACGTACCGGATGTCGCACTGCTGAAGCAGCAGCATCGTGAACTGTTCGCCGCGCAGCCGCGCTATCTGCGCCGCATCGGGCTGATGGCGCTGGCGGTGCTGCTCTATTACCTCTTTTTCTTCTCGGTATTTGGCCTGGAGTGGTCGCGCCTGCTGATGGGCTGCCAGCAGCTGGGGCGCTATTTCCTGCGGATGTTTGTCTGGCACGACTTCCTGAACTGGCCGTTTGGCTACTATTTTTCACAGGTGGGGATCACTTTAGGGATTGTCTTTGCCGGGACGCTGACGGCCTCGCTGCTGGCGCTGCCGCTGTCGTTTCTGGCGGCGCGCAATGTGATGCACGATCGCGCCGCGAAGCCGCTGGCGTTCCTTGTGCGGCGTCTGTTCGATGTGCTGCGCGGTATCGATATGGCGATCTGGGGACTGATATTCGTGCGTGCGGTGGGGATGGGGCCGCTGGCCGGGGTGCTGGCGATTATCCTGCAGGATGTGGGACTGCTCGGTAAGCTTTATGCCGAAGGGCACGAAGCGGTGGAGCGCTCACCCAGTCGCGGGCTGGGCGCGGTCGGCGCCAACAGCCTGCAGAAACACCGGTTCGGCATCTTCACCCAGTCATTCCCGCAGTTCCTGGCGCTGAGCCTTTACCAGATTGAGTCCAATACCCGCTCAGCGGCGGTGCTGGGCTTTGTCGGCGCGGGCGGCGTTGGCCTGGTCTACGCCGAGAACATGCGGCTGTGGAACTGGGACGTGGTGATGTTCCTGACGCTGATCCTGGTGGTGGTGGTTATGGTGATGGATGTGATCTCCAGCCGCCTGCGTAAGCGCTACATCAGTGGCAAGCCGGTGCCGCTGTGGCAGCCTGCTGCGCGCGATTAAGCCGTTCACTGCGCTGCCAGGCGCGCTGGAGCGCCTGCACCAGCTGGACCTGCTGCCAGGGCTTCGCCAGTCGCTCACACAGCGGCAGCGTCACCGGCTGGTGACGCAGATCCTGACCGCTGATGAGCAGCGTCGCCAGCTGCGGCCAGTTCTGCTGCGCCTGGCGAATCACTTCCGCGCCATTTATCTCGCCGGGCAGCATCAGGTCGCTGATCAGCAGGTCGATATCGGGCGTCTGGCGCAGCAGCGCCAGCGCCGCTTCACCGTCGCCACACTCCAGCGTCAGATACCCCAGCTCGTGCAGATGCTCACACAGCGTCTGGCGCACCGCCGGTTCATCATCCAGCACCAGTATCAGCCGGTTGTTCGCTGCCTCTGCCTCGGCGGGCTTTGGCGGTGGCGGGGTGATGACGGCAGTAGCAGCGGCTTCCGAAGCTCGAGGCAACAGCAGCCGCACCGTGGTGCCCTGGCCCGGCGCAGTGTCCAGTTCAATCTGCCCACCTGACTGCCGCACAAAGCCGTAAACCATCGACAGCCCCAGTCCGCTGCCGCTGCCGGTGGCTTTGGTGGTGAAGAAGGGCTCGAAAACCTGCTCGCGGACGTCGGCCGACATGCCGCAGCCGCGATCAATCACCTCAATTGTGACCCGGTCACGTTTTTCATTCCCTTGCGGCTGGCGCTGATTCCGGATACGCAGCCGGATTTCGCCGCTTTGCTGATGCATCGCATCACGCGCGTTTACCACCAGATTCATCAGCGCATTCTCCAGCTGGCTGGCATCAATCCAGGCCAGCCAGCCGGGACGCTGCGCATCAATGATCAGCTGCTGTCCCGGCAGCAGCGAGTGCTGCAGCAGTCCCTGCAGGTTATCCACCAGCGTGACCACCGACACCGCGCGCGGATAGAGCGCCTGCTTACGTGAAAACGCCAGCAGACGCTGCGTCAGCTGGGCGGCGCGATCGGCGGCCTGCCGCGCCCGTTCTACCCGGGTTGCCAGCGGGCCGGGCATCAGCTGGCCTTCGGTCAGCGCCAGACTGCCAATAATCACCGCCAGCAGATTGTTGAAGTCGTGCGCCAGGCCGCCGGTCAGCTGGCCGACTGCCTTCATCTTCTGACTGTGCTGTAGCGCCTCCTCCAGCGTTTTACGTGAGGTCCGGTCCAGCACGGTATTGACCATGCCGCGCCGCGGGATCGGGCTGAAGCGCAGCTCCAGCGTCCGGCCATCGGCCAGCCGTATCTCCTGCTGTTCACCGGGATCGTGCAGATCGACCGCCAGCGGGGCCAGCAGTTGCTGATAGTGGACGCCGCGATGCAGCTCACGCGGCGCAATGCCGAGCAGCTCGGCATACTGGGCGTTCCACACCACCAGCTGACCGCTGTTATCGAACAGGGCAAAGCCGTCGCGCATCGCCAGGAACGTAGACTCCAGTTGATTGCTCTTCTCTTTCAGCAGACGTGAGGTGTGGGCCAGCGAGGCGGTATTGCGGGCAAAGACGTTAAACGCCCGCGCCAGCTCGCCCAGCTCGTCGCGCCGTTGCAGTCCCGGCACGCTGACGTTCTGCTCGCCCTGCGCCAGCCGCGTCATCGCCCCGGCAATCGCCGTCAGGCTCGACCCAAGATTGCGGTAAATATAGATCCCGGCATAGCCAGTGATCGCCAGCGCCAGCAGCACAAACAGGGCGATAAAGCCGATGATGGAGTCGAGTTCGTGGTGGGTGGCCTGGGTGCGCGCCTCGCTCTGCAACGCAACCTGCTGCACCGACGCATTGATATCGTCGTTCAGCATCGCCACCAGCGCTTTAATCCGGTAGGTGGCGTAGGCGATCGCCAGGTCACTCTGCTCCAGCGCCTCCGCCAGCGGCAGCAGGCGCTGCTGAGTGGCGAGCAGCCGCTGTACCTGCTCGCCGGTGACACCCGTCAGCGGCACCGTGCGCCACTGCGTCATGATCTGCTGAAGCTGCTCAATCACGGCGATGGGCGAGGGCGTACGGATGGCGATGGTGATCAGCCGTTCGGTCTGCTCGCGCAGTGCGGCATCCGGCCGCGTCCGCTGTTCCCGCTGCACCCGCTGGTCGATATGACTGAGCAGAATCTGCGTCTGCCACAGATCGCTCAGCATGTTGTTGCGCTGCAGATGCCGCTGATGGCTGTTCAGCAGCAGGCTGTTAATCGTCTGCTCCAGCATCAGGCTGCGGGCGCGGATCCGGGCGATGCGCTCCGGCTGACGGGCCGCCAGCGGCGCACTCGCCAGCAGGCTCAGCGACTGCTGTAACGCCTGCTGATTCTGCTGCAGCCGCTGTGATTCGCTCTGATACTCCAGCGCCCCGACCACCTGCGACAGCCGCACGGCCGCCGTCGCCACGTTGGCGGTGTCACGTGCCAGCGCCAGGCTGCCGTTCATATCTGCCAGCGTCTGCGCCTGTGCCTGCTCCTGAATCGCCCCGGCATGACGAAAGCCGACGATCGCCACCACGCTCACCATCAGCGTGACCAACACCACCAGCAGATTGAACATCAACAGGCGGCCACGCGCCCCGGCCTGCCACGGATAACTGTGCTGCATCCCACGACCTCTTCTTCACGGCAACCGTGGGCCGAGTATAGGAGCGTGACGTCGGGCATTTATGACAAATATGAATGGCCGCTGACATTTTCCGTTTATCTGGCGTTGCTTAACTGGCGGCTATCCACAGTCCGCAGGAGCAGGGCGATGACAGCCACACCGATACTGGAAATGCGGGGCATTACCCGACGCTTCGGCAATTTTTATGCCCTGAAGGGCGTCGATCTCACGGTGTATCCCGGTGAGGTTCACGCGCTGATGGGAGAGAACGGCGCGGGTAAAAGCACACTGATGAAGATTCTGGCCGGTGCCTATACCGCCAGCAGCGGGGAAATTCTCATTGAAGGCAAGCCCTATACGATTAAGGGGCCGAAAGAGGCGCTGGCTGCCGGGATCACCCTGATTTATCAGGAGATCAACCTGGCACCCAACCTGACGGTGGCGGAGAACATTTTTCTGGGTAGTGAAATCGCGCCCGGCGGGCTGGTGAAGCGGCGGCAGATGGCCGAAGAGGCGCAGCGGGTGATTGACCGGCTCGGCGCGCAGTTCAGCGCCTGGGATCTTGTCAGTCGTCTGAGCATCGCCGAGCAACAGCAGGTCGAGATCGCCCGCGCACTGCAGCGCAACAGCCGCATCCTGGTGATGGATGAGCCGACCGCCGCGCTCTCAAACCGTGAAACTGAACAGCTCTTCGCGCTGATTAAACGGCTGCGCAGCGAAGGCATGGCGATCATCTACATCAGTCACCGTATGGCGGAGGTCTATGAGCTGTCCGACCGCGTCAGCGTGCTGCGTGACGGGGTGTATGTCGGCAGCCTGACGCGTGACCAGCTCAACGCCAGCGAACTGGTGCGGATGATGGTCGGGCGGCCGCTCAGCGACCTGTTTAACAAAGACCGCGCTATCCCGCTGGGCGACATCCGGCTGGCGGTGAATCATCTGACCGACGGCGGCAAAGTGCATCCCAGCAGTCTGGCTGTGCGGGCAGGGGAAATTGTCGGGCTGGCCGGGCTGGTGGGTGCGGGGCGCAGCGAACTGGCGCAGCTGATCTTCGGCGTGCATAAGCCGAAAGAGGGCGAGATCTGGATCGACGGCGAGAAGGTCACCATTCATTCGCCGCGCGATGCGATTGCGCGCGGCATCGGTTTCCTCACCGAGAACCGCAAAGAGCAGGGGCTGTTTCTGGAGATGGCGGCGCAGGAGAACATCGTGATGGCGACGCTGGAGCGCGACGCCAGTTACGGGATGCTCAACCGCCGCAAAGGGCAGACCATCGCTACGGAGGCGATCGCCTCCCTCAATATTCGTGTACCGCACGCTCAGGTCCGGGCGGGCGGCCTGTCAGGTGGCAACCAGCAGAAGCTGCTGATCTCGCGCTGGGTGGCGATTGGTCCGCGCATTCTGATCCTTGATGAGCCGACGCGCGGTGTTGATGTCGGCGCGAAAAGCGAGATTTACCGCATGATGCAGGAGATGGCGCGGCAGGGCGTGGCGATTTTAATGATCTCCAGCGAACTGCCGGAAGTGGTCGGCATGAGCGACCGCGTTTACGTGATGCACGAAGGCACCATCGTCGGTGAACTGGAGGGCAGCCACATCAGTCAGGAAAATATTATGACGCTGGCAACCGGTGCGCACAGCACGTCAGCAGGCTAAATCTGAGGAGACCACCATGTCACAACTGGCCCGCACTAACGCGCCGACGCTGAAACGCGCCCTGATGGGTGATCTGCTGCAAACGGTAGGTATCCTGCCGATTCTGATCCTGATCGTGGCGGTGTTTGGTTTCGTTACGCCGAACTTCTTTACCGAAGCGAACCTGCTGAATATCACCCGCCAGGCGTCGATCAATATCGTGCTGGCGGCGGGCATGACCTTTGTCATTCTGACCGGCGGTATCGACCTGTCGGTAGGGTCAATGCTGGGCACCACGGCAGTGGTCGCGCTGGTGGCGTCGCTGGATCCGATGCTTGCCTCGCTGACCATTCCGATGGCGCTGGGCGCGGGTCTGGTGATGGGGCTGTTCAACGGTATCCTGGTCGCCTGGGCCGGATTGCCTCCCTTTATCGTCACGCTCGGCACCTACACCGCGCTGCGCGGGGCGGCTTATCTGCTGGCGAACGGCACCACGGTGATTAACTCCGATATTAACTTTGAGTGGATTGGTAACGGCTATCTCGGGCCGGTGCCGTGGCTGATTGTGATTGCCTTTGCGGTGATCGCCATCTGCTGGTTCATCCTGCGCCGCACCACGCTGGGCGTTCATATCTACGCGGTCGGCGGCAACATCCAGGCGGCACGTCTTACCGGCATCAAGGTTGGCGTGGTGCTGCTGTTTGTCTACGGCATGAGCGGCCTGCTGTCGGGGCTGGGCGGCTTAATGAGCGCCTCGCGGCTCTACAGCGCCAACGGCAACCTCGGCGTCGGCTACGAGCTGGATGCGATTGCGGCGGTGATCCTCGGCGGCACCAGCTTTGTCGGCGGCATCGGCACCATCACCGGCACCCTGATTGGCGCACTGATTATCGCCACGCTGAATAACGGCATGACGCTGATGGGCGTCTCCTATTTCTGGCAGCTGGTGATCAAGGGCGCGGTAATCATCATCGCGGTCCTGATCGACAAATACCGCACCCGTCATCATGTGAGCTGAGGCTTAAAAGGGCGGAGGCGCCGTGTCGCCGCCGCCACCCAAAAACGCCATTAAGCGGTTGGCACCTTGAAAACAGCAGGAGAAGGTCTATGCGTTTTAATCCGATTGTAACCGGGCTGCTGGCGGCAACGCTGTTCAGCACCGGCCTGGCTCAGGCAAAAGAACTCAAATCTATCGGCGTCACGGTCGGCGACCTGGCTAACCCCTTCTTCGTGCAGATCACTAAAGGCGCAGAGATGAAGGCGCGTCAGCTGGCGGGCGATAAGGTCAATGTCACGCTGGTCTCCAGCGGTTACGACCTTGGTCAGCAGGTGGGCCAGATTGATAACTTTATTGCGGCCAAAGTCGACATGATTATCCTCAACGCCGCGGACTCCAAAGGGATCGCCCCGGCGGTGAAGCGGGCGCGTGACGCCGGTATCGTGGTGGTGGCGGTCGACGTGGCCGCCGATGGTGCCAATGCGACCATCACCTCCGATAACACCGAGGCGGGCGCAATGGCCTGTAAATATATTTCTGACCGCCTGAAGAACAAAGGCAACGTGGTTATCATCAACGGACCGCCGGTTTCAGCCGTACAGAACCGTGTTGAAGGCTGCATGAACGAGCTGAAAACCCATCCGGACATCAAGCTGCTCTCGTACAACCAGAACGCCAAAGGCAGTCGTGAAGGCGGACTGGAAGTGATGACCGGTCTGCTCTCGGCTAACCCGAAAATTGACGCCGTGTTTGCCATCAACGACCCGACTGCGATTGGCGCGGACTTAGCCGCGAAACAGGCGCAGCGCAGCGAATTCTTTATCGTGGGCGTCGATGGATCGCCGGACGGGGAAGAGGCGCTGAAGCGCAAAAACTCACTTTTCGTCGCCACGCCAGCCCAGGATCCGCAGGTCATGGCAGCCAAAGCGGTCGAGATTGGTTATGACATTCTGCAGGGCAAACCCGCGCCGGATAAACCGGTGCTGATCCCGGTGAAACTGATCGATCGTAATAATATCGGCAGCTATCAGGGCTGGACGGTGAAATAAGCGTCAGGGCGGCACCTTCGGGTGCCGCTCTCAGGAGACCACCATGCAACGTTCAGAGGTTAATGACTACCTGCAGCATACCCGCGAGTTCTTCCGCCAGCAGGATGTGCATCTGCCGCCGTGGGCCGATTACAGCGTCAGCCAGTGGCGTGCGCAGGATCGCGACGTGATACAGGAGATTCTGGCGCTACGGCTGGGCTGGGATCTCACCAGCTTTGACGCGGCAGATTTTATGCAGACTGGCCTGACGCTGTTTACGCTGCGTAACGGCTCGCCAGGTGGACAGCCGTGGCATAAACCCTACGCCGAGAAGATCATGCACGTGCGCGAAGGGCAACTGACGCCGATGCACTATCATCCGCGCAAGATGGAAGACATCATCAATCGGGGCGGCGGCAACCTGATTGTCGAACTGCATAACCACGACAGTGACGGGCTGGCTGACACGCCGGTGGTGGTGTCGCTGGATGGCCTGCGCCAGATCCATGCTGCCGGAACACAGCTGCGACTCTCTCCGGGTGAAAGCGTGACGCTGGAGGCGGGCGTCTGGCACAGTTTCTGGGGCGAAAACGGCTTCGGCGACGTGCTGGTGGGTGAGGTATCGATGCCCAACGATGATGAAAATGACAACGTGTTTCTGACGCCGCTGGCCCGTTTCAACCCGCTGAATGAAGATGAAGCGCCGCGCTGGCTGCTGTGTAATGACTATGCGAACGGCTTTCTGTGAGTTGCCCTCCACTGAGCGCAGAATGGCAGGGCGCATCAAGTTCGCTTACCTGTCATGTTTCAGTGCCGGTCAGCCTGAGTTTTCTGATGCTGCGTGCGGGCGGTTCACCGAACAGGCGCGCATATTCCCGGGTAAACTGCGTCAGACTCTCGTAGCCCACATCTGCCGCGACGGCGGCGACATTGCCGGGCCGCAGCACCAGCGCTTTGCGCGCCTCATAGAGCCGGAGATGTTTTTGATACTGCAGCGGCGAAAGCCCGGTGCTGGCCCGAAAGCCACGATGGAAGGCCGACAGACTCATGCCCGCCATCGCTGCCAGCGTCTCAATGCGAAACGCGGTAGCATAGTGCGCGCGCAGCCAGACCAGCGCCTTTCTGATCTTCGCAAAATGCCCGTTTAACTCTGCTGCCTGACGCAGCACGCCGCCCTGCGTACCCTGCAACAGCCGGTAAAGCATCTCGCGCTCCACCAGCGGCGCCATCACCGCGATCTCCTCCGGTTTTGTCAGCAGGCGCATCATCCGCAGCCAGACATCCGCCAGCGCATCATCCACCCTGTTAACCGAAATGCCTTTGTTCGTAGCGGGAAGAGCGGTCACAGGCATCTGATGCAGCAGATCGCTGATGGCGGCGAAATCGAGCGTCAGACGTACGGCGAGATAGGGCGAGGCTTCGCTGGCTTCAGTGATGTCGCCAGTGGCGGGCAGATCGAACGACGCGGTAAACATTTCACCTGCGGAATAGCGGATGGATTGTGCGCCCACCTGCAGCCTTTTTTCTCCCTGCAGAATCAGGCTGACGAACGGCGGATAGATTTCTGGCGGCAGAGCCATCGGCTGGCTGACGCGATAGAGATCCACGCGCGGAATCGTCGTCGCAGTGAGGTCGTCTGCCGCGCACGCCAGCACTTCATCTCTTAACGCTTCAAGGCCTTTCATATTGCGTGACTCCGGCGGATTCAGCGCCTGACAGGAGAAAGCAGGAATGGGCAAATTTTAGGCAGGATTGCAGCCGCCGCGCAACCGGCTGAGGATTATTCTCGCTCTCTGGTCTTTGAGCAGGATGGTATGGAATGAAAATTGAAGAAGCAGTAATCATGATTACCGGCGCATCGTCGGGGATCGGTCAAGCCACGGCGCGTGCGGCGCAGCAGGCGGGTGCGCGGGTTATCTTACTGGCACGACGCAAAGACCGACTGGATGCTCTCGCGGATGGATCAGGCAAAGCGCTGGCAGTAGCCTGCGATGTGACTCAGCCTGGCCAGATTGCAAACGCCGTCAGACAGGGGCTGGCACGCTTTGGCCGGATTGATGTGCTCATCAATAATGCTGGTCAGGGGCTGTACGCGGCGGTTGAGGAAATAGAGGCGGCGGATTTCAGGGCGCTGCTTGAGCTGAACCTGATTGCCCCGCTGATGATGATGCAGGCGGTGATCCCACCAATGCGGCGGCAGGGCGCAGGGCGCATTATCAACGTCAGCTCCGGGGCGACGCTGGCAACGTATCCAGGGTCGGCGGCCTATACCAGCTCCAAAGCGGGGCTGAATATGCTCTCCGGCGTGGCGCGGCTGGAACTGGCTGAGGCCGGGATTACGGTTTCCACGGTGTATCCGTTTATGACCCGCTCAGAATTTTATCAGTCGGTGAAGTTGGGACAGGAAGCCGCGATTGCGCAGGCTGAGCAGAGCGCCGCATTCGCGCACGCGCCTGAGCGCGTGGCGGAAAAAATTCTGGCAATGGTTGAAAGCGGAGAGGCACAGGGGGATCTGGTGCCGCGTGCCTGGGGCGGAACGTATGACGACTGAGGTGAGCACGCCTGTCACTGGCAGGTCGCTCAGAATGACTCAGGCGATCTGGCTGGCGCGCGGCGCGATTTCCGGTTTCATCACGTCAGCGGAAAAGACGTAACCCAGCCCGCGAATGGTGCGAATCAGATCAGGCTGATGCGGGTTGGTTTCAATTTTGCGGCGCAGTCGCATAATCAGCACGTCGATGGTGCGGTCAAACACATCGAGACTTTCACTGTGGGTCAGCTCCAGCAGCTGATCGCGGGTCAGCACCTTACGGGCGTGACGCACCAGCGCGCGCAGCAGGCTGTATTCTCCCTGGGTCAGCGGCACCAGTTCGCGCTGCGGATTAAACAGCTGGCAGCGGCCATCGTCCAGTTGCCAGCCGCTAAACCGCCAGCCCGCCTGTTCAGGATCGGCCTGTGCAATACGCCCGCTGCGACGCAAAGCGGCACGGGCGCGGGCCACCACCACGCGGGGATTAAAAGGCTTGGCGATGTAGTCGTCTGCGCCCATCTCCAGACCCACCACCATCTCCGCTTCTGACCCCATACCGGTCAGCATAATCACCAGTACCTCGGGTCGCTGACGCTGGAGCTGCTGCAACACCAGCAGCCCGTTGGTATCGGGCAGCATCATATCCAGCATCACCAGCGAAATCTCCGGGTGCTCGCTGAGCATCGATAGCGCCTCGCGTCCCTGATGACAGCGGTAGACCGTTAACAGATGTTCACTTAACGCATCCTGCAGGACGTCACAGACAGCAGGATCATCATCCACCACCAAAATCGCTGGCTTCATGGCGCGGCCTCAATGTTACGAAAGAGTTAATTCTGGAGTCTACACAGGCCAGAGAAGGTTGCTGAGGCAGCGTACTGAAACGTGACCCGCTTCGCCTGTGAGAGTATGGAAGCGTGCGCTGGCGCAGAGTTTTTGGGGGTTACTGATTTGCCGCAGGAAAACGATTGCGCGGGATCGGTGCATTGCACCATAATCGCGCCTCGTTTTGGTTCGGAATCTTCTTAGGCGCGTCCGGCTCTGCCAGGTAATCGATTGCGTCGGCAGATGGCATGGCAATTGCTTTGGGCAGTGGGTAACGCAGGGATTTCAGGCGGTTCTGGCACGCAAGTATGCAGCGGCCGGTAACCCTGTCCCGGAAACAGAATAATCAGCATACAAACCCCTTTAGCAAGAGAGACGGCTGTCTCCTGTATCGAGAGATGATGATGTTAGAAAAACTATTCAAACTCAAAGCGCATAACACCACGGTTCGTACCGAGATTATCGCCGGGATCACTACCTTCCTGGCGATGGCCTATATTCTGTTTGTGAACCCGAGCATTCTGGGCGCAACCGGCATGGATAAGGGCGCGGTGTTTGTCGCGACCTGTCTGGCGGCGGCGATTGGCTGCGTGCTGATGGGTCTGATCGCCAACTACCCGATTGCGCTGGCACCCGGCATGGGACTGAACGCCTTCTTCACCTATACCGTGGTGCTGCACATGGGCTACACGTGGCAGGTTGCGCTGGGCGCGGTGTTTCTCTCGGCGGTAATTTTCTTCGCGATGTCGCTGTTTAAAATCCGCGAGTGGATTATTGCCAGTATCCCGCTGCCGCTGCGCGCCGGGATTGGTGCAGGTATCGGGCTGTTCCTGGCGATTATTGCCCTGGAAGGGGCGGGCATCGTGGTCGATAACCCGGCGACGCTGGTGGGCATTGGCGATCTGACCAAACCGGGTCCGCTGCTGGCGATGCTTGGCTTTGTGGTGATCGTGGTACTGGAAGCGCGTCGCGTGACCGGTGCGGTGCTGATCGGCATCCTGCTGGTGACCTTTATCTCGATGGGCATCGGTCTGTCGCCGTTCGCGGGCGTCTTCTCTGCGCCGCCGTCGATTGCACCGACCTTCCTGCAGCTGGATATCGCCGGGGCATTTAACGTCGGCCTGATCAGCGTGATCTTTGCCTTCCTGTTTGTCGATGTGTTTGATAACACCGGCACGCTGCTGGGCGTGACTAAACGTGCCGGTCTGGCGGATGAGCAGGGCAATGTGCCCAAGATGGGGCGTGCGCTGATTGCCGACAGTGCGGCTGCACTGTTTGGTTCACTGCTCGGCACCTCGACCACCACCAGTTATGTGGAATCGGCGGCGGGCGTGAGTGCCGGTGGCCGTACCGGACTGACCGCGATCGTGGTGGGTGTGCTGTTCCTGCTGGCACTGTTCTTCTCGCCGCTGGCCTCCAGCGTGCCGGTTTACGCCACTGCGCCTGCGCTGCTGTTTGTGGCGGTACTGATGGCATCGGGACTGGCAGATATCGACTGGAAAGATATCACCACGGCCGCGCCGGTTACCGTGACTGCGCTGACCATGCCGCTGACCTATTCTATTGCTAACGGCATCGCGTTTGGTTTTATTACCTGGACGCTGGTGAAGCTGCTGAGCGGTCGTGCGAAAGAGGTGAATGCGGCGCTGGTGATCCTGTCGATTCTGTTTGTGATTAAGCTTGGGTGGTTAAGTGCCTGATGGGTGCCTGGCGGCGGGGTGAGTTTCGCCTCGCGGCGGGCAGGTATGAGCGGGGTACGCGTTGCAGCGGGCTGGCTTTGAGCAGGTTTCGCCCGCCAGGCGATGGGGAGTTTCAGGTTGCCCATGCAGGCGGACGCGTCAAGGGGCGGACGCCCGCCCCTTAACAATCCCGGCGTCCGGCAGCCTGCGCGCCCCGCTGTGCGGGGTGCCTTCGTCACGCCCTGCGGCCGACGGACCGTCCGGACGCGCCATCCCTGGCGCGAACCGTCCTTTCGCCGACGTCCTGTCGGCTCATCCTCGCCTCCGGTTGTTCCTCAGCGCTTCGGATGCCTCTGAGAAACCCCCGCCTGTGATTTCTTTTTGTTTTCTCTGGTGCTGTATTGTCTGCTGAACTGTAAAGCCAAAGCCAAAGCCAAAGCCAAAGCCAAAGCCAAAGCCAAAGCCAAAGCCAAAGCCAAAGCCAAAGCCAAAGCCACAGCCAAAGCCAAAGCCAAAGCCAAAGCCACAGCCAAAGCCAAAGCCAAAGCCAAAGCCACAGCCACAGCCAAAGCCAAAGCCAAAGCCAAAGCCAATCCCGGAAACGTAAAGCGATAAACGTGCCAACACAGAAAGAAGAGATAACAGCGAGGGGGCAGGGAGGCCATCTGAACCGCTGAGCGGATGAGGGATTTCAGGACGAGCGACAGGGATGTCGCGAAGAGGCGGGTTCGCGCCAGGGATGGCGCGTCCTGCCGGTCCGGGAGAAATCCGGAAGAAGCGAAGGGACCGCGAAGCGGCGGTAAAGCAGGCCGGAGCCGGGGGTCAAGGGGCGCGGCGACTGGCGCCCCTTGTCGGTCGCCTGCAGAGGCGTGTCTGAAACTGCCCAACTGATCAGGCGAACGAAACCCCGCTCAGAGCCCGTTCGCGCAGCGAACAATCCCCGGCATCAGCCCTTCTGCCAGCCCGTTCGCGCAGCGAACAAAACTCCCCGAGCCAGCGGCGATACACCTACCGGAAAGGCGGCTCATTAAACGTCCGCAACTTGCGTGAATGTAACTTGTCACCCTCGGCGCGCAACAGCTCAACCGCATGAATACCAATCTGCAGATGCTCTGAAATCGCCCCCTCATAGAAGCGGTTTGCCTGACCGGGCAACTTGATCTCGCCATGCAGCGGCTTGTCGGAGACGCACAGCAGCGTGCCGTACGGCACCCGGAAACGATAACCCTGCGCGGCAATGGTAGCGCTCTCCATATCGACCGCTACCGCGCGGCTCAGGTTAAAGCGCAGGGCCGACGCAGAGTAGCGCAGCTCCCAGTTGCGATCGTCGGTGGTCACCACGGTGCCGGTACGCAGGCGCTGCTTCACCTCTTCGCCTGGCATGCCGCTTACCGATTTGGTGGCGTCATACAGTGCGCGCTGCACTTCGGCAATGCTTGGCACCGGGATGTCTGGCGGAAGCACGCTGTCGAGTACGTGATCGTCACGCAGATAGGCATGGGCCAGCACATAGTCGCCGATCCGCTGGCTCTCGCGCAGACCGCCGCAGTGACCAATCATCAGCCAGGCGTGCGGACGCATCACCGCCAGATGATCGCAGATGGTTTTGGCATTCGATGGGCCGACACCGATATTAATCAGCGTGATGCCGCGACGATTAGGCGAGGTGAGATGCCAGGCAGGCATCTGATGCTTCTTCCACGCCAGATCAGAAAGCATCGACTCGCTGTTGGCGGTGTCGGCCGTCAGCACCACGTCACCCGCACAGGCCAGGCTGTCGTAAGGGGTGTTGGGATCGCGCACCTGCTCAATCGCCCAGCGCACGAACTCATCCACATAACGGGTGTAGTTGGTGAACAGCACAAACGGCTGGAAGTGCTCTACGCTGGTGCCGGTGTAGTGACGCAGGCGGGCCAGGGAAAAGTCGGTGCGCAGCGCGTCGAAGTGCGACAGCGGAAATTTGGCGTCGGCGTGGAACAGACCGTCGGTGGTCTCATCGCCAATCTGTGACAGCTCTGTGGTCGGGAAGTGGCGCGCAATACCGGCGCTCATGGTGCGATCCAGCGACAGATCGGAACCGTCGATCACGTAAGGATAGGGGATCTCCTGGCTGGACGGCACCACGTCGATCTCCAGCTGATACTCTTTCTCCAGCATCGCCAGTTGTTCTGAAATATAGTGGCGCAGTAATGCCGGACGGGTAACGGTGGTGCTGTAACTGCCGGTATGGGTAAAGCGGCCCCAGGCACGCGTGCGGTTCTGCTGCGGACCTTCACCGTGCCAGGTGATGCGCAGCTCCGGGTAAACAAAGAGTCCTTTTTCCCGTTCCGCGGCATCGGGCAGCGTTCCGTTTTCGGTAAACACTTTAATCGCCGCACGCAGCGCATCAACGGCACCATCGTAAAGGCGTTCGAGTTCATCCAGCGCCTGCTGGCTGGTCAGGTTTTTCCGTAGTGTCGGCATGGTTTCTCCTTCCATTTTTTTCCGCAATTTGCCCCAAGCTTAGCGGGTTTGTTGCAGAGATTGGTGAAGAATCTGTGATCGCCTTTTTTTTGCGCTAACGACGCGCGTAATCTGACCGGTACGGCGCTGAGCCGGAACACACATCATTAAAATTCGGTAAGAAAATCTTTATGATCGAAACAGGCGGTGTCGCCGTGTCTGTTGCGCTGCAAATGACAAGGGAGCGACAATGCAGCTAGCGGCATCGTGATGACAGGCGATCGTAACGTCCCGGAAATAATCAGGTTTGCTACAGCGGTCAGCCTGGTGGGGCAGAATCTGCCGAATCTGAACGAAAAAGTTTGTAACCATGATTAATTTGTCCCGGAAAGACTTTGCATATTTCTCTGCCCACTATCATCATTAGATCTCGTCAGTCTCTTCTGATTTGGTAATCCTTTGCAAAATCCCGGCGTAGCAGTGATGCAGGCGATTAAGCGCACGGCGTGGTACCCGAAACGCCGCTCTTATCGCACGCTCTACTGGCGTGAAATATCGCCATTAGCAGTGCCTATCTTCTTCGAGAACGCCTGTGTGCTGTTGATGGGCGTACTGAGCACCTTCCTGGTCAGCTGGCTGGGCAAAGAGGCGATGGCGGGCGTTGGCCTGGCCGACAGCTTCAACATGGTGATCATCTCGTTCTTTGCGGCTATCGATCTCGGTACCACGGTGGTGGTGGCATTCAGTCTGGCAAAACGCAACGGCAAGCGCGCCCGCGCCGCCACGCGTCAGTCGCTGGCGATGATGACAATACTTGCCTTTGTGCTGGTGATCGCCATTGAGTTCTGGGGCCATCTCATCGTCGATGCCATCGCCGGTGCCGCCGACCCCAAAGTTAAAGCGCTGGCGCTGAGCTATCTGCAGACCTCCGCCTGGAGCTACCCGGCAGCGGCCATCACGCTGATCGGCAGCGGGGCGCTGCGTGGCGCGGGTAACACCAAAATCCCGATGCTGATTAACGGCGGCATGAACATCCTCAACATCATCATCAGTAGCGTGCTGATCTATGGCTGCTTCTCGTGGGACGGTTTAGGGTTTATCGGTGCCGGACTCGGGCTGACCATCACCCGTTATATCGGGGCGATCGCGGTGATTTACGTGCTGATGATCGGCTTTAACGCCTCGCTGAAGATCACGTTGTCGAGCTATTTCCGGCGATGGAACAGCAGCATTCTGATGGAAGTTTTAGGTATAGGTGTGCCTGCCAGTATCGAGTCGGTGCTGTTCAACGGCGGTAAACTGCTGACGCAGGTGTTTGTGGCAGGCATGGGCACCAGTGAGATTGCGGGTAACTTTATCGCCTTCTCGGTCGCCTCGCTGATCAACCTGCCGGGCAACGCGCTGGGTTCCGCATCAACCATCATTACCGGTACCCGTCTGGGCAAAAATCAGGTCTTCCAGGCGGAGCGTCAGGTGCGGCATGTTTTCTGGCTGGCAACGGCCTGCCTGAGCGCGATAGCGCTGCTGACGGTGCCGCTGGCCGGGTTGCTGGCGCGGTTCTATACCAGCGACCCGGAAGTGATCAACGTAACGAAACATCTGCTCTGGCTGAATGCGCTGTTTATGCCGCTCTGGGCCGCATCATGGGTGCTGCCTGCGGGCCTTAAAGGCGCACGCGATGCGCGTTACACCATGTATGTGTCGATGTTCAGCATGTGGTGCGCGCGCGTGGTGGTCGGTTATCTGCTGGGCATCCAGCTTGGCATGGGCGTCACCGGCGTCTGGCTGGGGATGTTCCTTGACTGGACGGTGCGTGGCATCTTCTTCTGGTGGCGACTTAACAGCGGCAAGTGGCTTAACCGCTACTATAAAATGATCGCGAAAACCGGGTAGCAGCATGTATATGCCTTCTCCTTTCACCGGGGGAAGGCATCACCTCTCAGACCCCGCCTTTTAAAATAACATCTCCGTCACATCTCCAGGCTTTCAGGTATAATTTCAGTCAGTTGCACAAAGCCAGTCTCATCAGACAGGGTTAGCGTAATTCCTGCTGCGCATTGACGCAGACACTACTTATCAAGGTGACCCTATGATCCGTCTGAAAACGGCGCTGGCACTTCTGCCGCTGCTGTGTTGCACCCCGCTGTGGGCGACAACCTTTGTTTATGTGTCGAATGCCGAATCCGGCACGGTATCCCGCTATCAGCTCAGCGAGGCGAATGGCAGCCTGCAATGGCGGGGCGATACGCCCGCCGGGAAAAAGATTATGCCGCTCGCGGCCAGCCCGGATGGTAAACATCTCTATGGTGCGCTGCGCTCGCCGCCTTACGCAATCATCAGCTGGCGCGTCACCCGTCCACACGGTGATCTGCAGAAACTGGCGGTGACGCCGGTTACGGCCAGCTTTCCCTGGATCACTACCGATAAGCGCGGGCGCTACCTGCTGGCCGCCTCCTATAACAGCGATATCGTCACCAGTAACCGGATTGATGACAAAGGCATTGTGACCACGCAGGTCACCGGCGAAGTGAAAACCGGGCCGCATGCCCATTCGGTGATCACCGACGTCAGTAATCATTCGCTCTATGTTGGCAACCTTGGCGCTGATCGGGTACTGCAATATGCCTTCGCCAGTGACGGGGCCATCACGCCGCTGGGTGCGGGATTTGTGCAGGGCGAGAAGAACAGCGGCGCACGGCATTCCGTGATTTCACCGGACAATCGCTTCCTCTATAACCTCGCGGAGATGAGCGGCACCATTACGCAGTTCCGGCGCGCGGCCGATGGCACGCTGACGCCATTAAAAACCTGGCCCAACGCGGTGGCGAAGAAATATAACCTGCAGCATGGCGAGCAGCGTCCTGCGGGCTACAGCGATCCGACGCCGCGTATCTGGGCGGCAGACATTAAAATCACGCCGGATGGGCAATTTATCTATGTGACCGAGCGCACCTCCAGCACTGTCAGCGGTTACCGGGTCGATAAGCAGTCGGGTGAGTTAACACTCGTCAGTAGCTGGCCGGTGGAAAAACAGCCGCGCAGTATCGCGATCGATGCACAGGGCAAATGGCTGATCGTCAGCGGAGAAAAGAGTGCGGTGATTGGCAGCTACGCCATCAATCCCTCCAGCGGCGAACTTAAACGCGTCGCTGAAGCGCCAGCTGGTAAAGGTGCGAACTGGGTGACGCTGATAACGCAGTAAATGTTCTGAGCAGCCGGTGTCTGGCGGCGGCTGATGGTGTACCAGGCAAGGCGCGTTATGCCATTTTCGGCATAAGCAGCGCAGAAATTTTTGGTTCTGATCGGGCGCATAAGCGGGTTTACTCAGGGCATCAACTGATGCGGAGAACCTGAGATGAAACAGAAACTGATAGCCTGGTTTGAACAGCTGCTGAGCGGCCCTGTGGCGAGTGAGCGTGTACATGATATTAACGTTGAACTGCTGCTGCCACTGAGCCAGCTGTATGGACTGGAATACTATCCGGCAGTGCATCGCTACCATGAAAAATAATGGTTGCTGTGTTTTATCCGGTTAAAGGCCCGCTACTTTGCGGGCCTTTTTGCATTCAGGGCAGAGTGTCATTTGAAACCTCATCTCTGATCACGAAGATATCGCCATCACTGCTTTTAAACCTGTTAATACCTGCGTACTGCTATAAGTAACAATAATCCCGCGCGTATAAATATTTATGCATGCAGGACAATACTTTCATTCCCTTAACAATCAAAAAGAGCGGCATCCTGCGAAAGTTGCAAGACAGCTGTGAATTTGATTTAAGGATTAATTATTTACGGATAATTTCACTTTTTCCGAAATTACATATTTTTTTCAAGTCAATAAGGAACTTCTGATTGTTAAGGTGGTAGTCTGCACGCCTGTCCTTACACAAAACTTACAATAAGTGCCGTTAATACTTCGATGAAAATGCCTCATACAGGGAAGTGGCTGGTTTTCGGAGCCAGTTTGTTTATCAGCAATCTCATGGCTGCGCCGGTTACGCCCGGTGATCTTGACCTTATTCAGAATCAGCAGCAGCAGCGTCTGCAACAGGATCAGCAGCAGCGCGACGCGTTAACGCAGGCGCATCAGGTTGAGCTGCAAAAAACCGTGCCAGCTCCAGCCAGTGGTCCCTGTTTCGATATCCGCCAGATTACCCTGCAACAGGCGACGTTAATTACGCCAGATAAGCAGGCGAAACTCGTCGCGCCCTATATCAATCAGTGTCTGAGTCTGGCGCGCATTAATCAGCTGGTACGCGAAATATCAGAATGGTACGTCCAGCGCGGCTATATCACCAGCCGGGCCTTCCTGACAGAACAGAATCTGTCGCACGGCGTTTTAATTATCACCGTGCTGGAGGGACGGCTGGAAGAAATTCGGTTGCAGGGTGCCCGTTCACGTCAGTTGAAAATGGCATTCCCGACCGGTGCCGGTCGCATTTTAAATTTACGCGACATTGAACAGGGTATGGAGCAGATAAACCGGCTGCGTACCACGCCGGTTCAGATTGAAATCATCCCGTCAGCTAAGCCCGGTTATTCCATTGTCAATCTGACCAGCACACCTGAATTCCCGCTGACGCTGGGGCTGAATATAGACAACAGCGGCCAGCGAACGACAGGCACGGGTCAGCTTTCCGCCTCGCTGGTGGGTAATGACCTGCTGGGTATTGCCGATCGCTGGTTTGTCAGCGGCGGTCGCAGCAGTGCGTTCAGCGACTGGCGTGACGCGCAAAATTTCCAGGCGGGCGTCAGCGTGCCTTATGGCTATGGGCTGCTGGATTACAGCTATAGCTGGAGCAATTATCACAGCCGCTTTAACGCCAATAATTTCGACTGGTATAGCAACGGCGATAACATCTCTAACCGCCTGAGCGGCTCATGGGTGCTGTTCCGCAACGGGCAAATCAAAACCGGCGTTCAGCTCGGGCTGAACCATTATGTCAGCCATAACTGGCTGAACCAGACGCTGTTGCAAAGCAGCAGCCGCAAACTGACCAGTCTGCAGATCGGCTTTAACCATACACAAAAAGTCGCGGGCGGGGTGGCCACGCTTAACCCGATGCTGAGTCGCGGGATGCCCTGGTTTGATGCCGAAAGCGACAGCGGTAAAAATGACGATCTCCCCAAAGCTCAATTCCGCAAATGGAGTGTCAGCAGTAGCTATCAGCGACCGGTGACGCAGAAAATGTGGTGGCTGAGTAGTCTGTATGCCCAGTGGTCGCCCGATCGGCTTTATGGCAGCGAACGTCTGACGATTGGTGGTGAGAACTCGGTTCGTGGTTACAAAGAGCAATATCTTTCCGGTGATGTTGGCGGCTACCTGCGCAACGAACTCAACTACACGCTGTTTACCCTGCCAGCCATTGGCGAGGTCAGTACCACGCTGGCGCTGGATGGTGGATGGCTTCAGAGCGACAAACAGGATCGCTACGCCGCTGGCACCTTGTGGGGCAGTTCGCTCGGACTGGGTACCCGAAACGCGCACGTCTCCACTCAGCTGTCGCTGGGCATTCCTGTCAGCTATCCCGATTACCTTGCGCCTGATCGCCTCAGTGTGTACGCGCGTATTGGACTCGTTTTTTAAATAAAGGCCCCGATTATGGATGATCAATTAACGCTTTCACTGCCGCGGCGTCTGCTGAGCTATCTCATCTGCTCACTGATCGCTTTTCAGCCCCTGCTGCCTGCCTTTTCAGCCGCGATTACGCCTGCTACACAGGGTACCCAGGTCGATACTGCCGGTAATGGCGTGCCGGTTATCAACATCGCGACGCCAAATGCGTCAGGTCTGTCGCACAACCAGTATCAGAATTACAACGTCGGTCAGGAAGGGCTGATCCTGAATAACGCGACCGACCGGTTAACGCAGACACAACTCGGTGGACTCATCCAGAACAACCCGAATCTGAAAGCGGGGCAGGAAGCCCGGGCAATCATCAACGAAGTGGTCGGAGCCAACCGTTCGCAGCTTCAGGGCTACACCGAAGTGGGGGGTAAAGCGGCCAACGTGATGGTCGCTAACCCTTATGGCATCACCTGTAACGGCTGCGGCTTTATTAATACGCCAAACGTGACGCTCACCACCGGTAAGCCGCAGCTGGATGCACAGGGCAATCTGCAGTCGCTGGAAGTGACCAAAGGTGCAATCAGCATTGAGGGTAAAGGACTGGATGGCAGCCAGGCCGATGCGGTTTCGATCATCGCGCGCGCAACAGAAATCAACGCGGGCATTCATGCCAGGGATCTCAATGTGACGCTGGGCGCAAACCGGGTTGGCGCAGATGGCAGCGTGACTCCCATTGCGGGCGAGGGTGCTGCGCCATCGGTCGCCGTGGATACCGGCGCGCTGGGTGGCATGTACGCCAACCGTATCCATCTGGTCTCCAGCGAAAACGGCGTCGGCGTCAATCTCGGCAATCTGAATGCCCGGCAGGGCGATATGGTGCTGGATGCGCAGGGTCGCTTAAGCATCAACAATAGCCTGACCAGCGGCACGCTGACGGCAAATGGCAGCAGCATCGCCCTGCAGGGAGAACATAAAGCGGGTGGCAATGTCGCGCTGACAGCGCAGCAGGATATTGCTTTAACGGGCGCAAAACTGGGTAGCGACGCGGCGCTCGACCTGAACAGTCAGGGGCAGATAACGCTTAAAGGCAGCAGCCTGACGGCAGGCCAGACTGCCCGTCTCAGCGGCCACGCTCTGGATATTGATAACAGCAGCAGCGGCAATGCGGCAGACGCGATGCAGCTCTCTGCCACCGCGCAGCTACAGAATAGCGGTCAGATGACAGCTGGAAAGAAACTTGATCTTCAGGCCGCACAGATCATTAACAGTGGCAGCCTGACTAGTCAGGGTGACCTGCAGGTTCGCACCAGCACGCTGCAGCAGCAGGGTATGTTACTGGCTCAGGGTAATAACAGTGTCGTTGCCGGACAGCTCAGCAATGACGGTGAGATCAGCGGCAGCAGCCTGAACATTCAAAGCGGGGCAATCAATAACGGGGGCAGGCTGTTAAGCACTGGCGATGCGCTGATCAGCGCGGACAGCGTGCAGCAGCGCGGCACCCTTTCAGCCAGCAACATTAATCAGCTTAACGTTACCGGCACGCTGAACAACAGCGGTGAAGTGAGCGGGAGCAGTCTGAATATCCACAGTGGATCGCTGCTTAACAGCGGGAATCTGCTGGGCAGTCAGCAGACAGATATTACCTCTGGCATCCTGCAGCAGGATGGAACGCTCTCATCCCAGGGCAGATTGCAGCTGAAAGTCGCCGATCGGTTAAGTAACAGCGGTGAACTGAGCGGAAATAGCCTGGATATAACCAGCGGCACGCTCGACAACAGCGGAAAAATGATCAGCAGCGGCGATGCCCTGCTCACCGCTAATCGTCTGAATCAGGACGGCACGCTCTCCGCGCAGGGGAATACAGCGCTTAATATCGCTGACACCTTCAGCAACAGCGGCAATATGATCAGTCAGCGTCTGCAAATTGATGCCCCGACACTGATTAATAGCGGCGAGATGGTGAGTCATAGCGATGCTGTGATGAACGCCGATACGCTACAACAAAACGGCTCGCTCACGGCCCGGGGTGACGCGCAGCTGACTGCCCGTGGCTGGCTGGAAAATCAGGGCGCCATCAGCAGTCAGAACGCCCTCATCCTGAACAGCGCGCAGCTGCGCAATACAGGTTCATTAACTGCACCCAATCTGACTCTCACCGCCGGGCAAATCACTAATAGCGGCCTGCTGCAGGGCACTAAGCTGCTCTCCTTCCATACCGGGCAGCTGGATAACCTGGCTGCGGGTACGATCAGCTCTGACAACGACTTTGCACTCGCGCTGCCGCAGCTCAATAACAGCGGATTGCTCACCAGCGGCAAAACCCTGACTGTCACAGGCGACCAGATGAACAACAGCGGAGAGATCAACGCTGCCAGCCTGAGCACCACACTCAAAAACTTACATAATCAGCAGGGCGGTAAATTGCTGGCAGATGATCAGCTCCGGTTACAGGGCGATGCGCTGATCAATCAGGGAACGATGGCTGCCGGCACGCTGAACAGTGATGTCAGTCAGATCACTAACAGCGGAACGGTCCAGGGCGACAAGGCATTGTCATTGCAGGGCGGCGCGTTAACCAACAACGGCACGCTGCTGAGCGCAGGCCAGCTGAGTGTGAAACAGCAGACGCTGGACAACAGCGGACTGATGCAGGGTAAACAGCTGACAGTGAAGGCTGACCACTGGCAGAACAGCGGCAATGCCCTGAGCGAAGCCGACGCCGATCTGCAGAGCGATACCCTGGTCAATAGTGGCAAAATTCTGGGGCAGCAGGGCATCGCACTGAAATCTGACCACACCGATAACAGCGGCTGGCTGATTGCACAGGCGCTGACGCTGCGCGGTGACATGATCAACAGCGGCCTGATCCAGGGAAACCAGCAGATGACGCTGCAGGGCAACCAACTGGACAATCAGCAGGGCGGCCAGTTGCTCAGTGACGGCACGCTGGACGGTGACTTTGTTGCTTTAAATAACCACGGTGCAATGCAGGCCGGGGAGATGACATTTAACGCGGGGACGTTGCAGAACGACGGTACCGTTCTTAGCGGAAAAGCATTCACCGCTGTGATTAACGGTGCGCTGACCAACAGCGGCAGTCTGCTCAGCCAGCAGCAGATGAATCTGCAGGCAGCAGAGATTGATAATCAGGGCACACTGGCGGCGGATAAGCTCAGCCTGCGTGCGCCAGTGCTCAGCAACGCTGGTCTGCTGCAGGGCAACAGCATCTTAATGCTGGATCATCAGCAACTGCATAACCTCAATGGCGGGCAGTTGATCGCCGGAGGACCGCTGACGCTGACCTTAGATCAGCTGGATAACGCCGGGCTGATGCAGGTTAACGGTGCGCTTGCGGTCAACGGCAACCGTCTCAACAACAGCGGACGCCTGTTGAGTGACAACCTTGATCTTAAGATTAGCGATACGCTGACGAACAGCGGGACGGGTCAGATCGTGACCGGTCAGCAGGCCGATCTGAACGCACAAACCCTCACTAATAGCGGCCAGATTGCAGCCGGGCAACTCAGCGCCAGCGGCAATACGCTGGAAAACGGCGGGCTGCTACAGGGCAACGCGCTGCTGGATCTCGGATTTGCTCAGACCCTCAATCACAACAATGGGCAACTGCTAAGCGGCGATCGGCTGATCGTCAGCGGTGGCAGCGCGACCAATGATGGCAGCTGGCAGGGTCAGCAACTCGACGTCACGCTGGATTCGCTTACCAATCGCGGCAGCATCAATGGCATCAGCGCCTTGCGCGCTGACATCACCAAGGATCTGATCAACAGTGGCTCGCTGGTCAGTCAGGGAGAAAGCGACCTGAACGCCAGCACGCTAAGCAACAGCGGCAAAGTGATGGCGAACCGGCTGGGGCTTCAGACCACCAGCCTGAACAACGACGGTCTGTTACAGGGCAATACGGCGCTGACTGCTCAGGCCGATAACATCACCCAATCAGCCGGTGGCAAAACGCTGAGCGGCGGAACACTGACGCTCAATGCAGGCCAGATTAACACTCAGGGGCTGCTGCAGGGCGAGCAGGCAACGGTTATTGCGGATAACTGGCTGCATCAGGGATCGCTACTGGGCAGCAAAGATCTGAACGTCAGCATCAGCAATGAGCTGCATAACACCGGCTCTCTGCTGAGCCAGGACAAAGCCCAGGTTGCGGCTGGCACGCTTAACAACAGCGGCTCACTGCTCAGTGAAGGGGCAATGACGCTGAACGGTGCCGCGCTGAATAACAGCGGTTCGGTGCAGGGTAAAACCCTGACTATCACACCCGCCCGCGTGATGAATCAGGGCAGCCTGATTGGTTTGCAGGCATTAACGTTTGCGGCAATGCCACAGGTGAGCGGGCGAATGCTGCTCAGGGCGCTGGCCGCACCAGCACGTCAGCTGATCAATAATCAGGGCGGATCGCTGCTGACGCAGGGCACGCTGAACATCAACGGCGATGACGTTGTGAATAACGGCAGCTGGCAGGGTCAGCAGATCCTGCTGAATGCCCGACAACTGACCAATAATGGCGCGATCCAGAGTGCGGATGCGCTGCAACTGATTCTGGCGGACCGCCTTGATGCGGGCGCGGGCAGCAAGATTTCGGCGAATGGTTCGGCGGTACTGCAGGCACTGTCACTGACCAATCAGGGCGAATGGATAGCCAGAAACCTGACGCTGCGCGGTGACACGTTAAACAATAACGGCGCCGTGACCGGTGTAGAGGCGCTGACGGTGGGCCTTAACGGTGCTCTGACCCAGCAGCAGGATAAAACGCTGCTCAGCGCGGGCAGGCTGACGCTTCAGTCATCCTCGCTCAATAATGCCGGACGCGTGCAGGGCGGCGACCTGCAGATCACCAGTGGTGCGGTGGAGAACAACGGGCGCTTACAGGGTGACAACAGCCTGCTGGTCAATGCGGGTGGACGCATTACCAACGGTGGTAACGGCGCCATGCTCACGCAAAACGCCCTGACGCTGACCGCGCCGGAACTGTTTAACTATGGCCTGATTCAGGGCAATGGCAACGGTGTCGCGACGATAACCGGCTTAACGCAAAATGATGGACGGTGGCTCTCGGGCGGCGCGCAGACACTCAATACATCGCAGTTGAATAACAACGGCTGGTTGCAGGCGTCACAGCTGATTCTCAATGCGACCAATGCCAGCAACAATGGAACGCTGCTGGCCGACGGCCAGGGCACGCTGACCGGCAATGGCTTCAGCAACCAGGGCACAGCCCAGGGCGGCAACCTTGAGATTAATTATCAGCAGGTAAATAACAACGGTACGCTGCTGGGTAACAACCGGCTAAGTGTGATGGCCGCTCAGGTCGGTCAGCAAGGTAGTGGTCGTCTGTTTAGCGGCGGCGACCTGCTGGTTCACAGCAACGGCTTTGACCAGAACGGTCAGGTGGTGGCGCTGGATAACGCCACGCTGGAAATCGCGAATGGTTTTACCGGTCGCGATGTGCTGGCGGCGGGCGGGCGACTCACCGTCAGCAGTAATGGCGCGATAGATAACCAGGGCACGATGCAGGGCGGGGCGCTGACGCTGAGTGCAGGCGGCGATCTCACCAATAGTGGTCAGCTCACTACCGGTTCGGGTGACAGTGCCTTAAGCGGCAACCGCATCGCCATAAACGGAAATGGCAGTCTGCAGGGCGGCGGTAATATCAGCCTGAACAGCCGCAGTGACATCACGGTTGATGGTTTTACGGGTACGTTGGGCAATCTGACCCTCAGTGCACCGGGCAGCATCGTTAACACCGCGCTGCTCTACGCGGGCGGTAATCTCTCGCTGTTTGCTAACAGTATTCGTAACCAGCGTGCCGATATGCTGGCAGGCGGCAGTTTGTGGCTTCAGGGCGATGCCGCGGGTAATGCCAACGGCGAGGTGATTAATAACTCCGGCACCATCGAAACGCAGAACGGCGATATCACGATTAATACGGGACATTTGCTGAATACGCGGGATGGGTTGAGTACCTCAACATCTATCCAAAAAAGCGCAGACTTACCCTCCTGGTTGGGTAAGAGTAGCGTCAATATCAGATTGGGCGAACTAGAGGCTGATGAGCTTGGCTTCTATACCAAACACGTTAGGTCAGGAGGCAGCCCGGGCAAGGGGAATGGTTCAGATGATGATCATTATTATCTTGCACCTAATGCCAAAGGTGCCGTTAAAAAATATTTGACTAACACCATATTTAATAATGTTAATGCAAATGGTGGTGCTGGCCGGATTGCATCAGCTAACGGGTTGCGAATTTCAGCTCAAAAGTTAGAAAATCTTGCCAGTACTATCCTCGCTAATGGAGATATAGTTTTATCTGGTAATCAACTAAACAATCAGTCTTTCCAGGACGGTCAACAGAATCAGTATACAACTTATAAATACTCGGGAAGTACTGGCGGGAAGTTTACTAAAAATATCGATCTTGCATTCTTCGACCCGAAATCTGAGCGGTGTTGTTTTAGAGAAAATACGACTAACTCTCAAGTTAAGTACGTACTTTTAGGCCAGCCCATAACTGAAGACGTTGGACCAGTGCAAATTTTCCGCGCCGTTATTCAGGCCGGAGGCAATGTCTCTGCTAATTTCAGCGGAGATATCAGCAATACCAACACCACCGCGAATGCTGGCTGGAGTGGTAATACACTTTCTGCTCCCGCCCTGCGCGGGTTGACTGCCATAGGCACCACTGGCGCGCAGTCTCACCAGCCGCTGGCTAATGCCGATAAAGCCGCAATCAATACGCCGCAATGGCGCGATCAGCTGCAGAATGCGTTGCAGCAGGTCAATGGCGCAGGGGCGCTGGAGAGTGCTTCACCGGGTAGTGCACAGCTCACGCAATATTCTCCGGCGGGTAAAAACAACGCCGCACTGGGTAAAGCCGTCAACCTGACAAATGCTCCTCAGGGTCCTGCATCGCTGCATAACTATAAGGCCGCTGAGGTCGATATCAGCGCCTATCCATTACCTTCAGGTGAGAACGGTTACTTTGTCGCGTCGAACAACAATAGCCGCTATCTGATTACCGTTAACCCCAAACTCAATGGTCTGGGCCAGCTGGATCAGAGCCTGTTCGGCGAGCTGAATGCAAAGCTGGGCAAACAGCCTGCTACCACGCCATTACAGGAAACACGTCCTCAGTATACCGATGAGAAAGCTTTCCTCGGCTCCTCATACATGCTCGATCGTCTGAACCTGAAGCCAGATTATGATTATCGTTTTCTCGGCGATGCGGCATTTGATACCCGCTACGTCAGCAATGCGGTATTGAACCAGACCGGCAATCGCTACATCAATGGCCTGGGATCCGATCTTGCCCAGATGCGCTATCTGATGGACAACGCTGCAGCGGCGCAGCAGTCGCTGGGCCTGGAGTTTGGTGTTTCACTCTCCGCTGAGCAACTCGCCTCTTTAGACAAGAGCATGGTCTGGTGGGAAGCCACCACGATCAACGGTGAAACGGTGATGGTGCCGAAGCTCTATCTGTCGACAAAAGATGTGGAAATGCGCGATGGCAGCGTGATTGCCGGGAACAACGTGACGCTGAACGGCGGGAACGTCACCAACACCGGCAGTAGCGTGATGGCCAAAAACGATCTGACCATCGACAGCCAGAATACGCTCAGTAACCTCAACGCCGGTCTGCTCCATGCGGGTGGCGATATGCAACTTAGCGCGTTGAACGATATCAACAACGTCAGCGCGACTATTAGCGGTAAAAAGGTGGCGCTGGAGAGTGTTAACGGTGACATCAACAACCTGACTACGTCGCAGCTCTGGCATCTGGATGCAGACAACGGTAAGGGTGCGAAGAAATCCTATACCGAAACCCTGAGCGGGCCAATGGCGAGCATCACTTCGCTAGATTCACTGAGCCTCAAGGCGGGCAACGATATTGCCGTCACCGGCGCTAACCTCAAAGCGGGTAGCGATCTGCTGCTTAACGCCTGGAATGATATTGCCATTACCGGCAATCAGAACGTCACTGGCAGCGCGCAGTCCGGTTCCGGAAATCGCTGGCAAAAAGTTGATGCGACCAGCACTAAGACCGTCCATACCGTCGGCAGCCAGATTGCCGCAGGCGGCAATCTGGCGATGCAGGCGGGCCACGATCTGACGGTTACCGCCAGCAGCATCAACGCCGGCAAAAACGCGGCGCTGGCAGCCGGTAACGATCTTAATCTCAACAGCGCGACGACCAGCCAGAGTGATGTGAAGGGCAAACGTGAAACCCATTCAACCGGTCTGGATCGCACGACGCTGACCAGCGGCGGCGATTTAGCCCTTCAGGCCGGACGCGATCTTAATAGCCAGGCGGCAGGTATTGCCGCAGACAAAGATGTCACCTTACAGGCAGGGCGTGACGTCAATCTGCTGGCGGCTGAAACCGGATCTGGCAATAGCTACAAATCCGGCAAGAAGGTTGAGATTAATGAGTCGGTACGCCAGCAGGGCACTGAAATTGCCAGCGGTGGGAGTACGACGGTTAAAGCGGGTAGGGATGTTAACAGTGAAGCGGCTCAGGTTACCGCCAGCGGTAATATCGCGGTGGGTGCCGGACGTGACATCAACCTGACGACTGTAACTGATAGCGATTATGCCTACAAAGAAGAGACCAAAACCAAAAAAGGATTCTTAAGTAAAAAGACCACTCATACCATCAGCGAAGACAGTGGTACCCGTGAAAATGGCACCCTGCTGAGCGGCGACAATGTCACACTCAATGCGGGCAACAATTTACTTGTCCAGGGTTCACAGGTCGTTGGCGATGGCACCGTAGCGCTCAAAGCCGGTAACAACGTAGATATTGTTGCTGCGACCAATACAAACTCAACCTGGCGTTTTTCAGAAACAAAGAAAAGCGGCCTGATGGGAACCGGCGGCATCGGCATCACGGTGGGCAGCAGTAAATCGGTCCATGACTTACGTGACAAGGGCACCACCCAGAGCCAGAGCGCCAGCACTGTTGGCAGCACGGGCGGTAACGTCAGCATTGTTGCGGGTGAACAGGCTCATGTCAGCGGCTCAGATCTGGTGGCGGGACGTGACCTCGCCATTACCGGCGACAGCGTGATCATCGATCCGGGTCATGATAAACGGATTCATGATGAACTGTTTGAGCAGAAGAAGAGCGGGCTGACACTGGCGTTATCCGGGGTGGTGGGTGAAGCCATTAATAACGCGGTTGCGGCGGCACAGACATCGAAAAAAGAGAGTGACGGTCGCCTTGCTGCCCTGCAGGCTACCAAAGCCGCGCTTTCAGGCGTGCAGGCCGTGCTGGGCGGGCAGCTGGCGGAAGCGAGCGCCGATCCCAACAACGGCCTGGGCGTCAGCCTTTCCCTGACCACACAGAAATCAAAATCGCAGCAGCATCAGGCGTCCGACAGCGTCGCAGGATCCACGCTCAATGCCGGTAAGAACCTTTCCATTACCTCTGCCGGTAAGGGCAGTGGCGAGCACAGCGGCGACATTCTTATTGCCGGTAGCCAGCTGAAAGCTGCAGGTAATAGCAGCCTCAATGCTGCCAGGGACATTTTACTCAGCGGGGCGGCCAACACTCAGGAAAGCAGCGGTAAAAACAGCAGCAGCGGCGGCGGCGTGGGCATCAGTTTTGGTGCCGGACAGGGCAGCGCGGGTATCAGCATTTTTGCCAGCGTTAACGGCGCCAAAGGTAAGGAGAGCGGCAACGGTACGCGCTGGTCTGAAACCACCCTGGACAGCGGCGGCAGGGTAAGCCTGAACAGTGGAAGAGATACCACGCTCAACGGCGCGCAGGTCAGCGGTAATCAGGTGACGGCCGATGTGGGCCGGGATCTGACCATCACCAGCCAGCAGGACAGCGACCGTTACGATTCAAAACAGACCAGCTACGGCGCGGGCGGCAGCTTCACCTTTGGCTCAATGACGGTGTCCGGCTATGCGAGCGTCAACCAGGACAAAATGCACAGCAACTTTGACAGCGTGCAGGAGCAGAGCGGTATCTATGCCGGTAACGACGGCTTTGACATCACCGTCGGCAATCATACCCAGCTGAACGGTGCGGTCATCGCCAGCCAGGGCGATGCGGCAGACAACCGTCTGGATACCGGTACGCTCGGCTTCACCGATATCGGCAATGCGGCGGACTACAGGATCAGCCACAGCGGCGGCAGCATCGCGCTGTCCAGCGGTGGCGGCATGGGTGCGCAGATGCTTGCCAACGCCGCCTCCAACAGTGCCAGCACGCTGTTATCGGGTCTGAATAATAAAGGGCACGCCGAAGGCACCACCCAGGCCGCCGTGGCAAATGGCACAATCATTGTCCGCGATCAGAACAGGCAGACCCAGGACGTATCGGCGCTCAGCCGTGACACCGAACATGCCAACGACAGCATCAGCGCGATCTTTGACAAAGAGAAAGAGCAGAAGCGGCTTCAGACCGCTCAGCTAGCCGGTGAAATCAGCGGCCAGATGACGAACATCGTCACGACCATGGGCGATATCAAAGGCCTTGAGAAAGCGCAAAGTGCCAAGAACGCCGAGACGCTGCCCGCCGGAGCAACGGAAAAACAGCGGGTAGACTGGCTGGAGAAAATGCGTGATTCGCCAGAGTATCAGGCGGAGATGAAGCAGTGGGGTATCGGCAGCACGTCGCAGAAGGTCGCACAGACGGTCGGCAGCATTCTGACGGGGCTGGTGACCGGCAATGCAGGTCAGGCGGTCGCAGGCGGCCTTAATCCGTGGGCAGCGCAGCTGATTAAGAAGGAAACGACCGACGCTTCCGGCAACGTTGATGTGGCAACCAATGCCATGGCGCATGCGGTGTGGGGTGCGGTATCATCGCAGATGTCCGGGGGAAGTGCGGCGGCGGGTGCGGCGGGAGCATTCAGCGGTGAGCTTGCTACCCGCTACATCGCAGAGAAATACTGGGGCGCGGACACGCCGGAGAAGATAGCGGCACTGGGGCAGGAAGACCGTGAGCAGCTGAGCCTGCTGGGCACGCTGGCGGCAGGACTGGCGGGCGGCATGGTGGGTAACAGCAGTGCTGCGGCGACGAGCGGCGCGGTTGCCGGGAAGAATGCGGTTGAGAATAATGCACTGAGTGCTCCAGATGAAAAGAAACGTCAGGATACGAAGTGGTCACTACCTTATTTGGAAGGAGAAAAGAAACAGCAGGCAGAAGAGTTAGTCAGTGACCTGGATGCGAAAGATAAGGCATTCGATGCAGCGCTGGACTCAGCCTGTAAAAGACTGTCTTCAGCAGCATGTAAGGGGATGCGGCAGGAACTGGCGTCAATGGGTAAAAGCTACAGCGAGCAGCTTGATGGCCAGTACATCGGTAATATGGGTAGTATCTACAAGACAGGTAAAGGCCAGGTCGATGCGCTGATATGGCAATATGCTACTGCGGATGCGAAAGCAGAGCGTGACGCTAACGTCAATCGCATTGCTGAAAACTGGGGTGTGAGTAAGCAAACCGCGAACTTTCTTTATACCTCGATGGCTGGTGTTCATACCGTTGCAGCGATTGGTGGTGCAGTTTATGGGCTGAAAGGCGCTGAGGATTCGCTCACAACTAAACCAGTAGGAAATCCTTCAGCTTTCGATACTAACTTAGCTAATGTAGATAGGTTATCTCCGCCGGCAACCTCTGATAGAGTATTTAATCTTGGTACTAAGATAGATAATAGTTTGGCTCTGACAAGTAAAGAAAAATTGCCGGACAGTATAATTTCTACTTTTAAAGCAGGTAATTATGAAACCGCTATCACGAAGGAACCGATTACACTTTATAGAAAATTTGGTGGTTCGGAAAGCCAGGCTAAACTAGATGGAGGTTATGCTACAACATCTGAAAATTTGGGCAGGGATGAAACGGCTGTTTACAAAAAATGGAGTACGACACAATTCGAAGCTCAGATTGAAGTACCCGAAAATACTAAATTAAATATAGGGTTCGTTGGTGAGCAACCTCCGTTGAGCAAAAATCCGAAATATTCTGGTGGTGCTGATCAAATCTTGTTACCAAGAAATTACTCTTCCGATTGGATTAAAACTATTCGGGATGGGAAAACTGGAAAGGTGTATACTTATGATGAGTTCAAAAAAGCCTTTCCAGAACAGGTTTCCAGGGGGAAATAAATTGCTTTCTGAAAAAGATATTGTTGATATTGAAAGGTTAATAACCTTACTGAATGATGTCATTGATTACTTGATAAATGATGGCAGTAAAGAGACTTGCTATACTGACTTAACTAAGTCACTAAGGATCCTGAAAAATAGAGAAACTACAGGGCTCAGTAATGTAAGTAAATATATTATGAGTGATTTTAGAATGATGATAGATAGAGGTCAGTATGGAGGAGGAATAGATGTTATCACCGATGAGATATGCCAAATAATTAAGTTGAATCCTATGTTCAGCAGATCATAAGTTAGCATTAATTGAGAAAGACCCGGTCGCCTGAGCCGGGATATTTGATGTCCTTTTCATTTAGCAATCGGTCATGGGCTACTGACTTCTCCCCAGATTATATCCTTAAAGTTTGATGTGATTTATGGGGCTGGGAAATTTTTGCCCCGAAAATTTCGATGGTTCTGATGGATTAGGAGACGCTTAACCTACTAAATACTTCTGAAATAGCAGATGTGTTAAGGAAAAACTTAGGGAAATGAATAACTATTGGTCTTAAGGTGTAGTCGAAGATTGATCTTTTTATTGTGCTGAAATCTTGCCAACTTACGCAAGATTTGTGCTTTTAAGTCATAAAACTAAGTCATAAAACGCCATCTTACTGCTGCGGCAATAGGAGTACATTGGGTGCAACGTTAATCTCAAGTTGTTTCTTATAGGCGCGCCTGGTTCTAGGTAGTTAAACACGCTGGTGGTCAGTGCGACGTCCAGCAATACCCAATCTACTTCCAAATCTTGTCTCTGTTGAATGACATCGTAAAATGCTTTCCAATTGGCCGCATCAGTGACGGAGAGTGTGAAGTGCGCTCGTCGCAATGCTTCTTAATAGAGCGCAATATAAAAAGTAGTATCTGATGTTCGAGGCAGGAAACTTCGTTTAGTATCTGCGAGTTCTGTTCCAGTTTTGCCTGTTGTCACCCAACGTTAATCGCCGTATTCTTATCCTGCGCCTGCAAAATCAGGCTACGGAATTGGAACTCCGGTTAAGCATACTGGCGACAATTTTTTATTGTCGTACGTCTCGCTTCACCTCAATGGTGGGCTGGGCGAGGGCACCTTAGGGTGCGCCGGTTCAGTGTGCCCGGTAGTTCCAACCTCGTTCAGTCTGCCACCCATGAGATTGGAACCTCAGGTGGCGATTCAGATGCATACTGGAGACTTCCCTATGAACGCGAACCTCGATCAACGCCATTTCTCAATTAAAAGCGCACCATCTAAAACACAACGTCGCTATACCATCGGCTATCAGCCTAAACGTGGTGATTGCACTACACCTACAATACATCTGAGCGGGAAATGGCTGCGCGAAGCAGGATTTGATACCGGAACCGTTATTACGGTGAAGATTGAGCAGGGTTGTCTTTTGTTGATTCCGGAAAGTGTTCAAATGTAATTTTCTAATGCAGGTAAATGGCTCACATAATGTGAGTTGATTCAGTCAGTGATTGTGATAACACCTGTCTGGTGGATTCACCTGGCAAGCTAAATGCAGATGATCCTAAAGTTGAATCTTGATATTTGCTATAGGGTCATCTGAATAATTTCTATCAACGTTGAAAAGAGCTTGCCAAAAATTGACTTAATTAATCCTGACTAACCCAAAAGATAAAAGCCTCATACTCTCGCAGCAGGCTTTTATCTTCCAATTGCATCATACTCAGTGCATCAACTGACTGACCAGCCCGGTGAGATCGGCTTTTTTATCAATCACGCCCGCTGAAGATGCCTTATCCACCAGCTGTGGCAGATATTTGACCAGCAGATTCAGTGCATCGCTGGTGTTGATACCCATCCGCGCAGCCAGCTGTTCAATGGCCTCAGAGTTAATCATCTTCTGCACCAGATCGCTGCTCAGGGCAACGTTCTGCTGATCGCCCAGCCAGGAGTTAACCACCTCACTGTACTCGCCGCTCTGGAGGTGGCTCACGATAGTGTGTAAACCGCCTTGCTGCTCCACCCATTGCAGCACACCTTTCACTTCCTGACTGGTCTGATTATTCAGGCCGCACATGGCCAGTACTGTTTCCAGCAAACTCATTTTATTATTCCCCGAATACTAATCTGTTAAGCCTGTTTACATGCTCTGATTTTATGAATAACAAACAGCACAATAATTGAACCCAGGGTTGCAATCGCAATGCTGTAAATATTGAAACCACTGACCTTGCCAAAGCCCAGAGCCGTACTGGCGACACCGCCAATCAGCGCGCCGATAATACCCAGAATCATGGTCATGAAAATGCCCATATGTTCTTTACCTGGCATAATACATCTGGCGATAATACCGGCGAGCAAACCAAATACAACCCATGACATTATACCCATCAATTAACATCCTTCTTTTTATATAAATTACTGCACGTTTAGCAGTGGTTTAATCCAAGAAATAAAAGCAGGTGTATCGTACGCCGCGTAGTATTTGTCTGGCAATCCTGTTTTTTTAATTAAATTAAACGTATCGGAAACGATAGGGCAGTAATTATGAGCATTCTGGATAATATTAAAAATATTGGCGATGAGTTGTTACATAGCGTTGATAAAAATGTTGAGAATAAGACTGATGCCTCAGCAGCAGGTGTCCGCACTTATACGGTCAAATCCGGGGACACGCTCAGCGCAATCGCTAAGCAGTTATATAATGACGCATCAAAATATATGAAAATCTTTGAGGCGAATAAAAACATCCTTAGCAACCCGGATAATATTGCGCCGGGTCAGGTACTGACTATTCCCGAGTAATCGTTAGCCGAGGAGACAAGCCAGCCAGAGCAGGGATTGCCCGGCTGGTTTTTTGCAGTTATGGCCGCCGGACTCATCAGGAATGTGCGGGTAACTGCAGGCGGGTCCAGATGGTAATCAGAAAGGAGGAGAAAATTGGCAATACTGAAAAGCAAAAAGCCCGCTCAGGTTTCCCTGAGCGGGCTTTTCTAAATTCTGGCTCCTCTGACTGGACTCGAACCAGTGACATACGGATTAACAGTCCGCCGTTCTACCGACTGAACTACAGAGGAATCGTTTGAACGAGGCGAATATTAGCGGCGTCGCACTGAGGTGTCAACAGCAAAAAATACATTATCATTCAACTGGCTAGCTTTAGCACAAAGCGATCGGGATTTAAGCAGTCTGAGCCGCGTCAGAAGCCATCCTGCTCAGGGGATCCTGCTGGTAAAACTGGCGCAGATGCTGATACATGGCGGGAAAGCGTTCGGCCAGCAGAACCGGAGCCGTAAAGAAATATTCAGAGAGTACGGCGAAGCACTCAGCCGGATCGCTGGCCGCGTAGGGATCGATAGTCGCAGCCTGTTCCCCTGCCAGTTCCACTTCACTTTCAATCTCTGCCATCGCGGCTCGCAAATCCTTTTCCCATTGGGCTACGTCACGCAGCGGCATGACCGGAACGCCGCTGGTATAACCGCTGCCGCGCGCATCCAGTTTGTGTGCCACCTCATGGATCACCAGATTAAAGCCGGAGAGATCGAACGAGTCCTGAATATCGAGCCAGTTGAGGACGACCGGTCCCTGTGTCCAGCTCTGTCCGGCGTGAACGGCAGGTGCGCTGTGAACCAGTCCATCTTCATCCTGCCACTGATCGTCGACCTCAAACGGCTCGGGATAGATCAGTACCTCATGAAAACCGTCCAGCCACTCCAGACCCAGCTTCAGCACTGGCAGAGAAAAGAGCAGGGCGATCCGCACGCTGCGCAGCTCATCCAGCTGAACGCCCCCGAGAGGCACCAGTTTTTTCTGTTGCAGAAAGCGCTTTGCCAGCTCCACCAGCGCCTGCTGTTCAGACTCATCCAGCGGGCTGAAGACAGGCTGTGAAAGCGCCTGTTGCCACGGCAGGGCCGCCAGCATGGTGTCGTTATGCGTTTTCCAGGGCCATTTAAACATCGCAACTCCTGCACAGAACCGGGCTATGTCATTATCCTGACGCGGCAGACATAAAAATGCCAGCATCGAATGCTGGCATCTTCTGTCTGACTTCAGGGCTGAAGGCTGTCTATTCAACCCGTTAGCGCGGCCGTTGTCTGTGATTCAACCCGCAAAGCGCAGGGTTGAGGCATTACCTGCGTTCAACGCGCTGAAATTCAATGACCCAGACCCAGGGATTCACTTCCCAGCTGGTCGCGCCGTACTGTTTTTCCCAAGCTTTGCGATACGCCTCTTTAGGTGACTCAGAATTAACGTTCATGGTGAAGAAGTTATTAAGGAAGTGCGAGTCGGTCTGTACGCCCTCCGCCATAATGTCATCTTCACTGATATCCTGAATCTTTTCCGCACGTACGCCGGTAATTTCCAGGTTGATACGACTGGCCCAGCGCGGCATGTGGATGGCGGTCTGCCAGCCAAACTCCTCGGCTTCCGGGGTGCTCATCGCATGCTGACCCAGCTCATTACTGTCGGCACGATACTGGCAATATTCCGGCAGGCGAAACGGCGTCGGGTCACGTTCATATTCGGCCAGATCGCTTTCTGGCACCATCGGGCCGCGCCAGGTTTCACGCACCCACAGGATGTCGCCCGATTTGCCGTAGGGACACTGATAGCTGATGTCGGTCATCGACATCATCTTGTAGCCATGCAGATGGTTAGCACTCACGTCGAAAGCATGAACGCCTTCGTGATGATCCTGTCCCGGCCCGAAAGCCTGAGTTTTCATAATGCGCCGGGTTTGTGTTTGCTGGCCAACCAACAGGGCACGAACACGCTGTTCGGAAAAAAGAATCGGCCGTTCTTTCATGGATTACCTCTTTTTATTAGTAGAACCCGGTTACTGCTGTAAACGTCCATTTGCTTCACATCTGAGAGTTATCATAAAAGCTTTAAATCATTTTGCTTAATAATTTGTCGCCTGACAGTCACTTTAAAATTGTCACGTTGGGTGTTAAAAACCAGCAAAATGCAAAAAGCGCACCAAAGCTTATCACGCAATCAGCAGAACGCGACGAACAGCCCGGATACAGTACGTTATAACAATAAAAATAGGAACCTTTTCAGACTTTTTCACCTGCTATTGCCCACACTTTTACAATTAATTGCGTGACAAAAAAAAGCTAAGCACGGCTGGTTTAACTGGCTCAGAATGAATCAAACATTACTGCTGTTAAACTAATTTTCTTTGCAGCAATTCACTGAGGAAAGGCTGAAAACCGCCGAAATTGCGGTATTTATGTAACATAGGTGCTATACAGATGATCCAGATCTCATTTTTCTGCCCGAAATCGCTGGCAGCGCCGCTCTTTTCAACAGCACTGTAAAAAAAGTGTCATTAGCCAGTCGCTATGATGGCTTGCCGTTTGCGCACTGATCACGACAGTGAATTGGCTGTCGATCACTACAGGGAGATAGATTATGTCACTTACACTCTGGCAATCCCGCTATGAAAGCTGGTTTCAGGCGAACTGGATCCACGACGACGGCGCGCACGATATCGCCCATCTGCGACGCGTCTGGATGAGCGCGCAGCGAATCATGACCGGCACGAAGGCGGACCCGCTGGTGGTGCTCACCGCCTGCTATTTTCATGATGTAGTGAATCTTCCCAAGAATCATCCGGAACGGCATCTCGCTTCTACTTATGCCGCGACGGAAACGCAGCGCATTCTGCAGCAGGATTTTCTCGACTTCCCGGCAGAAAAGATTGAAGCCGTGATGCATGCCGTTAAAACCCACAGTTTCAGCGCCGGTATCCCGCCAGAGACGCTCGAAGCCAGAATCGTGCAGGATGCAGACCGGCTGGAGTCGCTGGGCGCAATCGGACTGGCGCGGGTCTTTTACACGGCCGGTGCACTGAATCGCCCGTTATTCGACAGTCAGGATCCGCTGGGTAAAGATCGCGAGCTGAATGATGTTAAGTGGACGCTGGACCATTTCCAGAAGAAGCTGCTGCGTCTGCCGGAAACCATGCATACCGAAACCGGCCGCATGCTGGCTGAGCATAACGCCGATTTCCTGGTGCGCTACATGGCGAAGCTTTATGCCGAGCTTCAGGGCAATCTGGTGGGGATGGATGAGGGCGTACTGCGGGATTTCACCCCATTGAAAACCGAATATTAAATTTTTATGACAGTATGTTAATCGAAACGGTCATCCGGTAGCGTGTGAGCAATAACAAAAAGGAGCTGCCCGATGACCGAAACTGTTAATTTAACGATTAAAATTGATCCCGAGCTGAAAGAAACGATTAAACAGCTGGCGCTGGAAAACCAGATTTCAATGAGCCAGGAAATTGTGCAGCGTTTGCAGGCCAGTCTGGAAACGCATCCGCATCCGGCCATTGATAATCAGGACATCACTGAAGAGGGCGCCGATGAAACGGGTGCCGCTGACGTGAAAACCGATGGACTGAGCGCCAGCGAATTGAAGCAGATCCGCCTGCTGCTGAAGAAGCAGAGCAAGAAAAAGAAATAAAACATAAACCCGTCGTAAGACGGGTTTTTTATTTGGAGAAAGGCTGGACCGTTTCGCTATGAGACTGTGCCTGCTCAGGGAACACGGTCAGATCGGAAAGACGCAAAAGCCGCCATCCATGGCATGCTCGGCCCGCACCGTCCTGGCGCGGGACGCTTTCCTCTTCTGACCGTGTTCCCTGCGAGTTGAGCTTACTTTTTGCTGTGAGAATCGTCAGATGTAAGTTCTTCATCAGCCTGAAACCCGTCGCAAGACGGGTTTTTCATTTCAGAACGATGACGACTTCAGCTGACGAATATGCGGCAGCAGCAGCTGGGCGACCGCTGCGAATACCGGCACGACCACCGAGTTACCAAACTGCTTATAGGCCTGGGTATCTGAGACCGGAATGCGGAACGGCTCGCGGCCCGGCACATCAAAGCCCATCAGGCGTGCGCATTCGCGCGGAGAAAGACGACGCGGACGCCGTGCCATATTATCCGCATCCTGAAACTCCGCTTCACCCAGCGCGCTGTCCCAGCCGCGGTCGATCAGAATCTCTGAGCCATCTTTGTAGTAGCGTGCTGACAGCGTCCGCACGCAGCAGTCAGGATTACGCGGATCGTTAAGGCCAAAACCAAAGCCGTTACCTTTTGCTTTATGCTTTTTCGCATACTGGTAGAGGTAACGCCACAGCACCGGCGACAGAATATATTTGTCGTCTGGCGCGTGCTCCAGCAGGCTCTGCAGGCTGGGCACCTGCGCCGGGTAGAAACGACGGATATCGCGTAGCGTAAAGTCCTGTTTTTTTAGGTCACGGCGAATCCCTACCAGCACAATACGTTCGCGATGCTGGGGCAGGAAGTGGCGCGCATCGATCACTTTGGCATCCGGACTGCCGGCTCCGGCATCGGCCACGTCATAGCCCAGCTCATCCAGCGTCTCCATGATAATGGCGAAGGTACGGCCCTTATCGTGGCTCTTGAGGTTTTTCACATTCTCCAGCACAAAAAACGGTGGTTTCTTGGCGGCCAGAATGCGCGCAACATCGAAAAACAGCGTGCCCTGCACCTGACATTCAAACCCGTGGGCGCGGCCCAGCGCATTTTTCTTGCTGACACCCGCCAGCGAAAAGGGCTGGCAGGGAAAACCGGCCAGCAGCACCTGATGATCGGGGATTGCCGCATCGATCGCGCGGTATATCTCTTCGTCGTCAGTCAGACCTTCCGGCTGGGTCACCTGCCGGATATCGGTATTGAAGTGATGCTCCAGAGGATCGCTGTAGTGATTGGCTTTATAAGTGCGAACCGCCTCTTTATTCCATTCACTGGTAAAGACGCACTTGCCGCCGATTGCCTCGAATCCTTTACGGATGCCGCCAATCCCGGCAAAGAGATCGATAAAACGAAACTCAGGATTATCATAGTGGGCGGGCCGGGACGGCAGCAGACTCTGCAACAGCGACAGCTCCGCCTCACACAGTGGCGGCAGGGCGCTTTTACCCTGACGGATCCGGTTCAGCAGGGCCGGTGTCCAGCAGGAAAATCCCGCCTGCTGCAGTCGGGCCGTGAGATCACGAACCGAATAGATGTCCAGCACCTGTCCAAAGAGTTCAGACGCATCAGCAGATGAAAGTGCAGCAGAGAGTGGTTCAGCGAGGGCGGCGGGATGCATGCGTTTTTCCTTAACAGTAAGGAGCCTATGCTAACACTCCAGAGGCTGCGAGGAAATTGCCGGGATGTGCCCTGTGTCAGACCGCCGGAAAGTTCTGTTTTGCGGCGTAATATCCGAAGTCGCCCGGCAGCGGCTTTCGCTTTTCGTGGCGCAGACTAAAGTTACAGAACCAGCAAAAAAGGAGAAGTTATGGCTGATGTTCACTCCAGCGAAACACGCAGTAAAAATATGCGTGCCATTCGCGCTCAGGATACGGCCATTGAGCAACGTATTGCGCTGTTGCTGAAAGATCGGGGATTCAGCTTTCGCGTGCAGGATAAAAACCTGCCGGGACGGCCTGATTTTGTCCTGACCGAACAGCAGGCGATTATTTTTGTTCATGGCTGCTTCTGGCATCGTCATCACTGCTATCTGTTTAAGCTGCCGGCGACGCGCACGGAATTCTGGACCGGAAAAATCAACAGCAATGTTGAACGTGACCGGCGTTATGTGCGCCAGCTGCAGGAAAGCGGCTGGAAAGTGCTGATCATCTGGGAATGTGCGCTGCGTGGCAAACTGCGCCTGGCGGATCAGGATCTGCTGGAACGGCTGGAGGAGTGGTTGCTGGCGATGTCGGAGAGTGCCGAGATCGACCATCAGGGCATTCATCATTACAACGCGGATTGCTAATCAGGACCATAATTGGTTAGATCTGCGCTTTCTCCGTGGCCAGGAGCCTGACATGAGCAGCATAAAACTGACGGTTAAACGCCTTTACCAGATTCGTGACGAGCGGATGGTGAACACTAAAGCCACTGCGCGGGTCTATTGCGGCGACAGGCTTATCGCTACGGAGGAGATCACCGGCATGACCGAAAGCCCGGTCAGCAAATACCTGCATGCTGAAGGCGCAGAAGGTGATGTGGTGCGGGTGGAGTGGGATTGTGAGGGCATCGCTGAGATGACCGTAACGGAAATTGAGCGCTGCCCATGTTGTCAACATAACGAACCAGACTAAGGATAAGATTTTGGCAGGCACCAGTTTACTGACTTTACTTGATGATATTGCAACACTTCTGGACGATATTTCCGTCATGGGAAAAGTGGCGGCAAAAAAGACCGCTGGCGTACTGGGCGATGATTTGTCGCTGAATGCACAGCAGGTTACCGGCGTAAAAGCCAACCGTGAGTTGCCCGTGGTCTGGGGCGTGGCTAAAGGATCGTTTCTCAACAAACTTATTCTGGTGCCGCTGGCGCTGATTATTTCTGCGTTTGCGCCCTGGCTAATCACGCCATTACTGATGCTGGGCGGTGCCTATCTCTGCTATGAAGGCGTGGAAAAGGTGATGCACAGTCTGCAGCACGACAAGCAGAGCAAATCACCGGAAGCACGTCAGCAGCGGCTGGATTCGCTGGCGAATCAGAACGCGGCAGAGTATGAGAAAAAGAAAATAAAAGGTGCGGTGCGCACTGATTTCATCCTCTCGGCAGAAATTGTCGCGATTACCTTAGGGATTGTCTCGGAAGCGCCGCTGCTCAACCAGGTGATCATCCTGGCGGGCATCGCCATTCTGGTCACCATTGGCGTCTACGGCATCGTAGCGGGCATCGTAAAAATTGATGATCTCGGCTTCTGGCTGCGTGAGAAACCATCGCGCGTTGCGCAGGGTATTGGCAGCGTGCTGCTGGCCGCCGCGCCCTGGCTGATGAAGATCCTCTCGGTGGTCGGCACCCTGGCGATGTTCCTGGTCGGTGGCGGTATCGTGGTGCATGGCATTGCGCCGCTGCATCATCTGATTGAGGAAGTCAGCGGCGGATTCAGCGGCTGGATCGCGATGCTGCTTAGCAACGGCGCAAACCTGGTGCTGGGCTTTATCATTGGGTCGATCGTGCTGTTAGTGGTCAACCTTATTGCCAGAGTGCGCGGAAAATCGGTATAAAGCGCACTGTGATTTACGGTCAGGAGAATGACGATGAACGACGACATGTTTGAATTTGATATCGACGCACAGCTTGAGCAGGCTGAAGCGAAAGCAGAGAAAAAAGCCAGCGAAGTGCCGGATGATCTCGGTGACGAAGCCGATTGCGAAGGCTGTAAAATCTGACGTCAGCGTCAACACTTCATCAAAGCGGATAAGTTTTATCCGCTTTTTTTATTTTCCGCATATCCAGCTGCTTAATTCTGTATTTGCCCGTTTTTTGCGTGCCTTAACAGGCAAGGGTCGGCTTTGCCTGCTATAAAGAAAATAGTCACTCAGGTTAATAACACGCATGAAAGGAGCGCCCCATGGTTTTCGCAATCAGTGAAGAAGTGCAGCACAAGGAAGAAGGTCACACGATGGTGGTGACCGGCTACGCCAGTGGCATGGTGGAATGCCGCTGGTATGACGGCTATGCCGTGCGCAGAGAGGCTTTTCGCAGTGATGAACTTTGCGCGCTGAATCCTGCGCAACAACTGGCAAGCTGAGAGCCTCAGGCCTGAGGGTCAGATGACCCGACAGGCCCGGTTTCTGACTGCCTGAGGCCCGGCACACTCCCTGTGCCGCCCTGTTTCAGACGTTACCGTCATTATCCTCTTCAACCGCCTGATAGATGCGCTGCAATACATCCGGGAACGCCGATTGAACCCGACTCCAGCTGGGTATAAACGGCTTATCGTTAGGACGTTCAATAAACGCCTGTCCCGCTTCCAGAATCGACTGAGTAAACATCTCTACCGCGGCCTCTTCGACGTGCTGATCAAACTTCAGTCCGTTCATTGCCGCCTCGTGGTTATAGGTCTCCATCATATCCAGCGCATTACGGTAATAGGTTGCCTTCAGCACCCGGAATGAATCGCTGGTCAGCGGCACACCCATGGTCGCGAGCTTACGCAGCAGGGACTGGACGATATCGCTGCTCATGCGCTTCAGGCCGCCGGTGCCATCATCTTCGGCCAGCGGCTGATGCTTGTGATCGTAGTTATCGGCTATCTCAACCTGGCACGACTGGCGGGTGGTGTAGTTACGGTAAATCTCCGACAGCACGCCAATCTCCAGACCCCAGTCGCCAGGAATTTTGATGCCGTTCAGCACATGCGTTCGCATGGCGAACTCGCCGGAGAGCGGATAGCGGAAGCTTGTCAGGTAATCCAGGTATTCCGAATGACCATAGACTTTCTGCAATGAGCGCAGCAGCGGCCCGACCAGCAGACGTCCGACGCGGCCGTTAAGCTTGCCATCCGCGACGCGCGCATAGAAGCCCTTACAGAACTCATACTGAAACGCCGGGTTAGCCAGCGGATAGAGCAGACGCGCCAGCATGCCGCGCTCATAGGTCACGATATCGCAGTCATGCAGCGCCACGCAGCTGGTGCGGTCCGACGCCAGCGTATAGCCGGTGCAGAACCAGACGTTGCGCCCTTTGCCGGGATTAGTGGGCGACAGACCCTCTTTATCCAGTTCTGCATCAATGGCTTTCAGACGCGGGCCGTCGTTCCACAGAATGCGATGCCGTTGCGGCAGGCGGGAGAAGAACTCGCGGGCAAACAGGAACTGGTCGCGGTCGGCCCGATCCAGACCAATCACGATCTCATCCAGATAGGGCACTTTCGCCAGCTCATCGACGATTTTCGTCAGCGCCGGGCCTTCAAGTTCAGAAAACAGCGATGGCAGGATCAGCCCCATTTTGCGTTTGCGGGCAAAGCGTACCATCTCTTTTTCCAGCGACTCCACGCTGCGGTGGGTAAGGTTGTGGAAGTTGGTGATTACGCCATTCTGATAAAAGTCACTCATCGCATCATCCTTTTAATGCCCGTGGGCAGCTTATTGAGGTTGAGTCAAAAAATAGTCCAGTCCTTCACGCCAGCCTTCGGGGCCATGGTGAGCGGTGTGATAGACCTGCTGCTGATCGGTCCGGCTGAGTGTTACCGGTGTTTTACTGTAGCCCTTAATCACTACGGCATAATCTACTGCATCCAGCATCGGCGCATCATTCGGCCCGTCACCGAGGCCAATTGTGATGGGCGCTTCACCGGGAGAATGGTCCAGCAGCCAGCGCAGCGCTTCGCCTTTGCCGCAGCCTGCTGGCATCACATGCCAGAAACGGCCGCCCTGCGTCAGTGCCAGCCCTTCAGCACCCAGTGCCGCCTGAAAGCTATCGAAAGCCTCGTCACTGTCGCGCCAGACAATCACTTCAGACGCGTCGCGCTGGCGTGACAGCGCGGCATCTGCCTCACTCAGTCCGGTCATTGAGGCCACTTCCGGATCGGAGAAGTCATGAAAGCCGGTAAAACGGTAGGCTGTTTTCAAGGCGGCCAGCCGCTGGCAGAGTGCGTCATAAGTCAGCGTATTATCAGGCAGACGGATACGCTGCTGATCCTGCGTCTGGACCACGGCACCGTTTTCGGCAATAAAGGGTGAACCACTGATCCCCAGTTTTTTTTGCAGCGGAATGACTTCGGCGGCTGTCTTACTGGAACAGATCACCAGCGGAACCTTGTGCTGTTTCAGCGTGGTAAGCCACTCCGTGGCCGCATCCCAGCGATAGGTATGGTGGTCGAGTAGGGAACCATCGAGATCGGTAATAATCATTAACGGCTGTTGAAGATCGGGCATTAACAGGCTCCTTTCATCACGTTCGCGGCTAAAGCAGCGATTTTTCAATATTATAGTTGAATATGGCTCACACTTTTTTTCCTGCCACGCTGAGTGAAAATCCAGGATAAATCTTAAAAAAGAAAGGGGGAAAAGCGAGGGATGCAGGAAGTGTGCGGGCGCTAAGTCACTGGCAGGCGCGGTGTTTTCGGTAACTATTGCCCCATAACGATCCGGTTCGTTGCAGAAACGTGCATATCTGATACTTGTTTTGGTGACGCGTTCGCGTAATCTGCAGAGGTGTTAAGAATTCCTTGGTGTAACGAATTGAATTTTTACCCGGCCTTCCCGCCGGGTATTTTTTTGAAATCGATTTCAGCGGTTAGCTTCATAGGCGCGATAGTCACAGATGTCGATTTCAAACGCTTCTGCCAGTTCGCTATACGAGTGAAAAATCTGGCCTTCAACTTCAAGGCGTGGCATCTGGCCCTGCTCCATATATTCCCGTATCTCTCCTGACGTTTTCGCCTGAATCGCTGCCAGTAAACCCTCAACATCCACCTTCAGATCGGACGCCGGCATATCGGTGTGCTGCTTTTCGTCTGTCATTTTCTGACTCCTGAGAGCAAACAGAATAATCAGTATAGAACGCCGGGCAGAAAGAGGGGATCGGGCAGATCGCAGGCGAAAAAAAGCCCGCGCTGCGCGGGCAAAATCCTTGTTACTTTAGGTTGTGGCTGCACCTATGGGGGTGGTGCAGTAGAGGGAGTGTAAAGGCCAGGCGCGTAAGAAGTCTTGCGGTGAAATGTTAAGAAATTGCAAAAATGGTCCTTACTCAGATTTACCTGACTTTGCCCTGGAACGAAGCAGATTCAGCTATAGTTAATGATAAAACTGATTTTTTTCAATACCTAAAGGAATGGTTATGGACATCTTGAGAATTATTATCGCAATTCTGCTGCCACCGCTGGGCGTATTCATGCAGGTCGGTTTTGGTGGTGCTTTCTGGCTGAATATTCTGCTGACGATCTGTGGTTATATCCCTGGCATCGTTCATGCCGTCTGGGTCATTGCCCGTCGCTAACGCGCTGCATCGCGCCGGTTCTTCGTTTAGACTGTACGCAGTAAATAATCAGGAGAACCGAAATGAAGGTAAATGACCGCGTCAGCGTCAAAACCGATGGCGGCCCGCGTCGCGTTGGCACCATTCTGGCTATGGAGCCGTTTAACGAAGGCACCATGTTTCTGGTCGCGCTGGAAGATTATCCATTGGGTATCTGGTTTTTTAATGAAACGCAGCAGCCGGATGGCATTTTCGTCGAGCCTTACCACGACGCCTGAGCCTGACGTGCATAAAAAAGCCCCGTTACGTATAGCGTAACGGGGCTTTTTGCATTCAGCGCCGCTGCCGTTGATGACAGTCGCTGATGCTTACCAGCATGGCGTCAGAAGGTTTCCCAGTTATCACTACCGGTGGCCAGCGCCGGACGCGGTGTCAGAGCGGGTGTTCTGGCTGGTGAAGTGACGCGCGCGGCCACACTTTTCGTGGCAGGCGAATCCTGCAGACGGAATGCCGCCACCGCCTGTGTCAGTTTGCCCGCCTGATCTTCCAGCGAGGCCGCTGCCGCAGAGGCTTCTTCCACCAGTGAGGCGTTCTGCTGAGTGACGTTGTCCATCTCAGTGACCGCCTGGCTCACCTGCTGAATACCCCGGCTCTGTTCGTCCGATGCCGCTGCGATCTCCGACATGATATCGGTGACGCGACGTACCGCCTCGACAATCTCACCCATAGTGCTGCCCGCTGCGCCAACCTGATGCGACCCGTCATTAATCAGCGTAACCGACTCAGCAATCAGGGATTCAATCTCTTTAGCCGCCTGCGCACTGCGCTGGGCCAGATTGCGCACTTCGCTTGCTACCACCGCAAAGCCGCGACCCTGTTCTCCGGCACGCGCAGCTTCAACCGCTGCGTTCAGCGCCAGGATGTTGGTCTGGAACGCGATACTGTTAATGACGTTGGTAATCTCAGCGATTTTCTTCGAGCTGCCGGAAATGTTGGTCATGGTTTTCACCACGCTATTAACCAGATCACCCCCGCTGCGCGCTTTGCCAGAGGCATCCGCGGCCAGCTGGCTGGCGTGATGGGCATTCTCGGCGTTTTGTTTAACCGTGGCGGTGAGCTGTTCCATGCTGGCAGCGGTTTGTTCCAGTGCTGCCGCCTGCTGCTCGGTGCGTGAAGAGAGATCGGTGTTACCGGCGGAGATTTCGCTGGAGCCCTGATAAATCGCGACGGCACCCTCACGAACTGTTCCGACGGTGGTCACCAGCGCCTGCTGCATCAGTTGCAGATTGTGGATCAATGTACCAATCTCACTGCGGCCAAAGGGCAGGGGAGCAGAGGTCAGATCACCCTGTGCAATGCGTTCAATGCGCAGCACAGACTGACGCAGCGGGTTAATCACTACACGGCGCAGGAAGACGAAGGTCATCAGGACCAGCACCAGTGCGGCACTAAACGCCACAGCCATTGAGATAAAACCGATGCGCGACTGACGATCGGCTTCTGCGGTAATCGCACTGGCGCGGTCAGTACGGATTTTGATTGCCTTCAGTAACACCGCGTTATAGTCATCATCCAGCTTGCGGGTAACGTCCGTCTCCTGGGCGATAATGCCCTCAAAGCTGCCCTGTTTACCGGCGTTGATCATCGGTATCAGGCCTTTATTGATGTAATCGTTGAAGCGTGCCTGCAGCGTGGTATCCAGTTCCATGTCAGCGGGGGTCTTCACTTCACGTGCCTGATAGACAGCAAAGCCGTCTTTAGCCTGCTGAATACGTTTTTCAGCCGCCGCCACGTTGGCGCGAAATTCGTCCATGTCACCAATACGCGCGGCGGCACCGGCCTGAATAATGGTCAGGCGTGCCGTACGCAGATGGTTAGAACTGTTAGCGAGGCCCATACGAACCTGAATTTCGTTCGTGGCATCATCGAGGGAGTGGTTGCTTGAAATCAGAAAGTAACTGGCGACACCAATACAGAGTGCGAACAGCAGCAAAATGCCGCCGAAGATCAGGCTAAACAGCGGCACCAGGCGGAGATTCTGCCAGATGCCAGCGCTTTTCTGTCCATCATTATCTAATGCAGTGTTCATATCCTTGCTCTCTTGAGGCTGTTGTTATAAGGCTTAACATCGGCAAAAGAGCGTAAAGGCTTAGCGGCAAGAGTGAGACCTGGCTCCCAATTCAGCGCAAAAAAAAACCGGCCATTAAGGCCGGTTCTTCAGGTCTGACGATCAGCGAATATTAACGTAAATACCCGAGGTCACATTATCGGTTAAACGCACCACATGATAAATAACCTGTTTATTATGGGTTTTGATTTTGCGTTTAATATTACCTTTGTGTGACGATACCGTTTTGGCCTTAATTTGCATTTTATCTGAGATCTGAATGGTGTCATGACCTGACATCCACATCTTCAGCATGTTTGACTCAGTCTGGCTCAGCGTCAGCGGGTGAACATCCATGCCCGAAGAGATGCGCGCAGACTGATTAAGCTTCTTCTGCAAATAGGTGCTGAGTAAGGAATCCAGGGTCGATGTCTTCATCGATTTTGATGTAATAATCAGGTTCTTACGAACGTAGAGATATTCCTCAAAATGGATATTACTAATCGCCATGAATATAAAGAACAGCGTATCAGGATGCTGCGTAATAATACTGCGGATACGTTCACTGGAATCTGACTCATGAATGAAACAATCTTCATTAATAAAGACGACACCAGGATTTAATTGCTCACATTTTTGCTGTAGTTGCTCAATATCGGAGACAGAAGAGATATTTTTCTTCTTAACTCCTTTTGAAGACATGTAGTCTGATAATCCCAGGCGTGTGTAGTTGCAGGAATCCATAATAATAGTTGGCATAATAGCGACCCTCACCAATTTGTTATCCGTTTAAATCAACGATGAATACGCGTTGCGGTACGAGAGAGATTTCTTAGGTACTTTTTTATTCTGCTCGTGCAGTGTGGCAACAGGCAAACGCCCGTAAAAGTCTTCATCCCTGACCCGTTCTGCAAAAAAATTTGTGCTGCCATGACGTCACACATTCTCCGGCAATGGCGGGGAATGCCAGTGAAGTGCCGGAGATTCAGTAAAGCGCATATTTTGAGACCTGTGTCACTATCCCTGAAAACAGGAAGTTTTCTGATAGGACAATTCTCAAAAACATTTGTTTTACGAAAGTGTGATGTCTCAGCGTGCGATGACAATGCCGGAAAAAACATTTTTTAACAAGAAAAATCACTTAAAGTTTTTTTTCTTGTAAATTCAGTACATTGCCGGTTTTGCCTGCACATTCACAGTCTGACAGCTTCTGTGAACCACCCAACTAAAATACGCGAAGCCCGGTTTAATAAGAATTATTTTCAGACTCTCAGCACATTTATCAGAATTTCCTTAGTTGCATTCTGGAAAACATGGTTCGGAAAATGCACGGATGGTTTTGTGATACTTAAGTGTCGCTGAGCGAAGGTAGTTAGAAACTTAATGTTCAGGGGCGGGATAGTTCTGTCAGAAACAGGGCGAGTAAATCAAATATTTCACTGAACAAATGCTCACAGAACGGGGCCAGCAGGGGCATCAGCAGGCTGATGGTTAAAATTCCGACTGATAAGGTAATCGGGAAGCCAATTGCGAAGATTGATAACTGTGGTGAAACACGGTTTAACAAACCCAGTACCAGATTTACCATGAGTAACAAAACGATTAAGGGCAGCGCTAACATCATGCCATTAAGGAAAATTAATCCGCCGGATTTCACCAGCGCCATAAATGCGTTCGCATTTAGCGGGTGACCGCCAATCGGCAGCGTATGAAAACTGTCCGCCAGCAGTGAGATCAGCCAAAGATGTCCGTTAAAGGTCAGGAACAGCAGCATGGCCAGCATGTCGAGAAAACGGGCCAGCACCGGCATGTTAAGACGGCTGCCAGGGTCAAAAAAGGTGGCGAACGAAATGCCCATCTGCAAACCAATGACTTCCCCGGCAAGGCGCACAGCCGCAAACGCAAACTGCATGGTAAAGCCCAGTGCGATACCAATCAGCATCTGCTGGATCAGCAGCCAGAATCCGGCAGGAGAAAACAGGGTCACATTGACAGCAGGTAACAGCGGCATCAGCAGCCAGGTGATCATCACGGCCAGTCCGATTTTGACACGTTTGCTGACGGATCGTTCATTGAGGATGGGTGCGGTGGCGAACAACGCCATGATACGCACCAGTGGCCAGAAGAACTGGCTGACCCACTGAACCAGCTGGCTGCTGTCGAGAGTAATCATCAGCCGATGATATAAGGCAGGTTGGTAAAGACGGTGCGGATATAGTCCAGCAGCAGATTCAGCATCCACGGGCCGGCAATGATACCGGTGGTCGCAACCGCCAGGATCTTAGGAATAAAGGATAAGGTCTGTTCGTTGACCTGGGTCGCGGCCTGGATCAGGCTAATCAGCAGACCGCTGACCAGGGCTGCCAGCAGCAGCGGGGCGGCCAGCATCAGGGCGACGCGCATCGCTTCCTGTCCCATTACCATTACTGATTCGGGTGTCATGTCGTGCTCCGGTAAGAAAAGGGGGATCAGGAGTAGAAGCTTTGCGCCAGTGAACCGACCAGCAGTTGCCAGCCATCGACCAGAACAAACAGCATCAGTTTAAACGGCAGCGCAATGGACGCTGGCGGAACCATCATCATCCCCAGCGCCATCAGCACGCTGGCGACCACCAGGTCGATGATCAGGAACGGGATAAACACGGTAAAGCCAATCTGGAACGCGGTCTTCAGCTCGCTGGTCACATAGGCGGGCAGCAGAATACGCATGGGCACCGCCTCAGGACCGGCAATTGGCGCGGTATTTGCCAGACGGGCAAACAGGGCTAAATCCGCTTCACGGGTCTGACGCAGCATAAACTCGCGCAGCGGCTGGGCACCTTTATCAATCGCCACATCCATGCTGATCTTGTCCTGGCTGAACGGCAGATAGGCATCCTGATAAATTTTGTCGAAGGTCGGCGCCATAATAAAGAAAGTCAGAAACAGCGACAGACCGAGCAGCACCTGGTTAGGCGGTGCCGACGGTGTGCCCAGGGCATTTCGCAGCAGGCCAAACACAATGATGATACGGGTGAAGCTGGTCATCATCAGCAGCACGGCCGGAATAAAGGTCAGCGCAGTGATAAAGACCAGTGTCTGAACCGGCAGTGACCAGCTCTGACCGCCATTAGGCAGCGAGTGACTCACCAGGCCCGGCAGTTGGGCATGGGCAACCGGTGCCAGTAGCAGCAGTGGCAATAAAGGAAGCAGTCGACGCATCATTGTGGTTTTCCGGGACGTTTAACCAGATTCTGTAACAGCTGACGAAAATCCTGTGGCGCACGGTCAGATGGCGTCACAGCGACCGGCTCACCCGGCGGCAGCGTATGCAGATGAGTAATCTGCTGGGCAGTGACGCCCAGCACCAGACGCGCATCAGCAGTATCGATAATCACCACCCGCTCACGCTGGCCCACTGAGACGCTGGCCGTGAGTTTCAGCTCCTGACCGCTGACCTTTTTCGGCGCAAAGCCGGCACGGCGTGCCAGCCAGGCGCAGGCCAGAATCAATAAAATAATCACTGCTAACACGCTGCTGACCTGGGCCAGCATTGAACCGGTCGAAATCGCCTGTGCGTGCGGTGCAGCCGGTTGCAGCGTTTGATTCTGGCTATTCATAATGTGACTCTTAGCGACTCAGGCGACGCATACGTTCAGACGGGGTGATGATGTCAGTGATACGAACGCCATATTTGTCGTTCACAACCACCACTTCACCCTGTGCAATCAGGTAACCGTTGATCAGGATATCCAGCGGCTCACCTGCCAGGCCATCCAGTGCGACTACCGAACCCTGCGTCAGGCGCAGCAGCTCTTTGATGGTCATCTTGGTGCGGCCCAGTTCGACGGTAAGTTTTACCGGGATATCCATAATCAGATCGATATCCTGCAGCGATCCCGCAACGTTGCCGCTGTCGAATGACTTAAAGACGTCATCGGTCTGCGGCGCACTGCTGCTGCTGCCGACCTGCTCGTTCATCGCTTCAGCCCACAGATCGTCCGCAGAGATATCGTCAGACGGTTTATTACTGTCAGTCATGGGGCTGTTCCTCGTTAAGCGAATTCAGAATCGGGTTAATCAGGTGTTCGACACGGAGCGCATATTGCCCATTCATCGTGCCATATTGGCTGGTTAATACCGGGACGCTATCGACATGGGCGATAATGCGTTCCGGCTTCTCAATCGGCAGCACATCACCGGGTTTCAGCTGCAGAATCCGTGACAGACGCAGTGACGTTTCGGCAAAGTGAGCAATCAGTTCCAGCTCAGAGTGCTGCACCTGTTTGACCAGGTTATCGCGCCAGTGGTTATCTTCCTGACGGGAGTTTTCGAGCGGTGGGTTCACCAGCAGCTCGCGCAGCGGTTCAATCATTGAAAACGGGATGCAGATATTAAACTCACCCACCAGGTTACCAATCTCCACCTGGAACGGCGTGTTAACCACGATGTCGTTCGGTGAAGTGGTGATGTTGGTGAACTTCACCTGCATCTCTGAACGTACATACTCGACGTCCAGTGGATAAATAGCCTTCCATGCGTCGCTGTAACCATCCAGCGCCAGCTTCAGCATGCGGCGGATAACGCGCTGCTCGGTATGGGTAAACTCACGGCCTTCGACTTTCGTCGGAAAACGTCCGTCACCACCAAACAGGTTGTCGACGGCGATAAACACCAGGCTGGGTGAGAACACCACCAGCGCCGTGCCGCGCAGCGGTTTCAGGTGGATCAGATTCAGGTTGGTTGGCACCGGCAGATTGCGGGCAAACTCGTGGTACGGCTGAATCTTGATCGCCCCGACGCTGATGTCCGGGCTGCGGCGCAGCAGGTTAAACAGCGTCATACGGAAACTACGGGCAAAACGCTCGTTAATAATCTCCAGCGCCTGCAAACGCTCGCGCACCACGCGGCGCTGGGTATTCGGGTCGTAAGGGCGAATATCGCCCTCCGGCCCGTTTTGTTTCTTTTCTTCTTCCGCGCTGCCACTGTCGCCGTTTAAAAGGGCGTCAATTTCAGCCTGGGAGAGAATGCTATCGCCCATTGATTCACCTCAAAATGAAGGCAGTAAACAGCACGTCGTTTACGGCCTGCGGAGGTTGACCTTTTACCAGCGGAGGTGTCAGCGCCTGTTTGATTTGTTCAACAAGCGCCTGTTTTCCTTGCTCTGTCGCCAGCGCCGCAGCACTCTGACGCGAGAGCAGCAGCAGCAGACGGCTGCGCACCTCAGGCAGATAGTCATTCATCCGACTCCGGGACTCCTCATCGGCCAGACGCAGGGTAAAGCCTACGTAAAGCACGCGGTCAGGATCGTTGTCGGGATTGACCAGGTTAACCGTAAATGTATCAAGTGCAAAAAAGACCGGAGCGGGAGGCGGTTCAACTTTCGCCACCTCAGGCTTATCGCCCTCGTGTTTATTCATCATTCGCCAGACTGCATAGCCTGCCACGCTGCAAGCGGCCAGCGTCAGAATGATCAACACTGGTATTAAGATTTTACGTTTGCTGCCTTTTGCTTTCGCGTTATCAGACATGGTGCAGTTACTTCCTGTGAATTATGGGCAAGCCTCTCGGCTCACGGGACAGATTATCCGCGTCTTAAGTCAAACCAATGGGTAGAAAAGACGCGGGTTTTACGCTTACCTTCAGCGTTTGCCGCTGTCAGGCGAAAGTGTCGACGGCGCTGTTGCCGCTAACGCGAGCCTGAAGGGCAGCGGGAACGGCGATCGGCGTAATGTCGGTGTCACTGTCCTGGGTGAGGGAGAAGCGGCCATGCTGTCCATCGCGGCGCGCCTCCTGTTGTTGCTGGAATTGCTGGCCCTGCGCGGAACTGTCACTGCTCACCTGACTCTCGCCCAGGTTGATTCCGCTCTCTGCCAGCGCGCTGCGCAGCTGCGGTATCGCGGCTTCCAGTGCCGATCTGACGTGGCTATGGCTGGAAACCAGACTAATTTGCGCCTGGTCGTTATCCAGCTTCAGGCTGATCTGGATAGCGCCAAGGTCTTCCGGATGTAAACGCAACTCCGCGTTCTGCTGGCCGTTGCGGCTGAACATCACAATCTGCTGACTCAGCGCCTGCTGCCACTCGTCGCTGCCCAGCTGTGAATTCAGCATCGGGGTGGACGGGGTGCTGCTGGTCGCGGAGGCGGTCACCGGCGCGGGCAGGCTGCTGGCGCTGGCGAACGGCGTGGCGCTGATCGCGTTGTCGCTGGTGCTGGCTTTAATCGCACTCTGATCATCCTGCTTCACCATATTGCTCAGCGCCTGCTGGAAACTACTGTCGAGCGTCAGGCCGCTGCTGGTCGCACTTTGCGCGGCGGGCTGACTCTGACTGGCAGTGCTGTTCACGGCAGGTGAGTTCTGTGTGGCACTTTTAACGTCGTGCTTCTCATCTTTACCCGGCGCAGGGCTCTGCTGTTCGCTGTTCAACAGTTGCGTCAGCGAGGTCTGACTTTTCCGGCCGGTGTCGGTCTGGGCAATCAGCTCACCTGCTTCACTGCTGACCGGCGTCGAAGGTGTCGCTGTTGGCGTCACCGCACCCGGTAACATGGCGAACAGGGCCTGCACATTCTGCATGTCACTGGCGCTTAAGAGTGTGGCCTCCGGCTTGTCTTTATCATCGGCTGATTTTGACCCAGCTTTAGTATTTTCCGGTTTAAACAGGGCGGTCAGTTCAGCAGGATTATCCAGCGCCGCCATCAGCGCATTCAGCGGCGCCTTCGCTCGGGCGTCGTCGACAGTTTCTGCTTTTACATCAGCGGATTGCGCCGCTTTTCCCTGCTGCTTCACCAGGCCTGCCAGCTGATTTCCCAGCGTGGTCAGAAAGTCCTTTGGCAGGGCATCAGCCCCTGCTGCAAGGTCCGTCGCGCCTGATGGTTCCGCGTCGGTTTTAGCCGCCGCTTTTATGCCAATGTGTGGCAGCGTAATCATTCGCCTCTCCTCGATGCGGCCCGTTGGGCAAATTCATCCATCCGTTTCTGATCGAGACGGTTTTCCTGTCGTAATGCATTTTCCGCTGCCCGCGTTATCAGGGTCTGATAGGCGTTCAGCCGCTGCTGTTTGTCGCGCCAGTTGATCAGCGCCTGCTCCAGTCGCTGATTCCAGTTATTCAGTTGGTTGCGATGCTGCTCAATCGCTTTTTCCAGCGTCTGAATAAACTGGTGATAGTTCGTCCAGCGGGTGCTGGCGATGCCGGACGACATGTCATCGTTAAGTTTGTTGCGATACTCGTCCTGATAATCAAGCAGCATCGTCAGCTGCTCGTTAGCGGCGTGCTGGCCGCGGCGCATATCGCCTAAATAGATGGCGGCACGTTCGAGATCCTGCTCCGCTAAGTCGCGCAGCGTATCAATGGCATTTGCAGTTTTCATTGCCGTTACCTCGCGTTAATTACTGAGACGAGCCAAACAGCGCATGCAGATGCAGGCTGGCGTCGTCATAATCGCTGCGCTCAAAGATGCCCTGTTGCAGGAAGGCTTCCATCTGCGGATAGAGCCTGATGGCTTTATCGAGCATCGGATCGCTGCCGGCGGCGTAGGCCCCGACGCTGACCAGATCGCGGTTACGCTGGAAGCTGGAGAGCAACTGCTTAAACTGGCGCACCTGCGCATAGTGGTTCTCATCGATCAGCGAGGTCATCGCACGGCTGATCGAGGCTTCGATATCAATAGCCGGATAGTGACCCGCTTCGCCAAGCCGACGCGACAGCACGATGTGACCGTCAAGGATGGCGCGCGCGGAGTCCGCGATCGGATCCTGCTGATCGTCGCCTTCGGTCAGGACGGTATAGAAGGCGGTGATCGAACCGCCGCCGTCGATGCCGTTACCGGCACGCTCAACCAGCGCAGGCAGTTTAGCGAACACGGAAGGCGGGTAGCCTTTGGTCGCCGGAGGCTCACCAATCGCCAGCGCGATCTCACGCTGCGCCATGGCGTAGCGGGTCAGTGAATCCATAATCAGCAGCACATGCTTGCCGCGATCGCGAAAATCTTCAGCGATACGGGTGGCGTAAGCGGCACCCTGCATACGCAGCAGCGGCGACACATCCGCCGGGGCAGCAATGACCACCGAACGTGCGCGGCCTTCAGCACCCAGAATGTTTTCGATAAAATCTTTAACTTCGCGGCCACGTTCGCCAATCAGACCGACCACGATAACGTCCGCTTTGGTGTAGCGCGCCATCATGCCGAGCAGCACGCTTTTCCCCACGCCTGAACCGGCAAACAGACCCATACGCTGCCCGCGACCGACCGTCAGCAGAGCATTAATGGCACGCACGCCGGTATCCAGCACGTCGGTAATCGGCGTCCGTTGCAGCGGGTTAAACGGCGGGGTGATCAGCGGTGCGCGATAGCCGGTATCCGGCGACGGCAGGCCGTCCAGCGGTCGGCCGCTACCGTCGAGCACGCGGCCAAGCAGTTCCGGCCCCAGCATAAGCTGTTTGCCCGCCTGCGGGTTGTCACCATTCTGACGCGCATAGACCCGCGCACCCGGTAAAATGCCGTCCACTTCTTCCAGTGGCATCATCAGCAGTTTCTGACCGTTGAATCCCACCACTTCACTTTCGATTTCGCTAATGGTTTTGCCATCGTTGCGTTCGATGATGCAGGTCGCACCCAGCGGCAGCTGTAAACCGGTCGCTTCCAGCACCAGGCCAGTCGCGCGGGTCAGGCGGCCATAACGGCGCACCGGCTGCACCTGGGTAATGCGTTTTTCAAAGGCGTCGAGCGAGCCCAGCCAGCGGTTCAGACGGGTGGTCATCAGATTTCTCCCGGCGCGGCAAGGCGGCAGAGTTCCTGCCAGCGCGTTGCGACGCTGGCATCCAGATCGCCATCTTCAGCGCTGAGTTTGCAGCCGCCAGGGTGCAGGGTGCTGTCTGCGATCAGCCGCCAGCCGTGCAGGTCCAGCGTCGGACCTAAAGTCTGCTCAATACGCTGTAAGTCGTCCGGGTGAACACGCAGTTGCGGTTTGCCGCTGAACATCGGTTCCTGCTGCAGCAGACCCTGAATCTGGCGCAGCAGGGCGGTGCCATCTACCGTAGTGGCCTGCCCAATCACCGAGCGAGCCGCTTCAAGCGCCAGCTGCATCAGACGGGCAGCAATCACGCTGTCCAGTGACTCCAGTGTGTTCTGGAACTCCGTCACCAGCTGCTGCATCCGCGCCTGAAGCGGCGCCTGCTGCTGCTGGGCATCGGCCAGTCCCTGCTGAAAACCGGCGTCGTAGCCCGCTTTCTGACCTTCGGTCATACCCTGCTGATAGCCTTCGTTGTAACCCTGGCCCTGCGCCTCTTTGCGCATCTGCTGCTGCAGACGTTCGAGCTGCTGTTGCTGCTCATCCACGCCGTCTTCAGCTTCGTAAATTTCTGGCTGCAGCTCCGGTTCAGGCTCGTCAAAACGGCCTAAATCAGTAGGCTGCCACAGCTGCCAGGGGCGGGCAGAAAATGCATCAGACATAAGTTTCCTCGCCACCACCAATCACCATCTCGCCCGATTCGGCCAGGCGACGTACCACCAGCAGGATCGCTTTCTGTTCGTTCTCAACGGCGGACATACGTACAGGACCGCGGTTGGCCAGATCGTCGCGCAGGATATCGGCCGCACGGGCTGACATGTTCTTGAGGAACTTCTCGCGCAGAGGCTGTTCGGAACCTTTCAGTGCAACCAGCAGCTGCTCGGACTCCACTTCCTGCAACAGGCGCTGGATGCTGCGGTCGTCCACTTCCACCAGGTTTTCGAACAGGAACATCTCGTCGATAATTTTCTGCGCCAGTTCGCCATCGAAGTCGCGTACCGCTTCGATAACGGCCTCTTCCTGCTGTGTTTTCATCAGGTTGATGATCTCGGCTGCGGTTCTCACGCCGCCCATCTTCGCGCGCTTGAGGTTGGTGCCATCCAGCAGGCCATTCAGCACTTCGGTCAGTTCGGCCAGCGCGGCTGGCTGCACACCACCAAAGGTAGCGATACGCAGCATCACATCGTGACGCAGACGTTCGTCGAACAGCGCCACAATATCGGCGGCCTGGCCACGCTTGAGGTGGACCAGGATGGTGGCGATGATCTGTGGATGCTCGTCGCGGATAAGGTCGGCGGCCGCCTGCGGCTCCATAAAGTTGAGCGTTTCCATCCCGCTGGTGGTTTCGCGTGTTTCGAGAATGTCCTCCAGCAGGCTGGAGGCACGCTCTTCGCCCAGCGCCCGGGTCAGGACCGAACGCAGGTATTCGTTGGAGTTCAGGCTCAATGCAGCAAACTGCTCAGCATCGGTTTCGAACTCACGCAATATTTCAGTCAGCTGCTTGTGTGACACCTGACGCATGTTGGCCATCGCCGCGCTGAGGTGCTGTACTTCACGCTGGTTCAGGTGTTTGAAAACTTCCGCAGCGCGCTCTTCGCCGATGGTCATCATCAGGATGGCGCTTTTTTCGGTTCCGGTCAGACTCATAGCTCTTTACTCATCCATTCGCGAATCACCAGCGCAACAACGCGCGGATCGTTTTCTGACATGTCGCGGATGCGTTGACTCATCACTTCTGCGCTCATGCGGTTGTTAGACTTACGTTCCTGATCCAGCTCATCTTTGCTGAGCTGTACATTAAAGGCTTCTTCTTCTGGCTGTTGTGCAGCGGCGCGGGCAGCAACAGCTTCGGCAGCAGCTTTCTCGGCGGCCTGCTTACGAACCAGGTGCGGACGAACCAGTTTGCGGTAGAGAATAAAGGCTACCAGGGCAATCAACAGCCACTTACCGGCGTTCATCAGCTGATCAAAGAAGGACTGCTGTTGCCAGAAGGGCAGATCGGCGGTCACTGCTTCAGTGGTGTTGAACTGCGAGTTCACCACGTTGACGCTGTCGCCACGCGTCTGGGAGTAACCCATCGCTTCGCGGGTCAGGTCTTCAATCTGCTTCAGCTGCTGCTCGTTCAGCGCAACCGCTTTGCCTTTATCATCTGCACGGAAGTTCACGACGACCGCAACCGACAGACGCTGTACGTCACCGACGTTAACTTTGGTATGACGAATGGAGCGATCCAGTTCGTAGTTCACGGTGTCGTCACGGCGCGAGTTGGTGGGTGCTGAGCTCGCTGCTGCAGTGCTGGTGGTCTGGGTGGCGTTGTTCGCCGCATTGTTCTGACCATTGGCATTCTGACCATTGGCCGCATTGTTGTTTGGCGTCGTGACCGGCGCGGTGTTGGCTGGCGCAGGCTGGTTAGAGAGCGCGCCTGGCACGCCACCCGGATAAGGGCTGCCCGACTGGTCACTGGTGCTGGTCTGACGCGAACGGATCGCCGTGTTCGACGGGTTAGCGTTAGGCTGATATTTCTCGTCGGTCTGCTCGCTGGTGTCGAAGTTAATCTGCGCGGTAACCTGCGCATGCACATTGCCCTGGCCGAGAATCGGATTCAGGATTGCTTCGATACGTTGCTGGTAGCGCGCTTCAACTTCAGAAGAGTACTTCAGCTGCGCGTCATTCAGATCGCGACCGGCGTTATCAGAACGGGTCAGCAGGCGACCGGTCTGATCGACCACGGTGACGTTGCCCGGCGGTAAACCGGCGACGCTGCTTGAAACCATGTGGGCGATGGCCTGAATCTGGCCTTCATCCAGCGCACGGCCAGGCTGCAGGGTTAAGGTGACAGAGGCAGATGGCGCTTTCTGCTCACGCACAAATAAGGTTGGTTTTGGCATCGCCAGATGAACGCGGGCGCTTTTGACCGGACCCAGTGATTCGATGGTGCGGGCCAGTTCGCCTTCCAGCGCGCGCTGGTAGTTAACTTGCTCGCTGAACTGGCTGATACCGAACTTCTCTTTATCCAGCAGCTCAAAGCCCACCGAGCCGCCTTTTGGCAGACCCTGCTGAGCCAGACGCAGACGCAGCTCATGCACGTTCGCTTCCGGCACCATCAGTGCGCCGCCATTTTCGGCAAAGCGGTAGGGAATGTTCATCTGCGTCAGCTGGGTGACGATGGCGCCGCCATCTTCATCAGTGAGGTTGTTATAAAGGACGCTATAGCTGGGCTGCTTCGCCCACAGCACCATCGCGATCACGATCGCCACCACGGCAGCCGCCGCGACGATTAAAGGAATACGCGGATTTGCGCGCAGGCGAGCGAGCAGGTCACCGAAGCCTTTCTTTTCTTGTTCTGTTGTGGCGGCTGTGCTCGCATTCATGACCGATTCCTGCCTGACGTAATTGACCGGGTAAGTTGAGATGGCAAAACAGACTCCCTGACCTGCGTAGATAAAATTTCCACTTCAATGCCAGGCATTATTAGGCGATAAGCAAAATTCGATGGCTGGATAAGGTAGGTTTTTTGCTGTCATTTAGCGGCTTTGTCTCATTGACAACGTGCTAACTTTTCCTCACATCAAAAATGTCATCCTCTTTAATAAGGTATCGTTCATGTCCATTCAGGCAATTGACGGCGTACTGCAGCAGCTTCAGGCGACCTCACTGCAGGCCAGTAACCGCAGCAGTGAAGCCACTAATCAGATCGATTTCGGTGCGACCATGAAAGCGGCGCTGGATAAGATCAGCGAAACGCAGACCACCGCACGCACCCAGGCTCAGGATTTTGAAATGGGGAAACCCGGCATCGCGCTGAATGATGTGATGGTCGATCTGCAGAAATCATCCATCTCCATGCAGATGGGGATTCAGGTCAGGAACAAGCTGGTGTCGGCGTATAGCGAAATTATGAATATGCAGGTTTAGTTGAACTGATTTAGCTGATCGTTGAAATCGCGGGTCAGTGAGGGCGATGCCCCAGCGCAATGTCCGCTCCCTGCACAAAGTCTCTGATCCTGTGCGGGCGAAAATCGAGATGTCATTGGTTATACTGCTCCACATTCCGCCATGCGCAGCGGGGAATCCCTTCTTCTGCGCAGTCGTGATCCTTTATCATCTATCAGCAGGACACCAGCCAAATGCTCACAAAACTTATCCTGATAACTTCCGTAATCTTCGTTTCGGCTCCGGCCCTGAGTGCCACGCAGTGCGGCCCGTTCACCCTTAAATCTGACAAAAACGGTTGGTTCTTGGTAAACGGTGAGCGTCCGAAAACCCAGAAAGTTGCCTTTTCTAAACAGAAAGGGGATTACGATAACGCGACGGTGAAACTGCGGGTTAAGAATACGAAAGCGCCGGGGATGGTAGATCTGGAGCAAACGACGCGCGACGGCAAAGGGATGCTAAGGGCGGAAATCGTCCGTACCAGTCAGAGTCAGATTCGTATTAGGGGTGATTATGACTGCGATAAGGTCGAATGATGAATTCGTAACGGCCAACGTTATTCGGATCCGAAATTATCTTAGTCAGAAGATGTAGTATAGAACATTAAATTAACAGGTCATAATCAAGTCTGGATATATGAATTCGGTTATAGGATCGTCAATAGAAGCTCGCAGGGACGTTATTCTGTGGCTGCTCTGACCGGCCAATTGTTATCCGACAAAATAGGTAGTCGCCTCTGTTTGTAGTTTTACCAGAAATCAGCTTTTAACTTCCACATTCAGAATCGCGTTTTGCACGTATTCATCATTGCTGAAACGGCCGTATTAATATCCGGGGCATGTGAATCGTAATAGAAGACGGTGCTGGTCTGATGAATGTCTGACCGGTAAATTTCAATCCATGCAATTACGGTGTTGCCCGATTGTACAAGGTTGAAGCGTTTTGTTCCGCCTGACAGCGGAGCATCTTCTTCCAGTGTCAGATTCTGAGCCATAGCTGTGGAAATCAAACAGGATTCAATCTGATAGACATGCCCCTTATAGTAAGCTGTTTTGATATCCGGATGTAGCCCAACACGCCCGACATCGACGCAGCCGCAAAGTATCATTATACTCACGGCAGTAATAAATCGCTTCATCTGAATTTTCATAGATTTTGTATCAACCGCCTGTGATAGTTGATTTTTTATAGCCTGTCATTTTTTATAGTCCCATTAGTGAATTCATGAAAAATTCGCTGTAAAAATCATCTTATTTTTTTACTCAGCATTATAGTTTTCTTTTCAATGGTTGCGTACATAATACATGAAATAAGCATGACAAGGATAAAGGCAATTAAAATAGAGTACAGGTAAGGAACGCCGATGCTTTCTAACCAAATGAGAATGCAATATCCGATCACAGAGTGCAGTGCATAGAATGAATAGCTTATTTCAGAAAGGAATGACATCAGTTTATTGTCTTTGAAATGGCTATTCATTAAGAATGCAGTAAAGAAAAATATATAACCATAAATATAATTTATTCCCGTTCCGATGAACTGATTGGCTTGTGGGCCAACTCTCCAGCTTATGGATATGCACAAAGCAACGACAAATGTAGACGCTATGAATTCACCCACCGGGATCTTTTTCTCAAAGAGAAAGTTAATAAGAATGCCCAATACCATATAGGAAACATACATCATTTCTATTTTTAACGCATCAAAGGAGAAGTGCCCTTGCTCAGATGAACCAATTTGAAAATGGCTGGTAACCAGCGTCAGAACCATGATCATAAATGGCAATGCCATAACATGCGTTATTCTGGCGCTTTTAATAGCACCATAGAGCATCGCGCAGCACAGATAAAATTTTATCTCAATTGAAAGCGTCCAGTTTACATAATCAATGCTTTCATAGTTAAAGATTGACGATAGTAAAGTGGCATTAAGTAAAAATCGTGTAAGGCTTATCTCAGGATTGCTCCCCCAGTAATAATGACTGATAGTATAGATAGCCATCATAATGACTGAACAGGCAATATATGTAGGATATATTCTCATTGCCCTTGACTTTAAATACGCAAATCTGGATTTCTTCTTGATTGAATAAGAAATGACAAAGCCACTAATCAGAAAAAAAATGGAAACGCCGAAGGGGCCATAGTTAAAATAGGGCAAGGGGGGAAGTAATGCCATATAAAATGCGGCGTTACCTTCTGCTTGGGTGGTTGCACCTGTGACCCGGATGATAAATTCATGATCTAACGAGTAAATTCCAAACCAATGGACAATGACAACGCTCAAAAAAGCAATAGCACGAAGTTGACCTGCAAACACAACTCGTGATGAGCTGATAGCAGATGCGGTAGTAGCGACCATCTCAACCGGGGAACCATTGACCTCGGATGTTACTTGCGACATGCAAGTATCCTCAAAATTATTGTAATCGAATCGTAAATTTCTGATAATTTGATGTAAAGATCAAGAGAATGATGAGAAAAATCTCATTTTGGTATGAGAAATTTGCAGCAATCTGCTGGTTATACGAAAAAATCACGGCATTACAATAGTTTAGCATTGAAGATGGATGATGCGGTGTTGGCAAGTTAGCGACGTTCTTGCTGATTAAAATCGTCTGTTACCTCACTACCATAAAGCTTTTGCTCTCTGAGAGTGCAGGATTAGCCAAGACCGAATTTAGCGTTGAAGGATATCCAGACATATCATTTTCAGGAGATTTTAAGTTAAGAGCATGTTTGTCAGATATTAAAATAAAAGCGGAAGCTTTAAGAACAACGCCACAATTTGTCTAGCCCTGAAAAATAGTGTGAATTTAATAACTAAGTAAATAAATTCCGCTGACACTTATTATCAGATCGCTAGCGCTGAGGAAATAATAGATAATCGTGATTATACACTTTGCCTGTCGTTACTTAGAGCTATTGAGATACCACAGAGGTTGAAAATTTTATCATATGATCTCAAGAAGAATTGGGCGCGTTGAGGCTTGCTTTACTAAGAATAAAAAGGGTAAAACGCCTTCTGAATTTTTCCGGATTTAAGCGATGCACGCATATAAACTAACGTTTTAATAATAGATAAGGATGGCACCGTATCTGATATAAACAATGAGGCACCGTTCTGTTCTATAAATTCCTGAACGTTACTTTGACTGTGAAAAATCTGAACCGAGAAAAACCTGACGCAAATCAGCGCGCCTGGTCGGCGCGCATTAAACATCAGGGTTTATATGGATCTTTCTTATCATCCTGGCTGTCATCATTTTTGCGCGGCACTTCACCATGATCTTTCGGCGCATCAGTGGCAGGATGATCATCTTCTTCATAGGCATTGCCCGCGTTTGGCGCAGCTTCCGGCAGGCTTTTGCTGACATCACCTTCTTTCTTACGTTCTTCATTCGTATTGTGCTTAAACATAACTCACTCCTTTTGTTCCAGTGCCTTAAGTCTAGACCAGCCCTGACATCGCGCATTACATCGGGCTCAGGAGAGCAAAAAAAGCCCGCCAGAGGCGGGCTAATCGGAGTTTCTCTCATACTGAACACGTCATTTTTCGATGTTCGGGTGTGTGCAGCACAATCATGCTAACGGGAAAAGTTTGATGCAGAAATGGACAAATCTGTCATATCAACTGCGGCAGGTCACATTCCCGACGATAAAAATGTCGATAAATAAATTCGATTGAAGAGATTAATAAAAGGCATATAGTGACCTGCGTTACCAGGAGATAGAAATTATGTTACGAGACTATTTAAAGATTGAAGCAGAAGACCAGCTGATTGAACAGCGCACACTGAGCCTGAGAAATCGTGGTCAGGAAGAGGTGACGGAGTGGATCATTGTGAGCCGTCAGGGTGTCAAAAAAGGCGGCGTGACCCTGTTCGACAAACTCAGCACCCGCCGCTCATGGCCAGTCAACTATCGCATTATGCAGACTGATTTGCAGGGCAAGGTAGTGGTGGATCAACTGGTCGACGCCCTGTAGTTGCACGGCTATGACTCTGGCGACTGTTGTTCGCTGAAAAGCTAATCCGCACCCGGCGGTTTTTTTTATGGCTGCCGATAGCGGCGTAATTCAACCAGTGTTCCAATCAGTTGCAGGCTGTCCCGGCTTGAATGCAGCTCGGGAAAGTTGATATTGACCGGAGCCAGTTCAAACTGCGCAACACCCTCTTCACTGCCTCGCTGACGCCAGGTGCGCAGCAGGGCATTCTGTTGCTGCATTGCCAGCACGCAGTCGCCGGGCTGAGGTGCCAGGCTGGGATCAATGATCACCACATCCCCCCGCAGAATCGCGGGCGTCATCGCCTGTTCTTCTACCCGGATGGCGAAACTCTGTTGCGAAAGCGCCATATCGTTGTGCATCAGTAGCTCATGCCGCACAGAGCTGGCGTCGTTCAGCCATTGTGCGACATCGCGCTGAGAAAGCAGCGGGATCTGGTGCAGGCCAGCCCAGCTATTTTCACTGAAAACAGGACCATCCCCATCTATCAGATAAGCCGGCGTGCAGCCCAGCGCTTCGGCAAGCCGAAGCAGGTTTTCACCGCGCGGCAGCGTCTCCTCTTTTTCCCATTGTGAAATAGCTACATGGGAAACTTTTACCTGTTGCGCCAGTTGCTTCTGCGTTAATTGCAGTGATTTACGTCGGAGTCGGATGCGGTCACCCAGCGTTTCGTTTTTCATCAGCTTGACTTTTTAGTTGAGATTGACTTAAGTATACTTAACTCTGGTATTTAAGCAATCTTAAATTCAGGGTGGAGGACGTGGCTGTTCTGCACGCAGTGTGTTCCAGAGACCTTACCGGACAAAGGGGTGTGGCATGGAAAGTAGTCTGATTACCAGTATGGGTGCATTAGTTCTGGGTGGGGGGGCGGCTGCACTGTTCTGGAAACCGTTATTGGCGGGTATCGCGTCAATCGTAACCAGTAATCGAGCCGGCGGCGAAATTATTACCAGCTACAAAGAGCAGGTGGTATTGCTGAAAGAGAGCAACCTGTTGATACGGGAGGAGAACGATGAGTTACGTGAACGTCATGACAGAAATCTGCGACGTATTGCGACACTCGAAACGGATCTGCGGTTAATCAAGAATGCCGTAGGTATTTTACTGGCAATGACCGAAACCGATCAGAACGATAAATTTCGTAATGAGATTGATCGGCTGATCTCAACTCTGGAGGATCGCAGCGATGTCAACGATTAACAGGCTTAAGGCACCTATGTCATACCAGCGCAAAGTTATCCTCGGCTGCATTCTGCTAAGCTGTTCGATGATTTGCATTCTGATGACAATTATTTTTGTTTACGTCAGTAACACGGCAAATAAGCGGGTTGAGGAGATTCGGGCAGATTATCGGGTCATTGCAGCGCGGCGTGATGACCGGGTGGATTTGCTGACCAGTCAGGTTGCAGCCTTACAGCATAAGCTTGATGTAATACCGGAGCGCGTCGCCGACAAAACGATCACAAAAGTGAAAGAAGTCGTGATTGAGAAGGAGGTGCCATCCGCGAAACCCACGGAGAAACCATAACTTCCGATTATTCTTAGTGCGGCTTCGCTATTATCGACTAGTTTTAAATCTCCGGACGACATTTTGTATCTGAACTGGCGTCCGCTGATTGGCCGGTAGATGAACCGCTAAGCCTAAACACTTTTGATAACTGACCAGAAGGAAATTTAGCATGAGCGATTCAACAGAAACCAAGACCAAAAATGACTATCTGCGCGATGTGACTTCGCAGTTGAAAGAGATGCGCCACTACGCGCAGACCAACACCGAAACCCTGTCCAGCCATTGGTTAGCGTTTGATGCGGGTGAGTATAAAGACAAGACGAACGCCGATCGTATCGATGCGTTGCTGAATAAGCAGGGGAAACTGCTGGAAGATCTGGATGCCGCCATTCAGGACATCGAGATTGAAATTAATCACAGTGAGCAGGAGAGCTGATTCATCTCCCGCTGACTGATGCGGTGGCCGCTAAAGGATTAGTCGGCCACCAGCCACATTTCCGCTTCGTCGAACATTTCTTCAACAATACGCGCAACTGTCGCCTTGTCGTTCTTACTCAAATCAGTATCAATCGCGTTACGTTCCATCGGCTTGACCTTAACTTCAATGTCAGGAAACACCCGATGTACCCGCTTTTCCAGCTCCTCACGAATCATCTCGCGAGCACCCGGTAAACCGGCAACGTTGCGCTTGTCATAAATCAACTCAACAAACATGATGGCAATCCATTCAGGGCAAAATCGCTGATATATAATACTGTAAATAAAAACAGTAGCAAGGCAGTACCCCTGATTTCGCGTAAATTTTTATCTCGCTCAAACCTCAATCTTCGACTAGCAAAATGCGCACGCATCGCGACATAATGTCGGCTTACTTTTCAGGAGGTCCGCGATGCGACAACTGGTCATTGATATTCTGCTAAAGCTGGCAAAGATGGACGTCGACGCAAAAGAGCTGACGGCGCAGCTTGAAGCGCAGTCCCTGCTGGTTGCAGCGCTGCTGGTACAAGCAAAACAGGACAACTCGCTGACCATTACAGAAACGGTGCAGGATGCCATCATTACCGCTTCGCAATCGTCGACCGAGTTTCTGCAGTCGGATGTTGATCTGCTGCTGACGCACATCAATCGTCTGCTTGCGGTTGCAAGCTATGTAGAAGTGAAAGGCAAAGCCACGGAAGAGCGAGAGTAGGGCCATTTATCAATACGCCTCCGGAGAGGAAAGCCCGGCAACCTCTCCGGAGGCAGTGAAGATGCTCTGCCTGTAAGGGCAATCATCACCTGCGGCATGACGTGAAAGTATCGCGTTGTACTCTACTGCTTCATCCGATGCTGTACGGCAGGCTGAAAGGTGTAATTCACGCCTGTCCAGTGCATTGAAAATTACAGCTCGTTTTTGATGCAGAACTGTTCCCAGCTCATCCCCAGCGACTCAGCATGAGATTTAAGATAGGTCTCGATAGCCTCAGCCGCTACCGCTTTATCCGGCTCAGCGAGCTGAATAGAAAAAATCATCCCATCCAGATTTTTCTGCCGCAAAAAGGCTGCATAGATGCGTTCGGCATGCCATTCACGTAGCTGTCGCAGCGACAGATTAGCGGCACGGGCATCACTCTCCGTCAACTCATCCAGTGCAGACTGAAAGTCGGGATGCGCGGTAAAAAACATTTCACGTGCCTGGGCATAGTAGGCTTCTGGCGTTTTCATATTTATATTCCTGAAAGTCTGATGCAGCGCGTCAGTGTATCGGGTTGTCTTCCGCTTGTCAGGCGTGCCAGAGCCCATTCCCACTGCCAGCTGCCGATCAAAAAGCTGATCGGTCTCCTGGCTCAAGGGTAAATTCTGCTGTAAACAGTCGCTCGCGGGTGTCTGAACAGCCAGATACCTTGCGCTACGCGGTGGAAAAATTATAACGTAGCCGCCATTGACGCGATCTTAGGGATTAAACATGAAAAAGTGGATGCTGATTGCCGCGCTTGCACTGAGTGGCTGTGCGCAAATCAACGATTATGAAAATGCGGTACAAACGCCGGCACCGGCTGAGTTGCAGGGGAACTGGCAAACCGTCGGCCCGCAGACCAGCCTGATCAATGGACAGGCCATGGCCAGTCTGATTATCAATGCGGATGGCAGCACGCTGGATTGCCGTCAGTGGATGCGTGTGATTGCGAAGCCAGGCAAACTGACCCGTCTGAGCGGTGACTATGTCAACGTGACGCGCAGGATACGCGTGATGCCGCTGGTCGTCGATAACAGCGAACTGAACTATGACGGGCTGACCCTGCGCAAGGTGGCGCGTCCGACAGTAGAGTGTCAGCAGGCACTGGAAGAGGTGGCTAAACAGCCGAAAGCCGCAGTGATCCAGAATATTGAACCGCAGCTGCTGCGCACGCCGATTACTGAACATAACGCGCAGTCGTAACCGCCGCCCATAAAAAAAACCGCCCCGGCAGCGCGCGCTCGCTTCTGCCGGGGCGGTTTTACATTTACTCAGTCAGTTATTCTGCTACTACCCAGACGCTGACGCTGCCACCGTTACAGACAAAGACTGCGGTACCGTGCTCGTCTGCGGTAATGGTCTCTTCACGGTTGCCCAGATGATCGCGCCAGACCTTACCGGCAAAGCCTTCGCCCATCGGCACACTTTTCTCGCCCGCATCGCCGTTCGACATGATCACCACACAGCCAGGCTGCGTTTCGGTACCGCTGCGGCTGAACGCCACGCAGTTGGGATGATCAAAATAGTCGGTCTGTACGCCCCAGCCATACTGCTGACGCGCCCGGATTAATCCTTCGAGTTCAGGAATGACCGGCATCTCAATTTTGTGCGTCTCGCCGTCGCCGCCCTCATCTTCGTAAGTCGCCCCGAACAGGTCAGGATAGAAAATGGTCGGCACGCCCTGCTCACGCAGCAGGATCAGCGCATAGGCCAGCGGTTTGAACCAGGCCTCTACCGGCGCTTCCAGCGACTGCAGCGGCTGGGTGTCATGGTTGGCCACGATCGTCACGGCATGCCACGGATCCGCCACCACCAGAGAGTTAGCAAAAATCTGGCTCATGTCGTAGGCGCTGCCTGCGGTTGAGGCCTGATGGAAGTTCATATGCAGTGGCGCATCAAACAGCATGGTTTTGCCTTCCACCTGATGCACATACTCCTGCAGCTTCTCGGTTTCGAACGACCAGTACTCCGCGACGATAAACATCGGTTCTTCAGCGACCTCCTGAATATGATCGATCCACTCTTTATAGAACCAGGCCGGGATATGTTTTACCGCATCCAGGCGGAAGCCGGTGCAGGGCACCTGTTCCATCACCCAGCGCGCCCAGTATTTCAGCTCTTCCCTGACCGCATTGTTGCGGAAATCGATGTTGGCACCCATCAGGTAGTCGAAGTTGCCCAGCTCGTTATCGACCTGATCGTTCCAGCCTTCGGCGGTATAATCGTTGATGATTTTGAATACGCCATTTTCGTCCGGGTTTTCGATGTGATCTACGCCGCTAAAGCATTTGTGGTCCCAGACAAATTTCGAATACTCACCAGCACGTGCCGGAAAGGTGAATTTCGTCCAGGCCTCGCAGGGCACGACCTCGTCATAAATTTCATCACGGTTATCCGGATTGACGCGGTTAACGCTGATCGCCTCTTTCTCGTCAGCACCCATTTTGTGGTTCAGCACCACATCCAGCAGCACCCCAACGTTGTGGCTGCGCAGAGCTTCTGTCGCCGCCAGTAATTGCGTTTTGTCGCCATATTTCGTGGCAACGCCGCCTTTCTGATCAAATTCCCCGAGATCGAACAGATCGTAGCTGTCGTAACCGACAGAATAACCCCCCGAATCCCCTTTATAGCTTGGCGGCAGCCACGCCATGGTGATACCAATTTCGCTGAGCCAGGCCGCGCGATCGGCAACTTCCGGCCACAGTTTGCTGCCATCCGGGTAATACCAATGGAAAAACTGTAATAACGTTGGGTTTTGCATGTACCACACTCCAGGGGATGATGAAAATCAAGTATGGAGTAAGCGGCAGAAAAGAGACGCCGCGCAGAAAAATAAATCTGGCGGCGTAGCAGAGCAGGGGATCAGGAGAGGGTTTCGCGCGGCACCATTACAATGCCGCCCTGACTGGCATAGGCGGACATGACCGATTTCTGACGGCTGTTCTGACCGACCAGCGAGGCCAGCTCATTCATACGCGCCTGCAGCAGGCGTTTCACTTCACTTTCGTTGTCGAGGATACGGCGCAGGACCGGACGTAACTGCTCCTGCGTCTGCGACGAAGGCGATACCGCCTCTGTCGACTGGGCTAAGTTCTGCACCGCACTGACATACTCCATCTCCCTGCTGATCAATTCATCCCATTCGCCTTTTACTGCATGACGCAGCATTCCCTGGCTGAGATCGAGTAACTGTTGGTAAACGGTAATCAGATGCGGTGCAGTAGTCATTAAACGGCGTCCTGAATCAGGTTAGATTGAACCACTTCTTTCCACGCGTCCGCGATGTTGCGCAGCAGGCCTTCAACCTCTTCCACCGCTGCAACATCATTATGCAGGTTGGCATGCAAAAGACGACGCGTCATGTAGTTGTAAAGGTCCAGCAGATTGTCTGCCAGCTCATCACCCTGATTTTCAGTCAGGCCTTCTTTCAGGCCAGCCTCGATAATATTGATCGCTTTGGAAATAGAGCTGCCTTTGCCTTCAATATTGCCATCCTGCATAAACAGACGTGCGCGGATTAACGCGCTCAGTGCGCCGTCGAACAGCATCATCACCAGCTGCTGCTGGCTGGCGCTCATGACGGCGCTTTCTACGCCAATTTTTGCATAGGCTTTGGTGCCTGTAGCGCTGTACATGGTCACTCCTATGATTTACTTGAACTAGAGGTATCGAACTGTTGCGTCAGATAGCTGCTGGTTGAATTGAGTTTACTGATAGCCAGATCCAACTGAGTAAACTGCGTCTTATAGCGTGCGATATCTGCATCAATGCGATCGCTGGTGGTGTTATACAGTGTGGTTAAATTATTCAGCGTCTTGCTGACGCCATCGGTGGCGGCCTGAACAATTCCTTTAGATGACAACCATCCGGTGATATTAGTTGCAATCTTGGTGGTAATACCGGTGGTTTTACCATCGCCCACGATCATCTCTTTCACGCCCGCTGCATCTTTATCCAGCGCGGCACTAACCTTAGTGGCATCAATTTTCAATGAACCAGTCTGAGGGTCAGTTGTGACGCCAATCTGCCCCAGCGATTTATAGGAAGAGGAGCTTTGCGCGTTGGTCAGCATGCTTTTCAGCTGCGTCTCGATGGTGCGTAACGTGCTGTCACCCAACAGGGCGCCATTGCTGGAGTCCTGTGAAGCCGTATTGGTATCCACTTTGGTGTATTTGGTCAGCGTATTGAACTGATCCAGCAACGAATTGTAGGCATCCACCCAGGCGCTGATAGCGCTGGAGGCTTTTGAGGTGTCTTTGGTAATCGTTAGTGTCTGAGGCTGATCAGTCGGCGTCAGCGCGGTCAGATTTAAGGTAATCCCTTCCAGGGCATCACTGATCTGGTTGCTGCTGTTTTCAATCGCAACGTTGTTAACCGTGAGTTTGGCATTCTGCGCCGTGACGCTCTGGGTCATCGCGTTGCTGCTGGCTGATGCGTCAAAGCCCACAATTCCCTGCAGCGTGTCGTCGCCGGTGACGGCAATCTTAGATACCGCATTATCGCTGCCGGTTTTATTGGAACTCATGGAGAGGCGGAAACTGCCGTCCGACACCTTGATGATGCTGGCTGTGATGCCGGCATTAGCGCCGTTAATCGCGTCACGCATACCGGTCAGTGAAGTCTGGTCACTGGAGAGCGTGATGCTTTTGCTGGTGCCATCTTTCAGGGTAATCGCAATGCTGCGGCTGGCCACCGAACTGTCACCCAGTGCGGCCGTGTTGCTGCTCTGCACCGCAGAGGTCAGCACCTGCGCCTGCGCCAGCTGAGTAACACTAATCGCATATTTACCGGCCACGGTGCTGCCAGAAGTGGTTGCACTGAACGCCGTCGAGCTACTGACCGCAGTAGTGGCGGTAAACAGGTCCGCACTGTTCAGCTTAGTGTTAGCGGTCTGAAACGTCGTCAGTGAACTTTTCAGAGTAGCATAGGCACTGAGCTTGGCGGTGTAAGCCGACTGCTGTGTTGAAATCGGTGTCAGTGAGGCTTTTTCAGCGGTGGTCAAACTGTCAAGCATGGTACTGAGTGGCAGGCCGGAACCCACACCAAGGTTGCTTATACTAGCCATGTTAATTCCTTTATAAGGTCGACAGAGAAATTGATACCTGGGTTATCGGCCTTGAATAAGGAAAGTTTAACGTTATTTGCCTTAGGGTAATGAGGTAAATAAGCACTATAGAGAAGGGTAATTCAGCGGCTAGAAAATTAATGAATTAAGTCTAAAGAAGTCGGGACAGGTGGCGATAACTTAAAACGTGACAGGCTGAAGCAGAAAAATTCGCCTGGTACTAAAAAAATTCTAAAGGTTGTTAAACGGCAGACGATAACAACTTTGACGGCGCTGAAGCCGGCGGGTTGAAGCCCACACCTTAACCGAAAGACTTGATTAACAGGAAAATTTATCATGGCCCAAGTCATTAATACCAACAGCCTCTCGCTGATCACTCAGAACAACATCAACAAGAACCAGTCAGCTCTGTCTACTTCAATGGAGCGTCTGTCTTCTGGTTTACGTATCAACAGCGCGAAAGATGACGCTGCTGGTCAGGCAATTGCCAACCGTTTCACCTCTAACATCAAGGGCCTGACTCAGGCTGCTCGTAACGCCAACGACGGTATCTCTGCTGCGCAGACAACTGAAGGCGCGCTGTCAGAAATCAACAACAACTTACAGCGTGTTCGTGAGCTGACTGTACAGTCTCAGAACGGCACCAACTCTGATTCCGACCTCTCTTCAATCCAGGACGAAATCAAATCACGTCTGAGCGAAATCGACCGCGTATCTGGTCAGACTCAGTTCAACGGCGTGAACGTGCTGGCTAAAGACGGCGCAATGAAAATTCAGGTTGGCGCAAACGACGGCGAAACCATCAACATCGACCTGAAGAAGATTGACTCTTCTACTCTGGGCCTGTCAGGTTTCGGCGTCTCTAAAAACGCACTGAAAACCAGCGATGCAATCACTCAGGTTGGCGCAAGCGGTTCACTGAAAGATGTTGACCTGTCAGCTGTTGCCACTGCGCTGAAAGTAGATGCAAGCTCACTGTCACTGAAAAACGTACAGACTTCAGCTGGCGCAGCCACTGCAACTTACGTTGTCTCTTCAGGCAGCGACAACTATGCCGTTTCTGTTGATGATGCGACCGGTAAAGTTGCACTGAACACCACTGACGTTTCTTACACCGACTCAGCTAACGGCGTTACTGCTGGTACTATGTCTGGTCAGTTCGTTAAAGTTGGCGGCGATGCAACTGGCGCAGCACAGGGTTATGTGACTGTACAGGGCAAAGACTACAACACTGCTACTGCTGCAATCGCTAACGGCGGCTCAGGTGGTACTACCGGCGTAGCAAGCAACATCGGCGACATCGCTTCTGCGACCAACGCCAACGTGCACACCGGTTCAGCTACCGCTAACCCACTGGCACTGCTGGACAAAGCTATCGCATCTGTTGATAACTTCCGTTCAAGCCTGGGTGCAGTACAGAACCGTCTGAACTCAGCGGTAACTAACCTGAACAACACCACCACTAACCTGTCTGCAGCGCAGTCACGTATTCAGGATGCTGACTACGCAACTGAAGTTTCAAACATGTCTAAAGCGCAGATCGTACAGCAGGCTGGTAACTCCGTGCTGGGCAAAGCGAACCAGGTTCCACAGCAGGTTCTGTCTCTGCTGCAGGGCTAATCGCCTTCAACGCAAATTCAAAACCCCGCCTCGGCGGGGTTTTTTTATGCGTACGATTAGCCTGGTTTTTAATCCTTTCTCTGCCAATCACTCTCCTCGCTTTCCTTTATCCTGACATCAACCCTCATGTTTTTAAGCACCCTGGTTGAGCAGGTAAAAAATGAAAAATATTACTGTTGTGGAACCGCTGTTTGTCACTGCTTTTAAATGTATTGGCAGTGAGTGTCGCGATCACTGCTGCAAAGGCTGGGATATCAATCTGGATAAGCCCACGGTGAAGCGCTATCTGAAATCCTCACAGATTGAAATAAGAACCCTGGCGACCGAAAACATCGTCATTACCGGAAAAAGCGTCGCCAACTGGGGCACCATGAAGCTGAATGCCTCTGGCAGCTGTGCGTTTATGGATGAAGAACTGCTATGCAAGGTGCACTCCACTCTGGGCGCCGAGGCATTGAGCAAGACCTGCTCGACTTATCCGCGCTCAGCCAGGACATTTAAATATGAACGGCAAAAGACGCTGGTGCTTTCCTGCCCGGAAGCCACCCGGCAGTTATTAGCTTCACCCGATGCCATGCTTTTCGAACAGACCATTGAGACTCAGCCAGAAGCCAATAAGGCCAAAGATCTCAATCAGCACAAGAAGCTGCTGAATCTGATGTGTCTCAATATTGTTAAAATGAGCGGTGAGAAGCTTGATGAAGCGTTTTACGCGCTGACAACCTTTTTGCTGGCGGCAGAAAAAGTCAGCCCCAGCGAGGATTGGCTGGAAAAGATGGAGCGTCATTTTTCTGACGTGCTCGATAATCTGGCACAGGGCGAAATCAGGTTGCAGCTTGACCAGATTAAGCCTGACCATAATCTGCAATGGTCTTTACTGTTGAGATTGCAGACCTGGTTTGGCGGTAAGACATACAGGCGTGCCTTTCCTACTCTCGATCACTATCTGAATAAGCTGATTTATATTTTGTCGGAAGGAGCTAAAACCGATGACGTCAGCCAGTCGATGATCCGGCTGGACAACGTCTGGCAGAATCAGGTTATGCCGTGGCTCGCTGAGCGCCCGTGGATAATGAATAACTATATTCAGTACCGCATTTATGATGAGTTTTTCCCTAATGACGAAAGTCGCAGCCCGTTGCTGAGCCTGTATCTTCTGACGGCAGAATGGTTCCAGCTTAAGTCACTGATAGCCGCCAGTGTTGAGTTGGTCGGAACGATTGATGAAGAGGATATTATCAATATCATCTACAGCTACCACTCAATAACAAAACACAGTACACAGTCGGTGAGTGCCTTTCTGGCAGAGATTAACAAGGTTAAGGTCAATGACGATTTGTCGCTGATTTACCTGCTTAAGTAAATAAAGACTCCGCTTCAGCGGAGTCTTTATTTATCCCACTCCCAAAAGAGACTCAAATTTTATCTCAGGTCAGGGTTCAGCGCTCGTTTAACGCATTCCGGGTCATGTCATGGGCAGTATGCTGGCTGTTCAGGCATAATGACTACCCGGAATACAGATCCTGCATGAAGACCTTTATCATTAATCTCGCCTCATCAACCGGGCGTCGCGCCACTATTTCTGCGCAATGCGATGCCGCCGGACTTGACTACGAATTTATTAGCGCCGTGAATGGCTATGCATTAACAGACGCGGAGATTGCGCAGCATACCCGTACGGTTAATTATGCGTTCAAACCGGGTGAAATAGGGTGTGCATTAAGCCATATCGCTATTTATCGAAAGATGAAGGATGAAAAAATTGCACAGGCGTTGATTCTGGAAGATGACGCCTTATTTACCGGGCAGCTCGGCGCGGTATTATCCAGTCCGGCAATGCAGTTATGCCCGGATAACCCGACGCTGGTGCTGTTATCACGCGTCAATAGATATGTTGATAAAGCGATCGCCGCGGTAACGGAAACCTCTCATCTCTATCCGGTCTACAGTGCCACCACCGCACACGCTTATGTGATCAATCTTGAGGCCGCTATACGACTGCTTAAACTGCTCTATCCGGTCTGGATGGTTGCCGATAAATGGTGCCTGTTTGAAGAGTATGGAGCCATAAAGCTACTGGCAGTGCATCCCGCACCGGTGCTGCTGCATGATCTGGCGCAGCAGACCACCATCCAGCATTTCAGCGATGTTGCTCAGCATAACCAGCAGAAACGCGACATCTGGGCAGGGTTAATGGCACGCCGGCCATTCAGCGTCAGACTGCGTCATCGCTATCGCCGGGCTTTGCTTCCGCTGCGTCATCGCATCGTTGATGTCAACGCCGGTGCAGATTGTCAGGAATAACGAAAACCCGTTCAGTGCGGTGCGGTGCGGGCGCGAAGAGGGCCAGCGCCGCCGGTCGTAATGCAGATGATCGCCCATCCCGTTACAGTTCCCCCCCGTACTGCCGATAACTCCTCACAGAACAACATCATTTTTGATTTTAACTTTGTGGAGTGTCTATGCGCTTCAATTATGACCTTTTACCGGGCGAGCAGCTGACCTTCGATGAGATCGCCCGGCGTTATGCGCTGCAATACCCTGATGATAAAGAGCTGACGGCGCGCGCCTTGCTGAGTCCGTCAACCGGCCTGCGCACGCTGAAAATCCGTGCGGTATTTGCGCGGGAGGAGAGCAACAGTCCGCTCGAGGATCTGCTGTTCATCTCCCATGACAACGAACGTAAAAATTATCTGCGCCGGTTTGAGCACTACCTTAAGCAGAATCTCTCTTTCCTCTATTTTCGTCGCAGCGACAACGAGAAGCGCGACAACCTGTGGAAAGTGATGGGCAGCAGTCAGGTCTTCGCGATGATCGATCCACAATCTGCCACGGCACAGAACCTGTTAAACAGTCGCGGCTACAAACTGGTGCTGATGCATCAGGATGATGAAGACATCTACTGGCAGCTCTTTAATCCGCAGGCGGACCCCTGTTTTCCACAGTCGCAGCGTATTCAGTTCATCGTGGTGCTCAGTACGCCGCAGCACAAAGTCCCTGCGGCAGTGATGCCAGGCACTGAAGTCGGCCGTCGCGTGAAAGCACGAGTGCTGCAGCGTGCCAGCCAGGCGGAATTCAGCGCCGGTGTCAAAGCGCGCTACGGTGCCTGCGTGATGACTGGCACCGAGCTGACCGAACGGCATAACTGGCCGTGGGTGGAAGCCTGTCATATCGACACGCAGGAGGGCGATGACGGTGTCCTGGCAGACAACAGCATCGATAATGGCCTGTTTTTACGCAGCGATCTGCAGCGGCTATTTATTAACCGACTGATTAGCATTGATGCTGAATCAGGAACGATTCAGGTACATCCCGGCGAGGAGGCGCGGCAGCACATTGCGCCCTGGTATCAGGAGCTGGAGGGTCGTGTCTGCAGTTTGTGGGCTGCGGTGCCGCCCGCCACGCGGCAACGGCTGCGCGCCCGTCGTTAATTTCAGGAAGCGTGCAGAAATAACTGCACGCTGACTTAACAAAAATCAAATAGCCTCGTTTTACCCCGCCTATTCAGCCAATCGAAAACGCTACAGAATTGGATAATCATGCCGATAACTTCATTAACGCAGGGTAGTCAACGTGAACGATTTCTATACCGCCGAAGGCGTGATGGACAAGCATTCGCTCTGGCAGCGCTACGTGCCGCTGGTGCGCCATGAAGCGTTGCGTCTGCAGGTTCGCCTGCCGGCCAGCGTTGAGCTTGACGACTTGCTGCAGGCAGGTGGAATAGGGCTGTTAAATGCCGTAGAGCGTTACGACGCGCTCCAGGGCACAGCTTTCACCACCTACGCCGTGCAGCGTATTCGTGGCGCAATGCTCGACGAGCTTCGTAGTCGGGACTGGGCACCACGCAGCGTGCGTCGTAACGCACGTGAAGTGGCGGGCGCAATGCACAGAGTGGAACAGTCGCTGGGGCGTTCTGCTTCCGAGCAGGAAGTGGCGCAGCAGCTGAATGTTTCCATGGAGGAGTACCGGCAGATCCTGCTGGACACCAACAACAGTCAACTCTTCTCCTACGACGAGTATCGGGAAGAGCACGGCGACAGCGCGGAGCTGGTTACGGAAGGCCATGAAGAGGCCAATCCGCTTCACCAGCTGTTAGAAGGGAGTCTGCGTGAGCGCGTCATTGAAGCGATCGAAGCGTTACCCGATCGTGAAAAGATGGTGCTGACACTGTACTACCAGGAAGAACTGAACCTGAAAGAGATTGGCGCGGTACTTGATGTGGGTGAATCCCGTGTCAGCCAGCTGCACAGTCAGGCGATTAAACGCCTGCGGGCCCGACTTGCGGGAGCGCGCTAGCAGTATCAGTTCCTGGCGATTCAAAATTATAAGAAACCGGGGACTCAGTAATGGGAGCCAAGACCAAGGCCAGACCGTTAAGTCGTTATCTTAAAGACTATAAACACAGCCAGAGCAACTGTTCACACTGTGGCAAGGTATTAGATCGAATGGCGCTCGTTTTTCGTGGACAGATCATCAATAAAGAGGCCATCGCTCGGATGGACCAGATGATTGATGAGCAGCTGTGGCTGAAACTTCAGCCCGAACTGACCGCGCTTTGTCGTTTTTGTAGTGATATTTTTTGTAATACCCATCCTAATTACTTCGACATTATGGCGTTTAAACAATATTTGTTTGAACAGACAGAGATGAGCCCCAGCACGATTCGTGAATATGTGGTGCGTCTGCGTCGACTGGATGAGATGCTGAAAGCCAAAAATTTCCCGGCCGAAAAGCTTAAAGGAAATAGCTGGCATCAGTGTCTGGAAAGCGATCTGCCCGATGCCGGTAATAATAATTACCGTATCGCGCTGCGCAAGTACGATCAGTTCTTAGGCTGGCAGCAGGCGTAAGCCTGTTCTGCACCGATTGCTCCCCCGCGTGCCTCCGGCACGTTATCCCTTACCCGCCAGCCGGGTAAAGGGAAGGGGGAGCACGGCGCTTCTTTCTTCTCGTCTTTTTATTACCGCATCTGCTGTCACCTGAATCAGAGTGATCCTTTTCGCATCTTCTGCAACACTGTAAGGATAATTTTCATGCCCGACCGGAGGCAGCATTGTCTTTACATCTGTTACATCAATTCCCGCGTCTTGAACTGCTTGGCGCACCCACACCGTTAGAACACCTGCCACGCCTTTCCGACTATCTGGGTCGCGATATTTTCATCAAACGTGATGACTTCACGCCGGTAGCGATGGGCGGCAACAAGCTGCGCAAGCTGGAGTTTCTGGCAGCTGATGCGCTGCGCGAAGGCGCAGATGTGCTGCTGACCGCGGGCGCAATCCAGTCTAACCATGTGCGCCAGACGGCGGCCGTCGCGGCCCGGCTTGGCCTGAAGTGTGTGGCGCTGCTGGAAAACCCGATTGGCACCCACGCTGAAAACTACCTGAGCAACGGCAACCGTCTGTTGCTGGACCTGATGGACGCGGAAGTGATTATGGTTGATGCACTGCACAACCCCACTGAACAGCTGGCAGAAGAGGCCACGCGTCTGGAAGCGCAGGGATTCCGCCCTTACATTGTGCCGGTCGGCGGCTCAAATGCGCTGGGTGCACTAGGCTATGTAGAGTGCGCGCAGGAGATCGCCCATCAGAGCGAAGGCGTGGTCGATTTCGCCGCCGTGGTTGTCGCCTCGGGCAGTGCCGGCACCCATGCCGGACTGGCGGTAGGCCTGGAGCATCTGTTGCCGGAAACTGAGCTGGTCGGCGTCACCGTTTCACGTCAGGTCGAAGCGCAGTTGCCGCTGGTAGAGCGTTTACGTCAGTCGCTGGCGGAGACGCTGGAAGTGCAGGCTACGGCACCGATCACGCTGTGGGATGACTATTTTGCGCCACGCTACGGTGAACCCAATGATGAAGGCATGGCGGCGGTGAAACTGCTGGCGCAGCTGGAAGGCATCCTGCTTGACCCGGTGTATACCGGCAAGGCGATGGCGGGATTGCTGGATGGCATCAGCCAGAATCGTTTCCGCCGTGAAGGCCCGCTGCTGTTTATTCATACGGGCGGCGCACCGGCGTTATTTGCTTATCATCCTTCGGTCTGAGACAAGCGAATAAAACAGTTTATACTCCGTGCGTTATCATTCTGGACTGGCAGCAACACGCGGTGCTGCCCTTATAAGAACACACACACAATACTGTCAATAATGGGGTGAATATGTCCTTTTCTCGTGCAGGTCGTCAGATGGTGATGGGCGTCATGGCGGTGGCGCTGATCGCAGGCGTCAACGTTAAAACTTTTGCAGCCGAAAACCTGCTGAACAAAATTAAAGAGCGCGGCACGCTGCTGGTGGGTCTGGAAGGGACTTATCCGCCATTCAGCTTCCAGGATGAAAAGGGCAAGCTGACCGGCTTTGAAGTGGAATTCGCGGAACAGCTGGCGCAGCACATGGGCGTTAAGGCGAGCCTGAAACCGACCAAATGGGACGGCATGCTGGCCTCACTCGACGCGAAGCGCATCGATGTGGTGATCAACCAGGTCACCATCTCTGATGAGCGTAAGAAGAAGTATGACTTCTCCACGCCATACACGGTTTCCGGCATTCAGGCGCTGACGATGAAAGCCAACGCGGGCACCATCACTAAACCGGCCGATCTGGCGGGCAAGAAAGTGGGCGTGGGCCTCGGCACCAACTACGAGCAGTGGCTGCGTGAGAACGTGAAGGGCGTGGACATCCGTACTTATGATGATGACCCCACAAAATATCAGGATCTGCGCTCAGGCCGTCTGAATGCCATTCTGGTTGACCGTCTGGCTGCGCTGGATCTGGTCAAGAAAACCGGCGATACCATGGCAGTTGCGGGTGATGCCTTCTCCCGTCAGGAATCGGGTGTTGCGGTGCGTAAAGGCAACGACGATTTGCTGAAAGCGATCGATCAGGCCATTGCTGATATGCAGAAAGATGGCTCGCTGAGCAAGCTGTCTCAGAAATGGTTTGGCGCGGACGTGACGAAATAATGCAGGAAAGTCTTCAACTGGTGCTGGATTCAGCACCTTTTTTATTAAAAGGCGCGCTGTTTACGCTGCAGCTCAGCATCGGCGGCATGTTCTTCGGACTGCTGCTGGGCTTTATTCTGGCGCTGATGCGTCTGTCGCGCTTCTGGCCGGTTCGCTGGCTGGCGCGGATTTATGTCTCGATTTTCCGTGGCACCCCGCTGATCGCCCAGCTGTTTATGATCTACTACGGCCTGCCGCAGTTTGGCATTGAGCTGGATCCGATTCCGTCGGCAATGATAGGTCTTTCCCTGAACACCGCCGCGTATGCCTCTGAGTCACTGCGTGGCGCAATTGCATCGATCGAGCGTGGACAGTGGGAAGCGGCGGCGAGTATCGGTATGACCCGCTGGCAGACCCTGCGCCGGGTGATCCTGCCGCAGGCTGCGCGCACCGCGCTGCCTCCGCTGGGCAACAGCTTTATCAGCCTGGTGAAAGATACCTCGCTGGCGGCGACGATTCAGGTGCCGGAACTGTTCCGCCAGGCGCAGCTGATCACCTCGCGCACGCTGGAAGTCTTCACCATGTATCTGGCGGCCTCGCTGATTTACTGGGTGATGGCAACGGTGTTGTCTGCGTTGCAGAACCGGCTGGAACAGCATGTTAATCGTCAGGATTCGGAGTCGAAATGAGCGCCATCGAAGTCAGAAAGCTGGTGAAATCCTTTAACGGCCAGAGGGTGCTGCACGATATCGACCTTGATGTGGCCGCTGGTGAAGTGGTAGCGATTATCGGCCCCAGCGGCTCGGGTAAAACCACGCTGCTGCGCAGTATCAACCTGCTGGAAGTACCGGATAGCGGCACCATCCGCGTCGGTGAGATTACCGTGGATGCAGCGCTGGCACAGAGTAAGCAAAAGGAGCAGGTGCGTCGTCTGCGTCAGCAGGTCGGGTTTGTTTTCCAGAACTTCAATCTGTTTCCCCATCGTTCAGTGATGGAGAACATCATTGAAGGGCCGGTTATCGTTAAGGGCGAAGCGAAAGCGGATGCGGTAGCCCGCGCCCGCACGCTGCTGGAGAAGGTCGGGCTGCACGGCAAGGAAGAGAGCTATCCGCGTCGTCTGTCGGGTGGACAGCAGCAGCGCGTGGCGATCGCGCGTGCGCTGGCAATGCGGCCGGAAGTGATCCTGTTTGATGAACCGACCTCGGCGCTGGATCCGGAGCTGGTAGGAGAGGTGCTCAGCACCATTCGCGCACTGGCTGAAGAGAAGCGCACTATGGTCATCGTCACGCATGAGATGAGCTTTGCCCGCGACGTCGCTGACCGCGCTATTTTTATGGATCAGGGACGCATTGTGGAGCAGGGCGAGGCAAAAGCGTTGTTCAGTAATCCTCAGCAGCCGCGTACCCGTCAGTTTCTCGATAAGTTCCTCAGTCAGTAACCTCACTGCCTTCCCTGGAAGGCAGTTTTAACCGCCTTAATAACCTCACTTTTTAAACGATAACGGGCGGCTGTCAGGATAATGCGCGCCTTAGTATCACAACCTATTATTCAGCCGTTAAACCTTTTGCCACATCTGACAAATCTTTTCCTTTCATCAGATATTTAATGGTTTTTCCTGATGCCGCTTTCTCTTATTTATATTTGCTGCAACATGAAACATTATTATCCTTTAGTCTGGCTGTGGCGCTGATAATTAGCCTGTTTGCATTCTGATTAATAAGTGTAAGGAAAGGTTCTGCTGAGTAAATAACTGTGGCATCAGGGCCATCCGGCGGCTTTTAAGAGTTTCGCTACATCCATCATCGGTTCAATGGCGAATAATCGCTGGATAATCATAAAAGCAATACTGATTTCCTCGCTTTTACTTTCCAGCATTCTGACCTACATAGCAGGAGTCATTGAATGAGCCAGACTAAGTCAGACCAGATATTATGGGTAGATACCCTGAAGGGCGCCTGCATATTGCTGGTGGTCCTGTACCACACGGTGTTACCGGGTTTTGAAGGGACGATTAAATATCTTTCTGCCGGATGGATTCCCGCTGAAATATGGATACAGTTTAATACGGTCCTGTCGCCGCTGCGTATGCCTGCCTTTTTCTTTGTGTCGGGATTGCTGGCGACCAATGGCATTATTAACCGCCCCTGGAAACAGGTGTTTACCAGTCGTATCACCAATCTCTTTTATCTCTATATTCTGTGGGGGTTTATTCAGTGGTGGTCGATTATCGGCATCTCCACTGAAATTACCGGCCAGCGCATTTCGCAGAATCTGAATGCCGCCTATGCCGGTTCGCTGTTTGAATTTCTCAAGCTAACCTTTATGGCCATGAGTACCTCGTGGTATCTCTATGGGTTGGGACTCTATTTCCTCTGCGCCAAAATTTTCCGTCAATATAAGCTGGCCCTGGTGGCGGTGGCGATTCTGTTGAATTATCTGGCGGTTGAAAAAGTGATCCCGTTCTGGGGACCGCAGAGCCTGGCGCAATATTTCCTGTTCTTCCTGTTAGGAGCGTTCTGGAGCCAGACCATGCTGCGCCTGAGTGAATGGCGGCGGGAGAACCTGATGCCCTGGGCGCTACTGGCGGCAGTCGCCGGGATTCATGTGATATTCGGCCTGGATAAGAGCCTGTTCCTGTGTGTGCTGGCGGTGTTGTTCAGTATCGCTGCCTGCCGCTGGCTGAATCAGCATTTCAGCATGCGCTATCTCAACTGGGTCGGCCGCAATACGTTGCAGATTTACGTCATCCACCGTATTTTCATCGAGTTCTTTGGGATGTCCGCGATTCTGTTCGCGCAGCGGCATCATCTGTTTGAGCAGGCGTGGTTTTCGTTCCTGTGGGCCTGCTTTTATCCGGTGGCTATCGTGGGGCTCTGTTCGCTCTGCTCAGTGGCGATCTGGTCGCTGACCAATCGCGGGGTGGGGCAGTCGCTGTTTGTGTTTCCGACGCTGGTTAAGCGGGCGCATAGTGGGTGAGTTTCGCTTTGCAGCGAGGTGCGCCTGGCGGCAGGCAGGTTTCGCTGCGCAGCAGCTACGATTAGCAGCGGGCTTGCTATGAGCCGGGTACGCGTTGCAGCGGGCTGGCTCTGAGAAGGTTACGCCCGCCAGGCGATGGGGAGTTTCAGGGTGCCTGTGCAGGCGGACGCGTTAAGAGGCGTATGCCCCTTAACAATCCCGGCGGGTAGCGGCCCGCCAGGTCTTGAGTTCGCTGCGTGAAAGGGCACTGAGAGGGATTTCGTTCGTTAGGCGAGCTGGGCATGCTTTGCAGCGTGCTGGCACTGAGAAGGTTTCGCCCGCCAGGCGGTCGGGAGTTTCAGGGTGCCCGTGCAGGCGGACGCGTCAAGGAGCGGACACCCGCCCCTTAACAATCCCGGCGTCCGGCAGCCTGCGCGCCCCGCTGTGCGGGGTGCCCTCGTCACACCCTGCGGCCGACGGACCGTCCGGACGCGCCATCCCTGGCGCGAACCGTCCTCTCGCCGACGTCCTGTCGGCTCATCCTGGCCTCCGGTTGTTCCTCAGCGCTTCGGATGCCTCTCCCAAACCCCCACCTGTAATACCTTCTTTGTTTTTTCGGATGGTGTGTTGTCTGCTGGACTGAAAGCCAAAGCCAAAGCTAATCACGGAATCTTACCGCTACAATCTCAGTGCCCGAAGAAGACGTGATTACCACGGATAGAGTGTAAGGCCTTTCTGACTGCTGAGCCTGAAGCCAGAGGCAATCCTGAAAAACCACAGCGATAAAGTACCCAACACAAGAAGAAGAGATAACAGCGAGGGGTCAGGGAGGCCGTCAGAACCGCTGAGCGGATGAGGGATTTCAGGACGAGCGACAGGGATGTCGCGAAGAGGCGGGTTCGCGCCAGGGATGGCGCGTCCTGCCGGTCCGTGAGAAATCCTGAAGAAGCGAAGGAACCGCGAAGCGGCGGTGAAGCAGGCCGGAGCCGGGGGTCAAGGGGCGCGGCGACTGGCGCCCCTTGTCGGTCGCCTGCAGAGGCGTTACTGAAACTGCCCAACTGATCAGGCGAACGAAACCCCTCTCAGAGCCCGTTCGCGCAGCGAACCACCCCAGCTTCAGCGCCGCAGCAGCCCGTTCGCGCAGCGAACACTCTCCGGCGAACGCTTCTTACCCAATGGTCATCAGACTCGCATTACCACCCGCCGCCGCGGTATTCACACTCAGCGAGCGCTCAATCAGCAGACGCTCAAGCAGAAGATTGGTTTCGCCACGGGCGAAGCCCTGCACCGAAACAATCGCGCCGTCACGCGCTGCGATCTGCTCACAAAGTGTACGCAGCTGATCGGCATCGCCGTGATAGATCACCGCATCAAACTCTGCCACTAACGGGTCACGTGCCAGCGTGATGCGCGCTTTCACGGCATCAGGCAGCGAGGCCCGCAGCGCGCGATGCAGCTCATCATCCTGCCACAGCGCTTTACTGCCCACGCTGGTGACCGCAGCCAGCTGGATCAACGCATCCTGCTCATTGTCCGCCAGACAGAGCACCAGATCGCGCGGCAGCAGCGAGAAGGTGTTGCGCTCGCCGGTCGGGCCAGGCAGCAGACGGACCACGCCCGCCTGGGCCAGCTCGCCATAGTGCTGGCAGAGTTGCGCCAGTTCAGGCTTATCTTTCGCCCAGTTGCTCAGCGCCTGATGCGGTGCCAGCAGCGACTGACGCAGCGTGCTGTCTGCCGGACGCTCGGCATCCTGACGATCAAAGGTCAGGCGCAGCGCGCCATCCGGACGACTGGCCAGCAGGCGGTAGAGATAGAGCGGACCGCCGGCTTTCGGACCGGTTCCGGATAAGCCTTCCCCGCCAAACGGCTGGACGCCAACCACCGCGCCCACCATGTTGCGGTTAACGTAGAGGTTACCGACACGGGCGTTGGCCGTAACCTGTGCGATGGTCTCGTCGATGCGGGTATGCACACCCAGCGTCAGGCCATAGCCGGAGGCGTTGATCTGCTCAACCAGCTTCGGCAGGTTGTTACGGGTGAAGCGCACTACATGCAGCACCGGTCCAAAAATCTCTTTGTCCAGATCGCTGACCTGATTCAGCTCAATCAGCGTCGGTTTGACAAAGGTGCCGCTGGTCCACTCTTTGCTGTCCTGCGGGTTATCCTGAACCGCCTGGTAAACCGTGAAGCCCTTGTTACGCATCGCCTGAATATGGCGATCGATATTGGCTTTTGCCTCGGCATCAATCACCGGGCCGATGTCGGTAGAGAAGCGCTCCGGATTGCCCATGCGGCACTCCGCCATCGCGCCGCGCAGCATCTTCAGCGTATGGTCGGCGACATCTTCCTGAATGCAGAGCAGACGCAGGGCAGAGCAGCGCTGTCCGGCACTGTCGAAGGCCGACGCGACGATATCGATCACCACCTGCTCAGTCAGCGCGGAGGAGTCAACGATCATCGCGTTCATCCCGCCGGTCTCCGCAATCAGCGGCACCGGGCGACCGTGTTGATCAAGACGACCGGCCAGATTCCGCTGCAGCAGGGTGGCGACTGCGGTTGAGCCGGTAAACATCACGCCACGGACCCGATTGTCTCCCGTCAGCTGCGCACCCACGGTTTCACCCTGACCCGGCAGCAGTTGCAGCACGCCCGGCGGTACACCCGCATCCAGCAGGATCTGAACTGCCTGTGCGGCAATCAGCGGCGTCTGCTCAGCCGGTTTGGCCAGCACGCTGTTGCCTGCTGCCAGTGCAGCCGCAATCTGGCCGGTAAAGATCGCCAGCGGGAAGTTCCACGGGCTGATACAGACCACCGGACCCAGCGGACGATGCGTTTCGTTGTCGAAATCGTCACGCACCATACCGGCGTAGTAATAGAGGAAATCAACCGCTTCGCGCACTTCCGCGATGGCGTTGTTATAGGTCTTGCCTGCTTCACGCACCAGGATGCCAAGCAGCTGCTGCATCTGGCCTTCCATAATCTGTGCGGCGCGTTCCAGAATAGCCGCACGCTCCTGTGGTGGGGTGGCAAACCAGATCGGTCCGCTGTTCACGGCGGCATCCAGCGCCACAGAGACTTCCTGCTCTGTGGCTTCACGTACCTGACCCACACGATCGTTTGGTGCAGCCGGGTTCAGAATGTCGCGCAACTCACCCGCACCCGCTTCACCGTCGATCATCGGCTCGGCCAGGCAGGGCTGTGCGGCACTGCTCAGCAGGGCGCTGGAAAGTGAGGCGAGACGGTGCTCGTTAGCCATATCCAGACCCGCTGAGTTCACGCGGTTCTCGCCATACAGCTCACGCGGCAGAGGGATCTTCGGATGCGGCAGGCCAATGGCGCCTTCGCTGATCCCCAGTTTCTCGACGGCAGTCACCGGATCGGCTACCAGCTCATCAATCGGCAGCGAGGTATCGGCAATGCGGTTTACGAACGAGGTATTGGCTCCGTTTTCCAGCAGTCGACGCACCAGATAGGCCAGCAGGGTTTCATGGGTCCCGACCGGCGCATAGATACGACAGGGGCGATTCAGCTTGCCGTCCGCCACTTTGCCGACCACCTGCTCATACAGCGGTTCACCCATGCCGTGCAGACATTGGAACTCATACTGCCCCGGATAGTAGTTATTGCCTGCCAGCTGATAAATCGCGGCCAGGGTGTGGGCATTGTGCGTAGCAAACTGCGGATAGATCAGGCTGGGAACAGAAAGCAGTTTGCGGGCGCAGGCCAGGTAAGAGATATCAGTGTAAACCTTACGGGTGTAAACCGGGTAGCCTTCCAGACCTTCCATCTGGGCGCGCTTGATTTCGCTGTCCCAGTACGCGCCTTTCACCAGACGGATCATCAGACGACGGCGGCTGCGTTGCGCCAGATCGATCAGCTCATCGATCACAAATGGACAGCGTTTCATATAAGCCTGAATCACGAAGCCGATGCCGTTCCAGCCTTCCAGCTCTGGCTCGAAACAGAGTTTCTCCAGCATATCCAGCGACAGCTCCAGCCGGTCAGCTTCCTCTGCGTCGATGTTGATGCCGATGTCATAGGAGCGGGCCAGCAGCGTCAGTGATTTCAGAATAGGGTAGAGCTCTTCCATCACCCGCTCATACTGCGCGCGGCTGTAGCGGGGATGCAGAGCTGAGAGTTTGATGGAGATGCCCGGGCCTTCATAAATGCCACGACCATTCGACGCTTTACCGATGGCGTGAATCGCCTGCTGATAAGAGAGCAGATAGGCTTTGGCATCGCCTGCGGTCAGGGCCGCTTCGCCCAGCATATCGTAAGAGTAACGGAAGCCTTTCTCTTCCAGCTTGCGGGCGTTCGCCAGCGCTTCAGCAATGGTTTCACCGGTGACGAACTGCTCACCCATCAGACGCATCGCCATATCCACGCCTTTTCGGATCAGGGGCTCGCCGCCCTTACCGATGATGCGGTTGAGCGAGCTGGAAAGATTCGCCTCGTTGTGGGTCGAGACCAGACGGCCGGTAAACAGCAGGCCCCAGGTCGCGGCGTTGACAAACAGCGACGGGCTGCGGCCCAGATGCGATTGCCAGTTGCCGTTGCTAATCTTGTCGCGGATGAGCGCATCGCGCGTTGGCTTGTCAGGAATACGCAGCAGCGCTTCGGCCAGGCACATCAGCGCCACGCCTTCATGTGAAGAAAGAGAGAACTCCTGAAGCAGGCTTTGCACCATACCGGCGCGTCCGGTCGCACCTTTCTGGTGCCGAAGCTTGTCGGCGAGCTGATAAGCCAGCTGATGGGTTTTCTCTGCCAGCGCTGCCGGTAAGCGAGCCTGCTCCAGCATCATTGGCACTGCATCGGTCTCAGGACGACGCCAGGCGGCGGTCACTGCTGAACGCGTCACCGACTGAGGTAAAATCTGCTCTGCGAAGTCAAGGAACGGCTGGTGTGTCTCCTCTGGCTGGGTGTCGTCAGACTCGGCCGCCGCCTGTGCAGAAAGCGGGATCTCCGGCACGGCATCGCCGCTCTCCAGCTGGCCCAGGTAGTTAAAGATGGCCTGTTTAATCAGCCAGTGTGGCGTGCGATCAATACGCTGCGCAGCCAGTTTGATGCGCTCACGTGTTGCGTCATCCAGTTTCACACCCATGGTGGTTGTAGCCATGACTCCAGAGCTCCTTGATAGTGGTTCGATACGGCGTTGGCTGCACTATCACTTAAGTTGCAACTTTGTGCAACCGTGTTAAATGTGAGCCAGTTAACACCCTTCTTACATCGGCAATTGTTAAATCCCGCAATGCGGCACGGATATTGCTGCAAGATCCTCGCCTGGTCGGCAGGCCCGATAAAAAGCGGGTTTACGGCCGGTTATACAGAGGTACAACCGGATAACTGTGAGCGAGTGCAACCTATCAGCACGTTTTCACAAACGGTTAGTGAAATCACTGTAACGCCTGTGTTAAATCCATTGTGCGCGGAACGCCTTTCCGGCAGGATACCGCGCCGCTGGGAAATGACTGACGCCCTGACGAAGAAAATCGACCCGCTTTGCCCCGTTCCGGCAGGCGGGTAGCTGGCGATTTCTCTGGGATATCAAATAATAAGTGGAGAGACAGATGAGTGTAAGTACACCAATGCTGGTGACCTTTGTGGTTTATATTCTTGGGATGGTATTAATCGGTTTTGCGGCTTATCGCTCGACCAAAAACTTCGATGATTACATCCTCGGTGGCCGCAGTCTGGGTAGCGTGGTCACGGCACTCTCTGCCGGTGCATCCGATATGAGCGGCTGGCTGCTGATGGGCTTACCGGGTGCCATCTTCATTTCCGGCATCTCTGAGAGCTGGATTGCGATTGGCCTGACCATCGGTGCCTGGCTGAACTGGAAAATCGTGGCCGGTCGCCTGCGTGTTCAGACCGAGCATCACAATAATGCCCTGACCCTGCCGGACTTCTTTACCAGCCGCTTTGAAGACCACAGTAAAATTCTGCGCGTCATCTCCGCTATTGTGATTCTGGTATTCTTCACCATCTACTGCGCCTCGGGCGTGGTGGCCGGTGCGCGACTGTTTGAAAGCACCTTTGGTATGGATTACCAGACGGCTCTGTGGGCGGGTGCAGCGGCAACCATCCTCTATACGCTGGTGGGCGGTTTCCTGGCGGTGAGCTGGACCGATACCGTTCAGGCAAGCCTGATGATTTTTGCGCTGATCCTGACGCCGGTGTTTGTCATTATCGCAGTAGGCGGCTGGTCCGATTCGCTGACGGTGATTGAGGCGAAAAGCCTTGAAAACCTCGACATGCTCAAAGGGCTGAACTTCGTCGCGGTCATCTCCCTGCTCGGCTGGGGTCTGGGCTACTTCGGGCAACCCCATATTCTGGCGCGCTTTATGGCGGCAGATTCGCATCGCTCTATTCGCACCGCACGCCGTATCGGTATGGCGTGGATGGTGCTCTGTCTGGCGGGCGCGGTGGCAGTCGGCTTCTTCGGTATTGCCTACTTCCAGAACAACCCGACCCTGGCAACCGGCGTCAATGACAACGCTGAGCGCGTCTTTATCGAGCTGGCACGCATTCTCTTCAACCCGTGGATTGCCGGCATTCTGCTGTCAGCGATTCTTGCTGCCGTAATGTCCACACTGAGCTGTCAGCTGCTGGTCTGCTCCAGCGCCCTGACTGAAGACCTCTATAAAGGCTTCCTGCGTAAAAATGCCAGTCAGAAAGAGCTGGTATGGGTAGGGCGTCTGATGGTGCTGCTGGTGGCGCTGATTGCGATTGCGCTGGCGTCGAACCCGGAAAACCGTGTGCTGGGCCTGGTAAGCTACGCCTGGGCGGGCTTTGGTGCGGCGTTTGGTCCGGTGGTACTGTTCGGCGTCTGCTGGAAGCGTATGAACCGCAACGGTGCGCTGGCGGGGATGATCATCGGTGCCCTCACCGTACTGGTATGGAAACAGTATGGCTGGCTAGGACTGTATGAAATCATCCCTGGCTTCATTTTCGCCAGCATCGCGATTGTGGTCTTCAGCCTGATGGGTCGTGAACCGTCAGCCGAAGCGCAGCAGCGATTTACTGCCGCAGAAGCGGAGTTCCAGACCAAATAAGCGAAGCGTTAGTCATGAAAGCCCGCGCCGTAAGGAGCGGGCTTTTTTTGTTACAAAGATAAATCACCCAAAGATGAAATTATCTCCGCCGGTAACTTGTTTTTTTCGCAGCGATAATGATAATCGGTATCGTTTACACTTTACCTGATTTTACTGTTCATTGACGCTGCTTAACATTCAAGAGGTTGGCGATGTTTGTTCCTTTTCTCATCATGCTGCGCGAAGGGCTCGAAGCCGCGCTGATAGTCAGCCTGATAGCCAGCTATCTCAAGCGCACCCAGCGCACCCAATGGTTTCCGGCGATGTGGGCGGGCGTGTTTATCGCCGCTGCGCTCTGTCTGGGCCTTGGCCTGTTCATCAATGCCACTACCGGTGAATTCCCGCAAAAAGAACAGGAGCTGTTTGAAGGCATTGTGGCGCTGATTGCGGTGGTGATCCTGACCTCAATGGTGTTCTGGATGCGCAAAGTGGCCCGCAACATCAGGGTTGAACTTGAGCAGGCGGTGGATCAGGCGCTGCAACGTTCAGGGCGGGGCGGTCTGGCGCTGGTGCTGATGGTGTTTCTTGCCGTGGCACGTGAAGGGCTGGAGTCGGTGTTCTTCCTGCTGGCGGCGTTTACGCAGGATGTCGGTTATGCGCCACCGATTGGCGCGGTACTGGGGCTGGCAACCGCCGTGGTGCTGGGCATGCTGCTTTACTGGGGCGGTATCCGTCTGAACATGGCGCATTTCTTCCGCTGGACCAGCGTCTTCATCCTGTTTGTCGCGGCGGGCCTTGCAGCCGGTGCGATTCGCGCCTTCCACGAAGCGGGATTATGGAATCGCTTTCAGGATGTGGCCTTCGATCTCAGCAATACCTTATCGACCCATTCGCTTTTCGGCACGCTGTTGGAAGGCATTCTGGGTTATCAGGAGACGCCAAGCGTTAGTGAAGTGACGATTTACTTCGTCTACCTGATCCCGGCGCTGATTCTGTTCTTTATGCCTGCGCGTCCTGCTGCGTCGGCCACGGTGTAATCAGACATTTTTTTGGCGCGCCCGTCGCGCCTGCAACTTAACAGGGAATATCGAGATGACAATGCGTTTCCGCCGCAAGGCACTGCTGCTTCCTCTGCTGGCAATCTCCGCATCGGCGACCGCAGCGGTTCCTCAGGTTACCGTAAGCGTCAATGACAGGCAGTGTGAGCCGATGAGCCTGACGGTTAAGGCTGGCAAAACCCAGTTCCTGATTAAAAACAACAGCCAGAAAGCGCTGGAGTGGGAGATCCTCAAAGGCGTGCTGGTGGTGGAAGAGCGTGAAAACATCGCGCCGGGCTTCAGTCAGAAGCTGACCGCTAATCTGGAAGCGGGCGAATATGAGATGACCTGTGGCCTGCTGAGCAATCCAAAAGGCAAGCTGATTGTAAAGGGTGAGGGCGCAGCGACAAGCAGCACTTCCGCACGTATGCAGCTGGAAGGGCCGATCACCGAATATAAAGCTTATGTAACGGAGCAGGTTAACCAGCTGGTGAGCAGCACTCAGGCGTTCACGGACGCGGTTAAAGCGGGCGATGTGGAAAAAGCCAAAGCGCTGTTTGCCCCGACCCGTCAGTACTATGAGCGCATTGAGCCGATTGCTGAGCTGTTCTCCGATCTCGACGGCAATATCGATGCCCGTGAAGATGACTACGAGAAGAAATCAGCCGATCCGAAGTTCACCGGTTTCCACCGTCTGGAAAAAGCCCTGTTTGCTGATAACAGCACCAAAGACATGGCGGACTACGCGGATAAGCTGAATAAAGATGTGAAAGATCTGCAGGTGCGCATCAGCGAACTGGCTTTCCCGCCAGCCAAAGTCGTCGGCGGCGCAGCTGGTCTGATTGAAGAAGTGGCTTCCAGCAAAATCTCCGGCGAAGAAGATCGCTACAGCCGCACCGACCTGTGGGATTTCCACGCCAATATTGATGGTGCACAGAAAATCGTTGAGCTGCTGCGACCGCTGGTGAGCAAAGCGAATCCGCAGCTGCTGGCCAAAGTTGACGCCAACTTCAAAAAAGTGGATGCGATCCTGAGCAAGTACCGCACCCAAACCGGTTTCGAATCCTATGAGAAGCTGACCAGCGCCGACCGTAACGCGCTGAAAGGGCCGATCACCGCCCTGGCGGAAGATCTTTCATTACTTCGTGGCACTCTGGGTCTGGATTAATCATGAGTCGTAAGGAAGATGACGCGCAGCCTGCGCGTCGTCGTTTACTGAAAGGACTGGGTCTGCTGGGCGGCGCGGCGGCCATCGGCGGCGGCTGTCCGTTCCATACCGCTGCCGCTGACAGCTTTTCGCCGGGTACGGTGACGCCGCAGGCGCGACAGCAGACGCAGCCGTTTTATGGTCAGCATCAGGCGGGTATCACGACGCCCCAGCAGGCATCAATGATGCTGGTGGCGTTTGATCTGCTCAGCAGCGATAAAGCTGAACTGAAGCGTCTGTTTCAGCTGCTGACCCAGCGTATCGCTTTTCTCACGGCGGGCGGTCCGGCACCTGCGGTCACCAATCCGCAACTGCCTCCGATGGACTCCGGTATTCTGGGGGCGACTATCGCGCCGGATAATCTGACGATTACTGTGTCGGTCGGGCATTCGCTGTTTGATGAACGCTTTGGTCTGGCGCCGCATAAGCCGAAAAAACTGCAGCTGATGACGCGCTTCCCCAATGATTCGCTGGATGCCAGCCAGTGTCACGGCGATTTGCTGTTACAGCTCTGTGCCAACACGCAGGATACGGTGATTCATGCCCTGCGTGACATCATCAAGCATACGCCCGATCTGCTGGGTGTACGCTGGCGGCGCGAAGGTTTCATCTCCGACCACGCGGCACGCAGTCAGGGGCAGGAGACGCCGATCAATCTGCTGGGCTTTAAAGATGGCACGGCGAATCCGGATACCCGTGATTCTGCGCTGATGAATCAACTGCTTTGGGTGACCGCGGACCAGGAAGAACCGGTCTGGGCACGCAACGGCAGCTATCAGGCCGTGCGGCTTATCCGCTTTCACGTGGAAATGTGGGACCGCACGCCGCTGGGTGAGCAGCAGACCATTTTTGGCCGCGAGAAGCTGAGCGGTGCGCCGCTGGGGATGAAGCATGAGCGTGACGTGCCGGATTACGCCCGAGATCCGGACGGCGATGTGATTGCACTGGATGCGCATATCCGCCTTGCTAACCCTCGCACACCTGAGACGGCCAGCAGCCTGATGCTGCGACGCGGCTACAGTTACTCGGCGGGTATCTCCGCCTCCGGCCAGCTGGAGATGGGGCTGTTATTCGTCTGCTACCAGCACGATCTGGAACGTGGGTTTCTTACCGTGCAGCAGCGTCTGAACGGTGAAGCGCTGGAAGAATATATCCGGCCTTTTGGTGGCGGTTACTTTTTTGCTTTGCCCGGTGTCCCCGACGCCAGCCATTATTTAGCGCAGCCGTTGCTGGAGTCCTGATTAAATTTTAACCATCGCAGGCGGCTCATCCCTGACCGCCTGCCTTTTCGGTTTCAGCACTTTGCTTACTGAGTTTTCGCTGAGATTAAGCCGTTGCCTGATATATATAAAATAATCTAAGTGACTGTAATATATGAATTTTACATTTATTCTTAAAAAAATAGTTACGTGTGATTAGCAATTCCTTTGCCAGCAGGTAAAATTACTATTGCAAAAGTCCAACGAAATGATGCACTTTATTCAACAGGCGTAATCGGATGTGTCGATGTATCACACTGGAGTTCGCGCATGGGTCGAGTCTTTTATGGAACGTTACTGTCACTGAATAAATTGCGCCTGACCGCGAGGACAATTCTGCCTCGTTATTTCTCCCTTCCTTCAACCATTTCTTTTGTCTTAGCACAGCCTGTTTTATCCGGTATTCAGCCACGCTATTGCGCTGCTGCATACCCACTATCCTGTCCTGTCATGGCTCAAAAGGAAGCCAACTGAAACCTCTAAAGCGTTCACGTAATCGCAACGGGCCACCGGCCTCGCGCAGGAAATGAAACCAACTGAAAGGTGCCACTATGGGAAGACAGAAAGCAGTGATCAAAGCGCGTCGTGAAGCCAGAAGAGTGCTTCGCAGTGACTCACGCAGTCATCGTCAGCGCGAAGAAGAGTCGGTCACTTCGCTGGTGCATATGAGTGGACTGGATGCCATTGGCATGGCGCGCGATACGCGCGACCGGCTGCCGATTGAAGCCCGTAATGAAGCTCAGGCGCACTATCTCAATGCCATAGGAACGAAACAGCTGATCTTCGCAACCGGTGAAGCCGGATGCGGTAAAACCTGGATCAGTGCTGCGAAAGCGGCTGAGGCCCTGATTAATAAGGATATCGACAGGATTATCGTTACGCGCCCGGTACTGCAGGCAGATGAGGATTTGGGCTTCCTGCCCGGTGATATTTCTGAGAAATTCGCCCCTTATTTCCGCCCGGTTTATGACATTCTGGTTAAACGTCTTGGCGCATCATTTATGCAATATTGTCTGCGTCCGGAAATTGCCAAAGTAGAGATTGCGCCCTTCGCCTATATGCGTGGCCGCACCTTTGAAAATGCAGTGGTAATTCTGGATGAGGCGCAGAACGTGACCGCCGCGCAGATGAAAATGTTCCTGACCCGACTGGGCGAAAACGTCACAGTCATTGTTAACGGCGATATTACCCAGTGCGACTTGCCCGCTGGGGTGCCTTCCGGTCTCGCGGACGCGCTGGCGCGTTTTGAAGAGGACGAGATGGTGGGCATTGTGCGCTTTGGCAAAGAGGATTGTGTGCGTTCTGCGCTGTGTCAGCGCACCCTGCACGCATATAGCTAGCGTTTGATTGAGTAGAAGTGTAGCGCCCAAACCCGGCCCCGGCCGGGTTTTCTTATTGTGGGGTAGCGTCGCACGCTCCGCTGTCCAGCATGCTGCGCATGTTGTCGAACCCCGGCGGGGGGTCTCACCCCCTCTCGCAATGCAATATGCAAAAAAAAGCCTGAACATAAGTTCAGGCTCTTCTTTAGAATGTGGCGGTGAGAGGGGGATGGATTCGGTTCGCTCACCCTGCGGGCAGCGTCGCAGGCTCCGCTGTCCAGCATGCTGCGCATGTTGTCGAACCCCGGCGGGGGTTCTCACCCCCTCTCGCAATGCAATATGCAAAAAAAAGCCTGAACATAAGTTCAGGCTCTTCTTTGAATGTGGCGGTGAGAGGGGGATGGATTCGCTGCGCTCACCCTGCGGGCAGCGTCGCAGGCTCCGCTGTCCAGCATGCTGCGCATGCTGTCGAACCCCGGCGGGGCTTCTCACCCCCCTTACTGTGCAATAGGCAAAAAAAAGCCTGAACATAAGTTCAGGCTCTTCTTTGAATGTGGCGGTGAGAGGGGGATTCGAACCCCCGATACGTTGCCGTATACACACTTTCCAGGCGTGCTCCTTCAGCCACTCGGACACCTCACCACATTTACTTCGCTGACCGCGCTGGGTCAACGGGGCGGTACTATAGGGAGTCGGCTGAAAAGGGTCAAGCACTATTTTTTTCTTTCGATCTATTCGCTTAAGCTCTGAACGAATCGATTTACTGCGGCTTAAAATCGGGCATTTATGCGCCATATTCCACAGTAATAAAGAAGCCGATCGGGTCATGTTAAGAACCGCGTGACGACTGAAATAACCCGGAGCGACGTCCGGGCCTGTATCCCAGCCGGACGCCGCTCCGTCAGACGCTAAATCAGCTCTTCACCCGATTAGCGAAGCTTTTACGCAGCTTCTGCAGTTTCGGTGGGATGACCGCCATGCAGTAACCGTTGCGCTGACCGGCGCCTTCCCAGTAATCCTGATGATAGGCTTCAGCCGGATACCACTCTTTCAGCGGCTCAATGGTGGTCACAACCGGCACATCATGATCAGCCTGGGCGCGTTCAATGGCGGCGCGCGCTTCTGCTTCCTGCTCGGCATTCGCCGGGAAAATGGCAGAGCGATACTGGGTGCCGATATCATTGCCCTGACGGTTCAGCTGGGTCGGATCATGCGTGACAAAGCTGATATCCAGCAGATCGCCATAAGTTACCTGCTCCGGATCAAAGCCAATGCGGATCGCTTCTGCATGACCGGTTGCGCCACTGCAGACCTGCTCATAGGTCGGATTAGGACGCGCACCACCGGTATAGCCGCTTTCAACCGACTCTACGCCGATCACATCTTTAAATACCGCTTCGGTACACCAGAAACAGCCGCCAGCGATAACTGCGTATTCGATTGCCATAATAATTTACTCCTGTCAGGTCGAAAGAGGTGAATGGGGGCGCAGCAGAGCGCTTTCAACTAGATGAGCATCTCCGGTTTAAAATCTCCGCTCTTATCCAGCATTTTATCGCTCATCACGCTAAACCGGCCTTCACCGGTGTAGTGCAGGGTCGGGGGATATTCCGGCTGCTCAGCGACGTGCGCTTTGACGATCTCAAAAATAAACAGGTTGTAGCGGGCGACCATGGCGTCGTCATAAAGCTGGCATTCAAAGCTGGCAAAACATTCGGCAATCATCGGCGCACCCACTACCTGAGCCGGCTCCGGCGTCAGGCCAAACGCTTCAAACTTATCAATACTGTCACCGTGGCTATTGCCGACAGCCACCACTTCATTAATCAGCGAGGCGGAAGGAATATTCAGCACGCACTGACCGCTGTTGCGGATCAGCTCGTGGCTGTGATTCATACCGGCAATCATGCAGCCGACCAGGGACGGCGAGAACTCCAGCACCGTGTGCCAGCCGAGCGTCATGATGTCATGCTGATCCTGATACTGCGAGCTGAGCAGCAGCACCGGTCCCGGCTCAAGGTATTTGCGGGCTTTGCTGACCGGAAAAGCATATTTGTGCATGCGTTGGCTCATGGCGTAGCTCCTTTAACGGAAGGGTGCCATTAAGTGTAGAGCACACTGCGGGTGCGGCGGAAAGGTCAGCAGCCATAAAGGCAAGGTCAACGGGGAAACAGGGCAGAGCAGACATTTTTAACGACAGTCTCACGAGCTTAAGGTTTCCTTAATATGCAGTCGCGATACTGCCTGCTTTAACGGAGGATAATGCTATGAAAACTGCGCCTGCTACCCTGTCTGTCACTGCTTCACGTCCGATGAGCGAATATGCGGCACTGCTGATCGCCGCAGCAACGGTTGTTCTGTTCCTGTCTGCCTGGTTTACCGCTTAAAACTTAATGACGGCCCGGCAACCGCTCCGGTCGCGACGGTTCTCTAAGAAAAACTGAAAACGGTGTAACTGGACGATGCGGCTGACAATGCTCAGCCCGAGTCCGATACCGCCATAGCGACTGTCCATCCGGATAAACGCTTTACTCAGCTCGCCACTTTTACTCTCATCAATGCCCGGTCCCTCATCTTCCACTACCATCATGGGCTGTGGCACAGACAACAGCTGCACGCTGATGGTGCTGTTATCCGGGCTATAGCGATGGGCGTTCTCAACAAGATTACGCAGCAACATCTTCAGCAGGGTCGCATCACCACGCACAAACTGCTCCTGCGGCAGATCCAGCACCAGCGTCTGCTGATGCGCCTCCAGCATAATACTCAGCTCCGCTTCCATCGGCAGGATCACATCTTCAATCAGCCCGACGTTCTGATAGGTGCCCGAAGTGAATGACTGTCCGGCGCGCGCCAGATTCAGCAGCTGTGACACGCTGTGGGTCATCTGATCCAGACGCTGCACCAGCGGCTGAACTTTGACATCGCTGTTGCGTTCGATTAACTCCAGATGCAGCCGTAATCCCGCCAGCGGTGTGCGCAACTCATGCGCCACGTCGGCGGTAAACAGCCGTTCGCGCTCCAGACTGCTGTTGAGGCGGGCGACCAGCTGATTGATCGCCTGAGTCACCGCATCGATCTCATGAACCTGACTGTGACAGGCGACGGGATCGAGATTCTCTTCGCTTCGGCTTTCGAGTTCCCGCTGCAGCTGATAGAGCGGCCGGGTGATCCATTTCACCGCCTGATAGCAAAGCAGCAGCGTCAGCGTAATCATCACCAGGCTCGGCACCGCCAGGCTGGCCACCGCTTCATGGACTTCTCGCTTCACGTGACTGTCCATGTTGCGCTTCTGCAGTTGGGCTTCCACCAGAAACTGAATCTGCTCTTTACTCTCATGCCACAGCCAGACCACGCTGATCACCTGGAAGACCAGCAGAATCAGACCAATGGTCAGGATCAGGCGAAAGCGCATACTGCGGTGATCGAAACGTTTTATCATATGGCCTCGCGAACGCCATCCTGCGTCACCAGCGCATAACCAAACCCGCGCACGGTACGAATGGCGCTTTTGCCAATTTTGTCGCGCAGATTATGGATATGCACTTCCAGCGTATTAGTAGAAGGCTCGGTCTCCCAGTTATAGATGTCCTGGTAGAGAATTTCCCGGTGAACCGGATTGCCGGCCTTCAGCATCAGTCGTGACAGAATCGCAAACTCTTTGGGTGTCAGATCCAGCAGCACATCGCTGAGGGTGATCTGACGATGGGTCATATCCAGCGCCAGCGCGCCGACTCTCACCTGGCTGTCGCCCTGATTGACGTGACGGCGGATCAGCGCACGGATCCGCGCCAGCAGCTCATCCAGCGAAAACGGTTTAATCAGATAGTCGTCAGCACCCGCGTCGAGCCCGGCAATGCGCTCGCTGATGGTGTCACGCGCGGTCAGAATCAGCACCGGCGTCATCTTCTTCTGCCGACGCAGGCGTATCAGGAAGTGCAATCCATCTTCATCCGGCAAACCCAGATCCAGCACCACCAGACTATAGAGGCCGCTGGCGAAATGCGCTTCAGCATCCCGCACCCGCGTCACGCCATCGCAGACATAGCCTTCGCCTTCCAGCGCCAGCATCAGGCCCTGCAGCAGCAGCGCATCATCTTCAACAATCAGTATCTTCATTAAGGTTGGCTCCGACACGACGTCAAAATATCATCCGCAGGCACATATTCGTGGGTCGCGGTGCCGGTTAATCCCAGCATGGTTGAAAACAGATTATCCTGTGAAAAATCGTCTGTCGCCGCCAGTTTATTCAGACAGCCGCGATTAACCGCATAACGTTTCTGATAATCATCGGACAGCCAGATCAGCATCGGCACATGTTTCTGCGTATCCGGGGCAATAGCATAGGGCAGGCCATGCAGGTAAGCGCCATTTTCACCCAGCGATTCACCGTGATCAGAAAGATAGACCAGGCTGGTGGTGAAGCGATCCTGATGCGCGCGCAGGACATTGATTGCTTTATCGACAATATGATCCACATTGACCAGCGTGTTGTCATAGGTGTTGATCAGCTGTTGTTGCGAACAGTCCTGAATCTGATTGGTATCACAGGTCGGTTCAAACTGACGGAACTGTGGCGGATACCGATGGCTGTAGGTCGGGCCATGACTGCCAATGGTATGCAGGACAATGACCCCGTTGCCTTTCAGCTGGCTGATGTAGTCGTCCAGACCGTGGAACAGCACGTCGTCATAACACTCACCATTAATACACATGCCGGGCAGGTTCAGGCTGGTCATGTCCTGATGCGGCACCCGGTCACAGGCACCTTTGCAGCCACCATCATTTTCATTCCATAACACACTGATGCCAGCGCGCTGAATAATATCCAGTAGTCCCTCCTGATGCGCAGCCAGCACATCATCATAGTGCGCGCGCGGCATGTTGGAGAACATGCAGGGCACCGAAACCGCCGTCGCCGTGCCGCACGAGGTGGTGTGCGGGAAATAGATCACATCGTCTTTCGCCAGTAAAGGATTGGTCAGACGACCGTAACCACCCAGCGAGAAGTTTTGCGCGCGCGACGTCTCTCCCAGCACCAGAATCGTCAGATTCGGCTTACCGCTGCTGCGGCTGGGCTGCAGATGGGCATCTTCACCGATGCGCACCAGCGGCACATTCTGCAGTTGCTCATGCTTATACCAGGAGAGCGTTGCCGCAATGCTGTTCGACGGGCTGAGCGCTTTAACCAGCTCGCGGTTGTTGCGGAACAGCGAAGCGTAATCTTTATAGAAGAGCAGGGCGACTAGCACGATCAGCGCGGCGGAAAGCAGCACGCTAAGCAGTCGCGCCAGTATGCCACGCCACTGCTGCCGTTTTATGCGCGGCCAGAACACCAGCAACGCCATCATCACGCCCGAGGTGAGCAGGGTGAAGAGCAGCTGCGGCGTAATCAGCGCAAAGGATTCAGAAGCGGTGGTATCCATCATGTTGGTGATCATCGAACGATCGACCACGATGTTATAAGTCTGAATAAAAAACTGTGCCGACGCAGAGAGTAGAATAAACAGGGCGGCCAGCAGCCGATCCAGCCAGACAAACGAGGCCAGCGTAATCACGATGTTAATCACGCTAAAGGCGACTACAGGCATCGATAAAAATACCAGCGTGGTATGCAGATTGTTCAGCGGCATGACCGCCAGCACCTGACGGTAGTAGGCAATATTAAGGAAAATCGCGATATAAACCGCAGCCAGGATCAGCAAGCTAAGGCGGCTAATCAGCGGCCTCTTCAGGGTAAACGCCATATGAGCAGGAACCAGAGTAATAAAAGTGTCACGAGATTGCGCTTTCTATATTAGGAATACCTTAAGAAACTTAAGCTTTGAAGAATGTCATTCGTATGGAATACGTAACGGGTATCACTCCAGCGTGATGCGGACCGATACCGCTACGATTATTAAAAAAGGAACAGGTGTAAATGGCGCTTTTCTGCTGACTTAACCGCAGCGGCTGGCATGAAAAGTGCATATTTCTGGCATAACCCCTGTTAATGACTACACTTAATGTGAAGATGTTCTCAGTTAGCCAGTATTGTCAGCAATGCGCTTGCAAGTTTGAGGAGAGTGACCTATCCAATCACCGCGTTTTACCCCTCAATCACCGCTTTATCAGAATTTCCCGCTTGCTGACCTGACTGCGTCAGGACATTCTTGTTTTAACTCAATGTTTTATTAAATTTGATTTTCAGGAGAAGTAACGTGACCCAAGCGGCAGACACCCATGCCAGGTACCCGACATTAAGCAGCGGGCAGTACGCCTTCTTTTTTGATGTCGACGGTACGCTGGCAGCGATACAGTCCCGTCCCGAAGCGGTATTTATTCCTGAGCAGGTCATCGCACAACTTCAACAGCTCTCTGCGCTTTCTCAGGGCGCACTGGCGCTGGTCTCCGGCAGACCCATCGAACAACTGGATGCGCTGGCTGCGCCGTGGTACGGCCCGGCAGCGGGCGTGCATGGCGCTGAGCGTCGTGATGCAGAGGGGCATGTGCAGCGCATCAGCCTGCCTGTTGAGGTCGAAAAAAATCTCAGGAAGGAATTGCAGGATGCGATGGCATGCTGGCCTGGCACTCAGCTTGAGGTGAAAGGCATGGCCTTTGCACTTCACTACCGTCAGGCGATGCAGCATGAGCAGGATGTGTTGCGACTGGCTGAACAGTCAGTGAAGCGTTTCCCGGGACTGGCGCTTCAGCCAGGGAAATGCGTGGTTGAGATTAAACCGGCAGGCATCGATAAAGGTGCCGCAATCAGCGACTTTATGCAGCAGCCCCCTTTTGCCGGACGCACGCCAGTCTTTATTGGCGACGATTTGACGGATGAGAAGGGCTTCCTGGCCGTTAACGAACGGCAGGGCGTCTCAGTTAAAGTCGGCGAAGGGTCAAGCCAGGCCGGTTATCGGCTAAATGATGTCGATGCCGTTTATGGCTGGCTGGAAAGAACATTATTACTATTAGAGCAAGACAACGTCGGTAAGGAGTTTAGGTTATGAGTCGTTTAGTGGTTGTATCTAACCGTGTCGCCATGCCAGATGGGTCTAAAACCAGCGCAGGCGGCCTGGCCGTCGGCATTCTCGATGCACTGAAAAGCACCGGTGGATTATGGTTTGGCTGGAACGGTGAAATCAGCGAGTTCACCGGCGAAGAAGTAGAAGACGTCAGTGTGCAGGAACATGAAGGTATCGAGTATGCTTCCTTCCCGCTGAGCCAGAACGATTACGATCTCTATTATTGCCAGTTCTCAAACACGGTGATCTGGCCCGCCTTCCATTATCGCCTCGATCTGGTGCAGTTCCAGCGTGAAGCGTGGGAAGGGTATTGCGAGGTTAATGACGCGGTGGCGCAGCGCTTAAAACCGCTGATCAAACCGGATGATATTGTCTGGATCCACGATTATCATTTCTTACCCTTTGCTGCCGCGCTACGTCGGGCCGGTATTAATAACCGTATCGGCTTCTTCCTGCATATTCCGTTCCCGACGCCAGAAATATTCAATGCACTGCCTCCGCACAAAGAGCTGCTGGAAATGCTGTGTGAATATGACCTGCTTGGCTTCCAGACTGAATCGGATCGGGTGGCGTTCCTGGACAGCGTCAGTCAGCTTACGCAACTGCAGAATAAAGGCGACAAAAAGCATCGCGCCTTTGGCAACACCTTTATGACTGAGGTCTATCCAATCGGGATTGAGCCAGACAGTATTAAAGAGATGGCCGAAGGGCCACTGCCGCCGAAAATGGCTGCCATGAAGAAAGAGCTGGGCGATGCACGCAACATTATTGCCTGCGAACGTCTCGACTATTCCAAAGGACTGCCGGAGCGCTTTCTTGCCTATGAAGCGCTGCTGGAAAACTTCCCGCAGCATCGCGGCAAAATCCGTTACTCGCAGATTGCACCGACCTCACGTGGTGATGTGCAGGCCTATCAGGATATCCGGCATCAGCTGGAGACCGAAGCAGGACGGATTAACGGTAAGTACGGTACGCTGGGCTGGACCCCGCTTTACTACCTTAACCAGCATTTCGACCGTCGCCTGCTGATGAAAATCTTCCGCCTGACCGATGTGGGTCTGGTGACGCCGCTGCGTGATGGCATGAACCTGGTCGCGAAAGAGTATGTGGCTGCGCAGGACCCGGACGATCCGGGTGTACTGGTGCTGTCGCGCTTTGCCGGTGCCGCCAACGAACTGACTTCAGCGCTGATAGTGAATCCGTATGACCGCGATGAAGTTGCTGCTGCGCTGGACAAGGCGATTACTATGCCGCGCACCGAAAGGATTTCACGCTACAATGACATGATGGCGGTATTGCGCAAAAACGACATTACCGCCTGGCGTGAGAGCTTCCTGAAGGACCTGGAGCGTATTGACCCACGCAGTGTTGACCACAGCACCGTGAATAAGGTAGCGACCTTCCCGAAACTCGCCTGACCTGAGCCTTTATCGCAATAATGGAAGCAGTGATACCCCCCTGGTATCACTGCTTTTTTTTCGGCCCAGCTCACAGAAAACTCGCCTGCTATCTGTTAATGACGCTGTGCGGTGATTTTGTGCCGATGTCCTCAGTGGCAGCTCAGAGTGGCCCGATATATGCAGGGAATACCGAAAACCCAGTCATACCGCTGCCCGCCGCTTTCTTTAACTACTTTGCTAAAGTTTTTTTTCAGACTGCCGATAGTGATAGAGCCAACGTATAACCTGCCGTTAATTCATTCGTCTTTCTTATGTAACCCCTTGTTACATCGGGTGTCGGAGCCTGAACATTCTGCTGTCACTGTTAACGCCAGGTTGCCAGAAGCCCCTCTTACTGCCGTAGAAATCTTAACGATTTCATTACTCACACCCTGCGATACTCCCCTTAAGTAACTAATTTAACAGCAAATAAGGCCCCGCCTTGCCAGCATAATATGCTGACAACCCTCTTTTAGATGGTTCTAAATAGGGTGTTAAAACGATTAACACCCGATAATCATTCCGGACTGCTTAAAGCGTCGAATAGCGATGCTTTTACCCCCTATTAAACCTTTCTCAGGACGAATTGGACTTAAAAACACACTTTTTTGTTCAAAAAGTGACCGGTCGGTAAGTAATCGTAAAGGGTTGCTGAAGAAATTTGCGTTAAAAGTGTGATCTGCGTCACACTTTATCTAAAATTTCATCTGACTGTCGTTGTATGTCGAAATCAGACGATATAGATTTGCGTTGTTTTCGGAATAGTCCTAAAAAATGTAAGAAGACGTCACGGAAGATGTCCGGAACTCGAAAATAGAATGGCATGGATTTTCGACCTTCAGTGGGTCTGAAACCCACGAAAATAGAAGGCGAAAAACAGTGACATTGAAATTATGTGAAGTTTTTTTGCCATCTTTTGATTTAACAAACAGCAGCTCGAACCGCAGGTTTTAATCTGCGATACAGTTACGTCGCATCTCTCAGGATGGAAAAATAATGGGCACATCTGAAGTACTGAAACATATTTATGACCTCAATTTGTCTTATTTACTGCTCGCGCAGCGTTTAATTAACCAGGATAAAGCTTCTGCAATGTTTCGCCTCGGCATTGACGAGAAAATGGCGAACGCATTATCTGAATTAACATTGCCTGAGATGGTAAAAATGGCGGAAACCAATCAACTGGTTTGCCAGTTCCGTTTTACCGATAGCAGCACCATTAATCGCCTGACGCAGGAATCACGCGTGGATGATTTACAACAAATCCACACCGGCATTTTATTATCGAGCCGTTTATTGCGTAATGCGTCTAAAGATGTAGCGCCTGCTAAAAAGAGAGCAATGTCATGAGTGAGAAAAGTATTGTTCAGGAAGCACGTGATATTCAGCTCGCGATGGAGCTGATCACTTTAGGTGCGCGCTTACAGATGTTAGAGAGTGAAACTCAACTGAGCCGTGGTCGTCTGATCAAGCTCTATAAAGAATTACGTGGCAGTCCGCCGCCAAAAGGCATGCTGCCGTTCTCCACGGACTGGTTTATGACGTGGGAGCAGAACATCCATGCTTCTATGTTTTGCAACGCCTGGAAATTTTTACTGAAAACCGGTTTGTGCAGCGGTGTCGATGCCGTAATTAAAGCCTACCGTTTATATCTCGAACAGTGTCCGCAATCGGACGAGGGCCCGCTGTTGGCGCTGACCCGCGCCTGGACCCTGGTCCGATTCGTTGAAAGTGGCATGCTGGAACTGGCGGATTGCAAATGCTGCAACGGCAGCTTTATTAATCATGCGCATCAGCCAGTTGGCAGCTTTACCTGCAGCCTGTGCCAGCCGCCATCACGTGCCGTAAAAAGACGTAAACTTTCTGCAGAACCTGCCGATATGTTTCCACAACTGCTGGATGAACAGGTTAAACACGCCGTTTAAGTTTGTTCGCACTGTGGAAGCCATCCAGCAGCGGTTAATACCGCTGCTTTTTTTTTGCTTGCGGTTCAGGAATAACCTCTGCGGCTCTCTGGCTTAACTTCCACCAACACGTTACGGACGTAAGGATTTTTTTGTGCTGATAATTATAGGTTACCTGATTGTTTTAGGCTCCGTGTTGGGCGGATATGCGCTGGTAGGTGGCCATCTGGGCGCACTTTATCAGCCAGCCGAATTATTAATGATCGGCGGTGCCGGTGCCGGTGCTTTTTTAGTCGGTAACAATGGCAAGTCGATTAAAAAAACGCTGAAAGCGCTGCCTAAGTTATTTCGGGGCTCCAAATACAACAAAGCGGTTTACATGGATTTGATGGCGCTGCTTTATCGCCTGATGGCGAAGTCGCGTCAGCAGGGGATGTTATCGCTGGAACGCGATATTGAAGATCCCAGCCAGAGTGAAATTTTTGCTAATTATCCCCGCATCCTTGCCGATAAACAGTTAGTAGATTTTATTACTGACTATTTGCGTCTGATGGTCAGCGGCAACATGAACGCCTTTGAAATCGAAGCGTTGATGGATGAAGAGATTGAGACCTACGAACACGAGTGTGACGTACCAGCGCAAAGTATTGCTGCGGTGGGTGATGGTCTTCCGGCATTTGGTATCGTGGCCGCGGTAATGGGCGTCGTCCATGCGCTGGCTTCGGCCGATCGTCCGGCCGCTGAACTGGGTGCGCTGGTCGCGCATGCGATGGTGGGAACTTTCCTGGGCATTCTGCTGGCGTACGGGTTTGTCTCTCCGCTGTCGTCAGTACTGCGTCAGAAATGTGCGGAAACCACCAAGATGATGCAGTGCATTAAAGTGACATTGCTCTCGAGCCTCAATGGTTACGCGCCGCAGATTGCGGTGGAGTTTGGTCGTAAGACGCTCTATTCCGCCGAGCGTCCGTCGTTCAGCGAACTGGAAGAGCATGTGCGTAACGCCAAGAACCCGGCTAAACAGACTTCTGACGAGGCTTCATGAAACACGGCAATCGCCCCATTGTGCTGATCAAAAAGCGCAAACATAAAGGCCATGAAGGCAGCCACGGATCGTGGAAGATTGCCTACGCCGACTTTATGACGGCGATGATGGCCTTTTTTATGGTGATGTGGCTGCTGTCGATCGCCAACCCGCAGGAGCTGGTGCAGATTGCAGACTACTTCAAAACGCCGCTGAAGGTTGCGATTACCGGCGGCGCACGCAGCAGTGACAGTGACAGCCCGATCCCAGGTGGCGGCGACGATCCGACCAAAAAGATTGGCGAAGTGAACAAAGTCGTCGATATGGACGCCCAGAAACGCAAGCTGGATGAGATTCGCCTTAACCGGCTGCGTGAAAAGCTCGACCAGATGATTGAAGCGGATCCGCGTCTGAAAGCGCTGCGGCCGCATCTGATCATCAACATGGTGGAAGAGGGGCTGCGTATTCAGATCATCGACAGCCAGAATCGCCCGATGTTTAAGACCGGTCGGGCCGAGGTGGAGCCGTATATGCGCGATATTCTGCGTGCCATTGCGCCGATCCTTAACGACATTCCGAACCGCATCAGCCTGGCCGGACATACCGATGATTTTCAGTATGCCGGCGGTGACAAGGGCTATAGCAACTGGGAACTCTCTACCGACCGCGCTAACGCTTCACGCCGGGAACTGGTGATGGGCGGCCTGGATAGCGGCAAAGTTTTACGGGTGTTAGGTATGGCCGACACTATGCGCCTGAAAAATCGTGGCGGTAACGACGCAGTTAACCGCCGCATCAGCCTGCTGGTGTTGAACCATGACACCGAAGCAGCAATAGAAAAAGAGAACGCAGAAAGTGATGCCGTCCAGATCAGCGATCCGGCGGCCATTGAACAGATTACCGCACCTGCAACACCAGGCAGCGCGGTGAATACAGCAGCCCCCTCACAGCCGAGGTGATTCCCGTGAGTATGGACATCAGCGATTTTTACCAGACGTTTTTTGATGAAGCCGATGAGCTGTTAGCGGATATGGAACAACACCTGTTGGGCCTTGACCCGCAGGAGCCAGATTCGGAACAGCTTAACGCCATCTTCCGTGCCGCTCACTCCATTAAGGGTGGGGCCGGAACCTTTGGTTTTACGGTATTACAGGAAACGACTCATATCCTGGAAAACATTCTGGATGGTGCTCGTCGCGGCGAGATGCAGCTCAGCACCGACATCATCAACCTGTTTTTGGAAACTAAAGATATTATGCAGGAACAGCTCGATGCTTATAAAACCGCGCAGGAGCCTAACGCGGAGAGCTTCAAATATATCTGTGAAGCGCTGCGCCAGCTGGCGCTCGAGGCCAAAGGTTTGCCGGTTGATGTTCCGGCTACGGTAACCACTGCCAGCGCGGAACCGGCCAGCACCAGCGGTCTGCGTGTACAGCTGATCGACCTCAAAGAGAAAGAAGTCGACCTGATGCTGGAAGAGATGAGCAATCTCGGCACCCTGACTAATGTGCAGAAGGGCAGCACCACGCTGGACGTCTGCATTGATGGCGTCGGTAAAGATGACATCGTGGCGGTGCTCTGCTTCGTGATCGACGAAGCGCAGATCCGCTTCCCGGCCGCTGACGAAGCCGTTGCCGCGCCGGTCGCTGCTGCTGTTGCAGCCGCACCAGTGGCGGAAGAGGTTCACACCGCCAGCGTAACCGAACTGCCCGTGGCAGCGGTGAAACGTGAAAGTAAGCGCGTCGCGGCACCGGCTAAGTCGAGCGAATCGACCAGCATCCGTGTTGCGGTCGAGAAGGTCGATCAGCTGATCAACCTGGTCGGTGAACTGGTGATTACCCAGTCGATGCTCGCCCAGCGTTCCGGTGAACTCGACCCGGTGGCGCACGGCGACCTGCTGAACAGCATGGGTCAGCTGGAGCGTAACGCCCGCGACCTGCAGGAATCGGTGATGTCGATTCGTATGATGCCAATGGAATATGTCTTCAGCCGCTTCCCGCGTCTGGTGCGTGACCTGGCAAGCAAACTCGGCAAAGAGGTCGAACTGACCCTGCTGGGCAGCTCAACCGAACTCGATAAGAGCCTGATCGAACGCATTATCGACCCGTTAACGCACCTGGTGCGTAACAGTCTTGACCACGGTATCGAAACGCCAGAGAAACGTCTGGTGGCCGGTAAAGTGGCAACCGGTAACCTGACGCTTTCTGCGGAACACCAGGGCGGCAACATCTGTATCGAAGTGTCAGATGATGGTGCTGGTCTGAACCGTGAACGTATTCTGGCTAAAGCCCTGTCATCGGGTCTGCCGGTTCACGAGAACATGAGCGATGAAGAGGTCGGCATGCTGATCTTCGCACCGGGCTTCTCTACCGCGGAGCAGGTGACGGATGTTTCAGGACGCGGCGTCGGAATGGACGTGGTGAAACGAAATATTCAGGAGATGGGCGGTCACGTTGAAATCGCCTCGAAGCAGGGCAAAGGCACCACCATCCGTATCCTGCTGCCGCTGACGCTGGCCATTCTTGATGGCATGTCCGTTCGCGTGGCTGATGAAGTCTTTATTCTGCCGCTGAATGCGGTAATGGAATCACTGCAACCGCGTGCCGAAGAGCTGAAACCGCTGGCGGGTGGCGAGTGCGTGCTGGAAGTGCGTGGTGAATATCTGCCACTGGTCGAGTTGTGGAACGTCTTTGATGTGCAGGGTGCCAAAACCGAGGCCACGCAGGGCATCGTAGTGATCCTGCAGAGCGCGGGCAAACGTTACGCGCTGCTGGTTGATCAGCTGATTGGTCAGCATCAGGTGGTGGTGAAGAACCTGGAAAGTAACTATCGCAAAGTGCCGGGCATCTCTGCCGCGACCATTCTTGGCGATGGTAGCGTAGCGCTGATTGTTGATGTATCAGCACTGCAGTCACTTAACCGTGAAAAACGTGTGGCCGGCGCTGCCGCCTGACAGATAACGAAAGGGTAAATAACATGAATGGAATGGCAACCGTGACAAAAATCGCTGGCGAAACTGTGGGTCAGGAGTTTCTGGTCTTCACGCTGGGCGACGAAGAGTACGGCATCGATATCCTCAAAGTTCAGGAAATTCGCGGTTACGATCAGGTAACGCGTATTGCGAATACCCCTGAATTCATCCGCGGCGTCACGAACCTGCGCGGCGTAATCGTGCCGATTATCGATCTGCGCGTTAAGTTTGCGCAGCCTGACGTTGAGTATAATGACAACACCGTGGTCATCGTACTGAATCTGGAAAATCGCGTGGTCGGTATCGTGGTCGATGGCGTTTCTGACGTGCTGTCACTGACCCAGGATCAGATCCGCCCTTCACCGGAGTTCGCGGTAACCATGTCTACCGAGTACCTGACCGGTCTGGGTGCGCTGGGCGATCGCATGCTGATTCTGGTCGACATTGAGAAGCTGCTGAGCAGCGACGAGATGGCGCTGGTGGATAACCTGCGTACCGCGTAATAGCCTCTTCACGGGCTGGCTCTGGCTGGCCCGTGATTGTTACATCATGTAATAATTTCCTTCTGATTCATATATTTAAAATCGCTGCTTCCCCTAATTTCCCGCTGTCACCTGCCGATAATCTCACTGTCACTTTTAAATCACCTACATTGTTCAGGGTTACTCATGTTAACGAAAATCCGTGTGGTCACCAGCCTGTTACTGGTGTTGCTGGTGTTCGGGCTGTTACAGGCCTTCTCCGGTTCAGTTTTTTACTCCGCATTAAGCCACGACAAGCAGAGCTTCGCCGTGTCGCAGCTGGCGATGCAAAACACACAGGCGCTTAATGACGCCTATATGAGTCTCAACCAGAGCCGTGTGCTGCTGACCCGCATTCAGCTACGTATCGCCACCAGTAAACTGGAGGGTAAAACGGCCGATATCGCCGGTCTGTTCGGAGAGAGCAAAGGATTTCAGCAGGCAGCAGATGGTTATTATAAAGAATTCAAGGCGATCCCTGACACACCGGGTCAGGACGCGACGCTGAACGATCAGCTTGATCAGCGCTTCAGCGCCTATGACGGGGCCCTTAATCAGTTGCAGACCGCCCTGGAAGCTAATGATCCGATTGCCGCCGCCAAAGCTCCCGTTGCACCGAGCCAGAGTGCGTTTCTGACGCTTTACCGCGAATGGCGCGCCGATCAGAGTCGCCTGACCACACTGGGCGTGGCTGAGAACAGTAGTGCCTATACCCGAATGATGTGGATCCTTTCTGCCATCATGGCTGCCGTGGTCGCGGTGATTGTGCTTTGCTGGTTTGGCCTGCGCAAAATCGTGATAACGCCGCTGAATGGTAGCATTAATCACATTCAGCATATCGCCCAGGGTGATTTAACCCAGCCGATCGCGGTGGAAGGGCGTAACGAGATGACGCAGCTCGCCGCCAGCCTGCACGAAATGCAGCAGTCGCTGGTCCGCACCGTGACCAATGTCCGTGAAGGATCGGATGCGATCTTCACCGGTGCCAGTGAAATCTCTGCGGGAAACAATGACCTGTCCGCCCGTACAGAGCAGCAGGCGGCGTCACTGGAGCAGACGGCGGCCAGTATGGAGCAGCTCACCGCCACCGTGAAACAGAACGCCGAGAACGCCCGCCAGGCGTCACAGCTGGCACTCAGCGCGTCTGAAACCGCAGAAAAAGGCGGCAGCGTCGTAGCTGGCGTGGTGAAAACCATGAGCGAAATCGCCGGCAGTTCGAAGAAGATTGCCGATATCACCAGCGTGATTGATGGCATCGCGTTCCAGACCAATATTCTGGCGCTTAACGCCGCCGTTGAAGCGGCGCGTGCCGGTGAACAGGGTCGCGGTTTTGCAGTGGTCGCGGGCGAAGTACGTAGTCTGGCGCAGCGCAGCGCCCAGGCCGCCAAAGAGATCAAAGGGCTGATTGATGATTCAGTCAACCGCGTCAGCGTGGGTTCGCAGCTGGTCGGCACCGCCGGGGAAACCATGAGCGATATCGTCAGTGCGGTCACGCGCGTCACCGACATCATGGGCGAAATCGCCTCCGCATCGGACGAGCAGAGTCGCGGTATCGACCAGGTCGGGCAGGCCGTCACCGAGATGGATCGCGTCACCCAGCAGAACGCCTCGCTGGTGGAAGAGTCCGCGGCAGCAGCCGCCTCGCTGGAAGATCAGGCCAGCCGGTTAAGCCAGTCAGTCTCAGTCTTTAAAATCAAACGTGAAGCCAGGCCGACGCTGACAAAGCATCTGCCGATTGCTTCTACCGTAACAAAGGCGCTGGCACCGCGCAAAGCCCTGACTGCCCCTGTGAATGATACAAACTGGGAAACCTTCTGATCTGACGCTGCGCATCCTGCGGGATGCGCAGCCCCTTCCACTATCCCGCCTCCTGGCGTCAGACCCCGCACTCTCTTTTGATAAAAATAATTACAAAAGCCCGCTATCGCCTGAAAGCGCCGAAAAGCATTAATTAATCGCCAGAACCCGCCGATATAGCCGCTGCACCTTAATCAACCTGCAGGGGAACGAGATGTTAAAAAAAATAAAAGTGGTCACCAGTTTAATCGCCGTACTGGTTATCTTTGGCGCGCTTCAGCTGATTTCTGGCAGCCTTTTCTGGTCGGCGCTGAATAATGATAAAGAGGCGTTTGCGCTGTCGCAGATTTCTAATCGCAACGTCACGTCGATGACAGATGCCTATATCGCCCTGAACAACAGCCGTACCACGCTGAACCGCGCCATGCTGCGCTTACAGACCAGCATGGCATCGCAGATGAATGGCGGTCAGCTCGACGATCTGATGAACAAAGCCAACGCCCAGCTGGTGGAGGCCGACCGTCACTTTAAAATCTATTACGATCTGCCCGCCACGCCGGGGCTTGAAGTGGCGCTGCGTGACAAACTCGAAGCGGATTACGCGCAATATGAAAAAGGGCTGAAAGGCATGGTCACCAGCCTGCAGGCCCGCGATCTGGAAGGGATGTTTAAACAGAATATTGAACAGAAACAGGTCGCGATGCAGGGCAGCTACGGTGAGTGGCGTGCACGTCAGACCGAGCTTTCCGATCAGGGCATGGCACAGAACCATAAAGCCTTTACTCAGATGATGTGGCTGCTGGGCACCATTGGCGTCGCGGTAATCGTGGTGATCCTGGCCTGCTGGTTTGGCCTGCGTCAGGTTCTGATTCAGCCACTGCAACAGCTGCTGGCGCAGATTCGCGCTATCGCCTCCGGCGATTTGACCCAGCCGATTGTGGTTGAGGGCCGTAATGAGATGAGCCAGCTGGCTGCCGGCATCCAGGAGATGCAGCAATCGCTGGTGATGACGGTCGGTAATGTGCGTGACGGCTCTGACGCCATCTTCACTGGTGCCAGCGAAATTGCCGCCGGTAATAACGACCTGTCAGCCCGCACCGAAGAGCAGGCCGCCTCGCTGGAGCAGACTGCGGCCAGCATGGAACAGCTCACCGCCACGGTGAAACAGAATGCTGACAACGCCCGTCAGGCCTCGCAGCTGGCGCTGACCGCCTCTGAAACCGCGCAGCAGGGCGGCAAAGTGGTGAATGGCGTGGTGACGACCATGAAAGAGATTGCGGGCAGCTCGAAGAAGATTGCTGACATCATCAGCGTGATCGACGGTATCGCCTTCCAGACCAACATCCTGGCGCTGAATGCCGCGGTTGAAGCGGCGCGTGCCGGTGAACAGGGTCGCGGTTTTGCGGTAGTGGCCGGTGAAGTGCGCAGCCTGGCACAGCGCAGTGCTCAGGCCGCCAAAGAGATCAAAGGCCTGATTGAGGACTCAGTGTCTCGCGTTAACAGCGGTTCACTGCAGGTTGAAAGCGCCGGCAGCACCATGAATGAGATTGTGGGTGCCGTGACCCGCGTGACCGACATCATGGGCGAGATCGCCTCTGCATCAGACGAGCAGAGCCGCGGTATTGAGCAGGTCGGTCTGGCCGTCACCGAAATGGATCGCGTGACCCAGCAGAACGCCTCGCTGGTGGAGGAGTCTGCCGCTGCCGCCGCCGCACTGGAGCAGCAGGCCAGCGTCCTCACTCAGGCCGTTTCGGTTTTCAAAATTTCCCGCGCCTGATTTCTGCCTTTCAGCGTGGCGGCGGTTTAAAGCCGTTGCCACGCATAAAGTTCCCCCCGACGCCGCCGATAAATAAACACGAATCGCCAACCAATGAGGTGTTTATGTTTAGTCGAGTACGCGTTGTTTCCGGCCTGCTGTGTGTGCTGGCGCTGTTTGCGCTGCTGCAGCTGTTTTCCGGCGGAATGTTTTTCAAAACTGTCAGTTCAGATAAAGAGAATTTTGCCTACAACCAGCGTCTGAATACGTTGCAACAGGCGATGGGCACCTCATGGGTTTCGCTGGTTCAGGCGCGTAACACCCTTAACCGCGCCGGTATCCGTTTTCTGCAGGATGCGCAGATGTCGGGATCGGGCGCCAGCGTAAAAGAGCTGGTTGCACTGGCGGGCGAGGAGCTGAAACAGGCTGAAATCAACTATCAGATTTTCAACGATAACCTGTCAGAACAGGGTAAAACGGCTGAAAACGTCGTGGCATTGCAGGCGAACTATAAGGCCTATCACGATGCGCTGGCAGAGCTGATGGTGTTCTTCACCACCGGCAACTTCAAAGGGTTTGTGGATCAGCCAACGCAGAGTTTCCAGGACAAGTTTCAGAAAGATTACAGCGCCTGGCTGGAGAACAACAAAGCCCTGTCACAGCAGGGCGTGGAAGCTAACCAGCAGGCTTATAGCCGCTCCATCACTATCGTCATCGCCACGCTGGCCGTGACGTTGCTGATGATTATCCTGGTGTGGAACGTGATGCGTTCAGTGCTGATCCGTCCTCTGCGTCAGAGCATTGAGCATATCCAGCACATCGCGCGTGGCGATCTGACCCAGCCGGTTGAAGTTACCGTGCGCAACGAAATTGGTGAGTTACTGACGTCACTGCAGCATATGCAGCAGGAGCTGGCACGCACTGTCCGCACCGTGCGTGACGGCTCAGATGCCATCTATACCGGTGCCAGCGAAATCTCCATCGGTAACAACGATCTCTCCTCGCGTACCGAACAGCAGGCCGCCTCGCTGGAGCAGACCGCTGCCAGCATGGAGCAGCTCACCGCGACCGTGAAGCAGAATGCCGAAAACGCCCGTCAGGCGTCGAAGCTGGCGCTGACCGCCTCGGAAACCGCGCAGCAGGGCGGCAAAGTGGTGGATGGCGTGGTCACCACCATGAAAGAGATTGCGGGCAGCTCCAAGAAGATTGCCGATATTACCAGCGTGATTGACGGCATTGCCTTCCAGACCAACATCCTGGCACTGAACGCGGCGGTTGAAGCCGCTCGCGCCGGTGAGCAGGGGCGCGGCTTTGCCGTCGTGGCGGGTGAAGTACGCAGCCTTGCGCAGCGCAGCGCCCAGGCCGCCAAAGAGATCAAGGGTCTTATTGAGGATTCCGTAAGCCGCGTTAATACCGGCTCGGTGCTGGTAGAGAGCGCCGGTGACACCATGAGCAACATCGTCAGCGCCGTCACACGCGTCACCGACATCATGGGCGAGATCGCCTCTGCGTCAGACGAACAGAGCCGTGGCATTGACCAGGTGGGCCTTGCGGTCACCGAGATGGATCGCGTCACGCAGCAGAACGCCTCACTGGTTGAAGAGTCAGCGGCAGCGGCTGCAGCGCTCGAAGATCAGGCAAGTCACTTAAAACAAGCGGTATCAGTGTTCAATATTGGTAAAGAATTTGTCGCGCAGGCCGTTAACAAGACAACGGCGACAAAAACGCTCCAGTCAGATGCACCGTTAGCCGTTGGTCGTTCGTCTGCGGTACGCAGCGACGACAACTGGGAAACCTTTTAATCGCCCGTGGCCCGGCCGCCATTGAGCCGCCGGGCATCGCAGCAGACAGTTAATGTATTCAGTTCGGGCCAGGTGCAGAGATGAAAAAATCGACGATTTTAGATCAAAATGAGACGACAACGCTGCTGTCGCAGATGGTGCAGCGTTTACCGCTCTCCGATACGCATTTTCGCCGTATCAGCCAGCTGATCTATCAGCGTGCCGGTATCGTACTGGCCGATCACAAGCGTGAGATGGTTTATAACCGTCTGGTTCGTCGCCTGCGCACGCTGAATATCGATGATTTCGGTCGTTACCTGGCGCTGCTGGAGTCTGATCCGAACAGTGCCGAGTGGCAGGCGTTTATCAACGCCCTGACCACCAACCTGACCGCGTTCTTCCGCGAAGCGCATCACTTCCCGATTCTGGCGGAGCATGCACGTAAGCGCCAGGGCAACTTCAGCGTCTGGAGTACCGCGGCGTCAACCGGTGAGGAGCCTTATTCCATCGCCATGACATTGGCCGAAACGCTGGGTACCGGGCCAGGTAAATTCCAGGTCCATGCCAGCGATATCGACACGCAGGTGCTGGAAAAAGCGGTATCGGGTGTTTATCGCCAGGAGGAGCTGCGCACGCTGTCACCGGCGCAAATGCAGCGTTTCTTCCTGCGCGGCACCGGTCCGCACGCCGGAATGGTGCGGGCGCGTCCCGAGCTGACCAACCTCGTCACCTATGCACAGCTTAACTTGCTGGCCAACGACTGGGCGCTGCCGGGTCAGTTCGACGCTATTTTCTGTCGCAATGTGATGATCTATTTCGATAAAGAGACGCAGGAGAAGATTCTGCGTCGGTTTGTCCCGCTGCTGAAGCCGGGTGGCATCCTGTTCGCCGGGCACTCAGAAAACTTCAGTCAGATCAGTAAAGAGTTCTGGCTGCGCGGACAAACCGTCTATGGACTGACGAAGGAAAGATGATGAGCAAAATCACCGTGATGTGCGTAGATGACTCTGCGCTGATGCGGCAGTTGATGACCGAGATCATCAACAGCCATCCGGATATGGAGATGGTCGCTACGGCGCCCGATCCGCTGGTCGCCCGCGATTTGATCAAGCAGTTCAATCCGCAGGTGCTGACGCTGGATGTGGAAATGCCGCGCATGGATGGCCTCGATTTCCTGGAAAAACTGATGCGGTTACGGCCAATGCCGGTGGTGATGGTTTCATCGCTGACCGGAAAAGGCTCCGAAATCACCCTGCGGGCGCTGGAACTGGGGGCGGTGGATTTCGTCACCAAACCCCAGCTCGGCATCCGCGAAGGCATGCTGGCCTACAGCCAGATGATTGGCGACAAAATCCGCGCGGCGGCCCGGGCCCGACTGCACAACCGTGCTGCGATGCCGGTGCCGGCGACGCTAAAAGCGGGGCCACTGCTGAGTAGTGAGAAGCTGATTGCGATTGGCTCCTCTACCGGCGGCACCGAGGCGATTCGCCACGTGCTGCAGCCGTTACCGGCGACCAGCCCGGCGTTGCTGATTACCCAGCATATGCCGCCAGGCTTTACCCGCTCTTTTGCCGAGCGTCTGAACAAGCTGTGTCAGATCACGGTGAAAGAGGCCGAAGACGGTGAGCGTATTCTGCCAGGGCACGCCTATATCGCGCCAGGCGCAATGCACATGGAGCTGGCCCGAAGTGGTGCCAACTATGTGGTGAAACTGAATGAAGGACCCCCGGTTAACCGGCACAAACCCTCTGTGGATGTGCTGTTTAAATCGGTGGCGATTAACGCCGGACGAAATGCGGTGGGGGTCATCCTTACCGGCATGGGCAACGACGGTGCCGCCGGGATGCTGGAAATGCATCGGGCAGGTGCCTGGACTATCGCCCAGAACGAAGCCAGCTGTGTGGTATTTGGCATGCCGCGTGAGGCTATTGCCACAGGCGGCGTGAGTGAAGTCGTGGATTTAAGCAACATCAGCCAGCATATGCTGGCGAAAATTAGCGCCGGACAGGCATTGCGTATTTAACAGGCCCGTCCCGCCGGGCGAGACAACTCAGGAGTAGATATGGCTGATAAAAACATGCGCTTTTTGGTAGTAGACGACTTCAATACGATGCGTCGTATTGTGCGTAACCTGCTGAAAGAGCTGGGCTTCAATAACGTAGAAGAAGCGGAAGATGGTGTGGATGCCCTCGGCAAACTGAAAGCGGGTGGCTTCGACTTTGTGATTTCCGACTGGAACATGCCAAACATGGATGGCCTGCAGCTGCTGCAGACTATTCGTGCCGACGCGGCGATGAGTTCGCTGCCGGTGCTGATGGTGACCGCGGAAGCCAAGAAAGAGAACATTATCGCCGCCGCCCAGGCGGGAGCCAGCGGATATGTCGTGAAGCCATTCACTGCGGCAACCCTGGAAGAGAAGCTGGGTAAAATTTTCGAAAAACTGGGCATGTAAGGGGATGTGATGAGCGACTTTCCGAAACCAACTGAGGATGCCGCGGCACACGACATCATTTCACGTATTGGCTCACTGACGCGCATGCTGCGCGACAGTCTGCGCGAGCTGGGGCTGGATAAAGCCATTGCCGATGCAGCTGAAGCCATTCCTGATGCCCGCGATCGTCTTGATTATGTGGTGCAGATGACGGCGCAGGCCGCCGACCGTGCGCTGAACTGTGTTGAAGCAGCACAACCCCATCAGGATAAGATGGAAGCCGGGGCAACCCAGCTGAAAGGGCGTTGGGATGCGTGGTTTGAGAACCCGATCGAACTGGGTGATGCGCGGGAGTTGGTGACGGATACGCGCGAATTCCTCACCGCCGTGCCTGAGCACACCGCCTTTACCAACAAGCAGCTGCTTGAAATCATGATGGCGCAGGATTTCCAGGACCTGACCGGTCAGGTGATCAAGCGCATGATGGATGTGATCCAGGAAATTGAGCGCCAGCTGTTAATGGTGCTGCTGGAGAACATGCCAGAAGTCAGCGCTGAGAAGCGTCAGGAAGGCACCAGCCTGCTGAATGGACCGCAGATCCACGCCGATGCACCGGGCGTGGTGGCGAACCAGGATCAGGTTGATGACCTGCTGGACAGCTTAGGGTTCTAAGCTTCGTCCGCCTGCGGGCGGACAAAACGGCTCCCGGCGTCATAAAACAGGGTCACCTTCGGGTGGCCCCGTTCCGCATTGTCAGACCCATCCCCGAAAGAACGCCTGTTTTCCCCATCTTATCTCCGCTTTAACTTAAGCCAGATTTGGCATCCTATGCTCAGAATTCCTGCCAACCGAGGTTTGTCGTGGCTGAAGATAGCGACGAAGACAAAACAGAATCGCCCACGGCCCACCGACTTGAGAAAGCGCGTGAAGAGGGCCAGATTCCGCGTTCGCGCGAACTGACGTCACTGCTGATGCTGCTGGCCGGCATCATGATCCTGTGGATGGGCGGCAACATGATGGCGCACCGGCTGGCGGCCATGGTCGCCACCGGACTCCGTTTTGACCACGGCATGGTCAGGGATGACAAAATTATCGTCAGCCACATCGGTAGCCTGATCACCCAGGCACTGATGGCGCTGCTGCCGCTGATGGGCGGTCTGGTGCTGGTGGCGATTGCCGCGCCCATGCTGCTGGGCGGACTTGTTTTCAGCGGTAAATCGATCAAGTTCGACCTGAAGAAGATGAGCCCGATGGCGGGGTTCAAACGGATGTTCGCCGCGCAGGCCTGGACCGAACTGTTTAAAGGCATCCTCAAAACCATTCTGGTGGGCGCAGTGGGCTGGTGGTACATCTGGAGCCACTGGCCGGAGATGCTGCGGCTGATCAGTGAGGCGCCCGTCACCGCGCTGATTCACGGCATGGAGATGATCGCGGTCTGCTGTTCACTGGTGATGCTCGGGCTGATCCCGATGGTGGGATATGACGTCTTCTGGCAGCTCTACAGCCACTTCAAAAAGCTGAAGATGTCGATGCAGGAGATCCGCGACGAGCATAAGCAGCAGGAAGGTGACCCGCACGTTAAAGGGCGTATCCGACAGCAGATGCGCGCCGCCGCGCGACGCAGAATGATGGCCGATGTGCCAAAAGCCGATGTCATCGTCACCAACCCGACGCACTACTCGGTGGCATTGCAGTACAACGAGAAGAAGATGAGCGCGCCGAAGGTTGTGGCCAAAGGTGCGGGCGAGATCGCCCTGAGAATTCGTGAACTGGCTGCCGAACACCGCATCCCGGTTCTGGAAGCACCGCCGCTGGCGCGTGCGCTATACCGACATACCGAAATTGGTCAGCACATCCCCGGCGCGCTCTATGCTGCCGTGGCCGAAGTACTGGCGTGGGTCTGGCAGTCGCGTCGCTGGAAGCGCGAAGGCGGCCTGATCCCAACCAAACCAAAAAACCTGCCGGTTCCGGCAGAGATGGACTTTGCAGGAGAGAGCAAAAACGATGGCTAATAACCTGGCCGCAAAACTACGTTTACCGGGCAACTTTAAAGATATGCAGTGGCAGGTGCTGGCTGGTCCGGTGCTGATCCTGATGATCCTGTCGATGATGGTTCTGCCATTACCGCCGTTCATCCTTGATCTGCTGTTCACCTTTAACATTGCGCTGTCGATCATGATCCTGCTGGTGTCGATGTTCACCCAGCGGACCCTGGAGTTTGCGGCGTTCCCGACCATTCTGCTGTTCTCTACTTTGCTGCGTCTGGCACTGAACGTGGCTTCAACCCGTATCATCCTGATGGATGGGCACACCGGTGCCGCCGCGGCAGGACAGGTCGTTGAAGCCTTCGGTCACTTCCTGGTGGGCGGTAACTTCGCCATCGGTATCGTGGTGTTTATCATCCTGGTCATCATCAACTTCATGGTTATCACCAAGGGTGCAGGTCGTATCGCCGAAGTGGGCGCGCGCTTTGTACTGGACGGGATGCCCGGTAAGCAGATGGCGATCGATGCCGACCTCAACGCCGGTCTGATCGGTGAAGATGAAGCTAAACGCCGCCGTGCTGAAGTGACCCAGGAAGCGGACTTCTACGGTTCGATGGACGGTGCCAGTAAGTTCGTTCGTGGTGATGCCGTCGCCGGTATCATGATCATGGTGATCAACGTCATCGGCGGCCTGCTGGTGGGTGTGGTGCAGCACGGTATGGATGTCGGGCACGCCGCAGAGACCTATACGCTGCTGACCATCGGTGATGGTCTGGTTGCCCAGATCCCGGCGCTGGTTATCTCTACTGCAGCCGGTGTTATCGTGACGCGCGTCGCCACCGATCAGGATGTCGGCGAGCAGATGGTTACCCAGCTGTTTAAGGATCCCCGCGTGCTGATGCTCAGCGCCGGGGTGATTGGCCTGCTGGGTCTGGTGCCTGGCATGCCTAACTTCGTCTTCCTGCTGTTCACCGCCGCCTTGCTGGGTCTGGCCTGGTGGCTGCGCGGACGCGAAACGCAGCCGAAGAAGAAAGTGGACGTTGCTGGCAGCATCAGCAACAAAGCGGCGGCGGACACGCCAGCCACCACCGAAGCCTCCTGGACCGATGTACAGCTGGAAGATACGCTGGGCATGGAAGTGGGCTATCGCCTGATTCCGATGGTCGATCATCAGCAAAACGGCGAGCTGCTGGGCCGTATCCGCAGTATTCGTAAGAAAGTTGCGCAGGATGTCGGTTTCCTGCCGCCGGTGGTGCATATCCGTGACAACATGGAGTTGCCACCTGCCCGCTATCGCATCCTGATGAAAGGGGTGGAGATTGGCAGTGGGGATGCCTATCCTGGCCGCTGGATGGCGATTAACCCGGGCACGGCTGCCGGCAGTCTGCCGGGGGAAGCGACTGTCGATCCAGCCTTTGGCCTGGCGGCAGTCTGGATCGACAGTGCGCTGAAAGAGCAGGCGCAGATTCAGGGCTTTACCGTGGTAGAAGCCAGTACTGTGGTGGCAACGCACCTCAACCATCTGATTGGCCAGTTCGCCAGCGAGCTGTTTGGCCGTCAGGAAGCGCAGCAGCTGCTGGATCGCGTGACGCAGGAGATGCCGAAGCTGACCGAAGATCTGGTGCCGGGGGTGATCTCACTGACCACGCTGCACAAGGTGCTGCAGAATCTGCTGGTGGAGCGGGTCTCGATTCGCGATATGCGCACCATTATTGAAACGCTGGCGGAGCATGCGCCGGTTCAGAGCGATCCGCAGGAGCTGACCAGCGTGGTGCGTGTGGCGCTGGGCCGTGCGATTACGCAGCAGTGGTTCCCGGGCAATGATGAGGTGCAGGTTATCGGACTGGATTCTACGCTTGAGCGTCTGCTGTTACAGGCACTGCAGGGCGGCGGTGGCCTGGAGCCGGGTCTGGCCGATAGGCTGTTAAGTCAGGCACAGGCGGCATTGCAGCGTCAGGAGATGCTGGGCGCACCGCCGGTGCTGCTGGTCAATCATCCGCTGCGTGCGCTGCTGGCGCGATTCCTGCGCCGCAATCTGCCTCAGCTGGTGGTGCTCTCGAATATGGAGCTGAGCGACAATCGCCAGATCCGTATGACTGCCACCATCGGAGGCAAATAATGCGCGGGCTGCTGATGGTGCTTTTCATGCTGCCGACGCTGGCTCAGGCAGCCGGTGGTGCCTGGAGCGCCACGGCCAACGGCCCGCTGCTGGCGAATCGCGGCAGCTGGCAACGGGCGCAGCCGCTGACGCCACCCGCCGATGTCGGCGGGGAGGTCAGCATCATTAACTGGCGTTATGAGCTGAGCAGATCTGCGCCGTCGGGTCTGGAAGTGCGGCTGTGCGGCGAGCAGCGCTGCACTACGCTTGAGGGTGCCAGCGGCACCACGCACGGGCTGGCACATCTCAACGCCGGTGAAACCCTGCATATGGTGTTTGGTTTTGCCGGCAGCGGGGCGCTGCCACCCGGATTGCGGGTGGTGAGCAGCGAAGTCATGGTCAATTACCAGTAAGCGTCTTGCTGCTGAGTTAATGAAAAGGGAGCCAGACGAACACCGTCTGGCTCCCTTTTTCATGATGGTGCTGGCTGTGAAATGATGTTGACCTGGCACGCCTGCCAGATGATGCACCTGTCCGACGCTCTGTCATGACCCAATGCGTGATAAAACTTTCACGCCACCTGATTCTCTTTCTGCGCCAGAAAATCCTTTAAGGGCGTTACGCGGCTGATCTCCTCCTGAGCCCTGGCGTCATGCATCACTTCCCAGATATCGACACTGTTTTGCAGGTTAAGCCAGAACTCAACGCTGGTGTCAAAGGCGGCGGCCAGCCTGAAAGCCATATCCGGCGTCAGCTTCCGATTGTTGTTCACCAGGGCACTGACCGTGTTGCGGTGCACCTTGAGCATCTCCGCTAAGTCGAGAATCTTCAGGCCGGTTGGCTCCAGATATTCGTAAAGTAATACATCGCCAACAGTGGTCGGTTTGCGGGTCGCCTGGTTCATAGTCTTGCTCTCTTTATTTACTGACAGAGGTTGATGATGCTGCATTACCGTTTTTTATGCAGCTCATCACTTGTGCGTTTTATAGCTATGCGCGTCCAGATAAAGGTCAACGGCCTTACCTTCTATCCACTTAAAGATCAGCCGATATTGCTCATTGACCCTGATCGAAGCGTATCCCTCAAGAGGCGGGTTCAGCTCCTCATAACGGTTGCCAGGCGGCGACCTCAGATCTTTAAAACTAATCGCTGCATTGATGATGTCGAGCTTTCGCGCCAATGAGGATGAGAGGGTTGAGGGTATTCTTTTAGAATATTTGCCATATAAAAAATAATTCTCAAGCCAGTCATCCCTGAAGCTTTCGATGTTTCTTAACGTCGCCACCTGATTACCTCCCTGTATCACGCTGAAAAGAGATTAACGCACCGCAGCACAGTGCGCAAGTGCCTAATATGTCTTCAGGCGTTAACTCCTTTCATTCCCTCCTCAGAGTAGCGGCCGCCTTTGACCTCAATCTGCTGATGAATCGTATTCAGCAACCGCACGTCGTCCTCTTCCAGCCTGATATCCGCGGCCTGCGCATTCTCAGTGAGATAAGCAATCTGTTTAGTGCCCGGTATCGGCACAATTTTCTCATACTGGGCCAGCAACCACGCCAGCGCAATCTGCCCGGTGGTGGCGTGATATTTTTCCGCCAGCGGCGTTACCGCGTTAAGAAGTTGCAGATTGTGGTCGATATTGTCCTGCTGGAAACGGTCATTATTTTTGCGGAAATCGTCTTCGGCAAAATCACTGTTGTTGCGATATTTACCCGTCAGAAAACCTCTGCCCAGCGGTGAGTAGGGCACCAGTCCGATGCCAAGCTTTTTCACCATCGGCAGAATCTCAGCTTCACTGTCACGCGTCCAGAGTGAATATTCTGTCTGCAGCGCGGCCAGCGGATGGATCGCGTGCGCCCGACTCAGCGTTGTAGCAGAGGCTTCACACAGCCCAATCCGGGCGATCTTCCCCTCCTGCACCAGACGGCTGAGACACTGCATACTCTCCTCAATCGGTGTCGCCGGACTGATGCGATGCAGATAAAAGAGATCGATACGCTCAACGCCCAGCCGTTCCAGGGAGGCATGGCAGCTGCGGGTGATGTAGTCGGGCTGATTATTGATGGTGCGGGCATAGGCCTCGTCCGCCGGACGCTCAATGCCACATTTGGTGGCGACGGTAAATTTCAGCCGTTCGGCTTTGCTCAGCCCGGCAAGAAACTGGCCTATCAACTGCTCGTTGTGGCCGCGCCCGTAAAGGTCGGCGGTATCGATAAAGGTGATATCCAGGTCGCGCAGCTGGCTGAGCAGTTGCAGGGAATGACGGTCATCGGTCTGACCATAAAATTCGCTGAGCCCCATTGCACCATAACCGATAGCGCTGACCTCCAGACCCTGAGTTAACGTTCGCTTTTTCATTGTCTCTCCTCGTAAGTGAGACGCGATTGTTTCACCGCACGCCAAAGCACGGAATTGCTCCTTCTGTCATGCAGAAAAGGTATCAGCGAGCTTCAGGCAATATGGGTACGGATAGCACAGCGCCTTAGCCGCACGGATGGGCGGGGGTTTCGGGTTCAGCAGGCTGCGAGAGTGCGATCAGCGCATTCACTACTGCCGCACTGGTTTCATCGGCGCGAATCGCCGCATAAACGTCAATTGCCAGCTGTTTAGCTGCATCTTCAGTCAGTGGCCGGTAACAGAGACCTGTCTGCTTGAAGGTGCATTTTGACTGCGGCATCAGCGCAAACCCTTTGCCTCTGGCGATGTGCGCCAGCATCAGCAGGGAATCTTCAGGCTCTCGCACCCGTTTCAGCGCGATGCTGAGCGTGGCGAAGTAGCGCTCGCATTTATCGTAAAACTGCGGATTGGCGCTGCGCGGAAACCAGAAAAGTGGAAGGTCAGCCAGCGCCTCCAGCGCAACGTTTTCAGACAGGCTGGCGGGATGTGCTGACGGCATCGCAACCCACAGTGGCTCACGGTATACCCAGGCGTACCGGACGGCATCTTCCGCTTCCGGACCTTTTTCCCCGGTCATGATCAAATCCAGGCTATTTTTCGCCAGGCTCTGCAGCAGCTGAGCCGAAGTGAGGCTGGGCATCTCCATCTCGTCGCTGGCATAAAACCCGGCGAGCTGCTTATTAAGCGGCGCGATGAGTTCGAAATTCAGCGTGCGGGTCAGCCCGATCCGCAGCTGTGCTGCGACAGGCTGCGCATCCTCTTTCAGCGCATTCAGTGCCATAAGGATCGCTTCCGCTTTCGTGACCAGCGCCCGGCCAGACTCTGTCAGGGTGACCTCATGCGTCGTACGGCTGAACAGCGGCTGGCCCAGCAGATCTTCCAGACTCTGAATATGACGGGTGAGCGGAGGCTGCGTCATGCTAAGGCGTTCTGCGGCCCGGCGAAAATTAAGCTCGTGCGCGACCGCCAGAAAGCACTGTAACTGTTTAATGGTGGGAAGGTGGCTGCTGATGAGATGCGCGGTTAAAGACATGGCGACATCCTGCTGCTGAAAGAGTGAGGGAGTGTAGGGGAAACGTGTGAAGTCAGCAACGGAGAGGGAATTCCCTCTCCGTTCCGGCGATTACATGCGCTCGACGGTGTCGATACCCAGCGTATCCAGACCCTGCTTCAGCGTCTTCGCGGTCAGCGCGGCCAGCTGCAGTCGGCTCAGACGCGTCGCGTCTGATTCTGCGCTGAGAATCGGGCAGTGCTCGTAGAAGCCAGAGAACAGACCGGCCAGATCGTAGAGATAAGCACACATCACGTGTGGCGTACCGTCGCGCGCCACCTGCGTGATAACCTCTTCGAACTGCAGCAGACGGGTTGCCAGCTGTGCTTCGCGCTCTTCGCTAATCACGATCTCTGCATCCAGCGAATCGGCATCAATGCCGGCCTTGCGGAATACGGAGAGCACGCGGGTGTAGGCGTACTGCATGTAAGGCGCCGTGTTGCCTTCAAACGCCAGCATGTTGTCCCAGTCGAAGATGTAGTCGGTGGTGCGGCTTTTTGACAGGTCAGCGTATTTTACCGCGCTGATGCCCATCACTTCCGCCAGCGCTTTGACTTCCGCTTCGCTCATTTCCGGGTTCTTCTCACGCACCAGCGTGTAGGCACGCTGCCAGGCTTCGTCCAGCAGATCGGAGAGCTTGATAGTGCCGCCGCTGCGGGTTTTAAACGGACGGCCATCTTTGCCCAGCATCATGCCAAACGCATGGTGCTCCAGCGGTACCGATTCCGGCACATAACCCGCCTTACGCACGATAGTCCACGCCTGAACCAGATGCTGATGCTGACGGGAGTCGATGTAATAGAGCACACGATCGGCTTTCAGCGTTTCGTAACGGTATTTCGCACAGGCAATGTCAGTCGTGGTGTAGAGGTAACCGCCATCCTTTTTCTGGATGATGACGCCCATCGGCTCACCTTCTTTGTTCTGGAATTCATCCAGGAACACCACGGTTGCGCCTTCACTTTCAACAGCCAGACCTTTCTGTTTCAGATCGGCAACAATGCCAGGCAGCATATCGTTATAAAGGCTTTCACCCATCACGTCATTGCGCGTCAGCGTAACGTTCATGCGGTCATAGATTTTCTGGTTCTGACTCATGGTGATGTCGACCAGCTTCTTCCACATCTGGCGGCAGTACTCATCGCCGCCCTGTAATTTCACCACGTAACCGCGCGCGCGCTCGGCAAACTCAGGATCTTCATCGTAGGTGCGCTTGGCTTCACGGTAGAAGCCTTCGAGATCGGCCAGCGCCATCTCAGCGTGATTTTCATTCTGCTGTTTTTCCAGAAACGCAATCAGCATGCCGAACTGCGTACCCCAGTCGCCAACGTGGTTCGCCCGGATCACCTTGTGGCCCAGAAACTCCAGCGTTCGCACCGCCGCATCACCAATGATGGTGGAGCGGATGTGACCTACGTGCATCTCTTTCGCAACGTTGGGCGCAGAGTAGTCGACCACAATGGTCTGGGGTTCGGCCAGTTGCACACCAAGACGCGGCAGACTCAGTGCTTCGCGGGCATGCTTTGCCAGCCAGTTGTGGTCGAGGAAGATGTTGATGAAACCCGGTCCGGCAATTTCAACTTTGCTGGCGATGCCGGTCAGGTCGAGGTGCTGAATCACCGCTTCCGCTAATTGTCGCGGTGCCTGTCCCAGCTTTTTCGCCACGGCCATAATGCCGTTGGCCTGATAGTCTCCAAACTGAACCCGGGCAGACTGGCGAACCTGCGGTTCGCAATCGGTGGGTGCGCCGGCTAAAACCATTGCCTGACTGACTTTTGCGGAAAGAAGTGCCTGAATATTCACCGAGTTACCTTCATGTGCTGAACAACGCCCGCACCAAAAAGCCGGGCTGTCATCATCTTGCCTGTGCGCATCGCGTAACGAATTGGCAGAAACGGATGGGGCAGACAAAACGGAAAAAAATGAGGGGAAAAGTATACGTGAAATGTGGGTGGGCGTCAGCAGTTGGATGAAGCGGGGAAACAGAGCTGAAGAAGATGTTTCCCGGAGGCGTTAACGACGTCGCAGATGACGGCGTGGGTTCTTTACGCTTTTATCTTCGCGCACCTTCCAATGGCGGGAAATTGCAAACCCCATCAGTGCGATCAGGACAGCGACAACGATGAGCATAGACATAGAGCCATTCCTTTTGGTTGTGTTAGGTCAAATTTATAGGAAGGCGGGGGAGGCTGCAATTGTTTGTACTTCAAATAAGAGTTATCTTATTGTATTAAAGAAGTTGATTTAAATCAATAAATTAGAGTACTTTCATCAAGGAACTCATGGTCCTAAACAGGAGATAAATCCGAAATGAAAGATGTTATTATACGGTTTTGCGGTAAATTCCGGTCCAAATAAGATGAATCTTACCATTTTGTGACGCCGGACACGCGGCGCACAATAAACCCGACTAATTACAAATGCTAAACAAATAGAGAGGAATCCCGGTGGCTGAGCGATCTTTTCCGTCAGAATTGGATGATTTAAAGACAGATTTGGGACGTTTTGAAGAATCGTTGCAAATTTTTGCGCAGAGACTGGGTTTGCGCCTTAACGATCTGGATGTGGACCATATTGCGGTGCGTTGTCATCAGGACACAACGGCGATGCGCTGGCAGCAAGGCCTGCAGCAGATTGGTACTGAGTTTTCGGCAGCGATGATCAATGGACGACAGATTTGCCTGTTTAAACTACATGATCCGTTGCTGGTAGCGGGCAGGCAGGTTGATGTGGTTGAGCTGCCATGGCCGGGTGAAAAGCGTTACCGCCATGAAGGCTGGGAGCATATTGAGGTGGTGTTGCGCGGCGATCATCAGACGCTGGGCATGCGCGCGATGGCATTGCTCTCCGATGACGCGCTGACGCAGCCGGGTATTTCATTTAAAACCAGCTCACCAAAGGGCGAGAATGAGCGTCTGCCCAATCCGACCCTGGCGGTAACGGACGGGCAGACGACAATCAAGTTTCATCCATGGCGACTGGAAGAGATTGTCGCCAGCGAGCAGAACTAGATACGGGCGGCTACTGCGCGCTTCAGGCGCGCAACGGCCTCATCCAGCAGCGCACGAGTGCAGCCGAAATTGAGCCGGACAAACTGGTCATTGCCAAACTCACGACCGGCCGATAAACCCAGTCCGTGCTTCTCAAAATAGAGTGCAGGGCTGGCCACACCCAGCGCACTGGCGTCGATCCAGGCCAGGTAGGTCGCTTCCGGCACGGCGACGGACAGGCCGGTCATTTTATTGACCTGTGATACCAGCCAGTCACGGTTACTGCGCAGGTAGGTATTCTGCGCCTGCAGCCAGGGTTCACCTTCGCGCCATGCCACTGCTGCCGCAGTGAGCGCCAGAATATCCACATCCGGCACAATCCCGCGTCGCATCCGGTTAAAGCGCGAACGCAGTTCGGCATTGGGGATCACGGCGATGGAGGCACCCAGACCGGCAATATTAAAGCTCTTGGAGGGTGACATCAGCGTGACGCTGCGCTGGGCGGCATCTTCACTCAGCGACGCAAACGGAATGTGTTCAGCGCCCGGTTCCAGCAGCAGATCGCTGTGGATCTCGTCGGAACAGACGATCAGATCGTGCTTCTGCGCAAATTCCAGCTGTGCCTGCAGTTCGTCGCGGCGATAAACGGTGCCGCCCGGATTCTGCGGATTGCACAGCATTAACAGTCGCTCTTTGCCGGTGAGCTGATCTTCGGCTGCATCCATATCCACTACCCAGCGCCCCTGCTGCAGCGTCAGCGGCAGACTGAGCTGACCCCGTTCTGCCAGTTTTGCCGAACCGCGAAACGGCGGATAGATTGGCGTGGGGGCAATCGTCAGCTCGTCCGGTGCGGTAAACGCACGCACGGCGAGATTCAGTCCGCAAACCACGCCAGGCAAAACTACAATCCACTCCGGATTAACGTGCCACTGATAGCGTGAGGCGAGCCACGCTATCGCACTGTCAATAAACTCAACCGGCGTATCGCCATAACCAAAAATCCCATGCGCGGCGCGGGTCTTAATTGCCTCGATGACGCAGTCAGGCGATCGGAAATCCGTATCTGCCACCCACAACGGCAGAATGTCCTGGTCCGCATATTTGTTCCATTTAAGGCTATCGCTGTGACGACGGTCTATCCGTTGGTCGAAATTGAATGCCATAGTTAACTTTCCCGGTAAACTCATTCCAGCAGCCAGACTAACTGATGAATCTGCCTTGAACCAGAGTCATGTAAAGGAGAAGAGAATGACCACACTGGAAATTTGCTGCTATGGCGTGGATTGCGCCGTGACCGCACAACAGGCGGGCGCTGATCGGGTTGAACTTTGTGCCGCACCGCGTGAAGGCGGCCTGACGCCGTCGGCGGGGATGCTGAATGCCGCCCGGCGCGAGGTTTCGATTCCGGTTCATCCTATTGTCCGGCCACGGGGTGGCGATTTTTGTTATACCGCACGTGAATTCGAGGCGATGAAATCGGATGTGGCGTTAATCCGTGAACTCGGTTTTCCCGGTCTTGTGATTGGGATGCTGGATGAGGACGCCCATATTCATCAGGGCCAGATGCGACAGATTATGGCGCTGTGTGACGGTCTGGCAGTGACCTTCCATCGTGCCTTCGATCTCTGTCACAGCCCTAAGCGCGCACTGGAAGCGTTAACGGATTTGGGGGTGGCGCGCATTCTGACATCCGGTCAGCAGCAGAGCGCTGAAAACGGAATTGCATTACTTCGGGAACTAAATGAGACCAGTACCGGTCCTATCATTATGGCGGGTGCGGGCGTGCGTCTCAGCAACCTGCAAAAGTTTCTCGACATGGGGATTGATGAAGTCCACAGCTCGGCCAGCCGCCTGATGGCGTCACCGATGCGCTACCGCAAAGCGGGTGTCTCCATGTGTTCAGAAGCCGAAACCGACGAGTTCAGCCGTTACTGTGTAGACGGCGATGTGGTTGAGGCGATGAAAAGCGTGATGCAGATGAGCACCGTTCGGGTTGCCTGAACCACAACAGATTTTGCCGCGCAGCACGCCGATCATTGACGTGGTGTTTGCAAGTACCAAACCCCAGTATGCTTGCTGGGGTTCTTTTTGTGTAAAACCTGCTGCTTCCCGATTCCCTTTCTCCGCCACCTCTCCCGAGGTTACCAATCTCTTTCATGACATAAACGCTGCTTCTGCTGGCTGCGCGGCCTGTCGCCGGGCGTGAATCTCCGACAGTGGAGTCTGGATCCTAAATGTGATTAGATGCCTGCATCTGCCAGCCGATGAAGTGCCGCCATGAATCCCAGGGAAAATATTGTCAGCCAGTTCAGTGCGTTGTCGCCTGAGTTACAACGCGCTGCCGAGTTCTCACTCCAGAATACGAATCAGCTTGTGGTGCAATCCATGCGTGCTTTTGCCACAGAAGCGGGCGTGAAGCCTGCCACGCTGCTGCGCCTGGCGCAGCGCCTGGGCTATGAGGGCTGGGGTGAACTTAAAGACGCTTTTATTGACGATATGGGTCTGCGCGATGATACCTACGTATCCAAAGCTGAAAAGCTGATCGCAAAACCGACACAACCTCAGCTTTATGAAGAGGTCTTTCAGGCGCATCAGGCTAACCTTGCGGCGACGCAACATGAGAATCATCAGAAGATGGATCAGGCGGTTACCCTGCTGGATGCGGCGGAAAACGTCTATATCTGTGGATTTCGTGCCAGCTTTCCCATCGCCTGGTCGCTGTTTTATATCTATCGATTATTTAACCGCCAGGTTTCATTGATTGATGGCCTGGCGAGTAATATCGAAGTCTTTACCCGCGAACTGACGGCGCAGGACGCGATTCTGCTGACCAGTTTTGCCCCTTATTCACGCGAATCGCTGGCGGTGTTACAGGCTGCCCGGCAGGCAGGCGCGAAAATCGTCGCCATTACGGATTCGCCGGTTTCCCCTCTGGCGCAGGCCGCCGACTGTACGCTGCTCTTCTCGGTAGAGAGTCCCTCGTTCTTTCCTTCTGTGGTTTCCGGTATGGGGCTGGCGGAGTGTCTGCTGGCGATGCTGGTGGCACGCCATGGCCGCGAGGCGGTCAGCAAAATCGAAAATGCCGAACGCTACCTGATTGATTCAGGTGCCTATGTGGTGCCTGGCAAACCCTGAGAGAAGATTCATTTGTATCCGTCATAAGAAAATAGAATGCATATGTATCATTCTTGCGTTGACGTGATCCAAATGGATCCGGCAAGATGCGCTGAGTTATCGCAGCGTATTCAGGAGCAGGACCCAGCATGAGCCATATCATTCACCGCAGTCTGCGCAGCACGCCCGCCGTGGCAACCGGCGCACAAGGCGCGTACATCTTTGATGCACAGGGAAAACAGTATCTGGATGCCTGCGGAGGCGCTGCGGTTTCCTGTTTAGGCCACGCGCATCCTGACGTATTGGCTGCGATGCATCGTCAGATCGACCAGCTCGCCTATGCACATACCGGTTTTTTTACCAGCGACACGGTTGAACAACTCGCGGAACATCTGACCCGCCATGCGCCTGGCGATCTCAATTATGCCTATTTCGTTTCGGGTGGTTCCGAAGCCGTAGAAACGGCGCTGAAGCTGGCCCGGCAATATTTCGTTGAAATCGGTCAGCCGTCCCGCACGCGGTTCATTGCCCGCCAGCAGAGTTACCACGGTAATACGCTGGGTGCGCTGGCGGTGGGGGGCAACGAATGGCGTCGTCGCCAGTTTGCCCCGCTTTTAATCGACGTGATCCGGGTTTCTGCCTGTAATGAATATCGCGACCGCCGTGCTGATGAAACTCAGCAGCAATACACGCAGCGCCTGCTGGATGAGCTGGAGCAGGCGATTATTGATGCTGGCCCGGAGACGATCATCGGTTTTTGCGCAGAGACAGTCGTGGGCGCGACCACCGGCGCAACACCGCCTACACCGGGTTACTTCAAAGGCGTGCGCGCCCTGTGTGATAAGTACGGCCTGCTCTATATCGCGGATGAAGTGATGTGCGGCATGGGACGTACCGGAACGCTTTACGCGTTTGAGCAGGATGAGGGGGTGCCAGACCTGGTGACCATCGCCAAAGGGCTGGGGGGTGGCTACCAGCCAATCGGTGCGGTACTGGCGAGCGAAAAAATTGTCTCCGCTCTGCAGGCGGGCAGCGGACTGTTCCAGCATGGTCATACCTATATCTGCCACGCCACGGCGGCATCGGCCGCTCTGGCAGTGCAGCAGGTCATTGAACGCGACAATTTATTAGCGGTCGTGAAACAGCAGGGAGATTACCTGCAACGTGCGCTGCGCGATCGGCTGGGCGAGTTGCCACAGGTCGGTGACACCCGTGGGCGCGGTCTGTTTGCCGGGGTTGAACTGGTTCGTGATAAAGCCAGCAAAACGCCGTTCGATCCGGCGCTGAAACTGCACGCCAGAATTAAAGCTAATTGTATGGCGCGGGGTCTGATGGTTTATCCCATGGGCGGAACGATTGACGGGCAATACGGCGATCACATTCTGATTGCGCCACCCTTTATCATCACGACAGCGCAGCTTGATTTTGTGGTGGAAACGCTGGAGCAGGTGATTCGTGAAGAGACGGCCAGCTTATGATTAACCGTCTGCCGCCGCTGGCGCATCACGAATGGGACGATCAGCAGCGTCCGCTCGCAGAAGAGATCATTAACGGGCCACGCGGCGCGCTGCTGCCACCCTTTGAGCCATTGTTACGCAGCCCTGAGCTGATGGCGCACGCACAGCGCATGGGGGAATATCTGCGGTATCGCAGTGCGCTGGGACAGCGTTTATCAGAGCTGGCCATTCTGATGACCGCCCGCCACTGGTCCCAGCCGGTAGAATGGGCAATCCATGCGCCGATAGCGCGCGGGAAGGGCATTTCTGCGGCCGCCGTGCAGGCGATAAATGAAAAGCGTCCGCCGGAAGACCTCGAACCCGATGAGTGGGTGATTTACCACTTCTGCCAGCAGCTGCACCAGCAGCAGAAAGTCAGCGACGCTACCTGGCAGCAGGCCATCGATTTGTGGGGCGAGAAGGGCGTGGTGGATCTGATTGGCATTAACGGTTATTACAGTTTTCTCTCAATGATCATGAACGGCGCACAGACGCCGGTACCCGATACGCAGGATCATATTATTCCTGAATAAGTCATCGTTTAATCCGGGCGCAGCCTGACACGCCCTGCATTTCAAATAAATTCTGTTCAGTCATTCCGGCGATAACCTCGCCGGATGATATTCACTGTACGCTATTTCACCGACGCCGGGGGTTAGATATGTCTGGATTATTCTCTAAATTAAAAGTCTCATTGGTATTAGTTGCCTGCTCAGCCAGTTTTATTGCTACTGCTCAGGATAAACTGATGGTAGGTGTGGATACCGCATTTGTGCCCTTTGAATTTAAACAGGGCGATAAGTATGTGGGCTTCGATATTGACTTATGGAATGCTATCGCTAAAAAGATGAACGTCAGCTATGAATTACGCCCGATGGATTTTGGTGGCTTAATTCCAGGGCTGCAGTCCCGTAATCTGGATGTTGCGATGGCCGGTATTACGATTACCGATGCGCGGAAACAGGTCGTTGATTTCAGTGACGGCTATTACAATGCGGATTTACTGATGGCGGTAAAAAGCAGTGATACCGCGATCAAAAAATTCAGCGATTTAGCCGGTAAGAAAGTGGGCCTGAAACAGGGCACTGCGGCGGCCAGCTTTATGAAGAGCAAATATAAAGCCGACTATGTTGAGTTTCCTAACATCGATAACGCTTATCTCGATTTGCAGGCGGGTAATCTTGACGCGGTGGTGCATGATTCGCCGAACGTACTCTATTACGTGAAAACGGCGGGTAATGGCAAAGTGAAATCCACGGGTGAGACAGACAGCATTCTGCCGCAGCAGTACGGGTTCGCGATGCAAAAGAACAGCAGCCTGACGCCGAAAGTTAACGCTGCATTGCAGGCGCTGCGTGCGGATGGCACCTACGACAAAATCTATGTGAAGTGGTTTGCGAAACAGCCGAAATAATTCAGCCGGGTCGGCCCAGTCCGACCTCATTTCGCCTTAATGGATCGAACTATGAATTTTGACAGTAAATATATCTGGGAATCCCTGCCGTTATTATTGCAGGGTTTGCAACTGACGCTGATTATTTCACTATCGGGTTTGCTGGGCGGTTTCGTGATCGGTCTGCTGGCCGGAACCTGTCGCGCATTAGGTGGGCGAATAACTAAAACGCTGTCGCTGATTTTCGTTGAGTTAATTCGCGGCACGCCAATTATGGTGCAGGTGATGTTTATCTATTTTGCCCTGCCGATGGTTATTCCGATTCGCATTGATCCCATTACGGCGGCGATTGTGACCATTGTGATTAATTCCGGCGCCTATATCGCCGAGATTACGCGCGGTGCGATCCTCTCTATCAATAAAGGATTTAAAGAGGCGAGTCTTGCCATGGGATTATCGCAGCGCAGCACCCTGTGGCATGTGATTATGCCGCTGGCACTGCGGCGTATGATCCCCGCACTGGGCAACCAGTGGATCATCAGTATTAAAGATACATCGCTATTTATTGTTATCGGTGTCGCGGAGCTAACCCGTCAGGGACAGGAGATTATTGCCGGTAATTTCCGCGCACTGGAGGTCTGGACCGCCGTCGCGATGATTTATCTGCTGGTGACGCTCTGCCTGAGTTTCCTGCTGAAGCAACTGGAAAAAAGGATCCACATTCTATGAGCATGGTTGAATTTAGCGCGGTGTCGAAAAATTTTGGCGCGACGCAGGTCCTGCACGATATCAATCTGAAGATAGAGGCGGGCGAAGTGGTAGTGATCATCGGGCCGTCGGGATCGGGTAAATCAACGCTGCTGCGCTGTATTAACAAGCTGGAAGACATCTCTTCCGGAACGCTGCTGGTGGCGGGCAAGCACATCACCGATCCGCATGCGAATGAATGCGATATCCGCCGCGAGGCGGGCATGGTGTTCCAGCAGTTTCACCTGTTTCCTCACCTGACCGCGCTGGAAAATGTGATGTTCGGCCCTGTTCGCGTGCGCAGGCAGAGCAAAGCCTCGGCCCGCGAACAGGCGCTGGCCTTGCTGGACAGGGTCGGCCTGCGTGAACGTGCCAGTCATTACCCCGCAGAACTCTCAGGTGGACAGCAGCAGCGTGTGGCGATTGCGCGCGCGCTGGCGGTAAAACCCAAAATGATGCTGTTTGATGAACCCACCTCTGCGCTGGATCCCGAACTGCGCCACGAGGTGCTGAAAGTGATGCGCTCGCTCGCCGAAGAGGGCATGACGATGGTGATTGTGACTCACGAGATTGGTTTTGCCCGGGATGTCGCCTCAAGACTCATCTTTATTGATGGCGGGACCATTGCTGAGGATGGCTCACCTGATAAGCTGCTTAACGACAGCACGAATCCGCGCCTTAAAGAATTCCTGCAACACGTCTCCTGAAAGAAGTGAATGACAGCACAATGAAAAAAATTGCAATCAGTGGTTCGGCGTTTGAAATCGGTCAGCAGCTCGGCGAATTTGGTCGGGAGGCGTGGCATCAGAAACTGACGCACATTGCGCTGTGGCAAACGGTCACGGCCATGAAACACACGGAACAGAGTCAGCGCATGCGCGCGCAGGTTCAGGCTGACTTCCCGGAAATCTGGCTTGAGCTGGAAGGGCTGGCCAGCGGTTTGCAGGCACCCATCGATGACGTATTTGCATGGAACTGCCGGGGCGATCTGGTGCGTTCTACCTCAGATGGCTGCACCACGGTGGCCGGGCAACGCCGCGATGGGGCGTTGGTCATTGCGCACAATGAAGATGGTTTTCCGCAGCTGCGGGGTGACTGTGCAGTGGTTCGTGTGCTGCCGGATCAAGGCATTGGGTTCACCAGCTTTGCCTATCCGGGTTCGATTTGCGGCCATACGTTTGCCGTCAATGACCGTGGGGTGGTGAACACGGTGAATAACATTCGTGCTGTGCATCGTCCGGCTGGCCTGCCGCGCCAGATTCTGGCGCGTGCAGCGCTGAATGCAGACACGCTCGATGAGGCGATTGCGCTACTGACGACCTCGCCGCGCGCAGGCGCTTTTCATCATACGCTGGGGCAGCGGGGCGATAGCCGACTGTTCAGCGTTGAAGCTACCGGTACAGGTTGTTCTGTCACGCAACTGTCCGGCCTCTTTGCGCATGCAAACCATCTTATCCATCCGCAACATACTGCGACTGAGCAGGTGATCACCGACAGCTCTGCTTCACGCCAGCAGCGTCTGGATGTGTGGCTGAAAGAAGAGCCAGCATTTGATGGTGACGCTGCAAAAGCCATTCTGTCTGATCAGAATGATGCGGTATTACCTATCTACCGGCTCTCTCCGCAGGATCCCGACGAAGAGAATACGCTGGCAACGGCCATTTTCACCCTGAATGCCAGTCAGGTGAAATGGCAGGTATTCACACAGGATCGCGGACAGGCCGTTTTGCAGGATGTGGTGAGTGAATAAATAACCCAGACCTGGCGAGAGGATCGCTGGAGGAAAACGTTATAAACCCGCTCAGGCGGGTTTTTTATCACCAGCGAACGAACGGCTATCCGCCGCGTCTGCTTTCTGTTGCCGGCTGTCAGCCTTCACGTACAGGCGTTTTTAATTGTCATCCAGGACTTTTATCAAAAGCCGCAACACAATCTGCACGCTATCCGTTACGCTGCCACAGCCGATGTCTGTCATGAGAGCTTGAGTTAAATCGTCCCGGATTTCCGCTGTTCATCCCCGCAGCGTTTACACTGAAAGCAACGTCGCCTGGAATTTACCCTATGAAACGCAATCAGATTCTTACTTTAAGCCTGATACTGACCGTACTGTGCAGCGGCAACGCTGCGGCCAGCGCATGCCGCGCTGACAACGCCGCCGTGGTCAACAGCAACACCCTGATCTTGCTGGGGGGCAATGCGAAAGGCGCAGTGAAGCAGGTGATTGCAGGTGAATTTGGCAAAGATGTGAATTCGCAAAAGCGGGTGCTGGGTCAGTTTGACGCCTGTGGCGATCTGACGGTGGCTGACGTCAGCTACGACAAAAGTGAACGCAACGTCATCCTCAGCATGGAGCAACATATCGCCAGGGTACAGGGCGGCTGGGTGGCGGAATATGCATATCTGGTCAAAGTGCTGAAAGAGGGCAAAGAAGTCGTTGTTGATAACCGGCAGGGAACGATTAACTGGCAGAAAGGCCAGCATGGCAATATTACCAGCGCCTCCGACAGGTTTACCAGCATGGGTAAAACCGGCTTTACCGACACCACCTATCGCTACGATCGGAAGCGCCAGCTTGAGAAGAGTGTGGCACGTGGCAGCGATCCGCTGACTAACGGCGAGTTTCACTACCACTGGAATCCAAAGGGTCTGGTGACGCGCACCACTTCCGCCCGGGGAACTGACGAATACACCTACGACCCCCAATGGCGCGAAGTGCGGCTCAACGGCACGGCGACCACACCGCTGAGCACCATCCGCTCGGTTGATGAGTGCCAGTCCTGGGATGAGGTCGGCAACTGTACCCTGAGCTATCTGCATGAAACCGAAATCTTCACGCGTGGCACCATCGAGCGCCATCTCAGCTCCGCCTACAAATATGAGTACTGGGACCAGCCTGCGGCAGAAGAGTAACAGGCGATCGAATGATCGCCTGTTGGCGGCTTATTTCACCGTCTGACTAAAGGCATCCAGCCCCAGCAGGGCGTTGGCAATATCCTCAGGTGACAGATGAGGATTAAGGTTTTTCAGCGTATCACCCTCACTGTTCGCCAGTGCCCCGACTTTCACCAGATTTTCCCAGCTTTCATTTTCCAGATGCATTTCACGCAGCGTGGTCGGCATATTGATGCTGCGATAGAAACGGATATAGCGCGCAATTTCCTCATCCGGCCGCTGCTCCAGCACCATCTGCGTCAGTGTGCCATAGGCGACTTTCTCGCCGTGGGTCAGATGGTGGATATCGCCATCGATGGCGGTAAAACCATTATGAATAGCGTGGGCGGCTGCCAGCCCGCCATTTTCAAAGCCCAGCCCCGAAAGCAGCGTGTTCGCCTCAACCACGGCTTCCACGGCGGGCGTGACCCGTTTTTCGATAACGGCGATATAGGCGCTGTACCCCCACTTAAGCAATGTTTCTTCACAGGCGCGGGCAATCGCCAGTCCGGCAAGAGTCGGATCGCCGCTGACCATGGATTTAGCATGGGACCGGGCCACTGCCTGCGCTTCAACCCAGGTGGCCAGGCCATCGGCAATGCCGGAGGCAAAGAGCCGTGCAGGCGCACTGGCGCAGACTGCGGTATCCACCAGCACCAGATCGGGATTTTTGCTGTAGAAACGATAGCTCTCAAATACGCCGCTGTCAGAGTAGATCACCGACAGCGCGCTACAGGGAGCATCGGTGGAGGCAATGGTCGGCACGATGGCCACCGGCTGTTTAAGTTCGTCCGCCACCGCCTTAACCGTGTCCAGCGTTTTGCCGCCGCCCAGCCCGACCACCACGTTACAGCCCTGACTCTTCGCCAGCGCACTGAGGCGGGTGATCTCATTACTGGAGGCCTCGCCGTTAAACTGCTGCCAGCTGAATTTCACCCCGGCGGACTGCAGCGTCTGTTGGGTGCGTTCGCCAATCAGTTTCCAGACGACCTCATCTGCCACCAGAAAAGCCTGATCGCCCAGCTCAGTCAGGTACGTGCCCAGCTCATCCAGCACACCGGCGCCCTGCACATATTTACGGGGTGATGAAAAAATAAATTTACTCATAATCACATCTCCTTAATATGAATGGTTCGACCCGATCCAGCCTGGCACAATTCGCTCAGCGTGGCAGGCGATCCCGCGCATGACCGCGTCATGGGCTGTTAAGCTGCCTGAACACCCCCTGCTGAGGGATAACGGAGAATCATCATGAGCGCCACGCTCTTTTCATTTCTGTTTGCGATAACCATTCTGACACTCACACCTGGATTTGATACCGCGCTGGTGCTGTGAACCGCCATTGCGCAGGGCTGGCAGCGCGCCTGGGCGACAGCCCTTGGCGTGACGCTGGGTTGTCTGCTCTGGGGTATCGCAGTTGGGCTGGGACTGGGCGCGCTGCTGATGGCCTCTGAGATCGCCTATAACCTGCTGAAGTGGATCGGTGCCGGCTGGCTGCTCTATCTGGGCATAAAGCTGCTGCTTAAGCCGCGTCAGCAATCCGTAGAGACAGCTGAACAGCCTGCACATCAGCAGGGCTATCTGGCCTGCTTCAGTCGGGGATTAATGGGAAATCTGCTGAATTCGAAAATTGGCGTGTTTTACGTCACTTTTCTGCCACAGTTCATTCCGGCGGGGGCGTCGGTGGCGCTCTGGTGCACGCTAATGGCGCTGGCACACATGCTGCTGGGGCTGATCTGGAATGCGGTCCTGATTGGCGGCAGCCACTATTTCTCCGGACATCTGCGAAAACCGAAGGTGCTGAAGGGGATGGATCGCCTGACCGGCTGCGTGTTTATTGGATTTGCGGCGAAACTGGCGTTGTCTCGCCGCTAGGGCATTAGGGTTTAGTGGCGACCAGCACGGCGCGCAGGGGAGCCGGATAGCCTTCAACCGTTTTGCTGGGATCGTCGGGGTCGAGGAACTCAGCGAGGGATTCGCTGGTCATCCAGTCGGTGCGGCGCTGCTCTTCAATGGTGGTCAGCGCAAAATCGACAATCCGCACATCCACAAAGCCGCTTTTCTCCAGCCAGCTTTTCAGCGCTTCCGCTGACGGGATAAAGAAGACATTGCGCATCTGCGCATAACGCTCACCGGGCACCAGCACCTGATTAACATCGCCCTCAATCACCAGCGTTTCCAGCACCAGTTCGCCTCCGCTCACCAGCTGATTTTTCAGCTGTAACAGGTGATCCAGCGGGGAACGACGGTGATAGAGCACACCCATCGAAAATACGGTATCAAACGCCTGCAACGCCGGTAGCTGCTCAATGCCCAGCGGCAGCATATGCGCCCGGCGATCGTCATTCAGCAGCTTACGCACTGCTTCGAACTGCACCAGGAACAGCTGCATTGGGTCAATGCCGACGACCAGATGTGCGCCCGCGCCAATCATCCGCCACATGTGGTAACCGCTGCCACAACCCACATCCAGCACCGTCCGGCCCGCCAGCGGGGAGATGTGCGGCAGCACGCGTTCCCACTTCCAGTCAGATCGCCATTCAGTGTTGATGTGGGTGCCGTAGAGGAAGTAGGGCCCTTTGCGCCACGGCATCAGGTTACGCAGTAGTTTCTCAATCCCCTGACGATGGCGGTCGCTGATGTCATCGCGGTCGGCGGTGACGCTGTGTAGCAGGTCCAGCTTTTGCGGTTCCAGCAGCGGCAGATACTCCAGCGACTTGTACCAGTCACGAAAGTGACCGTGCAGGTTTTCGCGCTGCCACTCACTGATTTGCGCCGGTAATACTTCCAGCCACTTCGCCAGCGGGCCTACTGCAATTTGCTGATAAAAACGGCCAAAGTCGATCATTTCAACGCCACCAGAGATCCAAAGTTAAAGCACTGGAACCAGAGTTCGGCGTGCGAGAAACCGGCCTGTTTCAGGCGGGCTTTATGCGCTTCGACGCTGTCAGTCAGCATCACATTTTCCAGCATGCTGCGTTTCTGGCTGATTTCCAGTTCGCTGTAGCCGTTGGCGCGTTTGAAGTCGTGATGCATGTTGAATAACAGCTCACCGACCTCGGCGTCTTCAAAGCTGAACTTCTCCGACAGCACCAGCGCGCCGCCCGGTTTAAGTCCCTGCCAGATCTTTTCCAGCAGCGCCAGGCGTGCAGGCGGCTCCAGAAACTGCAGCGTGAAGTTGAGCACCACCAGCGAGGCGTCTTCAATCTCAATGTCGCGGATATCCGCTTCCAGCACCGTGACCGGCGTGTCAGCGCGAAACGCATCAAGATGTCGGCGGCAGCGCTCCACCATCGCCGGGGAGTTATCCACCGCGATGATCTGGCAACCTGGCACATGAATATTGCGGCGCACCGAGAGGGTGGCCGCGCCCAGCGAGCAGCCCAGGTCATAGACCCTGCTGTCCGGGGTAACAAAACGTTCTGCCAGCATGCCAATCATCGAAATGATGTTGGAGTAGCCCGGCACCGAGCGCTGAATCATGTCAGGAAAGACTTCAGCTACACGCTCGTCAAAAGTCCAGTCGCCCAGTTTTGCAATGGGCGCTGAGAAGAGTTGATCGCGGTCAGACATATCGAAAATCCGAAGAGACGACGGAAAGGGCGCTATTCTCGCAGAAAGTGGGGCGGGCTGCACCCCTTAACCCAGGCTGGCTTAATGGAGCGTCAGGACCAGTTCCCACGGCATGTAGATCAGGTTGAAAATCACCATGCCGCACAGGGAAAACAGCGTCAGGAGCATGCCATATTTACGGCCTGCCATGGCGCTGCTGCGCAATCCCCATGCATGCAGCAGGCGGCTGATAAAGAACAGCAGGCCGGTGAGATGCACCATCCAGATATCGGCGCCGTTCATCTCCATCATCACCAGCAGAAACAGCGCCAGCGGAATGGTTTCAATGGCATTGCCATGAATGCGGATCGCCATTTTCAGGTCGTGATAGCCGCCATCGCCATACGCCACCCGGTAGAACCGGCGGTAACGCACCACGTCCAGCGTGAATTTCATTACCAGCAATGCCCCTATCACCACATATAACGCGCTAACCATAGCCACTCCAGCGACTGTCCATAATGGTTCTATTCTAACGGGCGTGCAGCCCGCTGTCCTGTAACGCAATCAAAACAGTGACGTCTGTTGCGGCCAGTCCGGTCCATTGCCAATAGCCGGATCGATCTCCTGCAACTGCGGCCACAGTGCCTGCACCAGCGGAAAAACCTGGCCCATATCGGGGGTGTGCAGAAACAGCATGGCGTCGCCCTGTTGCTGCCATTCCACGAGCTTGGGACGCCAGATCTGAAACAGCGGCACGCTCTCGTCCACGCTGTCGCTGCCGATAAAGCGCACCATCGGCTGGGAGCCGGTTCGCAGGGCATGCGGCGGCACTTTCGGCTTCTGCGAACGCGCGACCAGCGCTGCCGGGCTTTGCGAGGTGGAGGCGTGAACCGGACGGCTGTCGAGCATTACACGATTGATGCCGCGCTCAAGCAGGCCCCGATTGAGTGACCGTTCCGCCTCGCCCTTGGCGAAGAAAGCCGGATGACGCACTTCGACGCCGTAGTGAAAGCGGCGCGGCAGACTGTCCAGAAAACGCCACAGGTCGTTGAGCTGTGCCGGGGAGAAGCTGGCGGGCAGCTGCAGCCAGTACTGACCGATGCGGTCGGCCAGCGGTTCCATCAGGCGTAGAAAATCGGTCAGCAGGTCGTCGCTGTGCTGCAACGCCGCCTGATGGCTGATGGTATTGGGAAATTTAAAGCAGAAGCGAAATGCATCGTGGGTCATGTCGCGCCAGCGCATCACCGTTTCCGCATTCGGCAGCGCGTAGAGGGTGGTATTTCCCTCTACGCAGTGGAAGTAGCGGGCATAGTCCGCCAGGCTTTCGATACCCCAGCGTTTCCAGTGTGAATGCTGCCACTGGGGCAGGCCAATACGAAGTGTCACGCGCGCTCCTGGCTGCAGGTTAAGAGATTGCATTATCCGCTATGGTCGGGCTGAGGGGCAAATGCACACAGGAAATCGGCGCTTTGGCGCTGATCTGCTTATCCTGTCTGGCTTTTTCCATTATAATGGCCGCCATTTTTGCGACAGCATCGCATCAGGTAACGCGGCCGGATGCTGTCAGCTGCAGCGGCGAAGTTAAAAGGATAGTGTTATGCGTACAGAATATTGCGGACAGCTCAATCTGTCTCATGTGGGTCAGCAAGTCACGCTTTGCGGCTGGGTAAACCGCCGTCGCGATCTGGGCAGTTTGATTTTTATCGACATGCGCGACCGTGAAGGCATCGTGCAGGTGTTTTTTGATCCCGATCGTCAGGACGCATTTAAGCTGGCTTCTGAACTGCGTAACGAATTCTGCATCCAGATCACCGGTACCGTGCGCGCACGCGATGAAAAGAACAAAAACAGCGACATGGCGACCGGCGAGGTCGAAGTGTTTGCCCAGGCGCTGACCATCATCAACCGCTCTGAGCCCCTGCCGCTGGACTCGAATCAGACCAACAGCGAAGAAGCGCGCCTGAAATACCGCTATCTGGATCTGCGTCGCCCTGAGATGGTAACGCGTCTGAAAACCCGCGCAAAAATCACCAGCTTTGTCCGTCGCTTTATGGATGACGAAGGTTTCCTGGATATCGAAACCCCGATGCTGACCAAGGCGACGCCAGAAGGCGCGCGCGACTATCTGGTGCCAAGCCGGGTTCACAAAGGCAAATTCTATGCGCTGCCGCAGTCACCACAGCTGTTCAAACAGCTGCTGATGATGTCCGGCTTTGACCGCTACTATCAGATCGTAAAATGCTTCCGCGATGAAGATTTACGTGCCGATCGCCAGCCAGAATTTACCCAGATCGACGTCGAAACCTCCTTTATGACCGCGCCACAGGTGCGAGACATCATGGAGCGTCTAATCCGCAATCTGTGGCAGGACGTGCAGGGCGTGGACCTCGGCGAGTTCCCGCAGATGACCTTCGCGGAAGCGATGCATCGTTACGGTTCCGATAAGCCGGATCTGCGTAACCCGATGGAGCTGGTGGACGTTGGCGACCTGCTGAAAAGCGTGGAGTTCCAGGTCTTCTCTGGCCCGGCTAACGATGAAAAAGGCCGGGTTGCCGCGCTGCGCGTGCCGACCGGTGCGCAGCTGAGCCGTAAGCAGATTGATGAATATGGCAAGTTCGTGGAGATTTACGGCGCGAAAGGGCTGGCGTGGATGAAGGTTAACGTCCGTGCCGACGGTCTGGAAGGCGTGCAGAGCCCGGTTGCCAAGTTCCTGAATGCAGAAATCGTTGAAGGCATTCTGAGCCGCACCGGCGCGCAGGATGGCGATATCATCTTCTTTGGTGCCGACCGCGCCAAAGTGGTCGCTGATGCTCTGGGTGCACTGCGCCTGAAAGTGGGCCGCGAGCTGAACATCACCGATGAGAAAGCCTGGGCCCCGCTGTGGGTGATCGACTTCCCGATGTTCGAAGAGGACGAGGAAGGCGGTCTGGCCGCCATGCACCATCCGTTCACTGCGCCGAAAGAGATGAGCGCAGACGAGCTGGCTGCGGATCCAACCCGTGCCGTGGCGAACGCCTACGACATGGTGATCAACGGTTATGAAGTGGGTGGCGGTTCAGTGCGTATCCACAACGGCAAAATGCAGCAGACCGTGTTCAGCATTCTGGGTATTGAAGAGCACGAGCAGCGCGAGAAGTTTGGCTTCCTGCTGGATGCGCTGAAGTTCGGTACACCACCGCATGCGGGCCTGGCCTTTGGTCTGGATCGCCTGACCATGCTGCTGACCGGCACCGACAACATTCGTGACGTTATCGCGTTTCCGAAAACCACGGCGGCAGCCTGCATGATGACCGAAGCGCCAAGCGAAGCGAACCCGGCTTCTCTGCTGGAGCTCGGTATTCAGGTGGTTAAAAAAGAAAAGCTTGAGAATAAATAATGGGCTATAAACACCCGGTTTCAGTGCTGGTCGTCATTTCGGCGCGCGATACTGGCCGGGTGCTGATGCTGCAGCGGCGTGACGATCCCGCATTCTGGCAGTCGGTGACCGGCAGCCTGGAAGCGGGAGAGTCACCGCTGGCAACCGCGTGTCGTGAGGTGAATGAAGAGGTCGGCATTGACGTGCTGGCTGAGCGGCTGGAAATAGAGGATTGTCAGCGTCAGATTGACTTTGAAATCTTTCCCCATTTTCGCCATCGCTATGCACCGGATGTCACCCATAATCACGAACACTGGTTTCGCCTGCAACTGCCGGAAGAGCGCGATATCACGCTGACCGAGCATCTGGCGTTTCGCTGGCTGACACCCGCTGACGCTGCAGCATTAACCCGATCATGGAGTAACCGCCAGGCAATTGAAGAATTTATCTGAATGCTCGCCATCGCCCGGTATTCCGGCGGCGGATAGATTAAATTTTATGAATCTGGTGAGTTTTAACAGGACTACACCAACCTATTGAACAGTCAGGCGTCATCCTCGCCACGAACTTGTTCACCGTCAGCGCGACGTCGCCTGCGTACACCGCTACGTGAGGACGATACGCAACGCTCGCCTCTCAGGGCAGTCCGGTTGTGACTCGCCTGGCTGAGCACCGACGGTAAATAAGCTCGCAGCCAGGAGAGCCTGCACCCTGTAAAAGATCGGAGAAAAGTTAACATGGCAGGACACAGTAAGTGGGCAAACACCAAACACCGTAAGGCGGCGCAGGATGCCAAGCGCGGCAAAATCTTCACCAAAATCATTCGTGAACTGGTGACAGCGGCCAAGCTGGGCGGCGGCGATCCGGGTTCTAACCCGCGTCTGCGTGCAGCGATGGATAAAGCGCTGGCGAACAACATGACCCGTGACACCATGGATCGCGCTATCGCGCGCGGTGTGGGCGGCGATGACAACGCCAACATGGAAACCATCATCTATGAAGGTTACGGTCCAGGCGGCTCAGCCATCATGATTGAATGCCTGAGTGATAACCGTAACCGTACCGTGGGCGAAGTGCGTCACGCCTTCACCAAGACCGGCGGCAACCTTGGCACCGACGGCTCCGTGGCTTATCTGTTCAACAAAAAAGGCGTCATCTCCTTCGCGCCAGGTCAGGATGAAGACGCAGTGATGGAAGCCGCACTGGAAGCGGGCGGCGAAGACATCGTCACCTATGATGACGGCGCGATTGATGTCTTTACTGCATGGGAAGAGATGGGCACCGTGCGTGATGCACTGGAAGCCGCTGGCCTGAAAGCGGATACCGCAGAAGTGGCAATGATCCCGACCACCAAAGCGGAAATGGATGCGGAAACCGCACCAAAACTGCTGCGTCTGATCGACATGCTGGAAGATTGCGATGATGTGCAGGAGGTCTATCACAACGGTGAGATCTCCGACGAGGTGGCGGAAACGCTGTAATGGCGTTTACCGTCACAGCGTTAACCGGAGAGGCGTAATGTCGATTATCCTGGGTATCGATCCCGGCTCACGCATCACCGGTTATGGTGTTATTCGTCAGACCGGCCGCCAGCTCACCTATCTGGGCAGCGGCTGTATCCGCACCAATACCACTGAATTGCCCGCCCGCCTGAAGCTGATTTATGCGGGCGTGTGCGAAATCATCACGCAGTTTTCACCTGATTTCTTCGCTATCGAGCAGGTGTTTATGGCGAAGAATGCTGACTCCGCGCTGAAGCTCGGCCAGGCGCGGGGTGCTGCGATCGTTGCTGCGGTAAACCACGATCTGCCGGTGTTTGAGTATGCCGCCCGTCAGGTGAAACAGACGGTGGTGGGCATCGGCAGCGCCGAGAAAAGTCAGGTGCAGCATATGGTGCGAACTCTGCTGAAACTGCCGGCAAACCCGCAGGCGGACGCCGCCGATGCGCTGGCGATAGCCATTACTCACTGTCACGTGGCGCAGAACGCCGCGCGCATGAGTGACAGCAAGCTGGTGCTGACGCGCGGACGGTTGCGCTCAGGTTAGGGCATCGCACAGAACAGACGCTCAGGCTGGATATTCATCCAGCCTTTTTTATGTTATAAAATCCGCCACATTCGTTAGTTAAGGAAGCATTCAGGTGATAGGTCGTTTACGGGGCAACATTCTGGAAAAGCAGCCGCCACTGGTGCTGCTTGAGGCACACGGCGTCGGCTATGAAATTTACATGCCCATGACCTGTTTTTATGAATTGCCTGAACTTCAGCACGAAGCGGTGATTTTTACCCACTTTGTCGTGCGTGAAGACGCTCAGCTGCTGTTTGGTTTTAACAGCAAGCAGGAGCGCGCGCTGTTTCGCGAACTGATTAAAGTGAATGGCGTCGGCCCCAAGCTGGCACTGGCGATCCTCTCCGGCATGTCGGCGCAGCAGTTTGTGACCGCTGTTGAGAAAGAAGAGATCGCGTCACTGGTGAAACTGCCTGGCGTGGGTAAAAAGACGGCTGAGCGTCTGGTTGTTGAGATGAAGGACCGCTTTAAAGGGATGCATGGCGACCTGTTTGGCGGCGATTCGGCCTTTACGCTTACCACACCGAGCGCCGAGCCGGAAACCAACGATGCGGAATCCGAAGCGGTTGCAGCGCTGGTATCACTGGGTTATAAACCGCAGGAAGCGAGCCGTATGATCAGTAAAGTCGGCCGACCGGATGCGGATTGCGAAACCCTGATCCGCGAAGCGCTCCGCGCCGCCATTTGAGGTAAGTCATGATAGAAGCCGACCGCCTGGTCTCCGCTGCCAGCATAAACGAAGAAGAGATAATCGACCGCGCCATTCGCCCGAAGATGCTTACCGAGTATGTCGGTCAGCCGCAGGTGCGTGAGCAGATGGAGATTTTCATCAAGGCCGCACAGCTGCGTGGCGATGCGCTGGATCATCTGCTGATCTTCGGTCCGCCAGGTCTGGGGAAAACCACGCTGGCGAACATCGTGGCCAACGAGATGGGCGTGAACCTGCGTACCACCTCGGGTCCGGTGCTGGAGAAGGCAGGCGATCTGGCTGCGATGCTGACTAACCTTGAACCCCATGACGTGCTGTTTATCGATGAGATCCATCGCCTGTCACCGGTGGTGGAAGAGGTGCTCTATCCGGCAATGGAAGACTATCAGCTGGATATCATGATCGGTGAAGGCCCGGCGGCGCGTTCGATTAAGCTCGATCTGCCGCCGTTTACCCTGATTGGTGCCACCACCCGTGCAGGCTCGCTGACCTCGCCGTTGCGCGATCGCTTTGGCATTGTGCAGCGTCTGGAGTTCTATCAGGTTAAAGATCTGCAGCACATCGTAGGACGCAGTGCCGCCTGTCTGGGCCTGGCGCTGAGTGACGAAGGGGCGTTAGAGATTGCTCGTCGCGCACGCGGCACCCCGCGTATCGCCAACCGCCTGCTGCGCCGCGTGCGTGACTTCGCAGAGGTGCGGGCTAATGGTGATATGAGCGGAGAAGTCTCCTGCAGCGCGCTGGATATGCTTAACGTCGACAGTGAAGGGTTCGATTATATGGACCGTAAACTGCTGCTGGCGATTATCGACAAGTTTATGGGTGGGCCGGTGGGGCTGGATAACCTGGCTGCTGCGATTGGTGAAGAGCGTGAGACCATCGAAGATGTGATTGAACCCTTCCTGATTCAGCAGGGTTTTATTCAGCGCACACCGCGTGGCCGTCTGGCCACGCAGCATGCTTATCGTCACTTCGGCATTACGCGCGAAGAGTGACTACATGGCCGGTTTGCGCACCATGCTGAAGATAAACAGGATGGCGGCGCAGAGCACCACGGACGGACCGGCAGGCGTGTCGTAGAACGCAGAGAAGGTGAGACCGCCGGTGACGGCAATCACGCCGATGACCACCGCGACGGCCGCCATGCCTTCCGGCGAACGCACAAAACGGCGAGCGGTGGCAGCCGGAATAATCAGCAATGAAGTGATAATCAGCGCACCCACAAACTTCATCGCCACGCCAATCGTCAGCGCCGTAACCAGCATCAGAATCAGCCGGGTTCGCTGGATATTGACGCCATCCACCTGCGCCAGTTCCGGGCTGATGGTCATCGACAGCAGCGAACGCCACTGCCACGCCATCACCAGCAGCACAATTATCACGCCGCCACCCATCATCCAGAGGTCATCAGGCGTTACGGCCAGCAGGTCGCCAAACAGATACGCCATTAAATCAACGCGCACGTTCTTCATCAGGCTGACGACGACCAGGCCCAGCGACAGCGCGCTGTGCGCCATAATGCCCAGCAGGGTATCGATAGCCAGATGCGGACGTCGCTCCAGCCAGACCAGCCCCAGCGCCAGGCAGACCGTCACCAGAATCACCGCGTAGTAGGGGTTCACGTTCAGCAGCAGGCCAAAGGCTACGCCGAGCAGAGACGCGTGCGCCAGGGTATCGCCGAAATAGGACATCTTACGCCAGACGACGAACGAACCCAGCGGACCGGCAGCCAGCGCTAACATCACACCGCCTATCCAGCCCGGTAATAACAACTCAATCATGATGAACCCTGTCCTTTGCGTAAAACGATACGTCCCTGAAGGTCGTGACGGTGATTATGATGATGACGGTAGATCGCCAGCTCCTGCGCGCCACGCGGGCCAAACATCGCGATAAATTCGGGATGCTGCGAGACGGCTTCCGGCGTGCCGGAACAGCAGATATGGTGATTGAGGCACAACACTTCGTCGGTTTTCGCCATCACCAGATGCAGATCGTGGGAAACCATCAGCACGCCGCAGTTCAGTTCCACGCGTAACTGATTGATCAGGTCATACAGCGCAACCTGACCGTTCACATCCACTCCCTGCGTTGGTTCATCCAGCACCAGCAACTGAGGCTGATTCAGCAGGGCGCGTGCCAGCAACACACGTTGAGTTTCACCGCCGGAGAGCTTTTGCAGCGGGGAGTTGAGCAGATGGCCCGCCTGCACACGTTTCAGTGCTGGCATAATCTCCGCGTGTTTGCTGCCACGGGTCAGACGCATAAAGCGCTCAACCGTGACCGGCAGGGTGGGATCGATGTGCAGCTTCTGCGGCACGTAGCCGATACGCAGAACAGGATCACGCTGAACCGAACCGGTTGTAGGGGCGAGCAGGCCGAGCACCACACGCACCAGCGTTGATTTTCCGGCACCGTTGGGACCCAGCAGGGTGAGAATGCGACCAGGCTGCAATGCCAGGCTGACGCCTGATAACACATTGCGCTGGTTAAACTTTATCGAAACGTTATCGAGTGTGACAAGTGAGGTCATAGTATTTACAGGTTGCACAGAATTTCGAATGTTATAATATCACATTCCACCTCATGGTCACGATGGAATGACGCAATATGTTACATAATAAAAAGGGCACAATTTTCGCCCTGACTGCTTTATCTGTTTCAGCTTTGTTAACCCTTCCTGCCCAGGCGAATGTTGTGGCTTCACTCAAACCGGTAGGTTTTATTGCTGCTACTATTGCCGATGGCGTTACACCGGTTGAGGTGCTGCTGCCGGACGGCGCGTCCGAACATGATTACGCCCTGCGGCCATCTGATGCAAAACGCTTAAAAAACGCGGACTTAGTTGTCTGGGTCGGGCCAGAAATGGAAGCCTTTATGGCGAAGTCTGCGGCTGAACTTCCGGCTCAAAAAAACCTCGCGATGGTGAACATCGACGGGGTAAAACCGTTATTGATTAGCGGTGGTGAAGATGAAGATGAACACGCAGCGGAAAAATCCGAAGATCAGGATGCTGAAGCGCATCATCACCATCACGGCGAGTTTAATATGCACCTGTGGTTGTCGCCAGAGATTGCGCGCAAAACCGCGGTTGCAATCCATGGAAAATTATTGGAACTTATGCCGCAAGATAAGGCCAAACTTGACGCCAACCTCCAGCAGTTTGAGGTAGCTTTGGCGGACACGGACAAACGCGTCAGCGCACAACTTGCTCCGGTCAGAAATAAAGGATATTTCGTTTTTCACGACGCTTACACGTACTTTGAAAAGCACTACGGTCTCTCGCCCGCCGGGCATTTTACCGTCAATCCTGAAATTCAACCGGGCGCTCAGCGTTTACACCAGATACGAACACAGTTGGTTGAGCAAAAGGCGGTATGCGTCTTTGCTGAGCCACAATTCAGACCAGCAGTCATCGATGCTGTCTCCCGCGGAACACAGGTGCGTAAAGGCACGCTTGATCCCCTGGGCACGGACATCAGCTTAGCCAAAGACAGCTATGTGAAATTCCTCTCACAACTGTCGAGCCAGTATGAAAGCTGCCTGAATGGAGCATGAGGAATAGGTAAAAGTGCAGCAGATAGCCCGCTCTGTCGCCCTCGCATTTAATAATTTGCCGCGCCCCCACCGCGTAATGCTGGGATCGTTAACTGTAGTCACTCTGGCCGTCGCTGTCTGGCGGCCTTACGTTTATCATCCGACGGATGATGTGACCCCCATCGTTAAAAACATTGAACTGGATAAGAACACGCTCCGCACGCTGTTGCCGGAAGCCAGTGAGCCGATCGATCAGAGCACACCGGAACCGGACGAAGAGCTGCCTGCGGATGATGTCGACACCGACGTGCCCGAAACGGCAGGGGTGCATGACTACACCGTTTCATCCGGCGATACCCTGAGCAGTGCCCTGAATCAGTATGGCATCGACATCGGTGACATCAATGCGCTGGTGGTAAGCGATCGCGATCTGCGTAATCTGCAGGTCGGTCAGCAGCTGAGCTGGACGCTGGATGATGATGGTGGCCTGAAAACTCTGAGCTGGGAAATTTCCCGTCGTGAAACCCGTACTTATGAGCGCACCCCAGCCGGTGGCTTTAAGATGGATGCGGAGATGCAGAAGGGCGAATGGCGCAACAGCGTGATGCAGGGCGAAGTGCGCGGCAGTTTCGCCGCCAGCGCCATGCGGGCGGGGTTGAGCGGGGCTGAAGCCAGCGCCGTGATTAAAGCGATGCAGTGGCAGATGGACTTCCGTAAGCTGCGTGCTGGCGACCAGTTCAGCGTGCTGATGTCACGTGAAATGCTGGATGGCAAGAGTGCGCAGAGTCAGTTGCTGGGCGTGCGCCTGCGCAGCGGCGGTAAAGATTATTACGCATTCCGCGCGGAAGATGGCAAGTTCTACGATCGCAGCGGCTCCGGTCTGGCACGCGGCTTTATGCGCTTCCCGACGGTTAAGCAGTATCGTGTCTCTTCCAACTTTAATCCGCGTCGTCTTAACCCGGTAACGGGCCGCATTGCGCCGCACAAAGGCGTCGACTTTGCGCTGCCAATCGGTACGCCGGTGCTCGCAGTGGGTGATGGTGAGATCGTGGTAGCGAAAAACGGCGGTGCCGCCGGTAACTACGTCGCTATCCGTCATGGCCGTCAGTATATGACACGCTATATGCACATGAAGAAAGTGCTGGTGAAGCCAGGTCAGAAAGTGAAACGTGGCGACCGTATTGGACTGTCCGGCAACACCGGGCGCTCCACCGGACCGCATCTGCATTTCGAAATCTGGATCAATAACCAGGCGGTTAACCCATTAACGGCGAAGCTGCCGCGCATGGAAGGTCTGACCGGCAAAGATCGCAGCGACTACATGGCACAGGTTAAATCCTGGCTACCTCAGCTGGGTCTGAAGTAAGCGAATTTCGTCAAATCGCGCAAAAACCGACGGCTTCTCCGTCGGTTTTTTGCTATCTGGCGCAGGATGATTGCAAATTTTCAGGTCGTCACTATCATAAGCCGGTCATTGCTTGAGGCGAGTGCATGGAAACCCGTAAAAAAAATAACATTGAATTTATTCCCGTTTTTGAACGTTCTTTTCTCAAACCTAAGTACTGGGGCAGCTGGCTGGCAATAGGTGCGCTGGCGGGTCTGGCGTATTTACCGCCGAAAGTGCGCGATCCGCTGCTGGGCCGGTTAGGCCGGTTTGCCGGTAAGCTGGCAAAGGGCGCACGTCGCCGCGCGCTGATTAATCTCTATTATTGCCTGCCGGAACTCAGTGAAGAGCAGCGTGCCACGCTGGTCGATGAGATGTTTGCGACAGCGCCGCAGGCGATGACAATGATGACCGAGCTGGTGCTGCGCGATCCTGCTCGCATCCGGCAGCGCGTTGAGTGGCATGGTCGTGAAATCATCGACCAGATGAAAGCTGAGCAGCAGAATGTGATTTTCCTGGTGCCACACGGCTGGGCGGTGGATATTCCCGCCATGCTGCTGGCGTCAGAAGGCCAGAAGATGGCGGCCATGTTCCACAATCAGAGCGACCCGCTGCTGGACTACGCCTGGAACACGGCCCGTCGTCGCTATGGCGGCCGGATGCATGCCCGCAACGATGGGATTAAGCCGTTTATCAGTTCAGTACGTCAGGGTTACTGGGGCTACTATCTGCCCGATCAGGATCACGGTGCCGAGCACAGCGAATTTGTCGATTTCTTCGCTACCTATAAGGCGACATTGCCTGCGGTAGGTCGGCTGATGAAGGTGTGTCGTGCCCGCGTGGTGCCGCTGTTCCCGGTTTATAACAGTGAAACGCATAAGCTTGAGATTTATGTGCGTCCGCCGATGGACGATCTGCTGGAGGCCGACGATCACCAGCTGGCTCGCCGGATGAATGAAGAGGTGGAAATATTTGTCCGCCCGCATCCCGAGCAGTACACGTGGATCCTCAAGCTGCTGAAGACCCGCAAAGAGGGTGACATCGAACCCTATTCGCGCAAAGAGCTTTATCCGCGCAAATAGCAGAAAGGCCGCGAAAGCGGCCTTTTTATTATCATTTAATCGCTGGATCTGGCTGAATCTGAAAGCGGCGCATAAACTTAAAGCGCAGGGAACACGGGCAGAGGAGGAAAGCGTCCCGCGCCACGGATGGCGCGGGCCGAGCGGCCAGGGATGGCTTAAGCGCCTTTCCGATCTGACCGTGTTCCCTAAGCATTTTCGAACTTATCGCTAACCAAACCCGACGTACCAAAAAGGCCGCTTTCGCAGCCTTTAATGAGTGAATAAAAGAGCTGGCTCAGGAAGCATACCCCCTGCGCAAAGACGCAAACCGCCATCCGTGGCATGCTCAGCGCAGACGATTACGCAGCTCTGTTATAACGCCTCCAGCCTGCTGCGACGTTTGCGCTCGCGCATAAACAGGGTCACGAGACCAAACCACAGCACGCCGCTGATAAAGTTAATCAGACAGAACCACAACGTGCCGCCGCTGAAGTAGCCACTTTTCGCCAGCTCAATCCCCACCGCCAGCGTCAGAATACTGATCATCCCCAGCATGGCCGCCACGCTGCCTTTGCCTTCATCGCTGGCGTAGAGCGTCAGGCGATAGAGTCCGGCATTCACCATCCCTGCGCCAAAGGCGTAGAGGCTCAGGCCAGCCGTGATGAGCAGGTAACCGTGGCTGTTCAGCAAGCTTGCCACCAGCGCCAGACTCAGACCAATCAGAATCGGCCAGGCGGCGAACTTCACCGGCTGTTCAATCGGCACCCGTCCGGCCAGCTTACTCAGCGTCAGGTTACCGGCAATCATCGCCAGAAACACCGGCAGCTGCAGCAGGGCATACTGCATGCGAGACAGACCTTCGTCATGCATCAGGATCACCGGTGACAGGGCAACCCAGGTGAGGATCGGGATAAACACCAGTCCGATAGCAAAAGACCCGAACATCACCAGCCGGTCTTTCATCAGTCGGGCATAGTTGCGCGCCAGATTCGGCAGGGCGATGGAGTGGCTGCGGTCGCCTGCGGTTTCGGGCATCACACGCCACAGCACCACAAACGCAACGAGGCTGCAGGCGGCAAACAGCCAGAACATACTGCGCCAGCTACCCACAGTGAGCCAGGCTGCACCGGCAAGCGGACCTGCCAGCGGAGCCAGCAGCGCCACGTTGGCCATCAGCGCCATCATGCGCACCGCCAGCGCCTCATCAAAGGCTTCCTGAATGGCGGCATAGCCAACCGCACCAATAAAGCAGAGGCTGATACCCTGAATAAAACGCAGGCCAACAAACTCTTCAATCGAACTGACCCAGTTGGTTAGTATGCAGGCGACGGCAAAAAACAGGATGCCGGAGAGCATCACCGGTCGCCGGCCAAACTTATCAGAGAGTGGACCCAGCAGCCATTGCAGCACCACGCCACCAATCAGGTAAGCGGTCAGCGACGTAGAAACCCATTCCGGGCCAACGGAGAACTCGCTGGTGACGATCAGCATGCCGGGCTGGATCATGTCGTGAGCGATATAGGTAGCAAACTCGAACAGCACTAACGCCAGAGGAAAAAGTAAAATTCGGCCGGTAAGCTGGCTGATGGGCTGGAAACGGGGCATCTTGCCTCCTTGTCAGAAAAGAAAAACGCGACTGCCAGGCAGTCGCGTCGTTGATTCTACACCGACAATGTAAACGCGGGCGCAATTAATCCACGCGCAGCACGCGGGTCGTGTTAGTGGTGCCGGTGGCGCCCATCACATCACCCTGGGTCACGATAACCAGATCGCCTGAAACCAGGAAACCTTTATCGCGCAGCAGGTTAACCGCGTCGTGTGCGGCCGCGACACCATCGTTGTTGCTGTCGAAGAACACTGGCGTCACACCGCGATAGAGTGCAGTGAGATTCAGCGTGCGTTCATGGCGGGACATCGCAAAGATCGGCAGGCCCGACGTGATACGTGAGGTCATCAGCGGAGTACGGCCCGACTCGGTCATGGTGATGATCGCAGTAACGCCCTGCAAATGGTTTGCGGCGTACATGGACGACATGGCGATCGCTTCTTCAACGTTGTCGAACTGCACATCCAGACGGTGTTTAGAGACGTTGACGCTTGGGATCTTCTCCGCGCCCAGGCAGACCTTCGCCATCGCTGAGACGGTTTCTGCCGGATACTGACCCGCTGCGGTTTCTGCAGAGAGCATCACGGCATCGGTGCCATCCAGCACGGCGTTAGCCACGTCCATGACTTCTGCGCGGGTTGGCATCGGGTTAGTAATCATCGACTCCATCATCTGCGTCGCGGTAATGATGGTGCGGTTTAGCTGACGGGCACGACGAATTAATGCTTTCTGAATGCCGACCAGTTCCGGATCGCCAATCTCAACGCCCAGGTCGCCACGCGCAACCATCACCACGTCTGATGCCAGAATGATGTCATCCATCGCTTCCTGGCTGGCAACCGCTTCGGCACGTTCCACTTTAGCGACCAGCTTAGCGTCACAACCCGCTTCACGCGCCAGACGACGCGCCAGGTTCATATCTTCGCCACAGCGTGGGAAGGAGACGGCCAGATAATCGACGCGGATCTTAGCGGCGGTGATAATGTCTGCCTTGTCTTTTTCGGTCAGCGCTTCAGCTGACAGGCCGCCGCCCAGCTTGTTAATGCCTTTGTTGTTCGACAGTGGGCCGCCGACAGTGACTTCGGTGAAGACTTTCGTGTCCTGAACTTCCAGCACCTTCAACTGCACGCGGCCATCATCCAGCAGCAGGATATCGCCCGGCACCACATCTTCAGGCAGACCTTTGTAGTCGATACCCACGCGCTCTTTATCGCCTTCGCCTTTACCCAGGCTGGCATCCAGCAGAAAACGGTCGCCGATATTCAGGAAAACTTTACCTTCTTTGAAGGTCGAAACACGAATTTTTGGACCCTGGAGGTCACCGAGAATAGCCACGTGGCGGCCCAGTTTTGCGGCAATCTCACGCACTTTGTCGGCACGTAGCTGATGGTCTTCTGGCGTGCCGTGAGAGAAGTTGAGTCGTACAACGTTCGCACCGGCAGCGATGATTTTTTCGAGGTTATTATCACGATCGGTGGCCGGGCCGAGGGTTGTTACGATTTTGGTTCTTCTGAGACGTCTTGACATCGGGGACTCCGTAAACATTTAAGCGTGTCCGGGTCTGTGGACACAGCATGGTTATCTATTCTATATGATCGACGGGTTGTGATACGACTCACATTGTAAATGTGATGTTAATTTTTTTGCTGATCACTCTCTTCCCGAAGGGTGTTCTTTTCATAACGCGACGCTTTCAACGCCTCTTTGACGCGTTTCAGGTTTTCCCGGAAGGGGGCACCCCGTTCCAGGGTAAAACCGGTCGCCAGCACATCGATCACGGTTAACTGCGCCAGGCGCGACACCATCGGCAAATAGACATCCGTATCTTCCGGTACATCAAGCACTAAAGCTATCGCTGCTTCATGGGCAAGGGGTGAATCGGGAGAGGTGATGGCAATAACGGTGGAACCGTTTACACGGGCCAGGCGAGCCAGTTCTACCATATTTTTTGTGCGCCCAGTATGTGAAATGAGAACAAAAACGTCACCGGCTCGACTATTTATGCAACTCATGCGCTGGATCACAATATCGTCCGACCAGATGACCGGCAGATTAAAGCGCAGAAATTTGGTAAAGGCGTCATGCGCCACGACCGCGGATGCCCCCAGCCCGAAAAAGGCGAGTTTATCGGCCTGCGCAAGCAGGGTGACGGCCTGTTGCAGCTGCGTGCTGTTCAGCTGGTCGCGCACCCGCTGCAGTCCAGCCAGCGCCGAGTCGAAGATCTTGTGGCTGTAGTCCTCCACACTGTCGTTATCCTCCACACCCCGGCTGACCCAGCTGCTGCTTTTCACCAGGCTCTGCGCCAGCTGCAGTTTAAAGTCGGGAAAGCCGCGTGCGCCCAGGCGATGGCAGAATCGGTTTACGGTGGGTTCACTCACGCCGGCAACGCCTGCCAGCGTCGCAATGCTGGAGTGCATCGCCGCCTGGGGGGCAGCCAGAATCTGCCGGGCGACTTTCTGTTCCGCTTTGCTCAGCGCAGCGAACTGCGCCTCAATTTTTTCCAGCATATTCATAAGCCGATGACCATTATCGCTTTTATCAATTTCAATTATCACTGTCGTCAGCGCCGATTAACAGAGACTATATCGCGTCAGCGGCCGACAGGCGCAACGGCGGACAAGCCGATGGCGCTTTTTTTTGGGATACTTTGACCGGTGCCAGATTTCCTGACACCAGCAGACACAGAAAAAACCGGCAATCCGCACGTGTCATCACATGCGTGCAGCGCATCCGGTACAGAGTTAATGCGGTTGACCCGGCGAGTCGGTTTACCTGGCGCGGGGAAAAAAGTACATTGTGCTGAAAGAAAATAATAACCTGGACCCGGTGGCAGAGGATGCATCACCACCGGACTATCCTGCAACGAGGAGAGGAAAATGGCGGTAACACAAACAGCCCAGGCATGCGATCTGGTGATTTTCGGTGCCAAAGGCGATCTTGCACGCCGTAAACTGTTGCCTTCACTGTACCAGTTAGAGAAAGCGGGGCAGATCCACGAGGAAACCCGCATTATTGGTGTCGGCCGTGCCGAGTGGGACAAAGCGGAATACACCAAAGTGGTACGTGAAGCGCTGGAAACCTTCATGAAGGAGAAGATTGACGAAGCGCTGTGGGACAAACTCAGCAATCGTCTCGACTTCTGCAACCTCGATGTTAACGACACCACGCACTTCCCGAAACTGGGCAAGATGCTGGACCAGAAAAACCGCACCACCATTAACTACTTTGCAATGCCGCCGAGCACCTTTGGCGCGATCTGTCAGGGACTGGGCACCGCGAAGCTGAATGCGAAACCGGCGCGCGTGGTGATGGAGAAGCCGCTCGGTACCTCACTGGAAACCTCGCAGGAGATCAACGACAGCGTTGGTGAATACTTCGATGAGAGCCAGGTATTCCGTATCGACCACTATCTCGGCAAAGAGACCGTGCTCAATCTGTTGGCGCTGCGCTTTGCGAACTCTATCTTCGTGAATAACTGGGATAACCGCACCATCGACCACGTGCAGATCACGGTGGCCGAAGAGGTGGGTATTGAAGGCCGCTGGGGTTACTTCGATAAAGCGGGTCAGATGCGTGACATGATTCAGAACCACCTGTTGCAGATTCTGACCATGATCGCCATGTCGCCGCCGTCCGATCTCAGTGCCGACAGCATCCGTGACGAAAAAGTTAAAGTGCTGCGCTCGCTGCGCCGCATCGACCAGACCAACGTGCGTGAGAAAACCGTACGCGGTCAGTACACCGCGGGCTTTGTACAGGGTAAAAAAGTGCCGGGCTACCTGGAAGAAGAGGGGGCCAATAAAACGAGCGCTACGGAGACTTTCGTCGCGATTCGTGTCGATATCGACAACTGGCGCTGGGCAGGCGTGCCGTTCTACCTGCGTACCGGTAAGCGTTTACCGACCAAATGTTCCGAAGTGGTGGTCTATTTTAAAAACCCTGAGATGAACCTGTTCAAAGATTCCTACTCAGAGCTGCCGCAGAACAAGCTGACCATTCGTCTGCAGCCGGACGAGGGCGTGGATATCGAGATCCTGAATAAAGTGCCAGGCCTCGATCACAAGCACAAGCTGCAGACCACCAAACTGGATCTGAGCTACTCCGAGACGTTCAACCAGTCGCACCTTGCCGATGCTTATGAGCGTCTGCTGCTGGAGAGCATGCGCGGTATCCAGGCGCTGTTTGTGCGTCGCGATGAAGTTGAAGCCGCATGGACCTATGTTGATTCGATTATCAACGCATGGGCGGCAGATGGTGACTCTTCCAAGCCGTATCAGGCTGGCACCTGGGGCCCGGTGGCCTCGGTGGCGATGATCACCCGCGATGGTCGCTCGTGGAACGAGTTTGAATAACTGAAGTGATGATGAAGCCCGCCACGCGGGCTTTTTTTTCGCCTTTAAACCGGGCCAGCGGATACGAATAAAACTGAACTGCCGTTTCAAAATGGGCGCAGGAGGATAGACGCTCAGGAAGCGAATCATGTATGGTAGTGACGCAATTTACAGGGCAGGAGCCGATGCTCCATGACCGGGCCACAATCCCGGTGTTATCAAGCAAGGGGAACTGATGAAAAACTGGAAAACGAGTGCTGAACAGATTCTGACCACCGGACCTGTGGTGCCGGTCATCGTGGTGAATAAACTGGAACATGCTGTGCCGATGGCGAAAGCGCTGGTGGCAGGCGGTGTCAGAGTGCTGGAAGTCACGCTGCGCACGCCCGTAGCGATGGATGCACTGCGTGCGATGATCAAAGAAGTGCCGGATGCGATTGTTGGTGCGGGCACAGTGATTAATCCGCAGCAGTTACAGGAAGTGACCGATGCCGGTGCACAGTTTGTTATCAGCCCTGGCGTCACGGAATCGCTGCTGAAAGCGGCGGTTGAAGGCCCGGTTCCATTGATTCCGGGAATCAGCACGGTTTCTGAGTTGATGACCGGTATGGACTATGGTCTGCGCGAGTTTAAGTTTTTCCCGGCAGAAGCAAATGGCGGCGTGAAAGCGCTGCAGGCGATTGGCGGACCTTTCCCGCAGGTGCGTTTCTGTCCGACCGGCGGAATCTCTCCGGCCAACTACCGTGACTATCTGGCGCTGAAAAGCGTGCTGTGCATCGGCGGCTCCTGGCTGGTGCCTAACGATGCGCTGGAAGCGGGCGACTGGGATCGCATCACCCGCCTGGCTCGCGAAGCTGTCGAAGGCGCGAAGTAAGTGATGGCGGTGAGCGTCTGCTCACCGCACACCTTTACCCCTGAACCGTAACCGCCGCTGCGCTGGCAACTGCACGCGCAATCGCCTGCGTGGTGCTGTCACCGCTGGCCAGCGCGACGCCCAGACGACGCAGCCCGCTGATCTCCGGCTTGCCGAACAGCCGCAGTTGCAGACCGGCCCCCAGTGCGGCTTCGACATTTACAAACTGCACATTCTGGCTGGTCAGTTGCGGCAGGATAACGGCAGATGCCGATGGACCATACTGACGAATCCCACCAATCGGCAGACCCAGGAACGCCCGCACGTGCAGCGCAAACTCTGACAGATCCTGTGAAATCAGCGTCACCATCCCGGTGTCGTGGGGACGTGGCGACACTTCACTGAATACCACCTCATCACCGCAGACAAACAGCTCAACGCCAAACAGGCCATAACCGCCCAGCGCCTTCACCACCTGCGCGGCAACATCCTGCGCCCGCTGCAGCGCCAGGTCACTCATCTGCTGCGGCTGCCAGGATTCACGATAGTCGCCATCCTCCTGTCGGTGACCAATCGGCGCACAGAAGTGAATGCCATCGACGGCGCTGATGGTCAGCAGGGTGATCTCAAAATCGAAGTTAACAACGCCTTCGACGATGACGCGACCGGCACCGGCGCGGCCACCCTGTTGGGCATAGTCCCAGGCTTTCTCCAGCTGGCTGGCGTCGCGGATAAAGCTCTGGCCTTTGCCGGATGAACTCATCACCGGCTTTACAATGCATGGGAAGCCGATTTCGGTCGCGGCTTCATCGAAACGCGCTTTGCTGTCGGCAAAGCGATAGCGTGAAGTGGGCAGTGACAACTCTTCAGCCGCCAGGCGGCGAATGCCTTCGCGGTTCATGGTCAGCTTTGCGGCACGGGCGGTCGGAACCACGCGCTGGCCCTGCTGCTCCAGCTCAACCAGCGTATCCGTGGCGATGGCTTCAATTTCCGGCACCACAAAATCAGGCTTCTCTTCGGCAATCAGCGCAGCCAGCGCTGCCCCATCCAGCATATTGATCACATGGCTGCGATGGGCGACATGCATCGCCGGGGCATCGGCGTAACGATCCACCGCAATCACTTCCACACCCAGACGCTGACACTCCAGCGCCACCTCTTTACCCAGTTCACCTGAACCCAATAGCATTACACGCGTCGCCGCCGGACGCAGCGCTGTTCCGAGAGTCGTCATACATTCACCTAAGCAGTCAAAATTCGCGCGCAAGTATAAACGAAAACGTTTGCGTTCTCATCTTTCGTCCATTTGACACTGCTTTTTGCCGTACTTTTCCCGCTCTGACGTTTCCTGACAAGCTTTTGGTCAGGATAGCGGGCTGACATCCTGAAAGGAGTGAATGATGAATAACTGGTTGCAACAGATTCAGTCGGTATTGGCAAAGAAGGGCGGTGAAGGCAAATCGGGCGGCGGCTTAAGTGACATGCTGGCACCGGGTGCGCTGGGCGGTCTGGCCGCCATGCTGGTCTCCAGTAAGTCTTCACGCAAACTGCTGACCAGATATGGCGGCAAAGCGCTGATTATTGGTGGTGGCGCGGCCGCTGGTGCGGTGCTGTGGAACAAATATAAGCAGCAGGTCAGCGAAGCGCACCAGAATGAACCTGACTTTGGCGTGGCTCAGACGCCCATAGACCAGCGCGCTGAACGTCTGGTCACGGCGCTGGTGTTTGCCGCTAAAAGTGACGGACACATCGACGATCAGGAGCGGGCAGCCATTGAGCAGAATATTCATCAGTCCGGTTACGGCCAGGATGCAGAACAGCTGATTCAGAAAGCGATGAACCGCCCGCTGGACCCGCAGTGGCTGGCCGCCGATGTGAAAAATGAGGAAGAGGCGCTGGAGCTTTACTTCCTGAGCTGTACCGCTATCGACGTCGATCACTTCATGGAACGCAGCTATCTCTCCGCGCTGGGCGACGCGCTGAAAATTCCTCAGGATGTCCGCGACGGCATCCAGCAGGATCTTGAGGCTGAAAAAGCCCGTCTGCCTGCCGGTTAATCCTGGCTGAAGTCCGCTGGCTGGTCACACGAAGTGATTGGCCAGCGGCAGCTTCTCTCGTCATACCTGGCTTCCGGCTGCCGAAGTGTTACGCTTACAGATCATTACGTTGATGGAGACGGATGGATGAAAGCACCCATCGCAAAAAAAATTCCCCATGAGATGACGCTGCACGGCGAGACGCGCGTTGACGATTATTACTGGCTGCGCGACGACAAACGTGAAAACAGCGAAGTCCTTGATTACCTGCGTGCCGAAAACAATTACGGCAAAAAAATCATGTCATCGCAGCAGCCGCTGCAGGACCGGGTATTAAAAGAGATTATCGATCGGCTGCCGCCGGAAGATCACTCTGTGCCCTATGTGAAAAACGGTTACCGCTATCAGAGCCGCTATCAGAGCGGTAACGAATATCCGGCCTATTACCGGCAACCGGCAGCAAGCGAGGAGTCTGGCGAGTGGAGTCTGCTGCTGGATGCCAACCAGCGCGCCTCGCACAGCGATTTTTACACGATGGGCGCGCTGCACATCAGCCCCGATAACCGGGTCATGGCGCTGGCCGAAGATTTCCTGTCGCGACGCCAGTACGGCATCCGGTTCCGCAACCTGGAGAGTGGCAGCTGGTATCCTGAAGTGCTGAGTAACGCCTCATCGAGCTTCGCCTGGGGCAACGACTCCCGTACGATCTACTATGTGCAGAAACATCCGCAGACGCTGCTCTCGTATCAGGTGTGGCGACATGAACTGGGTATGCCGCAGTCGGAAGACAAGCTCGTCTACGAAGAGCAGGATGACACCTATCATCTCAGCGTGCACAAGAGCACCTCCAAGCAGTTCATCATGATTGCGCTCTACAGCACCAACACCAGCGAAATTCAGCTGATCGATGCGAACTTCCCCGATGCACAGCCACATGTCTTTCTGCCGCGCCGTCGCGATCATGAATACAGCATCGACCATTACGATCATCAGTTCTTCATTCGCTCCAATCGCGAAGGCAAAAACTTCGGGCTGTATCGCAGTCGCTATCTGGATGAGACTCGCTGGGAAACGCTGATCCCGGCACGGGAACAGGTGGTTATGGAGGATTTCCAGCTGTTCCGCGACTGGCTGGTGGTTGAGGAGCGCCAGCGCGGCTTAACCAGCCTGCGACAGATTAACTGGGCCAGCGGCGAGACCAGCGGCATCGCCTTTGACGATCCGACCTATGTAACCTGGCTGGCGTACAATCCGACGCCGCGCACCAGCAAACTGCGCTACGGCTATTCGTCGATGACCACGCCGACCACGCTGTTTGAACTGGATATGGATACCGGCGAACGCCGCATTCTGAAGCAGAGCCAGGTTAAAGGCTTTAACGCGGAAGATTACAAAAGCGAGCATCACTGGATCAAAGTCAGCGATGGCACCGAAGTACCGGTGTCGCTGGTCTATCACCGCAAACATTATCAGCCCGGTCAGAACCCGATGCTGGTCTATGGGTATGGCGCCTACGGCAGCAGCATGGATGCCGATTTCAGCGTCAGCCGTCTGAGCCTGCTGGATCGCGGCTTTGTCTATGCGCTGATACAAGTGCGCGGCGGCGGTGAGCTGGGACAGCAATGGTATGACGGCGGTCGCCTGCTGAATAAAATGAACAGCTTCACCGACTTTATCGATGTCACGGATGCGCTGGTGGCGCGCGGCATCGGCCACCCGGAACGGCTCTATGCGATGGGCGGCAGTGCAGGCGGCTTGCTGATGGGCGGCGTAATTAATCTGGCACCTCAGCGTTTCCACGGCGTGGTGGCGCAGGTGCCGTTTGTGGATGTGGTTACCACCATGCTGGATGAGTCGATTCCGCTGACGACCGGTGAGTATGACGAGTGGGGCAACCCCAACGATCCTGAGTACTACCACTACATCCGCCAGTACAGCCCCTATGACAACATTGAGGCGAAAGCGTATCCCCACCTGCTGGTCACCACCGGCCTGCACGACTCACAGGTGCAGTACTGGGAACCGGCCAAGTGGGTGGCGAAGCTGAGATCGCTGAAAACGGATAACAACCTGCTGCTGCTTTGCACCGATATGGATTCCGGTCACGGCGGCAAGTCGGGGCGTTACAAAGCCTACGAAGGTATCGCGATGGAATACACCTTCCTGCTGGGACTGGCGCAGGGCACCCTGCCGCCCGCTCAGGATTACTGAGACTCCGACAGGTATTTATTCAGCGCCTGCCGCAATGGCGGGCGCAGATCGCTGACATTATTCAGCACCCACTTCAGGTAGCCCGGATCCTTTCTCGCAATCACCGCAATTGCCTGGCCGCGATATTTACCGAACGGCAGAATGTCGTCGCGCTGGGCCGCCGGTTGTGAACGCACAATCATCTCGGAAGCACCCCAGCCGGAGACCTCCATAATCCGAATCAGCAGCGCCGCCGTGACATAGCAGTCATAGAGCGCGCGGTGCGCATGCAGATCAGCAGGCGGCGTCACATCCAGTTTCAGCGAATGACGCAGTGCCTGGTTGCCATATTTAATGCCCGGCCAGAGCTGGCGCGCCAGCTGCATGGTGCAGATCCATTCACCGTACATCTCCGGCAGCATCCGGCGATCAAAGCTGGCGTTATGCGCCACGTAGAAAGCACTGCCGTAATAGCGCGGGATCGCCTCTTCAATGGTCGGTTTACCAGCGACCATCGCTTCGGTAATGCGATGCACCGCCATCGCCTGACGGCTGATAGGGCGGTCGGGCAGGGTGAGATCGCTCATTGGATTCACAATCTGACCGTTGACCACATCCACGGACGCGACTTCTACCACGCCGCCCTGCAGACCGCAGGTTTCGGTATCGATAACGCGGAACATCATTGCTTCATCTTCGGTTCATAAGGAAGGCGCGACAGGCTGAGTGATGCCTGGCGGTATTGCATCAGACGCTGACGAAACCAGTCACGCAGCGCTTCGGGCTGCTCCTGCGCCACCATCTCGGCAACAACCGGCATGTTATAGCGCTCTTTGAACGCCACGCCCGCTGCCGCCAAATCGACATTGATCTTGTCTTTCTCTTCCTGGGACAGCACGGCAAGGTTATGGCTCATAATATTCTCCTGACGATAGCCGGCAAAAGTAATGTTTTCGGCGGTATGAATCAAGGATAAGGATCGCATCGCTGGCCTCGACAGTGCAAAACCAGCAGCGTATCCTTTTGCCAGGTTTATCGCCCTGGCGGCGGTTAAAAGGATGATCTTATGCAGAAAAAACCCATTTCCCGCATGGTTATTGCGCTGGCGGCAGCCGGACTAATGGCATTCAGCTCGCTGGCCGCAGCGCATGCGCATCTCCAGTCTTCCGCACCCGCAGCTAAAGCGCAGGTGACGACATCCCCCGATGCGCTGACGCTGAACTTCAGTGAAGATATTGAAGCGGCGTTTAGCGGCGTCACGCTGCTGGACAGTGCCAGCAAGCCTGTCGCGATCGACAAAGCCCGCGTTGAATCGGGGCAGAAAAATCGCCTGATTGTCGGCCTTTCTCAGCCGCTGAAAGCGGGCAGTTATCAGGTCAACTGGCATGTGCTGTCGGTGGATGGACATAAAACCGCAGGAAGCTATCGCTTTAGCGTGAAGTAACCCGGTGACCACCCTCTGGATCCTGCTGCGCGGACTGCATTTCGCTGCCGTGATGCTGCTGACCGGCAGCGCCTGTTACAGCGCACTGCTGGCACCCAAACGTTATCGACCCCTGCTGGCGCGACGATTAAATCCGCTGTTGAAGGGGAGCGCCTGGCTGGCGCTGCTGAGTGCGCTATTGATGCTGGCCTGCCAGAATGTGCTGATGAGCGGCGACAGCACGAATCTTGCTGATTTAGACATCTGGCTGGCGGTGCTCGACACGCATTTTGGTGCGGTGTGGCAGTGGGAAATCATTTTCGGCGTTATGGGCTTTGTTGCGCTATTACTGACCGGAAAGCTGCGTCAGCAGGTGTTACTGCTGGCGGGCCTGCTGCAACTTGCCTGCATGGCCCTGATAGGTCATGCCGCGATGCGTGATGGATTGCCCGGTCTGCTTCAGCAGATTAACCAGGCAATGCATCTGATTGCGGCGGCGTTCTGGGTGGGCGGATTGTTGCCCTTGCTGCTGTTGATGCGCGAGGCGCGCCAGATCGATCGACGCACTGACGCGATTCGTACCATGATGCGGTTTTCGCGCTATGGTCATCTGGCTGTAGCGCTAACGCTGCTGAGTGGTGTGATAAACAGTGTGATGATCGCAGGCTGGCCACTCATGTGGCACGATTCACGCTACATTGTGTTGTTGCTGTGCAAGGTGCTGCTGGTTGCCCTGATGGTGCTGGTGGCGCTGATTAATCGATACTGGCTGGTGCCGCGCTTCCGCCTGGCGGGTAGCGGGACGCAGCAAAAATTTATTCGCATGACGCAGCTTGAACTGCTGCTGGCGTGTGGCGTGGTTGGGCTGGTGAGCGTATTTGCTACGCTGTCACCAGCCTGAATGTGATTTAAGAGAGAAAAGGGTAGTTATGTTGCTGAAGAAAGTGATCCCCGCAATCCTGTTGTTATCCGTATGCGGCCAGGCGCTGGCGGCACAAATCATTACCGTCAGCCGCTTTGAGATCGGGAAAGAGAAGTGGCCGTTTAACCGTGAAGAGGTGATGCTGACCTGCGAGAAAGATGGTGCTATGTTTGCCATCAACCCGAGCACGCTGATGCAATACCCGCTGAACGACATCGCCGACCAGCTGTTTAAAAACAAACAGGTTAAAGCGCAGCCGATTAGCGTGATTCAGGCCGAAGACAAGGCGCATACGGGCCAGATGATGAGTCTGCAGCCGATTGTTGAGCGCACCCAGGCGCTGTGCGGTAAATAAACCTCCCGGGTGCAGCTTTGCGCTGCGCCCAATCACCGATTTTTTGCCGTTGCGATCACAAACTGATCCAGTTTATAGCCCTGATCCCTGCGTTTGCTGGCATTTCTACCGCGCTGTTCTAACCTTAAATTGCAAGGCGACACCGCCTTCATAAATGCCAACTTTTAGCGCACGGCTCCTTGAGAGCCATTTCCCTGGACCGAATATAGGAATCGTATTCGGTCTTTTTTTGGTTGGCATTTAAAAACAGTAATTTACAATATAATCAATCAGTTAAACCCGATCGTGTTACCTTCTGTTCTACTCTGCTGGACTCTGTGCCGCCACTTTGTCGCCATTTTTCTTCGCCATCAACGCCAGCGGATTGCAGCGAATTGCATCTTCAAGATGGTCGGGCGCGAAGTGCGCATAACGCATCGTCACCCTGATGTCGGAATGCCCGAGAATACGCTGCAGAACGATGATATTTCCTCCGGCCATCATAAAGTGGCTGGCAAAGCTATGGCGCAGTACATGGCTCATCTGGCCTTCGGGTAATTCAATACCGGCCAGGCGAATGACCCGATAAAACTGGCGATAGCACTCTGCAAAAAAACGGCCCTCTTTGTTTTTCAATTCGTTATACAGGGCGTTGTCGATGGGTACCGAGCGGTTCTTTTTGCCTTTGGTATTGATGAAAGTGATTTTGTTTGGAGACAATTGTGAGGCTTTAAGATTCGCGGCTTCACTCCACCGGCACCCGGTTGAAAGGCAGATTTTGATAATCAGCGTCAGATCGGGGTTATCGTGAACTTTGCAGGCGGCAAAAAGCTTTTGTATCTGGGTTTCAGTCAACCATGCCATTTCTTTCTCTGGCTGATCAAACTCCCGTATATTTTTAAGTGGGTTGGGGTAGCTGATTTCGCCAAGCCGTTCCAGCTCATTGAAAAGAGCGCGAAGGAATGCATGTTCACAGTTAATGGTACCCGGTGAGACCTTTAACGATTTATCACTGGTTTTGTATCCGTTCTGTATGAGGCCCTGTAAACGCCGATCCCGATAATGTGCCCAATCCTTCGAAGTGATAGAGGCAGCAACGGGGTTTCCCATGCCATTGCAAATAATATTGAGTTTGCCGAGTCGGCCTTTTCTGTCACTTAGCGAGCAACCGTGCAGTTTGTACCATAGTTCGATAAGTTCGCTAAGCTTGCGGTTATCCTCTTTCTCAGCCAGCCAGGGTTTAGCCTTCATTTCGTCCTGAGTGTATTGCTCAAAGGCAATGGCTTCGGCACGGGTCCTGAACAGTCGTCTCACTCGTTTACCATCCCTTCCATTGAGATAGCACTCGCAGAGCCACTTACCTGTATTTAATTTCCTTATTGCCATGCAGTCCCCCTTGATAAAAGGGGATTAAGTTACTGTATATAAAACCAGTATTCAATGTTTGATTATGGATTTTCAAACATGAAAAAGCCCGCTGAGCGGGCTAAATTAATGCAGAAGGGAAGGTTGCTGTTGGCTGGTGTAGAGTGGCACCTTATTGATTTGCCCAGGCGAGACAATCATTCCAGTCACGGTCTCGTGCGTTTTGAATGTGCAGCTGCAATTAATATTCTGGCACTGGTGATAACGTTCTTTTGTTTCTTTTGAAACATAGCGGCTGCTTTTTGCGTGGGCTGCTGTCTGGCATAAAGGGCAGTGCATCATCATCAATATCCTCAAAAAGGGCAGGGGAGAGCCACTTAGTTTGAATATGCAAATTGTGTTTTGCAAATTACACCCGAATTAAGCAGTTTCCGTTTCACCCTCTGTTTCTGACTGATATTCAATATCTGAAAGCAGCACTTCAAACTCAAGCGTGGTTGTATATCCGCTGCCGCTAAGACTATGCGTCACCTTACTGATAATCCACGGCTGCGCATCGATCACTGACTTAAAGCCGCTCACCCTGACCGGCGTTTCCGGGTAAAGGTCGGCGCGGCCCATTGCGAGCGTGAGCGAGAACTCAGCGACGCCGCGCTGCAGCTTATCCCACTTTGCTTTAGCTGCCCGCATCGCTGCCGTTTTCGTCGCATACACGGTCGTTAGCATGAATATGTTGTCTTCTGTCCCTGCGAGATAATCCCCCTCTCTGGCCTCCGGTGTTTTGGCCGTGGTCGCCTTTTTCTTTTTAGCCGCCGGGTGCTCCAGCGCGCGCAGGTGCTTAACCTTCGGCTTTCGCTTCACTTTAACTTTCTTAGGCTTAGGGTCTTTTGTATGCAGCCAGCTCGCCGAGACGCCAGTGTATGCGCCACGGTCGGCAATGCTGAAGCTGTGCCGGTCGCCATCCTGCCGCGTGATAGTCATCTGCGGAATTGGCTTGCCGCTGGCGGTAACGCCGTTACCGGGTTTTATAAACAGAAGCCGACCGGCCTTCACTGCAGCAACCGCGCCGTACAGCGTGGCGAGCCGCGTCAGAAATTTAGCGTCAGTCTCCTGCGTCTGGTCGATGTGAGCCACGGCAATTCCGGCGAATCCATCGGCCAGCATTGGCTTTAAGTTATTGCGCCCGGCTATCTGCGTCACGACTTCCCCCAGGGTTGTGTCGTGATAGGACACCTCCCGGCGGGAATTGAGCGAGCCACGGAAATCAGCACTTCGGGCACGGATGGTCATGGTGTCCGGCGCGCCGTGGTGCTCTACCTCATCCACCGTGAAATTACCTTTGCCGAAAAGCGTCTGGCCTTTCCAGCCGAGAAACAGCGTAATCACTGCGCCGCGTACCGGCATAGTCAGCTGCCCGTCGGCGTCGTCCAGCTCAATATCCAGCTGGTCAGCCTCAAAGCCGCGATTATCGGTCAGCGTCATCGAGATAAGGCGATCCCGGATATTGGTTGTAACGTCTTTGGAGTTAACCTTGAGCATGAAATCCGGCATCAGTTGCGCCCCGGCCTGCACCGGCAGGCTGCTTATCCCGATCATCCGAGCAGCCCCCCTGCAGATGAAATCAGACTACCGGCCGCAGACTTCACGCCGTCGATTGCTGACGTAAGCTGCCCTGGCAGACTGCCGGAACCGCTAATAAGTCCGTCAGCCTGTTTCTTCAGATCGCCAAACATAGAGGTAAGCGACTCATCAACGCGCTTCAGGCTCAGGGTAAACATGATTTTACTTGCCGTCCCGTTGGGGTAAAACTCGCTGAAAGTGTTAGAAATACTCTCGATCACGTACATGCCGTAGATCATGCCGCTGCCGCCAATCAGCGGCCACGCCATCCCCTCGTCAGCCATCAGGCGGACGGTCATCAGCGACACCGAGCCGCCCGTGATTTCCGGGCGCAGCTCCCCGGAAAGCGTGATTTTTTCATCGCCCGGCCCGATAAACTGCGCCGACGGGAGCTGCCCGAACCGGCTGTTAGTGGGCCAGCGATAGTCGATATTCTGCTGCATATCCCCGTAAGGCAGGGTCTGTCGCATAAACGGCATCATGCCGTAAATCATCATCATCGGTTAATCCTCCCAGCCCATTTTGCTGCGGTTCTGCGCCTGACGATTTCGCTGCTCTTTTGCCTGGTGCTGCGCCATCAGCGCCATTGCGTCGTCTTTGGTCATGCCCTCGTGCATGTTGATTTCATACTGATAAGTATTCTGGCTGCGGTCGGTGAATCCGCCCCCGGCTGACGGGGCTGAAACCGGGCGGTAAGGCGCGCCACCATAGGCGATGTTGTATTGCAGCCCGCCGGTATCTGCGCCCGCGCCGCCGGTTGCTACCGGATCCGGGGACGGGACTTTGTCTTTCAGGCCATCGGATTTCGTGTCGATAATGCCGAGCTTATCCAGCACCCAGTTGATGCCGCCCATAAGCTGATCGAGCGCGTGGCTCGGGATTTTCAGCGCCTCGGCCAGCATGTTGCCGAACTTTTTACCCATGTCTCCGGCGGCGGCAAGTTCGGTCTGCGTGGATTTCACCGGCTCCAGCAGTTTGCCGAACCAGCCCCACAGCTCTTTGACCTTGCCGCCTACCCACTCAAAAACCGGCTTCAGCGAACCAAAGGAATCACTGATCGGCCCCATCGCTGCGGTAAACCCTTCGGCCATGCCTGCTATAAAGGCGCTGATAGGCTCCCAGTATTTGCGCACCAGTAGCGCCCCGGCCACGATTGCCGCCACGACGGCCACCACCGGCAGCGTGATAGCGCCGAGCGCGGCCGTAATGGCTCCGCCCGCGATGCTGAATGCCGTGCCGAGAAACCCCGCACCGGCAATCAGGGTATTCACGCCCGCAATTACCGGCCAGGCTACCAGCCCGATTGCGCCCAGCGCCCCGGCCAGCATCAGCCCGCCCATTACCACTTTTGCTATACCGCCTGCCAGCGCAGGGTTAGCTTTAATCCAGTTATCAACCGTCAGCAGCAGTGCTGCCGTGTCCTGGGTAAGTGCGCGCAGGCTGCCGTCGTTCTGATCAAAGAGATCGGTGCCAATAGCCTCATAAGCAGACTGCAGCTCTTTCAGATCGCCGCCGAGATTATCCTGCATGACCTGGACCAGCTCGGCCGTTTTACCATCAGAGGCTTTAAACGTGGCGGTCAGCTGATCGAGCTTACCGGTTGAGGCTGCGGTCATCAGCACGGCGGCCGATGAGCTGGCCTCCTCGCCGAATATGGTTTTCATGTACTCGGCGCGCCGGCCCGTTCCCAGCTTGTGACTATCAAAACTCGCCTGCATTTCTTTCAGGATGGTGAATATCGGGCGGGTATTTCCTTTGCCGTCAGCCGTTTTAATACCCAGCTCTTTGATAGCCTTGAATGATTCACCGGTAGGAGCCTGCAGCCTGCTCAGCACGGCGCGGCTTCCTGTACCTGCCATTGAACCTGTGATTTTGGCATCGTGCAGAGCGCCGACCATTGCTGCCGCCTGTTCGATGCTGACGCCCGCGTTTTTTGCTACCGGGGCGACGTAGGTCAGAGAGTCGCTAAGCCCGTCAAAGTCAGCGGCCGTTTTATTCATGGTCATCGACAGCACGTCGCCGATGTGTGCGACCTTATCGTTTGAGAGCTGGAAGGCTGATTTCATCCCCATCAGCAGCCCGGCGTTTTCCTCCATCGTGCGCTTGTTTGCCAGCGCCATGTTGAGCGTAACCGGCGTAACGGCCTGAACGGCAGCGGCATCGCCGCCGCCTTTGGCAATAACGATTTGCGCACCTGCCGCATCATCGGCAGAGGCGGCGGTTGTATCACCCAGCTGACGGGCCTGCGCACGCAGGGCTTTCATTTCCTGCGATTCTTTTCCCACGCCGAGCACGGCCTGCAGCTCGGAGTTCTTCTGTGCGAAATCAAACCCCGGCATCAGCAGCGACGTAGCCGCCATGCCGCCAACCGTTGCGGCACCGATACCGGCCGCGCCCATGTTGCGCACCTTACCCGACAGCTCCTGCCCTTTGCGGTAGCGCTCGCTTGTCTGGTTCAGTCGCTCCTGCTGTGCATTCAGCCGCTGCAGCTCCATTTTCTGGCGGCTCAGGCTGACCGTAGCCTGCGCCGAGGCGGATTTCAGGCGCTGTTGCTCGCTGCTCAGGGCTTTAGTGGAAATCCCCGCTGCGTTAAGCGCCTCGCGCTGCTGCTGCACCGAAAGGCGCAGGCTGTTGGACTTCGTCTGCAGCTCAGACGCTGCCTGACGGGCCTTTTCCAGTGCGCGGGCCTGCTGTGTCGTCGGGCGCTCCGTGTTTTTAAACTGCACGGCCAGCGCTGCCGCCTCCTGCTTTGCGTCTTTGAGGCTCTGCTGCGTGACGGCCAGCTGCGCACTGGCCTTGCGGAAGCCATCAATTTTCCCCGCCTGCGCGTCCAGTTCCTTAATCGTCGTCTGCGTCTGGCGTATGTCAGATGACAGATTTTTGGCAGCGGTCTGCACGGCTTTGAAGGGCCGCGAGGCTTTGTCTACCGCATTCAGCAGCACCTGCACTTTAAGGTTATTGCTCATCCGGGGTCGCTCCGCTGCGGATAAAGGCTTTATGCCGCCAGCCCATCAGCTCGGCCAGCGGCATGTCGTACATCTCGGAAGGTTGCCAGTGAAATATCGTGGCAATGTCGGCCATCAGGTCATTGACCGTCAGGCCGCGCGGCCAGTCTATTCGTCCGACTTCGACTGCAAAAAACCAATCACCTTGCCGCCCAGCGCAATCAGGTCAACCGGATCAAGGGCGTTACATTCGGCCTTAGTCAGTGCTGGCAGGGTAATGCGGGGCAGCACGGTCAGCAGGGAATCAACATCTGACTGGCACAGATCAGCCAGGCGCACGCCGCGCAGACTACCGGCAGTCGGCTTAATCAGCTCAACGCTTTTGATTTCGGTTTCGCCACGCAGCAGCGGGGTTTCAAACTCAACAACATTCTCTTTCTTTTCCATGATTATTCTCTGTTCACTGTAATCAGGTAAAGCCAGCGGCGGGCGCTGGCGTCAGGGTTTATACCAGGCCGAGGTTTTTACGGCGCTGCTCAAGACGGTCAACACCGTTGACCTTCTCCACCATGTTGATGGTGTCGATTTCGATCAGCTCTTTGCCGTTAAAGGTCAGCTTGTAATAGGTGTTTTTGGAGGTGATTTTGGTTTCGGTATCTTCACCCTGTTTGGCTTCGCCAAAATCAAACGACTGATGCTTACCGCGCACCTCAATCTCTACCGCGATTTCCTCGCCGGTATCGTCGCGCTGGTAAGAGCCGGTAAAGCGCAGGGGAATGTCAGACGCGCCCCATTGCGTGAGAACCAGCTCATCAATGCCGCCGATGCTCCATTCAACATCGAGCGCGTCATCTTCCAGACCGTTATCGATAAAGGCCGCGCCGCTCATGCCGCCTGCGCGGAACGGGTCGAGCTTGCGCGCCAGCTTCGGCAGGGTCACGGCGGTGACGACGCCCTGATAGCTGTTGGCGTTATTAAAAAGGTTCATACCCTTTAGTTTGCGTGGCAGTGCCATTTATCCGGCTCCTCAGCTGTTTACGGATGCGGCGAAGTTCGCCAGATAGGTGTCGGTAATGCGCTGGCGAAGGGTTAAATCTTCCAGCGGCGGCACCGGCGTGTAGTCGTAGTCAATAAAGAGCTTGCCTGCCTTCAGGGTGTCTTTATCGTTGGCACTTTCGTCATACCAGGCGGATGCACCCAGCAGATAACCGGCGTTAACCAGCTCGCGGAACTTCGCATTGATGCCCGCGATAATCTCGCGCACCAGAACCGGCGTCAGCGGCTTATCAACCGCCCACATGTGCGCCTCGGCCATCGTGTCGGCCAGCACCTGCGCCGTGCGGGTGTAGTTCTCAAACTGAAACAGCGGATCATCACTGCAGGTACGGTTGCCCCAGAAGCGGAAACCGTCTTTACGGATCAGCGTGGTGACGTCTGCCTCATTGAGCAGGTCGGCGTCGGTGCCGGTCTGCTGCAAATCCCAGAACACTGATGCGGAAATCCCGGTCACACCGTTGACGCCGACGTTAGACAGGGTTTTATGCCAGCCTGTGTCGTTGTCGATTTTGGCGCGCAGGCCCAGCGCACGGGCAGTGGCATAGGCCGTGTCGGATTTAGTGTTCGCGGTGTTCCACGCAAGGAAATCAGGCCAGATAATCATCAATTCACGCTGGCTGAAGTTCTGGCGATACAGGCGGGCTTCGGAAATGGTTTTGCATTCCCACGCAGAAACATAGGCAAAGGCGCGCAGCTGCTGCGCGATGCTGGCAAGCGCGGTTGCCACCGCAAGCGAGTCCAGCCCCGGCACGCCGAGAATACGCGGCTTAACATCGAGCTGTGTCTGCGCGGCGAGCAGCGCTTTCATGCCGGTATACTGGCCGTTTTCATCCGTGCCGCCGATGATATTGGACGTGGTTTCGGCTTCGTCGGCACCTTCAGCCACGCGCACGACGACGGTCACAGGTTTGGACTGGTCAGCAATGGCCTGCAGCGCAGCCGCAAGCGTGCCTTTTTTGCCAGCCTTACCGACCGCGCCCTGCACGTTGGTAATAAGCACCGGCGTATTAAGCGGGAAGGTTGCCGCATCCGCATCCTGCGCGGTGCAGACCATGCCCACGATTGCGGTTGATACGGTTGTAATGGTGCGCGTGCCGTCGTTGACTTCGACGACGCGGACACCATGATGATAATCAGACATCTAATGCACTCCGTTTTGAGGGTGTGCTCAGAGTGTCAGGTCAGGTTTAGCAGTGCATCTGATGGGGGGTTGCTGGTCAGTCAGCAGACAGAATTAATAATCTGGCGCTGCCTGTCGGCTGGTATGTACCGGTAAAGGGTTTTTACTGACACTTCCAGCACAAGCGCAATCTGCTGCAGCGTCGCGCCGTTCGCCAGCATTCGTTCAGCGCGGCCGATAACGTCCGGCGTCATCACGCGTCGTCTGCCGCCAATGCGTCCTTTATCCCGCGCAGCAGCCAGCCCAGCGCGGGTGCGTTCTATTATCAGCTCGCGCTCCATTTCAGCCAGCGCCCCCATGACATGAAAGAAAAACCGGCCCATCGGCGTGCTGGTATCAATGCTGTCTGTCAGGCTGCGGAAGTTAACGCCACGTTCGCGCAGCTCCTCAGTCAGCATGACCAGATGCCGCATACTTCTGCCGAGCCGGTCGAGCTTCCATACGATCAGCATGTCGCCGGGCTGCAGGCAGCGCAGCGCCTTCTTCAGCCCCGGCCTTTCACTGGTTTTACCGCTTATCCTGTCCTCGAAAATAAGCTCACATTCTGCGCTCTGCAGCGCAACCCGCTGTAAATCCGTGTTCTGGTCATTTGTTGATACCCTGATATAGCCAATCAGCACGCTGGATCCTCCGCAAATGGCCGCAAGTGTGCCAGTGCGGCCCTGCGCAGGGCCAGGCGTTTGTTTCTCATAAACCTCGGTTTAACAGAAAAGTTTTCCGGGCGTTTTATTGGCCGCCAGATTTTTACCACGACGGGCGCAATAAGCTACAAGCCCACGCTTGGAACAAAGCGCATCAGAATTATCCTGACCGGCGGCGGTGGCAGAGGTTATGGCTATCTCGGATGGGGTAGCGGCCTTACGAGCCGTGGCGCAGGAGGAGGTGCGGGCGGCACGGTTATTGCCTGGCTAAATGTGGACGACGCAAAAATTTATCCTGGTATGGTAGGGCGTGGCAGCGATGAAACCCTGTCGGCAACAAGCAGCACATTTAATGGCCTGCTGACGGCGGGCAACGGCGTTAATACTTCATCAGGGGATGCAGGCGGTGCGGGTGGAACAGCTGTAGGCGGTGATTTGAATATTCAGGGCGGCGACGGTAGCGATGCGCCAGGTATCATAGCAACGACTACAAACCCTTATCGTGGTGGTTCCGGTGATGGCGGCGTCAGTTACTGGGGAGGCGGCAAGCGAAGCGGGGACGGTAATGTATCCAGTAAAGCAAAAACTTTTGGTGCAGGAGGTGGCGGCTCTACCCGTGCCGATCCTTTTATCGGCAATTACGGTTCCGACGGCGTTATCTACATTGAGGAATACAGCTGATGAAAACCTATGCTCGCATCGAAAATCAGCGCGTCGCGGAAATCGTCTCGCTGAACGTTAAGCCTGAAAAACTGTATCACCCGTCACTGTTATGGGTGGAAATCACCTCGCTGCCTGAACAGCCTGATATTAATTATAATTACAGCAACGGCGTCTTTACTGCCCCGGTTGCAGACGGTAAGGATGCAATCCTTATTGCCAGCAGCAGGCTGGTAGCTGAAATGGATAAGGCAAATCGGGCGATCGCTCCGCTGCAGGATGCAGTGGATACAGGCATAGCTACAAATGCAGAGTTTGACCGTTTAGTGGAGTGGAAAAAATTTAGAGTGGCTCTAAGCAGGCTTGATGTAAGTAATGCCCCAGATATTGAATGGCCATAATGAGTTTATGCTTAAATCCTTATGCTAAATATATGAAAATAAATTGCATTTCATTCTATAAAAAGCACCGAGCCGCAGGGTTTTATCCTGCGGCCACCTAGTGTGATTTTTCAATTACGCATTTAATTCACAGATAATTATGTGCAACACTCCCCGAAAAATTCATAATCATGCAAGAATGAAACTCTTGGAAAATTGAGTAATTGAAGGTATAAGTAAATAGAGCGTGAAGTTTTTTTCATAATTTTTAAGGATAGATATGCGAAACAGTTTTAACGGATTTTACGGAACACCTGAACAAACAATAGGCAATGTTTTTAAGAGCCAAGATACGATATTTATATTCGATACCAATATTCTTTTGACTTTATATCGTTGTGAAGAGGAAACTCGAGATCAGTTTTTCGCAATATGGAAAAAAGTTAAAGAGCAATGTTGGTTTCCTCATCATGTTTGCCTTGAATACCAGCGTAATCGGCTAACTGTTGTCAAAGGAAGTAGAGATTCATTAAGTGCTATTTATAAAAAGATCAATAGCACTATCACTGATCTTAAAAAAGATATATATGGTGATACATATAACAAAACAATATCTAGATACACAAATCTAAGCGGCGAGTTAGAATCATTTTTTGCAGATGTAGATAGACTTGTCGCATCCTTTGGTGAGGAATCAATTGATGTAAGAAATAAAAAAATAGATTTTTTTTCTTCACACGATATTATTCGTGACCAAATAGATGAGCTAACCGATGGTCGGATTGGGCCAGGACCAGAAAACCAAGCTGCTATTAATGCTATAAATGCTCTTGGTAAATCTCGTTATAAGTACAATATTGGACCTGGCTTTGAGGATGCTAAGGATAAGAAGACCGACTTTTACTCTTATGATAATATTTTCTATGATGGTGAATATGGTGATTATTATGTTTGGAATCAAATTCTTGAATACGTTGAAAAAGAAAGTATTAAAAATGTAGTCTATGTTACTAATGATGCTAAATCAGATTTCTTTTTCAAAATAGACGGTAAGGTAAGGGGACCTAATGAGTCTTTAATTACCGAGATGAAATCAAAAGGTGCAAGTGAGTTCATTCTACAGAATATTAATACTTTCCTTCATCACGCAAATACTCACCTCAATGCTAAAATTGATGACGCAACTATATCAGAATTAACTAACGCAAGCCCCCTGAGCAATAAAGCTAAAAGCCTCATAAAAAAGCTTACAATGCAAAATAGTGAAAACATTAGCAAGATCTTCTTTGATGCTTATAATATAAAAAAACATAGCGACCTCTTGCACGAAGAATATTCCCAAACTGAAAGTTTGTTGAATCTTAGCTTAAGGCATCTCGATATATTAAATGGCATTTCAACAGAAAACCTCAATCAAAAGCAACTAGACACTTTAGAGTCGACTAAAAAGTCAATGCTTTCAAATATCGAAAAAGAAAGGCGTCGTCTGGTGCGTCTTGAAAATGAAATTGTAGGTCAAAATGATAGTCCTTTCTTAGATCCTGATGATGTTAATGATTCAGATTTAAGCAATGATTAAAGGAAGTCATTAGTTATACTTGATGGGAATAAATTAATTCGTGCGAAAGCCTAACGCTTTCTCACGAATTAATTTGAAAAATCAGTTTTATAATTTAGAAAAATCACAAGACCTTAAACTTTTTAAAGTCCGACTTATAATCCATATCCCCATAGTATCGCCCGTCTTTTGGATTATAAAAGGCGCCGGGTTGAGTAGGGTTATCTTTTGTGATTTCGATAAGGCAATGGCCCTCAATTATAAAGTCTGAATGCGCTACAATTGTATTTTCAACAAGATATTCACCCATTTTCATCACTGCATATTTTTTATTCATCATGTGTACTCATAAAAAATGGCGACACCATCTGCACCCGCGCCAGATGGCTTAACAGTATAAGCAACTACATCAGGATTAGTGTCATCATACAGATTGCAACTTCCGCTACCTCCAGCCCCAAAGCCTGCATCGGCCCCGTTATTACCGTTGCCTCTGTTACCCGCCGCTGCCGCTGAACCAGACAGCATGCTGGCACCCCCTGAACCACCCAACTGCCCTTGTGATCCGAGATATCCCCAGCCGCCAGGACAGCCATTACTTTTGCGCATAAGCCGATAACCTGTCGCCGTCTCTTTAAACTCTCCCATCCCCGGCGCACCAGGAATAATCATCAGTGAACTTACCGAGTTTGCGTAGTCTGAACGGGGTCGCGACGCTATTGCACCACTGCTTCCGCCTGATGCGGAAATTTTGGTACCAAACCACGTATTGCCGCCTTTAATTCCTACATTGCCTGTTACTGCTGCGCCACCAAGTCCGATTGTGACAGGAACGGCATTAACCTTTGCTTTGGTTAGATCAATCTCAAATTCCACAAACCCACCACCACCACCACCGCCTCCAGCTGCGGTATAGGATGAAGAATTGACTGTGACTGGACTGCCGCCACTGGCACCGGCACCGACTATTTGGCAGCTCACCTTTGTAGCTGCTGGATCGGGTGTGTAGTTGCCCGATGTGGTCATGACAAAAGTGCGCAAAAGCCTGCCGGAAAACTTTTCTGTTAAACCGAGGTTTTTGAGAACATCAGCAATCAGCCCGGCGTCTTTGATTTCTGCCAGGGCATTTGCGATCTGCAGGTACTGGCTGTGGGGGTTATCAGCATCGAGATGCTTTTTCATTACGCCGTCAGCGTATGCCTTTACCTCGATCACAGCGTCATCAACATACTTGCGCGTCGCCAGCACTACTGACGGATCAATTTTCAGCGTGACGGCCGTTGTGCTGTTCACGATTAAAATCATGCGCACAGTCTGCGTCCGCCCGCTGCCTTCAGCCAGCTGCGGCTTATAGGTTTCCGGGCAGTTAGCAACGGCAATCAGCACGCCGTCGGCGTCATACAGGCCGATTTCGCGGATCCAGAAACCGCCCTCGCTTTCCGGGATAATCTGCTCGGCGATAATCTGGCTGCTGTTTGCCGCGTCAACGGTCAGGGTATTAAGCTGCGCGCGACGCTTCTCGCCGATGAGCTTTGTCTGTGCCGCATCAGGCGTCGGCAGCGTGCCGCCACCATCGCCGACACCCATAGAGGCGATGTTCACTTTCGTGCCGAGTGCGGCGGCGTTCGCCAGCTTAGCCGCGCCCTGATTGGTCAGCAGGGCAAAATATTTTGTCGTCATGCGCTCACTTCCGTCAGGTCAATAAGATGCACCGCCGCGCCAGAATAGACCGGCCCGCCGACGCTGATAAGCTCAGGGGTATAAGGGTAAACAGTCAGCTCGTCGCCGCTGTAGCTGGCAACGGCGATCGGCAGAGTGCCGTTAGCATCGAGATTAATGGACAGGCCAATAAGGTGACGGCTGCAGGGCTTGGCGTCAGCTATCAGGCGCTCCAGCTCGTTATACATCTCCTCGGTAATGCCGGTATCCAGTACGCCCACGTCCAGCCGGAACGTGCCAGGCGCTTCACCGGTTTTCCACCACTCGATTATTTTGATGAGATAGCCCAGCGGCTCAACGACGCGCCGGATAGCGCCTATCGTGCCCTTGTGCCGGTGCACGTACTGCGAGGCGGCAACCACGGCACGCTTTGTCGATTCAGGCCAGGCTGAATCCTAGCGGTCAACTGACCACGCCCACGCCAGATAGGGCAGAAGCTCCACCGGGCAAGTGTACGGATTCCATAACTGGCGCAGCGGCACGCTCATCGCGCCTGGACTTGCCAGCGCTTCGGCGGCAGCAATCTCAAGGGGTGTCGAGCCGGTCGGCAGCAGGCGCTCACTCATCCGAGCCTCCCACGGTCAGCGTGTAGCCTGTGCAGTAAGCGGCCTTTGTTTTATCAAGTACCACATCTGCAGCAGGCTTAATCAGATTGACGCGCTGCACGCCCTCAACGTGCATAGCGGCATACAGCGCAGACAGGCGAATGTCGCGGCCGAGGCGCTTCTGCGCGCTGACAAAGGCGGCGAGCTTTGCCTCTGAGGCGGCGCGGATTGGCTCCGCTTCCGGCCCCGGATAGAGGTACAGCTCGGCCACGATTTCGTATTCCACAATCTTTGCTGACTGCACGCTCACCCGGTCGGCAACCGGACGAACGTCTTCGTCGTTGAGCGCAGCGTTAACCACGGACAGCAGATCATCACCGGCCACGCCGTTGCCTTCACGCGCGAGCACAGTCACGGTAACAACGGCGGGCGACGGGCTGATGGCCGATGCATCGGCTACGCGGCCGTCGGCGCTTCTGGCATGGTACTCATAAGCACCGGTCGGCCCGGCCACGCTCAGCCCTTCAAAGGCGGAGGCGATGCGCAGCCGGAAATCATCGTTACTTTCCATCACTGCTGGGGTTGGCGGAATGGTTGTATCGTCGGCCGGGGTAATGGTCAGGCGGGGTACGCCATTGTTAACGCCGAGCTGGTCAAGGTCGCCATCCAGTGAATACGCCACCATTACCGCCTTTGCCGCCTCGTTGATGCGCTGGCGCAGGATCAGCTCACGATAAGCATTTTCCTGCAGCAGTTTAACGATGGGTTCTGACTCCAGCGTCAGCGTGCGGGCGACGGCCTCCTGCTGGTCAGCAGGATAAAGGGAAATCAGCGTCGCCTTTCGCTCGGCCAGCAGGGTTTCATAGTCCAGCGACTCCACCACGTCAGGCGCGGGCAGCTGGCTCAGGTCGATAGTTGCCATAGTCTCAGCTCACAGGAACGGTTAAGGAAAAAGGCTGCGCGTTGTCGGTGCGGTTGCCGGACAGCTCAACCACCATTGCGCCGTTGATATCCGACTCAAAGCTGATGGCGGTCAGCTTTACGCGCGGCTCCCATTTCAGGATCGCCATATAGCAGGCCGACATAATCTGCAGGCGCAGCGCCTCGTTTTGCGGCTGGTCAATCAGCGCGGATAAAAGCGAACCATACTGGCGGCGCATCACCCTGGAGCCAACAGGGGTCAGAAAAATGTCGCTAATCGACTGCCGGATATGATCGAGGTCGGTCAGCGTGCCGCCGGTTTCGCGGTTCATGCCGATATATTTTGCGGTTGTCATACTGGCGCTCCCGTTTTTCCGCCGCTGTCGCCCGGATGTATATGCGAATGCAGTACCTTGCCGTTTGATGAAAGGTTGCCGCCGGTATGCGTAACGTCGCCATTCATCGTGCCGCCCTGGGTGACTTCCAGCTGCGCAGTTCTTAACAGCGTCGTGCATTCCACTTCGGGCGAGTCGAACAGGATTTTTACCGCTGCTTTGATGGTTGCCGTCTGTATGCCGGTTGCGATCAGCGCGCCGGTTTCCGGCTCGTACTCGATCACCGCACCGTCAGGAAATGACCAGTGCAGCGCATCGGCCGAGGCTGACGGAGCCGGATTTTCATCAGAGAAAATACCCGGCAGCACAAAGCCGGTATCGAGTTCGCCGCCGAGGCACAGCACAAGCACCTGCTCACCCACTGACGGGGCATTCCAGGAGCGGGTTTTACCCGCGCGGGCGCTCAGCCAATGCAGCCAGCTGGTTGTGTTTTTTCCCGTATCGACACGGCACAGCCCGCCATCAAGGTTGACGGCCGACACGGTTCCGATGCGGATCAGATTGCGCAGCAGGCGCTGAATTTCAGAGAGTTGTTCATTCATGAGCTGAGAATGCCCTCAAAGACGGGCATTCTCAAAGGTGATAGGTTTGTTGATAGACCAGCAGACGAAGTTATAGTCTTATTAGATCAGCTTTTGGACTCTTATCCAAAACGCTCCTGATGAAACAATCGTTGATAAAATATTGACCAAAGACTCATCATCCCAACAATCGTGACGCTCCCCATCATATTTAATTATGAATGGATAACCATCTGCAGCTTGTTCCCAAAATGCAACAATATCCAAAGCACCCTTACTATTTTTCAAAGCAAGCCGCCCAGAGTTTTTTTGATTAAGCTCAGGCTTTACCAATTTTGACCACGTAACCAAAGGATCTGAACCTACTCTCTTAAAGGTTACGACACCATTAGACGTATTTTCTACTTGCACAGCTAAATCTTGAAAAATAGAATCAATTTGTTCTATGTTTCTAGCTGTTTCAGTTGCCTTCAGCAACCCACTCTTAACTGATTCCGAAAATCTGGACATTTTAACCTCAACTATGAATTATTGATCCAATAATGGGTAAGTGGTCAAACTTATTTTCATCATCCATTATCAAGTTCACAAGTACTTCGTCAGAAATTACTGTACACTTTTCTTCATTGATAAACCATTTGCCGTTTTTCAAAAAGTTCCCGGAAAATATAATCTGATCGAAAGTGGACCACTTATTCATGTTATTAGTGCGAGTATAGCAAGTTCCAAAATCATGAGTATTAGAATCTCTGTTAAAGATTGTCCGCGCAGATAATGATTTCCAAAACGGATTATAAAGCCAACACGATGTCTTAGAAATTACCAGAGCTCTATCGTTTGTTGCCATCAAGTTTTTGAACAGAGCGTGAGAATATGGATCATCGTTAAAGTCACCCATTATTATGAATTGCTTATTTATTTCTTGAAGCCGCTGGATCTTATACTTTAAACCTATGGAGCAGTGATTTTTGAAGTCATCTGCAACATACTGAAGTCTACTCGGCCAATGTGAGGCGAAAAGAAGTATAGTTTCTTTGCTATATGGAGTTTGTAATTCAAATTGCTGAGATATTTTTATACTTGATGTACCAACATTGCCAAAATGGCTTTCCTGTTTGACTATAGAAACTAATGTGGGCACATATATGCAGGCTAAATCTAAACGACTCCCCGTAGGAGTTTTGTCATTAGCCAGCATGCTTTCAAAGCCCTCTTTATCCAGCATCTCTTTTAATAAGCGAAAAGAACCCTCATTTATTTCGCATATAATCAAGAATGCAAGATTATGCGCTAAAAAAACCCCTTTAATTAAATCAAAAGCTTCAGATATCATCGTGATTTCAGGATCTTCACTTTGACCTGGAGGTGATATAGCACAGTTCCAAAATCCAAAGTTTAATATGCCTTCTTTAGCATCCACTAACGATTATCCTAATTTTTTTCACAAAAGATGATTATATATCATCTTTTCAATCATAATATAGTCTTGATTTGAAAAACCTATTAGAGGCCGGGCCTCATACTGCACTTCTTTGCCTTTGCGTGACGGCCGGTCGCGCAGTCCGTAATGATGCACGCGGGCCATGCGCTGCACATTACCCGCAAACTCGATCACGGCCTCATTCGGGCTGGCCTGCGTCTTCATGTACTTAGCCGTGCGCAGCTTGGCGAACATCTCGCGCTTTATCCGGCCCTTTTTGCTGCGCACCGGCTGCGCTTTGCGGGGCTTAAACGGCGTGCCGTCAGGTGCCTGCTGGCGCTTGATGTTCTGCTGCTGACTCGCGCGCAGCTTGCGGCCAATACTGCGCGCCATTTCTTTACGCGCCGAGGCTGACAGGCTGTTGATAAGCGCCTCCAGACGGTCATTTACCAGCTGCAGCTCGCTCATGTCTGTAACTCGCTGACCAGCTCGCCTTTAACGTAAAGCTGCACCGGCCGGGCGTCATTCTCCGGCAGCGGGTACTCGCCGACGTGGGTCACGTGCAGCCCGTCGTTGGCCTGCTTCACGATCACGCGCTCACTCAGCTGCAGCTCAATGCTGATATCGCTGGCCGTGTCGCTGATAACATCCGCCTCAAAGGTGAAGCCTGTCCGGCGCTTTTCCTCGCTTGCCATAATGTCGGGTTCATTCGTTCGCAGCCAGGCAAGCAGCGGCACGATCAGCAGGTCGATGTTACCGGCGTAGTCGGTAATAACCATGTTAAGCCGGTACTGGTATTCAAACGACAGCGAGCTGGCAAGCGTCGAGATGATGCGCCCGCTGTCGATAAACACGTTCAGCGCGTCAGGGTTTCGCTGCAGCTCCGGCACGCTGTCGGTCAGTGTCTGGCGCAGTTGTTGGGGTTTCAGCATCGTGCTGCTCCTGGCAGTCTTTGATTATTTCGACCTGCAGCCCGCAGGCGGCGAGTGCGGCCTCAAGCTGGCGATTGTCCGCCGCCAGATCGCCCGCCGTTTTAAGGCTGTTTCCCGGCACCGGGCAGCTTGTCACGCGCGGACACCCAATCCAGATAATCTCTGGCGCTGGCGAAGGCCGGACGGGCGTGCAGCCGGATAACATTGTCAGGCAGAGCAGCAGCAGACCAGTCACGCAGTATCGGATTTGCATCGGTTTCTCTCTGTATGGTCATTTCACGGTTAAGTGCGGCCGTGCTGGCGCGCCCCTGCATCAGCCGCAGCTCGGCCTCACGCTTCTGGCTGGCCCTTGCATCGGCGTCCAGCCTGGCTATCGCTTTATCCCGGCTCACGATACCGGCCGACAGCGTGCCGATAATGCGCTGCGCGCTGGTCAGGTCGTCTTTTGCAATTTTCCACTGCCAGCCGGTCACGCCCAGCGCCAGCAGAGCGACGGCCAGCAAAGCGGCAATCAGGCGCGTCATTTGACACCCCGCAGGCAGTAGGCTGTTTCCGCAGCGCGGCGGTTTTCCAGCCCGCGATTTTTCACGCCCTTAACGAACACCCAGCGCCGCAGCTCATTACAGGCATCAAGCCAGTGCTGCAGCCTGATGTAACGGGCAAAGGTCGAGCTGCAGGCCGCGCGCACGCCGACGTTAAAGGCGAATGAAACGGCCGTGTCATAGACCGGCTGCGGCATCTCAGCCGACATACAGGCATCGATCCCACGCTCGACGCGCATCACGTCATACACCAGATTGACCGCCGCCTGTCGCTCGCTGATCTGGCTTTGCGGCGTCACGCCCTCTGTGTGACCGATGCCGTTAGTCCAGACTCCGGCGCTGCACTGATAGGGCGAGGTGCGGCACCCCTCGGCGTTGGCGATAAGCGCAAGCCCGGCCTCGGACGTCTTCAGGGTTTTGAACTGTGGCAGCAGCGCAGCAATTGCCAGCACGGCCACCACGGCGCAGCGTTTAACGGTCTGGCTCAAGGCTCACCCCCCGCAGGCGCTGCAGCTCGTAGGTTTTACGGCGGTAATGCCAGTTGATGAAGAACGTCGCCACGTTAGTGATAAGCGTGATAACGGCCACGCCGGAACCGACCATAAAGGCGATATCCTGTGGCGTATGACGGCCGAACCACATCAGGATGAGGCCTATCAGGTAGTTGATCACAGAGCTGATTTTTTCCATTTTTAGTCCCACAGGTTGACGGTTTCACCTGCTGAAGATTCCGGCAGATCAGGCAGCGTCACCTCGCAGCCGTGCGGCAGTACAGGCCCGCTTTCGGCCAGGCCCGGATTAGCCGCGTAAACCAGTTCGACGGCCTGACCGATACGCCCGTAATAGCGCTGACAGATTTCATCAACGGTATCGCCCTGCTGCGCGTAAATGTTCATCAGAGCAGATCCACAATGCAGCCAGGCTTACCGGCGATGCGGCTGATGCTGAATCGCGCATCGCGCCAGTACTCGTCGGCGCTCGCCTCGATTTCGCCCGCTTTTTTCGTGCCGCTGGCGTCGTAGCCGCGATAGCGCTCGACGATGGTGGCGGCGGTCAGCGCGCTGACGGCGGCAAGGTACGCAGTGACCTTTTCGCTCTCGCCGTCGAGCGATTCCGCAGGCACGTCGGCCAGCACATTAAAGCCCGCTGCCATCTGCGAGGCGCGCCAGTCGTACAGCTCGGCGTTTACTTCTGAAATCGCCGTTTTCACGGCAAGGCGCAGGCGCACCGCCGTGACCGTACCCTCATAGCGCAGCGAATCGCGCAGCTGCAGCAGGTCAACATCAGGCCAGAAAAACGTATTCTTTACCGGCGGCTCGGCAGCTTCTGCCGGTCGCGGGGCGGGGATAACAACCGTGTTATTCATAATCGGCCTTTGAAATAGGTGGGCGGTGGAGGACGGCGCAGACACTGAAAGTGCGTTGCCGTCCTGCCGCCCGTGCGCGGGGTCGCGTTCGGTCAGCGGCTGGCGATGGCCTGTTTTTTCATCGCCGTTCCCAGCCGCTCAATGTCTTTTTTGACGCCGCAGCCGTCGTGCAGCTGATGCGCCCTTACAAGGTGGGTCATCGCCTCCGAAGCCCTGCCCGCATCGCGAAGCACATACCCGGTTATCTTGTGCAGTTTGGCGCGCACCTGATCGGGCATGTCTTCAGATTCCGTCATCGCAATGGTTGCCAGCAGCGGGTCAATATCGACCGGCTCTTTTGACGTCCAGGCGCGCGTTGCCGCGCTGGCGACTTCCTCGGCCAGCAGGTAAGGCAGGCTGGCGCGCTTAAAGCCGTCTGGCGACACAAGGCCATGCGTCAGCGCGTACCGGGCAATCTCCAGCGCGCCGGGCACGTCGCCCGCATCAAGCCGCCAGATCATGACGGTCATCAGCACGGCATCCTGTGCGCCTTTGCCTTTCTCCAGCACGCCGGACACCCACGGCAGGTACTCAGGCAGCAGCTGACGCTTCATTTCCGCCTTGCGCTCGTTAGAGTGCACTTTCTTCAGGCGGCGCTTGTCGTCGTTCAGCTTGATGAGCATCTGCTCATAGCCGCTGGCGTAGCGCAGCGGGTTGTCGGCGTTCTGCGAGGCTTCGATAGCCTGCTGGTGCATGCGGTGACGTCGGGCAGGGCTTAACATGCGTTACGCCTCCGGGGTTTCTGCTGCCGGGGTTTCTGCAGCCGCGCTGAACTCACCGACTTCGATGTTTTCAACCAGGCAACCGGCCGCGTAATCCTCGATCACGTAGTCCTCGTTGATGGACTCATAGTTCTCGATGCGGTCGCGCTTCGGCACTTCATCAATCAGGCGGCGGTGCGTGCCTTCCTGCCAGTAAATCGACAGGTTATCGGTGCGAGTGATAAACATGGCGTCGGCCGGGAAATACGGCACGCGCACCGCTGGCAGACCGCCGATGCGTTTCTGACTGATAATGACGTCAGCGGCCAGTTGCTCGGTATTGGCCTGCGACTGGTTGACGATCGGGAAGTATTTATCAGCCAGCAGCTGACGGCCCACGATGACAACCAGCTCCGGGTCTTCCTGATACCACGGCTCGATCAGGGTGTTGGTGGCATCCATCACCAGCGCGTCGAGGTTGGCATAGTCGCCGTTTTTGCCGACGCGGATTTTTTCAGAAACGACGGTGCCGTCTTCCTCGGTGATTTTGCTCATCACGCGCGCCGGTGCATCGTTGCGGTACTTCTGCAGCCAGCCTACGGCCACGTCCTGCAGCATCGGGTTCTTGGCGCGGTTCGAGGTTTTGGCGCGGGTCACGCCGTTGAAGCCGATCATGATGCGGTCAAGCGCCTGGCGCTTCACGATGGCATCACGCAGGCGGGCCTGAAAATCTTCATAGCGCGCCCACAGGTCGAGCGTGTTATAGCGGATATGAAAGTCGTAGTTGACCTGCACACACTCATAACCCTGCTTATCCAGCGCGGCAAAGTCAGCGGTTTCGCGCTCGTCGCCGCCTGCGGTGTCGGTCACGCTGGCAATCGAGCCGGACACGCCGATCCCGATTTTTTCGCCCTTCATTTCGGACACCGGCACGATGTTGACGCGGGTCAGAAAGTCGGAAGACTCCTGCACGCGGCTCATCAGGGTCTGCGTGACCGACGGCTCAACGGTAAATTTTTTGTTCATGTCGTCGGTTTCGACGCCGTTCAGCTCGGCGAGGCGGGTCATGAACTGGTTAAACTTAAAGCGGGTATTCTTGCGCATTGGCGTTCCTGTTTATCTCTGTGTTGGGTTTTAACGTTCAGGCAACGCCTGATTAGCAGTCGGTCTGCGCGCCGGACTTCGGATCGCTGCCGGTTGCCGCCGGGCGGCGGGTAAAGCTGCCGTCGGTCTGCGAAAGCTGGCCCTGCAGCGCAGCGAAAGCGGCGCGGTCTTCCCCGGCCTGCTGCTCGATAGCCTCCAGACGAGCGGCGAGGGATTGCTCAAGCGCGGACAGCTCCTGCGTCTGGCTCTCCGCGTTCAGCTGCACCTGCTCAGCAACGGCCGTAACTGCCGCGCTGACGTCGGCGAACTGCTCACCATCGGTTTTCTTTTTGGCAGAGAACATCGCCGAGATACGCGCCAGCAGGGACGGTGACGGCTCCGCCACTTCTTCAAACTCGATCACGGTTTCTTCAGCGGCGGTAAAGAGGTTGCCTTTATCCAGCTTGCGGGACGCCAGCGGGTTAACTTTGGCCGTGGCGCTGAAGCTCAGAATCTCAGTGCCGAGGCTTGCCGGGTCATCGGTGACGGCCAGGCCGACGAGATACGCCTCGCCCGTGTCGGCGAACTCAGGGTTAACTTCAATAGAGGTGTAGATTTTCTGGCGCGCTTTTGTCAGTTCGACCAGCTCAGGCGTCGGATCAATCCAGGCATACAGCGCAAGCTTGCCCTTGAGCGGCCCGTCGACGATTTCTTCCTCCTCGACGGCGGTCACGTCGCCAAAGCGGCGGAAGGTACTGTCAGCGGCATAGCCCCGGATGTGCTCCATGTTGATGCGTGCGCCGTACATTTCCGGGCTGTAGTTTTTCGCCATCTGCGAAATCCAGTCGCGGGAAATGACACGGCCGTCAGTGGTTGCGCCTTCAACTGCGATACGAAAACGCTTTGCTTTGATTGCTGCCATTAATCAGGCTCCGGTCAGGTGTTGGGTCGGTTCGGGGCCAGTTTCCCCGTCGCCACACAATCCCTCAACGAATGCCAGCCCGCTGATGCATCAGCAAACAGGGACAGCAGGCGCGCCATTTTCGGCACCGGTAGCCTTGCCGGTATGAACATGACACCGACAACTATCATCAGCGATCCGCGCCGTCAGGCCGCGCTGCTTTACTGGCAGGGTTATTCCGTGCGCCAGATTGCGGAGACGCTCGGACAGAAAACGCCAACCGTGCAGAGCTGGAAGCTGCGCGACGCGTGGGACAACGTTGCGCCCATCAGTCGCGTGGAATCCAGCATGGAAGCCCGGCTGATTCAGCTCATCATGAAAGAGGTAAAGGGGAATGGTGATTACAAAGAGATAGACGCGCTCGGCCGTCAGATTGAGCGCCTTGCCCGCGTTGAGCGTTACCGCAGCAGCGGCAATGAGGCCGACTTAAACCCTAACGTGCGCAACCGGAACAAAGGCGAGCGCCAGCCGGTTGTTAAAAACGAGTTCAGCGAGGAACAGACAGACAAGCTGACCGGCGTGTTTATGGATAACTGCTTTGAGTATCAGCTCAACTGGCACCGTGCCGGGCTGACTCACCGCATCCGCAATATCCTGAAGTCCCGCCAGATTGGCGCAACGTTCTACTTTGCCCGTGAGGCGCTGATCGATGCGCTGACCACCGGGCGAAACCAGATATTTCTTTCAGCCAGCAAGGCGCAGGCCCACGTTTTTAAAAACTATATCCTCGGCTTCGCCCGCCAGGCTGACGTTGACCTGAAAGGCGATCCCATCGTGCTGCCGAACGGCGCGCGCCTGATATTCCTCGGTACGAACGTGCGTACCGCGCAGAGCTACACCGGCAACCTGTATCTGGATGAATATTTCTGGATCCCGAAATTCCAGGAGCTGCGCAAAGTTGCCAGCGGCATGTCGCTGCACAAGAAATGGCGCACGACCTATTTTTCCACGCCGTCGGCTCTTTCACACAGCGCCTATCCGTTCTGGTCAGGCGAGCTGTTTAACAAGGGGCGGCGCAACAGAGATGATCGCATCGAGATAGACCTGTCGCATTCACACCTGGCAAAAGGCGCGCTGTGCGGTGACGGGCAGTGGCGGCAGATCGTGACAGTTGAGGATGCGCTGACCGGCGGCTGCAACCTGTTCGACATTGAGCAACTGCAGCTTGAATACAGCCCGGCGGAATATCAGAACCTGCTGATGTGTGATTTTGTCGATGATGAGGCGAGCGTGTTCCCATTTGCCGAGCTGCAGAGCTGCATGATCGACAGCCTGGAAGAGTGGGAAGATTTTAACCCGTACCTGCCGCGCCCGTTTGCCTACCGGCCGGTCTGGATCGGGTATGACCCGTCGCACACCGGCGACAGCGCAGGCTGTGCGGTTATTGCACCGCCACTCGTTGCGGGCGGTAAGTTCCGCGTGCTGGAGCGTCACCAGTGGCGGGGCATGGACTTTGCCGCGCAGGCGAAATCTATCGAGGACTTAACGAAAAAATACACCGTTGAATACATCGGCGTGGATGCCACCGGCATCGGACAGGGTGTTTTCCAGCTGGTACGCCAGTTTTACCCGGCCGCGCGCGAAATCAAATATTCACCGGAAGTGAAAACAACAATGGTGCTGAAGGCAAAAGACACCATCAGCAGCGGGCGGCTTGAGTATGACGCCGGGGCGACGGACATCACGCAGTCGTTTATGGCTATCCGCAAAACCATGACGGCCAGCGGCAATCGCTCAACCTACGAGGCGAGCCGCAGCGAAGAAGCCAGCCATGCTGACGTCGCCTGGGCAATCATGCACGCACTGTTAAACGAACCGCTTACCGCAGCCAGCTGCGGCGCTAATCCCTCAATTCTGGAATTTTACTGATGAGCAAACGCAGAGGCCGCAAGGCACACACCGCCACCGCGCAGCCGGTACAGGCAACCGCACCACAGCAGCACGCCGAGGCGTTTACCTTTGGCGACCCGACGCCGGTCATGGATAAGCGCGACATTCTGGATTATGCCGAGTGCATCGGCAACGGGCGCTGGTTTGAGCCGCCGGTCAGCTTTAGCGGGCTGGCTAAAAGTCTGCGCTCGGCCGTGCATCACAGTTCGCCGATTTACGTGAAGCGCAACATTCTTGCCTCGACCTTTATCCCGCACCCGATGATGAGTCAGCAGGAGTTCAGCAAGTTTGCGCTGGATTATCTGGTCTTCGGCAACGCCTTTGCCGAGCTGCGCCGCAATGGTCTGGGTAAGCCGCTGCGCCTTGAAACCACCCCGGCCAAATTCACCCGCAGAGGCGTTAAGGATGGCGTTTACTGGTTTGTGAATGACTGGAAAGAGCCGCACGAGTTTTCGGCCGGCAGCGTGTTCCACCTGCTGGAGCCGGATATTAATCAGGAGCTGTACGGCCTGCCGGAATACCTCAGCGCGCTCAACTCTGCCTGGCTGAATGAGGCGGCGACGCTGTTCCGCCGCAAGTATTACCAGAACGGCGCGCACGCCGGTTATATCCTTTACATGACCGATGCGGCGCAGAGCAGCAGCGACGTTGACCGGATGCGGCAGGCGATGCGCGACACGAAAGGGATCGGCAACTTCCGCAACCTGTTTATGTACGCGCCTAACGGTAAGCCGGACGGCATTAAGATCCTGCCGCTCAGTGAAGTGGCGACGAAAGACGATTTCTTTAACATCAAGAAGGCCAGCCGCGATGATTTGTTAAGCGCGCACCGCGTACCGCCGCAGATGATGGGAATTATCCCGGATAACACTGGCGGGTTTGGCGATGCGGTGAAGGCGGCACAGGTATTTGTGCGTAATGAGCTGACGCCTTTACAAGAGCGAATGAAAGAGATCAACAATTGGATAGGAGATATGGTTATTAAATTTTCAGATTATAAACTCGATGTTTAAATAATTAATTCTATATTCATGGGCGGCGAACTTCGGAATAAAAAGCAGCCGCCCAAGATTTTATGATAAGTTTAATGCTATCAGCGTATAGTCATCTAATATTTTCTTCTCTATCCGTTTCTTTAAGCTAGAGCAAAAAGCAGATGAGGATTTCATGGTTTTTTCAGAAAAAGATGGGCGAGCATGCCAATGTTTATAGGCACCATCTGACATTAAGAATAATGAAATAACTCCATCTTCCTCAACGTCTTTAAAAGGTATGCTCAACTTTTCAAACTTAGGCTCTACCTTTCTTGATAATGCTGAGGTTAAAATAGTTGAAAGTCTTTCTTTGTGATTTCTTAAGTTTTTCATTTTGTGCTCACCGGAATCGAGCAGGTCTTGGTATCTTGTTTGGTCCCTTGTGATTTGCTTCAATTTATTATTCTTTCTGTAGTAAAGTCTGCAATCACCAAGATGGCCTATAAGTATTTCTTCCTGAGTAACATGAACAACCGTTAAGGTTGTAGCTGTGTCGATTTCAAGTTCATCTATCGCCTTTTTTGCTTTTTCAAAAGCACTATCTATATTAAATTCATTTAGATAAAGTGTCTCGCGTACTGCTTCAATTGCAATTTTTGATGCTTGTTTAGCATCATTACTGGCTCCGACGCCATCTGCCACAGCAAAAACGATATTGAATTTTTTATCGTAAGTAGGCGGCAGATAAAGATCTTCATTATGATCTTTATTTAGATCTTTTCCGCTAAAGCAAGCCATGTCTAAGATATTTTTCATTTTCACTCCTCAATGGCTTTTAGAAAGTCTGAAAGTAAATCGTTTGTGTTTTGGTATCTATCTTCTGGCCATTGATTACAGCACTTAGATATAACCTTTTTTAATGAGGAGTTCCTTCCTTTGTTATAAATGTCGCTTATGATTTTTCCTATAGCGAAAATATCTGATTGAGGTGAGAAAAGCCCGCTCTCTTTTATTTCTGGAGCGCGATACCCGTCTGTCCCTAAATAGTTTGGCTGAAATTTTGTTTTCAGCTCTGCTCGGACATCGTTAAAGTCTTTAACTAGTCCAAAATCAGTTATTTTATAGCTAACAGTCTTTTCATCATTGCGGTTTATGTATTTTAGTATATTGGCTGGCTTTAAGTCCCTATGAATATACTCATTATTATGTATAACCCCAACACCGGTAATGATTTGCAATATGGCCTGTTTTCTTTCTGAATCGCTCATACCCGATTCAATCGCCTCGCCTAAATTAGATTCAGCCTTTTCCATGACGAAGTAAGGCTTTTCACCATTAGTGTTAAATAAAACAATCGGAGCTATAGTATCGTAACTAAATTTATTTAATAAGCATTGTGTTTTAATTTCGACCAAAAACCTGTGTCTTATATCCGTTAGCTCTTTTATCTCAGTGTCGTATTCCGGCGAAGGTGAAAAATACTTCCTCGCATATATAGTACTGTATGTTTTAGTAAGATTGTGAACCTTTACTTCAAAAACCTCCCCAAAGGCACCTCGACCGAGCCTATGGAAATCTTCTATCAAATAGTTCCCGCATCTATCCACTTGCATCTCTCCGTTACGCTTGCGTTAAGGTTGGATTTTACAATGAATATCGGACCATTCGTAAATTTCTTTAAAGCTTCAGTGATCTTACTCACCAATGCATACATGTTTAAGTGTTCGCGCGCAATGCTATCCCCGCCACGCCTGCCCGCTTTATGCATCGCTTTTCATGCAGGTGCATGTGTTACCTCTGAACGCGCCAGCACCGGCCTCACACACGCTTAGCGATCCAATTTGGATCATGCGGATTCATGCAAGCATATGCACTTTGATGCAGAAGCAAAAAGCCACCTGAAAGGTGGCTAGTGAACGGTAGGGAAGGGGCAATTAATCATTCAGCCTGGCGGTATATGGCAGCTTCGAAAACAGATGTGTCGATTGTCCCTGCCATGTCGCTGATCATCGACAGTGCCATTTTTAATTCATCTTCTTTGCAGTGTGCGATCAGTGATACGTCAGCAATGAACTGGATGCGTGCAACCGTCTCGCTTAGATTCTCTATTTCCATCAAATGATTAACTCCTTCTAGTCAAAATATACTGTATTTATAAACAGTATCATGACGTTTTGGAATCGTAAAGAATCGTGCGGCTCAGATTAGTCCGACTGCCGTTTTATTAATCAGGCACAGGTATGCCGCTTTTTTTCGCAAGAGCATTAAATCTTTTTAAGGGAGTAGGATTCTTGTTCCGTCTATGGAACAGATAGCCGCTTGTACCGCTCCAGTAAGAAAGCTCCCCAACCTTGATTGTATAGCCTTTAATCATGCGCACAGCTTCGCCGTCGGACAGTGTTAACCTGGAGATCTCGAAGAAACTCTTTTTCAACGCCTCCCGTTCTGTGCAATGACTCACTTCAGGTAAGTATTTGTCCGGCTCAGGTTGCTCCGGCGCTGGCTTTTCTCTTAATCGCTTAATAATCCTTCTTCGCTCGGCGCGAGTAGGGGGTTTTGTGAAATCGATAGTGGTTTCAGAGCCTGTCGGCTCCGTACAGTTATTGACAGAACTCCGAGAGGACGCGGACGCGTCCTTAAATTCAAAACCCAAATCAACGGAACGTTTCGGGACAATCTTCCATTGCATCAGACGGGTTAAAATTGGCGTATCTTCGCCAACTTCTGTTGAGTAAATACCCTTGATACGCAAGGTTTCCTCGCCGTACTCATTCACATCTTCGTTTGCCTGATACCAGGTGCGCACGGCCAGATCGTCACGGCGCACGAACGGCCCGCCCTGCGCGTTAACATATCCGGCCCAGTCTCCTGCGTCAGCGGCGTCATGCGCGGCCGCAAACTCAACGCTCAGGCCGTGCGCGGTTTCGCTGTCTGCCATGCGGCGCAGCTCGCGGTAAACCGTGACCGGCGCACCGCCCACAAACTGAAACTGCCGGATGTGCCAGCGTGCCGCCCAGGCAGAAACGGCCGAGGCTGTTTCTTTCAGATCTTTTCCGCTCTCGTCGTCTGTCTCACCATCCAGCGCATAACCATCAATATTTTTGGAAATGTATTTAGCAACGTAACCCGTTGCGCTGCCTTTATCCGGGTCGATAGCCTCGGCGTGAAAACGTGCCTTACGGGCCTTGTCTGTCGTCAGCTCGCTACCATCTTCCTGCCAGGCGTAATCGCGCATAATTTCGCGCACGCGCTCAGCCTGTTCAGGGCGCATAAACATCAGCATGTGCCAGTGTGGGGTCGCGTCGTGATGAGGCTCAGCAACTCGAATCCCGAAGATGCGGATTTCTTCGCGGTGCAGCTTGGCGCGGATTTTCTGCCAGACGCTGCAGAGATAACGCTGCGTGTCGGCCGGGCTGGCACCGTTCCATTTTCGGTTACGATGCCCGGTTTTGATTGTGGCGTGATAGCGCGCGGGTGCGGTCAGCGTGTAGAACTCGCCAATAAAGCCCATCTCGTTGCAGATGTTTTCGAAGCCGCGAATGCGGGTCATCAGCTCGCAGCGGCGAATCGCCGGATTGGCCACGCTGCTGTCGTATTTCTCGATCAGGCTGATGCGGTTGCCTTCTTCGTCTTCCAGCTCCATTCCCTTCAGAAACTCACGGGTACGGCGCTTCTGCTCGCGCCACTCTGAAACGGTCATGCTGCTGGCATAGGGGGTATGTTTTTTGCTGACGTTTGCCAGTGCGATTTGGAGATGTTCACGCCATGATGCGGCGACGCGACGCAGCCTGCCTTTCCACCATTTTTCCTTCTGCATACGCAGGATTGCCGGCGTAACTTCCTCCGGGTCAAAAAGGCGTGACGTGACCTTTTCCCACAGTGGAGGCGTCTGACTCAGCTCTTGGGTGATGGTGGCGGCAGTCATGTAAACACGATGCGTGTATTTGTAATCTGACTCGTTGCTGGCCTGCGCGTGTACCTGTACCAGCTCGGCGAGGATGAAATTAGCGACATCCCCGGCCAGTAGATCGATGTCGGCGCGCGCCATGTCAGGCAGTCGGTTGAAGCGGCGCATCAGCTCCCACAGCTGACCACCTGCACTGGCCGCGCCAGCTCCTTTTGCGGAATGCCCGGCCAGCAGGTTAAACGTGCCGCTGGTCATCTCTCCAAGACGATATTGAGCGTTAACGGTTTCAACGCGTGGCAATGTGCGCTCAACAAATGTCTTTGTTAAGTACGCATTGGCGCGGGCTGTTCCGTGCGTCTTTTCCAGATCACTGACGCGGCGTTTAACGTCGAGCTGTATCAGGGTCGGCTGCTTTTCAAGTAGCTCCTGCGCACGCACTAAAGCCGCAATCATCTGACTGCGGCTGCGCATTTCCTCATAGTTGTGATAGGGGCTGGCGATGGCTTCCCGTGGAGCATTCCACGGGTAAGCAAATTCCTCATGCATCAGGAATTATCCTGCCGGTGTTTATTGCGCTGTTCCTCAATTTCCTGGCAGAAAACACAGCGAGTTGCACCCAAATACGCGCGGCGGCGCTTTTCAGGAATTGGGGCATCACAGTCTTCACAAAATGAGGCGCTTATAGCAGGCGCGCGATTGACGATATTGGCGATGTTGCGAGCTAGCATTTCATCGGTGCGCTGTTGCACGATGTCCATTGAGTCAGCCATTAATGCGACTCCTCAACCTGTGCCTGGATTTTTTCTGCTTCCTGATTAAGTAGCTCGGCTGCTTCAATGTGTGTCATTCCATCACTACGGATTTTCCATGCCAATACATTGAGGCGTGAGGCCATAAGTTCTGCACGAGCAAGACGCTCTTCCTTACGTGCATCATTCAGCATCATATCGAGTTCGATATATGAAGCAGGTTTACTGGTACCAGATGATTTATTCAGCATGTGATTTTCCTTAATTCAGACAAAGCGAATCCCGGCGGGTTTACGCCATTTAAATGCTTTGTATTATTTAGTTCGAAAGAGTCATTCGTTTGGGGAACAAACTCACAACGGCTTTCAGGTGGTTCATTGCGCGAATCAACGCGTTTCTTTCATCAGTAGTGAGATCAGTAAAATCGGCTGAGTGCCGGTCTTTACCAATGTTTGCCAGGAAGAAAATGGCACTTAGAGCACGTTTGTTATCCTGATAATTGTTGTCAGTCACATCGCGCATTTCAGCAATAAAACGGGCTACATCTTTTTCGCAATTACCGCCCATCAGTTGCGCGCGAAGCAGTGCAACATGATTCAGCGCTGCAACGCGTTGACCGGCTGTCAGCTCGACCAACATGGAATCGCCTTCGATAGCCATGATCCGCCCCTCTTAGGTAATGCTTGTGCTTTTACTTCTGGAGATGATGGCGTTACTGGATTCCAGCGCTGACCGTTTTCTCCCATGATCCAGCCGTGTCCGTATGACATGGATGGGCTTTGACGTGTGAGCCTTGCAGCCAGTGAGATCATGATTCCCCCTCAACTCATGCCAAATGATGCACCGATGCCGCTGATAGCATCGACAGTTGAGGACAGTGCCGGGTTAGCCTGAATACGTGCTTGTACTGCCATTGCGGCCAGGGTTAAGCAGCGAATACCACTATTAACATTTTGCAGCAGGCCGCGTTTACAATTGGCAGTCATAGGTTCTGTAGAGGTTGCCCCAGCTGCTAACTGGCCCACTTCTGCGGTAGCTTTCATGACATACAGGGGGAATTTTTCATCTGCAACTTCGTTTACCGGGACACAAGGGAGGCACTGGATTTGCGCCAGCAGGCCATCAACTAACGTTGCATCCTCAGTGACATCAGTGAGAGCTAAAACTTCTAAGACGGTAAGCTGATGTGGCTGATCTGGATTCAGTTTGTTACGCAGAGTTTGCGCACGCATCCCGGACTTCTTAGCGACGTCTTCCATGTTGTGAGCTAACGCGAATTTGCGACAGGCATCGTCGTAATGGGTATGGGTAGAAACCTTGAAATCAAACATGCTCAGCTCCTTCTTAACTTGCAAAATCAAGTTATGGTTTGATGTAGCGGCATTTGATTGCCTGCTGGCGGTTCTTCTCACGCCATGCAGCAACATTGATAAGCGGATTGCCATGTTTCGTCATGGTAGTTTCTACCACTTCGCCGGTCTTACGATTAGTGCGGTTCTGCGTGTAGGTGAAAGATGGAGTAGGGGCAAGCAAGACAACGCCATTAGCAATCCATTTCTCCAGCACAGACAGGCTGATGCGGTTGGCTGCAGCAAAGTCCTGCTTAGACATGGTTGGGGATGTGGCGAGCGTGACGGCGTCGTTTACCGCGTCACTGATGGCTGGCATCAAAATCGCTGCGACATTGGCAATAAAATCTTGAGATTGCACTAAGTCAAATGCGTTCTGTCTGTTTGCATTTTCAGTATGCATAACGCAATATCTCCTGTTAAATAGCGTGTTCTACGGTGTTACATGTGGTGTGTACATACGTTAGATCACAATTGTGCTCATGTAAACTACTTTTGTGGTTGGTTATGTATGCCTAACTTAGAGTCAAATGCCCAAGAAGTGATTGAGAGGTTGCTTGCGGCTTATGGTGTAACGACACAGCGTGCATTGGCTAAAGCCCTTAATGTTCCCTCAAATAACGTAAGTGCATGGTCACAACGTAATAGCGTGCCGGGGAGCGCGATTATAAAGTGCGTACTTGATACCGACGTAGATCTGCAATGGCTTTTAAATGGAAAGCTTGCAAATGCAAATTTAGAGCGAGATATAGAGCTGCCTTCTGGCGAAGCTCTTTTGAAAGAAATCACGTCCAATGGCGGCAAAGCAGTGCTGCGCAGAATCATGGATGCATATGGTTTCACCCTTCAAAAGCAACTTTGCGAACTTCTTGGCATATCTTCCGCAACTGTCAGTACATGGGTGAGAAGAAATTATTTTCCCGGTGATGTTGTCGTGACATGTGCAATTGATACTGGCTGTTCTCTAGAGTGGCTCGCAACAGGGAAAGGAAAACAGACACGTAAACATGTAGAAGAAATTTTTGGTCAAAGAATTCCTCATAAAATTCTTGACAGAGGCGTGCTGAATAATACTGGAGAATGGTTCGCTGATTTAAGCTTTTTATCAAAATCAATTAGTGAGCCAGTTTTTATTTCAAGCAGCGTGGGGGCATGGATGGTTGACTTAGGTTTTAAAGATATAAGTAATGGACGCTGGTTAATTAGTGTTAATGGAAAATTCGATATTTATGACGTAACTTTATTGCCAAGAAATAAAATAAATGTAACAGGGAAAGGTAGTGATTTCATTTGTGGTTTGGATGAAATTTCAGTTTCAGGGAAAGTGATAATAACAATGGCTTTTAATGATTAGAAATGGATGTTGTCGTTATCATCTTACGTTAACTTAAGAAATTTCTCTTGGAGATGGTATGAAGTATTTATCTGAACATGATGAACTTTATGCGAAGCTTGAGGTTTATCTGGAAAATATCGTATTCAAACACAATTCAAACCAATTTATGAAAGAAGATGCAATTCTTAAAGGATTTAATGAAGATGTAGGTACAAATGAAGCTTTAAGTAAGCTAGAAATTACTGATCTTATACGAAGTAAATTGAATGATAGAATCTCAGATGTTGTTGAACTGCCTACAAAATTTGACGATAGGTTGAGTTTTGGTATCGCTTCGGAATTAATGTCTAAAGTTGGGGTGGTCAGCAAGTTATTTCCTTTCAATCATGAAAACTATGCCGGGTTTTGCTGTGTTCCTACGGGTAAAGTTAGTGCTTTAGCAGTGCCAGTTAAGAATGAAAATGAATCAAAAGTATTTGTTGTTTTTGAATCAGGCCTTTTTCAATTTATTAGTGGGGTCTTTTCTATTTTTGTTAACTCAATGCCTAAAGATTTGTTGAAAGGTGGTGATAAGAAAGAATGGCATAAAGTGTGGCATGATTTCTTAGTCGATGCCGAAAATAAAGATACATTACTAGAATTTAGTGATGATTTGAAAAACTGGAGACATTTTTTTGATCATTATAATGTTGATGGAAGTTTAGCATACTCATCCGCACATTCATTTGGCGAAAATGGATATAAAATTTACTCTGACATGTTAAGAGGTTGTGAGTTATTCATAGCTGCTCATGAATACTCACATGCTATGCTAAAACACCAGAATGGAGATTTAGATCCAGTAGAAGTAGAAAAAGAAGCTGATACATGGGGGATTAGGCTTGCAAGTTTGATATTCGATATTGAAGATATTAATATCAATCTTGCCATTTGCGGTATTGCACTTTTCTTCTCAGCTATCGATAGCAATTCCCCGTCTCATTATTTACCAAGTAGTGAAAGAATAAATTATGTTATCGAGGCTTTAAACTTTGAAGATAGCAATATATCGAATTTAATGCACGACTTGGCAGAATTGATACAAAAGATGTATGAAGATGTAATAAATTATAGAGTTTTAATTTGAGTTAAAATTTATGTCCTGTAGCCCTACAAACGCATTCTTTTAAGAAAATTTACGGCAAGCTGGTTTTGTAGCCAACTTGTCGCCAAATATCATTATAAGTAATTGATATTGTAAGGATAGAAAGGTATTCGGTCTTTTTTTGGTTGGCTGAAGCTGAAGCCAGGATTTGAATCAACTCATCAGAATTATTATTTACCAAAGATAGCGGGATTTACCGAAACCTCAGTACACTCATCCATGTATGAAAATACATTAACCCTTTCAAAGACTTTCTGTGTCTCAGCCTATGACATGCTCACGTTGTTTTTCATCGAAAATCAGTATCGACTTGGTGACGTTGTCCGGGAAACAACGATTTTAGGTGCTTGTTCCGCCTGCCTCGCTCCGAAAAAAGGGAGCAATAATTACAGAACGCTAAAATCAATATTAGTCATGTGCTTAATTGGCAGTCATTGTAAGTGAAGCCAATTACAGCTAATACCAGACTTCATTTGTTCTTTGAGTTTGCTCTTGTCTGATAGATTTTTTTGGAAACGGATACGGTGATAACAGCCAGAAAGATCGAAAAAAATCCTAAAAAAATCATTAATGAAAGCAATGGGTTCAGCATTCCTCCTAAGCTTGTAAAATCACTCAGACTTGCCAGCTGTTCAGGTGTCGTTAGTCGAAGGGTAATCTCCGGTATAATTAGAAAAAAAATAATAACAACAGGGACATAAATCAACATTTTTTTTGCTTTACTCATCTTCTTTCTTGCCCTTAAAGGTGAACATGATCAAAAATTGGTTAAATGATACAACATGGACCTAAATAATGTCACAAACCTATTTGCAATTGAAGATGCAGGCTAATAAGCAGCTAGCGGTAGTTCTTACAAATTCTCTTAATGACATCCATGCAGACCATATATCTACAATTGAAAAATTCAGATTAGGTAGTCAAAGGCTTATGAATTATGGTTCATGTTTCGTTGCCGATGAATATTATCGCAGTTCATGCCGTGATACGTGGAGAGAGGACAAAAGGTTAGTTCTCGCTTTGGGTGAAATATATGCAAGGGGTGACGTTAGTCTTGATATGGTTGAAATTTATTTTCGTAAAACCTTAACAAAACTCGGGCCTCAAAAAAGTAGTGATCTTGTGTCTCGGATCCAGCAATTGATCGGCAAAGCAGCAGAACATGCTTCAACCAAAGCTAACAAGCTTTCCCTGTCACTGACTCTCGCTAATTTAATTCTTGAAAGTGGCGATTTCAAAAAAAAACATATCCAAATCGTTAACTCCTTCTCTACATGGTTTGTGAATGGGGCTACGCTGTATGCTAATGCACAAATTGCCGCAGCTGCAGCTAACAGGCTGAAGTTTCAGGATCCTTCTTACTATCATTCCTTGTGTCAGGAAAATATCGAAATGCTTTACTTTCTGATTGAGCCTCAAATGAGCCAGATAATTTATCAGATAAATTCAGGGGATAATAATGAAGAAAAAATCGCAGATGCTTTATATGAGATATTGAATAAATGAAGCGTGTACTTTTATGGCTAGTACAGTCTTTTTTCTATTTAATACCTTTTGCTGTCATTATGGCAGGTTTGTACATTTTTATCCGGTTTATTCCAGAGCATGCAGGGCTTCTTAGCATATCATGGGTAGCTATCGTTTCTTATGTGTATATTAAATACAATAGATGGTATTAGCTCGATCCGGAAATATTTAAATGTTCTATTCAAATCATTAGCGATTAAAGTGAGAGAAGAGTAACACCCTTAAAAGGAGACCTGGTTTATATGTAGTGATTATATCAACTTGTCGTCACTGATTGAGGCTAAGAAAGCGTATCCGTTTATCTGACTAACGATCAGTGGCGTGCTCAAAAATCAATCACTGCTCCACTATTTTTGTCATTATCTTAGGTCCAGTTAATGCTCATTGACGCTTTCACCTTACTGACAGCATAATCGATCCTTTCCCGATAGCAGGTCATCCCCAAAATTGACCTCAATCAACCTCCCCCAACATCCTCCCCAAACCCCTTCTAACATTTACCCACCGTATAAAAACCGGGACGTAACCTGCCCCAGTGATATTTAACCAGGGTCAGTTATGTTCATAAAAAAAGTTATTCCTTGTGTGATTCTAGCGCTGGCAAGTGCCGCAATGTCAGGTTGTGTGATGGCTGATGGTGGTCATCACCGTGGTCCATCTTCTGACTGGCATCGTCATCATGAAAGCCAGCATAACAACACCAGCTGGAGCCATCACGCCGGGCCGGCTGCGCCCGCAAACAACGCTTCTCAGCATATGGGACCACCGCCAGCGCCGGATAGTGCCGCTCAGCATATGGGGCCGCCACCCGCTGACAGTGGCATCCACCGCTGGCACTCTTAAGAGACGTTTGAGCAATCAGTACGAAATCTTCTGAAGCGACTGGGGCTTAATCGCCCCTTTTAACGGGCAATGTTCACCTGACCAAATTGTTCAGTAAGCGCGCTTCATCTCTACCCGACAGAGAACGTAAGCCTGACGAAGCGTTGCCGCTAAACACAATCCCTAAAAAACCGACCCCACTCGCAAAAGTCACAACAACTCTCGCAGCAAGCACCCAAAGCTTACCTGTCATCTTGTCATCATCTCCGTTTGGCTTATTCTTAATCTCCAGTCAAAAGGAGGAATGTTTATGAAAGCGGCAATTGCTAATAGTGAACACCAGGTTGAAGTGGTTGAGAAGACGCTGCGTCCTCTCAAAACCGGCGAAGCGCGGCTCAGGATGGAATGCTGTGGTGTATGCCATACCGATTTGCATGTGAAGAACGGTGATTTTGGTGACAAGACCGGCGTCACGCTGGGTCATGAAGGGATCGGCATCGTTGAGGAGGTCGCGCCGGATGTCACCTCGCTCAAGCCGGGCGATCGCGCCAGCGTCGCCTGGTTCTTCAAGGGCTGCGGGCACTGTGAATATTGTAATTCCGGTAACGAAACGCTCTGCAGAGACGTCATCAATGCCGGTTATACCGCCGATGGCGGTATGGCTGAAGAGTGTATTGTTGTTGCTGACTACTCGGTTAAAGTTCCCGATGGGCTCGATCCTTTCGCCGCCAGTAGCGTCACCTGCGCCGGTGTCACTACGTACAAAGCGGTAAAAGTATCCGAGGTTAAACCGGGGCAGTGGCTGGCAATTTATGGCCTTGGCGGGCTGGGTAATCTCGCTCTGCAATATGCGAAAAACGTCTTCAATGCCAAAGTGATTGCGATTGATGTCAGTGACGGACAGCTGGCACTGGCGAAAGAGATGGGTGCCGATCTGGTCGTCAACTCTGCCAGCGAAGATGCGGCACGCTTTATTCAGGAGAAAACCGGTGGGGCACATGCGGCTGTGGTTACAGCCGTCGCCAAAGCGGCCTTTAACTCGGCGGTGGATGCGGTCAGAGCCGGAGGTCGGGTCGTAGCAGTCGGACTGCCGCCGGAAGCGATGAGCCTGAATATCCCGCGACTGGTGCTTGATGGCATCCAGGTGGTGGGATCGCTGGTCGGAACGCGCAACGATCTGGCGGAAGCGTTCCAGTTTGCGGCAGAAGGCAAGGTGGTGCCTAAGGTAACTAAAAGGAAGATTGGTGAGGTCAATGCCATCTTCGATGAGATGATTCACGGCAAAATCCGCGGCAGGATGGTGATCGACTTTACCGGTCAGTCTGCCAGTTAAGATCCAACTGATTGTCATTAAGGCCCGCGCATTGCGGGCTTTTTTATGCCTGAAATGCCTGGTCCTGCCACGTGAAACCCTTAACGCGTATTCTCTACAAACATTAATAAGCACGGCTTTATGTTTCATTATGTGATTTTCACTTGCACTTTACCGGTAACATTATAGTTTATGAGGTGAGGTCTTGATTACACACAACTGAAGGAGGGTTATTTATGGCGAAGCATCACTTACTTAAATCCATTGAAATTGCTGCAATTGTACTGTTTGTCCTGATACTGGCGTATCTGGCTGTGACCGGCCTGATGTCATCCATGGGCATGGATCACGCCTGGCCTTATCCCACTAAGTAACTGAGTGCCGCACCAGGGAAACTATAAATAATATAAATAGAAAATGACCCTCACATAGGGCAGAAAAAACCCCGCGAACGCGAGGTTAATCAGAGGTTACACCAGACTTACCGACAGCAGCGTTAGCTCTTCAGTTTCCAGCGACAGGCTTTTTTTGGTTTCAAACATAAAGGCTTCGAGCGCCTCCTCAACATTGTCACCTTCAATAAAGGCGTGCGTCGTAACATGATTTTCACCTTTTGGCTTAATCACGTAGGAAACAAACCACTTCTTCTTTTCCATAATGCTCTTCCTCTTCTGAAAATGGTGATGCCGCGTGGCAGTAATGCATTAACAGGCCGTTTTCCCGCCGTGGCCTCAGCGGAACATGCCGTTAAAGGCAGCGTGGCCGACAAAGGCTAATCCAGCGGGGCAGGATGCAGCAGGTCAATCACGTCATCGATTTCATTACTGGCCGCATGGCGATCCAGGGCAACCGCATAGTAGCGTCCCTTACAGTAATGCTTTGTGACCGCCACCCGATGGCCGGTATCACTGTCAGCTTCACCGCCGCTCAGGGTCTGCAGATGGGGCGGGATAACCAGCTCGCTTTCGAGTTGTTCTGCTTCAATAATCACCGCGCCACCGTCACTGGATAGCAGCAGATGCTGAATGCTCATGTTCTCTCCTTTGCGTCAGATTGCTAACCGGGAAAGTGTAGTTCACCTCAGCAGGCATGCTGGCGACGGCGCGTCATCAATGCCTGTGAAGGGCTGATAACGAGCGCCAGAGGCAAAAAAAGCCCCAGTCAGGGGCTTAATCATGATTATTAGCGAACTTAGCTGGTCTGATCGGCCAGCTTCGGCTTCAGCACGCGCTTACCCATCTGAATGCCGGGCTTCTCAACATACTTATAGAGTAAAGAAGCCAGCGCATAGGTTACCGGGATAGCGGAAACGCAGACAATCAGGAAGCGTGTCATATCGCTCTTATACTCAATGTCGGTGTGAGTGAGCAGCAGGGCGATCAGCGGGATCACAATCAGCAGGTGCAGCAGATAGACTGAGAACGAGACGTCACCCAGCCAGGTGCTGAGGCGGTTGTTCAGCAGCTTACGCGGCAGGGCAATCAGCTGAGCCATCATGCTGCCCTGCGGGTATTGCCACAGAATTGCCGCCATACCGACGATCATCAGCGCCTCCATAATCACCTGCAGCTTAATCGCGTCCATGCCAATCGCTACGGTGACGACCGGGCCAAGCAGCGCAAAGGCAACATAGAGCAGGGATTTACGGCGAATCGCTTCGGCCAGCAGCATTCCAGCCAGGAACATGTTCAGCTTAATCAGGATCATCGAAGGCATCTCAAACGCTTCATAATAATCGGCCAGCACATAGCGACCGGCGCAGCAGAGCGCCATGATGCCAATCAGCGAGGCGGCATAACCAAAGCGCAGCGTGACCAGCATGATGAACGGGAACAGCAGATAGAACTGCATCTCCAGCCCAATGCTCCAGTCTGGCAGCACGGTGTTAAACCCATACTCGGGCAGCAGGCCGAACAGGAAGCTGAAGTGAGTCAGGATGTTTGCCAGTGACTGGTCGTTGTAACGCGACGACTCCGTGGCGGTGCCGGAATAGAAATGCGCAATGGTGTCACGCATCTCACCAAACCACGGGCCATAAAGCAGGGCGATGATTAACAGCAGATAGTAGAGCGGGGCGATACGGAAGAAGCGGCGGATCCAGAACTTCTTAATCGTCTCCGCGCTCTGCCATGGCTCCTTCTGCTGGCGCTCGACGTAGTTTTTTGCCATCAGATAACCCGATAACAGAATAAACAGGTCGACCCCGATGCCCGGTGATGAAATCAGCGTGATGTGGCAATGAACCAGTAAGCTGATATGGCCAACCAGAACCCAGAGAGAGGCAATGCCGCGTAATCCTTCCAGCTCCGTTGACCAACCTCGTGTTGCAGACATAACTTTTCCTCGTTTTTATCCGGCTTTTGGCGCTCACTAAGCCTTAAGGCAAAAGATATGTAAACGGCCCTTTACAAAAGTAAGAGGATTCCGAGCACAGGAAAGAGAGAAAAATCAATCGGGAAAGGGAGGTAAAGCACAGTAAGTTAAGGGCGTGCGGTGACACACCCTTAACCTGGATTACTGATTACGGGGATCCGTCAGGCCAGCTTTAACAGGATCATACCGGCCAGCAGCAGGGTCAGACCCGCCCAGCCTTTGCGGTTCAGTCGCTGACCAAACAGCACCCATCCGGCCGCAACCGTGGCGATGATGCCAAAACCGCCCCAGACGGCATAGGCAATCGACAGATCGATACCTTTGACCGCCTGAGCCAGTGCGCTGAACGCGAGCAGGACACAGCAGAGTGACAGCACGCCGTGCAGCGGTTTCTTAAACCCGTCAGAATATTTAAGGAATATGTTGGCGGCAATCTCCAGCATGATCGCCAGCGCCAGCCAGGCGGCATGCACAAAATCAGCCATGACCATGATTAACCTCCGCTGATGATTGGGTGCCGGTTTTGATCAACACAATCCCGACGATCAGCGTCACCAGCCCGCAGATTTTCAGCGCGGACAGCGCTTCCCCAAACAGCTGCACGCTGAATAAGGTAATCAGCATGATGCCGATACCTTCCCACAGGGCATAAGCCACGCCCAGCGCGATACGTTTGATGGCGAAACTCAGCAGAATATAGGAACAGGCAATCATGCCCAGCATCATCAGGTAGCCTGAATGGCTGCCATTAACGCTGGACCACTTCATGAAAAGGGTACCAATAATTTCAGTAACAATAGCGAGTGATAATAAAATCCAGGCGAACATGGATGCTCTCCAGCAACGATAAATGACGACCTGCCACAGTACACAGGGCAGACTCAGAACAGTGTCGAAGTGGTGAGGGGACTACAGGGCGTTACGCCAGTGCTGATCGGCGGCGTTCCAGCCAGAAAGGAAGGTGGGGGTAAGATGTGACATGAACATTCTGCTCATAAAATTTACAACGCATCCACATTGTTGCTTCTCATCAGTGGACGGATAGTGCCTCCGGTTAAATACACGCCGGATTTATAGCATTCTGGACATCATGAAATCAACAGCAGATGCTGCTTTATTTGATGCAGGTTAAGGTTTGATGGTTTGAAAAAAGAAGGCTATGTAAAAGGATGTATGGAAAAGGGGATCCATTAAACTCTGCATAAAAAAAGCCGGGCAACAGCGTGCCCGGCCATTATTACGTGACGCTGTCACCAATTACTCTGCGCGCTGCGGCACGGTGCGAACCGGCGCGTCACCCGCGACATAGTAAGAGGCGGTGCTGCGTGGCAGCGGATCGCGGCCTCGGATCTTATCGGCAATCTTCTCACCAATCATGATGGTGGTGGCATTCAGGTTACCGGTAATGATCAGCGGCATAATCGACGCATCCACAACGCGTAATCCCTGCAATCCATGCACACGTCCTTCGCCATCCACGACGGCCATCGGGTCGTTACCCATCTTACAGGTGCCGCACGGATGATAGGCGGTTTCACCGTGGTTGCGCACGAACTCATCCAACTGCTCATCCGTCTGGCAATCCAGGCCCGGACTGATTTCACGGCCACGATACTTATCCAGCGCTGGCTGGTTGATGATCTGGCGCGTAATGCGGATTGCATCGCGGAACTCGTGCCAGTCCTGCTCATGTGACATGTAGTTAAACAGAATGGCCGGATGACGACGCGGATCGCGTGACTTCAGGCGCACATGACCGCGGCTTGGCGAACGCATTGAGCCGACGTGACACTGGAAACCGTGAGCATCAACGGCGTTAGACCCGTTGTAGTTAATCGCCACCGGCAGGAAGTGATACTGAATGTTCGGCCAGGTGAACTCTTCGCGGCTGCGGATAAAGCCGCCTGCTTCAAACTGGTTGCTGGCGCCGATACCGGTGCCGTTAAACATCCACTCTGCACCGATCTTCGGCTGGTTCCACCACTTCAGGGCCGGATAGATAGAAACCGGCTCTTTACATTCATACTGCAGATACATCTCCAGGTGGTCCTGCAGGTTTTCACCCACGCCCGGCAGGTCATGCACCAGCGGGATGTCGAACTGCTTCAGCAGCTCAGGCGAACCCACGCCAGAACGCTGCAGGATCTGCGGCGAGGCGATAGCACCCGCGCACAGCAGCACTTCACGGCGAGCGGTGACTTTGTTAATGGTGTTGCTGTCGCCCTGCAGATACTCCACGCCGACCGCGCGCTTACCGTCAAAGATGATGCGATCGGTGGTAGCATGCGTAACGATCTTCAGGTTAGTGCGGCCTTTGGCCATATCGAGATAGCCACGCGCGGTGCTGGAACGACGACCCTTTGGCGTCACGGTACGATCCATCGGACCGAAACCTTCCTGCTGGTAACCATTCAGGTCGTCGGTGCGCGGATAGCCCGCCTGCACGCCCGCCTCAATCATCGCTTCAAACAGCACGTTGTTGCCCGCTTTCGGGGTTGCAACGCACACCGGGCCATCGCCGCCGTGGAAATCGTTCGGGCCGATATCACGGGTCTCCGCTTTACGGTAGTAGGGCAGGCAGTCCAGATAGCTCCAGTTCTCCAGCCCCGGCTCGCTGGCCCAGTTGTCCAGATCCATCGCGTTGCCGCGGATGTAACACATGCCATTAATCAGTGATGAACCGCCCAGACCTTTGCCGCGACCACACTCCATGCGCCGGTTGTTCATGTAAGGCTCTGGCTCGGTTTCATACGCCCAGTTATAGCGTTTTCCCTGCAGCGGGAAGGCAAGGGCCGCAGGCATCTGGGTGCGAAAATCAAAACGGTAATCCGGGCCGCCCGCTTCCAGCAACAGAACGCTCACATTGCTTTCTTCGGTCAGGCGGGTCGCCAGAACGTTTCCTGCGGATCCGGCTCCAATAATAATGTAATCAAATTCCATTCGTCGTTCCTCAGGTTAAGTGATTAAAAGACTGACTGAAAACGCGTCAGCTCAACCTGCACTGACTTCACCTGGGTGTAGCTCTGCAGCGTCATCAGGCCATTCTCGCGGCCAATGCCGGAGTGCTTGTAGCCGCCCACCGGCATCTCTGCCGCGGACTCGCCCCAGGTATTGATCCAGCAGATACCGGCTTCGATCTGATGAATCACACGGTGTGCTTTATTCAGATCCTGCGTCACCAGTCCGGCGGCCAGACCAAATTCGGTGTCGTTGGCGCGGCGGACCACTTCTTCTTCGGTTTCGTAGCTCAGAATCGACATCACCGGCCCGAAGATCTCTTCACGGACAATCTTCATCTCATCCCGGCAGTCGGTGAACACGGTCGGTGCCACCCAGGCACCCTGGTCGAAATCGCCACCGGTCAGACGTTTGCCGCCGCACAGCACGCGTGCGCCTTCAGCAATGCCGGACTCGATGTAGCGCATCACGTTGTCGCGATGGCTGAAGCTGACCAGCGGACCAAAGTTGGTGGCCGGGTCACGCAGGTTGCCTGCTTTGATACGGGCAACGCGTTCGCTGATTTTGGCCTCGAACGCCGCCTGCAGTTTTGCAGGAATAAAGACGCGGGTGCCGTTGGTGCAGACCTGACCGGAGCTGTAGAAGTTCGCCATCATGGCGATGTCAGCGGCCAGATCGAGATCGGCATCATCGAAGATGATCAGCGGGGATTTACCGCCCAGCTCCATGGTGACCTCTTTCAGCGTTGAACCCGCTGCATTGGCCATCACTTTTTTGCCGCTGACAACGCCGCCGGTGAAGGAGACTTTGTCGATACCTGGATGCTCAGTCAGTAACTGACCGGTAACCGAACCGATGCCCGGCAGCACGTTAAACACGCCATCCGGCAGGCCCGCTTCGGTGTAGATTTCTGCCAGCTTCAGGGCGGTAAGCGGGGTCATTTCGCTGGGTTTGAAAATCATCGCGTTACCCGCAGCCAGTGCAGGTGCGGATTTCCACAGGGCGATCTGAATCGGGTAGTTCCAGGCACCGATACCGGCGACCACGCCCAGCGGTTCGCGGCGGGTATAAACAAAGGAGGTTTCACGCAGGGGAATCTGCTGACCTTCCAGCGCCGGAACCAGACCCGCGTAGTACTCCAGCACGTCTGCACCGGTGACGATATCGACCGCGGAGGTTTCGCTGTAAGGTTTACCGGTGTCGAGCATTTCCAGCTCTGCCAGCTCATCATTACGCTCACGCAGAATATCGACGGCGCGACGCAGGATGCGTGAACGCTCCATGGCGGTCATCGCGGCCCAGACCTTCTGGCCCTTTCTGGCGGCAGCAACGGCGCGATTGACATCGTCCTGGCCGGCGGCATGAACCTCTGCCAGCACTTCGCCGTTGACCGGATTGATCGTCTGGAACGTTTCGCCAGACGCTGCGGCAACATAAGCGCCATCGATGTAGAGTTTCTGCTCGGTGAATCGGGACATGTTTTCTCCTTCCGTTATTCGTGCTCGCCAGCCAGTTGCTGACGGATGAATTGGGTGGTCAGTGTGAGGGCGATAGCGGGATCGAATGGCTTACCGCTCAGCGCGGCGCGCAGCCACAGACCGTCGATCAGGGCCGCCAGGCCGTGTGCGGCCAGGCGTGCTTTATCCAGTGGCAGTTCACGACGGAATTCGACCACCAGCGTTGAGAAGAGCCGACGGCTGCTGACCCGCTCAAGTCTGTTGAGCTGGGGCTGATGCATGCTGCTCGACCAGAAGTCGAGCCAGGCTTTCATTACTGCGGTGTGCACCTGGGTTTCATCAAAATTCCCGTCGACAATGGCGCACAGCCGCTGTTCTGCGGAGGCATCGGCCAGCGGTTTCAGCCGCGTCAGCACCGCCTCGCGCAGCTGACGCGTCACGTCACGCATCGTGGCTTCCAGCAGACCGTTCTTGTCTTTGAAGTAGTGACTGATGATGCCGGTAGAGACCCCCGCCCGACGGGCGATCTGGGCAATCGTGGCATCATTAATCCCCATCTCATTAATCGTGCTCAGGGTCGCATCAATCAGTTGCCGACGACGTATCGGCTGCATCCCTACCTTTGGCATAGCTCCAGCTCCACCCTCAAATCGAGCCCCTATTAAATCTTTTTTTGATTGCACGTTCAATATAAAAAGAAAATTTGTTAGGGTAGTGTTCTTTAAATGTAGCGTAAGCGAAACGGTAATGAGTGCTAAGCTCTTTACCAGCCGCTGCGCTTAAACAGGAAGTGACAGAACGAGATGAGGCCGCACGGCCTGAAAACCCCGTGAGCGGCAAACGTTATCCATTGCGTATTTTCAGGATATTAACCAGAGGTAATTGATGAATAATCCACCTGCCGGTGAAAAAGACAGACTCAATCCCGTTGTATTTTATACCTCTGCCGGATTGATTCTGACGTTTTCACTTGTGACGATTCTCTACAGTGAACTGGCCGCGAGCTGGATCCTCAAGGCGGTCAATTGGGTTTCCGCCACCTTCGGCTGGTACTACATGCTGGCTGCCACCCTCTATATTGTCTTTGTGCTCTATATGGCCTGCTCACGCTTTGGCTCGATTAAGCTCGGGCCGGAGCACTCCAAACCCGAATTCAGTGTACTCAGCTGGTCCGCCATGCTGTTTGCCGCCGGGATCGGCATCGACCTGATGTTCTTCTCGGTCGCCGAACCGGTGACGCAATATATGCAGCCGCCGGAAGGAGCAGGGCAGACGCTGGAAGCCGCCCGCCAGGCGATGGTCTGGACGCTGTTCCACTACGGACTGACCGGCTGGTCGATGTATGCACTGATGGGCATCGCGCTGGGCTACTTCAGCTACCGTTATAACCTGCCGCTGACTATTCGTTCGGCGCTCTATCCCATCTTCGGTAAACGCATCTATGGTCCGATAGGTCACACGGTAGATATCGCAGCCGTGGTCGGCACCATCTTTGGTATCGCCACTACGCTCGGCATTGGGGTCGTGCAGCTCAACTACGGCCTGAAAGTGCTGTTTGATATCCCGGAAGGCCTGACCGCGCAGACTGCGCTGATTGTCCTCTCCGTAGTGATCGCCACCATCTCTGTGACGTCGGGTGTGGATAAAGGGATTCGTTTCCTCTCCGAACTTAACGTGATCATGGCGCTGGGCCTGATTCTGTTTGTGCTGTTCTTCGGCAACACGGAGTTCCTGCTGAATGCGCTGGTGCTGAACGTCGGCGATTACATCAACCGCTTCATGGGCATGACGCTCAATACCTTTGCCTTTGATCGCCCGACTCAATGGATGAACAGCTGGACGCTCTTCTTCTGGGCGTGGTGGGTGGCCTGGTCACCGTTTGTCGGCCTGTTCCTGGCGCGTATCTCACGCGGTCGTACTATCCGTGAGTTCGTACTGGGCACGCTGATTATTCCGTTTACCTTTACGCTGCTGTGGCTGTCCGTATTCGGTAACGCCGCGCTGTACCAGATCATTCACGGCAATACGGAATTTGCGCAGGAAGTGATGAACCATGCGGAGCGCGGCTTCTACAGCCTGCTGGCGCAGTATCCGGCGTTCAAACTCAGCGCATCGGTTGCCACCATCACCGGGATGCTGTTCTACGTTACCTCGGCGGATTCCGGTTCGCTGGTGCTGGGTAACTTCACCTCGCGGCTGAAAGACATTAACAGCGATGCGCCGAACTGGCTGCGCATCTTCTGGTCCGTGGCGATTGGGGTGCTGACGCTGAGCATGCTGATGACTAACGGGATTACTGCCCTGCAGAACACCACGGTCATCATGGGACTGCCGTTCAGCTTTGTGATCTTCTTTGTGATGGCGGGTCTGTTTAAATCGCTGAAGATTGAGGATCACCGCCGGGCCAGCGCGACGCGCGACACCGCGCCCTATCTGGCACATGCGACCGACCGTCTGACCTGGAAGAAGCGTCTGTCACGCCTGATGAACTACCCTGGCTCGCGTTATACCCAGCAGATGATGGAAAAGACCATTTTCCCGGCGATGCTGGAAGTGGCGAAAGAGCTGGAACTGCGTGATGCCCGCGTCACGCTGGAAAGCGTCGAAGCAGATGAGGCGAACCCGATTGGCTATCTGGATCTGCGCGTCCATCTGGGCGAAGAGCAGGACTTCATTTATCAGGTCTGGCCGCAGCAATATTCGATTCCGGGCTTTACCTATCGCGCCCGCAGCGGTAAGTCGACCTACTACCGACTGGAAACCTTCCTGATGGAGGGCAGCCAGGGTAACGACCTGATGGATTACAGCAAAGAGCAGGTGATCATCGACATACTGGATCAGTATGAGCGACACCTGAACTTCATCCATCTCAACCGTGAAGCGCCGGGCAGCAATATCAGCTTCCCGAGCGTGTAAACCAGGCCCGCCAGCAGTGTGCTGGCGGGCTTTTTTTTGCCATCGACGAGTTGTTACGCGCCGTCGCCTGCCGATATCGTCTATCTTTAGGGCTTTGCTGGCCTGATGCCTGAAGGGTATAGACAGGGAGTCATATGGGAAAAATATTCAGTACGTTTCTGCCGCTCTACACCACCACGCTGTTGATGCTGCTCGGTTCCGGTCTGCTGACCACCTATGTCTCCCTGCGGCTGGCCAGTGAGCAGGTTAACGGCGCGCTGATTGGTGCGATTATCGCGGCAAACTATATCGGGCTGGTGATTGGCGGCAAGGTGGGGCACAACCTGATCGCCCGCGTCGGCCATATCCGCGCCTATGTGGCCTGCGCCGGGATTATTACCGCCTCTGTGGTGGGTCACGGTCTGACTGACTTTATTCCGCTGTGGGTCTTTCTGCGTCTGATTATCGGACTCTGCATGATGTGCCAGTACATGGTGCTGGAGAGCTGGCTCAACGATCAGGCGGAATCGTCCCAGCGTGGCATGATTTTCGGCTTATATATGGTCGCGACCTACCTTGGACTGAGTGGCGGGCAGGTGATACTGAGCCTGCAGACCGGATTTGGTGTCAGCACGCTGCTGATTGTCGCACTCTGTTTCGCGCTCTGTCTGGTGCCGATAGCGCTGACCACCCGCACTCATGTCAGGCCGATGACGCCAGCCCCGATGGAGCTGGGCTATTTTATCCGCACTATCCCCAAACTGCTCGGCACCACGCTGGTAACCGGCATGGTAATTGGTGCCTTCTACGGTCTGGCACCGGTTTATGGCAGCAGCAAAGGCTTTACCACCAGCCAGACCGGCTATTTTATGAGTCTTACGATCTTTGCCGGGCTGGTGTCGCAGTTTCCGCTGAGCTGGCTTTCTGACCGCTACGATCGTCAGCGGCTGTTATTCATCATTGCGATGCTGTTTGCCGTCATCTGCGTGCCGCTGATCCTGCTGCCGCATCTGACGTTTGACTGGATGATCGGCATCGCCTTTGCCGCCAGCATGATGCAGTTCGCGCTCTATCCGTTGCAGGTGGCGCTGGCCAACGATCAGGTTGCCGCCGAGCGCCGCGTGTCGTTAACCGCCTGTCTGCTGATGGCGTTTGGTATTGGTGCCAGTATCGGCCCGCTGGTGGTGGGTGCGCTGATGCAGCCGCTGGGCAGCAATATGCTTTATCTCTTCTTTGCGCTCTGTGCGCTGGTGATTGGCGGACTGAGTTTTGTCCGTGCGCCAGGTCCGCTTCCGACAACCGAAGTGCCGTTGCCGCACGTGGTCATGCCTGACAGTCTGGCGACCTCGCCACTGGGTGCCGCGCTGATCCCGACGCTGGAAGAGGAGGTGATTCATGCGTCGATGGGCGGTCAGGAACCGGAAGTGGAGAGCGATGAGGATGCTGATACGGCTGATGAAGAGGTGTTGCCCGATGATCATCCCGGTGATGTTCGCGAAGATCAGCGTCATTAATAGCCGCGACAGGGCATCACGTTGTTCGCCCCTCTTTGCGGGGGGTAAATGTATGATGTCCGGATCTGGCTCACTTCTGTCCGGTCGCTGGCTCGACATTCGGGCCAGCAGCGACGATGCTGGGTAACCCGTTTCTTCAGGAGTCACACCATGCTCGAACTGCGCCCTAATTGTGAACGCTGCGACGTCGATCTGCCGCCATCCTCTCTGGCGGCACGCATCTGCTCGTTTGAATGCACCTTCTGCGCTGACTGCGATGAGCATTTCGCGCATGTTTGTCCCAACTGCGGTGGTGAACTGGTGCGCCGTCCGGTGCGTCCGGCAGAGAAGCTACAGAAATATCCGGCTAAAATGCGCAGCCGATCTCAAATGACGACGAATACGTCAGAGGCAGAATAGCCTGCGCGGCCCGATGTCGTTATGATGAATTTCGTCCCTGACAGAGCTACCACCTTAACTGAGTGCCGGAGATAAGCGCCGGGAGGGACGTACTTTTCAGGCCCGGCGAATCTTTCATTCCCGACAGTGTGACGCCTTTTCTGTCACAACCTGCTTTCTCTCTCCTCACTCCTGTTCTCCGTCAGCTCTTATACTCTTAGGGTACTTTCAGCACAGAGAGGCACATGCACCGATGTATTATGAATTCCTGAATGGCGCAGCATGGCGACAGATCTGGGTCGTTGGCGATCTGCATGGCTGCCGCCGCGAAATTGATGCGCTGTTGCAGCAACATCAGTTTGATCCGCAGCAGGATTTACTGATTTCGGTTGGCGACATCATCGATCGCGGGCCCGACAGCCTGGGCTGTCTGGCGCTACTGCAGGAGCCCTGGTTTCGCTGCGTGCGCGGCAATCATGAGGAGATGGCGGTGTCGGCGTTACAGGGACAGGACATGGCGCTCTGGCAGATGAACGGGGGCGACTGGTTCTTTCGGCTGCGGGGCGCAGCGTTAATCGCGGCACGGCACGCGTTGCGGCACTGTCATGAACTGCCGCTGATACTGCATCTGCAATTGGGTGAGCGCACTGTTGTGATTGCTCATGCGGACTATCCGGCACGGGAATACGCGCTGAATAAACCACTCGACTGGCAAAAGGTGGTCTGGAGCCGTCAGCGACTGGAGGAGATGGAGTCAGGTGAGCAGGCGGGCATCCCTGGCGCAGATGCCTTTTACTTCGGTCATACACCGCTGAAACAGCCGCTGACGATTGCCAATCTGCATTACATCGATACCGGCGCAGTGTTTGGCAATCATCTGACGATGCTGCAACTAAAGTGACTCAGCGGAACAGGCGGCCGTCACGCACCAGTTCGCGTGGATAGCTGTTCTTGATGCGACTGCCGACTTTCTTCGCCAGCCCCAGCGGCTGCTGCTGCCAGGTCACAATCATCTCATTGTTTGCCGGGGCAGTTTCCGGATAGATATCGCGGCCGCGATACCACTCTTCTGCTTCTGCCGCCGTGAGCTCAAAGGTCTGCGTCGCATCAGGTTGCGCCAGTGCTATCACCGCTTCATGTTGCCAGCGATAGCCTTTGGCAAAGGTTTCTGCCAGCTTCAGGCCAATGCGCGAGAAGCGCACTTTGCCCAGCAGCGGGGTGACCGCTTTAGGGAACAGCCAGATCTCTTTATCACGCTGCCAGAGTTCCAGTGACTCATCCCATTTGATAGAGACAGCAGCGGCGGCCTGTGCGATCTCACTTTCCAGCTTACGGCTGAGATGGGAGAAGGGCAGCTTGCCGACTTTGTAGCCCGGCAGCGGTAAGGGCTCGACTGATGCGGTTTTACGCAGACGCGCCACGAAAAAGCCTTCGCTGTCGAACATCTGCGGGAAGACATGCAGATAGCCCTCGGGCGTCGCGGCCCGTTCGGCACCCTCAAACAGCCCGTCGAGCGGCACGACCTCAACCGCATCCGGATAGCGCTGCAACAGCCAGTCAATCACCTGCTGATTCTCAATCTGATTCAGGGTGCAGGTTGAATAAACCAGCGTGCCACCAGGTTTTAATGCGTGAAAAGCACTGTCGAGCAGATCGCGCTGGGTCGCGGCGATCTCTTCGGTGCTAGCCAGCGACCAGTTTTTCAGCGCATCTGCATCTTTGCGGATCACTCCTTCGCCGGAGCAGGGAGCGTCCAGCAGGATGGCGTCGAACTGTTCCGGCAGCGCTGGCCCGAAGACCCGCGCGTCAAAGTGCGTCAGCGCACTGTTGCTGACGCCGCAGCGGCTGATATTAGCGTGCAGCACTTTTACCCGGCTGGAGGAGAATTCGTTTGCCAGGATAACGCCCTGATTGCCCATCCGCGCCGCAATCTGGGTGGTTTTAGAACCCGGTGCCGCTGCCATATCCATCACGGCGCTGACCTCTGGCTGGGCGTCAAACAGGGCGGTTACCGGCAGCATGGAGCTGGCTTCCTGGATGTAAAACAGGCCGCTGAGATGTTCAGCCACGCTGCCCAGCGGCAGGCTCTCATCTTCCCGGCTGATCCAGAATCCCTCTTCGCACCACGGCACCGGCGTCAGCTGCCAGTCATAACCCGCCGTCTGGCTCAGAAAATCGGCCACGCTGATCTTCAGGGTATTGACGCGAATACTGCGGCGCAGGGGCTGCTGACTGTAAGCGATGAACTGCGTGAAGCTCGCCTCATCGGGCAGGCTCTGACGCATTAATGAGAGAAAATCGGCGGGGAAAAACGAAGACGCATCTGACACGGGCACATTCCAGTTAAGGCAAAGGCGGCAGTGTACCATGAGGAATGAAAACGGGCAGCCAGGCTGCCCGTTCAGAGTAAATTAACGCGGAGACGGAATCGCCGTTCCCCAGTTGCGCCACTCTTTTGGCGCTTCATCCTGCAGCAGGAAGTGTTTATCCGGGTTCGCCTGCGGTGCCAGCGGCACCGTCGGTGGCGTCGCAAACTGAATGCCACCGCGAATAAACTGCTGGAAGGTCCCGGTTTTCACCACGCCGCCCACCAGACCGAAGTCGAGGTTGTAGCCGGACGCCAGCCAGAACACCGAATTGTTCCGCACCAGATGCTGATACTTCTTACTGATGCGCAGGGCGATCTGCACGCGGTCCGCCATATTCCCCAGTGACGTGCCGGTGACGGTACCCACTTCCACACCCCGGAACAGCACCGGCGTACCCAGCGACAGGGAACCTGCCTCGGTGGCATCAACATAAATGTTCAGGCCATTCAGGTAGCGCGAATCGGTAATGGTGCTCTCCTGCAATTCAAAGGTGCGTGCGGCACCGCCTTTGCCCGGATCAACGTTGACGTACGGCTGTAACAGGGTCTCCAGATGATTCACGCCGGTAGCGGAAATCTCCGGTGAAACCACTGAGAAACGGCTGCCGAGGCGGGCAAAATCATTCACATACTCAGGGTAAAGTACGGCTTTCGCCACGACCTGATTGTTATCTTTGCTTAACGACAGAGATTCTACCTGTCCGACGTTGATACCCAGATAACGAATCGGCATTCCGGCAGAGAGTTTGCTGGCGTCATAGGTGTGCAGCGTAATCTGACTGCCCACCGCGCGGGCAGCGGTTTCAGAGGAGTAGAGCATGCGTTTAGCCCCTTTGACCGACTGCGCACCACTCATATTGTCGAAACTGATTGCGCCTTTCAGCGCACGGTTAAGCGGCGAGGCCTGCACCGTCAGGCCGCTGCCGTTCAGGCTGACGCGTGCGCCACCCTCAGCCCAGAACACGCTTTCGCTGGTCAGCAGCTTGCGATATTCCGGCTGAATGTGCACCGCGATATCAAAAGCGTCAGCGCGCGGCGTCACTTTGACAATCTCACCCACCTGGAATTTACGGTAAAGCACGACCGAACCGGCCTGTACGTCAGGCAGGCTGTTGGCGGTCAGCATCAGCGTCGTGGACGGGCCATCGCCGGTAATGCCTTCGTCCGCTTTTTCCGCATCAGCAAACAGCGGATAGGCCGTTTTCGGCTCGCCTTTTTTGCCCGGCTCCAGCCGGATGCCACCATCCACCCACTCGCGGGCGCTGGCACCTAATACCTGCATGCCATCAAGGCCGAACTTCACATCGAGGCGACTGTTGACGATAAATTTGCTGTCGCCATGCACCAGATTGCGGTTTTCAGGATTGACCGCGACAACGAAATTGACGCCATTTTCATCCAGCGAACGCGACATCACCTGACCAATCTGCATACCGTGCAGCATCAGCGGCTGGCCCTGATCGATGCCGTAGCTCTCCGGTGCGCTGAGTTTTACCGTCAGCACGTTGGGTTTCTGCAGCAGGGTCTCATTGGACGCCAGCACGGTGTAGTGCTGCTGCGGTTCGCCTTCACCCGGCACAAGTTCCAGCGTATTGCCGGTCAGCAGTGCGCTGAGGCTGGTATCGGTCAGGCTGATTTTCGGGCTGTGCATCTCGATGCGGGTGCCGCTGCGCATCAGGCCAACTACAGAAGGATCAATCGTCAGCTCGCCGGTCACCTTGCCGCCATCCAGCAGATTCAGTTTAGTCAGCGTACCGACCTCCAGGCCCTGGTACATCAGCGGCGTGCTGCCGGCCTTGAGATTTTTACCGTTGGGCAGGTCAAGCGTGATCTGTACGCCGCGCTGGCTGTGCGCCAGATCGGGATAGAGCCGGTAGTTCTGCTCCGCTTTGGCGGTTTCGGCCCCCTGCGGTGAGTCAAACGCAATCGCGCCATTGACCAGCGCCGCCAGACTCTCCAGCTGGACTTTAGCCCCGCTCAGGCTGACGTCGGCATTGACGCCTGACACGTTCCAGAAGCGGCTGTTGGTCTTCACCAGATTGATAAAGCGACGGTCAATCAGCACATCAATTGCCACGCCATCGGCTTTATTATCAATGCTGTAGTCATAGACCCGGCCAACCGGAATTTTGCGGTAGTAGACCAGCGAGCCAGTGTTGAGTGAGCCGAGATCGGGCGCATGCAGATGGATCATCAGCTCGCCGGTATTGACCCGATATTTCGGTTGCGTATCCAGCGCGGTAAACGCCTCGCTGGGTTTACCTTTACCTGGCATCATCCCGATGTAGTTACCGCCGACCAGCGCATCCAGACCCGAGACGCCCGCCAGTGAGGCTTTGGGCGTCACCAGCCAGAACTGGGTATCCTCACGCAGCGCGTCGCGCATGTCGCTTTTGATGCTGGCTTTAATCTGGATGCTGCGATAATCGTCGCTGAGATTAATGCCCTGCACGGTGCCCACTTCCACGCCCTGATAACGGATCGGGGTACGACCCGGCACGATACCATCCGCCGTCTGGAAATTGATGGTGATAGTGGTGCCTCGCTCCTGATAATTGGTCCAGAGCAGCCAGCAGGCGATCAGCATCGCAATGACTGGCAGCAGCCAGAAGGGCGAAATTTTTCGCTTATTACGCAGCGTTGCGTTAGTCGGTGTAGTCGGCGTTTCCTGTTGCATGTGCATCCCAGAGCAGGCGGCTGTCCAGCCACTCAACAGACATAATGGTCAGGATGACGGCCGCGCCAAAAAACAGCGCAGCCGGTCCCATGGTAAAAGCCAGCAGCTGATCACGATTGACCAGCGACATGGTTAATGAAATGACAAACAGATCGAGCATGGACCAGCGGCCAACCCAGGTCACAAAACGCAGCAACCGGATGCGGGTTCTCAGTCCCTGTTCACAGCGGAAATGAATGCTGAGCAGCAGGGTCAGCATGACCAGTACTTTAGTAAAGGGCACCAGAATACTGGCGATAAACACAATCGCTGCCACCGGAATGTTGCCTTCACCCAGCCCCAGGATGCCGGAGAAGATGGTGTCCTCGCGCCGGGAACCGTTGAGGTAAACCACGGAAATGGGCATCAGGTTCGCGGGTATCAGCAGCACGATCGACGCGATCAGCGCGGCCCAGGATTTCTGCAGGCTGTGGCGGCGTCGGAAGTCGAGCGGCGTGTGGCAGCGCGGGCAGCGCCCCCGTTCGTCAGGTAGGCCGGTGTTGTGACAGTTGAGGCAGACCTGCATGTCGTCACGGGCCATATTGCCGGGGCTTTGCGGGTAGAAATGCTCCCACAGCTGCTCCATATTCAGATGGATCATGGTCAGCACGCTCAGCACCGTCAGGGCAATGTAAGCCGCCAGCCCATAGCCAATCTCCAGCGAAGCATAGTCCTGCACTTTGATGGATGCCACGGCGATGCCGATCAGATAGATGTCGAGCATCACCCACTCTTTGAGCTTCTCCAGCATGATCAATACGGGCCGCAGGTTCATGCCCAGACGATGACCGATACCGAGATAACAGATGCCGGCCACCAGCGTTACCGGCGCGCCAATAGTGCAGAACGCCACCATCGAAGCGGTCAGCACATCACCCTGCTGGGTCATCTGAATCACCCCTTCCAGTACGCTGGCATTGATGCGCATACCCAGCAGCCGGATATCCACCAGCGGCAGGGAAAAGGCGAAGGGCATTAACACGATCATGGTGGCGGCCATGGCCATCAGTCGGGTCATTGGCCAGTCGCGTCCACTGAGAATCTCAGTGTTGCAGCGCGGGCAGTGTGCCGACTGATGCGTTTTCACATCCGGTAAGGAAAAAAGGGTATCGCATTGCGGGCAACGCTGATAACGTGCGTGAGGCAATGTCTGGCTGATAGCGTGAATTTTCATAGGGTGATGCAATTTTCGCTCTTCAGAGGGAACAGATATCGGTCATTAAGACATTGTCTGTGTGCCTGTCTCGGGCATCACGCTTCGATCCACAGAATGCTAAGGGTATAGCAACTAACGCTATGATTCACCTTGTGGCTCTGGATATTTAAAACTTATTTTTAACGAACGGTTTCTTTTGCCCCGTTCAGATGTCATTGGTAACGGTTAAATAATGAACAAAACTGCCTTTTACGCCGATTTGAATCGCGATATGCGCGCCTTGCTGGCGGGAGAAACGGCGTTCCTCGCCGCGATGGGAAACTTTAGCGCGCTGCTGTACGAACGTCTCGATGGCGTGAACTGGGCAGGTTTCTACCTGCTGACGGAAGCCGATACGCTGGTGCTGGGCCCGTTCCAGGGCAAAATCGCCTGTGTGCGTATTCCGGTCGGTAAAGGTGTGTGTGGCACGGCGCTGGCAGAAGAAAAAGTGCAACGCGTAGATGATGTGCATGCCTTCCCGGGCCACATTGCCTGCGATGCTGCCAGCAATGCTGAGATTGTGATTCCTCTGAAAGTGAATGGCACTGTGGTTGGGGTGCTGGACATCGACAGCGTGGAGTACAATCGCTTTGACAGCGACGACGAAGCGGGACTGGTCACACTGACCGATGGGCTTTGTGAAGTGCTTGCGAACAGCGACTTAGAAAAATATCTGCAGCTGACGCGCAGCTAATCGACTGGATCACATGGCATTTAGCGATGTTGTCATTATAATGTCGCCTGTTCATGCCTGCGCTGGTCGGCAAACCCGTTGTAATCAGGAAATTTCATGGAAAATCAACCTAAGTTGAATAGCAGTAAAGAAGTCATCACTTTTCTGGCGGAGCGCTTTCCGCACTGCTTTAGCGCTGAAGGTGAAGCGCGTCCGCTCAAAATCGGTATCTTTCAGGATCTGGTCGAGCGTGTTCAGGGCGAAATGGGTCTGAGCAAAACACAGCTGCGTTCCGCGCTGCGTCTTTATACGTCAAGCTGGCGTTATCTGTACGGCATCAAAGCCGGTGCGATTCGTGTCGATCTCGACGGCAACGCCTGTGGCGTGCTGGATGAGCAGCACGTTGAGCATGCACGCAAGCAGCTGGAAGAAGCCAAAGCGCGCGTTCAGGCGCAGCGTGACCAGCAGCGTGCTGCACGCCGTGAAGCAGGCGAAAGCGAAGAGGGCGCTGCACCGCGTCGTCCACGCAAGCCCGCGCCGCGTAAGCCTGCAGAAGCCGATGCTGCGCGTAAACCCCGTCCGCAGACGACTGCTCCGCGTGCGACCGCCTCACAGCATCGTAAGCCAGCCCCACGTCCGGAGCAGGAAGCCCGACCCATCACTGATACCTCAACTTTGCAACCCGGCCAGAGTATTAAAGTTAAAGCAGGCAAAAGTGCGATGGACGCTACCGTTCTTGAAGTATCAAAAGACGGCGTTCGGGTCCAGCTCGCTTCCGGCATGGCAATGATTGTGCGCGCAGAACACTTGCAGTTCTGAAACGGAGGCTAACCCCGGCATGAACACCCTTTTTAAAGTTGGACTTATTGCGGGCCTGCTCTTAGCAGGCCCAACCTTCGGCGCAGAGAATATTACCCGCGCCGATCAGATTCCCCAGCTTCACGAAGACCCGCAGGATCCGACGGTCAGTGAGCGCGTCACGTCGCGCTTTACTCGTTCTCATTACCGCCAGTTCGATCTGGATCAGAACTTTTCCGCGAAAATTTTTGATCGCTACCTGAACATGCTCGACTACAGCCACAATGTGCTGCTGGCGTCAGATGTGGCGCAGTTTGCCAGCAAAAAAACCACCGTCGGCGATGAGCTGCGCAGTGGCAAGCTGGATCTCTTTTACGATATTTATAATCTGGCGCAGAAACGCCGTTTTGAGCGCTATCAGTATGCGCTGACGGTGCTGGCGCGTCCGATGAATTTCAGCGGCAATGACACCATCGACATTGACCGCGCCAAAGCGCCCTGGCCGAAAGATCAGGCTGAACTGAACGCGCTCTGGGATGCCAAGGTTAAATATGACCAGCTGAGTCTGAAGCTGGCAGGCAAAGACGATAACGAGATCCGCGACGTTCTGACCAAGCGTTATAACTTCGCGATCCGTCGTCTGGCCCAGAGCAACGGTGAAGATGTTTTCCAACTGGTGATGAACGCTTTCGCCCGCGAAATCGATCCGCACACCAGCTATCTGTCGCCGCGTAACACCGAGCAGTTCAATACCGAGATGAGCCTGTCACTGGAAGGCATCGGCGCGGTACTGCAGATGGACGACGACTACACCGTAATCAACTCAATGGTGGCAGGCGGTCCGGCAGCGAAAAGCAAAGCCATTACGGTGGGCGACCGCATCGTGGGTGTCGGTCAGCCAGGCAAGCCAATGGAAGATGTGATCGGCTGGCGTCTCGATGATGTCGTGGCAAAAATCAAAGGACCCAAGGGCAGCAAAGTGCGCCTGGAAGTTCTGCCCGCCGGTAAGGGCACCAAAACCCGTACTGTGACGCTGACGCGTGAGAAAATCCGTCTGGAAGATCGCGCGGTTAAACTGACCATCAAAAATGTCGGCAAGCAGAAAGTAGGCGTGCTGGATATTCCTGGCTTCTATGTCGGTCTCACCGACGACGTGAAAGTTCAGCTGCAGAAACTGCAGAAACAGAACGTCGATAGCGTGGTGATCGATCTGCGTACCAACGGCGGCGGCGCGCTGACTGAAGCGGTCTCGCTTTCCGGCCTGTTTATTCCGAGTGGTCCAGTGGTGCAGGTTCGCGATAACAATGGTCGGGTGCGTGAAGACAGCGATAACGACGGCGTGGTCTACTACAAAGGTCCGCTGGTGGTACTGGTCGATCGCTTCAGCGCCTCCGCCTCTGAGATCTTTGCTGCCGCGATGCAGGATTACGGTCGTGCAGTGATTGTCGGCGAGCCAACCTTTGGTAAAGGCACCGTTCAGCAGTATCGCTCGCTGAACCGCATCTACGATCAAATGCTGCGTCCGGAGTGGCCAGCGTTAGGCTCCGTTTCTTACACCATCCAGAAGTTCTATCGCATTAACGGCGGCAGTACACAGCGTAAAGGCGTCACGCCGGATCTGCTGATGCCAACCGGCGTTGAAGCGGCTGAAACCGGTGAGAAATTTGAAGATAACGCCCTGCCATGGGACAGCATCAAAGCGGCCACCTATACCAAAACCGGTGATGTTAAACCGCTGGTCGCGCAGCTGATGAAGCAGCATGCTGACCGTATCGCTCAGGATCGCGAGTTCCAGTACATCATGAAGGATATTGCCCGTTACAATGCCCTGAAAGATAAGCGCAACATCGTGTCACTTAATCTTGCTCAGCGCGAGAAAGAGAACCACGAAGATGATGCGTCACGTCTGGAACGAATCAATGCGCGCTATCAGGCCGAAGGCAAAAAACCGCTGAAGAACCTGGATGAGTTGCCGAAAGATTATAAAGAGCCGGATCCGTATCTTGATGAGACGGTGAAGATCGCTAACGATCTTGCGCAACTGGAGAAATCCCAGCCAGACGCGCCAGCAGCGAAATAAATCCGCTGTTGTCAGAAAAAGCACCGCTCTGCGGTGCTTTTTTTTGCCCCCGGAAAAGTTTCCGGTAACCAATGATTAGCGATGGTGAACCCGTCTGCAGGCCGCGCCGCCCGGCAGACGTGTCAGAATGTAAAGTTATGTCTTTTTAGGCACTTAAACGTTAAGGTCGCTTGAAAAGCCGCACAATGCTCATAGGATATGTATCCGCGTATAGGCGCGTGAACTACTGAGGAAGATTAACAAAAATGATGCGTATTGCTCTTTTCCTGATGACCAACCTGGCTGTGATGTTGGTATTCGGGCTGATTCTCAGCCTGACAGGGATCCAGTCAAGCAGTGTTCAGGGCCTGATGATCATGGCAGGCCTGTTTGGCTTTGGCGGTGCGTTTGTTTCACTGCTGATGTCGAAGTGGATGGCGCTGCGTTCGGTTGGCGGTGAAGTGATTGAACAGCCACGCAATGAAACTGAGCGCTGGCTGGTGGATACCATTGGCCGACAGGCCCAACAGGCGGGTATTGCGATGCCACAGGTCGCGATCTATCACGCACCTGATATCAACGCCTTTGCGACCGGTGCGCGTCGCAACGCCTCACTGGTGGCTGTCTCAACCGGTCTGCTGCAGAACATGAGCCGTGATGAGGCGGAAGCGGTGCTGGCTCACGAAGTGTCGCACATCGCTAACGGTGACATGATCACCATGACGCTGATCCAGGGTGTGGTGAACACCTTCGTGATTTTCGTTTCACGTATTCTGGCGCAGATTGCGGCGGGCTTTATGTCCGGCAACCGTGATGGTGAGGAGAGCAGCAACGGCAATCCGCTGGTCTACTTTGCGGTGTCGATGGTGCTGGAGCTGGTGTTTGGTATTCTCGCCAGCATCATCACCATGTGGTTCTCTCGTCATCGTGAGTTCCACGCCGATGCCGGTTCAGCGAAGCTTGTCGGTCGTGAGAAGATGATTGCGGCGTTACAGCGTCTGAAAACCAGCTACGAACCGCAGGAGCCGAGCAGCATGATGGCGTTCTGTATCAACGGTAAGGGCAAATCGTTCAGCGAGCTGTTCATGTCGCACCCGCCGTTAGACAAGCGTATTGAAGCACTGCGCAGCGGTCAGTATCTGAAGTAGCGCTAAGCAGAGCAAACAAGGCGACCCCCGGGTCGCCTTTTCTGTTTTAGAAATCAGCATCAGATTGAATCTGACAGCAATATCTTAGCTCAACGAGCAGGGAACCCTGGCAGAGGAGGAAAGCGTCCCGACGCCTGGACAAAAACGCCGGGAGCGTTTTTAAACAACGCAAAGCGTTGGACCGTTTACGGTCGCACCTCAGGGATGAGGTGCGCAATGGTGCGGGCCGACCGTCATGGATGACAGTAGTCTTTCCGATCTGACAGGGTTCCCTGTGCAGGCTCGACCATACAGCGAATCGGGTCACATTCTGTCATGAGTTCGCCTTTTTTTAATGCTATCAGGCCCGGGTCTGCGTCATGCGCGACACGCTCACCAGCGCCGCCACGGCGGCAAAGCTCCCTGCAAGCAGCAGCGAAACGTGCGTCCCACTTTCATCAAACAGATTAAACATCAGTGCGACCAGCGCGGCACCCATACTCTGCCCCAGAAGACGCGCAGTACCCAGCATGCCGCTGGCACCGCCACTGCGATTACGTGGCGCGGAGGTGACAATCGTGTGGTTGTTGGGTGACTGGAACAGCCCGAAGCCGGCACCGCATAGCATCATGCGCCAGATAATATCGCCATCACCCGGATTTACCGGCAGCCAGGCGAGCAGGAACAGTCCCAGCGCGAACATCGCCAGTCCGATTCCCCCTAACAACCCGGCATGCACCCGTTCAATCAGACGGCCGGCAATCGGCGCAAATACCATCGTTGCCAGCGGCCAGGGCGTCAGCAGCAACCCGGTCGCCACCTCATTACGCTGCAGGACGTTCTGCAGAAAGAAGGGCAGTGAGACCATCGCCAGCATCTGGGCACAGAACGAACAGACCGACGTTCCCATCGACAGGCTGAAAATCGGGATACGCAGCAGATCAACCGGCAGCAGCGGCACTGCCATATTGAGCTGACGACGAATAAAGAACCAGCCGATGACCAGCAGCGCAACGACCTCGGAGAGCACCAGCAGATGACTCTGTCCCTGGGCAAAGCCGCTCAGAGCGGAGATGATCAGGCCAAAGAACAGGGCATTCATGATTGCACTGGGCACATCGAATTTCTGTGTTGTGGCTTTCTGCGGGTTATCAGGCAGGGTTCGCAGCGCCAGCCAGAGGGCAATAGCCCCCAGCGGGACGTTAATCAGAAACAGCCATTTCCAGCTGGCTACCGAGAGTATCGCTGCCGCTACCGTCGGGCCAGCCGCGGTTGATACGGCCACCACCAGCGAGTTGATCGCCATGCCGCGTCCCAGATAACGCTGCGGATAGATAATGCGTATCAGCGCGGTATTCACACTCATCAGCGCTGCGCCGCCCAACCCCTGCAGCACACGGGCAAAAGTCAGCATGGTTAGCGTGGTCGAAAAGGCGCAGAACAACGAGGTTGCAATAAACAGCGCGAGGCCAGCCTGATAGACGCGGCGATAACCCAGCATGTCGCCCAGAAACGAAAGTGACAGCAGCGAGACGATAATCGCAATCTGATAGGCATTCACAATCCAGATGGACTGCGCCGGGCTGGCATTCAGTTCACGCGAAATAGTCGGCAGCGCGACGTTGGCAATCGCGCCGTCTAATACCGCCATGGTCAGGCCCAGCGCAATAGTGACGATAGCCATATAGCGCTGACGCGTCGGTAATCCATCCTGAGGAGGAGAGAGTGTCATAAGTTAATTACTAAAGAGGGTGAATATCATCATGCTAATGAAATCAGCGCTGAAATGCAGCGATCAGATGGATAAAAAACTGTCTTAAAATATGACTTAATGGTTAAAGCATTGCTGCCGTCCTGTGCATCCCTCTATACTGACAGTCCGTTCCATTTTTTTTGAAACAGGCTAATAAGGTGCGTGATGTCCTCTGCTGAAAATGATAAACAGCCCGATTCCGTCTCTTCGGTACTTAAAGTGTTCGGCATTCTGCAGGCGCTGGGTGAAGAGCGCGATCACGGTATAACCGAGCTTGCGCAGCGCGTGATGATGTCAAAAAGTACTGTCTACCGTTTTCTGCAGACCATGAAGTCGCTGGGCTATGTCACGCAGGAAGGTGAAAGCGAGAAGTACTCACTGACGCTGAAGCTGTTTGAACTGGGTGCCAAAGCGCTTCAGAACGTCGATTTAATCCGCAGCGCGGATGTGCAGATGCGTGAGCTATCGCGTCTGACCAAAGAGACGATTCACCTGGGGGCACTGGAAGAGGACAGCATTGTCTACATCCATAAAATCGACTCACTTTACAATCTGCGCATGTATTCGCGCATTGGCCGTCGCAACCCGCTGCATACCACCGCGATTGGTAAAGTCCTGCTCGCCTGGCGTGATCGCAGCGATGTTGAGGAAATTCTGCGGGATGTGGAGTTCAAACGCAGCACGGCCAATACGCTGCTGAGCGCCGAGGCGCTGATTACGACGCTGGATCAGGTCAAAGCGCAGGGTTACGGCGAAGATAATGAAGAGCAGGAAGAGGGATTACGCTGCCTTGCCGTGCCGGTGTTTGATCGGTTTGGCGTGGTGATTGCGGGACTCAGCATCTCGTTTCCCACCATTCGCTTTTCGGAAGATGCCCGCCAGGATTATGTGGCGATGTTGCATCGGGCGGCGCGTACGCTTTCAGCAGAAATGGGCTATCACGACTACCCATTCTGAATAAAGCGGGCCATCCGGCCCGCTTTATCACTAGTTATCGATCACTTCTCCGCTTTTCTTCAGCAACGGACAATCCGTCACGCCCACCACGCCACTGTCGGTATGCAGATACTGCGCGCTGATAACGCCGCGAGCGGTAAGATAGCTGCACTGCAGGCCAAGTCCGGCAGCATTTTTAGTGCTGCCGGTTAACACGCCATAGCCGGTAAGCAGCATTGCCAGCCAGATCACCGCCAGCAAGCCTATTGTGCGAATAAACAGTTTCATTGTGTCTCCTTGTGAAAGATAACTCAGCGCGCCACCTGGTGCTGCCGGTTATGATGATATCAGCATGCCTCGCTTTTCTGGTGGGATCGATCAGAGATAACTGAAACGGCAAATTCTGCATTGCTGTATCCCCCATTATCTTTTGCGATGGCTACAGGTAGAATAGGCGGTTGTCATGTTCTGGCGTTTCCACTGAGTTTTACGAGGCAGTTATGAATGAGTTAGCCGCAAATCCGGGCCCCCTGGTCAGCTATGGCCTGCTGGTCATTATTTTAATTGTGGCGTTTATCGCCTGGTTCTTTGTTAACCGGGCCAGCGTGCGCGCGGGTGAGCAAATCCGCTTACTGGAATCCTTACTGGAAGAGCAGAAGAAACAGAATCAGCTGCTGCGCCGCCTGATTGAGATGCAGCCCGGGGCAGAAAATACAAAAACCGATGACGATCGGGAGAAACGCGACTTTATCCGGTTAATCCCGGAACGTTAATCACAGCAGAGAGGCGGAATGGCCGGGAAAAATCCGTGGTATGACAGCAGCAAAGCGCATCACACGCCAGAGGGATTCCGTAATCCTGAACCGGAACAGCGAAAACCGGGTGACCTGAAACGCTGGCGCAGGGAGCGTAAAGCACAGGCGCTGCCGGCGCCACCCCAGCAGGGTTATGCGGCGTTCACCAGGCAATGGTGGCAGCCCGCGGATATCAGCGGCAGTGACGATCGTATCTGGTGGCTGGGACATGCTGCCGTCCTGTTACGGCTCAATGGACACTATATCCTGATCGATCCGGCGCTCTCACCACGCGCCTCACCGCTGGCGTTTGCGGGGCCACAGCGTAAAACGCCCGCGCCCATCAGCATCGCCGATCTGCCGCGGCTTGATGTCGTGCTGATTTCACACAACCATTACGATCATCTGGATAAACCGACGGTTAAAGCGATTATGCGGCATTTTCCGCAGGCGACCTTTATTGTGCCGCTGGGGCTGGCGAAATGGTGCAGAGCGCAGGGCGTGAAACAGGTGCACCAGCTCGACTGGTGGCAGCAGATAACGCTCGGCGACCTCTGTTTTGATGCGGTGCCAGCCCGTCACTGGAGTATGCGAACCCCACGCGATCGCAACCGTTCGCTCTGGTGCGGCTGGGTCGTGCGCTCTGCCTCCCTGCGTTTCTGGTTTTCGGGCGACAGTGGCTATAGCGATAGCCTGCTGGAGATTCCGGCCCGGCTTGGCCCGTTCAGCGTGGCTGCGTTGCCGATTGGCGCGTATGCACCCAAATGGTTCATGGCAAGCCAGCATATGGATCCCGATCAGGCGGTGGCGTTATGGCAGGCGGCAGGCAAGCCATTGACGCTGCCTATTCACTGGGGCGTGTTTGAGCTGGCCGATGAGTCGCTGGATGCGCCACCCCAGGAGTTGGCGAATGCGCTACAGCGGGCAGACGAACATAACGGCCGCTTCGCCCCCTGGCGAATAGGCGAAGGTCGCAGTCTGAATAATTGCAGCCAGGAATAATCCTAAAGCCTCTGGTATAAATAAAAGCCGGAGGTTTTTTATCAGACATCAATTTTTCAAATCGAAAGTTAGATTCTTAATAAGGAAAATCCGCATCGTTGCTTTTATTTGGAGCAAGGCTAATGGCTGGCTCCTGCTTTTGGTGCAAAAAAAGCGTTATTTGTACGAAATAAAAGTCGCTGTACAGGATTGATGCCCGATCTTTGATATCTGCCACGGTTACCGTTTCGCTTATTCATTTCGCCATTGCCATATTTGTGAAATATTAATTTCTTATGGTATCCATCGGGCTAAGCCTGGCAACACAGGCAGGAGAGGGCGCTGGCTGCCCGCGTACTTTATTCTCATGCGCCTTTGTAAACCCCACGGAACAGGCAATGTGAGCCTTCTGGCAAATATGTGCGCAGGCGCGCCAGGGCTTTAAAAATGGCTTGCCATTATTTTTGGGATATGTGATAACAATTCGTGGGTTAAACGAGGTACAGTTCTGTTTATGCATGGCATCTTCAGTAAAGAAGTACGAGTAAAGACGTTGACGTTGAATACCGCTTCCTTGCCGAACCTTAATTAGTGCCTCATGCAGTAATGTCTCTGGTTTTTCTGTAAGACAGCCTTCGGGCTAAATAAACATCTAAAGGAATTTGCAAAATGGCAAAGATTAAAGGTCAGGTTAAGTGGTTCAACGAGTCTAAAGGTTTTGGTTTTATCACGCCTGCTGACGGCAGCAAAGATGTGTTCGTACACTTCTCTGCTATTCAGGGCAACGGTTTTAAAACCCTGGCTGAAGGCCAGAGCGTTGAGTTCGAAATTCAGGACGGCCAGAAAGGCCCTGCAGCTGTTAACGTCACTGCTATCTGATTCGACTCCACCTCGGTGCAATGCACCCTGACATGGAATCTTAAAGCCCTGGCTCTTCAGCCGGGGCTTTCTTTATGCTTCCGATGCGTAAACGTTAAGGTTACACTGCGCCGCGTTATCTGATGCCGGAGCACCCTATGTCCCTGATTTGCCCTCTTTGTCACTCTCCACTGACCCTCACCGACCGCAGCTGGTGCTGTGAAAACCGCCATCAGTTCGATCAGGCGAAAGAGGGGTATGTCAATCTGCTGCCCGTTCAGCATAAACGATCGCGTGAACCGGGTGACAGTGCAGAGATGATGCAGGCACGACGGGAATTTCTTGAGGCAGGCTATTATCAGCCGCTGCGTGAGCAGGTAGTCAGCCTGCTTGCGCCGGTGCTGAATCAGCCGGAGTGCAAAATCCTGGATATCGGCTGCGGTGAAGGGTACTACACCGCCGCACTGGCAGAGGCGGCGGACGGAGACGCTGAGATTTTTGGCCTGGACGTTGCCAGAATGGCCATCCGGCTGGCGGCTAAGCGCTATCGTGCGGTGCGTTTCTGCGTAGCTTCCAGTCAGCGCTTACCCTTTGCCGATCAGTCCCTGGATGCAGTTGTACGCATCTACGCACCCTGCAATGAAGCAGAACTGGCTCGCGTGCTGAAGCCGGGTGGCCTGGTGCTGACGGTCACGCCAGGCCCGCATCATCTGCAGCAGTTCAAAGCGCTGATTTACCGCGAAGTGCAGCTACATGTGCCGGAACAGAAAGATTATCCTGGCTTCCGGCAGATAGCGCAGCATGCCCTGCGTTATCCGATGGCATTGACCGGCGCAGCCGCGACAACACTGCTGCAGATGACGCCCTTTGCCTGGCGGGCGCGTGAAGACGTCTGGCAAACGCTGCAGCAGAGTGAGCAGTTCAGCTGCGATGCTGATTTTACCCTGACAATGTGGCAGCGCGACTAGCGCGCCTCGACCAGCGTAGTGTAGATGCGCTCCAGGTCGTCGAGTTGCTGCACGGCAATCAGCAGACGGCGTTGCTCCAGCTGAATCACCAGAATGCCATCCTCAGAAAGATTCATGCCCTGAATCCGCCGGTAATCGATCCAGACACCGGCGTAAAACAATCCCTCATTTTTCATCAGCAGCATGGGTTTGCGCAGCCTGAAGAGCCAGAACGCCAGAAAACTCAGCACCATCAGCAGTGAGGTGGTGAGCTGTGGGCCATGATGACTGACATTGTTCCACAGCAAAATCAGCAGCAGGCCGATGAAAATCAGGCTATCGAGTTTATGTTGCCTCCGCAGTGTTACCCGTAAGCGGGTCGGCCCGTGCCGACGCGGCAGAATCGCCTCATGGTAAACGGCAAATCCCATCAGGGCGGCGATACAACACGCAATCAACGCGTCAGTTAAGGACATCACTTCTACCTCAAACAGGGTGAGCTCAGCCAGTTGTGGCTCAGCTCACCACGCTTAAAAGCCGGGAGCAGAGGCTCCCGGCAGGATGAAATTACAGACCGAGCAGGCCAATCCAGTAACCAAAGATACCGATGGCAAAGAAGCCGACGATAATCCACAGCGCATTCACTTTACGGCGTAACAGCCACATACAGCCAAAGGTCAGCAGCAGCGGCACAATGCCTGGCATCAGCTGATCGAGGATTGACTGTACCGTAGTGACGGTGGTTTTGCCGGTTGAGTCAGTAATGCGCGACACCACCAGTGGTATGTTGACGTGCGTCCACTTGTTGACCAGCGCCCCCATGACAAACAGCCCCAGAATCGAGGCGCCCTCCGTGAGCTTCTGCAGGAAACCGCCGCCCATGTCGCTGACGATGTCGATCCCTTTGCGATAGCCATACGCCACGCCGTAGTAGCGGGTCAGCAGACGTGCCAGGTTAAACAGTACAAAGAACAGCAGCGGACCCAGCAGACTGCCGCTCATGGCAATACCGGCACCCAGTGCGGCAAACACCGGACGTACGGTACCCCAGAAGATCGGGTCGCCAACACCGGCCAGCGGTCCCATCAGCCCGACTTTCAGGCCGTTAATCGCACCGTCGTCGATAGGTGCGCCGTTGGCACGCTGCTCTTCCATCGCCATGGTAACGCCCAGTACCGGCGCGGCGACATAAGGATGGGTATTGAAAAACTCCAGATGACGTTTTATCGCCTGCCTGCGCTCATCGTTATTCTCAGGATAGAGACGGCGGATGACCGGCACCATCGAGAAGCAGAAGCCCAGCGCCTGCATACGCTCAAAGTTCCATGAACCCTGGAAAAGGTTAGAGCGCAGAAAGACGGCGCGGACATCACCGGGGGTCAGTTTCTTTTCAACTTTCGTCATATCAACCATGTGATCACCTGTTCCTTAATCGAGTTCGTTATCAAGATCGTTTGCGGTTGCAGCACCCGTGGGTGCGCCCGCCACACGGTTGTATTTCGGGCTGAGCTGAATGTAGAGCACCGCCATCACCACGCCAATGACGCCCAGCGCCACCAGGTTGAAGTTGGTGAAGGCCGCGGTAACGAAGCCGAGGTAGAAGAACGGCATCAGATAGCCTGCGCGCATCATATTGATGACCATCGCGTAACCGACCACCACAATCATGCCACCGGCGATATTCAGGCCGTTGGTGACGACTTCAGGAATGGAACTCAGCAGCGCATGAACGGCACTGGTGCCGACCGAAATCGCCACAATCAGCGCCGGGATGGCGATACGCATCGCCTGTAACAGCAGGGCAGAGACATGGATCCAGGAGATGGCCGTAAGGTTGCCTTTCTCGGCAGCTTTATCAGCCGCATGCTGGAAGGCCACGGTGAGTGTACGCACGATAATGGTCAGCACCTGTCCGGCGGCAGCGAGCGGAATCGCCAGTGCAATACCGGCACCCACACTCTGACCGCCAGCGATGACCAGGATAGTGGAGATGATAGAGGCGAGGGCGGCATCAGGGGCAACCGCCGCACCGATGTTCATCCAGCCCAGTGCAATCATCTCCAGCGTACCGCCGATGATAATACCGGTTTTCATATCACCCAGTACGATACCAATCAGCGTACAGGCGACCAGTGGGCGGTGAAACTGGAACTCATCCAGAATCGACCCCATACCGGCAATACAGGCGACAATAAAAATCAAAATAATTTGTAGCGAGGTAATTTCCATCATACTTCTTGTCCTCAGCAGGATAATCAGGAGCCCGGAAACGCAGGCGCAGAAGTGCTTCTGTTACGCGTTTACTTTCGCAATCAGATCCATCATTTTCAGTTTTTGATCGCTGGAAACTTTACGCACTTCCAGTTCAATATTGCGTTCATTGAGTTTGCGGAATGCGGCGATATCTTTTTCATCAACCGAGACCGCATTATTGACCTGGGTTTTCCCCTGGCGGAACGCCATCCCGCCGATGTTGACCGTTTTAATATCGACACCCTGTTCAACTACACGCAGGACATCGGTGGGGTTGGTAAACAGCAGCATGACGCGGTCCTGACCATACTTCGGGTTGTTCCACACCCGCACCATTTTGTCGACATCCACCACATGGGCCGTCACGCCGGGCGGCGCGACCTGCGTCAGCAGGGTTTTGCGCACGTGATCGTTGGCCACTTCATCGCTGACCACGATAATACGCTGAACGTTGGTCTCTTTAGTCCAGCGCGTCGCGACCTGTCCATGAATCAGACGGTCGTCAATGCGCGCCAGCCCGATCTTCATGTGATCACCAGGCGCCATTGGCTTAGCCGGTTGTGCCGCAGCGGCCGGTTTCACCGCAGCCGGTGCCGGTGCTTCTTCTTTCGCTTTCAGGGCTTTGACCCCTTCACGACCGGTCTCCACCGCCACGGCGACCAGTTCGTCAAATCCGGGATCGTCATCGCGTGCCATCAGGGTTTCGACCAGCATCGGAATATTGACCCCGGCGATGACCTCATAGTGTGGCTTGTCGACAACAATGCGGCTGGCCGCATTGAACGGGCTGCCGCCCCAGGTATCGACCAGAAAAAGAACCCCCTTGCTGGTATCCAGTTCTGCCAGTCGTGCCTGATATTTTTCAATCAGCGTTTCTGCATTTTCACCGGGGACAAAGTCTATCCAGCCGATATTCTCCTGCTCGCCTAACAGCATTTCTGCTGTCTTCAGCAGTTGTTCCGCTGCCCAGCCGTGTGTACCAATTACTATCGCAATGGTCACGTGCTACCTCCGTTCGCTAGAGATGCTCATCTGAGTAAATGAACTGTATTGAGACATGTTTTGATTATTTGTTTAACCCGGTCGTTCGACTTTCTGATATAGCGCCGAAAAAACAGGGGTTAACTTCATCAAGGCGGTAAAGTCGCGATTTATTTTAGTGATCGAAAAAATAAATTATGTGATGTCTGTCAGCTATTCACCCCGTCAGGTGGCGCTTTACCTTTTTTATGCGCCCGATCATCCGTTATGCAGATTGTAAAAATAAGAAAATTTTTTGACGCAATTTACCGACCTGATACATTAACGTTCTGTTTATTACTCAGGAGTAACGGGCTTCAGCCCACCTTTATGGATCGTCACCGACGTCGCTTAATCTGTTCTTTGCGCCTGCTGGCGCGTCACCTTTCGCCTCGCGGCGTTTTCACCGCTTTCCCGACTACCCGGATGTCACGCTTCGCTGCGCTGACAGGCACCGGCTCGATCTGTTCCCTGTTCTGGAGTCATAAATAATGGAATTTTTATTCGACCCCTCAATCTGGGCGGGTTTACTGACGCTTATCGTGCTGGAAATCGTACTCGGCATCGATAACCTGGTGTTTATTGCTATCCTGGCCGACAAACTGCCGCCAAAGCAGCGTGATAAAGCACGTCTTATTGGCCTGTCGCTGGCGCTGGTGATGCGTCTGGGCCTGTTGTCGCTGATCTCCTGGATTGTCACGCTGACCACGCCTCTCTTCAGCGTAGGCGGTTTCAGCTTTTCCGGACGAGATTTAATCCTGCTGTTCGGTGGTTTCTTCCTGTTGTTTAAAGCGACCATGGAGCTACACGAGAGGCTGGAGAACCGTCAGCTTGATGGTTCCGCAAATCGGGGATATGCCAGTTTCTGGGCAGTGGTATTGCAGATTGTAGTGCTGGACGCGGTCTTCTCACTGGATGCGGTGATTACCGCCGTGGGTATGGTGAACCACCTGCCGGTGATGATGACTGCCGTGGTGATTGCCATGGGTGTGATGCTGCTGGCGTCTAAACCGTTAACCAACTTTGTTAACGCGCATCCGACCGTGGTGGTGCTCTGTCTGAGCTTCCTGTTAATGATCGGTCTGTCGCTGGTGGCAGAAGGCTTCGGTTTCCATATTCCGAAAGGCTACCTCTATGCGGCGATTGGCTTCTCGATTCTGATTGAGCTTTTCAACCAGATTGCACGTCGTAACTTTATTCGCCATCAGTCAAATCGTCCGATGCGTGAGCGCACCGCAGAGGCGATTCTGCGCCTGATGGGCGGCCGTAACCGTGCTCAGACGGCCAGCAATGGCAATAGCAGCAGTAACACCAGCACCAGTGAAGAGTCGGCGCTGACGGAAGCGATGCCGCAGGAAGCGTTTAAAGATGAAGAGCGTTACATGATTAATGGCGTGCTGACGCTGGCTTCCCGCTCGATTCGCAGCATTATGACGCCACGCGGTGATATCTCCTGGGTTGATGCGAATCGTCCGGTAGATGAGATTCGCGGTCAGCTGCTGGATACGCCTCACAGCCTGTTCCCGGTCTGCCGGGGTGAACTGGATGAAATTGTTGGCGTGGTGCGCGCCAAAGAGCTACTGGTGGCGCTGGAGCAGGGTGTGGATGTGGCGACCTTCGCGGCGAATACACCGACCATTGTGGTGCCGGAGACGCTGGATCCGATCAATCTGCTTGGCGTGCTGCGTCGTGCCAAAGGCAGCTTCGTGATCGTCACCAATGAGTTTGGCGTGGTGCAGGGTCTGATTACGCCGCTGGACGTGCTGGAAGCGATTGCGGGTGAATTCCCGGACGAAGATGAAACGCCTGATATTGTTGCAGATGGCGATGGCTGGTTAGTGAAAGGCGGAACCGATCTGCACTCGCTGCAGCAGTTACTCGACTTCCATGAGCTGGTCGATCCGACAGAAGATCACGCTTCTCTGGCGGGTCTGCTGATTGAGCAGAAAGGGCAGTTACCGCTTCCCGGCGAGGTGATTGATATCACGCCGCTGCACTTCCAGATTATCGAAGCGACGGATTACCGTATCGATCTGGTGCGCGTCACCAAAGATAAACCGCATGACGAGGAAGATGAGGAGTAACGCTTCACGTTGTTACTGAGGCGCTGCCGGTATCACCGGCCGCGCTGAATCTCTCTGACAGCCGCTGCAGAAACGCCGCGGCTGTTTTTTTGTGTGCAGGGAGTTATATCAGGGTGGCGCGGCGCTAACGCGGCAGTTAACGGCGGGCATCAGCCTGATGCAGCGTCAGCCAGGCTGGAAAGTCTTCCAGCGGCATCGGGCGGGCCAAATAGTAGCCCTGCAGATGATCCACCCCGCGTTCGCGCAGATAATCCGCCTGTTCAGCCGTTTCTACCCCTTCAGCTACCAGACTGATATTCAGGCGCTGGGCCAGCGAAATCACCATATCCGTTACCGTGGCGTTAATGGCATCCGTACCGATAGCCGCCGTGAAAATCTTGTCGATTTTGAGCACGTCTGGCTGCAAATCTTTCAGGTAGGAGAGCGAGCTGTGACCGGTGCCAAAGTCATCAATCGCCAGCCGGACGCCAATGTCGTGCAGTTGTGTAATCACTGATTGATCGACGACCGGCAGGGCATCCCGCTCAGTGAGTTCTACTACCAGTTGCGGCACCGGACTGGCAGGCCACCACAGGTTCTGCAGATCGTCCAGAATGGCACGGTCGCGGAAATGACTGGCGGCCACATTGATGGCGATATGAAAGGCGGGATCATCGGGCAACTGCGGCAGCTGTCTCACCACCTCGTTCAGCACAAAGCGCGTCAGCGGCTTGATCAGGTTCTGGCGCTCGGCCAGCGGAATAAAGACATCCGGTGCGATCCAGCCCTGGCGGGCGTTATGCCAGCGCAGCAGCAATTCTATACCGTCACACTCGCCGCTTTTGCTGTTGATCAGCGGCTGGCAATAGACCATAAACTCACGGGCCGTAATGCCATAGCTGATTTGCCAGCTGAGGCTCATGCGATTTGCCGTTGCCAGCCAGATAATGTAGCCCATCAGCAGGCTCAGCAGCAGCGCCAGCGGCAGCTGTGAGGGAAGTGTCGCCAGCGCCAGCCGTGTCGGCGAAGGGCCATAGAGGGTGAGCGTAAACGGGTAGCGCAGCGAACCCTGCTCGTAACTCACTTCGTCATCTGCCGGCACCGTTGGTTCTATCAGCGGATTGCCATACTCCAGGCTCTCACCATTAACATTAAACACAGCGCGTTCAACCCAGGGCAACTGAGGCTCCAGCAGGTAGTTACTCATCATTTCAATGTTGATGACCTGCAATATTCCCGAACGGTTATCCAGGCTTTTTGGCGTCCACAGCAGTAAAACCGGCGAGCCTTTCAGCAGATACTGATCGGTTGAGAGGGTCATACGCTGGCTGTTGAAGGCAAGGTCAGGATAAGTCTGGCTGAAAGGGATAGTGCGCGGGCCGTAAATACTGGAGCAGTAAAGCATGTCGTTTTCGACCAGCAGAATGGCACGTACCGTCTGCAGAGAGGAGATTTTTTCGACGAGCGGAAAACGCACGTCCTGACAGGGAACGCCCACCAGCCCCAGCGTATTATTGGCTGAAACCTCCAGCGGTGAAAACATCCGGTCAAACCGCATAATCGCTTTGTCGGCGAAATCCATCGCCTGCTGTTCAATACGTGACTTCTCTTCGATGTAGCGAAAGGCCAGCGTTAATATCAGCACCACGGTGGCGATTGACAGTGCGATCAGCAAACGCTTGCGTCTGAATTGTCCAACAAATTGCTGGGCCATAAACATCAGTATCCACCTTCCCAAAAAGCCAGAAAAAAGCAAAAAATAACGGGGTTAGTATCGGCACGGCCAGGTCAATATTGAGGCCGGAATGCAGAAAAGCGGGTCTGGAAAGCTGCGCAGACCGGACGGCTGCGCGGAAAACACTCTACCGTTTAAACCTGCGCTGAGATAGCGCAGGATGCGGATTTTATTACGTTTGCACGTTATTTATGCGATTAAACGTTTCGCTTAATCACACTGAACTTTAATCGCCAGACCGCCACGGGAAGTTTCACGGTATTTCGCGTTCATATCCTTGCCGGTCTCATACATGGTCTCAATAACCTTATCCAGCGAGACGCGGGGTTCACTGGTGCGACGAAGTGCCATACGCGCCGCGTTAATGGCTTTAACCGAGGCGATAGCATTACGTTCAATGCAGGGAACCTGAACCTGACCGGCCACGGGGTCGCAGGTCAGTCCCAAATTATGCTCCATGCCAATTTCAGCGGCGACACACACCTGTTCCGGGCTACCCCCCAGCAGCTCTGCCAGACCGGCAGCCGCCATCGAACAGGCGACACCCACTTCACCCTGGCAGCCCACTTCCGCACCCGAAATAGAGGCGTTCATTTTGTACAGCACGCCTATGGCGCCCGAGGCGAGGAAATAGCGCAGGAAAATATCAGGCGTCACCGGCTCGATAAAGTGATCGTAGTAAGCCAGCACCGCAGGCACGATACCGCAGGCACCGTTCGTCGGCGCCGTGACCACACGGCCACCTGCGGCGTTCTCTTCGTTGACCGCCAGCGCAAACATATTGATCCAGTCGATAACAATCATCGGATCGCTGGAGTGCTTGGTGGAGGAGGTCAGCAGGCGACGCAGGGAGGCGGCACGACGGGGTACGCGCAGCGGGCCTGGCAATACGCCTTCAGTATTCAGACCGCGATCGATACAGGCCTGCATGGTCTGCCAGATGTTGGTGAAATAGGCATGAATCTCGTCGCGGCTGTGCAGTGCCAGCTCATTTTTCATCACCAGGCCCGACAGCGACAGGCCGGTTTCGCGACAGTGCGCCAGCAAATCTTTGGCGGAGTGGAACGGCCAGGGCACAGAGACCTCATCCAGTGCCGACTGACCGAAGTGCTCTTCATCCACAATGAACCCACCGCCCACGGAGTAGTAGGTTTTCGACAGGATCAGCAGGTCGCCCGCAAATGCCAGCAGGCGCAGGCCATTTTCATGCAGTGAGAGGTTCTCACTGCGGAACACCATGCCGCCTTCGCGCGGGAAATCAACTTCATGCGCGCCTTTTGCCAGCAGCAGACGCTCACGCTGTTCAACATCTTTAATAAATGCGGGAATGGCATCGATATCTACCGTGTCCGGCGATTCGCCAGCCAGACCCATAATAATGGCGATATCCGTGTGATGCCCTTTGCCGGTCAGCGACAGAGAACCGTAAACATCCACGGCGATCCGGGTGACCTCCTGCAGCTTTCCCTGTTCGCACAGCAAATCCACAAATTGTTTACCCGCTTTCATCGGGCCGACAGTGTGCGAACTCGAGGGGCCAATGCCCACTTTGAACATGTCGAAAACACTAATCACAGGTGACACTCCTCACATTTATTCTCAGTCTGCCGGGGCAGTTTATGGCGCCCATAGTAATGGTCATGCACCGGAAAAGAGCAGCTTTTCGCATGAAATAAACTTATCAAAACAGATAGAAAAAATTATAGCTCAGCCCGGCAGGTCGCTGACGGGCTGGAAGGGAGAAAAAGAAGTAGAAAGGTCTCAGAAGGCGATCTGCGTACTCAGTGAACGGATAATCCCTGCTGTCATGCCCCACACCAGATAATCCTGATAGCGCGACAGCCAGACCGGATGGCGTACACCCGCCCGATGCACCTCCAGCGCGCTGTAGCGGCTGAGCTGCAGTGCCTCAGCCAGCGGCATCTCGAAGGCACTGCTCACCTCATCCGGATTAATCGTTAAGCGCAGATTGGCCGGAATAATGCCCAGTACCGGTGTTACCTGAAAGCCGGTGCTGCTGGTGACGGCGGGCAGCGCGCCTAATATCTCGACCTGCTGTGGATCGATACCGACCTCTTCCTGCGCCTCACGCAGGGCGGTGGCGATCAGCGAGGCATCGGTGTCATCCTGCATGCCGCCGGGAAAGGCGACCTGTCCGGCGTGTTTGCGCAGGGCGTGCGAGCGCTGCGTCAGTAACAGACCCGGTTCATGACGGGCTACAATCGGCACCAGCACCGCGGCATGACGTCCGGAAAGACGCTGCGTGCTGCGGGCCGGCTGCTGCAGAAGAAAGCGGCTGCGGAAAACCTCAAGCGTCAGTGCCAACTGAACCTCCTGTCTGTTCCAGTGCCGGTAAAATCCGGCTGACTTTATCGAGCGTTTCCTGATACTCCGCTTCAGGATCGCTGTCTGCCACCAGCCCGCCACCTGCGGCACAGTAAAGCTGCTGGCCTTCGGCAATCAGTGTGCGGATCGTGATGCTGGTATCCATCCGGCCACACAGGCTGAGATAGCCGATACTGCCGCACCAGGCATTGCGCCGCTGCGGCTCCAGCTCATCAATAATCTCCATCGCCCGAATCTTAGGCGCACCGGTTATCGAGCCGCCCGGAAAACAGGCGCGCAGCAGATCGGTGGCCTGCAGGGTGTCAGGCAGCTGCGCCCGCACCGTGCTGACCAGATGATGGACGGCGGGGAAGGGTTCAACCACAAACAGTTCAGGCACCGTGACCGAGCCGGGCAGCGCCACGCGGCCAATATCGTTGCGCAGCAAATCGACAATCATCAGGTTTTCAGCCCGATCTTTCTCCGCATGACGCAGTGCCTCAGCCTGTTGCGCATCCGCAATCGGATCGGCACAGCGTGGCCGGGTGCCTTTAATTGGTCGGGTTTCAATCTGGTTTTGATTCAGCGACAGAAAGCGCTCCGGCGACAGGCTGAGGATCGCACTTTCCGGCAGGCGCAGAAACGCGCTGAACGGCGCGCGGTTAGCCGCGTTAAGCAGAGTAAACGCCTGCCACTCATCACCCTGATAACCGGCCTGAAAACGCTGCGCCAGGTTAACCTGGTAACAGTCACCGGCCTGAATATAGGCCTGAACCGCAGCAAAACGCGCGGCGTAATCGGCATAGCTCAGATTAGAACGCCAGCCGCTGGTCAGTGAAAAAGGCACGGCTTCACGCGCGGGCCACTGCGCCAGCCAGGCGGCGCGCGCCTGAGCGTCATTTAAGGCCACCAGCGTCAGGGTTTGCTGATGATGATCGGCAATCAAGGCCCAGTCATAGATCCCCACGGCCATGTCCGGGGTTGTAAGATCGGCTGCGGCTTTTTGGGGCAGCAACTCAAACCGGCGGCCCAGATCATAACCAAACAGGCCGAGCGCACCGCCCTGAAACGGTAGCGCTTCGCAGGCCGCAGGCGTCACGCCCAGCGCATCACATTGTTGCTGCACCAGCAGCAGGGGATCCGCGGCCGATTCGGACGTGCCGGTCGTGTCGCTGATGGTCGTGATCGGCCCGCGGGTCACCAGGGTGGCGCGGGGATCGGCCGTCAGAATATCGAAGCGGTTGTCGCTGTGGCTGGCCTGCGCGGAGGAGAGCAGCATCGCCCACGGCAGATGGGCAAGGGTGGCAAAACGCTGTGTCAGCGCATCCGGGGTATAATCAAGCGTGAGGGTTTCAACAATCATCGGGCAGACAAATCAGCAGGCAAAGAGGCGGTCAGACTGACATATTTTTTCCCGACTGGCACCTGTTAGTTCCGCATGGGATACTGTCGGCCCCAACGCAGGAGTAGAACATGTTTATTGGATTACCGGCTCTCTCACATGAGCAGCAACAGCAGGCCGTCGAACGTATTCAGGAGTTAATGACGGGTGGTTTATCGAGCGGTGAAGCGATCGCCCAGGTGGCGCAGGAAATCCGTCAGAATCACAAGGGCGAACAGATTCGGGCGTTATTCGACGACGAAGATGAAGAAAACGAAGAGGAATAACACCCGACGTCTTTAGCGTGCAGCGATGATTTTAATTTCGATTTTGTACTTTGGATTCAGCAGCCCGGCCTGAACCGTACAGCGCACTGGCGCATTGCCCGGTGAGACCCAGGCGTCCCAGGCGCGGTTCATGGCGGGGAAATCAGCCTTATCCACCAGAAAGAGCGTGGCATCAAGGATCTTACTTTTATCGCTGCCGAGCCGGGTCAGAATGGCATCAATCACCGCCAGCGCGTTAGCGGTCTGCGCTTCTGCGTCAGCCTCCAGATTCTCAGGCACGCTGGTGTAATAGATGGTGTCGTTATGAATAACAGCTTCGGACATGCGATGTTCCGGGTCAATGCGGGTAATACTCATCGGTTTCTCCCTGGTTAAGTGCGCATTAGCCTGGCACACTCCCGATACTGCTGTCACCCCTTACGGCCCTCTCGCCTTACAGGCAGCGCTCAACAATCGCCTGTCTGTCTGCCATCACATCCGGGGACATCCGGAAGGTCGTGAAATATTTCACCTCCGCCCCTTTTCTATGGGGTGAGACATCCGCAAAAATAGAATCTTCCCAGGTGAAGACGCTGATCTCACTGCCGGCAGGCTGGGTGTGAGTAGTGTTATCCCGGGCAATAACGCGGGTGGTGGACCAGCCACGATAAATACAGTCGCTGAGCTGAGGGACGGTACGGGTGCTTTGACCCTGAAAAACGGGTGGCTGCAGACGAGCCTGATCAGGCGTGGGAGCCTGGCAGCCACAAAGTAGCAGCACGCCAGCCAGAGAGCCGATGCGGTAATAGTTCATAACATGCCTCCGCCTGAGTCAGGCAGTCGGGTTAAGGCCATCTGCATAACACCGCCTGAACGGCAATGTTAAACCAGTCTCAGCACGTCAGCCTGCGGATGCCACATCCCAACCGTAAGCTGATTTAATCATTATAATCCGGGCGGTTATTTCCTCGCTGCGTTCCTCTGCATTTGATAACTGCATCACACTGTCGGTCTGGCAGGATTGAATGAGGTGTCAAAGGTTACTTGCCAGCCCATGACGTTAACAGGCGGGCAAAGGCACGGAATTGAGGGCGCTGATGGCTTAGAAATGGTATAAATCCGCCAAAGTTAACGCCACAGGATGAGGATGAGAATATGGCGAATACGCAGTATCTGTTTTGGGTGATGGCTGGCGCACTGACGCTGCTGTTTATTGTTATTGCGGCGTTTGTGGGGTTATCCAAAGGCAGTAAGCAGGGCGTGATTACATTTGCGGTACTGTTCGTCATTATGCTGGCGGGCGCGCTTTACATACACCACTAGCGCTAAGCAATCAGATCATTTTCAGACTGTTACAGCAATTTCACGCCTTGCTCACATTTCAGGCGGAAAATGTGCGGCCTCAGTTGCCGGTTAACTATGCTCAGTTGAAATAGCAGCACTGCTATTTATCACCGGAGGTAATTATGTCTGAACGTCCTGATTATGATGAACCGCTGCCAGATGATGCTGAGATCTATCCGGAAGATGAAGAAGAGGATGAGGAAGACGATCCGTCAGAAAAGGATGTTTAACCGTCTGAAAGGGATATCTGTCGAAGTGCCTTTCTTCTGATTCAGGCTTACACCGCAAAACCGCCAGTCGTGCAGTTTTGCGGTTTCTCACTTCTGTAGCCTGCACCGATTCGCCTCTTTCTTCGCTGTTTTATCTCTGAGCCTGCCGATCAATTTGTTCTTCAGGTTTACTACTGAGTCTATTTCCTGAAGCAGGTAATCCATTTTAATTATCGCGAAAACCGCTATTTGAAATATAAATCCTACAAGTGATATTTATTAAATTAACATCGATAAAAATTATAGACTCGTTATTCAATCCTGTTTTGATTAACCGCATTTTGTCATCTTGCTGACGCAAAGCTGAGAGGAATAGTATTCCTGCCGCACATTAGCTTATTAAGCAGGGATAAAATGAAACAACTAAAAATGTTAAGTCTGGTTATAGCAATTTCGTCTGTCAGCGCAGCAGGCGCAGCAGGCGCCGCAGAGCCACACTGGACGTATGAAGGCAAAGCCGGTCCGGCGCACTGGAGTGAACTGACCAGCGACTTCCACATGTGTCACGAAGGCAAGTCACAGTCGCCCATTAATATTACAAATCCGATCGAGGGACATTTACAGCCGCTTGATCTGGCTTATCACACATCCGCTGAAAAGGTTATTAATAATGGTCACACCATTCAGGTAACCGTTGATGAGGAAGATGACTTTGTGCTGGATGGTGAAAGATTCACACTGCGTCAGTATCATTTTCATACGCCGAGTGAAAACCAGATTAACGGAGAAACGTTTCCGCTTGAAGCCCACTTCGTTCACAGCAAAGAGGATGGCGATCTGGCCGTAGTCGCGGTGATGTTTAAGGTTGGTAAAGAGAATCCGGCACTGATGCCATTAATTGACGCAATGCCGAAACAGGAAAACAAACAGGTAAACATTAACCGGCAGGTCGATTTACGCGCACTCTTTCCGGCAGACCTGCACTACTATCGTTTCAGTGGTTCCCTCACGACGCCACCCTGCAGCGAAGGTATTCGCTGGCTGGTGCTGAAAGATCCGGTTACGCTCTCTCAGGCGCAGCTCGACGCGTTTAAGCAGGCGCTGAAAACCACCAATAACCGTCCGCTGCAGCATCTTAATGGCCGGATGATTGTTCAGTAATAACGGCGTTTAGCGCTTCTTCAGCCTGCGCAAATGACTGATATGTCCTCAGGCATACCGGCAACGCGATGGGTTCTTTTCAGGCGGCTTCGGGCCGCCTTTTCTGTGTCTGTCAGCTGTAAATTCGGGTGGCTTAAGACGGCATTGCTATCGGCATAAAAATCATAAGTGGTTGATATTTTTCGATTTTGCTTTGTTAATCCAATACTGACATAATTACAGTGTTTTTGCCGTTCTTAGTGAGGGTATGTGGCAGACGATTTTGCAGTGGATGGCGCTCTGGCGCTGGCAATCGCAGGCTTTAAGCCGCGTGAAGCACAACGTGAGATGGCGCAGGCGGTATCTGAAGCCGTAAAACAGCAGGGTGAACTGGTGGTCGAAGCCGGCACCGGCACCGGTAAAACCTATGCTTACCTGGCACCCGCTTTGCGGGCCGGTAAAAAAGTGATTGTCTCTACCGGATCCAAAGCGCTGCAGGATCAGCTCTATGCCCGCGATCTGCCCACGATGATCAAGGCGCTAAAGTTCAAAGGAAAAACTGCCTTACTGAAAGGACGTTCCAACTATCTCTGTCTGGAACGCATGGAACAGCAATCTATGGCAGGCGGCGATCTCACCGTACAGGCTCTGACTGACCTGGTGACGCTGCGTAGCTGGTCATCACAGACGGAAGATGGCGACATCAGCAGCTGTGCGGGCGTCACCGAAGACAGCCCGGTCTGGCCGCTGGTGACCAGCACCAACGATAATTGCCTCGGCACCGATTGCCCGCGCTATAAAGAGTGCTTCGTGGTTAAAGCGCGTAAGCGCGCCATGGACGCCGATGTGGTCGTGGTTAACCACCACCTGTTTCTTGCCGACCTGGTGGTGAAAGAGGGCGGCTTCGGTGAACTGATTCCCGAAGCGGATGTGATGATATTCGACGAAGCCCATCAGTTGCCTGACATCGCCAGTCAGTATTTTGGTCAGCAGCTCTCCAGCCGTCAGTTACTCGATCTCGCCAAAGATATTATTACCGCCTACCGCACCGAGGTGCGTGATGCTCAGCAGCTGCAGAAATCCGCTGACCGCCTGGCGCAGTGCGCGCAGGATTTCCGCCTGGCATTAGGCGATCCCGGCTATCGCGGAAATCTGCGCGAACTGCTCAGCGATAATCAGATACTGCGTATGTTCACCCTGCTGGATGATGCGCTGGAGCTCTGTTACGACGTCATCAAACTTTCTCTGGGTCGTTCAGCCCTGCTGGATGCCGCCTTTGAGCGGGCCGCGCTCTATCGTGGCCGGCTAAAACGGCTGCGGGCGATCAACGAGCCGGGCTACAGCTACTGGTATGAATGCACCTCGCGTCACTTTATCCTGGCGCTGACGCCGCTCTCGGTAGCGGAACGTTTTCGTGAGGTGATGGATAACCGCAAGGCGGCGTGGATTTTCACCTCGGCGACACTGGCGGTAGATGAGAAAATGGCCCACTTCGCCGAACGGCTGGGTGTGAATGCGGCAAAGAGCCTGATTCTGAACAGCCCGTTCGACTTTGCGAAGCAGGCTTTGCTTTGTGTGCCACGCAATCTTCCGGAACCTAACCGTCCCGGTGGCGCTCGCCAGCTGGCCGCGATGATGAAACCGCTGATCGATGCCAATAAAGGCCGCTGTTTCTTCCTCTGTACTTCGCATCTGATGATGCGAGAGCTGGCCGCAGAGTTTCGCGCCTCGATGACACTGCCGGTGCTGGTACAGGGTGAAACCAGCAAAGGTCAGTTACTGAAGCAGTTCATTGAGAAGGGCAATGCTCTGCTGGTGGCGACCAGCAGCTTCTGGGAAGGGGTGGACGTGCGCGGTGATGCGCTGTCGCTGGTGATCATCGACAAACTGCCCTTTACCTCACCGGAAGATCCGCTGCTGAAAGCCCGAATGGAAGACTGCCGGATTCGCGGCGGCGATCCCTTTGCCGATGTGCAGTTGCCGGATGCGGTGATCACCCTGAAGCAGGGTGTAGGCCGTCTGATTCGTGATACGGACGATCGTGGGGTGCTGGTCATTTGCGATCAGCGTCTGGTCTCACGACCTTATGGCGCGCTGTTTCTCAACAGCCTGCCGCCGACGCCGCGCACACGGGACATTGCCCGTGCCATCGCCTTTATCCGCCAGCAACCCGAACCAGACGCATAATTTTATGCTAAGATGCGCGCCGTTTTCTTTCTTCTGAGGTAGTCATGTCAGCCCGAATTTTAGCGCTGGATACGGCGACAGAAGCCTGTTCAGCCGCCTTGCTGAATCAGCAACAGATTGATGCCCGATTCGAGATTGCTCCGCGCGATCATACGCAGCGTATTCTGCCGCTGGTCGAGGAGCTGCTGCTGGCGCAGCAGCTGGAGCTGACCGAACTGGACGCGCTTGCTTTTGGCCGGGGTCCTGGCAGTTTTACCGGCGTGCGGATCGGTATTGGTATTGCGCAGGGACTGGCACTGGGCGCATCACTGCCGATGCTCGCCGTTTCCACCCTGGCGACGCTGGCGGAAGGGGCCTGGCGTCTGCACGGGGCAACCCGGGTCTTAACCGCTATCGATGCGCGGATGGGCGAGGTTTACTGGGCCGAATATCAGCGTGATGAGCAGGGTGCCTGGCAGGGTGAGGCCAGTGAAAGCGTGCTGTCACCCGAGGCAGCACTCGCCCGGATGCAGGCGCTTTCTGGCGACTGGATGACCGCCGGCACCGGCTGGCAGGCCTATCCAGCCTTGCAGCAGGGGCACGATCTGACCCTGAACGCCAGCGACGTTACACTGCCCGCCGCTCAGGATATGCTGCCACTGGCGACTCTGGCGCTGGCGCGGGGAAATACGCTGCTGCCGGAGACGGCGGAGCCGACCTATCTGCGGAATGAAGTTGCCTGGAAAAAATTACCAGGCCGGTAAAATCCACGCAACTTATTGTTATACGTCCAGTCTAAGTCTTTACCTAACGGGAGAACGTCTATGTCGTCAATGTGTGGTAAAGGGCTTTCAGGTCTTCTGCTGACCTGTGTGCTGGCGTTAACCGGCTGTGTTTCCATTCCTGACACGCTGCAGGGCAGCTCACCTCAGCCGCAGCAGGATCTGTTGCGGGTGATGAGCGATCCCTCGCTCTTTGTCGGGCAGGAATCGCGCTTTGGCGGCAAGGTGGTGAATGTCACTAACCTGAACGGCAAAACCCGGCTTGAGATTGCGGCACAGCCGCTGGATGAGAGCGCCAGACCGCGTCTGGGTGCGGCCTCGGTTGGCCGGATTTATGCTGACATTCACGGTTTTGTTGATCCGGTGGATGTCAGAAACCAGTACGTTACCGTACTGGGTACGCTGAAGGGCACGGAGCAGGGTAAAATTGGTGAGGCCGATTACAAATTTGCGGTCATCGATGTGCGCGGTTATCAGCGCTGGCGGATTGCCCAGCAGGTAACAGCACCGCCACAGCCGATGGATCCCTGGATCTGGTATGGTCCGACCCGTCATCGCGGCGGATACTGGGGACCTAATCCCTACTGGGGAATGGTCAACACCGGACCCTCAGAGGTGCAGACCATCCTGACCGAATAAGTGTAAACATGATTTATCCAGCCCGGTCGCGGTGCTCGCTACCGGGCTTTTTATTGGCCTGTTTTCCCAGCACGAAATTTAGTGATGCACTTCGCAACCTCAACATGCCGAAACAGGCAAACTGGTACAATCAGTTAAAATATTGTTAACAAACCAGATTGGCTGAGGCAGCGATGGAAATACAACATAATTATCGGGGTGGATCCTTGAATAAGGTTTGGCTGAAACGCTACCCGGCAGATGTGCCTGCCGAAATAAGTGCAGATCGTTACACCTCGCTGGTGGATCTGTTTGAGCAGGCCGCAAAACGCTACGCCGATCAACCCGCGTTCCTGAACATGGGTCAGAAGATGAGTTATCGTCAGCTGGAAGAGAAGAGCCGTGCCTTTGCTGCTTATCTCCAGCACCAGCTGGGCCTGAAAGCAGGTGACCGGGTGGCGCTGATGATGCCTAACTTACTGCAGTATCCGGTGGCCCTGTTTGGTGTGCTGCGTGCCGGTATGGTGGTGGTCAACGTGAATCCGCTCTACACGCCGCGTGAGCTGAAGCATCAGCTCAATGACAGTGGAGCCAGCGCCATCGTGATCGTCTCAAATTTTGCGCATACGCTGGAAAAAGTGGTGGCGGAAACCGCTGTGCGGCATGTCATCCTGACCCGGATGGGCGATCAGCTGGCACCGATAAAAGCCACACTGGTTAACTTTATCGTTAAGTATGTGAAGAAGCTGGTGCCGAAATACCATTTGCCGGGCGCCATTTCGTTTCGCCAGGTACTGGAAGTGGGTGCCACGCTCAATTATCAGCGACCGACGGTTTCGAATGACGATCTCGCCTTCCTGCAATACACCGGTGGCACCACCGGCGTGGCGAAAGGGGCGATGCTGACCCATCGCAACATGCAGGCGAACCTGGAGCAGACTCGCGCGACTTACGGCAAGGTACTACGTGACGGAAAAGAATTTGTGGTCACCGCGCTGCCGCTTTACCACATCTTCGCTTTAACCGTGAATGGCCTGCTCTTCCTGGAGCTTGGCGGCCAGAATCTGCTGATCACCAATCCCCGCGATATTCCCGGCTTCGTTAAAGAGCTGAGTAAAGTGCCGTTTACAGCGATTACCGGCGTGAACACGCTGTTTAATGCGCTGCTCAACGATGAGCAGTTCAATAAACTCGATTTTTCAACGCTGCGTCTCTCTGCGGGTGGCGGAATGGCGGTGCAGAAAGTGGTAGCTGAGCGCTGGGAAAAGCTTACCGGACACTATCTGCTGGAAGGCTACGGCCTGACCGAATGTTCGCCGCTGGTATCAGTCAATCCGTATGACATCAACTGTCACACGGGCAGTATCGGCCTGCCGGTTCCTTCAACCGACGTACGCATTCTGGATGATGCCGGAAACGAAGTGCCGCCGGGGGAGCCGGGCGAACTCTGTATCAGCGGCCCGCAGGTGATGCTGGGCTACTGGCAGCATCCGCAAGCGACAGCGGAAGTGCTGAAAAATGGCTGGCTCCACAGCGGTGATATTGTTACCGTTGACGAGGAAGGGTTTATTCGCATCGTAGACCGCAAAAAAGATATGATTCTGGTCTCAGGCTTTAATGTCTATCCGAATGAGATCGAAGATGTGCTGATGCAGCACCCGAAAGTGCGTGAAGCCGCGGCAATTGGCGTACCCAGCGATCTGTCAGGTGAAGCAGTAAAAGTCTGCATCGTGAAAAAAGAGGCGTCGCTGACCAAAGAAGAGGTGCTCGATCACTGTCGACGCCAGCTGACCGGTTACAAGGTGCCAAAAATCATTGAGTTCCGTGATGAGCTACCGAAAACCAATGTGGGCAAGATCCTGCGGCGTGAGCTGCGCGACGAGGCGAAGCCCGGCGCGAACTGAATCTGTATCAGAATTGAGGTTGAACGCCGGCATGTCCGGCGTTTTTATTGTGTTTAACATGGAGCGCCGCGCGTTGTTGGCTGCGGTGGAAATCAGACGTGAACTATTCCCTTATTGACCAGGATGAACAACTGGCTGACGTATGCCAGAAAGCCCGCCAGCATGCAGCGGTGGCACTGGACACCGAATTTGTCCGCACCCGCACCTACTACCCTCAGCTTGGCCTGATCCAGCTGTTCGACGATCACCAGCTGGTACTGCTTGACCCGCTGAACATCCGTGACTGGTCACCCTTTATTGCCCTGCTGACCGACACCAGCGTGACTAAATTCCTGCATGCCGGGGGAGAAGATCTGGAAGTCTTTCTGCATCGTTTCGGCGTGCTGCCGACGCCGATGATCGACACCCAGATTCTGGCAGCCTTCTCCGGCCAGCCTCTATCCTGGGGCTTTGCTTCCATGGTGGCGCATTTCACGCAGGTCGAGCTGGATAAAAGTGAATCACGTACCGACTGGCTGGCTCGCCCTCTGACCCAGCGTCAGTGCGAGTATGCGGCAGCGGACGTTCACTATCTGCTGCCGATTGCCCGTCAGCTGATGTTCAACACGGAAGAGGCCGGCAACATGGCGGCGGCACTCAGTGAGTGCGATAACCTGTGTCAGCGCCGTCTCGACAGTGTGGCACCGGATGAAGCCTGGCGGGATATCACCAACGCCTGGCAACTACGTCCGCGTCAGCTGGCGGCACTGCAACGGCTGGCGGCCTGGCGTCTGAAGCTGGCGCGTGAAAAGGATATGGCGGTTAATTTTGTGGTGCGCGAAGAGCATCTGTGGAAAGTGGCGCGCTTTATGCCTGGCTCTCTGGGTGAGCTGGATCATCTGGGGCTGTCAGGCCACGAAATCCGTTTCCATGGCAAAACGCTGGTGGCGCTGGTAGCTGAAGCAGAGGCGCTTGATGAGAATGAACTGCCGGCTCCGCTGGGCAATCTGATCGACCATCCGCACTACAAGCAGGTGTTTAAGGCAATGAAGGCGCTGGTACAGCAGGTGAGCGAGCAGAGCGGATTCAGTCAGGAGTTACTGGCGTCACGACGTCAGATTAATCAGGTGTTAAGCCTGCACTGGGGCCTGAAGCCACAGGGACGTCAGCCGGAGCTACTTACCGGATGGCGGGGCGAACTGCTGAAACCCGGCATTGAGGAGATTCTTGCGGGTTGTTAACCGGTTAAATTTCCCCTGCCACTGCGCAGGGGAAATTCAGGAAACGGTCAGCGTCATTTAGTCACTTCATCCGTTTCCGGCAGCGTGACGTTCAGCTCCAGAATCGAGATGTCATCACCTTTCTGATCGAGCTGTACCGTGACCATTTCCGGATCGATCTTCACATATCTGCAAATCACTTCCAGAATGTCGCGCTTAAGTTGCGGAAGATAGTGGGGCTCACTGTCGCCCCTTCTCCGTTCTGCCACGATAATCTGCAGCCGTTCCTTGGCTATGTTGGCAGTGTTCTTCTTCCGGGATAAAAAGAAATCAAGTAATGCCATGGTTTATCCCCCGAACAGGCGTTTCAGGAAACCCTTCTTCTCTTCTTCGATAAAGCGGAAGGGGCGTACTTCACCGAGTAACCGTTCAACGGTATCGGCATAGGCTTTGCCAGCATCAGATTCGCCGTCAAGAATCACCGGCTCGCCCTGGTTAGAGGCACGTAACACCGATTGATCTTCAGGGATCACGCCGACCAGAGGAATGCGCAGAATTTCCAGCACATCTTCCATGCTCAGCATATCGCCACGGTTTACCCGGCCAGGGTTATAACGGGTCAGCAGCAGATGCTCCTTCACCGGGTCCTGACTGTTTTCAGCGCGGCGGGATTTAGAGGAGATGATGCCGAGGATGCGGTCGGAGTCGCGGACAGAAGAGACTTCCGGGTTGGTGGTGATGATGGCTTCATCAGCAAAGTAGAGCGCCATCAGTGCGCCCGTTTCAATCCCTGCCGGTGAATCGCAGACGATGAAATCGAACTCCATTGCGGCTAAATCGTTCAGGACTTTCTCAACACCTTCACGGGTCAGCGCATCTTTATCGCGGGTCTGCGATGCAGGCAGAATGTAGAGCTGCTCAGTGCGTTTGTCGCGAATCAGCGCCTGGTTGAGCGTGGCATCGCCTTGGATAACGTTAACGAAGTCGTAGACCACACGGCGCTCACAGCCCATGATCAAATCCAGGTTACGCAGACCGATATCAAAGTCGATAACGACCGTCTTTTTGCCTTTCTGCGCTAAACCGGTGGCGATGGCCGCGCTTGACGTGGTCTTACCAACGCCCCCTTTACCGGATGTAACTACAATAATGCGTGCCATAAATGTTGATTTCCTTAACAAAAGAAAAGGGGCCTAATTAAGTGTCTGGATAGTCAGCGCGCCATCCTGCAGGCACAGGCGCGCGGCTTTACCAAAAAATTCTTGTGGGATCTGATCCATGATCCAGTACTCCCCGGCAATCGAGACCAGCTCGGCCGCCAGGTTAGTACAGAAAATCTGGCAGTTGCGATCGCCGCTGGCACCTGCCAGGGCGCGACCGCGCATCATGCCGTAAATATGAATGTTGCCATCGGCGACCAGTTCGGCACCGGCACTGACGCTGCTGGTGATGATTAAGTCGGCGTCACGCGCATAAATTTGCTGGCCTGAGCGCACCGGCGTGTTCACGATGCGGGTTTTCGCTGCTGCCGTCTCGGTTACAACCGGCTGCGGTTCAGGAGTGGGGGCCGGCTGCGGTGCTTCGGCGCGCGGCCTGGCCTCTTTGCCTTCTGCCAGTACCGGCAGCCCTGCACGCACGATCATGCGTTTCAGTGCTTCATCTTTGCAGCCGCTTACGCCGACAATGCGCAAGCCGGTAGCAAGAATCGCCTGCTGCAGCTGTTTCCAGTTAACATCGGCACTCAATGTGGCGACGTTAAGCACCACAGGGGCGTTTCTCAGGAAATCGGGAGCCTGGTCAATCTTGTCCTGGAGTGCCTTGCGAATCACCGCAGGGTCATGGTGATGCAAATGGACGACAGACAGGGTGAAACTGCTACCTTTGAATTCGATTGGCGTTTGCGACATCTGTCCCGACTCAGTCCTGTTTTCACTACCGTTAACCTGACGATGATAAAATCATCGCTGAAGCGCTAACGGTGAATATTCGAAGTTCTGCAAGCATGTTATAGTTACAGCTATATTCAGACAAGCCTCAACGCCGGTTAATTCGAGTAAAAAATATGTTTTGTGTGATCTACAGAAGCCCGTTACGTGACCAGACTTATCTCTATGTTGAAAAAAAGGACGATTTCTCGCGCGTTCCGGAAGAATTGCTGAAAGGATTTGGCAAGCCGCAGCTGGCGATGGTGCTCAAGCTGGCGGGCCGCGACAGGCTGGCTAATGCGGATATCAATAAAGTTAAGCAGGGATTGAGCGAGCAGGGTTATTATTTACAGCTTCCACCGCCGATTGAAAGTCTGCTAAAAATTCATTTAGAGGCCGATAAAAAAGTTTAACTCGGATTCTTCTGTAAATATAAATCCTGTTGGTGCGATACTGCAGGGTTAATATTGCTCTGAAGCTGCGCAAAATTAACGGCGCAGCTTATCTGTTTCACCCCTGTTTAAATACCCAGTCCACATTCTCATACCTTATTTGTACGATTATTCAGCATGCCAGGTGCATCGTTTACGCTTTTTGACAAATTCCGCACCCCGAATGGTTAAAAGGATCTTATTATCACGCTCTGTTGCTGGCATTTCGATCAATGCATCAGCAAACATCAACCCGCCAGCCGCGCTGGCATCACACCTAACCTGAACAGGGGATGAGCATGTATCAGCATCATAACTGGCAAGGCGCTCTGTTAGATTTTCCGGTCAGCAAAGTGGTTTGCGTCGGCAGTAATTATGCAAAACACATTAAAGAGATGGGCAGTGCGACGCCAACCGAGCCGGTGATCTTTATCAAACCGGAAACGGCGCTGTGTGATTTGCGCCAGCCGCTCTCCATTCCCGACGCTTTTGGCGAAGTTCATCACGAAGTTGAACTGGCGGTGTTGATTGGTGCAACGCTGAAACAGGCGAGTGAAGAACACGTGGCTAAGGCGATTGCAGGCTATGGCGTGGCGCTGGATCTGACGCTGCGCGACCTGCAGTCCGGGCTGAAAAAAGCGGGCCAGCCATGGGAAAAATCAAAAGGCTTTGATAACGCCTGTCCCATCTCCGGTTTCATCCCGGTAGCCGAATTCAGTGATGATCCACAGAATGTCGAGCTTAAGCTGGTGGTAAACGGAGAAGTGCGTCAGCACGGCAACACCGCCGATATGATTCACAAAATTCTGCCGCTGATTGCCCATATGAGCTACTATTTTACGCTGCGTGCAGGCGATGTCATTCTGACCGGGACACCTGAGGGTGTGGGTCCGATGCGCTCGGGTGACAAGCTGGAAGTGTCGCTGGCGGGTCACGGCATCAGCACGCGCGTACTCTAAAAACTTGCATCACCGCAGCATAGGCTTTATAAGGTGCGTTTCAGGCACAACCCGGACAAATCATCATGACTGACACCCCTTTCTGGCAACAAAAACGCCTGGCACAAATGAGCGATGAGGAATGGGAATCCTTGTGTGATGGTTGTGGCCAGTGTTGCCTGAACAAGTTGCAGGACGCTGACACGGATGAGATTTACTTCACTAACGTCGCCTGCAATCAGCTCAATATTAAAACCTGCCAGTGCCGTAACTATGAGCGCCGCTTTGAATTAGAAGAGGATTGCATCAAGCTGACGCGTGAAAATCTGACCACCTTCAACTGGCTGCCGCGCACCTGCGCCTACCGGTTGCTGGGTGAGGGCAAAGGATTGCCAGTCTGGCATCCGCTGCGGGCCGGTTCGAAGACCGCGATGCATGCGCAGCGAATTTCGGTGCGTTATATTGCGGTGCGGGAGAGTGAAGTGCGGGACTGGGAAGATCATATTATTGATCGCCCCGATCGTAACGGCTAAACGCCACGGTATCATCTGAAACGTAAAAAGGCTGCCAGTGGCAGCCTTTTTCGATCTCAGCACGTTTCGTGTCAGCGACCAAAGAGATCGCGACGCTTAGGTTTGAAAGGCTGAGCAATCAGTACCAGCACGGCGACCAGCAGATAACCAGCAAACACCCCAATCATCCACTGCGGCATGCTGAGTGTCAGGAAAGTCCAGCTGCGTTCTGCACAGTCGCCGCTGGCCAGAAACACCGACGGCAGCCACTTATCCAGCGGTAACCCGCTGGGAAAACGGGCAGCAAAATCACAGGTCGTAAACGGGTTTGGATGCAACTGAATCATCGTATGTTCATAAGAGAGACGCAGGCCCTCCCAGGCACTGTAGATCCATAATGCCAGAGCGCCCAGACGCAGCGGTGATTTCGGCGCAATCGCACCGACCAGACCCGCGCCCAGCACACCAAACAGCGCATTACGTTCATAAATACACATCACGCAGGGCTTTAATCCCATCACGTGCTGAAAGAAGAGTGCCGTCAATTCCAGTGCAAGCGCCGTCAGTGCCAGTAATAACCAGGCTCCCCGACCACGAGAACATTGATTCAGATATCGCAACATATTGCATTCCCTGTAAACGTTAATGCCACGCAGTGTAAACCAAAAGCGCGGGCAAACCAGCCAGGTACAGGGAAAAATCGTGTGCAAACATGACCTGATTCTGATCCAGAGCAGGTTACAGGAGGATAAGCGGAGGTCTTCCAGCTGATGCCTGCTCAGTTAACAGCGCCAGGATGTCGACGTTGAGAAAAACCCGGCTGCAATTGGCAGAAAGCGAAACGGCAAGTGCAGGCCATCCGGAACCCGCATACTGTGCTCTCAGGATGATTTTCTGCTGCTTTTGAGACTGAATGTTCCGGCGCAGAAAAGCGTGCATCCGGCCATCGTCTTATAACAGCAGCGTTCGCCGTCAGCCAGTCTGAAATATGCGCCCGCGCCCGGTTTTAATGGTTACGCAGGCTATATCCGCTATAGGGCGTCTGGTATGATGAGTCCCCATCATGATTAGAAAAGCAACGAGAACACATTGCTATGGTTATAAAGGCTCAGAGTCCAGCGGGATTTGCTGAAGAGTATATTATTGAAAGCATCTGGAACAGTCGCTTTCCGCCCGGATCGATTCTTCCTGCTGAGCGTGAGCTTTCTGAATTGATTGGGGTAACGCGCACCACATTGCGTGAAGTGCTGCAGCGTCTGGCACGTGACGGCTGGCTGACGATTCAGCACGGCAAACCGACGCGCGTGAACGATTTCTGGGAGACCTCCGGCCTTAATATTCTGGAAACGCTCGCCCGCCTCGATCACGACAGTGTGCCGGTGCTGATTGACAACCTGCTGTCAGTCCGCAGCAACATTTCATCGATTTTTATCAGCCGTGCGCTGCGCCATCATCCGGACAAAGCGCGTGAAGTGCTGGAAACGGTAAGTGCCGCGGCCGATCAGGCGGATGCTTATACCGAGCTCGACTACCGGGTGTTTCGCGGTCTGGCATTTGCATCAGGCAATCCGATTTACGGTCTGATTCTCAACGGCCTGAAAGGCCTCTATACCCGAGTGGGTCGTCACTACTTTTCCAGTGCGGAAGCGCGCCAGGTTGCGCGGGATTTCTATCTGACTCTTCTGGCCTTGTGCGACAAAGAGCCAGGACAGGATGAGATTGTAGAGGTGGTGCGCAACTATGGCCGCCGCAGCGGCGAAATCTGGCACAGCATGCAGAAGAACCTGCCAGACGACCTCGGCAATAAACGATAAAAAAAACCGGACATCGCGTCCGGTTTTTTGTTTTTAGCCCATCAGAGCGATGAACCGCGTGGCGGATTACGATCCAGCAATTCGACGCTGCCATCTTCGTTCTGCTGTTCCAGGATCACATCAAATCCCCACAGACGATGTACATGCTTCAGCACCTCGCGACGACTCTTATCGAGCGGCGTACGGCTCTGTGGCACATAGCGCAGAGTCAGTGAACGATCGCCACGCAGATCGACGTTGTAGACCTGAATATTAGGCTCAAGATTACTCAGGTTGTACTGTGCAGAGAGCTGCTGCCGAATGGCGCGATAGCCTGCCTCATCGTGGATAGCGGCGATCTCCAGATAGTTGTTGCGGTCATCATCCAGTACGGTGAAGAGACGGAAATCACGCATCACTTTCGGCGACAGGAACTGGCTGATAAAACTTTCATCCTTAAACTCACGCATCGCAAAATGCAGCGTTTCCAGCCAGTCGGAGCCGGCGATATCCGGGAACCAATAGCGATCTTCTTCAGTCGGTGACTGACAGATCCGCTTGATATCCTGCATCATCGCAAACCCTAACGCATAAGGGTTGATGCCGTTGTACCACTGACTGTTATAGGGCGGCTGATAGACGACGTTGGTGTGACTGTGCAGGAACTCCATCATAAAACGTTCCGACACTTTGCCTTCATCGTACAGGTGATTAAGGATGGTGTAGTGCCAGAACGTCGCCCAGCCTTCGTTCATGACTTGCGTCTGCTTCTGCGGATAGAAATACTGGCTCACCTTGCGCACAATGCGCAGGATCTCACGCTGCCAGGACTCCAGCAGCGGGGCATTTTTTTCCATAAAATAGAGCAGGTTTTCCTGCGGCTCAGAAGGGTAGCGTGCCGCTTCAAAAGCCACTGTCTCTTTCTCACGCCGTGGCAGCGTTCGCCATAGCGTATTCACCTGGCTCTGCAGATACTCTTCACGGCTTTTCTGCCGCGCCTTCTCCTCCTGAAGGGAGATTTTCTGCGGGCGTTTATAGCGATCGACGCCATAATTCATCAGGGCATGGCAGGAGTCGAGCAGTCGCTCGACCTCTTCGACGCCATAACGCTCTTCGCAGTCACTGATATAGTTTTTGGCGAACAGCAGGTAATCGACAATCGAGCCGGCATCGGTCCAGCTGCGGAACAGATAGTTATTTTTGAAGAAGGAGTTATGACCATAGCAGGCATGTGCCATCACCAGCGCCTGCATGGTCATGGTGTTCTCTTCCATCAGATAGGCGATGCAGGGGTTGGAGTTGATAACGATTTCATAGGCCAGACCCTGCTGACCATGCTTATAGCGCTGCTCGGTCTCGATAAACTTTTTACCGAATGACCAGTGTGAATAGTTAATGGGCATGCCAACGCTGGAATAGGCATCCATCATCTGTTCTGAGGTAATCACTTCAATCTGGTGCGGGTAGGTATCAAGCCGGTAGAGTTTAGCAACCCGGTCTATCTCTGCTAAATAGACATCAAGCAGTTCGAATGTCCAGTCTGGTCCGTCATTGAGTCGTTTGCTGTCTCTGATGGCTTCGTCAAAGATTGTCGTCATAGCGCACCTCTTTTTTGCAAACCGGCTGACCCGAAAGACAACCCGTTCTGGTTATTTAAGGCTTCATCCTGAAAAAGGGAACCCGAAAAAAACTGAGCGAACACAACAATGATAGCCCACTGTCGCTTATCCGAAATGCGAACTCAAACGAATTCTTTGGCACAAAATCATTAAGACAGGTGCGGCAGAGAATTTAATAGCCTTTAATTCGAACGTTATTTCAAAGCGCGGAATATCATCCTGTTTATAAGCAGAATGTATGGGGTTGAATGATTCTCCTGCCATGCGCAGATTTAACTGCATTCGTTGTCATTTATTTCTGTGTTTATGGATTAAGGCGCATAAAGCGCTGAAATTGGCCGTGCGACAAGATTTTAGTTACCTGAAAAGTGAAAAAGATGTGAAATAGATGCTGAATTTATGGGGTGGTGTCCGCTGTGTAAATCCGCTGACTATCATCTGCTGAACAGTGAATTATGCTTTTATATGCCGGGTGGGGGAGCTATGCACGTAGTCATTCTTGGAAGTGGTGTGGTTGGCGTGGCAAGCGCCTGGTATCTGGCGCGTGCCGGACATCAGGTTACCGTCATCGATCGTCAGCCCGCTGCCGCGATGGAGACCAGCGCAGGCAATGCGGGTCAAATCTCACCGGGGTATGCCGCACCCTGGGCGGCGCCTGGCGTGCCGCTGAAAGCGGTGAAGTGGATGTTCCAGCGCCACGCGCCGCTGGCTATCCGGCTTGATGGCAGCAGTTTCCAGCTGGAGTGGATGTGGCACATGCTGCGCAACTGCGACATCAACCACTATCAGCAGAACAAAAGCCGCATGGTGCGGATTGCCGAATACAGTCGTGACTGTCTGAAAGCGTTGCGCGCTGAGACCGGCATCGCCTATGAGGGTCGTCAGGGCGGCACATTGCAGCTTTTCCGCACGCAGCAGCAGTTCGACAGCGCCAGTAAAGATATTGCGGTACTGCGCGACGCGGGCGTGCCCTATGAGCTGCTGGAGGCGCATGAGCTGTCTCGCGTGGAACCAGCGCTGGCGGCAACCCAGCATAAACTCACTGGCGGACTGCGCCTGCCTAACGATGAAACCGGTGACTGCCAGCTCTTTACGCAGCGGCTGGCAAAAATGGCCGAAGAGGCGGGCGTGGTTTTCCGCTTTAACACCCCGGTCGATCACCTGCTGCGCGATGGCAATCGCATTTATGGTGTGAAGTGCGGCGAGGAAATCATCAAGGCAGACAGCTATGTAGTGGCCTTTGGTTCCTACTCGACCGCACTGCTGAAAAACGTCATTGATATTCCGGTCTATCCGCTGAAAGGCTACTCACTCACTATTCCGATTAAAAATCCTGAGGCTGCACCGGTTTCGACGATTCTGGATGAGACCTACAAAGTGGCGGTGACCCGGTTTGACGATCGTATCCGCGTCGGCGGGATGGCGGAAATTGTTGGTTTTAACACCAGACTCACCGAAGCGCGGCGGGAAACGCTGGAGATGGTGGTCAGTGATCTCTATCCTGAAGGCGGTCATCTCGCGCAGGCGAGTTTCTGGACCGGTCTGCGTCCGATGACGCCGGACGGTACGCCGATTGTCGGTGCCACGCCACTCTCAAATCTTTATCTTAATACCGGTCACGGTACGCTGGGCTGGACGATGGCGTGTGGTTCTGGTCAGTTGCTGGCCGATCTCATCTCCGGTAAAAAGCCAGCCATTGCGGCGGATGACTTAGCGGTGTTCCGCTACTTACCCGGTTTCGCGGCGACCTCATCGCCGCTGCGTAACGCCAACGCAACTCGTTAAGTATTCAGGGAGAGAAAGGATGTCACGTCCGATTGTCGCTACCATTAACCAGCAGGCGCTTCGTCATAACCTGACTGTTGTTCGCCAGGCGGCACCCGCATCCCGCGTCTGGTCAGTGGTGAAAGCCAATGCTTATGGCCATGGCATTGATCGCGTACGCGAAGCGTTATCTGCCACCGACGGCTTTGCGCTGCTTAATATGGAAGAAGCCATTCTGCTGCGCGAGCAGGGCTGGAAAAAACCGATTCTGCTGCTGGAGGGCTTTTTCCAGCCAGAGGATCTGCAGCTGATTGACCGCTATCGCCTGACGACCAGCGTACACAGTAATTGGCAAATCAAGGCGCTGGCCAGTGCCAGCCTCTCTGCGCCGGTTGATATCTATCTCAAAATGAACAGCGGCATGAACCGGCTGGGCTTTCGCCCGGAGCAGGTTTCTGGCGCCTGGCAGAAATTGCGGGCGCTGAGCAATGTCGGTGAGATGACGCTGATGGCCCATTTTGCCGATGCCGAAAATCCGCAGGGCCTGATTGCACCGCTGCAGCGTGTTGAGCAGGCGGCAGAGGGGCTGAACTGCCCACGGTCGCTTTCGAATTCCGCCTGCACCTTATGGCATCCTGAAGCGCATTTTGACTGGGTCCGGCCCGGTATTATTCTGTACGGCGCGTCGCCCAGCGGTGACTGGCAGGACATTGCCGGCAGCGGCCTGAAGCCAGTGATGACCCTGAGCAGTGAGATTATTGCGGTTCAGCAGTTACAGGCGGGCGATGGCGTCGGTTACGGCTACCGTTACCACGCCAGCACAGCGCAGCGGATTGGCGTCGTAGCCTGTGGGTACGCCGATGGCTATCCGCGCCATGCCCCGACCGGCACGCCGGTCTGCGTCGATGGCGTGATGACACAGGTGGTTGGCGCGGTTTCAATGGATATGATTACGGTGGATTTAACCCCCTGTCCGCAGGCGGGCATCGGCTCATCTGTTGAGCTGTGGGGGGAGCAGGTGAAAATCGATCAGGTGGCAAAAGCGGCCGGAACGGTAGGGTACGAGCTGATGTGCGCGCTGGCACCCCGCGTCCCGGTCACGGTTATTTAAGCGCGGTCAGGCTACCGCGCATCTTTCTGCTGCAGCGCCAGGCGATAAAGGCCAGCGCTGCACCCAGCAGCATCATCAGACTCAGCGACAGCTTCTCCGCCACCGGCAGCGCGACGATCACCAGGCTGCCTGCAGCACCACCGGCCATCTGAATAAAGCCCTGCAGGGCGGACGCCACGCCCGCCTGTTGCTGATAGGGCTCCAGCGCATAGCTGGTGGCCGGCCCCACCGTAAAGGCCAGTCCTGCCACCGACACGGCGACCGGGAACATGTAGAGCGCCCAGTGCGTCTGCATCTCTGCCGGGAAAATCTGCATCCCTGCCATCAGCAGCACCGCGCCCAGCAGCATGGTGAAGAATCCCATCGCCAGACAGAATGGTCGACCCGCTTTACGAATCGCTTTATTCACGAACATGCTGACAAACATGATCCAGAAACCGTTAGCGCCAAACGCAAAGGAGAATTGGATCGGCGTCAGCCCGCCTTCGGTCATTAACACCTGCGGTGCCAGCGACACATAGGTCAGCACCATACCCAGCGCACCGGCATTGGCAAAGGCGAAGGCCAGGAAGCGCGGCTGACGCAGGATTTCAGCGTACTGCTTAATCGGCAAGCCTTTCACCCGCAGCGTATCCGCCGGACGTGTTTCCGGCAGCCAGATAATCACCAGCAGCGTAATCAGCACGCCGTAGGCGCAGAGGAACCAGAATGGCGCGCGCCAGTCGAAGGCGCTGGCCAGCAGTCCGCCCAGCAGCGGGGCCAGAGCCGGGACGATGTTCAGTGCGCCGTTCAGGAAGCCATAGGCGCGGGCGGCATCATCACCGCTGAGTCGGTCACGCACGCCGCTAAAGGCGACTACCGCGCTGCAGCAGACGCCACAGCCCTGCACCAGACGGGCCACGACGAACAGCGGAAATGAGGTCGCGGTAGCGGCGATGGCGCTGCCGGTGATGTAGAGCCCCAGCCCCAGCAGGGCAATCGGTTTACGGCCATAGTTGTCCACCAGCGGACCGGTCACCAGTTGTCCCAGTCCCATCACCAGCAGAAACAGGGGAATGGTGGTCTGTACCAGTGAGACCGGCGTATCCAGCCCTTCTGCGATTTGCGGCAGCGTGGGCAAATAGAGATCGATGCCTAAAGGTGCCAGCAGCACCAGGCTTAATAACAGCAGAGTAAATTTTTGCATAACAACCAGAGGGTAAGCGTTCTGTTAAAAAACGAGCGCAGAGGGTAATGATTCAGAGGCAAAAAAGATAGAGGAAGTCGTGCGGAAAGTGCGATGCCTGCTGTAAACAGGCATCGCAGGGTCTTTCTTAGTAAGCACCGTCGCGGCGTAGCACCACGCCTGCGGTTTTGAACAGGATCGCGATATCGGTCCAGAGCGCCCAGTTTTTAACATACCAGGAGTCAAAATAGACGCGGGTATCATAGTCGATATCGTTACGTCCGCTGACCTGCCAGAGGCCGGTCATGCCTGGCTTGGCCATCAGGTAGTAGTCGACGTCACCGGCATAACGCTCCAGTTCAGCTTCGATGACCGGACGCGGGCCGACCAGACTCATCTCACCACGAATCACGTTCCACAGCTGCGGCAATTCGTCGAGGCTGGTTTTACGCAGGAAGCTGCCAATCCGGGTCACGCGCGGGTCATTCTTCAGTTTGAAATCTTTGTCCCACTCCATCCGGGCCTCTTCACTGGTCGCCAGTAATTTCTCCAGCACCTCTTTAGAATTGGTCACCATGGAACGGAATTTAAGACATTTGAATTTTTTGCCATTCTGGCCCACACGCTCGTGACCATAAATTGCATTGCCGCCGTCACGCTTCACCATATAGCAGAGCAGGGCGAAGATTGGGCCAAGGAACAGCAGCAGCATCGACGCGACGACAATATCAAAGGCACGCTTCATGAAACGGGAGGAATGTTTCGCCAGGTTATTGCTGACGCGCAGGATCATCACTTCATGACTGAAGATGAAAGACATGTCCGTGCCGTAAAGCGGCACGCCGCGCAGCGTCGGGATCACCGAAACTGACCGGCAGTTCATCTTCGACAGGAACTTCAGCCAGCGATCGCGCATCGGCTGCTGCTCATACTCCATAGCAACAATAAACTGCACATTGTCACGGTCAATGGTCTGCCAGTTAATATCTTTCCATGTGATCACTGGCACACCATTCACGCTCTGCTGAGCCGGAACATCATCCACCGAGATAAAGGCCTGCACGTTGTAGCCCAGGATCTCTTCACTCTGCAGCGCCGCATACGCTTCAGTGGCGTTGCGGCCGGAACCGATAATGATGGTCTCTTTCTGCCACTGGCCCGCCTTGTTAATGGCACGTTTAACCAGAGCGCGCATCAGCGGCAGCAGCAGCAGGGCATATGTCCAGCTGAAGACCCACACCATGCGGGAGAAGTCCCATTTAGAGAAGGCGATAAGCGCCAGGTCGAGCAGCGAGAAAACAAATAATGTTTTAACGATCTCTTTCAGCTCAAACCAGAAGGGTTTGCGATAGGTATAATGGCGCAGTCGTACCCAGAACCAGCCGGTACACATCACTGACATAATAAACTGCGCCACAAAACGATATTCAATCTGATGCGGTGGAATAAAGGTATCCAGCTCGCCCCAAATACCCTGTATTGTCGCGGCAGATAAAAACAGCGCCAGGTTAAGTGCAATCAGATCGGAAAAACTCAGGGCGAATTTCACGATGATATTTTTACGCGTTCCGCTCCACGAGCGGCTCGGGCTATTCATTATCAATGTACTTGCCATAAAACCTGCTCTCTTTCTCAAGTAAAAGATGGCCTGATCAGAATCAAATACGCGCTCAGGAGTGGGCCTCTGAAAAATTAAAAAATAATTTTCAGTCTGTTGCAGTCAGTACAGCCAGTGCAGCTGCAAAAAAGGTAACAATTAAAGCGTGATGGTACTCACGAAATGTTGCAGCATTGAGAATGAGTATGCAGGAGTTATTTGACAGAGTTAATACGGAAAAAATCTGAAAACATCAAAAGTGATTAAAGTTTTAAATCGCTAACTTCAGGTTTTTATTGAATAAAATAAGGAAGGGGTCGGTTATAACCAAACTGTTTAAGACGCTTTTTAGGAATTACCGCCAAATCATATGACTGGCGGTAGTGATAGTGGCTCAGGCAGGTTTCTTTAAAATCCAGCGGTCCTGCTGTTTATCGTAGTGGCCAATCTGCAGATTCACCGGCTCCCCGTCAATCCAGGCCGGTACGCTGGTATCACGATCCCAGCCATCGAGTTGGGTAATTAAGCCGGGATTGGTGTGACAGGGGATACTGACGGTGTCGGCGTTCTCACTGTCAAGATCGGCATCTACAATCTCATAACGACCAATTTTAACCACGTGTCCCATTCATTTCTCCCGTTTTAACTGGCATAGACAGTTAAGCTTAGCGCACTGAGAGAAAATAACGTGGCTGAATGATTAGGATTATTCCTTCTCTTCAGCCGGACGGACACCAATCTTCACGATGCGGTTATCCTCTTTCTCTGCGACGGTCCAGGTCAGCTGATTCCACTCCACCTGATCGCCGACGACCGGCGAGCCGCCCAGCATTGCCAGCACCAGTTGCCCCAGTGACTGCTGATCGTTAGTGCTCTCATCCAGCTCGAGTCCGTAAATCTGCGCAACGTCGCGCAGGCGGGCCTCTGCATCCAGAATAAAGTCACCAAAGAAGCGCTGATCGAGCGAAACCGGCGGTGACTGGCTGAACATCTTGCCCAGCGCCGGAAGATCGCGCTCACGACCAATCACGCAGATGACGTCGTTCTCTTTAAGCCGTGTCCCGCCATTGGGGTGCATCAGCACATTGTCACGGAACAGGGCGGCGATGCGGGTCTCACGCGGCATCTGCAGGTCACGCAGTGCGGCACCCACGCACCACTTGTCAGCGCTGAGCTGATAAACAAACTGCTCCCACGGATTTTCCGGATGAATATCCAGGCCGACACGGCTGATCGGCGAGGCGGTCGGCGGCACCACCACTTTGGCTTTTTTCGCCGCAAAGCCCAGCGAGGTGCCCTGCAACATCAGGGAGACCAGCACCACGAAGAAGGCGATATTAAAATAGAGCGAGGCGTTCTCTAATCCGGCCATCATCGGGAAGACCGCGAGGATAATCGGCACCGCACCGCGCAAGCCGACCCAGCTGATAAAAAAGCGTTCGCGCGTGGTGAAGCTTCGGAATGGCAGCAGCCCAATAAACACCGATAACGGGCGCGCTACCAGAATCAGCCATAGCGAGAGGATCATCGCCGGCACCGCGATATGCCACAAATCAGACGGCGTCACCAGTAGCCCCAGCACGATGAACATGCCAATCTGGCTCAGCCACGCCATCCCATCAAAGGTCTGCAGAATGCCATGCCGGTTCCGAATCGGGCTGTTGCCCAGTAAAAAGCCGCACAGATAGACCGCAAGGATACCACTGCCCTCTAACACCGTGGTCAGGGCGAACACCAGAATGCCACCGCTCAGCGCCAGCAGCGGATAAAGCCCTGGGGCCAGACTGATGCGGTTAATCAGCTGCTGCAGCGCCCAGCCGCCGCCCAGGCCTAACACAATACCCAGACCAAACTGCTGCACCAGATGCACCAGGAACATCCAGTCAAGGCCGCTGCGGCCCTGCTCGATCATCTCAATCAGGGTGATGGTCAGAAATACCGCCATCGGGTCATTGCTGCCCGACTCAATCTCCAGCGTGGAGCTGACGCGCTCATTCAGGCCTTTATCACCCAGCAGAGAGAAGACGGCCGCGGCGTCCGTAGAGCCGATGATGGCGCCAATCAGGAAGCCCTGCATCATATCGAGGTTAAATAACCAGGCCGCCACCACGCCGGTTAAGCCCGCGGTAATCATTACCCCGACGGTTGCCAGCGACAGCGCAGGCCCCAGCGCAACCTTAAACGAGCTGGCCTTAGTTCGCATGCCGCCATCCAGCAGGATGATCGCCAGCGCCAGGTTTGAAATCAGATACGCCGCAGGATAGTTATCAAAGGCGATGCCGCCGATACCATCAATACCGGTCAGCATGCCCAGTGCGAGGAAGATAACCAGAATAGGAATACCCAGCCGGGATGAGAAAGAGCTGAGCAGAATACTCGATGCGACCAGCACGGAACCGATGATAAACAGACTGTAGACAATAGTGTGGTTCAAACCCGGTCTCCTGAGATATGGCAGTGCGATGCGGCAACTGATGACAAATATCCATGCTATCTCTGAAAGATAATGTTTTATCAAGGAGTTGTCATTGTGAAAATGCGTATTATACGAATTGCTTAACAGCATATGGAATCAGATTAATGTGAAGAATGAGGGGGTTGGCAGGCAAGCGGGAGAAAACAGACTGTTTTATCAGGTTATTCGGCAGATAAAAAAAGCCGGCGATTAGCCGGCTTAGTGCATCAGGCTTCCGTTGCCTGTTTATGGAACAGCGATCGGAACACCGGATAGATATCTTCCGGCTCGCGAATATGTTCAATGGCAAAGTTATCAAACGTCGCCTGCAGATACTCATACTCGCGCCACAGGGTCTGATGCGCCCGGCGGGTGATCTCGATATAACTGTAGTAACGCACGACCGGCAGAATGTGCTTCGCCAGAATTTCATGGCAAAGCGGTGAGTCGTCAGCCCAGTTATCCCCATCCGAGGCCTGTGCTGCATAGATGTTCCATTGCGCCGGGTCATAACGCTCTTTCACCACCTCATCCATCAGTTTCAGCGCACTGGAAACGATAGTGCCGCCGGTCTCCTGAGAGTAGAAGAACTCCTGTTCATCGACTTCTTTAGCCTGCGTATGATGGCGGATATAAACCACATCGACATTCTTGTAGGTGCGGCTCAGGAACAGGTAGAGCAGAATATAGAAGCGTTTTGCCATATCCTTAGTCGCCTGATCCATTGAACCGGATACATCCATCAGACAGAACATGACTGCCTGGCTGGAAGGCTCCGGGCGCTTCTCAAAGTTTTTGTAGCGCAGATCGAAGGTGTCGATAAAGGGCACGCGTTCAATGCGCGCCCGTAACTCGGCAATCTCTCTGCGCAGCCGCTCCTCCTCCAGCAGTTGTGCCGGTTCAGAGTTCTCAACTTCCTGCAGCGTCTCTTCCAGTTCATGCAGCATCCGGCGTTTACCTGCTGTCATCGCCGTACGACGCGCCAGCGAGTTCTGCAATGAGCGCACAACGCTGATATTGGCCGGCACGCCATTGGAGGTGAAACCGGCCCGGTGGGTCTTATACTCATTCAGCTGACGATGCTGGTTGCGACGCAGGTTAGGCAGAGCGAGGTCTTCAAACAGCAAATCAAGATACTCATCTTTCGATATCTGAAAGACAAACTCATCCTGACCCTCACCATCCTGACTGGCATTACCCTGACCACTGCCGCCGCCACCGCCACCCTGCGGACGCTCGACGCGGTCGTTCTGCACAAAATGGTCGTTGCCCGGATGGACCCGATGGCGGTTACCGCCGCGCCCCTGATGGAAAATCGGCTCATTGATATCGTCAATTGGGATAGAGACGGACTCACCGCTGCTTACGTCAGTCACCGAGCGTTTATTGATGGCCTCGGAGATCGACTGCTTAATTTGCGACTTATAACGGCGCAAGAAGCGCTGGCGGTTTACCGCGCTCTTATTTTTGCCGTTAAGCCGGCGATCGATGAAATAGGCCATGGTATTCCCCCAAACTACATTGTAAGCAGGCCGGGCGAACCCGACCCTGTCAGACCGGTATCACTTACCGGCAAGCTTACAGACTCTTATCAGGACGATTTACGCACACGCAGATACCATTCACACAGCAGGCGAACCTGTTTGCGGGTATAGCCTTTTTCCATCATGCGATCGACAAAATCATCATGCTTTTTCTGCTCATCGGTAGAGGTCTTGGTATTAAACGAGATGACCGGCAGCAACTCTTCCGTATTCGAGAACATTTTCTTCTCAATCACGGTGCGCAATTTCTCGTAACTGGTCCAGTTCGGATTGCGGCCGTTATTGTGTGCCCTGGCGCGCAGCACGAAGTTGACAATCTCGTTACGGAAATCTTTCGGGTTACTGATGCCAGCAGGCTTCTCGATCTTCTCCAGCTCCGCGTTGAGCGATTCACGGTCAAACAACTGTCCGGTATCGGGATCGCGATACTCCTGATCCTGAATCCAGAAGTCGGCATAGGTCACGTAGCGGTCAAAAATGTTCTGACCATATTCAGAGTAGGATTCCAGATAGGCGGTCTGAATCTCTTTGCCAATAAACTCAGCATATTTGGGAATCAGATAGCCTTTGAGGTGCTCAAGGTATTTCTCCGCCTGATCCTGCGGGAACTGCTCGCGCTCAATCTGCTGCTCCAGCACGTAGAACAGGTGCACCGGGTTAGCCGCGACTTCGGCGTGATCGAAGTTAAATACCCGCGACAGGATTTTAAAGGCAAAGCGGGTTGAAAGGCCGTTCATGCCTTCATCCACACCGGCGTAGTCGTGATACTCCTGCCAGGACTTCGCTTTAGGGTCGGTGTCTTTCAGGCTCTCACCATCGTACACCCGCATTTTGGAGTAGATGCTGGAGTTCTCAGGATCCTTGAGTCGTGACAGGATAGAGAAGCGTGCCAGCGTTTCCAGCGTGCCCGGAGCGCAGGGCGAGGTTGCCAGCTCACTGTGATTAAGCAGTTTGTCGTAGATTTTGATCTCTTCAGAGACCCGCAGGCAGTAGGGCACCTTGACGATGTAAACACGGTCAAGGAACGCCTCATTATTCTTGTTGTTACGGAACGTCACCCACTCTGATTCGTTGGAGTGCGCCAGAATAATACCGTTAAACGGCAGCGCCGAAATCCCCTCGGTGCCGTTGTAGTTGCCTTCCTGCGTTGCTGTCAGGAGTGGGTGCAGCACCTTAATCGGCGCTTTAAACATCTCCACGAATTCCATGATGCCCTGGTTCGCGCGGCAGAGTGCACCAGAGTAACCGTAGGCATCAGGATCGTTTTGCGCGTGGTTTTCCAGTTTACGGATGTCCACTTTACCCACCAGCGCAGAGATATCCTGGTTGTTCTCATCACCCGGCTCGGTTTTGGCGATCGCCAGCTGTTCCAGAATCGACGGCCAGACTTTTACGACTTTGAACCGCGAAATATCGCCACCAAAGTCGTGAAGGCGTTTCGCAGCCCAGGGCGACATGATAGTGCCGAGGTAACGGCGCGGCACGCCATACTCTTTTTCAAGAATATGCGCGTCTTCCTGCGGATTGAACAGGCAAAGAGGATGATCGTTGACCGGACTACGTTCACCGTCAGCGCTTAGCACATAGATGGGCACCCGCTGCATCAGCGACTTAAGCCGTTCCGCCAGAGAAGATTTACCGCCACCCACCGGACCCAGTAAATAGAGGATCTGTTTCTTCTCCTCAAGTCCCTGAGCGGCATGTTTCAGATAGGAGACGATCTGTTCAATCGCTTCCTCCATGCCGTAAAACTCCTCGAACGCCGGATAGCGTCCCATCACACGGTTGGAGAATATTCTGGAAAGGCGTGGCTCCTGAGCAGTGTCGACCATTACTGGCTCTCCGATAGCCATTAACAGTCGCTCTGCAGCGTTGGCGTATGCACTGCGATCCTGCTTACAGATGGCAAGAAATTCCTGCAGTGTGAACTCTTCGTCCTTGGCAGCTTCATAACGCTGACGATAGTGATCGAATATATTCATAGCGATGCCCGTCCTTTCGTTTTTAGCACAGGTAAGGAGCGTAATTTAAGACTTGTAGCAGCTCCCGGAAGATATTCTCTGTTGAGTACAGCAACCCTTATGCCAACCTGATCTTTTTTATCGGGATACACAACTTTTGTGGTTACTCTGCTCGTACAAAATCTCTGCTGTTAATTCTAACTGTAGATGGCTTCTAGGAAATTTCCTCCATGGGTTTGGGCGAATGAGGGGGAGATCAAGACTAATTCGGGTCAGTTGTGAGATGAGTTCATATGGGTGATGCTTTAACTTAACTTGTTTTTAACCTTTGGTGCCACTTTCATCTGTTGGTTGCTTAAAGGATTTCGATATAAGTTAATCCAGCCGTAAAAAAACGTTAGACTTCCTGTTTGATTGTTATATTTATGGAATGAATAAATTGTGAACCAATTCAAATTTAAGACGCTTGTTGCACTTTTACCCTGTTATTTACTGGCGGCGCACGCCAATGCCGCTCCGCTCTCTGTAGGGGCATCGGTCATCTATGCCGACTCACCTTATCGTGGCGGACAGGACCGTTATCTTCCGGTTCCGGTCATCAATTATGAGGGTGAAGACTTCTGGTTCCGCAGCCTGCAGGGCGGTTACTACCTGTGGAAAGATCCTCAGAATCAGCTCTCGCTGACGCTGCTGGGCTCACCGCAGGAGTACAAACCCAGCGACAACGATCTGGGCGATATGAAAGGGCTGGATAAGCGCCGCATGACGCTGATGGGTGGCGCAACCTATCGCCACACCGCCGACTGGGGGGTTGTCCGCACGGCATTGCTGGGCGACGTGCTCAATAACAGCAACGGCATAATCTGGGACCTGACTTACCTGTACCCCATCCAGATGGGCGACTTCAGCCTGACGCCTGGCATCGGTGCCATGTGGAATAGCGCCAATCAAAATCGTTATTATTACGGTGTTTCCGCGCATGAAAGCGCACGTACCGGCATCAGTCGTTACAATCCGGACGACAGCTGGTCACCTTATGTTGAGCTGAGTGCCAGCTATCAGATTGCAGCGCAGTGGAATGTTGGCGTGGTGGGACGTTACACCCGCTTCGACAGCGAAATCAAAGACAGCCCGATGATTGATAAGAGCGGGCAGACGACGATCTGGACAGGTGTCAGCTACACCTTCTGATAACGCACCGAAAGAGGGCACCCAGTGCCCTCTGTTCTTTTATGGGGCCTCAGAATGAGGCGGGAGAGCAGAATGCGCAACACGATCAACTTCGCTGGCTTCAGCGAACTGCCGGTAATCGGTCAGGGCACGTGGTATATGGGCGAAAACCCGGCGCAGCGGGCCGGCGAAGTCACGGCATTACAGGCAGGTCTTGAGTGTGGATTGCAGCTGATTGATACCGCCGAAATGTATGCAGACGGCGGCGCTGAAGAGGTGGTCGGGCAGGCACTGCTGGGGCGTCGCGATAAAGCGTTGCTGGTGTCGAAGGTCTATCCGTGGAATGCCGGCGAAGTAGATGCCATTGAAGCCTGTGAACGCAGCCTGCGCCGTCTGCAGACCGATTACCTTGATCTCTATCTGCTGCACTGGCGCGGTAATATTCCGCTGGAAGAGACTCTGCGCGCCATGGAGCGCCTGCAGCAGCAGGGCAAGATTCGTCACTGGGGCGTCTCGAATTTTGATACTGATGATATGGCCGAACTGTGGGACGAACCCGGAGGCAATCAGTGCGCGACCAATCAGGTGCTCTACCATCTGGCTTCACGCGGTATTGAATTTGATCTGCTGCCCGTCTGTCAGCAGCGTGGCGTGCCGGTGATGGCCTATTGTCCGCTGGCACAGGCTGGACGGTTGCGGGACGCACTGTTTACTGATGTGGTGCTGAATCAGATTGCACAACAGAAGGGCATCAGCGTGGCGCAATTACTGCTGGCCTGGGTAATTTGTCAGCCTGGCGTCATTGCCATTCCCAAAGCCAGTTCTGTGGTTCACGTCCAGGAAAATGCTGCGGCGCTAGAGGTGGAACTGACCGATGAAGAGTTACAGCTCATCGATCGTGCCTGGCCAGCACCACAGCATAAATTACCGCTGGATATCGTTTAGCCCTAAGCTTTGTCGCTGGCTGCGACTTTCTTCTTAAGACGGAACGTTGTGGCCAGGCGTGCCGGTTTTTCACCCGCACTGCGCAGCGGCTTACTGATTCGGGCCGTCTCTACACAAACCATTGTCTTATAACCTTCATTCGCCATATCCGCCATACTGCAGGAGAGTTCCACACCCGGATTCCATGTGACAACGTCACTGTGATGGTGGTGGTAAACTTCGATCTGTCGCTCACCGGCTGTATCATTGATGACCGAGCAATCTTCTGCTGCAGTGAATATACGGTCGATGCGTCCCGGATAGCGCTGTTTGCCATCACTGCTGGCAACCTCACCGTTATTTACTTTGTCGATATAGCTGTTGCCCAGACCGGAAACCTCAACGCCGTTGATGTCACTGACGGTAAAGTAGCTATGCAGGGCTGCCGTGGCTTCAAAGTCACCATGCGCTTCCAGTTCAATCTCACAATGCTGACCCAGGCGGAAACGGGCGATCAGGGTAAATTCGTGTGGCCACAGTTTCAGCGTCTGAGTGTTGCTCTCAAGCACTAGCGTCAGCATTACGCCATCTTCATTCTCATCATGCGCCGTAAGCTTCCATGTCTGAATCCGGGCAAAACCGTGTGCCGGTTCGCCTGCCGGACCAAACCAGGGCCAGCAGATCGGTACGCCGCCACGAATCGCTTTGCCCGGTGAAAACAGACTCTTGTCGCTCAGCCACAGTACCGGCTTTTCGCCACTCGGCTGCCAGGCGATCAGGTGCGCGCCCTGCAGCGTGATCGCTGCCCGTACTTTTGGATGACTGACAACAATCGTCGGTAATTCGCCAACCTGACGCTGCGAAAGGTAAGGGGAGATCTGCGTAGCCACGGGCAGAGAAAACAGTTTATCTTGCATGTTCGATTCCTTCCTGTGCGGATCAAAAAAAGGGCGACCGAAGTCGCCCTTAATCTCAATGATGTCTGTCTGCCTTATTTAGCAGAAACCAGCGCAATCAGGTCGAGAACTTTGTTTGAGTAGCCAGTTTCGTTGTCGTACCAGGAAACCAGTTTCACAAAGTTGTCGTTCAGCGCGATACCCGCTTTAGCATCGAATACTGAAGTCAGGACTTCGCCGTTGAAGTCGGTAGAAACCACGTCATCTTCAACGTAGCCCAGAACGTCTTTCATCTCACCTTCTGCAGCCGCTTTGATTGCAGCACAGATTTCTTTGTAAGAAGCCGCTTTTTCCAGACGCACGGTCAGGTCAACAACGGAAACGTTAGGGGTAGGTACGCGGAATGCCATACCAGTCAGTTTGCCGTTCAGCTCTGGCAGAACTTTACCAACGGCTTTTGCTGCGCCAGTTGATGAAGGAATGATGTTCTGCGATGCGCCACGGCCGCCGCGCCAGTCTTTGTGAGACGGGCCATCAACGGTTTTCTGAGTCGCAGTAGTAGCGTGAACGGTGGTCATCAGACCTTCAACGATACCAAACTTATCGTTGATGACTTTTGCCAGTGGTGCCAGGCAGTTAGTGGTACAGGAAGCGTTAGAAACGATATCCTGGCCATCATATTTGTCGAAGTTTGCACCACGAACAAACATAGGGGTGTCATCTTTAGATGGACCGGTCAGAACGACTTTCTTAGCACCTGCGGTGATGTGTTTACGCGCGGTTTCGTCGGTCAGGAAGATACCGGTTGCTTCAGCAACAACGTCAACGCCCACTTCATCCCACTTCAGGTTGGCCGGATCACGCTCAGCAGTAACACGGATTTTTTTACCGTTAACGACCAGTGCGCCATCCTGAACTTCTACGGTGCCGTCGAAACGACCGTGCGTAGAGTCATACTTCAGCATGTACGCCATGTAATCCGCGTCCAGCAGGTCGTTGATAGCAACGATTTCGATGTCAGAACGTTTCTGAGCAGCACGGAAAACGATGCGACCGATACGGCCAAAACCGTTGATACCTACTTTGATAGTCATATATTCCACCAGCTATTTGTTAGTGAATAAAAGGTTGCCTGTAAAATTACAAAAACCTTACCAGGCGTCAAGCGGAATCGTGTCAATTGTTGCGACAGGTCAATTCGCCTGAGAGGAATAATTCAATGCGCAACCGCTTGCGCGCCGCCAATGTTATCGCGTTTCGTCGAATCAATCGCCGAATATATAGGGATGCCCGGGATAAAAGGTGATCGAAGTCACAATTACGCTTTGCAGTGAACAGCATTAAAGGGTGAGCACAAAAAAAGACCCAGTAATGTTGATCGTTTGTTAGAATAATAGTCGAATTTTTCAGAATGGCACTTCCCGGAATCCTAAAATGGCTAAAGACACCGCACCCGAAGCAAAAATTGCGCAGCTGACTGAAATGCAGCGCTACGTCACTCAGCATCGCGGAACGGAACCGCCTTACAGCGGCGCGTTGCTCCACAACAAGCAGGAAGGGATCTACCACTGTCTGGTTTGTGAGGCGCCACTTTTCCTCTCAGAGACCAAATATGATTCAGGCTGTGGCTGGCCCAGTTTTTACCAGCCGGTGAATGATGATGCGATTCGCTATATCGAAGACAACTCTCATGGCATGCAGCGTGTTGAGATCCGCTGCGGGAGTTGCGATGCGCATCTGGGGCATGTCTTCCCCGATGGTCCGCAACCGACCGGTGAACGCTACTGTGTTAACTCCGCCTCGCTGAATTTCACTGACGAGCAGGGCGAACAGACCAAAGGGTAAGGCGATGAAGGAACAACTTGAAGCAATGCTTGCGTCGATGACACCTGAAGTCTACGAACGACTGGCAACAGCAGTTGAGATTGGAAAATGGCCGGATGGCGTGGCACTGACGCAGGAGCAGCGCGACAACTGCCTGCAACTGGTTATGCTGTGGCAGGCAAGACACAACGATGCGCCGCAGCATATGACCATCGCTAAGGGCGGCGAGATGGTGATGAAGTCGAAAAAAGAGCTGAAAGAAGCGTTCGGCATCGACCCGGATGTCACCCGCATTCATCTGCACTAAAAAAAGCTGGCGTTATGCCAGCTCCATTTTTAAATCAGAATCGCGCCCTGAGCCGTCATCTGAGCAAAGGCGATTTCACTGTCCTCAGGATTCAGATTGACGCCGCGGCAGCCTTCTTTGACCACCTCGACGTGATACCCCAATTCCAGCGCATCCAGCACGCTATATTTCACGCAGTAATCTGTCGCCAGCCCCAGCATCACCAGATGGGTGATGCCACGCTCACGTAGCCAGCTATCCAGCTCGGTTTTACGACGGTGGCCATTATCAAAAAAGGCGCTGTAGCTGTCGACATCCTGATCTTCACCTTTATGGAACGTCGCATCGAACAGTGAACGATCCAGACCGGGATGGAAGTCCGCACCTGCTGAGCCCTGAATGCCGTGATCGGGCCACCAGATTTGCGCCAGACCATTTAACTCGCCCAGTGTGTAGACCGGCTCACCGGAAACCGAGGCAAAGCTGCCGTGATCGGCCGGGTGCCAGTCCTGCAGGGCCAGTACGCATTCACCGTTTTCACGGAACAGCCGCGCATAGCGATTGGCCACCTCGACCGTGTGGTCGCCCTCATGGACTGCCATCGGGCCGCCGGGGCAAAAATCGTTCTGAATATCAATAATGATGAGTGCCCGCTTCATTACATGTCGCTCCGTTTCAGTCTTCAGTCAGTTCGCCGCGCAAATTCTGCTGCATTCTGGCACGGATTTGATCGGCAGAGAGTTCCTGGCTGAGTAAAAAGTGTAGCTTGGTCAGCGCGGCTTCTACCGTCAGGTCAAATCCGCTAATCACACCAGCCTCTTCCAGCGCATTGCCGGTGGCGTATCCGCCCATATTCACCTTGCCTGAAATACACTGGGTCAGGTTCACAACCACGATACCACGTTCGCTGGCCTGCTGAAGTTCGGCCAGAAATTCCTTGTTCTGCGGGGCATTGCCCACGCCATAAGAACGCAGAATCAGCGCCTTAACCGGCTGACGAAGGAAGTTACGCACCACGTCGGCGGAAATTCCAGGGTAGATGGTGACCACGCCAATGGGCTGAGGCGTAATGGTGTGAACTTTCAGTTCGCCCTGACCGGATGGGGCAGGTGGCGTATTGAGGCGGCGAATATGAATGCCCGCTTCCAGTAGTGCAGAGAGGTTCGGCGACGCGAAGGCGTTGAAGCCATCGGCATGGGCCTTGGTAGTACGGTTACCGCGATAAAGTGTGTTATTGAAAAACAGAGACACTTCGCTAATCGGGTAGTTAGCCGCCACATAGAGCGAATTTAACAGATTCTGCTGACCATCTGAGCGCAGCTCCGCCAGGGGAATCTGCGACCCGGTCACGATCACCGGCTTGGCCAGATTTTCCAGCATGAACGAGAGCGCGGAAGCGGTAAACGCCATGGTGTCAGTGCCATGCAGAATCACAAAGCCATCATAGCGATCGTAATTTTGCCGGATATCGTTGGCGATAAACTGCCAGTCTTCCGGGGTCATGTCCGATGAGTCGATCAGCGGCTGATATTCATGAATGGTGAAATCAGGCATCTCGGGGCGGTGGAACTCGGGCATATTCGCCAGCTGCTGCTGCAGGTGCCCTGAGACCGGAATATAGCCCTGCGCAGAGCGCTGCATACCGATTGTCCCGCCCGTGTAGGCTACGTAGATGTTTTTCTTTTGCATTAGAGAACTCAGACTCGCCATAAAACGCGCAGTATAAGGGGAATAGCGGGGAAAAGCAGCCCGACCAGCGGCCGGGCTGAGAGGTTTATCGCACTTCGCCGCAGTTCAGGCAGAAGGCATAACGGTTCTGAGGATCGTTATGCTTGTCGAACAGACCCGGCTGGGCTTTCATGGCACTCATGACATCCAGCATTGGTGCAGGCAGCCAGGCTTTCAGCGTATCCGGCAATACGGCCTGTACCGAGGCGTTCATCTGGCCCAGCACCATATCCAGGAAGGTCGGTTCATCCTGATACCAGCTCAGCATGGGTTTACTGACTTTCGCCAGCTCGCCCGCCTTCTTCACGGCATCATCGAAGTCACCCAGCGCATCCACCAGACCATTGGCTTTGGCATCGCTGCCGGTCCAGACATGGCCCTGCGCTATCGCATCAATCTGCTCTGGAGTTTTATGACGCGACTTCGCCACAAGACCCACAAAATTGCGGTAACCATTTTCGATAGTCAGCTGCATCAGCTGCTGAACCTCCGCTGGCAGCGCTTTGGTGGTGGAGATATCCGCCAGCGGGGAGGTCGCGACGCCATCCGTGTGCACGCCAATGCTGTCCAGACTGTTCTCCAGCGTATTGATCACGCCGAAGATACCAATCGAGCCGGTCAGCGTGCTGGGGTTCGCCACAATGTAGCTGGCAGGCGTTGAGATCCAGTAACCGCCGGATGCCGCCATGCCGCCCATAGAGACCACAATCGGCTTACCTGCGGCCTGGGCCGCCGCCAGCTCTTCACGAATCGCTTCCGAAGCTGTCACGCTGCCACCCGGGCTGTTCACTCGCAGAATAATCGCTTTGATTTTTGGATCGAGACGCGCATCGCGGATCTGAGCGGCTGTCGTGTCGCCACCGACGTTGCCCGGCGTCTCTTCGCCATCCATGATGGCACCGCTGGCCATGACGACCGCAATGTTGCCATCCTGCTGCGAGGAGGCCGGTTTCACGCTGTAGTCATAGATGCTGACGCTACGGTAATCGTTGCTCTGCTTATCCAGACCAAAGGTTTTCACCAGCTCCTGATCGGCTGCTGCACGGGAACCCAGGGCATCGACCAGCTTGTTATCCAGCGCATATTGCGCGGTGTCGCCTTTAACCGCGTTTAAACCAGCAATGATCGCTGCTGCGCCCGGGAAGAGTTGTTCCGGCGTCAGCTGGCGATTCGCCGCCACGGTATTCAGGTAGTTCTGCCACAGCTGACCTACCCAGCGGCTATCAGCGTCACGTGCCGCGGGTGACATGTCGTCACGCAGGAACGGCTCGACCGCTGATTTGTAGGTCCCGACACGGAAGACGTGTGAGGTGACTTTCAGCTTCTCCAGCAGGGTTTTGTAATAGAGTCCGTTGGTGGCGAAGCCATGCAGATCCACTGTGCCCTGCGGCGACAGATAGATTTTTGTGGCGTAGCTGGCAAGGTAGTATTGCGCCTGGCTGTAGCTGTCGCCCAGAGCATAAATTGGCTTGCCGCTGTCGCGGAATTCACGCAGCGCTTTACCCACATATTGCAGCGAAGGCTGATCGCCACCGGCAAATTCGCGTAAATCCAGCACCATGCCTTTAATATTGCTGTCGCCCTTTGCCTGGCGAATGGCATCGACCACATCAAACAGCGAATTTTCCTGTAAGCGGTCACTGCTGGCACCCAGCAGCTGGCGGCCAATTTTACTCAAACGGTTGCTTACCGACGGTTTATCCACCAGTACGCCGCTGAGATCGACTTTCAGTGCGCCCTGCTGAATCGGCGCTGAACTGCCGCCCGATCCGCTGACCTGCAGCCAGATCCCCACACCCACCACAATCAATAAAATCAGGAAAATATTCAGAATGAATTCCCTGATAAAATTCAATACCCGCCAGCTCCAGCGGAACAGACCTGCAATTATTCGCCACAATGTGCGCATCAGACTCTCCATAAATATGTAGCAGGAAGTGGCCGCCGCGCGGACCAGACTTCCCCGACGAGCTCATCCTAAAGAGCGGCGTGTTAAAAGTCAGCAGGAAATCACTGCGCACTGTTACAAAAAATCTGCCTGTGCCAGGATAATGGCAACATTACAGAGATCGGGAGAGAAACATGGACGCACTGGAGTTACTGGTCAACCGACGTTCGGCTTCACGCCTGACTGAGCCGGCACCGGCGGGTGACGCACTGGAAAATATCCTGCAGGCGGGTATGCGCGCCCCGGATCACGGCACGCTGCAACCCTGGCGCTTCATCATTGTAGAAAATGAAGGGCGTGACCGGATGAGTCAGCTGCTGGAGAAGGCGGCACGCGATAGCCAGCTGGATGAAAAGGCGATTAATAAAGCAAGCCAGGCGCCGTTTCGCGCACCGATGATCATTACAGTGGTGGCACATTGCGAAGCGCACCACAAAGTGCCACGCTGGGAACAGATTGCCTCGGCCAGCTGTGCAGTGATGGCGATGCAGATGGCGGCGCTTGCTCAGGGGTACAACGGTATCTGGCGCAGCGGTCCCTGGACCGATGACGAGCAGGTCCGGCAGGGCTTTGGCTGCCGCGAGCAGGATGCCATCGTCGGCTTCCTTTACCTGGGTACCCCGCAACTGAAATCCAGCACTACGGTGCTCCCGCCAGACACTGCGCCTTTCGTCCGTTACTTCTGATCTGCCTGTCCGGTTCCGGCAGGGTGCATTTCAGCCCTGCCTGTTGCACGGTTCCTGTGCGAACGATCGCTAACACCGTGCGTCATGCTTACACCCGAAGCCCTGCCAGGCTAACATAGCCCGCGAGATTCAAACCGACAGCGAACAACCGGTTATCACTGTGTTCCCCTGATGTTAAGGATGTCCTGATTCAATGCGTTTGTTTATTGCGGAAAAACCGAGCCTTGGGCGTGCTATCGCAGATGTGCTGCCGAAACCGCATCGCCGCGGTGATGGCTTTATTGCCTGCGGCAACGATCAGATCGTCACCTGGTGCGTGGGACACCTTCTTGAGCAGGCGCAGCCCGACAGTTATGACAGCCGTTACGCGCGCTGGTCGCTGAACGATTTGCCGATTATTCCGGAAAAATGGCAGCTGAAACCACGTCCGTCGGTTGCGAAGCAGCTGAAAGTGGTGGAGGGTCTGCTGGCGCAGGCGAGTGAAGTGGTACATGCCGGTGACCCGGATCGGGAAGGGCAGTTGCTGGTGGATGAGGTGTTGGATTACCTGAACCTGCCCGCTGAAAAACGCAGTAAAGTGCAGCGCTGTCTGATCAACGATCTTAACCCTCAGGCAGTGGATCGCGCCGTAAATCGCCTGCGTGAGAATCGCGAGTTTATCCCGCTGTGCGTCTCTGCGCTGGCCCGCGCCCGGGCTGACTGGCTCTACGGCATCAATATGACCCGCGCCTGGACGCTGCTGGGACGCAATGCCGGCTACGATGGTGTGCTGTCAGTAGGCCGGGTACAGACACCGGTGCTGGGGCTGGTAGTGCGGCGCGATGAAGAGATCGAGAACTTCGTGCCGAAAGACTACTTCGAAGTTAAAGCGCATATCCTCACGCCTGATGGTGCCAGATTTGTTGCCAGCTGGATCCCCAGCGAAGCCTGTGAGCCGTGGCAGGATGAAGAGGGACGGCTGCTCAAACGCGCACTGGCCGATCATGTGGTGGCGCGTATCACCGGTCAGCCCGCCATCGTCACGGCCTACAGCGATAAGCGCGAAAATGACGTCGCTCCATTGCCATTCTCCCTGTCCAGTCTGCAGATCGAGGCCGCGAAACGTTACGGACTGAGTGCCCAGACGGTCCTGGACACCTGTCAGCGGCTCTATGAAACCCACAAACTGATTACCTACCCGCGTTCAGACAGCCGCTATCTGCCGGAAGAGCATTTTGCCGGTCGTCATACGGTCTTGAAGGCGATACAGGCGCATCAGCCCCAGCTCACGCCACCAGCAGACTTTAACGCCGATCGCAGAAATCGCTGCTGGGACGATAAAAAAGTCGATGCTCACCATGCCATTATTCCCACGGCCCGAAGCAGCGCGGTTAAGCTCAGTGAAAACGAACAGCACATTTATGAGCTGGTAGCGCGCCAGTATCTGATGCAGTTCTGCCCGGATGCGGTATTCCGTAAATGTGTCATCGATCTTGATATTGCGGGCGGAAAGTTTATGGCGAAAGCGCGCTTCCTCGCAGAGGCTGGCTGGCGTGCGCTGCTGGGCAGCAAAGAGCGGGATGAAGAGAACGACGGCATGCCGCTGCCGGTAGTGGCGAAAGGCGATGAGTTGCTGTGTGAGCGTGGCGAGGTGCTGGCGAAGCAGACTCAGCCGCCTCGACCGTTTACCGATGCCACCATTCTTTCTGCAATGACCGGCATCGCCCGTTTCGTTCAGGATAAAGAATTAAAGAAAGTGCTGCGTGCGACCGATGGTTTAGGAACGGAAGCCACACGCGCCGGCATTATCGAATTACTGTTTCGTCGTGGCTTCCTGGTGAAGAAGGGCCGTTACATCAATTCCACGGATGCCGGACGCGCCCTGATTCACTCTCTGCCCGATCTGGCAGCGCGCCCGGATATGACGGCGCAGTGGGAATCGACACTGACGCGTATCAGCGAAAAGGCCTGCCGCTATGATGAGTTTATGCAGCCGCTGGTGCAGACCTTAACCGGCCTTATCCAGCAGGCGCGGCAGCAGCCTGCGGCGCATGCATTTCGGGGATTACCGTCCACCGGACAGAAACGTCCGGTGCGCAAAACCAGGCGTAAAGTGAAGGAGACGGAATGAGGCATTATTCGGTATTTCTGGTCGTGGCTCTGACGCTGGTGACCAGCGCAGTGCAGGCCAACAGTCGTTATCAGTCGATGCCACAACAGGGCAGCAACGGTGTGAACACAGATGTGGTGGTGGATATGCCGCCGGAAGCCTGGACGCAGTCAGAGAGACGCCAGCAGGACTGTCTCCGCTGCTGTATTTTTGAGAACCGCAACTACACAGAAGGCGCGGTAGTGAAATCTGAGGGTGTGCTGCTGCAGTGCGCGCGTGATGAACAGTCTCTTGGCACCAACAATCTGATCTGGCAAATAGTGAAATAGCCGTCGCGTGGCGTTCTGCCTCGCGACCATTAATTAAAAGCGGAAGGTTGACCAGATGGGGGCGTGGTCAGACGGCTTCTCCATGCCCCGAATCTCATAATCAATGCCGCTCTCAACGCAGTGTGATGCCAGATTTTTACTTGCCAGCACTAAATCAATGCGTAAGCCACGATTATCATCAAACCCTTTCGAACGATAATCGAACCAGGAGAAACGGTCCGCCACCTCCGGGTTGTGCTCGCGCCAGGTATCCACCAGTCCCCAGCCCAGCAGGCGATCCATCCACTCACGCTCTTCCGGCAGGAAAGAGCATTTGCCGGTGCGCAGCCAGCGCTTGCGGCTCTCCTCACCAATGCCAATATCCAGATCGGTGCTGCTGATATTCATGTCGCCCATAACCAGAACCGGTTTATCGGCAGGCAGATCGTCGGTCAGCAGGCGTTGCAGATCGCGATAAAACTTCTCTTTAGCCGGGAACTTGGTGGGATGATCGCGACTCTCGCCCTGTGGGAAATAGCCATTGATCACTGTGATGTCGCCAATCGGGCTGGGGATTTCCGCCATGATCAGGCGGCGCTGGGACTCTTCGTCATCGCCCGGAAAGCCCCGGCTCACTGAAACGGGCTGCGCTTTGGTTAGCAACGCCACGCCGTAGTGGCCTTTCTGTCCATGATAAAAGACGTGATAGCCAAGCTTTGCCACCTCCTCCAGCGGAAACATGTCGTCGTGGACCTTGGTTTCCTGCAGACCGATCACATCGGGCTGATGCTGTTCGACAAGCGCCTGAAGCTGATGCGGGCGGGCACGCAACCCATTGATGTTAAATGAAACAAATTTCATGAGATCGACCATTGTTCAGCGAGTAATGGGCAAAGATGGTAGCGATTTTTATTGAAGAAGTCATGGCAGAACAGGCTGAGATTGTGCGAAAGCGGGTAAGAAACGTGAGGAGGTGTAAGGCAGAACAAGGGGCTCAGATATTTTTTGGGAGTCGTGTGCGATATACAAGATGGTGGTGGGAGAAGGATTATTCGGCGCGTTGCGCCTCACCCTCCGGGCCGCGCTGAAGCGCGTTGTCTCGCAAGCTCGACCCGAACCTTAATCGAAGGTTCTCATCCCTCTCCCTGCAGAACAGGAAGCTTTGATATTTGTTTTGGGATGGAGTGCGATATGCAAGATGGTGGTGGGAGAAGGATTATTCGGCGCGTTGCGCCTCACCCTTCGGGCCGCGCTGAAGCGCGTTGTCTCGCGATGCTCGACGCTAACCTTGATCGAAGGTTCTCATCCCTCTCCCCGCAGAACAGGAGGCTTTGATATTTTTTTGGATGGAGTGCGATATGCAAGATGGTGGTGGGAGAAGGATTATTCGGCGCGTTGCGCCTCACCCTTCGGGCCGCGCTGAAGCGCGTTGTCTCGCGATGCTCGACACGAACCTTGATCGAAGGTTCTCATCCCTCTCCCCGCAGAACAGGAAGCTTTTGAGTTAGTCTGGGATTGTCTGCAACATGCAAAATGGTGGTGGGAGAAGGATTATTCGGCGCGTTGCGCCTCACCCTCCGGGCCGCGCTGAAGCGCGTTGTCTCGCGATGCTCGACACGAACCTTGATCGAAGGTTCTCATCCCTCTCCCCGCAGAACAGGAAGCTTTTGAGTTAGTTTGGGATTGTCTGCAACATGCAAGATGGTGGTGGGAGAAGGATTCGAACCTTCGAAGTCTGTGACGGCAGATTTACAGTCTGCTCCCTTTGGCCGCTCGGGAATCCCACCAGGGATATTTGAAGTGGCTTAAGATGATTCAGATTCAGATGGTGGTGGGAGAAGGATTCGAACCTTCGAAGTCTGTGACGGCAGATTTACAGTCTGCTCCCTTTGGCCGCTCGGGAATCCCACCATGGCCTGAATCTTTGTCTCTTAAAGCGGGGCGCATCATACCAAATGCGATAAGGGTGTAAAGCGCCCACTGGCAAAACCGCAACTGTTTGCCCACTTTTTACACGTAGCGCTGAATCTGCAGACAATTCAGCGCCCTGGCTGATTAAAGAATAATCGTACGGTTACCGTAAACGAACACGCGCTGTCCCAATACTTTGTACAGAGCGTTGCTCAGGACGTTCTTTTCTACGTCGCGACCGGCACGCATCATCTCATCCGCGGTGTAGCTGTGATCGACGTTAATCACATCCTGCATGATGATTGGACCTTCATCGAGATTGTCATTCACGTAGTGCGCGGTAGCACCGATGATTTTCACGCCACGCTCATAAGCCTGATGGTAAGGGCGGGCTCCGATAAAGGCGGGCAGGAAGGAGTGATGAATATTGATAATCTGGTTCGGATAACGCTGCACGAAAGCGGGCGTCAGAACGCGCATATATTTTGCCAGCACCACGTAATCGGGCTGATAGCGGTCAATCTCTTCTACCATGCGGTTATCGTGCTCTTCACGCGTCAGCCCCTCATGACTCACCAGCACAAACGGAATATCGAAACGCTCAACCAGTGAACGCAGGGTGTCGTGGTTACCCACTACCGCTGCAATTTCCATATCCAGGCCGCCAAATGCGCTCTTCATTAACAGATCGCCCAGGCAGTGTGCCTCTTTAGTCACCAGAATCACCACGCGACGGCGACCGGCACTGTGAAGTTCCCGCACGGAACCCTGCGGCAGGGCGCTGTCGAGATCGGCGAGCAGTGTATTGTCGTTAAAAATCCCTTCCAGCTCGGTGCGCATGAAAAAACGCCCGGTGCGATGATCAACAAACTCATTGTTCTGCACGATATTAAGTTCGTGCTTGTAACAAATATTGGTGATTTTGGCGATCAGACCTTTTGCATCGGGACAAATGGTTCGTAAAACTTTTCTTTGCATGGTTTGCGCTTGCATCTCAATCAGAGTCCTGTCAAAGCATTAGGGTGTAAACCGCTGGGGTAGCCGTCAGCTTAACCACAACATTTTTTGTATTTTTTGCCACTGCCGCACGGGCAGGGATCGTTACGCCCCACGGGCGGTTCTGTTCCGTCAACATAGTACCAGCGTTGATCCTCGCGAAGAAAGCGTGAACACTCATGAATGGTATGAATGTTGGTTTTCTCGCGGTATCGCGCAAAAAAGGTAACGAAAGCTTCGTTCTCATGGCTTCCATGATTACAACGGGTTACATTCAGGCTAAGCCATTCGGTGCCTGGAAAACTTTCAGATAAAAGCCCCGACAGCGCCGGATGGCGTTTCTCAGGATGCCAGGTTGCAACCAGATAGTCCGCATTATGCTGAACATAGGCGCAATAACGGGATCGCATAAGTTGTTCAGCTGTAACAGGAATCTGGTTACCCTGCAGAAAGGGCCCGCAACATACGCTATACTGCTCTCCGCTACAACATGGGCAGGTTTCTGACACATTGTCTCCCGGGAATGATGAGTCGTTTTCACAAGCGCGCTATGTTAGCTGACCCCACGTTGTGACGCTACGTATTGACGGCAGGACCAGATACAAATGAGAAAGGTAAAAATTGGATTGGCTCTGGGGTCTGGAGCGGCCAAAGGATGGGCGCATATTGGCGTGATTAACGCGCTGGAACGTGCGGGCATTGAGATCGACGTTGTTGCAGGCTGCTCAGTCGGCGCACTGGTCGGGTCTGCCTATGTGAATAACCGTCTGCCGCTGATGCAGAAATGGGTGAGCGCATTTCGCTACTGGGATGTAATTCGCCTGATGGATGTCTCATGGCAGCGTGGCGGGCTATTACGCGGCGAGCGGGTATTCAGCCATGTCCGTCAGTTGATCCCGAATGATGCGATAGAGCACTGTAATAAACCCTTCGGCGTGGTGGCGACCAACCTGAGTACGGGGCGTGAGCTCTGGCTGACTGAAGGCGATCTTCATCAGGCGGTACGCGCATCCTGCAGTATGCCAGGTTTATTACCGCCGGTGGGCTACAATGGGTATTGGCTGGTGGATGGCGCCGTCGTGAACCCGGTGCCGATTTCACTGACGCGTGCCCTAGGGGCAGACATTGTTATCGCCGTTGACTTACAGCATGACGCACATTTAATGCAGCAGGATCTCTTTTCCGTTACACCTCAGAACAGTGAAGAAGAAGCCGCCGCAGCGGCATTGAGTTGGAGTGGAAAGTTGCGACAGCGCCTGGTGAATTTCACTCAGCGCCGTGCATCTCAGTCACCTGGCGCGATGGAGATTATGTCTACCTCTATCCAGGTGCTGGAGAATCGTCTTAAGCGAAACCGTATGGCAGGCGATCCGCCCGATGTTTTGATACAGCCGGTCTGTCCGCAAATTTCGACGCTGGACTTTCATCGTGCTGAAGAGGCCATTGAGGCAGGCAGGGCCGCCGTAGAGAAGAAAATGGATGAACTATTACCACTGGTCCGTGGCAGATAATCAGGTTGTTCATTCAAAACGGTGACTTCGGGCAATTCTGAAAGGCGCAACTGCGTTTTATGAACCACTATTGAATTATCTGGTACGCAGGGGGAAAGAATGGAAAAACCACTACTCGGCAAAAAGATACTCATTGTCGAAGATGAGGCTGTTTTCCGTTCGTTGCTGGACCAATTTTTGTTATCGATGGGTGCTGTGACGTTACAAGCGGAAGATGGTCTGGAAGCAATTGCACAACTACAACAGCATACTGTCGACCTGATTATCTGCGATCTGGAAATGCCCCGTATGAGTGGCATCCAGTTCGTTGAGCATATTCGTACCCGTGGCAATGTCGTGCCGATTCTGATCATCTCGGCCACTGAAAACATGTCCGATATCGCCCACGTACTGCGTCTTGGGGTGCAGGATGTGCTGCTTAAGCCACTCAAAAACTTCGAACGCTTCCGTGAAGCGGTTTATGAGTGCCTTTATCCCTCAATGTTCACCTCAAAGGTGGAAGAGGATGAGCAGCTTTTCCAGGACTGGGATGCGCTGGTTCGCGATCCAAAAGCAGCCGCCAAGCTGCTCAAGCAACTCCAGCCGCCGGTGCAACAGACCATTGCTAACTGCCGGATTAACTATCGTCAGCTGACGATGGCCGAGCAGCCTGGGCTGGTACTTGATATCGCGGCACTCTCCGATAAAGATCTGGCGTTCTACTGTCTCGACGTGACGCGCGCCGGTGATAACGGCGTGCTGGCGGCGCTATTACTGCGTGCACTGTTTAATGGCCTGCTGCAGGAGCAGCTTACGGGCCAAAAACAGCGTCTGCCGGAGCTGAATGGACTACTCAGACAGGTCAATCTGCTGCTGCGCCAGGCGAACCTGAGCGGTCAGTTCCCGCTGCTGGTGGGTTACTATCATCGCGGTTTAAAAAATCTGATTCTGGTTTCGGCCGGATTAAACGCCACGCTTCATGTTCATGCCCATCAGATTCAGCTCAGTAATGGTGTCCCGCTTGGCACTATGGGCAGCACCCATCTTAATCAAATCAGTCAGCGCGCAGACAACTGGCAGTGCCACGTCTGGGGCGCGGGCGGTCGTATCCGGCTGATGCTGTCCACGGAAGAATAAGTGCAAAAAACAGTGAGATTCTGGTGCTGATCTCAGGGCCAGAGTTTAGCTTTACAGTTGGGTAATAGTCTTAATTTCGACGGTTTGGTCCCTTCCAGGATAAATCCGTTCGATACTAACTGATATACTCATTTCCGATTTTAAACCGACATATCAAGTATTAACTTGAACGGCCTATGAGAGAGGTATCTTAATGTCTGCCAATAATACCAAAGTAAAAAAAGCGGTAATCCCGGTAGCGGGTTTGGGTACGCGTATGCTCCCGGCTACCAAAGCGATTCCAAAAGAGATGTTACCGCTGGTTGATAAGCCGTTAATCCAGTATGTCGTTAACGAGTGTATCGCTGCTGGCATCAACGAAATTGTGCTGGTTACGCATTCATCAAAAAATGCCATCGAAAACCACTTTGATACCAGCTTCGAACTGGAATCAATGCTGGAAAAACGCGTTAAGCGTCAGCTGCTGGATGAAATCCAGTCTATCTGCCCGCCACACGTTACCATTATGCAGGTCCGTCAGGGCATCGCTAAAGGTCTGGGTCACGCTGTGATGTGTGCGCACCCGCTGATCGGTGATGAGCCATTTGCGGTCATCCTGCCAGACGTCATCATCGACGAATATGAATCCAACCCAACCAAAGATAACCTGGCAGAGATGCTGAGCCGTTATGAAGAGTCTGGCCGCAGCCAGATCATGGTTGAGCCGGTTGCCGATGTTACCGCGTACGGCGTTGTTGATTGCCAGGGCGCAGAACTGAACCCAGGCGACAGCGCACCTATGGTCGGTGTGGTTGAGAAGCCTAAAGCGTCAGAATCACCATCAAACCTGGCCGTTGTAGGTCGTTATGTGCTGTCTTCAGACATCTGGCCTCTGCTGGCGAAAACGCCTCCAGGTGCAGGCGGCGAAGTTCAGCTGACTGACTCCATTGCGATGCTGATGGAAAAAGAGACTGTCGAAGCTTATCACCTGAAAGGCGTGAGCCATGACTGTGGTAACAAGCTGGGCTACATGCAGGCTTTCGTTGAGTACGGTGTTCGTCATCCGGTATTGGGCAAAGATTTCTCTGAATGGCTCGATGGCGCAGTTGGCAACAAAAAGTAATTCATAAACACAGGATAACTCGATGAAAGTCACTGTATTTGGTATCGGCTATGTCGGTCTGGTTCAGGCTGCGGTGTTAGCCGAAGTCGGACATGACGTTCTCTGCATTGATGTCGACGCTAATAAAGTCGAAAATCTGAAAAAAGGCATCATTCCTATTTTCGAACCAGGTTTAACGCCGCTGGTAATGTCCAATTACGAAGCGGGTCGTCTGAAGTTCAGCACTGATGCTGAGCTGGGCGTAAACCATGGTGTTATGCAGTTTATTGCAGTTGGTACACCACCGGACGAAGACGGCTCTGCCGATCTGAAATATGTGACCGCCGTAGCGCGCACCATTGCGCAGCATATGAACGATCACAAAGTGGTTATCGACAAATCAACCGTTCCGGTTGGCACAGCAGACAAAGTTCGTGCAGTAATGACGGAAGCGCTGAAAGCGCGTGACGCCAACATCACCTTCGATGTGGTTTCAAATCCGGAATTCCTGAAAGAGGGTGCAGCAGTTAATGACTGTATGCGTCCGGAGCGTATTGTTGTCGGTACTGACAACGACGACGTGGTCGAACTGTTACGCGAGCTCTATGAGCCGTTTAACCGTAACCACGATCGCATGATCATGATGGATATCCGCAGCGCAGAGCTGACCAAGTATGCCGCAAACTGCATGCTGGCAACCAAAATCAGCTTTATGAACGAGATGTCTAACCTGGCTGAACGTTTAGGCGCGGATATTGAGAAAGTACGCCAGGGTATCGGTTCTGATCCCCGCATTGGCTACCACTTTATCTATCCTGGCTGTGGCTACGGCGGCTCCTGCTTCCCGAAAGATGTGCAGGCGTTAATCCGTACCGCAGAGTCCATTGGCTATCAGCCACGTCTGTTGCAGGCGGTGGAAGATGTGAATGACAACCAGAAAAACAAGCTGCCTACCTTCATTAAGCGTCATTTTGGTGACGATCTGAAAGGTAAAACGTTTGCACTCTGGGGCCTGTCATTCAAGCCGAACACTGACGACATGCGTGAAGCCTCCAGCCGTGTGCTGATGGAAACGCTGTGGGAAGCAGGCGCATCTGTTCAGGCGTTTGACCCTGAAGCGATGGATGAAGCGCAGCGCATCTATGGTCACCGCAGCGATCTGAAGCTGATGGGTACCAAAGAAGCCGCACTGCAGGGCGCAGACGGTCTGGTCATCTGTACGGAGTGGCAAAACTTCCGTGCGCCTGACTTCGACGTTATCAAAAATGCACTGAAAGAAGCCGTGATTTTTGATGGTCGTAACCTGTATGATCCAGAGCGTATCAGCAAACGCGGTTTCGTTTATTATGCAATCGGCCGCGGAGCGTCTATTCAAACTGCATAATTAACGAGGGATTTATGAACTTTCTGGTCACCGGCGCCGCAGGCTTTATTGGTTTTCATGTCAGTCAGCGTCTGCTGGCCGCCGGTCACCAGGTTGTCGGTATCGACAACCTGAATGATTATTACGACGTAAATCTCAAGCATGCCCGTCTCGATTTAATTAAAGCTGATTCCGGTTTTACATTTATTGAGATGGATCTGGCGGACCGTGACGCAATTGCGTCACTGTTCGACCAGCACACATTCCAGCGCGTTATTCACCTTGGCGCTCAGGCTGGCGTCAGGTACTCCATTGAAAACCCCCATGCCTACGCAGACTCAAATCTGATCGGTCACCTCAATATTCTTGAAGGCTGCCGTCATCATAAAATTGAACATCTGCTCTACGCTTCATCAAGTTCAGTTTATGGCCTGAATCGCAAAATGCCGTTCTCAACCGAAGACAGCGTTGATCACCCGGTTTCTTTATATGCGGCGACCAAAAAAGCTAATGAGTTAATGTCGCACACTTACTCACATCTTTATCAGTTGCCGACGACCGGACTGCGCTTCTTTACCGTTTACGGTCCATGGGGCCGTCCCGATATGGCACTCTTTAAGTTCACCCGGGCAATGATTGCGGGTGAAGCGATAGATGTTTATAACCAGGGCCAGATGAAACGCGACTTTACCTATATTGACGATATTGCTGAAGCGATTGTCCGCCTGCAGGATGTTATTCCGCAACAGGATGATAACTGGACCGTTGAAACCGGTTCACCCGCAACCAGCTCTGCGCCTTATCGGGTTTACAATATTGGTAACAGTCAGCCGGTTACGTTGATGAACTATATCGAAGCGATTGAGAAAGCCCTGGGGATTACGGCGAAGAAGAATCTGATGCCAATGCAGCCCGGCGACGTACTGGAAACCAGTGCGGATACCGAAGCGCTGTATAAGGCTATTGGTTTTAAACCGCAGACCGGGGTCGAAGAGGGCGTTAAAAACTTCGTTGACTGGTATCGCGATTTCTACCGCGTCTGATTAACAGAAAAAGGAAGCTTCGGCTTCCTTTTTTATTGGTTATCAGGCTAACGCTTAAGCGGCGAAGCCGTATGCATTACAGTAAAAAATCGTCCAGTGATTTACCCTGTTCTTCAAGCGCCTTTTTAATCACGGCCGGAGTCCGTCCCTGACCTGTCCAGGTTCTGGATTCGCCTTTTTCATCGGTATAACCATATTTGGCCGGACGCACTGAGCGTTTACCTTTTGCCGCAGCGCGGGGAGCGGCGTTCAGCGTGTTAATCAGTTCATTCGGGTCGATTCCATCCGCCAGCAGCATTTCACGATACTGATTAAGCTTACGGGTGCGTTCTTCATTTTCTGCCTGAAAATGTGACTCTTCTTCGCGGCGTTCTTTTACCACCACGTCCAGTTTTTCCAGCATCTCTTCCAGTGTTTCGACGGAATACTCTCTGGCCTGGGCGCGCAGCGTACGGATATTATTAAGAACTTTTAGTGCTTCGCTCATTGTCCTGGTCTCTGAATAAGGGAAAAGTTGTGTTGCCCGCTAATAGTAGTGGTGACATTAAATAACTTCAATCTTAAAAAAATATTCAGAACGATAATTGCCAGAGTAATTAAAATAATCACCCTCAAAATTCCACGGTAATGGCAAATAAAAAATAGTTTCCGCGGGTCTGATATGCAATAAGTTTAATGTATTTAGCCTGGTAACAAAAATGTCATTCCTTTTGTTGCGGGTAAAATAAGCAAAACTTATCCAGCGTGAAGTGTACATAACCGGCACCCTGTGAAGCACGAAGTGGAATAATCACTCAGCCGTTACGCTTTAATTACCGCTACAGCGCAACGTATTACCTGCACTTTGTGATAATATGCGCGCCATTCCGTTAAGTCCTGATGAAGATACGCTCCTATGGCTCAACTCTATTTTTATTACTCTGCTATGAATGCAGGGAAATCGACGGCACTGCTGCAATCCTCCTATAACTATCAGGAGCGCGGCATGCGTTCGCTGGTCTATACCGCTGAGATCGATAACCGGTTCGGTGCCGGGCAGGTGAGTTCCCGTATCGGACTCTCGTCGCCGGCCATGCTCTACAATGCTGAAACCGCACTCTACAGCGACATTGCCGCCGAACATGCTGCGCAGCCAATCCACTGCGTGCTGGTTGATGAGAGTCAGTTTCTGACCCGGGAGCAGGTTAAAGCGCTCTCTGATGTCGTAGACGATCTGGATATTCCGGTGCTCTGCTATGGCCTGAGAACCGATTTTCGTGGTGAACTGTTTGTGGGCAGTCAGTATCTGCTGGCATGGGCAGATAAGCTGGTTGAACTGAAAACCATTTGTCACTGTGGCCGCAAGGCGAGCATGGTGCTGCGACTGGATAGCGAAGGTAAACCTTTCAGTGAAGGCGAGCAGGTGGTCATTGGCGGTAATGAACGCTATATCTCTGTCTGCCGTAAGCATTATAAACAGGCGATAGAGCAGGGATCGTTACAGGCGATTCACGGCGCACAGACTCCGCTGAATTAACCGCGTCATTCAGGCAATAAAAAACCCGCCGAGGCGGGTTTTTTTATCACATAGTCAGAAGCGGTCTATCAGACTTTTTTCACTTTCTTATCAACTTTCACGCCTTTTACCGGCTGCTCAGCTACGGCTTCGGCGACACTTGAGAACGGTTCGACAAATTCACGTCCGTAGTAGGTATCGAGCATAATCTGTTTCAGCTCAGCAATCAGCGGATAGCGTGGGTTCGCGCCAGTACACTGGTCATCGAACGCATCATCGGCCAGTTTGTCGACTTTCGCCAGGAAGTCCGCTTCCTGCACACCGGCTTCGCGGATTGAGGTCGGAATACCGAGTTCAGTTTTGATCTCGTCCAGCCATGCCAGTAGCTTCTCAATTTTCTGCGCGGTGCGGTCGCCCGGTGCGCTCAGACCTAAGTGGTCAGCAATCTCAGCGTAACGACGGCGCGCCTGTGGACGATCATACTGGCTGAACGCGGTCTGTTTGGTCGGGTTGTCATTCGCGTTGTAGCGAATAACGTTCGAGATTAACAGGGCATTCGCCAGACCGTGTGGGATATGGAACTCTGAACCCAGTTTGTGTGCCATTGAGTGACAGACCCCGAGGAAGGCGTTGGCAAACGCAATACCGGCGATAGTCGCGGCATTGTGAACGCGTTCACGCGCCACCGGGTTTTTAGCACCTTCGGCATAGCTGGCCGGCAGGTTCTCTTTCAGCAGTTTCAGTGCCTGCAGCGCTTGACCATCAGAGTATTCATTTGCCAGCACGGAAACATAGGCTTCCAGCGCGTGGGTTACCGCATCCAGACCACCGAAGGCGCAGAGTGAACGCGGCATATCCATCACCAGGTTGGCATCAACAATCGCCATATCCGGCGTCAATGCATAGTCAGCCAGAGGATATTTCTGACCGGTCGCATCATCGGTTACCACAGCGAACGGTGTGACTTCTGAACCGGTACCTGAGGTTGTCGTAATGGCAACCATGCGTGCTTTGACGCCCATTTTCGGGAACTTGTAGATACGTTTACGGATGTCCATGAAACGTAATGCCAGCTCTTCGAAGTGGGTTTCCGGATGTTCGTACATCACCCACATGATTTTCGCGGCATCCATTGGGGAACCGCCGCCCAGCGCAATGATGACGTCAGGTTTAAAGCTGTTCATCTGCTCTGCACCTTTGCGTACGATGCTCAGCGTTGGGTCAGCTTCAACTTCGAAGAATACTTCAGTCTCGATGCCGTGTGATTTCAGCACGCGGGTCACCTGGTCAGCATAACCGTTATTGAACAGGAAGCGGTCAGTGACGATAAAGGCACGTTTCGCGCCGTCCGTTGCCACCTCTTCCAGCGCAATTGGCAGTGAACCCCGACGGAAGTAGATGGATTTAGGAAGTTTATGCCACAACATATTCTCAGCTCGCTTGGCGACAGTTTTGGTATTGATCAGGTGTTTTGGACCGACGTTCTCTGAAATAGAGTTACCGCCCCAGGAACCACAACCCAGCGTCAGAGACGGTGCCAGTTTAAAGTTGTAGAGGTCACCGATACCGCCCTGAGAGGCAGGGGTATTGATCAGAATACGCGCGGTTTTCATTTTGTCGCCGAAGTAGTGCACGCGCTCAGTCTGGTTATCCTGGTCGGTGTAAAGACAGGAGGTGTGACCGATACCGCCCATGGCGACCAGTTTCTCCGCTTTATCTACGGCATCCTGGAAATCTTTTGCCCGATACATCGCGAGGGTAGGTGAGAGTTTTTCGTGGGCGAATGGCTCAGACTCATCCACCAGTTTTACCTCACCAATCAGGATCTTAGTGCTCGGTGGCACGCTGAGACCCGCCATCTCTGCAATTTTGAAGGCAGGCTGACCCACGATGGCCGCATTCAGGCCGCCGTTTTTCAGGATGATATTCTGTACAGCGCTCAGTTCAGCACCCTGCAGCATGTAGCCGCCATGGCTGGCGAAACGTTCACGCACGGCGTCATAAACTGAATCAACCACAATGACAGATTGTTCAGAGGCGCAGATCACCCCGTTATCAAAGGTTTTCGACATCAGAATGGAGGCAACGGCACGTTTCACATCGGCAGTTTCATCGATCACTACCGGCGTGTTACCGGCACCGACACCAATCGCCGGTTTACCGGAGCTGTATGCCGCTTTCACCATGCCCGGACCGCCGGTGGCGAGAATCAGGTTGATGTCAGGGTGATGCATCAGCTGGTTTGACAGCTCAACAGACGGGGCATCGATCCAGCCGATAATGTCTTTAGGCGCACCGGCAGCAATGGCGGCCTGTAAGACGATATCGGCAGCTTTGTTTGTTGCGTCTTTGGCGCGTGGGTGGGGCGAAAAGATAATGCCGTTACGGGTTTTAAGACTGATTAACGCTTTGAAGATGGCGGTTGAGGTTGGGTTGGTGGTCGGGACGATACCGCAAATCAGGCCAATCGGCTCGGCGATGGTAATAGTACCGAACGTATCATCAGTGGCCAACACGCCACAGGTCTTTTCATCTTTATAGGCGTTGTAGATATACTCAGAAGCAAAGTGGTTTTTAATGACTTTGTCTTCGACGATGCCCATACCGGATTCGGCAACGGCCATCTTAGCTAGCGGGATTCGGGCGTCTGCGGCGGCAAGGGCGGCGGCACGGAAGATGGCGTCGACCTGTTGTTGAGAAAAGTTGGCATATTCACGCTGGGCTTTTTTTACACGTTCGACCAGTGCATTGAGTTCAGCGACATTGGTTACGGCCATGGTGTTCTCCTGAAGGAAGTTAAACTTTTTTAGTAAACAATCCTGCGTCCTGAGTATAGTCACGCTGAAATAACGTGACTGGCTGGCAGGTAACGCGTGGATTTTCAACTGTTTACTGAACGAGTCTTCTGCTGGCGTTAAAGAGCTTTCTTTCGCTGACGCTTATACTTCCGTTAAGAAAAGATTACCTGGTTTGGGGTAGGTCAATTTTGATGCAGATCAATTTAAGCGCAAGCTGACACCTTTCAGCACCCCTTTTTACTGCTTTTCTGTTAAGCCGGTCTGCTCCTGCGCTTAGCCCTTATGGTAGTGGCTAAATCCAGCCACTTTTTAATCTCTGGCGGAAAGCGCTAAATGCTTTGCTGTTCATCAGGATAAATAGCCAGGCGCACATCTGGCGTCTCTGCACGTTTTCACATACATTAGGCGCGTTTTCCCCCTGTGGTACGGAGTTATGTTGTGAATCCAGCGCTGTTAGATCTATCAGGCTATATAAAATTTTTTGTCGGGCTCTTTGCGCTGGTCAATCCGGTAGGCATTATTCCGGTGTTCATCAGCATGACGCGTTATCAGGGGGTGGCGGAGCGTAACAAAACCAACCTTACGGCTAATCTGGCCGTTGCCATTATTCTCTGGACGTCACTTTTCCTCGGCGATGCGATTTTGCGTGTGTTTGGCATTTCGATTGACTCGTTCCGTATTGCGGGCGGCATTCTGGTTGTCACCATTGCGATGTCGATGATCAGCGGCAAGCTCGGCGAGGATAAGCAGAATAAACAGGAGAAGTCAGAAACCGCGATTCGTGAAAGCGTGGGTGTAGTACCTCTGGCATTACCACTGATGGCGGGACCAGGGGCCATCAGCTCGACCATCGTCTGGAGTACCCGCTACCACAGCTGGATAAATCTGCTGGGATTCACGCTGGCGATTGCCATTTTTGCGTTCTGCTGCTGGCTATTGTTCCGGGCTGCGCCATTAATGGTGCGCATTCTTGGGCAAACCGGTATTAACGTCATTACCCGAATTATGGGCCTGTTACTGATGGCGCTGGGCATTGAATTTGTCGTAACCGGTATGAAGTCGATTTTCCCCGGCTTACTGAACTAAAAACTCACTTATTTCATGCAGCGAAGCTAAAGGGTGACCTGAAGTGGTGCAGTAAAGCGTTTTATTGCACCATAACAATGCAGTTATTCATCCTGCTTAATAAAAACAGACGATTATAAATTCCGTTACTGCGGGGTTGCTCACAGACTTTTTTTTGCAAAATAATGTCACTATTTTCACACGACAATCTGCTATCTGATTTCCACTTAACCCGATAAATCCCCATGCTTCAATACTCAGCCTGAATTTCATCGCGTCCTTGCCGTTTTTATCAATACAAATACCAAAACAGACGCTTTTTGTGGCTCCATAACGCCCTGGAAGCAGGTTTCCAGCTAAATAGCCTATTTTTCATATCGATATAATATTTTCAGGACGAAAATTAACACTTTCGCTGCCTGACATCTCATGATAAAAGAGAATTAGTTAACATTTTAGCTATTTTGCTTTGGTGCCCCTTCGCGGCTTCTGATAATTTTTGGCCCAGCGTAATTTTTTTCTCCGAAAGTCCAAAGTGAGAACGCTTTTTGCTTAAGCCTATCGGGATACTTAATTAAAGGTTGGCGTTTCGCATGATTGGGATGAAAAACTTGCAGCAACAGCGGTCAGCAATCGCACTCTTTTTGTTCACGGCTTTTTCTCCGGCTTACGCCGCCACGGTTCCGCCTGGAACGGTTCTGGCGGCGCAACAGCAAATAGTGATCAATAACGGAAGCGAAGTCTCCTCACTGGATCCGCATAAAACCGAAGGCGTGCCGGAATCCAATGTCATTCATAACCTGCTGGATGGCCTGGTAAACACCGATAACTTTGGTCAGGTTGTGCCGGGCGTCGCCAAAAGCTGGGAAAATCCGCAACCTACCGTCTGGATTTTTACTCTGCGTGATGATGCGAAGTGGAGCAATGGTGAGCCGGTGACCGCCGCTGATTTCGTCTATAGCTGGCGTCGGCTGGTGGACCCGAAAACCGCGTCGCCTTACTCCAGCTATCCGCAGGCTGCCCATTTTGCCAATATCGATGCCATCCTGGCCGGTAAAGCCCCACCCGATCAGCTGGGCGTCAAAGCGCTGGATGCTCATCGCCTGCAGATTACCCTGAGCGAACCGGTCCCTTACCTGGTAGCGATGTTAGCGCACACGGCGATGAAACCGGTTTATGCGCCAGCTATTAAGCAGTGGGGCGACGCCTGGACCCGTCCCGATCACTACATCGGTAACGGTGCCTATACGCTGAGCGACTGGGTGGTGAATGAAAAAATCGTCGTGAAGCGTAATCCCCATTACTGGGATAATGCGCATACGGTGATTGAGCAGGGGACCTTCCTGCCGATCGCCTCTGAAAACAGTGATATCAATCGCTACCGCAGCGGCGGCACGGATATAACCAATAGTGCGGTGCCGCCGGAGATGTTTGGCAAGCTGCGCAAAGAGCTGGGCGATGAAGTAAAGGTCAGCCCGCTGCTCTGCACCTTCTATTACGAAATTAACAACAAAAAAGCGCCGTTCACCGATGCACGAGTGCGCGCCGCGCTGAAAATGACCCTCGATCGCGAGGTAATAGCTAATAAGATCATGGCTCAGGGGCAGATTCCGGCCTATAGCCTCACGCCACCCTTTACGGCTGGTATTAAGCTATCCCCGCCTGAATGGTTTACCTGGACACAGGCGCAGCGCAATGAGGCGGCGAAAAAACTGCTGGCAGAGGCGGGCTTTGATGCCAGCCATCCGCTGACCTTTACGCTGCTCTATAACACCTCTGATCAAAATAAGCGGCAGGCGATTGCAGCCGCGTCGATGTGGCAGAAAAACCTGGGCGCGAAGGTGACGCTGCAGAATCAGGAGTGGAAAACCATGCTGGAGACCCGTCATCAGGCCCAGTATGACGTGGTGCGCGCCACCTGGTGTGCCGATTACAATGAGCCCTCCACCTTCCTGAATATGCTGATCAGTAACGCCTCGATCAACACCGCATTTTACAGCAGCGCGACCTTTGATCGCTTAATGGCGGAAACGCTGACGGCGGGCAGCGAGGCGCAGCGCGCCGGCCTGTATCAGCAGGCTGAAACACAACTCGACAAAGACTCACCAATTGTGCCAGTTTACTACCGCGTAAGTGTGCGCCTGGTAAAGCCCTGGGTTGGCGGCTTTACGGGCAAAGACCCGCAGGACATGACCGACCTGAAGTACTATTTCATCAAACAACACTGATCTGATCGCCGCTTCGGCGAGACAGTCGGGACACGCATCAGCGTACAGACCATTTTGGGGTCAATCTCCCTGGGAACAGGCCAGGGAGCCCGGAGACGGGGGACGCCGGGGCAGAGCATCGCCACGGTGACGATAATAAAACTGGAGTGTAATAATGAACAACATCACGAAAAAAAGCCTGATTGCAGCGGGCGTTTTCGCCGCAGTGAGTGCCCTGGCAGGGAATGCGGCTTTCGCAGCAACCGTGCCTGCGGGCGTTGAGCTGGCCGCAAAACAGGAGCTGGTTCGCGGCAATGGCGATGAAGTCCAGTCGCTCGATCCGCACAAAATTGAAGGCGTGCCGGAAGACAACGTGGCGCGCGACCTTTACGAAGGCCTGCTGGTCAATGACAGCAACGGTAAACCGATTCCGGGCGTAGCGGAAAGTTACGAAAACAAAGATTTCAAAGTGTGGACGTTCCACTTACGTAAAAATGCCAAATGGTCCAATGGCGAGCCGGTGACCGCGCAGGACTTCGTCTACAGCTGGGAGCGTCTGGTCGATCCTAAAACGGCGTCCCCGTACGCCAGCTATCCGCAGTATGGTCATATCCTGAACGTCGATGACATCATCGCCGGGAAAAAACCGATTACCGATCTGGGCGTTAAAGCTATTGATGACCACACGCTGGAAGTCACCCTGAGCGAGCCGGTTCCCTATTTTGATAAGCTGCTGATTAACTCCGTCATGTCACCGGTTTATAAACCGGCAATTGAGAAGTTTGGCGAGCAGTGGACCCAGCCACAGAACTGGGTCGGCAACGGTGCCTTTAAACTGGACGCGCACGTGATTAACGAGCGCATCACCCTGGTCCGTAACCCGAACTACTGGGATAACGCACACACCGTGCTGAACAAGGTCACCTACCTGCCAATCAGTTCTGAAGTCAGTGACGTTAACCGTTACTTCTCTGAGAACGGCAGCGACATGACCTACAACAATCTGCCGATTGAGCTGTTTAAAAAGCTGCAGCGTGACAATGGTAAAGAGCTGCACGTCGATCCTTACCTCTGCACCTACTACTACGAAATAAACAACCAGAAAGCGCCATTCACCGATCCCCGCGTGCGCGCGGCCCTGAAGCTGGGTCTGGATCGTGACATCATGGTGAATAAAGTGCTGGCGCAGGGCCAGAAACCGGCTTACAGCTACACGCCGCCATCCACTGACGGCATGGACATTCTGCCGCCAGACTGGTTCACATGGTCGCAGGACAAACGTAACGCCGAAGCGAAAAAACTGCTGGCTGAAGCGGGCTACACCGCCGACAAACCGCTGACCTTTAACCTGCTGTATAACACCTCCGATCTGCACAAGAAGCTGGCGATTGCCGCCTCGTCGATCTGGAAGAAAAATATCGGCGTGAACATCAAGCTGGAAAACCAGGAGTGGAAAACCTTCCTGGATACCCGCCATCAGGGTAACTACGATGTTTCACGTGCGGCATGGTGTGCGGATTACAACGAGCCGACCTCCTTCCTGAACACCATGGTGTCCAACAGCAGCAGTAACACATCGCACTACAAGAGCGATGAGTTTGACAAAGTAGTGCGTGATGCGATCAAAGCGCCGGATGCCAAAGCCCGCGCAGCGGACTATCAGAAGGCTGAACAGATCCTGGATAAAGACAGCACCATCGTACCGGTTTACTACTACGTGAATACGCGTCTGGTGAAACCTTATGTCGGCGGTTACACCGGTAAAGATCCCCTGGATAAAACGCTGTCTAAAGACTTCTACATCATTAAACACTAATAGCTTTCAGGCTATCAGCAGTGGCGGCGCGTCTGGCGCCGCCTTTTTTAATTTTTTATATGTTGTGAAGCAACAGCCTGGTAGGTACGGCAATGTTAAAATTCATCCTGCGTCGCTTGCTTGAAGCGCTACCGACGCTGTTCGTCCTGATTACCATCTCCTTCTTTATGATGCGCCTGGCCCCCGGTAGTCCCTTTACCGGCGAGCGTACGCTGGCACCCGAAGTCATGGCCAACATTGAGGCGAAGTATCACCTCAACGATCCCATTGGTAAGCAGTATGTCGATTACCTTGTGCAGCTGGCGCACGGCGATTTCGGCCCATCGTTTAAATACAAAGACTATTCGGTCAACTATCTGGTCGCACATGCGTTCCCGGTTTCTGCCAAACTCGGCCTGGCCGCGTTCCTGCTGGCGATAGTGCTGGGCGTAACCGCTGGCGTCATCGCCGCGCTCAAACAAAATACGTTGTGGGACTTCGCGGTGATGGGGGTGGCAATGACCGGCGTGGTCATACCCAGTTTCGTGGTCGCGCCGCTGCTGGTCCTGCTGTTCGCCATCAGCCTGAAATGGCTGCCGGGCGGCGGCTGGAATGGCGGGCAGTGGAACTACATGCTGCTGCCGATGGTGGCGCTGTCGCTGGCGTATATCGCCAGTATCGCGCGTATTACCCGCGGGTCGATGATTGAAGTGATGCACTCCAACTTTATCCGTACCGCGCGTGCCAAAGGCCTGCCGCTGCGCCGCATTGTGCTGCGTCATGCGCTGAAGCCCGCATTGCTGCCGGTGATCTCCTACATGGGCCCGGCGTTTGTCGGCATCATCACCGGTTCGATGGTGATTGAGTCGATCTACGGTCTGCCGGGCATCGGTCAGCTGTTTGTGAACGGTGCGCTGAACCGTGACTACTCACTGGTGATGAGCCTGACCATTCTGGTCGGTTTGCTGACCATTGTCTTCAACGCGATTGTTGACGTGCTCTATGCCGTTATCGATCCAAAAATTCGTTACTGATTGCGGAGTTCGCCATGATGTTAAGTAAGAAAAATAGCGAAGCTCTCGATGCGTTCAGTGAGAAGCTGGAAGTAGAAGGGCGTAGCCTCTGGCAGGACGCGCGTCGTCGTTTTATTCATAACCGTGCTGCCTCAATCAGCCTGCTGGTGCTGTTACTGATTACCCTGTTCGTGATTTTTGCGCCGATGCTGGCGCAGTTCACCTACGACGATACCGACTGGGCCATGATGTCCTCGCCGCCGGATACCACTTCAGGCCACTGGTTCGGCACTGATTCATCGGGTCGTGACCTGCTGGTGCGCGTGGCGATTGGTGGTCGCATCTCGCTGATGGTGGGTGTGGCCTCTGCGCTGATTGCGGTGATCGTGGGTACGCTTTACGGTTCGATTGCTGGCTATCTCGGCGGCAAAACGGACTCGGTGATGATGCGTATTCTGGAAATCCTCAACTCCTTCCCGTTTATGTTCTTCGTGATCCTGCTGGTGACCTTCTTTGGTCGCAACATCCTGCTGATTTTTGCCGCTATCGGCATGGTTTCGTGGCTGGATATGGCGCGTATTGTGCGCGGCCAGACGCTGAGCCTGAAGCGTAAAGAGTTTATCGAAGCGGCCCATGTCGGCGGGGTATCAACCTGGAAAATCGTGGTGCGCCATATCGTGCCGAACGTGCTGGGCGTAGTGGTGGTTTACGCCTCGCTGCTGGTGCCAAGCATGATCCTGTTTGAATCCTTCCTGAGCTTCCTGGGTCTGGGTACGCAGGAGCCTTTAAGCAGCTGGGGCGCACTGCTCAGCGACGGCGCCAACTCGATGGAGGTGTCGCCGTGGCTGCTGCTCTGGCCGGCGGGCTTCCTGGTGGTGACGCTGTTCTGTTTCAATTTTATCGGCGATGGCCTGCGTGATGCCCTCGACCCGAAAGATCGTTAAGGAGTTTCCCGATGACTATTCATGAATTTCAGCCAGCAATGGCGGCCCGCGCGGGAAGCGAACAGCTACTTACGGTCAAAGATTTACGCGTGACCTTTGGCACGCACGATGGGGATGTGACCGCTGTTAATGACCTGAACTTCTCGCTGCGCGCGGGTGAGACGCTGGGCATTGTTGGTGAGTCGGGTTCCGGCAAATCACAGACGGCCTTTGCCCTGATGGGGTTGCTGGCAAAAAATGGCCGCATTGGCGGCTCGGCGATGTTCAACGGCAAAGAGATCCTGAACCTGCCTGAGAACCAGCTCAATAAACTGCGCGCCGAACAGATTGCAATGATCTTCCAGGACCCGATGACGTCGCTGAACCCCTATATGCGGGTAGGCGAGCAGCTGATGGAAGTGCTTAAGCTGCACAAAGGAATGAACAGCGCACAGGCGTTTGAAGAGTCAGTGAGAATGCTGGACGCGGTGAAAATGCCGGAAGCGCGCAAACGCATGAAGATGTACCCGCATGAGTTCTCTGGCGGGATGCGTCAGCGCGTGATGATCGCGATGGCGCTGCTGTGCCGGCCAAAACTGCTGATCGCTGACGAGCCCACTACGGCGCTGGATGTGACGGTGCAGGCGCAGATCATGACGTTGCTCAACGATCTGAAGCGTGAATTCAACACCGCCATTATCATGATCACCCACGATCTCGGCGTAGTAGCTGGGATCTGCGACAAGGTGCTGGTGATGTATGCCGGGCGCACCATGGAGTATGGCCGCGCCCGCGATGTCTTTTATCAGCCTGCGCACCCTTACTCAATCGGTCTGCTGAATGCAGTGCCGCGCCTGGATGCGGAGGGCGAGAGCCTGACCACCATTCCGGGCAATCCACCCAATCTGCTGCGTCTGCCGCAGGGCTGTCCGTTCCAGCCGCGTTGTTCGCACGCCATGGATATCTGCACCCAGGCTCCGCCGCTGGAGCCGTTTGGCGATGGCCGTCTGCGTGCCTGCTTTAAGCCGGTGGAGGAGTTAGTATGAGCACCGTAGCTGAAAAAAGAGTGTTACTGGAAATCGCCGACCTCAAAGTCCATTTCGACATCAAAGATGGCAGGCAATGGTTCTGGCAGCCGTCAAAAACCCTGAAGGCGGTGGATGGCGTCAGCCTGCGCCTTTATGAGGGAGAAACGCTGGGCGTGGTAGGCGAGTCTGGCTGCGGTAAATCGACCCTGGCGCGCGCCATTATCGGGCTGGTTAAAGCGACAGAAGGTCGGGTGGCCTGGTTAGGCCGCGATCTGCTCGGCCAGAGTGAAGAGGAGTGGCGCAAAGCGCGCAGCGATATCCAGATGATATTCCAGGACCCGCTGGCATCGCTGAACCCGCGTATGACCATCGGCGATATCATCGCCGAGCCACTGCGCACCTACCATCCGAAAATGGCGCGGCAGGAAGTGAAAGACCGCGTCAAAAATATGATGATGAAAGTGGGGCTGCTGCCTAACCTGATTAACCGCTACCCGCATGAGTTTTCGGGCGGTCAGTGTCAGCGTATCGGTATCGCCCGTGCGCTGATTCTGGAGCCGAAGCTGATCATCTGCGATGAACCGGTCTCGGCGCTGGATGTTTCGATTCAGGCGCAGGTGGTGAATCTGCTGCAGCAGTTACAGCGTGAGATGGGGCTGTCGCTCATCTTCATTGCCCACGATCTGGCTGTGGTGAAGCATATCTCTGACCGTGTGCTGGTAATGTATCTGGGGCATGCGGTGGAGCTGGGTACCTACAGCGAGGTCTACAGCAATCCGCAGCATCCATACACCCGTGCGCTGATGTCTGCCGTGCCGATTCCCGATCCCGATCTGGAAAAGAACAAGCAGATTCAGCTGCTGGAAGGGGAGTTGCCGTCGCCGATTAATCCGCCGTCAGGCTGCGTGTTCCGCACCCGCTGTCCGATCGCCGGCCCGGAGTGTGCGAAAACCCGGCCGCTGCTGGAAGGCAGTTTCCACCATGCGGTCTCCTGTCTGAAGGTCGATCCGCTCTAAAGCAAAACGCCGGGCACTTGCCCGGCGTTTTGTTATCTGATGCTTACTCGCGCCACAGGATATGACAGAGCTTGTGATCTTTCTCGCGGCACAGCAGCACGCGGGCAAAGACATCAGTGATCGGCTCACCATCCGCTTCACCCAGCCCGATGACCACCTCGGCAAAAAAGTCCGGGTTCAGATCGAAATCGACATGATCTTTCCAGTCTTCAGAGGGATCAAACAGCTCTGCGCCACCGCGCTCTTCGAACTGCAGATTGAAGAGAATGACGTCTGCCGGGTCGAGATTGTCGACGGCCAGTTCAAGAAAAATATCGTAGGCCTGTTCCAGCGTTTCATCTTCGGTAAGGCGATTATTCAAATCCATAGTCTGTCCTGTCGGCCTGCGGCCATTTACACAATCTGGCTCGTTTTACAGTAAAGGGCTGAAGAAGTAAAACAGTCGTTCGACGATGCGCTGCCACCACGCACGTTTTGCCCAGCGCTTGCCATCCAGCAGGCGTGAGCGGGCGATATAGTCATCCTGCACACAGGCGAGATCGCTGCCAAATCCGGCATCATCCACCACCAGCGTCACTTCAAAATTCAGCCATAAACTGCGCATATCGAGATTGACGGTTCCCACCAGACTCAGCTGTCCGTCGACCAGCACGCTTTTAGTGTGCAGCAGCCCATCTTCAAACTGATAGATCTTCACGCCCGCTTCCAGCAGTTCGCTGAAGAAGGAGCGGCTGGCCCAGCCGACCAGCAGCGAGTCATTGTGACGCGGCACAATCACGCTGACATTGACGCCACGCTGTGCGGCCGTACAGATAGCATGCAACAGATCGTCGCTCGGTACTAAATAGGGCGTGGTCATTATCAGCTGTTCACGCGCGGAATAAACCGCGGTCAGCAGTGCCTGATGGATCATATCCTCCGGGAAGCCAGGACCGGAGGCGATCACCTGCACGGTGTGGCCGCTCTCCTGCTCAAACGGCATGATGTTGCGATCGGGCGGTGGTGGCAGAATACGTTTGCCGGTCTCAATCTCCCAGTCACAGCTGAACACAATGCCCATCGCGGTCGCGACCGGGCCTTCCATACGCGCCATCAGGTCAATCCACTGGCCCACACCCGCGCTCTGTTTAAAGAAGCGCGGATCCACCAGGTTCATGCTGCCGGTATAGGCGATGTAATTATCAATCAGAACGATTTTGCGATGCTGACGCAAATCCATCCGTCGCAGGAACACGCGCAGCAGGCTGACCTGCAAGGCTTCCACGACGTCAATACCGGCGTTGCGCATCATGCCGACCCACGGGCTGCGGAAAAAGTTGACGCTGCCTGCGGAGTCGAGCAGCAGTCGGCAATGAACGCCACGGCGTGATGCAGCCATCAGCGATTCTGCGACCTCATCCGCCAGTCCGCCGGGATGCCAGATGTAAAACACCATCTCAATGTTATGACGGGCCAGCTGGATATCACGAATCAGCGCCTGCATGACGTCGTCCGCGCTGGTGAGCAGCTGGAGCTGGTTGCCCTTGACCCCGGCAATGCCCTGACGATGGTAGCAAAGCTCAAACAGTGAACGGGCCACGTCGCTGTGCTCGGTGGCAAAAATTTCTCGGCACTGTTTCAGGTCGTTGAGCCAGCGGGCGGTCGACGGCCACATGGTGCGGGCGCGCTCCGCGCGACGTTTGCCCAGATGCAGTTCACCAAACGACAGATAAGCGATAATACCCACCAGCGGCAGAATATAGATTACCAGCAGCCATGCCATCGCCGAGGTTACGGCCCGGCGCTTCATTAACACGCGCAGCGTAACCCCGGCGATCAGCAGCCAGTAACCAAATACCAGCAACCAGCTGATAAGGGTATAAAAAGTGGTCATAAAGTGGACATCCCGTTCGCGCTTTCGTCTGGCAAGTTTACGTGCAGATCACCGCTAGCGAAACCCTTTATCCCGGACAGTCTCGATGAGAGATCTGATTTGGCATTACGGCGGAGATCTCTATAATGCCCTCGCACAGGTCTTGCACGTATGAAGTCAGAGAGGAAGTGATGAAAAGAAGCAGAAATGAAGTGGCGCGCTGGAGAATGTTACGTCAGGTGCATCGCCGCCGCTCCCGCTGGCTGGAAGGACAGTCGCGGCGTTACAAGCGTATCCATTGCATTCGCCATCAGCTGGCCCAGCAGCAACGACGCTCGATCCTGTTTATTACACAGTTAGTCTAGGTTATGTCGGGAGCAGCCCTGTTCAGGCTTCAAAAAATCCCGATTCTGCCATGACGCGTCGCGCCATTGAATGCTCCTGACGCGACGCACCCCGGTCGGTGACTTCGCGCATCAGGCACTCCATCGTGCTGCCCAGCGCCGTCGGTCTGCGATATCCCGTCCGATCGTACCATTCGTAAGACCATTTTCCCGATTTACGCTGGTAATAGATGGTCAGCCACGCAGAGCAGTTTGCAGGGTAACCACTCATGACTTCGATTTTCGGATCAACAATCGCCACAATTCGTGATAACAGTGGGTCGAGCAGAGTAAGTGCCTGGCCGGGATACGTTTTATTCATAATTTGCCCGCGATTCCGCTGTGCTTCCATTCAGAGGTTTAACTCACAAAAGCTAAATGTAGACAGCTCTGCCAGATAATTCCTCCCGACTGCTAAAAAAATGACACAGAGATCATTTTTTAAGGCTGAACAGGCCATCTCAGGGTGTATTTGTGGGGGTGTACAGCCGCTGACGTTAAACCTGTACAACTTTACATTTTATCAAGTTATTGTTAAGTAAGGGTTTATCGATTTCATCAGCAGGCAGGGCAATCTTTTGCGTTAAATACCTGTACAAGGGAGGCGTTATTGTATAACTTTACCGCATCGGTTAGTAACTTTTAATGAATCCTATGAGGGTCAACCATGCAGACTAACGTTCGTATTCCCGCTTCAGTATCTGACATCTCCGCTTATTTACACAGTGCTGCGCAGCCTTCCCAGCAGGCCATTCTGGGTTCTGTGGTGACGGAAATTATCGCCTCTGGTCGTAGCCTGAATCGTAAAGCGATTTGCTCAAAACTCATCAGCCGTTTAAAGCATGTCACCAGCCCGGAAGAAGAGCAGCACTATCATGCGCTGATCGGTCTGATTCTGGACAGGGGTTAATTCAACGCAACTATGCCTGTGAGTGACGGGAAATCAAAGCGGGTTAACTGAGCAGGCAGGCCCGCTTAGCCATGAATAAGCGCTTAACGGTTATACAGAGATCGTCGCGTTCAGCCGTATGGGCAGAGGCGTAATGCAGTGCGAAAGCCCTGTTTCGCAGAGGGTATTCACGTTAATAAGCTGTATGAATAATTAACCCGAAAGACGTTGTGACGTCATCATCAGCGTGACATTCACCAACTGCAGTGCTGCCGCCAGCACGATCAGCATCACAATCCACTGCTTTTTATTACGCCAGCCCTTTGTTCGCCAGAGGTATAGCGCACCGCCAATCAGTAAAGCGATCATTGCAAGCAGCCCCAGAATGATTATCTGCATCTTTCCTCTCTGAATATTCAAAGCAAAAATGGCTTCTGTGCCTGGCACAGAAGCCATTCTGACTGCAGATACGTTATCAGAAGACGCGTTTAAACGGTTTAACCGAGACCTGTTTGTAGACGCCCGCCGCAAAGTAAGGATCATCCTGGGCCCAGGACTGCGCGGCTTCTAATGATGGGAACTCAGCAATAACGGTTGAGCCGGTGAAGCCCGCCACGCCAGGATCGTTGCTATCCACAGCAGGCATCGGGCCTGCGATGATCAGGCGTCCCTCTTCCTGCAGCAGTTTGAGTCGCGCCAGGTGGGCAGGGCGCACGGCGTTACGTTTTTCCAGTGACTCTGCAGTATCTTCTGCATAAATGACGTAAAGCACTAAGGAACTCCTGGTTATCAGAATTTTGCAACACGTTAAGGGATTGACGATTAGAGTGCAAACGAAACCTGTGGGCAGTTAATGGCTCAGCATAAAGGGCTAAAAAGCGCTTTTCTTCAGGCCGGATGGCGGGAGTTATTGAAACTGATTGCTATTTGCATTTAAAATCGCTGTTCTATTCAATCACTGCGACTGTTATGACCACGCTGACTATGCCATTACCTAAACGCACGCCTGTCTCTATGTTGTTGTCTGTTGCTCTGCATGGAGTCGTGATTGCCGGAATTCTTTATGCTTCATTCCAGCAGGTGATTGAGGTCCCCAAAGCATCCCAGCCCATCAGCGTTACCATGGTCGCGCCCGAAGTTCAGCCCGAGCCTGCACCGGCTATCGCAGAGCCGCCTGCGCCACAACCTGAACCGCAGCCGGAACCAGAGCCGGAACCGCAGCCCGTGCCGGAACCGCCAAAAGCGGAGCCGGTACCCATTCCGAAACCTGAACCGAAGCCGAAGCCTAAACCAAAGCCGGAGCACAAACGGCAGCAGCCAAAACGCGAGGTGAAGCCGCGTCAGGAGAGTAAGTCAGAGGCCGACCCGTTTAAGCAGCAAGCACCTGCGACGCAAAGCAAACCGGCGACGGCACCAAAAGCGACGCCGGCTCCCACCGCGTCGGCATCAAACGGTCCTAAGGCACTGAGCGTGAGTAAGCCTGGCTATCCTCAACGTGCCTTTGCATTGCGGGTAGAAGGGCGTGTCAGGGTGAAGTTTGATGTGGATAGCGACGGACGGGTGGATAACATCCAGATTCTCTCTGCTGAACCGCGCAATATGTTTGAGCGGGAAGTGAAGCAGGCGATGAAAAAATGGCGCTATCAGAGCGGACAGCCAGGACAGGGTCTTACCATGAATATCGTGTTTAAAATTAATGGTGGCGCCAGCATTGAATAAGGCGTCGGGTCAGGCAGAAGCCGCCTGACCCGTCACTTATCCGGCAGGCTGCTGATTGGCGCGACCGGCTGGCAGAGGACGTGAATTGCCCTCATTGTCGACCGCTACATAGATAAAAACCGCCTCTGTGGCACAGTAGGTCTGCCCGATGGGCTCAGACGACACTTTTTTAATCCACACTTCCACATTAATCGTCATCGAACTGTTGCCGGTCCGGAGACAGCTTGCATGACAGCTCACCACGTCACCCACCGCGACAGGCTTCATAAATGACATGCCGTCGACGCGCACGGTAACAACGCGTCCTTCAGCGATCTCTTTCGCCAGGATAGCGCCGCCCATATCCATCTGTGACATCAGCCAGCCGCCAAAAATATCGCCATTGGCGTTGGTATCTGCCGGCATGGCGAGCGTACGCAGCACCATTTCGCCTTGCGGCAATTTATGTTTTTCGCTCATTGCTTCCACTTCTTATGCAGATGAATGCTAAAAAAATGCCCGGCGTACCGGGCAGATGATTATTTTTGTTCCTGCTGCGGCATCTGACGCCAGATATAAAGCCCGCTGAGCAGGGTAAACAGTAAGGTCAGACCGGAGAGACCGAACACTTTAAAGTTAACCCAAAACGCCTGAGATAACCAAAAGGCGACATAGATGTTCACCAGGCCGCAGATCAGAAAGAACAGCGCCCAGGCGACGTTCAGCCGACGCCAGACCGCATCAGGCAACTGCAACTCTTTACCCAGCATGCGCTGAATTAGCGTCTGTTGCATAAACCACTGGCTGTAAAGCAGGGCGGCGGCAAACAGGGTGTAGATCACTGTGACTTTCCACTTAATGAACTCATCGTTGTGGAACACCAGCGTCAGGGTGCCAAAGACGGCCACCAGCACAAAGGTGAAAATCGTCATCTTTTCCAGCTTGCGATAGAGCACCCAGCTGACGACCAGGGCCAGGCCAGTGGCCACAATCAGAGCGCCCGAGGCGACAAAAATGTCATACAGCTTGTAGAAGATGAAAAAGACCACCAGGGGAAGAAAGTCGAGTAGCTGCTTCATAGTTTTTCCATTCAGAGTTGCCTGCGAATGTGCCCGAAGGCACACCGTCAATCAACGTAACAGCATATAGAGCCGATAGAGATAGATAATCAACATGGCTGAAACCACATTGCCTGCTGCGGTAAAAATCACCGACGAGACATTGAGGGGTAATACCGTCAGCGATGAGAAGAAAAGCATCACAATGACTTTAGCCAGCAGCCAGAGCAGAATTGCCGGGGCGATCAGCCTGACATTCTTCCACGCCATCCGCATGCTGGCGCGCATGGCAGCAAAGACACCCATCTTCTCACTGGCCACCATCACTGGCGCCAGCGACAGCAGGATCGTCAGCAGGATGCCTGGCACCACCAGCACCATAAAGCCCAGCTGCGCGACCAGCGTCATCAGGAAGGTGAGCAGCAGCAGCTTTGGCAGCAGCGGTGCTGACGCGCCAATGGCCCGCAACGCACTGACGCGCTGGCCGGAAGAGACCATCGGAATCAGATAGAGCATACCGCCAAGCAGCAGCGTATTCCCCATCAGCGCGGCAAAGGTGCTGGCCGCCGAGGCGCGCAGCAGCACCTGTTGCTGTTCCGGTGACATATTCTGCACTATCTCAAACAACGAACTGGCGCTGTCATCGCCCTGCTGCAGGATGGCCATCTGATCGGCACCAGGTGTCAGCACATGCACCAGCATGACGGTGACAAACGCGGCCAGCAGCGACATCAACAGCACCGTAGCCAGTTGATGGCGCGCGAAATTTCCTGTGTCACGGTATAACGAGCTTGCCGTGATAGACATGTACACTCCTTGGAGGAACCGGGTTAATTAACCCGGCGATTGTACATGTTCTGGCAGCTCCGGGGCACCCGGCAGGGCATAACTTTCTGTAATATGAGGTAAAGAGGGCGCAAAAAGGGGAGGAAGGCCATAACGCGCGCGGGCACGATCGCAGGCTTCGTTATGGATACCTTCTTCACCCGACATTGAGAACTCCCGACAGGGCGTCGGGCGTTGTTCATAAATGCCGCAGGAGACGCAGCCGCCAATGTCACCCTGCAGGGCGACGCAGCGAGGCGCACGATCGTTCGTGCCACGCATGTTGCGCATTAACAGGCTTAACGGCTCAGTTAATTCAGTGGGCACCAGACCGCCCGCATCGTCGGCTTCAGCCCAGTAAAATGAGACGCGGAAATGGGCGCAGCAGGCGCCACAGCTGACACAAGGGTTAGAAAGTTCACTCATTTGATCACCCGCCCCTCCCAGGGCATCGAACCAAAATCAACAATGAAGATAAGCAACATAGAGCTGGCGAAATTATTCAGCAAGCGGTATTTGCGTGCTGCTGAAAGCGCCGAAATTGATCTAAATCAATCCATTGTTTTTTAAGTAATTTATCTCAGGGCTACTGAGTGCAATTTTCTGTAAATCACGTTAAATAATTGCCAGCAAAAAAAGCGATTCCGTTCGCGATATTAACATTAAGCAAAGGAGTGATAATGAAACTGGCAAAATGCGCGATGCTGCTGGCCCTGGCTCTGCCTCAACTGGCGATGGCCCACGAAGCAGGCGACTTCTTTATGCGTGCCGGCAGCGCCACCGTCCGGCCCACCGAGGGTTCCGATAACGTGTTAGGCATGGGCGAGTTTAGCGCCACTAACGACACGCAGCTGGGCCTAACCTTCACGTACATGGCAACGGACAATATTGGGGTCGAGTTACTGGCCGCCACGCCTTTCCGTCACAAAGTGGGTCTTGGCCCGACCGGTACGCTGGCTACCGTACGCCAGTTACCGCCGACGCTGATGGCGCAGTACTACTTCTTCGACAGTAAAAGCAAAGCGCGCCCTTACGTTGGCGTGGGGATCAACTACACCACCTTTTATGATGCCGACTTTAACCAGACCGGTCGCGATGCTGGCCTGACCGATCTCAGCGTCAAGGATTCCTGGGGTGTGGCGGGCCAGGTCGGTCTGGATTACCAGATTAACCGCGACTGGATGCTGAATGCGTCGGTGTGGTACATGGATATTGATACGGAAGTGAAGTTCAAAGCCGCTGGCGAGCAGCAGAACATCAATATGCGCATTGACCCATGGGTCTTCTTCTTCGGGGCGGGATACCGGTTCTGATGAGAAAAAGGCCGCTGAATGAGCGGCCTTTTTTTGTCTGTTAAGACGTTATTTGATCTGCATATTGTTGACGACTGATTTCACGCCCGGCACGCTGCGCGTAACCTGAACGGCACGATTCGCCATCTGTGGTGATGAAACAAAACCGCTCAGCTGAACTTTACCTTTAAAGGTTTCTACGTTGATTTCAGTCGATTTCAGCGAGTCATCTTTCAGCAGTTCACCTTTGACTTTAGTGGTCACCACGGTGTCATCAATATAGCCACCGGTTCCCTCTTTGGTTGCGGTTGGCGCACAGGCGCTCAGTGTCAGCGCAACCACGCCCGCCAGTACAGCACCTGTCAGCAGTTTAACGAATTTCATTGCTTTCTCTCCCTGTCACAAAATGGATGCGACGTTACCGTAACGGCGCATTGTCATTGTGGTGCAGATTTTGCAAAAAGGGCAAATAGCGGAATGAAAAAAAAGGAAACAAATCATGCCTTATCGCGCGATAAGGCATGATGGCAGGATTAACGGCTGGCGGCCTTGAGGCGGCTGACAAAATTCTTCAGTTCACTCAGCATGACCTCAGGCTCTGCATGGTGTTTTTCAATGATTCTGACAATCGCAGAGCCGGAGATAGCGCCCGCTGCACCGGCAGCGATCGCCTCCTTCACCTGTTCCGGTTCTGAAATACCAAAGCCCTGCAGCGGTGGCGCGGCGTGGTATTCACGCAGCTTGTCGATCAGATGCTTCAGCGGCAGGCTGGCGCGGTTTTCAGCACCAGTCACACCCGCGCGTGACAGCAGATAGGTGTAACCCCGTCCGTGCGACGCGATCTCACGCAGCAGCTCATCGCTGGCGTTAGGCGGACAGATAAAGATGGGTGCGACACCATGACGCAGCGCTGCCTGACGGAAGGGCGCAGACTCTTCAACCGGCACATCCGCCACCAGCACTGAATCCACACCGGCTTCAGCACAACGGGCATAGAACTCATCCACGCCGTTGGTGAAGACCAGGTTAGCGTACATCAGCAAGCCAATCGGCAGATCCGGGTATTTACGGCGGATAGTCGCCAGCATTTCAAAACACTGGCTGGTGTTGGTGCCCGCCGCAAAGGCGCGCAGCGTCGCGTTCTGAATGGTCGGGCCATCTGCCAGCGGATCGGAGAAGGGAATACCCAGCTCCAGTGCATCTGCGCCACCTTCCACCAGCGCGTCAATCACGCGCAGTGAAAGCTCCGGAGAGGGATCGCCCAGCGTAACGAAAGGAACGAAAGCGCCTTCGTTATTCGCTGACAGCCGCGTAAACAGTTGATTGTAACGTTCCATCAGATTTCTCCCTGCGCTGTCAGAATGTCATGAACGGTGAAAATATCTTTGTCGCCGCGGCCAGAGAGGTTGACCACAATCAACTGCTCTTTTTCTGGTTCAGCGTGAATCATCTTCAGGGCGTGCGCCAGGGCGTGAGAAGACTCCAGCGCCGGAATAATCCCTTCTGCGCGACACAGCTGTTTAAAGGCATCCATCGCTTCATTATCGGTAATGGAGACATACTCCGCGCGACCAATGCTGTTCAGATGCGCATGCTGCGGACCGACCGATGGGAAGTCGAGGCCGGCAGAGATGGAATAAGACTCCTCAATCTGGCCATCGTGGGTCTGCATCATCGGCGATTTCATACCGAAGTAGATGCCGACGCGACCATGTTTAAGCGGTGCGCCATGCTCGCCGGTTTCAATGCCGTGACCCGCAGGCTCAACGCCGATCAGCTTCACGCTGGTTTCATCGATAAAGTCGGCAAACATCCCGATGGCATTTGAACCGCCGCCTACGCAGGCGAGGATCGAATCGGGCAGGCGGCCTTCTCTTTCCAGAATCTGCTTTTTGGTCTCTTCACCAATCATGCGCTGGAACTCACGCACGATAGTCGGGAAGGGATGCGGACCCGCCGCAGTGCCGAGCATGTAGTGTGAGGTCTCATAGCTGCCTGACCAGTCACGCAGCGCTTCGTTACAGGCATCTTTCAGCGTGGCGGAGCCGCTGTGAACCGGGATCACTTCTGCGCCCATCAGACGCATACGGAACACGTTAGGGGACTGACGCTCGACATCTTTCGCGCCCATATAGATGCGGCATTTCATGCCCAGCAGCGCACAGGCCAGCGCGGAAGCGACGCCATGCTGACCGGCACCGGTCTCGGCAATGATTTCGTTTTTGCCCATGCGTTTGGCTAACAGCGCCTGACCCAGCACCTGGTTGGTTTTATGCGCGCCACCGTGCAGCAGATCTTCACGCTTGAGATAGAGGCGGGTTTTGGTGCCTTTCGTGAGATTTTTACACAGCGTCAGGGCAGTAGGACGGCCCGCGTAGTTCTTCAGCAGGTCGGTAAATTCGGCCTGAAACTCGGGATCTTTCTGGGCATCGACAAACGCCTGTTCCAGCTGGCGCAGGGCTGGCATCAGGATTTGCGGAACATACATTCCGCCAAATTCGCCAAAGTAGGGATTCAGTAACGTCATTTTTTATCTTCCTTTCTCGGGCCCGCCGTAGAGCAGGCCAGGCAAATCAGTAGGCACGCAGTGTCTGAAACACCGCGGCAATTTTACGGGCATCTTTGATGCCAGGCGCGCTTTCCACGCCAGAGTTGAAGTCCAGTCCGGCACAGCCGAGCTGCGCGGCTTCAACACAGTTATCCGCACTCAGGCCACCGGCCAGCAGCACATTGTCCAGCGTCTGCCCCTGTAACAGCGACCAGTCGAAACGCTGTCCGGTTCCGCCATCGCCATTATCAAACACATAACGGTCAACAAGTGGCCAGTCGCGTGCCGGCAGGGCACCTTCAATGCGCAGCGCCTTCCAGATTTGAATCTCTGCTGGCAGAGCCTCGCGCAATTCGGCCACAAATTCTGGTGTTTCATTACCATGCAGCTGCACTGCTGACAGCAAAAGCGCGCTGGCCTGCGTGACAACGTCACTGACAGAGTTATTGCGGAACACGCCGACGTAGCGCAGCGGCGCAGCGGCGATCACGTTCTGCGCGGTAACGGTGTCAATCTGACGTGGTGATCCTTCCGCGAAGATCAGACCACCAAAGATTGCACCGGCTTCATAGGCGGCACGGGCGTCTTCGGCACGCGTCAGACCGCACACTTTATTGCTACCCAGCGTAACCCGACGCACCGCACCGGTCAGGTCAGCTTCTTCCATCAGGGCAGAGCCAATCAGGAAGCCGTTGGCAAAGTGGCTCAGCTCACGAATATCAGCGTAGCTGTTTATGCCCGATTCGCTGATTACGGTGACGCCGTGTGACAGGCGCGGCGCCAGCTGACGGGTGCGGTTGAGATCGATAGATAGATCGCGCAGGTCGCGGTTGTTAATCCCCACGACTTTTGCCTGAAGCGCGATAGCCCGCTCCAGCTCCTCTTCATTACTCACTTCGGTCAGAATGCCCATTTTCAGGCTGTGTGCCACGGCGGCCAGCTGACGATACTGCTCATCATCCAGCACCGACAGCATCAGCAGAATGGCATCCGCCTGGTAATAGCGGGCCAGATAGATCTGATAGGAGTCGATAATAAAATCTTTGCACAGCACTGGCTGAGTAATGGCGGCGCTGACAATCGGCAGAAAGGCGAAGTCGCCCTGAAAATATTTCTCATCGGTCAGCACGGACACCGCAGAAGCATAGTGGCGGTAAACCCCGGCAATGGCGGCCGGATCGAAATCCTCGCGAATCACGCCTTTTGAGGGGGACGCCTTTTTACACTCCAGGATAAACGCGGTTCTTGCACCCTGCAGCGCGTCGTAGAAATGACGGCTGGCAGGTTCAATGCTGTTCTGAAAGGTGGAGAGAGGCTGCTGCTGCTGACGGGCTTCAACCCAAATCGCTTTGTCCTGAACAATTTTTTCTAACACGGTGCCTTTCATGATTATCCTCTTGCTGCCAGTGCGACGACGCGTTCATAAGCCTGCCCGCTGCGGATGGCGTTAAGCGCCTGCTGGGCGTTTTCACGCAGATCTTCCTGACCGAATACTTTAAGCAGCATCGCCACGTTAACGGCGACCGCTTCCTCATGGGCCTGCTGGCCATTACCCTGGAGTAAAGCCGTCAGAATGTCACGATTTTCTTCCGGCGTGCCGCCTGCCAGCGCCTCTTTGGGATGGAAGCCAAAACCAAAGTCTTCCGGCGAAAGCTGATAGCGGGTGATTTCACCTTCACGCAGCTCAGCCACATGGGTCACATCGTGCAGTGCGACTTCATCCATACCACCACCATGAACCACCGCTGCACGCTGATAACCCAGCACTTTCAGGGTCTGCGCAATCGGCAGCACCAGTTCCGGGCTGTAGACGCCAATCACCGCCAGTGGCGGGCGCGCCGGGTTGATTAATGGACCTAACACGTTGAACAGGGTGCGGGTCTTCAGCTGCTGGCGCACTGGCATCGCGTGGCGAAAGCCGGTGTGATACTGCGGTGCAAACAGGAAGCAGACGTTCAGATCGTCCAGCGCCTGGCGCGCACGGTCAGCGGGCATATCCAGATTGATACCAAAGGCGGCCAGCAGGTCAGACGAGCCCGATTTGCTGGAGACGCTGCGGTTGCCGTGCTTCGCCACTTTCAGACCGCAGGTGGCGGCAACAAAGGCGCTGGCCGTCGAGATATTAATGCTGTTACTGCCATCGCCGCCGGTGCCGACGATGTCCGCGAAAGCGTAATCCGGGCGGGGAAAGGGTTTCGCATCTTCCAGCAGCGCGGTGGCGGCTCCGGCGATCTCTTCCGGCGTTTCACCACGTACTTTCATGGCGACCAGTGCAGCGGCGAGCTGCGTGGGTTCCAGCTGTCCGGTAATAATGGCGCTGAACAGCTGATGACTCTCAGCCTGATTCAGCGTCTGCGCCTGGTAAAGTTTTTCCAGTGTCTGTTGCATCGTTATTCTCCCTGTTACTTCGCCAGCGCCCAGGCCAGCGTCTGCTCAAGCAGGCGCGCGCCCTGGGAAGTCAAAATCGATTCAGGATGGAACTGAAACCCGCAGACGCGATCGGTTTCATGACGAACCGCCATCACCATCCCGTTAAAGCTGGCATTAACCGTCAGCTCATCCGGCGTGTTGCTGCCTACCAGCGAGTGATAGCGCGCCACCGGCAGCGGATTGCTCAGGCCGGCAAACATCGCCTCGTCGTCATGAACGATAGACGAGGCTTTGCCGTGCAGGATTTCGCCCGCCTGGCCTACATGGCCGCCATAGGCTTCCACAATCGCCTGATGTCCCAGACAGATGCCGATGATCGGCAGGCGTCCGCGCAGCACCCGCAGCAGCTCCGGCATACACCCGGCATCTTTTGGCGCGCCGGGGCCGGGTGACAGCATCAGCACCGGATTTTCCATCCGCTCCAGCTGAGCAATTAACAGTTCAGCGGGCAGGTTGTTGCGGTAGATCACCACGTTGTGACCAAAGGTACGCAGCTGATCAACCAGGTTATAGGTAAAAGAGTCGATGTTATCGAGCAGCAGAATATCGGCCATCAGAAGATCTCCTTGCAGTGATGGGCAGTCGCGATAGCGCGCAGAACGGCGCGGGCCTTATTGCGGCTTTCATCAGCTTCAGCCTGCGGATTAGAATCCAGCACCACACCGGCGCCCGCCTGAACGGTGGCAACGCCATCTTCGACATAGGCCGAACGAATAACGATGCAGGTGTCGAGATCGCCCTGCGCGGTGAAGTAGCCCACCGCGCCACCGTAGCTGCCGCGACGGGTGCGTTCAGCCCCGGCAATCAGCTGCATAGCGCGAACTTTTGGCGCACCGCTCAGCGTGCCCATGTTCATACAGGCACGATAGGCGTGCAGCACGTCGAGGTCGGCGCGCAGCGTGCCGACGACGCGGGAAACCAGATGCATCACGAACGAGTAGCGATCAACTTTGGTCAGGTCAGCCACGTAACGGCTGCCGGGCACGCAGATGCGCGCCAGATCGTTACGCGCCAGATCGACCAGCATCAGATGTTCAGCCAGCTCTTTATGGTCGGTGCGCATCTCCAGTTCAATGCGGCTGTCGAGGTCACGGTCCAGCGAGCCATCAGCATGGCGGCCGCGCGGGCGGGTACCGGCAATCGGGTAGATCTCAATCTGACGCGAGGTGGCGTCATACTTCAGTGAGCTCTCTGGTGACGCGCCAAACAGGGAGAAATCCTGATCCTGCATAAAGAACATATACGGGCTGGGATTGCTGTTTTTCAGCGTGTCATAGGCAGCCAGCGGTGACGGGCACGGCAGCGAGAAGCGGCGTGATGGCACGACCTGGAAAATTTCACCGATGCGAATCGCCTGCTGCATGGTGCGAACGACTTCACAATACTCTTCATCGCTCTGGCTGGTAGTCAGCGTCATCTGTTCGACCTTTTGTACCGGCAGCGCAGGTGCTGGCTGCAGCATCTGGCCATGCAGCTGCTCGATACGGCGTTGCAGACGCTGGAACTCGCTGGTGGACGGGCAGAACAGGCTGGCCTGCAGACGCGCGCTGCGGGTCTGGTGATCGATCACCAGTAATGTCTCTGCCAGGTAAAAACAGTAGTCAGGGCAGCGCTGCTGATTATCCAGTTCCGGCAGGGTTTCAAAACCAGCCACCAGGTCATAGGCAAACAGACCACCCAGCAGCACGGCTTCGCGCTCGTCGGCAGGGGCGTTAACCAGCTGGGGAATCAGTCGCAGTGCATCAAACACCGAGAGTGCTTTGAGACGGGAATCTTCGTCCTGATGCGGATCGGTGCTCTGTGGAAAAGTCAGCTCTCGGCCATCGGGACGGACCTGATTGCTGACGGAAGCGGGCAGAGCCTCATCCAGCAGCGGCAGCACGGCACGGCCATTTTCTGACAGCGCCTGAACGGTCACCGTATTACCCATGGCGCTGATACGCAGCGCGCTGTCGACAATCAGCAGACTTTTTAAATTACGCTTGCTGTCGATATCCGCAGATTCAAGCAGCAGGGTTGCCGGACGTGCGCCGCACAGCTGGTGAAACACTGCGGCCGGATCTTCGCGGTAAGGCGCGGTGCCGGTAATCAACTTCACTGTAGGTTTCGCATTTGGCATGATGATTTCTCTGAATTTCGCTCAAAAAAAAGCCCGCTCGGTGGCGGGCTCAGGTATTAGCACAGCGGTTACGCAAAGTGTGCACGATCCTGTCGCCCGTTTTCGGGAACATCGCGCCAACCGTTTAAATGCGTGATTACAACAGACATGATTGAATACCCGTTACGTGTGAACTTGTGTACTAGTTAACGGGTTCATGACGTAAATGTCAATACACTTTTTCACTGACCGTGAAAATCGTTATCATGCTGGCCGGTTTAGTTTTAGCAGGAGTTCTCTTGAGCGATATCGCCCGTTTTCCGGTTTATGATTTACACAGCCACACGCGCGCCTCCGATGGCTTACTGACGCCAGCAGACCTGGTGCAGCGAGCCGTTGAGATGCGCGTTGGCGTACTGGCGATCACCGATCACGACAGCGTTGCAGGGGTAGAGGAAGCGCAGCAGACGGCACGGGACCACGATTTACCGATAAAAGTGCTGGCCGGGGCAGAGATCTCTACGCTGTGGGAGAACCATGAGATTCACATCGTCGGCCTGAACATTGATATTCATCATCCGGCGATGATGACGTTTCTGGCCGGACAACATGCCTGCCGCCGGACGCGGGCGGAAGAGATCGGTGAGCGACTCGCCAGGGCACGTATCCCGGATGCGCTGGCGGGTGCGATGCGTCTGGCTGATGGCGGCATCATTACCCGTGGTCACTTTGCCCGCTTCCTGATTGAACAGGGCAAAGCGGACAATATGGTACAGGTATTCAAAAATTATCTGGCGCGTGGCAAAACCGGCTACGTGCCGCCACAATGGTGTACAATTAAACAAGCTATTGATGCGATTCATCATTCTGGTGGGTGTGCCGTGCTGGCGCATCCTGGCCGATATGGCTTATCGGCGAAGTGGCTTAAACGGCTGGTCGCCCATTTCCGCGAGGCGGGCGGCGATGCGATGGAAGTCGCGCAGTGCCAGCAGCCACCCAATGAGCGTACAACACTGGCACAATACGCCAGAGATAATGGACTGGCCGCATCACAAGGTTCTGATTTTCATCAACCCTGCCCGTGGATTGAGCTGGGCCGTAAACTCTGGCTGCCTGCAGCGGTTGAGCCGGTCTGGGAACGCTTCCCGGATCTCGCGCCCGGCCTGACAATCACGGAAAGGTGACACGAGGTTTCTATGAGTCAATTGTTTCACATCCATCCGGACAATCCTCAGCCACGGCTGATTAACCAGGCGGTCGACTACCTGAACAAAGGCAGCGTCATTGTCTATCCTACCGACTCCGGCTATGCGCTGGGCTGTCGGCTGGAGGAGAAGGGCGCAATGGAGCGTATCTGCCGTATTCGTCAACTCGACGGGCACCACAACTTCACCCTGATGTGCCGGGATCTTTCGGAGCTGTCGGTTTATTCGCAGGTAGGCAACTCGGCTTTTCGGCTGCTGAAAAACAACACGCCAGGCAACTACACCTTTATTCTCAAGGCGACCAAAGAAGTGCCGCGTCGCCTGATGAATGAAAAGCGTAAGACCATTGGTCTGCGCGTGCCCTCCAATCCGGTGGCGCTGGCGCTGCTGGAAGCGCTGAATCAGCCGATGATGTCGACCTCATTGATTCTGCCGGGCAACGATTTTACCGAGTCAGACCCGGAAGAGATCCAGCACAGCATTGGTAAGCTGGTCGATCTGATCATTGACGGCGGTACGCTGGGTCAGCAGCCGACCACGGTGGTCGATCTGACCACCGATTCGCCAGAAATCGTGCGTGAAGGCGTGGGCGATACCCGCCCGTTCCTGTAATTACGTCGGGCTTCAGACACCGCGCGACGGTGTCTGAGCCAGATTCGACTCTAACCAGTTCTTAAACTGACCGTAAGGAATATAAAGTGATACATCTTTGAGGATCACTTTGTTATTACGCCCATTCTTAATCGAGTCAGAATAGCCAACAATAACGCCGCCCAGCGTATCATCCCGATTATAAACGCCACCGCCAGACATTCCCTGAACGACCCCCGCATTCGAGGCCATCGCTAAGCAGGGACTTTTATTCCATTTATTCCGAATAGCCGTGCGGGCTAAATTAACCCCGGACGACTCAACCGGCATCGCGGAAATAAAGCTGTAACCATACATTTTAACCGGATCGCCGATGTCGCTGCTGCGGAACTTAGTCAGCGTGCTGGCATCATTCTTGTGATAAATAATCGCAAGGTCGCAATAAGGGTGATAAGACTTCACACGCTGCACGGCAGTTTTAGCCACGTGCGCAGCCGTGAGGCTATATTCAGGCGTCAGAGGAATGCTGGTGCCCAGTGTACCCAGACCGAGGATCGTCGGAATGCCTGTCACGCTCATATCAACGTGCTGCATCGCCGTACGACTGTACTCGGTGTGGCCCACGGAACACCCGCTCAGCACCAGTGCAGCAAGCACCGGGCACAGAAACAGGTTTCTCATGATGTTTTTCTTTATTCAGGCATGTCGGGAAATCCCTGGTGAAGATTTTTGACATGCAAGCAGGGTTCATCACTGAACCGTATTAACGCAACAACTCCGGATGCGCCGGTTTATTGGATTAATGTAAAAACACTATTTTTATTAAAGAATGAATTAAGCAAGACTCAAATGTCGCAAGAACGCTTTGCCGCGTATTTTGCTTTTTTATTATGCTGCCGGGATAAAGTGTATCAGCTTAATAGTGTCGTACAATTTATTAAAGCTAATGACAATCAAATGTTATGAAAAATAAGGTTATAAACGAATCTCTATTAGGAATAATCTGACTTTTCTGTTTTTAGAGTGGGTGCATCATGATTAAATTCAACTAACCAGCATTTCATGCTGACTTTAATATTTTTTTTAGATGATCTAAAGTACGGTAAGAATGATGGAAGTGTAAGATAGCGTTAAGATTTTACTCTCCGAATATCGCTTTGATGAAAAATGAGTGGTTAGAAAATTTAATTGTCATCAGCTATAAAGTTTTCGATCTAGGCATTTTATTAAACATATTCTCTTATCATATGCCGGGTTTTATTAAATCAGCATCAAGGATTATCAGATCTCAAACTATCAGAGGTTAACCTTTTTTTATTTACTATGACACTATCCATAAAGGGCGTTACTTCAGCATTAAATGCCTGTATAATGGGGCAAACTTGCTAAGTTAACCTGTTGATTTAGAAAGGATTATCACCCAATCATGACGCCTGGGAAGGCGACAAAGAGGAAGCTCAATGAGCGAAAAGTTACAGAAAGTCTTAGCGCGTGCCGGTCATGGCTCGCGTCGTGAAATCGAATCAATGATTGCGGCCGGCCGTGTCAGCGTTGACGGCAAGATCGCCACCTTAGGCGACCGCGTCGAAAGCAGCAAATCCCTGAAAATCCGTATTGATGGCCATCTGGTTTCGATTGCTGAATCAGCAACCGAAGTCTGCCGCGTGCTGGCTTACTACAAACCGGAAGGCGAACTCTGTACCCGCAGCGATCCTGAAGGCCGCCCGACTGTGTTTGACCGTCTGCCGCGTCTGCGTGGCTCACGCTGGATTGCCGTTGGCCGTCTGGATGTGAACACCTGTGGTCTGATGCTTTTCACCACCGACGGTGAACTGGCGAACCGCCTGATGCATCCGAGCCGTGAAGTGGAACGTGAATATGCGGTGCGCGTGTTTGGTCAGGTCGACGATGATAAAATTCGTCAGCTGAGCAAGGGCGTTCAGCTGGAAGATGGTCCGGCTGCGTTTAAAACCCTGAAGTTTGGCGGTGGAGAAGGCATCAACCAGTGGTACAACGTCACCCTGACCGAAGGACGTAACCGTGAAGTGCGTCGTTTGTGGGAAGCGGTCGGGGTGCAGGTGAGTCGTCTGATGCGTGTCCGCTACGGCGATATCACGTTACCAAAAGGCCTGCCACGCGGTGGCTGGACCGAACTGGATCTGCCTGCGGTGAACTATCTGCGTAACCTGGTGGAGCTGGATGATGAAACGGTCACCAAGCTGGTGGTCGAAAAAGATCGTCGTCGTACCAAGGCGAACCAGATTCGTCGTGCGGTGAAACGCCACAGTAAAGTGAGCAGCACGCCACGTGCGCCACGCCGCAATCCGGGCAGCAAACGTAACTCCGGTTAATCGTGTTGCCCGATCGCTAAAAACGCAGCCCCAGGGCTGCGTTTTCTTTTTCTGTTACCAGTCAATGCCCTGCTGAGCCTGGATACCGGCATCAAAGGCGTGCTTCACCGGCCGCATTTCTGTCACCGTATCCGCCATTTCAGTCAGGCTGCGATGACAGCCACGTCCGGTAATGATTACGCTCTGATGCGCCGGACGCTGTTGCAGGGCGGTAATCAAATCGTCCAGCGGCAGATAATCCATGCTGACCATATAGGTGATTTCGTCGAGTACCACCAAATCAAGCTGCGTATCGGCCAGCATCCGTTTTGCATGCTGCCACACGGTCAGACAGGCGGCGGTATCCGTTTCGCGGTTCTGGGTGTCCCAGGTGAAACCGGTTGCCATCACCTGAAACTCTACACCATGCTGTTCCAGCAGGTTACGCTCACCATTCGGCCAGTCACCTTTAATAAACTGAATCGCCGCCGCACGCTTGCCATGTCCGGCAGCGCGCAGGGCGGTGCCAAAAGCCGCCGTCGTTTTGCCTTTGCCATTGCCGGTGAACACCATCAGGATGCCACGCACCTCGGTGGCTGCCGCAATCCGCGCATCGACCTGCTCCTTTAGCCGCTGCTGACGCTGTTGATGACGATCGTCAGCCATTACTCTGCGGCTCCGGGTTTTCTGCCCGGCTGCGCATCAAAGCTGATACCGGTTTTGCGCCGGCTATCATCACCCATCAGATAAAGGTAGAGCGGCATCAGATCGGCAGGCGTTTTCAGCTTGTTAGCATCTTCCTGCGGGAAGGCGCTGGCGCGCATTTTGGTCCGCGTTCCGCCCGGATTAATGCAGTTCACTCGCAATGCCTGCGTTTTATACTCATCCGCCAGCACCTGCATCATCCCTTCGGTGGCAAATTTAGAGACGGCATAAGCCCCCCAGCCTGCGCGACCGGTTCGGCCAACGCTGGAGGTGGTAAACACCAGTGAACCGGCATCTGACTTTAACAGCAGCGGCAACAGCGCCTGGGTCAGGAGGAAGGTAGCGTCCAGGTTGATGTTCATGACCTGCTGCCAGATCTGAGGGTCGAGTTCCGCCAGCGGCACGATTTCACCGAGGATACCGGCATTGTGCAGCACGCCATCAAGACGAGGAAACTGCTGTGACAGCTGTTCTGCTACCTGATGACAACGTTCCGGTGTTGCTTCAGCCAGATCAAACACGACGGTATGAGCAGCACATTTATTAAGTTGATCGATTGCCTCTTTGACCTGCTGAAGCTTCTCAGGGTTACGGCCCATCAGGATCACTTCAGCGCCATAACGGGCATACGTCAGCGCCGCTTCCCGGCCAATGCCATCAGAAGCGCCAGTGACCAGGATGATACGGTGATTGAGCAGGTCGCTTTTCGGTTGATAATGCACAGCGGGGTCCTCCAGCGAAAACAGCATGATTCCGCTTTATGCCTGAATTTACGAATGGGCGCAATCGCCAGACCACCCATTCTGTGCCGGCTGCTGGCATTTCAGGCGACGGAGCAGGGTAAAACGGCTAAACTGGCGAATTGTTTTTTTATTCTTTGTGACTAAGGCGACCTGATGGATTTTATTTCAACGTATGGACTGTTTTTAGCAAAAGCGGTGACGCTGGTGGTTGCCGTCGCTGCGATTGTCATGATTATCATGAATGCCGCGTTACGCAAACGGGCACAAAGTGGTCAGCTTCGTCTGACCCATCTGGGTGATGACTATCAGCAGATGAAAGAGGATTTGCAGCTGGCAAAAATGAAGCCGCAGGCGCAGAAAGTCTGGCTGAAAAATCATAAAAAAAGTGAAAAGCTGAAAGCCAAAGCGGAAAAACAGGCGGCAAAGCAGGGACAGACAGAGAGCGTTAAGCCCACGCTTTACGTACTCGATTTTAAAGGCAGCATGGATGCCGGTGAGGTGAGCTCACTACGTGAAGAGATTTCAGCTGTGCTGGCGGTGAAGCAGCCTGGCGATGAAGTGCTGCTGCGGCTTGAAAGCCCTGGCGGCGTGGTGCATGGCTATGGGCTGGCAGCGTCGCAGCTTCAGCGTCTGCGTGATGCGGATCTGCGCATCACGGCGGCTGTAGATAAAGTGGCAGCCAGCGGGGGCTACATGATGGCCTGCGTGGCCGATCGCATTGTGGCTGCACCGTTCTCGATCATTGGTTCCATCGGCGTGGTTGCGCAAATCCCTAACTTCAACCGCCTGCTGAAGCGTAACGATATTGATGTTGAGCTGCATACTGCCGGACAGTATAAGCGCACGCTGACGCTGTTTGGTGAGAATACCGAAGAGGGACGTGAAAAATTCCAGGAAGATCTCGACGAAACGCACCTGCTGTTCAAGCAGTTTGTTCACCAGATGCGCCCGACACTCGATATCGACCGGGTGGCAACTGGTGAACACTGGTATGGTCGTCAGGCGCTGGATCTTGGCCTGATTGACGAAATCGGCACCAGCGATGACCTGATTATCCGTCAGATGGATCAATTCAGCGTGCTCGGTGTGCATTACGCCCGCCGTCGTAAAATGATGGACCGTTTTACCCAGAGCGCCGGCTCGGTGGCTGAGCGGTTGCTGCTGAAACTCTGGCAGCGCGGCGAAAAGCCACTGCTCTGATGCGAAACCCGGCCTGTGCCGGGTTTTTATTCCAGGTGATAGCGCGGCGACAGCTCCACAGCAAGGTATTTGAAGACGTTAAACACCGCCGTGGTTTTCGCGGTCGGCAGTCCATCCGCATCAAGAAAGAACGGTCCGCGAAAGACCAGCATATCCGCCTGCTGACTTACCTCATCCGCCTGCATGCCCGCTAAATAATTATCATGTTCTTTAATCAGCGCATTGGCCTTTTCCAGCAATGCCTGTCGGGAAATAGCCTGAGTTGATCTCTGCATTTATTCGCTCCTTTTTGACAGCATCCAAATCCTTTCTATATTACTGGCCTGTCACGCGCTGTGACAAATCGGTCTGAACGATGAAAACCTGGCGTAAGTTCGGGCTGAGTGCTAATTAAGTTGCGTAACAGATTTTATCAGGTAGAGTGTGGGCGATTCCGATTTCAGGGATTTTGCACCGGGATGTGCGAAGAGTTCAGATGGAAAAAGCACGCTTTATCATGCAGTTGCAGCAGGCCGCATCATCTGATCTGAGATTGACCCCTCCGCCTTGAAATGTTAAACAGGCGCAGCAATATTGAACCCACTGGGTTTTTGGGCATCCAATCCTCTCCCGTTAAGCAGGATGTTTTCATTAGGTAAAGGTAAATATGGGTAAAGCACTCGTTATTGTTGAGTCCCCGGCAAAGGCTAAAACAATCAATAAATACCTGGGTAGTGACTACGTGGTTAAATCCAGCGTGGGTCATATCCGGGATCTGCCGACCAGTGGTTCAACCGCGAAGAAGAGTGCTGACGCTTCGACAGATAAGAAAGTCAAAGACGCTTCAACTGACAAGAAAGTCAAAAAAGTTAAAAAAGATGAGAAAGCCGCACTCGTCAGCCGCATGGGTGTAGACCCTTATCACGGCTGGGAAGCGGATTATCAGATTCTGCCCGGCAAAGAGAAAGTCGTTGCTGAACTGAAGGCGTTAGCCGCCAATGCTGACCACATCTATCTCGCAACCGACCTTGACCGCGAAGGGGAAGCCATTGCCTGGCACCTGCGGGAAGTGATCGGTGGTGATGACTCGCGCTTCAGCCGCGTGGTCTTTAACGAAATCACCAAGAATGCGATTCGTCAGGCGTTTGAAAAGCCGGGCGAACTGAATATTGACCGGGTAAATGCTCAGCAGGCGCGTCGTTTCATGGACCGCGTGGTGGGCTATATGGTCTCGCCACTGCTGTGGAAAAAAATCGCCCGTGGCCTCTCGGCCGGACGTGTGCAATCTGTTGCGGTTCGCCTGGTGGTGGAACGTGAACGTGAGATCAAAGCCTTTGTTCCCGAAGAGTACTGGGAAGTTAATGCCGCACTGACCACGCCAAAAGGCGATGAGCTGTCCATGGACGTGACGCATAAAGGTGATAAAGCCTTCCGTCCGGTCAATCGCGACGAGACTTATGCCGCGGTGGCGCTGCTGGAAAAAGCGCGCTATGAGATCGTCGACCGTGAAGATAAGCCGACCAGCAGCAAGCCGGGCGCGCCTTATATCACCTCGACACTGCAGCAGGCTGCCAGCACCCGTCTGGGCTTTGGCGTGAAGAAAACGATGATGATGGCTCAGCGCCTGTATGAAGCCGGTCACATCACCTATATGCGTACCGACTCGACCAACCTGAGTCAGGATGCGGTCGCCATGGCGCGTGGCTATATCGAAAGCAATTTCGGTAAAAAGTATCTGCCTGAAACCGCCATTACTTACGCCAGTAAAGAAAATTCCCAGGAAGCGCACGAAGCGATTCGTCCTTCCGACGTGGAAGTGGTGGCGGAAAAGCTGAAGGATATGGAAGCGGATGCGCAGAAACTCTATCAGCTGATCTGGCGTCAGTTTGTTGCCTGTCAGATGACACCAGCAAAATATGATTCCAGCACCATTACAGCGGCGGCGGGTGAATTTAAACTCAAAGCAAAAGGCCGTATTCTGCGTTTTGATGGCTGGACCAAAGTCATGCCAGCGCTGCGTAAGAATGATGAAGATCGTACATTGCCTGCCGTCAGCGTGGGTGATGTTCTGGATCTGCAACAGCTTCTTCCGGGCCAGCACTTCACCAAGCCACCGGCGCGCTTCAGCGAAGCGTCACTGGTGCGTGAACTTGAGAAGCGCGGCATTGGTCGTCCATCCACGTACGCAGCCATTACCTCGACCATTCAGGATCGCGGCTACGTGCGGGTAGAAAACCGCCGCTTCTATGCGGAAAAAATGGGTGAAATCGTCACCGATCGTCTGGAAGAGAACTTCCGCGAACTGATGAACTACGATTTCACCGCCCGCATGGAGAGCAATCTCGATCAGGTGGCGAATAACGAGGCGCAATGGAAAGCGGTTCTCGATCACTTCTTCGCCGACTTTACTCAGCAGCTTGAGCTGGCTGAGAAAGATCCTGAAGAGGGAGGCATGCAGCCGAACCAGATGGTGCTGACCTCGATTGAGTGTCCGACCTGTAGCCGTCAGATGGGAATCCGTACCGCCAGTACCGGCGTTTTCCTGGGCTGTTCCGGCTATGCGCTGCCGCCTAAAGAGCGATGCAAACAGACCATCAACCTGATTCCGGAAAATGAAGTCCTCAATATTCTGGAAGGCGATGATGCTGAAACCAACGCCCTGCGTGCCCGTCGTCGCTGCCAGAAGTGTGGCACCGCGATGGACAGCTACCTGATCGACAACGAACGTAAACTGCACGTCTGTGGTAATAACCCTGAGTGTGACGGTTACGAAATCGAGAAGGGCGAGTTCCGTATCAAAGGCTATGACGGCCCGGTGGTGGAGTGCGAGAAGTGTGGTTCGGAGATGCACCTGAAGATGGGACGCTTTGGTAAGTACATGGCGTGTACCAACGAAGAGTGCAAAAACACCCGCAAGATTCTGCGCAGTGGTGAAGTTGCACCGCCGAAAGAAGATCCGGTTCCGCTGCCAGAGCTGGCGTGTGAGAAGTCCGATGCTTACTTCGTGTTGCGTGACGGCGCAGCGGGCGTTTTCCTCGCGGCCAACACCTTCCCGAAATCACGCGAAACGCGTGCGCCGCTGGTGGAGGAGCTTCAGCGCTTCAAAGATCGCCTGCCTGAGAAGCTGAAGTATCTGGCCGACGCGCCAGCAGCCGATCCGGAAGGCAATAAAACGCTGGTGCGCTTCAGCCGCAAAACCAAACAGCAGTATGTCTCCTCTGAAAAAGAGGGTAAGGCAACCGGCTGGTCCGCCTTCTATATAGATGGCAAGTGGCAGGAAGCGAAAAAGTAAGTCTCAGGCCAGCATTTGCTGGCCTTTTTCTTACTCTGCTTATCCGATTTATCCACTGACACTGACAACGCACCACATTCAGGCCAGCGCTCGCTGGCCTTTTTCTGAGCCTTATATCAATCCGTTCTACTCTGTCACTTAAACTGATATAGTTGTTATAGCATTTCCGACCTTTCCTGATGCATAGCATTTCTTGACCCTTGCGACTATACGTCAAGCGGGGATGCGACTCTGTAACTTACCGGGATGGAATAGATATGAAATTACAGCAGTTGCGCTATATCGTCGAAGTGGTGAACCATAATCTCAATGTCTCTTCGACAGCGGAAGGTCTCTACACCTCTCAACCCGGCATCAGCAAACAGGTGCGTATGCTGGAAGATGAACTGGGCGTGCAAATTTTTGCCCGCAGCGGTAAACATCTCACCCAGGTGACGCCTGCAGGCGAAGAGATCATTCGTATAGCGCGTGAAGTTCTCTCCAAAGTGGATGCGATCAAATCTGTCGCCGGCGAGCACACCTGGCCGGATAAAGGCTCGCTTTATGTCGCCACCACACATACCCAGGCACGTTACGCGCTGCCAGGCGTGATCAAAGGATTTATCGAGCGCTATCCGCGCGTCTCTTTGCATATGCATCAGGGTTCACCAACCCAGATCGCCGAAGCGGTTTCCAAGGGCAATGCGGACTTTGCCATAGCCACTGAAGCGCTGCATCTCTATGACGATCTCATCATGCTGCCGTGCTACCACTGGAACCGCGCGATTGTCGTCACGGCGGATCATCCGCTGGCCGGAAAAGGGCAGGTGAGCATCGAAGAACTGGCTGAATATCCGCTGGTGACTTACACCTTTGGCTTTACCGGACGCTCAGAACTCGACACGGCCTTTAATCGGGCAGGATTAACACCCCGCATTGTCTTCACCGCGACTGATGCTGACGTCATCAAAACCTATGTCCGTTTAGGTCTGGGCGTGGGGGTTATTGCCAGTATGGCGGTTGACCCGGTGGCCGATCCTGACCTGATTCGTATTGAAGCCGCCGATATCTTTACCAACAGTACCACCAAGATTGGCTTCCGCCGCAGCACCTTCCTGCGCAGCTATATGTATGATTTTATCCAGCGTTTTGCGCCACACCTGACTCGCGACGTGGTGGATACCGCCGTGGCGCTGCGCTCAAACGAAGACATTGAGGCGATGTTTAAGGACATTAAGCTGCCATTTAAATAGCGTTGATGCTCTCCACGACAACATAAGGCTGCCTGGTGCAGCCTTTTTTGTTGCCAGGCTTTAGCGCCAAATGAGAATCAAAAGTTTTTATGATTTTTTTGTAAATGAAACATTGATCACATGTTTTCCGGTTGGGCTTTCTTAAATGCGAAATACAACACACTTTTAACTATGTCACTTTGCGACTCGCCAGGATTATTCCCATACTCCAGTTAAGAGCTGATGTGTGAAGCCAGTAAACATAAGGTTCTTTAGATGGGTCTTTAGTTTTAAATGGATCTGTTTTTAAATTAACTCAAATTTATTAGCTGACTGTTTAATTAAATATTCGTTCAGGAGTTAATGATTTCTTACGTTACCGAAGCCTATTGATTAATACCGTTAATCGTTTTACTCAATAAAAATAACTGGATTTTTGGCCTTAACGCGTTTAGGATTCCTCCTAAATCTTAATCGATGTTATCAATCATTTTGTTGAGAGTGATTATCAAAAACTATGAATACACGACTGACTGTACAACCGGGTTTCCCGGCAAAAAGCACCAAGGTTGAGCGTACTGGCAACACCCGTCGCAATGCCTGGTTAACCGTATTCGCTGCCTCTGCGCTGTTCTGGGTGGTTGTAGCGTTAATGATTTGGCGTATCTGGGGCTAAAGCCATGTGGGCACATACACTCAGTCATAAACGTTCTTTGACCACGGGTCAGCACAAGTCAGTATCCTGCAAAGGAAAAGAAGCCCTTGCAAAGGACGAAAAAGTGTCTATCCCCGAGTCATGGGATTTGAGTGATAACCAGCGACTGTTTATTGAGTCGTTTCTGGAACCTAAAAACAAATAACGTTGTAAGACCATCTATTCGTCACTGCTCTTTTATAACCGGAGTTTCCGGTGGGCTTTTAAATGCCCCTTTCCACATCCTGTAAGATCAAAGGGTGTCGCCGATTGACAGGCGACCGCAAAAACTTTTACGCTCGATTCCGGCGAAGGAGTGAACCAAATGAATATTATTAAAATGTCCTGGCTTAGCGCGTATGCTTTCTCCTTTGCGTTCTGGTCTGCGGCGGTGTGGATAACGCTATAATTTGAATTAAATCACCTCTTTCTGATGCCTCGTGTTTTCACGGGGCATTTTCGTTTTCGGCGATTGTAGCAATTTGTGTTGTAATCAAAACGTTAACGAATTTGTGGTCTATCTTTAACATAAACCTTTGTCTCACTAAGGTTTAAGACCATGAACGAAAAAGGAGGAGCTATGTCGTCTACCCTACGCGAGCTGAGTCAGGAAATACTGCAGGTCGACACCAACAAATATCACATCTTCAGTCTTCCCCGTGCGGCTCAACATCTCGGCAACATCGATAGCCTGCCCAAATCTCTTAAAGTTCTGCTGGAAAACTTACTGCGCTGGCAGGATGGCGACTCTGTCACCACAGAGGACATCCAGGCGCTGGTTGACTGGCAGAAAGATGCTCACGCCGACCGTGAAATCGCCTACCGGCCAGCCCGCGTATTAATGCAGGACTTCACCGGCGTGCCGGCCGTGGTCGACCTGGCGGCCATGCGCGAAGCGGTGAATCGTCTGGGCGGCGATGTCGCCAAAGTGAATCCGCTGTCGCCTGTCGATCTGGTTATCGACCATTCGGTCACCGTGGACCATTTTGGTGATGATGACGCTTTTGAAGAGAACGTCCGGCTGGAGATGGAGCGTAACCATGAGCGCTACGTTTTCCTTCGCTGGGGTCAGAAAGCGTTTGATAAATTCCGCGTCGTACCGCCGGGAACCGGCATCTGCCATCAGGTCAACCTGGAATATCTTGGCAAGGCGATCTGGCATGAAACCCTCAATGGCGAAGAGTATGCCTGGCCCGACACGCTGGTCGGTACCGATTCACACACCACCATGATCAACGCGCTCGGCGTGCTGGGATGGGGAGTAGGGGGCATCGAAGCTGAAGCAGCCATGCTGGGTCAGCCTGTCTCCATGCTGATCCCGGATGTGGTTGGTTTTAAACTTACCGGCAAACTGCGCGCAGGCATTACCGCAACCGACCTCGTTCTGACCGTCACTCAGATGCTGCGTAAGCATGGCGTCGTCGGCAAATTCGTTGAGTTTTACGGTGACGGCCTGGCCGACCTGCCGCTGGCCGACCGTGCGACCATCGCCAACATGGCACCTGAGTATGGCGCCACCTGCGGATTCTTCCCGGTCGACGATGTCACGCTTAGCTACATGACGCTGACCGGACGTGATGCCGATCAGGTCGCCTTAGTAGAAGCCTATGCTAAAGCGCAGGGTCTGTGGCGCAATCCCGGCGATGAGCCGCGTTTCACCAGTACCCTGGCACTGGATATGAACGAGGTGGAGTCGAGCCTGGCCGGACCGAAACGTCCGCAGGACAGGGTGTCGCTGGGCGATGTGCCCGCCGCGTTTGATGCCAGCAACGAGCTGGAAGTGAATCAGGCGCAAAAACCGCACAAAAATGTTGAGTATACCGACAGCGACACTGGCCTGACTCACACACTGACCGATGGCGCGGTGGTGATCAGTGCGATTACCTCCTGTACCAACACCTCTAACCCAAGCGTACTGATGGCGGCCGGTTTACTGGCGAAGAAAGCGGTAGAGCGTGGTCTGAAACGTCAGCCGTGGGTCAAAGCCTCGCTGGCACCCGGTTCCAAAGTGGTTTCCGATTATCTGGCCGTCGCGCAGCTGACCTCGTATCTCGACGAGCTGGGCTTTAACCTGGTGGGCTATGGCTGCACCACCTGTATCGGTAACTCCGGTCCGCTGAAAGATGAGATTGAGTCTGCGATCAAAGCGGGCGATCTCACGGTCGGTGCCGTTTTATCCGGTAACCGCAACTTTGAAGGCCGTATTCATCCGCTGATTAAAACCAACTGGCTGGCTTCGCCGCCGCTGGTGGTGGCTTACGCGCTGGCGGGTAACATGAAGATCAACCTGCAGACGGAGCCGCTGGGCCACGACAGGCAGGGCCAGCCGGTCTATCTGAAAGATATCTGGCCGTCGCCGGAAGAGATAGCCACAGCCGTGCAGCAGGTCACCAGTGATATGTTCCACAAAGAGTACGCCGAAGTCTTCGATGGCACGCCAGAGTGGCAGGCGATCAGGGTCAGTGAAGCGGCAACGTACGACTGGGATGAAGGTTCGACCTACATCCGCCTGTCGCCGTTCTTTGATGATATGGAGAAAGAACCTAAGCCGGTGCAGGATATTCGCGGTGCGCGGGTGCTCGCATTACTGGGCGATTCTGTCACCACGGACCATATCTCGCCAGCGGGCAGCATTAAAGCGGAAAGTCCCGCCGGACGCTATCTGCTGTCACACGGCGTTGAGCGCAACGACTTTAACTCTTATGGGTCGCGTCGCGGTAATCATGAAGTGATGATGCGCGGCACGTTCGCCAATATTCGTATCCGCAATGAGATGGTGCCAGGCGTGGAGGGCGGCTATACCCGACACTATCCAAGTGGCGAACAGCTGGCCATCTACGATGCGGCGATGAAATATCAGGCGGAAGGCGTGCCGCTGGCGGTCATTGCAGGTAAGGAGTACGGCTCTGGCTCGAGCCGCGACTGGGCTGCTAAAGGGCCACGTCTGCAGGGGGTAAGGGTCGTCATTGCCGAATCGTTTGAGCGTATTCACCGCTCTAACCTGATTGGGATGGGCATTCTGCCTCTGGAGTTCCCGCAGGGCGTGACCCGCAAAACTCTGGGGCTGACCGGTGAAGAGCGCATTGACGTGGAAGATCTTCAGGCACTGACGCCAGGCTGCAGCGTGAAAGTCACGCTGACCCGTGCTGACGGCAGTAAAGAAGAGCTGGACACCCGTTGTCGCATCGATACCGGTAATGAGCTGACCTATTACCGCAACGACGGCATCCTGCACTACGTCATCCGCAACATGCTGGACTGACAAAAAAGCCGGGTATAACCCGGCTTTTTCATTTATGACTTCGGCAGCAGATGCCCCATCTTTTCCGCTTTCGTATCCAGATAGTGCGCATTCTTCGGATTACGTCCCACGACCAGCGGCACACGTTCAACAATGTTGATCCCGGCTTCGCTGAGGATCTCCACTTTGCGCGGATTGTTGGTCAGAAGACGCACTTCATTCACGCCCAGCAGTTTGAACATATCTGCGCACAGGGTGAAGTCGCGCTCATCGGCGGCAAAGCCAAGCTGATGGTTCGCTTCTACGGTGTCATAACCTTTATCCTGCAACGCATAGGCGCGGATCTTATTCAGCAGACCAATGTTACGGCCTTCCTGACGGTGATAGAGCAGCGCGCCGCGACCTTCTTCTGCGATGGCATTGAGCGCGGCTTCCAACTGAAAACCACAGTCGCAACGCAGGCTGAAGAGTGCATCGCCGGTCAGGCATTCGGAGTGAACGCGCGCCAGTACCGGCTCGTTGTCATTAATATCGCCAAAGACCAGTGCAACATGGTCATGTCCGGTTGCCAATTCTTCAAAACCAACCATCAGGAAATCTCCCCATGGCGTGGGCAGTTTGGCTTCTGCCACCCGTTTAAGCTGCATGTGACTCTCCAGAACCTTCAGAGGATGCACTATCATCATGATAGCGCACAGGCCAGTGTGGCCTGACAAACGTGCAATATTGTGCCACAACCCGGAAGCGGGCTGGTAATCTCTGAGACCAATTGCAGTGATAAAGCACAATTATCCAATCGGCAACGGTTATGTTATTCTTTTTTAAGCTAAAGTTATGCAAATGTTGCCATTTGACACCAGGATAAGGGAAGAGGATGTTTAAGATTTCGCGTCGTACCACCTTCGGAATGCTGCTATTGCTCATCATGCCGGTTGCCGTCTGGCTTACCGGCTGGCGCTGGCAGCCAGGTGAAAGCAATGCGCTGCTGAAAGGTCTCTTCTGGATGACGGAAACCGTCACCAATCCGTGGGGTATTGTCACCAGTGTGCTGCTGAGCGCCTGGATGCTCTGGTGCCTGCGCTTTCGCCTGAAGCCCGCCATCCTGCTGCTGCTGATCATGAACGCCACTATTCTGGCGGGACAATACACCAAATCCTTTATCAAAGAGCAGATTCAGGAGCCGCGTCCCTATGTGATCTGGCTGGAGCAGCATCACGGGCTGGATGAGAAAACTTTCTACGAGCTGAAGCGTAAACAGCGTGGTGAGATGGTGACGTCACTGATTGCCGATGAAACGCAGATTCCGGGCTGGCTGAAACGACACTGGGCGTTTGAAACCGGCTTTGCTTTTCCGTCGGGGCATACCATGTTTGCCGCCAGCTGGGCACTGCTGGCACTGGGACTGCTCTGGCCGCGTAGGCATTATAAAACTGTGGTGGTGATTTTCCTGTGGGCGACGGGCGTGATGGCGAGCCGCCTGCTGCTGGGCATGCACTGGCCACGCGATCTGGCGATGGCAACCGTGCTCTCCTGGTTGCTGGTCACCGTTGCGACCTGGCTGGCACAGCGCTTCTGCGGCCCGCTGACGCTACCGCCGGAAGAGCAAAAAGAGGTGGCACAGCGGGAGCCCTGATTGTAATTCACCCTTAAGACCCCATATTATTAGTCGGGCCTGCGCAAAAGCGACTCGCCCGATGCTGCTGGGAGCAGCATTTATGCTGGATTTTTGGCATAATTCTACCCGATAACCTCACAACAGGATGCACTGTGAAATATTTGCTGATTTTTTTAGTGGTACTGGTCATTTTTATCATTTCCGTCACCTTAGGCGCGCATAACGATCAGGTCATTACTTTTAACTATCTGCTGGCGCAGGGTGAGTTCAGCATCTCGACCTTACTGGCATCACTGTTTGGCGCAGGTTTTGTGCTTGGCTGGGTCATCTGCGGGCTGTTCTGGTTGCGGACCCGTGTTTCACTGGCCAATGCCAACCGGAAAATTAAGCGTATGCAGACGCAAATTGAGCAGAGCACCGCCCTGGCGACCACGCCATCTTCTCCGGCTGGCCGGGAATAATCCTCAATGCATGAATTGCTGTTTCTGTTACTGCCGGTTGCGGCTGCCTATGGATGGTATATGGGCCGCCGCAGCGCGCATCAGGATAAGCAACAGGAAGCCAACCGGCTGTCACGTGAATATGTGGCGGGCGTCAATTTCCTGCTCTCAAATCAGCAGGACAAAGCGGTCGATCTGTTCCTTGATATGCTGAAAGAGGACAGCGGCACGGTAGAGGCACATCTGACGCTGGGTAACCTGTTCCGATCGCGCGGAGAAGTCGACCGCGCTATCCGTATCCATCAGGCATTAATGGAAAGTGCTTCCCTGAGCTACGAGCAGCGTCTGCTTGCCGTTCAGCAGCTGGGTCGCGACTATATGGCGGCGGGCTTATATGACCGCGCAGAAGATATGTTTAAGCAGCTCACCGATGAAACGGATTTTCGTATCGGCGCGCTGCAGCAGCTGTTACTGATTCACCAGGCCACCAGTGACTGGCAACAGGCCATCGAGGTCGCAGAACGCCTGGTTAAGCTCGGCAAAGAGAAGCAGAAAGGCGAAATTGCTCACTTCTACTGTGAACTCGCACTGCAAGCGATGAGCAGCGACGATCTGGATCGTGCGATGAGCCTGCTGAAGAAAGGGGAGGCGGCCGACCGCAACAGCGCACGCATCTCCATTATGATGGGCCGTATTCTGATGGAAAAAGAAGACTTCGCCAGAGCGGTGGGTCATCTGCAGCGCGTGCTGGATCAGGATAAAGAGCTGGTGAGTGAAACGCTGGGCATGCTGGAGACCTGTTTCCAGCGGCTCAATCAGCCTGACGCCTGGGCAGACTTTCTGCAGCGCTGTGTGGAACAGAACACCGGCGCGGCAGCGGAACTTTATCTTTCAGACATCCTTGAACAGCAGCAGGGCGCTGAAGCGGCACAAAATTACATCAGTCGTCAGCTTGAGCGCCATCCGACGATGCGAGTCTTCCATCGCCTGATGGATTTAAATCTGCGTGAAGCCGAAGATGGCCGGGCCAAAGAGAGTCTGATGGTGCTGCGCGACATGGTGGGTGAACAGATTCGCACCAAGCCACGCTATCGCTGCCAGAAGTGTGGTTTTACCGCACATGCACTTTACTGGCACTGTCCATCCTGCCGGACGTGGTCTTCAGTGAAGCCCATCCGTGGTCTCGACGGCCAGTAAAGCGGCCGTTATAACTGAATTAACTTCACCCCATAATAGTTACAACATACTATATAGGCAATGATCAGCAGGCTTCGGCAGAGGTGCATTTATTGCCAGGCAGAGGGGCAATGGCGATTGTGATGGCCAGACACCGCAGGTAGAATGCTTGCCGTTTGTCAATCGCGCCTGCGGGTGCTCACTGCAGAGGAAATGCCATGCCTTCACCCCACAACGTGACCGCTTCGCCGATTCTGGTAGCGCTGGATTATCATGACCTCGACAGCGCGTTGCGTTTTGTCGACCAGATCGATCCCCGCAGTTGCCGCCTGAAAGTGGGCAAAGAGATGTTTACGCTGTTTGGTCCCGCGCTGGTTAACACTCTGCAGCAGCGCGGCTTTGAGCTGTTCCTCGATCTTAAATTCCATGATATTCCTAACACTACCGCGCATGCCGTGGCTGCCGCAGCCGATCTTGGCGTCTGGATGGTCAATGTGCATGCCAGCGGCGGGGCGCGGATGATGAATGCGGCGCGTGAGGCGCTGCTTCCCTTTGGTAAAGATGCGCCCCTGCTGATTGCGGTGACCGTACTGACCAGCATGGATACCGACGATCTCCGAGAGCTGGGCATTACGCTTTCCCCTGCCGAACAGGCAGAGCGACTGGCGAAGCTGACCCAGTCGTGCGGACTGGATGGTGTGGTCTGTTCTGCACATGAAGCGGTCCGCTTCAAACAGGCTCTGGGTCAGGAGTTTGCGCTGGTCACGCCGGGGATTCGTCCGGCAGGCAGCGATGCCGGCGATCAGCGTCGTATCATGACACCGCAGCAGGCGAAGCTGGCGGGCGTAGACTATATGGTTATCGGGCGTCCGATTACGCAGTCCGCCGATCCCGCCGCCGCCCTGCAGGCGATCCTGGACAGTCTGGAGACACAATAATGGCGAATGACAATCCACTGGTTTACTCAACCGACAGCGGGCGCATCACGCAGCCTGAGCCAAAAGCGGAACGGCCAAAAGGGGATGGTGTTGTGCGGATCCAGCGTCAGACCAGCGGACGCAAGGGCAAAGGCGTCTGCCTGATCACCGGCATCGACCTGGATGATGCGTCTCTGACGTTGCTGGCAGCTGAACTGAAAAAGAAGTGTGGCTGTGGCGGTTCGGTAAAAGAGGGCGTTATTGAGATTCAGGGCGATAAACGCGATTTACTGAAAACGCTGCTGGAAGCCAAAGGGATGAAGGTCAAACTGGCGGGTGGATGAATAAAAAATCGGGCTACCAGAGTAGCCCGATTGTCATGCAGATGCTTAGCGTAGCCGATTATTCTTTTAATAAGGTCCTTAGTGGACCTGATGACCGATAATGCCACCGACAGCGGCGCCGCCGACTGTGCCAAGTGCGCTACCATTGGTCAATACTGAACCACCAATTGCGCCCGCGCCCGCGCCAATCGCGGTGTTGCGGTCACGTTTAGACCAGTTAGAACAGCCGCTCAGTGCAACAGCTAACGTGGTCGCCAGTACAACGGCAGTGATTCGTTTCATTGTTGTTGTCATACACTTCTCCTTTGATGTGCTCACAGAGGCAACACTCTTAGTATAGCTCCGATATTTCCTCAGCCCGCTTGTGTCGCATCATTGCCGCATCCGTGACGGCATCGAAATGTGATCACCATGGACAAACCGTTTGTAGCGGGTGAGGCGCAATGCCGGACCCGACAGGTCCACGCATTGCCTGAGAAGATTCTAAGCATTCTGGATAAATTCCGAAGATAGAAAACTCTTAAATCACCACACATTTTTCGATTCACAGCCATTCCTTCTGCGTTTATAGCCATTTGCTCCATAACCCTTTGGCGTCTGACTCCGCAAAATTCAGGGACGATTGTCAGCAGGAGAAAAGGCATGCTGGAACACCTTAAACAACAGGTTCTGGAAGCGAATCTGGATTTACCCAAATATAACCTGGTGACCTTCACCTGGGGCAATGTCAGTGCGGTTGATCGCGAACAGGGCGTGCTGGTGATTAAACCGTCTGGCGTAAGCTATGACGTGATGAAACGCGACGACATGGTGGTGGTGGATCTGGCGACTGGTGAGGTGGCAGAAGGGGATAAACGACCCTCATCGGACACGGCGACGCACCGCGCGCTCTATCTTGCCTGGCCTGAGGTAGGCGGTATTGTCCATACTCACTCGCGGCATGCCACTATCTGGGCACAGGCCGGACGCCCCATTCCGGCCTGGGGAACCACCCACGCTGATGATTTCTATGGCGAGATCCCCTGTACCCGCGCCATGCGCAATGAAGAGATTCAGCACGACTACGAGTGGAATACCGGCCAGGTGATCATCGAGACCTTCGCGCAGCGTGAATTGTCACCCTCGGCGATCCCGGCGGTGCTGGTCAATTCCCATGGCCCCTTTGCGTGGGGGAAAGATGCCCACGCCGCCGTGCACAGCGCCGTCGTGCTGGAAGAGGTGGCCTACATGGGGCTGTTCAGCCAGCAGCTGACCGCTAACCTCCCGCCTATCAATCAGACGCTGCTTGACCTGCACTATCTGCGAAAGCATGGCGAGAATGCCTGGTATGGCCAGAAATAACAGGCGGGACGCAATAGCGTCCCGTTTTTTTGGTCTCTTTTGAGACTGGTATGGCGAACCGCATCATAGTTAACAAAACAACTTATCAAAAAAATAAAACAGTGTTTCATTTTATCGAATCGATCACTGTTTTGGTCACCTCAAGTCACTACTTTGCCTGCATCGCCTTCGGGCACTTCCAGCTCCACCCTCTGGCATAGCAAAGGTGACATTCATATGCACATCAAACGGACAATAGATAAAATTCCGGGCGGCATGATGCTCGTACCGCTGTTTATCGGCGCACTCTGCCATACGTTCTCACCAGGGGCCGGGAAATATTTCGGTTCTTTCACCAACGGTCTGATGACCGGCACCGTGCCCATCCTGGCCGTCTGGTTCTTTTGTATGGGGGCGTCGATAAAACTCAGCGCCACCGGAACGGTACTGCGTAAATCAGGCACGCTGGTGCTTACCAAAATTGCCGTGGCATGGGTGGTAGCGGCGATCGCCTCGCGGGTGATGCCGGAAAATGGCGTAGAAGTGGGGATATTTGCCGGCTTATCGACGCTGGCGCTGGTCGCCGCGATGGATATGACCAATGGCGGTCTTTATGCCTCCATCATGCAACAGTACGGTTCGAAAGAGGAAGCGGGCGCCTTTGTATTGATGTCGCTGGAGTCCGGGCCATTGATGACCATGGTGATTCTGGGCACCGCCGGCATCGCCTCATTCGAGCCGCACGTGTTTGTCGGCGCTGTCCTGCCGTTTGTGGTCGGATTTGCATTAGGGAATCTTGATCCGGAGTTGCGCGACTTCTTCGGAAAAGCGGTACATACGCTGATTCCCTTCTTCGCTTTTGCCCTGGGTAACACCATTAACCTTGGGGTGATTGCGGAAACCGGTCTGCTGGGCATCATGCTGGGCATAGCCGTCATCATCATTACCGGCATCCCGCTTATTCTGGCCGATCGGCTGATTGGCGGGGGAGATGGCACGGCTGGCGTGGCCGCATCCAGTACGGCAGGCGCGGCGGTGGCCACACCGGTGCTGATTGCCGAAATGCTGCCGCAGTTTAAACCGGTTGCCCCGGCAGCCACGGCGCTGGTTGCCACGTCCGTGATTGTGACCTCTATGCTGGTGCCCATCATCACCGCCATCTATTCAAAACGTCTTAAGCGTCTTCATGTTGCCGTCGGGCAGCGTGCCGCTATTAAGTAACCCGCCTAATCAATCCCCGACGCGCCAGTCGGGGATCACTCTGGATTTTGTGTTGTAAATCAATCTCTCATTTGGTCTGGCCTCACTCTGCATTACGCTGATGTGGCGTATTTAACGCATCAAAATATAAACAGAGGATGAGACAATGACAGTTATTAACCAAGCAACGTGCAGATTATTTACCGAAGTCGGCAACACCACGCAGTTAGTCGCCTATTACGAAGAAGGGCGTCGTACCATGTGGATGATGCTGCGCGCTCAGCCCCGTCCGAGCTTCAACCACGAACTGATTGAGGAGATCATGAACCTGAGCTATGCCGCTCAGCGCTCCGGTATGCCAATCGATTTCTGGGTCACCGGCTCACTGGTGCCGCAGATGTTCAACGCCGGTGGCGATCTGCGCTTCTTCGTCGAGTGCATTCGCAACAACCGCCGTGAGGCGCTGCGGGCCTATGCTCGTGCCTGTGTGGACTGCATCCACTCAGCAGCACGCGGTTTCGACACCGGCGCGGTGACGCTGGCGATGATTGAAGGCAGTGCGCTGGGCGGTGGATTTGAAGCGGCGCTGGCGCATCACTTCATTCTGGCGCAGAACAACGCGCGGATGGGCTTCCCGGAAATTGCCTTTAACCTGTTTCCTGGTATGGGTGGCTACTCGCTGGTGGCGCGTCGTTCCGGCATGAAGCTGGCAGAGGAGTTAATCTGTGAAGGGGAGTCCCATAGCGCGGAGTGGTATGAGACGCGCGGACTGGTGGATAAAGTCTTCCAGCCTGGCGACAGCTACCGCGCCACACGCACCTTTATTGATACGTTACGGCCTAAGCTCAATGGCGTGCGGGCGATGCTGAAAGCGCGTCAGCGCGTGCTGCAACTGTCACGCGCTGAGCTGATGGATATCACTGAGGATTGGGTTGACTATGCTTTCACTATCGAACCCAAAGATATTGCTTATATGGAACGCCTGGTACAGTTACAAAACCGCCACAGCGCATCACTGCGTAAAGCGGGTTAATCTTAACCAGCGTTAAACGCGGGCAGGATGCTTAGCCAGCCAATGCCCAAATTGTTCCGCGGGCATTGGTTTTGCGTAATAGTAACCCTGACGCCCATCGACACCACTTTTGAGGACAAACTTCTCTTCATCCGGGGTCTCAATACCCTCAGCAATGACCTGCAAATCGAGCGCCTTGGCGACGGCGACGATAGCGCGCACCAGCGATTGTGAAACCGGCTGCTTGTTAATATCGCGGATAAAGCTCTGGTCGAGTTTGATGGCATTGATTGGCACGCGTGCCAGTTGAGAAAGCGAGGAGTAACCGGTGCCAAAGTCATCCAGGTGCACCTGTGCGCCCAGTTCCTGAAACTGCTTCATCAGCTTCAGCGCTTCAGTTTCATTCTCAATCAGGCAGCTTTCGGTCAGCTCAATATCGATGGGGCAGTCGGTGATATTAGCCTCGTGCAGCGCCTGTTTCAGGTCAGTGTAGATGCTCTGATCAATCAGCTGACGAGCCGAAACGTTGACGGCGACGCGCAGAAAAATGCCCTGCTCACGCCAGGCGATAATCTGCTTCAGCACGTTGAGCATGACCCAGCGTCCCAGCGGCACAATCAGCCCTGACTCTTCAGCATAGGGAATAAAGTCAGCGGGCGAGACCAGACCACGCTCTGGTGAGTTCCAGCGCACCAGTGCTTCAGCGCTGCGGACCTGGCCGTCGCTGTCGATTTTTGGCTGATAGTGCACCAGCAGATGATCCAGTTCCAGCGCCTTGCGCAGGTTAGTATCCAGCCACAGATACTCAAAGACCCGCTGGTTCATCTCTGCCGCAAACACGCAGAACTTGCCGCGCCCGTTCTCTTTGGCGTGATACATCGCGGTGTCTGCGTTGCGAATCAGGCTCTCGCGGTCGTCGCCATGCAGCGGCGCAAAAGCGATGCCAATTGAACAGCCGCTGTAAACTTCGATTAGCCCGATACGGAAAGGCTGACGCAGCCGCTCAAGAATGCGGGAAGACATCGCTTCCAGTGCAGCCTGACTGGTGTGCTCAGCCAGCACCACAAATTCGTCGCCACCCAGACGGCCCAGGGTCTGGTCTTTACCCAGACAGCTGAGGATGGCCAGTGAAACTGCCTGCAGTAACTGATCGCCGAACATATGACCGTAGGCGTCGTTCACTTTTTTAAAATTATCGAGGTCGAGATAAACCACGCCGGTCTCATCCCCCTCGGATCGCTCCAGCGCCAGGCTAATCTGTTGATGAATGGCGTTGCGATTGGGTAAACCGGTCACCGTGTCGGTGTTTGCCAGCACCCGCAGGCGTTCCTGGGCGCGTCGCTCCTCGGTGATGTCTGTGCCAGAACAGATGAGGAAAATTTCATTTTTGCCACTGCCGCTGTGAACAAACTTATTACGAAAAAGAAACAGTCGCTGACCTTTTTTGGTTTTGACCCAGCGCTCAACCTCATAAGAGTTACCGTCACGGAAGAAGCCCGCAATGTTGCGTCGTGACTGTGAGGCTTCCTGTTTGGTCATAAAAAGCTGAAAGACGTTACGGCCAATAACCTCGTGCTCATTCAGGCCGGTATATTCTTCACTCAGGCGGTTAAAACGCTGAATATTGCCGCGCTGATCGAGGATTACAATCACCGAATTAGCTTCAGAAACCACCTGTTCAGCGAACGACAGCCCCAGGGTTAAATCGCGGGCAACTGCAGACGTATCGCCCCAGGCAGAGGCGGTGCCGGCCCATGAAGCCTGATTCACTTTACGTCCGACAAAATGCATCGGCACATCAATGCCCTGAAGGGTCATAGTCAGATTGATGCTTGAGGTGATGACCGGCATCGCGCGGATCATTGCGGCCTGGCCGGGGGTCAGCGGCAGGGCGATATTGGTTTGTGATGACTCATCTTCGGCAAAATGCAACGCATCGCTGTCCGCGGTCAGACGCCAATGAGGGCTGGTTGTACCAAAAAGAGTGTACAACAACGTTTGCCCGTGTTCATCGGTCATGGAAACTTCCTCCGGGAAGTGCTCTGCAGGCGTTATCTCATTATTTTAGCAACAGTATTCATCATCTGACGCCAGCACAAGATGCAAACCAAATATATTTTTCCATCCAGATAAGAATGGCACAAAAAAGCCCCGGCGGTGCGGGGCTGTAGCGTGCGGTCAGCAGGGACATTTACCCAGTTTACCCGCCTGGCTGGGGAAGCGGGCGTCCAGGCAGTAACGATGGAAATCGCGCTCATTCATCGGCGGCTGGTCGGGATGATGCAGACGCATATGCTGCAGATATTTTTGATAATCCTGGACCCCGACCATTAAGCGGAAGCACTGTTGCAGACCGCGCCAGAATCCTCGCCAGCTGAGGGCCTGCGGCATCGGCGAAGCCGTCAGGTGGCAGCGGATAATCTGCCACTCACCCTGCGGACGATGGCCCTGATGAATGGCATCAGACATGACGCACCGCCTTGTTGCGCAGTGCCACCGGCGTCTCGCTGGTGGTCGGCACTGCACTGTTCAGCGCGCGACGAATCACAAAGAACGCGGCGACCAGCATCGTGACTGCCACCAGCATAAAGAAAGCGCACAGCGCCGCATTAATCTGATTGCTGAACACGATGGTCTGCATATCCGCCACGCTTTTTGCCGGCGCAATAATCACGCCTTCATCCAGCCCTTTGCGGAACTTATTCGCCTGGGCCAGGAAACCGATGGACGGTTTTTCGTGGAAAATTTTCTGCCAGCCCGCGGTCATCGAAGTGATAAACAGCCAGACGGTGGGCAGAATAGTCACCCAGGCGTAGCGCTGCTTTTTCATTTTGAACAGCACGACGGTGCCAAGAATCAGCGCCATCGACGCCAGCATCTGGTTGCCGATACCAAACAGTGGCCATAGGGTGTTGATGCCACCCAGTGGATCGACCACGCCCTGATAGACAAAGAAGCCCCAGCCCGCGACTGCGACGCTGGTGCCCGCCATGTTACCCAGCCAGGAACGGTTGTTCGCCAGAGAAGGCACCACGGTGCCTACCAGATCCTGCACCATAAAACGGCAGGCGCGGGTACCCGCATCGACAGCTGTCAGGATAAACAGCGCTTCGAACAGAATGGCGAAGTGATACCAGAACGCCATCATCGCCCGGCTGTTAAAGATCTCGGTAATGATGTGAGCCATACCTACAGCGAAAGTGGGCGCGCCGCCTGCGCGGGAGAGAATCGAGCCTTCACCCACGTCACGGGCGATGCCGCTCAGCATTTCTGGCGTCACGACAAAGCCCCAACCGTTGATCACCTGTGACGCGCTTTCAACGGTGGTACCAATCAGCGCGGCGGGTGAGTTCATGGCAAAGTAGACACCCGGATCCAGCACCGAGGCACAAATCAGCGCCATGATCGCCACAAACGACTCCATCAGCATGGCGCCATAGCCAATAAAGCGGATATGACTTTCCCGCTCCACCAGTTTTGGCGTGGTGCCGCTGGAAACCAGCGCATGGAAGCCGGAGATCGCGCCGCAGGCGATGGTAATAAACAGGAACGGGAACATCGCACCAGAGAAGACCGGACCGGTGCCGTCGATAAATTTGGTCACCGCTGGCATTTTCATCTCAGGCATCGCAAAGACAATGCCCACCGCCAGCCCGACAATCACGCCGATTTTAAGAAAGGTCGAAAGGTAGTCGCGCGGTGCCAGCAGCAGCCAGACCGGCAGCACCGAAGCAATAAAGCCGTAAATCACCAGTACCCAGGTCAGCGAGGTGCCTTTCAGGGTAAAGAAGGGGCCCCAGTAAGGATGCTGTGCCACGTCACCGCCATAAATAATCGCCGCCATCATCAGCACAAAGCCAATCAGTGACACTTCGGCAATTTTACCGGGCCGGATAAAGCGCATGTAAACGCCCATAAACAGCGCAATGGGAATAGTGGCCGCGATGGTAAACAGGCCCCACGGACTGTTCGCCAGCGCCTTCACGACAACCAGCGCCAGCGCCGACAGAATAATGATCATCACGCCCAGCGCGCCGAGCATCGTCACCACACCGGCAAACGCCCCCAGCTCCTGCCGCGCCATCTCGCCCAGCGAACGACCGTCACGGCGGGTGGAGATAAACAGGATCAGGAAATCCTGTACCGCGCCCGCCAGCATCACGCCGACCAGAATCCAGATGGTGCCCGGCAGAAAGCCCATCTGCGCCGCCAGAATCGGGCCGACCAGCGGACCGGCACCGGCAATAGCCGCAAAGTGATGACCAAACAGCACCCATTTATTGGTCGGGACATAATCGAGTCCGTCGCTCAGCCGCTCGGCGGGAGTCATCCGGCGATCGTCCAGTTCGAAGATATTGCGGGCGATAAACAGGCTGTAGAAGCGATACGCGATGCTGTAACAGGCGACAGCGGCTATCACCAGCCAGACTGCGTTGACGTGTTCGCCGCGGCTGAGGGCCAGCATGGCGAAAGCGCCTGCGCCGATTAACGCCACCACTAACCAGATGACACTGGTTTTGACGTTTTTCATGACTAACTCCTTGTAGGGACCGAGGGAAGACGATCGAAAACAACGAGTTAAACTTAATGTAATGGAATGTAAGTGAAAGTTAATCAGTGGAGAAGTGTGAAGCGGGGTACAAATTTAACGTTTTTGTAACGCGGACGGGGCGGGAACAGGCGGGATAACCGAAGTTATCCCGCCAGATTTATCGCTTAAACACGCCGTGTTCAGACGGCAGGACGGGCCACAACGCTGCGGGTTTCCATACGGACTTCGGCGATGGTCACATCAATTACGTCAGTTACGCGGTAAACCACTTCACCTTTAATCTGTACGCTGCCATTTTCCTGGCTGAGAACCAGCTCATCACGCACGGCGTGAATGAAGGGTGCCGGGATAAAGGCGACGGCGCCAAACTCGACCAGGCGAACGCGCATACCGCCGCGCGACACATCGATAATCTCAGCGCTGAAGCGACGGTCGGTGCCCGCAAACGGGGCCAGATAACGGGCGTAGAGCCAGTCGCCGACATCACGTTCCGCCATCCGGTTCAGGCGACGGCGTTCACTCATCGTCATCGTTACGGCATCATCCGGGCGGGCAATCTGCTCACCGCGAATAATCGCTTTCAGCAGACGATGGTTGATCATGTCGCCGAACTTACGAATCGGTGAGGTCCAGGTGGCGTACGCCTCCAGACCGAGGCCAAAGTGCGGGCCTGGCTCGGTGCTGATCTCCGCGAAGGTCTGGAAACGACGGATGCGGCTGTCGAGGAACTGGGTTGGCTGGGCATCAAGCTCACGACGCAGCACGCGGAAACCGTCCAGCGTGGTGATCGCCTGTGCATCCACGGTAATACCGTGATTGGCCAGCACGGCGGCGGCCTGCTCAGCATTGGTCGCATCGAAACCGGCATGGACGTTATAGATACCAAAGCCAAGACGGTCACGCAGCACTTTCGCCGCGCAGACGTTCGCCAGAATCATCGACTCTTCAACGATGCGGTTAGCGATACGGCGAGGTTCAGCCACGATCTCCAGCACTTCGCCTTTTTCACCCAGCAGGAAGCGGTAGTCCGGGCGATCTTTAAACACCAGCGCGTGGGTCTGACGCCATTCGCCGCGCGCCAGGCAGAGACGGTGCAGCAGACGAATCTGTTCCGCAATCGCCTCACTCTCCGGCTGCCAGCTGCCGCTGTTTTCCAGCCAGTCTGAGACGTCGTCGTAGGCCAGCTTGGCTTTGGACTCAATCCAGGCCGCAAAAAACTCGACGTTATCACTTAAGGTGCCATCGGCGGCCACCGTGACGCGGCAGGCCAGCGCCGGACGGCGCACATTCGGACGCAGCGAGCAGACATCATCAGAGAGTTCGCGCGGCAGCATCGGGATGTTGAAGCCCGGCAGATAGTTGGTAAATGCGCGCTGCGCCGCCAGCTTATCAAGCTGACTGCCTTCCGGCACGTAGGCGGTCGGGTCAGCAATGGCGATGGTCAAACGCAGGGCGCCATCATCCTGCGCTTCTACATAGAGCGCATCATCCATATCCTGGGTGCTGGCGCTATCGATGGTGACAAAATCCAGCGCGGTCAGATCTTCACGCGTCAGATTTTCATCCAGCATCTCGCCAAAGCTGACGTCAGGTGCTTCACGCTCAAGGTTATGACGCGACAGCGTCACCCACCACGGCGCCAGGTGGTCATCAGCTTTAACAATAAAATCGGTAAGTTCGGCATAAAAGCCGCGATCGCCCTTCAGGGGATGGCGACGCATTTCTGCCACGGCCCAGTCGCCATTTTCAAATGCATGGCTGACATCGCGCGCAGGGCGACACTGAATGGCATCTTTCAGCAGGGGATGATCCGGCACAATCGACAGGCGATCGTCTTTTTTCTGCACCCGGCCAACAAAGCGGCTCAGGAACGGTTCAATCAGGGTTTCCGGCTCAGCGCTTTCGCGATCTTTATCGCTGTGGATCACGGCGGTGATACGATCGCCATGCATGACTTTCTTCATCTGCGGTGGCGGAATGAAGTAGCTTTTTTGCGCATCGACTTCCAGAAAGCCGAAGCCTTTTTCGGTGCCTTTAACGACGCCTTCAGCACGAGGCGTTTGCGAATGGAGCTTCTCTTTCAGCTGCGCGAGCAGCGGGTTATCCTGGAACATAATTTTTACGTTTCGTTGGCTGATTGCGGCTGACAGTTTTACGCGAATCGACGCCGCGCGGCAAGGCAAAAAGCCGGACGAACCGGCTTTTCAGGGTGTGGCGAAGGCGCTATCAGGCGATGCGCTGATCGGCCAGTGCCTCAGAGAGTTCCAGCTTCACCGGCACCGATTTAGAGGTCGGTGTACCGCTGTCATCGCCAAAGCTGTTCAGCGGCACCAGCGGGTTGGTTTCCGGATAATAAGCCGCCAGGTTACCGCGCGGAATATTGTAGGGAACCAGTTTGAAGCCGCTGACGCGACGGGTGATGCCATCATTCCACAGCGTTTCGATATCAACATTCTGGCCTTCGGTGAAGCCCAGGTCTGCCATATCGTCCGGGTTAATGAACACCACTTCACGCTGACCAAACACGCCACGGTAACGGTCATCAAGGCCGTAAATAGTGGTGTTGTACTGGTCATGGGAACGCAGCGTCTGCAGCGTAAATGGCACGTCCTGATCCAGCGTCGGGAACAGCGAGGACGGTAGCGCCGACGCGTTGAACTCCGCTTTCTGGCTTGGCGTATTAAAGCGCAACTCTGCTGCTGCGTTGCCCAGATAGAAACCACCCGGGATATCGCATTTGGCGTTGAAGTCGGCAAAGCCCGGAATCGTCGCGGCAATGTGCTCACGGATCAGGTTGTAATCACCCGCCAGCTCGCGCCATTTCACTTTCTCATCACCCAGCACGGCCTGGGCGATACCCGCAACAATCGAAGTTTCTGAACGCTGTGTTTCCGCCAGCGGAATACCGATACCTTCAGAGGCGTGGACCATGCTGAAAGAGTCTTCCACGGTAATGAACTGATTGCCGGTTGCCTGGGTATCGCGCTCGGTGCGACCCAGCGTTGGCAGAATCAGCCCTTCGTGACCCGGCACCAGATGGCTGCGGTTCAGTTTGGTGCTGATATGCACGGTCAGACCACAGCGTGACAGCGCCTCTTCGGTGCGCGGTGAATCGGGCGCAGCCGCAGCCAGGTTGCCACCCAGCGCGATCAGCACTTTGACTTCATCACGCAGCATCGCGTTCAGCGCTTCAACGGTGTTGTGGCCTGGGGCACGCGGTGGCTCGAAACCAAAATGATTACCCAGCGCATCCAGGAAGGCTTTGGCCGGTTTCTCATCGATACCCATGGTGCGGTTGCCCTGCACATTACTGTGACCGCGAACCGGGCAGAGGCCTGCGCCTTTTTTGCCCAGCTGGCCAAACAGCAGTTGCAGGTTGGTGATCTCGCGAACCGTATCAACCGAATGCTTATGCTGAGTGATGCCCATTGCCCAGGTACAGATCACGCGGTCAGCGCTCTGGTAGATGGCAGCCGCTTCACGGATCTGCGCCTGAGTCAGGCCAGACTGCGCCACAATCTGCATCCAGCTGGTGTTATCCACCGCGTCGAGATAGGCCTCAATGCCGTTGGTTTTGGCATTAATAAAGGTCTGATCAAAAAGGCCACTTTCACCGGCGGCCAGACGCGCACGATGGGTCTCCAGCAGGGATTTCACCATGCCGCGCACTGCCGCCATGTCACCGCCCAGGTTTGGCTGGTAATAGGAGGAGCTGATGTTGCCGGCTTTCGACGTCACCACTTCCAGCGGTTTCTGCGGATCGGCAAAACGTTCCAGACCGCGCTCGCGCAGGGTATTGAAGGTGACGATCTTCGCGCCGTGATCGGCAGCGTGACGCAGGCTGTGCAGCATACGCGGATGGTTGGTGCCAGGGTTCTGCCCGAAGACAAAAATGGCATCAGCGTGATCGAAATCATCCAGGCGAATAGTGCCTTTGCCGACGCCAATGCTGCGCTTCAGCCCGGTGCCGCTGGCTTCGTGGCACATGTTGGAGCAGTCAGGGAAGTTGTTGGTGCCCATCAGGCGGCCAAACAGCTGATAAAGCCAGGAGGCTTCATTGCTGGCGCGACCGGATGTGTAAAGCTCCATCTGGTCCGGATGGTCCATCGCCTTGATGTGCTGCGCGATCAGTGCAAAGGCATCATCCCAGCTGATCGGCTCGTAGTGGTCGGTTTCCGCGTTGTAGCGTAGTGGATGGGTCAGACGCCCCTGATACTCCAGGAAGTAGTCACTCTGGGTATAAAGCGTTGTCACACTGTGCTTAGCGAAAAAATCGCTGTCGACCATGCGGCGTGTCGCTTCCCAGGTCACCGCTTTGGCGCCGTTTTCGCAGAAGCTGAAGGTACTTTTATTGTCATCACCCCAGGCGCAGCCCGGACAGTCAAAACCGCGTGCTTTGTTCATGCGCATCAGATTGCGCATATTTTTCAGGGCCGCTTTGCTGTCCAGAACGAAACGCGTGGTGGCTTCCAGTGAACCCCAGCCGCCCGCAGCCGCGCGGTAGGGTTTGATTTGGCGTTTAAATTTCATATTGAGTGCAGGCTTTTTATAGTAGGAATTATTGTTTGGTGTTTGTTATCAGGTTATAGCCTGATGGTGAAACAAAGTCTGCAGATATCCTCATACCTTGTCTAATTGATTGACTTAATGGTGCGATAGCTGGCGTTTATCGTGCATCGGCCAGAATTGTGATGGTGGTCAGATTTTACCCGCCTTTAACCGGCTGATAACGGGAGTTCTCCCCACAACAGGCTAATACTTGCTGTTCACTATCAGAGAGGGCGCGACTCCATGAAACAGCTGACCAGCCAGATCCATGCGTTTGGCAAAGCGTTGATGATGCCAATCTCGGTCATCGCTGCCGCGGGTATTTTCCTCGGGCTGGCGGCGGCGATGCAGAACCCGGCGGTGACCGGCGAGGCCTTTGCGCAGATGCAGGTGCCGCAGTTAATCATTGGATTTATCCGCAAGGTCGCCGGGGCGCTGTTTGCCAACCTGCCGGTCTTCTTTGCAGTGGCGAGCGCCATCGGACTGGCGAAAGCGGAAAAACCTACCGCCGCCTTTGCCGCGGTGATTGGCTATATCGTGATGAACGTGGGTATCAGTGCCACGCTGGCGGCGAAAGGGATCACCGCAGCCACTACTACACCCGCCGCGCTGCAGCAGGCGGGGATGGATCAGACCACCGCCATGATGACCTCGGCGGAGTACATCAACATGCTGGGCGTCTTCACCTACAACATGAGTGTGCTGGGCGGGGTAATTGCCGGTCTGATCACGGTGGCGCTGCACAATCGTTTCTATACCCAGCAGCTGCCCACGGCGATCAGCTTCTTTGGCGGACGGCGTTTTGTGCCGATCGTGACCGTGGTCTGTCTGCCGCTGATTGGGGTGTTGCTGGCGCTGGTCTGGCCCACCATCGGGCAGGGTATCGCCTGGATTGGCCAGATGATTGGCAAAAGCGGCCAGTATGGCGCGTTTCTGCTGGGGGCCTTTGAACGCATCCTGATCCCCACCGGCCTGCATCATATCCTCAACGAAACCGTGCGCTTCACGCCAATTGGCGGCATGGCGGTGGTCGATGGTCAGACGGTGGTCGGTGCGCTGAACATTTTCAATGCCTCGCTGACCCATCCGGGATCAATTCCCGATGAGACGCTGCGCACCGCCACGCAGTTTCTGGCACAGGGCAAGATTCCGGTGATGATGTTTGGTCTGCCCGCGGCGGCGCTGGCGATCTATCACACCGCGCGGCCCGAACATAAGCAACGGGTCAAAGCGCTGGTAATGGCGGGTGCGCTAACCTCATTTACCACCGGGATTACCGAGCCGCTGGAGTTCTGCTTTATTTTTGTCTCGCCGGTGCTCTATCTGCTGCATGCTTTTCTGACCGGCCTGTCGTTTATGCTGATGTCGATGCTGCATCTGATGATCGGCAACGTGCAGGGCGGCGTTATCGACCTGGTTGTATTCGGCATGCTGGGCGGCGCGAAAACCCACTGGTGGTGGACGCTGGCGCTGGGCGTCATCTATGCGCCGATCTACTACTATGCTTTCCGGCTGGTGATTACCCGGATGCATGTCGAAACGCCGGGCCGGGAGTCGGAGGATGAGAAACCGCAACAGGTTGCTGCGGATGAGCGGACGCAGGTGATTATCAGCGGACTGGGCGGGCCGGCCAATATCGAGGATGTCGATTGCTGCTTTACCCGTTTGCGGGTACGGGTCAAAGAGATGAATCAGGTGGTCGATCAGACGCTGATGAGCACCGGTGCTAACGGGGTTAATCGCGTCAGCGAGCATGACATTCAGGTGATCTACGGTCCTCAGGTCGAGAAGATCGCTAACGAAGTGAAAATGGCGCTAGGTGTCGCGTAACGACAGTTCTCTTCAGACTTGATTACTTCGCTAACCGTCCGGCGCCCGCAGGCGGTTAGCACCTCTTCCTGCTCATATACTGAACACTACCGTTCCGCTTATTGTAACTAAAAAAAGTACAGCCCTAATGGGGCGCACCTTTCTGCCGATATAGCGACTAATACTCCCTGTTTCGGAACATCGCGATGTCGTTAAAAAAGTCCTCCCTGATTATCTTTTCCTTCCTGCTGGCGTTGTTTCTTACCAGCGTGGCGATCAGTACCTGGCTGCTGATTCAGAGCAATCACTCCCTGAACGCGGTCAACAAAGAGATCCGCGTGGTGCTCTCGGTCATTGACCCGATCAACCACAGCCGTACGCTGCGTGTCCGCCTGATGGAGTACATGAAGGAGATTGAGGGCAGTGATGCCAGCAATCCCGCCACGCTGGACAGCGTGCGGACCGTGGCGGGTAAAGCCGATGCCGCCTTCCAGGCCTATATGAATGCGCCGCGTCTGCCGGGCGAAGAGGCGGAGGCAGAGGCCTACAGCCAGGCTTATCAGGCCTATCGTCAGCAGGGGTTGCAGCCGCTGATTGATGCCGCAGAGGCGCACGATCAGGTGCGTTTTAAAAATCAGATCCCGACCGTGGTTCGTCTGGATCGTCAGTATGAAATTATTCTGGACCGTGTTCTGGCCCAGCACGAAACTTACGCCAAAAAGCTCAACAGCGACGCTCAGAGTCACTTCACCTCTGGTATTACGTTGCTGGGTCTGTTTGGCGTGCTGTTTTTCGGCATCATCATCGCCATTTACATCTTCATGAAGCGCTATGTCCTTTCACCAATCAATGAAGCGCAGGAGCACTGTAAGCTGATTGCGGCGGGCGTGCTGGATGCCACAGTGCCGGTGAAACCGGGTTCACGCAGTGAAATTCAGATGCTGATGGGTTCGCTGGAGCAGATGCGCAGCGCGCTGACCGCCATTATTCTTCAGGTGCGTGATTCAACCCGCTCAGTCTCTACCGCCTCGCAGGAAATTGCGGCGGGCAACATCGATCTCGCCTCGCGCACTGAACAGCAGGCCGCTGCGCTGACGGAAACCGCAGCCAGCATGGAGCAGCTGGGCGCAACGGTGAAACAGAACACTGAAAACGTGTTTGAAGCCTGCCGCCTGACCAGTGAAGCGGTGAAAAACGCGGAAAGCGGCGAAAAAGTGTCGCAGGAAGTGGTGACATCGATGGCGCTGATCAACGCCAGCTCGAAGAAGATTGAGGAAATTACCACCGTTATCGACAGCATCGCCTTCCAGACTAACATTCTGGCGCTGAACGCAGCCGTCGAAGCCGCCCGTGCGGGTGAGCAGGGACGTGGTTTTGCGGTCGTCGCAGGAGAAGTGCGTAACCTGGCCCAGCGCAGCGCCACCGCAGCCAAAGAGATTGAAGGACTGATTGCAGAATCGGTCTCCATCATCCACGCCGGTTCCGATCAGGTCAGCCGGACCGGCGAGGCGATGAGTGCCATTATCTCATCGGTCAGCCGCGTGAATCTGCTGATGGAGCATATCTCTACCGCGTCTGATGAACAGAGTCGCGGCATCGGTCAGATCGAGCAGGCGGTTACCGAGATGGACAGCGTGACCCAGCAGAACTCGGCGCTGGTGCAAGAGTCTGCGGCGGCGTCGGCCTCACTGGAAGAGCAGGTGCAGTACCTGACGCAGTCGGTCTCGACTTTCCGTCTGGCAAACAGCTGACTGGTTCCCCGCGCGGCGTCCAGGCCGCGCGGGATCCTGAATGATGCGGTGATGCGCATCGTGAGGCAGAGAATAACGTGTTTGATTCAGCGCCTTGTGACGGCGGCAGAATGAGCGGATTATTACGGCTTTCCACTGAACACGGGGTTGTCATGCTAATCAGCACAGAAAGTGCCCGCAGCAACAGCGCCGATACCCGACTGGCCTGCACGCTGGCCGCTGCCGCAGGCGCGCTGAATACCGCCGCCTTCGAGATTGTCGGTTTCTTTTCAGCTAACATGACCGGGAATGTCTCGCTGCTGTCCGATCATCTGGCAAAAGCGAACCTGGGGCCTGGCCTGTTTTTTTTGTCGATCGTGCTGCTGTTTATTGCGGGCTCCATGTTTTCAACGTTGATAATTAATGCCGGGCACCGCAGGAATATCCGTACTATCTATGCCTTCGTTATTCTGATTGAGGGCATCGCACTGATGACGCTAGGCGTGATTGAGAATCACTTTCCGCCGAGGTCGCCCGGTGTGGTGTTGATCATGAGCCTGAGCTTTTTAATGGGGCTGCAGAATGCGGTCGTCACGCGGATCTCCAATGCCCGGGTTCGCACTACCCATATCTCCGGCACGGCGACTGATATCGGGATTGAGCTGGCGATGCTGTTTGAAGTGTTGCGGCGCAAAGCCTCACCGAAAGATGCGCCAAGCTTGCTGGGGCGGTTGCGGCTGCACAGTCTGACCCTGCTGTCTTTCCTTGCAGGCGGCGTGGCCGGCATCGGGCTTTACCGACTGCTCGGCTACGATTTCCTGTTGCCCATAGGGTTGGGGTTAATCTGCCTGGCGCTGAATGCCCTGGTTACTAAGCCAGTAAACCAGAGGGTTTGAAACGGTGATTTTGCTGTTATCGCTGCGTTTCAGATAACCGCCGCGCGTAGCTCTGATTTATTGGTCCCGACTGCGCCGATGATCCGTGCGGTTAAAAGATCATAGCCCGCGCAGGGTAACATTGAGCCTTATACTCTGATTGATACTGCCATTGAGACAGTCACGCGAACAGTCTTAAACCTGCTGATGGATAATTAACATCGACATTAAACAACTCATTTACTTATGTAACCTGGAGCGGGAACGCCATTTCGGGCGGGCCGCGGAAGCCAGTTTTGTTACACAGCCAACCCTCTCCATGCGCCTGAAAAATCTCGAGCGCGAGCTGGGCCTGCCGCTGATTAACCGCAGCAATAACTTTGCCGGATTTACGCCAGAGGGCGATCGCGTGCTGGCGTGGGCCCGTGAAATAGTTTCGGTCTATCAGGGGCTGAAGCTGGAAGTGGAATCGCTGAAACATGGGGTAAACGGCACACTGCGGGTTGGCGTGGTGCCGCAGTGCAGCGTGGCACTGCCGCTGCTGCTGAAAGCCGTGCAGGCGCGTTATCCCCAGCTCGATTACCGCATTGCGGTACTCAGTGCTGATCAGCTGCTGGAAGCGCTTAACAGCCACACCGTGGATGTCGGCATTGGCTTTTTTGAGATGGCGACGCTGCGGGAACTTCATTTTCAGACCGAGATGCTGGCCGATCAGGGCGTTGAGGCCGTATTCCATCCTGACCACTTCCCGGCGCTGGTGGGAGAAACCCCGCTGACGCTGGACGAACTGGCACAACAGCCGCTCTGCCTGGCAGAGCCAACACGCTATTTCCGCCGCTATCTTGATATGGCCTTTCGCGAGGCGGCGCTGGTGCCGCGGGTTATCGTGGAGAGCGCCTCAATCATGCAGCTGATGCAGTGTGCTCAGGTCGGTCTGGGGTTGCTGGTCTCGCCGGTGGGTCATCTGCTGCCCGCATCACTTCAGGGGTTACAGCAGCGCGGCATTACGCTGCCGCCGATGGCGCGCCAGGCGGCGCTGGTGATAGCGGAACCTGGCCGTGCCACTCCGCTGGCACAGCACTTTTTCGACGAAGCGCGCGGTCAGTTGCCGGTCTAGCTCAGGCTACTGCGCCTCGCCCAGCGCGTAAAACAGGCGACTGTTCCAGTTGCCTATCGCCACGCTCTGAATCAGCGCGAACAGCGCCTCAGGTTCCCAGCCCGCCTCCATCAGCGGCTGCAGATGGGCCGCACTGAAACGCTCGGGTGAACGGGTCAGCTGCGCCGACAGCGCGACGATCTGTTGCTCTTCTCCTTTTAAATTCGTGTCATCGACACCCTCGATCAAAACCTCATTCCCGGCCAGCAGCCGGAACGCCCAGCGGCTGCCGAGAATACGGGCGGCTGTCGCTTCCGCCAGGGTGTTTTCCTGTGAGAGATGCTGACGCAATTGCGCCCAGCCATACAGCGCCGATGGGTCATGGGCCAGCAGCCATACCGCGTCCTGCATACCGGGCAGCGTCTGACAACGGGTAACGGCAGCGAGCTGCTCTGCACTGGCATACCGCAGCTCCAGCGGCTTTAGCACCGGCTGCCAGTGGGCTGGCTGGTCAAAACCAGTGGAATCTGCATCAGGTGGTGCGGTGCTACCGGGCAGCCAGCGTACCGGCTGGGCCTTCAGCGCCTGTAATCCGGCGACGACGCGCGCCTGATAACTGACAAAGCCAATCAGCTGATTCAGCGTCACAATATCGGGTTCGGTCAGGCCGACCGCATCCAGGGCGGTGATGGCGCTGGCACCGATCAGTTCAGGCTGCATCGCCAGCTGGCGCGCATACTGCGTAATCTGGGTCAGGCGATTATTACTCTCTCGTGAAGAGTCAGGGCCAGGCAGCGGATTGAGGCGGGCAGAGTAGTGATTACACAACCGCTGCACACCCGCGACCTGCGCCACGGTCAGTGCGGTGCTGAGGCGGTCGTAAAGCGTTAAGGTGTGCGTCAGCGAGGTGACAACGCGATCGGGGAACAGCAGCTGTGCCAGATCGCGCGCCGCCAGCAGAGCCGGCTGATGCGTGCGCAGCAGTGACTGCACTACGGCGTCGCTGGCGTGGCATCCCAGCAAAAAACGGTCATCGATATGGGCAGCCTCTGGCACCAGCGGTGCGGCCTGTGTGGTACGTGGACTGGTCTGGCTCTCGTAAAACCAGTGGTTATGGCCCGGATAGCGGCGTTGTTCCATGATCAATCCTTTTGCAAATTCGGGTTCGGTATGCAGGCGGCAGAATCTGAAAATATGCATAAACCGAAGGGCAGGCTTATCGTCGCTGATGGCCAGTCCGGGGCAAAAGATTGATCGGTGATAATTAATAGCGTTACGGTATAACGGCAGCAAAATCAGGCGGGAAGGGCAGGATGGGCGTAAAGAGAAGGGCGAGCCAGGCTCGCCCTTGCAGAACTTATTTCAGTTCCAGTTCGTTCATTGCGGCGATGCTGAAGCCGCCATCAACGTGTACCACTTCACCGGTGATGCCGCCAGCCAGGTCAGAGCAGAGGAATGCTGCTGAGTTGCCGACATCTTCAATGGTTACGGTACGGCGAATCGGGGTAACCGCTTCGCAATGTGCCAGCATCTTACGGAAATCTTTGATGCCTGATGCAGCCAGGGTGCGGATTGGACCGGCAGAAACGGCGTTAACACGCACACCTTCCGGGCCCATGGCGTTCGCCATGTAACGCACGTTCGCTTCCAGCGACGCTTTCGCCAGACCCATTACGTTGTAGTTCGGGATCGCGCGCTCAGCACCCAGGTAAGAGAGGGTCAGCAGCGCAGAGTGTGGATTCAGCATCTCGCGACACTCTTTGGCCATCGCGACGAAGCTGTAAGCACTGATGTCATGCGCGATTTTAAAGCCTTCGCGGGTAACGGCGTTCACGTAGTCGCCAACCAGCTGCTCGCCAGGGGCGAAACCGATAGAGTGAACGAAACCGTCAAATTTCGGCCAGGTTTTTGCCAGTTCAGTGAACAGAGATTTGATGCTCTCATCTTCGGCTACATCACATGGCAGCACGATGTCTGAACCCAAATCTTTAGCAAACTCTTCCACACGACCTTTTAACTTGTCGTTCTGGTAGGTGAAAGCCAGTTCTGCGCCCTGTTTGTGCATCGCCTGTGCAATACCGTAGGCGATGGAAAGTTTACTGGCAACGCCAGTAATCAGAATGCGCTTACCGGAAAGAAAACCCATAGCTGTAATCCTTATGGTCATTGTAGTTGGCGGCCGCATGGTTAAAAAGTAAGCGACCGACGTTAATCGACGTGCGGATTCTAGCACGTCTCTCATAAATCAGGTAAATCGGCCCGCAATTTCCGCGATATGCAGCAAAAATCAGCGCTCGCGCCGCCAGGCTTCGGCACTGAGTGCTTCGCCAAAATGGCTGCTGATCAGGCGCCGGGTCAGATCGTGCAGGGGGGAGGCGAGCACGTCAGCCGTGCCGCCACGCTCAACTACTTCGCCCTGATGCATCACCAGCACTTTATCGCTGATGTGCTTCATCATGCCCAGATGCTGGGTGACATAAATGTAGGCGATTCCGTGTTTCTCCTGCAGCTCCAGCATCAGATTTACCAGCTGGGAGCGCATGGTCATATCCAGTGAGGCCAGCGCTTCATCGGCCACAATCACTTTGGGTTGCAGGATCAACGCGCGCGCCAGACCCAGACGCTGTTTCTGACCGGGTGCCAGCATGTGTGGGTAATATCCGGCGTGATCGCGCAGTAATCCTACCTGACGCAGGGTGGCGATAATGCGTTTCTCGCGCGCTTCTGCATCCAGTTCGGTATTAAGTCGCAGCGGAAATTCCAGAATCTGACTGATGCGCTGACGCGGATTCAGTGAGGTTGAGGGATCCTGAAAAATCATGCGGATGCGCTGACTGCGATAGCCGTAATCGCCAAAGGTCAGCGGGTGGTCGTCAATCAGAATCTCACCTTCGGTGGGGGCGATCATGCCGCTGAGCATCTTCGCCAGCGTGGACTTGCCGGAACCGTTTTCACCGATAATCGCCAGCGTCTGTTTTTCGCGCAGGGTAAAGCTGACAGACTTTACTGCCTCAACGTGCTGACGGCGGAACAGGCCGGTGCGATAGCGAAAAGTTTTGCTCAGGTTGCGCACTTCCAGCAGGGTCTCCATATTACTGGCCCTCCATATTCAGCGGGAAATGACAGGCAAAGAGATGTGTTTTACTGCCGGTGAGGCGCGGCGTTTCGACACATTTACGCTGCGCGTAAGGACAGCGAGGCCCCAGGCGGCAGCCTATCGGCAGGCTCTCCAGTGATGGGATCGCCCCTGACAGCGTATTGAGACGGCTTTTGTGCGGCAGCGCGCGGCCAAAATCGGGCATCGCCCGAATCAGCGCCTGCGTATAAGGATGATGTGGCGTGCTCATTAAATCTTCGCTCTGAGCGGTTTCCACCGTCTGACCGCAGTACATCACGTTAATACGGTCCGCCCACTGGCTCATGGTGCGCAGGTCGTGGCTGATCAGCAGAATAGTGGTGTTGTTATTCTGGTTCAGGCGGCTCAGCAGGCGGAATATCTGCGCCTGCGTTGTCGGTTCCATCGCATTGGTGGGTTCATCGGCAATCAGCAAACGCGGCTGGTTAGCCAGCGCAATGGCAATCATCACTTTCTGGCATTCGCCTTCGGTCAGCTCATAGGGGAAGCTGCGCATGATGTCTTTATGATCTTTAATGCCGACGCGATGCAGCAGTTCGATAGCGCGGGTTTTGCGCCAGAACCAGAAGCGTTTAAGCCAGGGGCCTTTATACGTCCAGCGCGGGATCACCTGCATCAGCTGACGGCCAATGCTCTCGGAGGGATCCAGACAGGATTGCGGCTCCTGAAAAATCATCGAGACGTTATGCCCGATAATGCGACGGCGCTCGCGCGGGGAGAGGCGCAGCAGGTCCACATCATCAAACACCATGCGATCGGCCGTCACACGCCAGTTATCGTTGGTCACGCCGCAGATAGCCTTGGCGACCAGACTTTTACCGGAGCCGGATTCACCGACCAGCCCCCGGACTTCACCTTCGCCCAGCGTCAGATTGACGCGATCGACCGCTTTGACCGGCCCGTCAGCGGTCATAAATTCAATGGTCAGATTACGGATATCAAGTAACGGCATTTATTCCACTCCCGCTTCGACGGCGCGACGGATGCCGTCACCGAGCAGGTTAACAATGAGTACGCTGACCATCAGCGCCACCCCGGGCAGCATCACGGTCCAGGGCGCAACGTAGATCAGCTCCAGCGAATCGCCCAGCATCGCGCCCCATTCCGGTGAAGGCAGTTGCGCGCCCAGGTCAAGAAAACCGAGTGCGGCAATATCCAGAATCGCCATCGACAGCGCGCGGGTAATTTCGGTAATCAGCAGCGGCAGAATATTGGGCAGGATGGCGTAGTGCAGGATATTACGACCTCTGGCACCGTCCAGGCGCGCGGCAACCACATACTCTTTTTCCAGCTCATCATGCACGGCACTGTAAATTTCGCGCACCAGACGTGGCATCAGCGCCAGCCAGACCGCCAGCAGCGCATGCTCAAGACGCGGCCCAAGAAACGCCACCACGATAATCGCCAGCAATAGCGACGGAAGAGAGAGCAGGGTATCCAGCACGTGATTCATCACCGCCGAGCGAATGCCGTGCGTCATGCCCGCCAGCACGCCCAGCACCAGCGCGCCCAGCGTAGCGAACAGCGTCACCAGAATCGCGGAACCCACCGTCGGACCGGCACCGCTCAGCAGGCGACTCAGAACATCCCGCCCCAGATCGTCGGTGCCGAGGAAAAATGAGACATCGCCGTAGCGCGACCATGACGGTGGCAGCAGCTGATATCCCAGGAACTGCTGGTCAATACCATAAGGTGCCATGAAACCGCCAAACAGGCAGAGCAGCAGCAGTGCGCCAAAGCCATACAGGCCGACCATTGAAATCGGGTTGCCATAGAAATGATGCCAGCTCTGACGAAACGCGCTGGGCAGGCGTTTTTCGGCGTAGATATTATCGGAGGGCATACGTTTTCACTTTACTATCCTTAACGCCGGGCAATATTGCTTCAGAAAAATCAGTCATTTTAGTTACTTGCCCCGTGGGTCTGCTTTATGTTGCTTTGTCATGAAAAACTCTGAACAGCTTTAATTTACAGGGTTTATGTACGCTTTTGCGAATACGCAGAAAGAATGTACCTGTCGCTTATCGATATCAGACACCGTTAAGCGCCGCGATAAAACGAAGGTATTCCCTAACACGTCCAGCCTGCATGTCAGCCTCTCCCTTACTGGTGAAGTGACATTTTCAACCTTTATTGCTGGTAGGGTAAGCCCGTTCAGCTGACTATAGGGGATTATCCGTCGAGATCCCCGTCACAGGCAAGGAAACGGCTTCAGCAATTTCGGCGCTGGGTTACAGAGAATTACAATCCGGGCCATCGGGTGTTCCGTAACAGGCTGCAAAAAAGGGTGGCAAAGCCGACAGAACGTTAAGACTCACATAAATCAGCAAAACTTCCTGGACCCTATCAGCCGGTCCAGGGGCAAAGGGGAGTGAACCAAATGATTAAGAGTAACGTTATGGGAAAAAAGCTGCTCGCTCAGCTCAGTCGCTTGTCTTAAGGATACCTTGCCGTTACCGTCGCTAAAGCGTGCCATGCAAACGGACAGGGATAAGCCACGCGGCGATGTTAATCGAATGCGGTCAGCCACTGTCAGAGCACTCGGGCAAGACGATTCATGTGTGAACCCTGATGACGGTAGCGATCGCCTGATGAAATAGAAAAACCGCGATTTTTAAGCGGTTTTTGATGTGAGTGACAATAAAACGGTGGGTAATATTCAAAGTGTATGTTTTATGATTTTTATATAAACGTAATATTTTATTAACAGCATTGATGGCTTGTGTTTTTATGTCGTCACCTTAAAATTATGTTTTCTTTTTAAAACTTCACCTTTGTCGTCTGGCTTATTTTTTATCGGTGCGTTTCGCTTAACGGGTTTTTATCGCCGGGTCTTTCCGGGTGCGCTTGCAAACATCAGGGGTGCTTCTGGAATAAATATTACAATATGACTATGACCAGTATGACTTATTTATACCGGTTGCCATCTATAAGTAAATATATCCAGGAGGATATCATGGCCGAACATCGTGGTGGTTCAGGTAATTTTGCAGAAAACCCTGAGAAAGCATCTGAAGCAGGTAAAAAAGGCGGGCAGCATAGCGGGGGTAATTTCGCCAATGACCGTGAAAAAGCTTCAGAAGCCGGTAAGAAAGGTGGCCAGAATAGCCACAGCGGCGGACGTAAGTCTGAATAATCTGATATTCTGATCAGGCCGCAGGCCCCGGCAAACCAGTCGGGGCTTTCACGTTTAAATATTTATTAAATAACGTGGTTTTTACAATGAAAGTATCTGCCCTGAATAAATCCCTGCCGAAAATGTACGGTTTATTAGCGGGGATTTATGTGTTTGCCTGCGTTAACTATCCCAGTGATTATAAAATGTTTCTCCTTCGCTTGCTGGATTGTCATAACAGGGTAAACGAAGCAGGTCTGAAAAGAGAGCGTGTTAAATTAATCAGCCATTCACCGTGCGACATCATTAAAATATTGCAACCTCAGCCCGGCAGTCGTTTATGCAAAAATAACACTGTCTGGACGTTGTCATTCACTCCCTGCCAGACCTGATTCAATCTCTTAAAATAAAATACTTGGGTCATAAAGAGAATAGAGCTGACAACGGTTGATATATTTTTCCGGCGTGGCATCCGCAGCGTGAAGATCGTGGTGATCAAAGGATTCAATTTAATCAGGAAACATGCTGTCTGGCAGCGGCAGGCTGGACGCTCACAGAAATCACAACAACATTGTGAATCATCCCGGTCTGCTTGCGGTTATCTCATGCGTAAATTATGTTTAAGTATCAGGATATAATGGAAATCATTGTGTTGAATAAAAACTGTGGCGGTGTTGTACCTTCAGGTATCCGTAATTCTCTTGGCCGCACGATGGCCTTTTTCCTTTTGGCAACCGTGCTTGCTGTTGTTGTGATTAACATATTTACGCTCTGGGGATCGTGGCAGCATAATCAGAATGTCCGTGAAGATGATGCCCGTAACCTCTCTGTTTCTCTCGCCAAACAGGCAGAAGATGCCTTTCTGCAGGTGGATATTACGCTGGCGGATGCCGTCAGGCTGCTCAGCCTGAACGGGCTGGATTACGTGGCCACGCCCCCCTTCGCTCGTCAGCTTAAAGAGCAGCAGGGGAAACTGCGTCAGCTTCATGGGCTGTTTATTTATGACGCACAGGGTAAATGGATTGCCACATCGGGCAACTACGTTCCGGCAAACGGAAGCAACGCCGATCGGGACTATTTTATCTGGCACCGTACCCATGAGGATACCCGCGTAAGGATTGGCCGTGTTATCCGCAGCAGGTCTACAGGTGACCTTGTTATTCCGGTATCGTTGCGACTGAATGATTCAAAAGGCAACTTTGCCGGCGTCGCGCTGGCAACGGTCAAAGTAGACTATTTCCGGCAGTTCTATAGCTACTATACGCTGGGTGATCGCGACGTTCTGGGGCTGATTCTTGCTGATACCTCTGTCCTGTATATCCGGCCCTTCCCGGATTCTGCCATCAACCGCAGCCTGTCCATGAGTCCATTATTTACAACTGTCCTGAAAACCTCTGCCAGTGGCAGCGCAACGTGGCGTTCTGCACTGGATGGGGTAGAGCGGGTGTATGGCTACGCCCGCCTTGAGCAGTATCCGCTCATTGTCACGGCGGGATACGACCTCGATAAGATCCGGAGCGACTGGTTCTCCGCCAATATCATCGACGTCATACTGAACGTGGTTCTGCTTGTAATGATTTCCGGGATGGGGATGTTTGTTCTCAGACAGGTTAAAAAGAACGTCAGAAATCAGCTGGAATTAACACAGATCAGGGATGAGCTGACCACGATCAACCATACGCTGCAGTCACTGGCATTAATTGACGGGCTAACCGGACTGGCTAATCGCCGCCAGTTTGATGCGATGTTAGATCAGGTCCTGAAGCGCTCTCAAAAGTCGGGTGAACCCGTGGCACTGATCATGTTTGATATCGACTTTTTCAAGCGTTACAACGATACCTACGGGCATGTCGCCGGCGATACCTGTCTGCAGCGTGTCAGCACCATTCTGAAAGAAATCACGCAGCGACAGGATGCCGTGGTTGCACGTTACGGCGGAGAAGAGTTTGCCATTATCCTGCCTTCGGGTGGAGAAAGCATGGGGAAAAAGGTGGCGGAGCGCGCAGTAAACGCAGTTATGTCTGCCGGAATACCGCACGAAACCTCCGGTATTCCTGAAGGTATTGTGACCCTTAGCGCCGGATACAGTAGCCTGATTTCAAACGGCCAGCCAGATGAGGCCAAAAGACTTAAGCAACAGGCTGATAAGGCGCTCTATGAAGCAAAACACAATGGCCGCAACCGTGTCCATGGGCTGAATTAAATGAAATTCAGGATGTGATGAGTTCGTCCAGCTCTGGCCGTTTGGGAGCCTGGTGCCGCGCATGACCTGGCTGGGGTGATAAATCAATCGGCTGACCATTCCAGGGTTTTGGCGACGAAGGCGGCCTGACGCAGGTTTGTGCCAGAGGCTGACGTTGTTTCACCCTCCGTTAACGCTATCGAAAAACACTTACCCTTTAAGTCACCCTTCAGCTTTACCGATTTAACCCGGGGATTCTCTGGTTCCTGTGAAGAGATGTCGGTAAGCGCTGGCTGGTTTTGGGCACAAAAAAGCCCGCGTTACGCAGGCATGAATTGCATCAAAAAAGGAAAATCGTAGCATCAGCAAAGGCTGATTCGCACACCATACAGTGTTGCTGTGCGATTGATAGTGACAAAAGATTTAATAGCGAAGCGTAAGCACGTTATGTTGGCAGGAGCTTAAAAAGGCCCGCCCGGACCAGGTTAGCCGAATGAACCTGATTGCTTACTTGCCATCAGCCCATCGGGTAATCTGATTATCGATTTTGTCATCAAGATAATGCGTAACCCTGAATGAGCCCGCCTTGAATAACAGGGCAATACATGCTGCAAAAACCAGTACAAGTAACACTCTGCTGAGACTCATAATCTTTTCCCTGATGAATAACCTGTGGTCTTTATACCAGAATTTGTAAAGTCTGGTCGCGATAGTCAGAAACCTACGGTGTCCCTTGAAATAAAACAGAAAGCCGTCCCGGTCACCACGGCCCCATCATTGCACCAGACGCATAAGCTGTTGAAGTTTTACGGAACCGTCAGAAAGGCGGCAGGATGTGCTTCTTCGCGTTCCTGTGCGAGGTCAGCATCATCCATAATTTCATAGCCTCATCCAGGTTGAAAGTCATTTAAACGGCCCTAATTCATACCGGCATGTTTTGAATAACTTTCCCGCGGCGCATAAGCCCTACCGGAGGGCATACCATTCCTTGTGTTTCAGCGGATTCATTGCCGCACCAATCACGTCAGAAATCACATTCACCAGAATCACCAGCCCGCCAATCACCATCACACCGGCTGAGATCGCGGCATAATCCTGCTGACGAATCGCGTTAATCAGCCAGCGGCCCAGACCAGGCCAGTTAAAGACCATTTCGGTGATCATGGCCAGCGTCAGCATGGTGGAGAACTGCAAGCCCAGACGCGGGATGACCGGCGGCAGCGCGTTGTGCAACACGTGGCGGCGGATCACTGTAAAGCGCGAAAGACCGCGCGTGGCCGCCGCTTTGACATAGTTTTTATCCATCACGTCGCTGGTGCTGTTGCGCAGCAGGCGGATCACTTCTGTCGTCGGGGCCATCGCCAGCACCAGCACCGGCAGAATAAGGTGGGACAGGGCGCTGATAATCATCTCATGCCGCCATTGCGAAGGACTTAGCCAGGCGTCAATCAGCGCAAAGCCGGAGATATTCTGCACCGGATAGAGCAGGTCATGACGTCCCGATACCGGCAGCCAGCCCAGCGTCAGCGAAAAGAACAGCGTCAGCAGTAGCGCCAGCCAGAAGATGGGCGCAGAGAAGCCGACCAGTGCCAGCGCACTGATGGTTTTATCCTGCCATTTATTGCGCATCACACCGGCGCAGATCCCCAGCGGAATACCTACCAGCAGCGCAAACAGAAACGCCAGGATACAGAGCTCCATAGTGGCAGGGAAAACCTCACGCAGCTGCAGCCCAATCTCCTGACCGTTAGTGCTGGAGACGCCGAAATCAAACTGCAGCATCCCTTTGAACCAGAACCACCAGGCATCGGAAAGCGCAGCGCCTTCCAGCGGGGCGTTAGGGGTAAAGTAACTCAGGCTGAAGCTGACCAGCGACAGCAGGAACAGGGTAATGAGCAGCAGCAGCAGGCGGCGCAAAATATAGATAATCACTTACTTACCCTCATCAGCTTCACGATAAACCCCGGCAAACGAGGCGTTGCCAAACGGACTCAGTACCAGCCCTTTGATGTCATGACGAAATGCCTGCAGTCGCAGAGAGGAGGCCAGCGGTAACACCGGTAACTCCTGTGCCAGAATCTGCTGCGCTTTGTCATAACTGTCGATGCGACCAGAGAGTTGTTGTGATAGCAGAGCATTCTGCAGCGTTTCGTCAAAGGCCGGAGAGCACCAGTGCGCGTAATTGGTCTGCGAGCGAATCGCCGCACAGCTGAGCAGCGGGCGGAAGAAGCTGTCCGGATCGTTACTGTCGGTGGCCCAGCCTGACAACGTCAGATCATGGTTCATCGCCATCAGCTGCGCCTCCTGAAAACGGCCCTCGACCGGCACAATGGTCAGCCGGACACCAACCTGCGCCAGATCCGCCTGTAACAGTTCGGCGGTTTTCAGTGGGCTGGGATTCCACGACTGCGAGGCGGCAGGCACAACCAGCCGCAGATGCAGATCGCTGATGCCGAGTGCGGCAAGCGCGGCGCGTGACTTCTCAGGATCGTAGCCGGTAATGCGCGAATCATTGTCATAAGCCCAGGACGCGCGCGGTAATATCGAAGCGGCCGTTTCGGCAGTGCCGTAGTAGATCGACTCCATCAACCGCTCATTGTTGATGGCCAGCGCCAGCGCATGCCGGACTTCAGGCCGGTCGAGTGGAGGCTTACGGGTATTAAAAGCCAGATAAGCAATGTTCATACCGGGACGCAGTGTCATCCGCAGGCGCGGGTCATCACGCAGTATGCTGAGCTGGCTTGCCGCGGGGTAGGCCAGTACGTCGCATTCACCGGTCAATAGTTTGGAAAGGCGACCGGTTCCGCCGGAACCAAGATCGATCACCGCCTGTTGCAGACGCGGCACCCCACGCCAGTAGTGTGGATTGCGCGCCAGACGGATGTACTGACCGGTGCGATATTCGCTGAGCTGATAAGGACCGGTGCCCACCGGCTGACGATCCATCTCTTCCTGACGGCCCTGAGCGGTGAGCTGGTCGGCATACTCTTTCGACAGTACCGGCGCATAGTGGGTCGCCATATGCCACAGGAACGAGGCGTCCGGGCTGTTCAGCCTGAACTCAACCGTCCTGTTGTCAATCTTTTTAACACCCTGGACGGAATCGGCAAATTGCAGACTATCAAAGTAGGGGTAGTTACCGCCGTTGACGTTATGCCAGGGATGATGACGGTCAAACATCCTTGCGAAGCTGAATACCACATCGTCGGCGTTTAGTGCGCGGGTAGGGCGAAACTGGTTAGTCTGCTGGAACTGGACGCCGCTGCGCAGATGAAAGCGATACGTCGCGCCGTTATCGCGTACTTCCCAGCTCGACGCCAGATCGGGCTTGAGACGATAGGTATAGGGATCGACATCCAGCAAGCGGTCATATAACTGTGCCGCCAGCGTATCGACAGTCAGCCCGCTGCTGGCCATCTGCGGATTAAACGTGTTCAGCGTGCCGCTGACGCAATAGACAAAGCCGGTCTGGCGGATATCACCCGCAGGCGCTGACCACGCAGGCGAACTCAACGCGCTGAGACTGAGCAACAGCGAACATAGTAGTTTTGACATAGAACTCAACGATTTTGAGGCATTAACCAGAGTGTATCGCAAAGCAGGCATAGTCCCAAAACCTGCAACCACTGCCAGCCTGATTTTCGTCATCGCAACTTAAAATGAGCGCACAAATGATGTGGTGATGAGAAAAGTTCTCAATAACTGCTTTACAGATGATAATAAGAATGATTATTATTCACCTGCACTTCGACGGTGGCTCTGCCGAAGAAGAGCACGACATTGCTCACATTGCTTCCAGTATTGTTGCCCGCCTTAATGGCGGGCTTTTTTTTGGCTTTTGCAGTTGAACGGTCAGGTCTGAAGGGCAGGATCGCCTTTGAGTGAGCAGCTGAATTCATTGCGATTTTGCGTGGAATGCACGTCTCTGGAAAAGAGAGTAAAAGACGGTGCTATCTGTAAAGCCTCGCAATAACGTGCGGGAGACCTGCATAAAACCGGACTTAACTATTACAGAAACGCAGTTACTATATGCACAACTTCAGCTCAACCAACTCCTGACAATGAATAAATTCCAGAAAAATGCTCAGGTTTTCCATTATGCATCCTTTCGTTATCTCTTTTTAGGACGTCTGTTCACCGTACTGGGCAATGGAATCGCACCCATTGCGCTGGCTTTTGCGGTGCTGGATATTGGCGGCTCTGCCTCAGATTTAGGCGTAGTGGTTGCATCCCGTTCCCTGTTCAACGTGCTGTTTCTGCTGGTGGGGGGTGTCGTTGCTGACCGCTATTCACGCAGTCGGGTGTTAGTTGTATCGGCGCTGGTTGCCGCTGTTTCTCAGGCTATCGTTGCGTGGTCTGTGCTTGATGGTTCAGCCACGGTACTGAGCCTCACCTTGCTGGGTGCTCTGAATGGCGCGGCAGCGGGGATTGCTTTGCCTGCTTCGTCTGCGTTGGTTCCGCAGGTCGTGCCTGCAAAGCACCTGCGTCAGGCTAATGCATTAATTCAGCTCGGTGTTTATGGTGGCACCGTGATGGGGGCGTCGATGGGAGGCGTGATCACCAGCGCTGTCGGGCCGGGCTGGGGACTGGCGATTGATGCGCTGGGCTTTGCGGCTTCCGCGCCGCTTTATTTTCTTATGCGCGTCAACCCGAATAATGCCGGGACGACGCAAGGCAATATCCTGAGCGATATCAAAGAAGGCTGGGTAGAGTTTGCCGGGCGAAGCTGGATTTGGTCGATAGTCCTTCAGTTCGCCATTATCAACGTCGCGTTCAATGGGATTGTGGAGGTCTATGGCCCGATGATTGCCGACGCCTCTTTCGGGCGGGCGCAGTGGGGAATTATTGTGGCTGCACATAGCGTGGGTTTAATTGCGGGTTCATTTCTGGCTATGAAATGGCATCCTCGTCGCGATCTCTTGATTGGCGCGATGCTGGCGGGTCTATGCGCACTCCCAATATTTATGCTGAGCCAGAATATGCCAGCAGCAGGGCTGATTGTGGGTTTCTTAATTGCTGGCGTTTCATTAGGCCTATTCGGCGTAACCTGGGCGCATTCATTACAGACTCACATTCCGGCGGATAAACTGGCACGCGTGTACGCTTACGATGCGATGGGCTCTTTTATTGCCATTCCCTTTGGACAACTGGTTGCGGGGCCGCTGGCGGCACAATATGGCATAGAGCGTGTCTTACTGATGTCAGCACTGGCGATTGTCATTGTTACCGCTGCCGTCGGATGGGTTCCCGCCCTCAGGCAACCTGAACGAATGGGAACTAAGCCGTACAACACGTGATAGCAATTTTATTCATGACAAAGCGGCAGGGAATCAGCTTTTCATTTCTCTGGAAGGTAAGAAACCTTGCCAACAATCGCCTGCCTCGTTGAGATAATTCTTCATGAGGCAGGGTGAGCATTCATCGGCGGGGGCGAATCAAATTTCCGCTTTTATATCGTGCTTTTTCATCATCGCGCGCAGCTGATGGTAAGTAACGCCTAATAATCCGGCGGCGCGGCGCTGGTTGTAACGAGCCTGGTGCAGGCTGGCATCGACCAGCTCCCGCTCCTGCTGGTTCTGCCATTGACGCAGATCCAGCGGCAGGGCAGGCAGGCCGCTGCTCTCTGTCTCCTGACTGGAGCGCGGGAGCACAACCGGTTCAGAGCGTGAAGCGAACGGATTAATAATGACATTATCCAGCGGCAGCTCGCTGCTGTTGTGACGATAGACGGAGCGCTCAACCACGTTTTTTAGCTCGCGAACATTGCCGGGCCAGTGATAATCAAGCAGGGCTTGCTGCGCTTTAGCGGTAAAGCCGGGAAACAGCAACAGGCCAAGCTCGCGGCACATCTGAATCGCAAAATGCTCGGCCATCACCAGAATATCACTGCGGCGTTCGCGCAGTGGCGGCAACTGCACCACATCAAAGGCAAGACGATCCAGCAAATCGGCGCGGAATTTGCCTGCCGCTGCCAGGGCGGGCAAATCTTCGTTGGTGGCGCAGACCAGCCGTACGTTAACCTGCAGGGCATGATTGCCGCCCACGCGCTCGAGCTGCCCGTACTCAATTACCCTGAGCAGTTTTTCCTGCACCAGCATCGGTGCGGTTGCCAGCTCATCCAGAAACAGCGTACCGCCGTCAGCACGCTCAAAACGTCCCAGATGGCGCTTCTGTGCGCCGGTAAAGGCGCCGGCTTCATGACCAAACAGCTCAGAGTCGAGCAGATTTTCATTCAGCGCGGCGCAGTTCAGCGAAATAAACGGTCCCTGCCAGCGGTCAGAGAGATAGTGTAGCCGGCTCGCGATCAGCTCTTTACCCGTGCCGCGTTCGCCAATCACCATCACCGGTTTCTCAAGGGGAGCCAGTTTTGAAACCTGCTCCAGTACCTCCAGAAAATTATTAGACTCACCCAGCAGATTATCATTCGTGCCTGTCATGATGAATTTCGCTACCCCTTAATCATTTTGACTATCTTAAAACATGACGAAAAGCCTGTAAAATTTAAAATGTGATTTAAATCAAAAAGATATAAAGTTGGCACGCATATTGTATTAATCAGGCAGGACATCACGTTTTAAGACATTAAAAAGAGGAACATCATCATGGGTATTTTTTCTCGTTTCGCTGACATCGTAAATGCCAACATTAATTCCCTGCTGGAGCGCGCAGAAGATCCACAAAAACTGGTCCGCCTGATGATTCAGGAAATGGAAGACACCTTAGTTGAAGTACGCTCTACCTCCGCGCGGTCGCTGGCTGAAAAGAAACAGCTGTCACGCCGTATTGAGCAGGCCGAGCTGCAGCAGGCTGACTGGCAGGAAAAAGCGGAGCTGGCGCTGCGCAAAGACAAAGATGATCTGGCGCGTTCGGCGCTGATTGAAAAACAGAAACTCACCGACCTGATCGCCTCCCTGAAACAGGAAGTGGGCCAGGTTGAAGAGACGCTGGAACGCATGAAAGGCGAAATCAGCGAGCTGGAGAAAAAACTGACCGAAACACGTGCCCGTCAGCAGGCGTTAACCCTGCGTCATCAGGCGGCTTCTTCATCACGCGATGTGCGTCGTCAGCTCGACAGCGGCAAAATCGACGAAGCGATGGCCCGGTTTGAATCTTTTGAACGTCGCATTGACCATATGGAAGCGGAAGCTGAAAGCCACGGTTTTGGTAAACCGAAAACCCTGGACCAGCAGTTTACTGACCTAAAAGCGGATGATGAAATCAGCCAGCAGCTTAATGCGCTGAAAGCCAAAATGAACCGCAGTGAGTAATCATCGACGTTGCGATAAGTGATTAAGGAGAGTCAATGAGCGCACTTTTTCTCGCCATACCGCTAACAATCTTCGTGCTGTTTGTTGCACCGATCTGGTTATGGCTGCATTACAGCAACAAACGCAACGGCGGTTCGGAACTGTCGCAAAGCGAAATCCAGCGGCTGCAGCGCGTCACGCAGGATGCGCAGCGGATGCGTGAACGTATTGATGCTCTGGAAGCGATTCTGGACGCTGAGCATCCCAACTGGAGGCAGCCATGATGAAAGGTCGTAAGTTATGGCGCAAGCCTGATGAAGGCAAGCTGATGGGCGTCTGCGCGGGTCTGGCGGAGTATCTCGACATCCCGGTTCGCCTGCTGCGGGTTATTGTGGTGTTATCGCTGTTCTTTGGACTGTTTGTCTTTACGGTGATCGCCTATTTCGTGCTGGGTTTTGTGCTGGATGAGAAGCCTGCCAACGCCAGTGACGGCGAACGCCAGCCAACCGCCAGCGAGTTGCTGGATCAGCTGGAGAGCACCCTGCAACGGGATGAGCGCAACGTGCGCGACCTGGAGCGCTATGTTACGTCTGAAACCTTCAGCGTGCGCAGCCGCTTCCGCCAGATTTAATTCTGCTATTGCCGGGCCTGTTTCAGGCCCGAACGCTGGCTCAATGGAGGTTTAATGTCTTTTTCGCGATCCACTGCTTTTCGTCACCGCGCGGCACCTGCATTGAAGTCGGCGGCTAAATTCATCATTATCAATGCTGTTACCTACGGTCCCGCTGGTGTCACTGGCTGGGCGGTGAAATCGGTAGCGCGACGCCCGTTACGTCTGTTGCTGGCTGTGGCACTGGAGCCACTGCTGAAACGCGTAATGAACCGGGTGGCTTCGCGCTTCATCAGGGAGAACGATGAAAAGACTGCAAACTGAATTAGTGGCGTTGATGAACCGTGGCGTCGATCGCCACCTGCGGCTGGCGGTAACCGGCTTAAGCCGCAGCGGTAAAACCGCCTTTATAACCTCACTGGTTAATCAGCTTTTAACGGTTCACAGCGGCGCACGTTTGCCGCTGTTTTCCGTTGTGCGGGATGAACGCCTGTTGGGAGTAAAACGGGTGCCACAGCGTGACATGGGCACGGCGCGTTTTACCTACGACGAAGGCCTGGCTCAGCTCTACAGCACGCCGCCTGCCTGGCCCACGCCAACCCGCGGCGTCAGCGAAATGCGTCTGGCGCTGCGCTACCGGCCCAATGATTCCCTGTTGCGCCACCTGAAAGAGACGGCGACGCTCTATCTTGAGATTGTCGACTATCCTGGCGAATGGCTGCTTGATCTGCCGATGCTGGCGCAGGACTACCTCGCCTGGTCCCGACAGATGAACGGTCTGCTGCAGGGCGATCGCGCTGAGTGGGCTAAGCCGTGGCGCGCACTCTGCGAAAAACTCGACCCGCTTGCCCCCGCCGATGAAACCCAGCTGGCGGAAATTGCTGCCGCCTGGACCGACTACCTGCATCGCTGTAAAACGGAAGGCTTACACTTTATTCAGCCCGGCCGCTTCGTGCTGCCCGGTGATATGGCAGGCGCGCCCGCACTGCAGTTCTTCCCCTGGCCGACGTCTGATGAGGCGCAACTGACTAAGCTGGCGCAGGCGGACAAGGGCAGTAACTTCAGCATGCTGCAGCAGCGTTTTAACTACTATTGCCAGCATGTGGTGAAAGGCTTCTATAAGAATCACTTCCTGCGGTTTGATCGCCAGATTGTGCTGGTTGACTGCCTGCAGCCGCTGAATAGCGGTCCCCAGGCGTTTAACGATATGCGGCTGGCACTTACGCAACTGATGCAGAGTTTTCATTACGGTCAGCGCACTCTGTTCCGCAGGCTGTTCTCACCGGTGATCGACAAATTACTGTTTGCCGCTACCAAGGCGGACCACATTACCAGCGATCAGCATGGCAACATGGTCTCCCTGCTGCAGCAACTGGTGCAGGATGCCTGGCAAAACGCGGCGTTTGAAGGCATTAGTATGGACTGCATCGGGCTGGCGTCGGTGCAGGCGACGCAGAGCGGGCTGGTCGATCACCGTGGCGAGAAAATCCCGGCCCTGCGCGGTCATCGTCTGATCGATGGCGAGCCGCTCACCGTCTATCCCGGCGAAGTGCCGCCGCGCCTGCCCGGTAATGCCTTCTGGCAGCAGCAGGGCTTTCAGTTTGAACAGTTCCGGCCGCAGCAGCTCGACGTTGATCGTCCGCTGCCGCATATCCGCATGGATGCCGCGCTGGAATTTTTATTGGGAGATAAATTGCGATGAGCGATCCGCTGAAGCCGCGTATCGATTTTGCCCGTCCGCTGGATGAGAGCAACACGACGCCGCTGCGCCCGGCGCAGACCTTTGAAGCCGAAGCGCAGGCTGCATTTCTGGCGGTGCAGGATGAGGATGCCGCCGTCGAAGAGGAGGGCGCAGGTGAACGGGCGGTGGAAGCCGCGCTGAAGCCAAAGCGCAGTCTGTGGCGCAAAATGGTGACGGCAGGCGCGCTGCTGTTTGGCGTCAGCGTGATTGCACAGGGTGTACAGTGGACGCACGATGCCTGGCTGGCCCGCGACTGGTTTTCGCTGGGCAGCGGCGTGGCAGGTGGCCTGATTGTGCTGGCGGGCGTGGGCGCGCTGACCACCGAGTGGCGTCGCCTCTATCAGTTGCGTCAGCGCGCGGAAGAGCGGGATGTGGGCCGCGAGCTGCTGCACAGTCATGGCATCGGCAAAGGCCGCGCATTCTGCGAAAAGCTGGCGCAGCAGGCGGAGCTGGATCAGGCGCATCCGGCCCTGCAGCGCTGGCATGCCTCGCTGCATGAAACCCACAATGACAGTGAAATCGTTCGCTTATATGCCCAACTGGTGCAGCCAGTGCTGGATCGGCAGGCGCGACGCGAGATCAGCCGTCATGCAGCGGAAGCCACATTGATGATTGCGGTCAGCCCGCTGGCGCTGGTGGATATGGCGTTTATCGCCTGGCGTAATCTGCGGCTGGTCAACCGTATCGCGGCAATCTATGGCATCGAGCTGGGCTACTTCAGCCGCATCCGGCTATTCCGTCTGGTGCTGCTTAATATGGCCTTTGCCGGGGCGTCTGAACTGGTGCGGGAAGTGGGTATGGACTGGATGTCGCAGGATATCGCCGCCCGGCTTTCCACGCGGGCCGCGCAGGGTATTGGTGCAGGTTTATTAACCGCCAGACTGGGTATTAAAGCGATGGAGCTTTGCCGTCCGTTGCCCTGGCTGGAGCAGGATAAGCCAAGGCTCGGCGACTTTCGTCGTGAACTGCTGGGGCAGATGAAAGAGGCGCTGCAGAAGGGCGGCAATAAGTCAGCCTGAATCTCTGTTGGATGATAAAGGCGGCCTGGCCGCCTTTTTTTAGTGTGGCTGGCGCAGGACCTGCCTCGAATCAATAATCAGGCATTTACCCGGACACGCCGCTTCATCGGTGATCACCGGATTCGCTGGCAGCGTAAAGGCCATTCCGTTTTTCTCCCGGATAAAATGCGCCATTCCGGCGAATGTCCATGACATGCTTAGCCCAAGCCCACCGAAATCATCATATTTTCGTAACGTCGCAACCTTCGGCAGGTACTCGCCGGTCAGACGATAATAGAGCGCCCCTTTAAATTCCTTCGGAACCTGCTGAATGATCGCCTGATCGAGCAGGGCAAACTCTTTGCGAGCCGGAACTGAATAACCGTTGATCAGATGGCTTATCGTCAGCGAGCCAGAAACTATCACCAGCAGCGCATAGAATGGCTTTTTCCATTTTAACTTCTTGCTGATTTCAAACAGGCCGAGAATAAATGCGCTGGTGGTTATCAGCGCACCGGCAATCAATGTCCGGTAAGCGGCCATGCTTTCGCTGACAATCAGATTAGGCAATGCGGCAATCAGCAGTAAGACAAACATCAGATAAAATTTATCGTTGCCCGCGGCTTTAATTTTCTTCAGGCCAAAACCAATAATGATCGAAGAGATGATCACCGATACCGTTTTTGCGCCAAGGTCAAAATTGCAGATCACGTTCTTCAGGTATTCCGTAAAAAACCATTTCAGCTTAACCAGGATGTCGTAGCTGAATGCTGAGCGTGGCAGCGTATGACCATAAAGCTGGACGGGCAGCACCTTCGAGGCGATTAGCGCTGCAAACATGCCTGCACCCAGCACTATCAGTGAGATGAACGCCTGTTTCTTATCAATTTTCCGCGCGGAAAAGCAGAGGTGCAGCGCAGCAAAGAAGGTAAAGCTCATCGCAGCCGGTTGATAAAGACAGAATGCGATGGTCAGCAGGCAGAATGCTAACAGGCGGGCGGGGATGCCCGGTTTAATCGACAAACGGTAGCTGGCACCCGCCAGTAAAATCGCAGCGATATAGGGGAAACAGGATGCCCATGCAACGTAAACCTGAAATGAAGGGAGCAGACAAAGCAACAATGCAAAAGTAATTCGCTGAGCCTGATTCTCCAGCAGCCCCTCTTTCTGACACAGGGTATAGATGTAATATCCGGTTAAAATGAGCAGAACAATCGCAACTGAACGCAGCAGTGCCAGCTTTTCTACGCTCTCCACCAGAAAAGAGGCGCTGTACTGAATAATCCCATAAACCGGCCTGCCGGATAACGTGTCCCAGTTTAAAATACTCAGCCTGTCAAAGTTAGCCCAGTAGAGATTCGTCCAGTCATCGGTATAGGCGTACTGGGTTAAATAAGCAGGGCTGTAAGCAATCAGAAAAACTACCGCAATAAGTAAAAAAACCTTACGACGTGTCAGTCCGATATCAGTGGCGAACATCATTCATCCTTTTTTAATCTGGTCATCTTCTCTGCGTCTCAACGGGCAGTTTAATCCGTCTTCTGAGGCGGGTTTAGTCTGGTCGTCGCGGATTTTCGCAAAATATAGCGAGGCCGGTTTTTGGTTTCTATATAGATGCGGCCAATATATTCACCCAACACGCCAATGCCAATAAGCTGCACCCCACCGAGAAACAGCACCGAAACCAGAATAGAGGGGTAACCCGGCACCGGATTACCAAACAGCAGTTTATCCACGATCATCCAGAGTCCATACAGGAAGGCCAGCGAGGCCACCAGAAAGCCCAGATATGACCAGATGCGTAGCGGAACGGTAGAGAATGAGGTCAGTCCCTCCAGCGCAAGATTCCATAGCTTCCAGCCGCCGAATTTACTGCGGCCTGCGATCCGCTCAGTGCGCACATATTCCACGATGTCCGTCTGTCCGCCGACCCAGCTCAGAATGCCCTTCATAAAGAGATTCTTCTCGGGCAGCAGCTTAATGTTCTCAACCACTTCACGCGACATCAGCCGGAAATCACCGACGTTCTCCTCTATCTGCGGATCGCTGATGCTGTTGTGCAGTTTATAAAACCAGTGCGCTGTTTTACGTTTGAGGTGGCCATCGGCACGCCTGTCAATCCGCCTGGCTAACACGACATCAGCGCCTGCCTGCCATTTACGGATCATGTCGGGAATAATCGTGATCGGATCCTGCAAATCCACATCAATCGGGATCACGGCATCGCCGGTGGCGGCTTCCAGGCCGGCAAACAGCGCCGGTTCCTTGCCGAAATTACGAATAAACGACAGACTGCGCACCAGCGGATCGCGCTGGCTCAGCTGGGATATCAGTTTATAGGTTGCGTCTGTGCTGCCATCATCGATAAAAACAATCTCAACCTGCCACTCTGCCAGCGCTTCATATTTTCTGACCGCATCATAAAAAAGAGGGATAACCTCCTCTTCATTAAATACCGGCACCACCAAAGAGATTTTCATTATTCTCCCTTGAAGACGATAAAGCGGGAAAAAAGAAAGCCACACACCAGGCTGATAGCTGATGAGGTGACAAGGGTAATAATCGGATAGAGGCCCAACCGATCAGCCAGATAACCCACGCTGAATGCCATCGCACCCATAAAAACGACGTAAAGAATATAACGCCACGCGGTCGCCTGCTTTTTAAAGGTCCAGCGCGCATTCACAAAGAAAGAGAAGGTGACAGCCATGCAAAAAGCAATCAGGTTAGCGGTCGACTGCATGAGACCCAGGCTCAGGGCGATGAAAAAGGTCACCCAGTGAATCAGGGTATTAACCATACCCACAGTCAGATATTTTGCGAAGAAAGTCAGCATTTTATAATCAATTCTAATCAGTTGTGAAAAATATACCGTAATCAGCCCGCAATCAACAGTCCGGTGCTGACAAAGACTGACATTCAACCGGCAATGACAGTCGACAGCAGGTCCGTACAAAAGTCCACCATATGCGCGGTAACTGTCAACATTTCCTGACAGATACCTTTCTGCAGGTGCGCCACATAGCGTATTATTGTTTTATCTGAACCTGATTAAGGCGAACGCAATGCGTCTGGAAGTGTTCTGTCAGGACCGTATCGGTCTGACGCGTGAACTGCTTGACCTGCTGGTGGCACGCAACATTGATTTACGCGGTATCGAAATTACGGCGCTGGGCCGCATCTACCTGAACTTTTCTGCACTGGAATTTGACGCTTTCAGTAATCTGATGGCGGAAATCCGCCGTACACCCGGCGTAACAGATGTGCGCACGGTGACGTACATGCCCTCTGAACGGGAGCATCGCGCGCTGAGTGCGCTGCTGGTGGCGATGCCGGATCCGGTTTTCTCCATTGACCTGAAAAGCAAGGTTGAGCTGGCCAATCCGGCCGCTCAGAACCTGTTTAATCTCGATGAAGAGAAGATGCGCAACTTTAGCGCCGGTCATCTGATTAATGGCTTTAATTTCCAGCGCTGGCTGGAGAGCGATCGGGTTGAGGCGCAGGCCCAGCATGTCGTTATTGAGGGGCGTGATTTTCTGATGGAAGCGCGTCCTATCTATCTGCCGGGTGAAGAGGGCCAGAGTGACAGGCCGGTTGGGGCGATGGTAATGCTGAAGTCGACAGCCCGCATGGGCCGCCAGTTGCAGAATCTGGTGGTCACCGACGAATCGGAGTTTGACCATATCATTGCCGTCACGCCGAAGATGCGTCAGGTCGTCGATCAGGCGCGCAAACTGGCAATGCTCGATGCGCCGCTGCTGATTGTTGGCGACACCGGCACCGGGAAAGATATGCTGGCACGTGCCTGCCATTTGCGCAGTGCCCGTGGGAAAAATCCTTTCCTGGCGCTGAACTGTGCCTCTTTGCCCGACGACGTGGCGGAAAGCGAGCTGTTTGGACATGCTGCCGGCGCTTATCCGAATGCGCTGGAAGGCAAGAAAGGCTTTTTCGAGCAGGCCAATGGCGGATCGGTTCTGCTGGATGAGATTGGCGAGATGTCGCCAAGAATGCAGACCAAGCTGCTGCGTTTTCTGAATGACGGTACTTTCCGTCGCGTCGGTGAAGAGCATGAAGTGCATGTCAATGTGCGCGTGATCTGCGCCACGCAGAAGAACCTGATTGAACTGGTGCAGCGCGGGGAGTTCCGCGAGGATCTCTTCTACCGTCTCAATGTGCTGACGCTGCAACTGCCACCGTTGCGCGACCGTCCACAGGACATTCTGCCGCTGACCGAGATGTTTGTGGCCCGCTTTGCGGATGAGCAGGGGATGGCGCGTCCGCGTCTCTCGCCACAGCTCAACGCGTTTCTGACCCGCTATGCCTGGCCTGGCAACGTGCGTCAGTTGAAAAACGCGCTGTACAGGGCGTTAACTCAGCTGGAAGGATACGAACTGCGTCCGCAGGATATCGTGTTGCCTGAACAGGCGCTGGATGTGTCACTCGGCGATGAAGCCCTGGAAGGCACACTGGATCAGATCACCAGCCGTTTCGAACGCTCGATTCTGACGCGGCTCTATCTCTCTTATCCCAGCACCCGAAAGCTGGCAAAACGGCTGGGGGTGTCGCACACCGCGATTGCCAATAAGCTGCGGGAATATGGTCTGGGGCAGAAGCGCAACGAAAGCGAATAAGCGGCAAACAAAAGGTGAAAGCGGATAACCGGGTTATCCGCTTTTTTTATTACTTCAGCGCGGCCAGTGCAGCGTCGTAGTCAGGCTCAGTGGTGATTTCATCCACCAGCTGGCTGTAGATCACTTTATCGTTCTCATCCAGCACGATCACCGCACGAGCAGTCAGACCTTCCAGCGCACCATCGGCAATTTCCACGCCATAATCATATTTAAACTCTGAGCCGCGCAGCGTCGACAGGGTGACTACGTTGCTCAGGTTTTCTGCGCCACAGAAACGTGACTGGGCAAACGGCAAATCCGCAGAAATACACAGCACCACCGTATTATTCAGTTCGCTCGCGGCCTGATTGAATTTGCGCACTGATGAAGCACAGACGCCGGTATCAACACTCGGGAAAATGTTCAGAATTTTGCGTTTTCCTGCATACTCAGAGAGCGCAACGTTGACCAGGTTTTTAGCGACCAGCGTGAAAGCTTTGGCTTTATCGCCAGCCTGAGGAAACTGACCAGCAACCGGTACGGCGTTACCCTGAAAATGAACAGTCTGAGACATAGTGATTCCTTTTGATGAGAAAAAATATCCAACACAAAACGGCTAAAGATAGCCGTTGTTTATGACATAAATGTTAAGGGTTTACGAGTTCAATTGTTGAATTTAACGTGGCGGTCTGCCACTGCATCCTGCATTGTGGAGTGGAAATGAGAACGGTAAAAAGTTATCCCGAAGCCTGGCCATTGCATACGCCGTTTGTCATAGCCCGTGGAACGCGAACCGAAGTCAAAGTGGTGGTGGTTGAAATTGAGGAAGACGGCGTCAAAGGCGTCGGAGAAGCGACGCCTTATGCGCGCTACGGTGAAAGCGAAGCCTCGGTGCTGGCGCAAATCGCCACGCTGCTGCCCGCGCTGCAACAGGGCATGACGCGCGAAGCGCTGCAACAGGCGCTGCCTGCTGGTGCTGCACGCAACGCGATTGACAGCGCCCTGTGGGATTTAGCCGCACATCAGCAGCAGAGCAGCCTCTGGCAGCTTAGCGGCGTTAGCGCGCCTGAGAATGTGGTCACCGCACAGACCGTCAGTATCGATACTCCGGAGGCGATGGCCAGCAGCGCACTGGCGCTGTGGCAGCATGGTGCAACGCTGCTGAAGGTTAAACTGGACGATAATTTCATCACCGAACGGCTGATGGCGATCCGCGCCGCCGTGCCGGACGCGACGCTGATTGTGGATGCGAATGAGTCATGGCACGCCGAAGGCCTGGCGGCACGCTGTCAGCTGCTGGCCGATATCAATGTGGCGATGCTCGAGCAGCCTCTGCCCGCGGATGAGGATGCGGCACTGGAGAACTTTATCCATCCGTTACCGATCTGCGCGGATGAGAGCTGTCATACCCGCGAAAGCCTGGTGGCACTACGAGGCCGCTATGAGATGGTCAACATTAAGCTGGATAAAACGGGCGGGCTGACCGAGGCGCTGGCGCTGGCCGATGCGGCTCAGCAGCAGGGTTTTACGGTGATGCTGGGCTGCATGCTTTGTACCTCGCGGGCGATACGCGCTGCGCTGCCGCTGGTGCCGCAGACCCGCTTCGCCGATCTCGACGGGCCAACCTGGCTGGCGGTCGATGCAGAACCGGCGATCAACGTGCGCAACGGTCAGCTGATTATTGCTGCCAGCGCAGCAGGTTGACCATCATCTCAAGGTAAGTCTCTGTGGCTTCATCCACGGAAATCACCGGCATTTCAGCGGTGACGCAGGGCAGACTGAGATCGTGACACCAGCTGCCGAATGAGCCTGGCGTGTCATAGCCGACGCTGCTGACGCGGGGAAGGCCGGTGTGGCTGGCCAGCCAGCCGCCAATCTCCACCTGATGCGGATCGTCAATGCAGCCCAGCGGTTCATGCCATGAGACGATCCAGCGCGGCTTAAGCTGATGAATCAGGGCACAGAGCGCCTGGGTTTCCGGTTCAGAGCCCGGATGCGTGCCGGTTGAGAGCGCCACATCACGCGCATCGGCCGCGCTGTTCCAGCGATACACCGTCTCGCCTGACTGCCAGTTTGCTGCCGGGAAGTTACGGTTGAGATCGACGCCATTTGCGTTAGCGCGCAGCCCAAGCTGACAGCCATCCGGATTCACCGCTAATACCACATGGTGCCGACGCATGCCGTCGGGCAGCGTGCGTAATGCGGCGGAGAGCGTCGCGATGGCCGCATTCTCATCACCATGGGTGCCGGCCAGGATCAGACCGCTGTCGGGATCGCCGAGCGGAGCCGGAAACCACAGCAGCGGTGCGCCCAGCACAGAGCGGCCATACTGCTGATAGGGAACGTCAAGTTTGCCCCGCAGGGGTCGCGGATGGAGTGGTGACATACTCATTTCCTCAAAGGGTTTTACTCAAAGTAGCGGAAAAGCCGTGCGCGGAAAATAGCTATTTATCTGTCAGCCATTTGCGCTAAAGTGCCCTGCACAAGCTGTATCAGCAACAGACTGATGCAGCACTTCTTTGGGGTAAAGGAGTGATGATGGTTAAGACCTTTCGCATGACGCTGGCAGCAATCAGTCTGAGCAGTGTTATCACACCCGCTATCGCGGCGAATCCACCCGCTGGCGCACAGCTGGCTGAACAGCAGCAGATCGTTCGCCACATTAAAGATGAACCCGCTTCACTTGATCCGCTTAAAGCAGTCGGACTGCCGGAAATTCAGGTGATTCGCGATCTGTTTGAAGGCCTGACCAATCAGGATGCACAGGGCAAGATTGTGCCGGGCGTGGCACAGAGCTGGAGCAGTAACGACAATAAAACCTGGGTCTTCACCCTGCGCAATAACGCGCGCTGGTCAAACGGCGATCCGGTGACTGCGCAGGATTTTGTCTACAGCTGGCAGCGCCTGGTCGATCCAAAAAACAGTTCACCCTTTGCCTGGTTCGCGGGCTTAAGCGGCATTGAAAATGCGGCAGCGATTACCAAAGGCGAAATGACGCCCGATAAGCTGGGTGTGATCGCTCAGGGTAAAACGCAGCTGAAAGTGACGCTGGATCGTCCTGTGCCGTGGTTCCCGGCGCTGGTGGCTAACGTGGCGCTCTTCCCGGTTCCTCAGAAGACGATTGCGCAGGAGGGCGACAGCTGGACGTCCCCCGGCAAACTGGTGGGCAACGGTGCCTATCAGCTCAGCGAGCGGGTGGTAAATGAAAAAATCGTCCTGATCCGTAATCCGGACTACTGGGATGATGCACATTCGGTGCTGACAAAAGTGACCTTTGTCCCGATCAATGAAGAGTCGAGCGCCACCAAGCGCTATCGCGCGAATGATGTCGATATCACCGAATCCTTCCCTAAGAATATGTATGCGATGCTGAAAAAAACGTTGCCGGGAGAGGTCTACACACCTGACCAGTTAGGCACCTATTATTATGCCTTTAATACGCAGAAGGGGCCGACTGCCGATGTGCGGGTTCGTAAAGCGCTGTCATGGTCTATTGACCGCAAAGTCATTGCTGAAAAAGTGCTGGGCACCGGTGAGAAGCCGGCGTGGCACTTTACGCCAGATGTGACAGCAGGCTTTAAGCCCTTGCCCACTTTTATGCAGCAGCACGATCAGAACACCCTGAACGCGCAGGCGAAAGCACTGCTGACATCAGCCGGATATGGTCCTGGCAAGCCATTGAAACTCAAGTTGCTCTACAACACCTCTGAAAGCCATCAGAAGATTGCAATTGCTGTGGCCTCAATGTGGAAAAAGAACCTCGGGGTGGATGTCACGCTGGAGAATCAGGAGTGGAAAACCTATATCGACAGCCGTAATAGCGGGAACTTTGATGTAATCCGTGCTTCGTGGGTGGGTGACTACAATGAGCCCTCTACCTTCCTGAATCTGCTGACCTCAGGCAACAGCAGTAATATTTCGCGTTTCAGCAACGCGGATTATGATGCGGTCATCGCCAAAGCCAGCAAAGAGACCAATGACCAGGCGCGCAACAGCGACTACAACCGGGCGGAGCAGATCCTGGCTGAACAGACACCCATTGCCCCTATCTATCAGTACACCAATGGCCGCCTCATTAAACCCTGGGTCAAAGGCTATCCCATCACCAATCCTGAAGACGTCGCCTACAGTCGTGAACTCTGGATTGAAAAGCACTAAGCCTGTCATGGCCGGTTTTCCGGCCATCGGCTGACATCTTTCTACACAGCCCGGAGATTGCAACCCAACGCCGTCACGCTAGACTGTATCGTATTGATTTTAGTAGAGAGGGGACGGTGTGGACGTTATTGAAGGAAAAGCATTACAGGTTTCAGATGCCATCATTTCCTGCCAGCTGGATGGCAAGGGTGGGATGATCCCGATTGCTGAAGATGAAGTCATCCAGTGTGAGCAGCCCTGCTGGCTGCATCTCAACTATACCCATCGCAAGAGCGCCGAATGGCTGCAGTCAACGCCACAGATCCCCGATACGGTGCGTGACGCCTTAGCAGGCGACAGCATGCGTCCTCGCGTTAGCCGACTGGGCGACGGGTTTATGATCGTACTGCGCAGCGTCAACCACAATAGCGATGCACGTCGCGACCAGTTGGTGGTCATGCGGGTCTTTATCAACGACAAGCTCATCGTCTCGACCCGGCGGCGCAAAGTCTCTGCCGTCGATGAAGTGCTCACCGATTTGCAAAACGGCAATGGGCCGATTGACTGCGGCAGCTGGCTGGTGGATGTCTGTGATGCGCTGACCGATCACACCAGCGAATTTATCGAAGAGTTACATGACAAAATCATTGAGCTGGAAGATGCGCTGCTTGATCAGCGGATGCCCGCGCGCGGCGAGCTGGGCCTGCTGCGCAAGCAACTGATTGTGATGCGACGTTATATGGCACCTCAGCGCGATGTCTATGCCAGGCTGGCCAGTGAAAAACTGGCCTGGATGGATGACAGCGAACGCCGCCGGATGCAGGAAATTGCCGACCGTCTGGGACGCGGGCTGGACGATCTGGATGCAGGCGTGGCGCGCACCGCGATTCTGGCTGATGAAGTCGCCTCTGCGATGGCGGAATCGATGAACCGCCGCACCTATACCATGTCACTGATGGCGATGATCTTTCTGCCCGCCACGTTCCTGACCGGCCTGTTTGGCGTCAACCTGGGCGGCATTCCGGGCGGTGGATGGAAATATGGGTTTTCAATCTTCTGTCTGCTGCTGGTGGCGCTGGCAGTAGGGGTGGCGGGCTATCTGCGTAAACGGCGCTGGCTCTGATGCGCCAAAGGGTAATGCGGTAATCCCGATATAGGGGCTGAAAATCCCGTTAAGCGAGCAAAAGCTGATCGACATCAAGAACCCGTTGCCGCAGCTGACGCAAACTCTCTCCCGCAGGTGAATGCAACGTCAAGCGATGGGCGTTGCGCTCCATATTGTCTTACTTCCATATTTAGAATTATTGCATAGCACATTTAATTCGAAACATGCCGGCCAGTGTGCCGGCTTTTTTTTGTCTGCCTGGCTGTAATGCCGTTCCTTATCTAAGCTTAAACTCCATTCGTAAGAAAAGGAGTACGGCATGAGCGCGATTCTTAACAGCGAGCCGATCCCCACGGATCCAATCCCGATTCCTGAACCCATTCCCCAGCCGCAACCGCAGCCTGATCCACCAACCGATCCGGAATTTCCGCCGATAATGGATCCACCGCCTCATCGAAACATATAAAAAAGGGCGTGCTGCCTGCAGCACGCCCTTAGACTTTCCCGCACTTATTTAATCTGTAGTACATCCAGACGCGCGCTGATATCGGGTACATCGTCTTCATCGACCCGCCAGCCCACAGGCTGAGCTGGCAGCGTTTCCCGGTCAAAGGCGAGATCGCCGCCATCAACGACTGCATCGCCATGTTTGATGCCTTTAAAATCGAACAGATTGATATCTGCCAGGTGCGACGGCACCACGTTTTGCATCGCGCTGAACATGGTTTCGATACGGCCAGGATAGCGCTTATCCCAGTCACGCAGCATATCGGCTACCACCTGACGCTGCAGGTTCGGCTGCGAACCGCAAAGGTTGCACGGAATAATCGGGAACTGACGTGCTTCGGAGAAACGAATGATATCTTTCTCACGGCAGTAGGCCAGTGGACGGATCACAATCTGCTTGCCATCGTCGCTCATCAGCTTTGGCGGCATGCCTTTCAGTTTTCCACCGTAGAACATGTTCAGGAACAGCGTCTGCAGGATGTCATCGCGATGGTGGCCCAGCGCAATTTTTGTGCAACCGAGTTCTGTTGCTACACGATAGAGAATGCCACGGCGCAGGCGCGAGCAGAGTGAGCAGGTCGTTTTGCCTTCCGGAACCTTATCTTTGACGATGGAGTAGGTATCTTCTTCGACAATCCGGTACTCAACACCCTGTGACTCAAGATATTGCGGCAGAATATGCTCAGGGAAGCCCGGCTGTTTCTGGTCCAGGTTGACGGCAATCAGGCTGAAGTTTACCGGTGCGCTTTTTTGCAGACTGCGCAAAATTTCCAGCATGGTGTAGCTGTCTTTACCGCCCGACAGGCAGACCATGATGCGGTCGCCTTCTTCAATCATATTAAAATCTGCAATGGCTTCGCCGACATTACGACGCAAACGCTTCTGCAGTTTATTCAGGTTGTACTGTTCTTTCTTGTCAACCGTTTGATTATCTTGCATTTTTACCTATCTCAAAAACCAGAAAGCGTAGCTAAAGGGCGTATTGATGCGCGCGCCCAGCCGGTCACTTCACTGTGATGTCACGAATATGCAGCGTATGGTACGGATTGTTGCCGCGAATGCCAGTACTGGAGTGAAGTAATCAGCGGATAATCGCCGTCAGAGTCACAGGCCGCTTTCCCGTCAGGGCGATGATTGCCGGAATGCGGTACTGCGAAAGAGCGCGAGCAAAGAGGGCGGGTTTTGCTTCGTCGTGAGCAAACCGGCGGGCTGAGACGACTCGAAAAGGTTTCAGCTGCGCGATGTCAGCTGACGGGCACATCTTTCCACTGACAATCAATTTCATCACTGTGCGTTGAACAGGACGGCGGTGATGACGGGTAAGCATCAGTCCGCGCATGCTCTCTTTTTACCGCACAAGCTGTGGCCATAAAAATGACAGAGATAATTAAAAAAATTTTCATCAGCACTACCGGATTAATAAAAAACACAGCATGCGATGCTTTAACTCAATCAGGCCTAAATGCATTGCGGGTTGTATCGATCTGATTTGATGCACATCAAAAGAAATGTTTCCGTTAAATTCGCAGTGAGTCGGATATTAATCGCTGCTTTCATTTTTCAGGTGATAATCTTAAAAACAGGCTCTGTTGAATGTGCGTTGACCCGTTGGGTCTATAATAATAAATTCAGACGCACTGACGTGTTGTGTATCTCATTAAAAACGATAGTTTTATAATTCCTGTGGCGCGCAATAAAAAATGACTTTCCAGTAAAATCAGGGATGTTCATGACATCCGATATGCAGACTGCGTGAGCGCGGTCGTTTACATTTATGCTTATATGCGTTTACACAGACTCTCTTACATTGACCTGTCGGTTCGCACCTTTCGTCAATACAGACTGCCTGTGAAGCCGTTTAATGTCGGGCTATCTATGTGAAAAAAAATGAATCAATATTTAATGTCTATGAGGCATCCCGATAAAAATCGTAAAATAAAAAAGTACGGCATCAGATTTATTATGACATTGATACTCTTCTTAATTTGCTATGTTGCGGTTATGTATTGCGGCGTTCTGCTGCTGGTCAACCGGCATGGTTTACTCCATTTTTTGCTGCACTGAATTCAGCCGCAGGCCTGAAAAATCCAGCGATAAGCATGATGTAAAAAATGCCTGAGTACTTCCAGAATATCTTCCGCACCTTCTCCAGCAAGACATTGTCCGGTCTCCAGCGCATTATTAACCGAGTTCCGATGATCCAGGATCATCATGATTGTCACAGCACCCGCGCCCGCAATCAGCGTAAAAATCAGCACCATTAATGCAGGCTGGTAATTTTTTCGCGCAGCAGCAGGCAGGGTATCTTGAGAATGGTCAGAGTTTTGGCGCATTGGTCCCCGGGGAAAATTATTACAATGATAAACAATAACGGATTATGCCATTAATTACCGGCTCGCTCTATGTCTCAGGTCAGGCTGTGGCTTCGTTGATTTGCGGGCAGAGGGATTCGGATGGGGGAGGGCAGAAGGCGCTGGCTGCTACTAATCGCCTTCTGCGATGTCCGGATGCCTGCAGGAAGATATCTGGTCTGAGGCCTATTTCCGGCGGGATTACATCATTTCCAGCGACTGAACCCCCTTGATCTCCATAACCTTGTCATAAAGGTGCGCATCATTTGATTTGCGTGAAAGCGTCACCTGAACACTCAGTTCGCACAGACCGCTCTCTTCATCACGATTAATCACCGTCACATTGCCGTAGCGAATGCCTTCCCGCTGCATCACCAGCAGCACCAGCGGCACACTTTTGGGTTTAAGGTAGACCAGCAGCGTATGGTGTTTGCCGATTAAAACATGGCTCAGACGGCGGAACACCTCCAGCACCACCAGCGCCAGCACCGTGCCATAAATGCCGATCTCATACATGCCGCTGCCGATTACCAGACCAATCGCCGCCGTAACCCATAATCCCGCAGCGGTGGTTAAGCCTTTCACCACCTGCTTCTGAATCATGATAGTGCCCGCGCCAAGAAAGCCCATGCCGCTAACCACCTGAGCGGCAATACGGCTGGGATCAAGGGCCACATGGTCGCTGCTGAGCATGTCGGCGAAGCCATATTTCGACACCAGCATGAACATGGCACTGCCGATTCCGACCAGAATATGAGTACGCAATCCCGCTTCTTTAGCCCGCATCTGCCGCTCCAGACCAATCAGGCCGCCGAGAATGCCGGCAAGGGCGATGCGAATTAACATATCCATTAACATGGCTTTACTCCGAAATAAAAGGGGCCGCAAAAGGGTGACAGTTCAGCGATAGCAGGTAAACAAGATAATTCTGCTTGCAAATGACGCCGGAGAATTTTGTAAAAAGCTGTTTCACCTCTCGACCCCTTGTGCCGCCTGACATATGCTGAGCCAGCCTATTACACCCATTCCCGGAGTCCGACTGATGAAAGCAGCCACCTTTTTGCTGGCCGGTGCCGCGCTATTACTCTCTGCCTGCAGCAGCAACAGTGATGATAACGAGCCACCACAACAAGCCACCGCCGCCCATATCCAGCCACGGGTGGTGATGTCTTCCCTGGCAGAAAGCACCTGTTCGAATGCGGGTGGAACGCTGGCCTTCTCGCATCAGCTGGATGGATCGCGTGTGGGAATGTGTCAGTTAGTGAATGGCCGTCGCTGTGATGAGCAGGCGTTAATTGGCGGAAATTGCGCGCGCTGATGAACAGGCCGGATTGCTCCGGCCCGCATAGCTATACAGAGAATAATCAGGCAGAGAGTCGGTTCGGACACTCCTCACCACGGTCGAGCTGGCTGAGATTACTCAGCGTCGTTTCAGAAATGGCGGTCAGTGCTTCGGCGGTTAAAAACGCCTGATGGCCGGTGAACAACACGTTATGGCACGCCGACAGACGGCGGAATACATCGTCCTGAATCACATCATTCGACTTATCTTCAAAGAACAGGTCGCGTTCATTCTCGTAAACATCCATGCCGAGCGCGCCGATCTTCTGCTGTTTCAGCGCGTCAATCGCCGCCTGTGAATCAATCAGACCACCGCGACTGGTGTTGATAATCATCACGCCATCGCGCATCTGTTTAAACGCGTCAGCGTTAAGCAGATGATGATTCTCTGGCGTCAGCGGGCAGTGCAGCGTAATGACGTGGGATTCAGCAAACAGCGTTTTCAGATCGACATACTCCGCGCCCAGCTTTAGTGCCTGCTCGCTGGGGTAAGGGTCAAATGCCAGCAGCCGCATACCAAATCCTTTCAGAATGCGCATCGTCGCAATCCCGATTTTACCGGTGCCGATAACGCCCGCAGTTTTGTTGTGCATGTTAAAACCGGTCAGGCCATCGAGCGAAAAGTTTGCATCACGGGTACGCTGATATGCACGATGAATTCGGCGGTTCAGGGTCATCATCAGGCCGATCGCGTGTTCAGCCACCGCTTCCGGTGAGTAGGCCGGAACCCGGACGACTTCCAGACCCAGCTCTTTCGCTGCAGCCAGGTCGACATTATTGAAACCGGCACAGCGCAGCGCGATATATTTCACACCCAATCCGGCCAGCTCTTCCAGCACCGGGCGACTCCCGTCATCATTGACAAAGATGCAGACGGCATCGCAGTCCACAGCCGTTTTCGCCGTGCTTTCAGAGAGTAAAAAGTCAAAAAACACCAGTTCAAAACCGAACTGCTGATTAACCTGCTCAAGGTATTTCTGATCGTAATGTTTGGTGCTGTAAACCGCGATCTTCATCGTTATGCTCCTGCAGAGTGATAAACCAAGGATAACGTTTTCTGACTGACTTTGCTGAAACAGCTGATTTGCGCCTGGCGCAGGCCTTCACCTCTGGCAGATTACATGCCATCATCGTTGTCAGGATACTGTAAGGAAAAGGATTATGGCTTTTATGCCACGGATTTTCCGGCGACGGCTGGCGGCTATTCTGGCGCTGATTCTGCTGCTGCTCGGCCTGATGTTGACTGTGACGCAATGGCTGCCACGGCTGGCCGGCATATGGCTGCCTGACGGGACGCGCATTGCGCTGTCAGGCGCGCCGCGCTGGCGGAACGGTGGACTGTGGTTGCCTCAGATTCGTTATCTCGCCGGTGATTGCTCGCTGGCCACCATAAAGGCGGTGTCACTGGGCTGGCATCAGTCGCGCTGGAAACTCAATGCGGAAGCGCTGACGCTGGATAGTGACTGCCTGCAAAAACTACCGGCCAGTAACAGTACGGTTGCGCCTAAAACGCTGGCCGAATGGCAGGCAATGCTGCCTGGCGCCGACGTTCATCTGGGCAAACTGATTGTCGCGCCCTGGCAGACCTATGCGGGCGCGCTGGATCTCACGCTGGAAAAAGATCGCCAGCAACTCAATTACCACGGCGATAATCTGCAGCTGGCGGCCACGCTGATCGGTCAGCAGCTCGCTATCCGTGACCTGACGCTCACCCATCCTGCACTGCCTGAACCCGTCACGCTGAGTGGTCATCTGACGTTGCCCACCTTCGCCACAGATCTGCCGGTAAACGGTGAGGTGGCCGGGCAACTGGCGCTGGACGCGCTGCCACACCCGCTGCAGCTGACGCTCAACTGGCAGCAGCAGCAGGGCGAGCTGCGGGTGGCAATGGCGGAAGAGAGCAGACCGCTTCTCCGGTTACCGTGGCAGATCAGCCGCGAGCAGATTCGGATTGAAAAGGGCGAATACTTCTGGCCACTGGCGGACCAGCCCTTGTCTGGGTACGTTAACCTGACGCTGGATAACTGGCAGTCGGGCCTTGAAGGCAGCCAGATTAAGGGTCGCGTTAACCTGCTGACGCAGGGACGCGGCGGCAAGGGCAACGTGGTGCTGGGCGTCGGTCCCGGTAACCTTAGCCTGACCAACAGCAACCTGCCGTTTCAGCTGACCGGTGAAAGCAAACTGGCCGATATGCAACTTTACGGCTCGATTCCGGGTGTGCTTAGTGGTTCGCTGCTCGATCCTCAACTGGTGCTGCAACCTAAATCGCTGCTGCGTCTGCGTGGCCGGCTGCTGTCAACGCTGGAAGTGGATGAGGCGCGCTGGCCGCTGGCGGGTGTGCGTCTCTCCTCACAGGGCATAGATGGTCGCCTGCAGGCGATTCTCAACGCACACGATGCCAGTTTTGGCCGCTTCCGGCTGCATCTCGATGGCCGCGCCACAGATTTCTGGCCCGATAAGGGTGAATGGAACTGGCGCTACTGGGGCGGAGGCGAGATGCTGCCGCTGCAGGCTCGCTGGGATGTTAAAGGAACCGGCGGCTGGCATGACACACTGATCCAGCTTGATATTCTGTCTGCCGGCTTTAATCAGCTGGCCTACGGCAGCGTCAACATAGCAAAACCGCGTCTGACGCTGACTGAGCCGGTAAACTGGCAGCGTGATGCGGCACATCCTTCTTTTAATGGCCATTTCAGACTGCAGGCGGGACCGACCCGCTTCACTTATGGCGGCCGTCTGGCTGACTCAGTGCTCGACTTTGAAGCTAAAGGCCGGGATCCCGGCTATTTCCTCTGGCGGGGCGAGTTAAAAGCGGGCAAGGTTGGCCCGCTGCGGGTGAATGGTCGCTGGGATGGCGAACGATTACGCGGCCAGGCCTGGTGGCCGGCTCAGTCGCTGACGGTATTTCAGCCGCTGATCAGCCCCGACATGAAAATGCAGATTCAGGGCGGCAGTCTGCAGGCACAGGTCGCTTTTTCCGCCGCCAGCGATCAGGGCTTCCAGGCCGGGGGCCACTGGACGGTTAAGCAGGGCAGCGTCTGGACGCCGGACAGCCAGGTAAACGGTATCGACTTCTCGCTGCCGTTCAGATTCCACGAGCAGCAGTGGCAGTTTGGGCAGCATGGCCCGGTTTCACTGCGCATTGCCGAGGTGAAGAACCAGTTTGCGATGCAGAATATTCGCGCCGACCTGCAGGGGAACTGGCCGTGGTCTGAACAGGCGCCGCTGACGCTGCAGGATGTCAGCCTCGATCTGCTGGGCGGACAAATCACGCTGCCCTCCCTGCGCATGCCGCAGCATGAACCCGCCCGGGTGTCGCTGCGTCAAATCAGCCTCAGCGAGCTGGTAACGGCACTGAAGCCGAAACAGTTCGCCATGTCGGGCAAGGTTAACGGCGAACTGCCGCTGTGGCTCAATAATCCGCGCTGGCTGGTGGAGAAGGGATGGATTGCCAACAGCGGCCCGCTGACCTTCCGGCTGGATAAAGATATGGCGGATGCCATTACCCGCAACAACGTAGCGACCGGCGCGGCGCTGGACTGGTTACGCTATATGGAGGTCTCTCGCAGCTGGGCCACGATCAATCTGGATAACCTCGGCGACCTTACTATGGAAGCACAGGTGCAGGGCGTCAGCCAGTTCAGTAACCGTCGGCAGACGGTCAATCTTAATTATCATCATCAGGAAAACCTTTTTCAGCTCTGGCGCAGCCTGCGCTTCGGCGATAATTTGCAATCCTGGTTAGAGCAACATGCGACTTTGCCATCGAACAAGGACAATTCACCATGAGCCTGAGGCCATTACTGGTTCTGGCAGCCGGACTGCTGAGCATTGGCTGCGTGCCGCGCATCGAAGTCACGGCACCCAAAGATCCCATCACCATTAATATGAACGTAAGAATCGAGCATGAGATTCACATCAAAGTCGACAAGGATGTGGAAGCGTTACTGAAAAACCAGAGCGGTCTGTTCTGAGGAGAGCAACGATGAAACGCATAAGTGCGGCGCTGTTACTCGCTCTGGCGATGGCGCAGCCTGCCTGGGCACTGACGCTCAATGAAGCGCGGCAAGCGGGTCTGGCAGGCGAAACGCTCTCAGGTTATCTGGCGGCACGGTCACAGGACAGTGAAACGCTGGCGCTGGTGCAGCGTATCAACGCCGGACGTAAACAGGAGTATCAGCGACTGGCAGAGCAGAATAATCTCTCCACGGCTGATATCGCCAGTATTGCCGGACAGAAGCTGGTGGGCCGAGCGGCCGCGGGGGAATATGTGCGCGGCATTAACGGTCAGTGGCTGAGAAAGGAAGCAGGCAGCGGCCAGTGACAGGCGAAAAAAAACCGGGCGCATGGCCCGGTTTCCAGCGTCATCCTGAGATGACTGAGACTTATGCGGTCACGATCTGCTTAATTGTGTCTTTTGCTTCAGCGGTCGCTTTGCTGGCCACTTCCGGACCGTACGCGATGCCTTCAGCAAACACGAACTCAACGTCAGTGATGCCGATGAAGCCCAGGAACAGCTTAACGTAAGGGGTCAGCAGGTCAGTTGGGGTATCTTTGTGAATGCCGCCACGGCTGGAGATCACCACAGCCTTTTTGCCTTTAACCAGACCTTCCGGGCCTGCTTCGGTGTAGCGGAACGTCACGCCAGCACGGGCAATCAGGTCGAAGTAGTTTTTCAGCTGGGTTGGAATGTTGAAGTTGTACATTGGCGCGGCAATCACCACTTCATCATGAGCCTGCAGTTCTGCAATCAGTTCATCGGACAGATCCAGTGCTTCCTGCTGACGGGGTGACAGCGGCGTTTCAGATGGGCGCATTGCACCGACTAACTCACCATCCAGAACCGGAATCGGGTTAGCGGCCAGATCACGTACAGTGACGTCTTTACCCTGTGCCTTTGCCTGTTCGATGTAGAAGTCAGCGAGCTGGCTTGACTGTGAGTAGCCTGCAAGGATGCTTGATTTCAGAACTAAAACTTTGCTCATGGTGGTTTCCTGTCTGTTACGCGGAAGACTTTCCGCTCAATGGTTTACACTCTACGGTTATCGATGGCGCGGTGAAAGCGCAATATTTCGAGACCCATGTTCGAATTTATTGAATAAGCGTAACCGGGGCGAGCCGCCGGAACGGTTCAGAATGTGCTATTATGCGCGCAATTATATTTATTGAATCAGCTGGTTATCCCGGCTTGCAGGGCGCTGCTTCAGGCAGCGACACCGTCTGAGTAAGGTACGTCACTATTATGTCATCTCCCGATACTTCCCCACTGGCAGCGCTCTGGCCACGGCTCGACGGTGTCATGCTGCGCGATCGCCAGCGTCTGCAGCGCCGCTTGCAGGGTGCCAGAAAAGCTAAAAATCCCGAGGCACAGCAGGGCATTGCCCGCGAGCTGGAGCAGGAATTTATTGCTGCTGAACAGCGCGTGGCCCAGCGCCGCGCGGCAACGCCAGCCATAACATTCCCGGACAATCTGCCGGTCAGTCAGAAGCAGCAGGATATTGCGGCGGCGATTCGCGACAATCAGGTGGTGATTGTTGCGGGTGAAACCGGTTCAGGTAAAACCACGCAGCTGCCGAAAATCTGTCTGGCGCTGGGACGCGGTATCACCGGGTTAATTGGTCATACACAGCCGCGTCGTCTGGCTGCGCGCACTGTGGCGAATCGCATTGCTGATGAGCTCAGTACCTCACTGGGCGGCTGTGTCGGCTATAAGGTGCGGTTTAACGACCAGGTCAGCGACCTGACGCAGATTAAACTGATGACCGACGGTATCCTGCTGGCGGAGATCCAGCAGGATCGCCTGCTGATGCAATATGACACCATCATCATTGATGAGGCGCACGAGCGCAGCCTGAATATCGATTTCCTGCTCGGTTATCTGCGTGAGCTGCTGCCGCGCCGCCCCGATCTGAAAGTGATTATTACCTCGGCGACCATTGATCCGCAGCGCTTCTCGCGGCACTTCAACAACGCGCCGGTGATTGAAGTTTCCGGCCGGACTTACCCGGTCGAAGTGCGCTACCGGCCGGTGGTTGAAGAAGCGGATGATGGCGATCGCGATCAGTTGCAGGCGATATTTGATGCGGTGGATGAGCTGGGACGCGAGAGTCGCGGCGATATTCTGATTTTCATGAGCGGTGAGCGCGAAATCCGCGACACCGCCGATGCGCTGAACAAACGCGACCTGCCGCACACCGAAGTGCTGCCGCTCTATGCGCGACTGTCGAACGCCGAACAGAACCGGGTATTTCAGTCGCACAGTGGCCGTCGCATCGTGCTGGCGACCAACGTGGCGGAAACCTCGCTGACGGTGCCCGGGATCAAATATGTCATCGATCCCGGTACGGCGCGTATCAGCCGCTACAGTTTCCGCACCAAGGTGCAGCGCCTGCCGATTGAGCCGATATCGCAGGCCTCCGCCAACCAGCGTAAAGGGCGTTGCGGCCGTGTTTCAGACGGTATCTGTATTCGTCTCTACTCGGAAGATGACTTCCTGAGCCGTCCGGCCTTTACCGATCCGGAAATCCTGCGTACCAACCTGGCGTCGGTGATCCTGCAGATGACCTCGCTGGGACTCGGCGATATCGCTGCTTTCCCGTTTGTGGAAGCACCCGATAAGCGCAACATTCAGGATGGCGTCCGCCTGCTGGAAGAGCTGGGTGCGCTGACCCTGAATGAGGAGAGCGGACACTACAAACTCACCGGCTCCGGTCGTCAGCTGGCACAGTTGCCGGTCGATCCGCGTCTGGCACGAATGGTGCTGGAAGCGCAGAAATTTGGCTGCGTGCGTGAAGTGATGATCATCACCGCCGGTCTGTCGATTCAGGACCCGCGCGAGCGCCCGGCAGAGAAAAAGCAGGCGTCCGATGAGAAGCACCGGCGCTTTGCCGACAAAGACTCCGACTTCCTCGCCTATGTGAACCTCTGGAACTACCTGGCGGAGCAGCAGAAAGCCCTGTCGGGTAACCTTTTCCGCCGCCAGTGCAAAAGCGACTTCCTGAACTATCTGCGCGTACGGGAATGGCAGGATATTTATACCCAGCTGCGGCAGGTAGTGCGTGAACTGGGCATTCCGGTTAACAGTGAACCGGCTGAGCTGCAGCCCGTTCACTGCGCGCTGCTCAGCGGTCTGCTGTCGCACATCGGTCAGAAGGACACCGACAAGCAGGAGTACACCGGCGCACGCAATACCCGCTTCTCGATTTTCCCGGGTTCCGGGCTGTTTAAGAAGCCGCCGAAGTGGGCCATGGTGGCAGAACTGGTTGAAACCAGCCGCCTGTGGGGCCGCACGGCGGGGCGGATTGAGCCAGAGTGGATTGAGCCGCTGGCGCAGCACCTGATCAAGCGCAGCTACAGTGAACCGCACTGGGAGAAATCGCAGGGCGCGGTAATGGCTGCCGAGAAGGTTACGCTCTATGGCCTGCCGATTGTGGCCGCCCGCAAGGTGAACTATGGCAGCATTGATCCCACTCTGAGCCGTGAGCTGTTTATCCGTCACGCGCTGGTGGAGGGCGACTGGCAGACGCGTCACGCCTTCTTCCGTGCTAACCAGAAGCTGCGCAGTGAAGTCGAAGATCTGGAACACAAATCCCGCCGTCGCGATATTCTGGTGGATGACGAAACGCTGTTTGCTTTTTATGACCAGCGCATTGGCAAAGAGGTGGTCTCAGCGAAGCATTTCGACAGCTGGTGGAAAAAGGCCAGCCGTGAAAATGCGGAGCTGCTGAACTTCGACAAACAAATGCTGATCAAAGAGGGCGCGGATAAGGTCAGCCAGCTTGATTACCCTAACTTCTGGCATCAGGGCAACCTTAAACTGAAGCTGAGTTACCAGTTTGAGCCGGGTGCCGATGCGGATGGCGTGACGGTACATATTCCGCTGCCGCTGCTGAATCAGATTGAAGATAGCGGTTTTGAATGGCAGATCCCCGGGGTACGCCGTGAGCTGATCATCGCGCTGATTAAGTCACTGCCCAAGCCGCTGCGCCGCAACCTGGTGCCGGCACCCAACTATGCCGAGGCGTTCCTGGGACGCGTCAACGCAATGGAGATGCCGCTTCCCGATGCGCTGTCCCGTGAGTTTCGCCGCATGACCGGCGTCACGCTGGAGCGGGAAAACTGGCAGTGGGAACAGGTGCCCGATCATCTGAAAATGACCTTCCGGGTGGTGGATGAGCACAACCGTAAACTGCTGGAAGGTAAAGATCTCAGCGCGCTCAAGGCACAGCTGAAAGGCAAGGTGCAGGAGACGCTGTCAAAAGTGGCAGATGACGGGCTGGAGCAGAGCGGTCTGCATATCTGGAGCTTTGGTGAACTGCCGCGCAGCTACGAACAGAAGCGCGGTAGCTATCAGGTCAAAGCCTGGCCTGCGCTGGTCGATGAGAAAGAGAGCGTCGCCATTCGCCTGTTTGACAGCGAGCAGGAGCAGCAGAAAATGATGTGGCGCGGTCAGCGTCGTCTGCTGCTCCTGAATGTGCCGTCACCGGTTAAATATCTGCACGAGAAGTTGCCGAACAAAGCCAAGCTCGGACTTTACTTCAACCCTTATGGCAAAGTGCTGGAGCTGATTGATGACTGCATCGCCTGTGGCATCGACAAACTGATGGGTGAAGCGGGCGGTCCGGCCTGGGATCAGACCTCGTTTGAGCAGTTGCGTGACAAAGTTCGCGGCGAACTCAATGAGACCGTCGTGACCATTGCGAAGCAGGTTGAGCAGATCCTGACGGCCGTCTTCAACATCAATAAGCGTCTCAAAGGCCGGGTCGATATGACGATGGCGTTGGCGTTGTCCGACATCAAGGCGCAATTAAGTGGTCTGGTTTATCGCGGCTTTGTCACCGGCAACGGCTGGCAGCGACTGGCGGATACGCTGCGTTACCTGAATGGCATTGAGCGGCGGCTGGAAAAACTGCCTGCCGATCCTCACAGCGATCGCGCGCGCATGTTAAAAGTGCAGGCAGTGGAACAGGCGTATCAGTCGTGGCGCAACAAATTGCCGCCGCAGCGTCAGGATGATGAAGAGGTGAAGAACATTCGCTGGATGATTGAGGAGCTGCGTATCAGCTACTTTGCTCAGCAACTGGGTACGCCCTATCCCATCTCAGAGAAGCGAATTCTGCAGACAATGGAGCAGATATCAGGGTAAAAGCCAGGATGCGCGCCGTAACAGGCGCGCATCCTATGAAGGGTAAGAAAGATTACTGCGCGAGAGATTCCAGCTTATCTTTAAATGAGGTGACCGAAATCGCGCGGTTATCAGCCAGATAGCGATCTTTGGCTGCCGGCGCAGAGCTTTGTACCGCGATTAACTGCCAGCCTTTATCACTTTTGAGCAGCAGCGGTGAACCACTGTCACCCGGCAGGGTATCACACTGATGCGACAGCACGGCGCGCTGCGCCCAGCCGGTAATCAGGCAATCACTGTGAGAGTAGAGCGTATCCAGATGATCGGCCGGATAGCCTGCCTGCGTCACTTTGCGTCCGGTCAGCTTCAGTGCCGCAGTAAGATCGCTGCGTGAACCATCGAATAATGGAATCGGCGTAATCGCGGAGGGCGGATTGCGTAAAATTACGATGCCATAATCATAGGGCGCAGCACTGCTCGGCACGATCCAGCCTTCACCATCCGCTTTTAATTTTGATGCCAGCGAGGGTTCAACCCGCGCATCAATATCATGAAGTTCGTAGCGCCAGCCTTTATCACTGGCCATAAATCGCAGCGCAACCGGCTTATCGAAATTACCCGGCGGGGAGAGCAGACAGTGTCCGGCCGTCAGCGCCAGATGCGGAGAGATGAGCGTGGCAGTACAGAGGTTGCCGCTTTCGGTTTCCAGCTGACCAATGGCATCCCAGGGGGCAGCGGTAATATCGGTGATTGCCTGGCGATGATCCTTGCCGAAGAACAGCATCTTAATTTCAGCAGGAGTGGGCGAGTCATCGTCATCATCGGCGTGAACCGTGGTGGCAAAGCTGAAGAGTCCAACCATTAACAGGGTAGCCAGGCGCATAGAAATCTCAATGGCGAGAAAAATTAACGTTATTGTTATTACGTAAGTACGGTAACTATAGTCGGTGAGCGTTGAAAAAGGGAGTTTTATTGGTTAATCAGTACGCTACAGCGGCTAAATAAAAAAACTGGCTGCAACAATGCCACACAGGATCATAACAAGCAGAATAATTTCGAAGCGATAGCGACGCACTATTTCATCCACTCTCGTCATTTCATCCACTCCAGTAAAGAAACACCCGGCAGAACCGGGTGTTTTTAATTATCAACTCGTGGCCGTGCGCTGAAGGCGACCTTAGTTTTTAGCTGCTGGTTTCACAACTTTTTTGTGGTGAACTTTTTTAGCGGCCTGCGCTTTCTGAGCAGGTTTTACCACTTTTTTGTGGTGCACTTTTTTAGCAGCCTGGGCTTTCTGAGCAGCTGGCTGAGTTACTTTTTTGTGGTGAACTTTTTTAGCAGCCTGCGCTTTCTGAGCGGCTGGTTTAGTTGCTTTTTTGTGGTGAACTTTTTTAGCGGCCTGCGCTTTCTGTGCAGCAGGTTTTACCGCTTTCTTGTGGTGCACTTTTTTAGCAGCCTGCGCTTTCTGCGCGGCATCTTTTTTCACTGCTTTTTTGTGGTGTTTCTTAGCAGCCTGGGCTTTCTGAGCTGCTTTATGGTGTTTCTTGTGCGCAGTTTTGTGAACGGTTTTAGCCGGTGCTGCAGCGGTAGTAGTAGTTGTTGCGGCTGGCGCAGCAGCTGGAGCAGCTGTGGTGTCAGCAGCGAAAGCAACAGAAGACATACCCATAGCAGCGGCGACAACCAGTGCAAATAATTTTTTCATTGCAAATCCCTCGGAGACTATTTTTTCATGTGTAGCCCACTGCGGGGCCGGTGAAGAGACTATAGAGAAATCAATGAACGGTGTCCGTGGGTGTTTGGTATCGGCGTGTAACCGATTGTACAAAGGCGGGAAAGGGCGATCAGCAGACCGCCCGGAAGCTTAGCTATTCAGGTAGCGTTGTTCAAGATGCTGGCGGAAGAAAGCCGGATTCAGGGCTTCGCCGGTGGCATTGATCAGCAGCTGGTCGGTGGAGAAACGGCTGCCGTGCTGCCAGATGTTCTGTTGCAGCCAGTCAAATACCGGCTGCAGTTCACCGTGCTGAATCAGCTCACTGAGCTGAGGAATGGCGTTCTGTACCGAACGGAACAGCTGTGCGGCATACATCGCGCCCAGCGTATAGGTCGGGAAGTAACCAAATGCGCCGTCGGTCCAGTGGATATCCTGCATACAGCCATCGCGGTAGTTACCGCGTGTATCCAGCCCCAGCGACTGCATCATCTTCTCATCCCATAACGCCGGGATGTCCTCAACCTCAATCTCGCCTTCAATCAGCGCCTGCTCGATTTCATAGCGCAGAATGACATGCGCCGGGTAGCTCAGCTCATCGGCGTCAACCCGGATCAGGCCTGGTTTCACCTGCTGAGTCAGGCGCACGAAATTATCCGCCTGCAGGGCGGGCTGATCGCCAAAGGTCGCGATCACCTGCGGCAGAATGCGCTGCAGGAATTCGCGGCTGCGACCCAGCTGCATCTCCATAAACAGGCTTTGTGATTCATGAATAGCCGTGGAGCGCGCCAGCGCCACCGGCTGACCGCGCCACTGCTGCGGCAGATTCTGCTCATAGCGGGCATGACCGGTTTCGTGAATCACGCCCATCATGGCGCTGAGAAACTCATTCTCGTTGTAACGGGTGGTGATGCGTACATCTTCCGGGACGCCGCCACAGAAGGGATGCGCACTGATGTCGAGGCGGCCATGGTTAAAGTCGAACCCCAGCGTCTCCATAATGCTCAGACCGAGCTGACGCTGCGCTGGAACGGCGAACGGCCCCTGCGGCGTGATAAATGGCTGCTGTGCCTGTTTTTCCACAACCTGCTGCAGCAAAGCGGGCAGCCAGGTTTTCAGCTCGCCAAAGGTTTCATCCAGTCGGGCGCGTGTCATACCCGGCTCATAGAGATCCAGCAGCGCATCGTAACGCGAACAGCCACTGGCGTCAGCGCGACGCTGTGCCTCTTCGCGGCTCAGCCGTACGACTTCTTTGAGGTTGGCGGCAAAGCCCTGCCAGTCGTTAGCGGGACGCTGAGTGCGCCACGCATGTTCACATACTGAACCGGCGATCGATTTGGCTTCCACAAAATCATCAGGAAGCAGGGTGGCCTGCTGATAGGCGCGCTGCATCTCGTTGAGATTGGCCCGCTCGACATCGTTCAGGGACTGCTGCTCAGCAGCCTTTAGCCACTCGCCGACCTGCGGGGCGGTCAGGATCTGGTGCTGCAACACGCTCATTTCGGCCAGTGCTTCACCACGCGCCTGACTGCCGCCTGGCGGCATGGTGGTTTGCATGTCACAGCCAGCGATAGCCGTGACGTGACTGAAACGGGAAAGGCGCTGGAAGGTTTTGGTCAGTTGTTGATACGCTGAGGTCACGTAAGACTCCTTGTGGATTTTAACGCAGCGGAATTTCCCGCAAGGTTAGATCAACCGGCCAGCAAAAGCGAACGCTGGCACCGCCCAGCGGGCTGGACTCAATGGTTACGTTGCCGCTCAGCGCCTGGGCAATGGAGTGAACAATGGCCAGGCCCAGTCCGCAGCCGCCTGTGGCGCGATCGCGGCTGGGATCAAGCCGGACAAAGGGTTCGAAAACCCGTTCACGTTCGTCGGGCGGAATGCCCGGACCGTCATCTTCCACCTGCAGACACCCGACCGGACCGTCGAACCATAAACTGACGCGCAGCCGCTGCTGCGCATAGCGCAGCGCGTTGTTCACCAGGTTATCCAGCACCCGCTCCATGAGTCGGGTGTCAGAAACACCGATGTTTTCACGCTGCGGCAGGTCAAGGTCAAGTCGTATGTCCGGATTGATGGTGCGGAAATCGTCCAGCCGCTCACTCAGCCAGCTGGCCAGATCCAGCGATTTCAGATTCAGATCGACGCGCGGCCGATCAAGACGTGCATAGGTCAGCAGCTCCTCAATCAGGCTTTCAAGCTGGCCGATGTCGCGGTTCAGCGCCACCCGTTCACCATCCGTCAGGTTATCGCTCATCTCCAGCCGGTAGCGCAGGCGCACCAGTGGCGTTCGCAGCTCATGGGCAATACCGTCAATCAGCTGCTTCTTACTGGCGACCAGCGTGTTGATGTTCTCGGCCATCTGATTAAAGGCGATGCCCAGCCGGAACAGGCTGGAGGTGCTGTCGAAATGGGTGCGCACATCCAGCTCGCCCCGGCCAAAGCGCTGTGCCGCTTTTTCCAGGCGCTGCATCTCCTGCCAGTGCGGACGCAGCCAGATAAATACCGGCAGCGCCAGCGACATGCCAATAAACACCAGCAGAGCAATATCCAGCAGTCGCATCTGGTGCAGATAAAAGAGATAGGGAATCGGCCCCACCGATAAGACATAGTGGCTGCGCGGAATATGCTGCAGAAAGGTGTATTGATCGTCGAGCGCGACAATCTCTCCGGCGTGCAACCGGCGCATATTGCTTTCATCAAGCTGATATTTGCTCATCGGCTCAATGTGCAGGTCAAACGACAGGCCGAGATCGAGACTCTTGATGGTTTTGTTCCAGTCACGCGGCGGGATCTCACGCAGTTCGCTGCGGATCAGGTAGAGCGAGCTGGCCATAAGGTCATTCATTGACTGCCGGCCCGCGCGCTCAGCGGTGAACTTATAGACCAGACCCACCAGCAGCGCCATGACCAGAAAGCAGACAAACAGCAGCAGATAGAACTGAATAAAGAGCTTTCTCATAATTCGCGGGTATCCCAGGCCTGGGGGGCGAACAGATAGCCTTTATTGCGGATGGTTTTAATGCGGAACGGCTCGGTAGCGCTGTCGTGGAGCTTTTTACGCAGGCGGGAGATGGCCACGTCGATGCTGCGGTCCAGGCCGTCATAACTGACGCCGCGCAATGTTTTCAGCAGTGCATCCCGGTTAAGCGTCTGACCCGCATGGCTGGCGAGAACCCACAGCAGATCGAAATCCGCAGTGGAGAGGGCGATCTGCTCGTCAAACAGCGTCACCTGACGGTTCAGGGCATCAATGGTCAGCGAGCCAAAACGCAGCATACGATTCGCGGCAGGCGCAGCAGGCGCATCTTCCGGCTGCCCATGCTGAGACTGGCGCAGATGCAGGCGCAGGCGGGCCAGCAGCACAGCGGGTGGTGTGGTTTTCAGGATGTAATCCTGCGCACCCATCTCCAGAGCCAGAATATGGTTCATGTCGCTGTCCAGTGAGGTAAGCAACACGATCGGTCCCTGCCAGTTGGCCCGCAGGTCGCGACAGATGGTCATGCCATCTTTACCCGGCAACATGATATCCAGCATCACCAGGTCGGGTTGCTGTTCGGCGATAACCGCTTCAGCACGGTCGCCACGTGTTTCAACAATGACTTCAATATCGTGACGGCCAAGATAGGCCGCAATCAGTGAACCCACTTCGGGTTCATCTTCTACATAAACAATTTTGTTCATAGTTCACAGGGCAGAGTCAGGGATGGATGAAAGCATATCTTTTCCTGGTCCTGAGCTCTACGCTATCGCACGAAATATCCAGGGCTTGCTGGTATATATCCGGCAAAATGTGCAATCATTAGCGCGGCCTTATTGCGCCAGGTTTGGGATATTGATGATTACCATGAGGAGCGTTAGTGTGTCTGATAAAGAGCTGGCATCAGCCATATACCCCGACCGCATCTGCTTCAATTACAGTGACTTTCTTTCCGCTTCCTGCAAAAAGCGCTGGAGCTTCGTCGATGCTATTTATGGTGTGATGCCGATATTTGGCATGGTGACACGTAAATCGGCAAACCGTTTACAGGGCAGTGACGACCCGTTAAAAGAATTAGCATTACAAATCATTTCTACTCAGGTCAGCGACGAAATTAACATCGCGCGCCTGATTACTCTCGCAGAACAGCAGCAGATTAGTCGCTTTGATATCCAGCTCCCTTATCCACTTTCGGCGGAGCAGCTGGACGCCATCCACTACGAATATGCGAAGCCGCTGAATCTCACACAGCAGGATGACCTGCTGTGCGTATCCATTCCAGTGCAGTCACACTGAAAACCCTTTCGGGCAGGCTTTACGTCGTCAGCTCCCATACGGCGGGCAATGTCGCGGCAATCAGCAGTCCCATCGCAATCCGCTCCAGCGAGGTCAGCGCAATATCGGCGCGGCCGCCGCGTCGTGCAAACAGGAACAGCAGCAGGCCCGGCGTGTAGAGCACCACTGACATCATCAGGTGCATGGGTCCCGAGGCGTACAACAGCCAGATGCCATACACGCTGGCACCCACACCGATCGCCATCGCCAGCGGCTTATGCTGTCCGCGCACCACTTTGATCAGATATAACCCCACCAGCAGATAGGGTACCAGAATCATCTCCGAGGCGATGGTCAGCAGGTTGTTGTAGTCAGCACCGGTCAGGGCAATCAGGATTAGGCAGAGCTGAATACTGCCGTTGGTCAGCCACAGCGAGGCGGCTGGCGCGTTATGGCGGTTCTGCCGGGCAATGCTACGGGGAAAGGCACCCTGTTGCGCGGCAATCAGCGGCACTTCCGCGGCCATAATTGTCCAGCTCAGATAGGCCCCGCACACGGAGACAATCAGACCCACCGCAATCACCGCATCGCCCCAGTTACCCATCAGTCGGGTCATTAATCCGGCCATTGAAGGATTACGCATCTCAGCCAGTTCAGCACGCGGCACCACGCCCAGCGACAGCAGCGTGACCAGCAGATAGACCAGCAGCGCAGCCAGCACGGCAAATAAGGTTGCACGACCCACATCCTTTTTCTGGCGAGCACGGGCAGAGACGACCACCGCACCTTCGACCCCGATAAAGACCCATAGGGTGATCAGCATGGTCTGCTTAACCTGCTCCCAGAGCGGTTTTCCCAGCGTGACGCCGGAAAAATCGAAGCGGAAACGATCATAGTTGAACGCCATCACCGCCAGTACAATAAACAGCAGCAGCGGCACCAGTTTGCCCAGCGTCGCCATCAGATTGATGCTGGCCGCGGTCTGCACGCCGCGCAGCACCAGCCAGTGAACCAGCCACAGCAGCACAGATGCACCCAGCATCGCCTGCCAGGTGTTGCCATCACCAAAGATAATCCGGTCAGGCGTATCGGTGAAGAAGCTCAGGGCAGAGAAGACAATCACCAGATAGGAGACGTTGGCGATCACCGCGCATAGCCAGTAGCCCCAGGCGGAACAGAACCCCATCAGTTCGCCGAACCCGGCGCGGGCGTAGGTAAAGATGCCGCCGTCCAGCTCGGGCTTAAGGCGGGTCAGCAGTAGCATCGCCAGCGACAGAAAGATAATGCCGACACCGGTAATCAGCCACCCCAGCAACAGCGCCGCCGGGCCAGCCACTGCGGCCATGTTTTGCGGCAGACTGAACACGCCTGCACCCAGCATTGAGCTGAGCACCAGCGCCGTCAGCGCACCGAGACCTAATTTTTTCTCCAAAACAACCTTCCCGCTAGCATATATGGCTGGGTAAACCGGATTTCATCACTGAGTTATCGCAGCGCAGCGGCAAAATACAGAGACAATATCCGGTAAAACAGGCGGAGGATTTTACGGAGAGTGGCAGGGGATGGCAATGCGTGACTATGCAAAACAGCGCAGTAATTATGCAAACAGCAGGGCGGCGGGTACCGCCCTGAAGGGACTACTTAAACAGGTCAGCCGTAACGGTCAGGTTACCGCCACTCTGGTTCTGCCACTGGCGGGTGACGTGGTAGAACTTCGCACCTTTATCGGCTGCACGCTTCGCCACTTCTTCTGAAATCTCAGTGGGTGTACCGAAGTGTCCGGTGAAGGTAACGGTATCGAACGGCTGCATCTGCGCGGCAGTGATTGCGTTCACTTCCTGCACGGATTTACCGTTTGGCAGATTCACCGTATAGCGCTTACCGGTTGAGCTTTGGGTTTCGAAGAAACGGCCCACTTTATTGCTTGGTGTTTCAGACGAGGCTACGCCTGGAATCTCAACGTTAGCGGCTGCAGCACCACCGGTTGCCAGCGCGGCTTTACCTGCTTCTGAATCGGCAGGAATCGCATTCGGTGTCTGTACTTTGCGTTCTTTAGCATCCGCTTTATAGACATAGGCGGTGACATACTGATTGCCGCCACTGTTGGCATCGATCTGGCGAACGATAAAGAAGGAGGCCGCGCCTTTCTGCTTAGCCGCTTTTGAAATCGCGTCGTTCACATCTGGCTGGCTGGCAAAGAAGCCGCTGACCGAAACGGTATCGAACGGTTCAAGCTTATACGCTTCTGCTTTAGGCAGTTCGTTGACGCCGTTGAAACGACGATAAGTCGTGGACTGCGTGGCTGCCGGTGCATCGGCTTTATAGAGGTCAGCCGTGACGCGCCAGTTACCGCTGTTGCCGTTGCTGTCGTTGATCGCCTGGATGTAATAAGAGGCAGCGCCCATCTGATCTGCACGCTTAGAGACCGCATCGGCTGCGTCGCCAATTGCGTTGAAACGGCCGGTGATATTAATACGTTCGAATGGCTTCAGCGCGGCCGCTTTTTCTGGCGTTAACTCCTGCGCAGCGAATGCATTGGCTGCCAGCAGAGACAACAGAGTGGACGCCAGAATAGTGTTCTTCAGCTTCATAAAAATAATCCTTCGCCTTACGCAAAAATGAGTACGAAAACGTGCTGGACTCTTGATGTATAACAGATTAGCCGCTGATTATTGCATGTTATAAACAGACTGTCGCAGCGATTTTTTGTGTCAGATCGCGTTATTCAACCATGATTTTTTCATTTGTTTGTCATCAAACGCCGTTATGGCGTGTTTTCGCACGGGTTACCACTAAAAACGGTAACTGTTAGCGCTTAAACAGTTAATGCATTGTTAAATAAAGGTTTTTATTGATGATTAATTCGGCCGGGCACAGTTTTTACTGGCAGATTATCTGCCTGCAGGACTGTTTCGCAGTGGGATAACGCAGCTTATTTAGCAGAAGCCTGAATAATCATGTGAATGTCACTATCCAGCATAACCGCTCTGGATCGCTCGTCACATTTTCAGTAGGTTATAAACACTTTGAAATACATGCATTCCGACTATAAGTAGCTGAAACGCTGTTTCAGCTACGCTGTCGTCGTGCAGATTCGGGCCATCATCCTTAACCGATGAAAGGAAACACTATGTTAATTGGAATCCCCAAGGAAAGGTTGCCAAACGAGTCGCGCGTGGCTGCCACGCCAAAGACCGTGGAACAACTCATTAAGCTGGGTTTCAGCGTCACCCTTGAGCATGACGCCGGTCAGCGCGCCAGCTTTGATGATGAAAGCTACAGAGCAGCAGGCGCCACACTCAGCAGTCAGGAACAGGTCTGGCAGTCCGATATCGTTCTGAAGGTGAATGCACCGGATGAGGATGAGATTGCGCTCACCCGTGCCGGCAGCACGCTGGTCAGCTTTATCTGGCCTGCACAGAATCCCGATCTGCTTTCAAAGCTGGCTGCGCGTCAGGTCACGGTTATGGCGATGGACTCAGTGCCGCGTATTTCGCGTGCGCAGTCGCTGGATGCCCTGAGCTCCATGGCGAACATTGCCGGTTATCGCGCTATCGTCGAAGCCGCCCATGAATTTGGTCGTTTCTTTACCGGTCAGATTACTGCAGCCGGTAAAGTGCCACCGGCCAAAGTCATGGTGATTGGGGCCGGAGTGGCGGGACTGGCCGCGATTGGTGCAGCGGGCAGCCTGGGCGCGATTGTCCGGGCCTTTGATACCCGCCCTGAAGTTAAAGAGCAGGTGCAGAGTATGGGCGCCGAATTCCTTGAACTCGATTTCGAAGAGGAAGCGGGCAATGGCGATGGTTACGCCAAAGTCATGTCCGAGGCCTTTATCAAGGCAGAGATGGCGCTGTTTGCCAGTCAGGCCAGAGAAGTCGACATCATTGTCACCACGGCGCTGATCCCAGGTAAACCGGCACCGAAACTGATCACCGAAGAGATGATCGCCAGCATGAAGCCTGGCAGCGTAATTGTTGATCTGGCGGCGCAGACCGGTGGCAACTGTGCGCTGACCGTCGCCGATCAGGTGACCGTGACGCCTAACGGTGTGAAAATCATCGGTTACACCGATCTGCCCAGCCGTCTCGCGACACAATCTTCCCAGCTTTACGGCACCAACCTGGTCAATCTGCTCAAGCTGCTGTGCAAAGAGAAAAATGGCGAAATCCAGGTCGATTTCGACGATGTGGTGGTGCGGGGCGTGACTGTCGTGCGCGAGGGCGAGGTCACCTGGCCGGCACCGCCGATTCAGGTCTCTGCTGCGCCACAGGCTAAACCGGCAGCTCAGAAACCCGCAGAGAAGGCTGAAGCAAAGCCGGTGTCTCCGTGGCGCAACACCCTGCTGATCGCACTGGCTATCGTTCTGTTTGGCTGCCTGGCCAACGTAGCGCCAGCTGAGTTCCTCTCACACTTTACCGTGTTCGCGCTCTCCTGCGTGGTGGGTTACTACGTGGTCTGGAACGTCAGTCATGCGCTGCATACGCCGCTGATGTCCGTCACCAACGCCATCTCCGGCATTATCGTCATCGGTGCGGTACTGCAGATGGGCCACGGTGGCTGGGTCACCTTTATCTCCTTTATTGCCGTGCTGATTGCCAGCATCAATATCTTTGGTGGCTTTACCGTCACCCAGCGCATGCTGAAAATGTTTCGTAAGGGGTAACACATGTCTGGCGGATTAGTCACTGCAGCCTATATTGTGGCTGCAATTCTGTTCATCTGTAGCCTTGCGGGTCTCTCACGTCACGAGACCTCAAAGCGCGGGAATATTTTTGGTATCAGCGGCATGGCAATTGCGCTGGTTGCCACCATCTTTGGCCCGGACAGCGGAAACGTCGTCTGGATCCTGCTGGCGATGGTAATTGGCGGTGCTATCGGGATTCGTCTGGCAAAGAAAGTCGAAATGACAGAAATGCCGGAGCTGGTCGCGATTCTGCACAGCTTTGTCGGCCTGGCCGCCGTGCTGGTCGGCATCAACAGCTACATCGACCATGCGCCTGGCCTGCCAGCCGTGATGGAGAATATCCATCTGAGCGAAGTGTTTATCGGTATCTTTATCGGTGCTGTCACCTTCACCGGCTCGCTGGTAGCGTTTGGCAAGCTGTGCGGCAAAATCTCTTCAAAACCGCTGGCGTTACCCCATCGTCATAAGCTGAATCTGCTGGCGCTGGTCGTTTCGTTCCTGCTGTTGCTGTGGTTTGTTAACACCAGCAGCACGGGTGCTCAGGTGTTTGCACTGCTCCTGATGATGGTGATTGCGCTGGCGTTTGGCTGGCATCTGGTTGCCTCTATTGGCGGCGCGGATATGCCTGTTGTGGTCTCGATGCTGAACTCCTATTCAGGCTGGGCTGCGGCCGCAGCGGGTTTCATGCTGAGCAACGATCTGCTGATTGTAACCGGTGCGCTGGTGGGTTCGTCGGGTGCAATTCTCTCCTACATCATGTGCAAAGCGATGAACCGCTCGTTCATCAGCGTGATTGCGGGCGGGTTTGGCACGGAAGTCAGCAGCGGCGATGAAAGTCAGGAAGCGGGCGAGCATCGTGAGATCACGCCTGAAGAAACTGCAGAGATGCTCAAGGCATCCAGCTCGGTGATTATCACCCCAGGCTACGGTATGGCAGTGGCGCAGGCGCAGTATCCGGTCGCGGAAATGACTGCCCGACTGCGTGCGCTTGGCATCAACGTGCGCTTCGGCATTCATCCGGTGGCAGGGCGCTTACCAGGTCACATGAACGTGCTGCTGGCCGAGGCCAAAGTGCCTTACGACGTGGTGCTGGAGATGGACGAAATCAACGATGACTTCAGCGACACCGACACGGTGCTGGTCATTGGTGCCAACGATACGGTTAACCCGGCAGCGCAGGATGATCCCCGCAGTCCGATTGCCGGCATGCCGGTGCTGGAAGTGTGGAAAGCGCACAACGTGGTGGTGTTTAAACGCTCAATGAATACCGGCTATGCCGGGGTGCAGAACCCGCTGTTCTTCAAAGAGAATAGTCAGATGCTGTTTGGCGATGCCAAAGCCAGCGTAGAAGCCATTCTTAAAGCGCTGTAATAAAAAAGGGCGGCTAATCAGCCGCCCGCAGACAGCTAACGAACCCAAATCAGGGTGAGTCTGGCAGCAATGAACAAGCTCAATGCGAAGGGAACACGGTCAGAGGAAGAAAGCGTCCCGCGCCACGGACGGCGCGGGACGAGCGGGCCATGGATGGCGGTTTTTGCGTCTTTCTGATCTGACCGTGTTCCCTTAGCTGGCTCGGACTTACCGCTACCGGGCCGGACTTTGTCAACAATCTCTGGGCGGCTAATCAGCCGCCCTTTTTCTGTCAGAGGATAATCAATCCTCCTCATCCTCTTCATCATCCAGGTCAATCGGCGATTTGAAATCGTCAGGCTTAAGCGCCAGGAGATCGCAGCGCAGATGATCAATCACCTGTTCCGCCGTATTACCCAGGAACGCTGCCGACAGGCCGGTGCGTCCTATGGTACCTAATACCACTACACCAGCACCGAGATGCGCCGCCAGATCCGGGATGACTTCTTCCGGCAGGCCTTTAGCCACATGGGTGAACTCTTCACCAATCGAGAACTTCTGCCGCAGCGCTTTCATCGCCACCAGATGCTGACCACGAATCGCATCGTTATAGACGCTGGGATCAAAGTCCGGCAGCTCGATAGCGATGTTGATAGGGGTAATCGGGTAAGCACCGACCAGGTGAACTTCGGTCTGATTCACTTTTTCTGCCAGTTTGACCGTTTCACGAATCAGCTTCTGATTCAGGCCATCATGATGTGGCTCTTCACTGGCAAGATTGACCGCGACAATGGCTTTACCGCCTTCCGGCCACGGCTGATCTTTGACCATCCAGACCGGGCACGGGCATTTACGCAGCAGGTGCCAGTCGGTCGGCGTGAAGATGACCGATTCAAGCCGGTCATGCTGATGGGCCATCTTCAGCACCAGATCGTGCTGATGGGCAAGCACTTCCTGGATGATGGCCTCAAAAGGACGGTTGTGCCAGATCACTTTGATGTCAATTTCGACACCGGCATCCAGATAAGCGCGGGCCTGCTCACGGATCCACTCAGTGCGCTGGCTGATGACGCCCTGGCGCATTGACGCGCGCTCATCTGGCGAAAGCAGGGTGGTCATCTCATATGAGAAATCATAGATAGGCAGGAAAGCTTTAATCCTTCCGCCAATGCGTTGATTCAGATAGACCGCACGTCGCAGCGCGGGCTGATCGTCTTGCTGGGCATCAATGGCGACCAGAATATTTTGGTACTGGGACATGAGGCGTTCTCCTTAAACCAGAGCGACTGGAATAAAGATAGCCTATGTTGCACAGCGGAAGAAGGGAAAAAGTTACTGCCGGATCAACAAAATAAGATTTATTGATCCGGCTGCGGATCAGGCGGCCTGATGGCTCTGACCGGCTAACTCTTCCAGCAGGGCGTGGTTTTCAATAGTGATGTATTTGCCTTTCACCGCCAGCATGCCGGACTTCTGGAAACGACCCAGCAGGCGGCTGATCGTTTCAACCGTCAGGCCCAGGTAATTACCAATGTCACCACGCGTCATGGTGAGGCGGAATTCACGCTGTGAAAAACCGCGCTGGCCGAAACGACGGGACAGGTTCCAGATAAACGCCGCCAGGCGCTCTTCAGCATTTTTCTTCGACAGCAGCAGGATCATATCCTGATCGCCTTTGATTTCACCGCTCATCAGACGCATCATCTGCTGACGCAGGGCAGGCATTTTTCCTGACAGGTCATCCAGGGTTTCAAACGGAATTTCACAGACCATTGCCGTTTCCAGCGCCTGCGCAAAGCTGGGATGGCTGGAACCCATGATGGCATCAAAGCCGACTAAATCGCCCGCCAGATGAAAACCGGTGATTTGCTCATCACCCTGTTCGGTAATAGTGTAACTTTTGATCGTGCCGGAACGAATCGCATACAGGGATTTCAGTTCGTCGCCTGCTTTAAAAAGGGTTTGCCCTTTCTGGATCGGTTTTTTACGCTCAATGATATTGTCGAGCTGATCCAGCTCATGTTCATTTAACGTGAAGGGGATGCAGAGCTGACTTATGCTGCAATCCTGGCAGTGAATGGCACAACCGCCCGACTGAATACGACGAATGCTGCGTTTTTCAGGGATCATAATGGTTTGCTCGACGATTATTGACTGGGGTCAATTTTAACATTTTTTGTGCTGAAGGGAACTCATCCGAGCAGTTTTACACCCACAAACATTATGGATGAAGCACACATCGACAAACGCTGATGTGACGGGCTTCTCAGAATGCCGCTATCGTTGACTGTCACGAAAAGTTTCCGCTTTTATGATCTGTCGACCATAACTTCATCGGCGGCAACATGGGTTAACGCGGGGTAGTCCGGTGATTACAGCTTTTGCTACGCTAACTGTTCAGGCCTGTTTTACCGGCTCCATCAATTTTAATCAGGTGTGAGAAAACCATGAACCTTGATGATAACGATCTCTTTCGGGATGCCATGGGCGATGTCACGCCGTTAAAAGACACCACCACAACCTTATGGCTTAAGTCGCCCTCGACAAAAGCACCACGCAAACCGGCAGGAGAGACAGAGCAGGAGAATTTCCTGACACGGGGTTATCTGGAGATTGTCCCGCTTAACACACCGCTGGAGTATAAAGCCGACGGCATACAGCAGGGTATTCTGGATAAACTGCGTCGGGGTGAGTACAAACTGGATGCCAGTCTCAACCTGTTGCGGCAACCGGTGGAGACCTGCCGTCAGGCCCTGTTCAGCTTCATGATGCAGGCACAAAAGCAGGACTTACGAAATCTGCTCATTATTCATGGTAAGGGCCGTGATGATGAATCCCATGCCAATATTGTGCGCAGCTACCTGGCGCGCTGGTTACAGCAGTTTGATGACGTACAGACCTTTTGCGTGGCCCAGACCCGCCATGGCGGAGCCGGGGCGCTCTATGTGGGATTGCGGAAAAGCGATAAGGCACGCCTTGAGAACCGCGAGCGGCATGCCAAACGCAGCCGCTAGCTGTGAAACTTGCGGATGGTGGACATTAACACCTCGGCACTCAGGCTCAACTCTGCGCCAGTCCGGGTAATGATGCCCACCGGCTCGCCTGGCCCGGAGGAGTTAATCGGCAGCGCACAGACCGCGTTATGGCTAAGATCCTCTTTAATCGCGCCAGACGGCACGAACCAGATGTAGTCGTAGCGGAGTGCCAGCTGACGCGCCAGTGAAGTCGACGACGTTTCAATGCAGTGGGGTGGCAACGTACAGCCTTGTTCATCCAGCATCTGCTGCGCAATCCGGCGCGGTGCGGTGCCCTCGGGGGAAATCACCACCGGCCACTGCATCGCCCGCGACAGCGTGACATTGTCACTTAAAAGCGGGTGTTCAGGTCTTACTACCAGCTTCAATGACTCCAGAAACAGCAGTTCATAGGTCAGCCCGGTCATCATGTCGCTGTCCGCCATCCGGCCAATGCCGATGTCGAACTCGCCGCCGCGTAATCCCGCCAGTAACACATTGTTATGCAGCGTCGCCACCTGAATGGTGGTGTTAGGCTGCAGCTGATGAAAACGATCAAGGATACGGGGTAGCATACCCATTGCGGCGGTGGTTAATGCACCCAGCCGGATAATCACCGGCGCGTCACCCGGCTGCTCATTAAAGCTCTGCCCGGCATGGTTCAGTGCGTCAAGCACCCGCACAGCATGGGTCAGAAACTGTTCTCCCATCGTGGTGAGCTGAGCGCCCAGGCGGCCACGCTCAAACAGTCGCACCCCCGTCAGCTCTTCCAGCTCATTCAGGGTTTTGGACAGGGCAGGCTGACTCAGGCTTAGCGTCTCTGCCGCACGGCCCAGTGTGCCTTGCTGCGCGACCGCAACAAAGGTATGTAGATGGCGCAAGCGAATGCGCTGATTGAAAAGGATATTTTTTTCCATACCCTAAACTTAATGAGAATGACCGCCTTCAGGCAACTGATAAAAATGAATTCTGTTAACTTTGCTGCAAATTTATTTTAACAAACAGGGCAGAATGGCAACTTTATTCGTTAACTCTCTGATTAAAAAGCGCTCGTCTCAGTTTATTACTCACTCAGTGGTTCCTGAGAGTACGCTATATCAAGAGCTTAACGGCCTAAAGTTGAATAATTCTCACTATCATATAAAAATCTGACCGCTTAAGGTTAACGATGGGCTATCATAAGCGCCGTTTTTTTTACTTAATCTGATGCCAGATTGCGCTATTGCCAGGGAGTGTCCATTGACCAGCATCGGGGCGGTAGATGTCCGCCAGCTTATCAACCAGCAGAGCCTGAGCCACTGGCAAAAACGGCTCATTGCGCTCTGTTTTATTGTGGTGGCACTCGATGGCATGGACATTGCGATCATGGGATTTATTGCGCCAACGCTTAAAGCTGCATGGGGCGTAACCAATCACCAGCTCGGGGTCGTCATCAGCGCAGCATTAATCGGGCTGGCGCTGGGTGCCATGGTGGCGGGGCCGCTGGCTGACCGCTATGGCCGTCGCATGATGATTATCCTCAGCGTTTTCTTTTTTGGTGTCTGGACACTGGCAACAGCGCTGTCTCAGAACATCGAACAGATGATGCTGTTCCGCTTCCTGACCGGTCTGGGACTCGGTGCGGCAATGCCGAACGTCGGCACGCTGGTGGCGGAATATGCGCCTGAGCGGAGACGGGCTTTCATTATCACGGTCGTGTTCTGCGGATTTACCTTTGGTGCCGCCAGCGGCGGATTTGCCGCGTCCTGGCTGTTACCACGCTATAACTGGCACTCGGTGTTGCTGATGGGCGGCATTCTGCCGCTGCTGGTGTTGCCCTTTTTGATCCGTGGCCTGCCGGAGTCAGTGCGGTTTCTTATCAGTCGTGGCGCACCCGCTGCCCGCATTCACGCTATCCTCGAACGGATGATGCCGGGCAAAACCGCGCCCGATTGTGCATTTCACGCGCCTGAAGCGACATTACCCGCAGGCGGCGCGATTAGCACGGTGCTGTCGCGCCGTTATCTGTTTGGCAGCACAATGCTGTGGGGCGGCTATTTCATGGGACTGTTCATGGTCTACCTGATTGGCAGCTGGCTGCCATCTCTGGTGAATACCCTGGGCATGTCAGTTACCGAAGCGGCGATTATTACTGCCATGTATCAGGCAGGCGGAACGCTGGGCTCACTCTTTGCGGGCTGGATGATGGATCGCTTCAACGCCAACCTGGCGCTGGCCGCGATCTACGGCTGCGGCGGACTGTTTATTGTGGCACTTGGCTTTTCGCCCGCCGAAGTAGGCATGATGAGCGCGATCGCCTTTTGCAGCGGCTTCTGTTTTAACGGTGCCAATACCGGCATGAATGCCTTATCTGCCAGCTACTATCCTACTCACGCACGCGCTACGGGCTCCAGCTGGATGCATGGCGTGGGTCGCATCGGCGCAATTCTGAGCGCCTTTGTGGGTGCAGAGATGATGTCACTTGGCTGGTCTTTCAGCGTTATTTTTCTGCTGCTGGCGATACCGGCTGTGATCACCACCCTGATGCTGCTGTTAAAAAACCGCTACGGCTTTAAGCCGATCACAGATTCGTGATTTTTTCCACCGAGGCCAGCGCGTTGCATTACATTAGCAGCAACGCTCATGGTGTCAGGTTGATAAGATGGACAAGTTTCTCAGTGCGGATCTCATCCGCACCCGTTTCTCTCAGGCGATGTCAGCGATGTATCAGCAGGAGGTGCCGCAATATGGCACGCTGATGCAGCTGGTCGCCACCGTCAACGAGCGTACGCTGGAAGCCGATATCGCGCTCAAAGATCGTCTCACCGCCGCGGATGAAATTGGCCGGCTCAGCCTTGAACGTCACGGCGCAATCCGCGTTGGCACGGCAGACGAATTAGCTACGCTGCGGCAGCTGTTTGCGGTGATGGGGATGTCCCCGGTAGGCTATTACGATCTCTCTCAGGCGGGTGTGCCGGTGCACTCCACGGCGTTCCGGCCAGTCACCGATGCGGCGCTTCGGCGCAATCCTTTCCGGGTCTTTACCTCGCTGTTACGTCCTGAACTGATTGACGATCCCGCGCTGCGCGAAAAGGCGGCAGAGATCCTGGCCGCACGCGACATTTTCACTTCCCGTTGTCGGGCGCTGCTGCAGTTACATGAGCAGCAGGGCGGATTAACTGACGCTCAGGCTACCGAATTTGTGACCGAAGCACTGGAAACCTTCCGCTGGCACGCCCACAGCAGCGTGGACAGTCAGACCTATCAGGCGCTGAACCAGCAGCATCGCTTGATCGCAGATGTCGTCTGCTTTCCCGGCTGCCACATCAACCATCTCACCCCGCGTACGCTCGATATCGACCGCGTCCAGCAACTGATGCCGTCGCGCGGCATCGATCCGAAAACGCTGATCGAGGGGCCGCCGCGTCGTCAGGTGCCGATTCTGCTGCGCCAGACCAGTTTCAAAGCGCTGGAGGAGCCGATCATCTTTAAGGACGGGCATCAGGGCACCCACACAGCGCGCTTCGGTGAAATTGAGCAGCGCGGCGCGGCGCTGACGCCTGCAGGGCGTGCGCTCTATGATCGACTGCTCAGCGAGGCGGGCAGCGGTCAGGACAATCAGCAGCATCAGCAGCATCTGGCGGCCATTTTCCGTGACTTCCCCGACGACGAGACCACACTACGCCAGCAGGGGCTGGCCTGGTTCCACTATCGCCTGAGTGAAAAGGGCGTCGCGACACCGCCGGATAAGGGTGAAGCGCTGGAGGATCTGATCAGGCAGGGGCGTGTGCTGGCAGACCCGATCGTCTATGAGGATTTTCTGCCCGTCAGCGCGGCAGGGATTTTTCAGTCCAACCTCGGCGATCGGGCGCAGGTCCGTTCGGCGGGACAGGCGAGCCGGCAGGCGTTTGAAGCGGCGCTGGGCTCTGCGGTACTGGATGAGATGGCATTGTACAAAGAGCGCCAGCAGCGCTCGCTGGCACAGTGCGGAATACAGACGTCCTGATGTTTTCGCCGGGCAACGCCTCTGTTGCCCGCACCACCTTCACTAAGCCGGTTTTTTAAAGTCCTGGTCCTGACGCGGAGCATAAGGGGGAACAGGCTGATCTTACTGAAGAAAAATTACGCTTTATCGGTCAGCGCAGGTTTCGCAGCGTGAGTATCTTAATCAGTTAGCGAGCTGACTGCTTAGCTGTGTAAAAAACGGCGCAGAATCAAACCCGGACACCGCTTACAGGCGGAGTGGCACGGTATTCATCCTGAGCAAAAAGATAAACAATACTTAACCCTGGCTGAGACTGGTGCTCTGAACCTGTTGACGAGCATGTTCATGCCCATCTCTGACGCTTCGGCATATTCTGCAAATCCCCTCCGTACCTGGACAATGGTGGCGGGCCTGCAAATAATGGAGGAACGTCTGAACAGGGAAACAGGAATGAAAAACGAAACAGGTCTGAGGATCATGACGGCCGAGGGGGAGTTGTGTGGATGCATGGACGATGACCTTTTCGTATTCAAAGGCATACCTTATGCGGCGGCTCCGGTTGGCGCACTGCGCTGGCGTCCGCCACAGCCGATCACGCCCTGGCAGCAGATGCGCGATGCCACCGCTTTTGGGGCTGCCGGCTGGCAAAATCGCACATATTGTCAGGCGGTGGGCGGTGGCGATCCCGGTGAGTTTAGTGAAGATTGCCTCTACCTGAATGTCTGGACGCCCGATGTTGCGCCGACAAAGCCGCTGCCCGTAATGGTGTGGCTGCACGGTGGAGGCTTCACCATCGGTGCTGGCGGGCTGGCTCCGTACAACGGCAAGCCGCTGGCTTCACGTGGTGCGGTGGTGGTCACGCTGAACTACCGTCTGGGTCACCTCGGTTTCTTCTCCCATCCTGCGCTGGATGCAGAATACCCTGCCGCGGGTACGGTAAACAATTTTGGCCTGCTCGATCAGATTGCCGCACTGCAGTGGGTGCAGCGCAACATTCCAGCCTTTGGCGGCGACCGCCGTAATGTGACACTTTTCGGTGAATCCTCTGGCGCGCGCAGCGTGCTCTCGCTTTGCTGTTCGCCGCTGGCAGAAGGGCTGTTCCACAAAGGGATCGTGCAAAGTGCCTATAGCCTGCCGGATACGCCGCTGAAAAAAGCGCGTCAGCAGGGCGTGGCAGTGGCGCGCCATTTCGGCCTGCCGCCCGATGCCAGCGCGGATGACCTGCGCGCACTGCCCGCCGATGCCTTCTGGCCGCTGGAGGGGCAACTGGCGATCCCGCCGGTGCCAATTGCCGGTGATGCCGTTCTGCCCGAGCCAATGCTGAAAACCTTCATGGCTGGCAAACAGCACCGTCTGCCGCTGATGGCGGGCAGTAACAGTGATGAAGCCAGCGTGCTGGAATATTTTGGCGTGGATGCCACCGCGGTATTGCTTCAGCTGCGTGATAAAAACCGGCTCACCTATCGGACGCTGAAATGGATGTATGACATCCATGACGATCAGTTGCTGGGACGTGCCGTGGCGCGTGATATGGCCTTCAGCCTGGTGCCGTGGCTGGTGATGCGGGCGCAGCACAGTGCCGGTATGCCGGGCTGGCGCTACTGGTTCGATTATGTTTCTGAGCACGCTCGTGACCTTTATCCTCATGGCACCTGGCACGGCAATGAAGTGCCTTATGTCCTGAACACACTGAGTCAGATGCCGGATCCCAATGAAGCGCGGCCATTCAGTGAAGCCGATCGCGCTTTTGCGGCGCGTGTCAGCGAATACTGGTTTACTTTCGCCCGTGACGCCACGGAGTATAAGCATCAGCTTGATGGCGAGGTTGTCTGGCCAGCCTGGCATCCCGGCAATGACGTGACAATGTCACTTGGCAATGAGCGTAATAACGGACTGGTTCTGAAACGAAACTTTATGCGCGCCCGCATGCGGCTTTTCAGGCTGCTGATGACGCGTATGGTCCGGCTATAGGTCAGAGGTGATAGTTAATCTGCTAACCATTAAACTGCGTGAATGGAATTTTTCTGCTTTTTAAAGTCTAATCTATTGAAATTATGATATTTTCGATAAATGCACGCATTAAGACGCTGTAAAATATCAGGTAACAAAACAGTTACATTTTCACTATCTCATGCCGATAAATCTCCTATGCCCGACGCTTGCGGGTCAACGTGTATAGGATTTTGGTATGGGAATGCTCAAAAATTTTACCATTCGCGCAGTGATGCTCACGATTCTGGGCCTGTTCTGTTTACTGTGGAGCGGCGTCGGGCTGTACAGCATCCACTCGCTTGGCGCGCTCAGCGAAGGCAATGACGTTGACCGTCATCTGGTTGAGCAAATGACGGTACTGAGCAAAGGCAACGATCAATATTTTCGTGTCATTACGCGCCTGTCCCGCGTGATGGAAGGTAAAGCCGCCGGCAAAACGCTGACCGATGAGGCCTATGCACCGGTGCAGCAGGCGCTGGATGGCATGACTCAGCAACTGGCGCGCTTTAAACAGCTGGCTCCCGGTCCTATGGATCCGGACGTCGTCGATGGCGTCATTCAGAGCTGGCAAAAGTTGCTGGATGAGGGCGTGACGCCACAACTGCAACTGGCCCGTCAGGCCTCACCGGACGCATATCGCCAGCAGGCGAACAATGTCACCCCGCCGCTCAGTCGTGCCTTTGGCATCAGCGCAGAGAAGTTTAACCAGGGCGCAGCCGAAAAACTGGACAAAACCCGGGTTGAAGTTGACCACCTCACCGCGATGACCAAGACGATTATTACCATCACGGTGATTATCGGCCTGCTTATTCTGCTGTTTACCGACCGCTATCTGGTGGCGATGCTGGTCCGTCCGCTGGAAAGTATTCGTACCCACTTCGCAGTGATCGCGACAGGCGATCTCAGCCAGCCGGTAGCCGATTTTGGTCGCAACTGTGTCGGTAAACTGGTGCCGCTGCTGAGCGCCATGCAGGATAGCCTGCGTGAAGCGGTCAGCGCCATTCGCAGCGGGACCGAGAATATCTCGCGCGGTGCTGCTGAGATTTCTGCCGGTAACAATGACCTCTCTTCACGTACCGAAGAGCAGGCCGCTGCGCTGGAACAGACGGCGGCCAGCATGGAGCAGTTGACGGCCACGGTGAAATTCAACGCCGATAACGCCCGCCAGGCCAGCATGCTGGCAGAAACCGCCACCACCACGGCACAACGTGGCGGTCAGCTGGTGAGTGAAGTGGTCAGCACCATGGATGGCATCTCTGGCAGTTCGAAGAAGATTGCTGAGATTACCAACGTGATTAACGGCATCGCCTTCCAGACCAATATTCTGGCGCTGAACGCCGCGGTCGAAGCGGCACGTGCCGGCGAACAGGGTCGTGGTTTTGCGGTCGTGGCATCTGAAGTACGTAATCTGGCACAGCGCAGCGCCAACGCCGCCAAAGAGATCGCGACACTGATTGAAGACTCGGTGCAGCGTGTAGGAAAAGGCGCGGAGCTGGTCAGCACGACGGGCGGCACCATGAATAATATTCTGAAGTCGGTGCAGGATGTGGACGCGATTATGAAACAGATCGCTTCTGCGTCGGAAGAGCAGAGCAAGGGTATTTCTCAGGTGGGCACCGCAGTTACCGAAATGGACAGCGTGACGCAGCAGAACGCTTCACTGGTTGAGGAGGTCTCCGCCGCCGCGAGTGCGCTGGCGCTGCAGACTGAAGCGCTGCAGGCCTCTGTGTCGAAGTTCCGCCTTTCCAGCAACCGTCCGGCTTCACCTGCCGTCAGCAATACACCGGCAGCGCCAAAAGCTCCTGTGCTGAATGCGCCTCAGGCGAAACCTGCTGATAATGGCGACTGGGTGACGTTCTGATCCCTGCAGAGCCACGCCACCAGCTCCGCGAGGAACGGTGGCGCATCCTGCGCGGGCCGCTGCAGTAAACTGTAAACGGCTCCGGTTTTAACCTCGCCAGCGAACGGCTTAATCAGCCTGCCGCTGGCGATATCACTCTCCACCAGGTTGCTGTCGGCAATCGCCACGCCATACCCCTGAATCGCTGCGCTAATCGCTAAATCCATCGTGGCAAAATGCTGGTTTCGCTTCATGCTGAGCATTACCTGCTGCGCCTGTAACCAGCACTGCCAGTCACGCGTGTCTGACGTGGGATGCAAAAAGGTCATTGCGGACAGCGCCGCCGTCGTCTCCGGGCAGGGCTGACCAGCTGCCATCACCGGCGTCAGCGACTCGCTGAACAGGCAGATCCCGTCAGGATGCGGCTTGCCATAGACAATCGCCGCGTCAAAATTTTCAAGCTGCGCCGCATGATCCAGGGTGGTCGTCAGGGCCACATGCAGTTCAGGGCGGTGAAGCTCCAGCGCCATCAGCCGCGGCACCAGCCAGCGCATGGCACAGGTCGGCGCTTTCAGGCGAAGGCTGACCTGACTGCGACGGACCTTTTCGCTGGCCTGAACCATCAGCTCAAAGCCCTGGCTGAGTTCAGGCAGCAGCGCGGCACCCTGCGGGGTCAGCCGCAGCCCGCGCGCATGGCGGTCAAACAGCATCACGCCCAGCCACTGCTCCAGGGTAGCAATCTTACGACTGACAGCACCCTGCGTCAGGCAGAGCTCGCGGGCAGCATGGGTCAGATTAAGGTGACGGGCCGTCACCAGAAAGGCGTGAATGGCATTGAGTGGCAGCGATGAGCGTGACACGGTGGACCTCAGCTATGCAATTTTGTCATGGCTATTATGACGACATTTCGCTTGCCGACTCAAGTTGCAGCCCGTTGAATAACGATGTATCGCATCTGACCAGTTATGCACCTGACGGAGAACATATGTCCCTGAAAACGCCAGTCGCTGTTCACTCAAAATTGCCGGAAGTCGGCACCACTATCTTTAGCGTCATCGGCCAGCTTTCGGCACAGCATCAGGCGATTAACCTGTCGCAGGGCGCGCCCAGTTTCCCCTGTGATCCGGCGCTGGTCGATTCCGTCAGTCGTGCGATGCAGGAGGGGCATAATCAGTATGCTGCCATGATGGGACTGCCCGCCTTACGCGAGGCACTCGCTGGCAAAGTGCAGACGCTTTATGGACAGACATATGATGCCGCGAGTGAAGTGTTAATCACCGGCAGCGCCAGCCAGGGAATCTATATGGCGATTACCGCGCTGGTTCATCAGGGCGATGAGGTAATCTTCTTTGAGCCGGCATTTGACAGCTACGCGCCCGTGGTGCGGTTGCAGGGCGGAACGCCGATAGGCCTGAAGCTGCAGGTGCCGTCGTTTGCTATCGACTGGGATCAGCTGCGGGCAGCGATCACGCCACGCACCAGGATGATTATCATTAACACGCCACATAATCCCAGTGCGCAGGTGCTGACGCCCGATGACCTCAACCAGCTGGCCGCGTTGATCCGCAACACCGACATCGTGGTGCTCTCCGATGAGGTTTATGAACATATTCTGTTTGATGGTCGCCCGCACTGCGGCATGGCGACGCACCCGGAGCTGGCCGCACGTAGCGTCATCGTCTCCTCATTTGGTAAAACCTTCCACGTCACCGGCTGGCGGGTAGGCTACTGTCTGGCACCGGCGGAGCTGATGACCGAGCTGGTGAAAGTGCATCAGTTTATGATGTACGCCGCCGACACGCCGATGCAGGTGGGATTCGCACACTATCTGCAGACGCCGCAGAACTACCTGTCACTTAACGCTTTCTATCAGCAGAAGCGCGATCGGCTAATCGACCTGATGCAGAACTCGCCGTTCCGGCTGCTGCCGAGCGCCGGTTCGTTCTTTATGCTCGCCAGCTATGGACATTTCAGTGACGAACCGGACAGTGAGATGGTAAAACGTCTTATCGTCGATCACGGTGTGGCAACCATACCGCTGTCGGCGTTTTATATGGATGGCACAGACAACAAACTGATTCGTCTCTCTTTTGCGAAAGACGAGGCGACACTAGAGGCTGGCGCGGCTGCGCTTTGTGCTTTTTCTCACTGAATCACGCGAGCGTGATTCAGTACGGGGAACAGGTAACCAGGACTTTTCGGGGTAAATAGATAATGAAAAAACTGAACGCGCTTTTTCTCGCTCTGGGCATGATGACAACGGTACAGGCACTGGCTCAGGATTTACGTTACGGCGTGGAGTCACAATATCCGCCGTTTGAAAGCCGCAACGCAAAAGGTGAGCTGGAAGGCTTTGATATTGAGCTGGGTAATGCCATCTGTAAGGCAGGCAACTTCAGCTGCCACTGGGTTGAGAGCAGCTTTGATGCGCTGATCCCGGCACTGCAGGCGAAAAAGTTCGACGCCATTAACTCGGCGATGAATATCACCGAAGCGCGCGCCAAAAGCATCGCGTTTACGCAGCCGATCTACCGTATTCCAACCATGTTAGTGGCGAAAAAGGGTGAAAATCTGGCACCGACCGCCGAAGGTCTGAAGGGCAAAAACATCGGTGTGTTGCAGGGATCGATTCAGGAAACCTATGCGAAGAAGCACTGGGAAACCCAGGGCGTGACGGTGACGTCGTATCAGGATCAGAACCAGGTTTATAACGACATGGTCGCGGGCCGCCTTGATGGCACACTGGTGATGTCCGCTGCCGGTCAGTCGGGCTTCCTCGATAAGCCGCAGGGCAAAGGCTTTGGCTTTGTGGGCAAGCCCGTCGAAGATGATGCGATTCTGGGTTCTGGCATCGGCTATGGCCTGCGTAAAGATGACACGCCACTGAAGCAGTCGCTGGACGCGGCAATCGCCAAAGTGCAGGGCGATGGCACCCTCAAAAAGCTGGCTGAAAAATACTTCCCGGGTATTGATGTCAGCGCGAAGCCATAACAGCAATCGGGCGCGTTCTGCGCCCGATTTCTCCGCTTAACCCGCCGCCAGATAACAGAGCTTTTCTGCCACCTGATAGGACTTCACAAATGATGAGACTGGCAAAAACTCGAAGCGTGAATGGAAGTTATGCGCGCCGGTAAAGAAGTTCGGCGTCAGCAGGCCTTTGGCTGACAGCGCGGCACCGTCCGTGCCACCCCGCATCGGAATCACTTTCGGCTCAATCTCCAGTGCGGCAAAGGCGCTGAAGATCAGATCTATTGCCCGGCGATCCTCACCCAGTGCATTGCTGATATTGCTGTAGATATCGCTGATCGTGATGCTCACTTCGCCTGTGGGATAGCGCGCCGCCAGTTCCTCTGCCGCCTGCTGCAACTGCTGCTTACGCGCCGCGAAGCTGGCCAGATCAAAATCACGAATAGAGGCCTTTAACGTCGCCTTGCTGGCGTTGGCCTGAATCTCATTAAACCAGATATAGCCTTCACGACCTTCGGTGTTCTCCGGTGTCTGCTGACGATCAAACAGACTGATGTAGTCATGGGCCATCAGCAGCGGATTGAGCAGCACGCCTTTGCCCGACATGGGGTGTGCCGGAACGCCGGTAAACACAATCTCAGCCGCGGCTCCATTAAAGTTCTCGTAAACCACTTCGCCCAGTTCGCAGCAGTCGATGGTCCAGGCAAAATCGACATTAAACCGCGTGTCCAGATCCAGCGCTTTCGCCCCGCGCAGGCCAATCTCTTCGTCTGGTACAAACGCCACCACGATATCGCCATGATCGCCTTTGAGGTTCGCCATCAGCGTCATCACCACGGTGACCGCCGCTTTATTGTCTGCGCCCAGCACGCTGGTGCCGTCGCTGAAGATCACCTGCTGGCCGACGTAGGGCGCGATCTCCGGATGCTCATCGCGGCGCAGCCAGATATCCTGCTCTGTATTCAGACAGAGATCGTCACCCTGCCAGGTGAGGATCTGCGGGTGGATATCGGGCGACAAGCCCACGTCAACGGTATCAATGTGCGTGATAAACCCGATGCGCGGAGCGTCTGGACGGTTGCCCCGTTTCACCGCCGTCACCGTAGCATGGTCATCAATCACCACCTCGTCCAGCCCCAGCGCCCGCAGCTCGTCCGCCAGCAGTTCCGCCATAGCGTGCTGGCTCGGCGTACTCGGCAGAGTCGTGGATTTGGCATCGCTCTGACTGCTGACGGCGAGGTAACGAAAAAAACGTTCGGTGAGTTGCGACTCAAGTTTGTCTGTCATCACTATTCCTTATTAGTCAGCCATGGGCGGGGGTTCGCTATGGTGCCGAATCGTGCTATCAATGAAGCATCTGAATGATTCATTTAGATATTGTGATCACCGGAAGTCAATACAAAGCGAGGATGATAATGAAAATCAAGATAGCCACCTTAGCGCTTGTTACTGCTGGGATAGCGCTGGCTGGCAGCGTTAACGCCAAAACGCTGGTCTACTGTTCTGAGGGATCGCCAGAAAATTTTAACCCTCAGCTCTATACCTCGGGAACCAGTGTCGACGCCAGTGCCGTGCCGGTGTTTAACCGGCTGGTGGACTTCACGCCCGGCACCACCGATCTGGTGCCCAGCCTGGCAGAACGCTGGGAGATCAGCCCGGATGGCACCGTCTACACCTTCCATCTGCGCAAAAACGTGAAGTTCCAGAGCAACAAACAGTTCAGACCCAGCCGCGACTTCAATGCCGATGATGTGATCTTCTCGTTTATGCGCCAGATGGACCCCAAAAATCCCTACCATAATGTCTCTGGCGGCACCTATTCCAACTTTGAAAGCCTCGAGCTTTCCACGCTGATTAAAAGCATCGACCGGGTGGATGACCACACTGTGCGCTTTACGCTCGCCCATCCGGAAGCGCCGTTCCTTGCCGACCTCGCCTGGTATTTCGCCTCGATTCACTCGGCTGAATACGCAGACGCCATGCTGAAAGCGGGGACGCCGGAGAAGGTCGATATGAACCCGATTGGCACCGGCCCGTTTGAGCTGGTGCAGTACCAGAAAGATTCCCGAATCCTCTACAAGGCCTTCCCGGACTACTGGCAGGGCAAGGCGAAGCTGGATCGTCTGGTGTTCAGCATTACGCCGGATGCTTCCGTGCGTTACGCCAAGCTGGAGAAGAACGAGTGTCAGGTGATGCCATTCCCGAACCCCGCCGATCTCGACAAGATGCGCGCCAACCCGGATATCACCCTGGAACAGAAGGCGGGCCTGAACACCGGCTTCCTGGCGTTCAACACCACCAAAGCGCCAACTGACAACGTTAAAGTGCGGCAGGCGCTGGCGATGGCGATCAACAAACCGGCAATCATCGAGGCGATATTTAAAGGTACCGGCACGGTTGCGAAAAATATCCTGCCGCCTGGCGTCTGGAGTGCGAACAAAGATCTGAAAGATTACGACTACGACCCGGAGCAGGCCAAAGCGTTGCTGCAACAGGCGGGTGTGAAACCCGGCACCGAGATTGCGCTCTGGGCGATGCCGGTTCAGCGGCCTTACAACCCGAATGCACGCCGCATGGCGGAGATGATTCAGTCGGACTGGGCCAAAGTCGGCATCAAAGCCAGTATCGTCAGTTATGAGTGGGGCGAATACCTGAAACGCGTGCGCAGCGGCGAGCATCAGGCGGCGCTGATGGGCTGGACCACCGCGACCGGCGATCCTGACAACTTCTTTGGCCCGCTTTACAGCTGCACCTCTGCGCAGGGCGGTTCTAACTCATCAAAATGGTGCTATCAGCCGTTTGAGAAGTTAATTACCGAAGCCCGCGCCGAGCCGGATCAGGGCAAACGTACCGCGCTCTATCTGCAGGCGCAGCAGATGATGCATGACCAGATGCCTGCGGTGATGATTGCGCACTCCACCATCTTCGAGCCGGTGCGCAAATCGGTCAGCGGTTATCAGGTCGATCCGTTCGGCAAGCACATCTTCTATCAGGTTGATATTAAGCAGTAATACCTTCCTGCACAGGCCCATACGTATTGGGCCTGTGCAGTTTACCCAAAATCCGGTAACCCTTATCCCATCCTCACCTGCTGATCCATCTCCGTCAGCCGCTGCTGCAAAAACGCCAGAAACAACGTCAGTGCTGCGTTGCGCTGACGACCCGACACCGTCTGAAGCTGCAACGTCCGCTGACTCAGTTGATCCACCCCCAGCGATCGCAACACCAGATTCTGGGACTCGCGCTCAAACAGCAGGGTAAATGCGCTGCAGATGGTCACCGCCTGTGGCGTATGCAGCAAAAAGTGATAGAGCGTGGCGAAATAGTCGCAGGTCAATACCGGTTCAACCACGCAGTCATTCATCTGACAGGAGAGATCAAACAGCTGCCGCACGGTCGTGTGATGGCCCGGCAGCGCCAGCGGCCAGCGGTGCAAATCGCCCAGTGTTACCTCACGTGACGCCAGCGGATGTGACTGATGCATCGCCAGTAGAACCGGGGCAGGCCACGAGCCGAGCACCTCAACGCTGCGCTCAGGTTGCAGACTGAACTGCAGCGCCACATCGCATTCACCCGCCCTGACGCATGCCGCCACGCCCTGCGAGTGCGTCACGTTAATCGCAAACAGTGCGCCGGGGTTCGCCAGACGAAACGCCGCCAGCAGGCCAGGCAGCAGACTGAACGCCATGCCATCCGTGCAGGCGATACGGATCAGGCTGCGGCGTACCGCTTTCAGGCCCTTAATCTCCGCCAGCGCATATTCCATATCAAGCTGACTTTTACGCACGTGATACGCAAAAATTTCTCCCGCCTCATTCAGTACCATGCCGCGTGCATGCCGTTCAAACAGCGGCACACCGACCTGCGCTTCCAGCCGCTGAATCTGACGGCTGATAGCGGACACCGCCACAAACAGTTTCTCACTGGCGGCACTCAGCGAACCGCTCTCAACGACCGCCAGGAAATAACGGATTTCGCTGCTTAACATGGTCACTCCAACAAAACGCATCATAAAAGGGCAGCAATGCGTTGCTTTAAAAGCAAAGGCCACTCGATAAATTGATAATTGTGGCAAAGGGAGAAGTTTGTCAAAGATAAAGCACGATAAAAATAACAGACAGGGCAAACATGACAGAGCAACAGGCAGTTGACCAGGCGATGCACTATTTCGATAGCGGTGAGTTTCAGCAACTGCTGGCACGGCGCGTTGCCTGCGTGACTGAAAGCCAGCACGCCAGCAGACGGACAGAGCTGGACCACTATCTGCAGCAGGAAATTGGTCCGCAGCTGGCGGCGATGGGATTCACGCTACACCCATTTGACAATCCGCAGCCCGGCAGCCCGCCGTTTCTGATCGCCACCCGTATCGAAGATCCGTCAAAACCCACGCTGCTCTGCTATGGCCACGGCGATGTAGTGTTTGGTGACGATGAAAACTGGCGCGAAGGGTTATCGCCCTGGCAACTCACAGCCGAAGGCGATCGCCTGTATGGACGTGGCAGCGCGGATAACAAAGGCCAGCACTGCGTGAATCTCGCGGCGCTGGAGCAGGTTTGGCAAGCACGCGGCGGCGTGCTGGGCTTCAACTGCAAAATCCTGTTCGAAATGGGCGAAGAGATCAGCTCGCCAGGGCTGGCTGAGATCTGCCAGCAACAGCAGGCGCTGTTAAAGGCCGATCTTTTTATCGCCTCGGATGGCCCACGCCTTAATGCGCTGCGGCCAACACTGTTTCTGGGTTCACGTGGTGCGGCGAACTTTCGTCTGTCTATTCGGGCGCGTGACAACGCCTACCACTCCGGTAACTGGGGCGGACTGCTGAGCAACCCTGGTACTCAACTGGCCAGTGTGATCGTCTGCCTGGTGAATGCGCAGGGCGTATTACAGGTTGCCGCGCTGAAACCAGACTCCCTGACCGACGCCGTGCGCGCCATCCTCAGTGATATTGATGTGGGCGGCATGCCAGGCGATCCCGCACTTGCAGACGGCTGGGGCGAGCCTGGCCTGACGCCTGCCGAACGCCTTTACGGCTGGAACACCCTGGAGGTGCTGGCCTTTGAAACCGGTAATCCGACACGACCCATGAACGCCATTCCGGGCATCGCTACGGCGGTGTGTCAGCTGCGTTTTGTGGTCGGCACCGACTGGGAAAATCTGGTGGAGCATGTCGAACGTCACCTGCATCAGCACGGCTTCGATAACGTCAGCGTGGAGTTTCTGCGCGGCTCACCGGCGACGCGGCTTGATCCGCAGGATCCGCTGGTGGACTGGGCGCTGGATACGCTGGCCCGCAGCAGCGGCAAAAAACCGGCGCTGCTGCCTAATCTCGGCGGTTCACTGCCCAATGAGGTCTTCGCCGATATCCTGGGCCTGCCGACGCTATGGGTGCCACATTCTTATCCCGCCTGCGGCCAGCATGGCGTTAACGAACATATGCTCACCTCGATTGCACGCGAAGGCCTGGCGATTATGACCCGGCTGTTCTGGCAACTGGGCGAAGAGGGCGAACAGCTGATGACGCGCCACCATCAGTGGCGGAGAGGTGAACAATGAGCAGCATCGCGCAAAGTGCCCCGCAGGTAAAACCGAGCCTGCATAAAACGCTGTTCGCCACCTGCATCGGTAACGCGCTGGAGTGGTTCGACATCGCGGTTTATGGCTTTTTCGCCAGCTACATCGCCCACGTTTTCTTTCCGGTCAGCGATCCGTCGGTGTCACTGCTGCTGACCTTTGGCAGCTTCGGTATCTCTTTTCTAATCCGCCCGCTGGGAGCCATCGTTCTGGGCAACTATGCCGACCGGCATGGCCGCAAAAAGGCGCTGCTGCTGTCGATTAATCTGATGATGCTGGGCGGGGCGATCATTACGTTTATGCCGGGTTACGCCACTATCGGTCTGGCTGCGCCGCTGCTGATTATTCTGGCGCGGCTGATACAGGGCTTTTCTGCCGGCGGTGAGTTTGGCAGTTCGACCGCCTTTCTGGTGGAGCATTTTCCCGAGCGCAAAGCGTTCATCGCCAGCTGGCAGTTCGCCACCCAGGGTGCCAGTACGCTGATGGCATCGGCTTTCGGACTGGGGCTGACACAGTGGCTGAGCGAAAGTGAGATTCAGGCGTGGGGCTGGCGCATCCCGTTTGCTTTCGGCTTGCTGATTGGGCCGCTGGGGATCTACATCCGCCGTCATGTGCAGGAACCCGCCAGCTTTGCCTCGCAGGAAAAGGAAGCCGCACCGCTGAAAACCCTGTTCGGGCGGCAGAAAGCGCTGATCACGCTGGCGATTGGCGTGATGGTAATTTCGACCGCGGTCAACTACATGCTCAACTACATCCCGACCTACGCCACTAAAACGCTGCACCTGCCGGGATCGGTCGCCTTCACCGCTACGCTGATAGCGGGGATCATCCTGACGGTGGTGACGCCCATCATGGGATTGTGGGCGGAGCGGATTGGGCGGTTGCCGCTGATGTGGGGATCGCTGCTGTTGCTGGTGGTCACTATCTATCCCGCGTTTAAATGGATGGTCGATCACACCACGCCCACCACGCTGATCCTGCTGGTGGCCTGGATGGCGCTGCTGAAGTCGATCTACTTCTCGACGGTGCCGTCGGTAATGGCGGATCTCTTCCCGGCGACTACCCGTGCCAGCGGGATGGCGATCAGTTACAACGTGGCCGTAACAGTATTCGGCGGGTTTGCCCCGCTGATTTGCAGCATGCTGATTGCCGCCACCGGCAGCAGTCTGGCACCAGGCTACTACCTGATGGCAGTGGCAGTGCTGAGCGGTGTCGCGCTGCTGCGCTGCAGTAAGCGGGTGGCATAGCAAATCAGGCCAGTTCATTGGCTTTTTCAGGCAGCTGACATAGTCACATCAGGCTCTGGCGGCAATAAAAAAGCTCAAAGTGCCGGGATGAGGTGCGTACTAAAAATGCCGGGAGCGTTTTTGAACAACGCGAAGCGTTGGCCCGACAACGGGCGCACCTCAGGGATGAGGTGCGTAATTGCGCGGGCCGAGCATGCCATGGATGGCGGATTTTGCGACTTTCCGATCTGACCCTGTTTCTGCGCAGGCGCGATCTCAACCACGAAACGAACCAGCCTGCGTTATCAATCTCAACGGGCCGTTAAACCGACCAGTTCTTTAACTGAACTGTAAATAGGCAACATGGGTCTGCAGATACTCCTCCAGACCATGTTTTCCATCGGCCCCGCCGACACCCGACTTACGCCATCCGGCGTGAAAGCCCTGCATCGCTTCAAAGTTCTCACGGTTCACATAGGTTTCGCCAAACTTCAGTTTGCGCAGCGCGATCATCGTGGTATTGAGATTCCGGGTATAAATTGAGGAAGTCAGTCCATACTCGCAATCGTTAGCCAGGGTAATCGCCTCATCCAGCGTTTTAAAGGTCATCACCGGCAGCACAGGGCCAAAAATCTCCTCCTGCATAATCGCCATATTCTGACGCACATCGGTCAGCAGCGTAGGCTGGAAGAAGAAGCCTCTCTCTCCGGCGCGCCTGCCGCCCAGAATTAATTTTGCACCTGCAGCAACGGCATCGGCCACTTTCTGCTCGACCCGATCCCGTGCGGCGGCATTAATCAGCGGTCCCATATCGATATCACTGCGTTCGGCGGGATCGCCAAACGTCACCTGCTGAAACGCGGTAGTCAGTGCGCTGATAAACCGATCATAAATGCCTTCCTGCACATAGACGCGCTCCACGCAGTTACAGACCTGGCCGCTGTTGATCACGCGTGAGCTGATAATGGATCGCACCGCCAGATCCAGATCGGCATCCTCCATCACGATAGCGGGCGCTTTGCCGCCCAGTTCCAGCGACACTTTGGTCACATTTTTAGCCGCGGCTTCCATGGTGGCGATACCTGCCCCGACGCTGCCCGTCAGACTCACCAGCCCGACCTTTGGATTGGCCGCCAGTTCCTGTCCCACTTCCGGTCCCAGACCATAGACAATGTTAATGACGCCAGCTGGCAGACCCAGCGTCTGGATAATCCCGGCAAACAGTGCGGCATTGTTGGGCGTCAGCTCGCTGGGTTTAATCACAATCGTGTTGCCGGTGATCAGGGCAGGCGCTGCTTTGCGGGCGATCAGGAAAAAGGGAAAGTTCCACGGTAAAATCCCGGTGGTGACGCCAATCGCTTTTTTAAACAGGAAGATGTTTTCGTTGGGCCGGTCACTGTTGATGATCTCGCCTTCATAACGCCGTGCCCACTCCGCCATGTAATCGAGGTAGTCGGCGGTGAACAGCACTTCAGTCTTCGCCAGGCCCTGGGTTTTTCCGCCTTCCGCCACGATGGTCGCCGTCAGTTCAGGCTCGCGGTCGCGGATGGCGCTGGCGATTTTGTGCAGCCAGACGCCGCGTTCAACCGCAGGCAACGCTTCCCACGCCGGCTGAGCGGCTTCGGCGGCATTGATCGCAAGGCTGGCATCCTGACGGCTGCCCTGTGGAATGCGTGACAGCAACGCTTCAGTGGCCGGATTGATGACTTCAATCCACTGGTCACCCTGATGGGCGACAAACTCGCCATTAATGTAATGTTGATGATGTGTTGTCATTCGCTTGGCTCTCCGCTATCGATACGTTGCAATAATGTGATAGCAGGGTGAAACAGATCCCTAAGCGTGACCTTTAGCTTATTGCCAGCTTGCGCGTCCGGCTGGCAGCCAATCACAGATATCGGTGAGTTCTGCGGCAAAAACGTCAATCTGTTGTAGATTTAAAGGAGTGAAATCGTGAAAAAGGGGTTAAATAATGGCAAGCGGATGGGCAGGAGACGGCGCAGTACAGGAACAGATTGATAGCACCGTTAACGACGGGATTGAGCGGGTCAGACAATCGCTCGGGCAGGGCGAAAGCGCCACCGAATGTGAACTCTGCGGCGAACCGATTCCTGAAGCGCGCCGTCAGGCACTCAAAGGGGTGCATTACTGCGTGGCGTGTCAGGAAAAAATCGATAAACAGCAGCAGACCAGCAGCTTATATAACCGTCGTGGCAGTAAAGACAGTCAGCTGCGCTAACGCTCAGGAGCCTGGCATCGCCAGGCCGCTGCCAATAAACCACGCCAGAAAGCCCACGCCCGCCACGATGATGGCGATCGGAAACAGAATTCCAATTCTCATATTCAACCTGCTGCAAACAGCGATTTCAGGGAGCGCGATCTTATCATGAGATCTGGAGGACTGCGCGGTGGGTTTTCAGCAGGGTGAAAAGCTGGAACTGGGTTGCCTCGTTCTCCTCACGCAGCACCTCGCCTTTTTTATAAATAATATGGTGCACATGGCCGAGCTGACGCCACACCACAATCGCCGAGGCGATCAGGGCGCAATGTTGCTCCGCCTGCACACACTCAATGGTGGCATAGTGTGTTTCATCCAGACCATTTACAAACACCTTTATCGCATCTGCAGGAAGTATCGCCCGGAGATCATCCAGCATCACCCGGCTGACTGACTGCGAAAGAAACAGTGTTAACCACTTCGTTGTCATTCCAATCCCTGTTCCCATCAATTTGCCCCAGTTTATACGACCTTGTCTGCGGTAAAGAAGGCTTCTTTGCCCTTTTGCCACCATACCAGTTTAAATGGCAGTCAGTTTAAAAGTGTGCTGCGCCACACAGCAAAACGATAAAAAAGTCAGAATAATAAGATACTTACCTTATTCATTGTCCGGTTATCTGACAACTGTGAAATTGTGATCCTTAACGTTAATAACGGGTAAATATTGCCACTCCGCTGCGGCTTCCGGCATTTATCCAAAGGCTGAGGGATTCCTGCAAAACGTAGACTGCCTGCTGAACGGAAGCTGACAGGTTTCCGACAGGCCTCAACCTAACCGGGAAATAACAATGAACAGCGCCATTATTGCAGGTATCTTCTGGCATTTTGTCGGTGCTGCCAGCGCCGCATGTTTTTACGCGCCTTTTAAACAGGTGAAAAGATGGTCATGGGAAACCATGTGGTCAATTGGCGGCCTGATGTCGTGGCTGATCCTGCCGTGGGCGGTCAGTGCCATTTTATTGCCAGACTTCAGGGCCTATTACAGCAGTTTTACGCTGTCGCAACTGACGCCGGTTTTTCTGTTTGGCGCGATGTGGGGCATAGGCAATATTAACTACGGCCTGACCATGCGTTACCTTGGCATGTCGATGGGGATCGGTATCGCGATTGGCATTACCCTGGTGGTGGGCACGCTGATGACGCCACTCTTGCAGGGCCGTTTTGGCGAACTGTTTGCTTCGGCAGGGGGCCGGTTAACCCTGCTGGGCGTGCTGGTGGCGCTGATTGGCGTTGGGATAGTGACGCGTGCCGGGCTATTGAAGGAGCGGGCGCTGGGGATAAACGCCGAAGAGTTTAACCTCAGAAAAGGACTGCTGCTCGCGGTGATGTGCGGCATTTTCTCAGCGGGTATGTCCTTTGCGATGGACGCGGCGAAACCGATGCATCAGGCCGCCGCTAATCTGGGCATCGATCCGCTCTATGTGGCTTTACCCAGCTACGTCATCATCATGGGCGGCGGGGCACTGGTGAATCTGGCCTTCTGTTTCTGGCGGCTGGCCACCCGGCCTGAGCTGTCAGTACGTAAGGATTTCTCTGTCGGAAAGTCGCTGCTGATTGCCAATACCGCTTTTCCGGTGCTCGGCGGCACCATGTGGTATCTGCAATTCTTCTTTTACGCCTGGGGCCATGCCCGCATCCCGGCGCAGTATGACTATGTCAGCTGGATGCTGCACATGAGCCTTTACGTCCTGTGTGGTGGGCTGGTAGGTCTGCTGATGAAAGAGTGGAAGTCAGCAGGGCGTCGCCCGGTGAGCGTGTTATCGATCGGCTGTGTGGTGATCATCATTGCCGCTAACATCGTCGGGCTGGGTATGGCGGCCTGAATGCGAATACAAAGACAGTGTCTTTATAAAGAAGGCCCTTAGAGTTAGCAGAATGGCGGTCAGATCGTGCCCGCTCAGGGAACACGGTCAGATCGGAAAGACGCAAAAGCTGCCATCCATGGCCTGCTCGTCCCGCGACGTCCTGTCGCGGGACGCTTTCCTCTTCTGGCCGTGTTCCCTGCGCTTTTTAGCATAATCATTGCTGCTAATAATTCATTGGGGGAATTTCAGTGCGCTAAATTGCTTGCCGGAAGGGTGTTGAGTGGGCCTCCAATACAGGCCCTTTTTAGTCAGACTCGGTACTTTTCAAAACCTGCCGTGGCGCAATAAATCGCTGACGCCATGCGCTGGGCGTTAAACCGGTATCGCGGGTGAAGACCACCGAGAAATAGTTACTGTCATCAAAGCCGCAGCGGGCGGCGACCTCACTAATCAGGCAATCCTGGGTGCGCAGCAGATATTTTGCCTGGCAGAGCTGCAACTGGCGCAGGTAATGACCAATGGTCATCCCGGTCTGCTGACGAAAAAGCTGCCGCAGCGCCCGCTCGCTGAGCTGATTCTGCTGACAAAACGCCGCCAGATCGAAGGGACGGGCAAGGGCACCCTGTAAGGCTGACATCAGCAGATCGAGCTGTTCCCCCTCCGGCAATGCCCAGGGACGATCGGCGGCGTAGCCATGGCGGCGCAGAATCAATGCCAGCTGTAAAAACAGTGCCTCAGAGAGCTGTACTGACAGCGGATCGCTTTTGCGGCTTTCACGCTCCAGCTGGCTGATAACGCCACGGGCCAGTGACATGCCGCGCGTGGTCAGACGCCAGCAGCCGGGCGTGTCCGGTCCCTGTTGAGGCAGCAGCTGATTCCAGTCAAGGCCAAGGCCAAAGCGGTCACGGCAGTAGAGGATATTATCCAGCACCAGATTGTTAACGCTATCGTAGCTATGGCAGTCACTGTCGCGGATATAAAAAACGTCGCCGCAGGTTATCAGCCAGGGACGATCATTGAGGACATGCAGGCCGTTACCGCGCCAGACAATCACGATTTCACTGAACTCGTGTTGATGGGGCGGAAAGGAGGGTTGGGGCATCCTTTCGGCAACCGCCACCGGTAAACTGGTAGCGGGAAAATAGTCATCCCGACTGAGTATCAATGCCATACGTTGCTCCTTTACAACATCTGCTGGCGCTCCGCTCGCGGTGCGCAGCCAAATTCGCGCCTGAACAGGGTTGAGAAATGGTTACTGTCACCAAATCCACACTGGAAGGCGATATCGGTAATTCGCATATCACTGTGACGCAGCAGATGACGAGCCTGTAACAGCCGCAAACGGTTCAGATAGCGCTGCGGCGTACTGCCGGTTTGCTGCTTCATCTGCCGATGCAGGGTTCGCAGTGACAGGGAGAAGCGATCAGCCAGTTCCTCCCAGACAATCTCGTCACTGTAATGGTCGCCAAGCCAGTCGAGCAGGCGATGCAATCGTGCTTCCTGATCCTGACTCTGCCCGTCAATACAGGCTTCCCGCAGCAACACCAGCAACTGCAAAAAGAGCTGTTCCTGGTGCGCCTGTTTCTCCAGCGACCAGGTATCATCCTGCTGCATCTTCGCTGTCACACTTAGCGCCTGCGCCATCACTTTATGATTGATACGCCAGTGAGAGGTGTATTGCCCGTCCTGATCGCAGGGCAACAAGGCCTGCAGCCCGGAGAGAAAGCGAAACGCGCCGGGACTGCGATAAAGCACATTGGTCAGGCAAAGATTTTCGGTCTGCTCATAGAGATGACGATCGTGATCGCGCACAAAGCAGACACAGCCCGCACACAGCGTCTGCGGCTGACCATTAAACACATGAATGCCGGAGCCTTGCTCCACCAGTACAATCTCATGAAAATCATGATGATGTTCCGGAAAAGCTGCCTGCGGTATGCGGGGTTCAATCGCTATCGCGTAATCGCCTTCGGGAAAAAAGTCTGCACTGTGCAATATGGTCATCGTCGTCTCTCGCTGCTTAACAAAACCGTAACGCAGTCTAATCAGGACGCCGTTACCTTACCTTGAATTTTCAGCTGGACTCAGCAGGAATCATGCTGATTTTTCAAGAAATCCCCGGCAGTTAACAGATTTGCGGCAGGGGTCACATCGCCTCTGCTGCCATCTCTGTGATCTCCCTCACGAAGTTCTTTGCCCATCTGCCAGCCACTTACGCCTGTTGGCATTCTGGGGAAGGTGACAACCAGGCAAGATTTTTACTCTGTGACCACTTAATCACAGGGAAAAGTCGCCATGACCAGGAGAAACATTGTTGCTATCGATCTCGGCGCATCCAGCGGACGGGTCATGCTCGCCAGCTGGGATGCCGCGCAGCGCCAGCTGGCACTGCGTGAGGTCCGGCGCTTTAAAAATAAGCGCCAGCGTCGTGCCGGTTATGACTGCTGGGATCTGGTTATGCTGGAGCAGGAGATACGCGCCGGGCTGGCTCAGTTAGATGATGAAGGCGTTGTCCCTGACAGTATCGGCATCGACACCTGGGGTGTTGATATGGTGTTGCTGGATGCAGAGGGTGAGCAGGTGGGTGAAGCGGTCAGCTATCGTGATGCGCGCACGCACGGCCTGATGGAGCAGGCGCAGCATGAGCTGAGCCGCAGCGCCATTTATGCCCGAACCGGCATTCAGTTTCTGCCGTTCAATACACTCTACCAGATGCGCGCTCTGCATCAGCAGCAGCCCGACTGGCAGGCCCGCGTGGCGCATGCGCTGATGATACCTGACTACCTGCATTATCGCCTGACCGGTAATCTCAACTGGGAATACACCAACGCGACCACCACGCAAATGCTCAATATTCACAGCGGTGAGTGGGATCGCGATTTGCTCGCCTGGGCGGGCGTTGACGCGCGGTGGTTCGGTCAGCCGCAGGCACCCGGCAATACCGTCGGTCACTGGATCAATCGCGCAGGCACGGCGGTTCCGGTGATTGCCGTCGCCACTCACGACACTGCCAGCGCAGTTCTTGCAACGCCGCTGATGCAGGACGACGCCGCTTATCTCAGTTCAGGAACCTGGTCGCTGATGGGCTTCGAAAGTCTGCAGCCCTATGCCTGCGATACGGCACTGCGCGCCAACATCACTAACGAAGGCGGCGCAGAGGGGTATCGCGTACTGAAAAACATCATGGGGCTGTGGCTGTTGCAGCGTATCTGCAGCGAACTGCAGATTGACGATCTCAGCATGCTGATTGAAGAGACAGCCCGTCAGCCCGCCTGTGTTTCACTCATCAGTCCCAATGATGCGCGCTTTATCAATCCGGACAGCATGGTTAATGAGATTCAGAACGCCTGCGCAGAGCAGGGCATGCCGGTGCCCCAATCTGCCGCTGCGCTGGCTCGCTGCATATTTGACAGCCTGGCGCTGCTCTACCGTGAAGTCATTCAGGAGCTGGCTCAGTTGCGCGGCAAGCCTTTCAGCCAGTTGCACGTGGTGGGAGGCGGCAGCCAGAACCGCTTTCTTAATCAGCTCTGCGCCGATGCCTGCCAGATCCCGGTACTGGCAGGCCCGATTGAAGCCTCCACGCTGGGTAACGTTGGTTGCCAGCTGATTGCCCTGGGCGAACTGACCGATGTGGCTGATTTCCGCTGCAGCGTCATTAACAACTTCCCACTCGAAAAATTCGAACCGCAAACACACAGCGTCTTCAGTGCCAGTCAGGCACGCTTCGCGACGCTGAGTCAACCCGCTAAGGAACCCGCTTATGACTAAGCAGATTGAACAGGCTTTTGAACTGGCTAAACAACGCTACGCTGATAATGGGGTTGATGTTGAGCAGGCCATCCGCCAGCTGGACCGTATTCCGGTCTCCATGCACTGCTGGCAGGGTGATGATGTCCGGGGATTCGAGAACCCACAGGGCGCACTGACCGGCGGCATTCAGGCGACCGGCAACTACCCGGGACGGGCACGGAATGCCAGTGAACTACGCAGTGATATCGACAAAGCCATGTCGCTGATTCCTGGCGCTAAACGTCTGAACCTGCACGCTATCTACCTTGAAAGCGACAAGCCGGTGGACCGGGATGCCATTGAACCTGCCCATTTCGCCAACTGGGTCGCCTGGGCCAAAGAGAATAAGCTGGGCCTCGATTTTAACCCAAGCTGCTTCTCGCATCCAAAAAGCGCGGACGGCTTTACGCTGTCGCACAGTGATAAAACCGTCCGTCAGTTCTGGATCGACCACTGCAAAGCGAGTCGCCGTATCTCTGCCTCATTTGGTGAGCAGCTTGGCACCCCCTCAGTGATGAATATCTGGGTGCCGGACGGTATGAAAGATATCACTGTGGATCGGCTGGCCCCGCGTGAGCGCCTGATGAGTGCGCTGGATGAAGTCATCTCAGAAAAACTCAATCCGCAGCATCATATCGATGCGGTTGAGAGCAAGCTTTTTGGCATAGGCGCTGAGAGCTTCACCGTAGGCTCTAACGAGTTTTATCTCGGCTATGCCGCCAGTCGCCAGACGGCGCTTTGCCTGGATGCAGGGCATTTCCATCCAACCGAAGTGATCTCCGACAAAATTTCCGCCGCCATGCTCTATGTGCCGCGCCTGCTGCTGCACGTCAGCCGTCCGGTGCGCTGGGACAGCGACCATGTTGTGCTGCTGGATGATGAAACCCAGGCTATCGCCAGTGAGATCGTCCGTCATCAGCTGTTCGACAAAGTGCACATTGGCCTCGACTTCTTCGACGCCTCAATTAACCGGATTGCCGCCTGGGTTATTGGCACCCGTAACACCAAAAAAGCGCTGCTGCGTGCCTTGCTGGAGCCAACCGACCGCTTACGCCAGGCCGAGAACAGTGGCGATTACACCGCGCGGCTTACCCTGCTGGAAGAGCAAAAATCACTGCCATGGCAGGCGGTCTGGGAAGCGTGGTGCCTGCGCCATGACGTCCCGGCTGATGCCAGCTGGTTAGGCGATGTCCGTCATTATGAACAACAGATCTTGAGCCAACGTTAAGGATTTCACTATGCAAAGCATTCTTTCTTCCGGGTTTGTTAAGGGAATGGTCAAAGCGACCAGCGACATGTGGCTGAAGGGCTGGGACGAGCGTAACGGCGGTAACGTCAGCCTCCGTCTGCTGGAGGAGGAGGTGAAACCCTTTGCCGCCGATTTCTATAAGGAACCGCGCTGCATTGAGCTGACCCAGCCTGCGCCAGCGCTGGCGAACGACTGGTTTCTGGTGACCGGGTCAGGAAAATTCATGCGTAACGTCCAGCTCGATCCGGCGGATTGTCTGGCGCTGCTGCAGGTCGATGACAAGGGACTTTCCTATAAAATTCACTGGGGCCTGTCGAATGGCGGTTTGCCGACCTCTGAGCTGGCATCACACTTTCAGTCTCATGCGGTACGTAAAGCCGTCAGCAAAGGCGCAGATCGGGTGATTATGCACTGCCATGCGACCAACTTTATGGCTCTGAGCTACGTGGTTGAGATGGACTCTGCCCGCTTTACCCGTTTGCTGTGGGAAGGCAGTACCGAATGTCTGGTGGTCTTCCCGGATGGCGTGGGTGTGCTGCCATGGATGGTTCCTGGCACCGATGAAATCGGTACGGCGACAGCCGGACAGATGCAGTCTCACACTCTGGTGATGTGGCCATTCCACGGCGTCTTTGGCACAGGCCCGACACTCGATGAAACCTTTGGTCTGATTGATACGGCGGAAAAATCGGCAGAAGTAATCGTCAAAGTACTGTCGATGGGCGGTATTCGCCAGAGCATCACCACCGAACAGCTGATCGCGCTGGGTGAGCGCTTTGGCGTTAAGCCGTGGCAACCGGCGCTGGATGTGGGCCCAGCCAATGCTGCGTAAAGCCTTTGTGATGCAGGTGAATGCCGACTGTCATGCAGAGTATGAACGTCGTCACTCCCCAATCTGGCCTGAACTGGCTGAGACGCTGAAGGCACATGGCGCGCACAACTATGCTATCTGGCTGGACGCAGAGCGGAATCTGCTGTTCGCCAGCGTTGAGATTGAATCTGAAGCACGCTGGGAAGCGGTGGCAAAAACGGAGGTGTGTCAGCGCTGGTGGGCGTCAATGAAAGATCTCATGCCGTCTAATGCAGATAACAGTCCTGTCAGTCAGCCGTTAAAACCGGTGTTTTTCCTGAACTAGATGAAGAAAAGGGCGGCAATGCCGCCCTGTTTTTCTAGCCTCTGGCCTGACACAAGCCGGTCAGCGTTGGCCACATGGCCATCAGCGTATCAATAATACCCTCAAGATCGTCACGCTCTGCGCCTTCACGGGCCCGCACCGACATACCCTGCAACATACAACCCAGATAACGTGATAGCGCAGGAATATTCACTGCTGCACTCAGTTCGCCACGCTGCTGGCGCGCCAGCAGAAAATCACTCAGCACATGCTCCTGCGACTGATGCTGCTGTTGCAGCATGGCGGCAATCTCTGCCGAAGCCGCCGACAGGGCTGTTGAGGTACAGATAAAGAAGCATCCGCCGGGAGAGTCGCGTTCGGTAAAACAGGCCGCAGTAGAGCGGAAATAGGCCTCAATGGCCCGATCCACCGGTAACTGATCATCGCCTAATGCTGCTTCACGCCATGCGCTGAACTTCTCTACATAACGCCCCATCGCTGCGCGAAACAATCCCTCTTTATTCACAAACTCTGCGTAGAGGGTTGGCGCTTTTGCGCCAGTGGCGGCAACCAGATCGGCGAGAGAGGTTCCCTCGTAACCGTGTGTCCAGAACAGGGTCAGAGCTTTATCGAGCGCAGCTTCGCGATCGAACACTTTGGGTCGGCCGCGGCATTTCTTTACATCGCAATCCTGAACCTGACTCATACACCCTCACAGACAGTAAAACATCCTATTAAATTACCGATCATTATAAAAATGTGCAAGGCCCACTGGAAATGTCAGCCGCAAGCGTTGTCATTTTGTGCGCCAGCGCATTTTTACCGCCCCTATGGTTAAGTCATAAAAGGGGCGGAAGCCCATAATCACGCCACTTCGCGAATAAAATAACGCTCATTAAATAAATATTGACGACGAACCAGATCGGGGTCTATTATTTATTTAACGGTCGTTAACTAAATAGCGACAACCCAATTCAGTCACACCGAATTCAAATACCGGACAGAGAGAATATTATGAAAACCATCAAAACCACCCTGGCAGCACTGGCGCTTACTACCCTGGCTTTTGGCGCATCTGCCGCTGATCTCGTCACCAGCGAACCGGCTAATCAGCAGCCCGTTGGCACCATCTCAGTACTGGGTGGCACCAACCTGAGTTCTGTTGAAGCACAGCTGAGTGCCAAAGCGGATGAAGCCGGTGCGAAATCATTCCGCATCACTTCAACCAGCGGTCAGAACAAACTGCACGGCACGGCTGTGATCTATCAGTAACAGGCAGTTCATCAGATAATGTGAGAAGGGGTTCGTTATGAAACGTATCAATATGATGGTGGCGGCGGCGGTGCTAAGTAGCCTCTCCTTTGCCAGCGTGGCGGCCCAACAGGTGAGCAGCACCCCGTTGGATCAGCAAAAAATCGGTGTCATCAGCGCAACGGGCAGTACGAATCTGACCTCGCTGGAGCAGCAATTGTCAGAGAAGGCCAGCGATGTCGGCGCAAAGTCTTTCCGCATCACTTCGACCTCTGGCAGCAACAACCTGCATGGCACAGCCATTCTTTATAAGTAACAGGCGCTATAAATAATCATAAACAGGCTTCAGATAAACCCACTTATCTGAAGCCTTTTTTATTTGGTACGGCGCTGATTATCCGTTGCTGCGTAACTGCGGATAGCGTCGGAAAATATAAACACACCACAGCAATGCCACCAGACCAATCATCCCGCCGACGTTCCCCACTTCCGCCATGCTCAGATGGAGACTGACCTGATTACCCAGCAGCGCGCCCGCGCCAATACCAATATTGTAGATGCCGGACATCAGGGACATCGCGACATCCGTGGCATCCGGTGCCAGCGAGAGCACCCGCACCTGCATACCCAGCCCGATCATCATCATCGCCACTCCCCAGACAACGCACAGCGTGGAGATAGCGGCAGGGCGAACGGCGGCAAAAATCAGCAGGCCCATGCAAAGGGTGATCAGCGCAATGGCGGCAATCAGCAGGGCGGAAGGGAATTTGTTACCCAGCGTACTGAAGAGCAGGCTGCCGACAATGCCCGCTGAACCAAACAGCAGCAGCAGCAGGGTTGTGAAATTGCCGCTGGAGTGGGCGACGGTCTGCATAAATGGCTCGATATAGCTGTAGGCGGTGTAATGCGCGGTCACCACCAGCGTCACCAGCAGATACATGCTGACCAGCGCCGGACGGCGAAACAGCATCGGCACACTGCTCAGCGAGCCGGTATGCTCACTTGGCAGGCGCGGCAGAATACGCACCAGCATGATCATCAGCACCAGTGCCGACAGACCAATCGCGCCGAAAGTGGTGCGCCAGCCAAGATACTGTCCCACCACGCGGCCAATCGGCACGCCCAGCACCATCGCCAGCGCGGTACCGGTCGCCAGCATACTCAGCGCCTGGGTTTTCTTACCCGCCGGGGCAACACGAATCGCCAGCGAGGCGGTGATCGACCAGAACACCGCATGAGACAGAGCGATGCCGACGCGCGACACCATCAGCGACCGGAAATCCCAGGCGACGGTTGAAAGCACGTGGCTGACGATAAATATCAGGAACAGCACGCCCAGCAGCAGCCGTCGCTCAATATTGCGGGTCAGCAGCATCAGCGGCAGTGAAAGCAGCGCGACGACCCAGGCGTAGATGGTCAGCATGATCCCGACATCAGCCGTCTGCATTGAAAAGTCAGCAGCAATATCAGATAACAGGCCAACCGGCACGAACTCGGTGGTATTGAAGACAAATGCGGCGATGGCCAGCAATACCACGCGTAGCCAGGCAGTTTTACGTGAAACAGTTGTTGGTTGCATGAGGAGTCAAGTCAGTCAGTACAGCGAAATCGGATGTGGCAGAAACATCCAGCGAAAGTGACCTGCGTCACAAATTACTGACCATTGTAGTGAATAAAGCGGGAAGCGAAACCTTATAAATGCCTTTTATTGCTGATTTTTTATTATCGCCCTGTGACAGGGCGATAGCCTGAGGTTATCGAGGGCGAAGCGGTGCAGACATCATTCAGAGCAGGGGTTTGCCCTCAGGCAGAATGTCATTGAACAGCACAGCGGAAAGCGTTTTACCTCCGTGCTGTCCAGTCGATTAACGCGATGGTGGAGTATGTTTCAGGGCCACGCTGAGCTGACTGGCCTGCGGGTCGCTGTGATTAAGCGGACAGCAGTTTTCGCAGCCGATGGCGCCCGCATAATATTTTTTTGCCTGCAGAATAGCGGCGTTCACATGATAAAAACTGCCCAGAAACAGTCGGTTATTCATGTCGGGAAGATGGGGGCAGCCCGCGGCAAGAACAACATGATTATCGTTATATCCCGATTGTTTATTAACGTAATAGTAGAGAGCCACAGGCGTTCCTTGTTGCCGTGTTAAAAGGCAAAGCAGATGAATTATTACAATAAAAAGGATTATAGCGGGAAAAGCACGTTTTGTTTGTTATGGATCTGAAGGGAATGTTCAGCGTGACAAGCAGCCAGACCCGCCGGAGAGGTCGGGGCCTGGCATGAGAAAAATCAGTCAGAGTCTTTTACTATGCAGACGCCAGGCAACCAGCAGCGCCAGGATTAACAGGACGCTGATAAACAGCGTGATTCCGCTCCAGCCAAAATTATGCCAGAACAGACCGCCCAGCGTGCCCGCTACGCTGGAACCCACGTAGTAGCTGAACAGATAGAGCGACGAAGCCTGCCCACGCGCCCGGCGTGCACGGGGACCAATCCAGCCGCTGGCGACCGCATGGGCGGCGAAAAAGCCGGCGGTGAACAGCATCATTCCGGGCAGAATCAGCCAGAGCGAGTCGAAGGCAGTGACCAGCAGACCCAGCAGCATGATGGCTGTCGCGCCCAGCATCACCGGCCCGCGTCCCAGGCGGCTGGTCAGCGCACCGGCTTTAGGTGAACTCCAGGAGCCGGTGAGATAGACCACCGACAACAGACCCACCACGGCCTGGCTGAGATGCCAGGGCGCATCCAGTAAACGGTAGCCGATATAGTTAAACAGGGTGACAAAGGCACCCATCAGCAGAAAACCTTCGGCAAACAGCCAGGGCAGGCCCGGATCGCGCCAGTGCAGCCGGAAGTTAATCAGCAGATTGCGCGGGCGCAGCGTAATAGGGCGGAAATGACGCGATGCAGGCAGGATTTTCCAGAACATCAGTGCTGAAGCCAGCGAAAAACAGCCAATCACCGCCACGGCGATGCGCCAGGATAAGAGGTCGGTCAGGACACCGCTTAACAGACGCCCGCTCATCCCGCCAATGGAGTTACCGCTGATATATAACCCCATCGAAAAGGCGACGACCCGCGCATCCATCTCCTCGCTCAGATAGGTCATACCGACCGCCGCAACACCGCTGAGCGACAGTCCCATCAGCGCCCGCATAATCAGAATGCCGTGCCAGCTGGTCATGGTGGCGGAGATCAGCGTGCAAATGGCCGCCAGCATCAGAGCGGTCACCATCACCGATTTTCGCCCGATGGCATCTGAGAGCGGCCCGGTCACCAGCAGGCCCAGCGCCATCAGGCCGGTAGAGATTGAGAGCGACAGACTGCTGGTCGCCGGAGAAACACCAAACTGCTGTGACAGCACCGGCAGAATAGGCTGCACACAGTAGAGCAGGGCAAAGGTCGCCAGCCCGGCAGAGAAAAGCGCCAGCGTGACGCGCATAAAAGCGGGTGTTCCCCGCCGGATATAACCTGCTGCGGCAACGGACGCCTGCGGTTCAGTCACCGCTTTCTCATCCACTGTTGCCTGTATTGAGCGACTCACACATCTTCCTCTTAGTCAGAAAACCTGTCGTCAGCTTAGGAAAGCGGCATTATGCTGTCTAATATATTAATAATCTCAAATAAGACGTTTAAAATATGAATATCGAACTGCGTCATTTGCGCTACTTCATTGCGGTGGCGGAAGAGCTCCATTTCGGGCGGGCGGCCCGGCGTCTGAATATTTCCCAGCCGCCGCTCAGTCAGCAGATTATTCAGCTGGAAGCGGAGACCGGCGCAAGGCTGTTCAATCGCACCAACCGCAGCGTGCAGCTTACCGCTGCCGGACAGCAACTGCTGAGTGATGCCCGCACGATAATCCTGCAGGTTGAGCAGGCCGCCGATCGTGCTGCCCGGCTGCATCGTGGTGAAGAGGGAGAGCTGCGTATCGGCTTTACCTCGTCGGCACCCTTTACCGCTGTCGTTTCTGATGCGCTCTTCCGGTTCCGACAGCGCTGGCCACAGGTGCATATTCAGATGCAGGAGATTAATACCCGCCAGCAGCTGGCCCCGTTACATGACGGACGGCTCGACCTCGGCGTGATGCGCAACACGCCGCTGCCCGCCGACCTGCGTCATCAGCTGCTGCTGAGCGAGCCGCTCTATGCCGTGGTCCACAAGGCGCATCCGCTGGCTGAGGCTGAAAAGATCTCTGTGACGGCGCTGGCGGCTGAACCCTTTGTCTTTTTCGATCCTCAGGGCGGAACCGCGCTCTATAGCGACATTCTGGCACTGCTGCACCGCTACCACATCAAGCCTTACATTACTCAGGAAGTCGGTGAAGCGATGACCATCCTGGGGCTGGTGGCAACCGGTTTAGGCGTTTCCATTCTGCCCGCCTCTTTTCGCCGGGCGCGGCTGGCCGATCTGGTCTGGCTGCCGTTAACGGAAGAGGATGCGATTTCAGAACTCTGGCTGGTCTGGTCAGCCGGACGCGAAATAAATGCACAGATGGAGAATATGATGACGTTGCTGCGGGAAAACCGGGTCTGAAGCGAGCGCGACATAGCATCAATCTGTGCGATAAATCACATTTCTAATCAAATATTTGACGCTGTCGCCTGATCTGCCTCACCATGGCGCATGTTTATTTAGAAGCGCGAAAATAACCGGGAGCAGGGTTGTGAATCCGGACAGTCAACCTGGCCACATTGACCAGATCAAGCAGACCAATGCAGGTGTCGTATATCGATTAATTGACCGTTACGGTCCCATTTCGCGTATCGAACTTTCCCGCCGTGCTCAGCTTGCTCCGGCCAGCATAACCAAAATTGTGCGTGAGATGCTGGATGCGCATCTGGTGCAGGAGACCGAGTTTCAGGATCCCGGCAGCCGTGGCCGTCCGGCGATTGGCCTGATACTGGATACCGACGCCTGGCACTATCTGGCGATTCGTCTGCATCGCGGTGCCATGACCTTTACGCTGCGCGATCTCAGCAGCCGTGAGCTGGCAGAAGAGCGTCTCCCGCTGCCCGATGAATCTGCTCAGCCCTTACTGACCTCGTTGATTGAACAGGTCGATGCTTTCTTTATTCGCCATCAGAAGAAGCTGGAACGTCTCACGGCCATCGCCATTACGCTGCCGGGGTTGATCAACGCTGCGTCAGGCGTGGTGCATCGGCTGCCGGGTTATCAGGTACGCGATATGCCGCTGGGCGATGCGCTGGCGGCGCGAACCGGCTTGCCGGTGTTTGTACAGCATGACATTTCAGCCTGGACGCTGGCGGAGTCGCTGTTTGGTGCTTCGCGCGGTGCCCAGGATGTGATTCAGATTGTGATTGATGAAACTGTGGGAGCTGGCGTCATCAGTGGCGGTCAGCTGCTGCATAAGAGCGGTCGGGCGCTGGTCGAGATTGGCCATACTCAGATTGACCCTTATGGCCAGCAGTGTTACTGCGGGAATCATGGTTGTCTGGAGACGGTAGCCAGCACTGGCAGTTTACTGGCGCTGGCGGCGCAGCGACTGCCTGCCCAGCCTGACAGCCTGCTCAATAACCAGCCGCTGACGCTTCAGTCACTGTGTGCGGCCGCGCAGTCGGGCGATCGTCTGGCGCGTGACACCATTGCCAGCGTCGGGCATCACGTTGGGCGGATTCTGGCAATGATGGTCAATATCTTCAATCCACAACATATTCTTATCGGTTCTCCTCTTAATGCCGCCGCTGATGTGCTGTTTCCCGCGGTAAGCAACACTATTCTGCAGCAGTCACTGCCTGCCTACAGCGCCGGCATTCAGCTGGCACCCACTGAATTCAGCGAGCCTGGAACGCTGGGCGGTGCCGCGCTGATCAAGGACGCACTCTACAACGGGCACCTGTTAGTGAAACTGTTGCAAGGTTAAGCAGACCTGAACTTGCGCTAACGCAATCCATTCTCATCCTTCATTCCTTAAAATGCCGTTTCGCAGCAAGGTTAATCACCGATTAACCGCAACGGTTCGAGAGGAGAAGTTGTGTGAACAGATTATTTGTTACCGGCACCGACACCGCAGTGGGCAAAACGGTGGTGTCCCGCGCGCTGTTACAAAGTTTTATCCAGACCGGACAGAAGGCTGTGGGCTACAAGCCCGTCGCGCGCTGTGCCATTAAAACCGCTGATGGCCTGCGTAACAAAGATGCACAGGTTCTGCAAAGTTCGTCATCTATCGACTTACCCTATCTGGCGATCAATCCGCTGGCTTTCCAGGAAGAGGAAATCTGCACACATCCGGGGCAGATTATCGATTACGGATTGCTGACCCGGGGATTAACCAGCCTGACGCAGCAGGCCGATCGCGTGGTTATTGAGGGCACAGGCGGCTGGCGCAGCCTGATGAATGACGGACGTCCGCTCTCCTGCTGGGTAGTTGAGCAACAGCTTCCGGTGGTGCTGGTGGTCGGCATCCAGTCGGGTTGTATCAGTCATGCTCTGCTGACGGCAGAGGCGATAGCGCGGGATGGACTGCCACTGGTGGGCTGGGTTGCGAATCGCATCAATCCGGGACTGGCACAATACAGCGACATTATTGAAGTGCTGCAGGAAAAAATTGCTGCGCCACTGCTGGGCGAACTGCCTTATCTGCCACGCGCTGAACAGCGCGATCTCACGTCCTGGGTCGATATTTCACTGCTGGAAAAGGATGCTTTGCACGCTGTGAGTGCAAAGATCGCCTGATTATGAAACAAAACAAATCAACTGGGTCCGGGGTGAGCCTAAAGTTTCAGGCTCATCCCGGACTGTCTGCAACTATTTCTGTTTAAATTTGAAAGACCTGGATCGACTGTCGCGAAACCCTGACGTCATGGCGCAGAAAATGCATTAACTCCGCTTATCACACAGAGCCGGAGCACCACCATGTCGCACTCGCACGAGAAAGGTTTGTTATATGGGCTTGAAGCCCGCATTGGCCCCGTCCCGGCGTTCTTCGCCGCGCTGCAACATCTGCTGGCCAGCGTGGTGGGCATTATCACACCACCGCTGATTATTGGCTCGGTTCTGGGATTGCAGGCCTATATTCCTTATCTGATTAGCATGTCGCTGTTCGTCTCCGGTTTAGGCACGTTTATGCAGGCCCGACGTTTTTATGGCGTTGGCGCGGGCATGATCTGTCTGCAGGGAACCAGTTTTGCATTTCTGGGGGTGATTCTCTCCGGTGGCCTGATGGTAAAAGGGCGTGGCGGCTCGCCGGAAGAGATTATGGCGATGCTGTTTGGCTGCAATCTGGTCGCGGCGCTGATCCCGGTTCTGATTAGTCGCTGCGTCGGCACGCTGCGCAAAGTGCTGACGCCGGTGGTGACCGGTACGGTCATTACCCTGATAGGCATCAGCCTGATTAAAGTCAGCATTACAGACTGGGCGGGTGGTCACAACGCCACAGATTTTGGCTCACCGGGGAATCTGGCGCTGGGCGCACTGACGCTGCTGGTGATCGTGGCGCTGAACCGCTCGCGTAACCGCTGGGCGCGACTGGTGGCGGTGGTGGCTGGCATCGCGGTGGGATGTATTGCAGCAGCCTTAACCGGTCATCTGCAACTCAGGGCCGCGCCGGAGAGCAGCTGGCTGGTGCTGCCTGCTTTCTTCCGGTTTGGTTTCGCCTTTGACTGGACCATTTTTCTGCCGATTGCGCTGGTGTCTGTGATTGCGGTGATTGAAGCGGTCGGGGATCTCACCGCTAACTGCCTGATTTCACAACAGCCGATTACCGGCAAACCTTTTCAGCAGCGGTTGCAGGGCGGCATTGTTGCCGATGGCCTGAGCTGCGTGCTGGCCGCGGTCTTTTCTGCCTTTCCTAACACCACGTTTGCGCAGAACAATGGCGTGATCCAGATGACCGGCGTTGCCAGTCGTTATGTCGGTATGCTGCTGGGGATTATGCTGGCGCTGCTGGGGCTCTTTCCCTATGTCGGGTCGCTGTTGCAGCAGATCCCGCCGCCCGTGCTGGGCGGAGCGACAGTGGTGATGTTTGGCAGTGTAGTCGCTGCCGGTATCCGGGTGATGACGCAGACACCGCTGGGCCGCCGCGAGATGCTGATTGTCGCGATCTCATTCGGGATTGGACTGGGTGTGGAAGCCGTGCCGGAGGTGCTGAAGCAGTTCCCGCCGTTGATTAACAATTTATTTGGTCACGCGGTGACGACCGGCGGCATTCTGGCGATTGTGCTCAATCTGGTGCTGCCAGATGAGGCACCTGCGGTGGACGAGGTTGAAGCGGAAACGCTGACTGGAAGTTAAAAGCAGATAATCAGGAAGTTTAGAAACACAGAAGGATCAATGTATTTCTTACAGACAACACAGAAATTAAAGCGATGGGAGCATACGCGTGTAGCAAAGCATCGCGGGCCAGGGATGGTCCGCGCTGAGCCCGCCAGGGATGGCGGGTTTTGCGTCTTTGCGGAGGGCGTATGCTCCCTGAGCCATTACCTGAAGCACCAGAAAGAATGGTCCGATGCAGCCAGTAAACTGATTCGCTTTAAGAGCGAGCCTGCGAAGGGAACTGGGTCAGATCGGAAAGACGCAAAAGAGTCATCCCTGACTGCTCGACCCGCGCGATTACGCACCTCATCCATGAGGTGCGCCCTTAGCCGGGCCAACGCGTTGCGTTGTTCAAAAACGCTCCCGGCGTTTTTATCCTGGCGACGTGACGCTTTCCTCTTCTGACCCAGTTCCCTGCGCATTAAGCTTTTGTATTGCTGTCAGTTTCACCCAGATTAGGGTTTCTTTGCGATTGAAAGGGCCATGGCGGCCCTTTCGTCTGACTGGACTATGGATTCAGACGACGACGGGTTCGACCCGAGCTGAGGTAATCCGCGATATAATCCTGCGAAATCTCCCCGCTGTAGCGACCCTCTTCATCGACAATCGGCATCCAGACCGTGTTGTGCTCATAAAGTTTCGACAACACCACACGCAGGTTCTCTTCGGCTTTACCCGTGACCTTAAAGGTGTGCAGCTTCTCTTCACAACGGCCACTGACGTTTCGCGCCTCACGCCGCTTCACGAAGCCCAGCGGTTTGCCATCCTCATCGACCACGGTAATCGACCGCATATCGTTGTCATCCATGGTGCCAAAGGCTTCTTCCAGCGGCGTCGAGCGGCGCACGGTGATAGTCGGCTGCTGATCGGTCACGTCACCCGCCTGCACCAGTAGCAGGCGCTTAAGGGTGCGGTCCTGACCGACAAACGAGCCGACAAACTCATTGGCCGGGGTAGCCAGCAACTCATCCGGGCTGGCGCACTGCACGATTTTACCCTGACCAAATACCGCGATGCGATCGCCGAGCTTCAGCGCCTCATCAATGTCGTGGCTCACCAGCATTACGGTTTTCTTAAGCTGACGCTGCATATCGAGAAACTCGTTCTGAATCACTTCACGGTTAATCGGGTCGACAGCACCGAACGGCTCATCCATCAGCAATACCGGTGGATCCGCGGCCAGCGCACGAATCACGCCGATACGCTGCTGCTGACCGCCGGACATCTCACGCGGATAGCGGTGCAGGAACTTTTTAGGGTCCAGCGCAACCATGCTCATTAACTCTGTAGCGCGCTCATGACACTGCTTCTTATTCCAGCCCAGCATGCGCGGCACGACGGTAATGTTCTCCTCGATGGTCATGTTGGGAAACAGACCAATCTGCTGGATCACATAGCCAATGTTGCGGCGCAGGGTGGTTGTGTCCTGCGTACTGGTGTCTTCGCCATTAATCAGGATCCGGCCACTGGTGGCCGGAATAAGGCGGTTAATCATCTTCAGCGTGGTGGTTTTACCGCAGCCCGATGGACCCAGCAGCACGCACATCTCACCGGCTGGCACATGCAGGCTGACGTTATCGACGGCTTTATTGGTGGTGCCGTTTTTCTGAGTAAAGGTTTTCGTCAGGTTTTCCAGCGTAATCATTATCGAATCCCCTTTGGAGTCAGCGCCTGCTGCAAACGGTGCAGCAGCCAGTCAAGAAAAATAGCCAGCAGACAAATCATCAATGCGCCAGCAATTAGCATACGAATATCACTGCCGCTGATACCATCCAGCAGCAGCTGGCCCAGACCGCCCGCGCCAATCACGGCGGCAATCGCCATCACGCCAACGTTCATCACCACGGCGGTTCGGATGCCGCCGAAAATCACCGGCAGCGCCATCGGGATTTCAACCCAGCGCAGACGCTGCCAGAAGGTCATGCCGATGCCGCGACCGGCCTCACGCAAACCGTCCGGCAGATTCTCCAGCGCGGTATGCGTGTTGCGCACAATCGGCAGCAGCGAGTAGAGAAACACGGCGGTAATCGCTGGCAGCGCGCCGATGCCCTGACCGATCAGCGAAAACAGCGGGATCATCAGACCAAACAGCGCAATAGTCGGAATGGTCAGTACTACGGTGGCGATACCAAGAATCGGTGTAGCCAGCCATCTGACGCGCACGATCAGAATGCCCAGCGGCACGCCAATCACAATGGCCAGACCGACCGCAACCAGCACCAGCCAGCTGTGCTGCCAGCTTAGGGTGAGCAGGGTGCTCCAGTTATCCATGATGTAGTGAAGGGTATCCACAGTGCCTCCTTACAGCATGTTTTTGGATTGAAGGAAATCACGTGCCACTTTTTCCGGTGACTCATGGTCGATATCGACCCGCTTGTTCAGCTCGGTAATCGCCTCATTGGTGATCTGTGCAGAGAGCTGATTAAGGGCACTATCCAGCCCTGGATGGCTCGCCAGCACATCCTGACGTACGACCGGCGTCACGTTATAGCTTGGGAAGAAGTGTTTATCATCCTCCAGCACTTTCAGATTAAAGCCTTTAACCCGGCCATCGGTGGTGTAGATCAGACCGGCATCCACGAATTCGTCACGAATAGCGTTATAAACCAGACCCGGGTCCATCTGACGGATCTGCGGGCGATCCAGCGCCAGGTTGTAAGTCTTCTGTAGCGGTTTCAGGCCGTCTGAACGCCCCGCGAACTCCAGGTCCAGCCCCAGCCGCCAGTTGTGGTCCGGGTCAGACTGACGAACCTGTTCCACTTTCGCGACCAGTTGTGACATCGTATTGATGCCCTCTTTTTTGGCCCGCTCCTGAGTCATGGCAAAGGCGTAGGTGTTGTTCATCGGCGCCGGGTTCAGCCAGACCAGTCCCAGTTTTCCGTCCAGCTGTTTCACCGTCTCATACGCCTGCTGTGAAGACATCGGCTGGCTGATGTGGTTGAAGATAATCAGTGACGTACCGGTATACTCCCAGACCATATCAATCTGTTTATTCAGCAGCGCGTTACGGCCAATGGTGGTGGCGATATTGCGTTTAGGGACCACCTCAAAACCTTTCTTTTGCAGCCAGAGTACCGTCATGGCTGACAGGATATGCTGCTCGGTAAAACTCTTGGTTGCCATTACCAGCGGGGCAGCCGCCTGTGCCGTCTGGCTGAGCAGCAGCGTCGCGGTCAGCGCGACAGCGCTTTTCTTAATCCACTTCGTTAGCATTGCAAAGCTCCTTGTGGTCAGGCCGCAGCGTGCGGACTCAGAAAGCGGCCCAGCGCGGCCAGCATCATATCCAGAACCAGTGCCACCAGCGCAGTCGCAACGGCACCCAGAATCAGGGTCGGGAAGTCATTCAGATAGATACCCGGGAAGATCAGCTCGCCAAAACTGCTGGCACCAATCAGGAAGGCCAGTGGCGCGGTGCCAACGTTGATAGCGGTGGCGATACGCACGCCAGAGAGGATCACCGGCATCGCGTTGGGCAGCTCAACCTGACGCAGACGTTGCCATTTGGTCATGCCGATGCCGTTGGCGGCCTCAATCAGCGACGGAGGAACCGCGCTCAGACCCGAGAAGGTATTGCGGACGATGGGCAGCAGCGACGCCAGAAACAGCGCAATCAGCGCCGGACGGTCGCCAATGCCGATAATAACCATCGCCAGTGCCAGCACCGCGAGCGGGGGCAGGGTGTTACCGACATTGAAAATCTGCATCACATACTCGGCCCAGCGACGCGCAAACGGGCGACTAAGCAGGATGCCGCTGGGAATACCGACCAGCAGGGCGAACAGCATTGACCAGAAAACTAAGAAAAGGTGTTGTTGCCCGAGATAAAGCAGATCGACTTTACGTGCGACCAGCTGATCCCAGCCTAAGCCCCAGATCAGCACCGCGATCACCGCGACCACTGCAAGCAGTGCCAGACCGGCGCGTCGGGCCAGTGAAGCATTTTGCATAGGAGAATCTCCCTGATAACGATCTCAATTGTTATAACAACCATAAACAGCCCGACAGGTACGGCAAAAACTGCCGCCGCGCCCAATACCGAAACTGCGATAAAATGTAGATAAAATGACTGTTTATCCACTCTTTTTCAGTGAATACCGAATAAGATGGTGTAATGCTATAGCAGGCCTTTTTTGTACAAGCCAGCTTTTAAGCCCGAAATCAGGCAGATAGAAACAGGTTAAAAGCGTGATAAAGCCGCGTAGCCGCTGGGCTAATGCGACAATAAAAAAAATTCATCGACTTTATGTTACACCGTCACAGATGGCGCAGAAAATGCGCACGCGTGGGAAACTGCACTGGCTGTTTTTCAGCTAGCCTTGCAGATTAAAAAAGGAACCCTATGACTGACAGCGCACAAATCCATACCGGACATCGCCACTGGATCTTAATCGCCTGCATGCTGGCGATGTTTATGGCGGCCATTGAAGTCACGATTGTGGCCACCGCGATGCCGACCATTATTGCTGACCTTGGCGGTTTTTCGCAGTTTGGCTGGGTCTTCTCCATCTATCTGCTGACGCAGGCGGTCAGCGTGCCGCTCTATGGGCGGCTGGCGGATATGGTGGGGCGCAAAACGATGTTTTTCGTCGGCACCTCGATTTTCCTGGTGGGATCGATGCTTTGTGGCTTTGCCCATACCATGACCTGGCTGATTCTTTTCCGGGCCTTTCAGGGCCTTGGCGCGGGTGCCATCATGCCACTCAGCTCTACCATCGTGGCCGACATCTATTCGCCGCGTGAACGCGCCAGCGTGCAGGGCTGGCTCTCCAGTGTCTGGGGTGTGGCGGCGATAGTGGGGCCACTGACCGGCGCCTGGCTGGTGCAGCACTTTAGCTGGTCGGTGATTTTCTGGGTCAATCTGCCGATTGGCCTGATCAGTATGCTGATGCTGGCGCGCTGGTTACCGGCGCATCAGAAAGAGGAGTTATCGCAGCCGCTGAACCTGGCGGGCAGTAGCTGGCTGATGCTTTGCGTGACGGCCCTGTTGATTGCACTGTTACAGGCGGAACAGCTGGGCCTCTGGCTGGTGCCGTTCCTGCTTTTCTCTCTGTTCGCGGGCTGGCAGCTCAAGCGTCACGAGCAGCGTGCTGCGGCACCGTTGTTTCCGCTGGTGATCTGGCGCAGCCGGCTAATTGTGGCAGGCAATGCGGGTAACCTGATTATCGGGGCGGCGATGATGGGCATCAGCGCGTTTCTGCCCACCTGGATTCAGGGGATCAGCGGCGGCTCACCGTTACAGGCGGGCAGTGTGCTGGCAATGATGTCGATTGGCTGGCCGCTGGCCAGCACGCTGAGTGGCAGATTGATGCTGCACACCTCCTACCGCTTTACTGCCCAGCTCGGCGCGCTGCTGCTGGTCGCCGGCAGCGCCCTGTTGCTGTTCCTGCAGCCCGCCAGCTCCCTCTATCAGGCGGGCTTCACGGCGTTTTTGATCGGCACCGGCATGGGGATGACCAGCACCACCTTCCTGGTCTCTGTGCAGAACCAGGCGGATTACCAGATCCGGGGCATCTGTACCGCCTCTATTATGTTCAGCCGGATGATGGGTTCGGCGGTAGGGACGGCGATTATGGGGGCGGTGCTGAATCTTAATCTGCAGTGGCGTCTGCCGCAGGTGCAGGATCCGGTGCAGCAGATTATGTCCGAGCCCAGCCGCCAGCAGTTACAGCCGGAAAACCTGCAGCAGATGGTCGCAGCGATAGCCGCATCCCTGCATTGGGTATTCGTGGTAGCCCTGGTGATTGCTCTGTTTGCGGTGGGAGTGGCATGGATGATGCCGCGTCAGCGGCCGGAACAGGCGGAATAACGGGCAGGGCGACAGGATGTCGCCCTGGTTTGGTGCTCACTACTGTGCTGGCGCGTCCTGAGAACTGCCGGCACTGGCTGGGACGCTGGCTTCATCGTCACGGCCTGTACGCTTGTAAACAATCTTTTGTGTGTCGTTTTCACAATGTCCAACGACCTGACCGCCCGCCTGATCGACCTGATCGTTGGCAACGATATCGAGACTAAAACCCGATTCAGGTACGCCGTTCTGAATAATCTTCTGGCTGATATCGGCTTTTACCGATTCGCAGGATGCCTGCGCCATCAGCGGCAGAGCAAATAACGCCGCGCTTAACAAAACCCTCTGTAGCTTCATCACGTCTTCCTTATGTTAGTCGTCCGTCATTACTATAGCTCAAATTTACGGCGCTACCGGGCGACCTGAACGGCGGTCCAGACAACGCAGGGTGTTAGGTTCCCAGTACGCGTTGAGATTGAGGCTCTGCTCGCACTTGTCGCGGGTATCAAAGGCGCGATCGGTTTTATCAAACTCTTTTTCGACGCGGGTGTTCACTTTGTTGCGCAGCATACGCGTGTCATTCCATTGCTCTTTGTCCTGACGCGCTGCTTCATTGCTCAGCGCAGAACTGCCATCTTCAATGATCAGACGATTAGTATTCGCAGTGGCAGTCAACGCCGCTGTGGAGAGCAGCACCATCAGCACGGCAGGGATCATTTTTTTCATCACAATTTCCTTTAGTTAACGCAAACATCGCCATCCGGGACGGCTGTTGCAGCGAGTACTCATAGTATATCATCGCCGTTTCTTTGCTCACCAGCGGTGAGTCGTTTGTTTACGTTCAGGAGAGGTAAGGGTGCTGATTAAGACCGCCTTGCTGTTTTTTATTACCGCGCTGGCGGAGATCACCGGCTGCTTTCTGCCGTGGCTATGGCTGAAAAAAGGCGGATCGGCGTGGCTGTTACTGCCCGCCGCGGCGAGTCTGGCGCTGTTTGTCTGGCTGCTGACGCTGCATCCTGCCGCCAGTGGACGGGTCTATGCCGCCTATGGGGGTGTCTATGTGTTGACCGCACTGCTCTGGTTACGGGTGGTGGATGGCGTGAAGTTAAGTGCGTGGGACTGGAGCGGTGCATTGATTGCCTTCAGCGGCATGCTGATCATCGTGCTGGGCTGGGGACGCGGCTAGCGCCAGCCGTAGTGGCTGACGCGGCAGAGGCTTAGGGCTTATGCACTTTCAGGCCCGCCAGCGTCTGGCTGACCGGCATCATTTCCAGGCTATTGATATTGACATGCTTAGGCAGTGTGGCGACCCACCAGACCGCTTCAGTCACATCTTCCGGCGTCAGGGCGGTAGCGCCCTCATAGACCTGACCGGCTTTGTCATCATCGCCTTTAAAGCGCACGTTGGAAAATTCGGTACCACCAACCAGACCCGGCTCAATGTCGGTCACACGCAGCGCGGTGCCGTGCAAATCGGTACGCAGGTTCAGGCTGAACTGACGCACAAAGGCTTTGGTCGCTCCGTAAACGTTGCCCCCGGCATACGGCCAGCTGCCGGCAATGGAACCGATATTGATGATATGACCCACATCCCGCTCCACCATCTGTGGCAGCAGGGCGCGGGTCATATAGACCAGCCCCTTAGTGTTGGTGTCGATCATATTTTCCCAGTCTTCCACGTTAGCCTTGTGCGCAGGCTCAATGCCCAGCGCCAGACCGGCGTTGTTAACCAGCACGTCGATATTGCGCCATTCGGCCGGTAACTGTGCCACCGCCTCTTCAATAGCGGCACGGTTACGCACATCCAGCTGCACGGTATAGAGGCTGTCGCCCAGCTCATCCTTCAGCGCTTTCAGACGTTCCGCGCGGCGTCCGGTGGCGATCACTTTATGACCGTTCTCAATAAAGCGGCGGGTGATGCTTTCACCAAATCCAGCGGTCGCGCCGGTGACAAAAATAATCATCTCACTGTTCCTTATGCCATTTTCAGAGTCGATGGCTTCACCATAGCATTTCATTTCTGCTTCTGCGCGTGGAAAAGCAGACTGGCCTGTAAACGGATTTTAACGGGTATCCCGCTGCGCCTTTTCAGGGCAGCCTGCACCGTAAAAGGGCAGATTGTCGGGTGGCAGGCCATACTCAGGTTAACCTGTCTGCGCGATATCGCATCGCAACCGTTTGCATCGGCTCCGCAAACGGTTGCGACACTGCGGGAGGCCACTTTTGTTGCGCAACGCCCCCTTTTTTTATTAACTTACTGATATTTAAGGTTTTTATTTCATTCCAGATCTGGCACGCAGGTTGCAATGTTTTTAACAGAGATTCCTCTGCAGATAATCAATCGCGCTTTCAGAAAGGACATACCATGCTATCAGCAACCGATACGGCGATACGCGCCAGCTTCTTTGACTTCACTGGCGTGGTGGATCATCCCGACGATTTGACCGGAAAGGCTCGCTATCTGGAGGATGGCGTGCTGCTGCTGCGTGACGGACACGTAATTGGGCTGGATAGCTGGGAGAACAGCGAGGCGAAGCTGGCAGGTCATCCCGTGACCGATCTGCGTGGCAAGCTGATTGTGCCGGGCTTTGTCGATACCCATATTCACTATCCGCAGACGGAGATGATTGGTGCCTTTGGCGAACAGCTGCTGGAGTGGCTGAATCACTACACTTTCCCGGTTGAAGCGCAGTATCACTGCCCAGATCACGCGGCAAAGATGTCCGCCTTTTTCCTGCATCAGCTGCTCTCCAACGGCACCACCAGCGCGCTGGTGTTTGGCACCGTGCATCCGCAATCCGTCGACGCGCTGTTCAGCGCCGCCGAAGCCCTGAACATGCGGCTGATTGCCGGCAAAGTGATGATGGATCGCAATGCGCCCGACAATCTCATCGAAACCCCGGAACAGAGCTACCAGCAGACGCGGGCGCTGATTGAGCGCTGGCACAAACGTGGACGGCTGAATTATGCGCTGACGCCGCGCTTTGCGCCGACCTCATCCCCGCAGCTGCTGGAAAAAGTGCAGCAGCTGCGTCAGGCATTCCCGGATACCTGGCTGCACACCCATCTCAGCGAAAACCCGCAGGAGGTTGCCTGGGTGAAAGAACTGTTCCCGGAGCGCGAGGGTTATCTGGATGTTTATCATCATCACGAGCTGACCGGTCGCCGCAGCGTCTTTGCGCACTGCCTGCATCTGGAAGAGCAGGAGTGGCAGTGTCTGCACGATACCGATTCCTCCATTGCCTTCTGTCCCACCTCAAACCTGTTCCTCGGCAGCGGCCTGTTTAACATCAAACGCAGCTGGCAGCAGGGTGTGAAAGTGGGGATCGGCACCGATGTCGGCGCAGGCACCACTTTTAATATGCTGCAGACACTGGGCGAAGCCTACAAGGTGGGCCAGCTGAAGCACTACCGGCTCAGCGCCGCCGAAGCCTTTTATCACGCCACGCTGGGCGGGGCGCGGGCGCTGGATCTCGACCATGAAATCGGTAATTTCAGCGTCGGTAAAGAGGCGGACTTTGTGGTGCTCGATCCGGCGGTCTCTGCGCTGCAGCAACTCCGCATCGGCAACAGCAAAGATATCTGGGAAAAGCTGTTCGTATTAATGACGCTGGGCGACGACCGCAACATTGCCCAGACCTGGGTCGGCGGTCGTCCGGTCTGGCAGCGCGATGCACAGGAGCAAGCCGCATGATCCAGTTTCTGTTAAACAATCAGCTGGTCAGCGAAGACGCGCTCGACCCGAATCTCACCGTGCTTAACTATCTGCGCACCCGTCAGCATCGGCCTGGCACCAAAGAGGGCTGTGCCTCCGGCGACTGCGGTGCCTGTAGCGTCACGCTGGGCAAAGCTGTTGAGGGAGAGATGCAGTATGAAACGGTCAACAGCTGCCTGACGCTGGTCTCCGCCTTACAGGGCAAGCAGCTGATCACGGTTGAGGATCTGCGTCACGGTCGCGCACTGCATCCGGCGCAGCAGGCGATGGTTGACTGCCACGGTTCACAATGCGGGTTCTGTACGCCAGGCTTTGTGATGTCGCTGTTCAGCCTGCAAAAAAAAGCAGCGGGCTGGGATCGGCATCAGGCGGAAACCGCACTGGCGGGCAACCTCTGCCGCTGCACCGGCTACCGGCCAATTATGGCTGCCGCCGAACAGCTCTGCTCGCAGCCGGTCAATGACCAGTTCGATCACAGTGCTGCCAGCACCGTACAGCGGCTCGAGGCGCTGGCCACCCCGGAGATGCTGGAAATAGGCGATAAGGGGCATCGCTGCTTTCTGCCCAAAACCCCGTCCCAGCTGGCGGCAATCTATCAGGCGCATCCCGACGCGAAGCTGATTGCCGGTGGCACCGATCTCAGCCTGCAGATCACCCAGCAGCATAAAAAAATTCCGCTGCTGATTGCGCTGGAGCAGGTTGCCGCGCTCAAAGTCTGCAGCGAATTTGATGACCACTACCTGTTGGGTGCGGGCGCCTCGCTGCAGCAGGTCAGCGAGTTTCTTGCCAGCCGCATTCCCGGCGTCAGCGAGATGCTGCAGCGTTTTGCTTCGCTGCAAATCCGCCTGCAGGGGACACTCGGCGGCAACATTGGTAACGCCTCTCCGATAGGCGACGCCTCGCCGGTGCTGCTGGCCCTCAATGCCAGCTTGCTGCTGCAATGCGGAGAGCAGCAGCGCAGCCTGCCGCTTGACCAGTTCTTTACCGGCTATCGCCAGACGCAGCTGGAAAAAGGGGAGTTTATCCGCGCCATTCGTATCGATAAAGTGACGGTGTCACCTGATTTTGTGGCATGGAAAGTCTCGAAGCGGCTGGATGATGATATCTCTGCCGTGTTCGCTGCCTTTAACCTGCAATTGGAACAGGGCATTGTCAGTTCCGCCCGTATCGCCTTTGGCGGCATGGCAGCCACACCGCAGCGCGCCCGGCACTGTGAAGCGGCACTGGTCGGTCAGCCGCTGAATGCCGTGACGGTGTCACGGGCAGCCGCCGCGCTGGCTGAAGATTTCCAGCCGCTTTCTGATTTTCGCGCCAGCAGTGACTACCGCCTTCAGGTGGCACGCAATCTGCTTCGCCGCTACTGGCATCGCCATAACGGCGAAATAACCTGTCTTGAGGTCTCCCGCTATGTCTCATAACCGTCCTGAACTCAACGAAGAGGTGATTAAGGCGCAGTATGCCGCGGATTTACAGAGCGGCGTGGGTCGCAATCACCGTCATGAGAGCGCGGAAAAACATGTCTCCGGCGAGGCGCGTTTTATCGACGACAAGCCGGAACTGCCGGGTCTGCTGCACCTCTGTCCGCGCCTGAGTGAACATGCACATGCGCGCATCCTGCACATAGATGTGCAGCCCTGTTATGCCGTGCCTGGCGTTGTCAGCGTCTTAACCTGGCAGGATGTGCCGGGCATTAATGATGTTGGCCCGCTCGAGCCGGGCGATCCGCTGCTGGCCCATAACAAGGTGGAGTATCTGGGGCAGATCGTGATCGCTGTGGCGGCGGAATCGCCGGACGCTGCACGTCTTGGCGCAGCCGCGGCGGTGATTGAGTATGAGGTGCTGGAACCGCTGCTGGATGTGGAGCAGGCGCTGGCGCAGGGCAGCTTTGTGCAGGAACCGCACATCCATCAGCGCGGTGACGTTGACGCGGCACTGGCGCGTGCGCCGCATCGGGTCAGCGGATCGTTTCATATCGGCGGGCAGGAGCATTTCTATCTGGAAACCCAGACGGCGATGGTCGTTCCTGGCGAAGATCAGCAGTTGCAGGTTTTCTCCTCGACTCAGAACCCCACCGAAGTGCAGAAGCTGGTGGCGGAAGTGATGGGCATCAGCCTGAATCAGGTGACCATCGATATGCGCCGGATGGGCGGCGGCTTTGGCGGCAAAGAGACGCAGGCAGCGGGTGTTGCCTGCCTCTGCGCTATCGCGGCGCGCCAGACCGGGCGGGCGGCGAAGATGCGACTTTCACGCCGCGACGATATGCGCGTGACCGGCAAACGGCATCCGTTCTTTGTGCGCTACGACGCAGGCGTGGAAGAGGACGGGCGTCTGTGCGGCATCAAAATCGATCTGGCCGGTAACTGCGGCTATTCGCTGGATCTGAGCGGATCCATCGTCGATCGTGCCATGTTCCACGCCGATAACGCCTATTATCTCGGCGATGCGCGGGTAACCGGCTACCGCTGCCGCACCAACACGGCCTCTAACACTGCCTATCGCGGTTTTGGCGGGCCGCAGGGCATGGTGGCGATTGAACAGATCATGGATCATATCGCCCGAGACCGTGGACTGGATCCGCTGGCGCTGCGCAAGCGCAACTATTACGGCAAGCAGGATCGCAACATCACCCATTACCACCAGCAGGTAGAGGACAATCTGCTGGATGAGATCACTGAACAGCTGGAGCTGAGCAGCGACTATCAGGCGCGCCGCGCGGAAATCACAGCGTTTAACGCCCGCAGTCCGCTGCTGAAACGCGGTCTGGCGCTGACGCCGGTGAAATTTGGCATCTCCTTTACCTCCAGCTTCCTCAATCAGGCGGGCGCGCTGATCCTGATCTACACCGATGGCACGGTGCAGCTTAACCACGGCGGCACCGAAATGGGTCAGGGCCTCAACACCAAGGTGATTCAGATTGTCGCCGAAGTGCTGCAGATTGAGACCGATAAAATCCAGATCACCCCCACCGACACCGGCAAAGTGCCCAACACCTCGCCGACGGCGGCCTCCAGCGGCGCTGATCTAAACGGTAAAGCGGCGCAGAATGCCGCGGAAATCCTGCGCGACCGCATGACCGCCATGCTCTGTAAGCTGCATCAGTGCGATGCGGCGGCGGTGAGCTTCCGTAACGGCGTGGTGCGCGCTGGCGAAAAGCATTACACCTTTGCCGAGGTAGCGAAGCTGGCCTGGCTCAATCAGGTGCCGCTCTCCGCCACCGGCTACTACCGCGTGCCGGGCATTCATTATGACCGGCTGGCCGGGCGCGGCACGCCGTTCTATTACTACGCATTTGGGGCTGCCTGCTGCGAGGTGGTGATCGATACCTTAACCGGCGAATCCCGCCTGCTGCGTGCCGATATCCTGCATGACGTCGGGGCGTCGCTGAACCCGGCTATCGACATCGGCCAGGTTGAAGGGGGCTTTGTCCAGGGCGTAGGCTGGCTCACCTGCGAAGAGCTGGTGTGGAGTGACAAAGGACAACTGCTGACCGATGGTCCGGCGAGCTATAAAATTCCAGCCATCAGCGATGTCCCGGCTGATCTGCGGGTGACGCTGGTGGAGAACCGCAAAAATCCCAAAGACACGGTGTTCCACTCCAAGGCCGTGGGCGAACCGCCGTTTATGTTAGGAATAGCCGCCTGGTGCGCGCTGCAGGATGCGGTCGCCAGCGTTAACGATTACCGTCAGCACCCGGGGCTGGATGCGCCTGCTACGCCGGAGCGGATCTTCTGGGGCGTACAGCGCCTGACGGGAGCCATTGATGATCTATCATGACTGGATCGGCGTGCTGCATCAGCTGCGTGAAAAACGCCAGAGCTGCGTATTAATTACCGTGCTCAGTGAGCATGGTTCAGTGCCGCGTGACAGCGGCAGCAAAATGGTTGTCACGCAGCAGGAGAGCTTTCTCACGATCGGGGGCGGTCATCTGGAGTTTGCGTGCATCGCTCAGGCCAGAGCGATGCTGCAAAGTGGAGCCACTGCGCCACACACCGAGGATTACAGTCTCGGTGCGCGGCTCGGACAGTGCTGTGGCGGCAAAACCACGCTGCTGTTTGAGCCGCTGCTACAGGCGCAGCCGGAAATTTATCTGTTTGGCGCGGGCCATGTCGGACAGGCCCTGGTGAATCTGCTGGCGACGTTACCCTGTCACATAAACTGGATCGACAGTCGTCCGGATCAGTTCAGCCACGTTCCGGCTGGCGTGGTCACACTGCAGCCGGACGACCCGCTTGACTGTGTGGCCCAGGCGCCTGAAGGCAGCTACTTCATCATTATGACCCATCATCATCCGCTCGACTTTGAACTGTGCGAAGCGGTGCTGAAACGCGGCGACTTTCGCTATGCCGGCGTCATCGGTTCAGCGACGAAAAATCAGCGTTTCCGCTACCGGCTGGCGGGCAAGGGTGTGGCCCGCGAGCCGCTGGCGCGCCTGCGCTGTCCGATTGGCCTGCCGGACGTTAAAGGCAAACTGCCCGCCGAGATTGCGGTGGCCATTGCCGGTGAAATCATCAGCGTGTATCAGCAGCAAATCGCCTGAGTTGCGCTTTCGCGGCAACCTGTCAGGATAAGACTTTGCGATGCCCATCAGGAGCGAACCATGAACGCCCGTCAGAATCCCTTCTTTAGCGTCAGCACACTGCCTTACCAGGCGCCTCCCTTTGACCAGATTGAGGAGCAGGATTTCCTGCCCGCGCTGCAGGCGGGCATTGAAGAGAAGCGTCAGGACGTTGAGGCGATCGCCCTGAACAGCGAAGCGCCCACCTTTCTCAACACCTTTGAGGCGCTGGAGAAGAGCGGACAGCTCCTCAATCGGGTGAATCTGGTCTTCAGCGCCATGACCTCGGCCCATACCAGCCCTTATCTGCAGCAGGTAGATGAGGAGATTGCGCCGCAGCTTACTGCGCTCAACGACGACATCATGCTGAACCGCCCGCTGTTTTCACGGCTCGATGCGGTTTATCTGCAGCGCGCCAAACTGGATGCCGAATCAAAACGGCTGGTTGAGGTGATCTGGCAGCGCTTCCAGCTGGCGGGCGCCAATCTCCCGGAGGCACAGAAGCAGCAGCTTAAAGCCCTGAATCAGGAAGCGGCGCGCCTCAGTACCCGTTTCACCAATAAACTGCTGGCCGCCACCAAAGCGGGCGGACTGGTCGTTAATGATCTGCAACAGCTGGCGGGACTGTCACCGGCCGACCTGGCAGTGGCCCAGGCGGAAGCGCAGGCGCGCGGACTGGAAAAAAGCTGGCTGCTGGTGTTGCAGAACACCACGCAGCAACCGGCGCTGCAGAGCCTGGCCGATCGCGCAACCCGGGAAGCGCTGTATAAAGCGGGCGTGACGCGCACGGAAAAAGGCGATGAGAACGATACCCGTGAGCTGGTATTACGGCTGGCGCAGGTCAGGGCAGAGCAGGCCCGGCTGCTGGGTTTTACCAGCTATGCCGAGTGGAAGCTGCAGGATCAGATGGCGAAAACCCCCGATGCGGCGCTGGCCTTTATGCGCAACATCGTGCCTGCCGCGCGCGCCCGTGCGGAACGTGAAGCGGCGGCCATTCAGCAGACCATCGATCAGCAGCAGGGCGATTTTACTCTGCAGGCATGGGACTGGCGTTTTTATGCCGAACAGGTACGGCGTGCCCGCTACGATCTCGATGAGAGCCAGATTAAACCTTACTTTGAGCTGAACTCGGTGCTCCGGAATGGCGTCTTCTGGGCGGCGACGCAGCTTTACGGCATCCGCTTTACACCGCGCCAGGATCTGCCGGTTTATCATCCCGACGTGCAGGTGTATGAGATTTTCGATGCCGCCGACACGCCGCTGGCGCTGTTTTATACCGACTTCTTCAAGCGCGACAGTAAAGGCGGCGGTGCCTGGATGAGTAACTTCGTCAACCAGTCAACGCTGCTCGACAGCAAACCGGTGATCTACAACGTCTGTAACTACACCAAACCCCCCGCCGGAGAACCGGCGCTGCTGAGCTGGGACGACGTTATCACGATGTTTCATGAGTTCGGCCACACGCTGCACGGCCTGTTTGCCAGCCAGCGCTACCCGAGCCTGTCGGGCACGGAAACCCCGCGCGATTTCGTTGAGTTTCCTTCGCAGATCAATGAGCACTGGGCCAGCGAGCCCGCGGTGTTCCGCAACTACGCCCGGCACTATCAGACTCAGGCATTAATGCCCGCTGAGCTGCATGACAAGATCGTCCGGGCCGCGACGTTCAACAAAGGCTATGAGATGAGCGAGCTGCTGGCTGCCGCGCTGCTGGACCTGCACTGGCACAGCCTTAACCGTGATGCCGCGCCGCAAAGCGTGGAAGGGTTTGAGCAGCAGGCGTTGCAGAGCGACAATATCGCGCTGACGGCGGTGCCACCGCGCTATCGGTCCAGCTATTTTCAGCACATCTGGGGCGGAGGCTATGCCGCAGGGTATTACGCCTATATCTGGACGCAGATGCTCGCCGACGATGGCTATCAGTGGTTTGCGGAGCATGGCGGACTGACGCGTGAGAACGGTGACATCTTCCGGCAGAAGATTCTGTCACGTGGCAACAGCAGCGATCTCAAAGCGCTGTATGAAAGCTGGCGGGGCGCAGCGCCTCAGCTGGAGCCGATGCTGAAAAATCGCGGTCTGGCGGATTAATAATAAAAGGGCTGTCGCGGTGACAGCCCCTGTTTTCCTGGATTAGCCCAGCGGGCCGCCTTCAATGGTTTCGCACATTCCGGCCAGCACCCGCTCACCGGTTTCGTTTTTCAATGACTGATACCACTCCGCCGTAACCGCCGGGTCGCGCGCATGGGTCACATCACAGCGTTTACGCGCTTTCAGCACCAGATCTTTTACCCGCTCAACCCGTCGTGCCTGATAGCGCAACAGGGCATCTTCGATGCCCAGCGAATGCGAAGCCAGCGTCGAGGCCAGCACCACGGCATCTTCCATCGCCGCACAGCCACCCTGACCAATATCGGGCGTGGTGCTGTGGGCGGCATCGCCAAGCAGCGCTACACGCCCTTTGACAAAGCGGCTGAACGGTTCGATGTCGTGGATCTCCACCCGGTTAGTGGTGTCAGGATGAATTGCCGCAATCAACTGCTGCACCGGCTCCGCCCAGCCCTGGAAGTAACCAGTTAAGTCCGCTTTCACGGTGCTGCGATCCTGCGGCAGTCCCTTCGGCAACGGTACATCAAAGAAGAAGTAGAACCGATTGCCGCTGACCGGCATCAGTGAAACTCGCTTGCCGTCGCCGACAAAAGTGGTCCACTGATCGGCGGGTGCAATGCGTTCGTCTATGGTGACCAGACCGTTCCAGTTAACGTAACCGGCATAACGTCGTTCCAGCTTCTCTTCCAGCACATAGTCGCGGACGACGGAATGCGTGCCATCGGCGGCAATCAGAAAATCGCCGTGCGCCTGACTGTTATCAGAGAAGGTTGCGATAACGCCATTTTCAGTCTGGTCGACCTGGATCACGCGCTTGCCAAACTGCACCCGTTCACGTCCGAAGGTGTCAATCAGCATCGCCTGCAGTTCTGCCCGCGCTACCGGACAGGGATATTCGCCCACCTGCTGCACCAGTGGTGCCATGCTGAAGCGGGTCAGGGGTGTACCTGTTGCGCCATCGTGATAGGCCATATAGGCCATATTGCCGCCCAGTTCACGCAGCGCGGTTTTCATTCCCAGCGCATTCAGGCATTTAACGCCGTTGGGCCAGATGGAAATGGCCGCGCCAACAGCCTTCATCTCCTGAACGGCTTCAAAGACCTCAACGTCGATTCCGGCTTTCTCCAGCGCAATCGCGCTGCTCATTCCGCCAATACCGCCACCAATTACGATTGCTTTCATAATGCTCTCCTTTCTGCATAGAGAGACTCCTGCAACTTTTGTACCAGCAACATAGCTAAGCCGAATATGATTATTAAAGTCAATAAAAACAATAAATTATAAGCATTTCGGCGAAGTGAGGCGAGCATATCCTTTCTGACGTGATGCACTTAAATGTCGCAAATCAGGGCGCAATAAGGGTGCAAATGTGAGCGGGCTGCATCTTTTGTTTCATCGTTTGTTTTATTATTGCTGCCAGGTTTCCGGGGCACTCATCAGCCAGTTAGCCCCGGCTTACTGTCATCCCGCGCGGTTAATTACTTTAAAAGTTATGAACTAAAAAGCCGCTTCGCTTTGATAGCATTGCTAACAAATAATTAAACATAGACATAACAACTGGCGTGAATATTGCCCGGAAAATTCTGGCTTTATTCAACAGGGGGTTAGGGTGACACAATTAAACACACCTGTTAATAAAAAACGCTGATTCATAATCAGACACAACTGTGACCGTTTTATCACCGGTCGCAATCATTAGTAAAACTGCGCAAGCCGCATCAGAAAAGGCTTTTAGGATATTGCTCAAACGTATCAGCCGCGATCGCGTGATATAGATCACTCTGGACATAAAGGACTCTGGAAGACGATCATGAAAATTGGAATTACGAATAACCAGTATCCGGAGCAACGTAATATCTTAGTTAATCCGGATAACGAATATATAAATCTGAAAAAGAGCAATCTGTTCTATTTTATTAATCCGTTACGCACCCGATTACTTAAAAAGAATAAAACCTTTGTCTTTCAGCCTGTGCCATTTTCCGGGGCATCGCGGGCTGACATCCTTCACCTGTTCAACGAAGTTGCGATTACTCAGCAGAAGTGGGTTGCCTCGTTTGAAACTGAACTGCCGCGCGTGCTGCCGGTGGCGGGTGTTGCCAAGCAGGACAATCCCGAGCTAAAGCGGCTTATTCCTTATCTGTTAAAAGATAACTGTCTGGGGCTGATTGCCATCTCAGACGCCACGCTGAACATCCAGATGAAACTGTTCAAACCGGATGTTGCGCAGCAAATCCGCCGTAAAACCCTGGTGCTGCATCCGCCGCAAAAGCTGTTCGTTCAGCAAAAAACGCCACGTCAGCCAGGTGTTCTGAAGCTGATCTTTGCCGGCAATGAGTTCTACCGTAAAGGCGGGGCGGAAGTGGTGCTGGCAATCAGTGAGCTGATTGAAGAGCACCGGCTGGATGAGTCGCAGCTGGACCTGCAGCTGATTGGCGATCTCACCAAACGTCGCAACGTTGCTCATCGTCAGTTCCAGGATGATGATGCTTTCTGTCGCGACATTGAGAACCGCATCAAGCGCTATCGCTGCATTACGCATCATTCACAGATGGAAAACAGTGCACTGATGCAGCTGTTCCGTCAGAGCGATGCCGGACTGTTACCGACCTGGCAGGAGACTTACGGTTTCTCTGTGCTGGAGATGCAGGCCAATGGCTGTCCGGTCATCACCAGCAACGTGCGTGCGCTGCCGGAGATCAATCCTGCCAATGCGGGCTGGGTGATTGCGAGTCCGCTGAACGCCGATCGCGAATACAGCATCACCTCGGCAGAGCAAAAATCTCAGCTGCGCCGGTCGCTGGTGGACGGGCTGAAATCGACGCTGCTCGCCATCATTGAACGTCCTGAAATATTGCAGGAGAAAGGGGAAGCGGCCATTCTGCGCATCAAAGAGCAGCATGACACCCAGCGTTATATCGCCCGGCTCAACGATATCTATAGCCGTGGCGTGATGAATGTCACTCAATACCCTCCTGTTGTCTCAATTTGATGAGATTTCTCTGACGGCACGCGCCAGACTGGCCATACTTAGTGCTGCGTACCTCAGGAGAAATGTTATGAAAATTATCCTCACTCTGCTGCTGTCCGGATTGCTGGGCAGCAGCGCTTTCGCTCAGCCTGCACCGCTTTTTCCGGCCCGCGCGCCGCTGGCGCAGCTGACACCCGTTGCTGACCGCTGCGATCTCTCCACCTGTCAGACCAACTGCTACGTCGAGCAGTCCCATTGCAACACCCGGGATAGCGGTGCCTGCAGCTCAAAGGCTCAGATGTGCGTACAGGCCTGTTCCAGCCAGTGTAAATAATTCGATTCAGTGAAGAACGCTTAGTTAACAATGAAAAAGTCCCTGTTTTACCTTGCTTTATTTTCTCTTTCTGCCAGCTGTGTTGCCGCCGATCTCTCCTCACAGCAGGTCACTTCTCTGGTTAAAGCCGCGATCGAACCGCTGATGGAGCAGCAGGCGATCCCCGGTATGTCGGTGGCGGTGCTTTACAAGGGCCGGGCGCAGTTTGTGAACCTCGGCGTGGCCGATCTTGAGTCACGCCGCCGGGTCACGGAAAACACGCTGTTTGAACTGGGGTCGGTGAGTAAAACCTTTACCGGCACTCTGGCCGGGATCATGATCCGCAACGGCGAAATCCGTCTGAACGATCCGGTGCAGAAGCGCTGGCCGCAGCTGACCGGTGAGCAGTGGCGTCCGGTGCGTATGCTGCATCTGGCGACCTATACCGCAGGCGGCCTGCCTTTACAGCTGCCTGATGAGGTCACCGATCAGGCTTCGCTGCTCCGCTTTTATCAGAACTGGCAGCCAACGGCAGCACCAGGTTTGCAGCGCCAGTACTCCAACGCCAGCATTGGTCTGTTTGGCTCGCTGATGGTGAAGGGCGATTATGAGCAGGCGATGGAACGACATGTGTTTCAGCCGCTGCGCCTGACGCGCACTTACATTACCGTGCCGCCGTCGATGATGCTCAACTATGCGTGGGGCTACAAAAATGGCCAGCCGGTGCGGGTCTCGCCCGGCATGCTCGATGCGGAAGCATACGGCATTAAATCCACCGCGCGTGACATGCTCACCTTTATGCAGGCGAACATCGATCCTAACCGTTTATCGGCGGGCAACGCGGTGCTACGGAATGCCATCCGTACTGCGCAGTCGCGCTACTTCAAAGTCGGCAGTCTCTATCAGGGGCTGGGCTGGGAGATCTACGACTGGCCCGTCGATGCTGAGACGCTGCTCAGTGACAACGATAATGCTGTTGCACTAAAGCCGCGTCCGGCGACGCAGGTTAATCCGGTCGGGCCGTCGCAGAGCGCCAGCTGGGTACATAAAACCGGTGCCACCAATGGATTTGGTGCCTATATCGCCTTTATTCCTGAGCAGAACAGCGGCATCGTGCTACTTGCCAACAAAAATTACCCCAATCCGCTTCGCATCAGGGTAGCGTGGCAGATTCTGCAGGCACTGCAGCAGGGTACACCTGAATAATGCACCTTACGCCTGCTCAGCCCGGAGCAGGCTGGCGCCCTCTGTTCATTTGCGCTAAAATAAAAATCAAATGAACAGGAGGGCTGATATGTCCATCGCCATCTACACACCCACTCAGCATCAGCATAACCGTTCGCTCCTGCACGCCCTGAATCTGCCAGAAACGCTGCCTGATGCACACCAGCGTATCGCAACAGGATTCAGCAGCGGCGTGCTGAAGCGCACCGCGTCATTGTCCACCTTTGACGAGGGCTGGCTCTGCCGTCTGGCGGGCATCGACCGCACCACATACAACCGCAAAGTTAAAGATCCGCAGCAGACCTTTTCGCCCGATCAGAGCGGACGGATCTATATGCTGATTCGCGTTCTTTCTGCCGCCAGCAAACTGTTTCGTGACGACAGAGAGCGGCTGGTACAGTGGCTGGAAACGCCCGCCAAAGCGCTGGGCGGTAAAAAACCGGCCGAGATGACCACCACGGTGGCCGGTGCAGAAGCGGTGATTAACCTGATTGGTCAGCTTGAGCATGGCGTGATCACCTGATGGCGGTGCCTTTCTTTCGCCTGGTAAAGCGTGAGTATGCGATGACCGCCTTTGATGGGTTCGGTGCCCGCACCTATGGCGGGCGCTGGAATTCTGTGGGAACGGTCTGTGTCTATATGGGATCGAGCCGGGCGCTCTGCGTGCTGGAGGCGCTGGTGCACCTCACCATTCAGGATCTGGCACACGACTACGCAATGCTGGCGATTAACGTACCGGAACCCCTGATCACCGAGCTTTCGCTGGCGGCGTTACCTGCTGACTGGCAGGCCGATCCTGCGCCATCGTCCACCCGACAAATTGGTGATGACTGGCTCGCCAGCCCGGACAACGGGCTGGTGTTGAAGGTGCCGAGCACGCTGACGGGGGAATGGAACGCGCTGTTCAATCCCCGTCATCCGGCGGCGGCAGGCATCATCAGTAAAGTGGTGGTGGAACCGTTTTTCTTCGACCCGCGCTTCCGGCTGCAGTAGGTCAGTGAGGCGCTGATATCCTCACCTCCTCAGCTCACGCCTGCGATTCTGATAACGCCTGCGCCGCGCAAATCAGCGCCAGATGGCTCAGTCCCTGCGGCATATTGCCGCGCCAGCTCTGACTGCGGACGTCATACATCTCATTGAAGATATCGACATTACCCTGGCCGTCCAGCGTCGCCAGAATCTCCTGCATCGCCTGTTCCGCCTGGTCTGTTTCGCCCATCTCTGCCCAGGCTTCCACCAGCCAGAAGGCGCAGGCCAGAAACGTACTCTCTTCCTGCCTGACGCCGCTGTAGCGATAAAGCATGGCGCTGCCGTCGCCCAGCGCCTGCTGAATCGCGCGGTAGGTCGAGAGCATCCGCTCTGGATTGACCGCATTGCCGTAGCTGTGAACCAGCGCCAGCGATGCGTCAAGACGATCGTCGCTGCCAGCATAGAAGAGATAAGCCTGCTTCTGTTCTGACCAGCAGTGCGACTCAATCCAGTCACGGATGCGATCACGTTCCCGCTGCCAGCGCCCCAGCCACGTCGGTTCGATATGCTGGCTTTCGGCAAGGGCGACCGCCCGGTCCAGCGCCATCCAGCAGGCCATCTTGGAGTGGGTGTAGTGTTGCAGTTCCGGCAGTTCCCAGATGCCGCAATCTTTCTGCCGCCAGTGATCGGCGCAGCAGTTTGCCAGCTCCCCCAGCATGCGCGAGGTGGTGATATCCAGCACGTGTCCCGCTTCAATAAAGTGCTGTGCGGTAACCAGCAAGTCGCCATACATGCTGAGCTGCAGCTGGTCGCGGGCATTGTTGCCAACCCGCACCGGCTGAGAGTTTTTATAGCCGCTCAGTGGCGGATAACGCTCGGCGGGCACCTCATCACCGTTCAGGGCATAGCAGGCGCGCAGCCTGACGCCGTGACGCATTATGGTCTGCGACAGCCAGGAAAAGGCCGCCTTACAATCTTCCAGCGCGCCAATATAGACGAATGCTTTAATAATCAGGCAGGCGTCGCGCACCCAGGCGTAGCGGTAATCATAATTTTTCTCGCCGCCGATCCCTTCCGGTAAAGAGGTCGTTGCGGCGGCGGCCAGCGCGCCGGTCGGCGAGTACCAGAGAAACTTCAGCGACAGGGCAGAGCGCTTTACCAGTGCCGGATAGCTGCCCGCGTAGCTCAGGCTCTCCACCCAGCTGCTCCAGCCGGTGTGACTGGTTTCAATCCGCTGATCGATAGCCTCCAGTGGCGGCACCGCCAGCGGCTCTTTTTCGGTTACCAGTAACGCGCAGAGCGATCGGGACCCGGCCGTCGTGCGCAGCGTGGCGCAGACCTGCTCATCGTCCAGCTCGGTTATCTGGATATCGTCGCTGGTGCGGAACATCGCCATGATCTCCGCGATGTGAAAGACCTTGCCTTTCTCATTGTCAGCCACCCAGGGCGAACGGGTTTCGGCGGCAGTGCCGAAGTGCAGGGTGATCGCTAATTCCACTTCACCGCTGACGCCCTCAATGCGGCGCGCCAGTTCACACCACGGCAAACGGCCCGCCAGCGTGCTGTTAATCGACTCGGTCAGCAGCACGGTGCCGCTCTCCGTTTCGAAGCGGGTTTCCAGCACGTTGCTGTTGTCACGGTAGCGGCGCGAGACCTGATAAGGCGCACACGGGGCGATCTGAAAGTAGCCACCGAGTCCGGCATCAAGGAGGCGATCAAACAGCGGCTTAGCGTCGAGATTGGGCGCGCACCACCAGTCAATAGAACCATCCGGCGCAATCAGCGCGACCGAACGGCCTTCACCAATGGCGGCATAATCACCCAGACCCGCAAAGCCATCTTCTCTGACCGGCGAATGAAAGATCGGGTTTTCCATGGTCTGCTTCCTTATTTCACGGTAACGGGAATTCTTCTATGGGCAAATGCGGGACAAAAAAATGGCCGCGCTATGCGGCCATCAGAGACAATTTACAGCGTGCCGGTGCCGCCATCAGAGCACCAGACCTGACCGGAAGAGTAACTGCTCTCGGTTGAGGCCAGGGTAACGTAGAGCGGGGCGATCTCAACCGGCTGACCGGGACGGCCCATCGGTGAATCTGCACCAAACTGTTTCACTTTTTCCATCGGCTGACCGCCGCTCGACTGCAGCGGCGTCCAGTATGGGCCAGGTGCTACGGCGTTGACGCGGATACCGTCGCCACCCAGCTGCTTCGCCAGCGATTTAGTGAAGGCAACAATAGAGGCCTTGGTCTGCGCATAGTCGAGCAGAATATCGCTGGGTTTAAAGGCCTGTACTGACGAGGTATTAATAATCGATGCACCGCGTGGCAGATATTCCAGCGCTGCTTTGGTGATCCAGAACATCGCATAAACGTTGGTTTTAAACGTCGCGTCAAAATCTTCCGTACTCAGGGTACGAATGGACTCATTAAATTGCTGACGACCAGCGTTATTAACCAGAATATCCAGACCGCCTAATTTATCCGCAGCGTCTTTCACCAGCTGCTGACAAAATTCTTCAGAACGAATGTCGCCGGGAATAGCGAAAACTTTACGGCCTTCCGCTTCGATTAATTTAATCACTTCATCAGCATCGGGCTGTTCTTCGGGCAGATAGTTAATCACCACGTCTGCGCCTTCACGGGCATAAGCGATAGCCACTGCGCGGCCAATACCGGAGTCACCGCCCGTAATCAGCGCCTTGCGGCCGGTCAGTCGGCCAGTACCGCGGTAGCTGGTTTCTCCGTGGTCGGGAACCGGGATCATCTTGCTGGCCAGGCCTGGTGCCTGTTGTGGCTGCTCCTCAAACGGAGGCTTAGGAAAGTGATCCAGATCGAGCGTCTTGTTAGTTGGTGTAGCCATTGTATGCTCCTTGAACAGAGTTATCTGAGACATTAAGCCTGGCACAAATGTGATATTTGTCACATCTGACTGCTGATTCATTGAGCAGGTAAAACCAGAAGAACTTAATAATGCAGATAAAGCGTAGTCAGGAAATCGGTATTGTGTGCTGCACTGTCCGATTATTTTTCAGAGGAGGCAGGGAATAATTAAAACGAAGCGTAAAAACGGCTGGGGATTATTTCAGTACGTGAAATGTTCCGGCTGAAAATAAAAAAGGGCGGTTAACCACCGCGTACCGAACCGCGCCAGACCACATCGACCGCATATATTCTGCGCTCCTGCTGCTGTTCATTTTTGGGTGTTAATGTTTCCGGTTGCGCTTCCGTCTCTACCAGCCAGGCAATGGCATCGCGGGCAAAATGCTCCACCGGCTGCGCAAAGGTGGTGAGGTTATACGAGGACCAGCCCGACTGCGGAATGTTGTCATGTCCCATGATGCAGAGATCCTCCGGAATGCGCAGTGCAAAGCGGTGACGCGCCTCATCCATAAAGCCGCAGGCGAGCAGGTCGGTAGCACAGTAAACCGCATCCGGGCGAATGTTACGCGTCAGAAGACGCTGGGCCAGAATCTGGCCGCTTTCATAGGAGGTGGTGCCGAAGCGTTCTACCTGAACCGTAACGCCCGCGTTCTGCGCTGCCACCAGAAAATCGGCTTCGCGCTTCAGCAGGCTCGGCGTGCCCGCCAGCGAATTGACAAAGGCGATGCGATTGCAGCCCGCCCGGACAAAAGCATTAACCGCCATTTCCGCTGCCGGACGGGAGTCGAGGTTGATATTGAGCGTGCCGGGCAGGGATTCGTCGCGGTTAATCAGCACCAGATGCTGACCATGTTTGTAGCAGAGCCGGGTAATGCCGCTGTCCGGCATGCCGGAGAGAATGATAGAGGCGTCGGCACGGAAATTAATCGCCTGTTGCAGCGCGTCCGAAACCCGCGCATCCGAGCGGTCGGTGTTGATCAGCATCGCCACTTTTCCCGCTTCCTGCAGATACTGGGTCATCCAGCGCACCAGGCTGGCACGGTAGGGCGTGTCCACCTCGGAGGCGATTAAGCAGACAATGCCGCTGCGGTTGCGTACGAGGCCGCGAGCCAGATGATTGACGTGATAACCCAGCTCTTCAGCCGCTTTCATCACCCGCTGACGAGTGGACTCTGACACGCTGGCCCCTTCTGTAAAGGTGCGTGAGACCGCTGACCGGGAGACGCCCGCCCGGTCAGCGACATCCTGCGCACTCACTACCGCTTTAAGCTGCTGCATCTTTTTTCCTCGCCCCTGTGTTACCTGCACTGAGTCTGCCTGAATTTGCAAGGCTGTGCAAAGGATGCCTGAGCACCGGATGTTTCAAATTTGTGACAGAGCCTGACAATTGCACAACAACTCAATTGACAGTGCAGCCAGGTCACCGTACTACTTTGCTCATACCTTTGCACGCATGTGCAAAAGCTGGCGCACCTGCGTCATCCAGCCCAGGAGAACATCATGCGTTATCCCTCTCTGCTCGCTGCTGTCATCGTCTGCCCTGTGGTGCCGTTTGCCGCCCCGGCGGCGGGCCTTAATATGATCTGCTCTGCTGATGTAGTGGTGTGCGAACAGATGACCACGCTGTTCAGCCAGAGTCATCCCGACATCAAACTCAGCATGGTGCGGCTCTCTGCCGGTGAAGCTTATGCCCGTATCCGCAGTGAAGCGCGCAATCCCCGTACCGATATCTGGTGGGCGGGCACCGGTGACCCCCATATGCAGGCCGGCGAAGAGGGCTTAACCCAGGCCTACAAGTCACCCCTGCTCGATCAGCAGCAGCCCTGGTCACAGAAAGTAGCGGAGATCTCCGGCTATCGCACCGTTGGCGTCTATGCCGGTGCACTGGGCTGGGGCTACAACACGAAACTGCTGGCGGAGAAAAAGCTGAAGGTCCCGGCCTGCTGGGCGGATTTACTCGACCCGGGCTTTAAAGGCGAGATTCAGATCGCCAATCCTAACTCCTCCGGCACGGCCTATAACACCCTGGCGACGCTGGTGCAGATCATGGGTGAAGACAAGGCCTTTGACTACCTGAAGAAGCTCAACGCCAACATCTCGCAATACACCAAGTCCGGCTCAGCACCGGTCAAGGCCGCCGCGCGCGGTGAAACCACCGTCGGCATTGTCTTTATGCATGATGCCGTGGCGATGGAGGTGGATGGCTTCCCGATTAAGCCCGTCGCGCCCTGCGAAGGCACCGGCTATGAGATTGGTTCGATGTCGATCATTAAAGGGGCGCGCAATCTGGCCAATGCTAAAAGCTGGTATGACTGGGCGCTCAGCGCGGAGGCGCAGTCGCACATGAAAGAGGCGAAGTCGTTCCAGCTGCCTTCCAACCGCAAGGCGGAGATCTCTGAATACGCCCCGCGCTTCGAGAACATCAAACTGATCGACTACGACTTCAAAACTTATGGCGACTCGGCAAAACGCAAGGCGCTGCTGGGCCGCTGGGATAAAGAGATTGGTGCCAGCGCGCAATAACGGGGGTACCAGCCCGGCCGCCTGAGCCGGGTTGGTGCCAGACCGCGGTGGCGTAAGCCTGATGTCCGCTTCCTGATGGAGGTGATTTATGAATGCGCATAATCGTCGCTTAACCGGTGCGCTGCTGGCAGGTGCCGTCGCGCTGACGCTGCTGCCCTGGTATAGCCTGGAGCAGGGCTTCTTTACGGGTGACTGGCTGTTCAGCTTCTGGGGAGATGAGAACAACGCACCAGCGCTGGGACAGCTCGCGCTGCACAGCTGGCTGGGCATCGCCGTGGCGCTATGGCTGCTCTCGGCGGCCAGTGTCTTTCTGCCGCCAGGCCGCACACGCAGCACGCTGCTGCTGCTATTCAGCGTCTGCGGGATTCTTTTTCTGGTGCTGGAAGGGCATGCCATCGGGTTTAGTGGCTGGAACTGGCTGTGGCTGGAAAATCTCTTTGGTCCGCTGACACAGGGGCAACCGGCGATGGGCGCGGGCGCACTGCTGCTGCTGACCGTCTTTCTGCTGATCTTCGCTTTTGCCCTGGCAGAGCGCGGCGTGCTGAAAGGCGATGCCTTTGTGGTGGCGTCGATTGTGCTGCTGGTGGCGCTGGTGACGACCTTTGTACTCTATCCGGTGCTGAGCCTGTTTGTCGCCTCAGTGCAGGATAGTGACGGCAGCTTTAAACCGGATGGACTGATTGCCAATATGCAGGACCCCGCCATCTGGAGCCTCGCCTGTTTTACCGGCGACACCTGCGGCACAGCCTGGCGCACGCTGGGACTGGCGCTGATGACCGCCAGTGGTTCCACGCTGCTGGGACTGGCGTTTGCGCTGGCGGCCACGCGCACGGCGCTGCCATTTAAAAAAGCGCTGCGAATGCTGACCATTCTGCCAATTATCACGCCGCCGTTTGTTATCGGTCTGGCGCTGATCCTGCTGTTTGGCCGCTCCGGCGTGGTGACAGCATCGCTGGCGACGCTGTTCGGCATCGAGCCGGGTCGCTGGCTCTATGGACTGACCGGCATCTGGATTGCCCAGGTGCTGTCGTTTACTCCCATTGCGTTTCTGGTGCTGATTGGCGTGGTTGAGGGGGTCAGTCCGTCACTGGAAGAGGCGTCGCAGACTCTGCGCGCCAGCCGCTGGCGCACCTTCTCCCGCATCTCGCTGCCGCTGATGGCGCCAGGTCTGGCCAACGCGTTCTTAATCAGCTTTATCGAAAGCATGGCCGATTTCGGTAACCCGATGGTGCTGGGCGGCAGTCACGGCGTGCTCTCGACGGAGATCTTCTTCTCCGTGGTCGGCGCACAGAACGACCCGAGCCGCGCGGCGGTGCTGGCGATGATCCTGCTGGGCTTTACCCTGACTGCGTTTCTGGTGCAGCGCGTCTGGCTCTCCGGCAAAAGCTTCGCCACCGTGACCGGCAAGGGCGACGGCGGCCGTCATGTGATGCTGCCGCGTCCGGTACGCTACAGCGTTTATGGCATGGTGATCCCGTGGGGACTCTTCACCCTGGTGATCTACGGTATGATCATGATTGGCGGCTTTGTGCAGTCGTGGGGTCTGAATAACAACCTGACGCTGGATCACTACATCCGCGCCTTCAGCATCAGCGTGAATCAGGGGCAGCTGGTGTGGAGTGGCGTCGCCTGGAACTCGTTCTGGACCACGCTGGAAATCGCCCTGATTGCCGCACCGCTCACTGCCATTGTAGGGCTGCTGACCGCCTGGCTTATCGTGCGGCAGAAGTTTGCCGGCCGTCAGACCTTTGAATTCATGCTGATGCTCAGCTTTGCCATTCCCGGCACGGTGATAGGTGTGAGCTATGTGATGGCCTATAACCTGCCGCCGCTGGAGATCACCGGCACCGCGATGATCCTGATCGCCTGTTTTGTCTTCCGTAATATGCCGGTCGGCGTGCGGGGTGGAATTGCAGCGATGAGCCAGCTGGATAAAAGCCTGGATGAAGCGTCACTGACGCTGGGCGCCAACAGTTTCCGGACGCTGCGCAAAGTGGTGCTGCCGCTGCTCAAACCGGCGATCAGCGCCGCGCTGGTCTACGCCTTTGTGCGGGCGATTACCTCGATCAGCGCGGTGATTTTCCTGGTCAGTGCGCAGTACAACATGGCGACCTCGTACATTGTCGGGCTGGTGGAGAACGGAGAGTATGGCGTCGCGATTGCTTACTCCTCGGTCCTGATCGTGGTGATGCTGCTGATCATTGGCCTGTTCCAGCTGCTGGTGGGCGAACGTCGCCTGCGCCGTGCAGCCCAACCGGCGGTAATCGTTGCCGCACCCTCTGTTGTATCCACGCTGACTCAGGAGAGAGCCGTATGACGACCATTAACGCCGGATCGGTGGTGTTTGAACATGTCGCAAAGCGTTTTGCCGGTTTTACCGCGGTGCCGGATCTGTCGCTTACCGTAGAGCCGGGCACGCTGGTCACGCTGCTCGGGCCATCCGGCTGCGGCAAGACCACCACGCTGCGGCTGCTGGCCGGGCTGGAGCATCCCACCTCGGGGCGGATTCTGATTGGCGGCAAAGAGGTGACCCATCTGCCCGCCAACGAGCGCGACGTGGCGATGGTGTTTCAGTCCTACGCGCTGTTTCCGCATATGAACGCCCTCGACAACATTCTGTATGGACTGCTCTCCGGGGGTATGAATAAACGCGAGGCGCAGGACAGGGCGCGCGAAGGGCTGAAGCTGGTGGGGCTGGAGAGTCAGGGTCAGCGGCTGCCGTCCGAACTGTCTGGTGGACAGCAGCAGCGTATTGCAGTGGCGCGTGCGCTGGTGCTGGAACCGCAGGTGCTGCTGCTCGATGAGCCGCTGTCAAACCTTGATGAGCGTCTGCGCCGTCGGGTGCGCACCGACATTCGCGATCTGCAGCAGCGGCTCGGGTTCACTGCCGTCTACGTGACCCATGACCAGGAGGAGGCGCTGGCGGTCTCCGATAAGATTATTGTCATGAAAGAGGGAGATATTGCTCAGCAGGGCGCGCCGGAGACGCTTTACCATTCGCCCAATTCAGTCTTCATCGCGGACTTTATGGGGGAATCGAACATTCTGCCCTGTGAAGTGGAACAGGCCGATGCGGATGACGCGCTGGTCTGTCTGGGAAATCAGCGCTTCCGGGTGCGGGGTATCGGTGCAAAAACCGGCAGTGCCCAGCTGGCGGTGCGACCGCAGTTTATTACGCTGTCCGGCGACGGTCAGGGCGCGTTGCAGGGTGAAGTGATCCACAGCACCTGGCTGGGCGATCATATCGAATATGAAGTCGCTACCGAGCTGGGCGCGCTGTTCATTATCGATCCACAAATGGAACAGCGTCTGCCGCTCGCCGCCACGGTTGGCGTCAACTTTAAGCCGCAGGGCTTAGCCCTGATTGCCCGTTAATCTGATTAACCCGAGGAGTTCGCATGGAATCGCAGGAAAGAGTGGCGCGACTGGCGTTAGCGGAAGCTGTGGCCCGCGAAGGTGGCGCGACCGCGCTATCTTACTTCAACCGCCGCGACACGCTGGTAGTAGAGACTAAGTACGATTTGCAGGATGTGGTGTCGATTGCCGACCGTGAAGTCGAGCAGCTGATCGCCAGCCGCATACGGGATGCGTTTCCTGATGATGGCTTTCTTGGCGAGGAGACGGGACTGCAGACGGGAACCTCTGATTACACCTGGGTGGTCGATCCCATTGATGGCACCAGCCCGTTTCTCAATGGAATGCCGAGCTGGTGTGTTTCTGTTGCGGTGCTGCGTGACGATATACCTGTCATCGGGGTGATTTTTGCGCCCACCTATGAGGAGTGCTATGTGGCGGCTCTGGGGCAGGGCGCGACGCTGAACGGGCGTCGTCTGCAGGTCGATCCTGCGCGCACGCTGCAAAACCACGTCACGGGTTTTGGTGCTAACAGCTATGTCAGTCCGCAACAGGTGGGCGAGATTGTGGCGGCGCTGCTGTCGGCGGGCGGTAACTTCATCCGCATTGGCTCCGGCGCGCTGATGCTGGCCTGGGTGGCGGCTGGTCGTGTCGTGGGTTACTACGAACCCTATATGCACGCCTGGGATTGCCTGGCGGGTTACTGCCTGGTGAAAGAGGCGGGCGGCTGGTACCACCCGTTTAACATCGAAGGCGACCGCATCACTAAAGGGGCGCAGGTGCTTGCTGTGGCACCCGGCGCCGAAGCGGACCTCCGGCGTATTGCTGGTTTGTAGCTCAGTGACCCTGTCACGCTGGCTGCATCAGGGTCAGCGTGATTCCGCAGGTCGTAGCGTTTTCGTCAGATAGTGGCGCTGCATTCCGTCCTGCGGAAAATCGGGCAGGGACATCTGCTGCTGATAACCCTGTTTCTGATAAAACGGCAGCGCCTGAAAACTGAAGGTATCCACCAGCGCAAACAGACAGCCCAGTTTAACTGCTTCCTGTTCCGCCGCTTCCAACAGCGCACGACCCAGACCACTGCCACGCAGCGTTCCATCCACCCAGAGATAATCAATGCAGAGCCAGTTTCCTTTGCGCGAGGCGATCAATCCACCCCGTAATATACCTTCTGCATCCCGGTGAGAAACCGACAGCGGGCCCCAGTTCTCCCGACTGATAAATTGCCGGTTGTAAGCCCCTAATCCTGCCAGTAACTCTTCCCGGTCCTCGTCGTTTTGCTGATGGGTAAGGGTAAATGTGCTCATCCTGTTCCTCTGCTAGCCATGTATTGTCTTTATCCCTTATAAAGGATAATTACGTTACTATCCTCTTAAGGGTATAATTTGCATATTATCCTCTTTAGGGTATAGAATGCACTTTATACCCTGTCGGGGATAACCTCTCTGCGCTATGCTTAAAGCCTGTGATCCTGAAGGAGTCACCCATGATATACAGCCCGCTACAGCTGGCAAACCGGCTAAAGCTTATCCGCCAGCGCAACGGCTGGACCCAGAGTGAACTGGCAAAAAAGGTGGGCCTGAAACAGGCCACCATCTCTCACTTTGAAAATGCGCCTGACAGTACCTCGCTGGCCACGCTGTTTAAGCTTTTACAGGCGCTGGAAGTGAGTCTGGACGTAGTGGAAAAAGAGAAGGCCAGTGCGCCTCAGTTGCATGATGAGGATGAGTGGTAATGCAAAGGCTGATTGCGTGGATGAACGGCGAGCGGGTAGGCGTGCTTACCCGGCAGCGGAATGGCGCTCATGAGTTTCAGTATGACACCGGCTGGCTGAGTAACCCGCTCTCCAGGCCGCTGTCACTCTCACTGCCGTTGCAGGTTAAGGCAATCACCTCACACGCCGTAATTAACTTCTTCGACAACCTGCTGCCGGATAGCCCGTTGATTCGTGACAGGATCGTGGCGCGTTACCAGATTAAATCCCGCCAGCCGTTTGACCTGTTGCAGGAAGTGGGACGTGACAGCGTCGGGGCGACCATGCTGTTGCCGCCCGATATGCCGCTGCCCGCACTGCAGGCTCGCTATGAGGTGCTTGATGAAGCCCGGCTCGAGAGCGTGCTGTCAGCCTATCAGTCCGATATTCCGCTGGGGATGCTGCGTGAAGAGACCGACTTCCGCATTTCGGTGGCGGGCGCACAGGAGAAAACGGCGCTGCTGCTGACCGAAGAGGGCTGGAGCATTCCTGCCGGCGCTACGCCCACCTCACACATTATCAAGCTGCCAATCGGTGAGATTAAACAGCCAGCCGCGACGCTGGATATGCGTGAAAGCGTAGAGAATGAGTATCTCTGTCTGGCGCTGGCACGTGCACTGGGTATTGATGTGCCGCAGGCGACGATTATCCGGGCCGGTAAGATGCGCGCTCTGGCCGTTGAGCGCTTTGACCGCCGCTGGTCGCGCGACCGAACCCGGCTGATTCGTCTGCCACAGGAGGATTTCTGTCAGGCGCTGGGGCTGCCATCATCGACTAAATATGAGTCGGATGGCGGGCCGGGCATCGCAGAAATAATGCAGATACTGATGGGATCGAGCAATGCCATCGAGGATCGCTATCGCTTTATGATGTTCCAGGTGTTTCAGTGGCTGACGGGCGCAACCGACGGTCACGCTAAAAACTTCTCGCTGTTTATCGAGCGCGGCGGCAGTTATCGACTGACACCTTTTTATGATGTGATCTCCGCTTATCCGGTGTTGGGCGGTACCGGCCTGAACAGGCGTGCACTCAAACTGGCGATGGGGCTGCGTGCCACTAAGGGGAAGAAGACAGAAATCGACAAAATCTTTCCGCGCCATTTTATCGCCACGGCGAAGCAGGTGAATTTTGATCGTGACAGTCTGCAGCAGATCTTTGACTTCTTCGTCCGTGAGTTTCCAAAGGCGGTAGTCTCAGTGCGCGAGGCCCTACCGGCTGATTTCCCGCAGCACATCGCGGATGCAATCTTCAGCCATTCACTGATTATGCTGGAGCGGTTACGGCATAACGATTGATGGCGGATATGAGCTGGCACTATCCTGAAAAGCCCTTTCACCACTCTCTGGCAAACCGCCTGTCAGCTATGCTTATCTGACAGGCTTATCAAGGGAGTAAGGGTATGAAGTGTCCGGGATGTGAAGGAGAGGCGTTTGTTTACGCCACGCGTGACGTCAGTCTTAATACGGGTAATCCCGATGATGTCGTGCCGGATGTGAAGGGTGATCACTGCATTCGCTGCGGCGCGGTGATTATGAACGCCGGAACGTCGGAATTGTACCCCGAAAAGGCGGAAGCGCTGGAGAATGCAGGCGTGCCTGTTAAATGATACAAAGAGCCCGCTTAGTGCGGGCTTTCGTTTTTATTCACCACTTGAGAAACTCTTCAAAACGGGCCTGGTTATCCACTAACCATGCAGGCAAATATTCCTGAGTTACTGGCCGGATCACCATTTTCCGGGGTCGGTTCCAGATATCAATATTCTGCTCAACGCAGTGCCGAATATGATCGGGATTGTTAAACTCTGGGAGATTATTTTCTGTGTGAGAAATGGTCTCCATCTTCTCACTGATACGGGCGTCGGTCATTACCCATGAGAAGTGCCAGCCAGCGTTTTCAACTGTTCTGGTACGCATCTTCAGCAGCTTCCAGCGCCACCAGCTGTCTCTGATTGGCGTACCCTTGCGTTTAACGTTGCGTAACAGCTCTGGCTGGCCTCTGAAAAAATGCTTCAGATTCTTCATAGTGGTCATCTTTGGCAGGCGGCAGAGACGGGCAGAGCCATCGTCATTAAGAACCTGAACGTTAAACTTATAATTATAGAAGTTATGGTACAGCGTCGTGCAGAGGTGGCGCGGGCTGAACTGTTTCAGGGCTTCAGGGCGGGGGATTTCATCTACATCCGATACCATGATGATATCGTCGTCCTCAGCGAAGTCGAGGCCGCGCATAATGGCGTTGCGCGCTATCGTCTCATTTTCCCACGGATCGGATTCACCGGCTTTCACCATAGAGCTGCCAGACACGAAATTATGCTGATGGATCGTCGGTACTGAGTCATTAACGACGTAAATAATTTTCTCGCGAAATGCCGCAAACTTTTCGATATTAAAACTGAGTCTTTCTCGACGCTTACCAGTAAAGGTATAGAGGGATTCAACAATGACGAACTTATCAACATGTTCATAAAGCGTATTGAGTCGAAGCTCAAGAAGCATGTCTTCATCGTAGTAAAGGAAACAATCGTAAATCATTGGCTAACGAACCTTCCTGGTATAATTTTAAAATTATTTGAAACAATTATACCGCATGTTAAGCGTAAATTTACTTTTTCCTTACGTTATCTGTACTTTTTGATGCGGTTAATCTGCAACACGTACTCCACACATCAGGCCTTTGGGGAAGTTTCATACAGGTAGCAATTAGGTCATGCTTAAATATTAAACATAGTGCATGCTCACAAATTGAAGATATAAAAAAGCCTGCACAAGGCAGGAAAAATCGTTACAAGGCAATGTCCATCTTTTGATAACACGCAACGAGTAAGTTGTGTGATGGTGGCACCGTACAGGAGAAACATTAGGTTTACTCTGGGAACGGAAATCACAATCACATCAATCTGGCTGCTGGAGTGCGTTATGGATGCCAATCGCTATGCCCTGAAAATAATCCCTTCACCGCCGACTTATCCCGGTGCCGCCAGTCCGGTAATGTTTGATGACACACTGCATCGCCGTCTGGCTGCCATTATTCAGCGGATGCAGCAGCAGCAGATTACGCAGCTGATTATTTATGCCGACAAAGAGCACGGCAGTAACTTTGAGTACCTGGCGGGATTTATTCCGCGTTTTGAGGAGGCGCTGCTGGTGGTGAATCAGCAGGGCGGGCTGACCTATATCATGGGGAATGAGAACCTCAAGCTGGTGCCTTTTGCCCGCAATCCGGGACGCTGTCTGCATGCGCCGGTGTTTTCGTTGCCCAATCAGCCGATGCATGGGGAGCAGCCGCTGGATCAGCTGTTGACAGAGGCAGGCATTAAGGCGGGTGACCGCACCGGACTGGTGGGCTGGAAGCTGTTTACCGGCAGTCAGCATAAGTTATTTGATCTCCCGCAATTCGTTTATACCGCAGCGGCTCAGGCGGCGGGTGGCGATGTGCATCTGTTTAACGCCACCGGATTGTTTATCTCGCCAGATCACGGTGCGCGTTGCGTTAACTGTGCCGATGAAGTCGCCTTTTATGAGGCGGGAGCCAATCTTGCGTCAACCGCGATGCTGGCTGCGCTGGATAGCGTTGCGCCGGGCGTCACAGAGAAGGCGTTGGGCGCACGGCTGAATGCAGAAGGACAGCCAAACAGCGTCATCACGATCGCCGCGACGGGCGATCGTTTCGCTCAGGCCTGGCTCTATCCGTCAGACAAACAGATTTCAACTGGCGACAAACTTTCACTGACGGTCGGCTATAAAGGCGGCCTGACCAGCCGCTCTGCGTATGTCGTCAGTGAGGCTTCTGAGTTACAGTGCAATGTTTCTGACTGGTTAACCCGGCTGGCGATCCCCTATTATCATGCGGTCGTCAGCTGGCTGGAGCAGTTGCGAATCGGGATCACCGGCCGCGAACTCTATACGCTTATCGAAACGGTATTGCCCAAAGCGCAATATGGCTGGCATCTCAATCCGGGGCATCTGGTCGCTGACGAAGAGTGGCTGAGCTCGCCCATCTATCCCGATTCAGCGGTGACCCTGAAGAGCGGAATGCTGTTGCAGATTGATATCATCCCATCGGTACCGGGTTATGGCGGCTGCAGTATCGAAGATACGGTCGGACTGGCAGACGCGGCATTGCGTGACGAGCTGGCGAGCCGTTTTCCGGAAGTCTGGCAGCGTATGACCCGCCGCAGAGACTATCTGACCGACGTACTGAAAATCCGGTTGCCGGAGGAGGTGATTTTGCTCTCGAACACGGTAGGGTATCTGCGCCCTTTCTTGCTGGATAAGCAGCGTGCGCTGGTGCGGCAGTAAGGTATTGATTCGCTCTGGACAATGCTGTCTGGCCTGATAAGTTAATCAAATCGTAAATCTGCCTATTCTCAGGAGTATTGATGCTGGATATTGTGCATTTTCCGCTGTTCGTCGCGTTGGTCGTGCTGCTTTGTGTTACGCCTGGTCCTGATCTCGCCTATATCATCGGTCAGAGTATGGTCAGGGGACGACGCGCCGGGATCCTTTCGGCGACCGGCGTGGCATTGGGCAGTTGTACGCATGCTATTGCCAGTGCACTGGGATTAACAGCACTCATTGCGGCTTCACCGCTGCTGTTCACGGTCATTAAATATATCGGCGCGGCCTACCTTATCTATCTTGGCGCTAAAATGATGCTATCAACCTTTGGCGTCAGTAAAGAGCGCCCGCTGGACGTTCAGAGCAATATGGCTGAGGTCGAAACCCGACGGTTGATGCTGCGCGGTTTCATTACTTCAATAACCAATCCCAAAGTATTGCTGTTTTTCATCGCGTTCTTCCCTCAGTTTGTGGTGATTGAGGGCGACCATCATGCGATCTCATTTCTGGTGCTGGGAATGGTCTATGCGCTGATTGGCGTCATGATTGATGTGTTGTTTGCTATTCTGGCCGGCGGTGCTGCAGGTGCTGTGGCAAAAAATCAAACGCTGCGAAAAATGCTGGATCGCGTCGTGGGTGCCACCTTTATCGGGTTGGGAATTCGCCTTGCATTGACACGGCGCTAAGGCAGTTGCGTGCTTAACAGAATCGCATACTCATCTCTTATTACCGGCCGCCTCAGGCCAGTAATAATTTGTAAAATTTAACTGAGAGTAAAACGCAGGCGCTTCTGTCAGGATACGCGCCTAAGAAAGTTCCTGGTTGCTCTCATTCGATGAAATGGTTTACCAAAAACGCGGTTTTGTTTGCCTGCAAAACCTCTCTTGCCGCGTTTATCGCACTCTCTGTGGCGCTGTTACTTAACTTCGAAAAACCGGCCTGGGCGCTGACCACCGTGTTTGTCACCTCACAACTCTATGCCGCCTCGACCGTCTCGAAATCGCTGTTTCGTCTGATGGGCACGCTGCTCGGCGGCATCTTTATTTTGCTGATCTATCCTGAAACCGTGCAGTCGCCGGTGCTGTTCAGCCTCTGTGTGTCGCTGTGGGTGACGGTCTGCCTGTATCTTTCTCTGCATGACCGCACGCCGAAGAGTTATGTCTTTATGCTGGCGGGTTACAGCGCAGCGATTATGGGCTTTCCTGACGTGGATACGCCGTCGGCGATCATCAACACCGTGATTTCACGTATTGAGGAGATTACGCTGGGGATCCTCTGCAGCACGCTGGTTCACCGGCTGGTGTTTCCGGTGTCGATGCACCATCTGCTGGGGCAGAGCGTCAATCTCTGGTTTCAGAACGCGCGCAAACTCTGTGATGAACTCATCAGCGGGATGGCAAAGAACAAATCGCTGGAGCGGGAGGATATCCTGATCCAGATGGCGGGCTATCCGCTGAATGTTGAAACGCTGCTGACCCACTGCGTCTATGAGGGCGAAGCGGCGCGTAATGTCATCCGTCTGGTCAGCGTGCAGTATCAGCATCTGACCTATCTGCTGCCGACCCTGACCGCGATTGAGGCACGGCTGGGCGTGCTGGCCGAACTGAATATCCGTTTTCCGCAGTGCGTCACCGATGTGTTTCAGGCGTTTCTGCTGTGGCTGCATCATGACCGGATTAATGATATTGCCGGACTGCGTGAGGCGATTGCCGCCAGTCAGGCGACGCTGGAAGAGGAGTGGCGGGCAGGGCGACTGCCAACCGAAGAGAGCCTGCTGCTGATCGGCCTGCTGGAACGGCTGGCTAACTTTGTCCGTATTGCCGATGCCTTTGAGAACGTCAGTGCGCGCGCCGGGGATCTCTATAGCCACGGGGATGGGGCGGCGATCCGCAATATCCGGGAACACCGGCACATCGATAAGGGGCTGCTGAGACTCTCTGCGCTGACGGCGTTTCTGGCGACCTTTCTCTCCAGTCTGTTCTGGATTGGCAGCGGCTGGGCTGACGGCGCAAATGCGCCTCTGATGGCGGCGATCATCAGTTCATTCTTTGCCGGTGTTGACTCCCCGGTAACACCCATGAAACTGTTCGTGAAAGGGGTGATGGTTGCGCTGGTGGTCAGTCTGTTCTATATCGCTTTCCTGATCCCGCAGGCCAATACTTTGCAGGCGCTGATGATCTGTCTGCTGCCGGGTCTGATGCTGCTGAGTCTGATCATCGCTAATCCGGCGACCAATATGGTGGGGCTGAGTGTCGCCATTCAGATCCCTGGCTTTATCGGCCTGAGCCATCACTATGTCCCGAATCTGATCGTCACTCTGAATGCAGCCATCTCATCGATGGTGGGGATTATGTTTGCGGTGGTGCTGACGGCGCTGATCCGTAACAAACGACCGTCCTGGATTGCCAGAAGAGCGGTGCAGCGGGGACTACGCGATCTGTTAGGGTTTATCAAAATGGTGGAGCGCAATTCGGCCACGCTGCTGTCACGCCAGCAGTTTATTGCACGGATGCTCGACAGGGTGAACGTGATTCTGCCGCGCAAACGGCTCGATCCGGTGCCGGATATTGTGGTGGGTGGGTATCTGATTACCGAAACCTGGCTGGGTGCTAACTGCTATGACTTTTACGCACGTCATCGAGAGATGCTGGAAGGGCATCGGATTGAGAGTGGACAGATGTTTCACGAGCTGGCGCTCTATCTGAAACGCAAGATGAAGTCGCTACAGCTAACGCCACATCAGGATTTGCTGGATGAACTGGACCTGTTACTGCTGCGGCTGGAGCCGATTGCGCGACAGGAGAGTGTTGCAGTCGCACCGTTAATCCATCTGTTTAATATTCGTGTTTCTCTGTTTCCACATCAGCGCTGGCCGGAGTAAAGCGTATAAGAGTCGCTGGTGGCGTAGAGAGAGACGTGAACAGCGCCCGGAAGATATAAAGGAAGTGTATTTTAGTTACATCATACATTATCTCTTTATTTAAAACAGAGCAGGCATAGTGCCTGTTTGTGTGGTCTGTCAGTAAAAAAGGCAGGGCTGAGGGGAAGGCAGAGATAACGAAATGGTAATTTAAGCTGACATTGTACCGATTTAAAATCAGTGTGTTGCATACTATTTCCTGTGAGCAAGACACAGATATTATCCTGGGTATTCAGGTACGACGCGCATCCCGCCGCGCCTGAAGCCAGTAATAAGAACAGGGCGCACGTATCTTCAGGCGGGCTAACTGTTTCCCTGTGGCTGGAGCTGATAAATCCACGCGGTGTAATGCTGATTATCCCCGGCAGAGACGCGAACTTCGACGCGATCATAGCCATCTTCAAACGCATCCAGCATCGGCCAGTGCGCATCCAGCTGGTCAGAGACAAACAGATAGCCCGGCACATCGGGGCCATGCTCATCCAGTACGATGCCGGGGAAATCAGCCGCCGCACCCCAGCCACGCTCGTAGAAGGTTCCGTTCACCGAACCGGCCAGCCATTCTCCGCCAATGTTTTCCAGGATATGGGCATTTTCGCGGCCCGGGCAAAGCGTGCCATAGACAAATAAGCGTTTCATTTTCTCTCATCGTGGAATCCGTCGAAGCCAGCAACTTTAACGTGCCGTCATCCGGTTGTCTCGCAGAACCTCGATGCTGCCCGACAGAGTCAGCCAGTAGCAATCCTTGGGTAAATTCTGCCAGCTATCAGACACACCTGATACGCAGAATTCACGTAGCGGCGTCTGTGACAATCGCAAAGTGTGACTTTTGGGTGTTCTGAATGTGTTAGCTGACGGCACTCGCGTGCCATTACTTAAAGACAGTCGCGTAATTAACCGGAATACCCTGGTCATTGATCACCGCATAGCTCACAGAATCCCCGGGTTTCAGCGTGGCGTCACTATTCAGTTGCAGATCGGACTGTGGGGCAATCATCAGGTTTTTTATAGATTGATGACCTTTGGGATTGACGTTCATGCTCATGAACCACGGCGTTGGATTTGTTATCGTGATTTTATTTCCCGACACCGCGAAACGGATCTTTTCCGGATCGATGGTCAGCGGGGCATTAAGTCCTGCAGGCCGGACAAAGATTTTCAGCCGGATTCTCAGCGGCAGCACCACTTTGCGCTCAGCCACGCTTAACGCTTTTTTCAGTGCCGGAATCTGGTAAATATTTAACCAGAAAAGGCTCTCTTTATTTGCGGGTAACGTCTGCCGCGATGTGAGCATCAGACGCAGCGAGCGCATTTCTCCGGGAAACATTTTTACCACCGGCGGAATAACAATAATCGGCGTGATGCTGGCATCAGGTGAAAGGGTAAGGTCACCATCGTCTGTCCAGATTTGCAAAAAAGTTTCGTTCTGGCCGCTGTTAATAACATTAATTGACTGGGTCAGATCCGACGGATTAAAAACGATCCGGGTTTTATCTACATTAACCACCGCCCACACGCTGGTTGAGAGCAGCAGGCCAGATAATACGATGAGATTACTGAAAACTAACCACAACCTGTAATTGTGCATTGACTGTTCCTGCTGTAATCGTTTGTCCACTGATTGCTTCAAGTGAAGCCGTAAAATCGCCACTGTAAATATCGCTGCCGCCTGAAGAGATTTGCGACGTTAGATCTTTATAGGCATACCAGCCACGGCCGTTACCTGTGCCGGTCAGGGTTCTGTCAGGCAGTAAATTCAGCACCATATTATGGCTGTCATAAATCTTTATCCCGACGCCGGCGGCGGCAGCGCTGCTGCCATAATGTGAATCCAGCAGCCAGGTTAATCCGCCGCCAGCAGTCGTCAGTCCCAGATTCCTGGCCTGCGTCACCGCATTTGACTGGTTAACGAGAAAGCCCATCGCGACATTTGCCGAGGTGGTTGTCGAGGTCGAGGTGCCGGATAGGGCACCAGATTCACACTGGATGGTGACGGTAAACGGGGCCTGACTTTTTCCGCCAGCGGCGAGCGTGTTCACGCTTACGGTAGGCAGCAACACCACCGACGGATAATCCAGGACTTCGCACAGCGCACCGCGCACATAGGTGACATTTGAGTAGGTGCTCCATGCGGCAGGCCAGTTACGGTACCAGCCATACCAGTATGAGAGACTGTCCTGACCCACCTTCAGATTATTGGTATCCAGGCCCGGCCCCTTAAAAGCAATATAACCGCGAGGTTGTGTCCAGGTGTCCACATAACGATTACTATTGCTGGCGTAATAGCGGGTAGAATCTATTTTAAACATCTCATACAACACATTGCTGAATGCACTGGCCGGAATATAGATATAGGTACCATCGGAATACCAGTCACTGGCCGTCAGCTGCCGGGCTTTCCAGTAGCGACTATAATACTCACCGGTTGAAAGGTTAGTCAGCCTTACGGCAACGTTGGCGGCCACATCATAATAAGCGCCATCCACTTCAGACGTAATATATTGCCCGGCATAGGGACTGTCGCCATTAGTGGCATACATTTCATACAGACTGTCTGCATCTGCCACGGCGCAGCGATAAAGAATCTGGTTAGCCGAGTAGGAAACATTGCTTGCAGATGTCAGAAAGCTGCCCACTGAACTGGCCAGTAACGTGCCGGAGGGCTGAAAAGTCTTTCCGCTATTGATACTTATCACGGAAGGCAGCCCTACATTACCTGAGCAGGTATCACAGGCGCCGGTCCAGTATGCGGCGGTATAGCCTGCCGCAATCGCGCTCTGAGAAAGGGCGGAGGTGGCGGTGACAACACTGCAATTGGCCCAGGCGGAGATAGTAAACAGTAATAAAAAAACAGGCAGAAGTAATTTTTTGATTCTCACACAATTAACCCTTGCGGCAGACGGCATCCAGGCGAACAATATCCTCATTCACCCGACCGGTTATTTGATAATTAACAAAGCAGGTTTTATTGCCTTTGTATTGCCAGTTGACTTTTAAGGTTCCCGAGTCATGCGGAACACGTGCATATAACTGACCACCCTGACCGATAATCCCTATTACGGTATTATCAGCATCACGAACCTCTGTACCCATTGGCGGAATATCATCATCTTCATTCTTGAGTGCGATCAATACCGCTTTACCCTGCAAGGTGGCGAAATTAATACGTGTAACGGAGCCGGCATAAGGCACAACGCGCTGACTGCCGCCGCTTAATTCAGCATCAGCATTCATATAACGCGTGTCCAGACTGACAGTATTGGCCTGATAAGGGGTCAGTGAAGGCAGGATGGCGTAGCCGAACCGATCAATAACGGCACCCTGTCCATTGCGCACGCTGGCTCCCTGAGCGCCTTCCGCATGAATAAGTGCAAAGGTGTCGCTGGTATAGGGCCCGGCAGTGACGCCGCCAGGGTGGATCAGTAACGTACCAGAGAGCCCTAATCCCGCCTGGCGGTAATTGTCACCCTGACCATAATTCGCTCTGATTCCACCCATACGCGTGTTCTGCTGAACATTTCCGCCGAACGAGGCACGGTAACTACCGCTATTTTGGGTCTGTTCGGCACCCCCATAGAGAGACCAGGAGAGCTGATTATTCTCGCCAGACGAACCAGTCAGAGAGAGAGTAGAATTACGTGTTTCTTTAGACTGATTGTAATTATAAGCAACTGAAGCCGTGTTATTGGCCCAGTTAAGCGGAACCGAAACATTCAGGGCAATAGTATTTTCGGTATATTTCTCCCGCCAGGTGTTATCGCCGTCATCCAGCCTGCCCCCATAACGATCGTAGTTCCAGGTTGTGCGCTGTCGGGCGACGTTGAGGCCATAACTGATGTTTTTCCAGCTGTTGTTATAACCAAGCTGAAGCTGAGTAATACGTGAACGGTTATTATAGTAATCCGCCGTGCTGGCGCTCAGGCTGAGTAAGCCATAATTCTCCATTGACTGACTCAGGGTCACGGAGAAGTTATTACGCTGATGCAGCGTATCTGAGTAGTAACTGATGCCATTGTCCTGCTGACGCCGGACACCCAGCACATCCTGCAGGTCGCGGTAACCGCTGGTTGAATAACGATAAGCCGCCAGCACAAGGTTGGTTCCGGTCGCAAAGGTTTTACTGTAACTCAGCTCGGCGCGCCATCCCGTGGCGTTGCTGTTTTGATCGACCCTGGCATCGGAAAAGATGGTGTTCAATCCCACGGCACCCGCCGAAGAGGTCCAGACACCGCCAAGCAGCCAGGCCTGATAGTCCTGAGCCAGTCGCGAACCCGCTGTTGCAGTCAGGCGGTTACTGATACCGCGCTGCAAAAGCCCCTCGAAGAACGTGTTATTCACCGAGTAGAACTGACGCACCCGGCCTAATGCCAAAGAGTAATGCCAGTTTCCCGGCCTGACCGAGTCAGGAACAGAGGCATAGGGAACGGTAAATGATGACGTTTTTCCATTGGCCTCTGCCACCTCAACATCAAGATCGCCCTGGCTGCGGGTATTATACAAGTCGTTGATAACAAATGGCCCGGGCGCAACGCTGGTCTCATAGATAACGCGATTCAATTGCCGGACGATAACCCGGGCACTGGACGAGGCCATGCCACGAATCTCGGGCGCATAACCACGCCGACTCTGGGGACGCATCCTTTCATCGGTGGTGAGTTTGATACCGTTGTAAGCCAGACTGCCAAACTGTGAGCTCTCTGTGTAGCTGTCGCCTAAGGTCAGCAGACTGTCCAGCGGTTCAATGGGGCGCTGCAGCCAGGTTCTGACGGTAGTGTAGCGAATATCGCTGCCGGTCACGTTATTGTCGACAAACCGGAGATTGCCCTGGTGGCGCAGTTGCCAGTTATCAATATTGGTACCCGCCGTCATACCACTCCAGAGATACTGATACTGGTAGCCGGATGCGGTATTTTTGGTCCAGTTGTAGTTCGTATTGTGCCGGATGAAGAGGGCTGTAATCCCTTTGTCCCATTCGGCGACGGGGATAGTCCCGCGAGGAAGATGGATTAATTCAGCGTCCGGAATCGTTAATTGCAGCCGCAGTGAAGCCTGATCGAATTGCCAGCGCGCTGACGATGACCAGTGATTTAAAGGCTGACAGCCATCGCTGGCTATGGATTTGTTGAGTGACCTGAGACGCAACGATTCTGCCACCGCAGGGGAAAGACAGGGTTCAGCAGGCTGACCATTTTCTTCCGGAAGAAAGGTGAGGGCGACGCCACTTTTAATCAGCTTATTATTAACATAGATATCCACATAATAATTGCCAGGCGTGATATTGTGCTGATTAAATTTATCGATATTCTGACCAAAGGCAGAACCTTTGAACAGCGAAGGATCAAAGTAGTACTCCTCCGCGTGTCCAGACATTGAAAAAGTGAATGATGCACAGAATGGTAAAAAAAGGAGGCAAATATTACCAGGCTGAAATCGGATACTTTTCACTGACTTTTGCTCCCTGGTCATTCATCGCTGAAAGAGAAACCACGCTGTTATTGGATGGAAACTGAATTGCGCTTTTACACCTGACTGTTTTTTTAGAATAAGGGGCAATCATGTCAGCATCGCAGACAATTTCTTTTCCTGCTGTTTTTATTGCAACGTCTGTAAGCGAAAGATACCAGGGCCGAATGTTATTGATCTCAACCCCCTCTTTTTTTATTGCCACCTTTAGTCCTTCGAAAATATTCTCCGGCTGACTAATCCCTTTTGGCCGGTAAAAAATCTTCATCCGGTTACGTAACATTAAAACCATGCTATTACGGCCTGATTCATCCTGAATATTGGCAGGGGGAATCTGCAAAGAATTAAACCAGAAGACTGTCTCACGATCCTGGGGCAATGAGATTTCAGGCATGAACCTGATTCTTAAAACCTGACCGGTAAGAGGCTGAATCCGAAACACCGGGGGTGTCACAATAAAAGGCGCATCACTTTTTTCGCCTGGTTGCGAATCCATATTGCCGTTATCAAACCAGGTCTGAATAACATAAGGAATTCTATCGTTGTTCTTTAACTGAACATCGACGGAGATCGCGTTACCCGGGTAAATTATACGGCTACCAAGAATAGTGACGCTCGCCTGGACTTTATCCGAAATAAACGTGATTAAAAAAATGATAATTACAAATCTTAATGGAAACAACATAATGCGCGAAGCCATATCGAATATTTCAAGCGTGGCGTGCGTATCCGGTTTGCCAGATACGCACGGAAAATATTACTGGTAAGTCACGGCATATTGCAGTGATGCGGTTACCGTCCCTGCAGTGGGTGTGCCTGCGGCGTAGTAGCGGGCAGAGTAGGTGGCTGAGCCTGAAGTTTCACCCGCCTGTAGCGTCATATCGCCGCTGCCGGCGTAACCACTGGTCAGATTGATAACCGCATCCTTTGGATCGAGGATTTGTACTTCAACATTTTTTGCTGTGCCGGTATTGGTTAAGTTACCGGCAGAACTGACATTATTGCCGACAAATACCGTCGAGATTTTCGTCGTCTTAGTGCTGTCACCGGTACAGCCGCTCACGCCCACGGTGAAGGTGGTATCACCCGCAGTCGTGCCAGACGTTGCAAGGTCCGACGTGCTCACCGTTGGTAGCAGAACGACAGGGGATGCATTATTACCGTTTACCGACACTGAACAGGTTTCAGCGGTGACTTCGCCCTGAAAATTGATGGTGTTATCTGAGGCAGCGAATACGCTTCCCGACACCAGTGCAGAACTGACCAAAACAGCAAGACTGCGCGATCTGATTTTCATCTTCATTTAATACTCCTTTATCTTCTTTATGCGGAAAACAATTGATTCAGGCTGATGCCCATTTTCCTGCGAATCGCATCTTTGATGTTATAAACGCGCTTCTTTTCAACACCCATTTCACTGGCAATAATCGTCAGTGAAAGCCCGCTTGCCGCCAGGTCAAGAAACTGAACTTCATCCTGATTGAGTGGATTAACTCTTTTCCTGATTGCAGCTTTCAGGCCGAAATAGCAGCCATTGATTTGTTTACTTATCTCGTCAAGAGACTGGTCTGCACGAATGACAGTTTGTATTCGCAGATCCTCTTTTTGCCAGTACGCCGCAAGCGGTTCCATAAAGCGATCGCTGACGACAATGAGCATTAACCCGGTGTTTTTTAAATACTCAATCCAGTTGCTGTTAGTAAAATACCTGACATTTCCCCTGGAGAAGTCAACGAAGACGCATCCTCTGCAAAAGATACTTTCATATTTTCCAGCCACCATATTCAGCAGTGATGAAGAGAAAAAATGATTTCTTCCGGGCCAGGTGGTAATTTTTTGCAACGGACATCGGTTATAAATGTCTGATGCGCGATGGGCGAGATCACAGCCATATTTGCAAGTGGCGCAGCGAATTTCCTCTCTGGTTATCTTTTTCATAATATTCTGGTGTGGTTGCGAGAGTTGTGATTATTTTATCGATAAAAATCTCCGCATTTCAAGGCGATGAAAATTATCCGCTATTTTGTGCATTCGGATTTTTCTTAAGGAGTAACCTCCATGTCTGGGCGTAAGATTTGTTGAAAATTCGGGACAAAAAAGGATTCCTATCCCTTAGCATCGCTGCGGTACCAGGACTTTTTTGCGTCCATTAGGAATATTTGGCAAATAAGGCCACTTTGATCAATAAAAATTCCGCACTCAGAGCTAAATCTGCGTGAATTTTGATCAGTGCATTTTTTGTATTTAGCAGCCTGCAAGCAGGTGCTGTTAAATAAATACAGGGTTAATTTTTCTTGTGCTGCCTCCTTATTTCATTTTCGATGACGCGAAATTAATCTGGCTTGATAAAATTTGATGTTGATATTTAATCGCTAACAAATCACTTTAATTAAGAAAACTCCTGGTAAAAATTATGTTAATGGAGCCCTCTGGCATAAATATTGATCTAAATCAGTTATTTAGCATACGGATACATCGCTATTTTTAACTATGTCATTAAAAGAAAAGAGAGATAAAGTTATTTTCTGATCGCGGGGCATTATTCAGGTTTTGTATAAAACAATGGATTGTATCGCGTGAACATTTACGCTTTTATTTACTGACACACTGAAATGAAGCGTGAGCACCGGCTTGACAGTCAGGCAGAGCAGGGACTTTTTGCCTCTTGTTTGCGTGACATTGATAGTGCTGAATAAGTCAGCATGCGACTGACCACAAAGTCGTTTCCTGGCAGCAAGGTTACACAGGCTTTTTCGATTGTTTCAGGATTTACGTAGCGATCTGCGGAGTAAACAGAGCGTGATTGTGCATCGGCGTGTTTAAGGCCATTTTTTTAACGTTGCCAATGCGAGAGTATGTGGAGACGCATCTACAGAATTTCTGTGACCATCAGCAAGGGTAATGGCGATAACTTTTGCGTAGCGACGTCATTGTACAAAGGCAAAATGCATTTATCAGATGAAATCGGTGATAACGGTCTGATACATCAGGCGTTCGAACAGACAGCAGTCTCTGAATGAGCCTGAGCAATGCATTCGGTCAGTTGCAGAAGGTAAAACTTGTTGTCGGCCTGCAAATCTCAGGCAGCAGAGAGAACTGATAAGAAGCGCGCGAGAAGTTGTTGCAGAAACTGTGCAGCGAGGAAAGCCAGTAAACTTTATGATCGTCGCGGACCAGAGAGCGTGGCGCTGAATGCTCAGGCGGGTGTCGTGATGCTTTCAGACAGATTTGCTGCAATGTGGCTAACAGCCAGAATCAACAGAAATGGCGCCAGACTTCAGGCCGCAATTATCATGCGCATAATGTATATTATGTTAAATAATGTATTTGATTCCTTCTTTCAGCCTGCATCTCTTCTGGCAGATTTAAATGCCCTGACGAAAAGACGCCTCCCCTAACCTTCGCATGCGAATTATCAGTTAAGCAGCTTAAGATAGAGATCGTAATTCTCTGCATCGAAACAGACTAAGTTAACGTTCTCGAGTGTGCGGTTCTCAGCGATGCAATGTTTAATGACATCTAAGGCAATCGTCGCGGCACGTTCTTTAGGAAAACCATAAATCCCTGTGCTGATATTTGGAAACGAGACCGTTTTAATACCGTGATAGTCGACAAGTTTAAAACAGCTCTGGTAAGCACGTTTCAACAGTGCATCTTCGTCATGTCGTCCATCGCTCCAGCGTGGGCCAACAGTATGGATGACATAATCCGCAGGCAAATTACCTGCGCCAGTTATTACGGCATCACCGACCTTGCACCCACCCTGACGGTTACGGATTAACTGACACTCCGCCAGAATCACAGGTCCGCCTGCACGATGGATTGCACCATCTACACCACCGCCACCCAGCAACGAAGAATTGGCTGCATTAACAATCGCCTCTGCGGAGACCTTAGTGATATCACCCTGAATTACAGTTATTTTTTTCATCTGATCCCACGTTTTTGCTTTCGTTTTATGCCCGAACCTGCAGAGTTAGCCTTTCTTTATTGTCACAACTGAAAATTTGCGCCGTATTCAAATATAGACTGCATCTGGTGAAGCGAGGTTGAGCCAATACAGACGCTTGTGTCAGCAATCCGGGGATGCACAAAGATTTTAAGGGGATGCATTGGCTGCGATCTGTCAATGACGCCAAAAAACGCAGGTTTTCTCAGTCAGAATGAGACAAAAAATAAAAAAAGCCGGAAGGATTATCATCGTCCTTCCGGCACCCTGTTGTAGACATCGATTTATTTTCCTGCCTGCCCCAGGGCTTTATTAATCGCCGACTGCAACATCTCTTCCATCGCACCGCCTGGGTAAATCGTCACCGTCTCTGCAGTCGCACCTGACAGAGGCATAACAATCATTGCTGGCGTTCCCTGAAAACCGGTATTTTTCGCCAGGATATCCGTACGGGACAATGTGCCGAGCATATCATTGCTTTTTAACTTACCGGCACCGGCTGCAGACATTGCCTTGGTGATATCTTTCTGTGTCAGCGCGCCCTCGACATGACCACTGGCAAAAAGCGCATTGTGGTACTTCATATAGGCATCGCCGCCCTTTTGCTGCCAGATTCGTAATCCGGTTTCGGCCGCCTGGAAAGAGGGTTTCCAGCGATAACCAAAAATGGGCCACTCTTTGAAGATAAAGCGTACCTGAGGATTATTTTTCATCAGCGATTGAATGATGGGCGCCTGTCGGGCACAGACGCTGCATTGATAGTCGAAAAATTCTATTACCGCGACTTTTGCGCCCTCCGGCCCGATGGCAGGCACGGTGTTATTATTCAGCAGTTCGTCCTGATGCTGTATGGCTGCTGTGGTCATCGCTTGCATCTGCTCATCATACTGTATTTTCTGCAGTTTCTGATCCACTTCAATCAGTAATTCAGGATGCTTCAACAGATAAGCTTTCGCCAGCTCACCAATACGCGTTTCCTGTTCTGGCGTAAACGGTGGTTCAGCAGCTGGCGTCTGCGAGAATTTTTGTGTGGCATTCCTATCGGTTACTGCTGGCTGTGGCTCACTCTTTTCTGCCACGGAAGCGGCCTCAGCAGACGGATTAACAACCGGTGAAGGCTGATCGATCTCAGGCTGTGGCTGAACCGGCGCAGAAGCCGCAGCTTCCTGCGATACCGGAGCGGCACTGGCTTCTGGCACAGCCGCAACAGATGGCTGCTCTGCCGAACCCGGATTGGATGGCGTTGTTGCCACAGAATCATCCGCTTGCTGCGATGCCTCATGAGTTGCTGTAACGGCTGGCGCTTCAGAACTGGCAGGCTGCTGATCAGGCTGCGAAACAGTAGATGCGGCCGCTTCAGGCTGGATAACGGTATTCACAGCGGAATCAGCAGCCGCTGATTCTGCCGCCATTGCCGTCGAAACGCTGGTAGCACCAGCCAGTAACATCATGGCCAGCGCCAGTTTATTCATTCTCATTGGTTGTCGTCCTGAAGGTGGGATCGCTCACGTGTGATGGCGATGTCGGCAGCGCCGCGCTGGGTATTTTCATTAGTGGGTTCTGTAACTCATTGACTTACGTCATACAAAACCGATTTGAGCCTGCTGCCGCCCTGCTTTATTTGCTGAATTTACAGTGAATTCAAACCGGTGCCTTCGTTTCCTGGTTAGCTATAACCGCACAACTGTTGAGTAACTGATAAATAGAACATTTGTATGATGTAACTAAACTCATCTTTCTCAGAAATTTCATATTTCCCTCGACGAATTATCCCTTTGACCTCAGGCACATTACTCTCTCAGCACTGTCACCCGACCTCAAACAGTCAATAAAGGAAACATTGATGAAAACTTCATATGCTTTGATTGCTACATTACTGATGACCTCTGGCGCATCCGCTATCGCAGCCCAGCCGGCTGCCGCGAAAAACCCGCTGAGCGTGCACGTTCTTAATCTGCAGACTGGCCAGCCAACAGCCGGTATTGAAGTTGAACTGGATCAGAAACAGCAGGATAACTGGGTGAAGCTGGCGTCAGGCGTCACCGATAATAACGGTCGTATCAGCGCCCTGTTCCCGAAGGACAAAACGGCCAGCGCAGGCAGCTACCGTGTCGTATTTAAAACCGGCGACTTCTATAAAAAGAGCAACCAGAAGACCTTCTTCCCTGAGATCCCGGTTGAGTTCAACATGGAAGCGAACGGTGAGCACTACCACATTCCGTTACTGCTGAGCCCGTTTGGTTACTCCACCTATCGCGGCAACTGATGACCGTCCGGCACTCAGGTGCCGGATTCCACCTCTCCCGCGACACGTTCCGGAAAACGGGTCACCAGCCAGTCGATGAAGACCCGTAACCGTTGCGTCACGTGCCGGTTTTGCGGATAGACCAGATGAAACGGATAGCCCGCGGGACGCCAGTCGCGCAGGATCTCCACCATCTCACCCCGCCGCAGAATCGATGACAGCGAATAGCTGAACGTCTGAATAATCCCCAGCCCTGCCAGTCCCGCGGCCAGATGCCCGTTACTCTCATTGACGCCAATGCGATGCGCACTGGTGATCTCAACTTCCTCTCCCTGCCGTTCGAACCGTAGTGGAAAGGGTTTACCGGTTAGCGGTGAAAGATAACTCACCAGCCGGTGCCCGTTACGCAGTTCATCAGGATAGGCAGGCACGCCAGACGCTTTCAGATAGGCGGGTGTCGCGCAGGTGATCAGCGTGGCGTGACCAATCAGTCGGGCGACCAGTGAAGAGTCAGCCAGGGGACCGCCACGGATTACACAGTCAACGTTATCGCTAATCAGGTTAACCGGGCGATCGGAGACGCCAAGGTCGAGCGTAATGTCCGGATAGCGGGCAAAGAAGTCAGGCAACAGCGGGATCAGGATATCCCTCGCGGTCGATCCGCCGATATCGACACGTAAATGCCCGCGCGGCTTACTGCGCAGCGCATTGAAACAGGCATCGATATCCTCCAGATCGTGCAGGATACGCAGTGCCTTCTCATAGTATTCCCGCCCCTCCGGGGTAACGGTCACGCGTCGGGTCGTGCGCTGCAGAAGTCTGATGGAGAGATGCGCTTCCAGCTCCTGAACCAGCTTGCTCAGCGTGGCTTTCGGCATGTTCAGCGAGTCCGCCGCGCGGGTAAAACTGCCGCTTTCCACTACCCGTGAAAAGGCTTTAATCGCCAGCAGCTGATCCATTTATGTCCCCTATTATCCACCAGCATGGATAGTCATTTTCATTTTTGCGGATTTATCCGTCAATCCTGCTCTTTTACAGTAGCCATCAGTCCGGCAGCCCCGCTGACCGGGAAGAGATAAATCTGTTAATGCCACCATTCGGAGAAACGCTAATGAACGCATCACTTGCAGGAAAAATTGCGCTGGTAACAGGCGGAACCAGCGGAATTGGCCTGGCCACCGCACGGGAACTGGCGGCACAGGGCGCGCAGGTGTTTATTACCGGCCGGCGTCAGGCGGAACTGGATGCTGCGGTCGCTGAAATCGGCGGAACCGTCAGCGGTATCCGGGCCGATGCCTCTCAATTGCACGATCTCGACAACGTTTACTCCCGCATTGCGGCGCAGGCCGGACGGCTGGATATTCTGTTTGCCAACGCCGGAGGCGGCGACATGCTGCCGCTGGGCGCGATTACTGAAGAGCACGTTGATCGGATCTTTGGCACCAACGTGCGCGGCGTACTCTTTACTGTGCAGAAAGCCCTGCCTCTGCTGGTTGATGGCGCGTCAGTCATTCTGACCGGATCAACCGCTGCTTCGCAGGGTACAGCGGCCTTTAGCGTCTACAGTGCCAGTAAAGCGGCGGTGCGCAACTTTGCCCGTTCGTGGGCGCTGGATCTGAAAGATCGCGGCATCCGGGTTAATGTCGTCAGTCCCGGTCCGATCCGCACGCCGGGGCTGGGCGATCTGGTCAGTGAAGATCAGCGTCAGGGTTTGTTTGATGCGCTGGCCGCGCAGATACCGCTTGGCCGACTAGGAGAACCGCAGGAAGTGGCCAGAACCGTTGCTTTTCTCGCGTCAGATGCCGCCAGCTTTATCAATGCGACAGAGCTGTTTGTCGATGGCGGAATGGCGCAGGTCTGAGTGCTGATAACAGACCCTGTTGCGACGGCAGCGGGGTCTGCATCCCACTGGCTAAGCGCAGCGGTGTACTCAGCTAAGCCCAGCCGCAGTCATAAAAAGTCACGTTGCAATCATCCCGCCCGGCCAATCCCCCGCTATAGTTATTGCCTGTCACGTCCGTCATAACACCATGGAGATAACATGAGCCAACTTTTTTCTTCTGTCTCACTGGGCGAACTTACGCTGGATAACCGCATTGTGATTGCGCCGATGTGCCAGTACTCCGCTGATGCGGGCAATGCCACCGCCTGGCACCGGATCCATCTTGGTCAGCTCTCTTTTTCCGGCGCGGGTCTGATGATTATCGAAGCCACTGCCGTCGAGGACATTGGTCGCATCTCCCCCGGCGATTTGGGCTTATGGAATGATGATAATGAAGCCGCGCTGAAAACGGTGCTGGAAGATGTGCGCCGCTACTCCTCTATTCCGGTGGGTATTCAGCTGGGCCATGCGGGCCGCAAAGCGTCGTGCGCCGTGCCCTGGGAAGGCGGTAAGCAGATTGCGCCGGATGCCGGCGGCTGGCAGACCGTGGCGCCGTCAGCTGTGAGCTACAGCGAGGGTGAAGTGAAACCGCTGGCTATGAGCATTGACGATCTGCAGCGGGTAAAACAAGCCTTTGTCGACAGCGCCCATCGCGCGGTACGCCTGGGCATCGAGCTGATCGAAGTCCATGCCGCACACGGCTATCTGCTGCATCAGTTCCTGTCGCCGCTGTCGAATCAGCGTAGCGACGAATATGGCGGTTCGCTGGAAAACCGTATGCGCTTCCCGCTGGAGGTGTTCAAAGCCGTCCGTGAAGCCGTACCCGCGTCCGTGCCGGTAGGCGTGCGCATTTCCGCTACGGACTGGGTCGAAGGCGGCTGGGAAATTAAGCAGTCGATCGCTTTCTCACGTGAACTGGAAGCGCTGAACTGCGCTTATATCCACGTCTCAAGTGGGGGTCTGTCGGAAGATCAGAAAATCAGCGTCGGGCCAAACTATCAGGTGCCGTTTGCCCGCGATATTCGTGATGAGGTATCAATTCCGGTCATCGCAGTCGGATTAATCACGGAACCGCAGCAGGCAGAAGATCTACTGCAACAGGGCGAAGCTGACCTCGTGGCGCTTGCTCGCGGCATTCTCTACGATCCGCGCTGGCCGTGGCACGCTGCTGCGGCACTGGATGGTAAAGTTCAGGTTCCGCCGCAGTATCTGCGTTCTGAACCGCACGATGTTAAAGGCATTCTGACGCAGGATCAGTAAGCTTTACGGGCAGAACGCATAGACGGCGCTCTGCCCGCTTTCTTATAAAATGCCTTTGAGTCGCAGATGCTGCAGCAGCATGATGGTTTTAGCATCCACAATCTCACCCTGGTCAATCGCCTGCAACGCCTGGTCGAAACCGATCTCCAGCACCTCGATATCCTCACCCTCTTCCGCTATCCCGCCGCCTTCACCGCTGCGCTGCTGGTCGTCATACTCAGCAATAAAGAAGTAAAGCTTTTCCGTCACCGAACCGGGGCTCATAAAGGCTTCAAACACCTTCTCAACGCGGCTGACGCGAAAACCCGTCTCCTCTTCCGCTTCAGCAACAATGCGCGCTTCCGGCGAGGCGTTATCCAGCAGGCCCGCGGCCGCTTCAATCAGAAATCCATCATGCCCGTTGAGGAAAACCGGAAAGCGAAACTGCCGGGTCAGCACTACCGTGCGTTTGTCGCGGTTATAGAGCAGGATGACTGCGCCGTTGCCCCGGTCATACGCTTCACGGCTCTGCTCCTGCCACTGGCCATCACGGCGCAGCAGCGAAAAAGTATATTTCTTCAGGGTATACCAGTTATCTGACAGCAACTGCTCACTGATGATGCGCACACGGGATTGGTTCTGCTGCATGGTGCTCTCCAGGATAAGTAGACAGCCCACACGCTATCATGCAAAATCGTGCACATTCAAGAAAAAACACGCAAAGGAAAGAGATGCTATCCAGCCAGCGTAAACAGAAAATCCTTGCCCTGCTCGCTCAGGAAAAACAGGTGCAGTCGCGCGACCTCAGCCAGCGCTTCAACCTCTCTGAGGACTCTATCCGCCGTGACCTGCGTGAGCTGGCAGCGGAAGGTTTATTGCAGCGGGTGCATGGCGGTGCGCTGCCGGTTTCCGCTGCGCTGGGCAACTTTGAAACACGCAAAAGCGTGCAGGCTGCGTCAAAGCAGATCATTGCCCAAAAGGCGGTTTCGCTGATCCAGCCGGGACAGATCGTACTGATTGATGGCGGGACCACCAGCGCGGAACTGGTGCGACAGTTACCTGCAACGCTGAGCTTTACCGCCGTCACCCACAGTCCCAGCGTGGCGCTGGCATTAGCCGATCATCCACTGGTGGAGATCATACTGGTTGGCGGACAGCTCTATAAGCATTCAGTGGTGACCGTGGGCGCGGCGATGCTGGAGTCGATCAATCGCATTAATGCCGATCTCTTTTTTATGGGCGTTACCGGTGTGCATCCGGCTGCCGGACTGACTACCGGCAATTTCGAAGAGGCGACGGTGAAGCGTGCGCTGGCAGGACGTGCAGCAGAAACCGTAGTGCTGGCGTCAGCCGAAAAGCTGAATTCCGCCTCAGCCTTTGCCATTGGCGACTTGTCGCTGGCCAGCACGCTGGTTGTAGAAACGCAGCCGGACGACGCGCTGCAACAGGCGCTGAGCCAGCATAACGTGACAATCATCTGAGATCGTAGCAGGCCTGCAAAGCCAGATGCGGGCCGGTCAGTGGTCGTCGGGGCGCGGGAAACTTTTGGGCAACCGGCGTCATTGAGCTTTGCGCCAGGGCCACCGCAACGGCGCCCTGCTGATACGCCTGCTCTGCGGCTGCCGCGATCAGGGCAAAATAGCGTGTTGTCTCCCCCGCTTTAAACGCCGCCCATGCGTCCTCCACCAGCGCAACCTCTGTCTGGCTGCCGGGCTGGCAGAAAAGCGCCCGCGTCGCCGCCAGCGTTGATTCTGCCGCACAGAGCGCCACCCTCGGCCCCGTATGACGCCGCAATGCCGCCGCTAACATGCCGTCGGTGCGCATGACCCGATCCTGCACGGAGAAATCATCGGCAACCGGTCCCAGCGTGGAACAGGTAATCAGTACGGCATCAAACTGCGGCAGCATTGCTTTGATCAGTTGCGCGATACGGCAGCGTAACTCCGCCGTCATCCCGCCGCTGCGTTCCGCCTCGGCCAGCAGCGAAGGCATCACCAGGTGATTTAGCGGCGAGCTGTCACGCGTAAGTGCGCTGGCGGCATCATCAAAGATCGCGATATTGCTGGCAGCGGTGTGGAAGCAAAGAATATTCAGGGTGAGTTCCTTTTCTGATGGGTGCAGGGTCAGCGTGTGGGTTGCCACAAGCCATGCTGGATAACGACACGATAACCATCCTTGTCGATAAATGTCACGCCCTGCTGATCCCAGTAAGGATTAAAGGATGACACCCGCTGGAAGCCTGCGTCATCCATAGAAGTACAACGAAACAGCCAGTCTCGCTGGTGGGGAATGTAAAGCACCAGCAGATCGTCTTCCGTTGGCGCTGGCCGGACGGGATGGGTATGACAGAGTGTGAATTCGAGATGCCAGCCCAATCCCTCCGCGCCCAGCATCACACCACTAAAACCCTGATGATCGGTAAACTCACCGATTTCCTGCAACCCCAGCCCGTGGCAATAGATCTGACTGCTTTGTTTCAGATCAGTCACAGGTCGGGCAATACGCAAATGCTGAGTAGTCATGGTTCTCTCCCTGTTCAGTTCACTGGTATTTATCACACTCTTCAGCGCTTCCTGTGATCCTGGATGCTAACAACCGCCCGGGCAGTTCCATCAAACGACCGTATTTGCAAATGACGCAAAATCCGCTTATCGCTCACAGCGCTAAATGCATTCCCGCCGCAGTCATCTACACTTTCCCGGTATTCATATGGCAATGCCCAGTGCATCGCCCGGCTATAAAAGGAAGACAATATGACTGAACAAGCAACCCAGAACCATGCCTGGTTACTGGCTTCACGCCCTCACGGTGAGCCGACCAAAGAGAATTTCCGCCATGTGGCGCAGCCCATCCCGGAAATCAAAGAAGGCGAAGTGCTGCTGAAGACTATCTACCTCTCACTCGATCCCTACATGCGTGGCCGGATGGACGACGGTAAATCTTACGCCGCGCCGGCAGAGCTGGATCAGCCAATGGTCGGTGGCACTGTCTGTCAGGTCGTCGAATCGAAAAACAGCAACTTTAAAACCGGTGACTGGGTGCTGGCACAGAGTGGCTGGCAGGAATATGCCGTCTCCGATGGCAAAGAAATTGCGAAGCTGGGCAACGATCTGCCGCATCCGTCATGGGCGCTGGGCATTCTCGGAATGCCAGGCTTTACCGCCTATATGGGCCTGATGGATATCGGTCAGCCGAAAGCGGGTGAAACCCTGGTCGTCGCCGCGGCAACCGGTCCGGTAGGCGCAACAGTGGGTCAGTTAGGTAAGCAGAAAGGCTGTCGTGTCGTCGGTGTCGCGGGCGGAGAAGAGAAATGCCGTTACGCGGTCGATACGCTGGGCTTTGATGCCTGCCTCGATCACCACAGTGCCGACTTTGAAGAGCAGCTGAAAAACGCCTGCCCGGATGGCATCGATATCTATTTCGAAAATGTGGGTGGCAAAGTGTTTGATGCGGTATTCCCGCTGCTTAACACTGCCGCGCGTGTACCGGTCTGTGGCCTGGTCTCCGCTTACAGCCAGCGTGAACTGCCTGAAGGCCCGGACAGAACCTCACTGATCATGGCGGGCATTCTGAAGCGCCGTATCCGTATGCAGGGCTTTATCATCTTCCAGGATTACGGTGACCGTTATCCAGAGTTCCTGGAGGCGATGCGTCCTATGGTGGAGAGCAAAAAAATCCACTATCGCGAGCACATGATTGAAGGGTTAGAGAACGCACCACAGGCGTTTATCGATATGCTGAATGGCAAAAACTTCGGTAAAACCGTGGTGAACGTCGGCGCATAATGGTTAGCGTGCCACGTCACTGACGTGGCACGCTGCATTGAATGCAGTATCCCTATCCCCGCAGTATGACCTCTCTGGCCTCAGGCCCGCGCGTAACCCAAAGACTCTCCAGCAAATCAGGCACACCTGTCACTGACGACGTTTAGCAGTAAATGTATTCAGAAGGAAAAAAGTGAAGACGTGATATCGCACGAAAGTTAGCCTGGTGAGCGCGTAATAACGCTGAGCGCCAGGGCGGCGCTCAGCAGGTCATAATTACTTCAGACGGAACGCGACAACGCTGTCGCCCGCCGTGGTGCCAAGCGAGCCATGGCCGCCTGCGGCAATCACCACATACTGCTTACCATCTTTGCCCATAAAAGTTGATGGCGTGGCCTGTGCACCCGCGCTCAGTTCCGTCTGCCACAGCAGCTCACCGGTGGTGCTGTCGTAAGCACGGAAGAAGTTATCTGCCGTTGCGCCGTGGAACACCAGGTCACCCGCTGTCAGCAGCGGTCCGCCGTGCGCCACCATCCCCATCGGGAAACCGAGCGGGAAACGGCCAGGCAGGAAGCTGGTCTTGAGGTTTTTGGTGGTGCCAACGCGACGCAGCCATTCGGTTTTGCCGGTGGTCAGATCCACACCCACCATCCGTCCCCACGGTGGCGCGATGCAGGGAATACCCAGCCCCGATGCCATCTGCTGGATGTGGATAGCGTAGTCACCGTGGAAGTTCTCATTCCAGTAGGGTGTGCCATCTTTGGTGAAGGTACGCTGAGTTTCGGTTTCCGGCGTGCGCTTGATCAGGTTGTACTTGTAGGCCAGGCGCACCGGTGCCGCAATCAGCATCTGGCGCTGTGGATCAACCGCCACGGAACCCCAGTTAAACACTCCGATATTGCCCGGGAAGATCAGCGAGCCTTTCTCGGTTGGCGGCGTCCACGGGTTACCGTCATAACGCAGTTCACGGAAGGTCGTGCGGCAGGCCATCTGGTCAAACGGCGTAATGCCCCACATCGACTTCTCAGTCAGCGGCTGCGGAATGAAGTTCAGGCTGGAGACCGGCTGGGTCGCCGCGTACTGCTCTCCCTTAATGCCATCGGTAGAGACCTTAAACTGCTCTACCGGGTAAACCGGCTCACCGGTCAGGCGGTTCAGCACAAACAGGTTGCCGGTTTTGGTCGGCAGGATCACCGCCGGTTGCGGTTTGCCCTGATAGTTGATGTCTACCAGCGACGGCTGTGACGGGTTATCGCGATCCCACAGGTCGTGGTTCGAACTCTGATAACGCCATTTGAACGCACCGGTTTTCAAGTCCAGTGCCACCAGCGCATCACGGAATTTTTCGGTATTGCTGGCAGGATCGCGTTCAATGCCGATTTCATCCGGCGAGGCGTTACCAAATGGTACATAGACCAGGCCGTTTTTCAGGTCGGCGCTCAGCGTAGCCCAGGCGACCGGGGTATCCTGCGGATAGGTTGCGCCTGCGGCGACCGGTGCGGTGTTATCCGGAGTAGCCGGATCAAAGTTCCACACCAGACGACCCGTAACGGCATCATAGGCACGGATGACACCCGATGGGTTGCCGATGTTGAAGCCGTTATCCATCACAGAACCGCCAACAATCACCAGATTGCCTGCCACCAGTGGTGCAGCAGTCTGCATCAACGCATGCGGACGCACCTCGCCCATGTTGGCGCGCAGGTTTACCACGCCGTTGTCACCAAATTCAGCACAGGGCTTGCCGGTGTCGGCATCCAGCGCCAGCAGGCGGGCATCGGTGGTCGCATTGAAGATACGTTTGCGGCAGATAGCCGGGGATGCGCCTGTCTGCTGCTCCGCCTGCTGACCGGCATCGAAGTAGCTCACGCCACGGCAGGTCTGGTGCTGCTGCAGATAAGAGCGGTTTTTATCCGGCGCTGTTTTCCACTTCACCGCACCGGTTTCCGGGTCAAGAGCATGAACCTCGTTGTGCGGCGTACAGAGGTAGAGCATGCCGTTGGCTTTCAGCGGCGTCGCTTCAAAGGTGTACTCGGTTGCATCATCACCCTGACGCAGATCGCCGGTGTGATAGATCCAGGCCACTTCCAGATCTTTAACGTTATCTTTAGTGATCTGCTTCAGTGCCGAGAAGCGCTGGCCATCTGTGGTCCCGCCATAGGCGTTCCACTCTTCAGCAGCACCGCCGGTCGCGGAACTGTTACGTTGGGTATTGATGGTGCCCTGTTGCGGCAGCGGATCGTAGAAGCAGAGGCCAGTCACCAGCAGCACCATCAGCACCACGGAGCCGCCAAGGAAAGGATGGAAGCGACGCTGTCCCTGATAGAGAGGACGAACCACCCACGGCAGAGCCAGCCAGACACCCAGCACACCAAACAGGTCGCCGCGCGGGATCCACTGCCACTTATCGAAGCCCACTTCCCAGATCGTCCAGAACAGCGTTATCCACATCAGCAGCGCATACAGCGTCAGTACACTGCGTTTGTTCATCATCAGCAGAATCGCGCTGAGCAGAACGCCTACCCCCATCAACGCATAGAACGCGCTGCCTCCTGCAAGCAGAAGTTGTCCTCCCATGTAAATCAGGGCGATAGCAAATATCACCATGATTACACTGGTTATTTTATTTATCATGATCCATCCTCGGGTCATTAGCGGTCATCAGAAAATTAAGCTGGAAACATAAATTCAACGAGATATTAACTTACGTGAGAAATATGTAAAAACGTGTATAAGCGTAACCCATTAAAAATATTTATTAATAATGTCAACTGCAGGGGCGCTGAGACCGATTTATTTACTTTCCTAAGGGGCAAATACGCGATATTCATCACAAAAAATTAACGATAGGCCGTGAGTTATCGCACCTTTTGTTCAAAGGCGAATAATTAACAGACCGGCCGCGCTTCATGAACGCCAGCTTAAGTGTGACCAGACAGGGATAACGAGTGTCAAATAAGCATAATGGTTTATTCACTCAGTACTGCAATAACTCTTAATGCTAAAATCAGAAAACTTAGTGCGCAGCTGTTTTAAACCCTCCGGTTATCAGCGCTCATGGGGTTTCAATGACTTTCAGATTATTAATTCTGGCAACTGACTTTGCTCTGCCATTATTTTTTAGCGCTGCCTTCGGGAAGGAATAGATTAATAATGAAAGGGATTCTGGTGAATAAAACGTTTTAAGATATTCCGTAGCCCGACCCGACTTTTATCTGTGATATATATCGTCACTCTTATAAAAATTTATCCGGCCAGCAGGCGGGATTTTCACTGGCAGCAATAACCCAAGGCTAACTATGTCCGCACTTAACGCTATTTATCGTAAGTTTCGCTTCCCGTTTAAATTTATTAATGCGGCCATTCGCTATCCTGCCGCGCAGGCACGGGTTAAACGTTATTCCGTCATGTCGATAGAAGAAACTATCGATCTGCTATTACGTAAACCGCAATTATCACTGGCCCGTTACGGCGACGGCGAACTGGAGATGACCTGGTATAAAAACATTGGCTTTCAGCCATTTGACCCAAAACTGTCGGCAAGGCTCAAGGCGCTGCTGCAGCAGGCGCCTCAGGACAACCCGAACTGTCTGATTTGCCTGCCAGATGCTTTTCGCACCACCCGCAATATGAAAAATGGATCGGCCCTGTTCTGGTTCTTCCATAAATCATTTTACTTTAAACATTATGATGCTCTGCTGAATCATCAGTACCTGTATGGCAACACCTCCGTTACCCGCCCTTATCACGATTATAAAAGCAAACAATTATCCAGGACGATATTCGATAAATTTAAACAGCTCTACCAGGGTCGCCGGGTATTAATTGTTGAAGGCAGTGGCACACGTCTGGGATTAGGCAATAATTTACTGGAGGGGGCCAGTGAAATTAAACGCATTACGACGCTGAACCGTAATGCTTTTTCCGTTTATGATCGTCTCTTCGATACGGTATTAGCGAATGCAGTCAACTTTGACCTGGTCTTAATTTCTTTAGGCCCGACGGCAACCGTGCTGGCGTATGATTTAAGTCAGCGCGGAATTCGCTGTATTGATAGCGGCCATGTCGACATTGAATATGAGTGGATGCTGGCCAGTGCCACCAGCAAAGTAAAAGTGGCAGGAAAAAATGTTAATGAAGCGGGCGTACTGCTGAGTGAACAGACAACAGTCGCTGATGCGACATATCAGCGGCAGATTTTGCAGCACGTTGGCGAAACGCCACAGGATACAACCATGGCGGAAACGGAAGTGGTGGTTATCCCGCTGCCCCACGTCAGCAGCACCCATCATAACGCAGCCTGAGGTTCACCACCGACAGGCAATGACTGCACCGCATTGATGCGCAGGCGAATAATTAGCGGGATCATTTAACCCATTAAGCGCAGGCTCAGCAGCCCGCAGCCTCTGTCAGCCCGGGTTTTGCCGGATGAATCTCTTTTCCGGCATTAATCTTGCTTCGGCTCTCCTGAGACATTTAATCAGGAGACGTGAGATGACATCCAGCCGTTACCGTTACACCATATTTTCACTGCTGTTCCTGATCGCCCTGATCAACTACATCGATCGCGGCGCCCTGTCATTTGCGGCCAACGCCATTGCGGCGGAGTACCACTTCAGCAAAGTCCAGCTCGGCGCGGTGCTGGGTTACTTTGGCTTCGGTTATCTGTTTGGTTCGCTGTGTGGCGGCTTCCTTGCCGACCGGATCGGCACGAAGAAAGTCTGGCTGCTGGCTGGTGTGCTCTGGTCGTTGCTGGAGATCGCCACCGCCTGGGCCGGTGAACTGGGCATGGCGCTGTTTGGCGGCTCCGCCATTATGGGCTTTGCGGCCCTGCGCATCCTGTTTGGTTTTTCTGAAGGCCCGGCCTATGCGCTGATGAACAAGGCGATTGCCCACTGGGCACCCGACAATGAGCGTGGCTTCGCGCTGGGCATCGGCCTGCTCTCAACCCAGGTCGGCGCGCTGCTGACCGCCCCGATCGCGGTTGGCCTGCTGCTGCTGACCCATGACTGGCGCATGATGTTTATCCTGCTCGGTGTGTTCTCCCTGCTGGCGATGGCGCTGTTTGCCCGCACCTTCAGCGACAGCCCGGAAAAGAGCCCTCACACCAATGCCGCTGAACGCACACTGATCCAGCGCGCTCAGCGCCGCAGCGCAGGCGACAGCGTCTCCCTGCCGTGGTGGCGCTTCTTTACCAGCCGCACGCTGGTCTGCAACGCGCTGGGCTACTTCTCATTTCTCTACATCACCTTTACCCTGGTGACCTGGATGCCGAAGTATCTGCAGGATAATTTCCATTATGACCTGCACTCGCTGTGGTACGTGGCGATGATCCCCTGGAGTGGCGCCTGCATCACCGTGCTGCTGGGCGGCCGTATTGCCGATGCCCTGCTGGCCCGCTTCGGCAACCTGCGGCTGGCGCGCAATCTGTTTGCGGCGGTTACGCTGTGTGGCACCGCCTGCTGCTTTATGGCGATCCCCTACGTGCAGTCGGCTGCCGGGATTATCGCACTGATGACGCTGGGCAATGCGCTGAATGCGCTGGTGAATAATGTCTACTGGTCGGTAGTGATTGATGTCACCCCGAAAGCGTCGGTCGGCACCTACAGCGGCATAACGCTGGCTATAGCCAACCTGGCGGCAATTATCTCTCCGATGCTCTGCGGCTGGCTGGCGGAATATTACGGTTACAACGCGATGTTTACCGTCACTGCATTCATCGCCTTCGGTAGCATGCTGGCGATGACGCTGCTGCAGCCAGAAAAGCCGCTGGTGGCCGAAGCGCAGACTGGCGCGGCAGATGTTTCAGCGGCGTAATCTCAGGAAGGGAGGTTCCCTGCCATGAAGGATTGCGGCTTAGCCTGACACCCTGCCGATCACACATTCAGCCCGGAACAAAAGCCGCCTTTCATGGCGGCTTTTACCTTTTCACATAGCGGTATAGATTGACTGTTCAGGTCTGCCACGACGATCCCAGCGGCTGGCGAATAGCCATAACAGCGCCGTCGCAAACCAGCCGATGATCCACGAGACATCATTGCCGGCAAAAATCCAGGTCAGCGAGCCATGGTGCAGCGGATTATCAATAAACGGCAGTTGCACCACCACCCCCAGGAAATAGACGGTGATACCGGCCAGATTCCAGCGTCCATAGCGTCCATCCGGCTGAGACAGTGCCGGGACATCGACCCTGCCTTTGGTGATCAGATAGAAATCGGTCAGGCTGATCGCGCTCCAGGGCACAAAGAAAGCCAGCAGGAAGAGCAGGAAGTGGGTGAAGGATTTCAGGAAGGCCGGTTCACTGAGCAGAGCAATGACGCAGGCCAGCGCCACCATCAGCACCACAAACAGAATGCGTGCGCCCCGACTCAGCGTGGTTTGCTGCCGAAAGCCAGACACGATGGTCGTCAGTGACATAAAACTGCCGTACGCATTCAGCGTGGTAAAGGTGATTTTCCCAAAGCAAATCGCGAAATAAATCACCATCGCCATGGTCGCCGTGCTGCCCATGCTCACGATGTAACCCACCTCATTACCTGCAAACGCACTACCGGCAATAGCCGCGACGATCACCCCCAGCGTCATTGAAGCCTGGGTGCCAAGCACGGTGCCGAAAAAAACCGCGCTGAACAGTTTCTTTGCAGAGACATCAGCCGGCAGATAGCGCGAATAGTCCGAGACGTAGGGACAGAAGGCAATCTGCCATGATGAAGAAAGGGAAACCGCCAGCAGGAAATTCGCCACGGTAAAGTGCTGATTCTGCCAAACGGCGGATAAATCATGCGCTGAGAACAGCGTGATGAAAAGATAAACAAAGGCTAAAACGCCGATAACGCTCGCCACTTTCCCCAGTTGATGGATGACACGATAGCCCAGCACCGCAATGATCACGATGAGGATGCTGAACAGGATCATCCCCGCTGAATTGCTGACATGGATAAGTTTAGCCAGCGCCTGTCCCGCTAACACTGTCCCGCTGGCTGAAAACCCCACATACATCATGCAGACCAGCACCAGCGGAATAACGGCACCAAACACGCCAAACTGCATACGGCTGGTGATCATCTGCGGTAAACCCAGGCGCGGTCCCTGGATCGCATGCAAAGACATGATCGCTGCACCCAGAATCTGACCCACCAGTAAGCCAATGAGCGACCATACAACGTCGCCACCCAGCACCACGGCCAGCGCACCCGTGACAATGGCCGTGATCTGCAGGTTGCCCCCAAACCAGAGCGTAAACTGGCTAAAGGGATGGCCATGGCGTTCGCGCAACGGGATGTAATCAATGGAACGGGTTTCTGACAGGCGCTGTTTCTCTGCGCCTGAATAGTCTGCTGCAGATGTTTTGACCGACATAGATTCCTCGCTGAAACAGTGAGAGACGCGTTAACTGAAAAGGTGAAGTTCCCGATTCATGGTTGAAGATACATGTCTATACAATCAGCGAGAATGTCATGCGCATCGACAAGTTACAAGGCAACCTGTCATTGGAAAATGTGATGATATCGACAGGCTGACAATGATGATTGGGATCGCGTGGAATGTCAGGCCTGCCAGATTCAGAGAGTGCAGAGGCGTAAATTCTCTGACAATTAGCCTTCCGCGACTACCCGCTGGCGATAACAGTCTGCCGGGCCCAGTTTTTGCCCCGTTGAGGAACAGACCTCCAGGCGCGGCAGCGGCTTGCCTTCTGCATTATCCAGCAACACCGAGTGCGTCTCGCCCTTCTCAAACAGATAGCGCTCGCCCCACTGGCGCATAGCCACTACCACCGGAAACAGCGCACGGCCTCTCTCAGTCAGGACATATTCGTTGTAGGCGCTGCCATCGGAAACTGGCGCAATCTCAAATACCCCCATCTCCACCAGTTGCTTCAGGCGCGACGCCAGGATATTTTTTGCCAGCCCCAGATTGCGCTGAAACTCACTGAACCGGCGGACGTCATCAAAGGCTTCACGCACGATCATCATGCACCAGCGTTCCCCAATTGATTCCAGGGTTCTGGCAACCGGACACTCACTGGTTCTCAGGGATTCCTGCTTAGCCATGTTTTCTCTCACTTTGCCTGTCTGATGAAGCCAGCTTAGCCAGCCGGAAAAGAAGTTGCAAAAAAAAACCTCTGCTGATAATTATGTTGCAACCCGGTTTCAAATAAAAACCACTTAGGCGCTGTTATGACCATAACGACTGGCAAGACTTGTCCGTCTGAATCAGATTTGCCGCCCGCTGCGACGCTGATGCTTACGCCCCGGATGATCTTTTTGTTCTCACTGACCTCTGCGCTGGCGGTCGCCAATGTTTACTCGGCGCAGCCATTGCTGGAATCGATAGCCGCCAGCCTGAATGTTTCCCCTGGCACCATTGGCACAGTGGTGACGGCTACGCAGGTCGGTTACGCCATCGGGCTGATCGTTCTGGTGCCGCTGGGCGACTGCGTGAATCGCAAAAAACTGGTGGTTATCCAGCTACTGCTTTCCGTGCTGGCATTAACCGCCGCGGCTTTCGCGCCCGATCTGATGACGCTGCTGGGCGCGATGCTGCTGGTGGGGTTGATGGCGGTGGTCACACAGCTGATGGTGGCCTGGGCCGCCATGCTGGCATCGCCAGAACAGCGCGGGCGGGTGGTCGGCAGCGTGACCAGCGGCATCGTGATCGGCATTCTGCTGGCGCGCTTTATTTCGGGGATGATTGCCGATCTGGCGGGCTGGCGGATGGTCTTTCTGACGGCCGCCTGCCTGTTACTGCTGATCTCGCTGGTACTCGTAAAAGTGCTGCCCGCCTCAACCGGCCAGACGCAGCGCACCGCTTACCCGCTGCTGTTACTGTCAGTTTTGCGGCTATTCCGTTCAGAACCCCAGCTGCGCAAACGTGGCATCCTGGCGCTGCTGATTTTCGCAGCCTTCAGTATGCTCTGGTCCTCAATGGTGCTGCCGCTGACCGCCCTGTCACTGTCACACACTCAGACCGGGATGTTCGGACTGGCGGGCCTGGCCGGTGCGCTGGCGGCCACCAGAGCAGGCACCTGGGCTGACCGGGGATGGGGCCAGCGTGCCACCAGCTTAGCCCTGGTGCTGCTGACCCTCTCCTGGCTGCCGATAGCCGCGCTTCAAAGTTCGCTACTGCTGCTGGTTTTCGGGGTGATCCTGCTCGATTTTGCTGTTCAGACAGTGCACGTGATTAATCAGAGCCTGCTCGTCACTGTCCGCCTCGAAGCGGCCAGTCGTCTGGTCGGTGCGTACATGTGCTTTTACTCGCTGGGCAGTGCGCTGGGGGCCATCGTGGCGACTCAGCTTTACGCTCACTGGGGATGGCAGGCTGTCTGTTATGCCGGGGCAGCCGTCAGCGCCTCAGCCTTTCTTTGCTGGTATGGAGCACGTCAATCATGAAATTATCGCATCTGCTACTCGCCGTGCTGATCACCGCCATCTGGGGCGTAAACTTTTCCGTTATCAAACTCGGGCTGCATGCGGTCGATCCCTTTATCCTGGCGGGCATCCGCTTTACGCTCTGCGCCCTGCCCGCGCTGTTCTTTATCCGGAAACCGGACGTGCCGTGGCGCTACCTGATCAGCTACGGGCTGGTCTTCGGAATCGGTCTGTGGGGACTGGTGAATCTGGGGATTAAAACCGGGCTGTCGGCGGGCATCGCCTCGCTGCTGCTGCAGTTCAGCGCCTTTTTCACCCTGCTGCTGGGTGGCTGGGTATTCAGAGAGCGTCTCAGCCGCTATCAGGTCGCCGGATGTCTGCTGGCCTGCGCCGGTCTGCTGAGCATTTTCTTTATTACCGATGGCTCGGTGACGTTCTCCGGCATGCTGCTGGTGCTGGCAGGCGCGATCGCCTGGAGCATTGCTAACATCATCAACAAAAAAGCGGCGACCCGGCAGGTGTTTGCGTTTCTGGTCTGGTCGAGCGCCTTTGCACCCATCCCGCTCTTCCTGCTGGACGGGCTGGTCAATGGCAGCACGGGCTATCATGCGCTGTTCACGCAGCTGGATATGAAAGCGGTGTTATCGATACTGTTTCAGGTCTATCCCAACACCCTGCTGGGTTACTGGGTGTGGAACTGGCTGCTGAAACAGTATCCGGTCTCCACGGTGGCGCCGCTGTCGCTGCTGGTGCCGGTGTTCGGCATTCTGGGCTCAGTGGCGATATTTGGCGAAAAGGTTTCAGCTCAGAAAATCGTCGCGCTGATGCTGATCGTCACCGGGCTGGCGGTGGGACTTTATGGGCAGCGGATCGTGCGCTTTATCGGCGTCCGAACCGGCTGACGTTGAGATAATTATTCCCCGTGCCGCTGGCAGAACGCGTCGATGTCGCCGTGCTGAAAGTCGGGCAGATTCGCGAGCAGTTTCTCCAGTGGCCAGTTCCACCAGGCAATGCGCTGCAGGCGGGCGGCAATCGCAGGCGTAAACCGGACCCGCAATGGCCGGGCCGGAACACCGCCCACCACGCTGTAGGGCGCAACGTTTTTGGTTACGACTGCGCCCGCGGCCAGCACCGCACCATCGCCAATAGTCACGCCGGGCAGCACAATCACGCCGTGCCCGATCCAGACATCATTGCCTATCACCACCCGGTCGGCACGACGGGCAGCAAAGAAGCCCTGATCGCGCCGCGCGTCGGGATGGTAATACTCCGGACAGTAGGTAAAGCGATGCTGCGAAGCGCGGTCCATCGGATGATTCGGCGCACCAATCCGCACCTGATTGGCAATGGCGCAGAAACGTCCCACCTGGGTGTCGGCCAGACAGCAGTGCTCACCCACATAGGAGAAGTCACCCAGCTCGCTGTATTCCAGCACGCTGTGCGCCAGAATCTCGCACTGCTGACCTACGGTGGTTTCCCGCATGCGTACACTGTCATCAATCCAGGTATGGGCTAATCGGGCGGGCATAACGGCGGCAATGGACATATTACTCCCTGTCAGGATAAGCAGCACCCCGGCGGCGTGCTTTTGCCGCACCACCTTACCCGCCTTTAATGACAGAGAATTGACACAGAAAAAAGGCGGAGTGGTTAGCTCCGCCTTGTTTCAAGTTCCGGTTAACCTGCGTGACCGGTCAGTTGCATAAGGGCAACGATGATCTGCAAGATGACCCGGATAAGATCCAGAATCAGCTTAGTCAGTTCCATCACTTTCCTTCTCCTTTTTCAGGAGCGCGCTATTCGGCAACCAGGGCTTTGACTCTACCCGCCGGGTGCCTGAGCACATCTTTGTGGAGAGGGCTGAGCGGCACTCATGGTTAAAGCCACAGGCCAGCACCACCTGATGCCTGCCGGGATTTTTAAAACCGTGCCCCTGGGAGCGGCCAGTCGACAATGAGGCGATGCTCAACACTCAACACATGTATAAACATACAGTATTTTGGCGAAACTTGAAATCCTTAGCCGCACATTTTACAATCTTGTTTGTGGAGAGTGCTGAGCACCTCGTTCGCAGCGCGGTTACCAGCCGGGTAGCGAACAAAAAAATAAAGGATTTGGCGCGATGCCAAATCCTTTTTTTTATGCCTGTTTTACGGCGATAACCCAATCCGCGCAGAATTTACTTCGCGGCGCTGATACGCCAGACGGTATTCCCTGCGTCGTCAGCGATCAGTACGCCGCCCTGTTTATCGCTGGCGAGACCGACCGGCAAACCACGCACCTGCTTTTCATCGTCCGTCAGGAAGCCCGAAACCACCGTCTGCGGCTGCCCCACCGGCTTGCCATTCTCAAATTTCACCCACACCACTTTGTAGCCATTCAGCGGCGTCCGGTTCCAGCTGCCATGCTCGCTGATAAACGCACCGCCACGGTACTGCGGCATATTATCACCACCGTAGAACAGCAGGCCCAGCGGCGCGACATGCGAACTCAGGGCGTAATCGGGCTTGATCGCCTTCTCAACCAGGTCGGGACGCTGCGGTTCGGCACGGGTATCGACATGCTGACCAAAGTAGCTATAGGGCCAGCCGTAAAAACCTTTATCCTGTACCGAGGTCAGGTAGTCCGGCACCAGATCGGAGCCGATTTCATCACGCTCGTTGACGATAGCCCACAGCTTGCCGCTCTGCGGTTCCCACTGCAGGCCGGTCGGATTGCGCAGACCGCTGGCGTAAATACGGCTGGCACCGCTGGCCGCATCCACTTCCAGTACCGCTGCCCGGCGATACTCTGCGCCAATGCCGTTTTCGGTGACGTTACTGTTGGAGCCAACGCCCACATAGAGCTTGCTGCCATCGGGGCTGGCTAACAGTGCTTTGGTCCAGTGGTGGTTAATCGGTCCGCCCGGCAGCTCCGTTACCTCTTCAGGAGCAGTACGGATCTCCGTGTCACCTTCGCGATAGGGGAACTTCACCAGGCTGTCAGCATTCGCGACGTAGAGCGTGTTGCCAATCAGCTGGATACCAAACGGCGAGTGCAGATTTTCGATAAATCGATGCTGCTCCCATTTGCCATTGACGTTGCGCAGCAGCGTAATACGGTTGCCGCCTGCGCCGCCCTTGCCTGACGCTTTCTGGACGATGCCCATGATCAGCTGTTTAGGTCGGGTGGTCGGTTTTGGCGGGCCATTGGATTCCGCGACCAGCACATCATTGTTTGGCAGCACGTAAACCTGACGCGGATGCTGCAGATTCTCAGCAATCTTCTCAATCTTCAGGCCATCAGCCACTTTTGGCATTTCACCGGCTTTCCAGGGCGTGCCTTCCGGCACCTGCATCGGCGGCATAAAGAAATTCTGCGCCTGCGGCAGTTCGGGATTGGGTCCGATCTGCTTTTGCGGATCGACCAGCGCACCATCATCACAGCCTGCCAGGAAAGTGGTCAGGGTCAGCGCGAGCAGCGTTTTATGCGGTATGTTCATGGTGGCTCCTCCTTAAGCGCTACGCTGACGTAACGCAAGTTGCACATTCGCCAGCAGCAGCAGCGCTACCACCAGCGTCGAGAGCGTTACGCCCAGCGGGATCACTGCGGCGGCATCACGGCTGTGAATAAACGCATTGACGATAGCGATGATGATGGCCACCAGCCAGAGCCAGAAATGGCCCTTTTCCGCGCTGTCACTGCCGCGAAACAGATAAACCAGTGCAATGAGACGTGGCACGATCGCCAGTATCAGTCCCAGCGCAATCAGCCAGCCTGCGGCATCCGTCCAGAACTGCACAAAGGTCTGCATGTAGAGAATGTCAAACAGCCAGGCCGCCACAAAAAAGCCCAGCGGCACCGGCTCCAGCAGAGCATACAGCGTCACGGCAAACGCCGATCTTCCCAGGGTATTGCGCATGTTTCTCTCCATTTTTAACGTGAATGCGGACCAGTTCAGATGTCGCGCTGCTCAGAGCAACCGACCCCGCGCCTGTAAAAGATTAGTAAATCTGAAGAGAAACAGAGGGTTTATTCGGAGGGAATTGTAAATCAGGCGGATGACGTCCCTGTCATCGCCGGTCAGTCAGGGCTTATCCGCGGGTAAGGTGACCCAGTAGCCTGGCTGGTAAGGCAGCGGGAGGAACTTCTCGTGGAACGCGCGGAAGGTGGCATCCGGATCGACATCGGCAAACAGATCGGGATGCAGCCATTTCGCCAGCGCCTGAATCGCCACAAACTGATACGGGCTGTCGTAGAACTGATGCCAGATGGCGTGGACGTTGCCGTTATGCGCCACCGGCAGGGTTTTAAAGGCATCACGCATCATCAGTGCCTTAAGACGCGCCGTCGCTTCGGTGACATTTGCACCCGGACCGACGCCGACCCATTTGCCCACGGTGTTGTAGTTCTTCCAGTTTGCGCCGGTCACCACCACCACATCCGGCTGGCTGGCGATAATCTGCTCCGGGTTAATCGTGCCGAAGGTGCCAGGGATCAGGTCTTTCGCGATGTTGCGGCCGCCTGCGATCTCCACCATCTGACCAAAGTTCTCATTGCCGAACGACATGCAGCATTCGTCACTATAGCCGCCTGCGCGGTCGATCATCACTTTCGGACGATAGCCGGTGAAGTTCTTCAGCCGCGAGGTGACAAGGTCAATCTGCTGCTGGCGGAAGGTGATGATCTCCTGCGCGCGTTCCGGTTTGTTCACCAGTTCGCCCATGATGCGGATACTTTTCTCAGCGTTAACCATCGGCGCTTCACGGAAATCGATAAACACCACCGGCACACCCACGGCCTGCAGTTTTTCAATCAGCTTGCCTTCATCGGTCGCCGCTTTCGACTCCAGATTCATCAGCACCAGATCGGGCTTCAGGGTTAGCGCCTGCTCGACGTTAAAGGTGCCATCTTTCGCGCCGCCGAAGGTCGGTAATTTTTTAATTTCCGGATAACGCTTCTCATAGGCCTGATAACCGTCCCAGTCCGCCTTATGAAGGTCATCACGCCAGCCAATCACCCGCGTGAACGGGGCGTCGGTATCAAATGCGGCCAGCAGATAGATCTGACGGCCCTCACCCAGAATGATGCGCTTTGCCTCCTGCGGCACCTCGACCTGACGGCCTGCGACATCAGTAATCATTTTGGCCGAAGCCGTCCCTGCCAGCGTGAGCAGCCCCAGCGCTAAAAACCATTTTTTCATTATGAAAACCCGCACAAATGATAATGAGAATTATTAATGTAAAGCGGCGTTACTATCACCTAAAACGGCGTTCAGGGGAAGTCATGCGGTTAAATGTTTTTTGCGGCGAGGTTAATGGGTTAAGTGACCATTAACAGCAAACTTAATCAGGGAAAAAGCGCAGCGTGTTGCTGCTCACAAAACGGACAGCTTTCGTGAATATGCTCACAACACCCTGGGCGGCTGCACACATATTAGCCGTTAATCGTATCGATTTGGCCAGTGCGTTAATGAATTGTGAGCGCTAGATTGAAAATGAAACGCCGTTTTAATAACTCACCAGGACAGCGAACCACAGGAGCGTAACCGTGAAAATCAGCGCCATAGATGTCACCCTTTTTACCTATCCCACCCGGCGTGTTGCCGACAGCGCCGGCCACTCCCATCCCGGCCTGGAAAATGATGCGCAGATGGCGCTGTTGACCCTGACCAGCGAGGATGGCGATTGCGGCTACGCCTTTGCGCCGCCGGAAGTGGTGCGGGCGCATGTGGTTAATGCCTTTTTTCGCAAGGTGCTGATCGGTCAGAACGCCTTTGACCGCGAGCGTATGTGGCAGGATCTGGTGCACTGGCAGCGCGGCAGCGCCCACCAGCTTACCGAGCGTGCCCTCTCCGCTGTTGAGCAGGCGCTGTGGGACCTGATTGGGCGCAGGCTGAAACAGCCGGTGCATAAACTGCTGGGCGGCTATCGCGAGAAGATCCCGGCTTACGGCAGCACCATGTGCGGCGACGAGCTGAGCGGCGGTTTATCGACGCCGGATGAGTATGCACAGTTCGCGGAAAAGCTGGTGGCACGCGGCTATCAGGCGATCAAGCTGCACACCTGGATGCCGCCGGTCGCCTTTGCGCCCAGCCCGGCCATGGACATCAAAGCCTGCGCAGCGGTGCGTGAAGCGGTTGGCCCGGATATCGCACTGATGCTGGATGGCTACCACTGGTACAGCCGCAGTGACGCGCTGACCATCGGCAAGGCGCTGGAGAAGCTTAACTTCACCTGGTTCGAGGAGCCGATGGAGGAAGAGAGCATGGCCTCTTACGCCTGGCTGGCAGACAACCTCTCAATCGACGTGCTCGGCCCGGAGAGCCTGGGCGGTAAACATCACAGCCGCGCCGACTGGGTCCGTGCCGGTGCCTGCGACATTCTGCGTGCCGGGGCCAATGGCGTAGGCGGCATCTCCGCCACGATGAAAGTAGCCAGTCTGGCGGAAGCTTTCGGCATGGATTGCGAAGTCCACGGCAACGGCGCAGCCAGCCTGGCGGTGGTCGGAGCTATTCGTAACTGCCGCTGGTATGAGCGCGGCCTGCTGCATCCCTTCCTGGATTATGAAACGCCGCCTGCGTATCTCAACAGCCTGATTGATCCAATGGACGATCGGGGCTTTGTCACCCTGCCCACCCGCAGCGGGCTGGGAGAGGATATCAACTTCAGCTGGATTGAAACCCACACGCTGAACCGCTGGTAATGAAGTACGGCAAACAATAATAACCCCGTTGCCGCACAGCCCTGATGACGCGGTAAACGGGAAAAACCTCTGACCTGCTGGACTTTACCTATGACCCTGACACAACGATGTGGCGCGTGGCTGATCACGCTGCTGATGCTCACGAGCGCGTCAATCCAGGCAAAGACCCCGGATGACCAGCTGATCGTTGGCATGAATATGAACAACCTGCTCACCCTGGATCCGGCCGCGATGACCGGCAACGAGGTGGTCGGTATTGTGGTGAATCTCTATGACGGCCTGGTGGAGCTGAATCCGCAGCAGCTCACCGAGGTGCGCCCGGCGCTGGCGGAACACTGGTCAGTCAGTCCGGATAACCGCACCCTGACCTTCCACCTGCGCAACAACGTCAGGTTTCACTCCGGTAATCCGCTCACCAGTGCTGATGCGGTCTGGTCGATGCGGCGGGTGCTGCATCTGAATCTGGCGCAGGCGTCGGTGTGGAAGTCCTACGGTTTCAGCCGCGACAATGTGGACCAGATGATCACCGCACCCGACGACCGCACGCTGGTGATCACCCTGCCTAAACCCAACGATCCGCAACTGGTGATCTACTCGCTGGCGGCGCTGGGCAGTATGGTGGTGCTGGACCGCAAAACGGTACAACAACATGAAATCGATGGTGACTGGGGCAACCGCTGGCTTACCACGCATGAAGCGGGTTCCGGCCCGTTCCGGCTGGATGTCTGGCAGGCAAAAGATGTGCTGCGCATGAGTCGCTCGGCAGACTACTGGCGCGGTGAGGCGAAGATGTCGCGGGTGGTCTTCCGCCACCTGCAGGAGTCGCAAACCCTGCGGCTGATGATGGAGAAAGGCGATCTCGATATCGCCAGCAATATGGCGATCCCCGATGTGCGCGCCCTGCGTCACGATCCCGACCTCACCATTGATGCCGTCAGAAAAGGGACAATCTACTACCTGGCGATGAGCATGAACGATCCGCGCTTTGACAATATTAAGGTGCGTAAGGCGGTCCGCTATCTGGTCGATTATCAGGGCATCAATAAAAGCCTGATGACCGGCTATGGCGAACTGCACCAGCGCCCGATACAGTCGGGGATGCCCGCCACGCTGCCCGATCCCGGTTACCGGCTCGATGTGCCGCGCGCCCGTGCGCTGCTGGCTGAAGCGGGTTATCCGGAGGGCTTTGACACCACGCTGCGGGTGCTTGCCGATCAGCCGTTCCTGAATATCGCCATCGCCATTCAGTCAACGCTGCTGCAGGGCGGCATCCGGGCAAAAATCATTACCGGCACCGGCAACCAGATTTATGGCGCGATGCGCGATCGCCAGTTCAGCCTGCTGGTCGGACGCGGCGGCAGCGGCGTCGAGCCGCACCCCCACTCCAGCCTGCGTGCGCTGGTCTACAACCCGAACAATGCCGACAGTGCCCGGCTGACCAATTTCCAGGGCTGGCGTACCGGTTTCTACGACGCGCAGCTCAACCGCATGATCGATCAGGCGCTGGTGGAACGCGACAAAACCCGCCAGCAGCAGGCCTATTTCGCCATCCAGCAACGCTACGACCAGCTGGTGCCTGCGCTGATGCCGATTTCACAAATGCTTGACTCCGTGGTGGTCAGTAACCGGGTACAGGCGTATCAGCCCCATCCTTCTGCGACCACCTTCCTGCGTGACGTCTGGAAAACGCCTGACAGCCTGGCGGGAGGCACACCATGATGATGACCCTGACACGAAATCAGTGCCGCCGCATCAGCCATCGCGCGGTTCAGGTACTCATCACGCTGTTCGGCCTGTTGCTGCTGACCTTTTTTATTGGCCGGGTAATGCCGCTGGATCCGGTGCTGGCGATAGTCGGCCCGGATGCCGATCAGGCCACTTATCAGCAGGTCTACCACCAGCTTGGCTTTGATAAACCGCTGTGGGTGCAGTTTGGCCTCTATCTTAATGCCCTGCTGCATGGTGACCTGGGCCACGCGCTGCTCACCGGCCAGCCGGTAGTGCATGACATGCTGCGCGTCTTTCCCGCCACGGTAGAGCTGGCCACACTGGCAATTGTCATTGGCGCAGGGCTGGGCGTACCGCTGGGTGTGCTGGCGGCGGCGCGGCGTAACAGCGTCATCGACTATGTGGTGCGGATGCTCAGCCTGGCCGGTTACTCCACGCCGATCTTCTGGGTTGGCATGATGGGCCTGCTGCTGTTCTATGCCCATCTCGGCTGGGTCGGCGGTGCTGGCCGGGTGGACTTCAGCCTTGATGGCATCGTGCCACGTCGCACCGGCTTTATGCTGATCGACGCCCTGCTGGCGGGCAACGGTCAGGTGTTCCGGAATGCGCTGATTCATCTGGTGCTGCCCGCCTCGCTGCTCGGCTTTCACTCCATGGCCTACATCAGCCGGATGACGCGCAGCTTTATGCTGGCGCAGCTGTCACAGGAGTTCATTCTGACCGCGCGGGTCAAAGGCCTGACCGAGTGGCAGGTGATCTGGCAGCACGCGTTTCGCAATATCCTGGTTCAGCTGCTGACCGTGGTGGCGCTGGCCTATGGCTCGCTGCTGGAGGGCGCCGTGCTGATTGAAACTGTCTTCTCCTGGCCCGGTTTTGGCTCCTATCTCACGGGCAGTCTGATGCTGGGCGATATGAATGCGGTGATGGGCTGCGTGCTGGTGGTCGGCCTGATCTTTGTGCTGCTTAACCTGATCGCCGATCTGCTCTATCAGGTGTTCGATCCGAGGACCAAAGTATGACGATCTCTTTTGACACCCCTTCTGCCGGTCACACCCGCGAGCGGCTGGCGCGCTGCCGGCGATTCGCTGCCCGCTGCGGCACTTTCCTGTGGCGCATGGCCTGTAATCCCCTGACCGCCATCGGCGGCGGCATTGTGTTGCTGCTCTGCATCGTGGCGCTGTTTGCGCCCTGGATCGCACCCTATCACCCGCTGATTCAGGATCTGGACAACGCCCTGACGCCGCCCGGTGCAGCCCACTGGTTCGGCACCGATGAGTTTGGCCGGGATATCTTCAGCCGTCTGGTGTGGGGCGCGCGCATTACGCTCTACATCGTGCTGCTGGTGTCGATCACCGTCGGACCGCTGGGCCTGCTGCTGGGCGTTACCGCGGGTTACTTTGGCGGCAAAGTCGATGGGGTGCTGATGCGCGTCACCGATATCTTCATCTCCTTTCCCAGCCTGGTACTGGCGCTGGCGTTTGTTGCCGCGCTGGGGCCGGGTCTTGAGCATGTGGTGATTGCCATTACCCTCACCGCCTGGCCACCGATTGCCCGTCTGGCGCGTGCCGAAACGCTGTCGCTGCGCCAGGCGGACTTTATCTCAGCGGTGCGATTACAGGGCGCGTCGCCGCTGCGGGTGCTGTGGAAGCATATTATTCCGCTCTGCCTGCCGTCGGTGATTATCCGTATCACCATGAATATGGCGGGCATTATCCTTACCGCCGCCGGGCTGGGTTTTCTCGGACTGGGTGCACAGCCGCCGGATCCGGAATGGGGCGCGATGATCGCCAGCGGCCGTACCTACATGCTGGAGTGCTGGTGGGTGGTTACCGTGCCCGGTCTGGCGATCCTGATTAACAGCCTGGCATTTAACTTCTTAGGAGATGGCCTACGTGACCTGCTCGATCCCCGCAGTGAGTAACGCCCTGCCGTTGCTCGACGTGCGCGATTTGCACGTGAACTTTGTTAACGGACGCCAGATCACCCCGGCGGTGCGCGGCGTCTCCTTTCAGCTCGGTCAGGAGAAGCTGGCGATTGTCGGCGAATCCGGCTCCGGTAAATCGACCGTGGGCCGCGCCCTGCTGCAGCTGCATCCGGCCAGGGCGCGCATCGAGGCGAGCCGGATGCAGTTTGGTGATATCGACCTGCTGCACGCCAGCCCGGCGCAGATGCGCGCCATTCGCGGCAAACGCATTTCCATGATTATGCAGGACCCGAAATATTCCCTGAACCCGGTGATTCGGGTGGGCGAGCAGATCGCCGAAGCCTGGCGCAGTCATCATCGCGGCCAGAAAGCAGCGGCGCGTCAGCGGACGCTGGCGATGCTGGAGGAGGTGCAGATCCGCGATCCTGAACGGGTTTATCAGCTCTATCCGCATGAAATTTCTGGCGGTCAGGGGCAGCGCGTGATGATCGCTATGATGCTGATTACCGAGCCGGAACTGGTGATTGCCGATGAGCCGACTTCTGCGCTGGATGTCTCGGTTCGCCTGCAGGTGCTGGCGCTGCTGGACGATCTGGTGAAGGCGCGCGGGCTGGGACTGATTTTTATCAGCCACGATATCAGCCTGGTACGCAGCTTCTGCGATCGGGTGCTGGTGATGTACGCCGGACGCGTGGTGGAGTCGCTGGCCGCCAGCGAGCTTGACCACGCGCAGCATCCCTATACCCAGGGATTGCTGGCGGCACTGCCCGACCTTGATCACCGTCGTACACGCCTGCCGGTATTACAACGTCATGCCAGCTGGTTGACGAATTAAGGAGTTCGCGATGATTGATGTGAAAAATCTCAGCCTGAGTTTTGGTGACGACGATCGCCGGAGTCAGGTGCTGTTCGACGTAAATCTGCAGGTGAAACAGGGTGAAATTTTCGGGCTGGTAGGCGAGTCGGGTTCGGGTAAAACCACGGTGCTGAAGTGCCTGGCGGGATTATTTACTCACTGGCAGGGAGAGCTGAGCATTGATAACCAGCCGCTGAAGCACCGCATCGATCGGGCGCGCTGTCGTCAGGTACAGATGGTGTTTCAGGACCCTTACGGTTCGCTGCATCCGCGTCACACGCTGGGCGACATCCTGGAAGAGCCGTTGCAGATTCAGGGTATCGGGCAGCGCCAGCAGCGGGTGGTGGCGATGCTGGATAAGGTCGGGCTGAATCGCGCCTGGCAGACGCGCTATCCGCACCAGCTTTCAGGAGGCCAGCGTCAGCGCGTAGCGATTGCCAGGGCGCTGATTCTGGAGCCGCGCGTACTGCTGCTGGATGAGCCCACTTCTGCTTTGGATGTTTCGGTACAGGCGGAGATCCTGAACCTGCTCAGCGATCTGCAGCAGCAGGAGAACCTGACCTATCTGATGGTGACGCACGATCTCGGCGTGGTGGCGCATCTCTGCCATCGCGTGGCGGTGATGCAACAGGGCAAAGTGCTGGAGACGCTGGATGTGCCGACGCTGGTGGCGGATCGCGCTGCGATGCCCTATACGCGGATGCTGGTCGAGGCGAGTCGCCACACTCATGTGGCAGGCTGAAAGTCAGCGGAGGTCAGGAGAGAGAATAAAAAAAGGCCGGTCAGACCGGCCTCGTGAAATCGGAGGACTTAATGCGTCAACTGACGCACAAAGGCAACGATCTCCTGATTTTTGCCATGCTCAAACAGGCACTGCTGGAAACGCGGGCCGCTGACGGCGGTACGCACCAGTTCAGGATCAATAGCGCGCAGCGTGTCGAGATAGTTATCTTTGATCACCGCAGCCTTAACCTGGTTCAGCAGACCGGCATTGCGCACCTGCGGCTCTTTACGCTCTGGCGGATAGCCATTGCCCTTCTCGCCGGTGAACGCTTTTTCAAAGATAAAGCGCAGATTCAGTTCTGCACCCCAGCCAAACCCTTTAGCAAATGGCAGGGACAAGGCATTGCCGTTGTTGATCTGTGCAAACAGGTAAGCATCCGCCGGATCGATACAGTAACCGCAGACCACGCCCGGATGGATGTTAAGCGACATCAGCGCGCCCTGTCCGGTGCCGCAGCCCGCGACCACGAAATCTACCGCCTGGCTGTTGAGCAGTATGCTGGCCTGAATACCGAGGTGAATGTAAGTCAGATGGTGATCCTGCTCATCGCTCATCCCGACGTTGAAGACCTGATGGCCCAGCGGCTGTGCGACACCTTCCAGTTCTTTCAGCACGATAACGTTTTTAGCGGCCTGGCTGTTTTCCATCATTAATGCGATTTTCATGATCTACCCTTATAAATTAATTGAAACACCGTTTCATTTTAATGAAAAAGCACTAAAGTGCATGGGCTAATTCACCTGCGCGCTGTGAGAGCCATCACAAAATGGCCATTGCAGTGCCTGTTACTGCATGAGGATTCCGATGTTTATCTATCATAAAGATCAGCCCCTGGACGATTTGGGTGATGGCGTGACCCGCCGCGTGCTGGCACATGGCGGCACAATGATGGCGGTTGAAGTCCGTTTTGAAAAAGGGGCGACTGGCCCGCTGCATCACCATCCCCATGAGCAGCTGACCTATGTACTGAGCGGACGTTTTGCCTTCACCATTGAGGGTGAAACGCGGGAAGTCGGCGCGGGGGATACACTCTACAAAGCACCCAATGTGGTTCATGGCTGCGTCTGTCTTGAGGCAGGTGTGCTGCTGGATACCTTTACGCCGCAACGCGAAGATTTCCTCGCGGCTAAATAACTCACGCGGCCCGATGGGCCGCTTGCCAAACTGACCTGATGTTGTCTCTTTTCCCTGCCCACCGGATTTGACTTAAAACCGGTGCAATTTTTCTGAAATTCTCTTCACTGCTAACTGAATGATTAGCCAGCACTTCCTCTGCAGCCGCGCTACGCTTAGCGCCGGCTTAAAAATCATTCAGGCAGATTTCTGTACAAAATACGGATCGTTGTATAAGTTTAATAGCAACACCAGTGCGTTTTTTAACCCGAAACAGGACAATAATATGCCAATGCAAAACACCCTGACCCTGCCGGTGAACCATACCATTCCGGTCAAAAATGAGTTCAAATCATCCTTTACCGCCTCTGAGCAGGACAAACTTAATTTTCTGATTGAGGAGTTACTGGAAGCAGGCAAAGAAAAAAGCTGCATGGAACTGCTGCGTCATCTGGCCTCTGCGGACAGCGCAGAAGAAGAAGCGTGCTGCCGTGAACTGCTGACGCTGCTGATGGCACAAAAATGAAGCCTGTAGCTGGCGGTTTAGCGCAGATTCACTACGCTTCAGGACCTTTATTCCTACTCCGGACATTCGCCTGACCGCACGTCGCCGTTCAGGCGTATTCATTTTCATGTAAACATTGCCTGTTGTTCCCAACGCCAGATTGCCCACAGCAGCGGATGCTGTTTCGGGCGGTTAATCCAGGGTGACTCACCAGCCCTCCCAGCCTCTCATTGCTTATCCCTCCCTGCTTTTGTTAGCCTGAATTGCGCATCGGCGAGACGCGCCTTATACCGGCCGCACGGTTTATTACCCACCTGTTAAAGGAGTGACACGATCATGACTTCTGCACCTGCCACACTGCATCTGCTGTGTGGAAAAATTGCCTCCGGGAAATCGACGCTGGCAGCGGAACTGGGCGCTTTACCGGGTTGCGTGGTCATCAGCGAGGATGAGTGGCTGGCCGCGCTCTGGCAGGACGAGATGCATTCAGTGGCCGACTATGTGCGCGTCGCGGAAAAACTCAGGAAGGCGATGACGCCCCACCTGGTGGCGCTGCTTAACGCGGGTGTCTCGGTGGTACTCGATTTTCCGGCCAACACCCGGGCAAATCGTGACTGGATGCGTTCAGTGATAGAGGCATCCTCTGCCGATCATCGCCTGCATTATCTGGACGTTCCGGACGCACTGTGTAAATCGCGTCTGCACGCCCGTAATCAGGGCGGCGAACACGCCTTTGCCGCCACGGACGAGCAGTTCGCGCTGATTACCCGCTATTTTGAACCGCCGCAGGAGGAAGAAGGCTTTCACCTGGTGCGCCACAGTTAACGTCTTTTGCTATCAGGAGAGATCGATAGCGGCAAGCACGTCAGCAATTTCCCGACAATCGGCAGCGGAAAGCGGCAACAGCGGACGCGGCAGGCAGTTGCGTTCGGTCAGCCCCAGCAGCCATGCTGCAGCGCTGATGACCCGGAAACTGCCGCCGTGCTGGCGGAACAGTGCCCACAACGGCTCAAGACGATCGGACTGTGCTCTGACGTTCGCATAATCACCTGCGGCTGCCGCCTCGGTCATCGCTTTTGCAACGCGCGGAAACAGCCCGCCGCACACCGAATACCAGCCATCACAGCCCGCAATCAACCCGTTGCCAGCAGAGGCATCACCGCTAACGCCAATCGATACGGAAGCAGGCAGCGTGTTGCGCAGTTGCGCGAGGCGATCATTCGCTGCGGACTGCTCCGCCGGAACACCCGGAATTTTCACTGAACCCACGCCAGGCAGTTGAGCGATCCGGCCCAGCAGCGCATCAGAAAACGTAAAATGGGTAGTGCCCGGATTGTCATAGACGCAGATCGGCACCGAGGCGTGACGCGTCACGGTCTCATAAAGCGCGAATACTTCCTCCTCTTTCAACGCCTGATAACCCAGCGGCGGCAGCAGTAATGCGGCAGCACCCGCCTGCTGCGCATCTTCAGTCAGCGCCAGCACCTCATCGGTGCTCACCGCGCCCACGCAGATCATCACCGGAATCGAATCTGCATGTTCAACCGCCAGCGTTGCGATGCGCCTGCGCTGCGTGCGGGTCAGATACGCATAGCTGCCGGTTGATCCCAGCACGCCAAGGGAGTCGACTTTTGCCTCCGTCAGCCTGGTCAGCAGCCGCAGAAAGGCGGCTTCATCGGGTCTGCCCTCTGCAAAGGGAGTAAGGGGAAAGGCACTAAGTCCGCTGAACATATCGTCTGCTCCATTGTAAGAATGCGTTGCCTGGCTGACGTTCGTCCGTACAGCCATATTTCGTTACCGGCCGAAGCATCGGTTCGCTCCGCCCGCTATTTTTGTGCCATCACCCTCTTTACTCTCGTTTAAAGGAAGATAGCGATGATTGCCGTACTGTTTGAAGCTGAAGCCCGCCCCGAACACCAGATGCGTTATCTGCAACTGGCCGCCGACCTGAGTCCGCTGTTAAAGGACATTGATGGATTTATCTCTATTGAGCGCTTTCAGAGCCTGGGTGATGAGAAAAAAATCCTCTCGCTCTCCTGGTGGCGCGATGACGCCGCGGTACAGGCATGGAAACGTAACCTTTGCCACCAGGCCGCGCAGCGTGAAGGTCGTGAAACCCTCTTTGCCGGTTATCGCATTCGCATCGCCACGCTGGTCAGAGAATATGCCTCACAACAGGGAGTAAATTAACATGTTCGATATTCATGTGATCCTGCAAAATAGTCCAGGCACCCTTTCCCGACTCACCACGCTGCTGGGCCGTCATGCAATCGGGCTGGAAGGCGGCGGCCTGTTCTCGTCTGGTGCGCAGAGCCACGCCCATTTTCTGGTTGCGGAAGGTGAACGGGCGCGTGCCGTGCTGGAAGCGGAGGGGATCACCGTCGAGGCACTTAATACCCCATTGATTCGCAGGCTACCGCAGCAGGGTCCTGGCGAACTGGGGGCGATAACGACACGCCTGGCCGATGCCGGGATCAACATTCTGGTGCAGTACAGCGATCACGCTAACCAGCTAATCCTGATCACCGATAACAATCAATCAGCCGCCGGGCTGACGACAGAATGGGCTCCATAAGCTAATGGCTAAACCGCAATCGGAAAACGCAACGGACGACAGCGACGCGCTTGAGCACGCAATTGTGAGCGTCGCCGCCGCGATGGCCGATTCGTCTCGGGTAAAGATGCTGTCAGCGCTGATGGATGGACGCGCCTGGACGGCTACGGAACTTAGCGCCGTCACCGACGTGGCCCCCTCCACCGCCAGCGCGCATCTGAACCGGTTGATTAACAGCGGCCTGATCGTCTGTGTGGCGCAGGGGCGTCACCGTTATTACCGGCTGACAGGCAGTGACATCGCAACGCTGATTGAGAACATGATGGGGGTGTCGTGGCGAAGGATCGCTGCGCCACAGAGCACGACGCCGACATCACTGCGCACTGCCCGCACCTGCTACGACCATCTGGCGGGTGACGTCGCGGTGCAGATATACGCCGCAATGGTACAGCAGGGCTGGATCACGCCGGAGGGCAGCGCCCTCACCCTTTATGGACAACAGCAGTTTGCGGCGTTGCGAATTGATCTGTCGCACCCCGGACGCCGCCGGGCGTGCTGTGGCTGTCTCGACTGGAGTGAGCGCCGCTTTCATCTCGGCGGCTACGCGGGCGCAGCGCTGCTCACCGCCTTTGAGGTGCAGGGCTGGCTCACCCGACAGCCCGGCTACCGTGAAGTGACGTTTACTGCGGTAGGCGCCAGGCATTTACGTCAGGTTTTCGATATCACACTTCGCTGACACAGCACGCCTGAGTTCAGAGCCCATTTGCTGCCAGGCTCTGCGCGGGCGGCCTCGGACTGCCTGGAATCCCCTAATCAGCCCATAACAGGCTTATGAATTCTGTCACATTTCCGCAAACTCGCCTCAGAGCCGATAACACGCCGACAAAATCGGCAGTTTCTATAACCTTATGAATCAGAATGCTTTTAAATGATAACGCCAGGCAATCATGCGGCGCACACATTAATCATTGCCATTTTTGCACTTATTCAGCGCCGGGCGCTGATCCACTCTTCAGTCACAGGCGCGGCAAAAAGCGTCATACCTTACTGGAGTTACTGATGCAGACAACCTCACCCATGACTCACCGCGCCAGGATTGGCGCTATATTTCGTGTTACCTCGGGCAACTTCCTCGAACAGTTTGATTTCTTCCTGTTCGGTTTTTATGCCACCTATATCGCCCATACCTTTTTCCCGGCCAGTAGTGAGTTTGCCTCACTGATGATGACCTTTGCCGTCTTTGGTGCAGGCTTCCTGATGCGCCCTATCGGCGCAGTGGTACTGGGGGCGTACATCGATAAGGTCGGCCGTCGCAAGGGGCTGATCGTCACGCTCTCCATCATGGCGGCGGGCACATTTATGATCGTGCTCATCCCCTCTTACCAGAGCATTGGCCTGTGGGCACCGCTGCTGGTGCTGATCGGCCGACTGCTGCAGGGCTTCTCCGCCGGTGCAGAGCTGGGCGGGGTGTCGGTTTATCTGGCCGAGATCGCGACGCCGGGCCGCAAAGGCTTCTACACCAGCTGGCAGTCGGGCAGTCAGCAGGTCGCGATTATGGTGGCGGCGGCAATGGGCTTTATCCTCAACGCCGTGCTGGAAGAGAGCGCTATCCGCGAATGGGGCTGGCGTATTCCGTTCCTGTTTGGCTGCCTGATTGTGCCGTTTATCTTCGTGCTGCGTCGCAAGCTGGAAGAGACGCAGGAGTTCAGCAATCGCCGCAGTCATCCTGATGTGAAACAGGTGTTCCGCATCCTGCTCAGTAACTGGCAGGTGGTGATTGCCGGGATGCTGATGGTCGCGATGACCACCACGGCGTTTTACCTGATTACGGTTTATGCCCCGACCTTTGGCAAAAAAGTCCTGCTGCTGAGTGCCTCGGACAGCCTGCTGGTGACGCTGCTGGTGGCGGTGTCGAACTTCATCTGGCTGCCGATTGGCGGCGCGATCTCCGACCGCTTTGGCCGCAAACCTGTCCTGGTTGCCATGACGCTTCTGGCGATCGCCACCAGCTATCCGGCCCTGAGCCTGCTGGCAGCGGCACCGGGCTTCTCTATGATGCTGGGCGTGCTGCTATGGCTTTCGATGATTTACGGTCTCTACAACGGCGCGATGATCCCGGCGCTGACCGAAATCATGCCAGGGGAAGTCCGCGTGGCAGGCTTCTCGCTGGCCTACAGCCTGGCAACCGCAGTGTTTGGTGGCTTTACCCCGGTGATGTCGACCGGTCTGATCGAACTGACCGGCGACAAAGCCTCGCCTGGCTACTGGATGAGTTTTGCGGCTGTCTGCGCGCTGGGCGCAACACTGTATCTCTATCGTCGCACCCGCAGTGCCGTATTACCTGCCCATAAAACCGTTAGCTGAGGAACTGAAGATGAAACTGAAAACGATGTCACTCTACGCTGCCCTGCTGTTCAGCGTGGCGGGCAGCACCACGGCGCAGGCAAAAGGGCTGACGGTAATGATCTCCGGCGGATTTAAAGCGGCATGGGATACGCTTTCGCCACGCTTTGCCCAGCGTGAAGGGATCACCATTAACACGGTTGCCGGTCCGTCGATGGGCAAGACACCACAGGCGATTCCGGCGCGGCTGGCGCGTGGTGAACCGGCTGATGTGTTAATTATGGTTGGCGATGCGTTAAGCGACCTGCAAAAAAAGGGCGCAACGCTGCCGGGTTCACGGGTTGAGCTGGCGGACTCGCGCATCGGTGCAGTGATAAAACAGGGTGCCACGCCGGTGAAAATCGGCAGCGAAAGCGAGCTGCGTACTGCCCTGCTGAACGCCTCTTCCATCGCCTACTCCGACAGCGCCAGCGGCAAATATGTCAGCAGCCAGCTGTTCAGCCGACTGGGCATTGAGGATCAGGTGAAGGCGAAAGCGGTGAAGGTTGAGCGCATCCCGGTGGCCTCCGAGGTCGCGGCGGGTAAATACGCTATCGGCTTTCAGCAGGTCAGTGAACTGCTGCCGGTCTCCGGCGTAACGTTCATTGGCGAACTGCCGGACACGCTGCAGTACACCACCCGCTTCGCCGGTGCCGTAGTACGCAGGTCAGCGCAGCCGGACGAGGCGGCGAAGCTGCTGCACTGGCTCGCCTCGCCTGAGGCACAGCAGGCCGTGCACGCCAGCGGCCTGCACAGCGTGAAGGCGTCAAAACCGGCTAAAGTCGCTGATACTGTTCAATAATCAGGTTTTCCAGTTCGCCCGCGATGTGCGAGAGCATCCGGCCATTTTTACGCAGCAGTCCGACGGTGCGTTTCACCTGCGGATCGGTTAACGGCACCGCCATCAGCAGGGCGTGATCGTAGCCGGGCATCGACATGGCGGGGACGGCAGCAATGCCAAGCCCCGCCTCAACCATCCCCAGCATGGTGGTGACGTGCCGGGTTTCACAGACACAGGGTTTCTCCGGCATGATCGCCTGCAACGCCTGGTCCAGCAGGTTGCGATTGCCGGAGGTTTTATCCAGTCCGACCCACTCATACTGATAAAACGCCTGCCAGCTCAGACTCTTTTTGCCTGCTATCGGATGGTCACGCCGACAGGCCGCCACATACGGATCGTCCATCAGCGGCTGGAAGTGCACATCCGGCTGCGAGCGGCTGGAAAAGCTGATGCCGAAATCGGCCTGACCGCCAATCACCGCGTCATAGACGTTGGCCGCACTGCTGTCGACCAGCTTGACTCGTACGCGGGGATAGCGCGCCTGAAACAGCCGGATGATGTTGGGCATAAAGTAGTAAGCGGCTGACGGCACGCAGGCGACGGTAATCAGGCCGGTGCGGGCTAAGCTCACTTCACTCAGATCGGCCATCACCTCTTCAAAATCGGCCAGCAGCTTTTCCGAACGCTGAGCAAACGCATGTCCTTTCAGCGTCAGCGTGACGCGGCGCGTGGTCCGCTCAAACAGTTTGATCCCCAGCGTGGTTTCCAGCTTATCGATGCGGCGGCTCAGTGCCGATTGCGAAAGGCAGATTGACTCCGCCGCCAGGCGAAAATTGCCAAACTCCACCAGCGCGCGAAACGCGTAGAGATCGTTGAGATCGAAATTAACCGGCATACATTCCTCTTCCCCTAAACCGCATCAGGCTTGCCATCATCATTTTCATCGCCTTCCGTCTGGCTGAAATCGCTAACGAATTTGCTGAGCAACTGTTCCAGCGTCTCGCGGTCGCTCTCTGGCCAGTGGAGGAAAATGCGCTGATAAACCTGCACCCGTTGCGCATCGATTTTATCAGTCATCGCCCTGCCAGCCGCGGTAATTGCGGCTTCGTTGATCCTTTTGTCCTGACGGTTTTTCTGCCGCACGACCAGCCCGGTCTCCTCTAATTTCGCTACCTGACGGCTGACCGTGCTGTAATCACGACCCACCCGATCGGCGAGTTCGCCCACGCCGATCGGCCCGAACCGGCTGACCTGAACCAGCAGTGGAAACAGTGCCCGATCCAGCTCAATACCCGCCGCTTTAATCATCGCCATATCGCGCTGAGGCCGGTTAAGCGCGCCCGCAATTGTCAGCAGACAATCATGCAGCGCATCGTATTTATGTGTATTTTGCACACTTTTCATTGACGCTATCCAGAGGCAGGAATAATGTGTGTAATTTACACTCATTAACGCCTGAACAGAAGGATGATAAACAATGAAAGCAGCAATAATCGGGCAGGCAGGCGCACAACCCTACTACGGCGACATGCCGGAACCCCAGCCCGGTGAGCATCAGCAGCAGGTGACGGTCAACGCTGCGGCACTCAGCCAGCTGGCAAAGGCCCGCGCGGCAGGCACCCACTACAGCTCTGTGGCGCACTATCCGTTTATTCCCGGCATTGACGGTACCGGATATCTCGACACGGGCGAACCGGTCTATTTTCTGACGTTTAACGCCGCGGCAGGCAGCATGGCCGAGCGAACCGTGGTCAACAGTGAACATATTATTCCACTGCCTGCCGGTCTGGATCTGGTACTGGCTGCCGCTCTCGCGAATCCGGGCATGTCCTCCTGGGCGGCGCTGACCCGTCGGGCAGCACTGCGTCCTGGCGAGACCGTGCTGATCAATGGAGCCACCGGCACGTCGGGACGTCTGGCGATCCGCATTGCCCGTGCGCTGGGCGCAGGCAGAATCATTGCCACAGGCCGTAACCGGGAGGCTCTGGAACAACTACAGAGTGAGGGTGCTGATATCATACTGACGCTGGATGCATTATCGGCAGAGCTTCCTTCTCTGATGGCGGAAGGCGTTGAGGTGGTGCTGGATTATCTGTGGGGTGAGAGTGCACTGGCGATCATGACGGCGGCGGTACGCGGTGGTGACAAGGTGGTTCGCTTTGTCCAGATTGGTTCGCTGAGCGGACAGGAGATTTCTCTGCACAGTAAACTGCTGCGTTCATCCGGCTTAACGCTGATGGGAAGCGGGCTGGGCAGCGTGCCAGACCGTGAGCTGATCGCCTCAATAGGGGAAATGCTGCAGGCCGCCGCGTCACATGGATTTGCCATCCCCTTCCAGTCGCGGCCACTCAGTGAGGTCGCTGAGGCCTGGCAGAGCGACGACAGCCGCTACCGCACGGTCTTTACCCTTCCGATGTAACGGACGGCTCCACCTTATGTAGAAATCGACCAGGATAATCGGGTTGGATGGCGTGCTGGCTGCTGTAGCGGCCAAACAGTTTGTAGCGGTTTAACGCGATGCGGTCATAGGCAAAATTACCGATTGCATCCGGAAAGTGGCGCAGCACCGCCAGCGCGCGCCACGGGGCAGGCAGATGCTGCATCACGCGGAACACCGCCTGCGCCCGCAGCCAGTGCTGATTGTCCGCGATATAGACAATGGTGCTGACGTTTTCTTCCGGCAGTCCGGCCCAGCGCAGCAGCGCTTTGCCCTGCTCGCTCTGCACCGAGGCAAAACGAACCTGCCGCGCCAGATGATGACGCAGCAGAAACTGAACCCAGCCGTTACACAGTTTACAGACGCCGTCATAGAGCACGGCGCTTTCACCGGTTTGCAGATACGGGGGTGATGACATCCTGCAACTCCTCACTCATCTGATGATGAGCTGAAGTGTAGCGGGTTCTGGTCAGTTGCTGGTGCAGCCAGTGGATAACGGCCGCGTGATCCTGGTTGCAGGCATTCACTTCATACACCGGCCCCAGCGCCATCGGCCGGGCCTGTTGTGCCAGTTGGCGCAGCTCCGGCAGATACTCAGCGCCCGGATGGCCAGGCAGCCGCTGTGACAGCCGCGCCTGATAGCGCGCCACCGCCACCTCCGGCGCGATCCTGAGCCATAGCTCCAGCGCCTCTTCGACGCCCGCCTGTTTCAGTCCCTGCTCAAGCAGCGTGCGCGGCTGAAAGCCAAACCAGGCATCGATAAGCCAGATCTGACTGGCGGGTGCCTGGCCGACAATGTTCCAGATCGCCTGATAAGCCGCGCAACCCAGTTGCCGGTTACGCTGGCGATCGACCGGCGCAAAGCAGGACATAAACGGCTCTTTCAGGCTGTCGAGGGTCAGCACGGGCCAGCCAAAGTGCTGTGACAGCGCGTGCGTCAGGGTGCTCTTTCCCGACGCCGGAATGCCATTAACCAGTACCACACGTTTGGAGGGAATGTTTTGCGTCATAAGATATCGATAACCTCCGCCACGCTGCTGGCCTGACGTAACCGGACCAGCGTCTCCTCATCCTCCAGCAGCGACACAATCGCGCGGATTCCCTCTTCGATATGCGCGTTGCTGTCGCGTGCGCCAAACATAATCACAATGTCCGCCTTATCACTGCCCTGAAATGAGATCGGCTCATTCAGCAGGATTAGACTAAAACAGTCACGGAGCACCCCCGCTTCCGGTCGCGCATGAGGAATGGCGATCCCCTCCTCAAACACATAATAAGCGCCGTGAGCCAGCGTATTGGCGATCACGGCATCAGGATAGGTGGCATCAAGATAACCGCCGCGGACCAGCGGTTCGGCGGCCAGCGCGATAACCTGACGCCAGTCCGTGGCGTCGATGCCAATCTGAATGGCGTTGGCCTCCTGCAATAACTGCTTAATCGTCATCAGCTCTCCTTAAATCGACTGGCGAACCACATTGCGTAATTCATCGATTTTGACAAACAGCGCATCAATTTCATTGCGGTAGCGACGGCTTTTCGCAAATAAGCTTAATGCCCGGTTATATTCCAGCATTAATTGTTTTTGCGTTTCGCCATCACGCGGATTAATCGCCAGCTGCTGCTCAAGCTGCGTTATTTTCTCGCGACTTAATGCCGCCAGATGATCCTGCTGCTGCTCGCTGGGTGATTCCACAGCCGGAAACTTTTTGAGGAATCCAAACATAGACTCTCCTGCCCCGCATAATATTGGGGTAGCTAATATAAACAGTGAATAAAAGATCGTTAGCGCATTAACCCGGTGATGGCGGCGCGGGTAATTACCGGAATAACTGCATTTTCTCTACCAGCACATTCGTGACCGCATCATTGGCTGGCACCAGGAAATTACGCACGCTGTCATTAACCTTGCCTTTTTCAAAGGTTGATTTGCACTGCGCTACCCACTGCACATTCATTTCAGTGCCGACATTCACCTTCTCAATTCCACTGCTGACCGCCAGCCGCATATCCTCATCGCTGACGCCGGTGCCACCGTGCAGTACCAGTGGCGTGTGGGTTGCCGCCGTAATATCCGCCAGACGCTGATGCTGAATATGGGCTTTACCGGTGTAAAGCCCGTGCACGGTGCCGATGGAGATCGCCAGCATATCGACGCCGGTCTCTTCGACGAAGCGGCGTGCATCTTCTACGGGCGTGAACGCTATCGCCTCCATCTCTACGCATTTACCATCTTCCGACCCGCCGATGGCACCCAGCTCCGCCTCTACTGAAACATGATGGGGTCGCGCCATATCAATCACCCGACGGGTATTCGCAATATTCTCATCAATGGGCAGATGTGAGCCGTCGTACATAACAGAACTGAATCCGGCATCAATCGCCGTCTGTATCGCCGCTAAATCGGAACAGTGATCGAGATGCAGGCAGGTCGGCACGTTCGTACTTTCGGACAGCGATTTAATCGCATCGACCAGCAGTTTATGGCCGAGATATTTCGCCGTGCCGGTGGAGATCTGAATCATTAACGGGCTGTTGGTTTTCTCTGCCGCTTTAAAATAGGCGGGCAGCATCTCCAGACAGTGAAGATTAAACGAACCGACCGCTTTGAAGTCACGCTGTTTGGCCAGCTGTAACAGATCGGCGAAGTTATAAAGTTTCATGGATTTTTTCCTCCTGAGGTTTGGTCGATTTGCCATTAACAAACCAGGCAAGCGCGGTAATAAAGGCGATAAACAGGGCGACAAACAGCCAGTTATTCTGGAAGGCGTGGCCAAGCACCAGGCCGGTACTGATCACGTCGGAATCGCTAAAGGTGACGCCGGTGAAGCCGTAGCTCTCCAGCATCGGCACCAGGATGGCGGGCAGAATGGTGATAAAGAGTCCGTGGACGAAGCCGCCGATCATCGCGCCGCGCCGTCCGCCCATGGCATTACCAAATACTCCGGCGGTGCCACCGGCAAAGAAGTTAGTCAGCAGGCCAGGCAGGATCATCGCCAGACCAAACATCGGGAAGACCAGCATGCCGACGATGGAACCCAGCGTGGTGGCGAGGAAGCCGACAATCACCGCGTTTGGGGCGTACGGAAACATCACCGGGCAGTCCAGCGCCGGTTTCGCGTCCTGCACCACGCGCATCGCGATACCCCGGAAGGCTGGCACCAGTTCGTTCAGCAGCAGGCGGACGCCGCTGTAGAGCACGAAGACCCCGGCCACGAACTGAATCGACTGCATAAAGGCGTACATCAGGTAGTTCATGCCGTTGCTGTACTGGGCGATAAACGCCGGGCCGGCTGCCACAGCGGGGATCAGGTACATCGGCACCATCACCAGCGCCATCGACAGATAGGTATCCTGCAGAAACTTGAAGTTATCGGGCAGCTTCAGGTCTTCGGTGGAGCGCGATCCTTTGCCGACGACTTTGGCGACTGCCGCCGTGACCAGATAACCGATGGTGCAGAAGTGACCCAGCGCCACGTCGTCCGAGTCGGTGATGCGCCGCACCACCGGCTGCGCCAGCGCAGGCATTACCACCGCCATAATCCCGCCAAAGATGCCGCCGGTCAGAATCAGCGGCAGGCCCGTCAGCCCTGCTTTGTAGCCGATGACTGCGCCAATGGTCGCCATCCACAGCAACGCCTGGCCGGTCAGGAAGATGTACTTAAACGGCGTCAGTCGCGCAATGATGATGTTGACGATAAAAATCACCAGCAGCGTCAGCGCCACTTCAGACCCCAGCTCACGGTTAGCCAGCCCGGCAATGGCGGCCACATCGGTGATATAGCCGCGCATGCCAAAGCCATGGGTAAAAATGGTATTGAGGAACGTCAGGGTGCCAACAATAATATTGATACCCGCCATCATAATTAAAAAGCCGAGCAACGTTTTAAAGGTGCCTTCCACCACCTTGCCTGCCGATTTTTTTTGCAGCAGCAGACCAATCAGGGCAATAAAGGCGATCAGAATCGATGCCTGCCCCAGCAGATCTTTTACCAGGAAGTCGATCACACTATTCATGGGCGGCGACCTTCTGGTTGCGTTCTTTTAAAAAGGCCAGGATCTTCTGCTCTATTTCCGCTTTATCGGTGAGCCGGTTAAGAATAATGACCCGTTTAATCTGTTCCGGACTGGCGTCGGCGTTTAAAACATCGGCAAACGCTTTTTGCGTCAGGATCATATCTGACTTAAAGGCATTCGCTTCTGAAATGGTGGTGTGATCGATGTCGGCCTCAATCTCCAGTTTTTTTAATACCGCTTTTGCGCTCATCTCAATCGCAAAACTGGAACCTAATCCACAACCACAGACACATAATATTTTCAGCATGGTTTTTTCCTCACACTATATTGAGTTGTTTAGCGAGTTTGTAATGGTGCCCGTCAATATCGACCAGGCGTTTTTGCATGCTTATTAAATCAATCGGAATCGGTTTATTGCTGCCATTAATAATGACCGCTTTATTCCGCATGCCTGACTGAATACAACGCACCACTTCACTGGCCATAATGGTGCCCTGAAAGATCTCTTCGCAGGTGGGATCACCATTGCGCAGCCCGTAACCCAGGATGGTTTTACGGATGCGCACGCCAATAAGGGGTTCAAGTTGTTTGATTAAGGTGTCGATCGCCCCCTGAAAACCGGGCGAATATTCCCGGGTGTAGCCTTCCGAACAGAGGATGACCACGCTGTTCTGCTCTGCCAGTCGCCCGGTGATGCGCTGCGCCAGTTGTGGCAGCGGGATCTGGCACTCCGGAATTAACGCAATATCAGCGTTAGCTTTAATCGCGGACTGCAGCGTTAATTCGCCGCAATAGCCGCCGAGTAATTCCAGCATAAAAACCCGGCCCGGTAAGGCACGGCCGGTATTACGCAGTTTCGCCACCTCTTTTAATACCTGCTCGCAGGCGGTGGAAAATCCCAGCGTGTAGTCGCTGCCGAAAACATCATTATCGATGGTCATACCGACGCCGAAACAATTCACGCCGTACGCCGACAGGGTATGGAGAAATTGCAGCGACCCGTCTCCGCCCGCCATGATTAATATGTCAATCCGGGCGTTTTTCAGCTGGCGGGCAATTAACTCATACTCGCTGCGCACCAGTTTCTTTTCAGTGCGTCCCGATTGCATAACCGGAATAGAGGCGATGGAAAAGTCGAGCAGATCGCGCATGCCGATCTCACGATGATTATTTTCCAGCAGGCCGGGAATACCACCGTCAAATATCACCATCTCCGCCTGTGCCATGCGCCCAATCTGGAAGACAAAATTATTAATGCCGGTCACGTCACCGCCACTGATCACCATTCCAATTCGCATCACCCTCACCCCGCTGGCTTATTCTGCTGAAGGGTATTCTTCCGGTTAGCGGGGTTGCTATTTGCAGAGGAGATCACAGTTACGTGCGGTTTTTCTCAGGCGGGAATATTGACAGTGCTCTTAACATCGCTTTATTTGTGATTTGCCTCACACTATTCCAACTTATTGCGCTCAAGGCGAATCGATATAAATCATTGGCTTAGTAGATGGCGCGGGTGAACTGGCCAGAAAGCGGGAGGAGGTAAATCAGCCATTAGAGCGGCGTTGCAGATTTGTGACTTTCACCTCATTTTTCCCGTTTTCGCAGAGCAGAAACCGCAATTAAGGTGCAGAAAGAAAATCCGCAGGCAGATGTTAATCAGATTCAGCATCTCTGTTGCGAACGAGTAGCATTCTTCGGTATAACCTTTCAATGCCCACAGAAAACACAGCCTGACGATAATGATTTCTAAGGAAAAACTTCCACGCTCTTTGTGAGGGGTAACTTTCTCTTCTGCATCCGACGCCGTTATTTCGCACGGCAAAACCCGTGTTCTCCGTGATGACAAACCGGTTCCCTGTGACCACATTTGACCAGGATCATACGCATGGAAATAGCTATCCGTACCCCTCTCGTTCACTCCCTGCCACTAAGTCAGCTCAGCGGCAGCAACGTCTGGCTGAAAATGGAATCAGCGCAGCCAACCGGATCGTTTAAGCTCAGAAGCGCAGGCCATATCTGTCAATACTACGCGGCACAGGGCGCTAAGGCATTTGTCAGCTCCTCCGGCGGCAATGCGGGTATTGCCGTGGCACACAGCGGCCGCAGACTGGGGCTACCGGTCATGGTGGTGGTGCCTGAAACCACCTCGGCGCGCGCCAGACAGCTTATCGAACAGGAAGGTGCGAAGTTGATCGTACACGGCAACGTCTGGAGTGAGGCCAATGCGTACGCGTTATCGCTGGCGTCGCACGAACATATCTACATCCATCCCTTTGACAATCCGCTGCTGTGGGACGGCATCAGCACGCTGGTAGATGAAGTGATCAGTGAGGGGGTGCGGCCGGATGCGGTAATCCTCTCCGTGGGCGGCGGCAGTCTGCTCTCCGGCATTGTCCAGGGTCTGGAAAGACATCAGCTCAGCCATATCCCGATTTATGCAGTTGAAACTGAGGGAACCGCGTCGCTTAACGCCGCGCTGGAAGCCGGTGAGCGGGTCACGCTGGCCCGGGTCAGCGGTATCGCCACCACGCTGGCAGCCAGTCAGGTGTGTGAAAATGCATTTAACGTGGCATGCCGGGCAGATGTCAGGGGAAAGGTTGTGACAGATGAAGAGGCTGTTAATGCCTGCCGCCGCTTCCTGGACGATCATCGTGTCCTGACCGAACCAGCCTGTGGCGTCTCATTATCGATGCTGTATGACGGGAAAATTGGCTTTAAACCGGATGATAACGTGCTGGTAATCGTCTGTGGCGGGGCGTCCGTTACCCTGAAGAGTCTGCAGGGCTGACGAGAGCAAAGTCAGGGGAAAAGTGGCGCAGCCAGAGGGGCTGCGCCTGTCGCCGGTTACTTCGCGTAAGCTTCAGTAGACAGCGTCAGCGTAACGTCGTCGCTGACTGCAGGGACATATTTGTCCAGCTTGAAGTCAGAACGCTTGATGGTGCCGGTGGCGTCAAAGCCAATCGCCTGCTTCTTGACCATCGGATGCTCGCCCTGCTTGTTCAGCGTCGCGTGCAGCGTCACTGGCTTAGTGATGCCTTTCAGGGTCAGGTTGCCTTCAACGTCAAATTTGTTGTCGCCCTTCGCAACGACTTTGGTGCTGTGGAAGGTCGCAGTCGGGTATTTGGCGGTATCGAAGTATTCAGCACCTTTGAACTCTTTGGTCAGCGCGGCAACGTGGCTGTCGATTTTGCTGACGGGCAGGGTCACGTCAACGCGTGAGGCCTCCGGATGATCTTTATCAAACACCAGCGTACCGGTTGCATCCGGGATATCCGCGGTAGGATTTGAGAAGCCAAAGTGGTTCCAGGCAACAATTACCGACGTATGCTCAGGGTTCAGCTGGTAGTGCATCACCTCGGCCTGAGATAACGGAGCGTAGAGAGTAGCAGCGGCTAACAGGGGCAGTGCAATACGTTTGAAGTTCTTCACGGTCAATTCCTTATGCGGACAAAAGTGAATTGAGTGTGGTCCAGTTTTCCCGGAATAGACAGTGAAGAGATTTGTCGGTAATTTTCAAATAAATTCAGCAACCTTAAAACCGGTCATTACGCATTCGCGCCGGTGAACAGCACCCGCCAGCGGCGGCGATCCTGAATCAGCGTGCGGTGCAATTGCTGTAAATCTGCAAGGGTCAGCGCCGCAATCTGCGCCGCGTCCGGTTCTGCCAGGCCATTTTCACGGCGCAACAGGGCCAGTGGCTGCTCAGCCTGCTGGCTCAGCAGTCGCGCTTTAAGGGCCACCAGATCACATCCCGCCAGCGTCTCGTTCAGTGACCGCAGGAAGTTACGGCAGTAACGCAGCAGTGACAGTGCACTGTAGTCGGGCGACTGCAGCGCAAATAACACCCCATCTTCATCGGCGCAGCGCATGTAACGGCTGCTGACCACATAACCTATCGGCTGCTCAACGCGGTAGCGCTGGAAAAAACGCGGATCATAGATGAGCGCCAGTGCGCGTAATGCCGCCAGCTGTTCAGGACGCTGCAGCGGAATAAACAGCAGCAGCGCGTTGTCGGCACTGGCGTGTGGAAGGCGCGTCATACCGGTTTGTGTGGTCATGCGCTTTGGCGGCGTGTCAGGGTTGACCGGCAGCGACAGCGCGCTCAGCCGCCGGGCAATCACTGAGTGCAGCATCGCATCGCCGCCCTTCAGCGCCGCCCGCCAGCATCCTGGCGTAACGTTGGCTGCCAGCTGATAAGGCAACTGTCGCAGCAGCGCGCGGATAGCGATGCTCTCCACAGGCGCGGGCCGGTTTGCCTCAACGGGTAATGTCAGGGCGGAGACAATCTGGCTCAGCGCCTGGTCAGCAACCGCCTGATCCGATAGCCGGACCGTCAGTTGCCACACACCTTCAACTTCCTGCCAGCTGCCGTGACCGCCCTGATGACGCAGCGCCGCAAACAGCGGACGCAACCGCCGGCCCAGCGCTTCGCCCGCCTCCGCAGTAAAGGTTGACCAGAACTCCGGTCGCAGGATCAGCGTTGGCTGCGGGTCATCTGACGGATGATGCGGCAATGCCGCCGCCTGAGCGGGCAGCGGCGCAGGCGTCGTAGTGATGTCGAGTGGATAGAAGGTGAAACGGGCAGCGGGCAGCGCCTCCGCCGGGGCGGGCTCACAGGCCGTCAGCGCCAGAGTGAAGCCCTGCGTAACGATGTGTTCCATTGCCGGTTGCGATGAACAGAACAGCAGTGTGCCGGGCGCACTGGCGAGATTTTCCAGCAGCGGCTGCAGCGCGGGCAGGTTTTTGTCAGGTGCGAAACCGATAGCGCGCTGACGCAACTGCTCTATCGGTGACAATGTCACAAATTGCTGCTGTGCCAGCTGATAATAGTGCTGATGCTGCTGTTCATTCGTCTGGCGTAGCGCAGCAATGTAATCGTTAACCAGTTGATTTACCTTTGCAGGCTCAATGGTTTCGATACCCAGCGCCAGCCAGTACGCGTCTTCAGCCTGATAAATCCATTTCAGCTCCACCGTCTCCGCCAGCCCCTGTTCACGCAGAATAGCCAGCAGCGAACCTGGCGCTTCATCCAATAAAAACTCACGCCACAACGTGACACCGTCACTGCTATCGAGCAGCCAGCTGCGCCATAGCGCTGCCTGGGCTGTTTCCGCCAGCTGCCAGCAGGTATCGCTACTGAACTGTGGTGGTGTCAGCTCCTGCCGCCACTGACCGGCAGGCAGTGCGTCAGCAAACTGACGCGCCAGCTGTTCCAGCTCATCCAGCGACTGCGGTCCCTGCAGCCAGAGCCGCATATTGCTGGCAACGTAGTAGCGCTGGTGAAACTGCCGCAATGCCCGTTGCAGCGCAGAGAGCTCGTCGCCAAAGCTCGCCCGGCTGCCGATATGGAAGCGCTTAAATTCAGCGGGGGTGGCAGCGGCGTGCAGTAATGCCGCTTCGATGCGGGATGGCTCATGACGCTGCAACAGCTGATATTCCGCGTCGATGACCGCCACTTCCTGCGCGATCGCCTGATTATCGAGCAGCGGAAAGACCAGCATATCCTGCAGTCTTGCCAGCCCGTCTGCCAGCAGCGACGGCGTGACCTCGAAAAAGTACGCGCTACGCCGGGCCAGCGTGGTGGCGTTAACTTTTCCGCCCTGCGTCTGGATCCAGCTCATCAGCCGGCCCTCATCGGGCCAGCCGCTGCTGCCGGTGAACAGCAGATGCTCCAGCAGATGCGCCAGTCCGGGCCAGCGATCCGGCTCGTCGTGACTCCCTGCCCCTACCTGAATCAGGGCGGCGGCCTGGCTGGCATCGGGCTGATGCACCAGTTCAACCGTCAGACCCTCAATCACCAGGCCGCGCATGTTCATCACAGGTTCCGTGTTTTGTAAATCAGTTGCGAGTTGCTGCGGTTGCGGAACTGCAGCTGACCAATTTTAATGTCGCTGCAATCCGCCTCCCGCCGGGCGTCGAGAATTTTGCCGTGATGCGGTGATTTGCTGCACACCGGATCGGTGTTGTCAGCATTGCCGGTCAGCATAAAGGCCTGACAGCGACAGCCGCCAAAATCTTTCTCTTTCTCATCACATGAGCGGCACGGCTCCGGCATCCAGTCAAAACCGCGATAGCGGTTGAAGCCGAACGAGTTATACCAGATATCGTCCAGGCGCTGCGTCAGTACCGACGGAAACTCGACTGGCAGCTGCCGCGCACTGTGGCATGGCAGCGCGGTGCCCTCTGGTGTGACGCTCAGGAAGATTGCCCCCCAGCCGCCCATACAGGGCTTAGGTCGCTCTTCGTAGTAGTCTGGCGTCACAAACAGCAGATTGGTCAGATTGCCGCTGTCGCTCATCCGCTCACGATAGCGGCTGACCACCGCTTCCGCCTGAGCGATCTGCTCACGCGTCGGCAGCAGGCCTTCGCGGTTGAGCTGCGCCCAGCCGTAGAACTGACAGGTCGCCAGCTCAACGTCATCCGCTTCCAGCTCAATGCAGAGGTCGATGATCTTATCAATCTGGTCGATGTTATGGCGATGCAGCACAAAGTTCAGCACCATCGGATAGCCGTGCGCTTTTACCGCTTTCGCCATCTCCAGCTTCTGCTGAAACGCTTTCTTCGACCCGGCCAGCGCCGCATTCAGGGTTTCGTCACTCGCCTGGAAACTGATCTGGATATGATCCAGACCGGCCTCGCTGAACGCATCCAGCTTCTTCTCGGTCAGGCCGATGCCTGAAGTGATCAGGTTGGTATAGAAGCCGAGATCGCGCGCCGCTTTGATCAGCTCCGGCAGATCTTTACGCACCAGCGGTTCGCCGCCGGAGAATCCAAGCTGGACGCTGCCCATGGCGCGTGCCTGACGAAACACCTCAATCCACTGCTCCGTGCTCAGCTCCTTCTCCTGCTGCGCGAAATCCAGCGGGTTGGAGCAGTAAGGACACTGCAGCGGACAGCGATAGGTCAGCTCGGCCAGCAGCCAGAGCGGCGGATTCACGTCAGGTTTATGCGGGGTCACGGAACTGTATCCACTTCTGTTCATAGGCTGACTGCAGGAACTCTAAAACGTCCGGCCCCACGCCGCCCGCCTCCGGGAAACGGCTATCCAGCGTCGCGATAATCGCGGCGATATCCTGTTTGCCATCCACCAGCTCAAGAATGGCGGCGGCGGTTTCGTTCAGTTTCGCCATGCCTTCGGGATAGAGCACCACATGGGTATCCTGGGCGGCTTCCCACTGCATACGGTAGCCGCGACGAAACGCGGCAATCGAGTTCTCATTCATCTGTTATACCAGTCGGGTGGTGTGCCACGCCGCCTTGTCGGTGACGGTGTGATAAGGCGGACGTTTCAGCTCATAAGCCATGGTCATGGCGTCCAGCATGCTCCATAAAATATCGAGCTTAAACTGCAAAATTTCCAGCATCCGGTTCTGCGTTTCCGCGGTGGTGAAGTACTCCAGCGCCAGCGCCAGGCCATGCTCTACATCGCGGTTCGCCTGACCCAGGCGGCTGCGGAAGTAGAAGTAGCCCTCTTCTTTGATCCACGGATAGTGTTGCGGCCAGCTGTCGAGCCGCGACTGGTGGATCTGCGGCGCGAACAGCTCGGTGAGTGAGCTGCAGGCCGCCTCCTGCCAGTTGGCACGGCGGGCGAAATTGATATAGGCATCGACGGCAAAACGCACGCCAGGCAGCACATGCTGCTCTGACAATAATTCTTCGCGCGTCAGCCCGACCGCCTCGCCCAGCCGCAGCCAGGCCTCAATGCCGCCCTCTTCGCCGTTGCTGCCGTCGTGGTCGAGGATGCGCTGCACCCATTTACGCCGGGTGGCCGGATCCGGGCAGTTAGCCATGATCGCCGCATCTTTCAGCGGAATGGTGGTCTGGTAATAAAAGCGATTCGCCACCCAGCCCTGAATCTGCTCCCGCGTGGCCTGACCGTTATGCATCGCGATGTGATACGGGTGATGAATGTGGTAGTAAGCGCCTTTGTCGCGCAGGGCCTGTTCAAAAGCCTGCGGCGACAGCGTGTCAGTAATCTGCATGATTTAGCCCTGAAGATGAATCGCCATTCCGTCCCAGCTCACCTCTATTCCCTGCTCCGTCAGAAACTGACGCTGGGGTGACTGCTCATTAAGGATCGGATTGGTGTTGTTAATGTGGATCAGAATTTTGCGTTTAGCCGGCAGCAACGCCAGCAGCGCCATCAGCCCCTGCTCTTCCGCCAGCGCCAGATGGCCCATCGCCTTGCCGGTGTTGTGACCCACGCCGGTGGTCAGCAGCTCATCATCCTGCCAGACGGTGCCGTCAATCAGCAGGCAGTCTGCTTTTTGCAGCCACGGCAGGATCACCGCATCCGGCTCGCCCAGACCTGGCGCGTAGAGCAGCGTCTGTCCATTCGCCCGGTTTTCAATAAACAGCGCCACGTTATGGCCCGGCAACGGCCGATCGCGATAGGGCGAGTAAGGCGGTGCATTACTGATGATAGGAATCGCGGTGAACTGCAAATCGGTGCAGACATCGACGCTGAACGGCGTCAGGGGCGCAATTGGCCGGTGCTGTAAACCGCCGTTCCAGTGGGTGAGCATCGGAAAGATCGGGAAGCCGGTACTGAGGTCGGCATGCACTTCCGGCGTACACCACACCTGATGCGGGCAGCCCTCACGCAGGCTCAGCAGCCCGGTGGTGTGATCGATCTGGCTGTCGGTGAGGATAATTCCCCCGATCGCCGTGCCGCGCAGTACGCCTTTGCGGGTCAGCTCTGGCGTGTGCAGGATCTGCTGGCCGATGTCGGGTGACGCATTACATAACACCCAGTCTTCACCGTTATCGCTGAGGATAATCGACGATTGCGTGCGTGCCTGAGCCTGAATGGTGCCATTACGCACGCCGTGGCAGTTGGCGCAGTTACAGTTCCACTGCGGAAACCCGCCGCCCGCGGCTGAGCCGAGGATTTTGATAAACATAGAGGAAAACCAGAAGTTGAAAAAAAATGCCCGCTCAGAGGGCGGGCAGAACGATTAACGGTTGGAGATGTAAAGAGTCACTTCCAGACCGAGACGCATATCAACGAAAGTTGGTTTTTTCCACATGAGTTACTTCCTCTTGGTTAACAGTAAATGTGCTGTCTGAAATCGGCGTGACGGCTGTTAAATGAGAGCACCGTCACAATTTCCAGGCAGATGTTGCGCCAATGGCGCGTCGGGATCAAGCCCGGAACGTAAGGAAATTGTTATCACAGCCCGGTCAGATGTAAAACCCGCTGCCAGTTTCCCCATGCCAGCTTCTCTGTCAGTCTCTGATCATAGCCCGCTTCCTGAAAAGCGGCGAGCAATCGCGGCATTCCGCTGACATCGCCCAGCGCGGCCGGAGGGGTAATCCCGTCGAAATCAGAGCCAAAGGCCACATGGTCGCTGCCCATTATCTTCATCAGGTGATCACAATGCTTAACAATTTCTGTTAATGGCGTGTCAGCGTCGCGTTTTCCGTCGGCGCGCAGAAACGCATTGCCGAAATTAATGCCAACCAGACCACCGCTGTCGCGGATCGCCACCAGTTGGTCATCGGTCAGATTACGCGGCTGCGGACAGAGCGCGTGCGCGTTGGAATGGCTGGCGACCAGAGGCGCGCGGGAAAGCCGGGCGGTCTCCCAGAACGTCTTACTGTTCATGTGCGACACGTCGATCATCATCTTCAGCTCACCCGCCTGCTGAATCAGCTTTTCACCGGCGGCGGTCAGACCCGGTCCGGTATCAGGCGTGCCGGGAAAGGAGCCGCTGACGCCTTCACCAAAGCGGCTGCGCAGATTCCAGAATGGCCCGATACTGCGCACCCCCGCCTGCCAGAAGGCGCGCAGCTGCTCGCCCTCCTCGTCCAGCGCATCGGCCCCTTCGATATGCGCCACCATCGCCAGCACGCCTTCCGCGCGGCAGGCGGCAATCTCGTCACTGCTGCGGCAGAGTCGCGCCCGTCCGCCGGACGCAGCGGCCAGCTGCTGCAGGATATCGAGCTGCTGCCACATGATTTGCAGCGGTTCATACGGCTCATCAGCGCGGGCCGGTACAGCGCTGGCAATGTACGCCTGCGGCGGTACAAAGATCGCAAACAGCCCGCCGCCCATTTTGCCCTGCTGAATGCGCGAAAAGTCGAGATGACCCCGTTCAATCCCCTGATAAAATGCCTGCGCGGGTGCATCGCGATGATGCAGCCAGAGGTTGAGCAACAGATCGTTGTGTCCGTCAAAAATCAGCATAAGTGTTCACCCGGATAAACAGGCGACCATGCTAACCCTGCCTGGTGGATTCATCAAACAGGAGCGCACGCAGAGGCTTGTCACTTTTGCGCGGCAGGTTGTCACTATTGCGCGCGCGGCCCACAAGACGTGTCGGCAGACTGGTAAAAAACACAAGGAGAATCCTATGCTGACCCAACCTGCTGATAAATATCGCCCCTCCCCGCTGATTGAGCTGCCCGACCGCCAGTGGCCGTCGCGCCAGCTGACGCAGGCTCCGCGCTGGCTCTCCACCGATTTGCGTGATGGCAATCAGGCGCTGGCAGAGCCGATGGATCGGGAACGGAAAATGGCGTTCTGGGATCTGCTGCTGCGCTGCGGGTTCCGCGAGATTGAGGTTGCCTTTCCCTCGGCGTCGCAGACGGATTTCGATTTTGTTCGTGACCTGATTGAGCAACAGCGCATCCCGGAGGAGGTGACGTTGCAGGTGCTGACCCAGGCGCGCGAGGATCTGATTGCCCGCACGTTTGTGTCATTACAGGGTGTGCCGCGCGCTATTGTGCATCTCTATAACGCCACCGCGGCGCTGTTTCGCGAGCGGGTGTTTAAACAGAGCAAAGCGGAAATCGTGGCGCTGGCGACGGCGGGCGCACGGCAGATCCGCGCAGAATGTGAGGCGCAGCCGGAGACCCACTGGACCTTTGAATATTCGCCAGAGACCTTTTGCTTTACCGAGCCGGAGTTTGTGCTGGAGATCTGCGAGGCAGTGGCTGATGTCTGGCAGCCTGACGCGCAGCGACCGATGATCATTAACCTGCCCGCCACGGTGGAGGTGAACACCCCCAACGTCTATGCCGATCAGATTGAGTTTTTCTGCCGCCACTTCAGCCGTCGCGACGCCGTCTGCATCAGCGTACATCCGCACAATGATCGCGGCACCGGCGTCGCCTGTACAGAACTGGCGCTGCTGGCGGGCGCTGACCGGGTCGAAGGCTGCCTGTTTGGCAACGGCGAACGCACCGGCAATGTGGATCTGATAACGCTGGCGCTGAACCTCTATACCCAGGGCATTTCACCGCAGCTCGATTTCAGCCAGATGCATGAGGTGATTGAGGTCGTGACCCGCTGTAACCAGCTGCCGGTTCATCCGCGACATCCCTATGCAGGCGAACTGGTCTTCACCGCCTTCTCCGGCTCTCATCAGGATGCGATTAAAAAAGGATTCGCCATCCGTGCCGAACAGCAGGAGAAAGAGTGGCTGATGCCCTACCTGCCTTTGGATCCAGCCGACATTGGCTGCAGCTATGAGGCGGTGATCCGCGTGAACAGTCAGTCCGGAAAAAGCGGTGCCGCCTGGCTGCTGGAGCAGAATCACGGGTTGCAGATGCCGCGTGCGCTGCAGCAGGATTTCAGCCGCTGTGTTCAGCTGGAGACGGACCGGCACGGCGGCGAAATGACGCACTATGCACTGTGGCAGCTTTTCTGCCGCCAGTATGGCGTGACGCAGCCTGCGGTTGCATTGCAGCGGGCTGACAGTCAGAGTGACAGCGGCGGACAGACGCAGATCATCGCCAGCGTGCTGGTTCAGGACCGCTCGCTGACACTGACCGGCAGCGGCAACGGCTGGTTGTCGGCGGCGGTGAATGCCCTGCGCAGCGAGTTTGACCTGCAACTGACCATTGAGGACTATCATGAGCATACGCTGGGACGGCGTAGCGACAGCCGTTCTGTGGCCTATATCAGCTGCGTGGATGCCCGGGGTGTACGGGTCTGGGGAGTAAGTATCGACAACGATACGGCCCGCGCCGCGTTGCAGGCGCTGCTCAGCGTGGCAGGCCAGTTTCTGCAGGCGGGAAGTAGTCAGTGGGCGCAACGCCCAGCAGACGACGAAACATCGCACTAAACGCGCTGGGGCTTTCATAGCCCAGTTCCAGCGCCACCCGTAGCACGGAGTCGCCCTGCGCCAGCCGCGTCAGGGCGATTGCCAGGCGGGCACGTCGCACCCAGTCGCTGAACTGCAGTCCGGTTTCGCGCATGAAATGACGGGCCAGCGTGCGGCCCGAGACATTCATCTGAGCGCTGGCACGCTCCAGCGTCCAGCTTTCACCGGGCGTCTGCTGGATCTGCTCGCACAGCGACTGTAACCGCGGGCTGTCGGGCGTCGGCAGCGCAAACGGCAGCACATCCATGCCCCGAATCTCATCCAGAATCAACTCCATCACCCGCTCGGCCCGGCTCCCGGCACTGTACTGCTCCGGCAGGCTCAGCGCCGTGACAATCAGCTCGCGCAGCAGCGGCGAGATCTGCACCACCTGACAACTGGCGGGCAGATCGGCACGCGCCAGCGGATCGATAAACAGCGTACGCGCCGCTACGCTGCCGGTAATGTGCAGCGCATGGCGGGTAAACGCGGGCAGCCAGACGCCGCGACTCGGCGGCACTATCCAGCTGCCGAGCTCCGTCTCGACCCGCACCACGCCGCTCAGCGTGTGGATCAACTGGGCGCAGGCGTGATGATGCCAGGGTTCACTGGCACCGTGCAGGTAGTCGTGCGCCAGTGGCACCAGCGGGCGCGTGCTGAAGTCAAAATGCTGCTGACTCATTGCGCCTTCAGATAGCGGTAGATGACCGCCAGATCCTCTTCACCGAGTCCGGCGTCCACCGCCTGCTGCCAGATCTGAGCGATGTTCTCCAGCGCCGGCAGTGGCGTTTCAGCCGCATCCAGCGCCAGGCGGGCATCCTTCAGCGCCCAGATCAGATGCATCTGCGGCGTGTAGTCGTCGCTGGCGATCATCCCGAGCTTCATTTTCGCATACGGCGCGGCCAACGGACCGCCCTCCAGCACCTGCCAGAGATCGTCGGTGGAAAAGCCGAAATCCTCCGCCAGCCGGGTGCTCTCCGCCAGGCTCTGCATCATGCCGATCAGCCAGCTGTTGATGACCAGCTTCATCCGGGTGCTTTTGCCCGCCTCGCCCAGCCACTTGGTCCCTTTGCTGATGGCGGCAAACACCGCTTCTGCCGCCTCGGCACGGCTCTGATCGCCGCTGGCCAGCACCAGAATCTGTGCGTTTTCTGCGGGTGCTTTGGTGCCGGAAACGGGCGCGTCAATGAACAGCAGATCCGGTCGTTCCGCTGCGAAAAAGGCGATCAGCGCGTCGGTTTTTTCCACGCCGATGGTGCCCATCTGACAAAGCGTCGCACCCTGCTTAAATGCCGCTTTAGCCTGATGCAGCACCTGCTCTGTGGTGTCGCCGTCGGAGAGCATGGCGATGACCACATCGGCTTCACGCACCGCCTCTTCCGGTGAATCCGCCAGCTGCAATCCGGCGTCCAGCAAATCTTCGCCGCGCGCGCGGGTGCGGTTCCAGCCGTGTACGCGAAAGCCTTTTTTCAGCAGGTTGGCGGCAAATGCGTGCCCCATTGCGCCTAATCCCAGAACCGCCACTTCAGGTTGTTTCATGCTGACTCCCATAAGTTTGTGTCTGCATCCGTCAACGCTGGATGCCTTATTACTGCAAAAGATGGATTCCAGCCTGGCGGTAAACAGCGAAAAAATCCAGCGTGAAACGGTGTACCCCGACACCCCGAAGCCTTACCATATGCGGCAATTGTTCCACCTGGTTCATTTACGCTTCTTTTTTCAGGCCTCTGATAATGAAATTACTCTCTCTGCGTCAGGCGACGCTGCTGATGTTGCCTGCCATTTTGCCGCTGCCGCTGCTGGCGGCAGACAATGAAAATACCCTGGTCGTGACGGCCGCCCCGCCGGAAACGGGCCTTAACGAGCTTGATACCCCCGCCGCCCTGAGTGTGGTCAGCGGCGACGATATGCGTCAGGCGGCACCGCGCGTAAACCTGTCGGAAAACCTCAGCAGCGTGCCGGGTCTGCAGATCCAAAACAGACAGAACTACGCACAGGACCTGCAGCTGTCGATGCGCGGCTTTGGCTCCCGCTCCACCTATGGCGTGCGCGGTCTGCGCATCTATGTGGACGGAATTCCGGCCACCATGCCGGACGGCCAGGCGCAGACCTCCAACATTGATATCGGCTCGATTGATCATGTCGAGGTGCTGCGTGGCCCCTTTTCTGCGCTCTACGGCAATGCCTCGGGCGGCGTCATCAATGTGACCACTCAGCAGGGTCAGCAGCCAACCACGCTGGAAGCAGGCAGCTGGTACGGCAGTTACGGAAGCTGGCGCAACAGCGTCAAAGCCAGTGGCGCGACCGGTGACGGCACGCACGCCGGAGATGTGAATTACACCGTCTCCGCCTCCCGCTTTACCACCCATGGCTATCGCGATCACAGTTCTGCGCAGAAGAACCTCGGCAACGCCCGGCTTGGCGTTCGCATCGATGATGTCAGCACCCTGACGCTGCTGTTTAACAGCGTGCACATCGACGCTCAGGATCCCGGCGGCTTAACCGAGGCGCAGTGGCGTGACAATCCTCGCCAGGTGGTCAGCAACGTTACGCTCTACAACACCCGTAAAACGGTGGATCAGACCCAGGGCGGCCTGCGTTATCAGCGCCAGATGAGTGAAAACGATGACCTCAGCGTAATGCTCTATGCAGGAGTGCGCGAAACCACGCAGTTCCAGTCCATTCCCGCCACCGTGCAGCGCAATCCGTCTCATCCCGGTGGCGTGATCGCCCTGACCCGCCACTATCAGGGCGTCGATACCCGCTGGACCCACCGCGACACGCTGCTGTCGATGCCGGTGGCGGTGACCGGTGGACTCGACTACGAAACCATGACCGAGCGCCGCAAAGGCTATGAAAACTTCACGGTCAGCAACGGCGTCACACAGCTGGGCGAACAGGGCAATCTGCGCCGCAACGAGCGCAACCTGATGTGGACGCTCGATCCTTATGTGCAGACCAACTGGCAGCTCACCGATAAACTGTCGCTTGATGCAGGCGTGCGCTTCAGCACCGTCAACTTTGACTCTAATGACTTCTATATCCGGCCTGGTAACGGCGACGACAGCGGTGAGGCGCGCTATCACAAGTGGCTGCCCGCGGCGGCGCTGAAGTACGCCTTTGATCCCAGCTGGAACGCGTGGATCTCGGCCGGACGCGGCTTTGAAACTCCAACTATTAATGAGCTTTCATACCGTTCAGATGGCGCAACCGGCCTGAATCTGGGGCTGAAACCGGCCACCAGCGACACGCTGGAGATCGGCAGCAAAAAACGCATCGGCAACGGCCTGATCAGCGCGGCGCTGTTCCAGACCGATACCCGCGATGAGATTGTCGCGGATGCCAGCAGTGGCGGACGCACCACCTATAAAAATGCCGGTCAGACCCGTCGCCGCGGTCTGGAGTTAAGCCTGGACCAGCAGTTTGCCTGGGACTGGCGGCTGAAAATGGCCTATACGCTGCTGGATGCGCGCTATCGCAGCAACGCCTGTGGCAGCGACAGCTGCGACGGCAACCGCATTCCGGGCATCGCGCGGAACATGGTGTACGCCGGACTCGGCTATCTGCCGGAACAGGGCTTTTACGCAGGCAGTGAAGTGCGTTATCTGAGCCAGATCGCCGCTGAAGATCAGAACAACGTGAATACCCCGTCCTATACCGTGGCGGCGGTGAACAGTGGCTATAAGTGGCTGGTGGATAACTGGACGCTGGATCTGTTTGGCCGGGTCGATAACCTTTTTGACCGGCACTATGTGGGTTCAGTGATTGTGAATGAGAGCAATGGTCGCTACTTCGAATCTGCGCCAGGCCGCAACTACAGCGTCGGTGTGACGCTGGGTTACGCCTTCCGCTAAAACAATCCGGGCCACCCTTGCGGTGGCCCGGATATCTCATATCAGGCGCGGGATTTCAGCTGTGTCACAATATCCTCACAGCTGCCGGTTTCACCCAGGCGCGGGAAGATCAACTTCACACTATTGTTGTGCGTATCCATATTGAGATCGGTCATCGCATCGGTCGCCAGCGTGACGTTGTAACCTAATTCATACGCCTGACGTGCCGTTGACTCCACGCCGATGCTGGTCGCGATACCGCAGATCACCACCTGAGTAATGCCGCGCTTTTGCAGTTCCTCATGCAGTGACGTGTTATGAAACGCCCCCCAGGTTTTCTTAGTGACGGTGAGATCATTCTGCTGCGGCGTCATCGCAGGAACCAGCGTGGCCCAGTCGGCAGGCAGGTCGCCGCTGTGACGCGCCTGCTCGTTACGGCCAGGTGCCCCTCCGGCCACGTTAACCAGCACCACCGGCAGGTCGTGCGCGCGAAATGCCTCGGCCAGCCCGGCACAGCGTTCGATCACCGGCTGCGGTTCATGGACCAGCGGCAGCGCTACGATGCCGTGTTGCAGGTCGATAACAATCAGCGCAGTTTTTGCATCAAGTGTGGTTACAGCCATGTTGGATCCTCGGGTTTAATAATCAGTGAGTCGTTGCAGCAGAGGGAGAACGTCGGTCAGTTGCTGCTGCTCTGCCGGGCTGAGCCGCGCGTCGAGCGTCCGGACCAGCCAGTCATCGCGCATTGCGCGACTCGACGTAATCACCGCCAGACTCGACGCGGTGGGCAGATAGCGGGTTTTACGACCATCATGGGGATCGGGCTCGCCCGTGATTAATTCTGCCGCCACTAATCCGGCGACGGTCGTCCCCATCGACTGGGTGCGTACACCCTCGGCGGCGGCCAGTTGCGTTACCGTCATCGCCCCATCCCGCACCAGATGCCCCAGCACCGCCACCTGCGACCAGGTGAGTTCGCCAGGCGGTGCCGACTCGCGCAGCCGGCGGCCCAGCTTGCCCACCAGCATGCGCAGCGTGGCAGCAGATTCAGTCAGATCGCGCATTTCCCGTCTCCATCGATAAGCGAAAGTATAAAGATACGAAGGTAAACTGTGTAGTTTGCTCCGGTATCAATTTGTAACGTCCGGGCGCTGCAGATAGTGAATCAGGCTGTGAAAGCGCAGCGGCGTGCTGAGCGGGTTGCGGTAGCTGTGCGGCACGTCGGCACGGAACTGAAACGCCTCGCCTTTTAGCAGACGCCGCCAGCGATCGTTGACCCCCAGCAGCAGTTCACCCTCGATAACCACCACCTGCTCCACGCAGCCCGCTTCATGGGGCGAGGAATGGCTCTGCGCGCCCGCGGCCAGCTCCACCGCCAGCAGATCAAACCGCAGTTGCGGATCGTAAGGCAGCACGGAGCGCACCGACATGTCAGCGTTGGGCTGACTGAAACCGGGTAGGGTGCCGGAAGGTAACGCGCTCCCGTCGATAAAAAAGGAAAAGGGAACGTTGAACCCGGTAGCAATCTTCCACAGCGTCGCCACCGTGGGACTGGATTCACCCCGCTCAATCTGCCCCAGCATCGCTTTACTGACGCCGGTGCGCTCCGCCGTCAGCGTCAGGCTCCAGCCGTTGGCCTGGCGCAACTGTCTGAGCGCACCGCTCAGGTGTTGCTGAAAATCTGCCATTTTTTCTCCTGAGTTCTCGTCACCCTGGCAGGTGACGTTATGCCGACAGTGTAACACTTGTGCGTTATAGCGCACTATGCGAACATGTGCGCTATAACGCACAACCTCATGAAGAGTCTGACCATGACGAGAGCCGAACCGTCCCGTTTTACCCTGCCGATGCTGGTCTCCGGCTTTGTTGCTGTGCTGGTGGGCTACAGCAGCAGCGGCGCGATTATTTATCAGATGTTTCAGGCGGCGGGTGCCACGCCCGCGCAGATTGGCGGCTGGCTCTCGGTACTGGGACTCGCGCAAGGGATCGTCTCGCTGGGCCTTTCACTGCGCTACCGTATGCCGGTGCTGGCCGCCTGGTCCACGCCGGGTGCCGCGCTGCTGGCAACCAGCTTTCACGGCGTTTCGCTGAATGAAGCGGTGGGCGTGTTTGTTTTTGCCAACCTGCTGATTGTGGTGTGCGGCGTCACCGGCCTGTTTGCCCGGCTGATGAACCACATTCCCGCCTCGCTGGCGGCGGCGATGCTGGCGGGAATTCTGCTGCGCTTCGGGCTACAGACCTTTGCCGATTTACAGAGCAACGTTGTGCTGTGTGGCAGCATGTGCCTCGCCTGGCTGCTGGCCCGTCGCTGGCTGGCACGCTATGCCATTCTGGTGACGCTGATGGTGGGGATTGCCGTGGCAATGGCCCAGCATGCCATCCACTTTCCGCCGCAGTCGATGATGCTGGCGCTGCCGGAGCCGGTAATGCCGCACTTTACCCTGACCACGCTGCTGGGAATCGGCGTGCCCTATTTCCTGGTGACCATGGCGTCGCAGAATGCCCCCGGCATCGCGACGTTACAGGCACACGGCTACCGTCCGCCGGTCTCTTCTCTGATGAGCTGGACCGGTGTTACGGCACTGCTGTTGTCGCCGTTTGGCGGCTTTTCGGTCTGCGTGGCGGCGATTACGGCGGCGATCTGCATGAGCGATGAGGTCGATGCAGATCCTCAGCAACGCTGGCGTGCCGCAGCGCTCGCCGGGGTCTTTTATCTGCTGGCGGGCGCGTCCGGTGCGCTGATCGCCGTGCTGTTCAGTGCCCTGCCCGCCGTGCTGATTGAGGCGCTGGCGGGTCTGGCTCTGCTGGCCACGCTGGGCGGCAGCCTGCATCGCGCACTCGATGTGCCTGCCGAACGCGACAGCGCACTGATCACGTTTCTGATCACCGCATCAGGCGTCTCTTTACTTGGCATTGGCCCTGCCTTCTGGGGACTGATAGGTGGCGTTATCGCTCACCTGTTGCTGGTGCGTAAAACCGCCTGATTGCGTGATAGCTGCTGAAATATCGGTTATTTTTCCGCCCGCCGGTGAAAAAAACACTGGATTTAGCTCCTTTTCTGCCGTTTGATTTGTCATTGCCCCGCGTAAAATCAACCTAATCGTCGATAACACGCGATTTTCTGCCTCAGACAACGACCGATAAGGGCCCAACAGGTGGCAAAAACTTTTCTGCGCAGCGGTAATTTAGATGCAGTTCTGGCGTTAGGTGAAAATGGCCAGCCGGTCTACGCCTCAGCACTGCAAATTCGTGAAACCCTGCGCCTGCGCCGTCAGGGCGCACTGGCAGATTGCCTGGCCATTCCTCAGGCCAATGAACGGGGCGATCGCCTCGACTGGTATGCCCCTTTCAGCGGCCGGGTAAAATCCTGGCTGGGCGCCAGCGATCATGAACGTCGGGCGGCGCTGCAGCAGCTCACCGCCTGCCAGCAGGATATGCAGGATCTCAGTACGCGCGCACGCGCGGCAGAGAACCCGTCGATGCGGCTGTTTGGTGCGCTGCTGAGCAAAACCCTGCAATTTCCCGACCAGCAGTATGTTTATCTGGTTGATGGCAAACCGGTCATTACCTTCTGGGGTTTTGTCGATGCCCAGGCACGCAGCCGCGACGATGCGCTGGCCTGCCTGCGTGACACGCTGGAGGAGAATCTGCCGGTGGCGCTGGCTGAACCACTGCCAGAGCTGCCTGCCGCACCTGTTGCCGCCGAGCCGGTCATCGTCGCTGAGCCTGAACCTGCACCTGAAGAGGAGCCGCTGCCGGTCGCGGCAGCCGCTGAACCTGAGCCTGAGCCTGTTGCACCCGTGGCGGCTCGCCGCCGTTTCCGCGTCTGGTATCTGTTACCGCCGGTGGCGATTGCTGCCGCCGTAACGGTGGCCGTGCTGCTGCATCGTCCTGAGCCTGTCGCCACGCCAGTGGCATCAACGAAGCCAGCAGCAGCCCCTGCGACTTCCGCTCCCGCCGCGGTTTCCACCCCAACACCGGCGGCGGCCACACCTGTTGCTACACCGTCAGCGACGACACCGGCGGAGACAGCCACAGCCGAGAAACAACCGGAGTCGCAGCCGCAAAAACCAGCCAGCGCTGGCACGACCGAAGCCTCACCTGCCGCTTCATCTGCTACCCTTGCCAGTGTGGTGACCCCGCCGGTTCCGGCTAAACCTGATGATTTGATTGTCACGCCGGACGCCGTGCGCGAAGGCCAGGTGCAGGTGATTGATGGCCGCTGGCGTGTCACTATCGACCAGATGCCGACGCCAACCGGTAAACCGCCGGTGATGCGCTTCCAGTTTAAAAATGGTAAAGGCAGCGTGCAGGTCGCGCAGGGTAATACCAGCTGTAAAGCGGATGTCAGCGCCGCTATGACCAGCGCCGGTAACCTGGTGATTGAGAGCCGCTACACGGCGAAGTGCCAGAACAATTCGCGCTACCGTATGCCACTGCTGGTCTGCCATGCGAGTATGGGCGCCGCCGTGTGTGAAGCACAGTATGCTGAAGACCGGGTCTTCCCGATGACGATTAAGCGTGAGAGTAAATAACGATGCTGGCTCCCCTGATCGATGACAAACAAAAAATTTCGCTGATTGAAAACAGCGGTGTGCAGTTTCTGGATTTTGGCCTGCAACTCTCAGCTACCCAGGCGCGCCGTCAGTTTGTGCGCCAGACCGCTAACGGCCCGCTGCTGCGCCTGAACGTCGATGGCAACAGCGGTAAATTCATGCTCTACCCGGAAGATGGGGGTGCTGCTGAAGTGGTGCGCCCGGAGTCCGATATCGCCCTGGCGGACTCGCTCACTCTGCTGGCTGCCTGCTGGCTGCCGCTGCCGATGCTGCGCTGCGCCAGCGGCCGTCGTTTTATCGGCGGCCCGGAAAACTGGGCGCGGATGCGTCTGGTGGCCCTGCCCGCGCCCGATGCGGCAGGCAATACCCATCGCGTCACCCTGGCCTTTGATACCCGCTGCGTGGCGGAACAGGATGGCGGCGAACAGCTCGGCCTCAGCGCCGCGGATGCACAGAACGGCGTGACCTTTGCGCTGGCCTGGCACAACTACGAGCTGGGTGATTTTCTTGACCTGACCTGGGTTGACGGCTGGCTGCGTGAATCCTTTACCGACCGCGTTTCCGATCGCCGCGAACAGGCGATTAATCAGGCTCTGCGCGAATTTGAATATCAGGCGCACTACCTCAATCTGCTTGAGCTGCTGGGCGAGCAGCTCGACCTCAGCGAGATCCACATCCAGGCCGCCACGCTGCAGACTCCGGCGGTCAACGTCGATATCATTCTGGATGTCGGCAACTCCCATACCTGCGGCATTCTGGTGGAAGATCATCCGGAAGAGAGCAACGGCCTGAAGCAGACCTATGAGCTGCAGTTGCGCGATCTCTCACAGCCGCATCAGGTTTACAACGAGCTGTTTGACAGCCGTCTGGAGTTTGCTGAGACGCGTTTCGGCAAAGCGAACTTCTCGCTGGAGAGCGGGCGTGAGCAGGCCTTTATGTGGCCTTCCCTGACGCGCGTCGGACGCGAAGCGAGCCGTCTGGCCCTGCAGCGTGTGGGTCTGGAAGGCAGCACCGGCCTCTCCAGCCCGCGCCGTTATCTGTGGGATGAAGCCCGTTATCAGCCAGGCTGGCGTTTTAACACGCCTGGCGATCAGGCTGAACCCCTGGCCTATGCCGCCCCCTTTACCACCCTGCTGAACGACGAAGGCCAGCCGCTCTCTTCGCTGGCACCCGACGATCGTCTGCCGGTCTTTTCACCGCATTACAGCCGCAGTTCGCTGATGACCTTTATGCTGTGTGAGTTGCTGGCGCAGGCGCTGATGCAGATGAACAGCGCAGCACAGCGTCAGCGTATGCCGCAGAGCCACGCGCCGCGTCAGCTGCGCCATGTGATCCTGACGCTGCCGTCAGCAATGCCGAAGCCGGAGCGCGAAATTTTCCGCCGCCGGATGCAGGAAGCGCTGGCGCTGGTCTGGAAAGCCGAGGGCTGGCTGGCAGACGGCGATGATCTGTCGCCTTCGCTGCCGCGTCAGAACCCGAAACCGCTGCCGGATGTGCAGATGGAGTGGGATGAAGCGACCTGTGGCCAGATGGTCTGGCTGTTCAATGAAACCCAGGTCAACTTTGCCGGTCGCGCCGAAGACTTTTTCAGCAGCATGGCCCGTCCCGATCGTCCGCGCGAGGCCGACGAACTGCCAGGCAAAAGCCTGCGGATCGCCTCGATTGATATCGGCGGCGGCACCACCGACCTCGCCATCACGCAGTATCGTCTGGATGATGGTCAGGGTAACAACGTCAAAATCACCCCGCGCCTGCTGTTCCGTGAAGGCTTTAAAGTGGCGGGCGACGACATTCTGCTGGATGTGATTCAGCTGTGGATCTTACCGGCGCTGCAGCAGCATCTGCAGAGAGCAGGCCTGACCCTGGCGGAACCGCTGATGAACAAGCTGTTCGGTCACGACAGTCGTATGGACGGTCAGGCGACGCTGCGTCAGCAGGTCACCTTACAGCTGTTTATTCCGCTGGCGCAGGCGGTGCTGGAGCGTTACGAAAACTGGGATCCGCTGGAGAGCCATGCGGAGATCAACGCGCTGTTTGGCGAGCTGGTCGATCAGCCACCGGGCGAGGCGGTGCTGGCGTTTGTTAACGGTGAAATTCAGCGCGAACTGGGCGGTAACAGCCGCTTTGACCTGCTGCAGGTGCCGCTGGTGGTGAGCCTGTCGCAGCTGCACGGCGAATTTATGCAGCACCGCATGGCGATTATTCCGGCGCTGCGCTCCATGTGTGAAGTGGTGTCGCTCTATCAGTGCGATGTGCTGTTGCTGACCGGTCGTCCGTCGCGCTTCCCGGGTATTCAGGCGCTGGTGCGCCATCTGCAGCCGCTGCCGGGCAGCCGTATTCTGTCGCTGGAGGGCTACCACACCAGCGACTGGTATCCGTTTAACAAACATGGCCGCATCGATAACCCGAAATCCACTGCAGCGGTCGGCGCGATGCTTTGCCTGCTGGCGCTGGACCTGCGGCTCAGCAGCTTCTGGTTCCGTGCCGGGGATTTTGAACCCTATTCGACCATTCGCTACCTTGGCATGCTCGATGAAAACCAGGCGCTGACGGACGAGAACCTCTGCTACAGCGAAATTGACCTCGACGATCCCGGCTATGCGCTGGATAAAAAAAGCAGTTTCCGTATTCGCGGCAACGTCTGTCTCGGTTTCCGTCAGCTGGATAACGAACGCTGGCCCGCCTCGCCGCTCTACAGCCTGACGCTGAACGACGCCACGCTGGCGCGCAAAGTAGCCGGTGAAAGCGTGCTGCGCATCCGTCTGGCCGTCAAAGCCGGTCCCGACGCCGCCGGCCCGGAAAGTCTGGTGCTGAGCGATGCGCGCCTGGACGATGGCACCCGCGTGCCGCTGGAGCAGTTAAGTCTGAAGCTGAATACCCTGTCGGCGACCGGCAATGCCAATGCGCAATACTGGATTGACAGCGGGAGCGTATGTAAACGATGAAAGCGTTAAAACCCCGTCAGCCACAAACGCTGGCAAAACGTCTCAGCCTGTTGCAGGACGCATTGAATAACAGCCTGAACTGGATTGAGACCACCCGTGAGCAGTCGCCGCGTCTGGCGCTGGAAGCAGAAACCCTGACGCTGCAACTGCGCCAGGCGCGCGTGCAGACTCAGGCGCTGGCACAGCAGGTGGCGCGTCCGGTCACGCTGGCGCTGTTTGGTCAGTCCCAGGCGGGTAAAGCCTGGCTGCTGAACGAAATGGTGGCCGATGCCCAGGGCCAGTTAGTGACCCGGATGGGCGATAAACAGCTGAGCTGGTTCCAGCATATCAATCCCGGCAACCTCGATTTTGCGACCGCCACCCGCTTCAGCCATCAGCGCGAACCGCTGTCAGGCGAATGGCCGGTTGAACTGACGCTGCTGAGCGAAGCGGAACTGGTGCGGCTGATGGTCGCCTGTGCCAGAGCGTCCACGCCCGACACCGCACAGATCGACAGCACACTGCAGCGCCTGCAGCGTCATCGCCTCACCACGCCGCTGGCCGGTCTGGAAGGCGACGCGCTGGTCACCCTCTGGTCCTGGAGCCGCCGTCGCCCGCACCACGATGCGCGGCTGGATCGCCATTTCTGGCCGCAGGCCGTTGAGCTGGCGCCCTGGCTCAGCGTTGACGATCGGGTACAGCTCTTTTCATTGCTGTGGCCTGCTCAGCCTGCCCTGAATGAAATGCTGCGCACCCTGCTGCACCTGCGTCATCAGCTGCGTAACAGCAGCCGGGTGCTCGCCCCGCTGAGCCTGCTGACCGACGCATCACTGCTGCCCGCCGAGCAGCTGATTGTGCCGGCCAGTGAACAGGATCAGCAGCAGTCAGTGGAAGTCTGCCCGATGAACGGTAATCGCATCGGCAAGGCGCAGAACGTGCCGCTGGGATTACTGGCGCTGCTGACGCTGGAGGTGCTGGTCCCGCTGAGTTCTACTCCGCGAACCGCGCTTTATGATGATGCCGATATGCTGGAGCTGCCCGCGCCGGGTCAGTCCAGTGATGCGGCAACGCAGGAAGATCGCCAGCGCCTGCAGCAGCAGGATCCGCTGCGTGCTCAGCTGCTGGAACAGAAACGCGCCCTGCTGCCTGGCTTTTACGCCGCGCGGCAGGCGATTGATCTGCTGCTGGTCTGCACCGCAGCCAGCCACCGTCAGGATGCCGATCTTGCCAGCGAAACACTGCGCGAATGGCAGCGTCACCAGCCTGCCCAGGAATCCGCAGAGAAACCGCGTCTGATCTGGGCGATTACCCCGTTCGATGCCCGTCATCAGCAGGTCAACGTAGATGAGGCGGTTCAGCGTCAGATGGGACAGCCCGGTCAGCACTGGGGATCGATGCTGGCGCTGGATCGCGCAGGCGTCGACCGCATGGCGAGCTGGTTGCTGGAGGAGATGCAGCCGGAAGCCCGCCGCGACATGCTGCTGGCTCAGCTGGCACAGATTCAGCACACCGTGGTAGAGCGACGTCTGCTGCCCTGGACCGAAGCGGGTGCCAGCCCGGAGCAGGCGGCACGCAAACAGAATATCGCCGACACGCTGCTGAAGTGTTTACAGCATCGCACCGGCCTGCATGGTGAACTGCTGGAGCGCCTGCAGCCGCCGCGTGAAGCGCTGCGCCAGCTCTGGCTCAATCAGTCAGCCCTGCCAGGCAGCAAGCCGGCCACGATACAGGCACCGGAAAATCAGTTTGGTATCGGCTTTGAATTTGACCTGTTCAGCGAGAGTCCGGCGGAAGCGCCGGTTCAGCCGCGTCAGAGTCTGCAGAGCACCCAGCAGTATCCCCGTCAGGTACTGCTGCTGTGGCTGGATCATCTGCGTCAGCTGCCGGAAAACCGCAGCCTGCTGGCGTTGCTGAATGTGGACAAGGCGACGATGGAGTGGCTGGTTGAAGAGTTAATTACAGCCGGTTTCCGCACCGATATCGCACAGAAACTGCAGCAGGCGCTGCATGAGCCGGATACCCAGAGCGTCAGCCATGAATCCCGCGCCGATCGTCAGGTGACGCGGGCGATGACGGTGCTGGGGGATTTTGTGGCCTGGCTCGGCTTCTTACAGCGGCCTGAATCGGAACGCCCTGCCAGCCGGGTTAACCGGGGTCAGGCGATTTTCTCCCGTCCGCCGGCACCCAGCGTCAGCTTCAGTGCCGGTCAGCGCCTGACCAAGCTCTCTGCTGCGCCGGCCAACCACACCGCCTACTATATCTACGACTGGCTGGTGGGGCTGAATCAGGTGATCATTGAGAACAATGGTTACACCGGCGGCGGCGACCTGCCGCTGGCGGCCCGCGAAGCGCTGATTGCGCTCCTTAAGCCCCTGCGCACTTAATCGATAATCAGGCGCAGTTCGCCCTCCAGCGACTGCGCCGCTTCTTCCAGCAGCGCCAGCACCGGCGCTAAATCGGCCTGATGCGCAGCATAGTGCTGCAGCCACATCGTGGCAGGCAGCGCCATTCCGCCCGTCAGCCAGTCCCACAACGCATCCAGATTATGTCCGAAGCTCTGCGGGCAGCCGCTCTGCTCAGCAAACTGCTGATAAAAGGCCGCGCGCGTGGTGAGCTGACGCAGATCAAAGGTCAGGTTAAGCATGATCAGGGCACCTGTCTGAAGCTGCGGTAGTGATCGGTGGAGAGAAATACCAGCCCGTCAGAGGAGTAAACCAGGCGATCGGCGTCGCGGTGACCGCAGCGATAATTCACATCCGCTTCATACCACTGACGGCCTGCACGCGCGGGCAGTCGCTTTTCACGGTTGGTAAAGCGATCGCCGCCGATAGCTCTGCCCGGCAGCACCTCGCACAGATTGCCTTTAGCCGGATTCCAGCCACGCTTACGCGCATCACTTTTAGTGAGGTAGTAGTCCGGCAATTGCTGATGCTGCAGCACCCAGCGCGCCACGGTATGGGCGTCAGTCAGGGTGGCGATATCCGCCTGCGCAGGGGCTGAAACGGTATTCAGATAAGGTTTAAGGCCGTAGAAACAGGCCGCGAGGACAAGAAAAAGTCCAATCCAGAGTTTTTTTGACATGATGGCATCCGTGACGACAGGATGCAGATGATACCAGTTTTGCGCCCGGAGAAAAGCGCGGGCCAGACAAGCTGGCCCTGGCGAGGTTATGCGGCGTGCGATTCCCCGCTGTGCCGACGCCATGCACCCGGCGCGACACCATACTGACGTTTGAAGCTGCGGTTAAAAGATTGCTGAGAGTCGAAGCCTAATGAGATCGCCACATTGAGAATCGGTTCATCGGTGCTGGTCAGACGATCGGCTGATTTCTTCAGTTTCTTAACCCGGATGTATTCACCCAGTGGGTAGCCGGTATGTTCTTTGAACATACGCTGCAGGTGCCATTTAGAGTAACCGGCGCGTTCTGAAACCGTATCCAGGTCCAGACGTGCTTCAATGTTGTTATCAATCCAGTCGATTAAATCATGAATAAAGGCGTCACTCATCATTCCAGTCTCTCCCGTCGCTGTAGCGAAAAGTATTAGTATCAGTTGCAGTTACACTTAAGGGTGGCTGACTATGCCATTTAATGCAAGTTTTATTAGTACATTAAATGCCGCACTGTTTGTAGGGTTTTAACGCAACTGGTCAGGCTTTCAACGCTCTGTCCAAAACCGCACATAAAGTGTATCTGTTATTCTTGCAGTTGCCCGCGACGCAAGCCTACACTCCCTGCGATTAATTGCAATATTAAAAGTTGCAAATATTGGCCTGCAGGTCGTCTTTTATATCTATCGCGGAATAACAACAATGATTACGAACCGGGTTCGTCAGGGTTTAACCCTCTTAGGGATGGTACTGCTCATCACGCAACTGAGCGGCTGCGATAAAGGTGTGGCGCAAAACGCCCCACCGCCACCGCCTGAGGTAAGTGCCGCGCCGGTGCTGATCAAGCCGGTCAGCCAGTGGGACAATTTCAATGGCCGGGTGGAAGCGGTGCAGAGCGTTCAGCTGCGGCCGCGCGTCTCGGGCTATATCGACGCCGTTAACTATCGCGAAGGCGATGAGGTCAGAAAAGGTCAGGTGCTGTTTACCATTGATGACCGGAGCTACCGCGCGGCGCTGGAGCAGGCCAAAGCGGAACTGGCACGGGCGCGCAGTCAGGCCAGTCTGGCCCGCAGCGAATCGGGCCGCAGCGAGAAACTGATTGGCACCCAGGCGATTTCCCGCGAGGCGTGGGAACAGCGTCGCTCTGCTGCCAGCCAGGCGCAGGCCGATGTGCTGGCCGCTGAAGCCGCGGTCGACATGGCTCAGCTGAACCTCGACTTCACCCGCGTCACTGCGCCGATCGATGGCCGCGCCAGCCGGGCGATGATCACCGCCGGTAACCTGGTGACCGCTGGTGACAGCGCCAGTGTGCTGACCACGCTGGTGTCGCAGCAGCAGATGTATGTCTACTTCGATGTCGATGAAAACACCTTCCTCAACTATCAGGCGATGACGCGTCAGGGCCAGCAGCGCCATGCCCTGCCCGCTGAGATTGGCCTGGTCGGCGAACAGGGTTTTCCGCATCAGGGCAGGATCGACTTCATGGATAACCAGTTGACCGCCAGTACCGGCACCATTCGTATGCGCGCCCTGCTCGACAATCAGCAGCGTCAGTTCACGCCGGGTCTGTTTGCCCGTGTGCGTCTGCCCGGTAGCGCGCAGTTCGAAGCGGTGCTGATTGACGATAAAGCGGTCCTGACCGATCAGGATCGCAAGTATGTCTACGTGGTGGACGGTGAAGGTAAAGCGCAGCGGCGCGATATCCAGCCAGGCGCGATGGTGGATGGCCTGCGTATCGTTAAATCGGGTCTGCAAGCCGGTGACAAGGTCATCATTGCCGGTCTGCAAAAAGTATTTATGCCCGGCATGCCGGTCACTGCTCAGCAGGTCGCCATGCGTGCGGCAGCCGCTCAATAATTCGAGGCCGCTATGGACTTTTCCCGCTTTTTTATCGACCGGCCTATTTTTGCTGCGGTGCTGTCGATCCTGATTTTTGTTACCGGCATGATTGCCATTCCGCTGCTGCCGATCAGTGAATATCCCGACGTTGTGCCACCCAGCGTGCAGGTGCGCGCCGAGTACCCTGGCGCTAACCCGAAAGTGATTGCGGATTCCGTGGCGACGCCGCTGGAAGAGGCGATTAACGGCGTCGAAAACATGATGTACATGAAGTCAGTGGCCGGTTCGGACGGCGTGCTGGTGACGACCGTGACTTTCCGTCCGGGCACCGATCCCGATCAGGCACAGGTGCAGGTGCAGAACCGCGTGGCACAGGCGGAAGCGCGTCTGCCGGAAGATGTGCGTCGGCTGGGTGTTACCACCCAGAAGATGTCGCCGACGCTGACGCTGGTCGTGCACATGTTCTCACCGAACAATACCTACGATTCGCTCTATCTGCGTAACTACGCCACGCTCAAGGTGAAAGATGAGCTGGCGCGCCTGCCGGGTGTCGGTCAGATCCAGATTTTTGGCGCAGGTGAATATGCGATGCGCGTCTGGCTTGATCCCAATAAAGTCGCGGCGCGCGGCCTGACGGCCTCTGACGTGGTGACGGCGATGCAGGAGCAGAACGTGCAGGTCTCTGCCGGTCAGCTGGGCGCGGAGCCGCTGAAAAAGCAGAGCGACTTCCTGCTGTCGATCAACACTCAGGGCCGACTGGAGAGCGAGCAGCAGTTTGGCGATATCATCCTGAAAACCTCTGAAGATGGTTCGCTGGTGCGGCTGCGCGATGTGGCGCGGATTGAGATGGGATCAGGCAGCTATGCCCTGCGCTCCCAGCTGAATAACAAAGATGCGGTCGGTATCGGCATCTTCCAAGCGCCGGGCGCTAACGCCATCGACCTCTCCAATGCGGTTCGCGCCAAAATGGATGAGCTGGCAACCCGCTTCCCTAACGATGTGAAATGGGCTGCGCCTTACGATCCGACCGTGTTTGTCCGCGACTCCATTAAAGCGGTGGTGCAGACCCTGCTGGAGGCGGTGATTCTGGTGGTGCTGGTGGTGATTCTGTTCCTGCAGACCTGGCGCGCCTCGATTATTCCGCTGCTGGCGGTGCCGGTTTCGGTGGTGGGTACGTTTAGCGTGCTCTATCTGCTTGGCTTCTCGCTTAACACGCTGAGCCTGTTCGGGCTGGTGCTGGCGATCGGTATTGTGGTGGATGACGCCATTGTGGTGGTGGAGAACGTCGAACGTAATATCGAGATGGGACTGTCGCCGCGCGCCGCCGCGCATCAGGCGATGCGTGAGGTCTCCGGGCCGATCATCGCCATCGCGCTGGTGCTGTGCGCCGTGTTTGTGCCGATGGCGTTTCTCTCTGGCGTGACCGGGCAGTTCTACAAGCAGTTCGCCACCACGATCGCGATCTCCACGGTGATCTCGGCCATTAACTCGCTGACGCTCTCGCCTGCGCTGGCGGCGATGCTGCTGAAAGGACATGATGCGCCGAAAGATCGGCTGACGCGGATCATTGATGCGCTGTTCGGCTGGCTGTTTCGTCCGTTTAACCGCTTCTTCCAGCGCAGTGCGCACGGCTATGAGTCGCTGGTCGGCCGCACGCTGCGTCGCCGTGGCGCGGTATTTGGCGTCTATATCCTGCTGCTGGCCGGTGCCGGCTTTATGTTCCACACCGTGCCGGGTGGCTTTATCCCGACCCAGGATAAGCTCTATCTGATTGGCGGCGTGAAGATGCCGGAAGGCTCCTCACTGGCACGCACCGATGAAGTGATTCGTAAGATGAGCGAAATCGGTATGCAGACCGATGGCGTCGCCTATGCGGTGGCCTTCCCCGGCCTGAATGCGCTGCAGTTCACCAACACCCCGAACAGCGGAACGGTGTTCTTCGGCCTGAAGCCGTTTAATGAGCGCAAGCACACAGCAGCGGAGATTAACGCAGAGATCAATGCGAAAATCGCGCAGATCCAGCAGGGCTTTGGCTTCTCGATTATGCCGCCGCCGATTCTGGGGCTGGGTCAGGGTTCGGGCTATTCGCTCTATGTGCAGGATCGTGCCGGTCTGGGCTATGGCGCATTGCAGACGGCGATTAATACGCTGTCGGGCAGCATCATGCAGACGCCAGGTATGCACTTCCCTATCTCCTCCTATCAGGCCAACGTTCCACAGCTTGATGTGCAGGTTGACCGGGATAAAGCCAAAGCTCAGGGCGTGTCGCTGACCGCGCTGTTCAGCACGCTGCAGACCTATCTCGGCTCGTCGTACGTGAATGACTTTAACCGCTTTGGGCGCACCTGGCGCGTCATGGCGCAGGCGGATGGGGAGTTCCGCGACAGCGTCGAGGATATTGCCAACCTGCGTACCCGCAACGACCGCGGTGAGATGGTGCCGATTGGCAGCATGGTGAACATCACCACTACCTACGGCCCCGATCCGGTGATCCGCTATAACGGCTATCCGGCGGCGGATTTGATTGGCGATGCCGACCCGCGCGTGCTCTCTTCGGCGCAGGCGATGAGTCAGCTGGAAGCGATGTCCGGTCAGCTGTTGCCTAACGGTATGAACATCGAGTGGACCGACCTGAGCTATCAGCAGTCAACCCAGGGCAATACCGCGCTGATTGTCTTCCCGATGGCCGTCCTGCTGGCGTTCCTGGTGCTGGCGGCGCTGTATGAGAGCTGGACGCTGCCGCTGGCGGTGATCCTGATTGTGCCGATGACGATGCTCTCTGCGCTGTTTGGCGTCTGGCTGACTGGCGGAGACAACAACGTCTTCGTGCAGGTCGGACTGGTGGTGCTGATGGGCCTCGCCTGTAAGAACGCGATTCTTATCGTGGAGTTTGCGCGCGAGCTGGAGATTCAGGGCAAAGGGATTATCGAAGCGGCGCTGGAAGCGTGTCGCCTGCGTCTGCGTCCGATTGTGATGACCTCAATCGCCTTTATCGCCGGTACCATCCCGTTGATTCTGGGTGAAGGTGCGGGTGCAGAAGTGCGCGGCGTGACCGGTATTACCGTCTTCTCCGGCATGCTTGGCGTAACGCTGTTCGGCCTGTTCCTGACGCCGGTGTTCTATGTCGCCCTGCGCAAGCTGGTGACGCGCCGGTCAGATAACGCGGAATCAGTGACGGCGTAAACCGTAAACGTTAACAGGGGCGATCGGGTGATCGCCCCTTTTTTTGTCTGAGATTGGCAGCATGGTGATTAACGCTGATTTAATTTTTCATTCAGCGTTTCAACGATAAACGCTTTCGGGGAGGTTTCATTTTGCGCAGCAGCCTGCGAGAGCCGCACGCCCAGCGATTCAGGATAGCGCAGCGTAAAGGTCTTGATTTTTTCCTGCTCCGCATAGGGATGAATGCCGGAGGCAGCGCAATCTTCCAGGTATTTGCGCAGCGAAATCTCCCCTTCTTTGTGCAGGCCCTGCACGCTGTCAGAGACAAAATCACAGTAGCCTGACAGGCCAGTAAAGCGTCCACGGAACAGGTTGATTTCGGGAACGTAAGTGATGACTGCGGGTTACCCGGCGACAGTAGCCAGATCAGAATAATTATCCATCTTAAACTCCTGCATTATTCTTGCGGGCAGATAATCAGGTGCGAATCTCAATTTGGGCTTTTCGTCCCAGTTGCGCCAGCGCCATCTCCACTTTTTCAACTTTCGATGAGTGCTCAACATCCAGCAGTCGATCAACCTGTGGGCCATTCACGCCCAGCTGGCGTGCCAGATCGACTTTACGAGTGCCGGTTTCAATCATTGCGTTATAAAGTGCCGCTTTCATCGCCACCAGCACAGGTACGGAGACAATGTATTCACCTTCCAGCGGTTTACTGGCGACCGGAATCGGACGACGGGTATCCATCTCAAGAGAGATAGCCGTCACCAGTCCATCTTTGGCTTCTGACAGTGCTTCCTCAACGGTGGCGCCGACGGAATGCAGTAACGGCAAATCACGACACGAGACCTCATAGGTATCGGTTTTGGCGTCATGGGTTAAGCTGACGGCATAATTAAACATAGGGTTACCTCTCTGATCGGGCTCACAGGCCCAGATCTTTTAAAATTTTTCTGCGCGTACATTCAGGCATTTCTTTCGCTCCATGATCCGGAAAAATGGATTGCCTGTCGCCCAGGAAGACCTTGAAATGGCTGCTTCCACTGCGGTGCTTAGTCAAAATAGCGCTCTGCTGAATGAGCCAGCGTCTGAATTCACTGTACTTCATCGCGTTCCCTCGCTGTGTATAACAGCAAGAATAACATTGGTGGTACTTAAGGCAACAATAATGTTGGGACCCTGACTGAGTTTTCAAACAATTTATTACGTTTATCGCGATGACCGAACTCAGAAAGATGGGTATTGATTTATGGCAGATTTGAGGCAGGACGATACTGATCAGCAGATATAAAAAAAGCCGCAATCAGCGGCTCTTTTTGCAGAGTTCTTCACTCTCTTCGGGTTCAGGTTCCGGTACGGCGGTGCAGTTGCTGGTGTCGCGTTTCTTCAGCTCGTTCAGCGCGTCGGCCACGGTGCGTTTTGCGAGTACATCCAGCGATGCCTGCTCGGCTTCGTCGGCTATCGATTTGAAGTACCAGCAGAGGTTGGCACTGACCAGACAGCGCGGCGCGACATCGGGACGCGCGGCCCAGATCTTTTTGTCTTCAATGACGGAGACATAGATATCCCGCAGGGTAATATCCGCAGCAGGACGGCCGAGATGAATCGAACCGGTACGGCCCAGCGTAGAGACGATAATGCCGTCACGGGTCAGCGGGACCATTAATTTTCGGATGAAACTGGGATTCGCTTCCAGCCCATAGGCCAGAATCGCGCTGGTAGAGCGTTTACCCATTTGCTCCGCCATCGCTACGCTCAGAACCATTTGCAAAGCTGTCGGGAAGCGGTAATCAAGCATTTCTTTATCCTGAGTTGCGGTGCATCTTATTGTTTTATTGCCGCATAAGTGAACAATCAATGAGCAATAAATATAACAAACACTGTTGCTTTTTTGAAGCAAACCGGCAATGACAAGGCACGTATTCACCAAAGGCGGAGGCCTGATAGCACAAGGTGCTTACCCTGCTCTTCATTCTTATCCTGCCGGACACGGTGAGCAGTTCGGTCATGCGGTGGTGACCGCTGCCGCCGGTAATCGCTGCTTTAGCGCCATAACCAGCACCACGTTAAAGATTGCTAAAGCGCAAAGCAACCACAGCGTCGCCGATGCCCCCATCTTTTCAAACACATATCCACCAATCAGCGGCGTCAGTGCCTGTCCCATTAGCGCCGGGCGGGCCATTTTCCCCACCACAATCGCGTAAGACTCTGGTTTGACCATCGCCAGCGGTAAAGTTCCGCGCACGATGGCGCGTAAGCCATTTCCTGCGCCATACAGCACCATGCTCAGCAGCGCCATCTGCGGAAAGAGAGCCAGCAGCAGCAGGCCCAGCGCCACCAGCCCGACGGAAAAAAAGGTGGTGCGGATCGGATGACTGCGTTTGAAAACAATATCGACGATGCGCGAACCTACCTGACACGGGCCGAGCACAGCGCTGATCGCCAGCGCCGACGTTAGCGTATGGCCACTCGCCTGCAACAGCGTGATAAGCTGCACGGAAATCGCCGTCATGATCACCGACGCGAGGGTAAAAATGGCGCACAGCAGCCAGAACAGCGCAGGTTCAATCTCCGGCGTAGCAGAGTGTCTAACTCCCCTTTTCGCAGGCGACTTAGCATGGCTCGCCGGTAAGGCAAACAGATAGGCAGGCAGCACGCAGACCACCATCATTGCCGCAATAATCAGTGACGCATCTCGCCAGCCAAATCCATGAATCAGCAACGCCGTTCCCGGCCAGACCAGCGTGGTGCAGAAGCCTGAAATCAGCGTAATACCGGTGATCGCCGAACGCGCCTGACCGCCATAGCAGGTGCCGAGTGTGGCAAACAGGGCATCGTAGAGGCCCATCGCCATCCCTATGCCGATGATCACCCAGGCAAACAGAAACAGCGGCAGCGAATCGCTGACCGCCATCATCACCAGCCCTACTGCCATTACCAGACCGCTCAACGCCAGCAGCAGACGACCGCCGGTACGGGCGATAATCCTGCCGGCCAGCGGTGACAGCAGGCCTGACACCAGTATCCCCGTCGAGAGCGCACCATAGATCCACTGCTGCGACCAGCCCGTCTCAGCTGCAATCGGGTTCGCCATCACCGCCATCAGGTAGAACGACCCTCCCCAGGAGAGGATCTGCACCAGGCCCAGGGTGAAAATGGCGGCGATACCGGGTTTGTTGTTCTGACTCACAGGCAATCTCTTCATTAGCAGGCGAACCGTTTTTATAACATGTTCTGCCAGAAGCCAGAATGCGGGACGCTCTTTTTACTGTATGGCCAGGCAGGCCGCACGTTTTTAAAACATACTTATAGTATGTTGTAACTATAAAGCACTTGCATCCCTGACAGGCATCTGCCACATTGTGGACGTTGTAACTATGGAGGCACAACATGACGCGCTACGACTTAGTGGCTGATATGCATCAGTGTGTAAACGACCTGGAACTGGCGCTGGGCGAGCTGCGCCAGCAGATTGAGGCGCAGCCTTTACTTATCGCCCGCGTCTTCAGCCTGCCGCCGGTGGTGAAAGGCCGCGAACATGAAGCGATTACTCAGATCGCCGTCGAGCAGCATCTGGGCGACAGCGCGTTAAAAATGGCGCTGGACCATTACTGCCGCCTGTTTATGCAGCATCAGTCTGAACAGCTGAGTACCAAGGCTGCTGTGCGCCTGCCTGGGGCACTCTGTATCGAATGTGATGAACAGCGCGAAGCGGAGATCGGTTCGCTGGTCGACCTCATTAATCAGCTTAAGGCGCGGCTGGAGCAGCTGATTACGGTGGACTCGGGCCTGCCGAGTGAAGCGCGTTTCGAGTTCGTTCACCAGCATCTGCGCGGTCTGATTACCCTGAATGCCTACCGCACGATCACCCTGCTCAGCGCCCCTGACAGCCTGCGTTTCGGCTGGGCCAATAAGCACATTATCAAGAACCTTAAGCGCGAAGAGGTGATCGCCCAGCTGGAAAAAAGCCTGAAGGCGGGACGCGCGCAGGCACCGTGGTCACGTGAACAGTGGGCGGAAAAAGTGCAGGAGGAGCTGGCAAGCGTGCGCGCCCTGCCCGCCTCGGCCCGGCTGAAAATCAAGCGTCCGGTGAAAGTCCAGCCGGTCGCACGCGTCTGGCGCGCGGACGAAAAAAAACAGACCCAGCTGGCCTGCCCGTCACCGATACTGGTGATCTGCCGCGATCGCAGTCAGGTTCCGGTACTGGGCGAGCTGCTTAATTATGACGCGGATAACATTACGCACCGGCATAAACCCGCCGCTGAACCACTGAATCTGCTGATACCCCGACTGCATCTGTGGGTCGATTGCCCGATATAAAAAAAGGCCAGCATCCGCTGGCCTCTTCTTCATCGCTGAGCTTACGACTTCATGCTGCCGACCATCTCTTCCGGACGGACCCAGGCATCAAACTCCTCTTCAGTGAGGTACCCCAGTTTCAGCGCCGAACCCTTCAGCGTCAGCCCCTCTTTATGCGCCTTCTTGGCAATTTCAGCCGCTTTGTCATAGCCGATGTGGGTATTCAGCGCCGTCACCAGCATCAGCGATTCGTTCAGCAGTTGATCGATGCGCTCACGCACCGGCTCAATACCGACGGCGCAGTGATGATTAAAGCTGTCCATGCCATCCGCCAGCAGGCGAATTGATTGCAGGAAGTTATGGATCACCATCGGGCGGAAGACGTTCAGCTCAAAGTTACCGGATGCGCCGCCCATATTGATCGCCACGTCGTTACCCATCACCTGACAGCAGAGCATGGTCATCGCTTCGCACTGCGTTGGGTTAACTTTGCCCGGCATGATGGAGCTGCCAGGTTCGTTTTCCGGAATAGCGATTTCACCGATGCCGCAGCGCGGGCCGGAAGAGAGCCAGCGCACATCGTTGGCAATTTTCATCAGTGAAGCGGCCAGCCCTTTCAGCGCGCCATGCGCATGCACCAGCGCATCACAGGTTGCCAGTGCCTCAAACTTGTTTGGTGCGGTGACAAATGGCTGCTGCGTCAGATCGGCCAGCGCCTTCGCCACGCGCACTGCATATTCCGGATGGGTGTTCAGACCAGTGCCCACCGCGGTTCCGCCCAGCGCCAGCTCCGCAACGTGCGGAATGCTCTGTTCGATATGCTTCAGGTTGTGCTCCAGCATCGCCACCCAGCCGGAAAGCTCCTGGCCCAGCGTCAGCGGCGTCGCATCCTGCAGATGGGTACGGCCAATCTTAACGATGTCTTTAAACGCATCAGACTTCTGGCTGAGCGTCTTTTTCAGTACCTGAATCTGAGGGATTAACTGTTCGCGTAGCGCGATGACGGCGGCAACATGCATCGCCGTCGGGAAGACGTCGTTGGAGCTCTGGCTCTTGTTCACATCGTCGTTGGGATGGACCAGGCGCGACATTCCGCGCTCACCGCCAAGAATTTCACTCGCGCGGTTTGCCAGCACCTCATTCATGTTCATGTTGGTCTGGGTACCGGAGCCGGTCTGCCAGATCGCCAGCGGGAACTCGTCCGCATGCTTATCCGCCAGCACTTCATCCGCCGCGCTGACAATCGCATCTGCGCGGTCAGCGGGCAGCAGTCCCAGATCGCGGTTAACGCTGGCCGCGGCGCGTTTGGTCAGTGCCAGCGCATGCACCAGCGCGGTCGGCATTTTTTCGGTTGAGATACGGAAGTGTTCCAGCGAGCGCTGCGTCTGCGCGCCCCAGAGTTTGTCTGCCGGTACATCGATGGGGCCCATTGAATCTTTCTCAATGCGGTTGCCTGCCATGAATACGTCTCCTTCACCTTGTTTTTAAAAGAATGACCGCCAGGTCGTTGCAATCAACTGTCGGACAGTCAGGATAGTAATACACAATAATTTAACATTATCAGAGCTTAGCGTCCTTTTGCGCTGGATATGTATTTTTACCGGTAGTTTCTGCTTTAATAGCCGCAATAATTTCCCGTGATAAAGGGTTATACAATGCAAAAAATGAACAATTCGCTGCAAAATTACGCATGGGGCAGCAAAACGGCGTTGACTGAGCTTTATGGAATTGCCAATCCCGAGGGCCTGCCGATGGCAGAGCTGTGGATGGGCGCACATCCGAAAAGTCCCTCAACCGTGATGGAACAGGGCAGCGAGCGTTCGTTACGTGACGTGATTGATGCGGCGCCCGCCGCGATGCTGGGTGACGCGGTAGCACAGCGCTTTGGTGAACTGCCGTTCCTGTTCAAAGTGCTGTGTGCCGATCAGCCGCTGTCGATTCAGGTCCATCCCAGCAAACGTGCGGCCGAAGTGGGCTTTGCCCGTGAGAATGCGGCGGGGATTCCGCTGACAGCCGCCGAGCGCAACTATAAAGATGCAAACCACAAGCCGGAGCTGGTCTATGCGCTGACGCCGTTCCAGGCAATGAATGGCTTTCGCACGCTGACGCAGATGGTCTCCCTGCTGGAGCCGGTTGCAGGTGCTCATCCTCAGATTGCCCATTTTTTGCAACATCCGGATCAGGAGACGCTTGCTGCGCTGTTCTCTACCCTGCTGTCACTGGAGGGTGAAGCGAAATCACTGGCGCTGGGCGTGCTGAAATCCGCGCTTGATGCGCAGCAGGGTGAGCCGTGGGAAACTATTCGCATGATTGCGGCTGAATATCCTGACGACAGCGGCCTGTTTTCACCGCTGCTGCTGAATGTCATCACCCTGCAGCCCGGCGAGGCGATGTTCCTCTACGCGGAAACCCCGCACGCGTATCTGAAAGGCGTGGCGCTGGAGGTGATGGCCAACTCTGATAACGTATTGCGGGCCGGTTTAACCCCGAAATATATCGATATCGACGAGCTGATGGCCAACCTGAAGTTTGATGAAAAACCTGCCAGCTCGCTGCTGACGGAGCCAGAGCAACAGGGCAACGCGCAGCGCTTCCCGATTCCGGTGGAAGATTTTGCCTTTGCCATCCATAGCCTGAACGCAGAACCGCAATCGCTGGCGCAGCAGAGCGCCGCCCTGCTGTTCTGCATCGAAGGCCAGGCGGTTATCGCCAAAGACGATCAGCAACTGACGCTGAAACCGGGTGAATCCTGCTTCATTGCCGCCAGCGAATCGCCGGTAACGGTCGCCGGTACGGGCCGGCTGGCGCGGGTATTTAACGACTTAGGGTAGAGCGGCTGACGGAATCTCTGTTAACTGCTATTATTTCAACCTATTAGCTTTTAAACGCCTGCGGGCGTTTTTCTTCGGTCGCTGGGGTAAACCTGCGGCATAAGCGGACTCAAGGATAAGGACGAATCAGCAATGAAAAAGACCAATGTTGCCGTAGGTGTCATCATCGCACTGGGCGTAGTCTGGACTGGCGCGGCGTGGTTCACCGGCAAGCAAATTGAAAGCCACAGGGATGAGCTGGTGCAGAACGCCAATGCACAGCTGAACGCTTATGCCCCTAACAGCCGACTGAAGATCAGCTATCAGGACTATCAGCGCGGCGTGTTCAGCAGCAAGGTGAATCTGGTGGTTCAGGCCAATTCGCAGACGGAAGATAACCCGCTGCTGAAGCCGGGTCAGAGCATCATCCTGAATGAAACTATCGATCATGGCCCTTTCCCGTTTGCGCAGCTGAAGCATTTCAATCTGATCCCGAGCATGGCATCCGTTCATACCGAGCTGGCTAACACCGATGCGGTGAAGAAGCTGTTTGAGCTGACCGGCAATAAATCGCTGATTAACGCAGATACCCGCATTGGTTACAGCGGCGCTACCGATACCGCGCTGCGTGTCCTGCCGGTTGACTATCAGAATGCGCAAACCGGCGAGCGTTTTGCCACCAATGGCGGCACCTTCAATGTCAGCGCTGATAATAAAGGCGATAAAGTGTCGCTGGACAGCGATGTGGATAGCCTCGCGCTGACCAGTAAAAATGAGATGGGCCAGCCGGTACTGTTCACTGTTAATGGTCTGAAGCTAAGCGGTAACACGCATCTCAGCCCGGAAGGCGTGCGCATCGGCGATCAGTCGGTGGACATTGAGAAGGTGAATGCCAGCATCAATGGTCAGGACGCCCTGACGCTGCATAAAATGAAAGGCACCTCCTCTTTCGATAACAGCGCCGGTAAAATTGGCGGCGATATTGATTACAAAGTGGAAAGCGTTCAGCTGCAGAAGCAGGACTTCGGTCAGGCTGCGCTGAAGATGAAGCTGTCACAGTTTGATGCGCAGGCGGTCAAAGCCTTCTCCGATCGTTACAACGCGCAGATGCAGGAGCTGCTGACCCAGCCTGGCGTTGCGGAAGATCCTATCCGCTATCAGGCAGGCGTGCATCAGATTCTGATGGCCAATCTGCCGATGCTGCTGAAAGGCTCGCCATCCATCAGCATTGCTCCGCTGAGCTGGAAGAATGACAAAGGTGAAAGCACCTTTAATCTGACGGCCAGCTTCAACGACCCGTCTGCCGTAACCGGTGAAGCCCAGACGCTGAGCGCTATGGTTGACCGGGTACTGAAAAGCCTGGACAGCAAGCTGGTGATCAATATGCCGATGGCAACCGAAACCATGCACAAAGTGGGTCTGGCTGAGGGTTATCAGGCGGATGACGCCCAGAAGCTGGCGGATCAGCAGGTAAAAGGTCTGGCGGCGATGGGTCAGATGTTCCGCCTGACTCAGCAGCAGGATAACAACATCGTGACCAGCCTTCAGTACGCCAACGGTCAGGTGAACATGAACGGCGACAAGATGACGCTGGAACAGTTTATGTCCCGCTATATGCTGGGTATGCCGACCAGCGAAGGCATGCCGCAGTAAGCACTATCTTCCATCTATAGCGACCTTCGGGTCGCTTTTTTTATGCCTGAACGCTGATTTGACCGCCAGTTATGGGTAATTAAGCAGCATCCGGCGCGGCTGTTGCGCAAATAGCTGGCGCTGTTGCGCAAGATATTTTTATAATGCTCTGCACTTCACCGACAACTCAGCGAGTGCGCCATGATCGATTCTAAAATTCCTCTGACTGATATTCACCGCCACCTTGATGGCAACATTCGTGCACAAACCATTCTCGATTTAGGCCGCCAGTTTAATCTTGCCCTGCCCGCCTCAACGCTGGAGACGCTGCGTCCGCATGTGCAGGTCGGCCAGAATGAACCTGATCTGGTGAGCTTCCTGCAGAAACTCGACTGGGGCGTGAAAGTGCTGGGCGATCTGGATGCCTGCCGCCGCATTGCGCAGGAAAATGTTGAAGATGCCGCGCGCGCGGGCATTCATTATGCTGAACTTCGTTTTTCGCCCGGTTATATGGCGATGACCCATAACCTGCCGATTGCCGGTGTGGTGGAAGCGGTCATTGACGGCGTACGCGCTGGCCGTCAGCAGCACGATATCGACGTGCGTCTGATTGGCATTATGAGCCGTACCTTTGGCGAAGATGCCTGCCTTGCCGAACTGGAAGGTTTACTGGCCCATCGCGATCACATCACCGCGGTCGATCTGGCGGGTGATGAGCTGGGCTTCCCGGGCAGCGAGTTCCTGAGTCACTTTACCCAGGCGCGCGATGCCGGTTTCCGGGTTACCGTGCATGCGGGCGAAGCGGCCGGTCCGGAGAGCATCTGGCAGGCGATTCGTGAGCTCGGCGCTGAGCGTATCGGTCACGGCGTGAAAGCGATTGAGGATCGCGCGCTGATGGATTTCCTGGCGGAGCACCATATTGGTATTGAATCCTGCCTGACCTCCAATATCCAGACCAGCACCGTGCCTTCACTGGCGCAGCATCCGCTGAAGACCTTCCTGGAGCATGGCATTCTGGCGACCATCAATACTGATGATCCCGCGGTTCAGGGCATTGAACTGGCGCATGAGTATCATCATGCCGCACCGGCTGCCGGCCTGAGTGCCGCGCAGATCCGTCAGGCGCAGGAGAATGGACTGACGATTGCCTTCCTCAGCGAGGCTGAGAAAGCGGCTATCCGCGCCCGCGTGCAGTAATCTGCTCGTTGCAGCCATAAAAACGGGCCGGATATCCGGCCCGTTTTAATGTAAGGAAATGCTCAAGGACAGGTGGCTTTAAGACCGAGCTTACACAGGGAACGGGGTCAGATCGGAAAGACGCAAAAGCCGCCATCCCTGGCATGCTCTGCCCGCGCCGTCCTGGCGCGGGACGCTTTCCTCTTCTGACCCCGTTCCCTGAATGTTAAGCAAATTTATTGCTGTAGTACTTGCCCGCTTTTAAGCTTGTCAGGCATCTGCCCGAAGTATTAAATGACCATTATTACACTCACCCATTAAACGCGCTTCAGCGACAGCGTCTGGCGTTTCTCGGCGGATTGCAGACCCAGTTCGATCAGCTCCATCACCTGAATCGCCTCTTCCGCCGTCACCGGATTATTACCGCGTCCGGCAATGGCATCGCGGATGCCCGCATAGTAAGCCGGATAGTTGCCCGGCTGGGTCAGCTGCGTGGTTTCGGTCAGGGCGTCGCCATCAACCAGCGTCAGTGTGCCGTCGCGCATGTCATAGCCCCAGTCCTCCTGCGGCGGGAAGTCACCCGACTTCAGGCGATCTTCCTGCGGATCCAGACCATATTTAACGTAGCTGCCGCGCGTGCCGTGGACAGTGTAACGGGCGGATTCTGCCGCCACCAGCATGCTGGCGTGCAGCACCACGCGGCGCTGCGGATAGGTCAGCGTGGCGTGGAAGTAGTCGGTGGTCTGCGCGCCCGGACGCATTTCGGCCAGATCGACATTAATGGCGACCGGCGGGCCAAACAGCTGCAGCGCCTGGTCCAGCAGATGCGGCCCCAGGTCATACCAGATTCCGCTGCCTGCGCCCTTCATTTCACGCCAGCGATTGCGTACTTCCAGACGGAAACGGTCAAAATGCGATTCGAAGTAACGCACTTCACCCAGTGAGCCCGCTTCAAGCAGGGATTTCAGCGTCAGGAAATCGCTGTCCCAGCGGCGATTATGGAACACTGACAGCAGCAACCCTTTAACTTTCGCCAGCGCATCCAGTTCGCGCGCCTGTGACAACGTCACGGTAAATGGCTTATCGACCACCACATGTTTACCGGCATTCAGCGCCGCTTTAGCCAGCGGGAAGTGCGTATCGTTGGGGGTAGGAATAACAATCAATTGCAGAGTCGGGTCGTCCAGTAGCGCCTGAGGATCGGCCACCACCTTCACGGCAGGCCAGTCGGCGTGGACTTTGCTGGCGTCGCTACTGGAAATGGCGGCCAGTTCGACGTCCGGCGTTCCCGCAATCAGCGGAGCATGAAACGTTTTACTGGCAAAGCCGTAGCCGATCAGACCAACACGTAATTTATCGCTCATTTGGATTCCTCTCAGAACCTGCCTGGCAGGCTCTTAGTTGATAACCTGATTGATTTAAGACTATTAACCAGGTGAGGACAAGGCGGAATCCCCCGAAAAAACTAAGAGATAGCACTTCGCGCCAGGGGCCAGGCCGTCTGCGCCGCCAGGCTATCGTGCGCATCCTGATTGCGGCGGCGGAAGTCGCTGGGACTGACGCCAACACGCTTGCGGAATACCCGTGAGAAGTAAAGCTGGTCGTCATAACCCACTTCACGCCCTACCGAGGCGATCGGTTCCTGAGTGGTCTGCAGCAGCAGTTTGGCGCGGATAACGCGCTGATCTTCACGCCAGCGCAGCAGGTTGACACCCATCTGCTCGCGGAACAGGTGCGCCAGTCTCGACGGTGACAGGCAGACGTGACGCGCCACCTCTTCAATCTTGACCTCGCTGGCGAGATGGTTGGTGACATACTGACAGGCTTCGATGACGCGCGGGTCGCGGATCAACTGATGGCTGCGCGGATCTTCTTCAACGGCACGCAGCAGCAGCCGTTCCAGCAGGTTCATCGCCAGCTCTTCCGCAAAACGGCGGCCCGAGTTGTGCGTCTGTTCGATACTGGCAAACAGGCGGTCGAACTCGCCACGAAGCGATTCCGGCAGCAGCAGTCGTCCCACGCCCTCCTGCTCATCCTGCCAGCGCAGCCAGTCGTGCCAGTAGGCGCGCGGACGGAAATAGACCCAGCGGTGGAACCACTGCGGGCTGTCCGGCGCGCGGCCGTAGTAGTGAGCGGTTTTTGGCTGAAAAAGCAGCATTTCGCCTGGTTCGCAGTCAAATGCCCGCTCGCCGTCGAATACCCGCCCTTTGCCTTTAATGGTGAGGTTCAGAATGTAACCTTTCATGCCGTGCGGGCGATCGATAAAGAAATCGAGCGGGCCATCAGCGGTGATGGGCGTCAGCCCCGCCACCAGCCAGGCATTGAATGAATAGCCCGGCAACAAGGGGTTTTGCTGCTCGGCCGGTAATTCGCGGTGATACATAGCGACCTCACTCAGTCTGTTAGTGTTCGGATAGCCCGCAAAGGCGTCTGCTTCTGCGGGCCAACGGCTCGATCAGTCAGGCTTTTTTCTGTTTGTAACGGTCAAAAATCACCGCAGCTAACAGTATCAGACCGCGCACCACATACTGTGAGAATGGCGAGATATTCAATAAATTCATCGCATTCTCGACGGTGCCGAGAATTAACACCCCTGCAACCACGTAGGAAATCTTGCCAATGCCGCCCTTGAGCGACACGCCGCCCAGTACGCAGGCAGAAATCACCACCAGCTCATAGCCGATAGAGGTCATGGGCTGACCGCTGGTCATACGTGACGCCAGGATGATGCCCGCCGCCGCCGAAACCAGCCCGGAAAGAATGAAGATGATGATGCGGGTACGCACCACCGGCACACCGGCCAGTCGCGCCGCCTCTTCATTACCGCCAATCGCCAGGGTATTACGGCCAAAGGTGGTTTTATTAAGCAGGAAGCCGAAGATCAGCATGGTCGCCAGTGTCAGCCAGATGGGTGCTGGCACGCCAAGCCAGTTGGCAAAGCCCAGCTCAAAGAAGCGCTCATCTTCGATCCCGACCGCTTTGCCGTCAGAGAAGATATAGGCCAGGCCGCGCACAATCTGCATGGTCGCCAGCGTGGTGATCAGTGCATTGATCTTCAGTCGGGCAATCACAAAGCCATTGATAAAGCCGGTGATCATGCCGAGCACCAGACCGGCTGCCACGCCAATCCACAGGCTTTCGGTCATGTTGATCACCACGGCGGTCACCACACCCGCACAGGCGATCACCGAGGCGACCGACAGATCGAAATCCCCGGAGGCCAGACAGAACAGCATGCCGCAGGCGACCATGCCGGACATCGACATCGCCAGCCCTAAGCCTTTCATATTGATAAACGAGCCAAAATTCGGCACAAAAATCGCACAGACAATAAACAGCAGCGCAAAGACCACCAGCATGCCGAAGTTGTCCCAGATGCGACCTAACTGCAGGCCGCCGCGTGAAGCGGGCTGCGGCGTATTTGAGGTCGTGGATGAAGCCATGATGATCTCCTGTCAGGCCACGGCGGCCGCTTGAGTGGTTTTGGGCATCGCCAGGCTCAGCGTCTGCTGCTCCGTGGCGTCGTCGTGCAGCAGTTCACCGGCTATGGCACCTTCACGCATCACCACGATGCGATCGGCCAGGCCCATCACTTCCGGTAAATCGCTGGAGGCGAACAGCACCGCAATGCCCCGGTTCGCCAGCTGATAAATCAGATTATAAATTTCATGTTTGGCACCGACATCGATGCCGCGCGTGGGCTCATCCAGCAGGATCACTTTCATATCCTCGGAAAGCCAGCGTCCCAGAATCGCCTTCTGCTGGTTACCACCGGAGAGGTTCATGATCAGCTGATCGGCGCTGGGCGTTTTGATGTTCAGCGAGCGGATATGGCTGTCGGCATTTTTGTTTTCCCAGCCGTTTTTTATCAGGCAACCGGCGGTAAGATTGTGACGACGGGCGCTGATGTTGATGTTGTCGCGCACCGAGTGCACCGGAATAATGCCCTCGGCTTTGCGGTCTTCCGGGCAAAGCATGATGCCCGCACGGATAGCGTCGATGGGTTCACGCAGCGGCAGCGGTTTGCCGTCCAGGATCACCTGACCGCCACGCAGACGCGTGCCGCCAAATAACCCTTTCAGCAGTTCACTGCGTCCGGCTCCGACCAGGCCAAACAGACCGACGATTTCACCGGCATGAACTTTCAGCGAAATCGGCGTCCGCACGCCCTTCGCTTCCACCTTGTCCAGCTCAAGCCGCACGTCGCCTTTAGCGCGTGGTGAGTAGCCATAGATATCACCCAGGTTACGGCCCACCATCGCCTGCACCAGATCGTCGTGATGGGTGTTAGCCATGTCAGTAAAGGTCCGCACGTAGCGACCATCTTTAAAGACGGTGATGGCGTCACTGAGGGCGAAGATCTCTTCCATGCGGTGTGAAACGTAGAGCACCACCCGGCCCTCCTCGCGGAGCTGACGGATAACGCGGAACAGGTTGTCGATTTCACGCGCCGACAGGGAACTGGTTGGCTCATCAAAGGCGATAATGCGCGCGTTACGCGCCAGCGCTTTGGCAATCTCCACCATCTGCCACTGTCCCAGCGACAGGTATTTCAGCGGCATATCAGGGTCAATATCCATGCCGAGATTTTTCAGCTGCAGGCCCGCCTCAAAGCGCATCAGCTTACGATTGACCAGCCCATGTTTGTGCGGAATCTGGCCGAGGTAGATGTTCTCCGCCACGCTCATTTCCGGCACCAGATGCAGTTCCTGGTAAATAATGGCGACGCCCGCGTCCAGCGCATCTGTGGTGCGCTGAAAGCTCATCGGCTTGCCTTTAATACGAATCTCACCGCCGCTCGGCTGATAACTGCCGCTGAGTATTTTTAACAGCGTCGATTTGCCTGCGCCGTTCTCGCCCATCAGCGCATGGACTTCACCGCCCCGGCAGTCAAAGGAGATATCCTGCAACGCTTTCACGCCAGGGAAGGTTTTACTGATGCCATGAAACGACAGAAATGCTGAATCAGTGTTCATGTTGGTCCTCACTCTTTCGCGCCACCGGCCTGTTACGGCGGGCGGCGCGAAATCGGCTATTAAGGATGCCGGGCTACGAACAGCCCGACAGGCTCAGGGTTACATCAGTCCTTTTTTCGCCAGTTCAGTTTTGAAGTTGTCACGGGTGATCAGCACCACATCGGTAACTTCGGTGAATTTCGGTGGCTCTTCACCTTTGCTGACCCAGTTGTAGAGCATCTGGCTGCTTTTGTAGCCGTGGATATCCGGGCTTGGCAGCAGCGAACCGTAGAAGCCGGTCGCCTTATCTTTTGACAGTTCACTGATGGCATCGACGCCGTTGATGCCGATGCCGATGACGTCAGCCGCTTTGAAGCCCTGTCCTTCGGTGGCACGCACGCCGCCCAGCACGGTGTTGTCGTTCATGCCGACAACCAGCCAGTGTTTGACTTCAGGATGCTGCACCAGCAGGGAGTTACCGGCGTCAAATGCGCCAGGGATATCGTTAGATTTGGTGGGAACCTGGTAGATCTGGGCTGCCGGGAAGCCAGCGGCTTTGATCGCGTCCATTGAGCCGCCGGTACGACGACGTGCTGTGTCGAGTTCGTTCGCGGTAATCGCCATCACGCCGGTAGTTTTCACATCCCAGCCGCGTTTCTGCATCTCTTTATAGAGTTCCTGCCCCTGACGCTCACCAATTTTGGTGGCCGCCATCATCACCAGCGGCACGGTGTCCATCGGCTTGCCTTTGGCAGTAACGAACTGATCATCCACGGCGATGACTTTCAGGCCATAGCCGCGTGCCTTCGCCATAATGGCGGAACCGAGTTTCGGATCGGGAGTACAGATAACAAAACCTTTCGCGCCGTTAGCCGCCAGGCTGTCGATGGCATTCAGGGTTTTTTCACCATCCGGCACGGCAATTTTGATGACATCAAAGCCAAGATCTTTGCCCGCTTTGTCGGCGAATTTCCATTCAGTCTGGAACCAGGGTTCCTCTGGTTGCTTGACTAAAAAACCCAGCTTCATGGTCTCGGCGATAGCGGATTGTGACATAACCGCTGCCAGGCCGATGGCCGCGAATGCTTTAGTGAATTTATGCATGATGCTCTCCGGTACCAGGTTATTTTTCGCTGCTAATAACGAATCGGTGTAAACGCTACCAGTTAATTTTCTTATGTGGGTACAGCCATAAATCAGTGCGTTAGGCTGGCATGTGCTGACAGACTGTCCAGACGCTGGGCTAGTTTTAGCGGTATTAGCGAAGAAAAATGTAGAGCGGTATCACACATTAAAATCACGACAAAATGATCCATATATTCAGCAAATTTAACCGGAGCTTAACTTTTGCAATGGATCACAAAATCACTGCCGATGACAGAAAAGTGCATATTGTCAGCCAGCGATGACTAACTGTTCTGGCGCGCCGAACCCAGGATACAGGAGTTAACTAACTACAGGAGATTCCGATGCGTGCTGGAGCCATCACCCTTGGGCTGGACTTTGGTAGTGATTCGGTGCGTGCGCTGGCCGTGGATTGTCATAGCGGCAAAGAGCTGCAGAGTGCGGTGTGCAGCTACCCGCGCTGGCAGCAGGGCTTATACAGCGATCCGCACACGAACCGTTTTCGTCACCATCCACAGGATTACATCGACGCCATGGAGCAGGCGCTGCTCGGCGTGCTGAATGCACTGAGCGACGATCAACGCAACGCCGTAGCCGGCATTGGCGTTGACAGCACCGGTTCAACCCCCGCGCCCATCGACCGCGACGGCAACGTGCTGGCGCTGCGCCCGGAGTTCGCGGAGAACCCCAACGCGATGTTTGTGTTGTGGAAAGATCACACGGCGATAGAAGAAGCCGAAGAGATTAATCAGCTGTGCCACAGCGGCCGCTTCCAGGATTACAGCCGCTATATCGGCGGCATTTACTCTTCGGAGTGGTTCTGGGCGAAAATTCTGCACGTCTCGCGTGAAGATGCGGCCGTGCGTGAGGCCGCCGTTTCCTGGGTCGAGCTGTGCGACTGGGTACCTGCCCTGTTAAGCGGCACGACCGCGCCAGATAAGCTGCGCCGTGGCCGCTGTGCGGCCGGGCATAAAGCGCTATGGCACGGCGACTGGAACGGCCTGCCCGATGTCGATTTCCTTAATGCACTCGACCCGCTGTTAACCCAGCAGCTCGACTCCCCGTTATTCACAGAAACCTGGACCGCGGATCTGCCGGTCGGCACGCTCAGCCCCGAGTGGGCGCAGCGTCTGGGCCTGACGCAGACCGTCACGCTCTCCGGTGGCGCATTTGACTGCCATATGGGCGCAGTCGGTGGCGGAGCTAAACCTTATACGCTGGTGAAAGTGATCGGCACCTCCACCTGCGACATCCTGATTGCTGACGCAGAAAAAGTTGGCGATCGCGATATTAAAGGCATCTGTGGTCAGGTCGATGGCAGCGTCGTGCCCGGCGCTATCGGGCTGGAGGCGGGTCAGTCTGCCTTTGGTGATATCTATGCCTGGTTCAGCCGTTTACTGGGCTGGCCGTTACAGCTGGCGGCGCAGCAGCATCCGGCGCTGAAGCCTCAGCTGGCTGAGATGCAGAAAAACCTGATTAAAGATCTGACCGAAGCCTGGGCCGCCAATCCGCAGCTCGACCATCTGCCGGTGGTGCTGGACTGGTTTAATGGTCGCCGCACGCCAAACGCCAATCAGCGTCTGAAAGGGGTAATTACCGACCTGAATCTGGGCACCGATGCCCCCGCGCTGTTTGGCGGTCTGGTCGCGGCCACCGCGTTTGGCGCACGCGCCATTATGGAGTGCTTCGAGCAGCAGCAGATCCCGGTCGAGAGCATTCTGACCCTCGGCGGCATCGCACGGAAATCTCCGGCGATTATGCAGGCCTGCTGCGATGTGATGAACCGGCCACTGGATATCGTCGCCTCTGACGAGTGCTGTGCGCTGGGTGCGGCCATTTTCGCCGCCGTGGCCGCTGGTGTTCACGCCAGCGTCCCTGATGCACAACAGGTCATGGCCAGCCCGATTGCCGTGACGATGCAGCCCGATCCGGCGCGCGTCGCCCGCTATCAACAACTTTATCAACGCTATCAACAATGGTGCGTGACGGCAGAACCGCAATACGCCGCCCGGCCCGCTTCCGCTACGAGCCTGGCCCAACAGGCGTAATTGTTGCAGGCAGTCTGGACACGGACAGCGCGAAACAGCCAGCGTACACGGAGTACGTGAGGATTACTCGCTGTGCTCGCCCCTTCAGGGCCGCACTTCAGGGCGTTCAGGTTGCTAAAGCAGCCTGTGTGAGCACTGCCCGGGTTCAGACTGACAAATAAATTAGCCTACTAAGGTAGGCGCAAAGTAAAGGAGTGGTTTTATGGAACAGTCAAACAACTACAGCGTGTGGTTTGTCATCGGCACGCAGCACCTCTACGGGCCGGAGACGTTACGCCAGGTTGAACAGCATGCACGTCAGGTCGTTGAGGGGTTGAATCAGGCCGGTTTACCCATGCGTCTGGAGCTGAAACCGCTGGTGAAGTCACCGGATGAAGCGCTGGCCCTGTGTCGCGACGCAAACTATGACAAGCAGTGCGCCGGGATCATTACCTGGCTGCATACTTTCTCTCCAGCCAAGATGTGGATTGGCGGCCTGAGCGTGCTGAATAAGCCGCTGCTGCAATTCCATACCCAGTTCAATGCGGAGATCCCGTGGGACAGCATGGACATGGACTTTATGAACCTGAACCAGACCGCGCACGGCGGCCGTGAGTTCGGTTTCATCGGCGCGCGCATGGGCCTGCAGCACAGCGTGGTGACCGGTCACTGGAAAGATAGCGCCAGTCAGCAGCGTCTGGGGAACTGGATGCGTGCAGCGCTGGCAAAACAGGCTAGCCAGCAGCTGAAAGTCGCGCGTTTTGGCGACAACATGCGTGAAGTGGCCGTGACCGAAGGCGATAAGGTCGCCGCACAGATTCAGTTCGGCTATTCAGTGAATGGCTGGGGTGTAGGCGATCTGGTTGAGGTGATCAATGGCGTCAGCGATGGCGACGTAAATGCGCTGATCGACGAGTACGAAAGCCTGTATCGCTTTACCGATGTTGCTGCATCTGGCGGCGAAAAACGTCAGAACGTGCTGGATGCCGCGCGCATTGAGCTGGGTCTGAAGCGTTTCCTGGAAGCGGAGGGCTGCCACGCCTTTACCACTAACTTCCAGACGCTGCACGGCATGACACAGTTGCCCGGTCTGGCGGTTCAGCGTCTGATGGGTCAGGGTTATGGCTTCGCAGGTGAAGGTGACTGGAAAACCGCTGCGCTGCTGCGCATTTTCAAAGTGCTGGCAGGCGATCGCAAAGGTGGCACCTCATTTATGGAGGATTACACCTATCACTTCTCACCGGGCAACGATCTGGTGCTCGGCTCGCACATGCTGGAAGTCTGTCCGTCGATTGCCATTGAAGAGAAGCCATTAATCGATGTGCAGTTCCTCGGCATTGGCGATAAAGCCGACCCGGCGCGCATGATTTTCTCCACGCCAGCGGGCCGTGCGGTTAACGCCAGCGTAATTGATATGGGTGATCGTTTCCGTCTGCTGGTTAACGTGGTGGATGCTATCGAGCAGCCGAAACCGCTGCCGAAGTTGCCGGTTGCCCGCGCACTGTGGAAAGCGCAGCCATCACTGGCGACTGCTTCCGAAGCGTGGATTCTGGGCGGCGGTGCGCACCATACGGTGTTCAGTCAGGCGCTGACGCTCGACGATATGTATCTGTATGGTGAGATGAATGATATCGAAGTGCTGGTGATAGATGAGCACACCACCTTGCCTGCGTTTAAAGACGCGCTGCGCTGGAATGAAGCGTATTACCGGTTGAAACGTTAATAGGTGATTAAGCGGCGCTTTAGGGTTCTGAAAAGATACTGCTTCAGGATTGATAAGGTGCCGTTTTTTAGTAAATAAGTGCTATTCAGTCGGGAATGGCGGGCGTTCCGTAAAGTCGCCGTAAATACATCCCTGTAGGCTCGGCCGCCGAACGACTCGCCTCATCCATGAGGCTCGCCCGCAAGCGGGCCAACGCTTCGCGTTGTTCAAAAACGCTCCCGGCGTTTTTGTCCATGCGGCGGACGCTTTACTCCACTACCCGTCATCCCCTCCTTTTTGTGGCACCTAAGCGATTTTTTAAGGATCCAACCATTCCTGGCAGCAATTAAAAATCTCATGTACCAGACGCCTTCCTTCACTGCTGATTTTAGCCTGCTTAATCTCAACTTTGCGTTCGCACGTTTAATTACAGCAATGATCAAGCCCAACCGGGAAGGAATGGTATGCCTGAAGAGCAAAGCGTCCGCGCCAGGGATGGCGCGGCCGATCCGCATGGATGCGGGAACCCTTTGCGATCAGGCATACCTTTGCTGACCTTACACCCGAATCCCATAGCGATTATTTTCCCGGTAATACATAAGAACACCGGTCTCTTTGCTAAAACTCAACTCTTTCACCATCTTGCACTTTCCTCCACCAGCCTGTATTGCTACATACCTGATAAAAAAGGTTAAAGCGCCATGCAAATTGCCGATCTGAACCAGCATCCCGACTACGCCTCACAAACTGCACAACTGCTGCATACAGAATGGTCACATCTCCCTGCATGGTCGGATCAGCCCACTATCCTTACGCGTTTAACAAAACGGAATCAGGCCGGCTCGTCGGAATTTACCCTCGTCACCACATCGGACGGCGAAACGGTTATCGCGACCTGTAGCGTCATCCGTTATGAACTGGACGACATCGCGGCAAGGGAATACTGGATTGGCGAAGTGGTGACGGATAAGAAATTCCGGGGCCGGGGCGTAGCGAAAGCCTTGATCCAGCAAGCGATTGTCCGGGCAAAACACCAGCAGATTGGCGAGCTCTGGCTCTATACCCCCGATCAACAGGCGTACTATCAGCGTTCAGGATGGCGGGCGGTCGAACAGCGGCACATAGCGGGTGAAGACGTCACGGTGATGGTGCTGCATCTGGCACAATAAATGGCGGCTCCTGAGAGCCGCCATTCAGCCATTTATTCAGCCAGGGATTCGTTTAACCGGTGCGTTCTGCTGACGATCCCAGATCACCGTCAGTAACCGCTGCAGCGCGATAAATGCGAACAGCAGAATCCCGATGGCGATCTTGGTCCACCACGAACTCAGCGTGCCGTCAAAATTAATCCAGGTCTGGATCAGCCCCTGAATCAGCACACCAAACAGCGTGCCCAGCACCGTCCCAACACCACCCGACAGCAACGTGCCACCAATCACCACCGACGCAATCGCATCCAGCTCCACACCCAGCCCGGCCAGCGCATATCCTGCCGAGGTATAGATCGAGAACACGATGCCAGCCAGCGTCGCCAGCGTGGTGGAAAGCATATAAATCTTGATGGTAGTCGCACGGGTTGAAACGCCCATCAGCTGAGCCGACGTCATATTGCCGCCGATGGCGTAAACCCGGTTACCAAACCGCGTACGGTGCGCCAGAATAATCCCGCCTGACACCACCACCAGCATAATCACCGCCAGCAGACTGAGACGCCCTCCGCCCGGCACTTTCCATGCCAGACTGGACAGCAGGGTGTAGAACGGATGATCGATGGGAATCGAATTCTCGGACACCAGATAAGAACAGCCGCGCAGGAAAAACATCCCCGCCAGCGTAATGATAAAGGCCGGGATCTTCAGCGCATCGATCAGCCAGCCCATCATGGCGCCGAACAGCGCACCCAGTGACAGAATCACCGCAAACGCCAGCAACGGATCGACATGAAAATCACCAATTGCCCGCGCCAGAAACACGCCGGTAAAGGCGATCACCGCGCCGACCGACAGATCGATACCACCCGACAAAATCACAAAGGTCATGCCGACGGCAATAATGCCGAGGAACGCATTATCAGTCAGGATATTGCAGATCACCCGGGTTGAGGCAAAGCCCGGAAACTGACTCAGACAAAACAGGTAACCTGCCATAAACACCAGCAGCGTGATCATCAGCGGAAGATGACGTTTAATCATGTCGGGCGTCTCCGTTTCAACATCGCAATAAACCGCGGTGACTGCAGCAACAGCACACACATCACCACCACCGCTTTCACCACCTGATTCAGCTCCGGCGGGAAGCCGGAAAGCAGAATCCCGGTATTCATCGACTGAATAATCAGCGCGCCAATCAGCGACAACACCAGATTAAAGCGGCCACCCATCAGCGATGCACCACCAATCACCACGGCGAGAATCGCATCCAGCTCCAGCCATAAACCGGCATTATTGGCATCCGCGCCGCGAATATCCGCCGCGACAATCAGCCCGGCCACAGCGGCACAGACGCCACTGATCGCATAAGTCGACATCACCACCAGCCAGCCGGTCACGCCCGCGTTGCGGGCCGCGCGCAGGTTAATCCCCACCGCTTCGATAAACAGACCCAGCGCGGTCTTGCGCGTCAGAAGCCAGACCGCCAGCGCCACCACCAGCGTGATCCAGACCGGCACCGGCAACATCCACAGCGAGCCGTTACCAAACCAGCCAAGGCTGTCACTGTCGAACGTCACAATCTGCCCCTGCGTAATCAGCTGAGCGATACCACGCCCGGCGACCATCAGAATCAGCGTGGCAACAAACGGCTGAATACGCAGCAGCGCCACCAGCACCCCATTCCACAAACCACAGGCTAAACCGGTTCCCAGCGTGCAGAGAATAATAAACGGCACACCGTGTCCGGCGACAGTCAGTGTGGCGGCAGTCGCGCCCGCTATCGCCATCACTGCGCCCACGGAAAGATCGATGCCGCCGGTAGCGATCACCAGCGTCATGCCAATCGCCAGCAGGGCAACCGGGGACGCACGGTTAAGAATATCGATCGGGCTACCGAACAGACGCCCATCCTGCAGGTGCACGGCAAAAAAGTTACTGGCTACCAGACTGTCGATCAGCAGCACCAGCAGCAGCGCGGCGATTTGCGGCATCCCTGGCGGGAACTTCAGCTTACGACGTGGCATTTTTTCAGTTGTCATAGAGGAATCAGGCATGTTTAGCCCCTCCGTCCGCGATAGCATTGACGATCGACGCCACCGAAAGCTGCTCCAGCGGAATTTCTGCCACCTGCTTCAGATCGCGCATGATCAACACCCGATCGGCATAACCGACCAGTTCTTCGAGTTCAGAGGAGATCACCAGCAGCGCCAGACCATCGGCGCACAGGGATTCAATTAAACGGATAATCTCGGCGTGTGCGCCTACATCAATGCCGCGCGTCGGTTCGTCGAGGATTAAAAACTGCGGTTTAGTCACCAGCCAGCGCGACAGCAGCACCTTCTGCTGGTTACCGCCCGATAACAGCTCTACCGGCTGCTCGGCGTGCGGCGTGCGAATACCCAGACTCTTAATAAAACGATCGGCAATCGCCTGCTGCTCGCGCTTCTTAATTGGCCGTAACCAGCCGCGCTGCGCCTGCAAGGCCAGAATAATATTTTCGCGAACGGAGGCCGCGCCGATAATCCCATCCGTCTTCCGATCTTCCGGGCAAAACCCCATGCCGAGCTGCGAGGCTCTCGCCGGGTTGGTAATCTTCTGCACTTTCCCTTTGATCTTTGCGGTCCCGCGATCGGCCCGACGAATACCAAAGAGCACTTCAGCGGTCTCTGTGCGGCCCGAACCCAACAGACCGGCCAGGCCGACGACTTCACCGGGACGCACTGCCAGGTTAAAGGGTTCGATAGTGCCCTTCCTGCCGTAATCTTCAAACGACACCACCGGCTGATTACTGCGCAGCGTGCTGCCCTGACGCTGTAATGCAGTCTCCAGCAGTTCACGACCCAGCATCAGCTTAATCAGTTCAATCTGCGTCAGCGTGGCGGTATCGCGAGTGGCGATAAACTGCCCGTTACGCAGCACGGTAATCCGGTCAGTAATGCGGTACACCTGGTCGAGAAAGTGGGTCACAAAAATCAGGCTCATCCCTTTGGCTTTCAGCTGCGCCATCAGGGTAAACAGCATTTCGACTTCGCTGGCATCCAGGCTGGCTGTCGGCTCATCGAGGATCAACACCTGGGCCGAAAGATCCACCGCGCGGCAGATGGCAACAATCTGCTGCATCGCCACCGAGTAGTGACCCAGCGGACGTGTCACGTCGAGGGAAAACCCGTAGTTCCGCATCAGCGCATCGGCATCACGCACCATGCGGCGACGGTCGATCATGCCAAAGCGACGCGGCTCACGACCAATATAGAGGTTATCTGCCACCGACATGTTCGGCAGCATATTCACCTCCTGATAAACGGTCCCGATGCCCATTTCCTGGGCCTGCGCGGTGTTATGCGGGGTGATCGGCTCACCATTCAGGGTAATCGTGCCGGCATCACGGCTGTAAACGCCGGTCAGCACCTTAATCAGGGTCGATTTGCCAGCACCGTTTTCCCCCAGCAGCGCCATAATCTCCCCTTTGCGGATATCAAAGGAAACATTGCTCAGCGCTTTAACGCCGGGAAACCCTTTGCTGACGCCGCTGATGGATAACAGCGGTATTTCATTTTGCGTCATCATTTTGCTCACTCCGCCTTACGTCATGAAAAACCGCCCCGGGGGGCGGTCTGCGGCTGGTCTGGGGCGGGTCTGTGGATCAGTAACCCATACCCTTTTTCTTATCCAGCTCCGTTTGCGCGTCAGCAGGCAGGAACAGCTTTGACTCGGTCTTGATGACTTTAGGCGGCAGCGTGCCATCTTTTTTGAATTTCTCCAGGGCATCAAACGCCGGGCCAGCCATGTTCGGCGTCAGCTCCACGTTGGCGTTGGCTTCACCTGCCAGCATCGCTTTGTAGATATCCGGCACACCATCAATTGAGCCGGTCAGTATGTCTTTGCCCGGTTTCAGGCCCGCTTCTTTAATCGCCTGAATGGCACCGATCGCCATATCATCGTTATGCGCGTAAACCATGCAAATGTTTTTGCCGTTGTTCTCAGCCTTGATAAAGCTCTCCATCACCTCTTTACCCTTGCTGCGGGTAAAGTCACCGGACTGCGAGCGGATCACTTTAATGTTTGGATGGTTGCTGATCGCTTCAGCAAAGCCTTTCTTACGATCGATTGCCACGCTGGCCCCGACGGTGCCCTGCAGTTCCACCACGTTACACTGCTTGTCGCCCACGGTTTTCACCAGCCAGTCGCCAATCAGTTTGCCTTCCAGAACGTTGTCCGCCGTCACCACGGCCTGATAGAGCGATTTGTCTTTCACCACGATAGCGCGGTCCAGCAGGTAAACCGGGATTTTGGCGTCTTTGGCTTCTTCCAGCACCGGCTCCCAGCCGGTCTGTACGACTGGCGCGATGAAAATGGCATCAACGCCCTGGGCAATAAACGAACGTACTGCCTTGATCTGATTCTCTTGTTTCTGCTGCCCGTCGGCGATTTTCAGGGTGATTCCGCGTTTTTTGGCTTCGCTTTTCGCCACGCTGGTCTCAGCCGAACGCCAGCCAGATTCCGAACCGACCTGCGAGAAGCCGACCGTCATATCTGCAGCGAGCACCGGGCCGGTTAACGCGGCGCTGACCAGCGTGGTCAGAAGTAAACGTTTCCACATAGTTTTTAATCCTCTGAAAGGCGTTTGCTATTTAGGGTAGAGAGCCTGCTTAGACTGGACTAAAAAAGCGTGCATAATGGCGACACACTTCACAAAACAGAGCAATTTAAAGGAGTTACGTGAAGCCGGACGGGTTCGCTGGTCACAGCGTTATGGATAAAATGGCTGAGTAATAAAACAACGCTCGTTAAATAATTGTAATAAACAGAATCGCTTATGCTTAACGTCACTGGAAACGATTACAGACAGGCGTACAAAATGGGTTATCCGGTCTGCGATGAACAAAAAATGGGTTTTGTGATTGCCCGCACAGTCGTTCACGCGTGCAGATTGGGCGCGAAACGTTTCTATGCGTGTGGTTTCAAAAGGATTAATTTTTCTGCCCTGAAAATGTCAGAAAGGAGGCATTAACGCAGCGGCTGGCATGAAGGGACGAAAAATGATATTTAAGATGCGCGTTTAACGCTGTATTCCGGCATGGATATTTTTGAGCTGATACGCTGTTTAAAAGCATCGCGCGGGCAGGCTGGCACAGACAGCAATAAAAATAGCAGATTTGGACTTTTAGTGGCTGATAAGGTGCTTTAGTCTGATTTTCGCTTTTTTAACCGGCCCGATCTGGACAGCCCTGGCTTGCCCCCTATACTGAGCACTCCTTTGTACTTCTATCTGTTATGGCAATGATGACTGCGCACGATTACCTGCTTAAATTCCGCAAAGTAAATAATTCAGACAGTCTGGAAAAGCTTTTCGATCACCTTAACTACTCCCTTACAAATGATATGGAAATCATCAATATGTATCGGGCTGCCGATCATCGTCGCGCCGAACTGGTTTCTGGCGGACGGTTATATGATCTTGGCTGTGTCCCTAAAACGGTGTGGCGCTACGTGGTCTGATTTCCGGCTGATTAATCGCTCTCTTTACCTCTGACCTTGTCCGGATGGGCGTGCCCCTCTGGACATGTTATTCTGCTGCGCTTCGACTTCCCGAGACAGGAATAACCACGATGAATGAACAGGTTGCTGCGCCACGTATTGGTGGCTGGCTTTTGCTGCCACTGGCCTGGCTGATAATGACCCTGTTAACCACCGTTCTGGTGCTGGCGATGTATCTGACCCCCCTCTTTAATCCGGAATGGCGTGTGGCGCTGTTTTCACACGGCAGCACCCTGCTCTCTTACTGGGCCATTTCGCTGCTTACCGCCGTGGCGGTCTGGGCCTACAGCCTCTGGATCAGCTGGCTTTTCTTTAAGCGTTCCCGCCGTTTGCCGCGCCACTATCTGCTCTGGCTGCTGATAACCGTGCTGCTGGCGCTGAAAACCTTTGCCTTTACGCCGGTTGCCGATAGCCGTGCTCTCCAGACGTTACTGCTGTCACTGCTCGCGGCGGCGATATTTGCGCCCTATTTCAAACGCTCAAAGCGGGTAAAAACCACCTTTATCGCGCCGTAACGCTGTGAGTTATGTCAGGAATTTAATTCTGAGTGCGGTCTGCCGCCTTGCGGGAGGCGCGGGTGTTGAGATACGCCGCGCTATCAATGATAATAAGCCGCTTTCCGGCTCCCAGGCGAAAAAATGACCGATTATCTGCTTCTCTTTGTTGGCACCGTGCTGGTGAATAACTTCGTATTAGTGAAGTTTCTCGGCCTCTGTCCATTTATGGGCGTTTCCAAAAAACTGGAAACGGCGATTGGCATGGGCCTCGCTACAACATTCGTGATTACGCTGGCCTCTATCTGCGCGTGGCTGGTCAACCATCTGATCCTGCTGCCGCTGGATCTGGTCTATCTGCGCACAATGGCCTATATCCTGGTGATCGCTGTTGTCGTACAGTTCACCGAAATGGTGGTGCGTAAAACCAGTCCGTCGCTCTATCGTTTACTGGGTATCTTCCTGCCGCTGATCACCACCAACTGTGCGGTGCTGGGCGTGCCTCTGCTGAGCGTTAACCTCAACCACACCTTTATGCAGGCCGCGCTGTATGGTTTCAGTGCCTCTATCGGCTTCTCGCTGGTGATGGTGCTGTTCGCCGGGATGCGTGAGCGTCTGGTGCTGGCCAATGTGCCTGCCCCGTTTAAAGGCAACTCCATTGCCCTGATTACCGCGGGCCTGATGGCGCTGGCATTCATGGGCTTCAGCGGTCTGGTGAAATTCTGATGACCGCGATCTGGATTGCTGTTGCCGTATTAAGTGCCCTGAGCCTGGTGTTCGGCGCCCTGCTGGGTTACGCCTCGCGCCGCTTTGAGGTGGAAGAAGATCCTATCGTTGAGCAGATTGATGCCATTCTGCCGCAGAGCCAGTGTGGCCAGTGCGGCTACCCTGGCTGCCGTCCCTATGCTGATGCGGTCGGCAACAACGGTGAAGCAATCAATAAATGCGCGCCGGGCGGTGAACAGACCATGCTCAAGCTGGCTGCGCTGCTGAACGTTGAACCGCAGCCGATTGATGGCGATGAAACGGCGAAAGAGCCGTTGCGCACCGTGGCGTTTATCGATGAAGCCAACTGCATTGGCTGCACCAAATGTATTCAGGCCTGTCCGGTGGATGCAATTGTCGGCGCAACCCGCGCCATGCACACCGTGCTGAGCGATGTCTGCACCGGCTGCGATCTCTGTGTCGCACCCTGCCCGACTGACTGTATTGAAATGCGTCCGGTCGCCACCACGCCAGCTAACTGGAAGTGGGATTTGAATACCATTCCTGTACGGGTGATCCCGGTAGAAACTCATGCTTAATCTGTTTAACTTCCTGAAAAAAGAGAAAGTCTGGGATTTTCAGGGCGGTATCCATCCGCCGGAAATGAAAACCCAGTCCAACGGCACGCCGCTCAGCGAACTGCCGCTGCCGCACCGTTTTATTATCCCGCTGAAACAGCATATCGGCCATGAAGGGGAGATCTGCGTTGTGCCCGGCGAGAAAGTGCTGCGCGGTCAGCCCCTGACGTTTGGTACTGGCCGCATGCTGCCGGTCCATGCGCCCACCTCTGGCGTGATTGAGGATATTGGTCAGCATATGACCGCGCACCCGTCGGGCCTGTCCGAACTTTGCATCTTCCTGACGCCGGATGGTGAAGACCGCTGGATGCCGCTCGATCCGCTGCCAGACTACCGTCAGCATCCGCGCGCCGACATCGTGCAGCGAATTTACGATGCGGGCATTGCGGGTCTGGGCGGCGCGGGATTCCCGACCGCCACCAAACTGAAAGGCGGCCTGCGCGGGGTTAAAACCCTGATTATCAATGCGGCAGAGTGTGAACCTTACATCACCGCTGACGATCGCCTGATGCAGGACTACGCCGCCGAAGTGCTGGAAGGCAGCCGCATTCTCGCCTGGGTGTTACAGGCTGAGCGGGTGTTGATTGGCATTGAAGATAATAAACCTGAAGCGATCGCCGCGCTAAAACAGGCGCTGGGTAGCGAGCGCGATCTGCAAATCCGGGTGATCCCGACCAAATATCCTTCTGGCGGTGCCAAGCAGCTGACCCGCATTCTGACCGGCATGGAAGTGCCGCACGGCGGACGCTCAACCGATATCGGCGTGCTGATGCAGAACGTCGGTACCGCCTGGGCGGTCAAGCGGGCCATCATCAACGGTGAACCGATCACCGAACGCGTGGTGACACTGACCGGCGAGGCGATTGCCCAGCCGCGTAACGTCTGGAGTCGTCTTGGCACGCCAATCAGCCATCTGCTGCATCAGGTCGGATTTACGCCTGCGCCGCGTCAGATGGTAATCATGGGCGGTCCGCTGATGGGCTTTACCCTGCCATCGCTGGATGTGCCGGTGGTGAAGATCACCAACTGTATTCTTGCGCCCTCTGCCAGTGAGATGGGCAACAATGATGAAGAGCAGTCCTGCATTCGCTGTTCCGCCTGTGCCGATGCCTGTCCGGCCAAACTACTGCCGCAGCAGCTTTACTGGTACAGCCAGGGCGGCGATCACGATAAAGCGCGTGCCCACCATATCGATGACTGCATCGAATGCGGTGCCTGCGCCTATGTCTGCCCGAGTAATATTCCGCTGGTGCAATATTACCGTCAGGAAAAAGCGGAACTGCGCGCCATCGATCTGGAAGCGAAACGCACGCTGGAAGCTAAAGCACGCTTCGAAGCGCGTCAGGCGCGCCTGGAGCGTGAAAAACAGGCCCGTGAAGCGCGTCATGAAGAGGCGAAACAGCGAGTTGCCCGCACCGATACCAGTGAGCTGGCCGCAGCTAAAGCGCGGGTGAAAGCCCGTCAGTCCGCTGAACCGGATGAAGCGACGCTCGAAGCGCAGCGTGAAGCCCGCCATGCGCAGGCGCGTCTGCGTCAGGCTGAGGCGCAGGCTGAAACCCAGCCGGTAACGCGTCAGTCAGTCGATCCGCGTAAAGCGGCGGTTGAAGCCGCGATTGCCAGGGCAAAAGCGAAGAAAGTCTCACCGGCTGATACGGCTGCTGACGCCAGTGTCGATCCGCGTAAAGCAGCCGTCGAGGCCGCTGTAGCGCGCGCCAAAGCGAAGAAAGCGGCTCAGGCGGAAAGCGTTGATGTGACGGCTATGGCTGCATCGGAGAGTGTTACTGACGCCTTGCCGGACGCCACTGCTGAAACCGACCCGCGTAAAGCCGCGGTTCAGGCCGCTATCGCCCGTGCCAAAACGAAGAAAGCAGCACAGTCTGAAGGCGCTGATGCGACGGCTCCGGCTGCATCGGAGAGTGTTTCAGAAGCCGCACCAGGCACCACTGCTGAAACCGACCCGCGTAAAGCCGCGGTTCAGGCCGCTATCGCCCGTGCCAAAGCGAAGAAAGCGGCACAGGCTGAAGGCGCTGATACGACAGCGTCGCAGAGCGTGACTGACGCCGCGCCGGACGCTGCGGCTGAAGCTGCACCGGACGCCGCCGTGGAAACCGACCCACGTAAAGCCGCGGTTCAGGCCGCTATCGCCCGTGCCAAAGCGAAGAAAGCGGCACAGGCTGAAGGCGCTGGTACGACAGCGTCGCAGAGCGTGACTGACGCCGCGACGGACGCTGCGGCTGAAGCTGCACCGGACGCCGCAGTGGAAACCGACCCACGCAAAGCCGCGGTTCAGGCCGCTATCGCCCGTGCCAAAGCGAAGAAAGCGGCACAGGCTGAAAGTGACGCCGATGCCGCTTCCCGTGACGCCGCAGCGCTCGCCACCGCCGCGCATTTTGCGGTTGAGAAAGCGGAACAGGCGCAGGAGCAGGCAAATAACGCCAATGCTGAACCCGAACAGGCACCTGAACTGAATCAACCCGATGATGCGCGCAAGGCCGCTATTGCTGCCGCCATCGCCCGTGCCAAAGCGCGTAAAGCGCAGTCGTCTACGACGCTTGAGGATTAAATGGCTTTTCGTATCGCAAGTTCTCCTTATACCCATAACCGCCGCAGTACCGGCAACATCATGCTGCTGGTGGTGCTGGCGGCGGTGCCAGGTTTTGCTACACAGTGTTATTTCTTTGGCTACGGCACCGTTTTACAGGTCTTACTGGCGACCCTTACCGCCTGGCTGACCGAGGCGGCGATCCTGCGTCTGCGTAAAGCACCGGTTGCCAGCACGCTGGCGGATAATTCGGCATTGCTGACCGCCATCCTGATCGGTATCAGCCTGCCGCCGCTGGCCCCCTGGTGGCTGGTGGTGATTGGTACCCTGTTTGCGGTGGTCATTGCTAAACAGCTCTATGGCGGACTCGGCCAGAACCCGTTTAACCCGGCGATGGTTGGCTATGTAGTGCTGCTGATCTCCTTCCCGGTGCAGATGACCAGCTGGCTGCCGCCTGATACGCTACAGGCGATAAAACCCGGCCTGATGGACAGTCTGAGCATGGTGTTCCGGGGCCACACGCTGGCGGGTGACACCATGCAGCAGTTGCAGATGGGTGTGGATGGCATCAGCCAGGCAACGCCGCTGGATACCTTTAAAACCGGCTTACGCGCCGGTCACAGTGCCGAACATCTGCTGGCGCAGCCGATTTACAGCGGCGTGCTGGCCGGGCTCGGCTGGCAGTGGGTGAACGTCGGTTATCTGGCGGGCGGCCTGTTCCTGCTGTGGAAGAGTGCGATTCGCTGGCATATCCCGGCCGCTATGCTGCTGTCACTGGCGTTCTGCGCCACGCTGGGCTGGTTCTTCTCACCGGAATCGCTCAACAGCCCGCTGATTCATCTTTTCTCCGGTGCCACCATGCTGGGCGCGTTCTTTATCGCTACCGATCCGGTAACCGCGTCGACCACCAATCGTGGTCGTCTGGTTTATGGCGCGCTGATCGGCCTGCTGGTCTGGCTGATCCGCAGCTTTGGTGGCTATCCTGACGGCGTGGCGTTTGCTGTGCTGCTTGCCAACATCTGCGTGCCGCTCATCGATTACTACACCCAGCCGCGCGTTTACGGCCATCAGAAGGATTAAGCGATGCTGGAGACGATTCGCAAAAATGGCGTCACGCTGGCGATTTTCGCCGCGATTACCACGGCCGCTACCGCTGTGGTGAATACGGTCACCAAACCGACGGTAGAGCATCAGACCCAGTTACAGCAGAAAAATCTGCTGGATCAGGTGGTACCTGTCGATCTGTATGACAACAAAATCCAGCAGGATTGTTACGTTGTCACGGATGCAGCGCTGGGTAACAGTGTGCCGCATCATCTCTTCCTGGCGCGTAAAGGTGGCAAGCCGGTCGCGGCGGCACTGGAGACAACGGCGCCTGACGGCTATTCTGGTGCGATACAAATGCTGGTCGGTGCCGATTTCCAGGGTAAAGTACTGGGCGTGCGCGTAATCGAACACCATGAAACGCCTGGCCTGGGCGATAAGATTGAACTGCGCATCTCTGACTGGATCAACAGCTTTAATGGCAAAGTGGTGCAGGGTCCGTCTGATAAAGCCTTTGCGGTTAAAAAAGATGGCGGCGACTTCGATCAGTTTACCGGCGCCACCATTACCCCACGCGCGGTGGTCAATGCGACGAAACGCACTGCGCTGTTGATGAAAACGCTTCCGGAGAGACTCTCTTCGTTACCGGCATGTGGAGACACAAATGAGTGAAGCTAAAAGTCTGCTGGTTGGTGGATTGTGGAAGAACAACTCGGCACTGGTGCAGCTGCTGGGTCTCTGCCCGCTGCTGGCGGTCACCGCGACCGCCACTAACGCGCTGGGTTTAGGCCTTGCCACCACGCTGGTGCTGACCCTGACCAACAGTTTTATTTCCGCCTCGCGCCGCTGGGTGCCGTCGGAAATCCGTATCCCGATTTATGTGATGATCATCGCCTCGGTAGTGAGCTGCGTGCAGATGCTGATCAACGCCTATGCCTACGGTCTCTATCAGTCACTGGGGATTTTTATCCCGCTGATCGTGACCAACTGCATCGTGGTCGGCCGTGCTGAAGCCGTCGCCTCTAAAAGCAGCATTCCGCTCTCGGCGCTGGATGGCTTTGCCATCGGCATGGGCGCAACCTGTGCCATGGTGGTGCTGGGTTCGCTGCGCGAAATTATCGGCAGCGGCACGCTGTTTAACGGTGCCGATCAGCTGCTTGGCCCGTGGGCGAAATCGCTGCGTATCGAAGTGGTTCATTTCGACTCACCGATGCTGCTGGCCATGCTGCCGCCTGGCGCGTTTATCGGCCTGGGCATGATGCTGGCGTGCAAATACCTGATCGATCAGAAAATGAAACAGCGTGCAGCGCTGCGTGCTCAGGCGGCTGAAACCGCTGCGCCTCAGAACGCCGTCGGGAAGCCGGTGTGAATCAGACCAAACGCACCGAAATCCTTCACCGGCTGCAGCAGAACAATCCGCATCCGACCACCGAGCTGAATTTCAGCTCGCCGTTTGAGCTGCTGATTGCGGTATTGCTCTCGGCGCAGGCGACCGATGTCAGCGTGAACAAGGCCACCGCAAAGCTCTATCCGGTGGCCAACACGCCCGCTGCGATGCTGGCACTGGGCGTGGATGGCGTAAAGGAATACATCAAAACCATCGGCCTGTTTAACAGCAAAGCGGAAAATGTGATTAAGACCTGCCGCATTCTGCTTGAGCAGCACAACGGTGAAGTGCCGGAAGATCGTGCGGCGCTGGAAGCCCTGCCCGGTGTAGGTCGTAAAACCGCTAATGTGGTGCTCAATACCGCCTTTGGCTGGCCGACGATCGCTGTTGATACGCATATTTTTCGCGTCAGTAACCGCACGAAATTTGCGCCGGGTAAGAATGTGGAAGAGGTGGAACAGAAGCTGCTGAAGGTGGTTCCGGCTGCCTACAAGGTCGATTGTCACCACTGGCTGATTCTGCATGGCCGCTACACCTGCGTGGCGCGTAAACCGCGCTGCGGCTCCTGCCTGATTGAAGACCTCTGCGAGTATCCCGACAAAGTTGAGTGATCCCACTGATGACTGACCCGCTGCGGCGGGTTTTTTATTGTCTGCCTGTGCCCGCTGCGTGACGTCTTCTGCGCGATCCCCCTTTTCACCACGCTTTCTGACGCGCCGGAATACCGGCACAGTTTGTCGGGTTGTTACATTGATGTTGATGATGGAAAATCGCCGCCCCTGACGATAAGAAAATGTTATGACACGGTGAGTAACGTAATGAAGAAAAGCCCTTCTGCTGGAAGGCATCCTCTGCGCCTGTTTCTGGCGCGCCTCTGGCCGCATCCGCTGGCAGTAAGTAACAAGCATGTGGTGATCGCCGGACTGGGTGCGGGCATTGGCCTGGTGCTGACCAGCCTGCTGAGCCACTGGATGCTGGGCGAACTGAACCTGTGGTTTGTCGCCCCGGTTGGCGCATCAGCCGTCCTGCTCTTTGGTTTGCCTGCCAGTCCGCTGGCGCAGCCGTGGGCAATCGTTGGCGGCAACAGCCTGTCAGCGCTGGCAGGCGTTACCGTCAGCCAGCTGATACCCGATCCGGCCATCGCCTGCGGTGTCGCGGCCTGTGTGGCGATCCTGCTGATGTTCCAGCTGCGCTGTCTGCATCCGCCCGGCGGCGCGGTGGCGCTGACCGCTATTCTGGGCGAGCCATCGGTACAGCAGCTGGGTTATCAGTTTGTCCTGACGCCAGTCCTGCTCAACTCACTGACGCTGGCGCTACTGGCTCTGCTGTTTAACAATCTGGCCGGTCGCCGCTATCCGCATCCGCTGGCCCCTGAAGAAGTCAAACCCCAGCCGGTCGCCATGCCGGTCCCGCTGACGCGCGCCGATCTGCATCAGGCTTTACAGGGCGGCGAACTGCTGGATATTGACGAAGATGATTTGCAGGCACTGCTGCTGCGTGCGGAAGAGATTGCCCAGCGCCGTCAGTTTAGCGGCTGAAGCCTGCCTGCTGCTGACGCGTCCCGTTCTGCCGGCACGCTCCGTATGGCCGAATGACACACACAAAGTTGATCGCTGCCACAGTTTTGCTCAGCCGCTTCGCCTCGCCTTTCCGGTAACATCTTGATAACACAACCCCCCAGGCCGGACGCCCATCCGGTCCTGGGCGGATGCCTATAGAGCCCGCCTTTTCAGCGCCCTACACTTTGCTCTTCTTTACGTTTCTCATGAGGAAGAACGATGGATAGCGCCTTATCCCCGCAGCACGATGAGCTGATCGCCTCCGCCATCAAAAAATTCTTCACCCATATCATCCCGATGCTGGTGGTGATGCTGATTATTAATCAGATCGACCGCGCCAACATTGGCTTTATTAAAGCCGAACTGCGTACCGATGCCGGGATCAGCGCCGCTGCCTTTGGTCTGGGTGCGGGCCTCTTTTTCATTGGTTATGCGCTGTTTGAAGTGCCGAGCAATCTGATGATGAAGCGCTTTGGCGCACGCGTCTGGCTGACACGCATCATGATTACCTGGGGATTGGTGGTGGTCCTGACCGGATTCGTCACCTCACCCATTCAGTTTTACCTGCTGCGTTTCTTACTCGGCGTCGCCGAAGCGGGCTTCTTTCCCGGCGTGCTGTTCTATTTCCGTCAGTGGGTGCCGAATGCCTGGCGCGGCCGGGCTACCGCGATGGTCCTGAGCGCCACGGCTGCTGCCTTTCTCTTCTCCGGGCCGATCACGGGTGCCATCCTGATGATGCACAACTTTCTGGGGATAGCGGGCTGGGAATGGGTGATGTTCCTTGAAGGCGGCGCCTCGGTGCTGGTCGGGATCCTCGCCGCCTGGGTGCTGGTATCGCGTCCTGCTGATGCGCGCTGGCTGAGTGATGCAGAGAAACAGGCACTGGTGCAGCAGCTGAACAGTGAAGAGGCACAGCGTGACGCGCTTAATCGCGAGCCGGGCAGAATGTCGCTGTTACGCAATCGCAGCCTGCTGTTCTTCTGCGCAATTTTCTTCACCATGACCATGACGGGTTATACGCTGGTGTTCTGGCTGCCGCAGATTATTCAGCGCATACAGGGGTTCAGCAGTTTTGGCATCGGGATTCTCACCGCTGTGCCATGGCTGTGCGCCATTATCGCCATCAACCTGCTGAGCCGCTTTTCAGACCGCCACCGTGACAGACTCGATAAAGCGCTGGGCGTTGCCATGCTGGTCGCCGCCTGTGGCACTTTTATGGCTACGCTGGGTTCCCCGTGGTTTGGTTTCCTTGCGATGATCGTGGCCTGTATCGGCTCAAAAGTCAGCGCCACCTTTTTCTGGCCGATGCCGCAGGGAGAACTGCCCGCCTCGATTGTCGCACCGGGCATTGCGCTGGTGAATTCTGTTGGCAATCTTGGCGGCTTCTTCGCACCGACGGTGTTTGGCTATCTGGAGATGAAGACCGGTTCCACTACCGGCGGCCTGTATGCGCTGACCAGCGTTTCGCTGCTGACCGGGCTGTGGCTGCTGCTGCGCCGCAGGCCATCCCCGTCTTCCCTTGATCCTATGGAGAATCACCATGTCAGACAGTCCAGTCATTAAAACAATGCGGGTGGTGCCGGTCGCCGGTTATGACAGCATGCTGCTGAACATTGGTGGCGCGCATAACTGCTACTTTACCCGCATCCTGGTGATCCTGACCGATTCCGCAGGCCGTACCGGCGTGGGCGAAAGTCCCTGTCACGCTTCGACGCTGGCGCTGCTGGCACGTTTTCGATCGCAGATTGAGGGCAGCGAACTGCTGCGGCTGAATGCGACGATCGCCACACTGTTTGCCAGTGATGCACGCCATCAGCAGACCGCGCATACCGATGACATCCACATTCCGCAGATGAACCCGGAGAAGTTCTACAACGCCACAGCGGCGATTGAAGCGGCGCTGCTTGATTTGATGGGCCAGCATCTGAATCTGCCGGTTGCCGAATTACTTGCCAGCGGCAGGCAGCGCGATCGGGTGCCGGTACTCGGCTATCTGTTCTATATCGCCGACCGCAACCTGACCAGCATGAACTATCAGGCAGGCCAGTCTGGCGGTGATGCCTGGCTGCAACTGCGCCATGAAAAAGCGATGGATGCGCAAGGCGTCGTGCGGCTGGCTGAAGCCGCAGCGGAACGCTATGGCTTCCGCGACTTCAAACTCAAGGGCGGCGTACATCACGGCGAAGTGGAGGTAGATACGGTCAACGCCCTGCTGCAACGCTTTCCGCAGGCTCGCGTCACGGTCGACCCCAACGCCAGCTGGTCGCTGAACGAAGCGATTTATTATGGTAAACAGCTGGCGGGCCGCATTCCCTATCTGGAAGATCCCTGTGGCGCGGAACAGGGCTACTCCGGCCGGGAAACGCTGGCCGAGTTTAAACGCGCCACCGGTATTCCGGTCGCCACCAATATGATCGCCAATGACTGGCGACAGTTGCAGCATGCGTTACAGCTCAATGCTATCGACATTCCGCTGGCCGATCCGCACTTCTGGACGATGCGTAATGCACATACCGTGGCGCAGCTCTGTCAGGAGTGGGGGCTGACCACCGGGTGCCATTCAAACAACCACTTTGATGTGTCTCTGGCGATGGTGGCGCATCTGGGGGCGGCTGCACCCGGCGATCGCCTGACGGCCTTTGATACGCACTGGATCTGGCAGGATGGACAACAGCTGACGCAGCATCCGCCGCAGATTCGGGATGGGCATCTGGAACTGCCAGAGGGGCCAGGGCTGGGCGTCACCCTGAATATGGAACGGGTCGAAGCGGCACATACCCTCTACAATTCGCTGCCGGATAAAAATCGTAACGATGCGCTGGGCATGCAGTTTCTGATTGATAACTGGTCGTTTAACGCCAAACGCCCGGCGCTGCTGCGCTGAAGAACAGCAGCCTGTGACAGTGTCACAGGCTGATCGCTTTTTAGCGCTGCGCCAGTGCCCCCTGCATCCAGGCAACGACCAGCGGAGACTCTTTTTCCTGCAGCGCAGCGCGTTCTGACTGGAACAGGGTGGCAACAAAGAAAGGATGATCCGGCAGCTCCACACCGCGTACGTCCCCCGCTTCATCCCAGGCAGTAATGCGCAGCGTGTTATCGCCCAGCGCCGCACTGAATTCCGGGTTGACGCCAAAGTTACAGTGATAGCCTTCATCGCTGCCCAGCATGCCGTAGGCCGCAGCAATACGTGAACCGGGTTCGAACCTGACCGCGCCGCGCTGCTCCACCAGCGAGCAGCTCAGCGGAGCTATGACCATGCGCCCGCCTGTGTCGGTTTCGGCATGACTCGCATCGTGCCAGCCCAGTACATTGCGCGCATACTCGATGACCGCATACTGAAATCCCCCGCACGATCCCAGGAAAGGCTTTCCGCTTTCCCGCGCCCAGCGAATGGTGTCAAAAACGGCCTCATCATTATGGTAGGGACTGCCAGGCACGACCCAGACCGCGTCACTGCGCCTGAGGTCGGATTCAGCGAGTTTTTCGCTAGCAATCCATTCAGCTTCAACCGTAATGTTCAGCCAGCGGGCAGCACGTTCAATAGCAAGTGGAATGGCCTGATGTGCAACCGCATCGGCGCGGTAGTCACCAGCCAGAGATAAACGCAGGGGGGATGGCATAAACAGATCCTTCTCGGGGAAATTGAGAGGTTACAGGAATGTTAATTTCCTGTCGAGCATCCTGAACGCCGCGCCATAATGCTGCCACTCAGTACAAAGCCCTCACCCCTTCACCAGAGCCTGCGGCCCATTTTCTTCAACGGAAACTTTTTTCCGGTTTATGCTGCCGACAGGCTTTTCAGCCTTCCTGCGCAGTAACGCAATCGGTTTCTTGTTTTGCTTTCTGAATTAAATCGCGGGTTTGTGCTCTCGATCAGCAATTGTATGCTTTGCCGCCAAAGGAGACGCGTTAACGTTTACTTTTTCGTCATATTGCCTGGATAATGGCCTGAAACCTCCTGTAAATGCTGCTGATAAAATCTGCAGCAAACGTTTCATCTGAATTACTCTCCATTAGCAGTTAATGTTAAATCCATCCAGCGTCTCGCTCACATTCAGTTGATTTATACTGATATGCTCTTTGTCATCAAAATTAAAATCTGATCAACAGTTTGTTATAAGGTTTTTAACCCTGGATTATCAGCTCAGGCCGGTTGTCAGAAAATTCTTGCCCTGCCGCCCGTAATCAGCCAAATTAGTCGCCGCTTTTCCCTTCTAATAACAATCTCGCGCATGAAAAACTCACATGACGCGGACTTAATTGCTGTCCCGAAACAGGGTATGAAAAAACTGAGGTACATGTGTCAACTGCAAACAAACACACTGATGAGGCTGTCAGTCTCAATGCGTTTAAACAGCCGAAGGCGTTCTACTTAATCTTCTCGATTGAGTTATGGGAACGTTTTGGCTTCTATGGCCTGCAGGCCATTATGGCGGTTTACCTGGTGAAGCAACTGGGATTGTCTGAATCAGACTCCATCACCCTGTTCTCTTCATTCAGCGCGCTGGTTTATGGACTCGTCGCCATTGGCGGCTGGCTCGGCGATAAAGTGCTGGGCACCAAACGTGTGATTGTGCTGGGCGTGCTGGTACTGGCACTGGGTTATGCGCTGGTAGCATTCTCCGGTCATAACGTCAGCATCGTCTATATCGGTATGGCGACCATCGCCGTGGGCAGCGGGCTGTTCAAAGCGAACCCCTCTTCGCTGCTCTCCACCTGCTACGACAAAGATGATCCACGTATCGATGGTGCCTTCACCATGTTTTATATGTCGATCAACATCGGTTCACTGTTTTCGATGATGCTCACCCCGTGGTTAGCGGCGAAATATGGTTACAGCGTTGCCTTCTCGCTGTGCGTTATCGGGCTGATCATCACCCTGTTTAACTTCCTGTTCTGCAAACGCATGGTCAAGGATTACGGTTCTAAGCCCGACTTTGCACCGCTGCAGGTCGGAAAACTGCTGATGACGCTGGTTGGCGTCGTAGTACTGATCGCGTTGGCGAACTGGATGCTGCATCATCAGGTCATTGCACGCCTGGTGCTGGCTGTGATTGCGCTGGGTATCGTACTGGTGTTTGCCAAAGAAGCCTTTGCGCTGCAGGGCGCGGCGCGTCGTAAAATGATTGTGGCCTTCCTGCTGATGGTCGAAGCGATTCTGTTCTTCGTGCTCTATATGCAGATGCCAACGTCACTCAACTTCTTTGCTATCCGCAACGTTGAGCACACAATTCTCGGTATTACCTTTGCGCCCGAGCAGTTTCAGGCGCTGAACCCGTTCTGGATCATGCTGGCCAGTCCGCTGCTGGCGGCGCTCTACAACAAGCTGGGTGATAAGCTGCCGATGCCGCACAAGTTTGCCTTTGGTATGGTGCTCTGCTCCGCTGCGTTCCTGGTGCTGCCGGTGGGCGCGAAGTTTGCCAGCGATGCCGGTATCGTTTCTGTTAACTGGCTAATCCTGAGCTATGCGCTGCAGAGTATCGGTGAACTGATGATCTCCGGCCTCGGTCTGGCGATGGTCGCACAGCTGGTGCCTCAGCGTCTGATGGGCTTTATCATGGGCTCCTGGTTCCTGACCACCGCTGGCGCGGCGGTCATTGCCGGTAAAGTGGCCAACCTGATGGCGGTGCCTGAAAACGTAACTGACCCGCTGATTTCGCTGGCGACCTACAGCCGCGTATTCCAGCAGATTGGTATCGTGACCGCTGTCATCGCTCTGCTGATGCTGATTACGGCGCCGTTGCTGAACCGTATGACGCAGGATCCTGACGCGAAAAAATAACGTGCAGGCGTCATCGCTGCCGTGACACGAATCAGCCGGGCTCTGCCCGGCTTTTTTTATTGCTGCCCCTTTCCCTTATCGATCCCTGATCCTTATCACTGGCAATTCCACCCTGAGCCTTTACTATGCTGTGATCCCATTGCAACAAGGAGTACATGGTCATGAAACTGTTTTGCAAAGCAGGAGCCTGCTCTCTTTCTCCCCACATTGTTATGCGCGAATGCGGACTGGACTTCACGCAGGTGAGTGTTGATCTGGCCACAAAACTCACTGAACGGGGCGATGATTTTCGCCAGATTAACCCTAAAGGCCAGGTGCCCGCGCTGCAGCTCAGCGACGGCTCCGTGCTGACGGAAGGTGTTGCCATTGTGCAGTACCTGGCGGATCTCAAGCCCGATCGCCATCTGCTGGCACCGGTCGGCAGCCTGACGCGTTATCACACCGTGGAGTGGCTCAGCTACATCGGCAGCGAACTGCACAAAAGCTTTGGGCCGCTGTTTCGTCCCGGTTACTCCGATGAGGTGAAAGCACAGACGCGCAGCCAGCTGGAAGCGAAATTCCGCTATGTCGATGCGTCACTGCGCGACAGACAGTGGCTGATGGGGCTGCATTTCAGCGTGGCGGATGCCTATCTGTTTGTGGTAACGCGCTGGGCAAAAGCGCTGGGACTGGATCTGTCCGGCTTTACGGCGCTGGAGGCGTGGTTTGATCGCGTTGCCGAACGTCCTGCGGTGCAGGCGGCGCTGAAAGCGGAAGGCTTAGCCTGAGTGAAAAGGGCCGGTTGACCGGCCCTTTTGCACTACAGCTTTTCTGCTGCGAAGTGCTGCGTCGGACTGGCGATGGCATCCTGGGCCGCCACCAGTTGCAGTTCATACTCGCCCATCTGATGGGTTTTCAGCATCACCTCATAGACCGCCGCAGTGACGTGCTCCAGCGCATCCTGCAATGATTTGCCGTGCAGCAGATTTACCAGCAGCAGACCGCTGGTGAGATCGCCCACGCCGACCGGCTGACGCACACCAAAATCGACCAGCGGACGGCTGATGTGCCAGGCGTCTTCCGCCGTTACCAGCAGCATCTCAAAGCGATCGCTGCGACGACCGGCGCGCGCCAGGTGCTTCACCAGTACTACGCGTGGTCCCTGGGCAATCAGCGCCCGCGCCGCGTCGACTGCCGCGTCGACGTCGGTAACGGTGCGTTCGCTCAGCATCTCCAGCTCAAGCAGATTCGGGGCGATAATGTCGCTGGCCGGCATCGCCATTTTGCAGTGAAACTCCGCCACGCCGGGTGCCACAATGCAGCCTTTCTCGGGGTGACCCATCACCGGATCGCAGAAGTACCAGGCATTCGGATTAGCTGCTTTGACCTGCCGAACAATCTGCAGAATCTGCTCGCCCTGCTCTGCCGAACCCAGATAGCCGCTCAGCACCGCGTCACAGGTCTTCAGGCGGTCAATATCCGCAATACCTTTAACGATGTCGGTTAAATGCGTTGCAGGCATCACCGTGCCGGTCCAGTGGCCATATTGCGTATGGTTGGAAAACTGTACGGTATTCAGCGGCCAGACGTTTGCCCCCAGGCGGCGCATCGGAAACTCAGCCGCCGCGTTACCGGCGTGACCAAAAACAACGTGCGACTGAATCGCTAAAATATTTTTCACTTGTTTGCCCTGTCCTGCCTTGCCATAAAAAAGGGCCGGAAACCGGCCCTGAAATCTTACTGCCAGTTAATCAGGCAGTAATGTTTCTTGCCGCGACGCAGCAGCGTAAAACGGTTAAACAGTTTGTCGCTGTCGCTGAAGCGGTATTCCGCATCAGACTGCTTTTCACCATTCAGAGAAACGGCATTGGAGCCGATCATGGTGCGAGCCTGACCGCGAGACGGCACCAGCTCAGCTTTCACCAGCGCCTGCTGCAGATCGTCGTCAGCGCCCAGCACGATAGTGGGCATACCATCCTGCGCCAGCTGTTCAAAATCGGCTTCGGTCATGTCGCTTACGGAGCCTGAGAAGAGGCTGGCCGTAATACGTTTTGCCGCCGACAGCCCCGCTTCGCCATGCACCAGACGCGTTACCTGCTCAGCCAGTACATACTGCGCACGTGGCGCGGTGCCGCTGTTTTTGTCCTCTTCTTCCAGCGCGTTGATCTCTTCAATGCTCAGGAAGGTGAAGAACTTCAGGAAGCGATAGACGTCAGCATCCGCCGTGTTAATCCAGAACTGATAGAACTTGTACGGGCTGGTTTTCTTCGCATCCAGCCAGACTGCGCCGCCTTCGGTTTTACCGAATTTGGTGCCGTCAGACTTAGTGATCAGCGGAACGGTCAGGCCAAAGACCTGGTTCTGATGCAGACGACGGGTCAGGTCGATACCAGAGGTGATGTTACCCCACTGATCGGAACCACCAATCTGCAGCGATACGCCGTGACGCTCGTTCAGGCAGGCAAAGTCATAGCCCTGCAGCAGATTGTAGGAGAACTCGGTAAAGGAGATACCCTGATCGTCACGGTTCAGGCGCTGCTTCACCGCTTCTTTATTGATCATCTGGTTAACGGAGAAGTGTTTGCCGATATCCCGCAGGAAGGTCAGCACGTTCATGCTGCCAAACCAGTCATAGTTATTGGCGGCGATGGCGCTGTTGCTGCCGCAATCGAAGTCCAGGAATGGCGCCACCTGCTGGCGGATCTTCTCAACCCATTCGTTGACGGTGTCGCTGGTATTAAGTTTACGCTCTGCGGCTTTAAAGCTCGGGTCGCCAATCAGGCCGGTTGCACCCCCGACCAGCGCCACCGGCTGATGGCCGGCATCCTGAAAACGCTTCAGGCAGAGCAGCGGTACCAGATGGCCCAAATGCAAGCTGTCAGCAGTGGGGTCAAAGCCGCAATAGAGCGAAATTGGCCCCTGCGCCAGTTTCTCTGTTAACGCGTCTTCATCCGTCACCTGGGCGATAAGGCCCCTCTCCTGCAATTGTTGTATCAGGTTACTGCTGGTCATTACTGACTCCAAATTGATCAGACTGCACCTATGCTGGTACACAGCTTTCCGCTGAGTTGCGGAATCGAAAAAAATGAGGGCTATAGCATAAAGCGCTGACGCCTTCTGTGCCAGCGCTGATAGGGGGAAATGATGCAGATTCAGGGTGCCAGACGGTCGATTTTCCAGCCGTCGTGATCGCGCTGATAGATGAAACGATCGTGCAGACGATGTTCGCCTCCCTGCCAGAACTCCACGGTGTGAAATTTCACCCGGTAGCCACCCCAGAAGCTGGGCAGCGGCACGTCGCCCTGCTGGAACTTCTGCTTAAGCTCAAGGAACTTTCCTTCCAGAATGCCACGGGCCGAGATCCGGCTCGACTGCTTCGACACCCAGGCCCCAATCTGGCTGTCGCGCGGACGGCTGTGGAAATATTTCAGCACCTCCAGCGGCGACAGTTTCTCCACTTCACCCAGTACCATCACCTGACGCTCCAGGTAGTGCCACGGGAAGTGCAGGCAAATGCGCGGATTGTGAGCTAGCTGCAGCGCCTTGCGGCTGCCAAGGTTGGTGTAAAACACCATGCCCTGCGCATCGAAGTGTTTCAGCAGCACGATGCGCTGCCACGGCTGGCCCTGCTCATCCACGGTGGCCACGGTCATTGCCGTGGGATCGGGCAGTTTTGCTTCACACGCCTGGCTCAGCCACTGTTCAAACAGGGCTATCGGATCATCCGGCAGATCCTTACGACGCAATCCGCCGCGGGTATATTCGCGCCGCAGATGGGCAATGGTGTGTAGCGTTTCGCTGTCGCTCATAATGCTCGCCTATTCAGATAAAGAGTCAGCTGGCAGGTTGCAGCTCACAATCGTTCACGACGATTTTATCATTACGTTCGATAAATGCGCCGTTTCCTTTGGACCAGAACACATAGGTGTTGTCGCTGTAGCGCGCGCCGGAAGCGGATACCGTCTGCTTCAGCGTCAGGGGCTGGCCATCCATAATAAAGCTCACCTGCTCTTTCGCCTCATCCAGCGTCACGGTCAGGGGCAGGGTTCCGCAGCGATAGTGCAGGGTCTGCGGCGACGGTGGCTGTTTATGCATCAGGCTACAGCCCGAGAGCAGCAGCACCGCGGCAACGGTTAATCCTTTCAACATAAGCGGGTCTCCTTCACGAGTGAAGCTGGCATTATAAGAAGGATTTGGCGCGAAGTAAGTGGGAATCCACGCCAATCTGGTGGATGCTGTCAGGCAGCCTGAATTATTGCGCGTTTTCAGGCGGTTGTCTGAATGCGCAGGCCGCGTTCTCAGGCTACGCTCTATAGATCTTAAGCGAGGAAAACAAACATGAAATTTGATAACGAAGATGCATTTAAGCTGGCCGTGGCGTTTATGAACCACAAAGAGAATGCCACCGTTGCCAGCAGCTACTTTAAAACCTTTATCGACACCTACCAGAAATTTGACCGCTGGCTGAGCGCATCCGATCCGGTCAGCGCTATGAAAGCGGAAAAAGCGGCAGCCAAAGCTGGCGAAGACTCCCTTCTTTGATCCCTTTCCTCACTGGCCCGATAGTCATCAGGATATCGGGCCTGCGGACATGATCAGCTGTTAACGCTGGTGCAGACGATTACCCCTGGGACGACTCTGGCTTTAACAAAGAATATCGGCTTCGGCTGCCGTGCTTATTTCCTGCATTGGCGTCACGTTTATTCCGGCCCGGTAATGCCGCTGCTAAAACGGCATAAACAGCCGTGCACATTTGCAATAAATGCTATTCCCTGCCGTCATTCCCCAGAATAATCGCTACACCCCCCTTTTTTTGTCTAAAAAACCGGCAGCGAAGCGTGACAGGACCAGCAAACTCTATAAAGCCGTCTATGCTGTAAACGTCTGGTTATACTTCATGGAGTTGAAAAAAATGAAAATGAAATCCCTGTCAGCCATTGCTTTGCTGGCGCTTTCTTTAGGTACGCTGGCAGGCTGCGCCTCGAATCAGTCGATTAAGACCACTGATGGCCGCACCATTGTCACTGATGGTAAACCGCAGATCGATTCAGATACTGGCCTGGTTTCTTATCGCGATGCTCAGACAGGAAAAACTGAGCAGATCAATCGCAATGAGATCAGTAATATGAGTGAACTCGACAACTAATATAAGGTGAATAAGATGAAAAAAGCGCTGATTTTACCTCTCGCCGCATTGATTGGTATGACCGTATTAACCGGCTGCACCCGTACCAGTTATGCGATTCAGACTAACGATGGACGCACCATTATTAGTGATGGCAAGCCTTCTGAGTCAGATGCTGGCCTGCTGGCCTACACTGACGCCAATGGCGTGAAGCAACAGATTAATAAAGCGGACGTTAAAGCGGTCTCTGAAGTACCGAAGAAATAAACCGGGCACGCTCGTCCAGTTAATAAAGCCGCCTACGGGCGGCTTTATTTTTGCCTGCGCTTAGTACGGCATGTGGCACGACCGAATTTCTCTGCCACCTGCCGATTCCAATCAGAAATATACGTCATGCTTTGGCAATAATATGGCAGGCAGCATAGCAATAACCGTGACTCACCTGCCTGTTGCTTATCTGAATTTCAGGCAACACTATCCTTTTTTACCAGCTTAATAGCTCAGACTGTTTTACCCGTAAAACAGACGTTTGCTTTTATTGTTTTTTATTAGAGACTTATCGCTTGGCTTAAAGGTTCATTTTATTTTTAAACATTTAAACCGCGTTTATCGGCGGTTTCCGACCTTTTAGTCCGGATTGCCTTTAACTAGACTATTCATATCGTTATTCAATCAGGAGGTCGCTGATGGTTTACCATGATAAAACAATCGGTCATAGGATTCTTGGTGAAGCCGCAATCAATCTGGCGTTTGAAGAGCAGGAGATTACGCTGGTATCACTGATTCGCCAGCTGGGTGAAATGGCTGAAAACGAACGCAGCGATGAGCGCGTCGCACAGATTGCTGATGCACGCAACTGGCTCAAAGGCTTTATCGAGGCCTCAACGCGTGACCGCGCCGAATTAAACTGGCTGGTCGAGACTGGACAGGCGCCGGTTTTCCTCAAAGATTATCGTTAATGCGCTGAATGATGGCGCTGTCGGTTCAGGGTGCCAGGCCTCGCCTGGTGCCCTTCCGCCTTTCCCTGCACCACGCCAGTTTTTGCCTTTTTCCTGTTTATCACTGAACGCTATGCAGATAGCACAAAAACCCCCTCTTCTGCGCTGAAATAGCTATACAGGCTCGCTTTTTTTGTATAACTTTGCCGCGAACCGATCGTTTTTCCATCACCTGACAGGAAATCACCCATGTACCCGAACCAGAGACTGCCGCGGACGGCAGACGATATTGCCCGTTATTTTAATGCGGCAAGCCTGCCCTCACAGCAGGAAACGCTGGGCCAGGTGGTGGTGGAAATTCTGCATGCGGGCGGGAACGTAAACCGTAAAGCGATCTGCACCAAACTTCTTCGACGGCTGGAAACAGCGTCTACGCTGGAAGATGAGCGCCACTACCGTGCTCTCATCAGCCTGCTGTTTGGCCGTTAAGCAGCGGACGCTCTCTGCCAGCGACTTCTGTTAATGCGTCAGCGGTTCCCCGCTTTCCGTCACCTGCTGTTGCAGCGGATGTTTCGCTGCGCGGGTTTCAAATCCCCCCTCGGCAGCAAAAACAGAGCAGCCAATAGCGGCTACGAGTGTCAGTAAGATTGAGGTTTTCACGAAGCAGGCCTTAATTATTACGCTACAGAATAAAACGTAAAAGCCTGGCACATAAACAGCGCCGGGAAAAGCGCACTGCAGACTTTCTCTGTCCGACAAAATGCGGGCGGAGAAATGCCGGCTTATTGATTGACCCGCCCCGTAACGATTACCCCAGTACTTTTAATGCCAGCGCCAGCGTCTGCTGTTCGTTGCTCACATCGCTGACCTTGCCTGCCACCCGCATACCGTAAGCAATGCAGAGGATTAAACCGGCTGCCGCTTCACTGTCCAGCGTGTTATCGATTGAGCCATCCCGTTGCCCCAGCTCCAGCAGCGAGACCAGGAAGCGCTGATTACGCCGGACTACCTCATCAATACGCTGCGCCAGCGCCTGATCCATCGTCTGCAGCGCAATGGCGCTGGCAACGACCAGACAGCCGCGCCTCCCTTCGATAGCACGCGCCGAGTCGAGATAGAACTGCAACAGCTCGGTTATTTTTTCCCGTCCGCTGATACAGGGTGCCAGACGACGGCGCAGCTCGGTATTTCTGAGCAACAGGTAACGTTCAAACACCAGCAGAAAGAGCGAGCGCTTATCTTTAAAGGCCTTATAGATGCTGCCTGCGGAGAGGTTCATCGCCTCACCCAGATCGCTTATTGATGTGGCGTGATACCCTTTTTGGCGGAAAACGATCATGGCGTGATCCAGAGCCTGTTCAATATCGAACTCTCTGGGGCGTCCCCGCTCTTTGTTTTTATGCGCTGTCGCTGTCGTGATCATTGTTACCGGTCTGGGAGGTACGTTCCTGTCAGAATCAGCCCGGATTCTATCCCAGGCACGGGTAACAAGTATAGATAGCGGCGATCGGTCAGCGACCTGACACTGACGGATGTCCGTTTCTGTCGCCCGATGATCAAGGGAAATAACCGGTTGTGCCCTGCAACCCGACACAGGTTACAGGGCAAACCGGTCACGACTCATTCAGATAATAACGCGGTCTCTTTGCGGCGATCTGCCCGTTGCTGCCTGCGTTGCTGGGCGTTTATTTTGATGAGCCATAACATAAACTGCTTAATAAGCAGGCTGGCGTGGCTCTCATTGTCAGCAAAGCATAAAAAGAGTCGGGTTTTGATATTGTTGTCGTCGTCGACCGCATAAATCTCATAGTCGTCGTGGTGGCGGGATTGAATGATTGCTGTGAAATGTATTGCAGGCCAGAGCATTACTCTGGCTTCAAACTCTCTGAAATCCATTATATTTACCTGGTCATTTTTTTAAAATGCCCGATGAAAAACGACTCAATCGGGCCAGGCAAAGGATAACTTCCTGTCACTTTAATCGCGTGATAAAAAAAGCTTTTAGCAGACGCTGTTACGACAGCAACAGAGGAGGCCGGACCCGCACCTACTTAACCGCCACCACCGGCAAATCTGCTACCCGTGTGGTATAGGCAGGTGACAGCATCTCGCGCTTCATCGCCCAGGCCTTGTTGATTCCCTGCCCGGCAAACCACAGCTTTCCGCTGCCGGTTTTGTTAATTTTATCCATCAGCTGCATCAGCTCCTGGCTGTTGCGGCGTGGCTGATGCTCATCAAACAGATCAAGCTGGGCCACGCCCTGACTGAAAAAATCCCCCAGCACGATGCCCGCCTTGATATAGCGATATCCCTTAATCCAGATGTTATCCAGACACGCCATTGCTACGTTGATGATGTCGCGGGTGTCCTGCGTCGGGATCAGCAACGTCTCTATAGACTGATTGCCATAAAAGGGTTCGTCAGTTGCGTGCGGGCTGGTGCGCAAAAATACCCCTATCTGACGGCAATACTGGTTCTCACGACGCAGTTTCTCTGCCGCGCGCTCCGCATAGGCACAGACGGCTTCGCGCATCTGGTCATAATCGGAGATGCGGCTGCCAAACGAACGCGAACACATGATTTGCTGCTTATCCGGTGTCACTGACTCCAGTTCCAGGCAGGATTCGCCACGCAGTTCTCTGACGGTACGCTCCATCACCACGCTGAACTGTTTGCGAATGGATTCGGTGCTTTGATCGGCCAGATCTTTCGCCGTCATAACGCCCATGGCGTTGAGTCGTTTGCCGATCCGGTGCCCCACGCCCCAGACGTCAGCCACATCGATCAGTGCCAGCAGCTTTCTCTGTCGTTCGGGGTCCGACAGATCAACAATACCGCCGGTTTTGCTCCACTTTTTGGCCGCAAAATTCGCCAGTTTGGCCAGCGTTTTGGTCTGTGCAATACCGACGCCGACGGTCAGATGGGTCTCTTTGCGGATCCGTTCTTTGACCTGACGGCCAAAGGTCTCCAGCGCCATGCAGTTCTGCACGCCGGTGAGATCCATAAACGCCTCGTCGATCGAGTAGATTTCTACCGAGGGGGCCATCTCTTCGAGGATGGTCATCACCCGATGGCTCATGTCGGCATAGAGCGCATAATTTGAACTGAAGACCTGTACCGCGTGACGCGTCAGCTCTTCGCGCATTTTAAAATAGGGCGCGCCCATTTTAATGCCGGCTTTCTTTGCCTCGGCGCTGCGCGCAATCACACAGCCGTCATTGTTGGACAGCACCACCACCGGTTTGCCTTTCAGATCCGGCCGGAAAACGGTTTCACACGACGCATAAAAGCAGTTCACATCGACCAGCGCGAACATGGTCAGTGTGTCGATTTAATAACAAAGGTCACTACACCAAACACCTCCAGCGCATCTTCGGTCTGGATAGCGATCGGTTTAAATTTGGTATTCATCGGCATCAGTTGCAGGCAGGGGTGAAGCTGAAGACGTTTAACGGTAAATTCACCGTCGACGGCGGCCACCACGATATCGCCGTGTGAGGCGGTGAGCGAGCTGTCGACCACCAGCATGTCACCATCGTTAATGCCCGCCTCAATCATCGACTCGCCGCTGACGCGGACAAAATAGGTGGCGCTGGGATGCTGCACCATCAGCGCATTGAGATCGATACGTTGTTCGACATAATCCTGCGCCGGGGAGGGAAATCCACACGGCACACGTTCGATATAAAGCGGTAAAGGCATAACGGCGCGAATGTCCGCAGGTTTAATGAATTCCATAATTTCACTCCTTTCTCAGATTACTGTATATAAATACAGTAATAGCTAATCCCCCATTTAATCAAGTGACACGGAACATTTTTAGGCAAAGGAGTTGATAGTAATGCACTTTTTTAACCCTCTTTTTTCTCACTGCTGTGAGAGTAAGCAGAAACGGGTTACTTTTGCCGCAGTACGGGAATATCAGCGTTTTTTTCTTTCAGTAACTAATCTTATAAATTCACCCGCTGATTATTTTTACTTAAGGAAAATCTGACAACGACTCTGTGGCATTCGCTGAGGTTTGAATATTCAACGCGGGCTGGTTATTCTGCCTTTTTTAAGGCCTGGAGGGGTTATGGCAGACGACGATCGAATTAAACATCTGGAAGAGGCAGTTGCACAGTTAACGGTTGAGACCACGGTATTAAAAGCGATACTCGGTCAGCAAATTGCGCTGAATAATCTCAACTACAAAGGGAAATTTGACGATGTGCTGGCCGCCCTGGCAAAAGAATATGCCGAACGCGGTCTGGAGGAAGGCAACAATCAGGCAATCCATGACGCCCTGCGCCAGTATATTAAATATGAGCCACCCGCAATGGAATAGGGCTTTCCGGCAGCGTCCGCTCACCGGACGTTACCGGCTCCTGAACACTGCCATCCCCTGACCGGCCCCGTCCCCGGGTTAGGGTTTACGCCTGGCTATCACTCTCCAGCGCATCCTGAATCGCATCGGCCAGATTACCAATTTCATTCGCCACGGCCTGCAGGTCCCAGGAGGCTTTTGAGCCGGTTGCTGACGTTGAAGCGCTGACGGACTCCTTTGCCACTGAAAGCGCCGCTGCTACAGCCACTGAACGTTTATGTTGTTCCTGAGTCACGCCCGCAGGCGGAATCGCAAAATAGTCGTGAACCATGATCATTTCCTTGTGATGAATAAGGGCTCAACCTTAGCCTTCTGCATCAGGTGTGGGAAGTGAATTATGTGGCATGACCTGTCAGGCGGACAGGATTGCAGCAGTCATGTTGCGTTGTCCGCTCTCCCTGCGCAAAAAACCTGTACGGCCTGTACAGGTTTTTGGCTGAAATGTCTGGCTGAACGGCTATTGTATCGTTTTCGCACGGCGGAAAAAAAGAGGCGTTACGCACCAGCGGACGCTATCATCCTGCGGAAAAAAATCCTTTAAAACCCTGAATTAACTCAGATAAAGACTGAAAGCCCGATACGCTTCCGTTGTCTGCCTGCCCCTCAACACCTCTGACCAGTGATCTTTTGTCAAATTTTATTGTACAACTTTGCCATTCTTGTATAACTTTGTCTCGTGATGTTAAATCACTTGTAACGAGTGTGCTTTGCACCGCATCTGAAGGTGTTGTGGATTTCCACCTTCAGATGCAATTTTTTTTGCGTCAGCCGGTTACCGGCTCTGAATCGACGCATTCCTCCCCAATTTCTTATGAGGCCTGACATGCAAACAACGATGAATACAGAGTCTCAGATTTCTGATTACTTCATGAACTCTGGTACAGCGCTGACGACTGAAAAACAGGTTATCGCCGCGGTCCATGCTGAACTCGCACGAGCCAAAGCCCATGTCTCCGATAAAGACATCGTGCTGGGCCTGATTCACCACCTGGAGAGCGAGCGCGACGTGGTTAAGCAGGATATTTACCGTCAGGCTCTTGAACATGTTCTGCAGCGTGCAACAGCTACCAGCGAAAGCTAAAAACCTGTGTCTGTTATGACGGAACGCGAATTAGCACGGATGCTTTTCCACTACGGAATCGGCCCCTTTTAAAGGGGCTTTTTTATTGCTGCTGCACTGCATCACCCGCCTCTTTTTTACCTCCCGCATAGCCTCCCCTGCCGGACCACATATAGCGCTACTATTTACCGTTTTTGCCGCTTATTTCACCTTAAATTGCGATTAATTGCTCTCGGTTCGCTTTATTTATCCAATATCTGTGTCCAGGCTTTTTCTGCATCCACTGCAAACACAGACGAGGAAAATAATCATGTTTCATCATTCATCAAAACTTCAATTCCCGGTTCGTGTAGAGAAGCCCGATCCAGAGTTTGCCATGCTGTTACAGCAGGCTATCGGCGGCGTCGAGGGTGAGATTCGTGTAGCGATGCAATACTTTTTCCAGGCGATGGGCGCGCGGGGTGATGCGCGGATTCGGGATCTGCTGATCTCTACCGCCACCGAAGAGCTGAGCCATATCGAAATGCTGGGCTACGCCGTAGCGCTTAACCTTGAAGGCGCACCGCTCTCTTACCAGGAAGCGTCAGCGAAAGATCCGGTCGTTAATGCGATTCTGGGCGGCATGAATCCGCGCCATATTCTCTCTTCCGGTCTGGCGGCAATGCCGGTGAACGCCAACGGCATGCCGTTCGACATGAGCCACATCTACGCCTCTGGCAACGTGGCGGCCGATATGCTGGCTAACGTCACCGCAGAAGCCACCGGCCGCGTACTCGCCACCCGCCTCTACAACATGACCGAAGATAAAGGCATGAAGGATTTCCTCTCCTTCCTGATCGCCCGTGACACCATGCACCAGCAGCAGTGGCTGGCGGTGATCGAAGAGATGGGGGGCCTGAACGCATCGCTGCCAATCCCGAACAGCTTCCCGCAGGAACATGAGGCGCAGGAGCACTCTTACTACTGCCTGAATACCTCACTGGATAAACCGCTGCCGGAAGGTCGCTGGAGCAGTGGCCCGGCTTACGATGGTCATGGGCAGTTCAGCGCGAAGCAGCAGCCCGAGATTCTGGGTGATGAGCCGCTGCTGGGCAACGCCCGTCCTGGCTCCGGTGCACAGTCAGAGCAGATTGATGGCGTCACGCCACCGAAACCTTAATTGCCCGCCTGTCAGGGATCGATGCCCTGACAGGTTTTTCCCATCTTTTTTATGGAGGAGACGTCATGTCATCCACTCAGCGTCCACAACCCCCTTTCGAAGAGCAGCAGCAGACGTGGCCCGGCAGTACCGCCGCGATGCAGCCACAGCCCGATCATGGTGAAGAGAGTTATCAGGGTTCAGGCCGTCTGGCGGGTAAAAAAGCGATTATTACCGGCGGCGATTCCGGCATTGGCCGGGCCGTGGCGATTGCTTTTGCCCGGGAAGGGGCTGACGTGCTGATCTCTTATCTTGATGAGCATGAGGATGCGCAGGATACCGCCAGACTGGTTGAGGCCGCCGGTCAGAAAGCGATTTTAGTGCCCGGTGACATTACCGATGCATCACACTGCAACGCGCTGGTCGATAAAGCCGTTGAAGCCTTTGGTGAAATTAACATTGTGGTGAATAACGCGGCGTATCAGATGACGCGCGAATCGCTGGATGAGATCGGCGACGACGAGTTTGATCGGACAATGAAGACTAACCTGTACGCGATGTTTTACATCACCAAAGCGGCCACAAAACATATGCCTGCAGGCGGCTCGATCATTAATACGGCCTCGATCAATGCTGACCAGCCGAAACCGAAACTGCTCGCCTATTCCGCGACCAAAGCCGCCATCGTTAACTTCTCTGGCGGCCTGGCAGCCCTGCTGGCGGAGAAAGGCATCCGTGCCAATGCGGTCGCACCTGGTCCCATCTGGACACCGCTGATCCCATCGACCATGCCGGTTGAACAGGTGAAAAACTTTGGCAGTGAAGTACCACTGCAGCGTGCCGGTCAGCCTGCTGAGCTGGCACCCACCTATGTGATGCTGGCCAGTGATGAAGCCAGCTACATTTCCGGGGCCACCATTGCCGTTACGGGCGGCGTCGCGATTATTTAACGTCTGCCGATTCCCTGGCCCCTTCAGCCAGGGGATCCTTTAGCAGCTTCTGCGCGACGCCCCACTGCCAGAGCGGTTCCCGCGCCAGATTTTTCATTTTCACTTCGCACATGATGTCGAAAGCCTGAAACGACAGCGCCCACCCATTCAGCGTCGGATTGAAGAAGAAGTCAGAGTGCGCCCGCAGTTTGCTTTTGCTCACGCCCAGTTGCTGCTGATCGGGCCAGCCCTCCTGCGGAATAATCCCCTCCTGAGAAATCGAATAGTGCAGCACCGGTCGCACGCCGCGCCAGGAGTCGATTACCCTGGCCACACGCGCGTCATCCGGCTGAATAAACTCGCTCTCTTTCACCCAGTGATGGTGGATATCCAGCACAACCGGACAGAGGGGTGCCGCCTGCAGCACATCATCCAGCGAGCAGGAGATCTCATCATTCTCCACCGTCAGCATCAGCCGCGCCTCCGGGCTGAGCTGATTAAACGACTGCTTAAAGCCGTCGAAGCCCGCCTTACCATTCATATGAATGTTGATTTTAAAATCCTGGAAGGTCTTACCGTAGCCCATCAGACAGGCGCAGAGCGTGTGATACTCCACATCCTCCAGTGCGCGCACCACCACATCGGGATTATCGGAAGCCAGCACGGTATATTGTCCCGGATGGAAAGAGAGCCGGATATCATGTGCCCGTGCCAGCTCGCCACAGCGGGCAAACAGCGGATAAAGCTCAGGCAGGAATTCCGCAAACAGCGGCGTCGCTTCGGGCACCGTGTAAAGTGGCAACAGATCGCTGCCGATACGCATCATTCGCAGCGGCGGCGGTAACGTGGCCAGATGCTCAAGCGTCAGGTAGAGATTATTGAGATTAGTAACGGTGATCTCATGAACCAGCTGATGACGTTCAGCGTGCGGTAAACTCAGAAATCGTTTACGGGTCGTCGCGCGAAACGGGAAGAACTGTTTGCCATCGCTATTGAGATATTTACATGCAAAGCCTAATTTCATGACTGCTCCTGATTAATGCTTATCAGAAGTGTAACAGGCCTCTGGCGACCAGCCAGTCGCGGGCCACAGCGACAGACTGAATAATGACAGGGAGAGAGACTATGCAGGGTCACGCGATCCAGCGCATCGCTATCGACGCGGCTGAACAGCTGCCCGCCGCCGAATCAGGCTATCCATTCGGGCCGGAACATCAGGTTTATAAAGTGTGTGGAAAAGTGTTTTTACTGCTGACCGAACTGCGGGGCGTACCGATTATTACCCTGAAATGCGAACCGCAGCAGGCAGAGCTGCACCGAGTGATCTATCCCTCGATCACTGCCGGTTACCATATGAATAAGCGCCACTGGATTACGGTGTATCCCGGCGACGGTCTCTCGCCAGGCCTGATTCAGCAGCTGGTTGAAGAGTCATATCGGCGGGTGGTGCGCGGCATCCCCGCCTCACGCCGCCCGGTGTGGGTGGGATAAAGGCGGCGAAAGGTAATAATGAAAACCCGCTGTGACCAGCGGGTCATCAGCCCCGCCCCGGCACTCAGTGGTGCAGCATCTCATTCACCACCTGTGCGTTCGTCATCTGGTAAGGGTAATAGGTTGGCCAGTTGTCCATCTCCGCCAGCAGGGCCTGCTGAGACTCGTTACCCATAAAGATATGGAAGTGGGCGGACTTTCGCGGCCCGATGGTGTGGTCGCTGAACTGCACATATTTCGGCGCCTGACTGCTGGCGTCCTGGCACTCGAACAGGTAGCGCACCCCTTTCTTCCCGGACGTATAGGTCAGGATTTTGTGGCCTGCATAGTGATAGTGGCAGGCGCTGACCTTATCGCCGACGTGGAACTCCATCACGCCATTTTCGATCCCAATGGTATCGACGTCGGTAGCGTAGCCTTTGCGATAATAGGCCTTGTACTGTTCTGCCGTTTTACTGTTGTCCTGCTGCGCTTTCTTCTGCCAGACCGGGTCCAGTTCGCCGCTCTGCAACAGCGGATAGACCGACTGCCAGATTCCGTCCCAGTCAGAAAGCGGACGATCTTTCACATCGCTGTCAGCGAAAACCCCTTCAGCCGCCTTCTGCTCCATCGCTGACAACGGTTTTCCATGGGCATGCGTACCATGTGCCAGCGCCTGCTGACTCATTAACAGCGCGCCGACGATTCCCATCCATTTACCTGCATGATTTTTCAAAGCCTGATCCCCGATTAATGTAACAGCCAGAAATGTTATGATATAACATTTCACAATTCAACTCTGATGAACACTTCCCGGCATTAATTTTATTTAATGGTCAGGGGCCTCTTCTGGTACATCCCACTCACCGGTAATAAGCGGAACTGCCGTGGCATCAAAGCGGGTTGCCACTATAGCGGGCGCGGACTGACAGGCCGCTAAGCCAGACGGCACAAGGCGTGAATAAGCGAAGCGATAATGAGGGCGAAGAGATAAGCGCGCGTTTTGAACCCGACAAAAAAGGCGCTGCGGGGTGGTTTAAATCGCGGATTTAACCTCAGCATTGTTCAGGTTGTTCTATATTTAGTGTCGCCGAACGTAAAATAACAGCTGGAGCATGGATTAATGTCGAAAGAAACCGAGAAGAAACCCCTGAGCGAGCGCGCGCCGACCACCGGCCCGGAATCATCAGAGCCGGGGCTGGGATCGCTGGCACCGAAAGATGGTTCACATCAGCCCCCAGCCGAACCGACCCCGCCAGGCAAACAGCCTACCGCCCCGGGCAGCCTGAAAGCGCCACAGACACACAACGCCAAACTTGATCAGCTTGAAGCCAGCCGCAAAAACGGCACCGACCGCCCTCTGACCACTAACCAGGGCACACGCATCGCCAATGATCAGAACTCACTGCGTGCCGGTTCGCGTGGTCCGACGCTGCTGGAAGACTTTATTATGCGTGAGAAGATCACGCACTTTGACCATGAGCGTATCCCGGAGCGTATCGTGCACGCCCGAGGCTCTGCCGCACACGGCTATTTCCAGCCTTATCGCTCCCTGAAAAATCTGACCAAAGCGCAGTTCCTCAGCGATCCCGAGCAGACCACCCCCGTCTTTGTCCGCTTCTCCACGGTTCAGGGCGGCGCAGGTTCTGCCGATACCGTGCGTGATATCCGCGGTTTCGCCGCCAAGTTCTACACCGAAGAGGGTGTGTTTGACCTGGTCGGCAACAACACGCCCGTGTTCTTTATTCAGGATGCGCACAAATTCCCTGACTTTGTGCACGCCGTGAAGCCAGAGCCGCACAACGAAATCCCGCAGGGTCAGAGCGCCCATGACACCTTCTGGGATTACGTCTCTCTGCAGCCGGAAACCATGCATAACGTCATCTGGGCGATGTCTGACCGCGGCATTCCGCGCAGCTATCGCACCATGGAAGGCTTTGGTATCCACACCTTCCGCCTGATTAACGCCGAAGGCAAAGCGACCTTTGTCCGATTCCACTGGAAGCCGGTGGCCGGTAAAGCCTCGCTGCTGTGGGATGAGTCGCAGAAACTGACCGGTCGAGATCCCGATTTCCATCGTCGCGATTTATGGGAAGCGATTGAAGCGGGTGACTTCCCGGAATATGAACTGGGTCTGCAGCTGATCCCGGAAGAAGATGAGTTCAAATTCGACTTCGATATTCTGGATGCCACCAAGCTGATCCCGGAAGCGCTGGTGCCGGTTGAGATCGTCGGTAAGATGGTGCTTAACCGTAATCCGGACAACTTCTTTGCCGAAACCGAGCAGGTGGCGTTCCACCCAGGTCATATCGTGCCGGGTCTGGATTTCTCCAACGATCCGCTGCTGCAGGGTCGTCTCTTCTCCTATACCGACACGCAGATCAGTCGTCTGGGCGGACCGAACTTCCATGAGATCCCGATCAACCGTCCGACCTGCCCATACCATAACTTCCAGCGTCAGGGCATGCATCGTCAGGATATCGACACCAATCCGGCAAACTACGAGCCGAACTCGATCAACGACAACTGGCCGCGCGAAACCCCACCTGCTGCAACCGGTGGCGGCTTCGAGAGCTATCAGGAGCGGGTTGAAGGTCATAAAGTGCGTGAGCGCAGCCCGTCGTTCGGTGAATATTATGCGCAGCCGCGTCTGTTCTGGAACAGCCAGACAGAGGTTGAGCAGCAGCACATCATTGGTGCCTACTCGTTTGAGCTGAGTAAAGTGGGTCGCGCCTATATCCGTGAGCGCGTAGTCGATCATCTGGCACGCATCGATACTAAGCTGGCGCAGGGCGTGGCGGATAACCTTGGACTCGCCCTGACCGATGAGCAGCGTAATATCCAGCCGCCGGCGGCAGTGAACGGCCTGACTAAAGATGACAGCCTGAGCCTTTATGCCATCCCGGATGGCGAGATCAAAGGTCGTCAGGTGGCACTGCTGCTGAGCGATGGCGTGAAAGCGGCTGATGTGCTGGCGATTCTGCAGGCGCTGAAAGCGGAAGGTGTGCACACCAAACTGCTGGCACCGCATATGGGCCAGGTGCGTGCGGATGACGGCTCAGTGCTGCCGGTTGATGCCACCTTTGCCGGTCTGCCTTCTCTGACCTTTGATGCGGTCATCGTGCCGAATGGCAATATCGATGCCCTGCTGCTAAGCGGCGATGCCCGTTACTTCCTGCTGGAAGCCTATAAACACCTCAAGGTGATTGGTCTGGTGGGCGACGCGCGCCGCTTTAAAGCGCAGTTCGGCCTGGAAGATGCCGATCAGGAAGAAGGCATTGTGCAGGGCGACTCCGCTGAGATCGCGCTGATGTCGGATTTCACGCAGGCGATGAAAGCGCACCGCGTCTGGTCCCGTAGCCAGAAGGCACAGTCCGTTCCGGCCTGATGCGTTGAGTAAATAAAAAACCGCCTCCAGGGGCGGTTTTTTTTATGCCGGAAAGCGTAGCACAGTCGCGTGCGCGGTGATCCGTCAGACGTTCCGTTATCAGAAGGTCTGCCAGTTCTCATTGTCTGTCACAGCGACAGGCTGACGTTTTGGCACAGCAATCGCCTTCGCAACCGGTGCGGCAGAGAACGCTGCGTGCAGCGTGCCGGTTTTGAATACCGACACCGTTTTACGCAGGTAGCTCGCCTGCTCTTCCAGCGAGGCGGCGGCAGTGGCGGACTCCTCCACCAGCGCGGCGTTCTGCTGCGTCACCCCATCCATTTCTGAGACTGCAATGCAGACCTGCTCAATGCCCCGCGTCTGTTCGGTCGAGGATGCCGCAATCTCTTCAATCAGCTGCGTCACACGACTCACCGACTTCACAATACTCTCCATCGCGGTGCCCGCCTGCGCAGCATGGCCGGCACCGGTTTTGATGCGCTCTGCTGAGCGGTCGATCAGTCCACGAATTTCCTGCGCGGCGCTGGCGCTGCGTCCGGCCAGCGAGCGCACCTCACCCGCCACCACCGCAAATCCACGCCCCTGTTCACCGGCACGCGCGGCTTCAACCGCAGCATTCAGCGCCAGAATATTGGTCTGGAAGGCGATGCTGTCGATAATGGCGATAATACCGGCGATCTGATTCGAGCTTTCGCTGATCTGATCCATGTTGGCAATCACCCGGGCAACGGTCTCACCGCCCTGCAGGGCCGTAGCTGACGCCTCTTTCGACACCGTGGTCGCCTGCTGGGCATTGTCTGCGTTGAGCTTCACCGTCGAGGTGAGCTGCTCCATGCTGGCGGCGGTTTGTTCCAGCGCGGCTGCCTGCTGCTCGGTACGGGAAGAGAGATCGGTGCTGCCGGCAGAAATTTCCGCGGCACCGGTGAAGATTGAGCGAGTGGCGTCATCGACCGATGTAATGGTTACCACCAGCGCATCACGCATCTGCTGCAACTCCTGAATCAGCTGGCCCATCTCGTTGCGGCCCTCATGCTGAATCGCAGAGGTTAAATCACCGGCCGAGATAGCGCGCATATGAGCGGTCAGTCTGGCCAGCGGGTTAATCAGCAGCTTCTGCAGTCCCATCCAGACTGCCACCCCAATCACGCCGGTGATCAGGCCGATGGCCAGCAGCGCCCAGAGTGCATCCGTCAGGCTACGCTGGTTGTGCAGAGAGGTATCTTTCATCAGCTGGATGTTCACTGCACGCCAGGCCTCATAGGCCGTGTCGAGCTGATCCTGTGCCGCCTGCGCTTCAAGGTTGCCATAGACCGGGTAGTTGCCCTGCTTCAGAAAGGTGACAGAGGCCAGCATGGTGTCACGCATCTGCTGATAAGCAGTCTGAACCTGCGTCGACTGGGCTTCACTCTGTCCTGCTTTACGCGGCATCGCCTGCCACGCTTTAAAATCTGCATCCGCCTTTTCCGCTGACTGACCCGCCTGCTCCAGCAGTGTGGCGATGGCCGCCAGCGATTTGGGGTCCTGCTGATTTTTCAGGAAACGGATCGCCACACGGTTGATGGTGACGCGGGTTTTAATCAGGGTTTTGACCGCATCGCTCAGGTGCTGCTGCTGCAGCGTCAGCTGCTCGGCCGCCACGAAGTTTTTGTCGGCTTTTGACACGCCGTTGTAGAACAGAAATCCGGTCAGGGTCAGTAACGTAATAAAGACGGCCAGTACCGCCAGAATACCGTGAGTTATTTTAAGATTTTTAAGCATGTCCGCAGACTCATATCAGAGAAGATAAAGCTGTTATCGGCCAGCGAGGGATTTATCTGAGCGCAGTCGCAGTGAAGCCTGCTCTCCGCACCACGCCGGATGCAGCCAGCACGTCGTACTGCGCTGAAAAAAGGGTGTGACGCCGCCTGAACGCATTCGGCGCTTAACAAGCGACCCCGTGCTGTGGTTGAATTCGCCCCTTACATTTTTAGCACGTGGTTAACATGCATTACATTCAGAGTCTGATGAGTTTTATAGAGGGGAACCGGGTGCTGTCGATCGGCTTCAGCCTGCTGCTGCTGATTATGGCCGGGATGGTCACTCACCTGATCTGCAAATTTTTCATCGTCAAAGTGATCAGGAAGGTTTTCTTCAGCAGTCATAAAAAAGACGTTCCGCTGGATAAAGATGTCCGCCTCTCTCAGAAGCTGTCAAATTTTGTGCCGGTGATTGTGGTCTACAATTTCCTGCAGTTTATGCCCGGCCTGCCTGAAAATCTGAAAGTGGCGATTCAGACCATCTGCGGCATTCTGTTTTTTGTCTATCTGTCGATCTTCTTCAACGAAGTGCTGGAGATTGTTAACAACTCCTACTCGCGCAAATCCAAGCGCAAGAATCACTCGATCAAGGGCTATATCCAGATTGGTAAGATCCTGGTGCATATTATCGCCGCGATCATGATTCTGGCGATTATGTCCAACAAGTCGCCCGCGATTATTATCTCCTCGCTGGGTGCGGTCGCCGCGGTACTGATGCTGATCTTCCAGCATACGCTGCTGTCGCTGGTGGCGAATATTCAGCTCTCCTCCAACGATGTGCTGCAACTGGGCGACTGGATTGAGATGCCGGACAGAAACATCAGCGGCGAGGTGATCGATATTGCGCTGCATACCATCACCATCCGCAACTGGGATAACACCATTTCGCGCATCCCGACCAAGAACTTCCTGACCGAAACCTACACCAACTGGCAGGCGATGTTCTCCTCAGGCGCGCGCCGCATCATGCGCAGCTTTTATCTTGATCAGAAGTCGATCACCTTTGTGAATCAGGAGATGCTGCAGGCGATGAGCCAGATCCGCCTCGCGGGTGAAACGATCACTGAGCTGCTGGATGGACGGGATATCAATGCCGTCGGCGACCGCTGGTTTATGGAGAACGGCATCACCAATCTGATGGTGTTCCGTAAATTCCTGAGTGCCTGGCTGGCCCAGCGCGATGACATTATGAAAGAGATGTATATCGTGGTGCGACCCCTGAAGCCGTCGCCGGATGGGCTGCCGGTGGAAATCTACTGCTTCACCTCATCGATTTTCTGGGCCGATTATGAAAATACACAGGCGGCGATTTTTGAGTATATCTATGCCATGGCCCGGCTCTTTGAACTGCAGATTTATCAGCATCCGGCCGGGTCTGATTTCGCCCGTCTGGCGCAGCCGCGTCCCGTCAGCAGAGATGCAGAGCCAAACGGCATGCCGTAACCCGTGATCTGCTGTGGCGGTCCCGCACCGCCACGGTAGCTCACTGTGGCTCAGATCATTAACTCTTACTCAGCGCATAGTTCAGCACTTTGTCATTCTTCATCTGCACGGTCAGCGTCTGCCCTTCGGTAGTGTTCAGGGTGCGCGCCTCACTGTAGGTCCACTTCAGCAACCGCTGACCGTCCGGGTAAGGCGTCTCACTGTCAGGCTGACCAAACAGCGCGATCAGCTGGGCTTTGGTCGTCTGACCGGCATGAATGTGCTGCAGATTACGGTTGTCCAGCCGGTGTCCGACCCGGTTAGAACAGGCGGAAATCAACAACAGCAGCGTGACTAACAGAACGCGTTTCCTCACGTAATATCCTTTTGAAATGTTCAGCGCCGCAGATCCTCCAGCGTGACCTGCGCGATCGCGCATAAGCTTATAGCGAATCCGCGCCATCCGGCAGGGTTTTTCTGAGTCTGCCCCCCCATGATTTTCCCCTGCCAGAGGCCGATTCAGAGTAATTAACGCAAATTAATGCGCCTGAACCGCCTGCCGCCCTGCGACTGCAACATCTTAGTCTATGATTACTCTCTGTATGCCGCGTGGAAGCGGTCTCACTTTTTCCTTCCCGCCGCACCACGCTGAATACCAGTCCAGCTTCCTGGCTGAAGAGGCGCGCCAGCCCACCTGGCATCCAGGTCTCACTGAGTGCTTTACGATTTTTTGACGCTTACGTCATCGACATCCTATTCGCGCGGTGGTCACCATCGCGTATTTTCAGGCTAAATGAGGCAACTGAATGGAATCCAAATCTTTTTCTAAAAGTTGGGGCGCTGAACGGGTTGCCAGTGACGAGGTGCGTTTCCGCCTCTGGGCAACCGGTCAGCAACGCGTGACGCTGCGTCTCGCCGGTAAAGATATTGAGATGACACCGCAGGCGGACGGCTGGTTTGAAACCGAGGTCGCCGGTGTGGCTGCGAATGCCGAATATGATTTTGTGCTGGCGGATGGCACGGCCGTGCCCGATCCCGCTGCCCGTGCCCAGAAAGCGGAGGTCAATGGGCCCTCTCTGGTGATCGATTCTGACGCGTATCGGTGGCAGAACACCGGCTGGAAGGGTCGTCCGTGGACGGAGTCAGTGGTCTATGAACTGCACATCGGCACCTTTACCCAGGAAGGCACCTTCCGGGCGGCAATAGAGAAGCTGCCGATGCTGGCCGAGACCGGCATTACCATGATTGAAGTGCTGCCGGTGTCGCAGTTTGGCGGCAATCGTGGCTGGGGCTACGATGGCGTGCTGCTCTATGCACCGCATGCGGCTTACGGTTCGCCGGATGATTTTAAAGCCTTTATCGATGCGGCGCACGGTCTCGGCCTGTCGGTGGTGCTGGATATCGTGCTGAACCACTTCGGCCCGGAGGGCAACTATCTGCCGCTGCTCGCGCCGGACTTCTTCCATAAAGAGCGCCAGACGCCGTGGGGCGCCGGTATCGCCTATGACGTTGATGCGGTGCGCCGCTATATCGTGGAAGCACCGCTCTACTGGCTGCAGGAGTTTAATCTGGATGGCCTGCGCTTTGATGCCATCGATCAGATTGACGATCCCAGCGAAAAGCATGTGCTGGTTGAGATTGCCGAGCGCATCCGCGCCACCATTACCGATCGCCCCATTCACCTCACTACCGAAGATTGCCGAAACGTCACCTTCCTGCATCCGCGCGACGAGAACGGAGATGCTCCGCTGTTTACCGGCGAATGGAACGATGACTTTCATAACGCCGTACATGTGCTGGCAACCGGTGAAACCCACGCCTACTACCAGGACTTCGCTGACCAGCCGGCGCAGCGGGTAGCGCGGGCGCTGGCAGAAGGCTTTGTCTATCAGGGCGAAGTCTCAGCACAGTCGGGCGAGGCACGCGGTGTGAAGAGCAGCAGCCAGCCGCCAGTCGCCTTTGTCGACTTCATCCAGAACCATGACCAGACGGGCAACCGCGCGCAGGGCGAAAGGCTGGTCTCGCTGGCAGGTGCAGAGCGGACACAGGTGCTGCTGGCCATGCTGCTGGTCTCGCCACACATTCCGCTGCTGTTTATGGGCGAAGAGTATGGCGAAACCCGACCATTCCTGTTCTTCACCGATTTCCACGGCGATCTGGCTAAAGCGGTGCGTGAAGGTCGCGCCCGGGAGTTTGAAGGCCATGCCGGTCACGGCGAAACGGTGCCGGATCCTAACGATGTCACCACCTTTGAACAGTCGAAACTCGACTGGCAGCGCACAGAAACGCCGGAAGGTCAGCAGTGGCTGGCGCTGACGCGTCATCTGCTGGCGCTGCGTCAGGAACATATCGTGCCGCTGCTGCAGACCGCCGGCGGTGATGCCGGTCAGGTGGTGAAAACCGCAGACGATTTCCTGGCGGTGCGCTGGGACTTCCCGCAGGGCACGCTGTCACTGGCGCTGAACGTCGGCGACAGCACGCAGCCGATTCCCGATTTGCCGGGTGAAACGCTGTTTGCCTGGCCGCAGACCGCAACCGAACTGATTCCCAACGCTATCGTGGTGCGTCTGGCTAAGAGAGAAGCAGAATGACTATTCCAACCGCAACGTACCGCATCCAGTTCCGCAACGGCATGACCTTTGACCGCGCGGCGGCGCTGGTGCCCTACCTGAAACAGCTGGGCATCAGCCATCTTTACGCCTCGCCGATCTTCAGCGCCACCGCTGAATCAACCCACGGCTATGACGTGACCGACGTTAACCAGATTGAGCCGTCGATTGGTGGCCGGGAAGGTTTTGACCGCATGGTGGCCGCGCTGAAAGCGGCCGGGCTGGAGCTGATCCTCGACATCGTGCCGAATCATATGGCCGCCTCGCTGGAGAACCCCTGGTGGCGCGACGTCATTGAACATGGCGAACAGAGTCGCTATGCCACTTATTTCGATATCGACTGGTCTCGCCGCCTGACGCTGCCGTTCCTCGGTGACACCTTTGAGGCGGTGCTGGAAAACGGTGATATCAGCGTGCAGCGCGATCCGCAGACCGGCAAACCGGCGCTGGCCTACTTCGACAATTTCTATCCGCTGAAACCTGAGACCTGGCAGGATCGCGAAGAGTCGGTGCTCGCCCTGCGCGATGCCGCAGAGATCGCCGAGCTGCACGACCAGCAGCCGTGGCGACTGATGTCCTGGCGCGACGCGCCCAACGACCTCTCCTACCGCCGCTTCTTTGAAGTGACCGGTCTGGTGGGCGTGCGCGTGGAAGAAAAAGCCGTCTTTGATGCCGCGCATCAGCTGATCCTCGAACTGGTTCACAGCGGCGCGGTGCAGGGATTGCGCGTCGACCACGTGGATGGCCTGGCCGATCCGCGCGGCTATCTGGAGCAGTTACGCCAGGCGGCCGGTCCCGACTGCTATCTCACCGTGGAGAAGATCCTCGGCGACAATGAACAGCTGCCTGATGAGTGGCCGGTTTCCGGCACCACCGGCTATGAGTTTATGGCCGCGCTCGCCAATCTGCTGGTTGACAGCGATCGCCTGAGCGGACTGCGTAAAGCCTATCAGGCGGTGATTGGCAAAACCGTCGACATGAAAGCGGAGCTGCGTGCCGCTAAGCTGCTGATGGCGAACCGCAATTTTGCCGGTGAATTTAACCGTTTACTGCAGCTGGCACTGAAGATTGCTGACGCCGACGGCGCGACTCAGCCGGAAGCGGAACTGAAAAATGCGCTGCGTGAGCTGCTGGTGGCCTTCCCGGTTTACCGCACCTACGGAACGCCGCAGGGCCTGACATCCGCCGACACGGCGCTGCTGCAACAGGTCGTCAGTGAAGTTAAAACGAGCGATCATGCGCCCGACACCCAGGCGCTGGATTTCCTGGCCCGCATTCTGCGTGCAGAGATTGCCGACTCCGCCCGCGACGATGCCACGCAGTTCCGCACCCGCTTCCAGCAGCTGACCGGTCCGCTGATGGCGAAATCGGTCGAGGACACTCTCTTCTTCCGCCAGCACATGGCGCTGGCGCTGAATGAAGTCGGCGCTGAACCGCTGGCACGCCACTTCTCACTGGATCAGTTCCATGCAGAGATGCAGGCGCGGCGCGAACATCAGCCCGATGCACTGTCGGGCACCTCAACGCACGACACTAAGCGCGGCGAAGATGCCCGTGCGCGGCTCTATACCCTGACCGAAGCGCCACAACGCTGGGCGGAGTGCGTCAGCCGCTGGCGGGAGATGAACAAGGATCACGTCGTACGCCTGAAAGATGGCCCGGCACCGGAACCGGCCGTGGAGTGGATGCTGTATGAAGCGCTGGCCGGCGTCTGGCCGACCACCCTGCAGCCACAGGATGCGGAAGGTCTGGCGGCGCTGGAAGCCCGCTTTGTGGTCTATGTTGAGAAAGCGATGCGTGAAGCCAAACTGCGCACCGACTGGGCCGACAATAACGATGACTATGAAGAGGCGGTGCTGAGCTATGCCCGTCATCTGCTTGCGCCTGGCAACAGCGCCTTCCTCAATGATTTCTGCCAGTCACTGCAGCCCTTTATGCGCGCCGGCCTGGTCAACAGCCTGACCCAGACCGTGGTGAAGCTTACCGCACCAGGCGTACCCGACATTTATCAGGGCAGCGAGGCGCTGGACTTCAGCCTGGTCGATCCCGATAACCGCCGCGAACCCGATTTTGATGCGCTGGCGGCGATGCTTAACGCGCCGCAGCAGGACGGCAGTGAGGCGCACTGGCTGCGCGGTCAGGTCAATCAACAGGCGATTGTGAAGCTGTTAACGCTGCGTCAGCAGCAGCCAGAGCTGTTCCGCCACGGTGATTATCTGGCGCTGTCGACAGAGGGTGAGCATCAGGACAAGGTGCTCGCCTTTGCCCGCACCCGTGAGGATCAGGCGGTCATCGTGATTGTCTCACGGCGGGTCTTTAACTCACTGCCGGAGAATCTCGATCAGCCGCCCGAGGCGCGCTGGGCTGATACCCATATCGCCCTGCCCGCCGCACTCGGCCAGCGCCGCTATCAGGATGTGCTGAGCGGTAAAACCTTTGATGCAGGCGACAAGCTGCCGCTGACAGAACTGGCATCGCAGTGGTGCGCCGTGCTGGTGGCACAGTGAGTGTCGGGAAGAATTTAGTTTATTACGCGTCAATCTGTTCACTGAATAACGAGGCATAAATGTCAAACAGTCAGCGTTTTGAAATTACGGCGGGTTACAGCCATTTGCTGGGGGCCAATTTTGATGGCCAGGGCGTGAACTTTGCCCTGTTCAGCGCCCACGCCGAGCGGGTTGAACTCTGTCTGTACGATCCCAGCGGTAAAACGGAAATTGCCCGGCTGGAGCTGCCGGAATATACCCACGAAGTGTGGCACGGCTATATTCCGGGCCTGAAGCCCGGCGCGCTCTATGGTTACCGCGTCTATGGCCCTTATGACCCGGAAAATGGTCATCGCTTTAACCCGAACAAGTTGCTGCTCGACCCGTACGCCCGTGAACTGGCGGGCGACATCGCGTGGAACGAGGCGCACTTCGCGTACGATCTCTACCATGACGATAAAGATCTGACGTTCGACACTCGTGACAGCGCCCCGTTTACGCCTAAGTGCCGGGTGATCGACCCGAATGAATTCGACTGGCAGGATAAAAACCGCCCGAATGTGCCGTGGCCTAAAACCGTCATTTATGAAACCCACGTGAAAGGCTTTACGCAGCTCAACACCGCACTGCCGCCGGAACTGCGCGGCACCTTTGATGGTATGGGTCACAAAGCAACCGTCGACTATATCAAAAGCCTGGGCATTACCTCCGTCGAGCTGCTGCCGGTGCACTGGTTCCCGGACGATCAGCATCTGCTGGATAAGGGACTGAAAAACTTCTGGGGCTACAACACGCTGGGCTTCTTTGCGCCCGCGACCCGCTACTTCGGGCCACGCGGCATTCAGGGCTTCCGTGACATGGTGCGCGCCTTCCACGACGCCGGTATTGAGGTCATCCTCGACGTGGTCTACAACCACACCGCCGAGGGTAATGAACTGGGTCCGACGCTGTCGTTTAAAGGCATCGATAACTTCTCCTATTACCGTACGATGCCCGACCAGCATCGTTACTACATCAACGATACCGGCACCGGCAACACCGTGAATACTTCGCATCCGCGCGTGCTGCAGATGGTGCTCGATTCGCTGCGCTACTGGTCTGAGTCGATGCATATCGACGGTTTCCGTTTCGATCTCGGCACGATTCTGGGCCGCGAACCGGATGGTTTTGACCCGCGCGGCGGCTTCTTCGATGCCGTGATGCAGGACCCGATCCTGTCGCAGAAAAAGCTGATTGGTGAACCCTGGGATATCGGTCCGGGTGGCTATCAGGTGGGCAGCTTCCCGCCAGGCTGGGCAGAATGGAACGATCAGTACCGTGACACAGTGCGTGACTACTGGAAAGGCAACAACGTCTCCACCGACTTCGCCGCCCGCCTGCTGGGTTCCGGCGATCTCTACGACCAGCACGGTCGTCGTCCGTGGGCCAGCGTCAACTTCATCACCGCCCACGATGGCTTCACGCTCAACGATCTGGTGTCGTACAACGACAAACATAACGATGAGAATGGCGAAGACAACAACGACGGTCACAACGACAACCGCTCCTATAACTACGGCGTTGAAGGCCCGACCGATGACGAAGGCATTAACGCGGTGCGCGAGCGACAGAAACGCAACTTCCTCGCCACGCTGATCTTCTCTCACGGCACGCCAATGCTGCTGGCAGGTGACGAGTTTGGCCGCAGCCAGATGGGCAACAACAACGGCTACTGCCAGGACAGCGAAATCTCCTGGGTACACTGGGATAATCTGCCAGAGTCCGCGGAGGCGCTGCGCGAGTTCACCCGTCAGATCCTGACATTGCGTGCTCAGCAGCCGTTGCTGCGTCGTGAAAACTGGCGCGACGGCATGGATATCAAATGGTTTAACGCCGGTGGCGGCTTCCAGCAGAGTGAGCAGTGGGATGAAGGCTCAACGCTGGGCGTCTATATCGGCCGGCCGGATCTGCAGACCGAGGAAGGCATCTGGCATGACGTGCTGATGCTGCTTAACCCGTTCGAAGGCAATGTGCCGTTCCGCATTCCGCAGTTTGGCGAAGGTGGCTGGGTGCTGGAGCTGACCACCAGCGATGTGGCGAAGCGGGGTCTGGTAATCACCAAAGAAAAAGATTTCGAGCTGGAAGGACGCAGCTTCGCTCTGTTCAGACGTCCCTAGTCACTGAACAGGTTAACAATCAGGCAACAGGCGTAGCGCATTTCGCGCTGCGCTTGTTTTTTTGCAAATCGCTGCCAGGCTTAACCGGTTGTTAACAGTAAGAATTGATGCTGATAAGGAGGCATAATGTCCAGATTTACACAGAAGGTTGTGGTTGTGACAGGTGCCGGATCCGGCATTGGCGAAGCCAGCGCAAAGCGCTTTGCTGAAGAAGGGGCATCCGTGGTGCTGGTAGGACGCACCCGACAGAAACTGGAAGAGACACTGGCTGAAATGACGGCGGGTGATCATCTGGTGGCGGCCTGCGACGTCTCAGAAGCCGGACAGGTTAAACAGCTGTCAGAAACGGTGCTGAAGAAGTATGGCCGTGTAGATGTGCTGGTAAATAATGCGGGCGTTATCGTGCAGGGCCGCATCCATGAAGTCGACCTCGACGCATGGAAAACCCTGATGAAAACTGACCTTGATGGCGTTTTCCACGGTGTTCACTACTTCATGCCAGCGCTGCTGAAGAGCAAAGGTAACGTCGTCAACATTTCCTCCGTTTCCGGCTTAGGCGGTGACTGGGGTATGAGCATCTATAACGCCGCTAAAGGGGCAATTACTAACTTTACCCGTGCGCTGGCGATGGATTACGGTGCGGATGGCGTGCGGGTCAATGCCATCTGCCCCGGCTTCACCTTTACCGATCTGACCGAAGATGCGAAAAAGGATCAGGAACTGCTGGAGCGTTTTTACGATCGCATTCCGCTGCGTCGTGCCGGTGAAGCGGATGATATCGCTCGTGCAATTCTCTTTATTGCCAGCGATGAAGCCAGTTATATTACCGGCGTCAATCTGCCGGTTGATGGCGGACTTACCGCCTCAAATGGCCAGCCTAAACAGGCATAAGTATCAGGGCAGCGTATTACGCTGCCTTTTTTATTCTGAACGCCCCGCCCTGTTAATTCCCTTTATTCTCTTTTACTGCTGCCATTTAATTTCAGTGAATTAATGCTTTGGCGTATGGCGGGTTGGCGTTGCCGCGCGCGCTGGTTTAATTGCCGTGCTGGTCGTGGTCGGGCAAATAAAGGTGCTCAGGCAGGCATTACACAATATGGCATTAGCGTGATGGACTTTCGCCACCGCCAGCGCCTGCTGTCGGGTATAAAGCGAACCAATAAAAACGCGTTTATCGTTCTTTGACAGATTAACGCAACCTTCTTTGTGTAAAATCCATCCACCCATGGGACGCGGGCACAGATAATAATAGCTGGCTTTGAGCATGGTAGTCATCCTGATAGTTGCTGTATGTGTCGTAAAAAAACGAACCAAAATTCGTAAGAGATTTTATTTGTAATCTGAAGCTTTATTAAACTAACTGAGAATTATCCCTAAAACCACTTTATTGCGTAACGCAAACCGACTTTGAGAATATGCCCTTTTCGGTCTCTATTATCGCTTCAGTCATTCAGCGCGCTTAACGTTCCCGTCCCGCTTTGCAGCCCCGCTTTCATTTAAGGTACTAATGCATCAATAAAAAACTGAAATTCAGATTAATCGTTACAAAACATAAGGTTGATTAGACTGTCGCTGTAAACGGCCAGATAGGTTACGGCAGTTATGATTAGAGCCGCAACAAACGACATTAACCGCCGCAGGGGTACTTATGAGTATTGATAAACTGAGGCTGAAAAAGTGTGAAAGCGGCAGAGCGCCTCTCTTTTAGCGAAGCGCTGGGCCATGCAGAGTCGGGGGTTTATCAATAACGGCGGGCGTAATTAACGGCGACTGGCTTGAAAAAGTAAAACGATCGGTTTACTTTTAAAGAATGAAAAAGAGAGATGATATCCTTCAGGCCGCCGAGCGGCTCTTCTATACCCACGGCTTTCACGCCACCAGTACCGATCAACTCTGTCGCGAAGCGGGCGTTTCGACACGCACGCTTTATCATCATTTCGCCTCGCGTGAAGCACTTACCGCCGCGGTGCTTGACGCCCGCGAACAGCGCTTTATGGCGGCGCTGCTGCCAGCGCAACAGCCTGAGGCAATCGCGCATCTGTTTACGGTACTGGGTGAGTGGACGACGTTAAATGGCGCGCGAGGCTGCTTCTTTCTGAAAGCCTGGGGGGAATATGCCGAGCGGGATAGCGGGCTGGCATCTCAGGCACTGGCCTTTCGCGCCAAGATGCGCGCTTACATTACGCAATGCGTGACGCATCTGCGCGGCGAAGTTAATCAGCAGCTGAGTGATGCCATCTGGATACTCTTTGAGGGAGCGATTACCACCGCGCTGATTACCGGTCCTGCCGCTGTACGACAGGCGGCACAGGTCGCCAGCCAGTTATTGCAGCGTGGTGAGGTCAGATGAGGTCACCCGCCGCGCTGGCGCTGACCGGCTTTAGCCTGATTGCTGTGACTTACGGCATGGCGCGCTTCTCGTGGGGATTGATGCTGCCTTCGATCTCAGCCGATATCCTGTTCAGCCCGCAGCAGGCAGGCTTGCTGTCAGCCTGCAGCTTTGTGGCCTACTGCCTCACTATTCTCACCGCAGCCGCACTGGCAGACCGCTATGGTGCCCGACTGACCGCGCTGCTGGCGGCCCTGAGTGCCGCATCGGGGTTGCTGCTGCTTGCCTGCGCCTCCTCACCGCTACTGCTGGCGACAGGACTGTTTGTTGCCGGATTGAGTTCAGGGCTGGCCTCGCCTGCACTGGCCGCGGCTGTCAGTAACAGGATTGCGGCTGTAGATCAGCCGCGCATCAATACCCTGATTAACGCCGGCACCAGCGCCGGTATCATTCTGACCGTGGTGATCCTGAGCGTGCTGCCAGGCGGATGGCGGGCCGCTTGCATGCTGTTCGCCCTGCTGTCACTGGCCTGTATGCTGCCGGTAATCCGCGTGCTGTCGGTTCATGCTGTCGGCAGCGCTACTAAAGCGCGACACTGGCACCAGCGTCTGTACCGTCGCGCTATGCGCCGGCTGATGGGCATAGCGCTGGTTTCAGGTCTGATCAGTGCGGCCTGGTGGAGCTTTGGGTCGGCGCTGCTGCGCCAGCATGTCGGCGTTGATGCAGAGACCGCCCGTTTACTCTGGCTGGTTGCCGGAGGTGCAGGCATTGTGGGTGCAGCAACCGGCCCGGTCGCTGCCCGTATCGGGCTGAACGCGGTTTACCGGCTGTCACTCTGCGGAATGGCATTGCCACTGCTGGTTCTGGCCTTCAGTCACGGTGAATCTACCGGTTTACTGGTTGCGGTGGCCTGCTGCGGCGCAGGATACGTGACGTTGTCGGGCGTGTTGCTGGTATGGGGAGCACAGGCCACGGCTGAAGAGCCCGCGACAGGCGTAGGTATCCTGTTTTTTATGCTGGCAGTCGGTCAGGTTGCGGGATCGCTGCTGTTTGGTCAGCTTTACGCCGCGCTGGGTGCCGGTACGGCATTAACGCTGTTTGCGCTCAGCGCCCTGCTCCTGCTGTTTATTACACCATCGCAGAATAGTGACGCATCAGATAAATAAGCCGTAAATTACAAACAGCGTCATAAATCGTGGCGGGAATTAACTGATAATGTTATTTACCAGACAGCGTAAAACAGAACCACCCGGCTCATCAGAAATAATAATGTCACTTTTATAATTAAACGGATAAAGGCAGCCCCGAAGTTTTTCAGATCGCGCGGATATTTTTAATCCGTGGATTCACCTTTTGCTGAAGTAAATCTTCAGCGGGACCCAGATAATAAGGCACCGCACACTGCTTACCATCTTTGGTAAAAATAATCTGGTTATCCTGCAGGAATAACGCCGTAAAATGGCCCAGCACGACCCCATTTAATTCGAAGCAGTGATTTCGTGCTGCACGCAGCCCCTGCTTACTATTCAGAAAATCAACAAATCGCATCACGCTGCGCCTCCCGTCAATTAATTCACCCTATCGGAACGGCACAGATAATAGCCTTAACCCCGTTGCGGATCATCCGGCTGACGCTGTTTTCAGAATAGGCTTAACCGCCATTCAGAAGCGGGGTTCACCGGCAGAGATGAGTATTCCCTTTTCGCCAGGCATAGTCCTGGGGGAAGCGCCCGTATTAAAATTGCTGACGCGCACGAGATTTATATTGCGCGCTATGAGCACCCGCTATACCGTTGTTTTTCAACAGGTGCAGACGATCAGGGCAAACCTCATGATGGAAATTTTTGATGCAGATGAACGCCACATCCCGGCGATTCAGCAGATTTACGCCTGGCATGTCCTTAACGGCACCGGCTCATTTGAGACCGTGCCCCCTGACGCTGCAGAGATGGGCGAGCGAATGCGTAAGATACAGCAGGCGGGGCTGCCGTGGTTCATCGCTGTCAGCGACGGCGACGTACGTGGATTTTGCTATCTGGCACCTTACCGCCCGCGCCACGCCTACCGCCATACGCTGGAAGACTCGATTTATATCGACCCCGGCTTTCAGAAGCGCGGTGCCGGTTCACGTCTGCTGGAGCATACCATCCAGTGGGCGGAGCAGAAAGGCTACCGCCAGTTGATCGCCAACGTCGGCGACAGCGAGAACCGGGGGTCGATTGCCGTGCACCAGGCAGCAGGATTTGAAATAACCGGCATTCTGCGCTCGGTGGGGTTTAAACAGGGTCGCTGGCTGGATACCGTTTTTATGCAACGTTCTCTGGGAACAGGCGATACCACGCCGCCAGTTGACTAAAATATTAGCGTCAGAATAAGAAAGTCATACTGGCCCTCGTTTTCCCAAGGAGAAGCTTCTGGTAAGGTGCCTTAACAAAAAATAAAAAATTCCGGAAACCTTTATGTTGTCGACAATCATCTATCGCAGCCACATCACTGAACATGTGCAGCTCGAGACCCTGAATGATTTGGCGCGGAAAGCGAATAAAATCAACAAATCGTCCAGTGTCACCGGAATTTTACTGTTCAATGGCACGCATTTTTTCCAGCTTCTGGAAGGCCCGGAGGCGGCGGTTAAGGCGGTCTATAGCCGGATTTGCCAGGATCCGCGCCACCACAATCTGGTCGAACTGCTGCGCGATTACGCTCCGGCGCGACGTTTTGGTCATGTTGGTATGGAGCTCTTTGATCTGCGGCTGCACGATCAGGAAACCGTGCTGGAGTCAGTGCTGGAAAAATGCACGACGAAATATCAGATGACCTATGCCGATCGTGCACTGCAGTTCCTGCGCACCTTTGTTGAAGCGCGCGAAAAAGAGAACTATTTCGAGATCCCTGCCGCCAGCGGCTGGACGTTTATTCGTAATGAGACAGAGCAGCGCGAAGGCGATGCGGCGCTGTTGGCTACGGATGAAGTCAGCTTTGCGTTTCAGCCTATTGTTGATCCCTTCGCCTGCGAGATCGTTTCACTGGAAGCACTGCTGCGCGGTCCGCAGGGAGAATCGCCGCTCGACTACTTTGCCCGACTGACACGCGAGCAGCTTTATCAGGTCGATCTGCAGTCGAAAAAGATCGCCTTTGCGCAGGCGAAGAAGCTGGGGATTGAGGGGATGACCCTGTCGATCAATCTGCTGCCGATGACGCTGGTAGAAGTGCCCGACGCCGTCCCCTTTTTGCTGGATGAGATTGCGGCCCATGGGCTGGTGCCCGAGCAGGTCATGGTTGAGTTCACCGAGAATGAAATCATCTCGCAGCCGGAAGCGTTTGAAGCCGCCATCAGGCAGCTGAAAGCGGCCGGTATCAGCCTGGCGCTGGATGATTTCGGTGCCGGTTTTGCCGGGCTGTCGCTACTGACCCGCATTCAGCCCGACAAAATTAAGATCGATCGCGCCATCATCTCTGACGTGCATAAAAGTGGGCCGAAACAGGCGATCATCCACGCCATTCTGAAATGCTGCGCCTCACTGGAGATCGGTGTGATCGCCGAAGGCATTGAACAACCGGAAGAGTGGATGTGGCTGGAAGCCGCGGGCGTGACCCAGTTCCAGGGGTTCCTGTTCTCGGAGCCTGAACTGAATGGCGTTGCGGCCGTGGCCTGGCCGGAGCTGATTTAACCTCCTGCGATTTGGATGATTTTACGTCTCCCTGCCTTGCTGGATCACCCGGCGGCTGCTAAATAATTAACAGCGCCGGAGGATCATCTTTCTGTCATCTTCCCGCGTCACAGTCAGTCATGACCCCATCAGTGATTAAATGTTTAGCAGTCAGATGTTCAGTGTTTAGGCCAGCGCTACGCGCCATGCGTGCGACGTGACTCCAGGGACAGCATTTGAGGAACTGAATGAAGCAAATCATCCGCGGTGATAAAGAACCCTCCCATATTCTGGCAGCGACCCGTGCGCTCGAAGCGCACTACGCCCGCTACGGAGAAGGTAATAAGTACCATCCCATCATCTATTCCATCGCATACCGCAGCCGGTTTTATCAGGTTGAGGTCATTACCCGACGTGAAACCATGGTAGCCACGGTGATTACCGGGGTTCGTAATCTGACGCATCTCTCCGGCGCCGCCTGACGGCCGCCTGCTCGCCTGCGGGGGCAAACTGGCCCCCGCATCCCCCGCTTAACGCCGGTAGAGGGAATTGGCCGGATAAATTGCGCCTATCACGCTTTTCTCTCGTGCGCCCGTCACCGCAGGCAGATTGCCCGGCAGACCGGAGAGCGTACGGAACGCCAGCCAGGCAAACGCCAGCGCCTCCATGTCATCACCACTGATACCCGCCGCATCGGTGGTCGCCACTTCCGTTCCCGGAAGGTGTGCTGCCAGCCGCGCCATCAGCAGCGGATTGCGACTGCCACCGCCACACACCAGCAGACGATCGCAGCCATCATTGAGTAACACCTGCTGTGTAATGGTGATGGCGGTCAGCTCCACCAGCGTGGCCTGCACATCCTGCGGTGCCAGACCCGGGAAATAGCGCAGATGCTGCTCCAGCCAGCCCAGATTGAAGTGTTCGCGCCCGGTGCTCTTCGGCGGCGGCAACGCAAACCAGGGTTCGCGCAACAGCGCCTCCAGCAGAGCCGGGATCACCGAGCCGCTGCGCGCCCACTGCGCATCTTTGTCATAAGGCTGACCCTGATTGCGCCATATCCAGGCGTCCATCAGCATATTGCCGGGACCGGTATCGAAGCCGCGCACCGCCTGTCCCGGGATCAGCAGCGAGAGATTGGCGATGCCACCAATATTCAGCACCATGCGGCGTTCTGCGGCATCCATCAGCAGCGCCTGATGAAAAGCAGGCACCAGCGGCGCGCCCTGCCCGCCCAGCGCCATGTCACGGCGGCGAAAATCGCCCACCACGGTGACGCCGGTTGCCGCGACGATCTGGTTATTGTCACCAATCTGCAGCGTATTTGGCGCGTCACTCTGGGGCTCATGCCAGACGGTCTGACCATGACAGCCAATCGCCGTGATATCGCTGGCCTCCAACGATTCGCGCTTCATTAATGTCACGACGGCTTCAGCGAAGAGCTGGCCGAGGCGGGTATCAAGCTGACCGAGCTGTGACAGGGTCAGGGACTGACCCTGGCAAATCGCCAGAATGGCCTGACGCAGCGCAGGTGGCATCGGATGGCAGTAACTCGCCTGCTGCGCCACCATATTATCATCAATGGCGGCCAGCACCACATCCACGCCATCCAGGCTGGTGCCTGACATTACCCCGATATAGCGTCCTGATTTCATAACCATTCCTTACTTCCGGCGGGAAGTGCGATTCATCTGCGGTTAGCCTGACAAATAATGATCGCTAATTCTATGATTAAATTCTTTTTATCCGATCGTGCTGACCAGTAACGTTACGGGACTATTTTTAAACGACGATTGAATTATTGTTGATCTTACATAGTCTATGCTTCGTCCAACCGTGTTTTATTCGGACAGGGATTAATTTGCCAGTTTTGTGTCTTATACTGTGTGCAGGATATAGCGATAAACGTGGCGCCTTCTCGACTAAAGGAGTTTCAAATGATTAAGCGTGTAATTGTGGTCGCTCTGGCCGGTGCGATGCTGGCAGGTTGTAGCAATACCAGTACGCTGTCGGGTGACACCTACAGTGCCAGTGAAGCCAAGCAGGTGCAGAGCGTGTCGTACGGTACGTTAGTCTCTGTGCGTCCGGTGAAAATCCAGGGCGGTGATGAAAGCAACGTCATCGGTGCAATCGGTGGTGCGGTGCTGGGTGGCTTCCTGGGTAATACCATTGGTGGCGGCACCGGACGTAGCCTGGCAACAGCCGGTGGTGCGGTTCTGGGTGGCGTAGCAGGCCAGGGTGTTCAGGGCGCAATCAATAAAACCGATGGCGTTGAGCTGGAAATCCGTAAGGATGATGGCAACACCATCATGGTGGTTCAGAAACAGGCCGCCTCGCGTTACTCCGTTGGCCAGCGTGTTGTCATGGCGTCCAACGGCAGCCAGGTGACGGTTTCACCTCGCTAAGGCTGCAAAACAAAAAACCGACGCCCGGGCGTCGGTTTTTTTATTTCTCTTTGTGCTGAAGTTCGAGAATGTTTTTCTCAAGCCGGGCGATCAGCGTCACCATCTGACTAATCTCTTCCCGACTGATGCCGGACAGAATGTCATCCCGCGTCTCATCAATCACACTCTCAACCTGTTCGATAATCGGCTCCGCCTGCTGCGTCAGCTTAATGCGCTTGGCGCGACGATCGTTGGCGCAGGTCGAACGGGTAATCAATCCTTTCTCTTCCAGTTGATCCAGCGTCCGCACCAGCGAAGGCTGTTCAATACCAATCGCCTTGGCTAACTGAATCTGCGACTGTTCGGGCGGCAGTTGATGAATATTGTGCAACGTCACCCAGTGAGTCTGAGTCAGCTCAAGCGGCTTGAGCCGCTGATCAATCAACGCGCGCCAGATGCGCACCAGGCGAGATAAATCCGTTCCGAGGGGCGTATCCATTTCATCTCCTTATAATTAGCTTGCTAGCTATCAAGCCAGATTTTACACTATTCTGCGAGTTTACAGGACAAATTACAAATCCCGGACCAGGCTACGATTACGCTGCAGCGCGTTCAGTCTGCCGTCTGGGTTAACGAAGGATGTTATCACGTGCTCACTCCTGCTTTTTCAGGTGCTAAACCGCTAACCGATCTGGTCGTGGGTGCCTCGCTTTTTTTCCCGCCGATATTCAAAGCGGTGCTGCTCGGCTTCTTTTTCTGGCTGCTGATTCACCCGCTGGTGCGCGGCTGGATCTACTCCGGCGACGTCTGGCATCCCACCCTGTTTGATCTCTCCCTGTTTGTGCTGTGCGTTACCGCCGCACTCTGGCTCATCGGTCACGGATAATCGATATGAAATTTAACGCGGTAAAATACTTTTCAACGCTGATTGTGTTTGCGCTGGCGCTGCTGGCCGGTGGCTGGCTGTGGAACTACTACATGCAGTCGCCCTGGACGCGTGACGGAAAAGTGCGGGCAGAACTGGTGGATATTACGCCTCAGGTGTCGGGCCGGATTACGCAACTGAAGGTCAGAGACAATCAGTTCGTGCATCAGGGCCAGCTGCTGTTAACACTGGACCCGGTGCCATGGCAGATTGCACTCGACAACGCTGCCGCCCAGCTCAGCAAAGCGCAGGCGGACCTGGCGAAAGCGCAGCATGAATATCACCGGCGCAGCAGTCTGCCGCGTAACATCATCTCCGCCGAGGATCTGGATGCGGCACGCTTAAGCGCGGAAGCCACCGCCGCCAGTGCCAAAGCCGCGCAGGCGGAGCTGGAGCGGGCGCGCTGGAATCTGCAGCAGACGACGCTGACCGCACCGACAGATGGCTGGATCACGAATCTGACGCTTCGTCCCGGCAACTATGCGACAGCGGGGTCGCCCCTGTTTGCGCTGGTCGACAGCCACTCTTATTACGTCTTAGGCTATTTTGAAGAGACCAAGCTGCGCCATATTCACGCTGGTGCGGCGGCTCAGGTGGTGCTTTACAGCAATGGCATGCGGCTGCAGGGCCAGGTGGACAGTATTGGCCGCGCTATCTATGACCAGAGCATTGAGACCGACAGCGGTCTGGTGCCCGATATCAAACCCAACGTGCCCTGGGTGCGGCTGGCGCAGCGGGTGCCGGTGCGCATTCGTCTCGATCCGCTCCCGGCTGATGACAGTCTGGTTGCGGGCACCAGCTGCACCATCACCATCCAGCCATGAATGTTCAGTGGCTGGCCTGGGATCAACTGCCCTGGATTAAGGCGAACGGCGGTCAGTGGCGCTATGCGTTGCGGAATGCTATCGCGATGTGTCTGGCGCTGAGCATCGCCTATGGACTGGATCTTGATGAGCCTTACTGGGCGATGACCTCCGCCGCCGTGATCAGCTTTCCTACCGTGGGCGGCGCGATCGGTAAAAGTCTGGGCCGCATCGTCGGCAGTCTGCTCGGGGCCACCGCCGCGCTGCTGATTGCCGGACATACTCTGAATGAGCCCTGGCTGTTTACCTTTGCGATTGCCGGCTGGCTGGCGCTCTGCACCGGCATTGCAAACCACTACCAGAACAATGTCGCCTATGCCTTTTCGCTGGCGGGTTACACCGCCGCTATTATTGCCTTCAGCAGCGTCAACATCACTGATATCACCTCGCTGTGGACGATCGCCCAGGCTCGCGTCTGTGAGGTGATCTCCGGTATTCTGTGCGCCGGTTTGATGATGATGGTGCTGCCGAGCACCTCCGATGGCGAAACGCTGATTACCTCCCTGAAACAGATGCATGCGCGATTGCTGGAACATGCGGTATTACTGCTGCAGCCCTCGGCCAGCGATACCATTCGCACCGCACATGAAAACGTCATCAGCCAGATCCTCACCATGAACCTGCTGCGCATTCAGGCGTTCTGGAGCCACTACCGTTTTCGCCGACAGAACAACGTCCTGAACTATGTGCTGCACCAGCAGTTGCGACTTACCAGCGTGCTCTCCAGCCTGCGCCGTATGCTGCTCAACTGGCCTGACGCGCCAGAGGCGCTGTTTGAGGCGCTGCAGCAACTGCTGGCGGAGCTGGCAAAACCGGCGTGTGATAAATATCGTCTGGCGCAAATCCTGCGCAGCGTGACACCCGCAGCGGATGGCGACTACCGGCAGCGCGCCTTTTGTCAGCGGCTGCGCTACTTCTGCTGGATGTACCTCAACGTGCTGCGCTGGATCCGTCTGCTGGATCGCGCCGATGCCGATACCCGCTTTCAGCCACCGCCGGTTCCGGCGCTGGCGCGTGACAGTGACAGTGCCGAAGCGGGCTGGAGCGCCCTGCGCACCTTCTGCGTGATCGTACTGGGCTGCGCCTTCTGGATTAATACGCAATGGTCTTCCGGGGCCTCGGCGCTCACCCTGACCGCCATTGCCTGCGTGCTTTATGCCTCTGCCCCTTCACCCGGGGGCAGCGTCACGCTGCTGCTGAAAACGCTGCTGTGGCTGTTTGCATTTAGTTTTGTGATGAAGTTTGGCCTGATGGTGCAGATCGGTCAGCTATGGCCGTTTTTACTGTTTCTGTTTCCGCTGCTGGTGACGCTGCAACTCTTCAAGCTGCAGCAGAAACAGCGCGCCGGGATGTGGGGGCAGTTCATCGTCTTTATGGGCTCGTTTATCGCGGTGACTAACCCGCCCACGTGGGATTATCAGGACTTTTTTAACGATAACATCGCCAAAGTCTGCGGAGTGCTGCTCGCCTGGCTGGCGTTTCAGATCCTGCGGCCCAGCTCCGATGCGCGGCGCAGCCGGCGGCATATCCGGGCACTGCGGCTGGCGTTTCTCGATCAGCTGCGGCAACGACCCCGGCTCAGCGAGAGCCGCTTTGAATCGCAGATTTATCATCGCATCAGCCAGCTCAGCCATAGCCGGGATGAGCAGGCACGCGTCTGGCTTCTGCGCTGGGGCGTGGTGCTGCTCAACTGTTCGCATATCGTCTGGCAGCTGCGTGAATGGCGCGCCGGTTCAGCAACGCTGATGGCATTTCGCGATAACAGCCTGCAAAATTTACAGCAGATTATCAGCAGCCGCGGCGTACGGCACAGTTCGCTGGAACAGATGCTGACGGAACTGGAAGCGACCATTACCGCGTTACTGGCGCTGGAAAACAATGAGGCCAGCGAACTGGCGGGGATTATCTGGCGATTACGCTGTTCGCTGGCACAGCTGAAGCAGGCTGTGCCGGAGTGATTACTGGCAATACTGCTGCTGTTGACGGTTAAAATCATCCTGCAGCTGTTGCAGCGTTTTATGGCCCTCGAAGCGGGTTTTATCCATCTCGGTCATCGGTTCAATCACCAGCGCTTTCTCATCAGGTGAGAAGATAAAGCGACGCGTCAGTTCGGTGCCGGTAAAACTCTGACCGTGAATGCCACCGCACACCATGGTCATGGTGCGGCGATAAATTGTGGTGTCAGTGAAATTGGTTTCAGTGGCGCTGCGAAAAACCTGATCGCACCCCTGCGCTTCCAGCTTGCGCACCATGTTGCGACTGAGCCATTCACGACCTTTGGCGATCTTTTCACAGGTGACACGCATCTTGCTGGTATCAATGGTGCGCTGAAGCTCCCGTCCGGTTTCAGTGACCAGCTGCGTATCATTGGGTTTATCGCATCCCACCAGCAGCAGACACAGCAGTAATGCACCCTTGAATTTCATTTTCCCGCTCCTTTCCTCATCACGCTTTCTTACCTGAATCAATATCATAGGGGGGAAATGACGGGGATGGTATAACAATTCATAAACAGGCGGGATAAAAAGGGCGGCTATTGCCTGCCGCCCGGAAATTCAGATAACGCCGCAGGCATAACGCGCCCCGCCGCCGCCCAGCGGTGCAGGATGATCGGCATGATTATCTCCGCCAGCATGCACCATCAGCGCTTTGCCTTTGATCTCTTTTAACGACTTCAGCCGTGGCGCCAGCACCGGATAGGTGGCACTACCTTTCTCATCAACATAGATCGCGGGCAGGTCGCCCAGGTGACCTTCAGCATACGGCCCCAGATGTTTGCCGCTGTTAGCCGGATCCAGGTGACCGCCAGCCGCACCGGCGGCGACCACTTTCCCCTCAGATTCACCCGGTTCACAGCTGCCTTTAGCATGGACATGAAAACCGTGAATGCCCGGCTTCAGTCCCTGCAGGTCCGGCGTAAACTGCAGACCATACTGGGTCTCGTCAATCTTAACGGTGCCCAGCGATTTGCCAATCCCTTCAGCGGTAACCTGATGGATCGTAACCTGCTCGCTGGCAGCCTGTGCTGAGCCGCAGGCGATCAGCGCAAAAAGCGCAACTGCTTTCATTTTCATGTTGACTCCATTTGTATCCCAGGGTTTGAGATAAGTCTGGTCGCTGTTGCACTATTTTGCCGAAGATTGACGCAGTTTTACGCTTCAGGGCACATCAAATCCCAGCGCCGCTTTGCGAATACGGAACCACTGCTGCCGCGACAGGGATAAATCCAGTGCCCCGGCGGCTTCGCTGACGCGCGCCGTTTTGCCTGAGCCGATGATCGGCAGAGGCCGCGACGGCAGCATCAGTATCCAGGCATAGACCACCTGCTCCAGACTGGTGGCACCGGTTTCCTGCCGCACCACCTCCAGTTCATTACGCAGGGGCTGGAAGTGAGGATCGTTGAACAGACGTCCGCCGCCGAGACAGGACCAGGCCATCGGACGAATGCGCAGTTGCTGGCACTGATCCAGCGATCCATCCAGTAATACGCTTTGCTGCACGGGTGAAATCTCCAGCTGATTTGTGACCAGCGAGAACGGCAGACGGGATTGCAGCAGTGAAAACTGGGATGGTGTGAAATTCGAGACGCCAAAATTCAGCACCTTGCCGCTTTGATGAAGTGCCATAAAGGCTTCAGCCACTTCGTCAGCCGCCATCAGCGGATCGGGACGATGGATCAGCAGCAGGTCGAGACGATCGGTGTGGAAATGGCGCAGCGAGTTTTCAGCACTCTGCAGGATATGATTTTTGTCGGTAATGTAGTGGCCAATCTGATGTTCAGGTCGGGCGCGGGTGGCAATGCCGCACTTGGTCACAATCTGAAGCTGATCGCGCAGTCCGGGAGCCAGCTTCAGCGCCTCGCCAAAGGCCGCCTCACACTGGTAGTCGCCGTAAATGTCCGCATGATCAACGGTGGTAATGCCGAGCCTCAGATGGTGCTCAATAAACGCAACCCGCTCCTGCGGCGACATGCCCCACTCCATCAGACGCCAGTACCCCATAACCAGCGGTGAAAAATCGGGGCCCTGTAAAGCGATGGCCTGCGGTTCTAACATGACGTTCTCCCTGTTGCGCGTTGGCTGTAATTAGTGTGTCAGAGAGTATAACGGAAAGCGGAAAGTCGTCAGAATAACTCCGGCTGTTGTGGCTCGGGTGGCTCTTCGCCTTTCTGATGCCGCTGCAGGCGCAGACGACGCTGCTGACAGAGACGAATGACTTCCCGCTTTTGCGCATCGCTGAAGCGCAGCCAGTTGAACCGCTCATCGCGGCTGCGTAAACATCCCAGGCAGTAGCCACGTGCATCGGTCTGGCAGATGCCGCGACAGGGGCTGGGAACCGGGAAAAACTCAAGCTGCTCGGCCACCATGACTCCGGATTAACAGAATAAACAGTCCAGTAAAAAGCGTAGCCTGGATGCACAGGAATTAAGCTTTGCCCCGTCAGAATTATCCTTTTCTCTCACGGGTGAGTTAACACTCTGTGCCAAATGCACGGTGCAGCGTTGCATTAGACCAACCGGTCTACTACTCTCTCTGCCATGAATAAGACGCTACAACGCAATGAAACCCGCGAACACCTGCTCCAGACAGGTGAACAGCTCTGTCTGCAACGCGGCTTTACCGGAATGGGCCTCAGCGAACTGCTGACGCAGGCGGCGGTGCCGAAAGGCTCCTTCTACTACTATTTCCGCTCTAAAGAGGTGTTTGGCGTGGCGTTACTGGAACGCTACTTTGCGCGTTATCTGCAGGATGTTGAGTTACAGCTCAACCAGACAGACGGCACACCGCGTGAACGTCTGCTAAATCATTTTCGTGCTGCGGTTGAGCTGTTTGTGCAGCAGGGACACATTGTCGGTTGTCTGGGCGTGAAAGTTTCTGCTGAGGTCTGCGATCTTTCAGAGCCGATGCGAGACGCACTGCAGCAGGGTGCAGGAAAGATCACCGCGCTCTATGCCCGGACGCTGATTGCCGCAGAGCAGCAGGAGTCGCTGAGCCTGCCGCAGCCCCCGGCGCAGATGGCAGAGTTGCTGTCGCTGTTATGGCTGGGCGCCAGTCTGCAGAGCAAAATTTCCCGCGAGGCGCAGCCACTGCGTCTGGCACTGAGTACCATCGAACAGTGGCTTAAAAGCCGCTGATTTTTAAAAAACGTGTTTGTAGACGACTGGTCTACTAATCAGGAGCTATTATGGCGAGTACCCAGCTGTTTCGTCCGCTGAAAGTCGGCGCAATTACCGTCCCAAACCGCGTATTTATGGCACCGCTGACCCGTCTGCGCAGCATTGAGCCAGGCGACATCCCTACCCCAATGATGGCGGAGTATTACCGTCAGCGCGCCAGCGCCGGTCTGATTATCACCGAAGCAACCCAGATCTCTTTCCAGGCAAAAGGCTATGCCGGTGCGCCAGGCTTACATACGCAGCCACAGATTGCCGCGTGGAAAGTGATTAACGAAGGTGTCCATCAGGCAGGCGGTCATACCGCCATACAGTTATGGCACACCGGTCGTATCTCGCATAACAGCGTACAGCCGGAAGGCAAAGCACCGGTAGCGCCATCCGCCATTGCAGCGGGTACGCGTACGTCACTGCGTGCTGAAGATGGCAGCGTCTATCGCGAAGACACCTCTGTACCGCGCGAACTGACGGTGCCAGAGATCCAGCAGATCGTGGCCGATTTTGGTCAGGCTGCGGCGAACGCACGTGAAGCAGACTTCGACCTGCTTGAGCTGCATTCCGCGCACGGCTACCTGATTCACCAGTTCCTGGCACCGGGTTCAAACCAGCGTACCGACGAATATGGTGGCAGCATCGAAAAACGCGGTCGCTTTGCGCTGGAAGTGGTCGATGCGGTGATCGCCAACTGGTCAGCCGATCGCATTGGTATCCGCGTCTCGCCTATCGGCAGCTTCCAGAATCTGGACAACGGTCCGGATGAAGAAGAAGCGGCGCTGTGGTACATCGGTGAGCTGGCAAAACGCAACATCGCCTATCTGCACCTCTCTGAACCAGACTGGGCCGGCGGCAAGCCTTACACCGACGCCTTCCGTCAGAAAGTGCGCGATCTCTTCCCGGGCGCCATCATTGGTGCCGGTGCTTACACCGTTGAGAAAGCGGATGATCTGATTGGTCGCGGTCTGATCGATGCGGTTGCATTTGGTCGTGATTACATTGCTAACCCGGATCTGGTTGAGCGTCTGCAGCAGGATGCCCCACTCAACCCACAGCGCCCGGAAAGCTTCTACGGCGGCGGCGCGGAAGGTTATATCGACTACCCGACACTGTAATCTGTTTGGGCTGCCGTCCGGGACGATGACGGCAGCCATTATTCAATGGCGATTTTCATCGCTATACTTAGCGCCTGGGTCATCCGGCGATGGCGTTTTATTTAAAAGAGGATGTTATGCGTTTACTTCATACCATGCTGCGCGTTGGCGATCTGCAACGTTCAATCGATTTCTACACCCGTGTGCTGGGCATGCGCGTGCTACGTCAGAGCGAAAACACCGAATATAAATATACCCTGGCGTTCGTAGGCTACACCGACGAAAGCGAAGGTGCGGTGATCGAGCTGACCTACAACTGGGGCGTTGATAAATATGACCTCGGCGATGCTTATGGTCACATCGCGCTGGGCGTCGATGACGCAGCAGCAGCCTGTGAACGTATCCGCAAAGATGGCGGCAATGTGACCCGTGAAGCGGGCCCGGTTAAAGGCGGCTCCACCATTATTGCCTTTGTTGAAGATCCCGATGGCTACAAAATCGAGCTGATCGAGAACAAAGATGCCGGTAACGGCCTGGGCAACTAAACCTGCCCCTCAGCCCGCCTGACCCGGTGGGCTGAATCCCTTTCTCTGCGCTTCATCTGCTGCACCCGTCCCCGTTTTTTGCCATAATACGCGCTGCCCTTTTTCTGCAACGAGATCCTGATGTCTGAATCGAATTCCCCTAATGCACTCAATCAACGTTTCCGTGGCTTCTATCCGGTGGTGATCGACGTTGAAACCGCTGGTTTCAACGCGCAAACCGATGCGTTACTGGAGATTGCCGCTATCACGCTGAAAATGGATGAAGAGGGATGGATTCAGATTGACCAGACGCTGCATTTCAACGTCGAACCCTTTGTCGGCTCGCTGCTGCATCCGGAAGCGCTGGCCTTTACCGGTATCGATCCGAGTAATCCGCTGCGCGGCGCGGTGAGTGAATATGAGGCGCTGCACGCCATTTTCAAAATGGTGCGCAAGGGTATTAAAGATAGCGGCTGCAATCGCGCCATTATGGTGGCGCACAATGCCACGTTTGATCTGAACTTTATGTCAGCGGCAGCAGAACGTGCCAGCCTGAAGCGCAATCCGTTTCACCCGTTTGCCACCTTTGATACCGCAGCGCTGAGCGGACTGGTGCTGGGTCAGACGGTGCTGGCGAAAGCCTGTATTGCGGCGGGAATGGAGTTTGACAGTACGCAGGCGCATTCAGCGCTCTATGACACTCAGCAGACGGCGACACTGTTCTGCGAGCTGGTGAACCGCTGGAAACGGTTAGGTGGCTGGCCTCTGCCCTTCGCCGGGGGCGACGCAGACGCCACGACATCCGCATAAGGGATGCCACAATGAAAGAGGCCGACATAATGTCGGCCTTTTTTTATTCTGCTTCTTTAAATTTTTCTGCGGTCTCTTTGATCAGCGACTGCAGTTCACCACGCTGTAACATCTCGACGATGATGTCGCATCCACCAACCAGTTCACCATCCACCCATAGCTGCGGGAAGGTCGGCCAGTTAGCGTATTTCGGCATCTCGGCACGAATGTCCGGGTTCTGCAGAATATCCACGTAAGCAAAACGCTCACCGCAGGCTGACAGCGCCTGCACCGCCTGTGCAGAGAAACCGCAGCTTGGCAGTTTCGGGGAACCTTTCATGTACAGCAGGATCGGGTTTTCTGCGATCTGGCGCTGAATTTTTTCTACAGTACTCATAATTGCCTTCCTTAATTCGTTACTTCGTGTTTGTTTATTGTAGCGACTTCGCAGCGTGACTGAAAATGAGATTTTGCTCCCTGCCCGATTAAATGACCATCATTGTTAAGTCCCGTGCGCAGGACATTTAATTTCAGGTATTAACAGCTGGTAACAGTTTAATAATTCGTAATAATTCCGTTGGTATAACATGCTGAAAATGTTCATTTTCAGTGCAATCACGTGGGCTGCAAAGATTAACATTAAAAGGCATTACAGTTTTTAAGCGAACTGGACTAGAATGGCCTGGGCACTGATCCTGGATCAGATTAATCTCAACTTTGTCGCGGTGCGTAGTGGCCCTGACAACTTAACTAATTAATGGACTATGCGTTTAATCATTACGCTTTTTATGCTGGCCTTTGCGCAACTGTTTTTCAACATCGCCGCTGCGTCGCCTCACGCGCCGGTGAACGTCAATACGCATAAAGCAGAGAAAAAGAGTGCGCGCGACGATGAACGCCGCAAGCGTCGCCCGGTAAAAACGGTGACGAAAAAAACTCGTCTCAGCCCTGACCAAAAACTTAAAACGAAAAAACAAAAAAAAGTCGAACTCACTGCTAAACAGACGCCTGCTAAGAAGACCTCGCTCAAAACCGCCCGTATCAGCAAAAGCAAAGAAAAAAATAAAGAGAAGAAACGCTATGGGCATCAGCGCCAGCTGAAAACCGCTGAGGTCACCACCCGCGAGCCAGGCACGATTAAAATGAGCAAATCCCACCGCCAGCGCTATCAGAAGGCGCGTGAGACCGCAATGACCAAGCTGATGGGGCAGTTGGGTAAACCCTATCAGTGGGGCGGCACCTCTCCACATACCGGTTTCGATTGCAGCGGTCTGGTCTGGTATGCCTATAAAGACCTGGTGAAATTTAAGATCCCGCGTACCGCTAACGAGATGTATCACCTGCGTGACGCCGCGCCGATCAAGCGTGAGTCGCTGGAGAAAGGCGATCTGGTCTTCTTCCGTATTAATGGCCGCGGCACAGCGGACCACGTCGGCGTTTATTTGGGCGATGGCAAGTTTATTCAGTCGCCACGTACCGGCAAAGATATTCAGATCAGTGCATTAGGGGAAGATTACTGGCAGCGCCACTATATTGGTGCCCGTCGGGTGATGACGCCGAAAACGATACGCTGAGCAGCAGAACAGTCAGAAAAAAGCCGGGATAATCCCGGCTTTTTTTATTAGTGCAGAATGGCAGTAAAACTAAAGGCCACAATCATCAGCAGACAGCCGACAGTGGTCATCAAAGCCAGTTTCAAATCGGTACTCATTGCTTGCTCCTTAGTCACACACTTTGCAGGGATATGGCATTTTCCCACAGGGTCCGGTAAAAATCTCGTTTTATCCGTTCAGCCTTGTTAGAATCCCGCCTTTGTTGCGCAACGCGCGCAACCCTGATTCCGTTTGCGCATCTTTTCTGGCGTTTTTTCTCCGCCAGCGGCCTGTTTACCGGCCAGAAAAGCCGCATTTTTGCGGAAAAAACCCTGAGCAGACGCAAACGTTTAACATTACGCTTATCATAGAGTTAGGTAAGCACTGGAGTCCGATTTTCATGGCAACAATTAAAGATGTGGCGAAACGCGCTGGCGTCTCAACGACCACCGTTTCGCACGTCATCAATAAAACCCGCTTTGTCGCTGAAGAAACACGCGAGGCGGTCTGGCAGGCAATTAAGGAACTGCACTACTCGCCAAGTGCTGTGGCGCGCAGCCTGAAAGTAAACCACACCAAAACGCTGGGCCTGCTTGCCACCTCCAGCGAAGCGCCCTATTTCGCTGAAATTATTGAAGCGGTTGAAAACCACTGTTTTGACAAAGGCTATACGCTGATTCTGGGTAATGCGCATAACGATCTGCAAAAACAGCGCGCCTACCTCAGCATGATGGCGCAGAAGCGCGTCGATGGTCTGCTGGTGATGTGCTCTGAGTATCCGGACGATCTGCTGCAGATGCTGGAAGAGAACCGCAATATCCCGATGGTGGTGATGGACTGGGGCGAATCGCGCGCCGACTTTACTGACACGGTGCTGGATAATGCTTTCCAGGGCGGCTATCTGGCGGGACGCTATCTGATTGAACGCGGACACCGTGATATTGGTGCTATCCCCGGTCAGATGGAGCGTAACACCGGCGGTGGACGCCATGCCGGTTTCCTAAAGGCACTGGAAGAAGCGGGTATTCAGCCGCGTGCCGAGTGGATTGTACAGGGTGACTTTGAGCCGGAGTCGGGCTATCAGGCGATGCAGCAGATCCTGTCGCAGAAGCAGCGCCCGACGGCGGTGTTCTGCGGCGGTGATATCATGGCGATGGGGGCCATTTGCGCCGCCGACGAGATGGGTCTGCGCGTGCCGCAGGATATTTCGGTCATCGGCTATGACAATGTGCGCAACGCCCGCTATTTCGCCCCTGCCCTGACCACGGTGCATCAGCCAAAAGCCCAGCTGGGTGAGAAAGCGCTGGATATGCTGCTTGACCGCATCACCAGTAAGCGTGAAGTGTCTCAAACGATTGAAGTCCATCCGACGCTGATTGAGCGCCGTTCAGTGGCGGATGGTCCGTTCCGCGACTATCGCCGCTAATCCTCGCTTAACCACTCCTGATTAAGCGTTTGCGCATCACCCAGATAGCTGAGCAACCAGCCTGTCGCCGGTGATGCGCGATCCTCTGCCCAGCTGACGCAACAAGGGCTATCCGGAAATGCCACCGGCAGCGTCAGTTCGACCAGCTCGCCGCTGTCGAGCAGTGGTCTGGCCAGATGACCCGGCACCATCGCCACACACAAGCCTGCCTGCACGCACTCCAGTCCGGTTTGCCACTCCGGCACCACCAGCCTGCGCTGGTTATCCAGCGTCCATGTCATACGACGCGGCAGTGCGCGTGATGTATCTTCCAGCACCAGTGACGGCCAGCTACGCAGCGTGTCATCATCGATCTGGTTCGCCTGAGTCAGAGGATGATCGGGCGCGACCACGCAGCGCCAGTTGAGCGTACCCATATCTCGAAATGCAAACCGTCCGCCTACCGGAATCGCCTGGGTGGCCCCAATCGCAACTTCCACCCGGCCATCGGCCAGTGCATCCCAGACGCCGTTAAAAACTTCATAGCTGATGATCAGTTCCATATCGGGAAAGTGGCGATAAAAATCTTTAACAAGCTGCCGGGTGCGCTGAGGTTTGGCGATGCGGTCAACGGCAATGCTGAGCTGCCCGCGCCAGCCATTGGCCAGCTGCTGACACTGCCGCCGGGTGGCAAGCATTTTTTTGATGACGCTGCGCCCTTCCCGGACAAAATGTTCGCCTGCTGGCGTCAGCACCACTTCGCGATGCTGGCGTTCGAACAGTGGCACTGCCAGCCAGTTCTCCAGCTGACGCACCGTGTAGCTGATGGCAGAGGGCACCCGATGCAGCTCCTGAGCAGCGGCGCTGAAGCTGCCCCCGCGGGCGACCGCGTCAACGACCTCTAATGCATATTCTGACCACATAATCTGCCTTCAAAAATTTTAACAGCAATCGGCAAATATTACCGTTTCACAGCGGCAAACGCACCTTTTACACTCTGCCGCGTTCATCCTGCAAAAATGAGAATGAGATGTTGTCGAATAAAGGATTTATGCCCTACCTTGCCCTGCTGAGCATGCTCGGCTTTTTAGCCACAGATATGTATCTGCCCGCCTTTGGTGCGATGCAGCAAACGTTTAATACCTCGCCGGGCCTGATCAGCGCCAGTATGAGTCTCTTTCTGGCGGGTTTCGCCTGTGGGCAGCTCTTCTGGGGACCGCTTTCCGATCGCATTGGACGTAAACCGGTGCTGCTGGCCGGACTGGCCATGTTTGGCATCGGCTGTGCGGGCATGCTGTGGGTGAATGATACCACTCTGATGCTGGCGCTGCGCTTTGTGCAGGCGATTGGCGTCTGTGCTGCGGCCGTGAGCTGGCAGGCACTGGTAGTGGATCGCTATCCTGCCGCGCGCGCTAACAAAGTCTTTGCCACGATTATGCCGCTGGTTGCGCTCTCCCCGGCGCTGGCCCCGTTGCTGGGTGCCTGGCTCATCGGCCATTTCCACTGGCGTTCGATTTTCCTGGTGCTGACGCTGATTGCGGTGGCGTTGATTCTGACCACGCTGCGCCTGCCCACCGTACGCCAGGAAGCACGCGAGAAAGGCACCCAGCCCGGATTTTTCACCCTGCTGAAATCACGGGTTTACAGCGGCAACGTGCTGATCTACTCCGCCTGTTCAGCCAGTTTTTTTGCCTGGCTGACCGGCTCGCCGTTTATTCTGGCGGATCTGGGCCTTTCACCCGCCGATATCGGTCTGAGTTATGTGCCCCAGACGTTCGCCTTTTTGATTGGTGGATTCGGCTGTCGCGCCCTGCTCAACCGCTTTAATGGCGCTCAGCTGTTACCGTGGCTGCTGGGCATTTACAGCCTGAGCATTCTGGCGCTGTTTGCCGTCGCGCTGTCAGGCGGCAGCACGCTGGTGAGCCTGATGGTGCCGTTCTGCGGTATGGCGCTGGCTAACGGTGCGATCTATCCAATTGTGGTTTCCAGTGCGCTGACACCCTTCCCGCACGCCACCGGTAAAGCGGCCGCATTGCAGAACACTTTACAGCTAGGACTCTGCTTCGCTGCAAGCCTGGCAGTCTCTGCCGGATTAACGCATGCACTGTTTACCACTACGCTGATGATGACGGTGACGATTCTGCTGGCGCTGGTGGGTTACGCCATGCAGCGTACCGCAAGCGCACAAACTGTTGTTGCCTCCGCGCAACCTGCCTGCCAGGATAATCAGTGACACACTGACTTTTTCGTTAGCCTCCTAACAATAAGTCATTGAATATTGACCCGCGTGAGCATATACTCATCCGGGTCAACAAATCTGTAATAAATCAACAATATAATAACGTAATAATCTGATTGGCACCCTGTTGCCGGGACGGTATTCGCGCGCGTTATTCTTACCCAGACCGACCTGCTGCAGGCTAGTCCAGTCCTCTGTATCACACAGTCAACCGGTGTGCGGAGTCATCCGTACCGTTTCTCAATGCCTGACGAAATTGACTACTCTTTGTTCAGGTTCAGATTGGACAGGTGGTGGAAAAGCTATGAGTTCATCTTATGCAGAAGCAGTGAGCCCTGAAGAAAACCATTGGTATCGCATCGTCCACGAGATGCTGGAAAAAGCGGATATTGAAATTAATGGTTCACGTCCCTGGGATATTCATATTAATCATCCCGGCTTTTTTAAGCGTGTTCTGCAGGAGGGATCGCTTGGGCTCGGTGAGAGCTATATGGATGGCTGGTGGGAGTGCGATCGGCTGGATATTTTCTTCCATCAGGTGCTGAAACATAAACTCGATCAGCAACTCCCGCATCACTTTAAAGATACGCTGCGCATTGCCGCTGCCCGCTTAACCAATCTGCAGTCGAAAAAGCGGGCCTGGATTGTCGGTAAAGAGCATTACGACCTGGGTAACGATCTCTTTTCACTGATGCTTGACCCCTATATGCAATATTCCTGTGGCTACTGGAAAGAGGCCACGACCCTGGCGACGGCGCAGGAAGCCAAGCTGGATATGATTTGCCGTAAATTAGCGCTGAAACCCGGAATGTCGCTGCTGGATATCGGCTGTGGCTGGGGCGGACTCGCGGAATTTGCCGCACGTCATTATGGCGTTAACGTGCATGGCGTGACGATTTCCGCCGAACAACAGAAACTGGCGCAGCAGCGCTGTAGCGGATTAGACGTCACGATTCTGTTGCAGGATTATCGCGATCTGAATGAGCAGTTTGATCGCATCGTTTCAGTAGGCATGTTCGAGCATGTCGGGCCGAAGAATTACGCCACCTATTTTGATGTGGTTGATCGTAATTTAAAACCTGACGGTATTTTCCTGCTTCACACCATTGGCGCAATTAAAACCGATATGAGCGTCGATCCCTGGATCGACAAATATATCTTCCCCAACGGCTGCCTGCCTTCAGTGCGTCACGTGGCGGATGCCAGCGAGCCGCATTTTATCCTGGAAGACTGGCATAACTTTGGTGCCGATTACGACAAAACGCTGATGGCCTGGCATGAGCGCTTTTTGCAGGCCTGGCCGGAGCTGGCCGATAACTATGGCGAACGCTTTAAGCGGATGTTCTCCTATTATCTCAATGCCTGTGCGGGTGCCTTCCGCGCGCGTGATATTCAGCTGTGGCAGATTGTGTTCAGTCGCGGTGTTGAGGGTGGATTACGGGTGGCGCGGTAGGGAGTGTCAGTTTGTTAAGAGGGTGATCCCGTGCTGAAGGTTTTAAAAAACTGGCCTGTTTTGAGAATGGAACTGCGCAGGGAACACAGTCAGATCGGAAAGTCGCAAAACCCGTCATCCCTGACATGCTCGGCCCGCGCGATTACGCACCTCATCCCTGAGGTGCGCCCGTTGCCGGGCCAACACGTTGCGTTGTTCAAAAACGCTCCCGGCGTTTTTGTCCCAGTTGCGGAACGCTTTCCTCTTCTGACTGTGTTCCCTGCGCTTCGGGCTATTATACCGCTGCCAGAATCACACGATTTGGCTTTCCAGCAGTCTTTGCGGGTTATTAACTCTCGGCGGCAGGCTGCCCGGTCAGCATACTCATTGCCGCCGCGGCATCGCGCTGGGCTAACACCCGCTCAACGGTCTCTACGATTGCCTGTGTATGCGGATCGATCTCAATGTTGACCCGGTCGCCAAAGGTCTTCGCGCCCAGAGTCGTGCGCTCCAGCGTTTCCGGAATCAGATAGACGCAGAATTTGGTCTTCGTCACATCACCTACCGTCAGACTGATACCGTCGATGCCGACGAAACCTTTATGCAGAATATATTTCATCTGCATCGGATCCTGGATTTTAAACCAGACTTCGCGATTGTGTTCTGACTGGATAATCTTGCAGATTTCAGCGGTGGTCATAATATGACCTGACATCAGATGACCGCCTATTTCGTCGCTGAATTTCGCTGCACGCTCAATATTCACCACATCGCCCTGGCGTAAATCGCCAAGGTTAGTCACGCGCAATGTCTCTTTAATTAAATCGAAACTGACGCGGTCACCTTCGATTGCCGTCACGGTCAGGCAGCACCCGTTATGGGCTACGGATGCGCCCAGCGCCAGGCCCGGCAGGAGCTCTTCCGGCAGTCGGACAATGTGGGTACGAAACAATTCTTTTTCTTCAATGGACACGATTTCTGCGGTGCCCTGCACAATACCGGTAAACATAGTCTTTGCCTCTGCGAAGTTTACGCTAGTTTATCACAGCTCCGGTCGGCTGATAGATTTCACCCCACCTCACCCCATTAATGGGGTTCAAAACGCATTGTGTGACAAAGATTGGCGAATTCTGTTACCCCGGTTACACTGGTTCGCGCTATTCCCAGGGCTTTTCTGCCCTTTTAATTCATTTAATAAGTCAGGTGTTAACGTGCAGAAGTATTTAACAGAAGCGCGTCAATTGCTGGCCCTTGCGATTCCGGTCATCCTTGCTCAGGTGGCCCAAACCGCAATGGGATTTGTGGATACCATTATGGCCGGCGCAGTCAGCGCCACGGATATGGCCGCCGTTGCTGTCGGCACCTCTGTCTGGCTTCCGGCCATCCTGTTTGGTCATGGTCTTCTGCTTGCATTGACGCCCACCGTTGCGCAACTCAACGGTTCAGGCCGCCGCGAACGCATCGGCGAACAGATCCGCCAGGGCTACTGGCTCGCCTTTTTTGTCTCGCTGCTGATTATGGTGCTGCTGTGGCACGCCGGTTATCTTATCCGGGCGATGCATGACATCGATCCCGCGCTGGCGCTTAAAGCCGAGGGCTATCTGCACGCCCTGCTGTTCGGCGCGCCAGGCTATCTCTTCTTTCAGGTGCTGCGAAATCAGTGCGAGGGGCTGTCGAAAACCAAACCCGGCATGGTGCTGGGCTTTCTGGGCCTGATGTTTAACATCCCGTTGAACTATGTCTTTATCTACGGCCACTTCGGCATGCCCGCGTTGGGTGGTGTCGGCTGCGGCGTGGCAACGGCATCGGTCTACTGGGTGATGTTTATCTGCATGCGCTTCTGGGTACGCCGGATGGGCAGCATGCGCGATATCCGGATGGAGAGTCGCTGGTCGCCGCCTTCGCGTCCGATTCTGAGCCGTCTCATGACGCTGGGATTGCCGGTAGCACTGGCGTTGTTCTTTGAAGTCACGCTGTTTGCCGTTGTGGCTCTGCTGGTGTCGCCATTGGGCATCGTTGACGTGGCTGGCCACCAGATTGCCCTGAATTTCAGTTCACTGATGTTCGTGATGCCGCTGTCGCTGGGTGTGGCGACCACCATCCGTGTCGGTTATCGTCTGGGCCAGGGCTCTACCGAGCAGGCAAAAGTCGCCGCCTGGACCGCCCAGGGTGTGGGCATCAGCATGGCAGCGCTGACCGCCATTTTTACCGTGACGTTTCGTCATCAGATTGCCCTGCTCTATAACGACAACCCCGAAGTGGTCACACTGGCAGCGCAGTTGATGCTGCTGGCAGCGATTTATCAGTTCTCGGACTCGATACAGGTGATTGGCAGCGGGATCCTGCGGGGCTATAAAGATACGCGCTCGATTTTCTTTATTACTTTTATCGCTTACTGGCTGCTGGGACTGCCCGCTGGCTATCTGCTGGCGCTGACCGACTGGCTGGTGCCCCGGATGGGGCCTGCGGGCTTCTGGTGCGGCTTTATTATCGGTCTGACCTCGGCGGCGGTCATGATGATCTGGCGCATCAGACGCTTACAGCGGTCACCTGCGGAAATCATCCTGGCGCGCGCGGCGCGATAACCGTAAAAGCGGGCTATTTATGGCCCGCAATGACGAAAAAAACGACGGTTAGCACAGTTGCTGCTCAGTCATGGCGAAAAAACTATTTTCCCCTTGCCAGGCTTCTGCGCTGCCGTTAATATTCGTCCCCGCTGTCGCCCTGACAGCGTGTTGCGCTCTTAGCTCAGTTGGTTAGAGCACCACCTTGACATGGTGGGGGTCGATGGTTCGAGTCCATTAGAGCGCACCAAGTGCGTCCGTAGCTCAGTTGGTTAGAGCACCACCTTGACATGGTGGGGGTCGGTGGTTCGAGTCCACTCGGACGCACCAATATTCAGTATGCGCTCTTAGCTCAGTTGGTTAGAGCACCACCTTGACATGGTGGGGGTCGATGGTTCGAGTCCATTAGAGCGCACCACTTTCAGAATTTATTCAGCTTGCGCAACTCTCCCTTTTATTGATCTGCATCGCTTCCCCTTCTGCTTTTTGATTGGTTTTCGCATACTTAGCGTCTATACTGTCCCGCGTTGCTTACTTGAAAGGTTTCAGCGATCACGTGCTTACTGCGATAACTCAAATGATTTGCGCAACAACAGCGTGGTGGTTACCAACCGTAACCGCACAACTTCCCTGCACGCCTGGCCTTCGTCACCTATTCTTACTCAGTACTGCCCATTTCAGTCTCAATCAGAATTTTCACTTCGATGCGCTGCCATCGGATTTCGCCCTTATTCATCCATCACAACTTACAGAAAATCCGTCATGAAAAAGACTAAAATCGTTTGTACAATCGGCCCGAAAACCGAATCCGAAGAGATGCTGACTCAACTGCTTGAAGCGGGCATGAATGTTATGCGTCTTAACTTCTCTCACGGCGACTACGCCGAGCATGGTCAACGCATTACTAATATGCGTGCTGTCATGCAAAAAACCGGTCGTCAGGCGGCTATCCTGCTGGACACCAAAGGCCCTGAAATCCGCACCATGAAGCTGGAAGGCGGCAACGATGCGGCGCTGAAAGCAGGCCAGACCTTTACCTTCACCACCGACCAGAGTGTGATCGGCAACAGCGAGCGCGTTGCGGTGACCTACCCGGGTTTCACAGCCGACCTGAAAATTGGTAACACCGTGCTGGTCGATGATGGCCTGATTGGCATGGAAGTGACCGAAGTCACCGAAAATACCGTCGTGTGTAAAGTCCTGAACAATGGCGATCTGGGTGAGAACAAAGGCGTTAACCTGCCAGGCGTCTCCATCCAGCTGCCTGCACTGGCTGAAAAAGACAAGCGCGACCTGATTTTTGGTTGTGAGCAGGGCGTAGACTTTGTTGCCGCCTCGTTCATCCGCAAGCGTTCAGACGTGCTGGAAATTCGTGAGCACCTGAAACAGCACGGCGGCGAGCATATCCAGATCATCTCTAAAATCGAAAACCAGGAAGGCCTGAATAACTTCGACGAAATCCTCGAAGCGTCTGACGGCATCATGGTTGCGCGTGGTGACCTGGGTGTTGAGATCCCGGTTGAAGAAGTGATCTTCGCGCAGAAGATGATGATCAAAAAATGTAATAAAGCACGCAAAGTGGTAATCACCGCGACGCAGATGCTTGATTCAATGATCAAGAACCCGCGCCCTACCCGCGCAGAAGCCGGTGATGTGGCGAACGCCATCCTCGACGGTACCGATGCAGTCATGCTGTCTGGTGAGAGCGCTAAGGGTCGTTATCCGCTGGAGTCGGTCACCATCATGGCGACCATCTGTGAGCGTACCGACCGCGTCATGAAGTCACGCATTGACAGCCAGAGCGACACCCGCAAACTGCGTATCACTGAAGCAGTCTGCCGTGGTGCGGTAGAGACAGCTGAGAAGCTGGAAGCACCACTGATTGTGGTCGCGACCGAAGGCGGTAAGTCTGCTAAAGCCGTACGTAAATATTTCCCGAACGCCACCATTCTGGCACTGACGACCAATCAGACCACCGCACGTCAGCTGATCCTGAGCAAAGGGATTGAGACGCGTCTGGTCACTGAAATCGCCTCAACCGATGATTTCTATCGTCTGGGTAAAGAAGCGGCGCTGGAAAGTGGTTATGGTCAGAAAGGTGATGTTGTGGTGCTGGTATCAGGTGCATTAGTACCAAGCGGAACTACCAACACCGCCTCTGTACACGTACTGTAAAACTCTTTTTTGCCATTATTTTAAAGCGCCTTAACGAGGCGCTTTTTTTATTTCTGCTTAAACCAAATCCCGGAAAATTCCAATCGAAAATAACTATTCAAATACTCTTAATATTAAGGTTAATCCGATTAAATCTCTCTGTTTTCGCTAAATTTTTTTATCATATTCTGGGATTCGCTGCTTCTTTGAGCGAACGATCAAATTTAAGCATCTTCTCATCAAAAATTTATTCTCAACTTAAAAAGCTTTGTGTAATACTTGTAACGCTACATGGAGATTAACTCAATCTAGAGGGTATAAATAATGAATCGTACTAAACTGGTACTGGGCGCGGTAGTTCTGGCTTCAACTCTGCTGGCTGGTTGCTCAAGCAACGCTAAAATCGACCAGCTGTCTTCAGACGTTCAGACTCTGAACGCTAAAGTTGACCAGCTGAGCAACGACGTGAACGCAGTGCGTTCAGACGTTCAGGCTGCTAAAGATGACGCAGCTCGCGCTAACCAGCGTCTGGACAACCAGGCTCACTCTTACCGTAAGTAAGAGTTCTGGTTTAAAAATGGCGCCTTTAAGGTGCCATTTTTTTTGCGCAAAATTCAGTGCCCTTTCAGGCACTCATCCTTTCAGGGCTGCGCAGCTTTACCTTCGGCCTGCCCATCCGGGCTATTCGCGCCCGCAGAGGCACTCTCCAACCCCGCAGGCGGCACGGTATCACTCTGCACCGGCTCGCCACTGCTGACCAGTACAGGCATGCCTGAGCGTCGCGTTAAGCTGGCTTTAATCAGCGCGCTATCACTCTTCTCACTCTTCATGAATTTCTTCAGGTCACTGCCGATCGCAATGGGCATAGTCTGCGGATCGTCTTTATCATTACGGGACAGCGGCTGATGCACTTCCACGTAGCGTTTCCCATCCGGCTCCACAGCATACTTCACCGGCTGATTGATGATCTGAACCCGCGTCCCTTTTGGGGCTGCGTTAAACAGCGCTTCTATGTCCTCAGAACGCAGACGGATGCAGCCTGAACTGACCCGCATGCCGATGCCAAACTTCGCATTGGTACCGTGGATCAGATACTGGCCGGTGCCACGCGCCAGACGCATGGCAAACTGCCCCATCGGGTTATCCGGTCCAGCGGGTACCACGCCAGGTAATGTAATGCCCTCTTTGGCGTAACGCTTGCGGATGTTCGGGGTGGGCGTCCAGGTGGGATTCGGGATTTTCTGGCTGATCTGCGTCACCATGACTGGTGTTGCCGCCCCCAGTTGACCAATGCCGATAGGATAGACGATGACCTTATCTTCCCCTTTGGGATAGTAGTAGAGACGCAGTTCGGCCAGATTCACCACAATCCCTTCGCGCGGCGTATCAGGCAGGATCATCTGCAGCGGCACCGTCAGCTGGGTACCCACTTTGGGCAACCAGGGATCGGTCCCGGGATTCGCCTCCAGCATGCCCAGTAGCCCGACCTGGTAGCGGGCCGCGATTGATTCCAGGGGTTGTTTATCATCAGGAACCTGAGTCAGAACGTTTTCGCCAATCAGGCGACTGTCAGGCGGTGGCAGCGGGTATTCGGTGGCGAATGCGGGTGCAGAGAGCCCAAAGCAGGTCAGCAGCAATGCACCGGCTAAACGTAAAGCAGGTTTCATGCAATCTTCTCGTCAGATAAAAAAACAGACGCCGGATGGCGTCTGTCGAGTGTAACTTAGCTGAGGTTCTGAGCGGTATGGCGAATAGACCGAATCATCGCCTCCAGCCCCTGCGACCGGGTGGGCGTCAGGTGCTGCACCAGGGCCAGTTCGCCAAACCAGTGGCGCACATCCAGCGCCAGAATTTCGGCGGGTGGCAGGTTCTGATAGAGACTAAATACAATAGCAATCAGACCTTTAACGATAGCGGCATCGCTGTCACCTTCAAATGTGATGGTGCCATCTGCCTGCGGGGTCATTCTGATCCACACCTGACTCTGACAACCCGAAATCGCGTTTTCCGGCTGGTGTAATGTTTCAGAAGATTCCGGAAGCTTTGAACCCAGTTCGATAATGTAGAGGTACTTCTCTTCCCAGTTAGCGCAACGGTTGAAATTGCGAACCAGTTTCTCTTTTTCAGGCAAATTCGCCATCAGTGACTCCGTTAAAACTGTTCAGCCGCCCAGCAGACGATGAATACGCGTCAAACCGGCAGCCAGACGATCCACTTCCTCTTCACTGTTATAGAAGGTGAAGGAGGCACGGCACATCGCCGGGACATTGTAGTGCTGCATCAGCGGCATCGCACAGTGATGTCCGGTGCGAATGGCAATACCGTATTGATCCAGGAAACTGCCGACATCAAAGGCATGATGTTTGCCCAGGTTGAAGGCAATAACCCCGGCACGTGACTGCGGGCCGTAGATCTGAATATCCGGAACGGTGCCCAGCTTATCAAGCGCATAGTTCATCAGTGCCGTCTCGCGCTGATGAATGGTATCCAGCCCCAGGGCTTGCACATAGGCCATCGCCGCGCCAAAGCCGATAATGCCCCCGGTGTTCGGTGTGCCTGCTTCAAAACGCCACGGCGCACTATTCCAGGTGGTGCCGGTGGGCAACATGACCTGACCGATCATCGAACCGCCGCCTTCCCACGGTGGCATCTCATCCAGCAGCGCTTTGCGCCCATAGAGAATACCGACGCCATTCGGACCGTAGAGTTTATGGCTGGAGAAGACGTAGAAGTCGCAGCCGATATCCTGCACATCCACTTTGTCATGCATCACGGCCTGCGCGCCATCCACCAGCGTAATCACGCCAGCGGCTTTTGCCTGGGCAACGATGGCTTTAACCGGGTTAACGGTGCCGAGCACGTTTGACACGTGCGTCACGGCCAGCAACCGCGTGCGGCTGTCGATCAGCCCCGCCAGTTGCTCCAGCGCCAGTTCACCGTTGTCATTTAAGGGCAGCACACGCACTTCTGCGCCGGTACGCTGCGCCAGCATCTGCCACGGCACGATGTTGGCGTGATGCTCCATCTCCGTGATGATCAGGTTGTCGCCAGACCTGAGGTTACTGCTGCCCCAGGTATTCGCCACCAGGTTGATGCCTTCGGTGGTGCCTTTAACGAAGATAATCTCTTCCTGGGACCCGGCATTAATGAAACGGGCAGCCTGATCGCGCACGTTCTCCATATCGCTGGTCGCCTGCTGGCTCAGCGTATGGATACCACGATGCACGGCCGCATAGCCGTGCTGATAGAAATGACTCTCGGCGTTAATCACCGACAGGGGACGCTGTGCGCTGGCTGCACTGTCAAGATAGGCCAGCGGATGACCGTTGACCTCACGCTTCAGGATAGGAAAATCAGCCCTGATGCGTTCGAGATCGAAGTTCATCATACGTCGCCTCCGGGAAAACGTTGTGCGATACGCTGCAGTACGGCCTGACGCATCACTTCATTTTCAAGTGTCTCGGTGAGTTCGGCTGCAAACGCATGAATAATCATGGTCTGCGCCGCATCCTGCTCAATACCGCGAGAACGCAGATAGAACATCTGCTCATCGTCGATACGACCAATGGTAGCACCGTGGCTGCATTTAACGTCATCCGCGTAAATTTCGAGCTGCGGTTTGGTGTCGACTTCAGAAAGCTTGCCCAGTAACAGGTTGTTATTGGTCATCTGCCCGTCGGTCTTCAGCGCATGCTGTGCCACTTTGATGTGACCGTTAAACACCGCACGCCCTTTGTCACGCACGATGGTTTTATGCATCTGGCGGCTGACACAGTGGCCTTTGTTGTGCTCCAGGTAAGTACGGGTATCCGCCACTTCCTGTTTCACCGGCAGTACCAGGCTGTTAATTGCCAGCGTGGTATTTTCGCCATTCAGCTGAGTACTGGTGTTGTGACGCGACAGGCCCGCACCCAGCAGGAAGCTGGTGCTGCTGACCTGGCCATCGTTGCCAATCACCAGATCGTTATGCGCAAAGTGATAGCTGGCGCTGCTTTCAAAGGCGAGCTTGGTGTGAGTCAGTTTCGCATTGTCACCAATCGCAAAGGTAAAGCGCGTGCCGGTGAAATGGGCGCGCTCATCCAGAGAGACGTAGTGCTCAATGACTTCCGCTTCGGCACTCTCTTCCAGCTGCAGATGATGGCGATAATGAACGGTGTTCATGCCCGTCTGCTGACCGCTGGTGATATGCAGCAGATAGACCGGACGGGCAGCGGCTTTACCGCGTGCCAGACGCAGGGTCGTCACCTCCTCTGCCAGGCTCTCGGTCAGATGCAGGAAGACTTCCGGCTGAACCGCAGCGGGCAGCGGACGGCGCTCGGCGGCCACGCTGTGCTGAACCTCAAACAGTTCGACGTCGCGGCTGCTGAAGGCGGGTTGGAACTGACCATCCACATACACCAGACGGATTGCATCCAGCGGCAGGGCCAGTGCATCAACCTGTTCAGCGCTCAGGGTCTGCGGCGCATCGGGCAGCACAAACTGCTGGGACAGCAGCGTGTCCAGCGGCGTGTACTTCCAGTTTTCATGCTTGCGGGTTGGCAGACCAACACGCATCAGTTGCTGCCAGTGCTGCTGTGCCTGTAAAGAGCGCACGTCACCGCGCGATTCAAACAGGTGATGCCACTGTTGCAGCGCAGAATCACTCTTCGTCGGTAAGCCAGCCATAACCTTGCTCCTCCAGCTGTTTCACCAGCGAGAAGTCGCCAGATTTCACGATTTTGCCCTGATACAGAACATGAACGAAGTCTGGCTTGATGTAATCCAGAATACGCTGGTAGTGGGTCACGATGATAAAGGCACGTTTCTCATCACGCAGGCTGTTTACGCCATTCGCGACGATTTTCAGCGCATCGATATCCAGACCAGAGTCAGTTTCATCCAGGATGCAAAGCTCAGGTTCAAGCGCCGCCATCTGCAGAATGTCGTTACGCTTCTTCTCACCACCGGAGAAGCCAACGTTAACGGAACGGGTCAGCAGATCTTCCGGCATCTTCAGCAGATGAATTTTCTCTTCAATGAAGTCCTGGAAATCAAAGCGATCCAGCTCGTCCTGCTGACGATATTTACGTACCGCGTTGACCGAGGTTTGCAGGAAGAACTGGTTGCTGACGCCCGGAATCTCTACCGGATACTGGAAGGCCATAAAGATGCCTTCACCGGCACGCTCTTCAGGGGCCAGTTCCAGCAGATCTTTACCTTTGAAGCTGACTGAACCGCCGGTCACTTCATAATCTTCACGGCCTGCCAGCGTCGCTGACAGCGTACTTTTACCGGAGCCGTTAGGCCCCATGATGGCATGCACTTCGCCCGGTTTAATTTCGAGATTCAGGCCACGCAGAATGGCTTTATCTTCAACACTGACCTGCAAATCTTTAATGCTTAACATTCTTATTCCTTCACATTGCTTCCGGCAAGGCGTGTGACGGCATCAGCCCACACTGTGCTCAAGGCTGATGGCTAACAATTTCTGGGCTTCCACAGCAAATTCCAGTGGCAGCTCCGAGAATACGTCTTTACAGAAGCCGTTCACGATCATCGAGATGGCGTCTTCTTCACTGATACCGCGTTGCAGACAGTAGAACATCTGATCTTCGCCGATACGTGAGGTCGTGGCTTCATGCTCAAGCTGGGCGGTATTGTTGCGGGTTTCGACATACGGGAAGGTATGTGCGCCGCAATCAGGGCCAATCAGCATTGAGTCACACTGCGTAAAGTTACGGGCATTGGTGGCAGTTGGCATGATTTTCACCAGACCACGATAAGTGTTCTGACTTTTACCGGCCGAAATCCCTTTAGAGATAATGGTCGATTTGGTGTTTTTACCAATGTGGATCATCTTGGTGCCGGTATCGGCCTGCTGACGACCGCTGGTCAGTGCCACCGAATAGAACTCACCTACCGAGTAGTCCCCGCGCAGAATGCAGCTCGGGTATTTCCAGGTGATCGCTGAACCGGTTTCAGACTGGGTCCAGGACATCTTGCTGTGGTCACCTTCACACAGCGCACGCTTGGTCACGAAGTTGAGGATACCGCCCTCGCCTTCGCCGCCAGGGAACCAGTTCTGAACGGTCGAATATTTCACTTCAGCATTTTTATGGATGATCACTTCCACCACGGCGGCATGCAGCTGATAGCTATCACGCACGGGGGCTGAACAACCTTCGATATAGCTGACGTAGCTGTCTTCGTCGGCAATCAGGATGGTGCGTTCAAACTGACCGGTTTTCGCCGCGTTGATGCGGAAATAGGTCGACAGCTCCATCGGGCAGCGAACCCCTTTCGGGATATAAACGAAGGTGCCGTCAGAGGCGACCGCCGAGTTCAGTGCCGCAAAGAAATTATCGTTAGCCGGAACCACCGTACCGAGATACTGCTTCACCAGCTCCGGGTGTTCCTGAATCGCTTCGCCGAATGAACAGAAGATAATCCCCTGCTCCGCCAGCTTGCCGCGATAGGTGGTTGCCACCGAAACGGAGTCAAAAATGGCGTCAACCGCCACTTCTCGCCCTTCACGTACAGGCACACCCAGCTGATTAAAGGCGTTCTCCACTTCCTGCGTCAGGTAGTCGCTGGCTGGCGCGCTGCCGGAAGCCTGGGTCACACCCGGCTCTGAGGCACAGGTGTCATCGCAGTTACCGCAGGAGGGCGCGGAGTAGTAGCTGTAATCCTGATAGTCGAGTTTTTCGTAGTGGGCTTTCAGCCAGTGTGGCTCTTCCATTTCAAGCCAGGCACGAAATGCTTTAAGACGAAACTCCAGCATCCACTCTGGCTCGTTACGCTTGGCCGAGATCGCCCGCACCACATCTTCATTGATGCCGTTGGCAAATTCTTCGGTCTGCAGTTGGGTAAAGAAGCCCTCTTTGTAGTTGAGCTTGCCTTCCCAGATTTGTACATCGTCAGATGTTTCGCTGTGTCGTGACATATTTCACTTACTCGACGCCAAAGCTCTCACCGCACCCGCAGGCGTGCTGAGCTTTAGGGTTATTGAATTTAAAAATCTGATTCAGGCCTTCACGAACATAATCCAGTTCAGTGCCATCAACGAATGGCATCGCCTGTAGCGGCACAAACAGCGTTGCGCCGTGGAATGAGAACTGCAGATCGTCTTCGACGGGTTCTTTCACCAGATCCATGACGTAGCCGAACCCGGCACAGCCGGATTGTTTTACGCCCAGACGCAGACCCTTGACTTCAGGGTCCTGAGCCGCCAGATTGAGAATTTGTTGCGCTGCGGTTTCAGTCAGCGTCAGACCTTTCCAGACAAAATCGTCGGGTGAGAAAGAGTCTGTATTAACAGATGCCATGTTGATACCTCTTGAGTCCGGACCTTTTCAGGCTATCCCCCTATGGTAGTGATCTGACCAATCACTTCAACCTCTTGTTTTGCAGGGATAATCATCTTGTGCTGTTTTATTTGCTCAATTATTAAGCATAGCTGCTTCCGTTCATCCTGCGTGAACAGAGTCAGCCTCAATAAGCCAGTGATAACCTATTAATAAATCACTCTATTTGAAATAACCATTTTTGATAAAAATGCTTATTGATAGGTTACGCCTTTCTCCGATGTAAACAGATTGTTATTTCCGATTATACCGACAGGCAGGATAAATCGATAAATTTTTCTGTCCTGCAATTGCAATCCCGGCATGGATGAATATGATAATTATTATCATTAACATTCAGGGTGACGCCATGATGCTTTCTGTCTCCGCCTGGCTGCAGCATAAAATCGACGAATACCAGTTTTCGGTGCGTGATATCACCGTCGACTTTTATATGGCGCAGGCAAAACTCGACCGGGCCGACTGCACGATTCATCAGCTGCGTCAGTTTAACGATGCCTGTCAGGATATGGCAGAAGTCTGCCAGTTGAACGGTGACGACCAGAGTTACCTTCATGCGATGGGTAAACTGCATCACCGGCTGGTGCAGGAGATGGGAAACAACGATCGCGATCGCCTGTTTCGCCTTCAGGCCTATCAACTGGCGCGATTGTCCCTGACCCGCCTCTGCCATCAACTGGCCATGGTCGGAGAGTGGAACAAAGCCACCGTGCTGCAAAGTGACTTCGTGCGTCACGCAGGCTGGATATTCTAATCCAGCCACGGCGTGACGTCGCGCACAATTTTTTTACATTAGCGTTAACAATGCCTGAAGCGGATGGCGCATGCCGTTGCCTTCCACACGCTTGACCTGGCTGCGGCATGAATAGCCGGTGGCCAGACAGCGCTGGCGCGGCAGTCGCTGAAGCTGCGGATGCCAGGAGAGCGCATAGATCCCCAGCGAGTTTTCAAGGTTCTGACTTTCGTGCCCATACGTGCCCGCCATGCCGCAGCAACCTACATTGATGTTCTCCAGCTTTGCGCCAAAACGGGAGAAAATCGCCTGCCACTGGGTGGGCGCTGAAGGCAGCGCGGTTACCTCGGTGCAGTGCGCAAACAGATACCAGGACTCCCCGGCCGTGGCCTGCACCTCACGTTCTGCCACAGCACGCTCTAACCATTCATGCACCAGCAATACGCTGAAGTCGCCGCGCGATTCACCCAGCGTCTGACGATACTCATCGCGATAGCAGAGCACGGTAGCCGGATCGACGCCCACCATCGGCAGTTCCAGTTTGGCGACCCGATTAAGAAAATCGGCGGTACGGGCTGCCGTGCGGGCGAAACGTTGCAGGAAGCCTTTCACGTGCTGCGCTTTACCGTTTGGCGAGAAAGGCAGCAGCACCGGGCGATGCCCCAGCTTCTCAATCAGCCTGACAAAATCGTTAACCAGCTGTGCCTCATAGAAGCTGGTAAAGGGATCCTGTACCACCAGCACACAGCTGGCGCGCTCCGTGGCTGACAGTCCTTCCAGTTGTTCCAGCGTCATGTTCATGGCGGGATGGCCACTGAGCTGCTGTTTCAGGTTAGGAGACGAAAGCAGTGGCAGATCGACCATGCCGATATGTGTTTTGCTTAACTCTTTCACCCACGGCTGGCGCAGGAAAAAGTTAAATATTTTTGGCGCCTTCGCCATCAGAGGCGCATAGCCTTCGACCGCCGCCACCAGGTGATCGCTGACCGGGCGCAGATAACGGGTGTGATAGAGTTGCAGAAAGCGCGAGCGGAATGCGGGCACGTCAATTTTAATCGGACACTGGGTGGAGCAGGCTTTACAGGCCAGACAGCCGGACATCGCCTCTTTCACCTCGTGCGAGAAGTCATACTCCCCTTTACTGGCGTGCCAGCTGTTGCGGGTACGGGCGATCAGCCCGCGTAGCGACAGGCTGTTTTCCGGCAGCTGCTTTTCCAGTGCCAGCGGATCGACGCCCTGCCCGGCCAGAAGTCGCAGCCACTCCCGCGTCAGCGTTGCCCGCCCTTTTGGCGAGTGAATACGGTTGCGGGTGATCTTCATTGACGGGCACATCGGGCTGCGGGCATCAAAATTGAAACATAACCCGTTGCCGTTACACTCCATCGCTCCACGCCATTCATCCCGGACCGTTAACGGAATCTGCCGATCGTATGTTCCGCGCTTCACCGCATCGACCTGCATCATTTCGTCGTTGCTGTTAAAGGGCGTACAGATTTTACCCGGATTCAGGCGGTTAAGCGGGTCAAAGGCCGCTTTGATGCGGCGCAACTCATTAAAAAGGGTCTCGCCGAAGAATGCCGGACTGTACTGGGCGCGGAACCCTTTACCATGTTCGCCCCACAGCAGGCCGCCATAGCGCGCGGTCAGCGCCACCACTTCGTCGGAGATCTGTTTCATCATCATCTCCTGCTGCGGATCGCACATATCCAGCGCCGGACGCACGTGCAGTACGCCTGCATCGACGTGACCAAACATGCCGTAGCTCAGGCCGTGGCTGTCGAGCAGCGCGCGAAACTCGACAATGTAGTCCGCCAGTTTTTCCGGCGGAACGGCGGTATCTTCGACAAACGGAATCGGCTTAGCCCGGCCTTTAGCATTTCCCAGCAGGCCCACCGCTTTTTTACGCATGTTATAGATGCGCTCAATGCCCGCCAAATCGTTACAGAACTGATAGCCAATCACGCCGCCCTGCTGCTGCTGCATCAGCGCATCAAGCCGGGCACACAGTTTTTCGATCTGCTGATCGATGAGTGCGGCGTTATCACCGGCGAACTCAACGATGTTCAGACCCAGCATCTCTTTATCGGGTACGTCAGCAATCAATTCACGCACCGAGTGCCACACGATATCTTCCCGCGCCAGGTTCAGCACTTTGGAGTCAACGGTCTCAACTGACAGCGCCTGCGCGTCCACCATAAAGGGTGCGTTACGCAGGGCGGAATCGAAGGAGTCATATTTAATGTTTACCAGCCGCCGCACTTTCGGCAGCGGGGTGATATCGAGACATGCCTCAGTAACAAAAGCCAGCGTGCCCTCGGCACCACAGAGCAGGCGCGTCAGGTCGAAGGTTTGCATATCGTCGCTGAAGACGTGGCGCAGGTCGTACCCGGTAAGGAAGCGATTCAGCCTGGGAAACTTTTCCAGAATCAGATCCCGGTGCTCGCGGCATCGCGTCAGCACCTGCTGATAAATACGGCCTTCGGGGGTTGCCGTCTGCGCCAGCGTTTCAGCCAGCGCGGTGGCCATTGGTCGCGTATCAAGAATATCGCCGCCCAGCAGCACGGCGCGCAGGCCCAGTACATGGTCTGAGGTTTTACCATAGACCAGCGAACCCTGACCCGACGCGTCGGTATTGATCATGCCGCCCAGCGTGGCGCGGTTACTGGTGGACAGTTCAGGCGAAAAGAAAAAGCCGAAAGGCTTCAGCCAGGCATTCAGCTGATCTTTGATGACGCCAGCTTCGACCCGCACCCAGCCCTCATCGGTATTGATCTCCAGGATGCGGTTCATGTAGCGCGACATGTCCACCACAATGCCCTGATTCAGTGACTGACCGTTAGTGCCAGTGCCGCCGCCGCGCGGGGTAAATACCAGGCTGGCAAAGCGTGCTTCTCCGGCCACGCGGGCGAGCAGCGCAACGTCCGCCGTCGAACGCGGAAAGAGCGCCGCGTCGGGCAACAATTGATAGATGCTGTTATCGGTGGAGAGTGAAAGACGATCGGCATAGCTGGTCGCCATGTCGCCGGTAAAACCCTGCTCTTTCAGCGACTCAAGGAACGTCAGCACCAGTTGAACGAGGCCCGGTGCCTGCGAAATCTGTGGGATCATGATTGTCTGACCGAAGGTGTTGTAAACGTTTGCGTTTATACGTGAGCGATTTCTCGTTTTATCATATTTTTTCTGCGGCTGCCCTTTTTTCAGAAAAGACAAAAACCTTTCTCCGCGACGCTGTTTAAACCCTGGCAAATAGATCATGATAAAAACGGGCATCCGAATGCCCTGAAATGAAGGATTAAGACGAGGTTATGAGTCAATGATGAAAAGCCAGTACCGGGATATGGATTTACCGCAAATACTCTTTACCCTGATGTTCATTCTGCTGCTGATTGTCGCCTGTTTATGGGTGGTGCAGCCGTTTATTCTGGGCTTTGCCTGGGCCAGCATGGTGGTAATTGCGACCTGGCCATTGATGCTGAAATTCCAGCGCCTGTTGTGGGGACGCCGTTCGCTGGCGGTGATCGTGATGACCATGCTGCTGTTGCTGCTGTTTATCATCCCTATCGCACTGCTGGTCAGCAGCCTGATCGATAACAGTGCCCCGGTCATCGCCTGGGTTACCCAGGGGCATACGATGCCGCAGTTGCTGTGGCTCAGGGATGTGCCGATGGTCGGCAAAAAGCTTTATGTCAGTTATGACACGCTGGTGGCGAGCGGCGGTGCCGGCATCATGGCTAAAATCCAGCCCTACATTGGCCGTACTACCGGCTTTTTTGTCGCGCAGGCCGGTCATTTCGGCCGCTTTATGATCCATCTGGGCGTGATGTTGCTGTTCAGTGTGCTGCTTTACTGGCGCGGCGAGCAGGCTGCACAGGGCATTCGTCATTTTGCTTTCCGCATGGCGGGACGACGCGGTGATGCCGCCGTGCTGCTGGCGGCACAGTCCATTCGTGCCGTGGCGCTTGGCGTGGTGGTGACGGCGCTGGTGCAGGGCGTGCTGGGCGGTATCGGTCTGGCGATCTCCGGTATCCCCTATGCCACGCTGTTAACGGTGCTGATGATCCTCTGCTGTCTGGTTCAGCTCGGCCCGCTTCTGGTGCTGGTCCCGGCTATTATCTATCTCTACTGGAGCGGCGATACCACCTGGGGAACCGTGCTGCTGGTCTGGAGTTGTGTGGTGGGCACGATGGATAACGTCCTGCGTCCGATGTTAATCCGGATGGGTGCAGACCTGCCGATGATCCTGATCCTCTCTGGCGTAATAGGTGGCCTGTTTGCCTTCGGCATGATTGGTCTGTTTATCGGGCCAGTGGTGCTGGCTGTTTCCTACCGTCTGGTTTCCGTCTGGGTTCATGAAGCGCCAGCTCCCGATAATGACCCACTGGCCGTGGCTGAAGCCCTGGCCGATCATGAGGGTACCCCACCAGCCGTCTGATTCACAGCAATGACACGCTGTGTCACTCTATCCTGTGAGCATTGATTAGTGCGGTTAATGATGATTAGCCGCACTCCTTCTCAGAGACTCGCCAGATTTTGTTTTCCATTAGCGATTTTTAAGAAAAAAGCCATCTTTGGCCTTTATTTGACCTTTCTGGCCTAAAAAAGATTACTTTCTGCACTGTTTCTTAAGTCAAACGGCGAAGTAAAGGTGACAAAAGATTATCGGCTTTAAACTAATAAGAGGATTCTTAAAGACGCCAGCCAGCGGTATGAATAACATGTTTCCTATGTTCGAAATCAAGCTAATGATTTTCAAACAACCTGATTCCCCTGAGTAGAGTAAAGAATTGCTGTGTGTAGTCTTTGCCCATCCCCTGTGATGGGCTTTTTTTTTGCCTGAATATGACCAGCTATAAACAGAAAAAGGCCCGCAGTGCGGGCCTTTCATCATTTCTGCAAGCGTCGTCAGGCGGTTTTGTTTAACTGTGCCAGACTCACCCACGTTTCCACTACAGTGTCCGGGTTCAGCGACAGGCTATCAATGCCCTCTTCCATCAGCCATGCGGCAAAATCCTGATGGTCTGACGGCCCCTGACCACAGATTCCGACATATTTACCCTGCTGCTTCGCGGCCCTGATCGCCATGGATAGCAGTGCTTTCACGGCTTCGTTACGTTCGTCAAACAGCGCGGAGACGACGCCGGAATCGCGATCCAGCCCCAGCGTCAGCTGGGTCATGTCGTTGGAGCCGATTGAGAAGCCATCAAAGTGCTGCAGGAACTGCTCTGCCAACAGCGCATTTGACGGGATCTCGCACATCATGATGATCTTCAGCCCGTTCTCACCGCGCTTCAACCCCTGCCGGGCCAGCTCCTCCACCACGGCCTGCGCCTGATCCACCGTGCGCACAAACGGCACCATGATTTCGACGTTAGTAAGACCCATCTCGTTGCGAACGCGCTTTACCGCTTCACACTCCAGCGCAAAGCAGTCGCGGAAGTTATCCGCCACATAGCGACCTGCACCACGGAATCCGAGCATCGGGTTTTCTTCTTCCGGCTCATAGCGTTCGCCGCCAACGAGGTTGGCATATTCATTGGTTTTAAAATCGGAAAGTCGGACAATTACGCGTTTCGGTGCAAATGCTGCACCAAGCGTGGCAATTCCCTCCGTCAGGCGAGCGATGTAAAACTCTACCGGATTATCAAATCCTTTCATCATTTTACGGATCTGCTGCTGCAGTTCCGGCGTCTGCTGTTCAAATTCAAGCAGCGCTTTCGGGTGAACGCCAATCATTCGGTTAATAATAAATTCCAGCCGCGCCAGGCCAACACCTTCGTTCGGCAGACAGGCGAAATCAAAAGCACGATCGGGGTTACCTACGTTCATCATAATCTTCAGCGGCAGCGCAGGCAGCGAATCGACCTGCGAACTGGTGACGTCGAAGTCGAGCAGTTGATCATAGACGTAGCCGGTGTCGCCCTCGGCGCAGGAGACGGTGACCTGATGGCCCTCTCTCAGCCGATCGGTGGCGTCGCCACAACCTACTACCGCCGGAATACCCAATTCACGCGCGATGATCGCCGCATGGCAGGTTCGTCCGCCACGATTAGTGACAATGGCTGACGCCTTTTTCATGATCGGTTCCCAGTCCGGGTCGGTCATGTCCGTCACCAGCACATCGCCTTTTTCAATGCGGTTCATTTCGCTGATATCGTGGATGACCTTCACCACGCCTGCGCCGATACGATGACCGATGGCACGCCCTTCAACGACGACGCTGCCCTGACCCTGCAGCGTATAACGCTCCATTACCTGGCCATTTGAGCGCACGGTTTCAGGACGCGCCTGAACAATGAACAGTTTGCCGGTGTGTCCATCTTTGGCCCACTCAATATCCATCGGCCGCTGATAGTGCTGCTCGATCAGCACTGCCTGCTTCGCCAGCGCCTGCACTTCCTCATCGTTCAGGCAGAATCGGTCGCGTTCGGCCTCAGGCACATCTTCGATGCGTACCTGTTCGCCATGCGCCTGAGAATCGGCATACACCATGCGCACCTTTTTCGAGCCCATATTGCGACGCACGATAGAGGGACGATCGGCCGCCAGCGTTGGCTTGTGAACATAGAACTCATCCGGGTTAACAGCGCCCTGCACCACCATCTCACCCAGTCCCAGGGCGGCGGTGATGAAGACCACCTGATCAAAGCCTGATTCGGTATCAATGGTGAACATCACACCTGACGAGGCAAGGTCCGAACGCACCATGCGCTGTATGCCGGCAGAGAGCGCCACGCCACGATGGTCGTAGCCCTGATGCACGCGGTAGGAGATAGCACGGTCATTAAACAGTGAAGCAAAGACATGCTTGACCGCCACCATCACGGCGTCGATGCCCTGCACATTCAGGAAGGTTTCCTGCTGGCCGGCAAAGGAGGCGTCGGGCATATCTTCGGCGGTGGCAGAGGAGCGGACGGCAAACGACGCGGCCGCATCATCGGCAGAGAGTTGCTGATAAGCGTCCAGAATGGCGGACTCCAGTTCCGGCAGAAACGGCGTTTCCACCACCCACTGACGAATCTGTTTACCCGCTTTTGCCAGCGCATCAACATCATCAATATCCGTCTCATCCAGCAGCGCATAAATTCGCTGGTTCAGCCCGCTTTGATCGAGAAACAGGTTAAAGGCGTACGACGTGGTCGCAAAACCATTTGGCACGGAAACGCCCAGCGACGACAGATTCGTTATCATTTCACCTAAAGAGGCGTTTTTACCGCCTACCCGATCAACATCATGCATACCAAGCTGGTTATACCAGAGCACCAATGGCTGTTCCTGAGTGGACATCGCGCTTATCCTTTATCAATTATCAATGAATGGACACAGAGAGTTAGCTGTTTTCAGCCTGGCATATCACCCCATCAATAACGATCTGTTGAATCGTTAAAGCAGAATTTCAGCCGCAGTTTCGGAATTGTGAGCGGATTATTATGCTGTTGCGCAAAGTCGCTATTTTTCGCTAACTGATTGATGTGACAGGAAATGGAAGATTTTCAGCCACTTAAGCATTCCTTTTTGTTGCGCAACAGACGCAGGGCTATTTGTGGCCCGTTCCCGGTTTGAAAAGAATTCCGGCGACTCGAAACGCCTTTTCATTTTTATTAGCGTGATGAAACTGCAGACAAATAATCCGGACAGACATTCCAGAAATTAAAATCAGAGATGATTTATTAAGTCGCATCGCTCATGCTGATGGCTCACTCCTGGCTGAGGCTGAATTCATTATGACAACTGACAGAAGCGTTTTTTATATCTCCGATGGCACAGCGATTACAGCTGAAGTCCTGGGCCATGCGGTGCTGTCGCAGTTTCCAGTCAATATCACCAGCCTGACGTTGCCATTTGTGGAAAATGTCCAGCGGGCGCTGGCGGTTAAAGCCCAGATTAACGCGCTCTATCAGCAGAGCGGCGTGCGGCCGCTGGTGTTCTTCTCCATTGTCACGCCAGAGGTGCGCGACATTATCGTGCAGAGTGAGGGGTTTTGTCAGGATATCGTGCAGGCGCTGGTGGCTCCCCTTCAGCAGGAGCTGGGCTTATCGCCTGCGCCGGTGGCACACCGCACCCACGGACTGGACGCCAGTAATCTGGGGAAATATGACGCACGTATTGCGGCGATCGATTACGCCCTGGCGCATGATGACGGCATCTCGCTGCGCGGGCTGGAAGATGCGCAGGTCATTCTGTTAGGCGTTTCGCGCTGTGGCAAAACACCCACCAGCCTCTATCTGGCGATGCAGTTTGGTATTCGTGCCGCCAACTACCCCTTTATTGCCGACGATATGGATAATCTTAAACTGCCGCCCGCGCTGCGCGTCCATCAGAATAAACTGTTCGGGCTGACCATCGATCCGGAACGGCTGGCAGCAATACGGCAGGAACGGGCGGAAAATACCCGCTACGCCTCAATGCGCCAGTGCCGGCTGGAAGTAGGCGAAGTCGAAGCGCTGTTTCGCACCCATCAGATCCGCTATCTCAACAGCACTAACTACTCGGTCGAAGAGATTGCCACCAAAATTCTCGACATCATGGGCCTGACGCGCCGTATGTACTGAAAGGGAATCGGGTCAAAGATGTAAAGCGCCGCTGCCGTGGGTTTTGATTTCATTATCAAATCACGGGTTGAATTCGCAGACTAATGGTTTATTGTGACCACCATCACTTCCCGGTATTTCACCGCTGCGAAGAACCGTTTTCGAGAAACTCATGAACAAAACCGACGAACTGCGTACCGCACGCATTGGTAGTCTGATTACCCCCGCCAGTCTGGCGGCTGAACATCCTGTCTCTCCGGCGATTGCAGACAACGTTACCGCTGCCCGTAAACGTATCGCCCGTATATTGACGGGTGACGATCCGCGCCTGCTGGTAGTGATCGGGCCCTGCTCGCTGCACGACCCGAAAGCAGCCCTGGAGTATGCCGCGCGTCTGAACGCGTTACGCAGCCGCTATGAAGATCGGCTGGAGATTGTGATGCGTGCCTACTTCGAGAAGCCACGCACCGTCGTAGGCTGGAAAGGGTTAATCTCCGATCCGGACCTGGATGGCAGCTACGATGTGAACCGGGGTATCGGCATTGCCCGCAAGCTGCTGATTGATATCAACGCGCTGGGCCTGCCCACCGCCACAGAATTTCTGGATATGGTGATCGGCCAGTTTATTGCTGACCTCATCAGCTGGGGCGCGATTGGCGCACGTACCACCGAAAGCCAGATCCACCGCGAAATGGCCTCAGCCCTCTCCTGCCCGGTCGGCTTTAAAAACGGCACCGATGGAAACGTGCAGATCGCGGTGGATGCGATTCGCGCCGCACGCGCCAGCCACATGTTCCTGTCGCCGGATAAACTGGGTCAGATGACTATCTACCAGACCAGTGGCAACCCGCATGGTCATGTGATCCTGCGAGGCGGTAAACAGCCTAACTATCACGCCAGCGATGTCGCCGCCGCCGCTGAGAGTCTGGCGGCCTTTAATCTGCCAGAGCAGCTGGTGATCGATTTCAGTCACGGCAACTGTCTGAAGCAGCATCGTCGTCAGATGGATGTGGCGGCAGAGGTAGCAGAGCAGATTAAATCAGGATCGCGGGCCGTTGCCGGTGTAATGATTGAAAGCTTCCTGGAAGAAGGCAATCAGAAAGTGGTAAGCGGTGAACCGCTGGTTTACGGCCAGTCGATTACCGATCCCTGCCTTGGCTGGCAGGAGAGCGAGAAGGTGCTCGCCCTGCTGGCCGAGGCGGTTTCTCACCGCCTCTGAGTCTTTATTAGCTGGAGCAACTCACCTCTAAGGTTTTGCCCCAGTCTGGCGGCCGCTGACGATACTCAGCGGCTGTCTCATCACTGAAGGACCGCTGTAACGCCTGATGCAGACGGGCCAGCGCCCCCTGCTCTCCCCGCTCCGCCTCTTCAATCACCTGTTGTGCCAGATAGTTGCGCAAAATGACAGCCGGATTTGCCGCCTTCATCACAGTCTGCCGTTCTTCATCACTAACCTGCTCATCCATGAGACGACTACGATAACGCTGATACCAGCCATCAAATGCCTCACGATCGATGAACTCGTCGCGCAGCGGTGAGCGGCTTTCAGCCTGTTGGGTTTCACTCAGCAGCCGGAACGTCAGGGTGTAATCACTGTGCTCCTGCGTCATCAGCGCCAGCAGATCGGTCAGAATCTGATTGTCGCTGCTCTGCTGCGTCAGCAGACCAAGCTTCGCCCGCATCCTCTCACCCCAGACGCGCATCAGTTCAGGCTCATAGGCGCTCAGCGCCGTCCGCAACTGCTCAGTGGTCAGCAGACCCGACAGCGCATGCGCCAGACGGTTAAGATTCCACATGCCAATCATCGGCTGATTTTCAAAGCTGTAGCGCCCCTGATAGTCGCTGTGATTACAGATAAAGTTAGGCTGATAATCATCCAGAAAACCAAACGGGCCATAGTCGATGGTCAGGCCAAGGATCGACATATTGTCAGTATTCATGACGCCATGCGCAAAACCCACGCTCTGCCACAACGCAATCAGGCGCGCGGTGCGTAACACAATGTCGGTAAACCACTGTTGATAGCGGTCCGCTTCCTCTTCCAGATGCGGCCAGTGATGACGAATGGCGTAGTCAGCCAGTTGCTGCACTTTCTCCTGCTGCTGACTGTAAAAGAAATGCTCGAAATGACCGAAACGCAGGTGGCTCGGTGAAATGCGCATCAGCATCGCGCCACGCTCAGTGGTTTCGCGGTAGACCGGCTCATCGCCTATCGACAGAGTGAGTGCGCGCGTGGTGGGGATACCCAGATGGTGCAGCGCTTCCGAGGCGAGAAACTCACGGACGCTGGAACGGATTACGGCACGACCATCGCCCATGCGGGAATAAGGCGTCAGGCCTGCCCCCTTGAGATGCCAGTCAAGTTTGCTGCCATCATCCAGACGCTGTTCACCCAGCAGGATACCGCGCCCGTCACCGAGCTGACCCGCCCAGACACCAAACTGATGGCCACTGTAGACCTGCGCCAGCGGCTGCATGCCGGGCAGCAGTGCCGCACCGTGCCAGACATCGTGACCGTGACCTTCAAAGAGCGCGCTATCCAGCCCCATTGAGGTTGCAAGCGGTGCGTTGTGATACAGCAGGCGTCCGCCTGCCAGCGGCGTGGGGTTCAGCGCGGTATAACATCCGGTCAGCTCACGGAACCAGGTGTTGTCAAAAGAGGCCTTGCCTGCGGACATTGTTTCTCCCATGCGATACTCAGCGATACGTAGGTTAGTCCTTTAGTGTAACGCTGATAGCAGGGATTAACAGGTTCTGTCAGCCGGGATGCTGAGAGGATGGCATGCGCTCGTCGGCACAGAGCAGTGAACGCAGTGCGTCAGATTTTACCACCGGGAAGAGCGCACCCTGAAAATCGGCACCATTCAGTTGGCTGATTTTATCGAACAGCACTTCGTCATCAATGCCGCAAATAATCAGCCGGTCACAATGGGCGCGGAAATTATCAATAATGCTCTGAATAAATGGCACAAATGAAGCGCGTTTTGCCAGCGAGTGAATAAATTCTTTGTCGAGACAGATGCAGCTGAATAAATTATCGTAGACCGCATTAGAGGGTGTTTTGCCCGCGCCAAAATGTGAAAGCGCTAAATTAAACTCAGCATGCAGGCTCGCCAGCAGCGGATTATTTTTGCCCAGCTTGAGTTGCGGAAACGTTTCAGTGATATTCAATAGAATGAAAGGCAGCTGTTTTATTTTGCGCATGACTAATTCACTGGCAAGCAGCGTCCGGGCCATGCCTTCATCAATACGGATAAAAGCTGACACGGAATGCGCTTCAAATAATCCGCGATTCTGCTCCAGCAATCCAACCTGGCTTTGCAGCAGACGTAACTGCTGCGACTCATCAAGCTGGGGAAGCAGCAGATCCTGAGGCAGGGTGATGGGCGCACTTTCATGCACAAACTGCGTTACCAGCTCGACAGCGGTCAACCGTCCATCAACATCACAGACAGGATAAAACCAGATTTCCGACTGATAGTCGGCCGAGAGATGAATTTTCATTTTAATGCCAGAATATGCGGCGATAGGGATATCGTATAGGAATGGTCAGCCGCAGGCAATAGTGCCAAATCATTGAAGAGACGAACTTCTTTACCCTTCCATTTCCGTTTGGCAACAACCGATCACGCTTAAGCCAAATAGTAGTGATAAAACACCGGTTATTAGTGGAATTAAATCAGCCATTATTCTGTTTATTAAAATACTCGTCCTAAACGTTCATTTAAAATAAAACTTTTACTCGTTGTTTTAACTCTATTTAAAATTGGACTTAAGTCTGATTTCGCGAAGGTGCTGTTAAATACGGCGAGCCTGCCAGAACACTTTTCGCCAGTAGACATTGTCGAGTGAGGAGCGAATGACGCCCTGACTGGTCGAGGCGTGGATAAAAGCGTTATCGGTATCATAGATGCCCACATGCAGGCCATTTTCACCGCGTCCGGTTTTGAAAAAGACCAGATCGCCTGGCAGCAGTTCATCTTTGCTGATGCGGGTGCCAATATCGCTTTGGGCTGAGGTGGTGCGCGGCAGTTGCAATGCAAATTTATCGCGGAAGGTCAGATAGACAAAGCCGGAGCAGTCAACGCCGTTACGACTCATGCCGCCATAACGATAAGGCGTACCGCGCCAGTGACCGAGCTGATCGTTCAGTTCCGCTATCACGGTGATTGAATCGGAAAGACGGCCATTAATCGGCGGGGCGTGATGACTGCATCCCGTCAGCAGCAGAACTAAAATCAGCAAACCCAGGCGCATCGCCAAATGTCCTTATCATAAGTTGCAACCGGCATAATGTAGCGGTAAAGCCCGCCAGGTAGCAAGTGTCAGGGCAGAACGGTCAGCAGCGTGCGTCCTTCAAGTTCAATCTGCCGGAAAGCAATCTGGTAGAGCAGTGTCAGGCGCTGCGGCGTCAGAACCTCTGAAGGTTCGCCCTGCGCGATCACCTGCCCGCTATCCATCAGCCAGACCCTGTCTGCCTGCTGCAGACTGTGGTTAAGATCGTGACTGCTGGCGACAACACTAACACCCGACGCGCACAGCGCCGCAATCAGATCGTCCACCGCTTTTTGCTGGCCGATATCCAGCGCCGTCAACGGCTCATCAAGAATCAGCAGCCGCCCGCAGGGGTTGATGTAAGGATCGATCTGGGCACAGACGGCTGCCAGCCGGACGCGCTGCCATTCCCCGCCGGAGAGCCGGGTTAGTGAACGCGATAACTTATCCTGCAGCTGAAGCCGCTGCAGCAGCATGCTGAGACAGGCATCGGCCTGTGGCCCCACCGGTTTCAGGTGCAGACGCAGATAGTGCCAGACCGGCATCTGACTCAGTGGGGCCTGCTGCTGTGGCAGCCAGCCGCGCCCCCTTGACAGTGCCGCGCCGTTCCAGTCACTCAGCGCCTTTTCGTCCAGCAGCACCGTGCCGGAGGCGGGTTGCAGCCCCGCAATGACACTCAGTAAGGTGCTTTTACCGGCTCCGTTCGGGCCTGCAATGTGCAGCAACTGACCGGCGGCAAGCTCGCCGGTCAGTGGCAGCAGCCGTCCGGGGACGGCAGCCTGTTGCAGGCGCAACAGCATCTATTTTGCCAGCGCCTGTTTAATCGTTTCCAGAATGATGGGATCTTCCGGGGTCATGTCAGGTGCAAAACGCTGAATCACACTACCGTCACGGCCAATCAGGAACTTTTCAAAGTTCCACAGGATGTCGCCCTGCTCTTTCGGCGCGCGCCCTTTACTCTCCATACGTTCGTAAAAACCGCTGCCTTCCGGACGCACCGCGTCAGGCCGGGCCGCGATCAGCTGCGCATAGAGCGGATGACGCGCCGGGCCATTAACCTCGGTTTTGGCAAACAGCGGGAACGTTACGCCATAGGTGGTGCTGCAGAAAGTTTTGATCTCCTCACTGCTGCCCGGTTCCTGCTCCAGAAACTGATTGCAGGGGAAACCGAGGACGCTGAAGCCCTGATCCTGCCAGGCTTTCTGCAGATTCTCCAGCTCTTCGTATTGCGGCGTCAGGCCACATTTCGAGGCAACGTTGACGACCAGCAGGACTTTGCCCTGCCACTGTGACAGCGTGGTTTTTTCCCCGTCGAGCGTAACCAGTTCAGTCTCATAAATATTCATGCTTTTTCCTGTAATGGATGCGGTTGTGGATGCAGAGTAGCCAGCCGAAGCTAGCGCGAAGATTTCACCAGTAAAATAATAAACAGTGGCGCGCCCAGTGTCGCCGTCACGACGCCTATCGGCAACTCCGCTGACGTCAGTGCCAGACGTGCCACGATATCGGCGGCCAGAAGCACCGCCGCGCCCGCCAGCGCCGATGCCGGCAGCAGATAGCGGTGATCGCTGATGCCGCTCAGACGCAGCAGATGCGGGATAACAAGCCCGACAAAGCCAATGGCGCCGGCCATCGCGACGCTGATGCCCACCAGCCAGCCCATCGCCAGTACCAGCAGGTTACGCCAGTAGAAAAGTGACAGCCCGAGCTGACGGGCGGACGTCTCGCCCAGGGCCAGCAGATTGAGAATCGGCCCGGTCGCCCCCAGCGCGAGCATCACCGGCAGCAGTGCCAGCATCATCCAGCCATAGCGCCAGTCAATGCCGCTGAATCCGCCCATCATCCAGTACATCAGCTGACGCAGATCGAGACTGGTGCTGAAGTAGACCGCCCAGGTCATGATGGCACTGCAGATAATCCCCAGCGCCACGCCGGTCAGCAACAGCCGGGTGACCGAGAGCTGACGATGGGCAAAATGCAGCAGGATTAGCGTAATTATCAGCGCACCGGCCATCGCCGCCAGCCCCAGACTCCACAGCGAGCCGCTGCCCAGCAGCACGCCGAGCACCAGACCGATACCTGCGCCGTTCGAAACGCCGAGCAGGCCTGGCTCCGCCAGCGGATTGGTAAACAGCGCCTGCATCACCACGCCGCATACTGCCAGCGACGCCCCCACCAGGACGACCGCCAGACTGCGGGGCAGCCGCAATTGCCAGACAAAGAGCTGTCCGCTATCGCTGAACCACGCAGAGGGCGCGATCCAGCTGTCCCCGGCACAGAGGCTGAGACAGAGCAGTGCAGAGAGCATAAGGGCGAGCGCAATCAGCCATTTCTGGCCGCGTTGATCGGCCTGGCGCGCGAACGTGTCGAGCAGAGACATAAGCGGGATTAGCTGAGAAAACAGTGATTTGATTGTAGAGGGATTGGTGAAAAAAGAAAGGCTGATAAGGCGGTATGCACCGGGGTAGCCTGGACTCTAAAGGATAGGATGAGCGGTAATGCTGCATGCTGTCATTATGAAAAAAGGCCGCTTTCGCGGCCTTTTTGAAACGCTGAAATTCAGTCAGTCTCTTTGGGTGTAGCGTTCTCTACGCGGCTTTTCAGCTTCTGTCCTGGACGGAACGTTACTACGCGACGCGCAGTAATCGGAATATCTTCACCCGTTTTCGGGTTTCTGCCAGGACGCTGGTTCTTGTCACGCAGGTCAAAATTACCAAACCCAGACAGTTTTACCTGTTCTCCATTTTCCAAAGCGCGACGTACCTCTTCGAAAAACAGCTCTACTAACTCTTTGGCATCGCGTTTGCTCAGCCCGAGTTTCTCAAACAGGTACTCTGACATCTCAGCTTTTGTAAGCGCCATAGGTTCAATCCCTCAAGGTTGCCTGGAATCGCTCTTTTAATGCCGCAACGCATTTGCCAACGGTCGCGGCAATCTCCTCTTCTTCGAGTGTCCGGCTGGTATCCTGCAAAATCAGGCTGATTGCGAGGCTCTTGTAGCCCTCAGAAACGCCCTTACCGCGGTACACGTCAAACAAGTTTACGCCAACTACCTGATTTACGCCAACTTTCTTACACTCCGCAATGATATCTGCTGCAGGGACGTTTTCAGCCACTACAACGGCAATATCACGGCGGTTCGCCGGGAAGCGAGAAATCTCGCGCGCGTCAGGCAGGACGCGGTCTGCGACCTTATTCCAAAGCAGTTCAAAGACTAAGGTGCGGCCATTGAGATCAAGCTTACGTTCCAGCTCAGGATGTACAACGCCGATAAATCCGATATGTTCATCATGCAAATAAATCGCCGCGCTCTGTCCTGGATGCAACGCCGGATTCGCCTCAGCCCGGAAGCTAATCTCATCCAGTTTGCCGGTTAAATCGAGCAGCGACTCTAAATCGCCTTTCAAATCATAGAAGTCAACTGTCTGACGCGCCAGATCCCAGTGCTCTTCAACACGGTTGCCGCTGATGACGCCAGCCAGCATAAGATCCTGACGGATGCCTAAATCCGCCTGCGTATCTGGCACAAAGCGTAAGCCGCTCTCGAACAGACGTACACGGCTCTGCTGACGGTTCTGGTTATAGACCACCGCACTGAGCAGACCGGTCCAGAGTGACAGACGCATGGTCGACATATCACTGGAGATCGGGCTTGGCAGTAACAGCGCCTCTTCACCCGGATGCAGCAGCTGCTGGATTTTCGGATCGACGAAGCTATAGGTAATCGCTTCCTGATAACCTTTATCCACCAGCAGGTTTTTCGCGCGTTTCAGCGACAGATTCGCTTCACGGTGACGGGTCATGACCAGACCGGCCTGAACAGGTACATCAGGAATATTGTTGTAGCCATAAATACGGGCCACTTCTTCGACCAGATCTTCTTCAATGGCCATATCGAAGCGCCAGCTCGGCGCGACGGCCTGCCACTGCCCTTCACCTGCCGTCACGTCACAGCCGAGACGCGTCAGAATGTCGGTAACCTGCTCATCCGCAATCACGTGACCAATCAGACGGTCCAGCTTTTCGCGACGCAGCGTAATGGTCGCCGGGACAGGCAGGGCTGCCTGATGGGTCTGATCGATGATCGGGCCTGCTTCACCGCCGCAGATGGACAGCAGCAGTTGGGTAGCACGCTCCAGCGCGGTATGTTGCAGCGCCGGGTCAACGCCACGCTCGTAGCGATGAGACGCGTCGGTATGCAGACCGTGACGACGGGCGCGGCCAGTGATAGAGAGCGGATCAAAGTACGCACACTCGAACAGGATGTTCTGCGTTTCGCCGTTCACACCCGAATGTTCGCCACCAAAGATTCCGGCCATCGCCAGCGCTTTCTGATGATCGGCGATCACTAAAGTATCACTCTGCAGGGTGGCTTCAGTGCCATCCAGCAGCGTCAGCTTTTCGCCCTCTTTCGCCATGCGCACCACGATACCGCCATCAATACGGTCAAGGTCGAAGGCGTGCATTGGCTGACCCAGCTCCAGCAGAACGTAGTTGGTGATATCGACGACAGGATCGATAGAGCGAATGCCGCAGCGACGCAGCTTCTCTTTCATCCACAGTGGCGTAGCTGCCTTAACGTTAATTCCTTTCACGACACGGCCCAGATAGCGCGGACAGGCTTCTGGCGCGTCAACCTGAATCGGGAACGTGTCGTTAAGCGTCGCCGCGACCGGCTGCATCTCCGGCACCTTCAGCGGCAGGCCGTTGAGCACGGCAACATCACGGGCGATACCGATCAGACCCAGACAGTCGGCGCGGTTAGGCGTGACGCTGATTTCAATGGTGTTGTCGTCCAGCTGCAGGTACGCGCGGATATCGGTGCCAACGGGCGCGTCAGAAGGCAATTCGATGATGCCGTTGTGATCGTCGGAAATACCCAGCTCGGAGAACGAGCAGAGCATCCCTTCAGAGGGCTCGCCACGCAGTTTAGCCGCTTTGATTTTGAAATCACCTGGCAGCACAGCGCCGACGGTCGCGACAGCAACTTTCAGTCCCTGACGGCAGTTCGGCGCGCCACAGACGATATCCAGCAGGCGATCGCCACCGACGTTGATTTTGGTGACACGCAGCTTGTCGGCATTGGGGTGCTGACCGCACTCCACGACTTCACCAACCACAACGCCATGGAACGCACCGGCGACGGCATCAACGCCGTCCACTTCCAGACCGGCCATGGTGATTTGTTCAGACAGCGCAGCGCTGTCCAGGGCTGGATTTACCCATTCGCGTAACCAGAGTTCACTGAATTTCATTGGATATCCTGCCCTTACTTAAATTGTTTGAGGAAACGTAAATCATTTTCGAAGAAAGCACGCAGATCGGTCACGCCATAACGCAACATGGTCAGACGCTCCATGCCCATACCAAAGGCGAAACCGGAATAAACTTCCGGATCGATGCCGACGTTGCGCAGCACGTTAGGGTGCACCATGCCGCAACCCAGCACTTCCAGCCACTTGCCGTTTTTACCCATAACATCCACTTCTGCCGATGGCTCAGTGAACGGGAAATAAGAAGGACGGAAGCGAATCTGCAAATCTTCTTCGAAGAAGTTGTTCAGGAAATCGTGCAGTGTGCCTTTCAGGTTGGTAAAGCTGATGTTTTTATCCACGATCAGCCCTTCCATCTGATGGAACATCGGCGTGTGCGTCTGGTCATAATCGTTACGGTAGACGCGGCCTGGCGCAATAATACGGATAGGCGGCTGCTGAGCCTGCATGGTGCGGATCTGCACGCCAGAGGTCTGCGTACGCAGCAGACGCGTGGCGTCGAACCAGAAGGTATCGTGATCGGCACGCGCCGGGTGGTGCGCAGGAATATTCAGCGCATCGAAGTTATGATAATCATCTTCAATTTCGGGCCCTGTTACCACGCCAAAGCCTAACTCGCCAAAGAAGGTCTCAATGCGATCCATGGTGCGGGTGACCGGATGCAGACCGCCATTCTCGATACGACGACCCGGCAGAGAGACATCAATGGTCTCTTCAGCCAGACGGGCATTCAGCACCGCGGTTTCCAGTGCATCTTTACGGGCATTCAGTCGATCGGTGACCTGCTGCTTCGCTTCGTTGATTACCGCACCCGCTGCAGGACGCTCTTCTGCTGGCAGCTCGCGTAACGTCGTCATCTGCAGTGTCAGATGTCCTTTCTTACCCAGGTATTCGACGCGCACCGCGTCAAGGGCGGCGATATCCGTCGCCCCGTCGATGGCCGCCGTGGCGCTGGCCACCAGTTCTGCGAGTTGGGACATAGTTTCCTCTTTTTCCAGTCAGGCTGGTCAGTTCTCGTTGGGACCTGCCGGTCCAATATGCTAGCGCCAGAAACAAAAAAGCCTCCACGAGGGAGGCTTTTAGCGCGATTTTTCGTTTCTTCTCTTATGCGCAAAAGCCCCCGAATGTCAGGCGCTAAAGTAAAAAAAGAAACGGAAAATAGCAGCATTCATGCTTGCGGTTACCTTGTCATGCGATACAGGGGGTCTATTGAAAAGCTCAGCGACGAAAATGTCAATCTTTTGCGTAAGTTACAGGCAATAAAAAAGGGAGCAAGCTCCCTTTTCCATCTGACTTACGCCAGGGCTGATTTCGCTTTTTCGACCAGTGCAGAGAATGCCACTTTGTCGAATACGGCGATGTCGGCCAGGATCTTACGGTCAATCTCAATGGCTGCTTTTTTCAGACCATTGATGAAACGGCTGTAAGACATGCCGTTCTGACGCGCCGCTGCGTTGATACGCGCGATCCACAGCTGACGGAACTGACGCTTACGCTGACGACGGTCACGGTAAGCATACTGACCAGCTTTGATAACAGCCTGGAAAGCAACACGGTAAACACGTGAACGTGCACCGTAATAGCCTTTAGCTTGTTTTAAGATTTTTTTGTGACGTGCGCGAGCAACTACACCACGTTTTACACGAGCCATTTAGCTCTCCTGTTTAATATTCTGAATTAATGAAAAAAATTTACTTATGCGTACGGCAGGCAGGCAATAACCAGACCCAGATCGCCTTTTGACACCATGCCTTTAGGGCGCAGGTGACGTTTACGCTTAGTAGATTTTTTAGTCAGAATATGACGCAGGTTTGCGTGTTTACGCTTGAAGCCGCCAGAAGCGGTCTTCTTGAAGCGCTTAGCCGCGCCACGTACAGTTTTAATCTTTGGCATTTTAAAAATATCCACTTCGCATTGTTAATAACATGACCCAGACAGGCGAACAGATAACCGCACTGCGCGAACGCTGCGCGGTCATTGCTACTTGAAAGCCTACTGTTTCTTCTTAGGAGCGAGCACCATGATCATCTGGCGGCCTTCGATCTTCGAAGGGAAGGATTCGACAATGGCCAAATCCAGATCTTCACACAGGTCTTTACGGACGCGGTTAAGCACTTCCATACCGATCTGCTGGTGCGCCATCTCACGACCGCGGAAGCGGAGCGTGATTTTGGCTTTATCGCCATCTTCCAGAAAGCGAATCAGGTTGCGTAGTTTGACCTGATAGTCGCCATCATCGGTTCCAGGACGGAATTTGATTTCCTTAACCTGAATAACTTTTTGCTTCTTCTTCTGTTCCTTAGAAGATTTGCTTTTTTCATAGAGGAACTTGCCGTAATCCATAATGCGGCAGACCGGCGGTTCGGCATTCGGGCTGATTTCGACTAAGTCGCCGCCCGCTTCCTCGGCTTTTTCCAGAGCTTCGCGTAATGTGACAATGCCAATCGGCTCGCCATCCATGCCCGTTAAGCGCACTTCAGTTGCGCGGATTTCACTGTTAATTTTGTTCGGACGCGTCGGTAGTACTCGTTTTCCGCCTTTAATACTTTATTCCTCCAATTGGTGAAGATTTCGGCTGCGAATCTCTTGTTGAAGTTTCTCAACAAACAGATCGACATCCATCGATCCCAGGTCTTTACCACGGCGGGTGCGAACGGCAACTTTGCCAGATTCCACCTCTTTATCACCGCAGACCAACATATAAGGGACGCGACGTAATGTGTGCTCGCGGATTTTAAAGCCTATCTTCTCATTTCTCAAGTCTGCCTTCACACGAATGCCAGCATTCTGCAGCTTACGCGTCAAAGACTCAACATATTCCGCTTGTCCGTCGGTAATATTCATTACCACAACTTGCAGCGGTGCCAGCCAGGTTGGGAAGAAACCGGCGAATTCTTCGGTAAGAATACCGATGAAGCGCTCCATCGATCCCAGAATCGCACGGTGAATCATCACTGGCGTCTGACGGTCGTTGTTTTCACCCACGTAGGTTGCTTCAAGGCGTTTTGGCAGGGAGAAGTCTAGCTGAACTGTTCCGCACTGCCAGGCGCGATCAAGACAATCGTACAAAGTGAACTCAATTTTAGGGCCGTAGAACGCGCCTTCACCTGGCTGGAACTCAAACTCAATGTTGTTTTCGTTCAGCGCAGCGGCCAGGTCTTCCTCGGCACGATCCCACATCTCATCTGTACCGATGCGCTTCTCAGGACGGGTGGATAACTTCACCACAATCTTTTCAAAGCCGAAGGTGCTGTACATGTCATAAACCATGCGGATACAGCTGTTCACTTCGTCACGCACCTGCTCTTCTGTACAGAAGACGTGTGCATCATCCTGGGTAAAGCCGCGAACGCGCATCAGACCGTGCAGCGCACCTGATGGCTCATTACGGTGACAGCTACCAAACTCTGCCATACGCAGCGGCAGGTCACGGTAGGATTTCAGACCCTGATTAAAGATCTGAACGTGTCCAGGACAGTTCATCGGTTTGATGCAGTATTCACGGTTCTCAGATGAGGTGGTGAACATTGCTTCTTTATAGTTTTCCCAGTGCCCGGTTTTTTCCCACAGGACGCGGTCCATCATGAACGGACCTTTCACTTCCTGGTACTGGTACTCTTTTAATTTGCTGCGGACAAACACTTCCAGCTCGCGGAAGATGGTCCAGCCGTCATTATGCCAGAAGACCATACCGGGTGCTTCTTCCTGCATGTGGTAGAGATCCAGCTGCTTACCAATCTTACGATGGTCACGCTTCGCCGCCTCTTCCAGACGCTGCAGATAGGCTGCCAGCTGCTTTTTGTCTGCCCATGCGGTGCCATAAATACGCTGCAGCATTTTGTTGCTGCTGTCGCCGCGCCAGTAGGCACCGGAGATCTTCTGCAGTTTAAAATGATGGCAGAACCGCATGTTCGGCACGTGCGGACCGCGGCACATGTCGACATATTCTTCGTGATGATACAGGCCAGGCTTATCGTCATGGCTGATGTTTTCATCAAGAATAGTGGTCTTGTAGATTTCGCCGCGCGCCGCAAAGACGTCGCGTGCTTCCTGCCAGCTGACCTTTTTCTTCACCACATCGTAGTTGGTTTCAGCCAACTGATGCATGCGTTTTTCCAGCAGGTCGATATCTTCCTGGGTCAGGGTACGATCGATGTCGACATCATAATAGAAGCCGTTATCAATGACCGGGCCGATCGCCATTTTGGTATCCGGCCACAGCTGTTTAATTGCGTGCCCTAACAGGTGCGCACAGGAGTGACGGATAATTTCCAGACCCGCTTCATCTTTTGCGGTAATGATCGCAACAGCGGCATCGTCGGTGATGGGATCAGCAGCATCAACCAGTTCACCGTTAACGCGGCCAGCGATACAGGCTTTCGCCAGACCTGGACCGATGTCCAGCGCAATATCCATGACACTGACAGGGCGGTCAAACACGCGCTGGCTGCCATCAGGAAGCGTAATTACAGGCATTTCATGTCCTTATTTGCAGTGGTAAGCCACACGAAAGCTTACATGCAACGTAATGTAAAATGAGTGACCTGGCGTGATATCAGACCCACATTGTCGGAATGTCGCCAGGATTGCAGTGCGGAGCAGATGATAGCAGTTTTCGCCGACGAGAAAAACCATCCCCTTTTCGCTAAGCCATGGAGCGAAAAAAAAAAGCGGCCTGACACACAGTGTCAGACCGCCGGGCTTGCCGCAGGCAAAAATGCGCTTACATCGCGTAAGAGAGCATGATTGAGGTTTTGGTGTCGGTGCGATCTGGCGCAGACTCAGCCGGATTGTTGTTCCAGGTGACGTTGTAAGCCAGCTTCAGCGCGAAGTGGCTATTGATAGCGACCTGCAGGCCGGTTTCAGAGTTCACCGTGGTGTCTTCACCGAAGCTGCTCAGCACGGATACGCCCTGAATAAATTTGGTGGTATCGGTCAGCTGCCACTGATAGCTCACAGCGCCATAGCCCAGCGCCTTGGTCTGATGACCGCCAGCGTGGTAATCGTCATAACGTACACCCGGACCAAATTCCGCACGCAGCGAGTGCACTGGACCGTTCAGGATCTGACGACCGTAACCGGCAGTCAGCACGTCACGTGAATCGTAACCATTGAAACGATCGCTTAACCAGCTCGCCTGGCCAAACAGGTAGTCATAGGAGTTGAGGTTATAGCGTGAACGACCACCGATGTTGTACGTCTCTGAAGAGCGTTCATCATTTGACGAGGTGTTCGCTGCGTTACCCCACAAGCTGTAGGCCATAGATGACTGATACCAGGTCATATTGGTCTGAGCAGTCAGCGATGAACTGGTGGTGTTACCGGTTTGCGCCAGGTATCCCGCAGAAGCAGAACCTTCAAATGGCTTTTTAGCCGTGGAAGGGTCATCCATTGAGGTGAATACGGCGTTATCGGCCAGTGCCTGGTGACAAAACGCTCCGGCGGAGAGCAGAAGAACAGCAGACAGCTTGTTATAGGCTTTCATTAAATGTGATCCGTGCGACTGTTTAAAAAACGGAGAGTCTGAAGCGTTTTGCCGGGCATTCAATGCAATTTACGGTAAGTTTTGTAAAAAATTATTAACTTACACAAAATGCCTGGAATCACCCTGACAACCCATGTTAATTGGGACTCATCTTATTAACGTCGCGCATTATAGTGCTGCCCAAATGAAAAGCCAGACGTAACGGCAGAAAGATTTTTACGTCATGGGCAGTACTCCTGACACTGATTTACGTTATGCGTCACGACAGACACCCAGCATCTCTTTCATAATTCGCCTGAATTTTCACCATAGTCTACGCTCAGTTCAGTTTCTCTTTCCCGGAGGTGCCTTATGAGCAACACTGCCCTGACCCGCTATATCGTGACCTTTCATTATCAGGAGTCGGGATTAAGTGACATCCTGGAGCTGACCAGCGCGATGACCGCCGCCGGTTTCACCACCACGCTGGCCGATGAAAATGGCCATCCCCATGAGCTGGGCACGAACAGCTATGGCATTGTCAGTACGCTGGACGCTGAGGATCTGCGACAGCAGGTTGCGGCTGCCGGTGAAAACGCCCTGGGTCAGAAACCGGATGTGACTGTCATCACCTTTGAAGAGTATCTGCGGGACACTGCCAGTCATCGCCCCGCCACCTCGGCGCCGGAATAAAAAGGTGCAATCACGCTGGTTTTGGTGAATATTCAGGCATCAGCATCGGACTTACGCAGCGAACAACGAGGATAGCCCTATGTGGTCAGCCATCAGTCGTCTGTTAAGCGAGCAGTTAGGCAACGCCGAAATCACTCAACGTCACGCCCTTGCGGGTGGTGATATCCATCCCACCTGGCATATTCGCTACGGCGATCACGATGTCTTTGTCAAAAGTAACAGCCGCGAGATGCTGTCGCTTTTTACCTGGGAAGCCGACCAGCTTGCCTTGCTGGCGCGCACCGGCACGGTTCGGGTGCCAGAAGTGTATGGTGTGGGTCATCATCGCGAGGAGAGCTTTCTGTTGCTGGAATATATCAGGCCACAGCCGCTTGATGAGCAGAGTGCATATCAGCTGGGTCAGCAGCTGGCGCACCTGCACCAGTGGAGCGAACAGACGCAGTTCGGCCTCGATTTCGACAACAACATCACCACCACGCCCCAGCCCAATAGCTGGCTGCGGCGCTGGTCGGTCTTTTTTGCCGAACAGCGCATTGGCTGGCAGCTGCAGCTGGCGGCCGAAAAGGGAATTCAGTACGGGGATACCGAGCTGATTATCGCCTCCGTGCAGCGGGTGCTTGCGTCACATCATCCGCAGCCGTCGCTGCTGCATGGTGATCTCTGGCCAGCTAACTGCGCCAGCAGTGACAATGGCCCCTGGCTGTTCGATCCCGCCTGCTACTGGGGCGACCGTGAGTGCGATTTAGCCATGCTGAGCTGGTACCCTGACCTGCCCCGCCAGATTTATGACGGTTATCAGGCTGTGTGGCCCCTGCCGGATGGTTTTTCGCAGCGTCTGCCGGTCTACCAGCTCTACTATCTGCTGAACCGGGCTAACGTGTTTGGCGGGCACTGGCCCGGCGATGCACAGTTCGCCATTGGCCAGTTGCTGGATGAGGATGCGCTCGGCACCCGTCAGGCCAGACCGGCCTGACGGCGTTCACGGTCAGATAAAGCCCAGCAGCGACAGCGCAAAATATCCGGCTATCGCAATCACCACTGGCAGGACATAAAGCGGGAAGATCTGCAGGAAGATGGTGTGACGAGGAACGCGTACCTTCTCTTCCAGTTGCTGACGGCTGCGTCCTTCACTGCCCTTTGCCTGCTCCAGAATCATCTGATCTTCAATGCCCTCTTTGACGTGACGTGCCTGCCGTCCCATCCGCGCGCCTGATGATTCCAGCGCCAGCCCGACAAAAATCAGAATGTAGATCAGCCAGAAACCCAGATTCATCTGACCGTTAAATTCCGGTACCGGCGAGTTATGCCAGAAAACGTTCAGGAATGGCGTGTTGAAGCGCAGCATATCGACAATGACATGGACGAAATCAAGCATAACGGCGTCAATGCCCGGCTGCTTCTCGCTGTGCTTAAACATAAAGCTCAATACCGAAATAATGGTCGACAACAGTGCCACTAAAAAGAGCACCCAGCCCACCACGCGCTTAAGGATGGCGATACGGCCAGCCTGTTGATAGGTCATAATATCTCCTGAACCTGGAATCCAATTTGCCGTCAGTCTACCTGCCAACGAAGAAATTTCCCAAATAAAGCGTGGTCAATCGGATGAAGCATGCGTCAGCAGAGAATGATGTTATGGTTAAACCGACTTTATTTATAAGGAGACCGCTGATGACCTGGCACCGCCCTGTCCTTGCTGCCCTGTTTGATATGGATGGCTTACTGATCGATTCTGAACCGCTGTGGGATCAGGCTGAACTGGATATCTTTTCAACGCTGGACGTCGACCTGTCACGACGCAGTGAAATGCCCGATACCCTTGGCCTGCGTATCGACCAGACTGTGCGGATGTGGTACGAAACGCTGCCCTGGCAGGGCCCCTCTCAGCAGGAGGTTACTGACCGTATTATTGCGCGCGCCATGACGCTGGTGGATCAGACGCGGCCGCTTCTGCCTGGCGTGGAAACGGCGCTGCAGCTGTGCCAGGAGCAGGGAATGAAAATCGGCCTGGCCTCAGCATCGCCGCTCATGATGCTGGAACAGGTACTGGAGATCTTCAACCTGCGCCACTATTTCGATGTGCTGGCTTCAGCAGAAGCACTGCCCTACAGCAAGCCCCATCCGCAGGTCTACCTTAACGCCGCCGCCAGCCTGGCAATTGATCCACTCAACTGCGTCACGCTGGAAGACTCGTTCAATGGCATGATCGCCACCAAAGCGGCCCGCATGCGGTCGATTGTGGTGCCTGCCGCTGAACACCGCGAAGACCCGCGCTGGGCGCTGGCGGATGTCCGGCTGGACAATCTGACCCAGCTTAGCCTGCAGCATCTGCAGGGATGATAAACAGCCCGCGCATAGCGGGCTTTTTTTTGCCCGCTGCGCCTGCCGGTTGATCTGCTCCGCAAAAAAATAAAACAACGTTTCATTTTTATTGAATTCCCATCTCGCTCTGCCTAAGATGCCCGAAGCGTCCCCATTCGGGGCATGAATAACCTGACCTGCAGAGAGGCCTGAGATGGACGTTCGCCAAAGCATTCACAGCGATCACGCTAAACAGCTCGACACTGACGCGCTGCGACGCGAGTTTCTGATTGAGACGATTTTTTCCGCTGACAATTACACCCTGACCTACAGCCACACCGACCGCATCATCATTGGCGGCGTGATGCCGGTTAATAAGCCAGTCACTATCGGTGATGAGATGGGAAAGCAGCTGGGCGTCAGTTACTTTCTTGAGCGCCGCGAGCTGGGCATGATCAACATTGGCGGCCCGGGTCTGGTTAAGGTCGACGGTAAAGCCTGGGAGATCGGTCATGAAGAGGCGCTTTACATTGGTAAAGGTGCGCGCAACCTGCTGTTCCGCAGCCTGAACCCGGCCCAGCCCGCTAAATTTTATTACAACAGCGCACCCGCACACTGCACCTTCCCGGATAAGAAGATTACGTTACAGGAAGCCGCAACTGCCACGCTGGGTGATGCTACTACTGCCAATCGTCGCACCATTAACAAATTTATCGTGCCGGATGTGCTGCCCACCTGCCAGCTCACCATGGGCTTAACCCGACTGGATGAAGGCAGCCTGTGGAACACCATGCCCTGTCACACTCATGAACGGCGCATGGAAGTCTATTTCTACTTCGATATGAGCGAAGAGAGCGCGGTCTTCCACATGATGGGAGAACCCCAGCAAACCCGCCATCTGCTGGTACATAACGAGCAGGCGGTCATCTCACCCAGTTGGTCAATTCATGCCGGCGTCGGCACCCAGCGTTACACATTTATCTGGGGCATGGTGGGTGAGAATCAGGTCTTTAATGACATGGACCACGTCAAAATCAGCGAACTGCGTTAAGCAGAGGAGAAGCATAAATGGTACTGAATACGTTTGATTTAAAAGGCAAAGTGGCAATGGTGACCGGTTGTAATACCGGTCTGGGTCAGGGTATGGCTCTGGGGCTGGCTCAGGCTGGCTGCGACATTGTCGGCGTTAACCGTTTCGAACCTGACGAAACGCAGCGTAAAGTTGAAGCACTTGGCCGCCGTTTCTGGTCGATATCGGCTGACCTGATGAAATCTGATGTTGCGTCGCAGGTTGTTGAGCAGGCGGTCGCAGCCGCGGGCAGAATTGATATTCTGGTCAACAACGCCGGGATTATCCGTCGTGAAGATGCACTGAACTTCAGCGAGCAGGACTGGGATGATGTGATGAACATCAACAGTAAAACGGTCTTTTTCCTGTCACAGCAGGTAGCCCGGCAGTTTATTGCTCAGGGTAGCGGCGGCAAGATTATCAATATCGCCTCTATGCTGTCGTTCCAGGGCGGCATCCGCGTGCCTTCCTATACAGCGTCGAAAAGCGCAGTCATGGGTTTAACGCGTCTGATGGCGAACGAGTGGGCGAAGCATGGCGTTAATGTTAATGCGATTGCCCCAGGCTATATGGCTACCGATAACACTGAACAGCTGCGTAAAGACCAGGCCCGAAGCGATGAGATTCTGGGGCGTATCCCGGCAGGACGCTGGGGCGTGCCTGATGACATGATGGGCCCGGTAGTTTTCCTGGCCTCTTCCGCGTCTGACTACGTTAATGGCTATACACTGGCGGTAGATGGCGGCTGGCTGGCTCGTTAATCTTTCTGGCAGAGCGGGCGGACAGTGTTTCATCACTGTCCGCCTTGTTAAAAATATTCATGCTTCGTTACAGCGTCACATGTTCTCATTTACTGGATAAATCCCTATACTGGATGCATCGACAGCTTTCTTTGCAACCAGGTTCTATCATGACGGGCGAAGGCCACATCATTTTTGCCATTGCCAGCGCTATTTTTGCCAAACGTGCTGAGCTGACACCCGTACTGGCGCAGGCCGACTGGTGGCATCTCGTTCCTTCAGCCCTGCTGACATGCCTCCTGCCCGATATCGATCACCCCAAATCTCTGCTGGGACAGCGACTACGCTGGCTTTCTCATCCTATTGCGCGCGCGTTCGGCCATCGGGGCTTTACCCATAGTTTGCTGGCGGTGGCGGCCGGTTTATGGCTTTTTCAGATAAACCTGCCCCAGTCGTCGCCGATACCGGCAGACGTACTACAGGGTCTGACGCTGGGCTACCTCAGCCATATTGTGGCTGATATGCTGACGCCCGCCGGGGTTCCGCTGCTGTGGCCCTGCCGCTGGCGCTTCCGTCTGCCGATTCTGCGCAGTCAGAAAGGAAATCAGCTTGAGCGGGCGTTATGTCTGGGACTGGTAGGCTATGCGCTGTGGTTCCCGGTCGGCATGCCATCTTTTGGTGCAAACGGCTGGCCGGCTCAGCTGTTTGATACGCTACAAAATGGCGTCGGACGGTTAATTTCCAGTCATACTGCGCAATAAAGCCGCACAAAACGTCATTAAGTTATAAACCATGCCATTTGGATATAAGGTGCCCTCTCCGCCTGCTGTTACCATTCCCGCTGTCTTAATTCGTGATTAACATTATGCGGCTTTCCCGGGTGGGAAAGCCGCATTACTCTGGAGTTTCAGTATGGACCTTCCTCTTACGCTCAATATCGTGGCCTTTGTGGTGCTGCTGGTATTGCTCTCCCGCTTCAGCCGTCAGAACTGGAGCCTGTCGAAAAAAGTGCTGACCGGTCTGGTGATCGGCGTGCTGTTCGGCCTGGTTTTGCAGTTGATCTACGGCGAAAACAGCGCAGTGGTAAAAGAGTCTATCAGCTGGTTTAACATCGTCGGTAATGGCTATGTCCAGTTGCTGCAGATGGTGGTGATGCCGCTGGTGTTCGTTTCTATTCTGAGTGCGGTGGCCCGTCTGCATAACGCCTCGTCGCTGGGGAAAATCAGCGTACTGACCATTGGCGTACTGCTGTTTACCACCGCGATTTCGGCGCTGGTCGGCGTCTTCGTCACCGGCCTGTTTGGTCTGAGCGCAGAAGGTCTGGTTCAGGGTGTGCAGGAAACCGCGCGGCTGAGTGCGATCCAGAGCAACTATGTCGGCAAAGTCTCTGACCTGAGCGTGCCACAGCTGGTGCTTTCCTTTATCCCGAAAAACCCGTTTGCCGATCTGACCGGCGCTAATCCAACGTCAATTATCAGCGTCGTCATCTTTGCCGCATTCCTGGGTGTGGCTGCCCTGCAGTTGCTGAAAGATGATGAAGTGAAAGGTCAGCGCGTGCTGGTCGCAATCGACACGCTGCAGTCATGGGTTATGAAGCTGGTGCGTTTAGTGATGAAACTGACGCCATATGGTGTGCTGGCGCTGATGACCAAAGTGGTTGCCGGTTCAAACCTGCAGGACATCATCAAGCTGGGCAGCTTTGTGGTCGCCTCTTACCTCGGTCTGGCCATCATGTTTGGTGTTCATGCTCTGCTGCTGTCGGTGAATGGCATCAACCCGCTGCGCTTCTTCCGTAAAGTGTGGCCGGTGATCACCTTCGCCTTCACCAGCCGCTCCAGCGCAGCGAGCATTCCGCTGAGCGTAGAGACGCAGACCCGTCGTCTTGGCGTGCCGGAGTCGATTGCCAGCTTCGCGGCATCCTTCGGTGCCACTATCGGCCAGAACGGCTGTGCCGGTCTCTATCCGACCATGCTGGCCGTAATGGTTGCGCCAACTGTCGGGATCAACCCGTTTGACCCGCTGTGGATTGCAACCCTGGTCGGGATCGTCACGCTGAGCTCTGCAGGTGTGGCGGGCGTCGGCGGCGGTGCCACCTTTGCCGCCCTGATTGTTCTGCCTGCGATGGGCCTGCCTGTCACCCTGGTGGCGCTGCTAATCTCCATTGAGCCGCTGATTGATATGGGTCGTACGGCACTGAACGTCAATGGTTCGATGACCGCGGGTTCCCTGACCAGCCGCTGGTTAGGTCTGACCGATAAGCGCGTACTGGAAAGTGACGACAACGCCGAGCTGGCGCACCGTTAATCTGCTGTAAGCCTGGCGCGCCCGCGCCAGGTTATTTCTGCCCTTCCTCTCCATAATCCTCCCCATTGATGGCGACGCCGTTAAGAAAGCGTTAAGCATGGTAAACAGGCGAAAAATCGCCGCTTTAGTGCTTGTCTTTACCCGGTAAAAAGCGAATTCTGCATCCAGTCTTATGAGGAGGACATCCGATGAAAAAAATTATTGCCTCGCTTCTGACGCTGGCGCTGTTGACGCCCGCGCTGGCTTTCGCCCACCCTGGCGACTGGGGCCCGGGTGGATGGGGCCGACATGGCGGACCCGGCCCCCACTGGGGCGGTCCTGGCCCCCACTGGGGCGGTCCTGGCCCGGTGCGTTTTTTACCTGAAGCCGCTACCGCGGTGCTGATTGGCGGACTGACCTACTACCTGCTGAACGGCAGTTATTATCAGCGTCATGGCGAAGAGTATGTGGTGGTCGAGCCGCCAGCAGAGTCGCGGGTCAGCAGTGAAATGCGGGTACTCGACTTTAATGGTAAACGTTTCTATGTGCAGGACGGCCACTACTACCAGCGGCAGATAGACGGTGATTATGTTGAGGTGCCGCGGCCGGCGGGATTGTAGTCCGCGCCGCAACGAAAAACGGCCCGTCATGACGACGGGCCGTTTGCTATTCAGGGGTGCTACGTATTACTGCTGAACCTGCGGATCGGTGTCATATTCCGCGCAGCTCTGGAAGCCGTAGTTCATCACACGGCCAGTGTCGTTATAGCTCACGAAGTAAGTCTGTGCTTTACCGTCGCGCTGACCCAATACGTAAGTCTGGCAGGTGCCGCGCGCGTGAACCATGGTGATTTCAGTAGACGGCGTACCAGCGATCTGACGAACCTGATCGCGGGTCATACCTTTTTTAACATCCTTAACGACTGGCTTAGTCACGTAGCTTTCAGCACGATCGTAAGTCGTACAACCAGACAGTGCAGCCAGCGTCAGCGCCGCAGCGATACATCCCATCACTTTATTCATCTTGTTGTTCCTCATTGATTGTCCATGTGGAAACAAGCCTGGAACATAAATGCTGATTTATCAAGTTTATGAGCAACAATTCATCGCATAGCAAATGTCAGGATATCGTAAAGAAGGCTGTTTTGCTGTCAACGCAGACGTATACTTCCCCGCAAAACAGACACCCTGTAACGATTCATTTTCAGACTCATCGGCCATCATCAGTGAGGGCGTTGATCAGTGTGGTAGCGGCGTTACGGGTATCTGCAATTTACTGCCTTGCCCGCTTTCTGTTCACCCCACCGCTGACGACTCCGAGGATAAATGACCCCTGTACATTCTAACCGCCTGGTTTACGCCATTACGCTCGGCCTGCTGGCCGCACTTGGCCCGCTCTGCATTGACCTCTATCTGCCCGCACTGCCACAAATGGCGCAGGATTTGCACACTGAAACCGCAACCGCGCAGCTGAGTCTGACCGCCGGCCTGCTGGGTCTGGGCGTTGGCCAGCTGCTGTTTGGCCCGATGAGCGATAAGTTTGGTCGCCTGCGCCCGCTGACCCTGTCACTGGTGCTGCTATTTATCGCCTCGATGGGCTGTGCGCTGGCGCAGGATATTAACCAGCTGCTGCTGGCACGACTGTTCGAAGGGTTAGCAGGTGCGGGCGGCGCCGTGCTGTCACGGGCGATTGCGCGTGACATGTATAGCGGTCATGAGCTGACGCGCTTCTTCGCGCTGCTGATGCTGGTCAACGGTCTGGCGCCGATTGGTGCACCGGTACTGGGCGGTGTGCTAATGACGATAGTCAACTGGCGCGGCATCTTTATGGTGCTGGGCGGCATTGCCATTCTGCTGATCCTGCTGGCACGCTGGAAGCTGCATGAAACACTGCCAGAAGAACGGCGCAGTAAAGGATCGATTTTCTCCGCTTACGCCGCGCTGGGTCAGGTGATAACCCATCGCCCCTTTATGGGCTTCTGCCTGACGCAGGGCTTTATGATGTCCGGGATGTTCGCCTACATTGGTGCCTCACCGTTTGTGCTGCAGCAGATTTATGGCCTGTCGCCTCAGGCCTTCAGCTTTTGCTTTGCGGCCAACGGTTTTGGTCTGATCATTGCCTCGCAGACCAGCGCCCGTCTCTGTCCGCTTTGGGGCGAGTATCGGGTGCTGAAAGGCGGGCTGACGCTGGCCTTTGTCGCCTCCAGCCTGCTGCTGTTGACTGCGCTGCTCCATGCACCGCTGGCACTGCTGCTGGTCGCACTGTTCTTTACCATCGCCAGTAATGGCGTGATCGCCACCACCGCCTCATCACTGGCGATGCAGAGTCAGGGCCACCGCGCGGGCAGCGCCTCTGCCGTGATTGGCGTCACCATGTTCACGCTGGGCGCAATTACTGTGCCGATCACCGGCATCGGCGGCACCTCGGTACTGAGCATGTGTGCCACCATTTTCGGCTGCTTTATGATGGCAATTCTGATGTTCAGCGTGCTGGCGAAAAAACCGCTGCCGCAGGTAAAAACTCACTGATTTCGCAATGTTAAGGCGTAATCAGTTGCCGCTTAAGCTTGTTGTTTTGGCGAAGGCACGTTAGCTTTATTAAAACGTTCGCATCGAGCCGACAGGCCACTGACCTGAGGAGAAGTTCATGTCACTGCAGCAGGAAATTATTGAAGCATTGGGTGTGAAACCCGCTATCGACGCCGACCAGGAAGTGCGCGTCAGCGTCGATTTTCTAAAAGCCTACCTGAAACGTCACAGCGGACTGAAAACGCTGGTGCTGGGGATCAGCGGCGGTCAGGATTCAACGCTGGCGGGTAAGCTGGCGCAAACGGCGATCAGCGAGTTGCGTCAGGAGAGTGGTGACAACGACTATACCTTCATTGCCGTGCGTCTGCCCTATGGTGTGCAGGCGGATGAGCAGGATTGCCAGGACGCGCTGGCTTTCATCAAGCCTGACCGTTCGCTGGTAGTCAATATCAAAGAGTCAGTGCTCGCCAGTGAGCGCGCGCTGAAAGACGCAGGTATCACGCTTTCTGACTTCGTGCGCGGCAACGAAAAAGCGCGCGAGCGAATGAAAGCGCAATACAGCATCGCCGGCATGACCAAAGGGGTAGTGGTTGGGACCGATCACGCGGCGGAAGCGGTCACCGGATTCTTCACCAAGTATGGCGATGGCGGCACTGACATCAACCCGCTGTTCCGCCTGAACAAGCGTCAGGGCAAACAGTTGCTGAAGCATCTTGGCTGCCCGGAACATCTCTACCTGAAGAAGCCGACTGCCGATCTGGAAGATGATCGTCCAGGCCTGCAGGATGAAGTGGCGCTGGGTGTCACCTACGAGATGATCGATGATTATCTGGAAGGGAAAACCATCAATCCTGATAACGCCCGCATCATCGAAGGCTGGTATCTGAAAACCGAGCACAAACGTCGCCCGCCGATCACGGTATTCGACGACTTCTGGAAGTAATCCCGCGCCTCCTTTGCCCCGGCAAGGGAGGCTTCTCTCACTCACCTTGTTGATCGCTGTATGCCTGCCACCGTTTCGCGCGCCACCCTTATCGGGCTTATCGCCATTCTGCTCTGGAGCACCACCGTTGGCCTGCTGCGCAGCGTCAGTGAAGCCTTTGGCGCTACCGGCGGCGCGGCGCTGATCTACAGCACCACCGCCATGCTGCTCTGCCTGACGCGCGGCCTGCCAAAGCCCGGCGCAATGCCTGCAATCTATTTATGGCTGGGCGGCATCCTCTTCGTGGGCTACGAAATTTCTCTGGCGCTGGCTATCGGGCTGGCCAGCGATCGCAGTCAGTCGCTGGAGCTGGGGATGATTAACTATCTCTGGCCCTGCCTCACCATCGTGCTGGCGATCCCATTTAATCAGCAACGTTTCCGCGTCTGGCTCTGGCCCGGACTGCTGCTGTCGCTGCTGGGTATCGTCTGGGTGATGAAAGGCAGCGGCAGCGGCTCGCCTGCGCTGCTATGGCAGAACATGCTGCGCAATCCTGTCGCCTATGCACTCGCCTTTATCGCCGCCCTGACCTGGGCGCTCTACAACAACGTTACCCGCCGCTTTGCCCGGGGTTCGAACGGCGTTACGCTGTTTTTTATCCTGACCGCGCTGGCGTTGTGGATCAAATATGCCTTCAGCGGTCATTCTGCGCCGATGACCTTTGCGCTGGTCCCGCTGCTGGAGGTGCTGTTTGTCGGCCTCTCTACCGCCATCGCCTACTCCGCCTGGAACCACGGGATTCAGCAGGGCAACCTGACGCTGCTGGCCACTGCCTCCTACTTTACGCCAGTGCTGTCGGCCCTGCTGGGGTCGCTATGGCTCGGCCTGGTGCCACCGCTGGCCTTCTGGCAGGGGGTCGCGATGATTACGTTGGGTTCGCTGATCTGCTGGCTGGCGACACGGCGTCTTTAACCAGACGGCTGGCGATCATTTCGCCTGCCTGTTATGCTGTATGGACAACCAGTAAGTGGAGTCCATTTTGGCCAGACGTGCTGCCATTCTTCGCCCCGAACCCGACGCGAATACAATTTATCAATATCCTGAACACCTGCGTGAATGGCTGGAAGGTCTGCCGAATCACCCTGGCGTCTATACCTTTCACGGCGAGAGTGAGTCGCTGCCGCTCTATATAGGTAAAAGCGTGAATCTGCGTTCGCGGGTAATGTCCCATTTTCGCACCCCTGATGAGGCGAAAATGCTGCGTCAGTCGCGGCGAGTCAGCTGGATCCCTACCGCAGGCGATCTCGGCGCACTGCTGCTGGAAGCGCAGATGATCAAAACCCAGCAACCGCTGTTTAATAAGCGACTGCGCAAAAACCGGCAGCTCTGTTCGCTGCAGATTACCGATGGCAAACCAAACGTGGTTTACGCAAAAGATCTTGATTTCAGCCAGTCTCCCAACCTTTTTGGCCTCTATCGCAGTCGCTTTGCCGCCCTTGAACGACTGAAGCAGCTTGCGGATGAGTATCAGCTCTGTCATGGCCTGCTGGGTCTGGAAGCGCTGAGTGCGGGACGAGGCTGCTTCCGTTCGGCACTGCGCCGCTGCGCCGGTGCCTGCTGCGGTAAAGAGCCGGTCAGCGATCATCAGGATCGTCTGCTGGAAGCGCTGGAAAATGTGCGGGTCTTTTGCTGGCCGTGGCAGGGTGCCGTAGGTCTGGTGGAGGAAGGCAAAGAGATGACGCAGATCCACGTCATCGACCACTGGTTCTATCTCGGTTCGGTCAGCAGCATGGATGAAGCCAGAAAACTGCAGCGGCCCAAAGGCGGTTTTGACCACGACGGCTACAAAATTCTCTGCCGCCCGATTCTGTCGGGTGCCTACCCTATTCTTCCGCTATAAAAAAACCGCCGATGCTGCCCACTCATTTCAGTGGACAGCGTCGGCGGTCTCAGACCGTTGGCTTAATTAAGGTTATTCAGCCGGTTCTGCTGGCGGTGCCATTTTTCCTTCGTGCGGGCCTTTCTCAGTCAGACGCTTTTCAAAGTTCGCGTTGTACTGTTTTTTCTGCTCCGGCGTCAGCACGTTATAGAGCTTGTTCTGCGTTTCCAGCATCTTCAGCGCATGCTCTTTTGCATTGGCAGACATTTTTTCTGCCTGCGCTTCTGCTTTGCTCTGATCAAAGCTGTCAGAGGCAATGATGCTGTGGGCTGCGCGACGCTCATCCAGCGACGGACGCTGCATATCTTTGTGGCTCTCTTTCATGATGTCGCGCATCTGCGTTTTCTGCGCGTCGGTCAGGTTCAGACCTTTAAACATCATCTCCGGGCCATGGCGCATTGGCGGTTTGTGCATCGCTTTTTCGCTGCCCGCTGGCGGTGGAGTCAGGTTATCTGCTGCTGCATGGACGGCGGTGGCTGCACCAAACGCCAGCGAAGAAGCCAGTAAAAGGGAAGTCAGTTTGCGCATAATCGTGTCCTTATAATTCATGATAATGACGACAGCACTCTGTCGCGTCTTCGGAAACAAGCATACGACGCTGAACGTCAACTAATCAGAGCCTGAGTAAAGCCGTGAAAGCATAAAAGATAAAAATCGGGCAATCATGAAGAGAATAAGAAGAAAGGCGTGAGGAATTGAAAACGTTTATGAATTTACAGCGAATTTCGCAGAAATCATGGAGGAGTGTAATGGTTACGACAGGAAAGCGGAAGGCTCTCTCCCGCTTTTCCTGCCGATTTTTTAGCACCGATGAACGGCACCGGTAACTTCAGGCATCAGACCGACAGTGCCTGGGTCTGTGCGCCCTCTTCTATCAGCATCAGTCCGGCACGCAACCCGGCTGCTACGTTGGGGTTCGGGAACAGCACATATTCCCGTGCCTGCTGCACGTAATAGCGGGTGTTGCCATCTTCCGCCAGCAACGTCCCCTGTGGAAAGGCGGTAAAGTTCAGCGTTTCCGGTGACATATGCAGCGTAAAGTGCTCACTCAGCCGGGTGATCTGCTGCGCGACCCGATAATGGCGCGGCTTAACCGTAGTGACGGGCATGGCTTCACCATAGAGTAACGATGCCAGCGCCTGCTGTGCCGCACTGAACTGACTGAGATCGTTCTCGCCAAACGGCAACGCTTTGCCCAGCTCCAGGGTGCAGCTGGCCGCACCGAAGTGCTCGCAGCTGAAATGCGTAAAGGTGCCGCCCGGCGCACGATGAAATACCAGCGCTTCCAGACCGGCTGCGGCCAGCCAGTCGAGAAACCCGGGCGGCCAGGGGCGCTCGTTGTGCGGCATCACGCCGAACTGAGGATGGTAAGAGCCGCGAATCGCGGTGTGCATGTCGAGATGCCAGCGCGTCTCATCGCACTCACCCAGCTGCCAGAACGTTTCCAGCGTCTGCTCCAGCCGCAGCACGCGGCGGGCCTCATCGCTATCGTCAATCTGCTGCCAGCGTCCGCCAAACAGCCGGTTGATGTCATAGCGCACATAGCGCTTGCCAGCCCGCAACGCTGACGGGTTACCCAGAATCACCAGCATGCGCTGCTGCAACGGTTTTTCGCCGCGCAGCAGGGGATTAATAAGCTGGTTCACGATTTCAACCGGAGCGGTTTCATTACCGTGGATCCCGGCGGAAAGCACCAGCGCCTGTTTAACCGGCACCGTTGGCTCCATTAACAGTATGCCGTGATACAACCACTGCCAGCGAAGATGCGCCGTTTCACCACTACGCTTACGCGGTACTTCGCCGGAGAGCGTTTGCTGTAAAAAGTCCTGCATCGTTCCTCCTTTTCGCCCTGAGCAGGCGGCAGCCTGAGCTGCCGCCTCCTTCACTGCTGAAATGCATATACATTTCCCAAGTCTAGCAGCTTCGTCAGTTCATCCAGCGCGTCACGTCCCTCACGCAGCAACTGCGGGTCGACCAGGTCGGCCTGGGTAAGGCGATCGCGGTAGTGACGGTCAACCCAGTGATTCAGCGTATTGAAGAGCCTGTCGTTCATCAGCACCGCCGGATTGACTGCCTGCTGCTCCTGAGGCGTCAGCACCACCCGCAAACGCAGGCAGGCCGGGCCTCCCCCGTTATACATGCTTTCGCGCAGATCAAACACCTTCAGGGCTTTCAGTGGCGTATCACCTTCGACCTGTTCACACAGATAGCGCCAGACACCCGGATGCTGACGTGACTCTTCCGGCAGCACCAGCATCATGCTACCGTCAGGACGGCTGAGCAGCTGGCTGTTAAACAGATAGGTCTCTACCGCCTCTTTTACCGAGACCCGATCTGCTGGTACTTCCAGTGTCACAAAGCCGGGTACGCGCGCCCGAAGCTGCGCCAGCAGCTCAGGCTGATTAACAAAGGCGTGCTGATGACAGAACAGCATCTGCTGGTTGCTGACCGCAATCACATCGTTATGAAACACGCCCTGATCGATCACCGCAGGATTCTGCTGCGCGAACAGCACGCTTTCGGGTGAAAGCTGATGCAGACGGGCCACTGCCTCGCTGGCCTCACGGGTCTGCCGCGCAGGATAACGCTGCGGAGCGTTGCCCTCATGGCTGCTGTCACGGCCATAGACAAACAGCTGCACGCCGCGCTCGCCGTAGGCGCCGCCGAGCCGGTTGTGGTTAGCCGCCCCTTCATCACCAAACATCGCCACCTGCGGTAGCGCATCGTGCACCGCAAAATGGCGATCGTCGCGGAAGATGGAACGCAGCAGCCAGGCCGTTTCCGGCGCTTCCATCGCCCGGTGGAATTTGTTGTTAAGGTTTGCCACCGTCAGGTGAACCCGGCCATCCACGCTGTCCGCGGACGGCGAAACCGTAGCGGCATTGGCAACCCACATCGCCGACGCGGAGCTGCAGGCGGAGAGTAATCCCGGCGCGGTTTTGCCGGCTGCCGCCAGCACCTGCTCATCGTTGCCGCTGAATCCGAGCTGACGCAGCGCCGCAATATTGGGCCGCTCATGTGGCGGGATCACTCCCTGCACGTAGCCCATATCGGCCAGCGCTTTCATCTTCAGCAGCCCCTGCTTTGCCGCCAGACGGGGATTCGAGGGCTGCAGCTGGTTGCGGGTTGAAGCTTCGTTACCAAACGACAGCCCGGCATAGTGGTGCGTTAATCCCACCAGTCCATCAAAGTTGGCTTCGGTTGCCTTCATGATGTTTTCTCCGGCGCGGAGAAATCCAGGCCCGGCGACAACGTGGCGGGCAGCGTCAGGTCCGGCGTTTCCAGTGAGGCCATCGGCCAGGCGCAGTAATCCGCCGCATACCAGGCGCTGGCGCGATGGTTACCCGACGCCCCAATGCCGCCAAACGGTGCCGTACTGGCTGCGCCCGTCAGCGGTTTGTTCCAGTTGACGATACCGGCACGCGCTTCCAGCAGCAGCTGATCAAACTGCTGGCGCGAAGGCGAGATTAATCCGCACGACAAGCCGTAACGGGTCTGGTTCGCCAGCATAATCGCCTCATCAAAGGTGTCATAGCGGACGACGCCCAGCAGCGGGCCAAAGACCTCTTCATCCGGGATGCCCTGCACACCGGTTAAATCGATAATGCCTGGCGTCAGTATGGCGCTGTGGCGATCCGGCCAGCGCATCGCCAGCAGCACTTCGCCACCCGCCTCCACCCGACGTTGCCACTCACCCATAATCTTCTCTGCCGCGCCGGTGGAGATCACGCTGCCCATAAAGGGTTGCGGCTCAGCATTCCAGGCGGCCGGTTGCAGTCGCCCTGCCACCTCAGCCAGCCGCTGCAGAAACGCATCACCCGCCTCGCCGCGTTTAACCAGCAGACGCCGGGCGCAGGTGCAGCGCTGACCGGCGGTAATAAAGGCGGACTGCAACGTGATGTTGACGGCCGCATCCAGGTCAGCCGGTTCTTCTACAATCAGAGCGTTATTGCCGCCCATCTCCAGCGCCAGCATCTTCTCAGGCTGACCGGCAAACTGGCGATGCAGCTGATAGCCGGTATGGGCGCTGCCGGTAAACAGCAGGCCATCAATCTGGCTACAGGTGGCCAGCGCCTGACCGGTTTCACGTCCGCCCTGTAACAGCGCCAGCACGCCATCTGGCAGGCCCGCGGCCAGCCAGATCTCAGCCGTTTTCTCAGCGGTCAGCGGCGTCAGCTCACTGGGTTTAAAGACCACGCAGTTGCCTGCCAGCAGCGCCGGAACGATATGCCCGTTTGGCAGATGGCCGGGGAAGTTATAGGGACCAAATACCGCCAGTACCCCGTGCGGACGATGGCGCAGCGAGCTTTCGCCTTCATGCTGCTCACCGGTGCGGCTATGGTATGCCTTCACCGAAAAGCCGATTTTATTGATCATCGCGCCGACTTCAGTCAGCGCTTCCCAGCGCGGCTTACCGGTTTCACGGGCGATGGTTTCTGCCATGTCTGTTTTTCGCGCTTCAAGCCCGGCAGCAAATTTCTCTATGATCGCCTGCCGTTCCGCCAGCGGGCGTCTGGCCCAGGCCGGAAAGGCGGCTCGCGCCGCGTCACAGGCCGCCGTGACCTGCGCGGCCGATGCTGCCTGGCCCTGCCATAGCGTCTCGCCGCTGACCGGATCCGCTTTGGTCAGGATCTCCGCGTCGCCGCTCAGCCATTCTCCCTTTATCAGGTGCGTCATGCTGTTTTCTCCTCTTTGCAGAGCGTCACTACGCGCAGGCTGTCGCCCGGCTGGCAGTGGAGCGCCTGCATCTGTTCATCCGTGAGTTGCACGCTGTCGCCGTCGGCATGGGCCGGGATCAGCGCCACACGGAACTGGCGGTAATGGTTATTGGCAACCAGGCAGAGCGGCGCATCAGCCGGATTTTCGCCCGGCTCTGCGCTGCGCAGACGGCTTTTGCGTACGGCGCGAATGTGGTCGATATCACACTCCAGCGTCGGACCGCCATCAAAAATGTCGACATAGTTAAGGTAGCGGAAGCCTTCCGCCTCCAGCACGGCACGGGCCGGTGCGGTGTGTGGATGTACCTGTCCGATGACCGCCTGCGCCTCTGGCGTCAGGTAGTCGATATAGAGCGGATGCTTTGGCATCAGCTCCGCGATAAAGGACTTCTGGCCGGTGCCGCTGAGGAAATCGGCTTTACTGAACTCCATTGAGAAGAAACGGCTGCCGACGCTCTCCCAGAACGGTGAATGCCCCTGCTCATCGCTGACGCCACGCATCTCAGCCACCACCCGATTGGTGAAGCGTTCACGGAAACTGGCCATAAACAGGAAGCGGGACTTTGACAGCAGATAGCCGTTTTTGCCGTCACGGTAGTCAGGATCGAGGAACAGCGTGCAGAGCTCACTGCTGCCGGTGTGATCGTTACTCAGCGACAGGGTGGGCAGCGCAGCATAGACATTCAGCTCTTTCGAAGCGTGCACCTGGGTGCCGACGCGAAAGTTGTACCAGGGATCCTGCAGGCCGACCGCCACCTCAATGGCGCAGATGCCCACGGCGCGGTTATCTTCACTGTCCGCCAGCACAAAGACATAGCCCTGCTCTGCGCGCGGCAGCGTATCCTCCCAGGTCTGCAGCGATCGATCGATACGCGCCTGTAACGTGGCGCTATCAACGGGCAGCGAGGTCAGCCCGCCGCCGGTTTTACCGGCCAGCGCCATCAGCTGGCTTAAATCATCGCGTTCAACCGGACGGATTACCATCATGATGCGGACCCTCGTACCAGGCGTTCACACACCTCAGCAAAGCGTGCCATGCCGAGCTTCACTTCCTGCTCACTGATATTCAGCGCGGGGGCAAAACGGACCACGTTAGCCCCGGCAATCAGCACCATCACGCCCATCTCAGCGGCGGCCAGATTGATCTCTTTGGCTTTACCGGCATAGTCATCGCTGAGCACCGCGCCAATCAGCAGACCCAGACCGCGCACCTCTTTAAACAGATGCAGGCGCTGATTGATCTCATCCAGGGCCGCGACAATCCACCCGTGACGCTGCGTGACACCCGCCATCATGTCAGGCTGGTTGATCAGCTCCATCACTTTACCGGCGACCGCGCCCGCCAGCGGATTACCGCCATAGGTGGTGCCATGGGTACCGACGCCCATCACCAGCGCCAGATCGTCGCGGGTCAGCATTGCACCTATCGGGAAGCCGCCGCCCAGCGCTTTGGCGCTGGTGAGGACATCCGGCGTGACGCCATAATGCATATAGGCGTAGAGCGAACCGGTACGACCCACGCCGCTCTGCACTTCATCAAAAATCAGCACGGCCTGATGCTTATCACAGAGCCCACGCAGTCCACGCAGGAACGCTGGATCGGCAGGCAGCACGCCGCCCTCACCCTGGATCGGTTCAACAATGACGGCGCAGGTATGGTCATTAATCAGTTCAGCGGCTGCAGCCAGATCGTTAAACGGTGCATGCTGGATCTCAGGCGGTAGCGGCGCAAAATCTTTTGAGTAGGCGGGCTGACCACCGGCTGACACGGTAAACAGGGTGCGACCGTGAAACGCATTCTTAAACGCCACAATGCCACTTTTATGCGGGCCGACACGGTCATGTGCCACTTTACGGGCCAGCTTCAGCGCCGCTTCGTTCGCTTCCGCCCCGGAGTTACAGAAGAACACCCGGTCAGCGAAGGTGGCGTCGATCAACTGCTTCGCCAGTCGCAGGATCGGTTCGTTGGTGTAGCCATTACCGGTGTGCCATAACCGTGCGGCCTGTTCCTGCAACGCCTGCTGCAATGCCGGATGCGCATGCCCTAACGCATTAACAGCGATGCCACCGGCAAAGTCGATATAGTCTTTACCGTTTTGATCCCAGACGGTGGAGCCTTCTGCGCGAACCGGTATAAAGGTCGCAGGTGCATAAACCGGCATCATCCATTGATCGAAATCGTGACGTGAAACGTGCAGTGCCATAACCCACTCTCCTGCTTTACTTTACCGGCCAGGTAAAGCTTATGTTTTAAAATTGTTAAAGGATGTTGTAGTGCAGCCCTACTGTAGAGTGCAGTTAACGTGCCAGCCAGAGAATTAATGCATAAAATGGTCATCACAACGGAATATCAATGAGTTAGACGCTGACAATATTCAATTAATTTGCATATATAGTGAATAATTGTCTGATTGCAGCGGCAAAGCTGGGTTTTAAACAGCGGAATTATGCATTCGCGGGATGAAATATCGCTTTTGTGATCGCTGATAAATTATCTCTCCATGAAAACCCATTTCCTGCCCTGTTTTAGCGCAGTTTGCCTCTCACTGGTGCAGCGGTGGTCGCCGGATTTCGGCTGACCTAAGAGCGCTAAATAGCAAAACTTAACAAACTATTTTCATTTATCACGCCGGGCGGATTAATTTTCCCGCCTGTTATCGATTAATTAATGAGCAATGCGATGACACTTTAATCAGTATCGCGCAGATTATTTCTGATGTGATTATCGGGCGGGAAATAATATTTCTGAAAAGATGAACAGATATTAATATGCAGACTAATGATTAGAAGTGAATCCTTGTGAAATTATCACTTTCATAAAACTCACTATAATTAATACAGGGAGTGATGTGATTCAATTATATACAGTTAACTTATGGATTATAGTGTTTTTTTTAACTAATTTATTGATTATAATGTAGTTTTACACCATAACCCCTTGAGGTTTTATTAGAAGAAAATCTTATTACCTTGTCATTTAATCTTCTGTCCCCTGCTGTTATTCATTAGCTGAATATAGACATCACATTTTGTTACTTTTATTGCGCTTTGTAATTTTAACTTTTTGTGTCATTTTCATTTCACCCCGAAACAGGGGAATAATAATTAATGAATACAGGGTAATAATTAAATGATGAAGCGCACTTTACTGACGGCTATTATGCCGTTACTGATCGGTCTTTCTTCCGCACAGGCCGCAGAAATTTATAACAAGGATGGCAATAAGCTGGACCTGGTCGGCAAGATTAACGTGTCACACCTCTTTTCTGACGACGATAACAACAACGGTGATACCTCTTCTTATGCCCGTTTTGGTTTCAAGGGTGAGACGAAGATTACCGATCAGCTCACCGGTTATGGCTTCTGGCAGTATCAGTACAGCCTTCACAACTCTGAAGGCAGTGACGCACAGGCCACCAACCGTACCCGTCTGGGCTATGCTGGCCTGAAATTTGGTAAGGCCGGTGCGCTGGATTACGGACGTAACTATGGCCTGGTCTATGACGCGCTGAGTTACACCGATATGCTGCCGTTCTTCGGCGGCGATTCCGGTTATACCGACGCCTTCCTCTCTGGCCGCTCAACCGGCGTGCTGACCTGGCGTAACAGTGATTTCTTTGGTCTGGTAGACGGGTTAAACCTTGCTGCACAGTATCAGGGTAAAAACGACCGCAGCAGTAACATCGACGGCGTGCGTCGTTCGAATGGCGATGGTTTTGCCCTCTCCGCGTCTTATGACTTCGATTTCGGCCTGAGCTTCGCTGGCGCGTTTGCCAGCCTGGATCGCACCACGGCGCAGAACGCAGCCGCACACGGTGAAGGCGAAAAAGCCCAGCACTGGGCAACCTCAGTCAAATATGATGCGAACCAGGTTTATCTGGCCGCAATGTACGGCGAAACCCTGAACGCCACGCCGATCAGCGGCGGCTTCGCCAACAAAGCGCAAAACTTTGAAGCCGTGGCGCAGTATCAGTTCCTGAACGGCTTCCGTCCATCCGTGGGTTACGTCTCATCGAAGGGCAAAGAGATTGAAAATATCGGCGATGCCGACATCATTAAGTACACCGCCGTGGGTGCCACTTACTACTTCAACAAGAACATGTCGGTCTATGGTGAATACCGCATCAACCTGTTGAAAGATAATAACCCGCTCGGTCTGGCGACCGACGACATCACCGCGCTGGGTCTGATTTACCAGTTCTGATGAGACAGCAGGCCCGGCGCTTCCTGCCGGGCCTGTTTACTGACTCATGCCAGCCATAATCCGTTCTCACGCCAGTTTAGCCCAGCGCCCTGACTAAGTTAACCGCCACAGCCTCTTCCTCCATCAGCTCTTCCACGTTGGCCGACGCCAGCAGCGTGGTTGCCTGCCCGGCAGGCACCGGACGGCTGAATAGATACCCCTGACCATAATCACAGCCGCGTTTTCTCAGCCACCGCAGTGTAGCGACATCCTCGATGCCCTCTGCCGTAATCACCACATTCAGCCCCTGACAGAGCGCCAGCAGCGTTTCCACGACTTTACGCTGCTCCGACCCGGTCACAATTCCGGCAATAAACGTCTGATCAATTTTGATTTTGGTAATCCCCAGCCCCAGCAATACGGAGAGGTTGGAATAGCCAGTGCCGAAATCGTCCAGTACCACGCCAATACCGGCCTCTTTCAGCAGGCGGATCGCCTCGCGGGCATCATCAGAGATAGCCATAACGTTCTGTTCCGTGATCTCCAGTTCCAGCATGACCGGTCCGGCATGCTGCATGATGCGGGACAGACAGGTGGTCAGCGACGGTCTCAGCAGCTGCTCCGGGGTAATGTTCAGCGACAGGCAGAGCCCGGCAGGCCATGCCCGTGTTGCACTGACCGCATCCTGCAGCAGCGCCACCGTCATGCTGTCCATCAGCCCCAGCCGTTCCACCACCGGCAGAAACTCAGCGGGTGAAACCGTCTGCCCCGACGCGGTGATCCAGCGTGCCAGTATTTCAAAGCCGGTAATGTTTCCGCTTCGCAGCGACACCAGCGGCTGCAGAAAGGGAACGATGGCGTGGCCGCTGACGGCAGCAACGACCTCCTGCTCCAGCCTTTCCCGCTGGCGAAAGCGCAGCTCCATGTCTGGTGTGAATCGCGCCAGATGAGAACGCGTGTTCTGTTTAGCTTCGTACAGCGCCAGATCCGCCGCCCGCACCACATCGGCCTGCCCGGTGCAGGCTGAACTGGCAATGCCTGCAGAGAGACTGAGGAAGGTATGCGGGCCGGTCCGGATGGATGCTGCATGCTGACAGAGACTTTCAGCGGCGGCCAGCGCCTGCTCAGCCTGCGACGCCGCGGTTACGATAGCAAACTCATCCCCACCAATGCGAAACACCTGGCTCTGCGTGCCCGCCGAGGTGGTCAGCAGTCCGGCCAGCGCAACCAGCGTGGCGTCGCCCTGACGATGACCGTTCAGGTCATTGATACTCTTGAAATCATTGATGTCGAGCAGCGTCAGGGTATAAGGCACCTCGCCGGTATTCAGCGCAGCAAGGTGTGCGGTGAATGATCGGCGATTCATCACGCCGGTCAGCGCATCCGTGCCGGCCAGCCTGAGTGCGTTTTTTTCTGCACTCAGCGATCTGCGGACCAGATTCACGATAAACAGCGCCGGAATAATCATTGCCAGCCCGGCAAATGCAGTCGCAGTCAGGATAAAACGCACCCGCTCGCTGGTTTCGAAACCGGGATCGTAGCCCAGGCCCAGCAGGCTGGAAATCCGCGCCTCAAGCCCGAATTCCCACAGTATGGAGAGTAAAATGATGGTCGCAATATTCAGCACTGCGAGCCAGAAAAGTTTCAGGCGCATGCGTTCATTCCCGGTGATGGAGAGTGTCAGAGTGTTGTTTTAATTATCTGTAAAAACCCGGGGTGGATTTCTCATAGCCTGTCAGCTTAACTGCCGACGATAATCACCCCTCCGCTATTTCTGCTCATAGAAATCACGCGTTCTCACCCGCCTCGCGCCAGCACAACAGAAGACCTGCTCTGCGCGGCGCGTGCCGGTGACGTCATCAATATCGATGAGTGTTCTATCGGCAGCGGCGACCAGATTAACAGGCCGGTCCGGTTATATTTATGCATTACGACGGTTTCGACGGGTTATACGACCGAAAAGGCGGGACACTACACAGCGCGTCAGGATGTACTGTGAAAGGGACATTAACTTACGAATTAACAAGAACTTGCCCTGTTATCGCCACCGTAAGTCGTTGCGCAAATTTGCGTGACAGAGCCTGGAAGCACGACGCTTTTTTATTTATTTCCGGTGGTCTGATTGCATGGTAGACATTCCGGCATATCGTACTTTTATCGCACAAAACTAAATAGCACTCAATTTAGTTAAGTACAACCCTACAGAACCCTCTCCGGCTGCCGATACCGAGTTACCCAACGAACTCTTCTGGAAGATCGATGAAAATCTCAACGCGCCTTAGCGCAGGTTTTGGCCTGCTGATTTTGCTGTTTATTATTTGTGCCGGTACCGCGATTCAGGCGCTGAACAGCGCCCGTAATAGCATGGACGAGGTGGTCAATGTCCGGCTGAAAAAGTACCAGACCGTGCTGGATATGCGTGGCGGCGTGCGGGATATGGCCATTGCAGTGCGTAACCTGGCCCTGATGACCGATCCTGTTGCGATGAAGCCAGAATGGGAACGTCTGCAAAAACAGCGGGCGCTTTACATCAGCAATCGTGAAGCGCTGTCGCGCATGATGCAGACTGACGCCGGCCCCGCGGGACGCGAGGCGATGAGCAGAATTGAATCTGCCGAAGAGGCCGCGCTATCCACCCTGATGAACGCCGGAAAACTCGGGCTGGAAAACCGTCAGCAGGAGGTTACCGACTATCTATTAACCGTAGCGCGTCCTGCGCAGCAGACTCTGCTTAAAGCGATCAACGATCTGACTGAGCTGGAGATGCGCAACAGTCGGGATGCGGTGGTGGAAAACGGGAACGCTATCGCCCGTACCACCTGGATACTGATCATCCTGGCAGCGATCTCCGTGCTGGCTGCGGTCGCCACCTGCGCGTTTATTGTGCGTATGCTGATGCGTCAGCTGGGCGGCGAACCTGTTCAGGCACAGGCGCTGGCTGCCGCGATCGCGGCTGGTGATCTCACCTCCGCGGTTACGCTGCGCGGTGGCGACAGCACCAGCCTGCTTGCTTCGTTAAGCGGTATGCAGACCAATCTGCGCGGGCTGGTAACGCAAATCAAGGATGCTTCCGCTTCGGTGGCGCTGGCGGCCGATGAGATTTCCCAGGGCAACAGTGAGCTGTCATCCCGTACCGAGCAGCAGGCTGCTGCGCTGCAGGAAACCGCAGCGAGCATGGAGCAGCTCACCGCCACGGTAAAAAGCAATGCGGCGGGCGCGCATCAGACGGCGGGTTCAGCACGCGAGGCTGCCACACTGGCTCATGCAGGCGAAGCGGATGTTCAGCGCCTGTCAGAAACCATGCATGACATTTCGCTGAGTGCCGTGCGGGTGCGTGACATTACGTCGGTGATTGAGGGCATCGCTTTCCAGACCAATATTCTGGCGCTTAACGCCGCAGTAGAAGCAGCACGTGCCGGGGAAGACGGTCGCGGATTTGCCGTGGTCGCGGGTGAGGTCCGATCGCTGGCCCAGCGCAGCGCCACTGCGGCACGCGACATCAAGCAGCTGATTGAGCAGGCGGTGACGCAGGTCGAGGAAGGTGTCACGGTGGCCGCAGGAACTGGTGAGCGCATCCTGAAAATTGTCAGCCGCGTAGGTGAACTGGCCGATGCCATGGACAACCTTTCACTCTCCTCCGGTGAGCAGATGCAGGGCATCTCCCAGGTCAGCATTGCGGTGAGTCAGATGGACGGCGTCACGCAGAATAACGCCGCGCTGGTACAAGAGTCCTCTTCTGCGTCACAGTCCCTGCTGGCGCAGGCGCGCGACCTGCGTGGCATGGTCGGGACCTTCACCGTATGAACCCTTCCGGCGGACACCGTTCCGCCGATACGGCTGATCTTATCAGCCGTATCGGCGGGCTAAAACAGGACGTGGATATTCTGCTGCAGCAGCTCAGCGAAGGGGAGTATCTGAGCGTGGATACCTTCGCCAATAACTGGATACATCTGACCGAGCTTTACAGCCGGATTCAGGCGCACATGAGTGACCGCGCCCTGATGGATAAACTGGTGCGTAGCGACCTGCTACTGGCCGCTGACCTGCTGGCGGTGGGAAGAATGATTGCGGTCATGGATAACTTTCTGCGCTGCGCGGTCATTACCCGATGACCGGATCGTGGCGCTGACAGTGTGCGACATTCGCTTCTGCGTTAAACGCTGAAATGATGCGGCAAATTTCAGCCGATTTGCCCCTGGCGCACGTTGTGTGCCAGGGGCTACGCCCGGTTATGTTGACTTCAATTTAATTTGACTCAATACTGAGCCACCTTTCACACGGAGGCGCAGCCAACGGCTTTTCCTCTCGCCGCGAAAGCGCCTGAAAGTTAGGTGTCTGACACCCGACAAAAGATGCTGCCGCAGTCCGCATCTTCCCGATACACGCTTAGCAAGACTTCAGGGCTGACAAGCCACCGGTGGTCTGGCTCTCCTGCCCCGGACTGAGAATGAGTAAAGATATGAATGATGAAACCGCGGGGATCGCTGATACCTCTCCCGCCAGTGCAGCGCCTGAAACCATCGACCAGTTTCTCTGCTTTGCGCTCTACTCCGCATCGCTCGCCATGACAAAGCTCTATCAGTCGCGGCTGAAACCGCTGGGGCTGACCTATCCGCAGTATCTGGTACTGCTGGTGCTGTGGGAAAAAGATGCCCTGACCGTCTCCGATATTGGCGCACGCGTGCGGCTGGATTCCGGCACACTCAGTCAGCTTCTGAAGCGGCTGGAGAGCGCAGGCATCATCTGTCGGCAGCGTGACACCGGGAAGGATGAGCGCCGGGTTGTGGTCTCCCTGACGGAACAGGGCCACCAGCTCAAAGTCGCGGCGGCGGGCGTCCCGGCCGATATGGTCTCCGTAATGGATACCGCCTGCAGTGAGCTTGGTGAACTGACGACCCAGGTTGCCACGCTGCGGGAAAAACTGCTTAAGGCCCTGCCATGATGCTGGCTTTCGATAAACGTGCGGGCAGGCTGAATCACCGAAGCGTTGTCCGATCAGATGCTTTTCAGCAGAATTGCTGCACTGGAGTTTCTTTTGAGTACCGATAAACCAGCGGATATGGATGATGTCTATGCCGTGGTAGGACAGGCTGTTTCCAGCCTGCTGAAGTCAGGCAAGACGGCAGGCATACAGGAAATCATCGCGTTCCTGAAACAACAGGAAGCGCGATCGGTCAACGGCCAGAGAGAAGTTTACGCCAGAGCCGTTCGTGTCGTGACGAAACTGGTTAACTGACCCCTGCCGGGCTGAGCGACGCTTTTAAGGTAAGCGTCACAATCGCCATTCCTCATTCTCCTGTTCGTAACAACGCCGGACCTGGCCCAATGAATCCCTGTTCTTCAGGGGCACGCCTTCACCGGCCCTGTTTATCCGGCCGGTTCAGACGTCGTTATTCGCTATGCGCTGCCCGGGCAACGTCTCTGACGGCGCTTTCAACCCGCTCTGAATCTTTCTGAATGCTGGCTATCACTTCCCCCGCCTCACGCATCAACAGTACCCCCTGACCGGTGTTCGCCAGCGAAGTTTCAATTCCTCGCAGCACCTCTCTGGCCAGTTGATTATTCCCTGCTACCACCCGCTCAATTTCTTCGGTCGCACTGCTGACGCTGGCCGCCAGGCTGCGGACCTCTGCCGCCACGACGGCAAAGCTGCGGCCCGACGTGCCTGCGCGCGCCGCTTCAATGGCGGCATTCAGTGCAATAAGGCGGGTCTGCATGGCAAAGCGCCGGATGGTTTCAACCATGCCATCAATGCTGTCAGACTGGCTGTTCAGGCGCGTGACGTCTGCCGACACCACACTCATCTCTTCAGCAATCCGGCTGATCATCTGAATGCTGTTGTCGATAACATCCGCGCCCGCCTGTGCACTTCCCCGCGTCTGGACAGCCATGTTCCAGGCATTTAACGCCGCGTCATACTCCTGCTGATTACGCAGCACCTGTTCCGTCACATCGGTGGCGAATTTAACAATTTTAGTAAGCTGTCCATCGCTGTTGAATACCGGATTGTAAGTGGCCCTGAGCCAGAGCGGTTCGCCACGCCGGTTAAGACGGGGAAACTGGCCCGAAAAGAACTCACCCTGATTCAGCCTCAACCAGAACTGCCGGTACTCCTCACTCTGAGAGAGCGCATCCGAACAGAAAAGCCGGTGATGCTTTCCTATGACTTCGGCAGCCTGATAGCCGGTAGCCTTCAGGAAGTTATCATTTGCCTCCAGCACGTGGCCGTCAGGACGAAAGGCGATTACGGCCATGGAGCGGCTGATCGCATTGATAATCGACTCCTGCTCCAGTGATGACTGCATTCTCTCTGAAATATCCGCGGCTATTTTCACGATTTTGAAAACCCGTCCGCGCCGGTCAGTCACCGGAATATAGCTTGCCTCCAGCCAGACTGGTCGCATGCCTTTAGCCAGCCGCAGATATTTATCACTGAAGCTTTCACCTGCCGCCAGACGCTGCCAGAAACGGCGATATTCTGGCGAGTTCACCAGCGCGGGCGGACAGAACATGCTGTGATGCTGACCAACAATTTCGTCCGCCCGGTATCCCATGGCCGCCAGAAATAGCGGGCTGGCTTTCTGAATAATGCCCTCAGGCGTGAACTCAATCACGGGCATAGCGCGCCCCAGCGATCGGAATGACGCGGCGGCGTGCAGGCCACGCTGACGGAGAAAAGAAGGGACAAGATATTTCAGTAAACTCAGGCGCATCAGCAGGACCAGTAAGCGGTGGAATTGCTTTTGTTATCGGCATATTGCCGGCGTCCCTTACGCATCGCTGCGATAGTTGCGGCTGATGATTGCAACACGATGTTACTACTGACACATAAGCCTGACGTTAGCCTGTCATCAGCACGACTCTGTGATGAACCCGGCTGGACGTGCCATGCACCGCGCCGGCCGGATTTACCTGCCAGCGCCGTGCTGGCAGGTTTCCGTTAGAGCGCCGTGCCGGTGGGTGCCATTAAATCGTAACGATCGTTCTGCGGGGATGCGTCCATGGCCATCGGCGGCTCAATTTTTAGGGTGATCCAGTTAGAGGTGACACGCTGCTGCTTGCTGTCCTCCAGCGTCACCGACAGCCGGTATTCGTTGCTGGCGTCTGGCGACGGATCCCATTGCGGTAGGATCACACTCCAGCCCTGCGGATCCGCATTATTGGCCGGTGGCGTCAGGCTCAGCGCCTGCGTGTCACCCTGCCAGCTCACTGCCTTGATGTCATTGCTGGCCCGCACCTGCAGCTTCAGCGGCAGGCTCTCGCCACTGCTTAACTGCCAGGGAGGTGTCGCCAGGAACACCGACAGCGTTTTGCGCTGACGGAATGCGAGCACCGGCGTATCGCTGCGGGTCACGGTATCGTAACGGCTGCCGCGCAGGGAGCGCGCTTCGGCGACGTTACCGGCATCAAGCTGACGGCTCAGCGCTACGCCAAAGCGGTAGTTCAGTTTCAGCCCCAGCTGATCCTGGCTTTCACCGGCACTGCTGGTTTTGTGGGTGGCCGACAGCGTTACCAGCGGCACCGGCGTGTAAGAGAGGCCAAACGACATGGCGGAGGGATTGTGATAGCGGTTGCCGCTGTTAAACAGATCGACATTCTCACCCAGATATTGCTGATAGCTCACCGAGACGCCCAGTTGACGATAAAAGGGCAGATAGCTCTGGCTGGTGATGTCATAGCCGCGCGCCATGCGCTGCTGCTGCGAGTTGCCCAGATTTTTCCAGCCGGAAAGCGGCTGATAGTAGTTGGCAGAGAAACGCATCGAATCACTCCAGGCCTCAGTCCCCACCGAGGCGCGCTGCAGGCCGCTGCTGAAGACATGATCGACAAAGCCGTTGTAGCCCAGCAGCCAGTTACCGGCGTCCCAGCGTTGTCCCAGTCCCGCATTGCCGACCAGACCCTCGCCGGTATCATGCAGGCCAAGCTGGCTGAAGGTAAGCAGGCTGTTCTCGTCGGCCAGTGCGCTGAAGAGATCGCCGCCCGTGCCGGCAAAGTTACCGTTCATGTCGACTTTCAGATCGAGCTGCGCGGTGCCGTAAGGGGAAAGCAGTGACTGCCCTTCACTCTCGACCCGGTCGGCCACTTCATCGCGCAGATGATTGAAGGCCCAGACGCCCGCCTGCTGGCCAAACGTCACATTGCTGTCGCTGTTGTTACTCGCTTCACCGATGCTTTTCGCCACGGCTGCCAGCTTTTTGCTCCACGCTTCATCCTCGTCGCGGGTGCTGCCAAGCGTCGGCAGCGACTCACTGTAGCGCGCAGGATTGTCGAATGGCGTTTCTGACACTGCCGTTTCAGTCTGAAACGCACGGGCGCTCTGCAAGGCAGAGAGCGACAGCGCAATCAAAGAGAGAACCCCTGTTTTCCGTATCATGTCACCCGGCACGTTGATTGATTTGTTGCTGCGATAAAGTCAAATTCATTGACAGTTACCTTAACATATTGTGACGGCGATGCAGGACAGCAGAGGCAAATTGTGCATATACCAGAAAAGTCTGGCACAAAAAAAGGCCTGCTGTGCAGCAGGCCCGGGGTTATCTCTGGTGTCTTCAGGAGAAGATTAAGCCGCCATCCACGTTAATGGTCTGTCCGGTGATATAGCGCGCATCGTCTGAAGCCAGAAACGCCACCAGCCCGGCCACATCCTCCGGCTGACCGGCACGCTTCAGCGGAATGTTTTTCACCCACTCCGCCATCAGCTCACCTTTGCCGTAGGTTTTCTCCTCGCTGCTGAGGATCTCGCCCCAGACGCGATCATTGTAATCCCACATCTCACTCTCAATGATGCCGGGACAGAAGGCGTTGACCGTAATGTTCCACGGTGCCAGCTCCAGCGCCAGACTCTGCGTAATGCCGATGACCCCCATTTTGCTGGCGGCATAGTGCGGCGTGTAAATAAAGCCCTGTCGTCCCTGCCCAGATGAGGTGTTAATCAGACTGCCGCTGCCCTGCTTCACCATATATTTCGCCGCTTCACGACAGCAGAGCCAGACGGCAGTGGTGTTCACGGCCAGAATCCGTTCAAAGTCGCTTTTCGGCATGGTGTCGAAGCGGTCAATGGTAATCACGCCCGCATTCTGAATCGAGACGTCAATCTGACCAAAGCGTTCAAAGGCCTGCTGATAGAGCTGCTGCACCGCCGCTTCATCTGTGACGTCGACCTGCAGCGCCAGAATCTCACTGCCATACTGCTGCGAAAGCTGGTCAGCGGTGGCAAAGACCCGATCGGCATTCGACACCATCACCAGCCTGGCCCCATCGCGGGCGAAACGCGCCGCGATCCCGGCACCGATGCCGCGACAGGCACCGGTAATCACCACTGTTTTTCCACGTTGCTCGCGGCTCATAATCGCTCCTGTTAACTGTGACGGATATCAGTGAGAGGCACTGCCTGCTGCTTTTTTTCATGGCGACGCAGCAGCACCACTTTGCTTTGCAGACGTTGCTGGAACTGGTCGATCACGACGGCTGTGACAATCACCAGACCTTTAATCACCATCTGCCAGAAATCGCTGACGCCCATCATCACCATGCCATCCGCCAGGAAGACGATAACGAACGCGCCAATAATTGAGCCGGACACCCGGCCACGTCCGCCCGCCAGCGCCGTGCCGCCCAGCACGGTGGCACCAATGGCGTCCATCTCAAACATGTTGCCGGTCATCGGATGCGCGGTCTGCAACTGAGACGCCACTACCAGCCCGACCAGACCGGCGCAGAGGCCGGAAAAGGCGTAAACAAAAATTTTCACTTTGACAATCGGCACGCCCGCCAGCCGCGCGGCGGACTCATTGCCGCCAATGGCGTAGATGTAACGGCCCAGCGGGGTTTTGCGCGTCAGGTAGAGGCCGAGCAGCAAGAAGCCGAGCATCAGCCAGATCGGCAGATACACCCCCAGCACGGTACCGGAACCCAGCAGGGCAAAACCGGTGTTGCCCAGCGCGGGCATCCCGACCAGATTGGCGTAGGTGCCGCCATCGTTGAACAGCAGTGCCGCACCGCGCGCCACATACATCATGCCCAGGGTGCAGATAAAGGGAGCCACGCCCAGCCGGGTGATCACCGTACCGTTAATCAGCCCCACCAGCACGCCAAAGATCGCCACCACCAGAATCACTTCAGGCACGTTGAGAAACAGCGTATTGCCGCCCCATAACGGAATGCCACTGGTCAGCAGCGCACCCGCCACCATGCCGCAAATCCCGGCGACCGCGCCTACAGAGAGATCGATACCGCCGGTGAGGATCACCAGCGTCATCCCTATCGCCAGCAGCCCGGTAATGGCGACGTGCTGCGTCATAATCAGCAGGTTAGAGGGGGTCAGAAAGTTCGGCACCATCACGCTGAAGAAGCCGACCACAATCAGCAACGCAATAAAGGTGCGCGCCTTGAGCAGGTACATATAGAGCAGATATTTTTGGTTCATGACGTTCTCCGGCCAGCTTAGCCCAATGGGCCAGGTGCTTAATCCTGCGGGGTTGATGCCGCGATCAGATGTTCTCTCGTTGCCGCTGCGCGGGGCAGATCGGCCGTTATCCGGCCATCGGCCATCACTAAAATGCGGTCCGCCAGCGCCATCACCTCATCCAGCTCGGACGACGAAAACATCACGGCCAGCCCCTGTTGCGCCAGATTGCCAATCAGGTGATAGACGTCGGTTTTGGCACCGACATCAATGCCGCGCGTCGGCTCATCCAGCAATACCACCTGCGGCCCGGTCATCAGCGCCTTACCCAGCACCACCTTCTGCTGATTACCGCCACTCAGCGCCGTGACCGGCAGATCGGGATCGCTGACTTTAATCGCCAGATGGCCGATCATCTCACTGACCCGCTGCTGTTCCCGCCCCGGATTCAGCAGCCCCAGCGCCCGACGAAAACCGCGCAGGCTGAAGTCAGAAAGCGTCATATTGGCGGTAACCGACATCAGTTCAATCACCCCTTCGCCTTTACGATCTTCGGGCACCAGCGCGATGCCGCTTTTCAGCCGCTGCTGAAAACTGCGTTTCGCCAGATCCTTACCGGACAGCCGGACCCGGCCCGACTGACAAGGCATCAGCCCAATCAGCCCCTTAAACAGCTCCGTGCGTCCCGCGCCCAGCAGCCCATAAATGCCGATCACCTCGCCTTTACGCAGGCTGAAACTGACCTCATTAAGCTTGTAGCCGCCGTTCTGATGCAGCGCGGTCAGCCCCTCAACCTCCAGCACCGTTTCCCCTTGTGGCGCAGGCTGATAGTCGAACTGTTTTTTCTTATCGCCCACCATCTGGGCGATAATCCACGGCACGCTGGCGTCGCGCACCTCGCGCTCACTGATAAAGCGCCCATCGCGAAAAATGGTGATGTGGTCGCCTATCTCCATCAGCTCTTCCAGCCGGTGTGAGATATAGATAATGGTGACGCCGCGCCGCTTCAGCTGATCGATGACATTGAACAGCACTTTCACTTCCGACTGGCTCAGGGCGCTGGTGGGTTCATCCATGATCAACACCCGGGTATCCTTCGACAGCGCCCTGGCAATCTCCACCAGTTGCTGATGCCCGATGCCCAGCTCGCCCAGCGGCGCATAGGGATCGACATCGAGCTGCAGCCGCTGCAGCAGCGATTTCGCCAGCGCGTACTGATACTTTTCATTGATGACGCCGCGCTGGAAAAACTCGTTGGCGATAAAAATGTTGTCCATCACGTTCATGTTGGGAAACAGATTCAGCTCCTGGAAAATGATACTGATCCCCTGCTTCTCCGCCTGATGGGTGGAGTTCAGCGACACCACCTGGCCATCCAGCAGAATCTCGCCCGACGACGGCGTTTCAACCCCGGCCAGCATCTTCATCATGGTGGACTTGCCGGCCCCGTTCTCCCCGATCAGGACATTCACTTTGTTGCGATAAACGCGATAGCTGACCTGATCGAGCGCGGTCACACCAGGATAGAGACGCGACACGTTGCGCGTTTCGATAATCACGTCGCCGGACGTTTGCGGTTGCGGATTTTGCATCTGCCGCTCCTTATTGCCGGGTGATGGCAGCCGGAGTGATATCCGGCAGCTGTTGCGGAATGTCCCAGCTGCTGAACACGCCAGTAACACTCACTTTGTCGCCGACCTTCGGCGCGAACTGCTGCATCAGGGTTGAGGCGTGCTGGTTGATCGCCTTGCCGTAATCACCAAACAGCACCTGATCGTTGAAGTCCTGATAGCTCGCGCCTTTATAGACATCGCGCAACGCCGTGCCACGAATGATTGGCCCGACCTGTATAGTGACACTGTCACCTGATTCATCCTTCACGGCCATCTTTCCGCTGCGGGAAGTGGTATTGACAGCCGTTACCTCGCCGCGAACGGAAACGCTGAAAACACAGGGATTCTCAGCCTGACTGCGATAACCGTAGGTCTGGCAGGCGCTGTCAAAGTCTTTGGCAGATTGCAGCGACGACATCAGCGTCGCCAGCGGTTTCGCCTCGGCCTGGACCTGCGGCACCAGCTTCTGCTGCCAGAGCTGGTCGATGTTGGCCATCTTCGGATTGGGGGGATTCTTCAGGTCAGCCAGCTCCTGCTGCGACACAATTTTGCAGCCACCTGACAGCATGACCACCAGCGTCAGCCAGACTCTTCGTGACATCTTCTTCTCCCTGGCGCCCGCTTTCGCAGGCGCGGCAGCGGTTAATTACGACTTGTAGTTAAAGTCCTGGACGCCTTTGGCGTTTTCCGGAGTAATCAGAATGCCGCGGAACATCACCCGCTGTTTTTCCGGCTTCACGCCTTTCTGAATGAAGTTATCGAGATCGGTCACGCCTTCGGCGGCGATCGCCTGGGCCTGCAGCATCACCGTGGCTTTCAGCGTGCCTGCTTTAACCGCATCGCGTTCATCGTTGCTGCCATCAATCCCTACCACGATCACATCGTTGCGACCGGCTGCTTTGAGTGCCGCAATGGCACCCAGCGCGACCGGGCCATTACCGCAGATCACCCCTTTCACATCGGGATGCGCCTGCAGGATGCTGTCCATAATGCGCTTGCCGTCGATCAGGGTGCCTTTGGCATCCTGACGCGCCACGCTCTGCATATCGGGATATTGATCCAGCACCTGATGGAACGATTTTGAGCGGGTCACACAGTTGTTGTCGGCCAGGTTACAGGCGAGCTCGGCGTATTTGCCCTTTTCCCCCATCTTCTCGACAAAGACGTTGGCCACATCTGAACCCGCCTGGAAGTTGTTGTGGGTAATCTGCGCCAGCGCCACGTCATCCACCGGGATTTCACGGTTGATCAGCACCACCGGAATCCCGGCATCTTTGGCTTTTTTGATTGCCGCCACGCTGGCGGTGGAGTCGGCGTTATCCAGCACGATACCCTGCACTTTCTTACCGATAGCGGCGTCGATCAGTTCGCTCTGCTTCTTCACATCTTCGCCGTGCGACAGCACCGTGGTTTTGTACCCTAGCGCCTGTGCTTTGAGATTGGCGCCTTTGGCTTCAGAAGCGTAGTAAGGATTATCGAGTGAGTTAACCAGAATCATAATGGTGCCTTTTTCGGCGGCCAACGCCGCCTGAGAAACCAGACAGGCAGCCACGGCAGTGCACAGCAGGGTACGGTTTTTCATGATGTTCTCTCTTATCGTTATGGCAGGGTATGAAGTCCCGGGTGTTGGGTTGGCCTTACCAGATGGTGAAGCCACCATCGATCATCAAATCTGCGCCGGTAATCATGTCGCTGCCGTTGCTGGCGAAGAACAGCACGGCGGCGGCGATCTCATCGGTATAGGCAAAGCGACCGAGCGGAATCAGCTTTTTCATCTGCTCGCCCTTCTCGCCGCGCCAGGCTTTCTCGCCCATCGGCGTCAGTACTACGGTAGGCGACAGGGTATTTACGTTAATGCGATGCGTGGCAAACTCTTTAGCCATCACTTTGGTCATGCCCAGCAGGCCCGCTTTGGCGGAGGTATAGGCGACATGGTTGTCGATCGCGATGGACGCCGCCTGGGAGGCGATATTGATAATTTTGCCGCCTGCGCCAGCACGGATCATCAGCCGTGCGGCCGCCTGCGAGCAGAGGAAAGGTCCGGTGAGATTTACCGCGATCTGCTTCTGCCACTCGGCAAAATCGGTCTCAATCACCGGCTGCAGCATCACGTAGCCTGCGCAGTTGACCAGGATATCGATGCGGCCATAGTGGGCAACCACCGCGTCAAACGCCTCTTCCACCGACGCGGGATCGGTGACATCACAGCAGACAAACTGCACCCGATCGGCCGCGAAGTCCGCCTGCAGACTGGCAACTTTCTCCGCTTCAAACGGCGGATAGAGCAGTGCCAGACGCGCGCCTTTCTCCAGCAGCATGCCATTAGTCGCCATCGCGATGCCGCCCAGCCCGCCAGTCACCACAGCCACCTTACCGGCCAGGTTCATTGCGGTATCCACGCCGTAGCGCAGGTTTACGTCATATTCACCACTCATCCCACTCTTCCCCTCATATTTTTGCTGATGCCGCTGACTCAATCATTTTCGAACAAAAATATAAGCTATCGAAAAGAAATGATATGTGGGGCAGATCAAATTTCGACCATCTGCCGTTCAAAGCGGCTTATCTGATTGAAAAGACGTGATCTGGCTTCCAGTCCCGAAATAAAGCCTGCTGCCTGCAATCCGGAAACCCTGAAAGATTCAATAACCTGCGGATTATTTGCTTTCGTTCGAAAATCAAAGGCAATTCAGGTCATCTCGCATTCATAAAAATGGCGCGTTAAACTCAGCGACAGAGACCTTGTTCGCCCGAGCCATCAGGTTACTGGAAAAGGGAGCATTTCGATTGAAAAGCAAAAGTGAGCAGTTCGCTGACATGCAGCAACGCCGCGAGAAAATTCTGGAGATGATCCGTGAAGATGGTACGGTCACGGTCAAAGCGCTGACCGAGACCTTTGGACTGACTGAAGCCACATTACGCAGCGACCTGCGCATGCTGCAAAAACAGGGGTTTGTGCAGCGCTATCATGGTGGCGCAACGCTGATGACGGGCAAGCAGAATACCGGCGCGATGCTGCTGGAGCGGCAGACCCATCTGGAGGAGAAAGAGGCGATTGGACGACTGGCGGCACAGCATATCGAAAATGGCGACACGGTGATTTTCGATTCCGGTACCACCACCACCGCGATTACCGATGCCATCAGCCATATCCGCCGCTTATCAGTGGTGACCACCGCAGTGAATATCGCCCTGAAACTGGGCGGCGAACCGGGGATCAACATCCTGCTGACCGGCGGCACCTTTAAGTTCCCGACGCTCTCCACCTCGGGCGAGAAAGCGGCCAGCTTTTTTGAAAATGTGCTGGCCGAAAAACTCTTTCTGGCCACCGCCTGCATTTCACCGCGTCTGGGCCTGAGCTTTCCCAGCGAAACGGATATCAAGGTCAAACTGGCGATGATCAAATCTGCCAATACGGTTTACGTGGTGGCGGACTCCAGCAAAATCGACAAGGTATCGATGTTCGCGCTGCCCTGTGACTGGAGCAACATCCACTACCTGATCACCGACAGCGGCATCAGCACCGCGCAGGTTAAAGCGTTTGAAGCCTTAGGCGTGAAAGTGCTGGTAGCCCCGCTGCCGCTGAAGCGGGCGATGTAATGCTCCTGCTTTTTTTATGCAGGAAGCCTGGCACGCGCACTGCACCTGACGAAACACGACAATACCCAACGTTCAGGCTCACACCACTTGTGTATACAATGTATATTGCGCTAGCATGTATCTACATTGTGTATTGGAGGCATGTTAAATGATTCATGGAAATGTTAAACGCTGGGGTAACTCTCCAGCAATACGTATCCCGGCGACATTGATGCAGGCACTCAATCTTAATATTGATGACGAAATAAAAATCGATTTGGTTGAAGGAAAACTCATTATTGAACCTGTAAAGCAGGAAGTTGGTTACTCTCTTGCAGAACTGCTTGAAGGCGTGACAGAAGAAAATCTGCACGATCCGGTTGAATGGGGTGAGCCTGTCGGGAAGGAGATTTGGTAAATGGTAAGCCGTTTTGTGCCTGAAGCCGGAGATATCATCTGGGTGGATTTTGATCCGACCAAAGGAAGTGAGCAGGCAGGTCACAGGCCAGCTGTTGTTCTTAGCCCGTTTGCTTACAACAATAAAACCGGCATGTGTGTCTGTGTACCCTGCACAACGCATTCAAAGGGATATCCGTTCGAAGTTCCCATAAGCGCTGAGAAAGATAGCGTTGCCCTATCCGACCAGGTAAAAAGCATCGCCTGGAAAGTCAGGGGGGCCATCAAAAAAGGTGTCGTTTCCGCAAGCGAACTTCAGCAAATTCGTGGAAAGATAAAAGTCATCATCGGTTTATAGCCTCAGTAGTTTCTGAACAATCAGACACATCGGTCTTTCCGAAAATGATTCTTCAAGGCAGGCCTTTTCTGCCTAAGCAAACCGCACCGGTCTGCCCCCACATCCCGGCACGTGCGCGCTCACCATCCGCACCTAATTCAGACCTGTTCCAGCAAAACCCCGCACCAATGCCAACCGTGCAGGAATGGCCTGCCTGAAGAGCAAAGTGTGCGAGCCAGGGATGGCGAGCCCAGTCCGCAGGGATGCGGGATCCCTTTGCGATCAGGCAGGCTTTTCCTGCACGACGCACCGTACTTCCTGCACGACATACCGGCTCTTCAAATCATTCCTTCTTTCTCACCCAAACCTACCTGCACCTAATCGCGTCCGCTTCCGCAAAACCTCCGCACCATCGCCAGCCGTGCAGGAATGGCCTGCCTGAAGAGCAAAGTGTGCGAGCCAGGGAGGGCGAGCCCAGTCCGCAGGGATGCGGGATCCCTTTGCGATCAGGCAGGCTTTTCCTGCACGTCGCACCGGCTCACCGTCGCATCCCCCCGCACCTGCAAATCCGCCCGATAAAACCGCACGACCTCACCCACCACCAGCAGCGACGGCGACACCGGCTTCTCCTGCGCTACCGTCTCCGCCAGGCCACCCAGCGTGGTAATCAACACCCGCTGATTCGGCCGGGTTCCATTCTCAATAATCGCTACCGGCGTCTCCGGATCACGCCCCTGCGCCTGCAACTGCGCACTGATCGACGCACTCCAGCTCAATCCCATATAAAACACCAGCGTCTGATTCACCGCCGACAGCGCGGCTGCATCCAGCTGAGGCTCGCCGCACCGGCCATGGCCGGTAATCAACCGCAGCGACTGCGCACAATCCCGATGCGTCAGCGGAATTCCGCTGGCCGCCGCACAGCCCACCGCCGCCGTAATCCCCGGCACTACCTCACAGCGAATCCCGGCCTCCTGCAGACTCACCATCTCCTCGCCACCGCGCCCAAAAATAAACGGATCGCCTCCCTTCAGCCGGATCACATTGCGCCCGCTGCGCGCCAGATCCACCAGCAGCTGATTAATCTGCGCCTGCTTCAATCCGTGCTGCCCCGGCTGCTTACCTACGTCAACGCATAACGCGCTCTCCGGTACTTCCGCCATCACCGCTTCACTCACCAGCCGGTCATACACCACTACTTCGGCCCGCTGCAGCAACCGCAACGCCTTCACCGTCAGCAACTCTACATCGCCAGGGCCTGCGCCCACCAGCCACACCGCACCCTGCGGCTTTGCCACACCGGCCGGGGCCAGTAACTTATCCAGAGAATCAATTGCTCGCGTCATCATTCCTCCACAACCACGTCGGACAACAAAAGCTGCTTCAGCTCCGGAATACAGGAGCCACACTGCGTGCCGCACTTCAGCTTCCGGCCCAGTGCCTGAGTGGTTCGACACCCCTGCGCTATCGCCTGCAAAATCGTCTGCTCACCCACCGCCATACAGCTACAGATAATCCGGCCTGCCGCGCTGCGCTGCACCGACTGGCCCGCCAGCACGCTGTGCCGCCCGGCAGCATCCTGCGGCGCATCCGCAAAGGCCGCCGCGACAAATGCACTATCAATCGACGGCAACATGGATCCGGCATAAAACGCCAGCTGTAACACACCGTCACGCCATGCCAGCAGCCGGTAATCATTGCCGCTGCCAGTGGCGACCTGCAGGTCACAGCCTGACAGATCAACCTGCCCGGCCAGCCATGCCTGCGGCGATCCCTCGCCTGCTACCGCATAACGCTGCACCGCCGCATAGGGCGCACGCGACCAGTAACGCAATCCTGCGGGCTGCGTAATCCCGCGCTGCCACAACCAGCCCTGCCAGCTCACCGCCAGCGGCAGAATCCGGACCGGCGTCTGCTTCAGCGCAGGCTGCCCTGAAAACGGACAGGCGCGGGCGGCGACCAGCATATCGACGTGACTCTGCTGACTGAACTGCCGGTTCCAGTGCATCGGCACAAACAGCTCGCCGCGCCGCATCCCGGCATCAGCGCGCACCCGCGCGCTAATCCAGCCCTGTACTGACTGCACCCGCGCCAGACCGCCTGCCGTCACGCCATACTGCGCGGCGTCAGCGGGATGAAGCGCCACAAACGGCTCATCACAATGCTGCATCAGACGCGGCACCAGCCCGGTGCGCGTCATGGTATGCCACTGATCGCGCACCCGACCGCTGTTCATCAATAGCGGATAAGCCGCATCACGCGGGGTTAAGGCGGGCGTGGCCGGGACAAGCAGCCGGGCTTTGCCGTCAGGGTGAAAAAAGCGGCGATCGCCAAACAACCGTGCACAGCCCTGCGGATGAGCAGCATTTACCGGCCACTGGACCGGACGCAGCGCATCCCATTCGGCCTGGCTCAACTGCGCCAGCCCGCTGATATCAAATGCCCGCTGACCGTCATTCTCAAAACCCGACAGCGCCGCGTGCTCGCAGAAAATCTCAGCCGGATGCTGCCAGTTAAATCCCTCACGGAACCCCAACCGCTGCGCCACCTGCGCCAGCAGCCACCAGTCAGGCCGGGTATCACCTGGTGCGGCGGCAAAGGCGCGCTGCCGCGAAATACGTCGTTCTGAGTTCGTCACGGTGCCGTTCTTCTCGCCCCAGCCCTGGGCGGGCAGCAGAATATCGGCAAAAGTGCTGGTGTCGGTCTGCGCCATCACATCTGAGACAATGACCAGCGGACAGGCCGCCAGCGCCTGTGCCACGCGATTGCCTTCCGGCATCGACACCGCCGGATTAGTGCCCACAATCCACACTGCTTTCACCTCGCCTTCGGCAATCGCCCTGAAGAGATCCAGCGCCATCAGCCCCGGCTGGCGGGCCATCGACGGGCTGCGCCAGAAACGCTGCACCCGGTCGCAATCCTCGTCAGTAAAACTCATGTGCGCTGCCAGCTGGTTCGCCAGACCGCCCACTTCGCGACCGCCCATCGCATTTGGCTGTCCGGTCAGCGAAAAAGGCCCGCAGCCCGCACGGCCTATTATGCCTGTCAGCAGATGCAGATTAAGAATCGCCTGGTTATTGTCGCTGCCGGTGGCGGACTGATTAATCCCCATACACCACAGCGTCAGCACCCGATCGTGCTGGCTGAACAGCCGGAAAAAATGCATCACCTGCTGTTCCGTTAAATCACAGGTCTCTGCGACCCGCGCGACATCCCACTGCGCGGCGGCGGCCAGGGTTTCACTCACGCCATTCAGGTGCGGCAGCATGCTGGCATCAAGACCATCGTTCTGCGCCAGCCAGTGCAGCAGACCGGAAAACAACGCCGAATCGCTGCCGGGACGCAGTGGCAGATGCAGATCGGCCTGATCACAACTGGCCGTGCGGCGCGGATCGATAACAACTATGCGCATCGCCGGTCGCTGCAGCTTCGCCTGCATCAGCCGCTGCCAGACCACCGGATGTGCCCAGGCAGCATTGGACCCCACCAGCAAAACCAGATCGGCCTGCTCCAGATCCTCATAACAGCAGGGCACCGCATCTGCCCCCAGCGCCCGCTTATAACCGACTACGGCTGATGCCATACAGAGCCGCGAATTGGTATCGATATTGGCGGCACCGATGTAGCCCTTCATCAGCTTATTGGCAACGTAGTAATCCTCGGTCAGCAACTGGCCTGAACCGTAAAACGCCACCGCCTGCGGACCATGCTGATCGATCACTGCCCGTAATCCTGCCGCTGCCGCATCCAGCGCCGCATCCAGGCTGACCGGCTGGCCGTTAACCTGAGCGGTAAGAAGACGCCCCTGTGGCGTCAGCGTCTCGCCCAGCGCCGCGCCCTTAACGCACAACCGGCCTGCGTTAGCGGGATGGTGCGGATCGCCGATCACCGTTGCCTGATGATTGCCCTGCGACGTGACGCAGACGCCACAGCCGACGCCGCAATAGGGACAGGTGCTGTTCATGATGCCTGCGCCAGCGGATTTTGCGGACGGTTTGCCAGCCAGATCTGCCCCGCTTCCAGCTTCACCGGCCAGCAGCGCAGCTGGTGCTGCGGATTATCCAGACTCTGTCCGTCACGCAGCCGCACCCGCTGCTTGTAGAGCGGAGAGATCACCACCGGCTCGCCGCCGACGTCACCCAGAATCCCGCGCGACAGCACGCTGGCATCGCTGCCGGGTTCACGATCCTCCAGCGCATAGAACGCGTCGCCAAAGCGGAACAGCGCAACACGTTCGCTGCCGAGCCGCGCCCCGATCCCCGCTTCTGGCGGAATCGCCTCCAGTGTGCAGACGGCGCTCCACGGCTCGGCGGGCAGCTGCAGCAGCGGGCGCGCAGCCACGGCTTCAGGCTGCCGCTGGCCGCGTACCCGGCTGTAGTGCAGGGTTTCATCGGGCTGCTCGCTGTTGATCGTCGGCGTAAACAGCGCGAGCCGCGACGGGTCCGCCAGCGTGGTCTGCCACTCGCACTGATATGCCTCCACCACCCGCTGCATCTCCTGCTCCAGCGTCTCGCCCAGCCCAAGGCTGTCCTCAATCACCACCTGCCGCAGGTAATCAAGACCGCCTTCCAGATTGTCCAGCCAGACGCTGGTGCGCTGCAGACGATTAGCCGTACGGATATAGAACATCAGCAGGCGATCGACATAGCGCAGCAGCGTGGCATCGTCGAGGTCGCTGGCGAACAGGTCGGCATGGCGCGGCTTCATGCCGCCATTGCCGCAGACATAGAGGTTCCAACCCTTTTCGGTGGCGATCACGCCGATATCTTTGCTCTGCGCTTCCGCACACTCGCGCGTACAGCCCGAAACCGCCATCTTGATCTTATGCGGGGCGCGAAGTCCCTTGTAACGGTTCTCCAGCGCGATGGCGAAGGCGGTCGAATCCTGCACGCCGTAGCGGCACCAGGTCGATCCGACACAGGACTTCACGGTGCGCAGCGACTTGCCGTAGGCGTGACCGGTTTCAAAACCGGCCTCAAGCAGCGTCTGCCAGATAGCGGGCAGCTGATCGAGCCGCGCGCCAAACAGGTCGATACGCTGCCCGCCGGTGATTTTGGTGTAGAGGTCATAACGCGCCGCCACTTCCCCGATGGCGATCAGCCCCTGTGGCGTGATTTCACCCGCCGGAACGCGCGGCACCACCGAATAGGTGCCATCTTTCTGGATGTTGGCGAAGTAGCGGTCGTTGGTATCCTGTAGCGGCAGGTGCGCCGGTTTCAGCAGATAGTCGTTCCAGCAGGAGGCAAGAATCGACCCCACCAGCGGCTTGCACACTTCACAGCCCTGCCCCCTGCCGTGTGAGGCCAGCAGCGCATCAAAGGTTCTGAACTCACCGGCCCGTACCAGGTGATAAAGCTCCTGCCGTGAATAACTGAAGTGGTCGCAGACATCTTTTTTCACCTCGACGCCGAGAGTTTCCAGCTGAAACTCCATCACCTGCTTCACCAGCGCCGCACAGCCGCCGCAGCCGGTGGCCGCTCTGGTGCAGCTTTTGATGCTGCTCATCTCACCGCATCCGCCTTTCACCGCCGCGCAGATATCGCCCTTGCTGACGTTGTGACAGGAGCAGACCTGGGCGCTGTCGGGCAACGCTGCGACGCCTGGTGCTTTCGGCGCCCCGGCCAGCGCAGGCAGGATCAGGCTCTCCGGCGCGGCAGGCAAGGGTAAATCGTTGAGCATCATCTGCAGCAGCGTGGCGTAATCGCTGCTGTCCCCGACCAGCACGCCGCCCAGCAGTCGGGTGCCCTCCGCAGAGACCACGATTTTCTTGTAGATGCCTTTTGGCCCGTCGGTCCAGTGATAGTGCTGGCTGCCCGCCGTGCGGCCATGCGCATCACCGAACGACGCGACCTCCACGCCCAGCAGTTTCAGCTTAGTGCTCATGTCCGCGCCGCTGAAGGCAGCCGGTTCAGCCGCCAGATGTCCGGCCAGCACCCGTGCCATCTGATAGCCCGGCGCGACCAGGCCAAAGATCTGGCCGTTCCACAGCGCGCATTCACCAATGGCAAACACGTCGTCATCACTGGTCTGACAGCGATCGTTAATCTCAATGCCGCCGCGCGGCCCGAGCGTCAGGCCCGCCTCGCGCGCCAGCTCATCGCGCGGACGGATACCGGCGGAGAACAGCACCAGGTCGCCGGGTAAATGGCTGCCGTCAGCAAAGCGCAGCACCACGCTGCCGTCGGGCTGCTGCTCAATCAGCTCGGTCTGTTTTGAGGTGTGAACCGTCACGCCCAGCGCATCGATCTTCTGACGCAGCATCAGTGCCCCGCCCTCATCAAGCTGTACCGCCATCAGGCGCGGCGCGAACTCCACGACGTGCGTCTCCAGCCCGAGCTGCCGCAGCGCATTCGCCGCTTCCAGACCCAGCAGGCCGCCGCCAATCACGATACCGCGCTGGCTATGCCGGGCGCAGGCGGCAATGGCATCCAGGTCATCCAGCGTGCGGTAGACAAAACAGCGTTCGCCGTCGTGGCCCGGCACCGGCGGGACGAACGCGCGTGAGCCGGTCGCCAGCACCAGCTTATCCCACGCCAGCTCATTGCCCGCGCTGTCACGCAGGCTGCGCTGCTGGCGATCGATCGTCACCACTGTGCAGCCGCAGCGCAGTTCAATACCGTGCAGGGCAAAGAAGTCTGCGCCGACCAGCGACAGATCGCCGGCCGTTTTACCGTTGAAATAGTCTGACAGATGCACCCGATCGTAAGCCTGCTGGCGCTCCTCGCCATAAACCACGATGTGATAGTGCTGATGCAGTTCACGGGCAACCAGCTGTTCAAGAAAGTGGTGACTGACCATGCCGTGACCAATGACGGCTAAAACCGGTTTACTCATCTCAGGACTCTCTGCAGCCTGTGGCTGCGGTTCAGGTTGATCGTGATCGAACAGGGCATCGAGCGTGACAGGGTCGGCGCGCTGCAGACGTTCCAGCAGCGCGGGGCCCTGCCTGGTGTCGCCAGAGAGCAGTACGCCACAGAGGCGGCCCTGACGGAGAAAAAGGCGGCGGTAGTCGCCGGAGAGCGGATCAAAACTGCTGATGGACAGCGCCTCGCTGACATCCCCGGCGCTGAACAGCGAAATGCCGCTGACTTTGAGCCGCGTCGCCAGCGGCTCACTGACGAAATCTGCCAGCGGCGATCCCGCCAGCTGCGCCGCCAGAATCTGTGCCTGCGCCAGGCAGGGCGCGACCAGGCCAAAGGTTTCGCCCGCGATTTCGCAGCACTCGCCCACGGCGTAAACATCGGGAATGGCGCTGCGCAGCTGACCATCGACCAGAATGCCGCGCTGACACGGTAGCCCTGCCGCCTGCGCCAGCGTCACCTCAGGCTGAACACCGATGGCGATCACCACCTGCGTGGCGGCGCAGTGACGCCCGCAGGTCAGCGTCACGCCCGCCTCGTCAATCGCCGACAGTCCGCTGTTCAGTTCGCAGTGGATACCGCGTTGCGCTAAGGCCGCCAGCAGCAGCTCACCCGCTTTTGCATCCAGCTGGCGATCCAGCAGCCAGGGTTTATGGTGCACCAGCGTCACCTCACGGCCACGGGCGCGGAGTGCCGCCGCCGCTTCAATGCCGAGAAAGCCGCCGCCCAGGATCACTACCGGTCCCTGGCCCGCCAGCAGTCGCCGGACGTCGGCGATGCTGCGAAAACCCATGACGGACTCTGCGTCGATGCCGGGAATCGCGGGCAGACGGGGCTGCGATCCGGTGGCAAACACCAGCCGATCCCAGTCGAGCTGGCGCTGATCGGTCTGCACCGTCCGCGCCGCCAGATCGACCTGCTGCACGGTTTCACCGTTCAGCAGCGTCACGCCGTGCCGCTGATACCAGTCGCGATCGTGGATCAGGGTGTCAGTGAAGGACTTTTCACCCGCCAGCACCGGCGACAGCAGCACGCGGTTGTAGTTGCCGTGCGGCTCGCGGCCAATGACCGTAATGGCGTAACGCTGAGGCGCACGCTGCAGCAGGCTCTCCACCATCTGCATCCCCGCCATGCCATTGCCTATCACCAGCAACCGTTGCCTCATGGTCTGCTCCTTACGCTGCCGTGGTCTGTTTTTCATAGAGGAAATGCAGCACTTTCTGGCGCAGCTGGTGATAGCGCGGCTCATCCGCCAGCGCCACCCGCGAGCGCGGTCGCGGCAGATCGACGGTGAGGATCTCCCCGACCTGTGCCGCCGGGCCGTTGGTCATCATCAGCACCCGATCGGAGAGCAGCACCGCTTCATCCACGTCATGGGTGATCAGCACAATGGTGGTATTCAGCTCCTGCTGAATGCGCATCACGCTGTCCTGCAGGTGGGCGCGGGTTAAGGCATCCAGCGCGCCGAATGGCTCATCCAGCAGCAGCACGCGCGGCTTCATCGCCAGCGCCCGCGCAATGCCGACACGCTGCTTCATGCCGCCGGAGATTTCGCCAGGCCGCTTGTGCATGGCGTGGCTCATCTGCACCCGATTAAGGTTGTGCTCGATCCAGTCGCGCATCTCCGCTTTGCTGAAACGCCCTTTAAACACCTGCTGCACCGCCAGTTCGACGTTCTGAAATGCCGTTAGCCACGGCAGCAGCGAATGGTTTTGAAACACCACCGCGCGCTCGGGACCCGGTCCGGTGATTTCGCGGTTATCACACAGCAGTACGCCGCTGCTGGGACGGGTTAATCCGGCAATCAGGTTCAGCAGCGTCGATTTGCCGCAGCCGGAGTGGCCGATCAGGCTCAGGGTTTCCCCTTCGTGGATATCAAAACTGACGTTGTCCAGCGCCAGAAACTCGCCGCTGGCAGTGTTGAAACGCTGGCTCACCTGCTGAACGCGAATAATGTGTTGCATGGTGTTCTCCTTATTTTTCCCAGCTGAAACGACGGACCAGCAGCATCAGCGCCTGCTCCAGCAGCAACCCGACGACGCCGATAATCAGGATGGCGATCAGAATGTTTGCCACGTTGAGGTTGTTCCACTCGTTCCATATCCAGAAGCCAATCCCCAGCCCGCCCGTCAGCATTTCGGCGGCAACAATCACCAGCCATGCGATGCCGATAGAGAGACGTACCCCGGTGAGCACCGCAGGCAGCACGGCGGGCAGCAGGATCCGGCGCATCACCGTCCATTCAGAGAGCTGTAGCACCCGCGCCACGTTGAGGTAATCCTGCGGAATACGCTGCACCCCTTCAGCGGTATTGATGATCATCGGCCAGATGGAACAGATGAAAATGGTCCAGCTGGCGGCAGGTTCGGCGCGCTGAAACAGCAGCAGTCCAATTGGCAGCCAGGCCAGCGGACTGACCGGCCGTAGCAGGGCGATAATCGGATTGAACATGCGCGCCATAAAGGTAAAGCGCCCCAGCAGAAAACCCGCCGGGATGCCCACCAGCGCGGCAAGGCCGAAGCCGATGGCGACGCGCTGCAGCGAGGCCAGCACGTTCCAGCCGATGCCCTGATCGTTGGGGCCATTGCTGTAGAACGGGTCAGCAAACAGCACCTGCGCGGCCTGCCAGGTGGCATAAGGCGAGGGAAACGAGGGTTCGGACAGCGCCGCGAGCTGCCACACCAGCAACATCAGCAGCAGGCCGCCCGCGGCGGGAATGGCGCGCTGCAACAGCGGACGCAGCCGCGCCGGACGAACTGCGGCTTTCGGGATGATCTGTAGCGGAATAACGGTGGCACTGCCGGGGGTTTGCTCCGGCTGCGCCAGGGCGCGCGCGTCAGTTTTCATGGCAACCTCTCTTAACGTTTGATAGCGAAACTGGCGGCGTAGGCGGCAGGATTGCTGCCATCCCAGACTTTGCCGTCGATCAGGGTGCTGCTGCGCATCTCACTGGCGGGCAAGGTAATCTGCCCGACGGCGCTGGCGGCCTGTTTATAGACGTCGATGTGGTTGATCTGGCGGGCCACGGCGAGGTAATCGGGATCGCTGGTGAGCAGTCCCCAGCGTTTCATCTGGGTCAGGAACCACATGCCATCCGAGAGCCACGGAAAACTGACGTTGCCGTTGTCGAAGAAGCGCATCGGATGCGCGTCCTGCCACGACTGTCCCAGCCCGTTCTCGTACTGACCAAGCATCCGCCCCTGCAGCGTCTCCACTTTGGTGTTGATCCAGGCTCGACCGGCTAACACCTGCGCGGTTTCACGGCGGTTATCGTCTGAAGCATCGATCCAGCGCGCCGCCTCCAGCACCGCGGCAGTCAGCGCGCGGGCCGTATTGGGATTCTCTTTCACCCACTGTGCACGGGTGCCCAGCACCTTTTCCGGATGCTCCGGCCAGATCTGCTGGCTGGTGGCGGCGGTAAAGCCGATATTGTCGCTGATGGCACGCTGGTTCCACGGCTCGCCGACGCAGTAGCCGCTCATGTTGCCAATCTTCATGTTCATCACCATCTGCGGCGGCGGCACGACCACGGTGCGCACATCGTCAAACGGATGAATGCCGGCATTGGCCAGCCAGTAGTAGAGCCACATGGCGTGCGTACTGGTGGGAAAGGTGTGGGCGAAGGTCAGGCTGCCTTTAGGGCGGCTATCAACGGCTTTTTTCAGGCTGGCCGCATCGGTAACGCCACTGGCTTTCAGCTGGTTCGACAGAGTGATCGCCTGGCCGTTGTGATTGAGCGTCATCAGGTTCGCCATGTCGTGCTGCGGCCCCGCTACGCCAAGCTGCAGCGCGTAGATCATGCCGTAAAGCACATGGGCCGCATCCAGCTCGCCGGAGGTCAGTTTGTCACGCACAGCCGCCCAGCTCGCCTCTTTGCTGACCTGCAATGTCAGGCCATACTTTTTGTCGAAGCCTTTTACCGACGCCATGACGACCGGCGCGCAGTCGGTGAGTGGGATAAAGCCAACCCGCACCTGCGCCTTTTCTGGCGCATCGGAGCCTGCTGCCCAGACTGCATTTCGTAATCCCGGCACGATCCAGGCCGCACCCAGCGCTGCACCGGAGATCAGCGCCTGACGTCGTGTCAGTGAAAATGGCGTTTTGCTCATCATGTTGCCCCTGAACAGAAATAAAAAAAGGCGTCCTCCGACAAGCCGAAGCCTGCGGATGGACGCCTTTATCCAAAGCACTGATCCCACCGCCATTGGCGGGAGCAATGCGTACTCTCTGTAGGGTTAAAGCAAAGGGTGTGCCAGATCGCTGAAGCCGCGTTAAAGCCGACGTGCGGTGATGCGCTGCTGAATAATTAACCTTTTTTGCACGTTTCTGACGCAGATCACGCACAAAGGTTGTGCAGCTACCTCGTCCGGGTTAGTTGCTCAGGGTCTTCGCGACGGCCAGCACTGCCTGCGCGATCTCCAGTACGCGCTTATTCTGATTCATCGCACTTTTGCGCAGCGCCTGCCAGGCGGCCTCTTCGGTGAATCCCTGCTGCTGCATCAGCCAGTGTTTGGCCTGATCGATTACCCGTCGCTCGTCGAGTGAAGCGCGCATCGATGCCAGCTCATCCGCCTGCTGCTGCAGGCGCTGTGACTGCTCACCAATCAGCGACAGCACTGAGCGCCCGAGCTGCGGGGCCAGCCCGTCACTGCTGAGCGTTGACGCGCCGGGCAGCCAGTCAGCTCCGCAGACGTAGAGCGAAAAGTTGCTGTCACTCTGCACGACCGGCGATGCCGCCTGTTGCTGCGCCTGCTCAATCGCCTCACGACAGCGCTGCATCAGCGTGGCCGTCAGGGCATCCTCCAGCGTTTTCATCTGGTCCAGACGCTCGGAGAGCAGGGAAAACCACTCCAGCGCGCCGGTTTCATCATACTGGCTACCGGTGCAGGCGATGCGCCGCAGCCGTTCGATATCCCGGCTGGCCTGAGACAATGGCTGCCAGCTTTCACAGGCGGCGCTGTCGGCAAACTCCCGGAAGGTGGTAAAGCTCTGCTCCTGAGCCGCAATCAGCGCCACCATCTGGCTGCGCTGCTCAGGCGTGAAGTGCCGCGCCGCAAAGCCAGCTGAACCGATGGCCCGCTCCTGACCTGCCAGCTCTTTGCCCTGCATAAAGCTGAACAGCGCGATCAGTGCACGCGAGATATCGGGATCGCTGGCGGTGTCGGCTGCCTCAAAAACCAGATTAAGTAAGGTGCGGATAACCTGATTAAATGCCGCCATCGCCGCCGCCTGATCCCGCTCATGCTGGCTGATTTGCTGACGCAGCAGCGGTAATTCCGCCAGCGCCTGCAGGGCAGCCGCAATCAGGTTGCAGAAACGACTGAAGCCGGGCTGTGCGGTGGCGGACGGCAGCGCCTGATAGAAATGGTGCAGGCCGGCGCTGACCTCCTGCTGACGGGCGTGACGCTCGGTGCTGAACAGCGTGCCACCGGAGCAGATCCAGAGATTGTTTGCGCCGCGTTCCCGCTGCAGCCGATGAACCAGCTCACTGACGGCAGCCATCAGTTCGCCGGTCTTAAGCAGCCGTTGCAGGCTGGCAATATCGCTGTCACGCGATGCCTGCAGCCAGATCAGGGCATCCATGGTTCACCTCTCCGCCATTAAAACTTTTCTGAAGCAAAAGGCGTGCCGCTTTCCGGAAAAAAGGCGGGCATATCCGGCGCGTAAATTCTGATTTTGATAAGATTCTTTAGGTGAAGAGATAAATTTTATCGGTAACGAACGATTAGAAAGGCTTAATAGTTTCCAATCGGATCAATTGCATGTCAGAATGCGCGGCAATGTTCTCAACCAGTTTGTCCCTGCGATAATTCAGTTCGCTTTAACTATCACATTGTCTGGCGCTTTTCTTATATCGCAGCCCGCCCCAAAAGCGCCTGCTATCACGCATCGCCAGTGGGTGCAATGGTTTGAATTCTCAAAAGTCTTAGGTAGACTAAACGCGTAACTATCCTGATGTAATCTGAACTTTTTTTGAACGACAGACTTTCGGCACGATGCGGCGCGAAAAACAGCGCCTCCTGCATCGGGCCTGGCAATATGCAGATACTTTGATGAGATCACGAGGAACATGGTGAAAAAGAGTCTTGCGTTAACGCTGCTGGCGGTGCTTACCCTGGCAGGCTGTAAGGCCCCGCCGCCGCCCGTCACTGACGATACGCTGGTCACCAGCGAAATTAACGGCGTCAAACTGGTCCATCGACACGCTGTCGCGGCACCGACTGAATTTGAGCCGGTCAATCAGACCTGGCGGGCGCTCTATGGTGCCTCGGTCATGACCTCCCCGGATTACGGCGGCAAAGTCGTTCGCTATCTCGAAACGGGTAAACCGTTTGAAGTATTAGGTAATGTGGAGCACAGCTGGCTGGCGATTGCTGACCAGGCTGATGGCCCGTTAATTGGTTATGTACCGTTAAAAGCGGGCGTAGAGAGCAGTCGTTACGATGCCACGCTACAGAGCGATCGTCCCCGTCCGCGGAAAGCGAAACAGGTCTGTGTGGCTGTCGGCGGCGCGAGTAAAGCCTGTCGGACTAACGATACCGCGACCTGGATCTTAGACTGAATATGAAATCCGGCGCATATTGCCCGCAGCACCGTCCTGTGCTGCGGGTACAGGGATTTGCCATTGGCTGGAAGATCACGAATTAATGACTGTGGAATCCCCTGCGCGTGAGGCGACCCCCTCAGGCAATGAGAATCTATTACTTCAGGCTGCGGCGCCACTGCTGAATGCGGTGGTGCAGATTCGTCGGGCAGCCACCCATGACGATCCTGCGGGTCTGCGTCAGTCTCTGATCGATGAAATCCGCCAGTTTGAACAACGCTGTAAACAGGCAGGGCTGCCGTTTGAGATGATTATCGGCGCGCGTTACTGCATCTGCAGCGCGCTGGACGAAGCCGCAGCGCAAACCCCCTGGGGCACGCGTGGCGTCTGGTCGGGCAATGGCATGCTGGTGACCTTTCACAATGAAAGCTGGGGCGGCGAGAAATTCTTTCAGCTGCTGTCGCGCATTTCACAAAGCCCGCAACAACATCTCTGGCTGCTGGAAGTGGTGCAATATTGCCTGCTGCTGGGCTATGAAGGCCGCTATCGCGGCAGTGAAAATGGCCGCGCCCAGTGCGACGGTATCCGTAAGCGCCTGAAAAGCCTGATTGACGAGACGCGCGCCCAGCGCCAGACGCCGCAACCCCCGCTGGTCGAGGTGCATCCGCTGGTCAGTACCCTCGCCCGCCCGATGGTGCCGCTCTGGGCCTGCGCCATGCTGGTCGCGCTTATCGGCTGCCTGATCTACAGCGGCCTGAACTGGCGGCTCGGCAACGCTGCCGAACCGCTGCTGCGCACCATCTATCAGACCCCGCTGCCGCAGATTACTGCAGGCCGCCGTCCCTCTTCTCCGCAGGCGCTGCTCGATCTGCGTCAGCGACTGAACGATGTGATTGCTGCCGGACAGCTCGAAGTCAGCGATGGTGCCTTTGGCAGTAAAGTGATTATTCCCGCAGACAAACTGTTTGCCGAGCAAGGCACGGTGATCAACCCGGTGGGCCGCGCGCTGCTGGCCCGCGTCTCAACCGCGATGAAAGATGTCAAAGGCACCATTCTGGTGTCCGTGTTTACCGACGATCATCCGGTGGATAACAGCCGTTTTGCCTCCAGCTATGAGTTCTCATTCGCCCGCGCCCGTGCCATCACCCAGCTGTTGCAGCTGCAGCTGGAGGACGGTCATACGGTACGCTCTGAAGGCCGTGGTGACAGCGACCCGCTGCTGCCCAACGACAGCAGCGAAAACCGGACCCGCAACCGCCGCGTTGAGATCACCCTGTTTGCCGCGCCTGAAACGCTCAGTAATCATCAAGGAGCACAATAATGCGCGCTTCCCTTCGCCTGCTGTTAACGCATCGCCTGCTGTGGAGCTTTATTGGCGTCACGGCGCTGAGCTGTCTGGTCTGGATGCTGGGCCCGTTCTGGACATGGGGCGAGTCGCGTCCACTGGAACCGGTGCTCCCTCGCCAGCTCACCGTGAGCGCGCTCTATTTTCTCTGGATCCTGTTCCAGCTGATCCCGTCGCTTTATCGTGCCTGGTTTAACAGCCGCTTACTGACCCAGCTTCAGTTGGCGGGCAACGACGATCCGGCGGAACGTCAGATGACTGAGGAGCGGCTTAATCAGCGCTTCAGCGACGCGGCGATGCAGCTAAAACGCACCCAGTTTGGCCGTCGTCACAGCGGCAATCTGCTCTCGCGCTTTAATGCTAATTATCTCTACCAGTTGCCCTGGTATCTGGTGATGGGTGCGCCCGGTGCCGGTAAAACCACCGCGCTGTTTAATGCGGGCCTCGATTTCCCGCTGACCGATACGCTGGGTAAACAGGCAATTCGTGGCGTCGGCGGCACCCGCAACTGCGACTGGTGGTTTACCGACAGCGCAGTGCTGATTGATACCGCAGGGCGGTATGCGCTGCAGGAGAGCCAGCGCGTGCGCGATGCCGCGGAGTGGCATAGTTTTATCAATCTGCTGAAACGCTATCGCACCCGCCAGCCGATTAACGGTGTCATCATGACGATCAGCGTGGCCGATCTGCTGAGCGATTCTGCCGAAGCGCGTTTTGCCCAGGCCAGCGCGCTGCGTGAGCGTATGGCGGAACTGCATCAGCAGACGGGTATTCACTTCCCGGTCTATGTGATGGTCACTAAAACCGATTTGCTGAAAGGCTTCATGAGCTACTTTGGCAACATCGATAAAACGCGGCGTGACGCTATCTGGGGCTTTACGTTTAACCGTGAGACGGGCAAGCCGCACAAGGATGACTGGCATCATCATTTTGGCCAGCAGTTCCAGCGGCTGGAAGAGCAGCTACAGCAGCAGCTGGCGGAGCAGATGACCCAGGAGCGCGATCTGAATGAGCGCGCTGAATGCTTCCTCTTCCCGCAGGAGTTCGCCTCACTGCGCCCGCTGCTGAACGAGTATCTCGATATCGTCTTCTCTGATCATCAGGATGCCGTCGCCTGGAGCCCCCGCGGCCTCTTCTTTACCAGCGGTACGCAGGAAGGCCTGCCATTTGATCGGGTGATGGGTGAACTGAGCCGTAAACTGCAGTTACGTCAGGCGGGCGAACATTCGATTGCCGCCTGGGACAGCGTTAACCGCAACAGTCCGATTCCCGGCAACAAAGGCCAGAGCTTCTTTATTCGTGACCTGCTGAGCGATCTGATCTTTAAAGAGAGCGGACTGGCGGGCAGTAATCGCCGCTGGGAGTATCGCAATCAGCTGTTCCACTGGATTGGCTACGGCGTGCTGGCAGGCGCGCTGCTGATTGCCTCCAGCCTGTGGAGCATCAGCTACTACCAGAATCAGCACTATCTGCAGCAGGTGGCCGCACGGGTGCCGGCCATTCGTGAGCAGAGTCAGCAGGTGATTCATCAGCCTGCTGATAATATTTTTGATCTGCTACCCTTTCTGAACAACCTGGTGAAGCTGCCGCTGTCGGAACGTTTTTCTCTCGATAATCCGCCGCTTACTATGCGGGCTGGCTTATATCGCGGCAGTCAGGTCAGCGACGCCGCCTGGGTGCTTTATCAAAATGCGCTTAAGTCTTTGCTGCTGCCGCGCGTGGCGCAGCAGATCACTAATATTCTGCGCAACGATCCGGGTGATGATAACGCCTACAGCCGCAATGCGCTGCGCGCCTATCAGATGCTCTATCAGCCGCGCAATTACGATGGCGAATTTTTACGGGCCTGGCTGCTGCAAAACTTACAGCGCTCGCTGCCCGATACGGTCAGTGCCCGCGATCTGCAGCAGCTCGACTGGCACCTGAGCCAGCTGCTGGATCAGCAGATTCAGTCATCGCCTTATGCGCGTGACAATGCACTGATGATGCGCAAGCTGGCAGACAATCTTAAAATCGCGGGCCAGGCGGGCAGCGTGCTGGCGGCAGCACCGCTGCACCCGGCCGCGCGATCACACTCGCAAAGCGAGTAATGGTGAGGTGAACATGGCTGCTTACACCGCCCCCGGCTGGTACGGCAAGCTGCCGTCGACCGGTGACTTTCTGCACCGTCGTCTGAGTGAGCAACAGATTAGCCCGTGGAATCACTGGTTCCAGCAGGGATTAATGCACTGGCATCAGCAGGCCTGGTCATACAGCGCGAACTTTCTTCACGCGCCGGTATGGAACTTTGTCCTGCCGGTGACCGCGACCCGGCCACACGTACAGATGGGCTGTCTGCTGCCCTCCTGTGACCGCGTCGGCCGCGCCTGGCCGCTGCTGGCGCTGCACAGCTTTCCGCTGGCGCAGTGGCATCCGGCTCAGCTGACCATCTCCGGTGACTGGTTTCAGGATCTGGGCGCGACCCTGTTACGGGCGGTTCAGACGCCACTGGACGGCGAGCAGTTAGAGCAGCAGATTCAGGCGCTGCCGCCGCTGCTGGTGCCCGCCAGGAAGCCCTCAGAGATTATGGATGTGATCGGTTTTCAGGATCTGCCCTGCACGCTGAGCTGGCGTGAAGTGGCCGAACGTTTCGACCCTCAGCAGCATATGAGCTACTGGTGGAGTAATCGCAGTGATGGTTTTGCCCATGCGACCCACAAGCACAGCGGCAACCTCACGGCGCAACTGTTTTCGTTACTGTTTAACCCGGCGGCAGGTGCACAGCCGGGACGTAATGGCCTCTATCCTCCGATGTTCGAGTGAGGCCGGATGCGTTTGCCGTTCAATCTGGGATAACTCATGCAATTTACCATCGTGCAATGCACTACGGATGTTCCGGTCAGAAGCGTCGCGTTTCAACCGCCTGGCGGCACCATTGGCCGCAGTCAGGACAACGATCTGGTGCTGCCGGATGAGACGCGGGCTATTTCGCGCCTGCAGGCGCTGGTTCACCTGTCGCATGACGGGGAGTGCCGGCTGACCAACCAGGGCAGCGTAACGCCGGTCGAGCATAACGGCATTACGCTGGGTCGCGGCATGCAGGTGCTGCTGAAGCACGGCGACGCCTTGCGCATCGGTGATTATGCGCTGGAAGTGCGCGATCCCGCCTGCCAGAACGCGCAGAGCGATCCGCTGGCGCTGTTTGCGGGTGACAGCGCCCGGCCCGCGAATCCTTTGGGCATTCACGAACATCATGAGGTTGAGGACCGGCTGCTGGTCAACGACGTGCCGCCTTCACGTCATGAGCGGCACAGTGATGCGCGGCTGGCGATCGATCCGCAGGCCAGTGAGCCGCGCCGGGCGCTGACAGCACAGCCGGTGGATCAGGATCGGCTCATCGCCGCCCTGCTGGACGGCATGGGGCTGAGCAACGGTCACGCCACGCCGGTTGACGAAGAGCAGATGCGCATTACCGGCCGGATGCTGAGCCTCTTTTCTCAGGGCACCGTGGCGCTGCTCTCATCACGTTCCATTCTCAAACGGGGCGTGAAAGCGGACATGACCATGATTCTGAATGAGGCCAACAACCCGTTCAAGATCCTGCCCTCCGGCAAAACCGTGCTGATGCAGATGTATCAGAGCCAGATGCCCGGATTTATGCCGCCGGAGCAGGCAGTGCGCGATGCGCTGGTCGATCTGCAGGCCCACCAGCTGGGCATGATTGCCGGAATTCGCGCCATTATTGCGGCGATGCTGCAATCCTTTAATCCGCAGCGGCTGGAAGAGCAGGCGCGCGCCGATGGCCTGGTGTCAAAACTGCCATTTTCCACCGCGAAGAAAGCGGCGCTCTGGGACTACTTCATGCGTAATTACCAGCGTACGGCCGGTGAGATAGAAGATGATTTCCATACGCTGTTTGGCGAAGCTTTCCTTCATGCCTACGACATGGAAGTGAATCAGTATAAAGATTCTCAGACGCGGGTGGACGACGCATGAAAATCGTTTTTGCCAGCCGCTGCCAGCAGGGGCTACGCGATGAGAATCAGGATCGCACAGGTGCCGAGCTGGATGAGCGAAAAGCCTGTTTTGTGGTCTGCGATGGCGTGGCCGGGCTGCCCGGCGGCGAGATGGCGGCACAGCTGGTGCGCGACACGCTGCTAAGCCAGATACAGGCGAACACCGACTTTACGCCGGAAATCACCCACCAGGCGATCGAACAGTGCCGCTTAGCGCTGCATGAGGCACAGGGTAAAAATCCGAAATATTCCCGCATGAGCACCACGCTGGCAGCCCTGTTTATTGACCGCCAGAAACAGCGTGCATGGTGGGCGCATGCCGGTGACAGCCGGGTTTACCACTTCCGGCGGGGCGTGCTTCACGAGGTGACCCGGGACCACAGTCTGGCCCAGCAGCTGAAAGAAGCGGGCTATGAAAATACCGGCATTAACAGTAATTTACTCTATAATGCGCTCGGCGCTGAGCCGCCTCGCTTAGTCAGCTTTTCGCAGGAGATTGCGCTGGAGGATGGGGACGCTTTTCTGGTCTGCACCGATGGCTTCTGGCTGAATCTGAACAGTAGTGAAATGGAACAGGCGCTGCGCATGGTGAATGCCTGCGAAGAGTGGCTGGCTCTGATGGAACAGGCGGTAAGCCGCAACGTTAAGAAAGATAATCTCAGCGCACTGGCGGTCTGGATTGGTGAGCCGGAGGAGGCAACACTGCTCTATTCACTGGCTGATTCGGCGCGCTTTCTGCCGCCTCGTTTTTGATTCCAAGGATCCTTATGAAACTGTGGTTGCCCGGCATCATCACTCTGCTGATTGCCTTTAACGCCCAGGCTGAAAATTATCGTGTGGTCTACTCCCCCAGCCTGGCGCTGGAGGTTTATATCGATAATGTGGTGAGTAAAGCGCCTGACGACTGGTGTAAAGAGACGCTGCCGCTGCGTATCGTCTCTGGCAAAAGCAAGGATTCGGCCGTGCTGACCACCTTTTTACCGCGCCTGGGCACCCTGCTCGCGAATCAGTGCGGCTTACTGGACGAACTGCCCTGGCAGATGACCAATAAAGAAGGTGGCGTCCTGGCCAGCGGCAGCGCCAGCAAGTTGCAGAACTGGCGCCCGATTGTGATGGCGGATGCAACCGCCAGCGCGAGTGACAGCAATGCCGCCCCGCTCGACCTGTCACGGCCCGCCAACAGCACGCCGCTGCAACATTTTGATCTCCCCAGCGGCTGCCATTTCCGCACCGCCTGGGATGAGAATGCGCGGACCCTGTTCATCCCGGATGTCAGCAAGCAGCAGTGCTCGCCTGACGGCTGGGCAGAAGGCAAAAGTGAACTGACGCTGGCGACAGCGGATCACCCGACGCCAGTTGCGGTCACCTTTTATCAGGGTTACCCCATCGCCAATCTGACTATTCCGGACAGCAAGCTGGAAGTCATTGCCGCGAATAATCAGCGCATGATTGTGACACGCCCGGATACGCCAGATAGCTGGCTGGTGCTGCCCTTTGATGCCAGGCAGCATGTCTGGCGCTTCAATGGTGCGCTGTTAATAAAGATGGATAAGAATGCTGCGCAGCAGGACGCTGACGCTGTGAAATCGCGAGTCGATACATTGCGCAGCCAGTGGGCGCCCTATTTCATGCCACAGCAAAAAGTGAATGTGTTACTCATCGACACCCTGCACGCGGATCTGGTTGATCCTGCCATTGGTGCCTGGCGTAACATCAATTAATTACCGCGCAGCCTGACGACCAGGCCGTGTACAGAGAGTTCACTATGTCGGCAAATGATAATCCGAAAACCGTTCCGAATGCCCTGCCTGACGGATACCGTTTTAATGAATTTGAGATCAAGGAAGTGATCGGAGGCGGCGGCTTCGGCATCGTCTATCGCGCGTGGGATCACCAGCTTGAACGTACTATTGCCATTAAAGAGTATATGCCCGTGTCGCTGGCTGTCCGTGCCGCCGACTTAACGCTGGAGCTGCGCGGTGAACGTTTCCAGAAGCTGTTTAATGCCGGGCTGACCAGCTTTATTCAGGAAGCGCGTCTGCTGGCCCGCTTCAATCATCCCGGTCTGCTGCACGTGCTGCGCTTCTGGGAGCAGAACGGCACCGCCTATATGGGCACGCTTTACTACAGCGGGATGACGCTGAAAGAGTGGCAACTGACCAGCCCGGCCTCGATCTCTGAAGCCTGGATCCGCCGCCTGCTGCCGCCGCTGCTGGGAGCTATCAGCACCATCCATCAGGCTGGCTATCTGCATCGCGACATCTCGCTCGACAATATCCAGATTCAGGAAAACCAGCTGCCGGTGCTGCTGGACTTCGGCTCGGCGCGTAAAGAGATTGGCAACCTCTCTGACGAAACCGAAATCATGCTTAAACCGGGCTTTGCGCCGATTGAGCAGTACAGCGAAGAAGGCGAAGTCGAACAGGGACCGTGGACCGATATTTACGCGCTGGGCGCGGTGCTGCACAGCCTGATTACCGGTAATCCACCGCCAGTCAGTGTGGTGCGCTGTATTGAAGATAATTATCAGCCGCTGGTGGAACGTCAGCCTGAAGGCTACTCGCTGCCGCTGCTGCATGCCATTGACTGCGCGCTGGCTATGAAACCCGGCGATCGTCCGCAAACGATTGACGCCTTTGCGGCGCTGATTGATCTGCCGGTCAGTGATGTGGAAGCCGTGGTCAACAGCTTCCCGGTACCGGGCGAGGCGACTGTGCTGCCCGTCGAGGAGCCGGTTGAAGCGGCTCCGCCGGTGGTGATGGCGATGAATCACGCTGCGGCGTCAGCGGAGCCGGTAACGCCGCGCACGGTGCGGCGGCTGTCGCCAGGCTTGCTGGGGCTGGCTGCCGTGGCGCTGCTGGCCGTGGTCGTCACCGTCTGGCTGGCTAATCGCCACAGTGCCACACCGGATGTCGTTAACAACCTGGCAGCCGCGACGCAGGCACCCGCATCAGTTCCGCCGCCAGCCGCCGTGCCTGCTGCCCTGGCGACGGTTTATCTTAAGCTGGAAAGCGGTGAAAGCGTGGTGCTGAATGGACAGCCGGTTGAGGTCAAACCCGGCAGCAGCGGATTTGCCGCGCTGAATCTGGCGGCAGGACAGTATAAAATTGACGTGAAGAATGGCAGTGAGATGCACAGCCAGTCTCTGACGATCGATAAGCCCGGCACCTGGCTGATTAATCCGGGTAACTAATCCCCGGATCGATCGTAAAAGGGCGCGACATTGTCGCGCCCTTTTCTTTGCGGCTGACCCTGCTCAGGCCTGCCTGAGGCAGGATTGCTGTAACGTCCTCACCTGATGCGCCAGCCGGCTCAGACTCTCTTCTTCCATGCCGCGCCGGGTCAGTTCTTCTTCCAGCGCAAACAGATACTGTGCATTCGATCCCAGCGGGCCACTCGCTGCGGCAATTAAAGGCGCAATCGCCTCCGGGCAGGAGTCCGATTCATAGAGCGGATGGCGCGGGTCCATAATAAAGGTCAGCGCAGTGACGCTGCGGCCATCCTCCAGCTGTAACTCACACCATGTCGGTAAATAACAGCCAGTGATCATCTCCCGCTTCCACAGCAGCGCCAGCTCTTCATGTAACCGCGCTTCCGGCAGACGAAATGCCAGTCCCGTCGTGCGGCCACCCTGCTTCAGCGCCAGCATGCGGCCAGGATGCGTGGCGGTGCCACGTCCGGCAATCAGCCGCAGACAGAAAGCGCGATGCCAGCCTTCCAGCGAACCGGACGCGACTTCGTCCGCCTCAAAAATCGGGTTCCACATCAGCGAGCCGTAGCCAAAGATCCAGACCGGGCTGTGATCGGGACGGCAGGCCAGCGTGGCTGCCAGCGAAGCCGCGCGCTGCTCGCAACTCCAGAGCAGCGTCTCATCGATATCCCCGAATGACGTCTTACAATCCGCTTTTAACAGAAATTCCCGGGTAAGCAATGCGACCTCCTCGACTTCAACAGCGTCCTGCAGAATGGCTCCTGTAACATGACGCCAAAACAGCACTGCGTTTCGATCATCAAATTGACATTAATCTATTTACGCGCGGGGTTTCAAGCGTGATTCCGGTCGCAGGTTAAAAAAAACCAGATAAACCTGATAGCACAGGCAAAAAAAAGGTCCAGATAATCCTGGCCCTTTACCGCAAACCGGCTAGCCGCCGGGTTAACGTTTAGGGTGCCACTTATCATCATCGCCTTTTTCGTACTCTTTCTTCACGGCGGCCCAGGCGACTTTATGCGCGACCTCTTCCCGTGAATCATCGCCGCGGCGATCTTTAGCCTCTTTATACTGATCCCATGCGCTGTTAAAGGCCTGCTGATAGATATCCTGCGCGTGCGCAGGAAGCACATGTTTTACATTGTCAGGTAAGTCGGCTCGGTTAGCGTAAGGCATAACGGCTCCTCAGTTTATGGATTCACACTAAGCCTGGCGCAGGCCAGCAAAAATACAAACAGCGACTTATTAGCGCTTCAGATGAAAAATCAGGTGCTGACCCTGCAAATCATAATGATAAGCCGATTTCCCGGCAGAATGAGACCACATAGGTGCATAAGTCATAATTGTTGTAGACTGATTACTATTGCAATATTTGAGATAATATCAGGTTAATACCCCTTCGGAACTTTATTGCATTTAAGTAAAAAGCAGTAAATTTTTCCCACCCGGGCCGGTGAAAAGATAAACTGCGCCCTGCCTTAAAACTGATTATATTTCTAACAACAGCATCCGCTGCGTCCGGATAATCATTAACCAGAGAGGATGGTGAATGCCTTCACATGAAAAAACACGTCACAAGGAATTCTCGCTGATATTTCCCATTATCACGCTGGGTATACTCTATTTTTTTGGTGCAAATACTTCATTTCCGGTCGTAGTCGGTATTAACTTACTGGCGCTGGTTGCCATTCTGAGCAGCGCATTCAGCGTTGTGCGTCACGCTGACGTGCTGGCGCACCGACTGGGTGAGCCTTATGGCTCGCTGATCCTGAGTCTGTCAGTGGTGATTCTGGAAGTGAGCCTGATCTCAGCGCTGATGGCGACCGGCGATGCCGCACCGGGACTGATGCGCGATACGCTTTATTCGATAGTGATGATTGTGACCGGCGGTCTGGTGGGTTTTGCGCTGCTGCTGGGCGGTAACAAATTTGCGACGCAGTACGTTAATCTGGCGGGCGTGAAGCAATATCTCATCGCTATCTTTCCGCTGGCGATTCTGGTGCTGGTGTTTCCCAACGCGCTGCCGGGCGGAAACTTCTCGGTAACTCAGGCGCTGCTGATTGCGGCAATTTCCGCGGCGATGTATGGCGTTTTCCTGCTGATTCAGACCAAAACGCATCAGAGCCTGTTTGTCTATGAGCATGAAGATGATAGCGATGATGGTGATCCGCACCATGGTAAGCCGTCGGCGCACAGCAGCGTCTGGCACACCGTCTGGCTGATTGTGCATCTGATTGCCGTTATTGCCGTGACCAAAATGAACGCCAACACGCTGGAAAGCCTGCTGACGGAGATGAATGCACCGGCACAGTTCACCGGTTTCCTGGTGGCCCTGCTGATCCTCTCCCCTGAAGGCCTGGGCGCGATTAAGGCGGTACTGATGAATCAGGTGCAGCGCGCCATGAACCTGTTCTTTGGTTCGGTGCTGGCGACCATCTCCCTGACGGTGCCTGCGGTGACCATTATCGCCACGCTGACCGGACAGGAGCTGATATTCGGGCTGGAGCCGCCGCAGATGGTGATTATGATGGCATCGCTGATCCTCTGTCAGATCTCCTTCTCAACCGGCCGCACCAATGTTCTGAACGGTGCTGCGCATCTGGCGCTGTTTATTGGCTATCTGATGACCATCATGCTGTAACTTCACCGAATTTCAGGCGAAAAAAAAGAGCGATTATTCGCTCTTTTTTTTGCAGAAAACTTACTTGCTGGTATCGAGTTCCGGGAAGCTCTTCACCAGATCGTCAATCGCTTTCATCTGCACCAGGAACGGCTCAAGCTTATCCAGCGGCAGCGCGGATGGGCCATCACACAGGGCATGCTCCGGATCCGGGTGCGCTTCGATAAACAGACCGGCAATGCCGACCGCCATACCGGCACGCGCCAGCTCTGCCACCTGCGCACGACGACCGCCGGATGCTGCGCCAAACGGATCGCGCGTCTGCAGCGCATGGGTCACGTCGAAAATTACCGGGCTGTTTTTGGTCACTTTTTTCATCACGTTAAAGCCGAGCATATCGACAACCAGATTGTCGTAGCCAAAGTTGCTGCCGCGATCGCACAGGATAACCTGCTCGTTGCCGCCTTCCGCGAACTTATCCACGATGTTACCCATCTGACCCGGGCTGACGAACTGTGGCTTCTTCACGTTGATGACCGCACCGGTTTTCGCCATCGCTTCCACCAGGTCAGTCTGACGCGCCAGGAAGGCCGGCAGCTGGATCACATCAACCACTTCGGAGACGGGCTGCGCCTGTGCCGCTTCATGGACATCAGTGATAATCTTCACGCCAAACGTCTGCTTCAGCTCCTGGAAAATCTTCATCCCCTCTTCCAGGCCTGGGCCACGGTAAGAGTGAATAGAGGAGCGGTTCGCTTTATCAAACGACGCCTTAAACACGTAAGGAATACCGAGTTTATTTGTCACGGTGACGTAGTGCTCGCAGATGCGCATCGCCAGCTCGCGCGACTCCAGCACGTTCATCCCGCCAAACAGAACAAATGGCAGATCGTTTGCAACGTTGATATCGCCAATACTCACGACTTTCTGTGTCATGCCCTTTCCTTTTCAGTGGGTCCGCTTAGTGCAGCGTGACCTGTTTTTGTTCGATTGCGTGAATCTGAACTTTGATCATTTCGCTGACCGGGTCTTCAGGACACTGCTCAACGAAATAGTTTAAATCACTCAGGGCGATATGTTCGCACTCCAGCTGCGCGTAGATCAAACCGCGATCGCGGATTTCATAGGGATCATCCGGATCGATACGCAACAGCACCTGACTGACGTTCAGCGCCAGCTCCATCTTCTGCTCTTCCATCAACGCCGCTTTCAGCGTGTCGAGCATCTTGCGCATCACGGTGACGGTTTTGGCTTCGTCGAGATCATCGTCATACAGACGCGCGGTGGGGCTGATATTGCCTTTCAGCCACACTTCCAGCGTATGCCGGTCAAGGGTTTCGCCATTGAACGGGTTAATCATCCACTTATCGCCATCAATCCAGTCGGCGCGCAGAATCAGCTGCGTCGGGAAGATCACCGGCATCAGCGGCAGTTCCAGCTCGGCTGCGATGTGCAGCAGAATCACGCCCAGTGACACGGCGGTGCCCTGACGGGTCTTTAATACATTGTCGATCCAGAGCGCATCAGAAAGTTTGTAGACGCCGCTGGCGCCGCAAAATCCCCACTGGCGATAGAACAGCTCCAGCAGCTTTTCCAGCTGCATGTCAGCATCTTCGATGTCGCTGACATAGTCACGCGCTTCGGCGACTAACGCCGCAAGCTGCGCTTCCACCGACACCGCCGGGAAATCGGCGCGGATGGCAAGCGTGGCACCAATCACCGCTTCACACAGCGGTGTCTGGCTGAAATCTAATTGTTCGATCGAGGTCATGCTATCCCCATAACGGCATTTTGGTCAGCGCCAGCGTAATGATGGTCACCAGGGCGATTAACGCCACCAGAAAAGCGATCCAGCGGGTGCGATCAGTGCGTGGACGGCGACTCAATGCCACAAATCCTAAGGCGATGTAGATGATAACCGCTAAAAGCTTCTCCGTCAGCCAGCTTCCTTGTGGCGTGAAGGGATAGAAGTGGGTAATCACCACCAGCAGGACGCCGGTCGCCAGTAACAGGGTATCGTTAACGTGCGGCAGAATGCGGACCCAGCGTTTTGTCATCATCGCCGAACCACGGCGCAGCCAGTAAAACCGCAGCAGGAACAGCGTCACGGTAAGCACGACCGTTAAGATATGCAGATTTTTAATCAGGGGATAAAAAGCAAACATCATGAATCCTTTTCAAAGCGCTTTTATCAAGCGAACTGACCCAGCGTCACACGCGGATTACCGCCGTAATCCCTGACGGTTTCAACGGCGTGATAGCCATTACTCTGCATCAGCGTGGCCACCGCCTCACCCTGCTGCCAGCCATGTTCCAGCAGCAGCCAGCCACCCGGCAGCAGCCACGCGGGCGCCTGCTCAATCAGCGTGCGCAGATCGGCCAGCCCCGCTTCATCCGCCACCAGTGCGCTGCGCGGTTCGAAACGCACGTCGCCCTGCTCCAGATGCGTGTCGCTGGCATCAATATAGGGTGGATTGCTGACGATGAGCGTAAAGTGCTGCGGCGTCAGCGCCTGAAACCAGTGACTGAGCAGAAAGGTGGTATTAGAGAGGTTGAGCTGTTCTGCATTGCTGCCTGCCAGCTCAACGGCGGCTTCAATGCGATCCACGCCGGTCACCTGACAGTCGGGCCGCTCGCTGGCCAGCGCCAGCGCAATCGCCCCGGTGCCGGTGCCCATATCCAGAATGGTCGAGGGAGTCGCGGGCAGATGCGCCAGCGCCTGCTCAACCAGCAGTTCGGTATCCGGACGCGGGATCAGCGTGGCGTCACTGACACGTAACGGCAGCGACCAGAACTCACGCTCGCCTACCAGATGCGCCACCGGTTCACCCCGGGCACGTCGCGCCAGCAGGCTGTCCAGCTGGGCGAGTTGCGCACCGCTGAGCGCCGTTTCATCAAAGGCAATTAACCAGCTGCGCGATTTGCCGGTCACGAAACCCAACAGGATCTCTGCGTCACGCTTCGGACTGTCACCCCCGCACAGCGTGGCGACAGCCTGTTTCAGCCAGTGACGAATATCCATTAGTCCTGACCAGCCAGCGCTGCCAGCTGATCCGCCTGGTACTCCTGCACAATCGGCTCAATCAGGCTGTCGAGTTTGCCTTCCATCACTTCGTCCAGACGGTAGATTGTCAGGTTGATGCGGTGGTCAGTCACGCGGCCCTGCGGGAAGTTATAGGTACGGTTACGGTCAGAACGATCGCCGCTGCCCAGCAGGTTGCGGCGGGTACTGGCTTCGGCGGCGTGACGGCGGGCCATCTCTGCCGCGTGAATACGGGAACCCAGCACCGCCAGCGCTTTGGCTTTGTTTTTATGCTGTGAACGTTCGTCCTGACACTCCACCACGATGCCGGTTGGCAGGTGGGTAATACGGATCGCGGAGTCGGTGGTGTTTACGTGCTGACCGCCTGCGCCGGATGAGCGGAAGGTGTCGATCTTCAGATCGCCAGCGTTGATTTCCGGCAGTTCCGCTTCCGGAATTTCCGGCATCACGGCAACGGTGCAGGCTGAAGTATGAATACGGCCCTGTGATTCGGTCTCCGGCACGCGCTGCACGCGGTGTCCGCCTGATTCGAACTTCATGCGGCCATAGGCACCGTCGCCGGTGACGCGGGCAATCACTTCTTTGTAACCGCCATGCTCGCCTTCGTTGGCGCTGACGATCTCCACCCGCCAGCGACGCGCTTCGGCATAGCGGCTGTACATGCGGAACAGATCGCCGGCGAAGATCGCGGCTTCATCACCGCCCGTTCCGGCGCGCACTTCAATAAAACAGGCGCGCTCATCGTCGGGATCTTTCGGCAGTAACAGCACCTGTAACTGCTGTTCCAGCACGTCACTCTTCTCACGCGCTTCCTGCAACTCTTCCTGCGCCATATCGCGCATTTCAGGATCGTCGAGCATCTGCTGCGCCGTTTCGATATCTTCCTGAACCTGCTGCCAGTCGCGGAAGCAACGGGTCACATCGGTCAGTTGAGCATATTCGCGTGACAGCGCACGGAAACGCTCCTGATCGGCGATCACGCCAGCATCGCCCAGCATCGCTTCCACTTCTTCGTGGCGCTCCTGCAGGGCTTCCAGTTTGGCAACTATAGAGGTTTTCATTTAAATGTGGGATTCCCGTAAACAGGTGGCGACAGCGGTGCGCCTAATCGAGACCCAGGCTGTCGCGTAAAATCTGCAGGCGTTCATTATCGCCATCGCGGGCGGCCTGCTGAAGTGATTTGGTTGGAGCGTGTATTAAACGGTTGGTCAGCTTGTGCGCCAGTTCCTGCATGACTTTTTGCGGATCGGCACCCTGCTGCAGCGCCTGCAGCGCACGGCCTTCCAGCTCAGCACGGATATCCTCCGCCTGAGAACGATATTCACGGATGGTATTCACCGCGCCCTGTGAGCGCAGCCACGCCATGAACTCGCTGCTTTCCTGAACCACGATGCTTTCGGCCTGAACCGCGGCCGCTTTGCGCTGTGCCAGGTTCTGCTCGATGATCGCCTGCAGGTCATCCACGCTGTAGAGATAGGCGTTAGGCAGATCGCCGACTTCCGGCTCCACGTCGCGTGGCACCGCAATATCGACCAGCAGCATGGGTTTGTTACGTCGCGCTTTCAGAGCGCGTTCCATCATCCCCTTGCCGATAATCGGTAGCGGACTGGAGGTTGAGGAGATAATAATGTCGGCTTCGGCCAGGCGGGCATCGATCTCCGCCAGCGTAATCACCTCTGCCCCAACTTCCGACGCCAGCGCTTCGGCACGCTCGCGGGTGCGGTTGGCAATGATCAGATTTTTGACCTGATGTTCACGCAGATGACGTGCCACCAGCTCAATGGTTTCACCCGCGCCAACCAGCAGCACATTAACGGAGGAGAGGGATTCGAAGATCTGACGGGCCAGCGTACAGGCGGCAAAGGCCACTGACACCGCGTTGGCACCGATATCGGTTTCCGTGCGCACGCGTTTGGCGACAGAGAAGGTTTTCTGGAACATTCGTTCCAGCTCACTGCTCAGCGCATGACCACGTGAGGAGTCGGCAAACGCTTTTTTTACCTGACCGAGGATCTGAGGTTCGCCCAGCACCAGTGAATCAAGTCCGCTGGCGACGCGCATCAGGTGGCTGACCGCCTCATTATCCTGATGCCAGTAGAGGCTGTTGCGTACATCCTCTTCATCCAGCTGATGATAATTGCATAACCAGCTCACCAGACGCGCCTGTAAATCGGCCTGCTGCTCTACACTCAGGTAGAGTTCCGTCCGGTTACAGGTGGACAACACCACGCCGCTCTGCACCATTGGCTGTGATAACAGGCTGTTCAGCGCCTGCTCAAGCGTCTCCGGCCCGAACGAAACGCGTTCGCGCAGAGCAATGGGGGCAGTCTTGTGGTTGATTCCGAGAGCGAGCAGCGTCATGGCGGTTTTGGTTGGGATGTCCCAATAATGTCAGGGTTTTGTGAGGCGCATTCTACAAGATGCGGCAGATCAAGAAAAGCCATACAAAGGCTATGACTGTAATAAGATTAACCTGTTCGTGCTCAATTTGCTGCATAACAGCATTGACGGTTAAAACCGGGACGGTTAGCGTTATCCGTTACGAATAATAAATGTGTCCGAGGAGATGACCACTTGATGCTTAATTCACCACGCAATCTGTTGCGCCTTTTGCCCCTTGCCAGCGTGCTGCTGGCGGCCTGTAGCGTCAACAAACCGCAAGGTCCCGGCCCCAGCGTTACCGCGCCACAGTGGCAACAGCATCAGCAGGCGGTCTCAAAGGTCACGCACTACCAGACCCGCGGCGCCTTTGCCTACCTCTCAGACAAGCAGAAAGTCTACGCCCGCTTCAACTGGCAACAGACCGCGCCCGATCGCTATCGCCTGCTGCTGACCAATCCGCTCGGCAGCACCGAACTGCAGCTTGATGCGCAGGGCTCAGTGGTGCAGATCGTCGATAACAAAGGCAAGCGCTACGTCAGCAACGATGCGCAGAAAATGATCTCACAGCTGACCGGCATGAACATTCCTTTGGCGAATCTGCGTCAGTGGATGATGGGTCTGCCGGGCGATGCCACAGATTATAAGCTTAACGATAGCTATCAGCTGAGCAGCCTCAACTACAGCCGCGACGGTCAGAACTGGCAGGTTTCGATTGCGGGTTACGACAGCAAGGTTACCCCGCCGCTGCCGTCCAGCCTGGAGCTGAAAGAGGGTGACCAGCGGATTAAACTGCGTATGGACGGCTGGACCGTTCAATGATCACCCACTGGCCTGCCCCGGCAAAACTGAATCTTTTTCTCTACATCACTGGCCGTCGTCCCGACGGCTATCACAACCTGCAGACGCTGTTTCAGTTTCTGGATTACGGTGATGAACTGCAGATTAGCGTCGATGACAGCGATTCGATTCAGCTGTTAACGCCGGTGCCGGGCGTCGCGGATGCGGACAACCTGATTGTGCGCGCCGCGAACATGCTGAAGCAGGCGGCACAGGACAACCATCGCCTGCCCGCACGCGCAGGTGCGCAGATTGCTATCGAGAAAAGGCTGCCTATGGGCGGCGGCATCGGTGGTGGCTCTTCTGATGCGGCGACCGTGCTGGTGGCGCTAAATCATCTGTGGCAAACCGGCTTCACACCGGATGAGCTGGCGGCAATCGGCGTGAAGCTGGGCGCGGATGTACCGGTCTTTGTGCATGGCTTTGCGGCCTTTGCAGAGGGCGTGGGTGAACAACTTCAGCCCGCAGCGCCGGAAGAAAAGTGGTATCTTGTCGCCCATCCCGGTGTGAACATCAGCACACCCGTGGTATTCAACGACCCCGGGCTGACGCGGGATACGCCATCGCGCAGTTTATCGACGCTTTTAGCCTTACCCTTCACCAATGATTGTGAAGCAGTGGTAAGAAAACGTTTTCGTGAGGTTGATGCGCTTGTTTCCTGGCTGCTAGAATACGCGCCGTCACGCCTGACTGGCACAGGCGCTTGTGTGTTTGCTGAATTTGACACCGAGTCCGCCGCCCGCCAGGTGCTGGAGCTTGCCCCGAATGGGGTACGCGGATTTGTAGCCCGGGGCGTTAATGTCTCGCCGCTACAGCGTACCCTGCGAGGCGATTAGCGAATGCGTGACAGTGTCACCCCGTTCCAGACACTGCACGTTTCGCATTAACACACCCGTGTGAACGTCTATGACCGTACGCGCCGGTTACAGTCATGCCGTTCATTCTCTGGACGCAAAGCCTGAGGTTCTTCTCGTGCCTGATATGAAGCTATTTGCTGGTAACGCCACCCCGGAACTAGCACAACGTATTGCCAATCGCCTTTACACCAGCCTGGGAGACGCCGCTGTAGGCCGTTTCAGTGATGGTGAAGTGAGCGTACAGATTAATGAAAATGTACGCGGTGGTGATATTTTCATCATCCAGTCCACCTGTGCTCCCACCAACGATAATCTGATGGAACTGGTTGTGATGGTCGACGCGCTGCGTCGTGCTTCTGCTGGTCGTATTACCGCAGTCATCCCCTACTTTGGTTATGCCCGTCAGGACCGCCGCGTGCGTTCCGCGCGTGTGCCTATCACCGCTAAAGTAGTGGCAGACTTCCTTTCCAGCGTCGGTGTTGACCGTGTTCTTACGGTTGACCTGCACGCCGAGCAGATCCAGGGCTTCTTCGACGTCCCGGTTGATAACGTATTTGGCAGCCCGATCCTGCTGGAAGATATGATGCAGATCGGTCTGGAAAACCCGATTGTTGTTTCTCCCGATATTGGTGGCGTAGTACGTGCCCGTGCTATCGCTAAACTGCTGAACGACACCGATATGGCTATCATCGATAAACGCCGCCCTCGCGCGAACGTTTCTCAGGTGATGCACATTATCGGTGACGTTGCTGGCCGCGACTGCGTGCTGGTCGACGATATGATCGACACCGGCGGCACGCTGTGCAAAGCGGCTGAAGCGCTGAAAGAACGTGGTGCCAAACGCGTATTTGCTTACGCGACGCACCCGATCTTCTCCGGCAATGCGGTTGAAAACCTGCGTAAATCTGTACTCGACCAGGTCATCGTCTGCGATACCATCCCACTTTCTGACGAGATTAAGTCACTGCCGAATGTGCGCACGCTGACCTTATCTGGCATGCTGGCCGAAGCGATTCGCCGCATCAGTAACGAAGAATCGATCTCGGCGATGTTCGAGCATTAATCTTCGCGGAACCGGGCCCTGTGCCCGGTTTTTTTATCTCTGCCGTCTGGATTAACGCGCTTTTTTTTCTGACTTTTCCCCGATAAATTTCCTTTTAATCCCCTATTTTCAACGCCACCCACTCTTTTACTAAAACGCGATGTTCCCCCGCTTCTGCCGTTAAGCGTTAAGTGGTAATTTGCTGCGCATTTCCCATCAGAATTCAGCCACCATGAGCCTCGATATCTACACATTGTTTGTCTGCGAGCTCTATGTACTGGGGTTTCTGAGCATCATTATGGTTTTTGCCTGGGTGGGGTCGCACTATGACCGCGTTCTTGGCTTCACCTGCCTGTCACTGATTTTCACCCTGATTGCCGTATTCTTAAGCAGTCTGCGCAGCAGCGGCCTGCATTTTCTGCCGGTTGCAGTGGGCAATGTGTTAGTGATGCTCGCTTATGGCGGATTATTAAATGCGTTCCGGCGCTTCTGCGGTAAACCTATCGGCACGCACTGGCTACTGGGTGCTCTGCTCTGGGTACTCCTCTGCTGCTTTCCGGCGTTTTATTACAGCTTACCCAAACGGGTACTGGTATTGTGTATCGCCTGCGTTGCTTATACTGCCGCACTGATCCAGCTGGTCTGGCAGGCGCGTGACACGCTGAAAGCCACTTTCTGGCCTGCCCAGTTGCTGTTGTGGATCCACCTGCTGTTTCATCTGGCGCGCCTGTTTCTGGATAGCGCCATTCCCAGTACACAACCTGGGGCGATTGGCGGATCGGACTTCTCGGTTTACGTGATTCTGGAATCCATTCTGTTTGTCATCGGCCTGACGTTTACCATTCTGGCCATGGTAAATGAGCGGATGCAGATCGCGTTAAAACACACTTCCCTGCACGATCCGCTGACCAGCGTCTGGAATCGCCGCGCCCTATTTGCTGAAGCGGAGAAAATAGTGGCGCGCTGCCGCCGTCAGAACCGGCCGTTCAGCGCGATACTGTTCGACCTCGATCATTTTAAAAGCATCAACGATCGGTATGGCCATCATCAGGGCGACCAGATTTTGATTCACTTTTGCGAAATTGTCAGAGGATTGATACCGGCTGAGGGGCGTTTTGCACGACTGGGCGGCGAAGAGTTTGCGGCCATCATTCCGGCTGAAGCACGGGATGCAGAGGCGTGGTGTGAGGCGATCCGGCTGGCAGTCTGTGCGTCGCAACCCAATGAAATTGCCTGGTCGGTCAGCATTGGCTTTGCCACGGTCACGCACGGCCAGCAGGATTTTGAGAGTTTACTGGCGCTTGCTGATGCGGCGCTCTATCACGCCAAAGCCAGTGGCCGGAACTGCACAGCGCAGCATCCGGTCCCGGCAGCCATCAGTTAGTGGTGGGAATTGTGTGACCGGCGGCAGCGCTTGTCATAGTGACGCAGCCAGTAATAGCGATCTTCAATTTTTTCACGGCCACTGATACGCGCGCCCACCAGCCACATCAGTGCGCCAATAAAGATGCTCAGAATCGCGCCCTGCGCCAGAAACTGCGGCAAATCGAGTGACGGCAGCTGGTTCATGATTGAAAACCCAACACCCAGCACCATTGTGACTAATCCCAGTACCATCAAGCTGTTACCCGCTACGCGGCAGTGTTGATGTTTCATGCTGCACCTCCATCCATATGAGTTAATAACCGCACACAATGTTAAGTGCCATAAGTTTAGGCAATGGCTGGGGTCCACGTTGCGGACTGGATCACACATCAGCTATAAAGAATGACCTGGCCCTGAATGCAGCCTGTTGATTTAGATAGAAAATGATTAATCACCGTTCTGAACCATTTCAATGCTTGTGCTTTGTCATCTCGCCTGTGGCGAAGTAAACTAACGCCCTTTCGCGATAACAGCAGGATAATCATTGTGAGCAGCATTAAACTGATTGTGGGACTGGCCAATCCGGGCGCTGAATATGCCGCCACACGCCACAATGCGGGTGCCTGGTATCTGGATCTACTGGCTGAACGCCACAATCAGTCACTGAAAGAGGAAAGCAAATTCTATGGCTACACTGCACGCCTGGCGATAGCCGGCGAGGATGTACGCCTGCTGGTGCCGACCACCTTTATGAACCTGAGCGGTAAAGCGGTGGCGGCAATGGCGACCTTTTATCGCATCACGCCAGAAGAGATTCTGGTGGCGCACGATGAACTCGATTTGCCGCCCGGTGTGGCGAAGTTCAAGCAGGGCGGCGGCCATGGCGGCCATAACGGCCTGAAAGACATCATCAGCAAGCTGGGCAACAACAATAATTTCCATCGGCTGCGCATCGGTATCGGGCATCCCGGCGATCGCAACAAGGTGACCGGATTTGTGCTGGGCAAGCCGCCCGCCAGCGAGCAGAAGCTGATTGATGATGCCATTGATGAGGCGGCGCGCTGCACCGAACTGTGGCTGAAAGAGGATCGCATCAAGGCAATGAACCGGCTGCACGCCTTCAGGCCTGCTTAAACGCCCGAATCGTCGTGATTCCGTGTATAATGCGCGAAATTTTTCCATTCGTCTCCGACAGTCCGCCCTCTGGCGCGCTGTCCATCCAGTTATAAAGGGTATCAAACCATGGGATTCAAATGCGGTATCGTGGGCCTGCCGAACGTCGGTAAATCCACTCTGTTTAACGCGCTGACTAAAGCGGGCATCGAAGCGGCTAACTTCCCGTTCTGTACCATTGAGCCAAACACCGGCGTGGTACCCATGCCTGACCTGCGTCTCGACCAGCTTTCTGAGATTGTTAAACCACAGCGCGTGGTACCGACTACCATGGAATTCGTCGATATCGCGGGCCTGGTAAAAGGGGCGTCCAAAGGTGAAGGCCTGGGTAACCAGTTCCTGACCAACATCCGCGAAACCGAAGCGATCGGCCACGTGGTGCGCTGCTTTGAAAACGACAACATCATCCACGTGGCGGGTAAAGTGAACCCGGCGGAAGATATTGACGTCATCAACACCGAACTGGCACTGTCCGATCTTGAAACCTGTGAACGTGCGATTCAGCGTGTGCAGAAGAAAGCCAAAGGCGGCGATAAAGATGCCAAAGCCGAGCTGGCTGCGCTGGAGAAGTGCCTGCCGCATCTTTCTGAAGCGGGCATGCTGCGTTCACTGGATCTGGATGCCGACGACAAAGCGGCCATCCGCTATCTGAGCTTCCTGACCCTGAAACCAACGATGTACATTGCTAACGTCAATGAAGATGGTTTCGAGAACAACCCGTACCTGGATCAGGTGCGTGCGATTGCTGAAGCAGAAGGTTCAGTCGTCGTGCCGGTGTGCGCCGCCGTTGAGTCGGACATTGCCGAGCTGGAAGATGAAGATCGTGAAGAGTTCATGGCGGAGCTGGGACTGGAAGAGCCTGGCCTGAACCGCGTTATCCGCGCCGGTTACTCGCTGCTGAACCTGCAGACCTACTTCACCGCTGGCGTGAAAGAAGTGCGTGCCTGGACCATCCCGGTTGGCGCCACTGCCCCACAGGCAGCCGGTAAAATCCACACCGATTTCGAGAAAGGCTTTATCCGCGCCCAGACCATCGCGTTTGAAGACTTTATCGCCTACAAAGGCGAGCAAGGCGCGAAAGAAGCCGGCAAGATGCGTTCAGAAGGTAAAGAGTACATCGTGAAAGATGGCGATGTGATGAACTTCCTGTTTAACGTCTGATTTGCTGATTGCCTCATGAGGTTTCGCTGAATCTCATAACAACGCAAAAACCCTATAAAAATATCCACGCAATTGCGTGGATTTTTTATTTCACAGCGTCCCAATATCTCTCGCAACAACGCACTCAAAGATGCGTATGAAAAACAGTACAGCCTCCGGTTAAACAATGCCCATTACTCCGTCAGCATTGACCTCAGCCGGTTGATCCAGGACTCCGTATCGTTCAGCAACGCACAACTGAGATTTTCAATGGTCATGTGTTGCGCCATTGAAGCGCGGCGCAGCAGGCTGTAAGCATCGTCCTCCTCAAGCCGTAGCGCAGACATTACCCGCAGTTGCGCGGAAAACAGAAATCTGCGCGCCCTAAGACGCTCCTCCTGCCGCCGGAGCTGCGCTTCGAGCTGGTGGATCTGTGCAGCATGAGTAAGCGCCAGGGTAAACGCAGTCATCACACCGTCAAAGCGCACGGGTTTGCGCATGTAGCTGTCGATCTTCTGTTCGGCAATCCACTGTAGTCGTGATGGCGTTTCAATGGCAGTCAGCGCAATCTTTGGCAGCGCGGGCCAGGGGAGCGGGTTTGTGGGGTGAAACAGGGTAGAGTTATCGCCATCGAACACCAGCAGCTGCTGGTCAGCCAGCTGGTTCTCATCCGGAAACACTGCACAGAACAGGCCTTCTATCCCTATGCGGCTAAACTGCTGCGCCAGATGGTGGTTATCACGGTCAGAACAGCCGATCACACACACCTTTAATCCGCGCATCTGCACGTTTTTTCGGCTCATTCGCCACCTCCATGCGGCGTAAGGCTCGCGAGGTCCACCCAGGCCAGCCAGGGATCGGGTTCCACCGGCGCATCAGCCTGCCAGAAACTCTCCAGCCTGCCGTTGTGGCAACGCGCCAGATGCGGGGTCAGCCAGCAGTGATTATTTCCGGCGTTAAGGCGGATTCGCCCGGCTGGCGAATCCATTTCATCCAGCAATACCGCATCGCGTACACCTTCAACGTCATCATTGCCGTGGCGCGCAATGGCTCTCGCCAGCAAATGCCCGGCCAGCCAGGCACTCTCGCTGTCCACTGATGGCGAAACATGCTCACCAAAGCGCTGGTGATAGCTGCTGAGAAAACGCCGGTTGGCGGTGTTGTCTATCGACTGAAACCAGCTGGCAGAAACCAGGTATCCCTCTAACGCCTCTGCGCCAATCAACTGAACTTCCGGTTCACACAAGGTCAGGCTTAGCTTTAGCACCTCATTTAACCAGGGCTGCTTCTGGCAGGCCTGATGCCAGGCGCGGTAAAAACTGTAAGCGCTTTTACCGACCAGGGTATTCAGGAGGACTTTCGGGCGGCAGGCGATAATATCCGCGATTATCGTCTCGACATTTTCTTCGCCCATCGGCAGTAATTTGCTTTGCAGCACGCTGCCGCCCGCGGGGATCATGGCTTCACGGGTGATGCGATCCATCTCCCAGGACCAGACATAGTTCGAACCGATGTGATAGATCTCTGCCGCCTGCTGCTGTAAAAGCCAGCTCAGCATCGGCAAAATATGCTGATTAGGGGTGGCGCCCAGGTAAATCACGCTATTGCTGCTCTCAAACCCCTCATAGCGCGCGGAATGCCACAGCAGCGCGTTGGCACCCTCGATCAACGGCAGAATGGTCTTTCGCGCCGCGGACGTGTAGCAGCCGATCACATGACGCACGCCGTGGCGATAGAGTAAGTCGTGACAATATTCATAGTAGAGATCCAGCGAACCCTGCGGATCGCGGATCACAGGCGCAAGGGTAAACGGATGGGCGGGATTAGCGTTTATCTCCTCGATCGCCAGCAGGATGCCATTAAGCATCTCGCGCCCGATCACCGCATAATCGCCTGAAACAGAATAGAGAATACCAACCGGAATAACGCGTTTAGGCAGCGGCTGAGTGGCAGACATAGTAGCTCCTGAAACAACGCGACCCACAACAGGCCGCGTCTTTGGATCATCGCGGTGGTTGAGTAATCAGCGCAGTGTAGTAATGCGGCTGACGCATCAGCACCAGGTCTTTGCGTCTTACAACATGGTCGGGGTAATGGGTAGCGGCTGAACCCGTTGAGATATCCAGCAGCGCCAGTCCTTTCTCACCGAGAGCTTTCGCTTCCTGACGCGGAAAAGCAAACGTGTCCGGGCCAAAAATCCCGCTCAGACCAAAGCTTTTTCCTTCAGCGGCTGGCCAGTTAGCGAACGCCAGCCAGACATTATTCTCACCCGCCCGAACGCGCGGCAGAAGCCAGTGGTAAGGATCGGCACCGCGCGGAATCGGCCAGACATGGGGGATCGCCGTGCCCGCGTGCGCCATGGGAACGGGGGAATGAAGCTGCGCCGGACAGGCGATGATGTCACAGCCTTCCAGCGCCAGAATCCGTGCGGCTTCCGGCACCAGTAAATCTTCGCCCAGCAAAATACCGACGCGCCCGCACGGCAGATCGCACGTCACCCACTGATTGCCTGCGCTGGCCCACTGCCGATCCTGGTCGCTGACGTGAATCTGCCGATAGTGCGCACTCAATCCGCTACTGCTCACCAGTACCGCGCTGTTAAAGTACTGCTCCCCTTCCCGCTCGGCGAATCCCGCGAGCAGCGCGATATCCAGTTCCATCGCCAGTGCGATCAGCGTCTGTACAGGCGTATCATCCATCGTCAGCGCGAAGCGGCTACCGTCACTCCCGGTCAGCGCCCGCTCCGGCAAGACCAGCAGTTCTGCGCCGCCCGCTTTCGCCTGTTCGGCCTGATGCCGAATCTGTGCCAGATTAGCATTAACATCGTTTTGCGGGCGAAACTGCGCCACCGCAATCCGGGACGCTTTGCCATCGGGCAGTGGATGACGTCCGTACAAGCCAAAAAAGTCTTTTGGATTCCAGAAGAACGTATTGGTCATCAAACGCTGATACAGCTCAGGCCGGCGCTTATTCAGTTGCGGATTTTCCTCCGGAAGGGGTAATTCAGCGCTGAGTATCCGATCGCCGCCGTCGCAACTGGCCAGCAAACGCCCCTGGCTATCCACAATGCAACTGCCGCCGCTGAACTGCACGCCCCGCTCCCATCCCCAGCGATTACTTTCAATCAGCGCGCAGCCATTCTCCCAGGCGCGCGTGAGCCAGTAAGGCGCAGGTGTACGTTCAGCCAGCCAGTTGCTGATGTGGCAGATAATGTGCGCGCCGCCCAGCGCGGCCAGCCGGGCGGTTTCAATAAAGTGAATATCCATACAGACCAACATCGCAATATTGCCGATCTCCGTCTGAAAGACCTGATGACCGCTATCACCATTCGCCGCCCATTTCGGTTCCGAAATATAGGGGTGGGTTTTACGGTGAACGCCGATTACGCCCTGCGGTCCGACCAGGATGGCGCTGTTATAGTAGAGGTCGGTGACCCTGTCCCGCTCCGGCATGCCGAAGACCAGAAAGCAGTTAAACTCACGCGCAATAGCAGCAAATGCCCGGCTGGTGGCGCCGTCTGCCGTTTCGACATAGGGGGCGACTTCCGCGCGATCCAGCCAGCAGTAACCGGTGGTGGCCATTTCCGGCATTACGATCAAACGTGCGCCATCCCGCGCGGCCTGGGTTGCCAATGCCAGCAGGCGAGCGACATTCTCCTCTTTTCTGAACTGCGTGGGTTCAAACTGAATGGTTGCCACATTGATTTGCATTATTCTGCCTCCTTGCTCAGTAACGGATTAAATACCGGTTTCGGTCCCTGGTAAGCATCAGAGGGTTTCCAATTGGTTTGCATATCCTCAGGGAACGTTTTGAAGTAATAGCTGCCGCGCGTTGCCACGCTGATAGCAACATGCAGCACAGGACCCACCAGCATGGCAATAAACGAGGCGTACACCATCGGATACAGGCCCAGCACACCCGCCGCGCCTATCGCAACCGCGACGCACAACGCAATGACGCCGGACGGGTTCCACATACGCAGATACGCTTTGCGAAACTCCACGAAATCAGAGGGCGCAAGATGCAGCACTTTGCGGCAGATAAAGTAGTCAGCAAGGATAATGAATACCCAGGTGTTGGTGAGAATGCCGGTAATCGACAGGAAAGTGCCGGTGTACTGCAGGATATTGCAGATATAGAACACCACGCCGAGCAGCCAGACCAGCAACATCCACCACTGACGTCCCGGCCGATAGTTAAACGCCATATCCATGGTATTCGACAGTGCAATCGAACCCGAGTAGAGATTGAGCACGTTAATACGGATCTGGGTAATCACCGCAAATAACACGCCGGTCAGCCCGATGATCAGCGGGAAGACAAATCCCGGATCGAGCGCCAGCGACCAGACATCTTCGCCCTGAATATGCGGCATCAGGGTATAGGCCATAAAGGCGCCAAACAGCATGACTACGACAATCGGGATCAGCATCCCCAGCATGATCGTTGCGGTGCCTTTATGACTGATACCCGGGCGGGCAAAACGACCGTAATCGGTGGCCATCAGGCCCTGAAAAACAATCTGCCCGTTGGCCATATTCATGACCAGCCACAGGGCGTTACTGTCCACCTCCCCTTTTGACTGCCAGCCGCTGAAGCTGACCGCCGGATAGTGGTGCGTTAATTGCCAGATACAAAAACCAAACAGCACAATGAAAATGGGAACGCCCCAGGTTTGCAGAAATTGCATTGATGACATGCCTTTCCAGACAAACCAGATGGCAGCCAGCCCCATCAGCGCAAAGATGGCGATACCGGTCGGGGAGTTGACCGGCACGCCCGCATAGTTGGCGATGGCGTGGGAAACAATGGTGCCTTCGAACAGGAAATAGAAGATGAAGTTTACCGCGTAAATCAGCGAGGTGACGGCGGAGCCCATATAGCCAAACCCCAGACCGCGCGTCATCAGATTAAGAGAAAGCCCCTCTTTGCTTGCCATCTTCATAATGCACGAGCCAATCAGGGTGGCGAATACCACCATATAACCTATCGGCAGCAGCAACATTGGCCAGCCGACCTGGTAGCTCATGTCTGCGCCAAGGCTGAACCAGAACATGGCGGTAGAGTTGCCAAGCAACACCAGAATAATGGCCGGAATGGGCCAGCGATAGTGCGACGGCACACGGCCAACCGCGTAATCCTCAACGGCTTCTGCTTCGGTAATATCCTGTGGCCCCTGAAACCATGCTTTCAACTTATTCATAGATTTACTCCAAAAAAAAGCCCCGCCGACAGCATTGCCGGTAGGGCTTCTTCGCCTGAAATCAATGTCGTGGAGTGGCGTGTCGCCACAGGCCGCTTACCAGGCTACGGTGCCTGTTCCTGCGCTGCAGGATGCGGTAACTATGAGAAAGCAATTACTGCGCCAACTGTTAAAACAGCGGAGGAAGGCGGTAAACCGGCGTGGTGACGGGATTAACACGCATGAAGTCAGTGCAGCATGCACCATTGTGAAACAGGCGCACTGCGCGTTATTTCATGACGTATCCGGGTTAAGAATGAATAAAATCTCAGGCAACCTGACAATGCAGACGCGGGTTCAGGCCCCCATGAACTGCGTCTCACACTGCCGGGCTATCTCCCACAGTCTGTTACGGATCACCTGCTTAAGTTGCAGCGTGGACTGCGACTGTGGCTGGTCACGACGGCTGATCAGCATCACTTCAAACGGCAGAGGTTGCGCGATGGGCAGCAGCTTTAGCTGATCGGCATAGCGACAGGCGGTGAAGAGATCCACGACGCCCACGCCGCCGCCTGCCAGCACCATATCTGCAATGACCGAATAGGTTTTGATCGACAACGACACGGCGGGATTCAGTTTCTTATCACGCAGCGCACGATGCAGAACGCGTCCAAGGGGATCCTGAGCCTGCATCATCAGTAAATTATTGTTGCACAACCACTCCAGCGTAACGGGTTCATGCCGGGGATGATGGCGCGGTAACAGCGCCACCATCGAAGACTGAAAAAGAGGTTCAGCCAGCAGATCCGCATCGACCTGCTGACCAAAGACCAGCGCGAAGTCGAGCTGATTTTCCAGAATCATCTGGCATAAGGTACTGAAGTGCTCGGTGACCAGTTCGACACTGACCGAAGCCATCTGTTGCCGCCAGGTGACCAGCGCCGGGGCCATCACCATCTGACCAAACGCGTGCGCCGCGCCGACGCGAACTAACTGCCCTTCACCGCGCCGCAGCTGTTCGGTGAGCTGGGTAATGGATTGCAGGCGCTGGCAGAGATCGTCGATTTCAGGCAGCAGGCGTCGCCCTTCTGCCGTCACACTCATACCTTGTATACGTCGCTCAAACAGCGCAAATCCCAGCTGCTGTTCAGCGTGATTCAGCACACGGCTGATATTCGGTTGCGACACATTCAGCAGGCGCGCCGCTGCGCTGATGCTGCCGGTCTGTACGATGGCCTGAAAGACCTCTATATGGCGGAGCCGCATGATGATTTATCCTGGATGGAATACCGGACCCGGAGGCCTCTCCGACAGGCTGCACCGGCGGAGAGTGAAAGTAATTGTTCCCCTATTGCAAAAACTGTACCGCAAAAACGTCGCAGGCTCAGCGACCTGCCTCGCACCTATCCGCATCCGGCAGTCCGCCTGAAGCCTCTGCAGGGAGCAGGGCTCGCGCTGCCGTGGTGCAGCTGGTTCAGAAGTGTGGGTTCATCGTGCTGAAGCCAGCAGCGATCCTGTCTCGTCCGGGGGATGAGGCATATGTACATCCGGCAGCACAGTGTCAGGCGAACAGAAAGGCGGGATAAACGGGCTGACGTTGCAGGCAGCCCTGGAATGATGTCGCTACGACTGGGTACTCGCCAGATAGGAGAAGGCACTGAGTAAGCTGATTAACGTCTCCATCTTCTCCGCCTGATAGCCCACGGTAACGGCGTCAAGGCGCGTGACGCCAGGGATCAGGCTGAACAGATCGGCCAGCACCGGTTTTGTGGCCTGAAGCTGCATAGCGTAAGGTGCCGTCAGGCGGGTCGTGCTCACCTGGGGTTGATGCTTCAGCGCAGCGCGTGCTGCGGCCGCGATCGCACGCTGGGCCGTCTGTGGACTAATGGATTCCGCGCAGGTATGCGAAATGGCGCGTTTTACACAGACATAATCGACTGAGGGGTAGTGTTCCGCTATCCAGCTCTGTAACTGATCGTCGCCGGTGACCAGCAGCAATGGCGTACCCTGTTCAGCGGCGGCGGCGGCATAAATATCGGTTTCGCCCATCACCAGGCCATTGATGTGTATACGCCAGAACGCACGCCCATTGATGGTATGCGCCAGTACGCCGGGTTCACCTGCTGCGCTGTGAAATCCTACCAGAAACAGCCCGTCGAACCGCTGCTGTTCTATCCCTTCTACCATCGACAGGCAGCGAGGTTTGCCCTGCACCAGTCGGGCGCGGGGATCGATATTTTCCGCACGTAAATTGGTCATCTGCGCATGGCTATCGGCAACAACTACTTCCGTTGCGCCGCCGGCGAACGCCCCCTCAATCGCGGCATTCACTTCCTGCTCCATCAGACCACGGGCGATCTGATGCTCCGGTTGACCGGGTGTGCACTGCTCCGGGCGCATGACGCCCGCGATGCCTTCAATGTCGGCTGAGATAAAAATTTTCATGAGGTTAACCTGTCCAGAATCTGCGTCAGTGAGGGTCGATGGTGACCGCGAAAGCCGGTAACAGCCTCGGCGCTCAGCAAGGCATCCAGTACCGCCTGTTCAGTGGCATCGGCTGCCGCGGCAAGCAGCGGCTCCAGCGTGTCGTCCTGCGGCGGTTGCGGCAGCGGTTGCGTGGAAAACGCCACCGCAATATCGCCCGAGCCGTGGCCCCAGTAACTGCCCAGCCGCCCCAGACCGGCACCGGCCCGCTTCGCGATGCGCTTCAGCTGACGGGCATCCAGCGGTGCATCTGTGGCCATAATGATGATGACAGAACCGGCATCCAGCTGCGGCGTCCCCCCGGCCAGTAGCGGCGCAATCATCTCGCCCGCCCGCACGCCATCGATCGTTAAGGCCTCCAGTGCGCCGAAATTGGCCAGCACCAGCACGCCAAGCGTGGCGTTAAGCGAGGGAATAACCCGCGAGGCGGTGCCGATGCCCCCTTTAAGGCTGAAACAGCTCATCCCGCGTCCCGCGCCGACGCTGCCGCGCGCGAAGTCAGCGGAGGCCGTCTGCAGCGCCGCCTGCGCCATCGCCTCACTGACAGCCAGCGCCTGGATATCATTCAGCCAGCCATCGTTGCACTCCAGCACCAGCGGGTTGACCGTGGGCAACGTTCGTCCCAGTTCCGGGTTACGACGGATAGCATTTCGCACCAGCGCGGTAAACAGCGTGCCAACTGCCAGCGTATTACTGAGCAGAATCGGCGTCTGAAGCACGCCAAGTTCCTCTATCTGCACCAGTCCGACGGGTTTCGCAAAGCCGTTCAGCACCTCAGCTCCACACGGCAGCGGCGTGAGAAACAGATTGTCGCCCGGCGGAACGATAGCGGTGACGCCAGTCTGCTTTTCGCCTTCACTCAGCGTGTCATGTCCGACACGCACGCCCGGGACATCGCTGATGCGATTCGTGGGTCCGCATGCGCTGCGCGGCTGCCCGAGCTGACGCCTGTCACGCCAGCGATCCAGCAGCAGGTCGCGCTGCAGTTGTTGATAATCCATCTTCAGCCCTTGAGTTTGGGATCGAGCGTGTCGCGCAGCGCGTCGCCAAGCAGATTAAATGCCAGCACGGTAATAAAGATCGCCAGTCCCGGGAATACGCTCATGTGCCAGGCCCCGGCCATCATCATGCTACGGCTCATCGCCAGAATATTGCCCCATTCCGGCACGTCTGGCTCCGGACCCAGTCCGATAAAACTCAGACCTGCCGCCGTCAGAATACTGGTGCCAATGCGCATAGTGAAATAGACAATCACGCTGGAGAGCGTGCCGGGCAGAATATGCCGCAGAATAATCACGCGGTCTGGCGCACCGGCACAGCGCACGGCTTCAACATAGGCAGCCTGCTTCAGAGAGAGCGTCGACGCCCGCACGATACGGGCAAATACCGGTACGCTGAAGACCGCAACCGCGATAATGACGTTGTTCAGACCCGTTCCCAGCAGCGCCACTACCGCAATGGCCAGCAACATGCCGGGAAACGCGAATAAGACGTCGGCACCGCGCATGATCAGCATATCGACCCAACCGCCGTAATAGCCCGCCAGTAAGCCCAGTATCACCCCGACCAGCATGCCCATCGTCACCGACAGCACGCCGATATAGAGCGAGATGCGCGCCCCATAGATAATGCGGCTGAGCAGGTCGCGCCCCAGCTCGTCGGTCCCCATCCAGTGTGCCGTAGAAGGCGGCGACGACAGCGCCATCCAGTCCGGGACCATGGGATCCCAGGGTGCCAGCCAGGGGGCAAAAATCGCCACCACAATTAGCAGCAGCACAAACCCGCCAGAGACCAGCGCCAGCGGGTTACGCACAAAGGCATGCAGGAAATCACGCCACGGCGAACGAATGATCTGAGGCGGATTTTCGGTCAGCGATTGACTACTCATTTCGGCTCCTGTCGCAGACGAATGGCCGGATTGACCACCGCGTAAAGCAGATCGACCAGCAGGTTAATCACAATAAACTCAAACACGAACAGCATCACCAGCGCCTGAATCACCGGCTGATCCTGCGCTTTGATCGACTCAATCAGTAACCAGCCTAATCCCGGCCAGTTGAAAACACTCTCCACAACGATGGATCCGCCCAGCAGAAAACCGAACTGCAGACCCAGCATAGTGATCACCGGGATAAGCGCATTGCGCATCACATGTTTCCACGTCACCAGGCGGTTGCGCAGCCCTTTGGCTTTTGCGGTACGCACATAATCTTCCTGCGCCACCTCCAGGAAGGCCGAACGGGTAAAGCGCGCCATGACCGCCGCCACCGATGAACCCAGCGTGATGGCGGGCAGGACAATATCGCTGGCTCTGTTAAAGCCGCTGACGGAGAACAGCCCGAAAGGCATCGCGACGAACTGGATGAGCAACAGTCCCAGCCAGAAAGCCGGCATCGAAATGCCGCCGACCGCCACGCTCATCAGCGTCCAGTCCTGCCATTTTCCCCGTTTCAGAGCCGCCATCACGCCAAATAACAACCCGAGAATAACGGACCAGGTAAAACCCGCTAAGGCGAGCCACAGCGTCGGCATAAAGCCCTGCCCAATCACCTCCCGCACTGGTTGCTGGGTGCGATAGGTAGTGCCCAGATCGCCCTGCAACAGGCTGCCGATCCAGTGGAGATACTGCTGCGGCAGCGGATCGTTCAGCCCGAGATGCTGACGCGCCGCCTCGACCGCCTCAATGGGCGCATCCGGTCCGGCATAAATGCGCGCCGGATCGCCCGGCATGAGCTTGATAAAACCGAAAACCAGTAGCGAGACCACCAGCAAAACCGGGATCATCTCCAGTAATCGGCGAAGGATGTATGCAATCATGCCATTCCCTGAAATGAGGTGCGACGGGCCTTCTCACGTCCCCGACCCGTTCCGGACAGGGGACGAGAAAGAAGAAACCGTCTTATTTAAAGGACGCCTGAGTGAACAGCAAATTGCCATCAGGCAGCATCGAAACGCCGCTCAGCGTGTTGCGCTTGCCCACCAGATTGTCTGGCGTGCCAAGGAACGCTACTGGTGCCTCTTTCCAGAGCACCTTTTGCGCCTGCGCATAGGCGATGCCGCGCTTTGCCGGATCGGCGGTCGCCAGTCCGGCCGCAATCGCTTTGTCTGCATCCGGATTGCTGAAGTAGGAGACGTTGTAGGAGGTCGGCACCCAGGATTCGGTGGCAAACAGCGGACGCAGCGCCCAGTCGGCGTCGCCTGTAGAGGTCGACCAGCCGCCATAATAGAGGTCAAACTCCGCCATTTTCGGATCCTTTACGCCCCACAATTTGGCGTTGCGCGTGCCGGAATCCATCGGTGTCACGGTGGCACGGATGCCCACGGTGGCCAGCTGCGCTTTCAGCACCTGTGCGGCACGGACGCTGGCCGTGGCATTGGTCACCCAGAGCTTAAGATCCAGACCATTCGGATAGCCCGCGGCTTTGAGCAACGCTTTAGCCTCGTCCGGTGCATAGCGATAGTCAGGGTCGGTTTGTTTCTGATAAAACTGCACCCCTTCCGGCATCGCGGAGGTGGCCGGTTTGCCCAGTCCGGCAAAGGCCACTTTCAGCCATAGATTACGGTCAATCGCATAGTTGATGGCCTGACGCACCCGCACATCGGCCAGCGGCTTGTGCTGCGTGTTGATCGCCATGTAATAGAGATAGATGCTGGGGTCACGCTGAATCGAAAGGTGGCTGTCCTGCTTCACGGTCGCGATCAGGTCTGACGGCAATGGCCAGATGGCATCCACCTGCCCCGATTTTAATGCGGCGACGCGGGTCGCATCTTCCGGACTCGGCGAGAAGATCACATGGTCGACTTTAGGCCATCCCTGCTGCCAGTAACCGTCATACTTCGCCAGCGTGACCGCTTTGCCCGGTGTCCAGTTGACGAATTTAAACGGACCGGTTCCCACCGGATGCAGCCGCAACTGCGCTTCGTCCGGATATTGCTTAAGAACGGACGGGCTCCACATCACCGCCGAAGGATGCGCCAGCGTGTTGATAAAGGCCCCGAACGACTGATTGAGATCGATTTTTACCTGGTCAGGTGCCAGCACCGTGACCTTATCGATCATCTTGTAGAGGCTGTTACGCTTCAGCCCTTTTTTCTGGTCTGCCAGCCGATCAAGGTTAGCTTTGACAGCGTCCGCATCAAACGGGGTACCGTCCTGAAAGGTGACGCCTTTGCGCAGCGTCAGCGTAAATTCGGTGGCACTGTCATTGGAGGTATAACCGGTCGCCAGCCAGGGCTGCAGCTTCATCTGCGGATCAAACTGGAACAGGCGCTCAAAGATGCCGCTCTGCACCGAGTAACTGACATTATCCGAGGTGTCGTGCGGATCCAGTCCCGTAATATCGGCATACATGGAGATGCGCAGATCCTGTGCCTGCGCAGTCATGACCAGCGTTGTCGTCAATGCGAGAGCCAGCGAAGTACGGCGAAACAGTGTTTTCATATATTCTCCTGAGCGTTGAGGATAATTACAATGCAATGCCGTCAGCGACCCAGTGCTGGGGCGCAACCTGGCGATAACGGGGTTTAGTGACCGTTTCACCCACCTTACGTAACGGCGAAGGAATTTCGCTGTCATCGAAAAGACGGGGCTGACGGTTCTCAGGATCGGCGACCGGCACGGAGGCCAGCAGACGCCGGGTATAGGGGTGTTGCGGCTGATTAAAGACCGACTGGCGCGGACCAAGCTCGACTATCTGGCCGAGGTACATCACCGCGACGCGATTCGCAATGCGCTCGACGACCGCCATGTCGTGAGAGATGAAGATCCATGCCACGCCCGTCTGGTGCTGCAGGTCCATCATCAGATTCACCACCTGCGCCTGAATCGAGACGTCCAGGGCCGATACCGCTTCATCCGCAATGATCACTTTCGGTTTCAGCGCCATGGCGCGGGCGATGGCAATACGCTGACGCTGACCGCCAGAAAATTCGTGCGGATAACGACGCGCGTGCTCCGGCAGGAGACCGACGCTCTTCAGCAGCGCATCGATCTGTGGAGAAGCCTGTTCAAGTGAAGAGACCATGCCATGTAGCAGCAACGGCTCGGCAATCGTGAACCCCACTGTCAGGCGGGGATTCAGTGACGCATAGGGATCCTGAAACACCATCTGGATTTCACGGCGCAGCGGCTGGAACTCCGCCTCTTTCAGGTCAGAGATCTCCTTTCCTTCAAAATGAATGCTTTCAGCGTCACTGTTGATGAGGCGCATCAGTGCCCGTCCGGTTGTCGATTTGCCGCAGCCGCTTTCACCCACGATGGCCAGGGTTTCACCCGGCCACAGCGTGAAATCAATCTGCTCCACCGCATGCACATGATGCGTCAGGCCCGATAAAATGCCGCTGCGAATCGGGTAATAGACTTTCAGCCCACGCACATCCAGCAGCGGCGACTCATCATAGCGAGCGGTTTTCTGCTCGCTTTGCGCAGCATCCCGCGCACCCGGCAGAGTAAAGCGTTGCGGCCATGCGTGTTCCCGCATATCGCCGAGTCTGGGCACGGCCGCCAGTAACGCTTTGGTATAAGCGTGCTGCGGGGAGGCAAAAATCTCAGACACGGTTCCCTGCTCGACCACTTCGCCACGCAGCATGACCACCACGCGATCGGCGATTTCCGCGACCACGCCCATATCATGGGTGATAAACAGCACCGCCATCTGTTTCTCACGTTGCAGCTCACGCAGAATATGGAGAATGCGCGCCTGCACGGTGACATCGAGCGCAGTGGTAGGCTCGTCGGCAATCAGGAGCTGCGGATCGCAGGCCAGCGCCTGCGCAATCATCACACGCTGCCGCATGCCGCCGGACAGCGAGTGCGGATAGCTTTTCATCACGCGATCCACATCCGCGATACGCACCTGTCGCAGCAGCTCACGCACGCGCGCATGGGCCTGTTTTCTGTCGCACTTCTGATGATCGCGTAATGCCTCGGTAAGTTGATCGTCAATGCGCAGCACCGGATTCAGCGAGGTCATCGGCTCCTGAAAGATCATTGCCATTTCATTGCCACGCAACGTGCGGCGCTGTGCTTCGTTCAGGGTTTCTAACGCGTGCAGGTTTCCGCTGCGATCACGAAACTGCATGCTGCCGCGATCGACACGTCCATTGCCGGACAGCAGGCCCATTACCGCCAGCGACGTAACCGATTTACCTGAACCGCTTTCACCCACCACGGCGACAATTTCACCCGGATTAATGGCAAAGCTGATGCCTTTGAGTGCCTGATTCTCACCGCTGCGTCCATCAAATGTGACGCTGAGATCCTGAATCGCCAATACGGGAGATGGCGAGGCCGCGCGGGTAGCAGGAGAAGTACGTTGTGTGTCTGTCATCGTCGCCTCAAAGCGTTATAGCCAGATACGGCCTTCGGAGTAGCTCAGGAAAGGAGAACTGTCGGCGGCAAGCCAGATGGGGCCGTCCAGATCGACGAATTCCGCGTTAACCGCGACGGGCAATGCCGCCTCCATCGCCAGTGACGAACCCAGCATGCAACCGACCATGATGCGCATTTTGCGCGCGCGGGCTTCCTCCACCATCGCCAGCGCTTCCGTCAGGCCACCGCACTTATCCAGTTTGATGTTGATCATCTCGTAGCGGTCGCGTAATCCGGCAATATCCGCCCGCGTATGGCAACTCTCATCGGCACAGACCGGTATGGGATGTTTAAAACGTTGCAGGTCATGATCCTGCCCCGCGGGAAGGGGTTGCTCCACCATCGCAATATTGAAAGCCTTCAGTGCCGCCAGCAGGCTTTCCAGTTCCAGCCCCGACCAGGCTTCATTGGCATCGATAATGAGCGTGGCGTGCGGTGCCGCCGCACGAATCGCCGCCACTTTTTCCAGAATCTCATTACGGTCGAGCTTAATTTTGAGCAGGATGGCGCCACGTGAGACCGCATCTGCCGCCGCGATAGCCATGAATTCCAGCGTATCGAGGCTAAGGGTCTCTGCCGTCACCACCGACGATGGCTGAGCACATTGGCTCATTTGCCACAGCGTCTGATTCGCCCGGGCGGCATCCAGTCGCCACAGCGCACAGTCCAGCACGTTGCGCGCTGAACCGGCGGGTAAACGGTGTTGCAGATCATGACGGCTCAGGCCCGACTCCACCTCAGTACGAACGGCTTCGAGCATGGCCTGAACGCTATCCGGCGACTCATCGTAACGCGCCGTCGGGGTACATTCGCCCTGCCCGATGAAACCCTCCTGCTCCAGTGTGACCCGGATGACCGTCACGGCGGTTCGGGTACCGCGTGCGATAGCAAAGGGTCGCGCCAGCGGCAGCTCCACCACCTCAATCTGCAACTGTCGCATTTCAGCCACGCTCCTGAAGCAGTGCGGCGATCTCATCAATACCAAAGCGCACCGGATCCGTGGCCGGTAAGCCGAACTCAGCGCTGATTTCGGCGCAATAAGCGAGCGCCTCTTCTTCACTGTAATTGGAGGTGTTGATTGCAAAGCCAGCGAGCTGAACCGACTCACTGGTCACCTGCGCGGCACGCAGATTGGCTTCCACGCACGCCTGCAGGCTGACCATGGGCTGGTGCGGCAAATGACGCATATGGGGGCGTCCCATTTCATGGCACATCACCAGCCAGTGTGGCTGCGCTCCGTGCATCAGCCCCATACTGACGCCCGCATAAGAGGGATGGAACAGCGAACCCTGACCTTCGACGATATCCCAGTGGTCCTCGTCATTCGCCGGAGAAAGCGCTTCTGCTGCACCGGCAATAAAATCAGCGATGACCGCATCCACAGCAATACCCTCTCCCGCGACCAGAATGCCGGTCTGCCCCGTGGCGCGAAAATCAGCTTTCATGCCGCGCGCACGCATCGCCGCCTCCAGCGCCAGTGAGGTGTACATCTTGCCCACTGAGCAGTCCGTACCGACGGTCAGGATGCGCTTACCTGTGCGCTTCTTGCCGCTGCCAACATTAAGCGCCGGACGCATATGACGCAGGTCAAACAGCTCAACGCCAGAAGCCTGCGCAAGCGTCACCAGTTCCGGCTCATCCACCAGCCGATGGTGCAGACCACTGGCAACATTCATGCCTGCTTTGATGGCACTTTTGATGGTTTCCAGCCAGTGCGCAGGCAGATATCCCCCGGCATTGGCAGTGCCCAGCACCAGCGTTTTCGCACCGCGCGCTTTGGCACCGGGAATATCCAGTTCATCCAGACCCAGACTGACCGTGCAGCCCGGCAGTTTAATTTCGCCAACGCACTGCTCAGGCCGCCAGATATGAATACCGCGCGCCGTTTTTGCCGCGAGGGGATCGGTTACATCGCCAAGAAAGAGTAAATAGGGTTGTGGGATTAGCATGTTGTCTCTCGTTTCAGCTAAAAGATCAGGTTCTGAAACCACTATTTCATGCGTTCTGAAAGGTGACGAATGCTTGTTTAGCAGGAGGGTATAACGGCAGGTTATAGCCAGAGGTAATAGTGATGATGGGTGGGTTTTTCAGGGGGGTGGGACAGGGAATGGAGTAAATGGAGGGGTGGGTCATAGGAAAAAGATTGTGTTGAGAGAAAAACAGAAGAGAGTCGCGGAATGGGTGTTCCGCGATAACCGCACTAAAAACCATTACGGGTTACTTCATGCGACGCTGCCGGGCGACAATGGCGAGGCGTTGTGTCCGGCAGTAAATGGCAAACAGGATGAAAGCCTGCCCATTCAGTAACCAGCGAGCACCCACCAAAGCAGCGAGTGCCAGAAGTAGCCACAGACCCGAGTTGCTACCCGTAACAACGCTGTAGATCAGGAGTAACACGGTCGATATGAGCAACACCACCCAGACGTAAGCCAGCCCCTGAACACCGGATGTATGCCCTCGCGCAAGCAGATAACTGGCGGTGAGTATCGCGCCAAGAACGACAATTGAGGGAACAAAAAAACTTAACGCGTGTATCTGTGGCGTAAGCAGAGGTAAAGCATGCAGAAACGTCAGCAAGTTAAATGCAAATGCGACCAGTAACAGCATCAGCACTAGTGCAACCGGGAAGCCGTTTTGCCGGGGAAGCGACTCAGAAGGCTGTTTAAAATAGCGCTCAAGCTCTGTGGTGGAACGGGCAAGTACGGAATTATCCTGCCGTGCAATCAGCTGATCTATTTCGCGACCATGTTGCAGCAGTTCAGTGAGATTACGCCCAATAAGCCATGATAAAAATTGCATTAAAATACCGCCAGTGACTGGATTGTTCCTACTACATAACGCCCGGTGCGCGGCACGTTACCCGGAGCAGCAATAATACCACTGACAGCACTGCCAGCCACAGCAGCTGCACTCGTGACGACCTGCGCGAGTTGCTTAACAAGTTCTTTTTGCACTGGCTCTACAGGGAAACGCTTTGGATAAAGTCCTGCACGGATGGCGGCTTTAAGCTCTTTATTACTAATACCAGGGTTTTGTGCCTTAATGATTAATTCGGTCAGGCGTGCCCGGTCCTGCCTTGGATAGTTCCTGAGCCACTCCGTTGCTTTTAAAGAAGAGACTGATTTCATCGCTCGCCATGTTGCCAGGGCTTCTTTTAACGCTCCGCCCACGCTGGCTAGTGAAATAAGGTCAAGGGACGTTGAAGTGGCAACGTACCAATCCTGAGAGTCCAGCCACGCGACGTTTTGACCACCGTTTTCGACGAGATCATAAACCCGGTAGATACCATTGACACATTGCACGCCTGTTGCGGCAGCGCCAGCATAGCCAATAGCAACAAGCACGCCGCTACTGCCAGCGGTTATAGGCGTTGCTGAAGCGCCGATAACCGCCACGCCAGCTGTGATAATCATTGCACCACAGGAAAGCACGGTCGAGGCAATCTCCGTTCCCATTGAGGTTGCGCTTACTGCTTCACTAAGTGACTTACCCGTATCAGATGCTGTGGCTTGCTTAGGCGTTTTGGTCACAATAAGATGTGTGACGATACCACTTTGGCCATTAGGATGACGCTGACCAGATCGAACAAGAAAACGCTGTGCGCCATCTGCATAGATGATGCCAGCCTGATAAAACTCTCGAGTGCAATCCATTGCTGCACCCAGCGCTTTGAAATCAAAATCTGGTGCCCCATAACCGGTCATTCTCGCGATGTCATAACCCGGTAAGTTATTTTCGGGATTCATTCCTGGCAGGTTCATTTTATCTCCTTATAAGTTTGAACATATGAAGATAGAGTTTTTAAGCATTGAAATTCGGAATAGAGAGCCGGTCATTACCGCAACAGATTACATATCGATAACCATAAAATAAGCTAAAAACGTTATTTTTAATTAAAAGAGATAAATAGTTATTCTAATAAACCCTTCACTAAGAAAATATAACAACCTAGCTACACTTCATCGGAAAAGTTTTAAGATCAATTGGCAGAATAAATAAATTTCTTTAGGCGACGCTCACCATGGTAGCAATGTAGGTAGTAGGTATGTCCATCATATTTATCAACTGTTCGGCCTTCAATATCGCAGTGCCTGCAGACAGTAATAATACTTACCAATGTTAATAGTTGAATATTAACAACCTTCATTATAATTTTCTGCAGCAGCACAACATATTAATATAATGACAGGTTGGTTAATTTTAAATTTATCTCCACTCAATATATATCCCGCACGTAAATGATTTTTCATTAGACTGTACCGTTATCTCACCCCATGAAAACCCCCAAACATGACCATATGGAGGATCTTTTAATTCACCCTTATAATTACCTGGATACTTTTCCATCATCCACTCATACAATCTTTTCTCTTCAGAAATTAAAACGTTTACATTTGCTCTTTTTTCCCAATCGTTAATGTTTTTATAAAACTCACCAGTTTTACTGATTAGGAACACGCTCTTATTAACAGAAAAAATAGCGGGCCTAAATTGTACATGGAACGGTTCATTATGCCATATGACATTTTTTGCTGAAAAATAATACTCACCTACAGTTATAAGGTCATCAGAAGATTTAAAAAACGAAGAATTAATAAATTGTTCGTAAGAAGAAAGTTCTATTTTACTTCCATCCACAAGCAAAGCACCATTCTCTTCTAAAATCATTTTTTTCATATATCAATTACTTTTCCAGGTTTCAGTTTAAGCCGAGCCTCTTCCGGTATATAAAACTGTAGCCCTCCTCCTCGACCATACTGAGCATTAGCTTCAGCACGTCCTCTGGCTACATGTATATCTTCGGTAACGTTGTAAGCTCTCACCTTTGAACGCATTGTAAATGCTGGGTCTAGCATAACTTGCAAAGCTTTATGATAACCAAGTGGATCACCTTTATACTGTCTGACTGTAGGATGGCTTACTGTATAAGCAGGTAACCGGTCTCCATTAGGATGAAGAGCATAAAGAATCGTCCCTTTTTTTATAACCGTATTCTCATAAACATCGATGCCAGGATAATCTTTATTACTTGGCCCCTGCCACTTCGTCGCTTCTTTCGCAGGGTTCTTACACTTCATCAACCCCCACGGATCCACCCAACCCAGCGCATTCGGCGCATACTGGTAAAGGTTGATCCCGCCCGCCAGCCCTATCGGGTCCTGCTGAGTAAACCGTCCGCTGTCCGGATCATAATAACGAAACAGATTGTAGTGCAGTCCGGTTAATTCGGCACCTGCGGTGCCTCACCCCTCTGGGGTCATCGCTGAAGCGATGTTCAAATTTGCTAAAGCAAATTAGTCCCGGTCCAGGTACTGGCCCTGCATACGCAGGTTCTGCTGAACGACAGGCATTCGCTGGCTGGACTCGCGCAGCAGTTTGCCCCACGGGCTGTTTATCCCTTCCCAGGCTTTTTGCCCTTCACTGTCTGTCAGCAGCTCCGGCATCCCGTTGGCCGCATTATGGAACCAGTAAATCTCCGGGCTTTCCACGCCATCAATACGCGCCAGCGGTTCATAGCTCTGGCTGTCGCTGTAAAAGTAGGTCAGCTGAGTGCCGTCGTGGATCTCCTGCAGCAGGCGGTAGCCTTCCCACACAAAACGCGTCGTTACGACGTTGCCAGATGGTCTTCCCTGTAACAGCTGCTGGATGGTTTTACTAATGCGGCGTCCCAGCGGATCGTAGCGGAAACTCACCTTAGTGCGCGGCTTGTTACGGTCCCGCGGCTCGCTGATGACGTCCATAAGGCGATGCTCACCATCGTAACGGTAGCGCCAGCGGGTCTGGCCGTCATCTTTCTCAGTGGTGCGGCCATGAATATCGTACTGCCAGCGGATACCGTTCAGTTCGGTGACGCGGTTATGCATGACGTGGGCGGCACTATGGCGATCCAGCGGATTGCCTGCGCCATCCCAGCGCCACTGTTCATTACCCGGCTGCGCACCGTCCTGAGACAACAGCCGGCCAGCGTTATCGTAGTTCCATAATGTCTGGCTGAACGGATTATCGTCACGCTCTTCACGAATCAGGTTGTTGCCGTAATCGAAGTCGCGCCGACGGGACCAGACGCGCGGTGCAGGACGCTGTGAGTCACCCTTAAATACATTGATTGCGCATAGTGCCTCAGAGTTCCCGATGCAATGTGTCACGAGTAGACTCGATTCATGGTGCCATTATGTGCCATCAGTGGGTCAGGCCTTGCCGAACTGGAGGATGAAGACCGGGACGAGTTCATGGCGGAACCGAGACTGGAAAAGCCGGGCCAGAATCGCGTTATCAGTGCCGGTTACTCTCTCCTGAACCTGCAGACCTACATCGCCGCTGGTGTGAAAGAAATCCGTGCATGGACCATTCAGGTCGCCCGATCGCCCTCAGGCAGTCGGTAAAATCCAAGCCGACTTCGAGAAAGACTTTATCCGCGCCCAGACCATCGCGTTTAAGACTTTATCGCTTATAAAGGCGAGCAAGGTGCTAAATAAGCCAGCAAGATACGTTCAGAAGGTAAAGAGTACGTCGTGAAAGATGGCAATGTGATGAATTTCCTGTTCAACGACTGATGTGGTTTCAGGCTTTAAAAAAACACGTTCTTAGCATGTTTTTTATTTCAGGCAACGAAGAATGGAATCGGAAGCTACTGATGAATTATCTTTCATAAAATAACTGTCTTTAATCATAAAAAATTAAATGGCATGCTTGTTTTTATAAGCATTTTACTTTATCCAATCTTGAAAAATCTATTCTATCAGATTTTCGTGGAGTAACCACATCACTCCACGAACTTAAATATAGCTACCCATTATATCTTATCGCTCTAATGTTGAATAGATAACCATCAGTATGCAGGTGAAACACGCACAAGCAAATTATCTTTTTGATTGTAAGAAAAATGCCAATCACTCCACCCGTCAATTTTCTCACTAAAAACACAGACTACTAAGACTTCTTTTTTTGCATCAATGGTCATGTAGTAAAACCGTCCCCCATCAGGAGGCGAAAATGTTGATAAAACCTCTCCTCCTCCGTTAATTATAGATAACCTCTGAGGCAATTCTCTCTTTTGGTCTAGAACAAATATCAACTCTCTACTTCCATCGACCATCACCTGATCAATTTTAGAAAATGGCATGGAAAATATTTTTTCTTTACATTTCCACTTTACAATCGACTCACAAGCCATGACATTTAGATCATTAATTTCGCTCATTTTTACTCCCTGCTTCAATCGCCGATGGGCTTTTCATCTACTACTCTCAAGTAGTCCATTCTTTCATTAGGGGGCACTAACATTTCCACCTGTGATTTACCACCTTTAAGGTAAGCACCAGCCCCTTTATCAATTTGGGGACCTACCTCTCCAAAGTTGACAGGCAAGGGTTTTATAACCTCATAAGTAATAACTCTATCAATATCAGGTTTCCATTCATTTTTGACTCCAAGCTCATTCCTTACGAAAGGTTTATTAGGAATATCATCGAAAGTAGCAAAACCGCCCGGGCGGGTAGCAGGTTGGCCCGGAGCCACTGCCATATTAAGTTTAACACCAGGTAAAACTTCTGCTTTAACTGGAGGTTCATTCAATGGCCAAGGAGACTGTTCTTTTATCAAATTATGATAGGCTTCGGAAGCATCGGATGTTTTTTTGAAATTGCCACGATGATGCCGCTGATATTCATTCCATGTATTAGTTTTCTTACAACTCAACCCCCACGGATCCACCCAACCCAGCGCGTTCGGCGCATACTGGTAGAGGTTGATCCCGCCCGCCAGCCCTATCGGGTCCTGCTGGGTAAACCGTCCGCTGTCCGGGTCATAATAACGAAACAGATTGTAGTGCAGTCCGGTTTCCCGGTCCAGGTACTGGCCCTGCATACGCAGGTTCTGCTGAATAACTGGCATTCGCTGGCTGGACTCGCGCAGCAGTTTGCCCCAAGGGCTGTTGATCCCTTCCCAGGCTTTTTGCCCTTCAGCGTCAGTCAGCAGCTCCGGCATTCCGTTGGCCGCATTATGGAACCAGTAGATCTCCGGGCTTTCCACACCATCAATACGCGCCAGCGGTTCATAGCTCTGGCTGTCGCTGTAAACGTAGGTCAGCGGAGTGCCGTCGTGGATCTCCTGCAGCAGACGGTAACCTTCCCAGACGAAACGCGTCGTTACGGCGTTGCCAGATGGTCTTCCCTGTAACAGCTGCTGGCTGGTTTTACTGATGCGACGTCCCAGCGGATCGTAGCGGAAACTCACCTTTGTGCGCGGCTTGTTACGGTCCCGCGGCTCGCTGATGACGTCCATCAGGCGATGCTCACCATCGTAACGGTAGCGCCAGCGGGTCTGGCCGTCATCTTTCTCAGTGGTGCGGCCATGAATATCGTACTGCCAGCGGATACCGTTCAGTTCGGTGACGCGGTTATGGATGACGTGGGCGGCACTATGGCGATCCAGCGGGTTGCCTGCGCCATCCCAGCGCCACTGCTCATTACCCGGCTGTGCGCCTTCCTGTGACAACAGCCGGCCGGCGTTATCGTAGTTCCATAATGTCTGGCTGAACGGATTATCGTCACGCTCTTCACGAATCAGGTTGTTGCCGTAATCGAAGTCGCGCCGACGGGACCAGACGCGCGGTGCAGGACGCTGCGAGTCGCCTTTGAACACGTCACGGCGGCGCAGTCTGCCTAACCGGTCATATTCACTGCGCATGGTCAGGCCGCCCTGCGTCCGGCTCAGTTCCCGGTGCAGCGTGTCACGGGTAAACTCGGTGACCGGCAGGTTGTCTAATGCGATGCTCAATAAATGGCCGCTGCCGTAGTAAAGCTGCTTGAGATTACGACCATCCGGCAGTGTTAAGGCTGTGCAGTTACCCAGCGCGTCATACTCCCACGCCAGTTCGCCCTGCTCCCCCTGTTCAGCAACGATGCGGCCCAGCGCATCATATTTAAAGGTGATCTCCTGCTCGGCCTGCTGGCTCCACTCAGTGTCAGACAGCGGCAGATGCTGCGACACTTTACCCAGCTGGCCGCCACCACTGTAGTGATAGCGCGTCTGGCCTTCCGGCGTGGTCCGCGCCAGCAGTTGTCCCGCACGGCTCCAGTGATAACGATGGGTAATGGACTGAGGATGTCCGGCGGCAAAGGTACGTGATACCGTGCGGCCCGCCGCGTCATAGTTGTATCGCGTGGCAACGCCATCCAGCCCCACCTGAGCCAGTAACAGAGAGTCTGCGCCCCACTCGAACTGGTACTGCTCGCCGTTTTCGTTTTGCAGCGCCGTTAACCGGCCACGACTATCCCAGCTTCGCTGAACCGTCTCACCCTGCGCATTGCGGTTGGCAATCAGTCGCCCGACATTGTCGTAACGAAATTCACTGCGCTTGCCATCAGCCGACTCATAGGCCAGCGGCAGTCCGTTTTCACTCCAGTGCAACCGCTCTTCCCATCCCTCTGCACGTTCCAGCTGAAGAGGACGTCCTGCGGCATCATAGTGATAACGGGTTTCTTCACCATCCGGCGCGGTGACAGAGCTGAGCCAGCCCAGGGGATGATAGCGGTAGCGCGTGGTCAGCCCTGAGCAGTCGGTTTCACGGATAACCTGCCCCGCATCGTTAAACTCCCGGCGGTAGCTGTTACCTGCTGCGTCGATCTCCTCGACAACCAGCCCGGACTCATCCCGTTTATAGATCGTGCTTTGCCCGAGCGCATCAACCACGCGCTCAAGACCATGATGGGGATCGTAATAGTATTTCGTTGTGGAACCATCAGCTCCGGCAACCACCGTGGGCAGCGAACGGTGTGACAGCCATTGCACCGCCTGAACACCGCCGTCAGCATCTTTCTCTTCAACGCGGTTACCCAGATCGTCATAGGCGAAGCTCACCGCGTTGCCCAGCGGATCGATGCGACGCGTCAGGAGTTCGTTTTCATCCCACTCATAGCGCCACTTCTCACCCCGCTCATCAATAAAACAGGTGATGAGGCCCGCGGCATTCCAGTGGTGTTCGCGCTGCTGACCGTCATAGGTCGACACACGCGTGATGCCCGCCTCAAGATCGTAATGCATATGGCAGCCATCGCCGGTATTGGTGCGGTTCTCTACCACACGCCAGTGATCCAGCTTCTGCCAGCGATATTCACTTTCCAGCCCGCCGGGCAGCTGATGCCAGACCATTAATCCGTCATCGTTGTACCGGAAGCGTCGGGTGACAACGCCTGCGGCATCGGTGACGCTGGCAAGCTGGCCCTGTTGATTGTAGGTCCAGCGCGTCAAGGGCCAGTGCTGATCGCCATCAAAATGGCTGGCGGATGTCGGACGCCTCGCGTGCTGTCTGTCGTCATAGTGCAGCGTAACGTCAATCGCCAGCGGCGCGTCATGGATACGCACCAGACGAGCCTGTTCATCCCAGCCTATCTCCAGCGCATTACCGTACTCGTCGCTGAGTGAAGCCAGCCGCAGCACCTGCGGATCGGCAGCCGTGCGCCGGTAAAGACGCCATACCGCACCGTCGTCATCGGCAATAGCGATATCGCCTGACTCATTGCGCCGAACCATCAGCCCTTCGCTGATGCTGTAGAGCACCTCTTTTTCACCGGGAACGTCAAAGCTCAGTTCACGCCCGTTATCATCAAACCAGGTCGCCCGGTTCCCTTCCAGCGTCAGATAACTGTCAAACACCGTGGCCCAGCCCTGACCAAACAGGCCAGCGCGCTGAGTCAGGCTGTTATAGCTGCGCTGAAAACTCAGCGGGAAACGTCCGGGAAGGGAAAAATCGCGCTCGGCATCATCATTCAGGACTTTGACGCCGGTCGCTGCATGAACCGGGAACAGCGACGAGAAGGCCGCATTGATCGACATATCTGCCAGCATCCCGCCGCCCGCCATTGCCAGCGCGCAGGGCATGTTTTTGAGGATCTCACAGGGACGACCACGAAGGAGGGAAAGGCCGATCATCATCACGGCCAGACCAGGCACTTTGCCACTTTTGATCTCTCTGACCGTGACGGTTTCACCCCCAATGATGACATTGGGGGACACATCGTCACTCACAGTCGCATCACAGGTGGTTTTATCCTTTGCGCGTACCGCAGGCTGGCCATTGATAAAGACGCTTTTCGATCCCTGCGCCAGATATTGCGGTGCACTGTGTTTTTCACAGGCCACTTTGTCCTGCTCCAGCGGAGAGGTGCCCGCATCGGCGGAGGCGACCGTGGGCTGCCACATTGCACTGCCAAACTGGCCGACCGCAGAGAGCAGCATGCCGCCGTAGTCCGCAAAGCTCTGCGGCGATTGTGGTTCCGGTGGCGGTGTCTCACCGGGCGTGAGCATCCCGGCCGCGCGTGCGGCTAAAAGACCATTAACGTAGACATTCTCTGACCCACTGGCGATCACACCGGCGGGTGACGGCGGAAATATCATGTTACCCAGACCATCGGCTGCTTTGCTGATCTCCTGTGACAGACCCACGGCATTGGCCAGTACACCACCCAGAATACCGCTGAGCAGGCAACTGTTACCCACAGCGGCTACACTCGCCGCTGCTACCCCTGTACCCAACAGGGGCGCTGCCGAGACGATAGCAGCACCCACTGCGGCACCAATGACGGCATACGCCGCACCTTCTGCCACAATGCTGGTGATATCAGCAAAAATGCTGGAGTGAATGATCTCATCGCCCACGCGGGCCGCAGGATTATCCATAAGTTATGCTTTCCGTGGCGTGTTCAGAGTCAGGCTTTGTTTAAAAGCACTCCAGCGCTGTCCGTCTTCTTCATTGAATGGACGCATCGCGGAGAGCGTAAAAATCATTAAGGTGTTCGAGTCCGGCACCTGCGTAGCCAGCTGTTTCTGCCACACGGCCTGCCCGTTACGGTCAAACATAGTTTCAACTTCAATTGCGTGTAGGGTGTTATCCACACCAGCCATCACGCGTACAAACTCACTCTGCTGGATGTGACCCATCTGACTCCGCAACGTGTCCCACTGACGCTGGAATTCTTTTTCCGCATCACTGCCCTCAGAAATAACACCACGGCTTACAACCAAAGCCAGGCCACTGGCTTCGTCGCGGAGAATATTCATGGTGGTGTCCTGCCAGGCAGCAGGAAAAAGCGCAAAGGCGCCCTCATTGAATTGGTAATTCATAATAGATATCCATATGGGGGAAGTGAAAATGGGGTGATACTAAGAGCAGAAGGACTAACTATTTATTCGCATTATAATCGGGTGCGATACCTGCGTGTGTTTCAACTAATCTGAATTTTTCGACCCAGCCATTGGCCTGATTTCCGTCATTAGCCACATACATTACGCTGTAATATTTTCCATATTCTACGTAAGCATATAATTTATCGCCAGGCACCACAAAAACGTTTTTCTCTACACACTGGCCATCAGGTGCAGAATAAAATTGCAGCCGTCCTGACCCGGCAACCCTGTAGACATTATCTGTATTATCGAAACGTACGCCTTTTGCGTTGGCGTTACTCGCTGTCTTTTGACAAAAATCATTGGCAGATGTCATTAATGGAAATAAAACCACTGAAATGCATAAAATCCTAATCATTTTAACCTGCTATGAAATTTGAAGAAGATATCAATACCACGCGATTAACGATTAAAGTCTATATGCTGAATAGCAGACTATTTATTATCAAATCGCTTAGACCAGAGTGCAATATCTTCCTGAATTTTATTACCTTCAGGAGCGTTAGTGATATAATGAATTTTGTTGTCTTCAGGCAACTTCCATGCAGCATAGACTTTGCCATCAGGTTGTATAACGAATACGGATGCTTGCACAAGATAGAGATCGTCTAACCAGCCCTCAACGAATATACCGCCACCCTCTGTTTTACGGGGCTCGCCAAAAACATCAAAGTTCTGGCTGAAATTATTATACTCATTACCTAAAACAGATTTTAAACTGGAGACAACTCCCTGGTCCTGAAAAATCTTCGAAACGTTGCCTAAGCTATTATACTGAGAAAAAGAAACCTTTTCTCCTGAAGCTGTCGCGACGACTGCCGGGTAAACTATAAATATCACCAAGAGCATCATGTTAATAAATAACTTCATAGCCTTACCTGATAAATTAATTAGCACTCTTTTATCACATTAACCGATCTGTTCTTTTAAATAATCATCCAACTCGCCAGATGACATGCTGCTGTATACATCCAATCTGGTCTTAAGTGAGCATGGTATTTATTTTTACTGACTCACAATCCTCCGGAGCAAGCAATTAAATCTGATGGCGTATTTTCATTCTCTACATCAGGGATTAATATTGAAAAATTAATAAAATCCTGCGTGACGTATCACGCAGGATTTTGTTCAATCATCCGTATTAATCGTCATCATAATATGACTGATTTTTTTATGCTCTAGCTGAAATGAGATGCGTTTGTTATCAGCGTCATAATATAACCAGTGTTGATTATCACTGTCATCCACTGTGCCCTGACCATATTTACTGACCAGCACATCCTGGCTATCGCCAGGTCCTACGCCTCTTGCTGTTTTGATCGCAGGCGTGTTGATGGTGATCTGTGCAATAAGATAGCTGTCGATATCACGCTGCTCTTTTTGCCAGAACAGGTTTGCAGTGTAGATTTCAAAACCATCATATTTGTGCTGGTAGTACTTATAGCTGATGTCACCGGCAGGCACATCGCCAACAAAGTTTTCACTAATCTGCGCGCCCACCTGCTTCTGAGTTTCATCGCTCCATTTATCACCTAATGTAAAAGGATGATTATTGATTTTCACGCTAAAGTCAGCGGCTGTTAAGGCTGCAGGGGCCGTAAGGCTTGCAGCCGCAGTAGCCAGATTTACCTGAACGGCAGGGAACAGCAGCGCAAACAACAACACTGCCTTTCTCATAGAAAAAATCATTTTTATCAGTCCCTTATTTAAACTCAGGTATGTCATAAGAAAGATTCGCATTCGGAAAACTGTCGAACATTTTCTTCATGCTGGTTGTCTGAGCAGTAGCCCAGTTAACATCTGTCGCATACTGATGTGTACCCGGCGAGGCCGGATTCCAGCGCATTTTATACAAAGTATTCTGACCAGAGCCAACAAACTTATCAGATATCCACTTAGCCCCACCATCAATGGCCTTAGCGGGTGTTGTCCAGCCCTGTTTATAAGCGTAGTTAGCGCCAGTTTTCACCGCATTGCCATCCAACGCGCCTATGCCGTACATATTATAAACTTTGGTTCCATTGACCATGACGCCTTTGGCTAACTCGCTGGTGCCATTTCCCGTCTCCAGCGCGGAATGGGCGGCCAGATAAGCTTCATTGACGTTATATTTTTTAGCCGCATCCAGATAAGTCTGTTCCTGACCGGAGAGTGTGCCCTTATCCTTAAGGAAAGTGCTCATATCCTCTTTGCTGATCCCGGATGAGGAGGAAAGATCTACAAACTGATATTTGTCTTTGCCTTCCATGTGGTTGGCAGGATCGACATATTTTTTGATATCGTCCTCGGTAGCATCTACGAAACCTTTCTTAGTTTTATCCCATTTCACTGGCGTGGCTTTAAGGCCTTTTTGTTTTTTGACCATCTCATCTACCGAGTAGTCATATGTGCTCTTCTTATCGCCAGAGGCAGAATTGGCTAACGGCCCAGCCACCCCTTTCGCCGGTGCCGTCGCAGCTTTTGGCGCAGCGGGCGCGGCCTGTCCTTTCTGCTTCGGCGGGAACAGGTTCTCTACCGCCTGGCTGATGTTCTGTTTATGACTGGATCCCGGTGCGCTGGTGCCTGGCTTCGCACCATCTGTGTTCAGGTTCAGTTTGCCGCCAGAGGTGGTGATATGACCGTCGCCCTGCACGAAAATATTGAAGCCTTTACCCACAATATTAATCTGGCCATTCGCATTAAGCTCGATAGCGCTCTCTCCGCATTCAAGGCGAAGCTTAGTGCCCGACCCAACGACGTAAGTATCAACCACCGCATCGAGTTTGCCCTTACCGGTCAGCCGCTCTTCACCCCCTTTCACTCCGTGGACGCGGTTAGTTTCGACACGGTAGAGCTCATTGCCGCCCGCGTAATGGCTGTGATTGTTGGCAACTGAATGGCTGGCGTCATTTTTAACATGCGTATCCATGTTCTTCTGCGCCTGAATCCACAGGTGTTCCTCACCCGCCTTATCCTCAAACCTCAGCGCGTTCGCGGTGTCCGCCGTGCCATCCTTCGACCGGCTCAGAAAGCCCATCTGCGTCGCCGCTGCCGGCAGCGCCCACGGCGGCATGCTCGCCTCGTTATACACGCGGCCGATAATCAGCGGACGGTCCGGATCGCCGTTGATAAAGTCCACCACCACTTCATCGTTAACACGTGGGATCTGCACCCCGCCGAACCCCTGACCCGCCCATGCGCTGGAGACGCGCACCCAGCAGGAGCTGGTGTCGTCGCCCTTCGCCAGCCGGTCCCAGTGAAACTTCACCTTCACCCGGCCGTAGCGGTCGGTCCAGATCGATTCGCCTTTCGGCCCGACCACCTTCGCGGTCTGCGGGCCGTGCGTTTTCGGCCACGGCGTCTCCGGCGGCGTGCGGTACGTCACCGACGACGGCAGCACCGTGAAGCTGATGTTGTGACGGCTGTCGCCGGTGTCGCCGCTGGCGTAACTGTTCTCGGCAAAGTCATAGGTCGCCGAGGTCACCAGATACTCGCCGTTGTCGCTGAAGTGCGGCGCGTTGATGATGGAGAAGGTAAATCCCGGGGCGATGCCGGTGGCCGTGCCCGACCCGCTGACGCTGTGGTGCTCGGCCTGCCACACCTCCTGACGGATGCGCGCGTAGGACTCGCCGTGGCTGTGGTCGACAAAGTGACCCGGCCAGTCGTAGACGTCCACCGAGCCCGGCACCGGCGACGCCGGGTTCTGGCGGGCCTGCAGCATCCACGCGTTGGGCTTGCGGAAATCGTAGTCGTCGGTGCTGTAGATGCCCGGCGTCACGCTCTCCGCCAGCGACCACTGGCTGATGCCCTCTTCCGTGACCACGCCGCCCGACGGGGTGACGTGATAAGCAATGGTCTCATAGCCCGGAAACGCCTGATGCTGGTCCGGCGCGTCGCACAGCACCAGCGTATGTTTGTCCGCCTCGTGGCGGAAGAAGTAGTAAATCCCCTCCAGCTCCATCAGGCGGCTGATAAAGTCCAGGCTGCTCTCCTGATACTGCACGCAGTACTCCCACACCCGGTAGTTGCCCGCCAGGCGCGTCTCCACGTTAACCGCGTACTCCTTCAGCAGCGTCTGCACAATCTGCGGCACCGTCTGGCTCTGGAAGATGCGCAGGTTGCGGTCGCGCCGCATCGGCCACAGGTCCGGCTCCACCGTCAGCTGGTAGACCGCGTAGCGCGTGCCGCTCAGCTCCTGGCTGCGCACCGCTATCCGGGTGATTTTGCCGTTGAGGTAGCGCGGACTCAGCGCGCTCATCAGGCCATCGGTCGGCAGCGAAAAGGTAACCGGCTTGCCCAGCAGGGCATGGCGGTCGATGCGCGCGTCGGTGGCCAGCAGTTCGGCAGTGAGCACAAACGGACGGGACAGCGTCTCGCTGCCCGTGAGCGTATGGAACAGCAGGCCGTCCGCCGGCAGCTGTGCAGTAATGCGTGAGAACATAAGTAATCCCTGACTATTAACTGTGTGGATCGAGCAACCAGACGCCTTCTTCGCTGATGGTCAGCATCTGCTGGCGGGTGCCACTCTGGCCACTGATGGCAAAGGTGTAGTTACCCGGTGCCAGCTGCAGCGTGGCGAAGCCATTCACCGCAGGGACCAGCGCCTGCGGCTGACCGTTGACCTGAACGCGTTCACCCTGCTGCAGACGGATATAGACCTGGGCGACCGGCACGGGTGGCGGTGCCGGTTGAGGATCGGGTTCACGTGCGGCGGTCTGCGCAGGCTCAGCAGTCTGAGCCGGGGCGCTGGCAACGGTATCCGGTGGGGTCTCAGCCTGCGTCGGTGGCGCAGCCACCGGCTGATTAACCGGCGCGACGGTGGCGGCAGGCGCGCTGTTTTGCGCGGTCTCAGCCGGTGCCGTCTGGTCCTCACCACGCGACATCAGCAGACCGGCGCACAGGCCGACCAGCACGCCTGCGGCCACCAGACCCGGTAGTGCAAAGCGATGCCCCAGCAGCGTTTTCAGCGGCGAGGCGGGTGTGACGACCTCTTCTTCTTCAATCGGCACCAGCATGGTGCCCGGCCCGCTCATTTTTGCGCTGAGCAGCGGTTCAGGCTCGCGCTCCGGCAGCGCCATCAGCACCGCAAAATCATCAATACTCTGCGGACGGTCTTCCGGTTTCAGCGCCAGCGCGTGATCGACGGCGCTGAGCAGCGCGGTGGAGTAGCCCGCCAGACGACGCTGCACCAGCGGCTGGTAGTTATCTTCGATGCTGCGCACCACGCTGACCGGCGGCGGCGCACCGGTAATCAGCGTGTGCAGCACCGCGCCCAGCGCGTAAATATCGGTCCACGCGCCCTGCTCACTCTCGTCGTTGTCGCTGTACTGCTCAATCGGCGCATAGCCGGGGCGCAGCATGGTCTCGCTCTCATCCGACAGGTTGCCGATGGTTTTACGCGCCGACCCGAAGTCCAGCAGAATCGGCTCGCCGCTGCTCTGGATCTGGATGTTATCCAGCGAGATATCGCGATGCAGATAGCCCGCTTCATGGATGGTTTTAATCGCCCCCAGCAGCGGCGGCAGCATGCGACGGATCCAGGCCTCATTCACCGAATGCGGATTACGTTCGCGGAAGTTCGAGAGCGTGGTGCCGCTGTAGAACACCGTGCCCATGTAGGCGGTGTCGTTCTGCACCCAGAAACGCAGCACGTGCAGCAGGTTCGGATGGTTGAAGCGCGCCAGCAGCCGCGCCTCCTGAATGAAGCTGTTCAGTCCGGCGTGAAAGGTTTTGCTGAAGCGCTCGCTGCGCAGTACCAGATTCAGGTCATCGCTGCGCACTGCCAGTGAGGCAGGCATGAACTCTTTGATGGCGATATCACGCTCAAGCTGGTGATCCCAGGCGCGATAGACGATGCCAAAGCCGCCACCGCCGATGACCTCTTTGATTTCAAACTCATTGAAGCGGTAACCCAGCGGCAGGGCGTTGGGGACATTCAGGGGTTGATCATGTTCCGACATATTCGAAAACTCTCTGATGACTAGGCTTTAAACAGCGAACTGGCAGACAAATTCGCCCTGCTCACAACGCACCTCAACGCGGCGATAGCGTTCATCGCGGGCGTGGGCACTCAGCAGTATCTGGCTCATCTGCGGCAACAGCGTGTTGGTGAGGATGGCATCGACCATGCGACCGCCGGACTCCACCTCGGTGCAGCGCTGCACGATCTGGCTGACCACCGACTCGTCGATCTGCGCCTCAATGCCGTGGTTGTCGGCCAGACGACGCACGATGCGCGCCAGCTGCAGCCGCACGATCTCCGCCAGCATGTCATCGCTGAGCGGGTAATAGGGCACCACCAGCAGACGGCCCAGCAGCGCAGGCGGGAATACCTCCAGCAGCGGCTTACGCAGTGCGGTACTCAGGGCATCGGGATCCGGCATCAGTTCAGGATCGGCGCACATCGCGCTGATCAACTGCGTGCCGACGTTCGAGGTCAGAATAATGATGGTGTTGCGGAAATCGATGTGGCGGCCTTCACCATCCTCCATCCAGCCTTTGTCGAACACCTGGAAGAACAGCTCATGCACATCCGGATGGGCTTTCTCAATCTCATCCAGCAGCACCACGCTATAGGGACGACGGCGAACGGCTTCGGTCAGCACGCCGCCCTCGCCGTAACCGACGTAGCCCGGCGGTGCGCCTTTCAGCGTCGAGACGGTGTGCGCTTCCTGAAACTCGCTCATGTTGATGGTAATGATATTCTGCTCACCGCCATACAGTGACTCGGCCAGCGCCAGTGCGGTCTCGGTTTTCCCTACACCGGACGGACCGCACAGCATAAAGACGCCTGCGGGTTTGTTAGGGTTGTCCAGGCGCGCGCGTGTGGTGCGAACCCGCTTCGCGATCAGCTCCAGACCGTGACGCTGACCGATGACGCGCTGGTTCAGGGTGTCAGCCAGATTCAGGACGGCGTCGATCTCATTCTTCACCATCCGGCCCAGCGGAATACCGGTCCAGTCCGACACCACGGCCGCTACCACGCCCGCATCGACGGCGGCAAACAGTAGCGGCGTGTCGCCCTGCAGCGCAGTGAGTTGCTGCTGCGTTGCATCACGCTGTTCACGCAGCGCCGCATCCTCTTCGGTAACACAGCGGGCACGCAGCGCAATCAGGGTCTCGACCAGTTCGCGCTCCTGCAGCCAGCGCTGTTGCAGCGCATCGCGTTCAGCTTCCAGGGCAGTGCGCTCTGCGGCAATCGCCTGCTGGCGGGTGACGTCACCGAGGCCGACCTTAATTTCGCGTTCAATGATCTCCGCTTCAATCTCCAGCGCGGCCAGACGGTGCAGGCAATCCTCCAGCGCCGCAGGCTGTGCGCCCTGACTGACCGCCACGCGGGCGCAGGCGGTATCCAGCAGCGCCACCGCTTTGTCCGGCAACTGACGCGCCGGAATGTAGCGATGCGACAGTTTCACCGCCGCACTGACCGCATCATCCAGCAGCAGCACCCGGTGGTGTTTCTCCAGCGCGCTGACGGTGCTGCGCAGCATCAGAATCGCTTTGGCTTCATCCGGCTCCTGCACCTGCACGGTCTGGAAGCGACGGGTCAGCGCCGGGTCTTTCTCGATGTACTTTTTATATTCGGCCCAGGTAGTCGCGCCGATGGTGCGCAGCTGGCCGCGCGCCAGCGCCGGTTTCAGCAGGTTGGCGGCATCGCCGGTGCCCTGCTGACCGCCCGCGCCAACCAGGGTGTGGATCTCATCCACAAATAGCACAATCGGCGTCGGGCTGGACTGCACCTCATTGATCAGCGCCTGCAGCCGTGCTTCGAACTCCCCTTTCATCCCGGCACCCGCCTGCAGCAGGCCGATATCCAGCAGCCAGAGCTGCACATCGCGCAGCGGCGCAGGGACATCGCCCGCCGCGATACGCAGCGCGAGACCTTCGACCACCGCGGTTTTGCCGACACCTGCTTCGCCGGTCAGCAGCGGGTTGTTCTGACGACGACGCATCAGAATATCCACCATCTGGCGGATCTCATCGTCACGGCCGGTCACCGGATCGATGCGGCCGTCACGTGCGCGCGCAGTCAGGTCCTGCCCGTACTGCTCCAGCGTGCTGCCGCTGGCCGCAGGCGGTGCGCCAGCGGCATCCGCCGGTGCGATCAGCGCCTGCTGCGCTTCTTTGCTGCTGCTGAGCAGCGTGTCGAATTCTGCCAGCAGCGCATCGGCATTAACCCGGCTGAACTGGCCGGAGATGCCTTTCAGTACGCTGGCCAGGTTGAAGGTTTTCAGCATGCCGATCAGCAGATGGCCGCCGCGAATGCGGGTCGCGCCATATTTAAGCGAGGCGTAGACCCATGCCCGCTCGACGGCGCTGTCGATATGCTCAGAGAGGTCGGAGACCGCACTGGCACCGCGCGGCAGACGATCCAGCGCAGCAACGATGTCCTGAGTCAGGGCCTTTTCATCCAGTGAAAAATGTGTGATGACCTGCTGTAAGTCGCCATCCTGCTGCTGCATCAGCTGATGCAGCCAGTGCACCAGTTCAACATAGGGATTGCCGCGCAGTTTGCAAAAGGCGGTGGCGCTTTCCAGCGAGGTAAATAACAGCGTATCCAGTTTGCCGAATAGCACGGCACGGCTGATTTCTGACATAGGGGGCTCTCTTCAATGAAAGACGCAGGCTGTGTAACAGGGAAAGCGGCTGGGCTAGCGCGAAGCTGCCTCAACCTCAAACATAAAATCTTCTCGATCCTGCGGCTGCGGCATCTGCCCCAGCCAGCTGGTATAACCGAGTCGGGCACTGCCGCCCAGCGCCACACCCTGCACTTCGTCAGCGGCCAGGATCAGGCTGAGATCCCACTGCATTTCGATACCGAGATAATGGCGTACCCAGTCGCGCACTTCCTGCGCGCCGGGGGCATCCGGCAGAAAACGGGCATACTGCGCGGCACTGAGCGGTCCCAGATGGAGACGGAAACGGTGCTGCACATCGCGCACCGCCACCCCGAGAAACGCAGAGGCACCCAGACGGGGCATGTGGCGTCCCGCGCCCAGCCGGGCCTGATCGCGGCTATCCAGCGTCAGCCAGTGCGGCAGGTTCTGCGTCAGCCGGACCGGCACGCCAAAGTAGTGGCGCAGGATGCGCACCAGCCCTTCGGCATCGTGACCGTGACGGCTGAGATGACCCACCAGCATCAGGCGGGCATGAAGACTCAGCGAACTGGCCTGCTGCTGGGCCGGTAAACCGATGCCCGCCAGGCAGGCGAGATAGTTCAGAAAGCGGCTGTCGTCGGGGCGATCCAGCGATACGGTCGGCTGCGCATCCGCCCAGGCGCGATAAAACAGCAGCGTGGCGCGGTGATGGAACAGGTCAGCAAACGCCGACAGGCTGTGATCCTGATGATGCACGATGCGTTCATGCACATATTCAGTCAGATGGGTCGGCAGCGGCCCGTTGGGGCCAAACAGGCCAAAGCTGTAGATCGACAGCTCATGACGTCCGGACTCTTCACGTGGCGTGGCACTGGAGACGGTGGCAGGCGCAAATGCCAGTGACGGCGTCTGACCGATGCGCACCGATTCGAACTTCGGCAGCGGCGCACGGCCCAGCGGATAACGCTGACCGCCCTGCGCATCCAGCCGCCGCAGCAGCTGGAACAGATCGTAGCGCCACGGCGCGGCCATCACTTTTTGCCAGAAATCATCCGGCAGTCGGGTCAGCCGCGGCAGCGTAATGACTTTTTCGCCACTCATATCAGCGCCTTCCGGCCCATGCGCGGTGGCCAGTAGCCCACTTCGCCGCGCTGCTGGCTGTTCAGGGTGAACTCCGTGAAGCTGTTGAGCGCTACGAGGCGGCCACAGACCCGCTCCAGCACGCTGCCGAACAGCCACGGACTGGCACCCGAAAACGCCTGCTCATCCACCTCCAGCGTGATGCTGACGCCGCGCGCAAACACTACCGGCCCCGGTTCCGGCACGCGGCGGTTGACCGCGCTGAGCGTACAGTGGCGGATGCCGTCAATCTGGCGGGCAACCGGCGCTTCCGCCAGGTTGGCGTAGAGGCTCAGCAGCTGGCGCAGCGCCGCAGCACCTTCCCCGTCGCTGCTGTCCATCAGGCTGAGGTAGTTCATCTGCAGATGGCTGATCAGCCGCCACGCAGAAAGGCCTTCGGCCAGCGCCGGACGCGGTGGCGTCGGCCCTTTGCACAGCTTCAGCTCCGACACCGGAATGGAGTCCGGCATCACAAAGTTGCCCTGATCCTGCTGCAGCATCAGCGGCAGATCGCGGCTGGTACACATCACCTCGGCGGAGAGATAGCGCACGTCATCACGCCACGGCGCGTGATGCTCATCCACCAGCGAGAGAAAGACTTCGGAACCGATGTACCCGGTGCGGGTGCCATAGCGCTGAGCCTGTTCTGACAAGGTGCGCTGTTCGCGGCGCAGCGAGAAGTAAGCACCGTAATCACCCTGGTCACCGCTGAAGGTGCTCCAGAAAGGACGGAAAACCTGCTCTTCCCGCTGGCCTTCTACGGTGGCGAACAGCCGCTGCACCGAATGCACCTCATAATCCAGCGGCCGGATGTTATCCACCACCAGATGATATTCATGCTGGCTGTCGCTGACCTTCAGGCGCTCGGCGGTTTTCGGGAACAGATTGATGACCGGCGTGCAGTGCAGCGCCAGATGGCTGTGATCGACCACGCTTTCCAGCGCGCTGTCCGCTTTGTCGAGCAGGATAATGATGTCGAACGCCGTAGCGTTGTCGCAGCGACGCAGGAACGGGCCGAGCTGACTCAGGCTGATAAACTGGAAGCGCGCCGGAAACGCAAAATACTCCTGCAACAGGCGATAGCCGTCGAAGTTGCGCAGATCGTCCGGCAGCAGCGCCTGCTCCGGTGCAAAGCCCTCCTGCTGCAGGGCTTCATCCGTCAGCACCTGACGCTGCGGCCGCTGCTCTGCGGACTGCAGGACGATGCCGACCCGGTGCTGCATCAGCAGCTCAAGCAGCTTCAGCGCCTGGATATCGGGGCCGCTGAGGAACAGCATCAGGTCATCCACACTGAGCTGACTCAATGAGGAGATCCCCTCGCAGCTGATGCGGATGCGCAGCGCACTGGCCGCGCCCAGGCCACCCAGTTTCAGTTCGCCCGAGGGCAGATCGCCGGGCACGCCGCCGAGAGTGACTTCGCTGATGCGCAGCGGATGCAGCACCACATCGTGCGCGGTGGTGTAGCTGCAGGTCACCCCGGTTTTTTTCAGGTTCTGGCTCTCCATCATGGTGCCGCGCGGCACGCGAAAGCCCTGGGTGATGTCACCCTTGCGGCTGTCCGGCGTCAGCTGCGCGATCGCCATTGATGGTGTTGGCGAGAGATAGGATGGTGCAATCATCTCCAGCAGGCGCTGCGAGAAGCGCGGAAACTCCGCATCCATCTTCAGCTGCACGCGCGACGTCAGGAAGGCGAATCCCTCCATCAGCCGCTCGACATAGGGGTCCGCCACGTCGATGCCATGCATGCCAAGACGTCCCGCCACTTTCGGGTAACGCGTCGCGAACTCCGCCCCCATCTCGCGCAGGTAAGCCAGTTCACGGTTGTAATAGTCGAGCAGATTGCTGTCCATGATTACCCTGCATCCTGAAGTTCGAAATGGCCGCTCTCCAGATCAACCTGAGTGCGGAACAGAAACGCCAGCGGATAAGGCACGCACCAGAGCCGCCCTTTGATCTCAATCGACAGTACGTTGTGCAGACTAAGCGAGCCGAGATCGCTGACGCAGCGCACCTGCAGACCCTGCGGCAGAATACGCGGCTCGAAGTGCAGAATGGCGTTGGTCATTTTGCGCTGCATATCCTGCCATTCGATATCGGAGACGTTCTGTCCGGCCAGCGGCGCTACGCCGAAGTTCCAGACCGAGCGCTGCACCTGATCGAAACCGTCCAGATCCTGCTGCGCTTCGTTGTTGATGGTGTTAAACAGCCACTGCAGATCGCGCAGCACGTGGCGGCGCAGCGTACTGTGGCTGATCAGCATGCTGTTCTCCGGCTCCTGCTGCCTGTCCGGCGCGTTGTCGGTCAGGCGGTCCAGCAGCGAGGATTGCAGTTTGTCGCGGGCGGTCAGCGCATCGCGCTTTTTGCGCGCACGAAAGCCGCCATGCAGCTGGGCATAGCCGTCGTTGTGCGCGCCTGAATCATGGCTCATTGGCGGACTCAACGTTATCGAACGCGACCTGCTGCAGGCTCAGCAGCGAGAACTCCGCGCTGTCGCTGAGCCACATTTTTTGTCCCTGGCCGATAAACTGGTCCGGATCGTTGCCCAGCGGCTGCCATTCGGTGACGCTGGCGCGCAGAAAACGCTCGTCCGCACCCGCCAGCAGCGGATAGCGCGCCGGGATCTGACACACCTGTTCGCTGCCATCCACCAGTTGCACCCGAGTATGACGCCACACCAGATCGGTGACGCTGGCGGGTGCCTGGAACTGCATCTCACGAATGGCGGCGAACGGGATCCAGTAATAACGGCCCTGATTGATCACTTCACACACCGGCCCGAAACGGCTGTCGCCATCCATCAGCCAGCTGAAGGCGGTCGGCTGATCCTGCCCGGTCGCGGTGCCGGGATTGGCGGCAGCAAGCTCCAGCGCGTCGGCACGCAGTGCGCTGCCGCGCGCGACATCACCCGCGGTTTCGGCCTGTAATGCGGCCAGCAGTGTGTCGCACCAGTGCCACGCGCTGCCCGGCAGCACGGGTTGTGCCTCGCCACGCAGCACGGCATCACGCTGCCGCTCACCGGCAATCGCCTGCTCCAACAGATTAACCGTTGGTTGCGCCTGCGGGCTTAACGCCAGCCAGGATTGCAGCTGCGTCTGCGCACGCGTCCAGTTGCCCGCCAGGCAGAGCAGCTGCACAAAGGCAGCCCGCAGGTCGGCGTTCGCCGGATTGGCCTGAATCTGGCGGGTAACGTCAGCCAGCGTCTCGCTGAGCGTGGCGTTCGCAAGATGATGTTGTAAGGATTCCATGCAAACTCCTTTTGCGTCAGTTAAGGGTGCGATAAACCGCAGCGGCGGGATCTTTCAGTTCAGGGTGCAGTTTTTCCACCAGCTGTACGCTCAGCGTGGTATTGCCGCTGACCCACGGTGACCAGACTTTACGGACTTCCTGCAGACGTGCCTGCAAAGCACTCTCATCAGCGGCTTCACTGGCGGGCATCAGCACCACCACCTGACGGGCCGCCTGCCAGCCGTTAAAGCGGTTACTGAACGGCAGAACCAGCCAGCTGTCCGGGGATTTTTCGTTACTCAGCACCATGCGCTCGCTGTTAACCGTGGTGATGTGCAGTTCGGCGGTGGGCGACTGACTGTTCAGCCCCATCACCGGGAAGCCCTGCAGGAAGGTCACGCCGACGGCTGCCGGTGCGCCGTTACCCTGCTGCGTCAGACGACTGTGTCCGCTGAGCCAGCCATCGGAACCGCAGACCAGCCCCTGCTTAGCCGGCACAAACAGCGCGCTGCCCTGCGCCGGATGCTGCCACCAGGTGCGGAAATGGCAGCCGTCGAGCAGGCTGAACTGCAGCCATGGCGAGGTATCCGCCTGGGCGGCATTGACCAATGGGTCCGCGGGCACGGCAGCCGTGGCTAGTTGTTGTTGTGCAGGCGGCGCGGGCGGCGTCACCACGGTTTTCCACTGCTGCGCCCGGGCGGCGCTGCCGGTAGCGATTTCACTGCCCTCTGTATCGGTCAGCTGCCAGTGCAGCTGCTGCAGCGATTTACACTGCGACGCCATCAGGCCAGCCACCCGTGGCAGAAACTCTTTCAGCACCGACGCGTTTTTCTCACCCAGGGTGACGATGCGCAGGTTAATGGTGCTGTTACACCAGCTCGACAGCTGATTGTTTTTGACGTCATCAATCCAGACATCCAGTTTCTGTGCCGGGGACTGAACGATGCGATAGTTTTCAGCATAAGCGTGCGTGCTGAGCAGCAGCGCAGCCAGACCCAGTAATCCATATTTCATGTTGGCGTTCTCAATCTCGCAGAGGGAAGAACTGCGCCGCTTCAGAGAGCGAGTGCAGCAAAGTGGTGTCCTGGGGCGATCCAATCCAGACGGCCAGTGCGCTGAAATTATCCTGCTGCCCCTGATCTGACTGATCGTTTTTGATGATTTGCTGCATCAGCGTCAGCCACTCTTCCGGCGTATTCACCATGTGCAGTGACTGCTGCATCTGCTCCAGCGTCACGCCGTGCCAGAAACCATCGGTGCAGAGCAGAAAGGCATCGCCATCCTCAATCCCGACCACGTCGCTGTAGCTGGCGTCGCGCTGCTCATCACCCATTCCCAGCGCAAAATAGAGCAGGTTGCTGTTGATACCTTCGGTGCGATGTCCGGCATCTTTCATCTGCTGCACCAGGCTGTGGTCGGTGGTGACCAGATAGAGATAGCCGCGGCGGAACAGATAAAGGCGGCTGTCACCGGCATGCGCCCAGCAGGCAAGGTGGTAGTCGCGGTCGATGAACAGGCTGACCAGCGTGGTGCCCATCCGGCTGTGCTCGCTGCTGGCTTTCTGCTGCTGCCGGATAGCGTGATTCGCGTGATTAACGTAGTTGCGAATCGACTGCGCATTGAGGTGCGCATCCCCATCGAACGCTTCCAGCAGGCTGCTGCGGGCGATGGCGGCCGCCCTGTCACCGCCGGGAAACCCGGCCACACCGTCGCACACCACAAAGCAGGCGGAGCGCTTACCGATGACATCACCGATCTGATCCTGATTACTGGCGCGATCGCCCTGATTCGACGTCGAGGCAATAGTGATATTCATGCGTCATCCGTGTGGGTTTGTGAGTCTTTGTACTGATTAACTTCCAGGTCATAGGCGTGCAGAAACGCTTCGCCAAACAGGGTGTGGAAATCGTCTTCGATCTCGCCCGCTGTCTCGCCGTAGCGCTCAACAAAATGCTCCCACAGCGCCGCTTTACGGCTGCCCGGCAGGCCGATACGGGAAACCGATCCCGCCTGACGTGCCTCTTCCTCCAGCTGCTCCGGGTTAAAGGATTGCAGCATCGAGGCGATGATGGCGCGGATACCGGCGATCATGCCCAGCTGGTGCGCCTGCAAATCAATCAGCGCATCCCGCACCGCCTGACGTGGTGGCATAAAGCCCGGCATCCGGCTGCCAAACATCTGCATCAGGACAGTTTTGCCCGATGGCAGCAGCTTGAACGGGTTGTTGGCGTCGTCGAGGATCACCGTCATGTCAGCCTTAACGCCGCGCTTAAGGATCGAGCGCGATGACAGCAGCGCGACCGTGCCCTGCGAGAACATGCTGAGCATCTGACCAAACTGCAGCATCTGCTCGCGGTCAAACTGCGGCGTCGGCTGCAGATCGCGCAGACCCATGCCTTCCAGCAGCGCGTCCAGCAGTTCGCCTTTCAGCGCATCGCCGCTGCTCTGGCTGGATGTGGAGGGCTGCACGGCGGCGGCATGCTGATGACCCGAGGCAACCGGATCAATGCGCAGCCGCCCTTTCGGCGTCGGTGAAGGAGCACGCTGCACCGCCTGGGGTGTCGGCAGCGTAATGCCGCCGTAGTCGTTTTGCGGATTGACCGCGTCTGTCTGACCGGATTCCGCCTCATCCGCCAGCAGCGTCGGGCGCGGGGCTTCACTATGAGGCTGGTCATCAACGGGTAAGTCGATGCCGCTAAATAGTGGAGAGTGATCCATTTCGTTCAGGCTGACGGAAGCCTGCTCAGGTGAGCGTGGGGCAACCGGCTCAGGCTTTGTCTCTGGCTGAGGCGGCACATGCAGCGCCGCCGGTTTCGCTGGCTCCGGCTGCGCCAGCGGCACCGCGTTCCCCATCATCAGTCCTAATGGATCATCATGGTTGCGCACATCCGCACTGCTCTCGCCGTCGAACAGGCTCAGTGGATCCAGTTCCGCAGTAGGCGCCTCAGCCTGCTTTGGCGTAGTGTGCGGCTGAGCCGCCAGCGTGCTCGGCGTACGGTCGTCAAAAATACTCTGCTGCGCAAAGAGCGCATCACCGTCATCAAACAGGCTGCTGTTTTTGGGCTGCTGACCATAATCCAGCGGCGCATCATTGATTAGCTGTGCCAGTGGATCTTCCGGATTCCGATCTGGCATGGCGGGCGCGGTCAGCGGATGGGCATCCGGCATCTCTGGCGCGGCTTTGCGTTTAGAGAGATCGTCGGAAATCGAGAACTCTTTCGCCAGGCTGTCCCAGATTTCGCTGGGGATAGCGGCGGTGGTACTGGCTTTTTCGGCTACCGGTTCACGAGGAGTCGCGGCGGGCTGGACCGGCTCCGGACGCGGAACCGCCCTTTCAGCCTGCGGCTGCTGCGCACTATTGAGATCGCTGACCAGCAGCTGATAATCATCGATGCCCAGAATGTCCCCATCCTGCAGCTCAACCTGACGACCGCGTTCCAGCGGAATATCGTTGAGCAGCACGCGCGTCACATTGCCACGGTTAGTCAGACGACATTCACCGTTCGCGGTGATGTGCACAATGGCCTGCAGCCGGGAGAGCGTTCGGTCGTCATCCGGCAGCACCAGATTGTTATCCACGCCGCGACCAATGGTGCCGCCGGGCGGAAAGAAATCACAATGAGTTTGCGGCGGCTGTTGGCCGGGTTTAGTCGTTATTATCGTAAAGCGCATAACGGATTCCTGCGGTTAGCGGTTCGGCATCTATACCGCGCACCTCTCGGGGAAAGGCGCGGGGTATAGGGAGCGGAGAGTTTATTGTGGGGTTGGGGTTTATTTAAATTAGTGATGCCGGATACGTTACTTAAATTGACAGATTCACTGGTTAATAAATTAAATCCACTGCGATGGGAATTAATTCTTAATTAAAGAAGCGCGCAGCATAATTCCGAACCCGAAAAGACAGCGTAGCAGAGACGAATAAGAGTGACTTTTTTTGAATTTTAAACAGACATAAGTCTTTCTGGGTAATCAATAAGGCAGTTGCTTCAGAATTGCAGTGCGTTCCTTATCGAGACGGTCAATACAGAAATTCATGACGCTCACATAAGCATCGCTGCCCTCATCAGCGGCATAAGCTTCCAGCCTGCACTGGCTATCACGGTATTTAAGCCAGTTGCGCTGAGTATCAACGAAGGCGCTTCGGTACTGGCTGGACTCCTGATCATGGCCTTTATAAAGGTGCTCGATTCGGATTTTCGCCGCTTTATACTCTTTATTTAAATTCAGCTCTGACTCTGTTTTATTTTTTTCTGCACATTCGTTAACTTCCTGAGTATTATTCCCGTTCGAACAATCACTCATCGCCTGGACGGAGGAAACATAAGAAGCTAAAACACATAACAGTAAATAATAACATTTCATCAGAAACTCACCATTGATGTTAACTTTTATTTTTATATTTTTCGTAAAGCACTTTTGCATCCTGGCTTTGCGAAAGCAACGTGCATTTCATCATATTGAAGTTACCTGATACCGATCCGGCCAGGTTCATCTTCAGATACGCATTAATCAATTTATCGCCATCACTGAAGGCTTCAACAGGGAGATGGCTTACCTCTAACCAGGCTGACGCGCTTTTAAAGGCATCATCGGTGAAGGCCTTGTCAGTCGAAGCTTTACCTGCACAACGATTCAGAAGCCAGTTGCTGAAAATCTGCGGTTGCCTAAAGGCGTCTGGCGCCGGAGGCGTTATCGCCAGCACTGCAGGAGATAGCGTCAGAGCCAGTAACATCAGTAATTTTTTCATTTCAGTATCCACAGGGAGGCAGCATCAGGGACACACTGCCATAATCTGCGCATTCAGGAAGTGACAAGTATCAGAACAGATGTTGCTTTTTTCAGGGTGTCACATTCACTCGGATATCGATGCAGCCATCTCCATGATCATTGTTAAGCACATACTAGTTATAAAAATGACGCCAGATAATAAAACCTAAACCTCCGCCAATCATCATTACTGCAGTCACCATATTTAAGGTATGAAGGCGAATTAGCCAGCCTATTTCTTTTTCAGGTAACGATTGAATAAAATCATAAGTTTCCTGGCTAACGCTTTCGTTACCTCTGCGCTGAAGTTTTACACCTTTATATAAGCGTGCAAACCAGGAAATTTTTACAGGATGGAACGATGGACTGAAAAATGAGCTAACCTGAGTGCTGAAATCAAGATCCAATCTTCTTTTACGAAACTCGCTAATTAATGATTCATAGTTGTGAACGTTTTTTCTGAATATTATGTAGCCAATAACCTGCAAAACAATGGAAATCAAAAATGAAATCACTGAAACAGAGATCAAAATGCAAGGCCAGGTCATAAAATTTTATCCATTGTTAATCCCGTAAACCAGCTGGCAATTTCACCAGAAATATAGCCCCCTACAGCTGCCCCGACGAGACTACAGGTCAGATAGCCTACGGGACCAGTTCCCACCCCTACAGCAAGACAAACTCCCGGCCCCAAAGCCGAGCCTAACGTACCACCATAGATACTTGCAGCGGTGCTACTGGCAAATTGAGCATACTTAGTTACGGCAACTTTAACACATTCACTCTGCCGGTCTACAGTACAAGCCTGATAAACGTCGTTAGAAGTATTTGCAGCACCGAACCCTATGGATACCAGCCCACCCATTTTCATAAATTTCGCTGCTTTGGCTGCACTATCTACATAGGTCGAATAACCGCGTATTACTCCTGTGCCAGCAGTTTGCCAGTCATGGATAATAGAGGAACTGGAAAGGTTTAAAGCATGCTTAATCTTTTCATAGGGGCGCAAATTCAACATAAATCGGGATAAACGATTCAGTAATACTTCAAGTTCACCAAACAGGCGTTTCCGCTCGATAAAAAACTGCTGCCCGAACAATGTTCCTGACGTCAGATATTGGTTACGGTAGGCATTCTCAATAGCGACAAGTTTCTTGCCAATTTCATTGAAATAACGCTCTCCCGCATCGCCGATGATACCTGATGCTTTATCCACAAAATTGGTAATAGCAGCAATGGAAGCATAATGGCGGTTAAAGAAATCAGCCTCATCAACGGTCAGATGAGTGACACTATTATTGGTTCTGGATTTAGCCTCTTCCAGCGTGCACATGGCTGCCGGGTGATTATTACCATTCGGATCGGCAACGATTAAAATCTGGCCGGGTTTAGCCCATGCAACATCAGCATTTAATTGCAAAAAATAGTTCGCGGCAGACATATTACGCGTGCCATAAAGCCACATTGCCTGCTCAGTCAGTCTTCCTGGACGCTGAACAACACAAAATCCCGGCTCAATTGAATTTTTCTCAGCCATAACAACCTCCTTTTGCAATTAAATGTTCGAAACGTATAATTACCACAACCTCTAATCCATTGAATTTCAATGAATATACGCCCCCTTTTCGGAGGCGTATTTTATTACGCTTCTTTGTTGCCTTTAATGTCCCAGCCGGCGCTGCTCTCTGCGCCTTTGCCGCCGGAAGAGCTCTGCTCCCAGTACTGCTGCTTCACTTTGGATGCCTGGAAGGAGTAGGTCATTCCCAGGGTATCGCCGTTGTCGGAGCCATTGTAATTCACCGCAGTCACCAGAACGTCTTCCAGAGTGATGCGCGCATACTCAACCTGTGAACCGCCCGCTTTACAGATAGAGAGTTCAACTTTAGTGAGATGCTTACCGCTTGCGCAGTTCTTCAGCAGCGCAGTGGTGGATTTGTCGATCAGTGCATTCACGTGCAGGTCGTTGAAGTTAACTTTACCCGCACCGCCGCCGCCGCCCACAGACATGTTGCCTGGCTGAGAAGCACCCCATGAGAAAGAGGTAATATCAGTCCAGCCAGTGTGATTTGAGTCTTTCGACTCGCCAGTAACACCGTCAACCTTCATAAACATATCAATAGCCATTATCTTTCACTCTTTATTGGTTGAGATTATTGCTTTCAAAAAAAGCAAGGATATGGCAAAAAGAAAAGCATGGGGCTGAATAAAACAGTCCATATTTTACCTTTGCCTTGCTTCTGAAATATCGTGCTTAACGATATTTCAGACTTCTTGCTGCCCGTTTTTAAATCGGACAAATACTTTTAGTTAACGCTTATTTATAGCGGAACTTAATATGCAAAACCGATGACCTTCGATTTGTCTAAGATTGCAGGTCATCATTCAATAGACAGCAACCTGACGAAAAGTTTACATTAGCGGAAAGTTTCAATAGCTCAAAAAAGGAAGGAGCATGAAAAAAACCCTCTCAATTTTTCTGGCCGTAATATTTTCACTACTTTCACTTTATGCGATCGTCGATATTATCGAGTCTATATACCTTATCTCTCGCTATGAAAATTTCACTCTCTCTTCACTCGGCTTTATTGCCGGTAAAACGCTTTTTACCACAGTTTGCTTAGTTGTGATTTTTATTCTTGTGAAAAGAATACGCAAACACACTCAGTCTGATAAAGACCGGGTATAGCATTGCACACCACTCTGCTCAGACACGTTCAGGCGAATAAATGGGTTAAAGCCGTTACAACAGGGAGAGGCGCGATGCAGTTTCAGATTCCGGCACCACGCCCATTTTCAGCCCTTAAGCATTATCATTCTTCAGTGACGGCAGCTTAGAGACCAGACGCAGCGAAACGGTCAGGCCTTCCAGCTGGTAGTGCGGACGCAGGAAGAACTTCGCGGCGTAATAGCCTGGATTATCCTCCTGCTCTTCCACATTCACCTCGGCAGCGGCCAGCGGCTTACGAGACTTGGTCTCCTGCGAGGAGTTAGCCGGATCGCCATCGACGTAGTTCATCACCCAATCGTTCAGCCAGCGTTCCATCTCATCGCGCTCGCGGAAGGAGCCGATCTTGTCACGCACGATGCACTTCAGGTAATGCGCAAAGCGGCAGCAGGCGAACAGATAAGGCAGACGCGCGGCCAGACGGGCATTGGCGGTGGCATCGGCGTCGTGATATTCCGTCGGCTTCTGCAGTGACTGCGCGCCAATAAAGGCGGCGAAGTCAGAGTTTTTGCGATGCACCAGCGGCATAAAGCCGTTTTTCGCCAGTTCGGCTTCGCGGCGATCGCTGATGGCGATTTCGGTCGGACACTTCATGTCCACGCCGCCGTCGTCGCTCGGGAAGGTGTGGCACGGCAGGTTCTCAACCGCCCCGCCCGATTCTACGCCGCGGATTGCGGTACACCAGCCATACTCCTTAAAGGAGCGGTTGATGTTGGCGGCCATCGCATACGCCGCATTGCTCCAGGTGTAGTTGCCGTGATCGGAACCGTCGGTCTGCTCTTCAAAATCGAAGCTGTCGACCGGGTTGGTACGAATGCCATATGGCAGACGCGCCAGGAAACGCGGCATCACCAGGCCCAGATAACGTGCATCTTCCGACTCACGCAGGCTGCGCCAGGCAGCATATTCGGTGTTCTGGAAGATTTTGGTCAGATCGCGCGGATTTGCCAGCTCCTGCCAGGACTCCATCTGCATCACTTCCGGCGCGGTGCCGGTGATAAACGGACAGTGTGCCGCCGAACCGATGCGAGCCATCTCACCCAGCAGCTCAACATCCTGCGGGCTATGGTCGAAGTAGTAGTCGCCCACCAGACAGCCAAACGGCTCGCCGCCGAACTGACCATACTCCTGCTCATAGATCTTCTTGAACAGCGGGCTTTGGTCCCAGCCAGCACCTTTATAGCGCTTAAGCGTACGACCCAGTTCCTGCTTGGAGATGCTCATAAAACGGATTTTCAACATCTCGTCCGTTTCGGTGTTGTTAACCAGATAGCTCAGGCCGCGCCAGGCGCTTTCCAGCGACTGGAACTCCGGATGGTGAATAATCTGGTTAACCTGCTGCGACAGCTTTTCGTCGATCTCCGCGATCAGCGCCTGAATGGTGCGATAGGCGTCGCTGGAAACGGTGACGGTGTTCTCCAGCGCCTGCTGCGCCAGAGTTTTTACCGCGCTCTCGACCGCGGCACGTGCCTGATCGCTTTTCGGCCGGAACTCTTTGTTCAGCAGCGCGCTGAACTCATCCTGGCTGAAACTTGCCGCGCCCTGCGACTGGGGTTGTTGTGAAGTCTGCGTCATGCCTGCGGCTCCTTACCTTCAGTGGCCTCATCCTGCTTAGGCAGATGGGTCAGAGCCTGCAGCAGCGTTGGGTCCTGCAGCACTTTACCAATCAGCTCTTCCGCACCGTTTTTGCCGTCCATATAGGTCAGCAGGTTTGCCAGCTGGGTACGCGCTTCCAGCAGCTTGCTCAGCGGCTCGACGTTGCGGGCCACGGCATCCGGCGAAAAGTCATCCATGCTGTCGAAAGTGAGATCGATGTTGAGCTTGCCTTCGCCGTTCAGGGTGTTGTCTACCTGGAACGCGGCGCGTGGCTTCAGCGCTTTCATGCGCTCATCGAAGTTGTCGATGTCGATCTCAAGGAATTTGCGGTCGTCGATGCCCGGCTGCGGCTCCAGCGGTTTACCCACCAGATCCGCCAGCACGCCCATCACAAACGGCAGCTGGATTTTGCGTTCCGCGCCATAAATTTCCACGTCATATTCAATCTGAACGCGAGGCGCGCGATTGCGGGCAATGAACTTCTGCCCACTGGATTTGCTTGTTGCCATGGTTTTCTCCATCAATGATGCGCGGATAATGTGTCACAGCAGGCGCGCAGGTCCCGCTGTGTGAGTGGGTCACGCCTGCTTAGTCGCGACGTCCGAAAATGGTTTCCAGCTGATGCACGCCATCGGGTGCCAGCTCGCGGATGATCTCCAGGAAGTCGCGCTCGATTAAGCGCTGTACCCGGTCGATCATCAGCGGAGCCGGGTGGCTCGGCTCATGCTGGGTGAAGTAGAGCTTCACTTTCTCCAGCATCAGCTGGGCATCGGCGCGGGAACTGATCTGTACCGTGCGCCAGTCCGCGGCCGCGCGCGGCGCCGTTGCGACCGCCGCCGGGGCCGCCGCTTCTGCGGGTTGTTCCGCCGCTGCGGTGGGTATCAGCTGGCTGATATCGGTGGCCTGGCAGCGTTCGGCGATCAGCGCAATCTGTCGGCGCAGCAGGGCCAGTTCAGGCACCGCCGCGTCGCCCAGCCGTTCGGCCACGGTTTCGCAGATGGTCTGCAGCCGCTCATGAATCTGCAGCACCGCCTCAATGCCGGGCTGGTCGCCGCGTGCCAGTTCATCGATCAGACGCGGCAGGCCGCCGGGATAGTCTGCCACCTCGGTTTTGCTGCCGTCGCACAGGGCGGCTGCATCACGCAGCGTGATACCGTCGGACGGATAGCGCAGCAGCCAGCACTGACGCACCGCACCACTGAGTTCCGTCTTGTCACCCAGCAGCGCCAGGGCATTGATGCGGTAGAACGGGTCCTGCTCGCCGTACTCTTCAAGCCGGGGCCAAAGCGGCTCCCAGTAGAGCAGCAGCGCCTGTTCAATCAGCTTCAGGCCCTGGGCATAGCCTGGCAGTCCTTTCAGCTCCGTCCAGGCATGGGTCAGCGCCAGCATCACGCGTAAATCTTTACTGCGGGCCAGCAGCGCTATCGCCAGCTTCTCAACTTTGTTCCAGTCGGCGGGTTCTGCCGGAATGATGGTGTTGCCGAACTGCTGTTCGGCTTTACCGGCACTGGCCTGATCCATCGCCTGAAAATCGGCGTCGTACTCCAGGTTATCGCCACCGGGATTGTCATCACTGACCGGAGCCAGCAAAGCCTCTGTATTCATCGTCATGGGTGTTGCCTCAGGATTCAAACATCGGGGGATAAAGTCCGTTTCGTCCCGGCTTTGCCCCACCGGCCGGATCAAACAGCAATGAAAAAAGCTGGGCGGTGAAGTTACCGCTGTGGACCTGGGTATAAAGCGGAAACCCGTCGCTTTGATTGGTCCACCAGAAACTGGTGTAGAACTGCGGATCGAAGTTCTCACCCGGCAGCGTCCAGTTCAGCGTTGAAGGCGTGTCGCCATGCCCGATAACGTTGAGGATATCTGACGGCTCACCCGTCTCCTGCGGCGGTTGCGGCTGCGGAATGCTGATCAGCGCCTGATCCAACTGCTCCGGCGATCCGCCGCCCTGCACCACCCGCAGCAGCGTATTGCCCACCTGCTGATACCACTCGCCGGAGCGTGCCAGCAGCGCTGGCGACCACTCGGCGGGGGTGAAGTGACGCAGCGCGCAAAGCGGGTAGTTACGTCCCACACTGTCCCGTGCCGCAATCAGGCAGCCCATCTGGATCAGCTGACTGCCCAGCATCGGCGGCACCACAAAATTCCAGACCGGCGCGTTGAGGAACGGGCGCGACGGCGCGTTATCCCCCTCCTGACTGCTCTGCCAGTGATGCAGGCCCACCTGAAACCAGCTGGACCATTGGCGATAGAGGACATCAGGAAAGCGGCGCTTCACAAAGTCACCCGCGCTGGGCAATTTGCCGTACCAGCAGGGTGCAGCGTAATGAGTCATTGTCGGGTCCTGTTTCAGGGGCAGCTAAAGCCGGGAAGCTGGAACGGGTTACGAATGCTGCCAGGGGTGAACGACAGCGTGACCTGATGACCCTCCACGCTGAACGTGGCTTCGCGGGTCAGGCCGCCAGCCGCGGTAACACGGGCGCGATCGAAGAAGCGATTGAGTGCCCAGGGCCCACTGGTGACCAGCGTTGAGGTGGTGCCGTTGGTCAGGCCCAGCTGCATGCGCACCTGGCTGGTGCCGCCCGGACCGGGCCAGCTGACCATCTGTACTGCCTGCGGCCCGTGGCTGTAACGCAATTGCTGTCCATCCACATCCAGCGTCAGGTTAAGAATGTCGTTGTCCATTTTTACGGTGCGCAGCGTGACGCGGAAGCCTGGCGTAGTCGCACCGTTGGCAAAGAACGCATCACGAATTGACTGCGCCTGCTGGAAAGGACGCAGCAGCGCTTCGCCGCCCGGCAGCGTTTTGCCGTCGATACCCGGCGTAAAGCGCCATGAGGCGTTGGTGGTGTCGACTTTGCTGGCCAGGTTGTCGCGGAAGAAGCTGTCCATCATGCCGCTGCCGGGGGCGAACATCCGTGCCAGATCGTCGGGTGTCACCTCACTGCGCGCGGAGCGCACCAGCGGATAACGGCCGGCGATCGCCTGACGACAGAAACTGCCGACTTCCATGGTGATGCGTTTACGGACGTTATCCATGTCGCGGCGCTGCGCATCGCTGCTGGCCCCGACCGCCATACTGGAGACCATATTCTGCAGCGAACCGGGCAGACGTCCGGCGCTGGCCTGCAAACGACTGATCGCATCGCTGGCCGGTGGCGGCATCCCGCTGTTGGCGGCATCCTGCACCGCCGTGAGGTAGCGATAGAGATCGTCAATCTGATGCAGGAAATCATCCACCGCCAGCACCTTGCTGCCCTGCTGTAATGGCTGAGCCAGCTCAAGCACGGGCGCAAAATGCACGGCAACCGCCTGCTCCGGTGACGCCTGCGCTGCCGCCTGTCCACGCGCCGCAGCCGCTTCGGGCGAGGTAAACAGCGCTTCAAGGGTGCGGGTAGCGCTGTTATCCGACGGCTTTGCCGCCTGCGCGGTTTTCTCATCGGGCTGCGCCCGGTTCAGCGTCAGCAGGTTACTGAGGTTGATGACCAGCTGGCGCAGCGGCGAGTGGTTGCCCGACAGCAAACGCGCGGTGTTAATACGCTGCGAGAGATCGGCGCTGCTGTTGAGCTGGATATCGCTCAGGAACTGCTCCCACTGGCGGATGTAGTCCTGCACATAGAGCTGACGCACCGCGAGATCGGTCTGCTCACTTTTCTGCTGCGGCGCAGCGCCATCCAGCACCCAGAGATCGTCCTGATAGAGCGCCTGGGTCACCGGACCAATCTGCTTGTCCACATGCTGCCAGTAGCCGTCCGGCGTATAGAGACCTGCCACACCGTCATTAACCGATTTACCGCTTTTACGGGAAAACACCAGCTCGCTCTGGGGACCGCCCAGCGCCGCCAGCGTCACCGGTTGCAGGCTGTCATCACGTTGCAGCAGGCGCTTCAGGCGTCCATAGACGCGCTGTGACAGCGGCATCTGATTAATCAGCGCCTGCTCGCGCTTTACCAGCGCGTCATCCTTCGCATACGGCGACGAGTGAATCTGCGTCTCCAGCAGCTGTTGCAGATGCCACGCCAGCTGTTTTACCTGCTGCTGTGTCACGTTCTGCGGCAGCTCGCGCGACAGGTTAAGCATCAGCCACGCCTGCAGGAACTTGCCATCGTAGTGCTTCGGCTGATAGAGCATCTGATACGCCTTCAGCGCTTCATAGCTGTAGTCAGCGTCGCTGCCGTTGTCATTGCGCAGCCAGCGGGTGATGTTCTGCGCCACCTGCGGCAACAGCAGCTGCTTCAGCGCTTTGTCGTAAAGCGCACGCGTCGCATCGCTGACCTCGGTGCCACGATAAAGGCCCATACGACGCGTCAGCGGCGGCGATTCCAGCGAGAAGTCGGCGCTTTCCGGCAGGTGCAACAGGGTGTTGAGATAAGGCACCAGCGCAAAGAGATCGCCGTTGACCTGCTTCTGAAGCTGGTCGCCCAGTTGCTCCACCTGCGGCGCTTTAGCGGCCATCTCCTGCAGATAGGCTTTGTTCTTGCTGTAGCTGGTGAGCCACAGACTGCCCGCGACCAGTAACAGCAACAGCAGCGCCAGATAGCCTGACCAGAGTCCGGCGCGGTTGCGCAGCTCCCACCAGCGGTTGCTGCCCGCCAGACCCGACTCCTGGAAAATCACATTTTCCAGCACGCCTTTGAGGAAGAAACTCTGCCCTTTGTTCTGCGGAATCGGGGCGTCCTTATCAACCTGATCCCAGCTGCCTGATTCGCCCGCCTGCTGGCCTGGCAGATTCAGGGCGCGGTTCAGCTCGCCCATTACCCGGTCAAACGGCAGACCTTCCTGGGTGCCGCTGGCAAAGTAGATGCCGCGTGGCGCGAACTGGGTTTCAAAATCGGAGCGGGCGAACAGCGTGTCGAGCGCGTCGGCCAGCAACGGACGCAGCGCAGCGAACTCCTGTGGGAAGAGATAGCTTTCGGCACGCGCCTGCGCGTCGCTCTCCGTCAGCAGCCGATCGGCCAGTCCGGCATCGAGCCGCTGTTGCAGCAGGGAATACTCCTGCTGGAACTGGCTGTTCAGCTCGAAATCGGCGGCGGATGCCTTCGCCCACGGAAAGGTGAATCCCCAGATCTGTTCACGCTGCGCTTTATCCAGCGAGGCGAAGTAGCTGCGGAAACCTTTGAGCAGGTCCGCTTTAGTGACCAGCACATAAACCGGGAAACGGATGCCGAGACGATCGTGCAACTCCATCAGACGCTGACGCAGCGCCAGCGCCTGGTTGCGCAGTGCCTCGGGCGACTGACTCAGCAGATCGGAGACGCTCAGGGTGACGATGACGCCGTTGATCGGCTGACGTCCGCGATATTTACGCAGCAGATCGAGGAAATGGTGCCATTCGCTGGCATCCCGCTCCTGCTGACTCTCCTGGGTGCTGTAACGCCCGGCGGTATCGAGCAGCACGGCGTCGTTAGTAAACCACCAGTCGCAGTTGCGGGTGCCGCCAATGCCGCGCAGGGCCGACTTGCCAAACTTATCCGCCAGCGGGAACTGCAGGCCGGAGTTGACCAGCGCGGTGGTTTTACCGGCACCGGGTGCACCGATAATCATGTACCACGGCAGCTGATAGAGATACTGCCGACCAAAGCGCTGCGCCCAGAACGGCGTGCCTTTGCTGCTGTGGCGCTGGAAGTGCGCCTTTCTCAGCATTTCAGTAGCTTCGGAGAAACGGCCCGCCAGCACCTGCTCTTCACTGGTCAGACGCTGACGATCGGCTTCCGGCGCATCGCTTTTGCCGGTTTCCAGACTCGACATCAGCTTGCGGTTAAGCCAGTAATTGTAGAGCCGTGGAATCGCCTGCCCCAGTCCCCAGACCAGATAGAGCAGCGCGATACTGATCATGCGGTTCTGCTCTGGCTCAAGTGGCCGCGAATCAACGATAGAGAAGACCGGGCCAATCACCCAGATGATAAAAGAGAGCGCGGTGATGCCGACAAAGCCCCACGCAAGGCGGCTGGTCAGCACCGCAAACAGAATATTCAGCATGGATCAGTTCCCTCTCGCCAGGCCGTTGAGTTCGGCATGCGTCGCATCCGGCGCCACCAGCAGTGTGATTTCAACACGACGGTTACGCGCGCGATTTTCTGCGCTGGTGTTCGGCACCAGCGGATTGCTTTCGCCGCGCCCTTCCGCTTTCACCCGCGACGGCTGCGCCAGCTGCTGTTGCAGCAGGGTCTGCACCGAACGGGCGCGCGCCAGCGACAGCTCAAAGTTGGAGGCGAAGCGCGCGCTGCGGATCGGCACGTTATCGCTGTAGCCAATCACCTGAATCTGGCCGCTGACGTTGTTCATGGCCGCCGCGATGCGCCGGATCACGTCAATGTAGCCGCCGCGCACTTCGGTCGCCGCCGAAGCAAATAGCCCATCCCCTTTCAGCGTCACCACGCTGCGGTCCGCTTCATCACGCACCGCCACCAGCCCGGCATCAATTTCCGGCTTCAGGAAGGCGCGCAGATTCAGCGTGGCAGGCGGAGGCGGCGCCGGGTTGCCAATCTTCACTTCCGGCAGCGCCGTCTGATAGATGCGGGCCAGCACCGGCGAGGTGTAATCACCCAGACGCCAGTTGAGCACGATGTAGAACAGACAGGCGGCCAGCCCAGCCACGGCCGCACAGGCCCACAGCGGGATCATCGGCCGCCATAGCTTGCGCAGCACCGGCTGATCGGTGGGATGCGGTGACAGCGCCGCGGCGTAACTGCCGCGTACGCTTTTGATCATCTGCAGCAGGCGCTGTTTGATGGTCTCCAGCTGCGAGCGGCCATTGTCCAGCACCCGGTAGCGTCCTTCGAACCCCAGCAGCAGGCAGAAGTAGATCAGCTCCAGCATCAGAATGTGACGTCTGGGGTTCTGCGACAGCTTCGCCAGCAGCTGGAAAAACTTCTCGCCGCCCCAGGTTTCGTTATGAAAGGTGACCAGCAGACCGTTGCTGGTCCAGACGCCGCGACTGCCCCACGGCGTCAGCGCCGCCGCCTCATCCAGCGCGGTACAGAGACAGTAGCGCGCGCCGATGATCACTTCGTAGCCGAGGCCCGACTGCTGACAGCTCAGCTCAAAGCGGCGGATCTGGTCGATCAGCTGCTGACGCAGTTGCGCCGGGTCTTCATGCGACACCGAATGGCGGATCTGTGGAATCGCGTTAATCAGGGGGTTGGCCGCCGCAACCAGCACATTCTGGTGGCTGGCATCCGGCGCAAGATCGCTGTGTGAATGTTGTTGTTCCTGCATCATGCTGCGTGCTCAGTTTATTATTCTGACTGACTGCGGATGGCCCAGAACTCCATGTTCAGGCCCGGAAACTCACCGGCAAGATGCAGCGCAAAAGCGCCCGAGCGCTCCATCTCTTTCCATAGCTCGCTGTTCTTATCCAGTTCGAAATAGCTGTATCCGGCATGCCACGGGATCTGCGGCGGCGCGCCGGGCATCGCCCGAAGTGCCAGACCCGGCAGCTGCAGCTGCACCAGATCGCGGATTTTGCTGACCGGCGCGACTTTCATCTGTGCTGGGAAATGGGTTTTCAGGGTGTCGGCCGGCACGCTGGCTTTCACCGCCAGCACAAAGCCGAACTCATGCACCATGCTGCTCTCCGGCACGGTAGCGACGTTAAGGCCGTGCGAACGCTGCGTCAGTGGCAGCTGAATGGCGCTCTCCTCCATCACCTGCGACAGACCCTGACGCAGCAGCAGCGACAGACGGCTGAAGCAGTTATGCAGGTCATCATGATCGTAGAGCGGCAGTCCTTCCGGCGCGCGCGCGGGCGTCCAGGTACTCAGCTCTGCGGCCAGTTGCAGCCAGTGGCTGTAGAGGGTTTCAGGATGCAGCAGCGGCAGATGTTGCAGATGGTTGTGCAGGCCAAGCTGACGATTGAGCAGCGCCAGCAGCATAAAATCGACCATATCGGCGCTGTTGAAGCGGCCGGTGCCGGGTGCACGCTGACTCAGTTGCTGGCTGCGCTGCTGGATCAGCCCGTGCAGGTCGTTAAACATGTTTTGCAGCGGACGGCTGCTGTTCAGAGTCAGCATCGGCGGGATGTAATCGCTGTCGAGCCGGATATGGTTGTCGCTGCGTTTTTCAATCACCTGCGCAACGCCCATCGCGGTCCACTCGGCGGTCAGATCCTGCTCCAGCATCAGCCGCAGGCGCAGCTTGCCGAACTGTACCGTCGCGCTGCCTACGGCCTGGGCGTTGTCATCTTCCACTTCCGCTTCCCAGGCCAGATAGCGCGCCAGAGAATCCTGCGACTCCTGGAAAGCGACGGCTTCGCGGCCATTGCGACGGGTCGGTATCGCCAGCACCACTTTGCTGCGGTCAACAGAAGCTGGCAGATCAAGCGGTGCCGGGCCATGTTGCGGCTGGCTGAAGGCGAAAAACGTGCCGTCTGGCAGACAGCCGCTGGCCGCACTCAGCGCCAGTTTCCCCTGACGCAGCAGCGCTTCATCAAACTCCAGATCGTAAAAGCCCCAGGTGTAAACGCGCTGTGACTGACCCCATTCACGCAGGGTGCTGAGAAGATAATTTTCTGACTGCTGGAAATGGTGAGGACGCAGAAACATCCCCTCGGTCCAGACGACCTTTTCGGCTCTGTTCATCGACATCACTGTTTTTCCACGTGAAGGCCATTAATTCCCGCCACGATGCGCGCATTCAGCTCGCTATCGTCACGTTTCCAGAATGCCCAGAATGAGGGTGACTCCCCTTCGGGAACCGGCAGCGACAGTCGCCACACCTTGCCATCCAGCGCCTGATATTCCGCCATGATGCCGATGAAGCGCGCCTCAGGCAGGCTCTTAATCCGCAGCGTTTTGCTGCGCTGCTCTGGCGTCAGGAAGAATTGCTGGGTGTTAAGCTGCGCACTGCCCAGCACCGTTGCGGACTGGTTTTGCAGGGAGAAGAAGTCTGCTGACATGAACTCCGCATCGGAACTCAGTAACACCACACGAACCTTCAGCGGCGCACCGCCGTTAAGCTGATTCTGCCCCTGAACGTCCAGGTTGTAGTAAGCCACCGGCGGCGTACTGCTGCTGCTGCAGGCCGTCAGCAGCCACATCAGCAGCACGATCAGCCCACCGCGCAGTTGTGTTGTTCTCATCATCCAGCCCTCCCTGCTCAGTGCGATTAGTTAATGATCCAGGTTCCGTTAGTGCTGTTCTGACAGGCAGTGCTGTCACCGTTAACCGCGACGCAGGTTTTCTTCTTGCTACTACTGCGCACGCGGCGTTTCGGCTGATCGGCTTTGACGGTCTGATCGTAGAGTGCGCTTTTCACCACGGCGCGGAATGGCACATAGCCTGTCAGCTGGACGGCTGACTGCGGCGCGGCAGACTGAGGTGCATCTTTGACACTGGCGGTAGCGTTGTCTGGTTGAGGCTCTGCTGCCTGAGCCGGTTCACCCAGCGCCAGCCAGTTGTTCTCGACCTGACCAATCACGGTGTAGGTTTCGCCGGTTTTCAGCGTCTCCACTACCTTGCCGCCGTAGCCTGGCTGGCTCATTACCGAACCGGGATAGAGCGCGCGATAGGTTTCATTGACCGGACTGAACTGCGCTGGCGGTTTTACGGCATAACGGTGACTGATCGCCACACCGTCCACCGTGCTGGTGACCAGGGTGTCATCGGTCATTTTTGGCGGGGTTTTACAACCGGCGACTGAAAAAACAAACATCAGGCCTAACGCAACGCGGAGCTTCACCATTTTTTTCATGTTGTGTTCCATTCATACCTTGGAGAGTGGCCAGAGGCCGGGTGTCAGTAATGAAAATCGGAGATGTCATCTGCACAGGAAGCCACTTAGTGCCAGATTAAAAAATAATCCTTAAACAAAAAGCGCCTAAGCGTCTTGCTGCGAAACGTTAACCGATCAGCAAAAGTTAAGTATAAAAAAGCAACATCGGGGACGTAAACGGGAAATGGGAGGAATCTGTCCTGGCAAACAACGATCAGAAACATGATCAATTTTTTCCCGGCAAATTTAAGAAGGTGGGGTAAACCCAAGCTTTCCTTATGCCATCCCTGGTCGAAAAACCGGCGGATTGAATTAAGCCGATAACCGTGAGTCAATTATCCGGCAGTAAGAAATGACACATTACGCCCGAATAATCTTCATTATATTTGTTTATTTTCAGTTACTTATAACTTTACTGAAATTTCATAGCTACCGCACGAGTCAGGTAGATCCTGCCCGTGGTTCAGAGATTACAATCCATGTGTAAATATTAGCTGCGAGTTTACAGAAGATTGACAAAATTTCAACGCCCCACTTTCAGAAGAATTTACTCAAGTAAACCTTAACAAATAAAGTTAATACAAATATGTGTTACTTTTAAGCACACGGTTAGGACTAATCTTAACAACTTGCGAAAATATGAAGTTTTTTTGCACATAAATAAGTTTCCTCTGAGATTGCTATTAAAAGCACTCACGTTTTTAATGGTTCTGATTTAAGCCAAATTTCAAAGTTTTTATGTCGTACAGGCAGTCTGCAACTATGCTGAGTCGCAAGGGGATATTTATATATTTAAATAAATATCAATATCTTATACGGATTTACAGTGAGGGGGATGTAAACCAGGCAGGGTGGGGATTGGAAGGGGTTAAGCGAAACGTTAATCAGGCCAGATGCGCTTTCAGACCAGACTGATTAATTGTTCTTTACCGGTTCGCTTTTATAAACTGGCTACCAGATATTTCCTAACGGGTTTCGGCCTTCTAACCAAAAAAACCACGCCGTAGCGTGGTTTAGTGTGAGAGCGTGCCGCATTAAGCCGGCACGACTGAGACCATCAGAAGAAGCCCAGCGGCTCAATACTGTAGCTGACCAGCAGGTTTTTCGTCTGCTGATAGTGATCGAGCATCATTTTGTGAGTTTCACGCCCGATGCCCGACTTCTTGTAGCCGCCGAAGGCAGCGTGCGCCGGATAGAGGTGATAACAGTTTGTCCAGACGCGCCCCGCTTTGATCGCCCTGCCCACCCGATAGGCACGGTTGATATCGCGGGTCCAGACGCCGGCACCCAGGCCATAAATCGAGTCGTTGGCGATGCTGATCGCTTCCGCCTCATCTTTAAAGGTGGTAATGCCGATCACCGGGCCAAAGATCTCCTCCTGGAACACCCGCATGCTGTTGTTACCTTTCAGCAGGGTTGGCTGGATGTAGTAACCGCTGTTGAGTGAGTCATCCAGCTTCTCTACGCCACCGCCTACCAGCACTTCTGCGCCCTCCTGCCGTGCTACCTCAAGATAAGAGAGGATTTTGTCGAACTGCTGCTGCGACGCCTGCGCGCCTACCATGGTATCGGTGTCCAGCGGGTCACCGCGTTTGATGGTTTTTACCCGCTTCATCACCGCCGCCATAAACGGCTCGTAGATCGACTCCTGCACCAGCGCACGCGATGGACAGGTGCAGACTTCACCCTGATTCAGGAAGCCCAGCACCACGCCTTCGGCCGCTTTCTCAATAAAGCTCTCCTCCGCCTGCATGATGTCTTCAAAGAAGATGTTCGGTGACTTGCCACCCAGTTCGACCGTCGAGGGGATCAGACTTTTGGCGGCCAGCTCCAGAATGTGCCCGCCGGTGGCGGTAGAGCCGGTGAAGGCGACCTTGGCGATACCGGAATGGGACGCCAGCGCCTCACCTGCCTCTTTACCAAAGCCGTGCACCACATTCAGCACGCCCGGCGGCAGCAAATCTTTAATCAGATCGACAAAGATGGTGATCGACAGCGGCGTCTGTTCAGCCGGTTTCAGCACCACGCAGTTCCCTGCGCCCAGCGCCGGAGCCAGTTTCCAGGCCGCCATCAACAGCGGGAAGTTCCATGGGATAATCTGCGCCACCACGCCCAGCGGCTCGTGGAAATGGTAGGCAGCGGTGAACTCATCAATCTCTGCCGCGCTGCCCTCCTGCGCCCGGACACAACCGGCAAAGTAGCGGAAGTGATCGACGGCCAGCGGCATATCGGCCGCCAGCGTTTCGCGCACCGGTTTACCGTTATCCCAGGTTTCATAGACCGCCATGGTCTCCAGATGCTGTTCCAGCCGATCGGCAATTTTCAGTAGCAGCAGCGCGCGTTGTTGCGGTGAGGTCTTGCCCCAGGCGTCCGCAGCCGCTGCCGCGGCGGCCACCGCGTTATCCACATCGGCCGCGTCTGAGCGCGGGAACTCACCGGCCGCAGAGCCGTTTACCGGCGAGGTGTTAGTAAAGTAGTTACCCTTCACCGGCGCGACGAATTCACCATTAATGAAGTTGCCATACTTCTTCTGTAGCGTAATCAGAGAACCCTGTTCTCCGGGGGCAGCGTAACGCATGATCATTCTCCTGACAGGTGACTGACGTAACAATGATGAAACTTATTATTAACATGAAGGATCATTGTGAGCCTGTCAGGTCTGTTAACCGGAAACTGTGACCGCCCCGAAGGAATAGGCGTTTACGCTGCGCTTAGAGAAAATTCCGACTTTTCCCCGAAAGGGTAGTCAGAGAGAAACTTGTGCGGCACAAAGGGGGTCAACCTGAGGATGAATTCATTCCGGAGATAAGCATGCTGGCTTCAGCTTTTACCCAGATGCGCGCTAAAGCCAATTTCGTGCATCAGTTTATACGCAATCCGCGCAAGATGGGCAGCATTACCCCCTCGTCAGAGGCGTTGTGCCGGACGATGATTACGTCGGTGAAATGGCCTGTAGCGGCGTGCATAGCGGAACTTGGCGCGGGTGATGGCGTACTGACCCGACAGATACTGGCACAGATGGCACCCGACGCAACACTGGATGCCTTTGAAATCTGCACTACGCTGGCAGACAAGCTAACCGCACTGGAGGACCCGCGCATGACCGTGCGCACCTGTTCTGCGGAGTATCTGAACGGCAACTATGACGTGATCTTCTCCGGCCTGCCGCTGCTCTCATTACCGCCCGAACTGCGTGAAGCCATTCTGCGAGCGGTCTATAACGCCCTTGGGCCGGACGGCGTTTTTGTGCAGTTCCAGTACACCTCGCTGACCCAGCCCGATCTGTCACGTTACTTCACCTGGGAGCGCCAGCGGGTGCTGAAAAACGTGCCACCCGCGTGGGTCTATCGCTGCACGCGTCACTACGCGCCCTGAGCACGCTCCACTGCCGGGCGCGTCTGTTGCCAGAACGTCACCAGCAACTCGCGCGCCCAGTCTTTGCCCTCAATCTCGTTGGCCCCATCCTCTTTGCAGCCCGGCGGCGTACAGACACTCATAATGTGCCGTGAAAATTCGGGATGGAACTGTACCGAGAGTGCCTGCGGTGAATAACGCACAATCTGACAGCCATCGCGCGCAGAAGCGGCCAGTACCTGCGCCCCGGACGGCGTACTGACGACCGACTGACGATGCGACAACCAGACGCTGAAGTCGGCGGGCAGCTTCTGCAGCAGCGGATCGCGCTGGGTCTGATCGGAGCAGCGAATGGGTAACAGACCGCGTTCCCAGCCGTTGGGATTGTCTGCCACCTCACCGCCCAGCGCATACGCCATCAGCTGATGGCCGTAACAGACACCGAGCAGCGGCAGACCCTGATCAATCGCCGCTCTGACCCAGGCGGCGCTGCGCTCACTCCAGTCGGCGTGATCGGTGACCATCGCCCATGAACCGCTGAGGATCGCGCCGGAAATCTGATCAAAATCGGGTAACGCTTCGCCCAGATGAGGCCGCACAATCAGGTACTCATCGGGTTGCAGATTCAGTGCATCAATAAACCAGCGCGGCTGTTCACCAATCTCTGAAACGACGTTTGCGGGTGGGACTTCAAGCTGAATCAACGCAAGGGGTAAGGCGGACGTATAGGTCATACCGAATCGGTTCCTTTAAGAAGTCGTTTCAAATCAGTCTGCCAGCATCACGCCCGAAAGTCTCATCGGGCTGCACCGCAATTGCAGAAAATTTGTCGCTGCGATTGGCTGGAATGCCGCAGTTCGTGCCATCATTAGCGGGCTAAGCAAAAATCATCGAAAGGATATTATCGTGGCTGTGCGGCATTTTTTTCTGATTCTGATGGTGGTTTCTATCTGGGCCTTCAACAACGTGGCGGTGAAATGGGGGCTGCTGGAGCTGCCGCCGCTGTTTCTGACGTTTATGCGCTTTGTGGTCGTCGCCATCATGCTGGTGCCGTTCTGCCGTATTAACCGTCAGCAGTTGCCCTGGCTGCTGTTGCTGGCTTTTACCTTCGGTTTTATGCACTTCTCGCTGCTGTTTGTCGGCCTGCGTTACACCGATGCCGGTACCGGCGCGATTGTGGTACAGCTGGGCACACCGATTGCGATGTTGCTGGCGATGGTGGTGCTGAAAGAGAAGCTGAAGCTGGTGCAGCTGCTGGGCATTATGATTTCGCTGAGCGGCGTGGTGGTGCTCTCTGGCAGTCCGACGATTCCCTCGTGGTGGGTGCTCTGTCTGCTGTTGTGCAGCGCTACCGGCTGGGCCGTCAGTAACCTGATAGTGAAAAAGTCACCGCCGATTAAACCGCTGACCATGACCGGCTGGATTGCGTTTCTGGCGATTCCCATCGTCGGCGGCTCCAGTCTGGTGATGGAATCCCATCAGCTCTATGCGCTGCAGCATGCGGGCTGGCGCGGCTGGTTTGCCATTCTTTATAGCGCCATCGCCTCGTCAATTGTGGCCTATACGCTGTGGTATATGCTGCTGAAGAAATATAACGTCAATCTGATCATGCCCTACTCGCTGCTGACGCCAGTTTTATCGGTGGTGATGGGGATTATCGTGCTGGGTGACAGCCTCAACAGCTTCAAGATTATCGGCGCCTCGCTGGTGATCCTGGGCACGGCTATCGCGGTGCTCAACCTGCGTAACCTGCGGATGCATGCGCGCTTCCCGCGCCTGCGGCGGCGTTAATCCTGCGTGCTATGCTTGAGAAATCTCCCCTCTCAGGAAGCACAATATGGACTCACAGCTTGCCGCCGCGCTCTGGCAGCAGATGCAGCAGGGATTGCGGGGTCGCGACGACGCCTTGCCTCTTCCTGCCTTCCTTGATCGCGCCACCTTCGCTTCTGCTTTTGCCGTCAGTGAACTGGCGGCCACCAGCATCGGTCTGGCAACCCAGGCCACCGCCGCACTGGTCGCCGCCTCCCACCCTGAATATCCCTCTCCGCCCGTCGCCGTCAATGTGCGCCTGGCGTCGCGCTGGTTCCAGCAGAGCTTTATCCCGCTGAACCGTGCTGCGCCCGCGATGTGGGATGCGTTTGCCGGTGACTATCGCAGTCGCGATGGCTGGATCCGCCTGCACACCAACGCCGCGCATCACCGGCTGGCGATGGAACAGGTGCTGGGCGCGCACGCCGATCGCGCGGCGCTGGCACAGCAGGTGCAACAGTGGCAGGCAAGCGAACTGGAGCAGGCGATTATTGATGCCGGTGGCTGCGCCGCTGAAATGCGCAGCGCCGCCGCCTGGCAGCTGCATCCCCAGGGCCAGGCCGTGCAGCATGAGCCGCTGTTTAGCTGGAAAACAACACTCGCGGCACCCGCTCCGGCGTGGCCGCTGGCCGAAGCGCGCCCGTTACTGGGTATCAGGGTACTGGATCTGACACGGATTATTGCCGGGCCGGTCGCCACGCGGTTTCTGGCCAGCCTGGGGGCCAGTGTGTTGCGCATCGATCCGCCAGGCTGGCAGGAGCCGACGCTGGATGAGGAGATGAGCTGCGGCAAACGTCGTGCGGTGCTCGACCTGACACAACCCGCCGATCGCGATCAGTTTATCCGCCTGATACGTGAGGCGGACGTGCTGGTGCATGGCTACCGGGCGGATGCGCTGGAACGGCTGGGGTTTGATGCGGAGACGCTTCAGTCACTCTCGCCCGGTCTGGTTGATGCCGGTCTGAATGCCTGGGGCTGGCAGGGTCCGTGGCGCAACCGCCGGGGTTTCGACAGTCTGGTGCAGATGGGATGCGGCATTGCTGAACGGGGCATGCAGTGGCAGCAGAGCGACAAACCGGTTCCGCTGCCGGTACAGGCGCTGGACCATGCAACCGGCTATCTGCTGGCGGCGGCGGTACTGGAAGGATTGCGGCGGCGCGTGACGCAAGGAGATGGCAGCCAGGTGCGGCTGTCGCTGGCACGCACCGCGTGGCTGTTGCAGCAGCATCCCACCGGGCAGTGCGCGGGTTCTGGCATTACGCCACAGGTCAAAGATAACCTGCCCTGTTACGAGTTAACGCCATGGGGGCTTGGGGTCAGGCTCAGGGCAGCCGCCTGGCTACCCGGCACCCCGCAGCTCTGCGCAACACCGGGCTGTACGCAGGGCACGCACCCGGCAACATGGTAAATCAGGCGTCTGGCGCTTCTTCACTGCTCTCAAGCAGTTCGTTGTACATCGCCTGAATTGCTTCGCGGCTCAGCATCGCCAGCGTGCGATAAAACGCCGTGGTTGCATGCGCTTCCACTTTACCCAGGAACGCACCGCACCACGGCAGCAGGTACTCTTCAAACAGCGCCAGCTGCGCCGCGCTCTCATCTTCCGCTGACTGATCTTCCAGCCAGGATGCGGCCAGCAGCAGCACGCCAAAATGATCAGCAGGCGCATCGCTCAGCGGCATGCCGCGTGAGGTTAAGAACGCACGTACTTCCGGCTCCGTTTTGCCTTCCGGCCACTGTGAGGCGTAAGGCGGCACATTACAGTCGCTGCCGACAAACAGCGCGTTGTAATCGGCGGCCAGCGCCTGCGGATCGCTGTTCTGTTGCAGACGCGTCAGCAGTTCATCCTGCTCCAGCGGCCACTGCGACTGCAGTTTGCCTTCACGCAGCAGCGTGAACAGTGGCACCAGCAGCGGGTCCTGCGGCTGACGATTAAACAGTGAGCCGATCACACGGCACAGAATGGAAAACTCATTCATGAGTCAGATTTCCTTGAGGCAAAATAAATTAAAAGTCAGCCAGTTCAGCAATATATTTGCCGCTACGCATTTCCAGAAAGTCGAGCAGGCGACGCGGCGTAACATTTAACACCCGATCCTCGGGAAAATCCACCTCACGGGCAATCCGCAGGCAGTAATCGAAATGGCCCAGCGTAAACGCGGTGTGGGAATCGGAGCCGAATGCCAGCCGTCCACCCGCATCACGCACGGCGGCGGCGATAGCGCGACAGTTAGGTTCGCTGCCCGGACGCGAATGGGTAAAGGAGGAGTTGTTCAGCTCCAGCGCCACGTCGTAGTGTGCTGCGGCCTCGGCAATCGCCGGGATATCAACCGGGAATTTCGGGTTGCCGAAATTAAATAGTACACATAAAATTTTTTCATGTTAAATGCCTTTTCAATCAATGTACTGAAGTACTTAGTGGCTAATAAGCAACCACAATCTATGAAAAGGTTAGTCAAACATGGCTATGAACATACGGAGCATCTGCAATATTAAGCTCATGAGCATGATGACGAAACCGTACCGCATGTAGAGGTATGTATCATGATTGGTCAGGAAGTGAGCCTTCAGGCCGCCTGGCGTATGCATGGTGGCTCGTATCAGTACGATGTAGCAGAAAAGTTAGGTAATACGCGGAGTGCTATCTCTCAATTAGAACGTGCAGAAAGTAATCCACAGAAGAAGACTCGTAAACGTCTTGCGAAGCTCTATGATTGCCTTCCAGAACAGTTAGTACTCTAAAAGAAAAAGGCCACTTCTGCGGTGGCCTTTTAACTAAAATATCTTTTCAAAATTCTTACCAATATAAAGATCGTTATTTTGATAGTTATCAAGAGCGGCTTTCAACATATTAAAATTCATTTGATACCTTGTGATATCGGCTTTCATTTCCAGTAGCCAATCGTCATCTAAAGAATCATAGCGTACTTCATAAGCATCAACTATTTGATTTTCTTTAAAGGAATCAAAACTTGACGAACCGAAAAACAAAACTATAAACCGTCTCATATGCTCTAATATGTAATGAGAGTATTCAAGGTGATTCCTGATAAGGAATTGCATTTCATCATATCGCTGTTGCTTTTCTTCTTTCACTCTCCAGCCATATGTTTCTAATCCGTGTAATTCTTTATCGAGATTTCTTTTTAAATTAAAAAAAGTCATAAAAGCAGCATGAAAATCAGTGTAATTAATTGCAGAAAAAACAACATGCAATTTTTTAACTTTTTTATCTTTTTTTAAAGGGGGCAATACATCCCTAAAGGCATTTACATAAGTTACCGATGGAATATTTTCATTTATTTTAGGGATCGTTATGTTTTTGATGTTATATGCGACTTGATACCCGTCCTTAGTGGTGAGTTCACTAAGCCAGTTCTTGGCAATTAACACACCCCATAGTGCAGCAATTGCCGTAGTTATGTCAGAAACTGCCGATATCCAATCTGTAGATGAACCTTTATTATCATTAAACTTAATGGCACAATACAAAAAAACAGTGAATATAATAAGAGCATAAAAACCATATCTTATCTTTTTATCTTGAAATGAGATTTTTTTCAAATTTTCAATAGCATCTGAAATATCAGACATTATTAACCGGAACATAGTGACTCCATATAGACCATAAATATATCGCTTAATGTTACATTATTTCCAAAAGACATGGCAGAACAAAGCTCTATACCATTTTTATACAGCTGACAGCTTTTCAACCCGCCCTGCTGTTCTTCATACAATCTAAGGGCAGTACATTATGATAAAATTCCAACCTCCTACCAAAGAAACGCCAAATGATAAGCAAAATTTTTGGTGTTTTTAGTTTTTCGCAAATCCCTATAGGAAAAAGTAGATTTTTCTTGTTGTAACCAACCATTAAGAAATGTTATAAATACCTTGCCCTAAGTGTAGGCTTAGGGGTGATGTACAGTTTGTCAACTCCCGGCCAGCGACCTTCGCTGCACACCGACCAGAGGCTGACCAACAGGTGGACGATGCTCATTATGGTCTCCGTCAAGCTGATTACATTATACAGTGTTTCTAACATTTGCGGTGAAATGCATCTCTGGTTCACTTGTGAATCAGTATGTATGAGAAGGTTGGATAAAGACCACTTTGTTAAGCCGGGGCAATGTTTTTCTGAACGACCGCAGTTCGAAGTTGCCCCGGTTTCACAATTCTGAGAACTCATAAAATGGAATCTCGTGAACATCCTTGGTTCAGGAAACGCGGCTATTTGCATTTCGACAAACCTATTCCTTTAGAACATGCTTTAGATATTGTTACTAACCCTAATACGGTTGCAACTCATTCATTTCTTCCTTTTATTACCTTTACGTCTACAACTATTAAAGTGCATAAAGATAAGATTACGAAAGTAATTGCAAAAACGCCTAAAGAAAGGCCTATTGCGTATTCATCGCATATCGATAGTCATATCTATTCTTATTATGCAGAAATACTTGATTATCTCTATGAAGAACAGTTACGCATTCACAACATTACAAAAAATGTTTTAGCGTTTAGAGCTTTAAGCAAAAGCAATATTGAATTTGCTAATGAAGCTTTTCAAGAAATAAAATTAAGAGGCGATTGCAGTGCAGTGGCTTTAGATCTATCGAAGTTTTTTGATACCCTTGATCATTCTTTTCTAAAAGATGCTTGGTGCCGATTGCTGGCTACTGATAAACTTCCTAAAGATCATTATGCTGTATTCAAAGCTATCACTAAGTACTCTAAAGTTGATAAAGATAAAGTTTATGAACTAATGTCTATCCCCAAAAATAATGCTAAACATGCAAAAAAAACTAAGAAGCAGATTTGTTCTTTTGCAGATTTTAGGGAGAAGGTAAGGAAATCAAATTTAATTATACCAAATAAAGCTAATTTTGGGATACCGCAAGGTTCACCAATCAGTGCCCTACTATCGAATATCTACATGCTAAATTTTGACATTGAAATGAATGAATATGTTTCATCATTAGGTGGAGAATATTTCCGCTATTGCGATGACATGTTGTTTATTGTGCCTGCACACGAAAAAAACAATGTAGCTGGCGAAGCTGAAAAGCGATTAATTAAACTTAAAGTTTCTTTAAACGTTAAAAAAACTGAAATCAGAGAATTCAAGGTAACTCCAACTAAAATAAAATGTGATAAGCCTTTACAATACTTAGGATTCATTTTTGATGGGCACAATATATATCTTCGCTCCTCTTCATTATCACGCTATTCTGACAAAATGAAACGTGGGGTTAAGCTTGCAAAATCGACAATGAAGCGGAAGAACAAAATAAGAAAACAAAAAGGCTTACCTAGCAAAGAACTTTTTAAAGAAAAAGTCTATGCACGTTATGCCCATGTTGGAAAGCGAAACTTTTTAACATATGGGTATCGAGCGTCTCGCATTATGAACTCTAATTCAATAAGAAAGCAGTTGAAACCCTTGTGGGAAAGATTACAGAAAGAGATTCAAAAATAATATATTAAAGAGATGTTCTCCATCTTCGGTTTGTTGAACACAACCTCCATATAGATAGACCATATGGGCAGCAATTAAGTAGTTTTACATGTCAGATTTGGTTAGTCTTCATGCAACACCTGATGATTTAACCAAATTATTATGAAGAACAAGGATCGGAGTCATGAAAATTCAAAGGGTTATGGTAATCAAAGGCAATGATCCTGGAAATAATTTAGACGAAAAGCATAAAGATGAGGCAGTTCAGTCTTATTATAAAGAAGAAGCACCAAATGCCTACATGAAAAAAATATTAGGCAATACCGATAAAGAATTCTTAACTAATGCCGATGTGAAAAAACTAAAAGACGCATATGATAAATCTCATGACATTCGTAAATTTGAAATTGAACTTTATTGGAAAAGAACCACATACGTTTGGACGCTAATAGCTGCATTAATAACTGTTTGTGGCGTTTTAATGGCGGGATATTTCAGATTAACTTTAAACAAAGAAACGAAAGATGCACTGTTATGGATTGTAGCAGTTATTGCTATATTTGGCCTATTCATCACCATTATATCTTCGAGAATTCTACAAAGCGGTGAGTATTGGCAGAAAAACTGGGAATATCATGTTAATTTACTGGAACCTATTTTCTCTGGTAAGCTCTATGGAACTTTGCTTAATAAGAGCCAGCAGCGATATTCCATTGCTAAGTTAAACCAATTTCTTTATGTCTTAGTTCTTGTAGCTTGGTTACTTTTAGCAGAAGGAATCTATTTCATAATGTTCGACACTCCAAATGTCATATATTTTGGTATTCCTTTAATCTGCTTCGGAATATTTACAACAATAATAACAAAAACAATTGACTTTAAAACGCTGCGTAAATCAGAGACAGCAATGCTACATCTATCTCAGTGGGACGTTTCAATAATCGAAGAGAAAAAAATCAAAATAAAATGGAAAAAGTAAGAATTTTGGCCAAAAGGAAAATAATGGCAACCATCATCAATACACTTAAGATTATATGCTTGATTCTTTTGATAGCAATTTTCTCTACTATTCTTTATCGGCTCTATTCATAAAAAATAGGGATACCATATGGTATGCCCTTTTTACTTCCCAAATTTTTGTATATAGCTTTGAATCTCTACTTTATCCGTCGTAGTACCGGCAAGTAGTTCACTCTCCATCAAACGCCTTGTGTGCAGCCCGTAGCATAGTTTGTTCGGTTTACCGTGATGGTACTGAGAGCAATCATAGTAGTACTTACCATTTCTGTTTTCCCATTGTCCCTTAGAGTAATCTGACTTCCTCGGAGAGACGTAACGCTATTGCAGTACTGCCTTGCTTGCTTGTGCATAGTTACCTTTTGCAAGCCGCTTTTTAACTGTACTGCTATTCGCTGCGTTTATACCTGTGACCTGCTCCCCGTTGATTAATACACCGCGATGTTAGTAATGTCTTCATAAGCCACATGAGGACATCCCCATGAAGAAGCGTTTTTCCGACGAACAGATCATCAGTATTCTCCGCGAGGCTGAAGCCGGGGTTTCTGCCCGGGAACTCTGCCGTAAGCATGCTATTTCCAACGCCACCTTTTACACATTGCGCAAGAAGTATGGTGGTATGGTGGTATGGTGGTATGGTGGTGTCCTAGGTTAAGCGCTTGAAGTCGCTTAAGGAAGAGCACGCAAGACTCAAAAAGCTACTTGCCGGAGCCATGCTGGATAAGGAGGCACTTCAGGTGGCTCTATGCCGAAAGTACTGACGACAGACCAGAAGCGGGAAGCCGTGGAAGTCATGTGTGAGGTCGCCGGTCTGTCGCAACGTCGTGCCTGCAGGCTGGCAGGTTTGTCTCTTTCAACCTGCCGTTATTCAGCTCAGCGTCCGGCTGCTGACGCACAGCTATCTCTACGCATCACAGAGCTGGCGCCTGAACGCCGTCGCTTTGGTTACCGGCGGATCTGGCAGTTATTGCGTCGTTAGGGCCTTCACGTCAACCACAAGCGGGTATACCGCATTTATCAACTTAACGGCCTGAGTATGAAGCGCAGACGACGTTGTAAGGGTCTGGCGACTTAGCGGCTTCCGTTGCTTCGCCCGGATGCGCCCAATCTGACCTGGTCAATGGATTTCGTCATGGATGCACTGGACACCGGTCGCAGGATCAAGTCCCTTACCTGCGTCGATGAGTTCACAAAAGAATGCCTGACTGTCACTGTTGCCTTTGAGATTTCAGGCGTGCAGATCACGCGTATTCTGGACAGTACTGCGCTGTTTCGCGGCTATCCGGCTACGATAAGAACTGACCAGGGGCCGGAGTTTACCTGTAGAGCACTTGATCAGTGGGCCTTTGAGCATTGCGTGGAGCTGCGGCTTATTCAGCCCGGTAAACCGACACAGAACGGATTTATTGAGAGTTTTAACGGACGCTTTCGCGATGAATGCCTGAATGAACACTGGTTCAGCGACATCAGCCATGCCAGGAAAACCATCAGTGAATGGCATCAGGATTATAACGAATGTCGCCCGCACTCCACGCTGAATTATCAGACGCCGTCTGAATTTGCAGCGGGCTGGAGAAAGAGTAATTCTGAGAGTGAAGGATCTGACATTACTAACTGAGCCTTGTATCTAATACTGGGGGCAGGTCAAGGTGTGCCAACCAGAAAGATTGAGAGGTTTTTCTCCTTTCTTAGCTCACCTAGAAATTACGGAGAAAAAACAATCATTGCCTGGGGTGAGGCACAAAACCAGATAAGTAATGCCGCAAAAAACTAGCTTATAATGTGAATCTCCGGTCAACTCCATCAGAGACAATATTAATCATCGCTCATTCGATGGGTACTTAAGTGGTTCTTGAAAGTCTTGACATCATAGACAAGAAAAACAAGGTATTCTTGCTACTTATGGGAGGGATTTCTTCTGAGTTGGAATATGCCATGCTCGATTCATATGAAAATATTCTTGGAGCTTTCAATCTTTATTCAACTAATGATTTCATTTTAGAAAGATTACTAATCGAGATATGTTGTTACTCTACATCCGCTATAGGCACAACACCTATTTCAAGTAATAAATTTATTAACATCAAAACTAACTTTGGACATTCTGAATATATGCAAAGTGATTACGTATTGAGATACTTGTATTTGAGAAAATTTTTTGCTATAAAATCAAGCCCACTTGAATCCTTTGTAGAGGAAGTAAGTGAGGCATGGAACACGCTTAAAAATTCATTGAGTAACTTATAATTTAAGATTATAACAAGCCCTTCAGACCATTTTCTCTTTTAATTCCTCAAGAGTAAGTACTTCACTACCGCGATGCACCATTGCGTGACAGTTTGGACATAGAGGTATCATGTCAGCGATAGGATCTACCCTATAGCCCTCTCCTACAGTATGCAATGGCTTGATGTGATGGACGTGGATGAAGCCTTTACCGTGTTCACCATATATTTTCTCGAAGTCGAAATTACAGCATTTGCAGATAGTACCGTAATGGTCAATACAAGCTTGTCTAGCACGTGGATCACGTTCATAGGAGTTGACAGTTACCTGCTTCTTAGCCCCTTCTAAGTAGTTCTCAGGTGCTGGAATTTCATCTGGGAATGGATTGGGAAGGAAATCTGCGTACCAGACTGTACCTTCTTTCCTCAGAAAGCGTTTTTCGAGTTTACGCTCGAAGTTCTTAATAACTGCGACATCTGGATCATCTGGATGTTCTGAAAACTCCATATTGAAGGTATACAGCTCGTATCCCTCATGTACGAGTTTGATGTGTTCAAGTGCTTGTGTGTAGCCCGGTTGTTTTTTGTTCTTGGAATTGTACTCCCATATTTCCCGAAGTATTACGGCTCGCTTCTGCTCGCTTTCTACATCCCAAGTACCAAAAATTACCAACTTCTTTTCGTGGTTAACAAATGACCAACTCCAGGTCCAGTTGCTGCAAGTCGCGCCTTCTGACTGGATGAATTGCTTTCTGTTCATACGCATCTCCCTTTGAAGTATTTCTTTGTACATAAAAACGGCCTAACTGATCCAGTTTTTCAGTTGTTCTAACACTTACAATGATTATAAGGCAGGCGTTCACTTCGTCGGCTCTACTACGCAGCGATACTTGCCCAATCACTTTGAAGTACTTGATAGTTGTTAAGTACTTTTCTATGAGTTCAACACGAACAAACAAGGCAACGCCGCGTAGTTAATCACGGAGACGTCAGGCCAAATTACTTGCAAAGTAAGTACTGATTAGTAGCAGATGGACAGTAAACGAACCTGCTTCCCGTGGATTAGTAACATCCCGGTGTTAATCATGTCTTCAGCCCCCTGAGGACATTGCCATGAAGAAGCGATTTTCTGATGTACCAATCATCGCTATCGTCCGTACAGCTAAAACAGTCGGTTCAATTCGGGTAACTCAGCCGCAAAACAGATATATCAGACCCACAGCTTACACCAGGGGCAGGAAGTCTGGCGGCATTGGAGTCCCCAGGTAATAAATTAAAAGTCAGCCAGTTCAGCAATATGTTTGCCGCTACGCATTTCCAGAAAGTCGAGCAGGCGACGCGGCGTGACATTTAACACCCGATCCTCGGGAAAATCCACTTCGCGGGCAATCCGCAGACAGTGATCGAAATGGCCCAGCGTAAACGCGGTGTGGGAATCGGAGCCGAATGCCAGCCGTCCACCCGCATCACGCACGGCGGCGGCGATAGCGCGGCAGTTAGGTTCGCTGCCCGGACGCGAATGGGTAAAGGAGGAGTTGTTCAGCTCCAGCGCCACGTCGTAGTGCGCTGCGGCCTCGGCAATCGCCGGGATATCGACCGGGAATTTCGGGTTGCCCGGATGGCTGATGATATGAACCAGCCCGCCCGCCATGGCGGCGATCATCGCGTCTGTGTGATGCTTTCTGTCGCGCGGCGCATAAACCGGCTCATGAAAACCAGCGACGATTAAATCCAATGCATCGAGCATCGGGCCGGAACAGTCGATCTCACCCTGCTGGTTTTTAATGTTGGCTTCGATACCGCGCAGAATTCCCACGCCATCGATGACGCGCGGCCAGACGCGCATGTTAATGAAGTACCAGTAGTGCGGCGCATCAGCCATGTCGGGGCCGTGGTCGGTAATGGCAAACAGCTTCATGCCGGTTTGTTTCGCCTGGGTCACGTAGTCGTGCAGCGTGCTGTAAGCATGCGTGCTGGCGATGGTGTGCATATGCAGATCTACCGGATACATCCTCTTCTCCTGCTGAGTGCCCCTGCCGGGGCCGGTTCATTAGTAGCCGCGCTGACGATCTACCCTGCCCTGCGGCGGCTCGCCTGCCTGATCCTGGGTGATGGCGCGGGCGATGTAATCGATAGCTTCGTCGATCAAGGTTACCGCCGCATTATGAGGCGTGATCGTGACGCGCGGATGTGACCAGAGCGGATGCGCTTCGGGCAGCGGTTCAACCTGAAACACATCCAGCGCCGCCGCTTTCAGCTGACCGCTATTGAGCGCGGCCAGCAGATCCGCTTCCACCACCTGTGCGCCACGCGCGATGTTGAGGAAGAACGCGCCGTGCGGCAACTGCTCTAAAAAGGCGTGATCGATAAGATTAATGGTCTCGTGCGTGCTCGGCAGCAGGTTGATCACCACACGCGTCTCCTGCAAAAACGCAGGTAGCGCATCGCGTCCGGCAAAGCTGGTCACGCCGTCGATGGCTTTTGGTGAACGGCTCCAGACGCGTAGCGGGAATCCCCAGGGTTTCAGGCTCTCTGCCACGCTCTGTCCCAGCACGCCCGCGCCCAGAATCCCGACGGTGAAGCTTTCACGCGGGTAAGCAGGCAGCGGCTGCCAGCACTGTTGCTGCTGCTGAAGACGGTAGTCGTCAAAACGACGGAACCAGTTCAGTACGCTATGGACGGCATATTCCTGCATCTGGCGCGCCATCCCGGTATCTTCCAGCCGGTAGAGCGGCACGCTGTCGGGCAACATCTCAGGGTGCTGCTGCAGCTGTTTCAGGATCTCGTCAACGCCTGCACCCAGCGCAAAGACGCCGCGCAGTGTGGCACGTCCCTGCAGCATCTCTGCGGGGGGTGAACGGACCAGCGCATAATCTGCTGGTCCGTTGTCGCCTGGCTGCCAGGCACGCACACGCGCATGTGGCAGACGCTGTTGCAAACCGTTAATCCAGGCCGCTGCAGACTGCGACGGGTGATACCAGATGATCTCCATCCTGCTCTCCTTTTTTTCTTTCAGCGTCGGGGAAAAGTGAGGTGAGAGCAAGAAAAAACCCGCGTGAAAAAGCGGTTTTTTCCATAAAAATAATTCCCGTGGCTTCACATTTCCGGCTCGCTTCAGGGTGAAGTGGGCAGATAAGGTCTAAAGTTGGTCCTGTGGTCAATGCGTTACGCGCGGCCGCATTTCGGACAAGGAGAAAAACCGATGACAAAAATTGAGGTAAACGCCGACTCACGGCGTCAGCGTTATGCGCCCTTTCTGCTCACGTTGCTGCTGAGCGTACCCGCTTTCACCGCCCATGCCGACGACAACAGCCGCATGCTGAATAATCAGCCGCAGCCGCCGGACGTTCGTTTAGGGCCGCTGTTTAATGCCGTGCAGCAGGCGAAGTTCTATCCCGATCAGAAGACCTTTGCCGATGCGGTGCCGAAATTTGATCCCGCTTCGATTCTTGCCGACTGGCAGATGCAGAAGAAACAGCGCAATTTCGATCTCAAACGTTTTGTTGACGCTAACTTTACCCTGCCCGCTGCGGGCGACAAATATGTGCCGCCCGCCGGACAAAACCTGCGTGAGCACATCGATGGCCTGTGGCCGGTGCTGACGCGCACCACCAGCAGCGCCGGTCAGTATGACTCGCTGCTGCCGTTGCCTAAGCCCTATGTGGTGCCGGGCGGGCGTTTCCGCGAAGTCTATTACTGGGACAGCTACTTCACCATGCTGGGGCTGGCCGAGAGCGGACACTGGGATAAAGTCCAGGATATGACGGATAACTTCGCCTCGCTGCTTGACCGTTATGGCCACATCCCCAACGGCAACCGCAGCTACTACCTGAGCCGTTCACAGCCGCCGTTCTTCAGCCTGATGGTCGACCTGCTGGCGACGCACGATGACGGCAAAGCTTATACCCACTATCTGCCGCAGCTGCAGAAAGAGTACGACTACTGGATGGCCGACAGCGATAACGTCGCGGCGGGCGCAGCCAGCAAGCGGGTGATTAAGCTGGCAGATGGCACCCTGCTCAACCGCTACTGGGATGCGCGCGATGTACCACGCACCGAATCCTGGATGGATGATATTGCCACCGCGCAGAAAGCGCCGCAGCGCAATAAAGCTGAACTTTACCGCGATCTGCGTTCCGGTGCCGCATCGGGCTGGGATTTCAGCTCACGCTGGTTTACCGACGCGCACAACCTGTCGACAATCCGCACCACCCAACTGGCGCCGGTTGACCTGAACAGCCTGCTGTTCCATCTGGAGCAGACCCTGTCGAAAGGCTACCAGATGAACAAACAGAGCGATCTGGCGAAGCAGTACGCCGATCGCGCGGAGAAGCGCCAGGCGGCGATCAACCGCTATCTGTGGGACAGTAAACAGAACTGGTATGCCGACTATGACTGGCAGAAAAAGCAGGTTCATCCGCAGCTGACGGCTGCCGCGCTGTTCCCGCTCTATCTGCAGGTCGCCAGCGACAAGCAGGCTGAAAGCACCGCCAGCGCAGTTGAGAAGCAGTTGCTGAAGCCCGGTGGTCTGGTAACCACCACCGTGAACAACGGCCAGCAGTGGGATGCACCAAATGGCTGGGCACCGCTGCAGTGGGTTGCCGTGGAAGGTCTGGAGCATTACAACCAGCCAAAACTGGCGAAAGAGGTAGGCTTACGCTTCCTGCAAAACGTCCAGACAACCTATGACCGTGAGCATAAGCTGGTGGAGAAATATGTCGTCGACGGCAAAAATCTCGGCGGCGGTGGCGGCGGTGAGTATCCGCTCCAGGACGGCTTTGGCTGGACCAACGGCGTCACGCTGAAACTGCTCGATAAGTATTGTCCGAAAGATAAAACCTGTAACAGCGCCCACGATATTCCGCAGGCATCTGCCTCACAACCTTAACCCTCTCTGGATACCTCTGGCCTCACCGGAGGTATCCGCACGCCTTTTCAGCGAATTTTACTTGACCTTCTTACGTCAACAGGCAAAATTGCAGCCAATTTACAAAAGGTAATAATTCTCATTATGATAATGAGATTACCTATTAACAACTTTACTCACCTGCCTTAATCTTTGCTATGAAAGGAACTCCGATGAAACTGTCACTGTCGCTGAGAGGGTATATTCGCCTCTGCACCCTGGCGCTGACCGCGCCTGCTCTGAGTTTCGCTGCCGATATGGTGGTGACTGCACAACCGCAGGAAGACTCGACTTCACCGACCCAGGGCTATCTGGCGACGACCAGCCAGGGCGCAACCAAAAGCGATCGTCCGCTGATCACCACGCCGCAGTCGATATCCGTGGTCACCCGCCAGCAGATGCAGGATCAGGGCGCGCTGACCCTGAACCAGGCACTCGGCTACAGCTCCGGCGTCTTCACCAACTTTGGCGGTGCCGCGACCCGTTACGACACCATTGCGCTGCGCGGTTTCCACGGCGGTGATGTCGATAACACCTTCCTCGACGGCATGCGGCTGATGAGCGACGGCGGCAGTTTCAACGTATTGCAGGTCGATAACGCCTTCCTTGAGCGCATCGACGTGATCAAAGGCCCCTCTTCTGCACTCTATGGTCAGACAGTGCCAGGCGGCCTGGTCAATATGGTGACCAAACGTCCGCAGTTCGCCGAGGAGGGTCACATCCAGCTGCAGGCAGGCAGTAATGCCACCACCGGCACGATGTTTGACTATACCAATGCGATCAACGACCAGTGGGCGTTTCGCCTGACCGGCGTGACCCGCAACAGTGATACGCAGTACGATCACACCCGCGAAGAGAAATATGCGCTGATGCCGCAACTGATGTGGCAGCCGGATGAAGATACCCATCTGATCCTGAAAGCCTATCTGCAGAAAGATCCGTCAGGTGGTTATCACGGGTCCGTGCCGGGCGACGGCAGCCTCACCGAACACAACGGCTACAAGCTGAGCAATGGCTTTTATGAGGGCAACAGCGACCTCGATCAGTTCAAGCGCCGCGAGCAGATCTACAGCTTCGACTTCGCTCATCGCTTTAACGACGTCTGGTCATTCTCCTCAACCGGCAGCTACAGCCACTCCAATGTCGATCTCGATCAGGTCTATCAGATTGGCTGGGACGAAAATAATCCCGATCTGCTGAACCGCTACTACTCTGGCGAGCGCTCGTCGCTCTCTGCCTGGTCTACCGATAACCGTTTACAGGCAGAGTTTGATACGGGCGAATTGGAGCACCGCGTCACGGTAGGTGCCGAGTATCATCGTTATAAAAATGAGATCAGTGAGGCGGGCGGTTCGGCTAACCAGCTCAATGCCCTGACCGGCGAGCAGGTGGGCGAAATGCCGTCTCAGAGCTGGGCGGATAAAACCCGTCGCTACTACCAGACCGGCCTCTATCTGCAGGATGAGATGAAGCTGGATCGCTGGCATCTGGATCTCTCCGGCCGTTACGATCGCATCGTCGCCAATAACAGCGGCAGCGATCGCCGTCAGGATGATCACATCAGCGGACGCGCGGCACTGCTCTATGCCTTCGACAACGGTATCTCACCTTACGTGAGCTGGAGCCAGGCGATTACTCCGACCGCGCTCACCGATCCCAACAATAATCTGCTGAAGCCGACCACCGCCGAGCAGTATGAAGCCGGGGTGAAATATCAGCCCAATGGCACCCGCGATCTCTATAGCGTGGCGGTCTATGACCTGACGCAGAAAGATGTGGCGAACCGCAACGTGCTGACGGCGACCTATTCGCCATCAGGCAAAGTTCACTCACAGGGTATCGAGCTGGAAGCGCGTAATCAGCTCACCCCGCGTCTGAGCACCGTGGCGAGCTATACGCTGAATCATCTGCGCTTTAAAGATTCGGTGGATGGCAACAGCGGACATACACCGTACGTCACCCCCAACAGCATGGCAGCACTCTGGGGTCACTATCAGTTTGATTACGGTCTGAGTGCGGGTGCAGGCGTGCGTTACATCGGCAAACAGTGGGCGGACAATGAAAACACCACGCGCGTGCCGTCAGTGACGCTGTTTGATGCGTCAGTGCGGGCCGATCTTGGCGTCTGGAACAGCAGCCTGAAAGGGGCCTGGGTTCAGGTCAACGCCAACAACCTGACCGATCGTACTTATGTGGCGGGCTGCTACGGCACAGGCTACTGCTACTGGGGTGCGGAACGCAGCGTGATGGCGACCGTTGGTTACGACTTCTGATTAAAAGTAAAAGATAAAAAAAGGGGACGAATCGCTTCGTCCCCTTTTTTGTTGAAACCGTTACGGTTAACTGCGTACTTTGCGGTATACGAACAGCACCACGATGGCACCGATAACAGCGACCACAAAGCTTCCGAAGTTAAACCCGTCGACGCGGCCGAAGCCAAACAGCGTACTGATCCAGCCACCCACTACGGCACCGATAATACCCAGAACGATAGTCAGAATGAAACCGCCACCGTCTTTACCCGGCATAATCCACTTCGCCAGAATACCCGCGATTAAGCCAAAGACGATCCAGGAAATAATACCCATCTGTTGCTCCTTCCTTTTTATGATTAAAGCGTGAACGCCTGATTTATCAAGCGGTTTACCGCGATAAGTATAGCCAGCTTTTTGAAAAACGCCTCACGGGTCACACTATTTTTTAAGAATTCACCGGCTAAAGCTTTTTTTTGCCGCGCCGATAACCGGGATGAGGCAAAAAAACAGCATAAATACAGTAACCCCTTGCGGAGCAGGACGTGAAAGAAGCCGACCAGGAACAATATTTAAAACGTGGCACGCTGGCGGTTCTGGGCGTAATGAAAGATCTGCTGCACCTGCAGACGCCACTACTGGTGCGCTTCGCGCGCGGGCAGTTTATCAGCCGGATGCTGGCTGCCGATGAAGATCGCCTGCTGTTTGACCTGGGCAGTAATAATCTGGATAACGAATACGCCCTGACCAGCGACGATCTCAGCATTACCGCTGAAACCTATGGCGCGAAGGTAGAGTTCAGCCTTGCCTCGCTGGAGAGGGTGGAGTTTGAAGGATTACCCGCCTTCAGCGCACCGTTGCCGGAGCTACTGTGGCAGATTCAGCGACGGGAATTCTTCCGCGTCTGCGCCCCGATGGAGCCGCAGTTCTGGTGTCATACCCTGTGGCCGGATGGCAGTAAAACGCGCCTGCGTTTACAGGATCTGTCACTGGGCGGCATCGGCGTGCTGGTGGATGAACCGCTGCCGGACGGGTTACAGAACGGCGACAGCTTCAATTCGTTCCGGGTCGAGCTGGGCGAGTATGGCATTTTTGACGTGCCGGTGAAGCTGCTGCACATTGGCGAGCGTTGCGTGGTGACCCGCAAGAATGAAACCCGCATTACGCCCCGACTGAGCTTTCGCTTTGCCACGCTGAACCCGGCGCAGGAGCGGCAGCTTCAGCAGATTATTTTTGCTCTTGAGCGACTGGCTCGCGATAAATCGACCCGTTTCCAGTAACGTCTTCAGGGATGCGCCACACAGGTGGGCCGCATCCAGGCTATGCTTCTTGCTTGTTTTCTTTTAAACCGGAACCCAGCAAGGAGACCCTCCCCAATGGAAAACTGGCTCTCTTCACGTCGTTTTCACTCCCTCTTTTTTAATCAGGAACTCTGGCTCAACAGCGCCATCGTGGTGGTTTCCACGCTGGTGATTTACTGGGTATTACGTACCCTGATTCGCTTTATCTCCAACCGGATTGCGCTTTACAGCGAACATCGTCATGTCCGCGCGACCGCGATTCTGGTGGAGATACTGCGCAGCACCAGCCAGACCCTGCTGCTGATCTTTTCACTGCTGATTGCCCTGAAGTTTGTGGACCTGCCCGAATCCTGGAGCGTGACCATCGCACACGGCTGGTTCCTGGCGCTGATCGTACAGCTCGCGCTGTGGATCGACTGCGGCATCCGGCTCTGGCTGAAAAGCCTGCTGCGCGACCCGCTGCATGTGCGTAACCCGGTGACGACGGTGATCCTCGGGATTCTGCTGCGGGTCGTGGTCTGGATCATGATGTTCCTGGCCATTCTGTCGAACATGGGCATCAATATTACCGCACTGGTCGCCAGCCTGGGCGTCGGGGGGATCGCGATTGCGCTGGCGATTCAGACCGTGCTGAGCGATGTGTTTGCGTCGCTGGCGATAGGCTTCGATAAGCCGTTCGAGCATGGCGATTTTATTGTCTTTGGTGATATAGCCGGTTCCATTGAACATATCGGCCTGAAAACCACCCGGCTGCGCAGCCTGAGTGGTGAGCAGATCGTCTGCTCAAACACCATTCTGTTGCAGCAGACCATCCACAACTACAAGCGTATGCAGCAGCGCCGCATCGTGTTTAAGTTTGGCATCAGCTATGCCACGCCTTCTGAGCAGGTGCGCCAGATCAGCCCGCTGGTGAAAGAGATTATCCAGGGCGTTGAGACCACCCGTTTTGACCGCGCCCACTTCCTGGCTTTCGAGGACTCAAAGCTGACTTTTGAAGTGGTCTATTTTGTGCTGGATGCGGATTACAACAAGTACATGGATATACAGCAGGAGATTAACCTGCAGCTCATGGCGGCTCTTGAAGAGCGCAATATCCGCTTCGCCTTCCCGATCCGTCAGGTTGAGTTCAGCGGGGGTAATCTGCCGCCGGTGGATTTGGTTGCCGTGGAAAGTGACGATGGCGAAGTGCGCAGAATGGCGCGCTAACATGCCCGCCCTCCTGTCCTGAAAATGGCGGGCTATGAAGCCGATGCGGCCAGAACCGTGGTCGCATCGGCTTCATGGCCCGCATTGCCCTTATCGCGTTCTGCGATTCACTCTCATCGCTTACTGATGCCGGTAACAACTCACGCCGAGATACTCACTGAATGCTTCCTGCAGCACACCGGCCGTAGCAGAGTGGTTCATCGCCACGTGATGCTCAAAGCCATTGCGGCAGATCCACGCCAGCAGCGTCTCCAGCTGCGGCACCTGAATGACCGCGCGACAGCCGATCGTGTCCAGTGGATCGGTGACCGACATGCCTTCGCCCACATAGGCTTTAATTTCGCCGCTGAAGTCGTCGGTCGAGAGGCGGAAATAGGTGAGGTCGCCCTGCTTCATCCGGCCATGCACCGCACCGCAGGTGTTCTCTTTGCCCACGGTGGTGCCAATAATATCCGCCGTGCCCATGGTCGGTGACTCCAGGCTGGCGCTGGCAAAATTTCCGCAGTGAAACAGCACGCATTTGTCCCGCTCATCGCCAAAGTTGTTGTTCCAGTCCGCCAGTGAAGCAGGACTCAGCGAACAGCTGGCGAGCGCATACATCGACAGCGCGCCCATCACGTCCACTTCACAGGCGCTGGGCATCAGCTGTCCCGACATCACGCTCATGATAGAGCAGACGTTGATGCCCAGGTTTTCCTGCAGCGACGTCCAGCACTGAATAGCCGTCGTGTCGATATCGTTGTCACTGATCCACTCGCTGATCACCACAAACAGTTTGGCCATAGTCACCAGTTTGTCGCCCGGAATGCCGCGCGCATCTGCGTTGGCTTCCAGGATCTCGCGCTTCTCTGCCACGCGGATATCGTCATCACGCAGCCGGTTAGTGCGGGTAAAAATCTCCGATAGATCCAGGGTTTCTACTGCGATGCCCATCTTCTCCAGCAGCTTTTCGCTGTAGCGGACGGTGTTGAATCCGGCGGGCCGCGCACCAATCGCGCCAACGCGAACCCGCCGCATCGCATTCACTACCCGGCAGAGCTGGCTGAAGCGCTGTAAATCCTGCTGAAAAACCTCGCCGCTCAGGGCGCAGACGTGCTGGCGGGTCAGGGTAAACGGAATGCCATACTGCCGCAGGTTGTTGCAGAGCGAAATTTTGCCGCAGAAGCTGTCACGGCGGGTCGCCAGCCCCATTTTATCCAGGTTGTCCTCTTCCGCCTGCACCAGTACCGGCACATTCAGCCCGGCCAGACGAAGCGCTTCGGCAATGGCCTTTTCATCACCAAAGTTAGGCAGCAGCACCACAATGCCGTGAATTGCTTCGCGATGCTGACGAAACAGCGCAGCACAGGTTTTAGCCTCCTGCCGCGTCTCGACGCCGCCCAGATTGGTCTGCGTTTCATCCAGCATCACCGTATTAATGTTCATCTTTTCAAACAGCGCAACCGCCTGCTGGCGCGCCTCGCCCACCAGATAGCTGGGAAAAAATCCCCGGTTGCCAATGATGACACCGAAGGTTAACTGCTGAGGAAGTGTTGACATGGCTCTGCTCCGGTTAAGGATTAATGTGGCTGATAACGACAGCGTGCAACGGCGTCGATCCAGCCTTTATAGTTTTCCTGCATACGCTGCGCGTGCTCTTCACGCGGCATGATGACGCTCCCGCCCTGCAGCGCCTGCATATCACTGCCCTGCTGCCACCATCCCAGTACTTTGCCCGCCAGCAGCGCCGCGCCCAGCGCGGATACTTCGGCGGTCGGCACCCGCTGCAGCGGCCGCTGTAACACATCCGCCTGTAACTGCATCAGCCAGCTGTTTTCGGTGGCGCTACCATCCACACAGAGGGCCGGGAGCTGCTGGCCGCTGGCCTGCTCCATCGCAAAAAAGACGTCGGCGATTTGCCAGACGATCGACTCCAGCGCGACACGCGCCAGTACGTCGGGCGTGGCGGCGTCCGTCAGTCCGCATACCATGCCGCGCGCCTGCAGATCCCACCAGGGCGCGCCCAGGCCGGAGAGCGCCGGGACAAAATAGATGCCCTGATTGTCGTCGCAGCGCTGCGCCATGGCGGTCAGCACACGCGGATCCTGCACGCCGAGCAGTTTGCCCAGCCAGGCGGCACCGGAACCGGTGTGGGTGATGTTGCCTTCAAACGCATAACGCAGCGTGCCGTCGTGCCAGGCCACGGTGGTGCTGAGGCCATTTTCCGTCAGTAGCGGCGTCGCCATCGACATCATCAGTGAGGAGCCGGTGCCGTAGGTGGCTTTCACCACTTCTGACTCGCCGCGCCGCTGTGCCTGCAGCGCAGCATGGGAGTCACCGATGCGCGCCAGAATGGGCGTGCCGGGCGCTAAGCCGGGAATGTCACGCACCGCGACCACGCCCTGTTCGCTGGCGGAGGAGGTAATACGTGGCAGCGCGGCGCGCGGTAGCTGAAACAGCGACAGCAGCTCGTCGTCCCAGTCATTAAGATGCAGACTATAAAGTTGAGTGCGGGCGGCGTTGGCGTGATCGGTAACGAATACCTCACCTGCGCTGAGCTGCCAGCTGAGCCAGCTGTCGACGGTGCCGATGCAAAGCTCACCGGCTGCGGCCCGCGCCGCACCGTCGGGAATGGCGGCCAGCATCCCGGTCAGCTTGGCGGCCGGAAACATCGGATCAACGGCCAGCCCGGTTAAGCCGGTAATACGTGGCGCTTTGCCCGCCTGGTGCAGATTGCGACAGAATGCCTCTGAGCGTCGATCCTGCCAGCTCACCAGTGGCGTCAGCGGCTGACCATCACGCCGCTGCCAGATCAGCACCGACTCGCGCTGATTGCTGATCGCCACGGCCGCAACAGGCGCGCCATCACAGGCTGACAGACACTGGATGATTGCCTGCTTTACCGCCTGCCAGATTGCCATAGGGTCCTGCTCCGCCAGTCCGGGCTGCGGATGTTGCAGGGTTAAACTCTGGCTGCCGCGCGCCACGACGCGGCCACTGCGATCAACCGCAATCGCCTTGGCGTTGGTGGTGCCTTCGTCGATCGCCAGAATCAGGGGTCCCACCATGTTTATGCTCCTGCGCAGATGCGTGCTGCACTGTTGACTACGCTGCTGGCATCAATGCCATGACGGGCACGGGTCGAGGCGCGATCGCCGGCAATCGCATATTCGCCATCCGGAATGCCGAGCCGTAACAGCGGGATGCCGCAGCCGCCTTCCGCCAGCACTTCGGCCACCAGGCTGCCGACACCACCATTGACGTTGTGCTCTTCTACGGTAATCACCGCTGGGTAGTGATTTAACAGGTTGCGCAGCTGTTGGGTATCACAGGGACGAATCGATGGAACCGCGATCACACCGGCTGAAATGCCCTGTTCAGCCAGTTGCTCAGCGGCGTGAACCACCTCGTGAACCGTTGAGCCCATCGCCACCAGCGCGATGTCGCTGCCTTCCCGCAACAGGTCGATCGCACCCGGACTGAACCGGTAGCTTTCGTCGTGCAGCTGCGGCAAATCTTTGCCGTCCAGACGGATATAGACCGGGCCGACATGCTCAAGGGCGTAGTCGATGATCTGGCGGCACTCCAGCGGGCAGGAAGGCGCATAGATCTCGATATTGCCGAAACCGCGCATCACCGCGATATCATCAATGCTGTGGTGGGTGCTGGCTAATGGGCCATAGCTGGCCCCGGCATTCAGCCCGAACAGTTTGACGTTGGTATTGTTGTAACAGACGTCCACTTTCACCTGCTCATTGGCGCGTGATACCAGAAACGGCGCGGCGTTACAGGTCACCGCAACTTTGCCGCCCAGCGCCAGCCCGGCCGCTGTGCCCACCAGCGTCTGCTCGGCGATGCCGACGTTGATCAGCCGGTCGGGAAACGCCTTGATAAAGGGGGCGATTTTGGCGGTTGAGGTGGAGTCAGCTACCACCGGCACCAGATCCACGCCGCGATTCACCGCGTCGATAAAGGCCGTTACCATGACGCTTGCTAAATGTTGTGCATTACTCATCTTTCAGTTCCTCCAGTGCCAGCGCGATCTCTTCGCCTTTCGGCACCCGGTGATGCCATTCGGCTTTGCTCTGAATAAAGGAGATACCAAATCCCTTTTCGGTATGTGCCACGATCACCTGCGGCTTGCCGTTCTTCGGCAGATTTTCAATAGTGTCGACGACCGCCGCCATCTCATTGCCGTTGCATTCGGTGACCTCCAGCCCGAAGGCGCGCCATTTTTCCGGCAGCGGATCGGTGTTCATGATGTCGCGGGTCGCGCCCGCCAGTTGCAGCTTGTTCTTGTCATTAATGATGATCAGGTTGTCGAGGCCGTAATGCGCTGCGACCAGTGCTGCCTCCCAGTTGCTGCCTTCGGCCAGTTCCCCGTCGCCGGTCACCACAAAGATGCGGCGCGAGCTGTTATCTTTTTTCGCTGCGATAGCGATGCCCACCGCCACCGGCAGTCCGTGTCCCAGTGCGCCGGTATTCAGCTCAACGCCAGGCGTTTTCTGCCGCACCGGATGGCCGGGCAGATGTGAGTCGGCATGCTGATAAGTTGCCAGCCAGTCGGTCGGAAAGTAGCCCGCTTCCGCCAGCACGCAGTAATAACCGCCCACCGCGTGTCCTTTAGACTGGATGTAGATGTCACGCTGATCGTCGTCAGTGCGATCCGGGGCGCAGTTCAGAATGCGGAAGTAAAGCGCGGTGAGGATCTCCACCTGCGACAGATCGGCACCGGTATGACCACCTGCCGGGCTGCCCGCATTCAGCTGGATAATGCGACGACGGATAGCACGCGCCCGACGCTCAAGGTCTTCGACCGGAAGATTGAAAGGATTCATACACTACCTCTGAATTTTAAATCGGTTATGAATATATATTCATGTCGGTTAAAAAAATTTCTGCCAGAAAAGGCGTGCCTTACACTGGCGCTCCCCTTTGTATGCCACTCTGCCCGTTAACCCGTGCAGGCCATCCCCGTGAGCAGAAACATGCAGCAGTTCCGCCTGCCTGGCTCAGTGCGTTTAGGATTTTGCTGGTGAGCCCTCCTCGATTAATGCTTTCTGTGCCACCACCGCCGCCTTCTGCTGCATCCGGCTCTGAGTCTGGTCGATAATGACCGCGATGATGATGACAATGCCCTTAATGACCATCTGCCAGAATTCGCTGACACCCATCATGATCAGGCCATCCGCCAGAAAGCCGATGACAAACGCCCCAATCAGCGTGCCGACAATGGTGCCGCGTCCGCCCGCCAGCGAGGTGCCGCCCAGCACCACGGCGGCAATCGCGTTCATCTCAAACGCGGTGCCGTTCGCCGGATGGCTGGCGACCAGCTGCGATGAGACCACGATGCCGGCAATGGCTGCACAGAAGCCCGACAGGGTGTAGACCAGAATTTTCACCTGCCGGATTTTCACCCCCGACAGTTCAGCGGCACGCTCGTTGTCGCCGATGGCATAGACCTGACGGCCAAACGGCAGACGACGGGCGATATAGGCGATGACCAGCGCCAGCAGCACCATCATCCAGATGGCATACGGCAGCCCGAGAAACGTCCCCGCACCAATCCTGTCGAAACCGGTATTGCCCAGTAGCGGATTGCCCTGCAAACCGGGAAAGGTCTCGCCGCCAGAGGTAAGCATTGCCGCCCCGCGCAGGATGTACATGGTGCCGAGGGTGCAGATAAAGGGGGCCACATTGTAGCGGGTAATGATCCAGCCGTTGCCCGCGCCAATCAGCGCGCCGACCAACAGCACCACCGGCACAATGACCCAGACGCTGGGAAAGATAGCGATGCCAAACATCGGCAGCACAATCCCTTTAGTGATCAGCCAGCCGGCGATCATGCCGCATAGCCCTAAGGTGGCCCCAATCGACAGGTCAATGCCTGCGGTGATAATGACAAAGGTGATGCCCAGCGCCAGAAAGGCGTTGATGGCGATATGTTTCACCATGATCACCAGGCTGCCGGTGGCGAGAAAGTCCGGCACGGTGATGGCGAAGAAGCCGACAATCAGAATCAGCGCAATAAAGGTGCGCAGTTTCAGAAGCAGCAGCAGAATGCTTTCGCGTGAACTGAACGCTTTAGCCGGAAGTGTGTTCAGCGCGACGCTGTTATTGCTTTTCATGCTCAGAACCCCTGCGCACTTGCTTTCACCAGCGCTGCCTCTTCCGCCTGGTCGCGGGGAAGATCAGCCGTAAGTTTGCCGCCCGACATCACCAGGATGCGATCGGCTACCGCCATAATCTCTTTCAGGTCTGAGGTGGAGAACAGCACGGCGATGCCCTGCTGCGACAGCGCCACCATGGTGCGAAACACCTCGGCTTTGGCCCCGACGTCAATACCGCGGCTCGGCTCATCCAGCAGCAGCAGACGTGGATTGGTCAGCAGCGCACGGCCAATCACCACTTTCTGCTGATTGCCGCCGCTGAGTGCACTGATGGCGACGTCCGGCGACGAGATTTTGATCGCCAGGTTGCCCACCGTCTGGTTCACCGCCTGCTGCTCCGCCTGATGCGCAATGGCAAAGCGGTGCGACAGTCGCCGCCACAGGCTGGCGATGGTGAGATTACTGGCGACCGATGAGACCGGGAAAATCCCGGCGCGTTTGCGATCCTCCGGCACCAGGCTCATGCCCATACGGATGCGATCGGCGGTCGGCAGACGGGTTGGCAGTGGTTTACTGTCGAGCCACAGCCTGCCGAGATAGTGGCGCTGGCTGCCGAGCAGACACTCAAACAGTTCGGTGCGACCCGCGCCCATCAGTCCGTAGATCCCGACAATTTCGCCGGCCCGCACCTGAAAACTGACGTCATCCACCAGCGTATTGCCGTTGGGACTGACGCAGGTAATGTGCTGCGCCTCCAGCACCGGCGCGCCAAATTCACGCCGATCCGGCAAAAAGGTCGTGACCGGCTCACTGCCCAGCATCTCGCGCACGATCCACGGTACATCGATGGTGCTGACCGGGGCTTCCGCCTGGAAACGTCCGTCACGCAGAATGGTAATCACGTCACCAATCGCCATCAGCTCCTCCAGCCGGTGGGAGATATAGATGAGGGTCACGCCCTGCTGCGTCAGGTCGCGGATCACCCGGAACAGGATCTCCACTTCGGTTTTGCTCAGCGCGGAGGTTGGCTCGTCGAGGATCAGAATGTCTGCATCTTCCGCCAGCGCTTTGGCGATCTCCACCAGCTGCTGCTGACCTACTTTGAGATTGCCGACCCGCTCAGTGGGGGAAATCGGCTGATCGAGCCGCGCCATCAGTGCGGCGGTGCGGCGTGCCTGCTCCGCCTCATTGATGGGTGACAGGCCGCGCTGGATCTCCCGGCCCAGAAAGAGGTTCTCCGCCACCGTGAGGTTTTCAAACAGGTTCAGCTCCTGGTGCACCATGCCGATACCGTGCCGGGCGGCGTCACGGGTGCTGCTCAGCATCAGCGGCTCGCCATTCAGGAACAGCGAACCGGCGCTGGGCTGCTGCACCCCGGCCAGAATCTTCATCAGGGTCGATTTCCCCGCCCCGTTTTCACCGATGATGACGTTAACTTTGCCGCGCCAGACCCGGTAGTCGACGCGATCCAGCGCCAGCGTGCCGGGAAACAGTATCGATATCTGTTCGGCCCGCAGAATGATCTCATCGTTCATCAGGGCGTCCCCCGCTTCAGCTCAACCGCCACCACCTCTACAACGCTGTTGTGACCGATGCTCACCGCCAGCAGCGCCTGTACCGGCTGGTTGACCCAGCTGGCATCCAGTGGCGGCAGCTGCTTCACCGCATGACGATTAAGCGCCCGCGTCAGCTGGGCGTACTGCACCTGATTTGTAAACTCCTCGAAACGGAACCCGGCGGCGTCGCGAATAGCGTTGCTGCGCAGCACCGGCCCGACGCTGACTGCCACCGGTTTGCCGTTGAGCGTCAGCGTCAGCGTGCGTTCACGCGGATTACTCTCATCCAGGGCGCTGGCCGTCCCGCTGGCCCGTACGAAGACGCTTTCACGCCCGCCGGGTTTAACCGTCTGACTTTTCGCCTCCATGTCCGCCCAGCTCAGCGCGTGGCTGTTCGCGGTGGTCATGACCCGCGGCTGCCAGGTCTCATCCGCAATCTGCTGCGGCGTCTGGGTGGTATAACTGGGTTTCGCGTGCGGATCTTTCGGCAGAATCGGGTTACCGTCCGCATCCAGATCCACCACGGTGCAGGCGCTGAGCAGCGCCATACCGGTCAATACCGCCAGTATCCGTTTCATGGTTATTTCGCCAGGTTGAAGTTTTTCAGCTTAGCGGCGTTGCTGTCGTCAATCAGCACACAGTCCATCAGCTGCTTCTCCTGTTTCTGCGCTTTGCCGTTCTTCAGGTAGTAGTCTGCCTGCGTGACCGCCATCTGCGCCTGATCCCAGCCCGGCTGGAGTACCGTCGCTTTGATGTTGCCTTTGTTGAGGATCGAATCGCGGGTGTAGTCGCTGCCGTCAAAGCCCACCACGATCACCGAGGTTTTCCCGGCGGCTTTCAGCGCGGCTTCCGCGCCCAGCGCCATGGTGTCGTTACCGGAGATCACACCAACGATGTTGGGGTGTTTCTGCAGCAGAGTTTCCATGCGGCTGAAGGCTTCGGTCTGGCTCCAGTTAGCGCTCTGCTGCGCCACCATTTTCAGGTCGGTGTAGTCATCCAGCACGTCGTGATAGCCCTGCGACCGCACGCCCGCGTTGGTGTCAGACTCCTTGCCCAGCAGTTCAACGTACTCGCCTTTGCCGCCCAGCAACTTTGCAAATTTCTCTGCACCCAGCTGCGCGCCCTGATAGTTATTGGAGACGATCTGCGCCACGGCGATACCGGTTTTGTTGATCTCACGGTCAATCAGAAAGGTCGGGATACCGGCATCTTTGGCTTTCTGCACCGGCCCGACGGTGGCGTCCGCGCCGGCGTTATCCAGAATGATCGCTTTCGCTTTGCGCGCAATCGCGGTCTCAATCAGCTGGTTTTGCTTGTTAACGTCATCGTCGTGCGACGCCACCAGCGTGGCGTAACCCAGCTCTTTGGCTCTGGCTAACGCGCCTTCTGCCTCGGCTTTGAAAAACGGGTTGTCATGGGATGGGGTAATAATCGCCAGCAGGCCTTGCTCTGCCGCCAGCGCCGTTGCAGAAAAAGCGAACATCGAAGCCAGCAGGGTCAGTTTAATCAGAGGACGAGTCATTATCTTTCTCCGCTTGAATATATATTCATACGCGATTTTATATGCATAATGACTATGCGCCTGCGCTGACGCGCCGTCCAATGCGCGATCGTTAAAAAGCGAAAACGATCACAAATTAGCCTGCGTTGTGATTTTGATCATCCTGGTTAACAATACCGGGCAGATTCAGAGAGGGAAAAACCGATGGCAAAACAGGATGAACAGCGACTGATGGTGAAGATTGCCACGCTTTACTATGTCGAAGGGCTGAAGCAGTCAGAGATCGCGCAGTCGCTGACCCTATCGCAGTCGTTTGTCTCACGCATTCTTAATCGCAGCGTGAAAGAGGGTGTGGTCAAGATTAGCGTGGTGCCGCCGGCCAACGTCTATCCGGAACTGGAAAAGGCGATTGAGCAGACCTACAACCTGCCGCAGGCAATTGTGGTGGATGTGCCGGATCAGGCGTCGTCACTGCAGATTAAGCAGGCGATTGGATCGGCGGCCGCTCACTATCTGGAGACCCGGCTGCGCAACGATGAGCTGATTGGTATTTCGTCGTGGAGCGGCACTATCCGGGCGATGGTAGATGCGCTGCATCCGCTCAACAACGCCTGTAAGGGCGTGATCCAGCTGCTGGGCGGCGTCGGAGCCAACGGCAACGTGCAGGCTACCATTCTGACCCAGAATCTGGCGGCGCTGCTGAACTGCCCCGCCTGGCTGCTGCCGTCGCAGTCGATTGAGCATTCGGTCAGCGATCGCCAGCGGCTGTCGGCCAATGCCGAGGTTGCCGAGGTGCTGAGTAAATTTGAGCAGGTCGATCTGGCGATTGTCGGCATCGGCGATCTGGAGCCGTCGGCGCTGCTGCGCAATTCTGGCAACTACTATGATGGCAAAATGCTGCAGACGCTGGCGGCACGCGGTGCGGTCGGTGATATCTGCCTGCACTATTTTGACGCCTGCGGCCAGCCGGTATTGAAAGCGGAAGAAGATCCGGTGATCGGAATGGAGCTGGCGCAGGTGAAACAGTGCCCGCAGGTCGTCGGGCTGGCTGGGGGACGGGAGAAAGCGCAGGCGATTCGCGGTGCGCTATTGGGCGGTTATATCAAGGTACTGATTATTGACTATCCCACGGCGCGGCTGCTGCTCACGCCGCAGGCGTAGTCAAAACCGGTCAGATGGTGCGGTAAGCGGTGGTGACTTTCCAGAGATAGCGCGGCGCCTGCGCCGCCGGATGCCTGTTCTGCACATGCTGATAGAACTCATCCGGTGACATGGCGTTGATCATCGCAATGGCCCGATCGCGGTCTCGGGAAAATGTTCGCAGCAGCGCACCGGCACCGTTGGCATAAGAGACGATGGTGGCGTAGCGCAGGGTCAGCGGATCGCGGATGCCCGACAGCGCAGAGTCCTGCAGGATGCGGATATAGGCGGTGCCGATATCAATATTTTTGGCCGGATCGCGCAACTCGGCATTCGACGGCTGGCCCCTGCGGCCCAGCGTGCGATAGACTTCGCGCCCCGCAGTCGACGCTTTAATCTGCATCAGCCCTACCGCATTGGAACGGCTCACTACGCCCGGATTTCCACCCGATTCGACACTGATAATGGCGCTGATCAACTTCTCATCAACGCCATAATGACTGGCGGCATCTTCGGTAAACATGGCCCAGGTTCCATTGACGCTGGAAGGCGGTGCCTGCGTTAACGGCGTGTTGCGCTGCTTAACGGCATGGTGCGGTGGCTCGCTGGCACAGCCAGTCAGGAGTAAAGCCGAGAGTATAAGGTGTCGGATTTTCAGCAATTTTTCGTCTCATCGCGGTTGTGGCGAATGCTATCATACCCAGGCAGCCTGAGAGCAAAATTACCGTTTATCCTAAATACACGATTATGCGGCGTGCACCGTGACTTCAGCGGGGCTTTTCGCCATCATCGCCGTCAGTCATGAGCGCTAACAGCAGGAAAGTATGATGATTTCACGTTCAGTTCGTCTTATCTCCCCCTCCGGTTACTGTCATAATCAGCCTGCGGCGCTGCAGGGCATTGCACGACTGCGCGCGGCGGGCCATCAGGTGGAGAACGAGCAGGTGATCACCCGCCGTTTTCAGCGCTTCTCCGGCACCGACGCGGAACGCCTTGCGGATATCAACCAGCTTGCCAGCCTCACTACGCTGCCCGACGTGGTGCTGGCGGTGCGCGGCGGTTACGGAGCCAGCCGGTTACTGGCATCCATCGACTATGTTGGCCTGCAACGCCGCCTGCTGAATCAGCCGCTGGCGCTGTGCGGCCACAGCGACTTCACCGCGATTCAGCTGGCGCTGCTGGCACAGGTTGGCCTGATTACCTTCAGTGCACCGATGCTGGCAGGTAACTTCGGTGCCGCGACCTTATCTGAATTTACCCTGCACCACTTCTGGCAGGCACTGACATCACCTACAGTAGAGGTGAAATGGCAGAGCGAAACCCCAGACCAGGGCGACTGGCAGGGTACGCTGTGGGGCGGAAACCTGGCGATGATCTGCTCGCTGATCGGCACGCCGTGGATGCCGCAGATTGAGAACGGCATTCTGGTGATAGAAGATGTGAATGAGCATCCGTTCCGCATTGAACGCATGCTGATTCAGCTGGAGCAGAGCGGCATTCTGGCGCGACAGCGGGCAATCGTCACCGGCAGCTTCACCAGCACGGCCCTGTCGGACTATGACAATGGGTTTGATTTCAGTACCGTCTGGCAGCGCGTGCGTGATACTACCGGTCTGCCAGTGATCTGTGGATTAGATTTTGGTCATGCCGCTGATACCGTCACACTGCCGCTGGGTGCCAGCGCACGATTAGCGGTCAGCCAGGGCAACGCCCATTTGCAGGCGACCGGGCATCCCGTCCTGCGGGATTAGAGAGCGTTTCAGGAGATCGACATTGAAGCCGTTGTATGACGATTTGTGGATCTCAACCCCGGAATTCCCGGTGGAAGATGCCGTTAATGACCTGATGATGCATGGCTTTATGCTGCGTCACCCGCGCGGTAATCTGCTGATTGGCCGCGTAGAAAATCCGCTCGATCATGAAGTGATTGCCGATACCGGCGGCGTGATCCGTCACTATCTGACCCACTGGCACGAATCCGCGCCTGGTGCGGCGGTGATCCAGCAGCGTTTCAGCAGCGCGCTTTACTGCCACAGCCGCTCATTAGGCCCCATCAGCCGTTTTGCGGAGCCTGATGACACCTTTTCGCAGCCGGAGACGCACTTCGGCGATTTCCATCTGCTGCCGACGCCCGGGCACACGCCGGGCAGTTGCAGCTTTCTCTATACCTCGCCGCTGGGGCTGACCTATCTGTTTGTCGGCGATACCGTGACCCGTTCTCATGACAACTGGATCACGGTGCTGGTGCCGGACAGTAATCCGGCTGAGCTGAGTCAGACGCTGGAATTTTACCGCTCGCTGCGCCCCGACGTGGTGCTGATGAGCACCACGCGCGGGCATCTTTCCTGGAAAAAAGTGACGCTGCAAAGCTGGCTGGCTGCCATTGATGAAGCTGAACAGCATCCTCTGGATCTGCGGGAAAATCCGCTGTTCTGATTACAGTTCTTTGGTCAGATAGTGCCGCTGATAATCATCTATGTAGTTCGCCAGCGTGAGCCGCAGAGTGTAGCCAAGTTTTTCATAAAACGGCCGCGCCTGAAAACTGGCGGTATCCACCTGTGCATAACGGCAGCCGCGATCCCGCGCCTCCTGCTCGGCAGCCTGTATCAGCTTACTCCCTGCCCCCTGCCCGCGTAGCGCCTCACTCACCCAGAGCATATCAATCCGCAGCCAGTGACCGGTAGTTGAGCCGGTCAGCCCGGCCAGCTTTTTGCCCTGCTCATCACGGATAAACACCCCAATTGACCTGATCGTATTCACATCAATAAATTTGCTGTTGAAGGCATTGAGGCCCAGCCTGACCTCATCCAGATCCTGCGCGGTAACGTTGTCGGTAATCTCAGGTTGCATAGTGGCTCCCGGGGTTAACTGTCGGAACGCTGACGATCGTCGTAGCGCTCCAGGGTCAGCGCATCGACATCGCGTTTTTCGCTGCGGCTGCAGGGCAGCAGTTTATCGCTGTCGCGGTAAACAAAGAAGGTTGCCTGGCTGCGCTGGTTCACAATCAGCTGATCGCCATTGCGAAAGCGGGTAATCGCCACCTGATCGCCCGCTTCTAAGCGGGTTCGCTGCTGACCGGCGGCAATCTGGAAGTGATTATCCGGCCACATCAGGGTGGTTAAACCATATTCGGCACGCGAAACCGTCATAGTCGGCCGGCCGGGACAGTTAAGCTGATATTCGGTTTCACTCCAGGCGGGTGCGATGTGACAGGCCAGCAGGCCCAGGGCAATTAACGCTGCCTTCATGCTGTGTCTCCACTGATTTCATTGAGAATTTTCTTAGTTTAACATATAAAAACCAGAGGAGAGACGTGAGGCGAGCGTGACTGAGACCATTAAAAGGTGGAATCGGTGTGCGAAAAAACCTGAAAGTTGAGAAAAGATAAAGTAATCCGGCCAGTCTGACAGCGTGCCTGTCTGGCCGGATAGTGACTATTCGGCTGCCACCTCGGCGGCCACTAACATCAGCGCCAGCCCGGCATTTTCGCTATCATAAGCCTGCATGGCTGCACGAATATTCGCTGAGCAGGCGAGCACCTGTTGCTTCTTATCGGCTTCCAGCTCGTCAATCGCGTGGCGAATAATCATTAGACTTGCTTCTTCTTCTTTCATCATTTATCCCTGGATTTGCCTAAGTGGTGCGCAAAGGAGCCAAGAATAACGTTTATTGATAAGCAAAGTCACCCCTTTACATTCCTGTTGCTTAACGATTAAACAAATCACAAACAGGAAGCGTAGCGGAAACTGCTATAATTAAGTGATTGGTGGTGCAACAGGATAGACTCTGCGCCACAATACTCCCAGGGAACGAAGCAGGTAGAAAATCATGATGCGACTCAGCATTTTAATCCTCATCGCGATGATGACTGGATGTTCATCTGGCCCGAAAGGGGTGGAATGTCCGGGTGAGGTCTCGACAATTTATGGTCAGTCGATGGGACAGACTCAGGGCGTGATTTTTGACCTGGTTAACAGCTTCACCGTGACACGGGACAATGTCAGCGTAAACAGTGGCCCGCTGCAGTCGCTGGATCGGTTTAAATATGTCCCCTCCGCTGTAACGCGTGAAGGCTACTATGCGCAGCGCCTGTCAGATAAGCAGTTCCGCCTGATTAATCCTTACCAGGACACCCAAATTACCTGGACCTGTCCATAAGGGATGAATCCTGTTGCCAGATGGTTTATTGTCAGGAAACGTCAAGCAGCAGGGCTCCCCGATGGAAAAGCGTCTGGATAACAACGGTTATATCGACTTCCCCTTCCCCGCTACGCGCAATGCAGATGGCTCGGTTAATCCCTGTGGCTTTGATCTGACGCTGGAAACCGGTCGCCTTGAAGAGATCGTCGTGCTGAATCGCTCAGCGAATCTGCGGCGACTGGTCGAGGAGGTTAACCTGCAGGAGGGATTGTTTATGACCCTGGCCTGTGACTGGCAGCAGCAGGAAAAGGCGGTCTGTGGTTTTATCGATGTGGCTTTTCGTCCTGACCTGCCGCAGCACGACTTTGAGGAAGCCCTGCAACTGGAAGCGAGCTTTCATCGTTACCTGACCGGACAGGAGCAGCAACATCAGCTGCCCGCCGGGACACTGGTTAACTATGCCCGTTCAGTGCTCGACTGGAGCTGGTCGCCGCTGCGTCAGCGTCAGCGCGATTACGAAAAAATTACCATCCAGTTCTATTGTCCGCAGGCTGATGACGCCGAATGGTGCTTTGACCATCTGCGTCATTTCCTGGTGAGCGTCTACCCGACCTGCATCGCCACCCGTTCACTCTGATCCCCTCTGCCCCCGGAGTCGCTATGCGTCCTGCTGCGCTGTCTGTTTTTACGCTGTTCTGCTCGCTGTTTTTTGTCGCATCGGCCCAGGCCGATCGCTGCCAGCAAATCCGCGCCGGTCTGGATATCGGTTCCGGTACCACCAAAATTGCGGTGGCGCGCGTCAATGTCTGCCAGCAGCGCATCGAAAAAGTGCTGTATCAGGATCAGCGCGCCGTGGCCTGGAACGACGCATTAGCCCATTCAGCGGATAACCAGCTGAGTCCGTCAGTAACTCATGAAGGTGCCGCCGCACTGCAGCAACTGGTGGCGCACGCACAGCGCTTTCATCCGCAGCGAATCAGCGGCGTGGCGACGGCGGTGTTTCGCAACGCCAGCAACGGTCAGGCCGTCATTGAACAGTTGCAGCGCCAGAGCGGTGCGCAAATCAGCATTATTTCGCAGCAGCAGGAGGCGACGCTTGGCTTTCTCTCTGCCAGAGCCGCGCTTAAAGATCCAATGGTCCGGGATGAGCAGTTACTGGTCTGGGATATTGGCGGCGGGTCAATGCAGATGACTGCATGGCGGCAGCAGGCGGGCAAGCCGGTAGCAGATATCTATCAGGGCAGACTGGCTTCGGTGACGCTGAAAAACTTTATTCTGACGGTGCTCAAGAACAGCCCGAAGGCGGAATCCCCCAATCCCATTGGTTCCTGGCGGCAGTCGGTGCTGCGCTTTGTGCAGTTTTATGCGACTAACGAAGTCAGCCCGCAGATCAAACAGGATGTGGCCGGTCGTCGGGTAATTGGCATCGGGGGCGTGCACGGTTTTTCGATTCGCAATCAGTTACCGGGCAAACCCGACCACTATACGCTGGCGACCCTGAGCCAGCTCTCGCAGCAGCAGGTCTGGAAAGGCGACAGTGAGCTGTCTGGCGACTATCGCGCCACGGACGTGAGTAATCTGTTACTGGTGGAAGGATATATGCAGGCGCTGAAAATCAATGAGGTGGAGATTGTTGAAGCCAGCCTGATTCAGGGCGTGCTGCTGCAGTAGCGCAACGCTTCCACATTCGCTAAACGTCGGGCTTAACCAGCCGGATAGCGTGATCCAGCATTCGCTGCTCATCCCGTTCACTGTGGGCGCGCTGCTGCCGGGTTCGTTTAAGCAGGTCATAGATTTCGCCACGCCGGGTATCATGACCGCGCTCCATCAGCACAATGACTGCATCGCCAATAACGCGGCAGACTTCATCATAGTCATCATCATTCAGTGCATCACGTTTCATCGTTTCTCCTCCGGCTGTGACTCTCTTCTCAAAAGGCTAGACAGGAAATGGCTGGCCCGCAAACGCAGCGCTATTAACAGCCAGAAATGATTTTTTAACGCCTTATCGGGCGCTGGCGGAGCAGAACTCTCTATCTTTGCTACGCTTTGAGAGTCTTACTCAAAACCAAGGAGCATTTAAATGTCAGGAAAAATCGAAGATAAAGTAAAAGAAGCCGCTGGCGCAGTTCAGGAACAATGGGGTGCTGCAACCGGTTCATCCGAGCATCAGGCTAAGGGCGCAGCGCGTCGTTACACCAACCAGGCAAGCTATGCTGCACGTGATGCAGCTGAGACCATTCGCGATCAGGTTCAGTCCAATCCTGCTGCAGGTCTGGCCATTGCTGCAGGCGTTGGCGTATTTATCGGCTTCCTGCTGGGTCGCAAGTAATACCGCCACACGTCAACAGAACGGGAGCCACTGGCTTCCGTTTTTTTTGGCTGTAGCTGACCGTATGCTGAGAAACATCTGAATGATAAGCCTTCACAGGCCAGCGCACGGTGAGTCTCCAGTCTTAATTACGTTCTCTTTCTGACAACATCAAGGTGACCTCATGAAAACGATTCCTGCTTTGCTGCTGGTGGCAGCGACCTTAACCTCTCTGGCGGGCTGCTCGCATAAGAGCGACGCCATTAAAGAAGATGGCCGTCCCCATGCGCCAAGTGGCCAGTCTTCTCCGGGCGGCACCCTGGGATCAGGCCCGGTGGGTCAGCCTCAGTCGTAATACCCTGCCCCGGCACGCATGCCGGGGTTTGTTTTTTTATATTCAATAGCTCCCGTAAAATAAATTTGCTAATAGTTAACCTGCTAGTAATTAAGGGCGGGATTAAAAAATCCTGAAATATTATTCTTATTATAAGAATCATCCCAACTCTTTTCGAAAATTGCCTACCTCTTTTACACAATTCTGTATATATACCCTGAATAAACAACACTAAAATTGTGGAAAAAGTTTAAACAAATATTCTACGACCAATAAAAAAGATTTCCCCCTGCTGAACTTTAGACGTAAGAATATTCTCTAATAATGCACAACACCTTTTGTTTAATATTATTGATACGTTCAAGAGAATTCAGACGTGAAGAAAAAAAAGATTTATCTGATAGACCGACTTTTAACGCTTTATTCTCGATTTTCAGGCAGAACAAAACCGCAGGCCCTGCAGGCGCTGACACCCGGCACGGTAGTGATTTATTCCACTACGGCACTGGGCGATTTTCTGATGAATACACCCGCTATCTGGAGCCTGAAGAATCGCTTTCCCACCAGCAAATTTATTCTTGTTTCCAGTAAGAAAAATAAGGACCTGGTCAGCCGTTATAACTGGTTCGATAAGATCTATATCTGGGATAACAAAGTGGCTAATTTCCTGCCGCTATTTTTCAAACTGCGTCGCCAGAAACCGGATTTGTCAGTGATATTACACGCCCATTTTCCCTACGATATTATGAGCTCAGTACTGACTGGCAGTAAGGCGATTGTGCGCGATCATTACGGCAGCGAATCCCCGGTGCTGAATAAATATCTTGATCACTATTCAGGCTATTTCGACGATCACACCATCAAGCGCAAGCTGAAGCTGATCGAAGCGCTGGGCGCAGAGACAGAGCAGACCCGGATGCATCTGCCCGAGGTAAATAGCCGCCCTGCTGCAACAGCCAGCCATCGCCGTATCGGTTTTCAGTTAGGCGCATCTAAAGATATTCGCCGCTGGCCGCTGGCTTCATTCAGCCAGCTGGCGACCGCGTTGCTCGAACGCTGGCCTGACGCTGAAATTATTGTCACCGGTACAGCTGCTGAGCAGTCTCTTGAGAAACAATTTATCGAAAGCCTGCCGCCGCACTGCCGTAAGCGTGTGACGCCAATGGCAGGCAAAACGAATCTCAGCGGCCTCATTACCCTGATCCGCACGCTGGACCTGCTGGTCACCGGCGATACCGGCCCACTGCACATCGCGGTGGCGGCACAGACGCCAACGGTCAGCCTGTTCTCTACCGCCAATCCACGCTATACCGGCCCCTGCCAGGACAGCGATCGCCATATTGTTATTCATCGCCCGGATAAAACGGCGTCACAGCATCCGATGGCGTCGATTAAGGCCGAAGAAGTCGAGCAGGCCGTGGCCAAACTGGTGGGGTAATGAACGATCTCTCTCACGCTATTATTGCGCTGATTGAATACCACAATCAGCCAACCGCCCTGGGCCGGTTCCGGAAAGTGGATCGGGCGGGTTTTCATCTGCAGCAGCTGCCGCTGAATGAGGTGGAGTTCGCGATTCTGATGAATGATTTTTTTGCCACGTTCAACGTCTGCTCTGAGCATTATGATGATGCCCGCTATTTTCCGGCGGCGCACCCGCGGCATATGACACCGATGAAGTGGTTTACATCTGGCGGATATTCTCCCGTAACGATCGCGATGCTTTGTGAAGCGGCCAGCCGTGGACGCTGGCCTGAAGCAGATTACTGAATAATCGTTTGGGCGAAGGCGTCATAAACCTCGCGGCTGCTCAGCGCGTTGACCTCACGTGACGCCGGTTGCAGCACCTGATAGTTAACCTGCCACGGATGCCAGCACGCCGGATCGCTGTCACCAAACAGCGCCACCACCGGTAAGCCCAGTGCGGCACCGATGTGCATTGCCCCGCCATCACTGCTCACCAGCCCCTGACATAACGACATAGCCGCAATCAGCTGCGGCAGGCTGGTAGTCGCCACCGCCTTTATCGGCAGGTGCGGGCAGAGCGCCATGATTTCACGCGCTTTTTCATCATCCCCCGGATGACGCGGATTATCGCGGCTGCCAGGTGACCAGAGCAGCATGATCTGGCAGGGATGATGCGCCGAAATTTTCTCCGCCAGCCCGGCAAATCGGGCGGCGTCCCACTGCTGGCTCGGCTTGCGGGCGCTGATCTGGAGTGCATAGACCGGAAGAGTGGAATCAATCGCGCAGGTGTCTCGCAGGCTGGCCGCTATAGCCGCATCCGGCCGCAGCGTCAGTTTGCCTGGCGCGGTGGCGCTGAGACGCAAATCCCGTCCCAGGCTAAACAGGGTTTCGCTGATATGACAGGGTGACTGGCCGGGCGGCGGCAGTAAATCGCTGATCAGCGGATGCGGCTGCTGCCCCAGCGCGATCACTCTGGCGGGACGCACGATTTTAACCCACTTCAGGCCATGCTGATCCCAGCGGCTTTTGGCCAGAATCACTATGTCGTAACGCTGCTTTTTCAGATTCAGCATCAGCTTCAGTCGCTGTAACACACAGGCCAGTCGTCCCTGCCCTGCCTCACGGTGATGCAACTTGGTGTAATAGAAGAGCTGCCGGATATCGTGATTATGCTGCAACACGGGCGCAGCGTAGTTGTTGGTCAGTACATCGACCTGATACTGGCCCGACTGCGCCAGCGCACTGATGAGTGGCGTGGTCAGCAAGGTATCGCCAATATTATCCCGACAAATAATTAAAACCCGCATGTCTGACATCCTCTGCGCACTGGCTACGCCGTTCTGGCTGAATAAAAGTGAGACTCGCACAATTAACGTCTCTGAAGCGTTAACGTAACGGCATAAGTCAGCAAATTAGTCAGCGCAGATCGAGGTTGGTTCAATGATCGCCATGTTGTTGAAAGGCGATGGGCGCTTTTCAGGCAAGCGTTATGCCGGGCTCATTAGCCGGGTGAATGATTAAGAAAAACTTGCGCGGGGCGTCAGCGTGAGGAAGAGATAAAAGGCCACCTACGGCGGCCAGTGTCATCACTGCATTCAGCGGTATCAGCAGTGGACGTTATTTGACAGCAGGTTGATAGCCAGTCTCATAACAGGTTCAGGCTCAATACCGGTAAACATTTGATGAATTTTTTCAGTAATGGCTTCGCGGGTTACCAGCTTATCCTCAGCCACAATTTCCATAACAGCCTGACCAAATAGTAGTCGGCATGCCGCAATCGCATCACTTAAAGCTTCATCGTCCATAATATTCTCCCTGTGTATTCGCAGAAGCGTACACCTCTGTGACAACGGGATCCTGTTCAACTCTTTTTTTTGCGGCACGCGTTACAAAAATGAATCAGCTGTCACGTGCTGATAGCCAGGCCCGACATATTGAATGCCGGGCGCTTATCAGACAGGCAGAAGATTAACTTAGCGTTTCATTTAACAGATCAAGAGCGACATTGTAAATCAGCGCAGGCTGCGCATCAGGTAACATCACCTTTATTTTTGCTTCCAGAGCGCGGTTAGTGACCGGCTGATTATCTGCTAATAATTCCAGCACAGCCTGCCCAAACATCAGGCGACAGATATAAATCGCGTCTTTTGTATAATTAGCGTCCATAAATCCTCCTTATGAGTGAGGTATTACAGTAACGATATTCAGTCACAAACAGATGCCAGTTTTGCGTTCACAGTTTCTTTTGTAGTGGCATCAGATAATGCAATTTGCAGAAATATTAAAATATTCAGTCGCAGGTAAGAATTTATCAGGATGTTGATAATGAAAAGTCATTCATTCATACGTTGAAGAGGATACTGAACACCTGTTAATTGCCTTAGTAAGAGCATCAATGCTGAAGACGTTATGACTGAGGAGAGGATGCGAAGAGAAGGGAAAAGCGTGAAAGAGCAGGCATAAAAAAGCCCACATCGCGTTTAACGCGATGTGGGCTTAAGCAGACATTACATATTTTCGATGATCGCGTCACCAAACTCTGAACATTTCAGCAGCTTAGCGCCATCCATCAGGCGTTCGAAATCGTAAGTCACGGTCTTGTTAGCGATAGCGCCTTCAACACCTTTAACAATCAGGTCAGCCGCTTCGAACCACTCCATGTGACGCAGCATCATTTCTGCTGACAGAATCACTGAACCTGGGTTCACTTTATCCTGACCGGCATACTTAGGCGCAGTACCGTGGGTTGCTTCGAACAGTGCACACTCATCACCGATGTTAGCGCCTGGTGCGATACCGATACCGCCAACCTGCGCCGCCAGGGCGTCAGAGATGTAGTCACCGTTCAGGTTCATACAGGCGATAACGTCATATTCTGCCGGACGCAGCAGGATCTGTTGCAGGAACGCATCGGCAATCACATCTTTAACGATGATCTCTTTACCGGTGTTCGGGTTTTTGAACTTCATCCACGGGCCGCCGTCGATCAGTTCGCCGCCGAACTCGTCTTTCACTAACTGGTATCCCCAGTCTTTGAAAGAGCCTTCGGTGAACTTCATGATGTTGCCTTTGTGAACCAGGGTCAGTGAATCACGATCGTTGGTGATGGTGTATTCTACTGCCGCGCGTACCAGACGTTTGGTACCCGCTTCTGAACACGGCTTAACGCCGATACCACACTGCTCAGGGAAGCGAATTTTCTTCACGCCCATCTCTTCGCGCAGGAACTTGATCACTTTGTCCGCTTCGGCAGAGCCCGCTTTCCACTCGATACCCGCATAGATATCTTCGGAGTTTTCACGGAAGATCACCATGTCGGTCTCTTCAGGGCGTTTAACCGGGCTTGGCGTGCCTTTGTAGTAACGTACCGGACGCAGGCAGACGTAGAGGTCAAGCTCCTGACGCAGTGCTACGTTCAGTGAACGAATACCGCCGCCGACCGGAGTGGTCAGTGGGCCTTTGATAGCCACACGATATTCTTTGATTAAATCGAGCGTTTCCTGTGGCAGCCAGACGTCCTGACCGTAGAGTTCAACTGACTTCTCACCGGTGTAAATCTCCATCCAGGAGATTTTACGCTCGCCGTTGTAGGCTTTCTTCACCGCCGCGTCGACGACTTTCAGCATCACCGGGGAAACATCAACACCGATACCGTCACCCTCAATGTAAGGAATGACCGGATTGTTTGGCACTGTAAGCTTGCCCTGATTCAGGGTGATTTTCTGACCTTCCGCCGGAACTACTACTTTGCTTTCCATTAACCTCTCCTGGGCGTTTGTTAATGATTTGTAAGATGCGCGTCAATACTACTTGAATATTTCCGTCACGCCAATCACCGCAATTTCACGTTATAATGCGCCGAATGTTTCTGACTGCAAAGCCCATGCGAAAAACAACTCAACGAATTTACCAGGATAAACGATTCAGCCGCCCGACGCGTGATGCCCGGCGTGCCCCTGCCCGCCCTGCGGCTCCGCGCCGCGTGATTTTGTTTAACAAACCGTTCGACGTTTTGCCGCAATTCACCGATGAAGCGGGTCGCCGCACCCTGAAAGATTTTGTCAGCGTCGCAGACGTTTATGCTGCGGGTCGCCTTGACCGCGACAGCGAAGGCCTGATGGTACTGACCAACGACGGTGCCCTGCAAGCCGCGCTGACGCAGCCCGGCAAACGCACCGGCAAGGTCTATTATGTGCAGGTGGAAGGCGATCCGCAGGAAGCGGATCTGCAGCCTCTGCGGGATGGGGTTAATCTGAAAGATGGCATGACGCTGCCCGCTGGCGTGGAAAAAGTGGCTGAGCCAGCGTGGCTCTGGCCGCGTCAGCCGCCAATCCGCGAGCGCAAAAATATCCCGACGCAGTGGCTGAAAGTCACACTGTATGAAGGCCGTAATCGTCAGGTGCGCCGCATGACAGCCCATATTGGCTTTCCCACCTTGCGGTTAATCCGCTACGCCATGGGGAGCTATTCACTCGACGATCTGGCTTCAGGTACGTGGCGTGAAATCAGCGAGAGCCCCACCTGAAAACCGATTTTTTATAACCTCAGGTTAACAATTGCGGAGAAGTGATGTTTAAACCTCATGTTACTGTCGCCTGTCTGGTTCAGGCCGAAGGTGAACTGCTGGTGGTGGAAGAGACGATCAACGGTCGTGCCACCTGGAACCAGCCTGCCGGACATCTCGAAGCGGATGAAACGCTGCTGGAAGCCGCCGAACGCGAACTCTATGAAGAGACCGGCATCGCGGCATCGATGCACTATTTCATCGGGATAAACCAGTGGATCGCGCCCGACAGTACGCCTTTTGTGCGTTTTCTGTTTGGCGTGGATCTGGCCAAAAAAGCGCCAACCCAGCCGCAGGACAGCGACATCGATTGCTGCTGGTGGCTACCGCCAGCGCAGATTCTCACTGCATCTAACCTGCGTTCGCCACTGGTCGCGGAAAGCGTACGCCTCTGGCAACAGGGCACGCGCTACCCGCTACATCTGGTCAGCCCGTTCCAGTGGCCGTTTCACGAGGGTGCGCGTCTGCCTTCTGCATGATAGAATGCGCCGCCTGTTTTTTTATCGTAATGCGAGCGTGTCATGTCTGACAACAGCCAGAAAAAAGTGATCGTCGGTATGTCCGGCGGCGTCGATTCTTCCGTTTCCGCCTGGTTACTGCAGCAGCAGGGTTACCAGGTTGAAGGCCTGTTCATGAAGAACTGGGAGGAGGACGATGGCGAGGAGTATTGTACCGCCGCGGACGATCTGGCGGATGCGCAGGCTGTGTGCGACAAGCTCGGTATAAAGCTGCATAAAGTTAACTTTGCCGCAGAGTACTGGGATAACGTCTTTGAGCATTTCCTCGAAGAGTACAAAGCAGGCCGCACGCCGAACCCCGATATCCTCTGCAATAAAGAGATCAAATTCAAAGCGTTCCTGGAGTTCGCAGCGGAAGACCTGGGCGCGGATTTCATCGCTACGGGTCACTACGTGCGCCGCAAGGACGTCGATGGTCAGAGCCAGCTGTTACGCGGACTGGATGGTAACAAAGACCAGAGCTACTTCCTCTATACCCTGAGCCACGAACAGATTGCCCAAAGTCTGTTCCCGGTCGGCGAGCTGGAAAAACCGGAAGTGCGCCGCATTGCGGAACAGCTGGACCTGATTACCGCGAAGAAAAAAGACTCGACCGGCATCTGCTTTATCGGCGAGCGCAAATTCCGCGACTTCCTTGCGCGCTATCTCCCGGCTCAGCCAGGCGAAATAGAAACCACGGAAGGCCAGATCGTCGGTGAACATCAGGGGCTGATGTACCATACTCTGGGACAGCGTAAAGGTCTGGGTATCGGCGGCCTGAAAGAGAGCAAAGATGATCCCTGGTATGTGGTTGACAAAGATGTGGCGCGTAACCGTCTGATTGTCGCCCAGGGCGGCGATCATCCGCGTCTGATGTCCGTTGGCCTGATTGCGCAGCAGCTGCACTGGGTTAATCGTCAGCCGATTACCGTCCCACTGCGCTGCACTGTAAAAACCCGCTATCGTCAGACCGACATTCCCTGTGAGATTATTCCGCAGGGCGACGATCGGATTGAGGTGCGCTTTGAGGAGCCGGTTGCTGCGGTCACGCCAGGTCAGTCTGCGGTCTTTTACCTTGGCGATGTCTGCCTCGGTGGCGGTATTATCGAACAGCGCCTGCCGTTAGTGGCGGAGTAAACGGGCTTAGCCCGCGTTGATGACGCGTAAACAGGAGTAACCGTGGCGAAAAATTATCAGGAAATCACGCTGGCGCTGGCGGGCATCTGTCAGTCCGCCCATCTGGTGCAGCAGCTGGCTCAGCAGGGTCACTGCCAGCCCGAAGCGCTGACCGTGTCGCTGCGCAGCGTACTGGACCTGAATCCTGGCTCCACGCTGGCGGTATTCGGCAACAATGAAGCCAACCTGCGCCTCGGACTTGAAACCCTGATGGCGGTGCTGAACAGCAGCAGTCGCCAGGGCGCAGGCGCTGAACTGACGCGTTACACCCTGAGCATGATGGTGCTGGAGCGCAAGCTCAGCGCCAGTAAATCCGCCATGGCGACGCTGGCACAGCGCATTACGCAGCTGGATCGCCAGCTGGCACATTATGAACTGGAGTCAGACACCATCCTCAGCGCGATGGCTGGCATCTATGTGGATGTGATCAGCCCGCTTGGACCGCGTATCCAGGTTACCGGTTCGCCTGCGGTGCTGCAGAATACGCAGGTTCAGAGTAAAGTACGTGCCACTCTGTTAGCCGGTATCCGCGCTGCCGTATTGTGGCAGCAGGTCGGCGGTGGCCGACTGCAACTGATGTTCTCGCGCCAGCGTTTGCTGCGTGAAGCGAAAACCCTCTTATCCCGGCTGCCACTGACTTACTAAGTCGGTGCGGCAAAACACTGCTAAATGATTCAGGAGTTGCACTGATGGAATTATCCTCTCTGACCGCCGTCTCACCTGTCGATGGTCGTTACGGCGATAAAGTCAGCCCGCTGCGTGCGATTTTCAGCGAGTTCGGTCTGCTGAAATTCCGCGTTGAGGTTGAAGTTCGCTGGTTACAAAAACTGGCCGCGACCGCAGAGATCAAGGAAGTTCCTGCATTTGATGCCGACGCAAACGCTTTCCTTGATGCAATTGTCGCCGGTTTTTCAGAAGGCGATGCCGCCCGCATCAAAACCATTGAGCGCACCACCAACCACGATGTGAAAGCGGTTGAGTATTTCCTGAAAGAGAAAGTGGCCGATATCCCTGCCCTGCATGCCGTCTCTGAATTTATCCACTTCGCCTGCACCTCTGAAGATATCAACAATCTGTCGCACTCCCTGATGCTGGAAACGGCCCGCCGTGACGTCATCCTGCCTTACTGGGACCAGCTGATCAGCGCCGTGAAAGGGCTTGCCAGCGAATACCGTGACATTCCGCTGCTCTCACGCACCCACGGCCAGCCGGCGACGCCATCGACCATGGGTAAAGAGATGGCCAACGTCGCCTACCGTCTGGAGCGTCAGTTACGTCAGCTGAAGCAGATTGAAGTGCTGGGTAAAATCAATGGCGCAGTCGGTAACTACAATGCCCACATTGCCGCCTATCCCGAAGTGGACTGGCATGAACTGAGCGAGAACTTCGTTACTTCGCTGGGGATCACCTGGAACCCGTACACCACGCAGATTGAACCGCACGACTATATCGCCGAGATGTTCGACTGCATTGCCCGCTTTAACACCATCCTGATCGATTTCGATCGCGATATCTGGGGTTATGTGGCGCTGAACCACTTCAAACAGAAAACCATCGCGGGCGAGATCGGCTCCTCAACCATGCCGCACAAGGTAAACCCGATCGACTTCGAAAACTCCGAAGGCAATCTGGGCCTGGCGAACGCCGTGATGCAGCATCTGGCCAGCAAACTGCCGGTCTCACGCTGGCAGCGTGACCTGACCGACTCCACCGTGCTGCGTAATCTCGGCGTGGGCGTGGGCTATGCGCTGATCGCCTATCAGGCGACGCTGAAAGGTATCTCCAAGCTGGAAGTGAACCGCGATCGTCTGCTGGACGAGCTGGATCATAACTGGGAAGTGCTGGCAGAGCCGATCCAGACGGTGATGCGTCGTTACGGCATTGAGAAGCCGTATGAGAAGCTGAAAGAGCTGACGCGCGGCAAACGCGTAGACGCTGCTGGCATGCAGGCCTTTATCGACAGCCTGGCGCTGCCGGAAGAGGAAAAAGTGCGTCTGAAGCAGATGACGCCTGCAAACTATATTGGTCGCGCTATCCAGATGGTTGACGATCTGAAATAATGCCCGCCGCAGACCGGCCCAGTCCGGTCTGCGTTAACATCTTGTTTAATACATTTCGCGTATACTTTCTGCAGGTTGACTCAAACAGAGTGTAAGGAATTTCTATGCGTGTTCTGGTTGTTGAAGACAATGCCCTGCTGCGCCATCATCTCGCCGTCCAGTTACGTGACATGGGCCATCAGGTCGATGCCGCCGAAGACGCCAAAGAAGCTGACTATTTTCTCCGCGAACATCTGCCCGATATCGCGCTGGTGGATCTCGGCCTGCCGGATGAAGATGGCATGTCGCTGATTCGTCGCTGGCGCAGTGATGCCGTGCGTCAGCCGATTCTGGTGCTGACCGCCCGTGAGGGCTGGCAGGCAAAAGTCGAAGCGCTGGAAGCCGGTGCGGATGACTACGTCACCAAACCGTTTCACATTGAAGAGGTCGCGGCACGCCTGCAGGCGCTGATGCGCCGCAACAGCGGTCATGCGTCGCAAATCATCGATATGGCCCCGTTTCAGGTCGATCTCTCACGCCGTGAGCTGACGGTGAATGAAGAGCCAGTAAAACTCACCGCCTTTGAGTACACCATTGTCGAGACGCTAATTCGAAATGCGGGCAAAGTGGTGAGCAAAGACTCGCTGATGCTGCAGCTCTATCCTGACGCTGAACTGCGTGAAAGCCACACCATCGACGTCCTGATGGGTCGTCTGCGCAAAAAGATTCTGGCATTGCACCCTACTGATGTCATTGCCACCGTGCGTGGCCAGGGTTACCGCTTTGATCTCTGACCATGTCCTGGTTTAATCGTTACCGCCCTATTTCGCTGCGCGCTCGCTTTCTGCTGGCCTCCGCAGCGATAGTCCTGTTCCTCTCTCTTTCTTACGGCATGGTCGCAGTCATTGGCTATGTGGTGAGTTTCGATAAAAATACCTACCGGGTGATGCGCGGCGAGAGCAATCTGTTCTTCACGCTGGCGCAATGGCATGACAACAAGCTCACCATCGCGCAGCCGGAACGCATGACGCTGAACTTTCCGACGCTGGTCTTCATCTACGATGAGCACGGCAAGCTGCTGTGGCAGCAACGCGACGTGCCGGATATTCGCAAAAAGATCCGCCGCGAATGGCTGCTGAAGCCCGACTTCTACGAGATCGATACCAGTAACCGCACCAGCATGGTCGCGATGGGCAATAATCTCAATGCGAAGCAACGGCTTAATGACTGGGACACCGACAGTAACGACACCTTTACCCACTCGGTGGCCGTTAACCGTTACGATGCCACGACGAATCTGCCCGCGCTCACCATCGTTGTGGTCGACTCTATTCCGCAGGAGTTGCAGCACTCTGATGTGGTCTGGTCGTGGTTCAGCTATGTACTGGCGGCTAACCTGATACTGATTATTCCGCTGCTGTGGCTGGCGGCGCACTGGAGTCTGCGGCCAATTGGTGCGCTGACACAACAGGTGCGCGAACTCGAGACCAGTCAGCGTGAGAATCTGGCGGATAATCCGCCGCAGGAGCTGCGCAGTCTGGTGCGCAACCTCAATCTGCTGCTGACCAATGAACGGCAGCGCTACACCCGCTATCGCACCACCCTTTCTGATCTGACCCACAGCCTGAAAACGCCGCTGGCCGTATTGCAGAGTACCCTGCGATCGCTGCGCAATGGTAAAGAGCTGACGGTGGAACAGGCGGAGCCAGTGATGCTGGAGCAGATAAGCCGCATCTCACAGCAGGTGGGATACTACCTGCATCGCGCCAGTATGCAGGCCGATCACAATCCGCTGCAGCGCGATCTTCATTCCGTTTCCGGTCTGCTCGACAGTCTCTGCTCGGCACTGAATAAAGTTTATCAGCGCAAAGGCGTGGCGATAACGCTGGATATCTCACCGGAGCTGACCTTTGTGGGCGACCAGAATGACTTTATGGAAGTGCTGGGTAACGTACTCGATAACGCCTGCAAGTACTGCCTGGAATTTATCGAAGTCAGTGCTTATCAGAGCGAAAAGGCGCTGCATCTCTATATCGACGACGATGGCCCGGGTATTCCTGAGAGCAAGCGCGATTTAGTGTTTGTGCGGGGGCAGCGCGCCGATACGCTGCGTCCGGGCCAGGGATTAGGTCTGGCGGTGGTGCGCGATATTCTGGAACAGTATGAGGGTAACGTCATCGCCACCAGCAGTGCGCTTGGCGGAACACGTATGGAAGTGGTTTTTCAGCGCCAGGAAGTCGAACATCGTCGCGAGTAGAAAACCGTCCGGGCTGTTATACTAGCTGGCATTTACAGCCCTAAGCGGAACCCTTGTATGGACTATCAGCTCGATATTAACTGGCCCGATTTTATTCAGCGCTACTGGCAGAAACGCCCGGTCGTGCTGAAGCGTGGTTTTAAAAACTTCGTTGATCCTCTTTCACCGGATGAACTGGCCGGACTGGCAATGGAAAACGAGGTGGACAGCCGCCTGGTCAGCCATCAGGACGGCAAATGGCAGGTCAGCCACGGCCCGTTTGAGAGCTATGATCACCTGGGAGAGAACAACTGGTCGCTGCTGGTCCAGGCGGTCAATCACTGGCATGAACCCTCTGCCGCGCTGATGCGCCCTTTCCGCTTCCTGCCTGACTGGCGTGTCGATGACCTGATGGTGTCGTTTGCCGTGCCTGGCGGCGGCGTCGGTCCCCATTTTGATCAGTATGATGTTTTCATTATTCAGGGTACGGGCCGCCGTCGCTGGCGCGTCGGTGAAAAAGTGGCGCTGAAGCAGCACTGTCCGCATCCGGACCTGCTACAGGTTGAACCCTTCGATGCCATCATCGATGAAGAGCTGGAGCCGGGCGATATTCTCTACATTCCGCCAGGATTCCCGCATGAAGGCTACTCGCTGGAAAACGCCCTGAACTACTCCGTTGGTTTCCGCGCCCCCAGCGGTCGTGAGTTAATCAGCGGCTTTGCCGACTACGCCCTGGCCAATGAGCTGGGCAGCCTGCGCTTCAGCGATCCGGATGTGCCTGCACGCGATTGCCCGTCACAGATCCTGCCGCAGGAGATTGAAGGCGTGCGCCAGCTGATGCTGGATGTGGTCAATCAGCCGGAGCAATTTGAGCAGTGGTTCGGCGAATTCATTTCGCAGTCACGCCACGAACTCGATGTCGCGCCGCCGGAACCGCCTTATCAGCCTGATGAAATTTATGATGCGCTGCAACAGGGCGATGCCCTGAGCCGGCTGGGTGGCCTGCGTGTCCTGACGATTGGTGATGCTGTTTATATCAATGGTGAGCGGGTTGAGTGTTCACGCCCCGATGTGATGGCGGTTCTGGCGAATCACTATCGCATCACGCTCGACGACCTGGGTGATGCGCTGGATGATCCGGCCGTGCTGGCGCAGATCGCCGGTCTGGTGAATGCTGGTTACTGGTACTTCGGCGAGGAATAACCCGCAGCGCGGAACCGTGCGCTGCGGCTGAAACAGGCTCTCTGGCTTTTACTGGCAGAGAGCCTTTTTTCATTTAATCCTTCTTCTGTGCTGCCAGTTCGGACAGACGCACAATGACTTCCACTGACTTCGCCATGATATTCAGCGACGCGAACTCATGCTTGCCGTGATAGTTATAGCCCCCGGTAAAGATGTTCGGGCAAGGCAACCCTTTCCACGACAGTGACGACCCATCGGTGCCGCCACGAATCGGTTTCACCACCGGTTCAATGCCGCAGTCACGCATCGCCTGCAAAGCCAGATCAATGATATGCGGGAACGGCTCGACTTTTTCACGCATGTTGCGATAGCTGTTAGTGATTTCAACCGTGACCGAGCAATCCGGGTGCAGGGTTTTGTTGATCTCCGCGGCGATCTGCAGCAGCGTCTGTTTACGCTGTTCGAAACTCCCGGTTTCAAAGTCACGAATGATATAGAGCATCTCGGCGTGCTCGACGCTGCCTTTGATCTGGTGCAGATGGTAGAAGCCCTGATAGCCGTCGGTGTACTGCGGTTTTTCGCCGGCCGGTACGGCCGCATGAAACTGGTTAGCCAGCTCCAGCGCATTGACCATCACGCCTTTGGCGGAGCCTGGATGCACGTTGTTACCGACGATTTTGACCGTAGCCGAGGCGGCATTGAAGTTCTCATACTCAAACTCGCCCAGGTCGCTGCCATCAATGGTGTAGGCCCAGTCAGCCGCAAACGCCTCCACATCAAAGTGAGAGGTGCCGCGACCGATCTCTTCATCGGGCGTGAAGGCGACACGGATCGCGCCGTGCGGCGTATCGCTGCTAGCCAGCTGCGCCATCGCCGTCATAATCTCGGCAATACCCGCTTTATCATCCGCGCCCAGCAGGGTTTTGCCATCGGTGGTAATCAGCGTATGCCCAATCAGCTTGTGCAGCACCGGGAACATCACGGGTGACAGAACCTCATTGCCATTACCCAGCGCAATGTCGCCACCGCGATAATCTTCGATGATCTGCGGATTCACATGTTTCGCTGTGAAATCAGGCGACGTATCCATGTGGGAGATGAAACCGATAACTGGCGTCGGCCAGTCAACATTGGCGGGCAGTGTGCCCATGACGCAACAGTGATCGCTCAGGGTGACATCAACAAAACCCAGGGCCAGCAGCTCCTCCTGCAGCTGACGCGCCAGCGTCCACTGCCCTTCACTGCTGGGCACCTGGCGCGCCTGCGGCTTAGCCTGTGTCTCAACTGCCACATAACTTAAAAAGCGCTCAAGTAACTGTTCCATATCCCATCCTTTAAAAGTGCCGTCCGGTATTATTCACAGACCCGCCGGTCACAACGTTGCGTAAAATCATTCGCAGACAGGTTAGCGCTGTCAGTGACCTTTGTGAAAGTAATAAGCCCGAAAAAAACGGCTGATTACGTGATTGTTGCGGCAAACCTCGCAATGTTGTTAACAGCCGGTCAAATTGCCGCGGCCAGGCGGGCAAAACATGGCAATGCCTTATTTTTCAGGTATCATCCGCCCCTCTTTGCTGGCTGGCTGCGCTGAGCGGCTATTCTGTTACCTGTTCGACCCTAGACAGACTGAGACTAAAATGACGCAAACACGCGCACAGCAGGCGCTGGTTACGCTTTCTGGCATCAGTAAAGCTTTTGATGGTAAGACCATCATTGATGATTTTAACCTGACCATCCATCACGGTGAGTTCATCACCCTGCTCGGCCCGTCGGGCTGTGGCAAAACCACCATTCTGCGCCTGATTGCCGGGCTGGAAGCGGCAGATCGCGGCCGTATTTCGCTCGATGATCAGGACATTACTGATACCCCGGCCGAACACCGTCACGTCAATACCGTGTTTCAGAGCTATGCGCTGTTCCCGCATATGACGGTATTTGAGAACGTCGCCTTTGGCCTGCGGATGCAGAAAACCCCGGCGGCGGAGATAACGACCAGAGTCAATGACGCGCTGGCAATGGTGCAGCTGGAAAGCTTTGCCGATCGCCGCCCGCATCAGCTCTCTGGCGGCCAGCAACAGCGAGTGGCGATTGCTCGCGCGGTAGTCAATCGTCCTGAAGTGCTGCTGCTGGACGAATCCCTCTCTGCGCTGGACTATAAGCTGCGCCGCCAGATGCAGAACGAGCTGAAAGCCCTGCAGCGTAAGCTCGGCATCACCTTTGTCTTTGTCACCCACGATCAGGAAGAGGCGCTGACCATGTCCGATCGCATCGTGGTCATGCGCGACGGCAAGGTCGTGCAGGACGGTACGCCACGCGAAATCTACGAAGAGCCCGAAAACCTGTTTGTTGCCCGCTTTATCGGCGAAATTAATGTCTTTGATGCTGAAGTGCTCGCCAGCGACCGCGCGCCAGACGTGCGTGCCCGGGTCGAGGGACGCGAGTGCGAGATCCACTGTACTTTCCCGGTCAGCGTGGGTGACCGGCTTCATGTGCTGCTGCGTCCGGAAGATCTGCGGGTGCAGGAGATCCACGGTGACAGCGCATCAGATGGCCTGATTGGCTATGTGCGCGAACGTAACTACAAAGGCATGACGCTGGAGTCTGCGGTAGAGCTGGAGAACGGTAAGCTGGTTACGGTCAGTGAGTTCTTTAATGAAGATGACCCGGACGTTGATCACTCGCTTAATCAGAAGATGGCCGTGAGCTGGGTGCCGGGATGGGAGGTGGTACTGCCCTATGAAGCGGATGCGTAATGGTTTTCAGAAGGGGGTCATCGCCCTGATTGTCGGCTGGCTGACGCTGTTCGTCTTTGTGCCCAACCTGATGATTTTTGTCACCAGTTTTCTGACGCGCGATGATGCACATTTCGTCAGCGCGGTGTTGACCTTCAGTAATTACACCCGGCTGCTCGACCCGCTCTATGCGCAGGTGCTGCTGCACTCGCTGAGCATGGCGCTGATTGCCACGATCGGCTGTCTGCTGCTCGGCTATCCCTTTGCATGGTGTCTGACAAAACTCACACCGCGCCTGCGTCCGCTGATGCTGTTTCTGTTAATTGTGCCTTTCTGGACCAACTCGCTGATCCGTATTTACGGCCTGAAAATTTTCCTCAGCACCCGTGGCTGGCTGAATGATTTCCTGCTGTCGCTGGGGCTGATCGATAAGCCGTTTCGCATCATGTATACCCCGGAAGCGGTGATCCTCGGGCTGATCTACATTCTGCTGCCGTTTATGGTGCTGCCGCTCTACTCCAGCCTGGAGAAGCTGGATAGACCGCTGCTGGAAGCGGCGCGCGACCTCGGTGCCGGTAAACTGCAGACCTTTTTCCGTATTATTCTGCCGCTGACCATGCCGGGCATTATTGCGGGCTGTCTGCTGGTGTTGATCCCGGCGATGGGGCTGTTCTACGTCGCCGACCTGATGGGCGGCGCAAAGAATCTGCTGATTGGCAACGTCATCAAAAGTCAGTTCCTCAACATCCGCGACTGGCCATTTGGCGCGGCTACCAGCATTGTGATGACGCTGTTGATGGGATTGCTGTTGCTGATTTACTGGCGCGCGGCGCGACTGCTGAATAACCGGGTGGATTTAGGATGATGGCACGCCTGTTACGCGGCAGTTTTATGGCGATTATTTACGCCTGGTTCTATATACCGATTGTTATTCTGATCGTGAATTCGTTTAACGCCTCCCGCTTTGGCATTAACTGGCAGGGTTTCACGACCCGCTGGTACAGCCTGCTGCTGAACAATGACAGTCTGATTCAGGCGGCGCAGCACTCGCTAATCATGGGCGTGCTCTCAGCCAGCTGTGCCACACTGATCGGCGCACTCACCGCTGTCGCTCTCTTTCGCTATCGTTTTCGCGGCAAGCCCTTTGTCAGTGGCATGCTGTTCGTGGTGATGATGTCGCCGGACATTGTGATGGCTATCTCCCTGCTGGTGCTGTTTATGCTGCTGGGCATTTCGCTGGGCTTCTGGTCACTGCTCTTTTCCCACATTACATTTTGCCTGCCGTTTGTGGTGATTACCGTCTACTCACGCCTGAAAGGCTTTGATGTGCGCATGCTGGAAGCAGCCAAAGATCTGGGGGCCAGCGAAACCACCATTCTGCGCAAAATCATTCTGCCGCTGGCGATGCCAGCCGTCGCCGCCGGATGGTTACTGAGCTTTACCCTGTCGATGGATGATGTGGTGGTCTCTTCCTTTGTCACCGGTCCGACGTTTGAGATTTTACCGCTGAAGATCTACTCAATGGTAAAAGTTGGCGTCTCACCGGAAGTGAATGCGCTGGCCACTATTTTAATGCTGCTGTCACTGCTGCTGGTCGCGGCCAGTCAGTGGCTGCTGCGTGACAGAAATAAATAAGAGGATTGAGGATGAAAAAGAGATCTCACTGGCTGGCGGCAGGTGCATTGTTGCTAGGTATGAACGTGGCGCAGGCAGACAACAGTAATACCCTCTATTTTTACAACTGGACCGAATATGTGCCGCCGGGGCTGCTGGAGCAGTTCACGAAAGAGACCGGCATTAAAGTGATCTATTCGACCTATGAATCCAATGAGAGCATGTACGCCAAACTGAAAACCTGGAAAGATGGCGCTTACGATCTGGTCGTACCGTCAACCTACTTCGTGGCAAAAATGCGTAACGAAGGGATGCTGCAGAAGATCGACAAAAGCCAGCTCAGCAACTTCAGCAACCTCGATCCCGACCTGCTGAATAAACCCTTCGATCCTGACAATAACTATTCGATTCCCTATATCTGGGGCGCGACGGCAATCGGTGTCAATACCGATGAGATCGACGTGAAAAGCGTGACCCGCTGGGCCGATCTGTGGAAGCCGGAATATAAGCAAAGCCTGCTGCTGACCGACGACGCGCGCGAAGTGTTCCAGATGGCGCTGCGCAAGCTGGGATACTCCGGCAATACCCGCAATCCTGAGCAGATCAAAGCGGCATATCTTGAACTGAAAAAGCTGATGCCCAATGTGCTGGCCTTCAACTCTGATAATCCCGGTAATCCCTATATGGAAGGCGAAGTGAATCTGGGCATGCTCTGGAATGGCTCAGCGTATGTCGCACGTCAGGCGGGCACCCCATTAGCGATCGTCTGGCCTGAAGAGGGCGGCATTTTCTGGATGGATAACCTCGCGATCCCGGCTAACGCGAAGAACAAGGCTGGCGCGCTGAAGCTGATTAACTTCCTGCTGCGTCCTGACGTCGCGGCGAAAGTGGCGGAAACTATCGGCTATCCTACACCGAACCTCGCGGCAAAGGCGTTGCTACCACCCGCCGTGGCGAACGATCCGTCACTCTATCCACCTGCTGACGTAATTAAGCACGGTGAATGGCAGGATGATGTGGGCGACGCCAGTCTTCAGTACGAAACCCTGTTCCAGCAGCTTAAAGCGGGCCGTTAAAATTGATTAAAGGGGCGGCATTAGCCGCTCCGCTTACTTATACAATCCACGCAACAGCTTGTGGACAAACTCCGGCACCACTTCACTCGCCAGGCCGTAATGCCGTTCGGCAAACTCGTTACCCACCTGGCTCGGCTCCAGGTTCAGCTCAACGGTGTGCGCGCCCTGCAGTTTGGCCTCATGCACAAAGCCCGCGGCCGGATAAACATGGCCTGACGTGCCGATCGCGATAAAATAATCGGCCTGTTCCAGCGCCTGGTAAATCTGCTCCATGCCCAGCGGCATCTCGCCAAACCAGACCACGTGCGGCCGCAGCACAGAGGGGAACTGGCAGCAGGTGCAGCGATCGTCCGGGGTGATATCGCCGGTCCACTCAATCACCTGACCGCTGGTGACACAGCGCACTTTTAACAGTTCACCGTGCATATGCAGCACCCGGCTGTTTCCGGCACGCTCATGCAGGTTGTCGATGTTTTGCGTGACCAGCAGGAAATTATCGCCTAACACCTGCTCCAGCTCCGCCAGCGCCAGATGGGCGGCATTAGGCTGGATGTCGGCTTCCTGCAGCTGCTGACGACGCGCATTGTAGAAACGCTGCACCAGCGCGGGATCGCGCTGAAAGCCTTCGGGCGTGGCAACGTCTTCAACGTGGTGCTCTTCCCACAGGCCATCAGCCGCGCGGAAGGTCCGGATGCCGGACTCCGCGGAAATGCCTGCGCCGGTCAGCACCACAACATGCGGCTGGGGATGAGCGGCCAGTTCGGCCTGACGATCGCGCTCAAAAATGCGCTGGCGAAAGCGCTGATGCACTTTTCTCCGGGTTTTCTTCAGGCGGGCAAGTCGTATGCGGCGACGTGGTGTACGCATAAAATCTCCTGGCGTAGCAGCTGCGGCGAGCCGCTCTAAACAGATTCCGGGTTAACATCACCCGATAGTAACGGTTGCTGAGGGCATGACCCAACAGCAAAGGTCTTAAACAGATGCGGCGCGAAATCACTCGCGCCGCATTTTTATCACTGACCGCTTAGTACCCGAGCCGGGTCAATGCGGCTGGCGCGTCTGGCCGGATACCAGCTCGCCAGCAGGCTCAGCAGAATGGCGGTAATCAGTACTGAGAACACGTCAATCCAGTGCAGTTCCGAGGGCAGGAAATCAATAAAGTAGATATCTCCTGCCAGCAGATGATGACCGGTGATTGACTCCAGCCCGCGCACCAGTGAGGTCAGATTCAGCGCCACCAGCACGCCCGCGACCACGCCGCTGACGCTGCCCAGCAGGCCCGCCAGCAAGCCGTACCAGATAAAGATGGCGCGGATCAGCCGGTCTTTCGCGCCGAGGGTACGCAGCACCGCGATATCGCTGCTCTTGTCCTTCACCGCCATCACCAGCGTGGAGACGATGTTAAAGCAGGCGACACCAATTACCAGCACCATCGCCAGATACATGATGGCGCGGATCATCTGAATGTCGCGGTACATATAGCCGTAGGTGCCAATCCAGCTCTTAATGTAGACGTAAGAACGGGTTGCTTCACCGGCATCGCGCACCAGTTTGACGGCCTGGAACGGGTCGGTCATCTTCAGCGCGATACCAGAGACGCTGTCACCCATATCCAGATAGTGCTGCGCATCGGCCAGCGGCACCAGCGCCAGACTGTGATCAAGCATGCCGCTGAGTTGCAGGATACCGCTGACCTGCAGCCGGATGCGTTTTGGCTGCAGCAGTTTGTTATCACCATCGTTATTCGGGATCATGATGGTGATCCAGTCGCCCTGCTTCACCTTCAGCGATTCAGCAATGCCGCCGCCCAGAATGATCTGCTGCTTACCGGCGGCAAAAGAGGACCAGGCGTTACCGGCGACAAACTGTGGCAGTGCGCTGAGGCGCGGCTCCTGGGCAGGATCAACGCCCTTCACCTGCAGCGCTTCCAGCCGGGCACCGCTCTCAATCAGGCCAGTGAAGTTGACATAGGGGGCTGCCGCCGCAATGCCGGGCACCTTTTCAATCGGCGCAATCATCGACTGCCAGTGCTGGAACGGCTGATTAACCGCCTCGATTTCACCGTGCGGCACCACCGCCAGAATGCGGTTATTCAGCTCACGCTCAAAACCGTTCATGGCGCTGAGGCCGATAATCAGCACCGCCACGCCTAGCGCAATCCCGATGGTGGAGATCACCGAAATCAGCGAAACCATGCCGCCACGACGGCGTCCACGGCTGAAGCGCAGGCCCAGCAACAGGGATAACGACGAACCCATTACAGCGCTCCTGCCAGAGTGAGCTGATCGCTTAACTGACCATCACGCATCTCCATCTGACGCGTCATGCGTTTTGCCAGCATCAGATCGTGCGTCACCACCAGAAAGGCGGTGCCCTGACGAACGTTCAGCTCGCCCAGCAGTTCAAAAATAGCATCGGCGTTGCGCGCATCCAGGTTACCGGTGGGCTCATCCGCCATCACCAGCCGTGGTCGGTTGACCAGCGCACGGGCGATCGCCACGCGCTGACGCTCGCCGCCGGACAGTTCAGACGGCCGGTGCGCGGCACGGTGGTCCAGCCCGACGGCGGCCAGCATCTCGCGGGCGCGTTCCTGCGCTTCCGCTTTCGCGATTTTGCCAATCAGCAGCGGCATCGCCACGTTCTCCAGCGCGCTGAAGTCTGGCAGCAGATGGTGGAACTGATAGATGAAGCCCAGCTCGCGGTTACGCAGCTCGGCTTTGGCCGACGAGGACATGGCGTTCAGCGACTGACCATCAAACACCACATCGCCCGACGTCGGCGCATCCAGACCGCCCAGCAGATGCAGCAGCGTACTTTTACCGGAACCGGAGCTGCCGACAATCGCCGTCAGTTCACCGGGCTGGAGGCTGAAAGCCACATTGCGCAGCACATCGGTCTGCACGCTGCCTTCCTGATAGCGTTTGCACAGGTCGCGGCACTGCAACAAAGGAGTGTTACTCATAACGTAAAGCCTCAGCAGGTTGAACGGCGGCAGCGCGCCACGAAGGATAGAGCGTAGACAACAGCGCCACAATCATCGCGCTGAGGGCGATGGTGACCACCTGCCACACATTGATATCAACCGGCAACGCGGCACCATCGAGGAACAGGCCAATCACCGGCATTAAATTGTTGAGCTGGCTGGCGAGCAGCACACCGAGCAGCGTGCCGAGCAGCGTGCCGATAATCCCGGCGCTGGCACCCTGCACCATAAACACCGCCACGATTTGCCGGCGCGTCAGGCCCTGGGTTTGCAGGATCGCCACTTCGCCCTGCTTCTCCATGATCAGCAGGCCTAATGAGGTGATGATGTTAAAAGCGGCCACAGCGATAATCAGGCTCAGCAGCAGGCCCATCATGTTCTTCTCCATGCGCACCGCCTGGAAGAGATCGCCTTTGCGCTCACGCCAGTCTTTCCAGACCAGACCCTGGGGCAGCGTCTGCTGGCTGAGGCTGTCAACCGATAGCGGTTTATCCAGCCACAGCCGCCAGCCGGTAATATTCCCGGCCGGATAGCGCATTACGCGCGACGCATCCTGAAGATTAACCAGAATCTGATAACCATCGACTTCGCTGTTGGCGGCATAGGTGCCCGCCACCGTAAACAGACGCTGGCTCGGCACGCGTCCCATCGGGGTAAACTGGCTGACCGACGGCACCATCAGACGCAGCTGATCGCCACGTTTTACGCCAAGCTGTGACGCCAGCTGTTCACCGAGGATCATATTGTACTGCCCGGCCTGCAGCACGCTCTGCTGGGTGTTCACCAGGAACGGCGTCAGCGGATCCTTTTCATCCGGCTCAATGCCCAGCATCACGCCAACCGAGACGCTGTGCGGGCTTTGCAGCACCACACTGGCGGTGGTCAGCGGTGCGATGCGGCTGACACCCTGCAGATTCAGCGAGTCAGCGGGTTGCTGTTGGGGATTGAGACTGCCTTTGTCGCTGGTGATCAGCGCCTGAGGCATCAGGCCAAGAATATTGCCTTCGAGTTCACGCTCAAAACCATTCATCACCGATAACACGGTGACCATCGCCAGCACGCCGAGCGTAATGCCAATCGTTGAGAGCCAGGAGACAAAGCGACCGAAGCGATCCGATGCTCGTCCGCGCATGTAACGCAGACCGATAAATAGCGCGACAGGTTGATACATGGAATCCAGTTAGCCGTTGCCTGAAAATAGGTAGGGGGATGATAAAGGAGCGGCTCGCTTTATGAAACCTCTAACCCTCTGAGTCGGCAGCAAAGTTGCGTCAGGATACGTCACATTCACGACCAAAGCCGCAGAATAGACGATAAAGCCATCGCTTATTGGCTGATTATCCAGCGCCCTGGCGCGTAGACTACAATCTGTAACAGGATAAGAGGGTATTTATCGCACAGCGATAGAGGTAGCGGCCATGTTGAAATTTCCCAAAGGCAGTATCGTTAAACATCAATCCGGGGAAATCAGAGGCGAAATCATCAACGTCTTTGAGCAGGGAAGCGCACCAGCCGGCTACTACGTAAAGTGGGACGACGGCAACCTCAGCTATCATCCTGAGCAGGAGTTATCCTGGGCAAATATCGACCGCCCACGCATGTATTACACACAGCAATCCATAAAATAGAATGCCCGTTTAACCCCGTCGCTGCAGAGCGACGGCGGTTTTTTCTGATCCCGCTCCAGACTCGTCTATCCTCTCTCTATCCGCTGTATTACCGCCGACGCCCGGTAATGGCTGACCGATCCCCGTGTTCAGCGCGGCGCGGCAGGAAAATTGTGCCGCAAAGGTGATCCCCCTGACATAATATGGAATGATTAGGTCCTGGAAAAATGGAGCAACCCCGAGATCCCATGCCCGAACAGACTCGTTATACCCTGCCCGTTAAATCCGGCGACCACCGCCAGCTCGGCCAGCTCATCGGCGCTGCGCATGCGGTAGAGTGTGCCAGCATTACCGAACGTCATGCTGGCCCGGTATTGATGATTACCCCCGATACCCAAACCGCCCTGCGTCTGCTGGATGAAATCCGTCAGTTTACCGATCTGCCGGTGGTGCACCTCGCCGACTGGGAGACGCTGCCGTATGACAGCTTCTCGCCGCATCAGGATATTATCTCCGCGCGCCTCTCGACCCTCTATCAGCTGCCGGTGATGCAGAGCGGCATGCTGATCATGCCGGTCAACACCCTGATGCAGCGCGTCTGTCCGCACAGTTTCCTGCACGGTCATGCGCTGGTGATGAAGCAGGGACAAAAGCTGTCACGCGACCGGCTGCGCGATCAGCTTGAGCAGGCGGGTTATCGTCATGTCGATCAGGTCATGGAGCACGGCGAATACGCCACGCGCGGCGCCCTGCTCGACCTGTTCCCGATGGGCAGCGATCAGCCCTATCGCATCGACTTTTTCGATGATGAGATCGACAGCCTGCGCCTGTTCGACGTCGATAATCAGCGCACGCTGGAAGCGGTGGCAGAAATTAACCTGCTGCCTGCGCATGAATTTCCCAGCGACAAAGCCGCCATTGAGCTGTTCCGCAGCCGCTGGCGCGAAATTTTTGATGTGCGCCGCGAGTCGGAGCACATCTATCAGCAGGTCAGCAAAGGCACGCTGCCAGCGGGCATCGAATACTGGCAGCCGCTGTTCTTTGAGCAGCCGTTACCCAGCCTGTTCAGCTATCTGCCTGACAACACCCTGATTGTGAACTGCGGCGACCTTGAAGGCAGTGCCACCCGCTTCTGGCAGGATGCTGAGGCGCGCTATGAGAACCGCCGGGTGGACCCGATGCGTCCGCTGCTGGAGCCGGTCACTCTGTGGCTGCGTCCCGATGCGTTAATGGGTGAACTGAAAGCCTGGCCGCGCATCCAGATGACCAATGAGGTGCTGCCTGCCAAAGCTGCCAACACCAATCTCGGTTATACCCCGCTGCCAGACCTCACCGTTCAGGCGCAGGCGAAAGCGCCGCTCGATCATCTGCGGCAGTTTATTGAGACCTTCAGCGGCGCCGTGGTCTTCTCGGTAGAGAGTGAAGGCCGCCGCGAGAGCCTGCAGGAGCTGCTGGCACGGATTAAACTGCGTCCTCAGCCGGTGCACCGTTTTGATGAAACCGTCGACGATCGTTTCACGCTGATGATTGGGGCCAGCGAGCGCGGTTTTATCGATACCCAGGGCAACCGGGCGCTGATTTGCGAAAGCGATCTGCTGGGCGAACGCGTCAGCCGTCGCCGTCAGGATACCCGTCGCACCATTAACCCGGACATTCTGATTCGTAACCTGGCGGAGCTGCATCCCGGCCAGCCGGTGGTGCATCTGGAGCACGGCGTGGGCCGCTATATCGGCCTGACTACGCTGGAAGCAGGCGGCATTGAGGCGGAATACCTGATGCTCTCTTACGCCAATGACGCCAAACTCTATGTGCCGGTTTCATCGCTGCACCTGATCAGCCGCTATGCGGGCGGGGCTGACGATAACGCGCCACTGCATAAGCTGGGCAGCGATGCCTGGTCACGCGCGCGGCAGAAAGCGGCGGAGAAAGTACGCGATGTGGCGGCTGAGCTGCTGGACATCTATGCCCAGCGCGCCGCTAAAACCGGCTTTGCCTTTAAGCATGATCGCGAGCAGTATCAGCTGTTCTGCGAAAGTTTCCCGTTTGAAACTACGCCCGATCAGGCACAGGCGATCAACGCCGTGCTGAGCGATATGTGTCAGCCGCTGGCGATGGATCGACTGGTGTGCGGCGACGTGGGCTTTGGTAAAACGGAAGTGGCGATGCGCGCCGCGTTTCTGGCGGTAGAAAACCACAAACAGGTGGCCGTGCTGGTGCCGACCACCCTGCTGGCACAGCAACACTACGATAACTTCCGCGATCGCTTCGCCAACTGGCCGGTTCGCATTGAGATGCTCTCCCGCTTCCGTACCGCCAAAGAGCAGGCGCAGGTACTGGAACAGGCCAGCGAGGGCAAGATCGACATTTTGATCGGCACCCACAAACTACTGATGAGTGACCTCAAGTGGCACGATCTCGGCCTGCTGATTGTCGATGAAGAGCACCGGTTCGGGGTGCGTCATAAAGAGCGCATTAAAGCGATGCGTGCCGATGTGGACATCCTGACCCTGACCGCCACGCCGATCCCGCGCACCCTGAACATGGCCATGAGCGGCATGCGCGATCTCTCGATTATCGCTACCCCGCCTGCCCGCCGTTTAGCGGTAAAAACCTTTGTCCGTGAATACGACGATCTGGTGATCCGTGAAGCGATTCTGCGTGAAGTTCTGCGTGGCGGCCAGGTTTACTACCTCTACAACGACGTCGAAAATATTGAGAAAGCGGCGCAGCGTCTCAGCGATCTGGTGCCGGAAGCGCGGGTGGCGATTGGTCATGGACAGATGCGTGAGCGTGAACTGGAGCGGGTGATGAACGATTTCCATCATCAGCGTTTCAACGTGCTGGTCTGTACCACCATCATCGAAACCGGAATCGACATTCCGACCGCTAACACCATCATCATTGAGCGGGCCGATCACTTTGGTCTGGCGCAACTGCATCAGCTGCGTGGTCGCGTCGGTCGTTCGCATCATCAGGCGTATGCCTGGCTGCTGACGCCGCATCCGAAGTCTATGACCACGGACGCGCATAAACGCCTGGAGGCGATCGCCTCACTCGAAGATCTGGGCGCCGGCTTTGCGCTGGCAACCCATGACCTGGAGATTCGCGGGGCGGGCGAACTGCTGGGTGATGAGCAGAGCGGACAGATGGAGACGCTGGGCTTCACGCTCTACATGGAGCTGCTGGAGAATGCCGTCGATGCGCTGAAAGCGGGTCGCGAGCCGTCACTGGAGGATCTCACCAGCAACCAGACCGAGGTGGAACTTCGCATGCCAGCGCTACTGCCCGAGACCTTTATCCCGGATGTCAGCACCCGTCTTTCACTTTATAAGCGCATTGCCAGCGCGGAGGTTGAAGAGGAGTTGCAGGAGCTGAAAGTTGAGATGATCGACCGCTTCGGCCTGCTGCCTGACCCTGCGCGTAATCTGCTGGACGTGGCGATTATTCGCCTGAAAGCCCGCGCGGTCGGTCTGCGTAAGATTGAAGCCAGCGACAAAGGTGGCTATTTCGATTTTGCGCCGCAGAACAAGGTCGATCCGGCATGGCTGATTAGTCTGCTGCAGAAAGAGCCGCAGCAGTGGAAACTGGATGGGCCAACACGCCTGCGATTTACCCGCGAGCTGTCGGAAAGAAAAATCCGTATGGATTGGGTGCAGGGCTTCGTTTCACAACTGGCTGAGCATCAGGCGTAACCCTCTGCCCGCGCTTTGCTGAGCTAATCGGTAAAGTGCAGGAAAATGGCGATAAAAAAGGCGCATCTTTGAGATGCGCCTTTTTCATTACGTCTTGCTGTGTGGCCGCGAGTGCGGCAAAGCTTTGCCCAATTACGCCTGGTCACCGTTGAGAATCAGCTGACCATTGCGATCCAGTGGAATACGCGTGCCGGGGTCATTTTCCATACGGATTTTACCCTGCTGATCGCCTATTTTATAGGTCACGTCATATCCCAGTTTTTTCTCTTGTTTGTCATACACTGTTTTACAGCGCTGTTCGGTTGTCGTGTAGGTATCACGATCCTGCAGTCCGCCCTGGACCTGATTACCCGCATAACCGCCTGCCAATGCACCTGCTACCGTCGCAACATCCTTACCGCGACCGCCACCGAACTGGTGACCCAGCACTCCACCTGCCACTGCACCTAATACAGAGCCAGCAAGACGGTTTTCATCCTGTACGGCCCGACGATGCGTCAGTGTGACATTACGGCACTCCTGACGTGGCTGTCTGATGCTCTCTTTGATTGGCGTTGCAGCCAGTACCTGAGCGTATTGAGGACCGCGATCAAACACGTTCATGCCTGCTACGGCGGCAACACCCAGCGCTGCTGCCACACCAATACCGATACCCGCTAACATTGATTTATTCACAGGAAGTTCCTCCTGAAAAGTGTTACCGCGCAATCCTGCTGTTAAAGCATCCTCAGTAACTGAGGTATAACCGGCGTGCGCGACGCGCCGTGTTTGTTGAGATGAAGTTTTACAGATGGACCGAAAATGCAACATCAGATAAATGGAGGAAATTGGTCACTTTGCTATCAGGGCCAGTTTTTAGGAGAGTTCTGAGGTACAGCGAATTATTACTGGTACCGATTTAAGCCAGAAATTTAAGTATTTAAATCAATGTGATAAACCTTTACAAAGCGTTATAAAGACGCTGACTGCCTGTTCTGGTAACGGCATTTCCATTGCTACCTGTAAGCAGGTGACTGACTATGCCGTAAACGTGGACATTCATTCCTTAAGCAACCAGGCTTCAGGAATGAAGGAAGAGAAAACTAATCAAAAATACCCTCTGACGGGCATTCCTTCACGTCGCTCCAGCCCACTACGGCGCCGTCTGGAGTGAGATTTTTGATGGACACGCTATCGCCTGAATATTCAGAGCCTCTGACCACGATATCGTAGTCATGGTTAGCCTGAGGAATAAATTCAGCAGTGGCAGATTTTTGAGTGTTCTGGTAGTACCCAGTCTCAGTCCAGTAGTGGATGATCCGAATCATTTGTCCCGGCTTCAGGGTGAACTCATTGATGAAAACACCATTATTATCAGATGAGGCTGGCATACCTATTCGTTTATTCCCTGTGACAGGGATACCCAGAATGGCAAAGCCAGAAGTAATACGGCGTTCCAGTACTTTTTTATAGCAACCTGAACCCTGCTTTTCAAAGAACTGAAGAGCCGTATTGCCCTCTGAAGCGACGCGAATCCGGGCCGCATCCTGTCCTTTATAATCATCCAGAGAAGGTCTGAAACCTGCGGTGCAGCCACTCAATAATAGTGCTATCAATCCGGAGATGATGATTTTTGCCGCCATTGTTTATTGTCCTTAATTTAACTGAAATAAAAATGGGATTATTTTAATGATGTCGGAGCCGGGTGCCTGTTGCGTTGCACAGTCTTTATGGGGCGATGCAACTATTAAACAAAATGGCTGGCCAAATCATTGTGCAAAGACTTTATTAATCCTGCGAGGAAAATAAAATAAGGTATCTATATCTGACAACTAACTAAGACCTGAGATTCATTACATACTACCCTTCACAGGCCGCAAAAAAACAACCCTGACCAGATGATCAGGGTTGCAGATTTTAGCGTTAAATCAGAAACGGTAGCCGATACCAATGTTGAAACCATTGATAGCAACATCTTCGTTATATTTCACGCGAGTACCTTCATAGCCAACACTCACAGAGAGGTTACTGACTGGATTCACGACAATACCTGCGCCATAGGCAAAAGAGGATTTATTTTCGCTATAATCTTCGGAATACGCTCCGAGATAAGTCACGTTCTCATCCACTTTGGTATGGGCAACACCGATCAATCCATAGAAGCTGACATAGTCATTGATACGATATGCCGGACCAGCCATCAGTGAGTAATATTTCACTTTAGTTTTGCCGTCATACCCGCTGACATCGCCATAAAAATCTTCGCGCTCAGAAAAACTTTGATCGCCTTTCAGATAGCTGAACGAACCAATAACGCTGAGAGGAGAGTCCCACTCATAGCGATACTGAACATTGACACCGCGAATGTTTTTGAAGTCATCAACTTTGCTTTGAGCATAGCCGATCGAGACAGTGTGATTATCAGCCAGCGCATTGCTGCCCACGAACAAACCCCCACACAGTAATGCCAGCATCGTTAACTTAGAGGTCATCTGGTTAATTCCTTTTCATAATTTAACATTATTTCCATGCGCTTATCGCAGGACTTCGTTCCCTGAATCACCCATACCCGACGGACTGGTTATCGTTTTATCAATCCGCCTGTACCGGTCAGGAATTTCCTTTAGCGCTCCGCGCCTTATGCTCAGACAGGGTCGGAGTGCATCTGTTTATACCCGGGTGTTTTAAAACAGGCTGACCTGTGGAAATCTGGGATTTAAATCCCACTCGTTGACAATGGCATTTCGTCCATTTAATTTTAGTTAAGTCAGGAATTTCACCACCTGAATAACTAATGTACTTTATTTATCAATCCATTTTCAGGGCATTATTAGACCAAAAATAATCAGAGGTATCAAGACCGCATCGCCACAAAAAAAAGAAAAATCACCGAAAATATTATCGCTAATACATCCAGAAAACCACACGGTTTTATACCGTCTATTAACACGGATTCTCAACCTGACCGCAAGGCTCCCCTTTATTCAGACTCTGAGTTACAGTTCTATTTAAATTGACCTGTATGGAAAAATGCAATTGGCGAGTTACACCTGCACTTATTCAAAAATGCTGACCTGAAACTGACTGCCAATGCTTATGCTCCCACCAGTGTGCTCTGTTGTGCAGTGCACATTGTTCCCGATGTTGCCGGAGTTCTGCAATCTGATGCCGGAACGATTTTTATTTACTGTAGCTATGGAGGCTGTTAATGCTCCCTTCTGCCGGAAGTGCTCATCCACAATCATGTTACAGCTGCGTCACGTCCCAGCCGTTGTTAACGATTTTAGTGGAGGTAAGGCGTAATCAGTAAGACAGAATGAAGGCAGGTTAATGCGGAATCATAGTGTGGCATTCCGCCAGGAAAGAATATTCCGTAAGGCGATATGAAGAAGGGATAAGCGAAATGCAGACCGGAAAAAAAATCCGTTTTCAGAGATGCCTCGCAGTTTACTACTTCGCTTTCAGCGAGTTTACCCGACGGAAGGTGTATATTTGAACAGGAGAAAACAGGAGAGGAAGAGCGTAACGAGAGATTTTAGCGCGGACTGAAGGTGGTGGAACACCAACAGCCCGCTAACCACAACCAACTGATAAGGAGTTGATCATGGCTGATACGCATCATAAGCCAGAGACGCACATGCCCACAACTACCGCCAGCGAATCGCAGGTGCATTATTACAAAGTGGGTTACCGGCCTAATAAAGGCCAGCCGAACCCGCTGCCGCAGTTGACTATTAAAGGCCGCTGGCTGGAAACGCTGGGATTTACGACCGGGCAGAAGATCGAGGTGATCACTGGACCGGGGCAGTTGATCATCCGGCTGGCTGGGGTGTAATCGACAAGTAAAGACATCCCGGCTCGGTAGCCGGGATTAATTGAATTAAAAGCATTAGTAGAGTCTATCGTCATAAGGACTGGCAGCAAGAGTTTTTTCGATTTCATCTTCTGCTTTTGATTTCCATGACGAATTCATTTTCGTCATTAGCTCAATATAATTTGGAAAAGCAATACGCCTTCCATCTCTACCCCCAATACGATTTTCTAATTCATATTGAAATGCGATCTTATAAGCAAGCTCTGACATAATCCAATAAAGTAGCTCATCTGTTGAATCTGTAACCTTTCTGGAGAACTCATAACCTCTTTCGGAACAAATGTAATTATACTTTCCGTTCTCAAATGAAATATAAGGAGTTCCATCACCAATAGGAGCTGTACAAAGATTAACTGAAAGCCTTGGCAGGCCTGCTTTGAAAATCAGTTCATCAACTTTCTTTTGCAATTCTTCAATACTTAGCATATTAGTGAACCTCACGGATATATTCATTTTTCAGAAGCCATTCAACATTCACACGCTCTTGCATATTAGGCAGAATCTGAATGCCTCCTCCAGCCTCACCGAAAGCAGGGGCTATTTTTCCTTGTATGACTGGCAAAGGTTTAATGACCTCATATTCATAATATTTTTCTGCGCCCGCTCCAGGAGCAAGAGCGCGCTGTTCATAAGGAGTTCCCTTAGGTGCCAGAAAAGACCCACTTGGTTCTCCATACCTATCCAAACGAGTACCTACAGGAAGCGTTGCTTTTACTGGTTCTTCGGCAAAACCTAATTTTGCAGGCCAGTTCCAGTCTCCACTTTCATTACGGTATTTATTGTACTGTGGCCATCCTGAAGCTTCCTCGTCAGCAGCAATTCTATTTGGCTCTGCTGTTCTTCCCGTTGAAGGCTGAGATTGTTGTTTAGCTGAACTCTCTTTTGTCGGTTCCTTAATTACACTCTTCAGCCCATAAGCACCAGCCAGAGCGGCAGTCAGCTCCTGAGTTTGCATTGCTGTATCATAACGGCCAGCTGCTGTTTCCCAGCTTACACCGGAGGCCTGTGCTATTGCTGTGATGGCTTGGTCGCGGCTGATGCTGCCTGCATCCAGTCCCTGCAAAACACCTTCCAGATTTTTCACATCCTGTGGGTATAAATCTTTGTACAATAATTAGTAGGTGGCATTTTCACCGTACTTCTTCAGCGCATCCTGTGCCGGGCCAATCAGAGCACCACAGGCTGCTCCACCTTTATTGCCATCAGTGCAGACCGACTTTATTGCTTTATTACGCGCTTTATCTGACTGATTAATATCTGCCAGTTCTTTCGTTTCAGCCGATGTCAGTTCCTGTTTCAGGTAGTCGCGCTTCGTCTCCAGCTGTTTCTTTCTGTCGGCTTCCTGAACGCTCAGCCAGTTATTCTCAACCGCATTTTTACCCGCCTGCGCGCCCGCCACCGCATTGCCGGCGCTGTCGCCGGCAATGCCGCCCGCAAGGCCCGCCGCCAGCGTTCCCAGCGCGCTTATCGTCTGGCGCTGCTCCTCACTCAGGTCCTCGCGCTTAACACCCGGATACATCTGCTGCGCGATGTACTCGCCCATCGCCGCGCCCGAGGCACCCGCCAGTGCCGCGTTGCCCGATGCGTATGACGTCACCGCACCCACCACCGCGTGCGCTATCAGGTTCGCCTGAACGTTCACCACATCCCTGCCGTCCGGGCCTTTCGTGGTCGTCAGCGTATGTATCTGCTTCGCCAGGTACGGTGCCGCCGCCCCGCTCACGGCCTGGGCGATATTGCCTCCCGCCAGGCCCTGTATCGCCGCCGTCGCCGCGCTGATACCCTGCTGCACTGCCCCGCCGGTCCCCATTCCGCTGTCCAGCATCGCCCGGTTATACAGCGTCTGATAAATCTGTCCGTTGAGCCAAGTAAGTAACAGTAGCAAGATGTGGACGCGAACTTAGCAGCGGATAACATTGAAGTAATTATCGGTGACCATAGGTTGGCCGGTTTGAGTATTATTCTGTATTAAAAGTAATAAAAAGCCGGAAATTATCGCTGTCCTGTTATGCTCCGGTTTCAGTTGGAGAAACCCACTGGATTAGTGACTTAATGCTAAAAATCCCGGCTGGCTACCCAGGATGAGCTATGTGATTATTTTATTGATATTTAGGATATCCCTCCTCAAGTCGTCATTAATTTCTGAGGGAGGTAGTTGGTTTACAATTTTCTGTATTTGGATAAAAATATCCACCTGATCTTTTAGCTCATTTTCTTTTATCGTCGATATTGCAGCTATTAGTTCACCATCGTAATACTCCCCAGCCAACGGATCATTTTTCAAAATCGCCAAAACTCGCGGCATTAATTGAGCTATACATATTTCCTGCCGAATTGCACGACATAGATCTTCCACAGTTAGCTCTTCAATAGGTGTATCAATTACACCTTCGAACCAGAGTTCAAGCGGAGACTTCTGACCTAAATCTTTAGCTATATTAATATTTCCTATTAATTCACGAAAAGTCATTATATCCCATGTCCTTTTAAAGCTGATTCTATTTTATTAATAGCATCCGTTGCTCTGCCATAAGCGGCTTGCGCTTCGGAATTATTTACGTTCTTTAACGTATCCGCATGATTCCTCAATCCTCTGAGCGTATTCTGCATTTCCTGCATATGATCCCAATGCCCTCCGCTTTCTTTAGGGACTGGATTACCATCCATATCCTTAAGTGTCCCAGTTATATCATGATCTTTCAGGGCATTTTTTATAGTATTATCAATTTTCCGGATAGCACTTTCTTGCTTCTGATTGAGCTTTTGTACAGGTTTTTCATTTTGCTGCTTAGGATCATTTTCTGGAGGTGGTGGTGTTACACTTCCTGATCCTGTTCCTCCCAGCTCCGCTTTCTCAGCATCCGTCAGATCCTTCGCCACATTTGGATCGCGCGATTTGGCAGCCTCATCACGCGCTTCAACGATTGCACGACCATCAGTAATCGGTGGCGTATCCGCCTCAGTTCCTGACCCTTTCAGGGTCTTATCCAGTTCCGATGCAATTTTGTTATTCGCATTCAGAACTGCCTTATCACCAGGACTCAATGGTAATCCCGGAACGGGTACCGGCACAGGCCTTGGCAGGAGAAGACTATTATTTTCCAGCGCATTTTTACCCGCCTGCGCGCCCGCCACCGCACTGCCCGTAGTGTCTCCGGCAATGCCGCCCGCAAGGCCCGCCGCCAGCGTCCCCAGCGCGCTGATGGTCTGGCGCTGCTCCTCACTCAGGTCCTCGCGCTTGACCCCCGGATACATCTGCTGCGCGATGTACTCGCCCATCGCCGCGCCCGAGGCTCCCGCCAGTGCCGCGTTGCCCGATGCGTATGCCGTCACCGCACCCACCACCGCGTGCGCTATCAGGTTCGCCTGAACGTTCACCACATCCTTACCGTCCGGGCCTTTCGTGGTCGTCAGCGTATGTATCTGCTCCGCCAGGTACGGTGCCGCCGCCCCGCTCAGCGCCTGGGCGATGTTGCCTCCCGCCAGCCCCTGTATCGCCGCCGTCGCCGCGCTGATACCCTGCTGCACTGCCCCGCCGGTTCCCATTCCGCTGTCCAGCATCGCCCGGTTGTACAGCGTCTGATACACCTGACCCGTGATGTCGGCCGTGGTGGGTTCATGACCCGGATTCGCCTTCCGCCACTGCGCTTCGGCGTCCTTTCTCTGGTCCGGCGAGATGTTTTTCATCTTCTCAGTAGCGGCCTTTGTCGCCGCTATCTCGCCCTGCGTCCGCGCGATGTCCCCCGCCTGGCTGCCGATTTCCGCCAGCAGCTGCGCCGTCTCCATCCGGCGCTGCTCTCTATCCTTATCGAAGATTTTATCCAGCCCCGGATTCGCCCCCTCTGCGTCGCGGCTCAGCGCCGACACGTCCTGCGTCTGATTCGCCTTATCCCGGATAACAATCGTGCCGTCGCTTACCGCCGCCTTCGTCACCGACGAGGCGCTCCCGCTGCCGTTCAGCCCCGCCAGCAGGCCGTTCGCCATGTTGCCCTCAAACTGGCTGCCGATGCTGCCGCCGGTGCTCATCCCCACGCTCTGGTGTTCGGTTTTGTAGTCCGCGTGGTTCTCAATGTTGCTGAAGCCCAGCGTGCCGGTGTCGAGCCGGTTTTTATCCGCGTTGGCGGTGGAGCTGATGACCGCACCGTTGAGCTGGGTGTGCTCACCGGCCGTCACGTCAAAGCCGCCCTTACCGGCAAAGATGCCGGTCTGTTCGGCCACGCTCTGCCAGTTGCTGTGCATTTTGTCCTGGCTGAGGTTCACGCTCGCCGACCCGGTCATCGAGCCGAAGGTGAAGCTGCCGCCCGCGCTGGCGTTCTGCTGCTTACTGTCGTAGCGGTCGCTGTCCTGCTCTGAGGTCAGCGTCAGGTTGCGGCCGGTGTCGACCTTCACGCTCTCGCCGCGCACCTGTGCCCCGGTCAGCGTGGTGTCGCGCCCGGCGTTCAGGCTCAGCCCGTTGCCCGCCGTGAGCGTGGTCTCGGTGTGGGTCAGCCCGTTGCCGTTTGCGCGGCCTTTGCCCGCGTTGACGCTGGCCGACACGCTGATGCCGTAGCCGCCCGATCCGGCAGTCAGCCCGATACCGACGCTGCCGCCCTTGCTGCTGTTGGTGCTGTCGGTGCGCTCGCTGTTCTGCGCAGAGAGCAGGCTGATGTCGTTTTTCGCCGTCAGCCCGAGGTCGCCCGCCGCCTGCAGCTGACTGCCCTGCACGAGGATATCGCCCGCGCTGCCCGGCTGCGCGCCGGTGGCGGTGATATTCAGGTTACCGCCCGCACCCAGCGTACTGCCCTGCGCCTCGCGGCTTTCGGAGCGGGTCTCGCTTTTCGACGACTGGCTGCCGTACGAGAGGCTGATGCCGACCGAGCTGGTCGAGCCTTCTTCATAACCTTCCTGGCCCGGCTTCAGGCCCGAAGCGGTGTTTCTGGCGTTCGCCGCGTCGGTCTGCGCGCCGTCCATCTGGTAAGCCTGCGCGGCCTGCGCTGCAGTCAGCGCTGCTTTGGTGCCCTGCAGTGCCTTCAGCCGGCCATCATCGCTCTCATCGGCGGTGCGGGCGGTCTGCACCGCCGTGTTCAGCGCCGCGCCCACCGTGCCGGACAGCGCAAGCGTCAGGCCGCTCTGTTTCTGCTCGGTTTTCGTCAGCGCCGTGTGGCTGTTTTCGGCCGCGCTGAGGGTCACGTCGCTGCCGCTCAGGGAGAGGTCCTTACCGGCGATCACGTCGCTGCCGTGCACGGTAAGCTGATTACCGGCGCTGAGGGTCACGCTGCCGTCGCTGCTGCCCACCGTGCTGCCCCGGTTAAGTGCGCCGCTGGCGTCGGTGCTGCTCTTCTGCATTGCCTGACCCACGGTGAAACCGATGCCGCCGCTGCCCATCAGGCCCGATTTTTTCTCCTCGCGCTGATGCACTTCATTATTCGTTTCTGTGGCGGTCGTGATGCTGAGATCGCGGCCCGCCGTCAGCGCCACATCCTGCGTACCAGCGACGTTGCTGCCGGTCACGGCAATATCGCGGCCCGCCTGAAGCCGGACGCTGTCGCCGCTCAGCGTGGTGCTGAGCGCCTGACTGCTGTGCAGCTCGTCGTGAGTTTCCAGACTGCTGCCCGACAGCAGTCCTTTGCTGGTCTGCTTACTGTGTTCGGTGAGATCGGTCCGGCTGTTGCCCGCGCTGAGCACGATGTCGCGTCCGGCACTGGCGGTCAGTGCACCGCCCGCCGTGACGTCAGCGGCGGTCGCGCGGATATCCTGTCCGGCACTCAGCTGCAGTGCGCCACCGGCGCTGATGCGTGTTCCGACATCACTCTGCTGTGACAGGCGACGGTAGTTGCTGCTGTTCCAGCTGTCATCTTCACTGTGCTGCGTGCTGAGGGTGCCGAGCGTCAGGTCATTGCCCGCCTGAATGTTCGTGGTGCTCTTCTCTCCGGCGTTGCCGATATCGCTGGCGGCCAGATTGATATTGTTCAGTGCACTCAGCGTCAGCGCACCGTCACTGCCCTGCACGTAGATACCGGCCGGACGATCGATCCAGCGGTCGGTGCCGTCGCCGCGCAGCGTGGACTGGCTGGTGATGTCGCGCCCCGCCAGCAGCGTAAGCTGACTGTCGCCACGCAGGGTACCGCCGAGGTTAGTGATATCCTGGCGGGCGGTAAGATTAACGGTGTTGCCGCTGATGTAACCGCTGTTAGTCAGCGACTGCGCCGTCAGCTGCGTCACATCACGTCCCTGAATGGTCCCGCTGTTGGTGATGTCATCGCGGGCGTTCAGCGCCACGCTACCGCCCCCGATCAACGCGCCGTCGCCGGTTAAGTCACCCTGTTTTACCTTCGCATAAACCTGCGGCACCAGCACGGTCTGCTGTGTGCCATCCGGCAGCGTTACGGTCTGGTTCACCATCCAGACGATGTCGCTGGTGAGCAGTGCCATCTGTGCCGGAGTCAGCGCCACGCCGAGCTCCAGGTTGTAGGCTTTGCCAAAGGCTACCCCATTATTCATCAGCCCGCGATACTGATCTTCATCGCTGCCATACCCGCTGATATAGCGGTTGCCGGTCAGCTGAATAATCTGATCACGCACCAGCCGCTGCTCGTAATAACCATCACCCAGCCGCTTCAGAATCAGGCTGCTGTTGGTGGTCAGGGCATTCTGCATATAGTCGCTGCTGAGCCACTGTTTCTGATTCACAAAACGCGGATCGGTCTCAACCAGGTAGTGGCTGTCACTGCCGGGTTGCAACTGGTAGAGGCTGTTATCCGGCAGACGGATGTCCGGTGAGACGGCGCGGATCACAGGCGTAATCGTCTGTCCGTCGACCACCTTCGCGGGCAGCGTCAGCGAGAACTGCTGCCCGGCAGGTAACAGCAGCGGCCGGTCTTTGAGGCTGCCGAGTTTGTCCAGCGTCAGTGCGCTGTCATAGCGCAATCCGGCGGGCAGTAAGGTACTGCCGCTATCCGTGGCACTCAGCGCCACGGCGGTAACCGCCTGCTGAAGAGAAGGCGAGCCAATACTGTCGGCCTGCGCAGTGACACCCTGCTGCTGCCGGTTGCCGGTCTGGTAGCCATTACCCTGCGGCGCGGCATTCGCCTGCCAGCTCAGCGTCTGCAGATCGATGGTTTCCGTTACGGGGGCCGGGCGATAGGTTTTCCGATCCTTGCCCTGCGAGGTTTCGGTCCCGCCAAATTTCTTTTTCTTCTTCTTCGCGTACCAGCGCACCGATTTCCCGTCGTCCGTGGTGACGCGCGTCCCTTTCGTCGCCTGATTATTCAGCTCACCTATCTGACCGCCCAGCACGGCTCCCGCGACAATCTGACTGTCCTGATTATTGAGACGGCCGGCGCTAAAGGTCATGTTGCCGCCTGACAGGATTTTGCCCGGATCGCTCTCCTGGATCTGGGTTTCTTTCACTACCCTTCGGTAGTCATACTCATAAAACTCGCTGCCGCTGGTGCCGTCCGGCATTTTTGCCGTGTGCACGCCATATTTATTTTTTTTGCTGGTGTCCACTTTGGCCCAGTCGAAGCGGTCAGTATGGCCTTTGAGCACCGCGTCATGGTGCTGGCTATCTTCAGTCGTAACGACCTGCGTGGTCAGATGACGGTTGGTATTGTTGATTTCCGCCATGCTGATCGTGGCATCCTGCCCTGCCTCAATGGTTGCCCCGTCATTGTTGAGCTGCTGCCCCTGTCCGGTGGCCTGATAATTCGCATCCAGCTGGCCGCCAATATGCAGATCGCCATCACTGTAAATCAGCGCATGGTCACGATTATTCAGGGTGCCCGCCCCGATATCCAGTCGCTGTCGGGCAGCAATCACCGCCGCTTTGCCCTCTTCACTGAGGTTATTGAGCAACGAAGCCGTAATGGCAATGTGATCACCAAAGATGCGACCGGTGCCGCTATTATTCAGAACGCCCGCCACCAGATGCGTCAGGCCACCGTCAATCAGACCACGATTATTCAGGGTATCCGCAGCCGTGATGTCGGTCTGTCCGCCGCTGATCTCACCACCTGCCTGGTTATTGACATTCTGTGCAGTCAGAAATAGCGCCTGCTGGGCCGCGAGGGTGCCGTCGTTGATGACGTCACCCCCTGTCGTCAGGCGCAGTGTGCCATTGGCTTTGACCGCCGAGGTATTATGGAAATCACCCGCCAGGGTGATGCCAAGATCGCCCTGCGATAACACCTGCCCGTCGCCGCTCAGCGCAGCCGCGTTGATCTGCGCGTCGTGATCGGCGATCAGGGTGCCCTGCTGGTTGTTGATAGTCAGCGTCTGACCCGGCGCATTATTGATGGCCAGCATCCGACGCTGCTGGGTTTTAGAGGCAGCAGACCGGGCTGGCGCACTCTGCTGGATGGTCAGGGTATCGGCGGATGAGATCAGCCCGCTGACGTTGTCCAGCGCCTGCTGAACGATTAATGCCAGCCGCTGATTTGCACGTAACGCACCCTGGCTGTTATCCAGGGTATCGGCTTCGAGGGTTAAGCTGCCCGCTTCGATCCCTTTGCCGCTCTGTCGGGTATCGCGGTTGATCAGCGATGGCGTGGTAATCGTCATCTGCTGGCCGCCCTGAATCAGCCCGCTCCGGTTATCCAGTTGCTGGCTCAGCGACAGTAAGCCGTCACCGACGCTTTGCACCAGTCCGTCACTGTTGGTGAGCTGACCTGCCGTCAGTGATAGCGTGCCTGCCGAGAGGAGTTTGCCTGTCTGATTAAACAGTGCATTTTGTCCCGCATTGAGCGTCAAATCGGTGCCGCCCTGTATCTGCCCCTGCTGGTTATCCAGCGCGCCACTGTCGATGTGAAGGTTACCGCCACTGGCAATCAGTCCGCGCTGGTTAGCCAGCGTCTGGCCGGATGTGTTAAGGGTGATATCCCCCGCCGACTGCAGTTTACCGTCACTGTTGTTCAGTGCCTGACCGCTGAACAACAGCCCACCATTACCTGCGATTTGTCCCTGACTGTTGTTCAGCTCAGAGGCACCGATCGTGGCCTGGTTTCCAGCGGCAATAAAGCCCGTCTGGTTATCAATCGCACCGCTGCGCAAATCCAGACTGTTCAGGGCAACGATGCCGCGCTGACTGCCACTGTCGCGATTGATCAGGGCGTGGCCCTGGGTGTCCAGCGTCATGTCGCTGCCGGCCTGTAACAGACCGCCCTGGTTCTGCAGCTCGCCACTGGTGAGATCAAGCCGTCCTTTACCGCCCGTCAGCGTGCCGGACTGGTTGTGAATGTCGCCTGCCGCAATCTGTGCCCCTTTGCTGCCGGTGATAAAGCCGCGCAGGTTATCCAGCGTGCCGCTGTAGAGCTTCAGGATACCCGCACTGAACAGGCCGCCTGCCGCTCCACTGTCACGGTTAATGAAGTCGTTGCCATGAGTATCCAGATTGAGATCGCCACCCGACTCAATCCTGCCTGCACGGTTGTTGAGCAGCCCGCTGTCCAGTTGCAGCGTGCCTTTAGCACCCAGTTGTCCCTGCTGATGATCGAAGGTCTGCTGATGGGTGTCGATGCGGACATTCTGGCCCAGCATCACCCCGTTCTGGCCATCGATCTGGCCCGTGGAGAGGAGCAGATCGCCACCCGCAACGATCCCCCCTTGTTCACCGCTGGCGGTATTGGTCAGTTGCGCGCCATGGGTGTTCAGCGACAGCGTTTCACCCGCCTGCAGCAGGCCATGCTGGTTATCCACGCTGCCGCTCTCCAGCGTCAGCGCACGATCGGCAGTGAGGGTGCCGTCAGTGTTATTTACCGCAGCGCTGTTGAGCTGGGCGTTGCCCGCCGAGACCAGTGAACCGCCGCTGTTGTTGATATCACCGCTACTCACGCGCAGATTGCCGCCCGCCACCATAACGCCGGATGCCGCGTTATTCAGCGACTCTCCCTGCGTATCCAGTTGCATATCACCGCCAGACTGGAGCCGTCCGGCGCGATTATTCAGCGCACCGCTACTCAGCTGCACTTCCCCTCTGGCACTGACCAGCCCCGCTTCAATATCGACAGCCTGGCCCCGGCTATCAATGAACAGGTTTTGTCCCTGAATGACGCCGTGGTCGCCCGCAATCGTTCCGGTTAAAAGTTGCAGATCACCGCGCGCCACAATGCCGCCGCGGTCGCCACTGGCCGTGTTGGTCAGCTGCGCGCCGTGGGTGTCCAGCGACAGCGATGCACCGGACTGGATCAGGCCGCGCTGATTATCGAACGCGCCACTGTTCAGCGTGAGTGCGCCATCCGACAGCAGCGTGCCGTCACCGTTGGTCACACCTGCACTACTGATCGTCGCTGCCGAGGCCGCTGCTATTACGCCGTTCTGGTTATCAAAGTCGCCGCTGGTGATGGCAAGTGCGCCGCCGCTGACTATTCCGGCTTTACCGCTGTCACGGTTGATCAGGGCCTGGTCGTGAGTATTGATCGCCAGATCGCCGCCGGACTGTATCAGGCCGGTGCTATTATCCGTTTTACCGCTGGAGATCTTCAAATCGCGCCGGGCCACCAGATTTCCACCGGTGTTACCGATCTGGCCCTGTTGGGTATTGAGGGTTACCCCATCACCGAGCACGGTTCCGCTGTGGTTATCTACTCCCTGGCTGCGCAGGGTGAGTTGCTGGCCCGCTTCGATGCGGCCCTGCTCATTATCGATAGCCTGACTGGTCGTTAATGTGGCATCGCCGCTGATGGCAGTGATGCGACCTTGCTGGTTACTCAGGCCAGCACTATTAAGTTGCAGATTGTGGCTGGCCTGCAGCGCCCCCTGTACGTTCGTCAGGGTTTCCTGAACCTGCAGTTGCAGATCGCCGCTGCCCGCCGCCAGCAAGGTGCCACTACTGTTATCCAGGCTGCCTAAGGCGAGATTAAGGTTACCGCCGCTCTCAATCCGTCCACCGCGGTTGTCTGCATCACCTGAAACCGCGATCGCCATCTCGCCTGTGCCACGCTGCGACAGCAGACCCTGATGGTGATCCAGCGTGCCCGCCGTCAGCGTCAGCGCCTCTGCCTGGGTATGTCCCTCTGAGAGATCGATCCTGTCACCGCTGAGCGTTAACGCACCCGCTGACAGCAGATTGCCCTTATTGCCTTCAAGCCGGGTTGCATTAAGGGTCAGCGCGCCGTTGCCCGCCAGCTGCACCGTGCCGCCCTGATTATCCAGCCATGGCGTATCAAGCTGCAGCGAATCACCGTTGCCTGCGATGAGTCCACCGCGATTTTCAATGTGCTGTGCCTGCAGCCGGGTATCGCCTTCATTGCTCAGCGTACCCTGATTGTTGAGTAATGAACCGGTGGAGAGAGTCAGCGCTTCACGGTTCTGCTGGCGCAGCAGACCGCGATTGTTACTGACGTTTTGGGCTGTGATGGCCAGGCTGCCAGCAGACAGTTTGCCATCATCATTGTTAAGCGCTGTTGCGGCCTGGATCCCGAGCGTGCGGCCCGCTACCGTTGCCCCCTGGGTACTGATATCCGCCTGGGTGGAGGTCAGCGCAATCGCATCGGCTGAGGTCTGACTGCCGGCCAGATCGACCCGACTGCCCCGCGCCTGAATCTGGTCATGCGCCAGATTTTTACCCTGAGCTTTCAGCTCGCCCTGACTGTTCAGCAGCAGATTGCCGGGCTGACTCAGTGTACCGTTGCCGTCAACGCCTGCCGCCAGCGTGCTTTCAGCGCTACTCTGCAGGGTGCCGGCAGAGAGCGTGGCGTTTCTGCCCGCGCTCACCAGACCGCTGTTGCGCAGCGTACCGCCGGACGTCAGCGTAACATCCTGCTGTGAGACGATATTCCCGCGGTTATCCTGGTCGCCATTGCTGGCTATCTGCAGTGCGGCCTGACTTTGCAGCGTGCCGCTGTTCTCCAGCCGGCCATCTACCGTCAGATGCAGCTCACCGGCACTGGCCCCCAGTTCACCGGCATTCCGCACGCCAACGCCCTTTTCAGTCCCGGTCAGGGTAATTTTATTGGCATACATGCCGCCAATTGCCGCCACATCAAGCGCAAACTCAGGCCGTGTCGCCCCATCATCCGCTTTAACCGTCGTGACGTTACTTTCAGTCGCGACCTGGTTCCTGCCCGTGACCACATTAAGTTCACGGGCATGCACTCTGGCGTTCACCGCTACCGACTGCGCAATGATCTGGGTGTAGTCCGCATCGCTGTCATTCAGGCCTTTACCTTCGATATTGATGCGGCCGCCATTCACATCGAAGCCTTTAAGCTGACCATTTTCGATCAGCGCCTGCCCGGTGGTGAGCGTATTGCGGCTGGCATTGATAAATCCGCAGCCGTTACAGGTGATGCCTGAAGGGTTAGCAATCACTACCGCCGCCCGTTTACCCGCCACTTCGATAAAGCCGTTCAGCTGGCTCGGGTTACGGCTGTTCACCTCATTGAGGATGACCGTCGCTTCCTGCTTTGACAGCCAGGGGTTTGCCGCCACCATACCGCCCAGCTGAGTCGCGGTGTTCTGATGACTGTTGTTGAGGATTGCGCCACGCGCATCGACGTCGAGCTGGCTGTACTGATTGCGGGAAACGCCCTGACTGTTGGGCGTCTGAATGTTAATTTGCGGCAGACCGTTGGCAGTGGCCATAACGGTAGGCTGCTGGCTGCCCGGCGCGCTGCTGTCGGCCACAATGTTAGCCTGCGCTGGCAGGCTGATTACCCCAGCCACCAGCCAGAGTGCAAAGCTGAGCGGTGAGATCTTTACCCGTGTCTCTGACAGTGAGGTGCGTTTCGGGCTGCGGGCAACGCGCGAATAGCCGCTGCGGGTGATGTCGGACACCACCATTAACATGCCGCGAACCCGGTTGAAGATAAGGCGATAGCAAAGTTTATTCATAATGCGCACAGTCCATTGTCAGCAATATTGATAAAGGATTTAGTAGTTCCAGTTCACGCTGAAACCAAACGTTACAGGATCGGTTTTGAAGCCGTCCGGTTTCGACAGAGGCATTCCGGCAAACAAGTCGTAACTGACACCGGCGGGCGTGATGCCGCCGCGCAGCCCGATGACGCCACCCGCCAGATGACGTCCCAGTGGCCCACCCTGTGAGGCACTGTTGCCCCCTACCTCGCCATAGTCGGCGCCCAGGTAGAGTTCCTGCGCAGGCAGCGGCGTCTGCCAGGCCAGCGTGTTCTGAACGGTCCAGCCCCGGCTGGCACTCAGGGTGCGTTCACCATCAAAACCGCGCACGGTCCAGCGGTTGCCAATCGCAAACTCATCCTGCGCTGTCAGCGGGGTGTTGCTCATCTGGCGACGGTATTGGATGTTGTAACTTAAATGCTGATTACCCAGCGTGAACGGCGTGGTGAGTCCCGCCTGCCAGGTCAGAATTTTTGATAGCGCGGTGGCATAGGTGGAATCCTGATAGGACTCCTCCCAGGCGGGCAGCGCACCGAACCAGCGCGTGCCGCGCTGATAACTGACACCGGCGTCCAGCGTGGCGGCGCCGATATAGTGCCGGTGCGACAGGCCGAGTCGCCATGCGCTGGTACGACGCTGCTGGCTGGTAATTTCGGTGTCGTTGATGAAGTTGCGTGACGCTTTGACCAGCACATCAGCGCTGACGGTGGTTCTGGCGGTCGCATTGCGGTAGATCACCCGACTGGCCTGAACATCCAGCGATCGGCTCTTACCGGCGTAGAGAAAATCGCGGCTGTAACCGGCAACCGTCTGATGATAATCGTAGTCGCTGGCGGTAACGCCAAACAGCCAGTAGCCCAGAGGTACCGAGTAGTGTCCTGACAGGCTTTTGCTGCTTTTTCTGCCCGCAAATCCCAGGTCGCGGCTGGCGGTCAGGTAGAAGAGATCGCTGAGGGAGGTGGGATTATCCAGCGCCAGCATGATCCCGCTCTGGTAACGCCCGGTACTTTCGGTGCCCGAGTCATCCAGCCATGCGCCGAGTCGCCAGAAACGATGCTGCGTGCGTTCAATCACAATGTCACTTTCACCCGGATTGAGGCCAGGGCGCAGCGCCATGTGCGCCTCTACCGTCGGCAGACGCTGCAGGTTCTCCAGCCCCTGTTCAATATCCCGCAAATCCAGCAGATTGCCGGCATGAGCGGGTAATGTCGGCCACAGGCTGACGTAGCGTGATGAGGCGGGTGACAGTTCCACATTGCGGATCCGGCCGGGCACAATCAGCAGCTGCAGCACGCCCTGACGCAGATCCTGCTGCGGAGCCAGTACGCGCGTTGTCACCCAGCCGTGATTAATCAGCCGGTTTTGCAGCGTGCCCATTAACTGGCTAATCCCTTTTACGCCGAGACAGTGGCCATTCGCCTGACTGGCGAGACGTTGCAGAGGCACCCAGTGTGGCAGCGCTTCCTGCCCGGACAGGCTGACCTTCTGAATAACAAAACAGGGGGTTTCCTGCGGAAACTTAAGACGGGAAGGTGACGGAACCGTTTCTGAGAGACGCACATCAGGCACCTGCGGCATCAGCCGCTGCTGACGCGCTTTCTGTTGCGCCTGCTGATGCTGCAATTGCTCATCACCGGGTGCCGCCTGCACCGTGTGCACTGCCAGGGCGTTGATCAGCAGCGCGCCGGGCAGAAGTGCCAGCGCTGCGAGAAGTCCATTTTTATCGGGCCGCATAACCTGTCCATGTGGTTAAGATGTTACAAAATGTATATGGCTGCTTACTCTGCGCACATTATGCCGCCGCAATCTTAAATCTCAAGAAAAAATGCAGAAAAACTTACATAAAACTTACAATAGCAAACTGCGCGCCCCATTTAAAAACGTACCATCCCTGACCAGAAATCCGCTCATAGCAGGGACAGAAGCCTGTTCAGCCGTGCATCAGCTCGTGTTGAATCGTCGACGCAGCAAGCTGGGTAAAATCTGCAGCACGGATGTTCCGACTTAAATGGATGTCGGACACGCTGGAAAGAGGGTCCACGATTAAATCTGACCACCCGGACTTACCTCTTATTTAAGATGGCACGTAATTCCAGTCCCCCTTCCCTGTCAGCTGGCGATCGCTACAGGCAATTCATTAAGCCGTGTTAATCAATGTATTAATGCTGGCGAGATTAAGGTCTTTTTCTGCTGCCGGAATCGGTTTCAGCCACTTTTCAGGGCATAAAAAAGCCCCCTCAGAATGGAGGAGGCTCAGCCTTTACCAGATTAAGCGCAGTTGCTTAGTGCAGCTTAAGCCGCGGGCGGATAACCCGGTTGATGCTGCCGACCAGCATCATCAAGCCGGTTTTGAAATAGCCGTGCAGTGCGATCTGGTGCATACGATAAAGAGAGATGTAGACAAAGCGCGCAATGCGCCCTTCCACCATCATTGAACCGCGCATCAGGTTGCCCATCAGGCTGCCGACCGTACTGAAGCGGGAGAGCGACACCAGCGAACCATGATCTTTGTAGACATAAGCCTTCAGCGGTTTGCCGTGGCGCTGCGCCAGGATGTTGTCCATTGCGCGTGAGGCCATCTGGTGCGCTGACTGGGCACGAGGCGGCACAAAGCCGCCGCCCGGCAATGCGCAGGAGGCGCAGTCGCCAATGGCGTAGATGTCATCATCCAGCGTAGTCTGCAGCGTCTCTTTTACCACCAGCTGATTGATGCGGTTGGTTTCCAGTCCGCCAATCTCTTTCAGGAAGTCCGGCGCTTTGATGCCCGCCGCCCAGACCATCAGATCGGCTTCAATAAACTCACCGCCTTTGGTATTCAGGCCATTCTGCTCAGCGCTGGTAACCATGGTCTGCGTCAGAACGCGCACGCCCAGTTTGGTCAGCTCCTGATGCGCTGCAGCAGAGATGCGCGGTGGCAGTGCAGGCAGAATACGTTCGCCCGCTTCGACCAGCGTTACGTTCAGCGCTTCGCGTCCCAGCCCTTTAAAACCGTAACTGTGCAGCTGTTTGACCGCATTGTGCAGCTCCGCTGACAGCTCAACGCCCGTTGCACCGCCGCCTACGATGGCGATGTTAACTTTCTCGACCTTGCCTTCGCTGGCAGAGAATTTCAGGAACAGGTTGAGCATTTCGTTGTGGAAACGGCGTGCCTGATGTGGGTTGTCCAGGAAGATGCAGTGATCTTTGACGCCCGGCGTGCCGAAATCATTTGAGGTGCTGCCCAGCGCCATCACCAGCTGGTCATAGGCCACTTCACGCTGTGGCACCAGCACTTCGCCCTGTGCGTTCAGCACTTCGGCCAGACGGATCACTTTGCGGCTGCGATCGATGTCGGTAAGCGAACCCAACTGAAACTCGAAACCGTGATTGCGTGCATGGGCAAGATAGCTCAGCGCATCAATGCCTTCATCCATCGAACCGGTAGCAACTTCGTGCAGCAACGGCTTCCACAGATGGCTATGGTTACGATCCACCAGGATAATCTCGGCCTTCTTTTTACGACCCAGTTTATGACCCAGCTGCGTCGCCATTTCCAGGCCGCCCGCTCCCCCTCCGACAATAACAATTCTCTTAACAGACGTAGTCAACAAAGACCCCCTCAAATTGTGAACCAAAAGTTAACCAAAGGTTAAATTAAACCTTAAGAAACATAGGGTTGGCGAAGTTAAAATCGCTATCTGCTCGCAGAATAGCATGGCGGGAAGAGGAGAACATAAGAATATTGATATACATCAAAGCGGGGAAATAAAACTCGGATAATTACGTAATGAAAACAGGCACCTTGCGGTGCCTGTCCTGCTTAACCTAATGTTTTGAAAGCTTTTATCCGCTGAAGATGTGGGGATATGTTTTTGAATTTATGCCCTTCTGTCTCGTCCCAGACAATTTCATAGAAAGGATGCAGCTGCCCGGCGGTGCGCTGGCTGTCCAGCGCCTCATCCTGACGGGAGAGAAAGGTCAGACAGCGGTCACGATTGCGTTCGCGAAAATCGCTGACGCATTTGGTGGCGATGTCCTGATACTCTTCTGGCCGGTCAATCTTCCCTTCCATGTTCTCCTGCGGAAAGAGGTTGGGATTGAAGATTGCCTGCCGGATACCACACAGAAAACCGATGCGCTCTGACCAGAAGCCGCCCAGCCCGACGCCGCAAATCAGCGGACGATCGTCGTCGGACAGCGTCAGCATTTTATCGCTCTCTTTCAGCAGAAACTGCATGTCATGTTTAGGATGGAGGGTGCTGTAACTGAGCAACCTGACATCAGGATCGATAAATTGCAGTTGCAGCACCTTTTCGTGATTGCCCGGACTACTGGAATCAAAACCGTGCAGATAGATGATCATGATAATCCTCAGGTTAGTGATAGCGCCGGGCAGTCACTGCTTACCACGACGCTTTGTGAGCCAGCCAGCGTTCCTGAAGTGCACTCAGTTGCTGGGCATTGTTTTTCCAGCGATGCGTTGCCTGCAGCTCATCGCGGGTGAACCTGCCCTGATGATACAGCTGCGTAACCCGCTCTGACCCGACCGGGATCAGGTTATCCAGCACGCTAATGGCACCCTGACGCTGATTGCAGACCAGAATCATGTCACAACCGGCAGAAAGAGACTGCTGCGCCCGCTCAGGATAGCTGCCCATCACGGCGGCGCCCTCCATTGAGAGATCGTCGGAGAAAATCACACCGTCGAAGCCCAGTTGCTCACGCAGCACGGTTTTGAGCCAGTAGGGCGAACCACTGGCGGGCAGCGGATCAACGTCAGTGTAGATGACATGTGCAGGCATAATCGCATCCAGTGCCTGCTCGGTAATCAGCTTGCTGAAAATCGCCATGTCGTGCTCACGCAGCGTCTTTTCATCGCGTGGATCGCGTGGCGTCTCTTTATGCGAATCAGCGCTGACCGCGCCATGTCCCGGAAAATGTTTGCCTGTCGTTTTCATGCCTGCCTCATGCATCCCCGCAATAAAGCGGCGGGCAACAGCAAGCGCGATGGACGGATCGGCATGGAAAGAACGATCGCCAATCGCAGCACTGATATGACCAATGTCGAGCACCGGCGCGAAGCTGATATCGATATCCATGGCAATCATCTCGGCTGCCATCTGCCAGCCCGCCTGCTGCGCCATTTCACCGGCGGTTTCTGCATCGTGAAGCGCCGCAAAAGATTGCATGGCGGGCAGTTGGGTAAAGCCGTCACGGAAACGCTGCACGCGACCGCCCTCCTGGTCCACCGCAATCACCAGCCGGGCGTGAGAGGCCGCGCGGATCTGCCGCACCAGCTCTGCCAGCTGGGCCGGGTCGTGATAGTTTCGGGCAAATAAAATTAAGCCGCCTACCAGTGGATGCTTAAGGATCTCGCGCTCTTCGCCATCCAGTTCATAACCCTCAACGTCGAGCATCAGCGGGCCGGGTAAATGTGATCTCATAACCTGAATCCTGTAGCGTTACGCACCTGCATAACGCGATTAAATCTGTTCCCAGCTCTGTCGGGCCAGCTGGTGTAATGTGTCGTCGTCACCCTGACCGGCACGCAGCTGATACCAGCTGGCCATCAGCAGACGCAGCCACGGTTGCCAGCGTCTGACCTGCTGCACCAGCACCGGAAGCGGCAGCTGCATCGCTGCGGCGTACTCTGCCAGCCAGTCGGTCTGATGCTGCGGATCGCTGGCACAGACGGCCGCCAGCTCCAGCGCCACATCGCCATCAGCGGCATATTCCCAGTCGATCAGACGCAGGCCCTCCGGGCTCTGTATGACATTTCCGGCATGCAGATCCATGTGCAGCGGTGCCAGCCTTAATGGCTGAGGTTCACCCTGCTGCGTCAGACGTCTGAGCGCCCGCAGCCAGCGGTGATGCCGCTGTGGCGAGAGCTGCCAGTAGCGCCATAACAGCGGCAACAACTGCAGGCGATAGCCGGTTAACGGCTGCTGATGCAGATGCCGCAGCAGTGCCACAATCTGCGGACGCTGCTGGCTGAAGCGTTGTTCATCCAGCGCGTCGCCTGCGCACCAGGTCAGCACAATGCCCTGACGATGACCAGCAACGGGCTGCGGTGCCAGTCCGCTGGCTCGCATTTTTCGCAACAGCCGGAATTCGCGCTGCCGATCCACAAATGGAATTGCCGGTTGTGGCGCCGCCCGCGCGATGAAGGTACCGCACGAGCTGACAATCTTCTGACTGTGACCGGTCAGACCGGCCAGCGGGATAGTTGATACCTTTCCTGGCTCGCCGGTCGCCTGCTGAATTATCCGCTGAAAGACGGGATTAATTCTGTGCAATGCCGTTGCCGGACCAGATGATCTCGCCGGTCTGAACCAGCATCAGCTGCATCTGCAGAGCTGGCGCTTTAACATCGCCGCGTGCGTTACTGTAGAGCACATACTGGGCATTAACGTTGCGTGCCAGACCAATCGCTTTGCTGCGCGAGTTCAGGCTGTCCTCCGGCGATAATCCCAGCGTCTGCTTGGCCTGCGCCAGCTGATCGGCAGAAACCAGCGTGAATTTGCCATTGTTGTTCAGCGCATTCTGAATAGCCGCTGTTGCTTTCTCGCTTTGCAGCGCGCCATTGGTGCTGTTTTTGATGCGGTCGACCAGCAACACGCTACCCGGCTCGGCGCTGGCGGCCTGCAACATCTGCGCCACCAGCGGCTGTACGCTGGCATCCCAGTTGATAGTGACCAGCTTCGGTGGCTGTGGCACAGGCTGAGGCTGCGGTTGTGGCACCGGCTCAGGTTGCGGAACAGGCTGCACCGGCTCGGCTGGCTGGGTCGGTTCAACTGTGGCCGGCTGCTGTTGTTTCACTACACAGCCGGTCAGAATGAGCGCCATCAGGAGCGCTCCGGTACGATTAACACTGCGTATCACGTAGAAAATCCTTAAAGATAGAGATAAAGACGAACCTTGCTGGCAGTCAGGTTACCCAGCTGCGAGGTGGCGACAATACTGCCCTGCGCCGGAACGGTAACGGTCTGCGCCGGTTCCTGCGGGGTGATTTCCAGACCTTTGTCGTCATACCAGTAATAACGATAGTGCACAACGACCGGTGTTTCGCGCTGATTATAGAGCACGCTGGTGGCTCGTTTCAGTCCATCGTTCTCATCCAGCGTCGGTTCATCGGTAATGATCCCTGCTGACAGCACAGAAGACTCCATCACCAGCGACTGTGAGGTATTGATCATCGGTTTTTCACTGCTGCAGGCCGTCAGGCAGAGCAGGATCGGCAGGCCAGTCAGCCAGGATCGCATAGCTTTTTTCCGTTATCAGGTCAGTCTGAGAGCATCGGGCCCAGCGGTTCGCCGCCCAGCAGATGCATATGGATGTGATAGACCTCCTGACCACCATGTTGATTGCAATTCACAATCAGCCGATAACCATTCTGATCGATCCCTTCCTGACGGGCGATTTTCGCTGCGGTGGTAAACATACGTCCCAGCGCATGCTCATGGGCCGCTTCCGCCTCGTTGACCGTTGGGATCAGCACATTTGGCACGATTAAAATATGGGTCGGTGCTTTAGGCGAAATGTCACGGAAAGCCGTAACCAGTTCATCCTGATAAACCACATCAGCGGGGATTTCGCGGCGGATAATTTTACTAAAAATGGTTTCTTCAGCCATGGTGCAATTCCTTGAGCCTGAGTCGTAATCAATCAGTATGCGGGAGAAATTTGTTTTCTTTCAACCTCAGTACCACTTTTCTTGCATTGTTCGCCTGCCTTTGCAGCAGCTCCTCTCCTCTGTCACCTGAACAGCATTCCAGATGCTCGCAAGCTGCCTGCCATACCACTAAAATGAAACGCTGTTTTATAAATTAGAATTTCGCCACCCTTTTCTTTATATGGCTGCCACTTCAGCCCAGGCGTTAGCCAAATTGCGAAGGTTTAGCCGCCCGGTCAGCTCTACTTTGCTAACCAGTCCGGGTGAGAAGTCCGGCGTCACCAGGGATATACCGCCATATAACATCAAGGAGCATTAGCCATGCGCTCACGTAAAATTGGTCTTGGCCACTATCTGGCCTATGGTTCCGGAGATTTTCTCGGAGCAGGCACCACGGCGCTCACAGCCGCCTGGTTGCTCTATTTTTATACCACCTTCTGTGGATTAACCCCGATTCAGGCCACCTTAATCTTTGCTACCGCTCGCGTGCTGGATGCCGTGGTCAGCCCGCTCATGGGCTTTATTACCGACAACTTTGGCTCAACCTGGCTGGGCAAACGCTTTGGCCGCCGCAAATTCTTTATCCTGTTAGGCATACCCTGTGTATTCAGTTATAGCCTGATGTGGGTCAGCGACATGAGCTTCTGGTGGTATCTCTGCACTTACCTGCTGTTTGATATCGTCTACACCATGATCCTGGTACCTTATGAAACGCTGGTCCCGGAAATGACTGACGATTTCAAACAGAAAACCCGGTTCTCCGGCGCGCGTATTGGTCTGGCGCAGCTCTCAGCCATTCTGGCCGCATTTTTACCCGGCATTTTACTGGGTATGCTGGGCAAAGATAATCCCGACTCCTTTTTCTACGCCAGCCTGGTGTTCTCGGTAATCTGCGCACTGGTGCTGACGCTGGTGTGGTGCTTTACCTGGGAACGTCACCCGGATGATTTCTCTGCCGAGTCGCGGCGTGCTGAGCAGGAAAAACAGCAGCTGACGCTGATGCAGAACCTTAAACGGCTCTATGTTGAGCTGGCCTCAACTTTACGTATTCGCATCTTCCGCCAGCACCTTGGCATGTATCTCGGCGGCTATATCGCCCAGGATGTGTTTAATGCCGTCTTTACCTGGTATGTGGTGTTTGTGCTGATGCAGAGTGCTCAGGTTGCCTCCAGCCTGATGGGCACCATGGCAGTGCTGCAGTTTATTGCTGTGATGGCGATGATCCCGCTCTGTATCCGCATGGGGCCTGCACCTGCCTACCGTCTGGTGGCCATCCTGTTTGGCCTGGCGTCGCTATCCTATGCCGGATTGTGGTATGCCGGCATGAACGACAATATGTCACTGCTGTTAGTGATCTCTGCCCTGGCAGGTCTGGGACGTGGCGGCATTAACTATGTGCCATGGAACACCTACACCTATATCGCGGATGTCGATGAGGCCATCACCGGTCAGCGCCGTGAAGGCATTTTTGCCGGCATTATGACCCTGACGCGTAAAGCGTCGCAGGCGGGTGCCGTCATGCTGGTCGGTATCGTGCTGCAGCTCTCTGGTTTTGTCTCTGGCCAGGCAACCCAGGTACCCGGCGTCAGCCACACCATCCTGGCGATCCTGAGTATCGGTACAGTGGCCGTTCTGGCCTGCGGCTTTATCGTGTCACTGCGCTTTAAACTTAATCTGCAGACCCATACTGTCCTGCGCCAGGAAACGCTGAAAATGCGTGAAGCGGACCGCATCGTGCCGGAAAGCATCACCCCGGAAGCACGCGGGATAGTTGAAACACTGGCTGGCATGCCTTACGAAAATCTGTGGGGCAACAATAACATTGGCTTCCTTAACCGGAATAAGCCAGCGCCGGAAAAATTGTCCGCGCATCCCTCTTTACACCCTTCTATAAACTCGACCTTAAAACGACAGGAATAAACCATGACTGTATTTCCCGTTAAACACAGCAAATTATTGTGCCAACCTGAGCATCTGCTGCCACGCAGCGAACTGGTACAGCTGATTCAAAAGCTGACACAAAATCTGGTTAACATCACCGATGAGACAGGCGAATTTTTATTGCGGCTGGACGATGGCCGGGTGATTGATACCAAAGGCTGGGCGGGTTGGGAATGGACACATGGCATCGGTCTGTATGGCATGTTGCACTACTATCAGCAAACCGGCGACCAGCAGACGCTGGCGATCATTGATGAATGGTTCACTGAGCGTCTGGCGGAAGGAACGCCGACCAAAAATGTGAATACCGTTTGTCCTTTTCTGACGCTGGCTTACCGTTATGAAGAGACCGGTAACCCGGCCTGGGTGCCGGTACTTGAGCGCTGGGCTGAGTGGGTCATGTATGAAATGCCGCGCACCGAACAGGGCGGCCTGCAGCACATCGTCTATAACAATGAAAACACCCAGCAGCTCTGGGACGATACGCTGATGATGAGCGTCATGGCGCTGGCCAAAATCGGCCAGTTGCTGAAACGCGATGAGTGGGTGGAAGAAGCGAGCTATCAGTTCCTGCTACACACCCAGTATCTGATGGATCGTGAAACCGGCTTATGGTTCCACGGCTGGAACTTCGACGGTCGCCATAACTTTGCTGATGCACGCTGGGCGCGTGGCAACAGCTGGGTGACGATTGTGATTCCTGACTTCCTGGAGATGATGAACTGGCCTGAGCATCACGCGACCCGCCGCTTCCTGCAGCAGGTTCTGGAGACCCAGGTCAAAGCGCTTAAGGCCTGTCAGCACAGCAGCGGCTTGTGGCACACTCTGCTTGATGACCCGAACAGCTACCTGGAAGCCTCTGCCACGGCAGGATTTGCCTATGGCATTCTGAAAGGGGTTCGCAAGCGCTATCTCCCCGCGGAGTATCTGGAGGTAGCAGAAAAAGCGCTGCGCGGCGTGATTGCGAATATCGATGACGATGGCGAGCTGAAACAGGTTTCCTTTGGAACCGCGATGGGCAGTGACCTGGACTATTACCGCACTGTTCCTCTCACCTCAATGCCTTACGGTCAGGCGATGGCCCTGCTCTGCCTGACTGAGTACTTGCGCGTTTACCTGTAACACGCGCCCCAAAAAAAAGCCCCGCTAAGCGGGGCTTTTTCATTTCGCTGAATCATTACATGCTGCGGATGTAATCATCCATATCGGTTTTCAGGTTATCGGATTTAGTCCCGAAAATTGCCTGCACACCGGAACCGGCTACCACCACGCCACGGGCGCCGAGGTTTTTCAGTTCAGTCTGATCCACTTTAGCCACATCAGCGACGCTGACGCGTAAACGGGTGATACAGGCATCCAGGTTAGTGATGTTCTCTTTACCACCAAACGCCGCCACCAGTTTGCCCGCCATCTCTGTACCGGTCGCGGTAGATTGCTCGCTGTTGCTGCTCTCTTCACGGCCAGGCGTTTTCAGATCCAGTTTGGCGATCAGCACGCGGAATATGGTGTAGTAAATCAGGCCGTAGATGATACCGATAATCGGGAACAGCCAGATTTTGCTGCTGTTGCCGCTCAGCACGATAAAGTCGATAAGACCGTGTGAGAAGCTGGTGCCATCACGCATACCAAGCAGGATACAGATTGGGAATGCCAGACCTGCCAGCAGCGCATGGATCACATACAGGATCGGTGCGACGAACATGAATGAGAATTCAATCGGTTCGGTGATACCGGTCAGAAATGCGGTCAGCGCAGCGGAGATCATAATACCGCCCACTTTAGCGCGATTTTCAGGCTTCGCTGAATGCCAGATAGCAATCGCTGCCGCTGGCAGACCGTACATTTTGAACAGGAAGCCGCCTGAGAGTTTACCTGCGGTCGGGTCACCCGCCATATAGCGTGGGATATCACCGTGGAACACCTGACCTGCCGCATTGGTGTATTCACCAATCTGCATCTGGAAAGGAACGTTCCAGATATGATGCAGACCAAACGGCACCAGTGCGCGTTCGATTACGCCATAAATACCAAAGGCGACAACCGGGTTCTGATAGGCCGCCCACTGCGAGAATTCCTGAATCGCGGAACCAATCGGTGGCCAGATAAAGGAGAGCAGCACGCCGAGAATGATAGCGGCCAGACCGGAAATAATCGGCACAAAACGTTTACCGGCAAAGAAGCCCAGATATTCCGGCAGTTTAATGCGATAGAAGCGGTTGAACATATAGGCGGCGATGGAACCCGCGATAATACCGCCCAGTACCCCGGTGTCGGCGAGGTGTTTAGCCTCGATCTCTGCCGCAGGCATATGCAGCACCAGCGGCGCAACCACCGCCATGGTTTTCACCATGATGCCATAGGCAACAACTGCTGCCAGCGCCGAAACGCCATCGTTATTGGTAAAGCCCAGCGCCACACCGATAGCAAAAATCAGCGGCATGTTGGCGAACACCGATCCACCCGCTTCTGCCATTACATGCGAAACCACTGCAGGTAACCAGCTAAAATTGGCTGAACCGACCCCTAACAAAATACCGGCTATCGGCAGAACCGATACCGGCAGCATCAGCGATTTACCGACCTTTTGAAGGTTGGCAAAAGCATTTTTGAACATAGCGTGAAGCTCCTGAGTATGAGTGCATATTTGCGCAATGCGCATGGCAAAGAGGGAGGATTCTTTGCCGGGCTGGCGGTGACCGCCTTTTGATTTATTACGAAGGGTAAAATAAATCCCCTTTTGTTACTTTGATGGCTATCACGTTTCGACAATCACAGGGGCGCACTTTACGAAATTTCTCACTGACGTGCATCGGTAATTGACGATAAAACGCTGACCCTGTCTGAAAAAACAGGGTCATATAGGCAGGTTACAGATTAATTACAGAGGCTGAAATAAAAGCCGATCAGGCGCCGAGCTGGCTCATCGGGATATGGAACAGCGTTGAGAAATTTTGCGTGGTAGCGGCAGCCAGCGTTTCCACATCGACACCTTTCAGTACCGCCAGGTAATCGGCAACATCGCGCGTATAAGCAGGCTGATTCTCTTTGCCACGATACGGCACGGGTGCCAGATAAGGTGAATCCGTTTCCACCAGCATCCGGTCCAGCGGCACATAACGCGCAGCTTCGCGTAGCTGTTCAGCATTACGGAAGGTGACGATCCCGGAAAAGGAGATATAAAAGCCCATATCGAGCAGCTTAGCGGCGGTGGGCTGATCCTCAGTGAAACAGTGCAGCACGCCGCCGCAGCGCTCAACCTGCTCTTCTCGCAGAATCGCCAGCGTATCTTCGCGCGCATCACGGGTGTGGACGATGATCGGCTTATTCAGCGCGATCCCGGTTCGGATATGTTCCCGGAATGAGCGCTGCTGCTGATCTTTGGTCTCTGGCTGATAGTGATAATCCAGCCCGGTTTCACCGAGCGCTACCACCTGAGGATCGGCAGAGAGCCGGCGAAACTCTTCAACGTCATAAGCCTCTTCCTGATTCAGCGGATGCACGCCGCAGGAGAGCGCAATATTTTTCCGCTCGCCGACCAGGCTCTTCAGGGTATGGAAACCCGGCAGCGTAGTGGCGATAGCCAGCATAAATTTCACATCACGTGCCGCCGCTTTAGCGATCACATCATCAAGGTCACGATGGTTCTTTTCATAATCCAGGCCATCGAGATGGCAATGGGAATCCACAATAAACATAATTACTCTCAGATAGGTTTAGCCGACCAGCGCAGGCTTCTGTTGGTCCGCCCAGCTCAGAAGCTGATCGGTCAGCAATAATTCGCGATTCACTGACGCCACATGCAGTAACTGCTCGCGACAGCGCATCCATGCCAGGGTACTGCTGTTGAGTGCGCAGGCTGAAAAGCATCCGGCCAGCAACTGCACCACATCCTGGCGGTCAATATTACTCAGCCACTGACCTGCATTTTGCTGCCATTTCATCGCATCCAGAAGCAAAGAGAGCAGCCAGCCGATACGTGCTGCCGCATCGTCAGCATTCAGCGCAGGTAACAGTTGCAGGATGTCCTGCTGCAATGCCGCGGGCAGCGCATCGCAGAGCTTTTGCCGCGTCTGCCACGGCCCGTTTTCCAGCAGGCTCAGCGCCGCCCCCGGCGCGCCGGCGCTCAGGCGTAGCGCCGCCAGCAGCATCTGTTCATCGTGCGAGGACTGCTTCTTCAGCCAGAGCAGGCTTTGTCCTTCATCGGGCGGCGTCAGATGCAGCGTCATGCAGCGACTGCGCAGTGTGGCCAGCAGACGTGACGGATCGCGGCTGCTGAGGAAGAACCAGCTGTTGGCTGGCGGCTCTTCCAGCGTTTTCAGCAGGGCGTTAGCGGCCGCTTCCGAAAGCTGTGCAGCATCCGGCAGCCAGACCACTTTCGCGCCGCCCTGTTGGCCAAAGTGATACATTTTTTCTGTCACCTGCCGCACCGCATCGATGCCCAGGGTACTTTTGCCCTTCTCCGCCTCTAACCGATACCAGTCAGGGTGAGTATTAGCCTGCATCAGCTGGCAACCGTGGCACGATCCACAACTTTTCAGTCCATCCGGCTGCTGGCACATCAGCCAGCGACTCATCCCCCAGACCAGCGCGTCATCGCCCATGCCAGCCATCGCCTGGATCAACAGCGCATGATGCGCGCGATTCTCCTGATGCTGGCCAATCACCTGGCGATAAGGCTGATTCAGCCACGGATACCAGTTCATCACGCCTGCTCCGCCAGCCAGCTCGCCAGCGCCACCTGAAGTGACGCTGTCACCTCGGTCAGCGACTGAGTGGCGTCGATGATCAGGATAGTGGAATCTTCTGCAGCAAGGGCCAGATAGCGCGCTCGGGTACGTTCAAAGAAGCGCAGCGACTCCTGCTCAATACGATCCAGCTCACCGCGCGCACGGGCGCGCTGCAGACCGATCTCAGGCGTGACATCAAGATAGAGCGTCAGATCGGGACGAAAATCGCCTAATACCGCATCGCGCAGCGTCTGCATCAGTCCGCTGTCAAGACCCCGACCGCCACCCTGATAAGCCTGCGAGGAGAGATCGTGACGATCGCCGATTACCCAGGCACCGCGAGCCAGCGCCGGTTTTATTACGGTCTCTACCAGCTGAACCCGCGCTGCATAGAGCATCAGCAGTTCGGCTTTATCCGTCACCTGCTCACCTTCAATACCCTGCTTAACCAAAACCCGAAGCTGTTCTGCCAGCGGCGTACCGCCAGGCTCGCGGGTAAAGACCAGATCACTGATACCACGGGCATGCAGTGTAGCGACAATGGCGTCGCGCGCGGTGGTTTTTCCGGCGCCTTCCAGGCCTTCAATGACGATAAACTTACTGTTCATTTTTTTCCTTCAGCGTCTGCCGGTAGACCTGCACCGCCTTGTTATGGCTGGCGAGGTTGGTGGTAAACGTATGTCCGCCCTTGCCGTCTGCAACAAAGTAGAGATAGTTCGTTTTCTCGGGATGGGCCGCTGCCTGCAATGAGGCTTTGCCCGGCATCGCGATCGGTCCAGGCGGCAGGCCATTAATAATATAGGTATTGTACGCGCTGGCCGTCTCAAGATCTTTGCGGGTCAGTGTACCGTTGTAGCTGTCACCCATGCCATAGATCACTGTGGGATCGGTCTGCAAACGCATACCTGTGCGCAGGCGATTAATAAACACCGAGGCCACGCGCGCGCGCTCTTCGCTGACGCCGGTCTCTTTCTCAATGATCGAGGCCATGGTCACCAGATCTTGTGGCGTTTTGTAAGGCAGATTATCCGCCCGTCCCTGCCACACCTCATCGATGGTTTTCTTCATCCGAGCATGCGCACGTTGCAGCAGCGCCATATCAGTCGTGTTGGCGGTGTAGAGATACGTGTCCGGAAAGAAGTTGCCCTCCAGTTGCTCTGGCTCCACGTTGAGTGCGCTGGCAAGGGTGGCGAACTGATCATCTTTCAGAGTGTGGCGGATATAGGGCGCTTTACGCAGCTCGCTGAGCCACTCTTTCAGCCTCTGCCCCTCCACAAACCGCACAGGGAACTGCGCCTCTTTACCACTGGCCAGCAGCTGTAACAGCGCGCGCACGGTCATGGTCGGTTCAAGGCGATAGGTGCCCGCCTTAAAGGTCGCCAGCTCCGGCTGCAGACGCAGCAGCGCGCCAAACCAGATACTGTGCGGAATGATGTTTTTCTCTTCCAGCTGCGCCTGGAGTGCGACCCGGCCTGTACCGGCTGGCAATGTGTAGATAGTTTCCTGATTAATGGTCAACGGGGTGGCCGCAAACTGCTTAACCTGCCAGTAACTCAGCACAGCCGCGAGACCCACAATCGCCAGCAGGCTGACGAGAATTTTTTTGCTTCGAATCATGATGCATCCATTATCTTTTTACAGCTAGCGTGCAACTGATTAAACAGCGAGCGCTCAGTAAACTGTACGGCTTCTATCTGTCGGACCGGCAGAACCGGCATCAGCGCGTTACATATCACCACTTCATCAGCATCCAGCAGCTGTGCCGGTTCGCTTTTTATCACCTGACAAGCGTGACCTGCTGCTGCAAGTTGCGCCATCAGACTTCGCCGCATAATGCCGTCCACGCCTGACGCGGATACATCGGGCGTAAAAATTTGTCCGCCCTGCCGCCAGAATAAATTGGCCGCACAGCATTCCACCACCCAACCTTCAGTGTCAAGCACCAGCGCCTCGTCAGCGTCTGTCTGGTCAAGATGAGCCCGAATCATCACCTGCTCCAGACGGTTAAGGTGCTTGATACCGGCAAACTGCGGGTTTCGCGCCAGACGAACCGGACTCAGCCGGAGTGAAGCACCATGCTGCTGTAACCCGGCGTAGTGTTGCGGCCAGGGCGCTAATGAGACGATGCGCGTGGGTTCACCACAGCCCAGGCGGCTATAACCCCGTCCGCCGCTGCCCGCGCTGATGATGATTTTCAGCACTGCCTGCGCCTGCTCCTGTGCGGCCTGTCTCATCTCAGCCTCCAGCTGATCCCAGTCGACGCCGCCGATCCATAACCGCTCGCAGCCTGCTTTAAGGCGCAGCAGATGGCTCTCCAGCAGCAGGATTTTACCCTGAAGGACGGCGGCGGTGGTAAAGCAGCCATCGCCGAACTGCATGCCGCGGTCGCTGGCAGCCAGCGTCGATTGTTTGACTCCGTTAATCCACATCATTCTCTCCTGAGCGTGAGACGTGATTTCAGCGCATTTTGCAGGATAAAAAAAGGCCCGCATCGCGGGCCTTTTTAGCAATCTGCAACGATTACACTTTACGGAAGATCAACGAACCGTTGGTTCCGCCGAAACCGAAGGAGTTACACAGCGTGTACTCCAGTCCAGGAACCTGACGCGCGGTGTGCGGCACGAAGTCGAGATCGCAGCCCTCATCCGGATTGTCCAGGTTAATGGTCGGTGGAACGGCCTGGTCGCGCAGTGCCAGAATCGAGTAAATCGATTCTACCGCACCTGCGGCACCCAGTAAGTGTCCGGTCATTGATTTGGTTGAGCTGACCATGACGCTGCTGGCTGCTGCCCCAAAGACCGATTTCACCGCCTGCGCTTCAGCTTTATCACCGGCTGGCGTGGAGGTGCCGTGTGCGTTGACATAGCCGATCTGCTCTGGCGTAAGCTGAGCATCACGCAGCGCATTGATCATTGCCGCCGCTGCACCCGAACCATCTTCTGGTGGTGACGTCATGTGGTAGGCATCGCTGCTCATACCGAAACCTACGATTTCTGCGTAGATTTTCGCACCACGTTTCTTCGCATGTTCGTACTCTTCGAGCACCACAATGCCAGCGCCGTCACCCAGCACAAAACCATCACGATCTTTATCCCACGGGCGGCTGGCCGCTTGCGGGTTGTCGTTACGGGTTGAGAGGGCGCGTGCTGCACCAAAACCACCGACGCCTAATGGCGTGCTGGCTTTCTCTGTGCCACCCGCCAGCATCACGTCAGCATCGTTATAGGCGATGATACGTGCGGCATGACCGATGTTATGCACACCAGAGGTACAGGCTGTCGCGATAGAGATGCTTGGACCTTTCAGGCCATACATGATGCTGAGATGACCCGCCACCATGTTAACGATGGTTGAAGGCACAAAGAATGGGCTGATTTTACGCGGGCCGCCGTTGACCAGTGAGGTATGATTCTCTTCAATCAGACCTAAGCCACCGATGCCGGAGCCAATTGCTGCGCCCATACGGCTTGCATTTTCATCGGTAATAACCAGACCGCTGTCCTGCATGGCCTGCATACCGGCCACAATGCCGTACTGGATGAAGGCATCCATCTTGCGCTGATCTTTGCGCGAGATGTAGTCATCACAATTAAAATCTCTTACCAGACCTGCAAAACGGGTTGCATAAGCACTGGTATCAAAATGGTCGATCAGGGTAATGCCGCTCTGACCGGCAAGGAGAGCACTCCAGGTAGACTCTACGGTATTGCCGACAGGAGACAACATGCCAAGACCAGTCACAACTACACGACGCTTAGACACGTTCGTCCTCCAGGGAGGGGAAATAGGGAACTATGTGGGACAAACAAAAAAATCAGGCGGTCGAGCGACCGCCTGAAGATATTCATTAGCCTTTATGGCTATTGATGTAGTCGATCGCTGCCTGAACGGTAGTGATTTTCTCAGCTTCTTCGTCTGGAATCTCAGTATCAAACTCTTCTTCCAGAGCCATCACCAGCTCAACGGTATCAAGAGAATCGGCACCCAGGTCTTCTACGAAAGATGCAGAGTTGGTGACTTCTTCCTCTTTCACACCCAGCTGCTCACTGATGATTTTCTTAACGCGTTGTTCGATATCGCTCATACTATTTAATTTCCTATCAAAACTCGCTTACGCGATGGTTTTCGTAGTGTATAAAATGGTGAAAAAGATGCAACAAAATCCCGGCTGGTCGAACCACGATTTTGCGTTATTTTGCGGTTTTAACCGCAAATAAAGCAAATGATTTCGTGATTTATCAGACCATGTACATTCCGCCATTGACGTGCAGCGTTTCACCTGTGATGTAGGCTGCTTCGTCAGAGGCTAAAAATGCCACAGCATTGGCGATTTCCTGTGCGTCGCCTAAGCGACCCGCAGGGACTTCCGCCAAAATACCGGAACGTTGATCTTCGTTCAGTGCCCGCGTCATGTCAGTCTCAATAAAGCCTGGAGCCACGACGTTGACGGTAATGCCACGTGACGCGATTTCGCGCGCCAGTGATTTGCTAAAGCCAATCAAACCCGCTTTTGCTGCTGCGTAGTTTGCCTGGCCCGCGTTACCCATGGTGCCAACAACGGAACCAATGGTGATGATACGGCCCACGCGTTTTTTCATCATGGCACGCAGGACCGCCTTAGAAAGGCGGAATACCGATGTGAGGTTAGTATCCAGGATATCCTGCCACTCATCGTCCTTCATGCGCATGAGAAGATTATCACGCGTAATGCCTGCATTATTGACTAAAATATCCACTTCGCCAAATTCAGCGCGAATATTCTCTAAAACGCTGTTAATTGAATCAGCGTCAGTCACGTTCAGTAACAGGCCTTTACCCTTGTCGCCAAGGTAAGCACTGATGGCGTCGGCGCCACTCTGGCTGGTTGCAGTTCCTACCACTTTGGCACCACGTGCCGCCAGGGTTTCTGCAATCGCACGACCAATGCCGCGACTCGCGCCGGTAACCAGCGCAACTTTACCTTCAAAGCTCATGATTTTCCTCTTATTCCTTACCGAGTGCAGCCGTCAGGGATGCTGTATCGTTAACGGCAGCCGCTGTCAGGGTATCGACAATACGTTTGGTCAGACCGGTCAGGACTTTACCTGGACCCATCTCCAGCAGCTGTGTCACGCCCTGTGCCGCCATCGCTTCCACGCTCTCGGTCCAGCGAACCGGGCTGTAGAGCTGACGAACCAGCGCATGACGGATGGCCGCAGCGTCAGTTTCCGCTTTCACATCGACGTTATTGATCACCGGCACCGCTGGTGCATTAAACGTAATGCTCTCCAGCGCAACCGCCAGTTTATCAGCGGCAGGCTTCATCAGTGCACAGTGAGAAGGCACGCTGACCGGCAGTGGCAGGGCACGCTTAGCGCCCGCAGCTTTACAGGCAGCGCCTGCACGCTCAACGGCTTCTTTGTTACCCGCAATAACCACCTGGCCTGGCGAGTTGAAGTTAACCGGTGAGACAACCTGGCCCTGCGCGCTCTCTTCACAGGCTTTGCGAATAGCCGCGTCATCCAGGCCAATAATCGCCTGCATTGCGCCGGTGCCTTCTGGCACCGCTTCCTGCATCAGTTTGCCACGCAGTTCTACCAGCTTCACTGCGTCAGCAAAGTTAAGCACACCCGCACAAACCAGCGCCGAATATTCGCCCAGGCTGTGACCGGCCATCAGGACAGGCTGTTCACCGCCCTGCTGCTGCCAGACACGGTAGATGGCCACAGAGGCAGCTAACAGCGCAGGCTGAGTCTGCCAGGTTTTGTTCAGCTCTTCAGCCGGACCCTGACTCACTAACTGCCACAGGTCATAACCCAGCGAGTCAGAGGCTTCACGGAAGGTCTCTTCTACCAGCGGATAGGTTGCTGCTAATTCAGTCAGCATGCCCACGGTCTGTGAACCCTGACCTGGAAAAACAAATGCAAATTGCGTCATCTTCTGTTCCTGTCAATCAAAAGCGAACCAGCGCAGAACCCCAGGTGAATCCACCACCAAAGGCTTCCAGCAGAATAAGGTGTCCGGGTTTGATGCGGCCATCACGAACCGCTTCATCCAGTGCGCTTGGCACCGATGCAGCAGAGGTATTGCCATGGCGATCCAGTGTGACGACCACTTTGTCCATGGTCATACCGAGTTTTTTCGCGGTAGCGCTGATAATGCGCAGGTTCGCCTGATGCGGAACCAGCCAGTCCAGCATTTCACGATCGAGATTATTAGCCTGCAGCGTTTCATCAACGATGTGGGCCAGTTCGGTGACGGCGACCTTGAAGACTTCGTTACCTGCCATGGTGACATAGGCGGGCTGATCCTGATGGGCACGATCCTGATAAGGCAGCGTCAGAAGCTGCGCATAGCGACCATCAGCATGAAGGTGAGTAGAGATAATCCCCTGCTCTTCACTCTGGCCCAGCACGACCGCACCCGCGCCATCACCAAACAGGATGATGGTGCCGCGATCTTCCGGATCCAGCGCGCGCGCCAGGACATCAGCGCCGATAACCAGAGCATGCTTAACTGCGCCATTTTTGATGTATTGATCGGCTACGCTCAGTGCATAGGTGAAACCCGCACAGGCGGCAGCAAGGTCAAATGCCGCGCAATCTTTAATCTCCAGCATTTGCTGGATCATGCAGGCGGAGCTGGGGAAAGCATGGCTGGACGAGGTTGTGGCGACAATAATCAGCCCAACATCGTTCGCCTCAATGCCTGCCATTTCAAGCGCGCGTTGCGCCGCGCTGAATCCCATGGTGGCGACGGTTTCGTCAGGCGCAGCAATGCGACGCTCACGGATGCCGGTACGGGTAACAATCCACTCGTCCGACGTCTCCACCATTTTTTCCAGATCGGCATTGGTGCGAACCTGGTTGGGCAGATAACTGCCCGTACCGATAATTTTGGTATACATCTAGGCTTTGTCACTCCTGGCTAATACAGCATCAAGGCGCGCAGCAATTCGCTCGGGAATTTGCTGCCTCACCGCCTGCTCTGCCTGTTCTATCGCCACGGCGAAGGCGTGTTGATTTGCTGCGCCGTGACTCTTGATCACTGTTCCGCGCAATCCTAACAGACAAGCGCCATTGTACTGGTCAGGGTTGAGTTGCCCGAAGCGTTTCGCCAGACGTTTCTGGATTAAGCGCCCCAGCAACTGAAGCCACCATGACCGTTTTTTACCTTCCCCTGATGACTTCAGCAGAGAAAGAAACATTCTTACCACGCCTTCCATCGTCTTCAGCGTGACGTTTCCGACAAAACCGTCACAGACCATTACATCCGTTTTGCCGGTGAGCAGCTCGTTACCTTCGAGGTAACCAATATAGTTGATTTGCGGTGATTCTCGCAGCACTACTGCGGCATCGCGGATGGTTTCCAGCCCTTTGGTCTCTTCATGACCAATGTTGAGCAACGCGACACGGGGCCGTGGAATACCAAGCACATGCTCAGCCATCACCGACCCCATCACAGCAAACTGCACCAGCATCGCACTGTCTGAGCCCACATTCGCACCCAGATCCAGCACCACGGTTTTACCCTGTTGCTGATGCGGTAAAACGGACATCAGCGCCGGACGCTTAATTCCATCCAGCGGTTTTAATAAGAGTGTCGACAGCCCCATCAGCGCACCGGTATTGCCGGCGCTGATGCAGGCCTCTGCACGTCCCTCTTTCACCATCTCCAGTGCCACGCGCATTGAACTGCCGCGACTGTTCCGGATGGCCTGAGCGGGCCGCGCATCACTTGCAATAACCGATTCGGCAGGGATCACCTGCAAACGCCCCGTCAGGGAGGAATCCGCTTTGGCAAGCAATGGCGTGAGAGTGTCGGGATGTCCGACCAGAAGAAGGAATAGTTCCGAATGAGAGGCCAGTGCCTGCAATGCTGCAGGCACTGTCACGCAGGGACCGAAGTCCCCGCCCATGGCATCAATCGCCAGGGTCAAACGTGTCAAGGTATCGCCTTGCTAAGCAAGAAACTTACTTAACGATAACCTTGCGACCGCGGTAGTAACCGTCCGCAGTGATGTGGTGACGCAGATGAGTTTCGCCAGAAACTTTATCTACTGACAGAGCAGCAGTGGTCAGCGCATCGTGTGAACGACGCATACCACGCTTAGAACGGGTGGGTTTATTCTGTTGTACGGCCATGGACCTTACTCCTATTACTTACGCTTTAAACTGGCTAATACGGCAAATGGATTTGGTTTCTCCGCCTCTGCAGGCAGTTTGCCAAAGACCATGTCCGCCTCGGACACTTCACAGTGTTCAGAATCGTGCACCGGAACGACCGGCAGCGCGAGAATCAGTTCATCCTCGACAACCGCCAGCAGATCGATTTCACCAAACTCGTTGACATCGACCGGCTCGTACGCTTCCGGTAATGCTTCGGCCTGCTCTTCAGAAGAGACAGGGCTGAAGCAATAACTCACTTTTACGTGATGGGGAAAGGTCTGGTTGCAGCGCTGACAACGTAACGTCACCTGTACTTCAGCAGTACCCGTCAGTACCGCCAGACGTTGGTTATCAACCGCAAACGACATGGCACAATCCACATCACTGTCCACACTAACGACCGACTCGGCCACACGCTCCACCTGAACAGATGTGTAGACACCTTGATAATCAAGGCGCTTCTGAGCGGTGCGGACAGGGTCCAGCGTTAGGGGTAATTTTACCTTTTGCATAGGGCGCGCATATTAACTTTGTAATGTCATAGAGTCAAAGAAAAAGGCCGTTAAACAGCATCTTTCAACCACTATTCGCATCCAGTGCGGCGCACAGTTTAAAATGACTGTCACCAATTCGCTATCACTATTGAAAAAAAATGACGCCATCGATTCTTTTAGCTTCAACCTCGCCCTTCCGGCAGGCATTACTGCGCAAGCTGGGCCTGCCTTTTATTGCCGCTGCGCCTGAGGTGGATGAGTCACCGCAGCCCGGTGAAAATGCCGAAGCACTGGTGATTCGTCTTGCCGTGGCGAAAGCGCAGGCGCTGGCTGGAACCTATCCCCGCCACTGGATAATCGGCTCAGATCAGGTCTGCGTGCTGGATGGCGCGATCGCCGGTAAACCACACACGGCTGAGAATGCGCGGGCGCAACTGCGTGCCGCCAGCGGTCAGGCGATTACCTTTTACACCGGACTGGCGCTGTTTCATCCGGCCAGTGGCAGGCTGCTGCAGTGTTGCGAACCCTTCGTGGTGCATTTCCGCACCTTGACCGACGCTGAAATCGCCGGATATGTGGAAAAGGAGCAGCCGCTGCAGTGTGCAGGCAGTTTTAAAAGTGAAGGTCTGGGAATTTGTCTGTTTGACCGGCTGGAGGGGCGCGATCCTAATACGCTGGTCGGGCTGCCGCTGATTGCGCTCAACGGGATGTTGCAGCAGGCCGGCATCAATCCTTTAACGGAGTGATGCCGGGGAACCGTTATGCTTTCAGCTGACGCAGCTTATTCAGGCACTGCTTCAGGCCCTCATCCAGTGGTGCTTCGACACGCATGACTTCGCCAGTGGCGGGATGGGTAAAGGTCAGTGCCGCTGCGTGCAGGAACAGGCGTTTCAGACCGGTTGATGCCAGTTGACTGTCAAAGTCACGTTCGCCATAGCGATCGTCGAAGGCGATGGGATGACCAGCATGCAGCGTATGTACACGAATCTGGTGGGTGCGTCCGGTGACCGGACTGGCTTTCACCAGTGTGGCAAACTCAAACCGCTCTTCCACTTTAAAGCGGGTTTCAGAGGCTTTACCTTCGCTGCTGACGCGCACGACACGCTCACCGCTCTGGAGAATATTTTTCAGCAGAGGAGCCTGAACGACCTTCAGATGCGACGGCCAGTTGCCGCGTACCAGGGCCAGATAATCTTTCTGCATCCCCTTTTCACGCAGTTGCTCATGCAGTGAACGCAGCGCCGAGCGTTTTTTTGCGACCAGCAGAATGCCCGAGGTATCACGATCCAGGCGATGCACCAGTTCCAGGAAGCGCGCTTCCGGGCGCAGCGCACGCAGCCCTTCAATCACCCCGAAACTGAGCCCGCTGCCGCCATGCACGGCCGTGCCGGACGGCTTGTTCATCACCAGCAGCGACTCATCCTCAAAGAGGATAGCGTCCGCCAGCGAAGCGACCTTCGCCAGCTTAGGTGATACGGCGTCTTCATCGCGCTCCGCGACCCGGACCGGCGGAATGCGAACCTCATCCCCCTCCTCCAGCTTGTACTCTGGCTTGACGCGCTTTTTATTCACCCGCACCTCGCCCTTGCGTACGATGCGATAAATCATGCTCTTTGGCACACCCTTGAGCTGGGTGCGCAAAAAGTTATCAATACGTTGTCCGGCATTTTCAGCCGTGATGGCGACAAAATGTACGCCGGGATTCTCTGTTTTCATGGCGGCGATTCTAAATAGTGTCCCCTGATAGCGCCACCCCTTTTTCTGTGCTTAACTCTGGGGTTGATGTGATGGCAGGTCGCTTCTCTGCTGGCTTTTTCAGCAAACCGCTGCTTTGTCCGACACATTAGCAAGTTAAATGTAAAGAAACTTCACAAGCTGGCTAAAGTCGCCTTGCTATATGAAGGTTAGCAATGGAATAATGCCTGAGTTTCTTAACTGAAGCATTTCAGAGCAGAAACCGAGCGAAATTGTCATTTTGCCGGATTGAGCAGACACGCAGCAATGGCGTAAGACGTAATGCGAAATCAGGCACTTAGCGGGCTGCGGGTTGCGGCCTGGACAACAGTATGGGATGCACGGGTTTTCATTATTCTCTCAGGCATTTCCACTATCTGGTGCTGTTTTCCCTTATGAAAAACAGGCCACCGACGTTATTTGCGCCCCTCGCGCGGTCGACAGCCGTGAGGCTGACGACATTGCACTAAGTCACGGGGCCATCGGTTGATACTCGTCCAGGGTAACTATGCCCGCAGCTGTAATCACTCATGAAAGAATAACGAGTAAGTCACGATGAAAAGAATGTTAATAAACGCAACTCAGCAGGAGGAGTTGCGCGTTGCCCTGGTTGACGGTCAGCGTCTGTACGATCTGGATATCGAAAGTCCTGGACACGAACAGAAAAAAGCCAACATCTACAAAGGTAAAATCACTCGCATCGAACCCAGCCTTGAAGCTGCGTTTGTCGATTATGGCGCAGAGCGTCACGGTTTCCTCCCGTTAAAAGAAATTTCCCGCGAATATTTCCCCTCCAGCTATAACGCACATGGTCGTCCGAATATTAAAGACGTGCTGCGTGAAGGCCAGGAAGTCATTGTTCAGATCGATAAAGAAGAACGCGGCAACAAAGGCGCTGCGCTGACAACCTTTATCTCTCTGGCGGGCAGCTACCTGGTACTGATGCCGAATAACCCACGTGCAGGCGGTATCTCTCGCCGCATCGAAGGTGACGATCGTACCGAACTGAAAGAAGCCCTGTCAGCGCTGGATCTGCCGGAAGGCATGGGCCTGATTGTGCGCACTGCCGGCGTTGGTAAATCTGCCGAGTCGTTGCAGTGGGATTTAAGCTTCCGTCTCAAACACTGGGAAGCGATTAAGAAAGCCGCTGAAAACCGCCCTGCTCCGTTCCTGATCCATCAGGAGAGCAACGTGATTGTGCGTGCCTTCCGCGACTATCTGCGTCAGGACATCGGTGAAATCCTTATCGATAACCCGAAAGTGCTTGAACTCGCGCGTCAGCATATCGCGGCGCTGGGTCGTCCGGACTTCAGCAGCAAAATTAAGCTCTACACCGGTGAAATCCCGCTGTTCAGCCACTATCAGATCGAATCGCAAATCGAATCCGCCTTCCAGCGTGAAGTCCGCCTGCCTTCCGGTGGTTCGATTGTGATCGACAGTACCGAAGCGCTGACCGCTATCGATATCAACTCAGCTCGCGCCACGCGTGGCGGTGACATCGAAGAGACGGCCTTCAACACCAACCTTGAAGCGGCCGATGAGATTGCCCGTCAGCTGCGCCTGCGTGACCTGGGCGGCCTGATCGTTATCGATTACATCGATATGACGCCGGTACGCCATCAGCGCGCCGTTGAGAACCGTCTGCGTGAAGCTGTCCGTCAGGACCGTGCCCGTATTCAGATCAGCCACATTTCACGTTTCGGCCTGCTGGAGATGTCCCGTCAGCGTCTGAGCCCGTCATTAGGTGAATCCAGTCATCACGTCTGCCCACGCTGTAGCGGCACCGGCACCATCCGTGATAACGAGTCACTGGCGCTGTCCATTCTGCGTCTGATTGAAGAAGAAGCGCTGAAAGACAACACCAAAGAAGTTCACGCCATTGTTCCGGTTCAGGTTGCTTCTTACCTGCTGAATGAAAAACGTGAAGCGGTTAACGCGATCGAAAAACGCCAGGGTGGCGTTCGGGCAATCATCGTTCCTGATGACAAGATGCAGACCCCGCACTACTCCGTACTGCGCGTACGTAAAGGCGAAGAGACGCAGACCCTGAGTTATCATCTGCCGAAGCTGCATGAAGCCGAAATGGCGATGCCATCGGAAGAGGAACATGCTGAGCGCCGTCGTCCTGAGCAGCCTGCTCTGGCCGCCTTTGTGATGCCTGATGCGCCTCCTGCGCCGGTAGAAGTTGAGCCAGAAGTGAAGCGCACTGAAGCTCAGCCAGCAGCAAAATCAGCCCCGACTGTTGCTGCACCAGCGACCGTCAGCACCGGTTTCTTCGGGCGTCTGCTTGGCGGCCTGAAAAAAATGTTCGCTGGCGAAGAAGCGCCTGCTGCTGCACCAGTGGCCACTGAGGTTGCTGAACCGCAGAAAGCGACTGAAGAGCAGGAAAGCAACAGTGGTCGTGGCGAGCGCCGCAGCAACAATAACAACCGTCGTAACAACAATCGCCGTGAACGTACGCCGCGTAACGGTGACAATGCACAGTCCCGTGAAAGCCGTGAACCACGCGAAAGTCGCGAGCCGCGTGAAAGCCGTGAACCGCGCGAAAGTCGTGAGCCACGTGAAAGCCGCGAGCCGCGCGATGGCAACGACAACCGTCGCAACAAGCGTCAGTCTCAGACGGGTGAAGTGCGCGAAGAGCGTCCGGCACTGAGCGAAGAAGCGCGTCAGCAGCGTGATGAGCAGCAGCAACAGCGCCGTGAACAGCGTGCTGAACGTCAGCGTCGTCGTCAGGAAGAGAAACGTGCCGGTGAAGAAGCGGCCAAAGCCGCTGAGCAGCCAGCCGTCGTTGCTGAAGCTCTGGACGTCACTGAGGCGCAGGATGATGAACGCGTTCAGGTTATGCCGCGTCGTAAGCCGCGTCAGCTTAACCAGAAGGTGCGTGTGGATGATAACCGTCCGCCTATGCCAGCCGAAGCCAGCGACATTGCCCAGCCTGCTGAAGTGCGTCAGTCACAGCCAGCTGACGTTGCTCAGACACAGCCTGAGTTCCAGGCTTCGCAGAGTGACGAGCAGGATGACAACGACAGCCGTGATAACGCCAATATGCCGCGTCGTTCACGTCGTTCACCACGTCATCTGCGCGTCAGCGGACAGCGTCGTCGTCGTTACCGTGATGAGCGTTACCCGACGCAGTCAGCTATGCCACTGGCCGCTGCCGCTGCTTCACCTGAAATGGCATCTGGCAAAGTCTGGATTCGCTATCCGGTGAGCCAGGCCAGCGAAGAGCAGGTTCAGAATGTAACGCATGAGACGCCAGCTTATAACAGCGAAGAGATCGCAGACGCGACCCCTGCGCTGCCGGTTGCTGCCGCCGTTGAATCGGTTGCTCAGGACGCGCCAGTGCAACAGGCCGAGCCGCAGGCAGAAACGCCGGTGGCGATGGTCAACACTGACGATACCCGTGCTATCGACGCCCCGGTTGATGAGCAGCCTTCTGTTGTTCCGGCTGCTGATGAAGCCAAAGCGGAAGCTGTAGCGGCTGAAGCTGTGCCTGCTGAGCCGGTCACCGAAACAGTGGTGGTAACGCCAGCTGCTGAGGTTTCACAGCCTGTCGACGTTGCACAGTCTGCCGACGTTGCTGAGCAGTCAGCTACTGATGTCAGCGAAGCGATCGCAGCAGAGGTGGAAGAAGTGCTGAACGCGCCGGTTGCTGCTAACGCTGAAATCGCGCCAGTCAGTGAACCTCATGCGCCGGTTGCCGCGCGTGATGTCGCGCCTGCAGCACCGGTAACGGCGGTCGAGTCTGTCTCATCAGCGCCGGCTGCTGAAGCGGTGCCAAATGACGGTACGCGCTGGAAGCACTATGCCTCTGCGCCGATGACTAAAGCGCCTGCGCCGGTCTGGCAGTCAGAACCCGCTCCGCACAGTGACTGGGTACGCGCGCCGTATGAGTTCGACGGTCGCGGTTCTGCGGGTGGTCATAGCGCCACCCATCAGGCCACTGCCCCGGCGACAAAGCCGTAACGCATAAGCTGTTGTGAACTGAACCCCGGCCTGAAAGCCGGGGTTTTTTTATGGCATCAATTCAGTCCGCAGGCAGACAAAGAATTAATACCGCCCCGTTTACGTCGTCAGCCATCAGGAAAGACGGCGTCAGTCATTTTGGCCGTAACAAAGTGCGGGAAGCATCAGGCATGCATGGATACGGGATAACGTCAGGTGTGGAAGCAGAAAAGCCACGCAGGCAGGCTTTATGACAAATCGCCCTGCCACCAGCTGAATTACAGGCAAAAAAATCCCACTCTCCTTTAGCAGGAGGGTGGGAAAAAGTAAGCGCATCCGGTTAAAGTACGCTCAAAATTTCAGGTCAGACTACGAATTCATCTGAAACAGAGACATCTTGGACATATCAGTGAAGGTCTTATAAGAGGCCTGAAGTGCTGTCTGCTGCATGGTATAGCTGGACGCCGCTTCCGTTAAATCCACGTTAACCAGGTCACTCATCTGCGAGTCATAAATCACACTACGGTCATCGCCCTGCGCATTCAGCGTATCAATCTCTGACAGCTGAGTACCAATCTCAGAACGCACCGTTAAAACATTATTCAGTGAGTTACCCAGGCCGCGGTTGGTTTTATCCATCGCATCCTGGAAGGTCTGTTTGGTTGCAGCGTCCGCATCATCCTGTGGCACTTTCAGTGCCGCAATGGCGCTATCCAGCATTTTAAACACGTTGGTTTCACTGGCGCTGCCATCCGGCTCCTTAGTGGCATTGCCGGAGATTGCCATAAAGATATTGTCACCGGTATGTCCCACGGTCATGGTCCGGCTGGTGTCAACCTTCTGGGTAATCGCATCGGTGCCGCCTGCGTAGCTTACGCCGGTGCCCGCCGTATCCACAAACGGCGCGCTGTCGGTTTTATAACCGGCAAAAATATAGCGGCCATTGGCATCCTGACTGTTTGCCTGGTTCAGCAACTGGGCGCGAATACCTTCCAGCTGGGTGGCAATCGATCCACGGTCACTATCGCTCAGGGTACCGGTTGAACCGTTGACGATCAGTCCTTGTGCAGCAATGATCCCATCGGTGACGCCTTTCAGCGTATTCTCTTCCAGTGACAGGCCCTGCTCGGCAAAGGTACGCGCCAGCGCATATTGTTTGCCCTGCTGCTGGGTTTGTGACAACACCACAGCACGGGACGCCGCAATCGGATCGTCCGAAGGATTATTCACACGGCGGCCGCTGGAGAGCTGCTCACCTGATTTCAGCCAGGAGGCCTGTGAGTCAGTGATGCCACGCACCTGCTGCTCAAAAATCATATTTGTACTGATTCGCATGTTATCTCCTGCCCTTAGCGAATATTGATCAATGCATTAAACACGGTGCTGGCAGTCTGCAGCACCTGCGCATTGGCCATGTAATATTGCTGATATTTAGTCAGGTTGGCGTACTCCTCATCGAGGTTTACGCCAGAGACCGATTGCTGGCGCTCAGTCAGCTGACTGACCACGCTTTTCTGTGTATCGCTGGTGGTTTCCAGTGAACTGGTTTTATTGCCCACGCTACTGACGATGGTCGCGTAAGCCTGTGACAGCGTGGCATTGCCGCCGACCAGCTTCGCGTCCTGCAGAGCCAGCAACTTTTGTGCATTGCGGTTATCACTCTCACCGCCTACGGCACCTGCTGCGGCCACCTGAGATTCATTGGTGATGGCGACGGACATGTCGTTAACCACATTCTGGACCGGCTTCACCAGGAAGCTGTCTTTAGCGGCAGGTGCAGGCGTGGCGCCAACGGTCAGTTTCAGGCCGTCAAAGCTCAGCGTGGTATTGCCACTGGCATCGGTACTCTGCGTGATGGCGGCTGCGGTGCTGTCAGAGGCACGCGTGGCAGTCCAGTTCGTGCCGTCAAAGCTGACGTTATAGTTAGTGGCTTTCAGCGCGCTGGTATCGGTCCACTCTGCAGTAACCGAGGCAGCGGTGCTGTTTTTGCTGTTGCTCACGACCAGCGGGCTGCCGATATTAAAGAAATCGACGCCCTGGTCGCCGTTGCTGTCAAAGCCCTGCTTGTGGACATCGTTAAAGCTGGTAGTAAACGCAGCCGCTAACTGACCCAGCTGATTCTGTGCCAGATCCAGATCCTGAGTACGGAAGGCCAGCAGACCGCCCAACGAACCCGTGGTGATCAGTTTTTCCGGGATCTCAACGTTGCCCGCCTGCTTATCGACATAGCCAATAGTGGTGCGCGTCGGATCGCTGCTGGAATTCATCGCCACCAGATCGTGAGATTTGTCGCCATTCACCAGCGTCAGGCCATTCGCCATCGCGACGGTATAGCCGCCGCCATCCTGCTGCGATACGGTCACGCCAACCACGTTATTCAGGGTATTCACCAGCTGATCGCGCTTATCGAGCAGATCGTTGGGTGCGGCACCGTTGGCGGTACTCAGTTTGCCAATCTGCTTGTTAAGATCGGCAATCTGGCTGGTAATCGTGTTGACCTGCTTGATGCTGGAACCGATATCCGCATTGACGCTGTTCTGCATATTGTTCAGGTATTGCGCTGAGGTCTGGAACTGACTGACCAGACCCTGGGCATTGCTGAGCATTGATTGCCGCGCGGACGGATCGTTGGCGTTGCTCACCACGTTCTGCAGGTTGGTAAAGAAGCCCTGCAGCGAGGTCGACAGGCTGGTCGTCGAGGTCGACAGCAGGTCGTCAATGTTTGAAATCTGACTGTGCTGAGTGCTTACCGCGCTGTAGTTCGCGCTGGAACCGCGCAGCTGCGTAGCAATGAACGCATCATATTCACGTTGTACACCGGTGATATTCACGCCGTTACCATAATAGCTGTTGCCCTGCAGGGTACTGTTCGCCTGCGCCAGTACCGTGGTCTGACGTGAATAGCCCGCCACGGTGTAGTTAGAAATGTTGTTACTGGTGGTGCTCAGAGCGGCCTGCGCGGCACTCAATCCGCTCATCGCGGAGTTAATTATGCTGGACATCTCGGTTCCTTACGTTCCCCGTCAACCGGGCTGGCAGACATCAAAGTGGGCGCCAGCAGGCGAAAACGCTTCTGGCTATAGGGATGTTATCGGCTTGCTTAAGTGAAACTTGAGGCGTAATGATCAGAACAGGTCGCCCATATCCTGGCTGTACGCTTTGACGACTTTGTCGCCCATACTTTTGAATTGCTGAATCATTCCCACCAGCTTTTGCGCATATTTCGGATCGGTGGCGTAGCCTGCCGCCTGTAACGCCTGCGCACCCTGCTCTGCCGATGTGGCGTTGGTTACCGCCGCATAGCGTGGGTTATTGGACAGGAGTTTGACGTAGTCCGTCAGCGCCTCGAAATAGGAGTTATACACCCTGAAGCTGGCACGCACTTTCTTCGCTGCACCCTGCTCATATTCGGTGGTCATGATATCGGTGGTCTCACCTTTCCAGTCGCCACTGGCTTTAATGCCAAACACGTTATAGCTCGGCTTGCCGTCGCGGGTCAGGATCTGACGCTGGCCCCAGCCCGACTCCAGCGCAGCCTGCGCCAGAATCAGGTGATGCGGAATGCCACTCTGCTGACTGGCAGCCTGTGCCGGTTGCGTCAGCTGGGCGATAAACTCACGGCTGTCGCTCGGCAGCCCGGTCGGTGATGCGACCGGCGGCAGACGCGGCATCGCCTTACGCACCATCTGCTCCAGCTGCTGGGCGGGCAGTGGTGTGGCCCCGCTGGTGCTGAGAATAAAGCTGTTATCCAGCTTCATCGGCACCGTACCGGCTTTTTCATCCGGCGCGGTGGCGGGCTGCATCTGTTTGACGATGGTTTCCGCCAGGCCGAGGCCACGCTTGCCCATCTCCTGTGCAATCTGCTGGTCATACATAGAGGTAAAGAGTTTGGTCTGCTCGTTGCCCATAATGCCGTCCTGCGGCAACGCATCACGCATACTCTTCAGCATCATCTGTACAAACATCCCTTCGACCTGACGTGCAACCTGCAACGCATGTCCTTTCGGATCGTTGCTCGCCTGGCGTTTAAGATCATTCAGGGAGCGGCTGTCGAAAGCCGGACTCGTGACAGATTGCATATCAGCCATCAGATAATTTCCAGTTTGGCACGCAGACAGCCGGCACTTTGCATCGACTGCAGAATCGACATCAGTTCGATAGGTGATGCACCCAGCGCATTCAGCGCACGCACTACGTTGTTCAGGTTAGCGCTGGCATTGACGCGCTGCAGCGCACCGCCGGTCTGGCGCAGATCGATCTGGGTCTGCGTCGTCGCCACGGTCTGACCACCGGCCAGCGGTGTATCAGGCTGACTGACGTTCTGCTGCTGGTTAACCGTCACTGACAGGTTGCCCTGCGCCACTGCACACTGATTCAGCGTGACTTCGCGGTTCATAACGACTGAGCCAGTACGGGAGTTGATGATCACTTTGGCATCTTCAACCGGAATCGAGACATCAATGTTCTGGATCTCGGCCAGCAGACGCACCTGCGCACCATTATTCGGTGACACGCGGATCTGCACGGTACGGGCATCCAGCGGCTGCGCTGCGCCATAACCGCCACGGGCGTTGATCGCATCAGCAATACGCTGCGTCATTGAGAAGTCTTCGTTATTAAGCTGCAGGTTAATGGTGTTCTGCGAACCAAAGTTGCTCTGCAGTTCACGTTCAACCGTTGCACCGCCGGTGATACGGCCACCGTTCAGCTGGTTGACCTGAACGCTGCTGCCACCCGCAGAGGCACCCGCACCACCGACCAGGATGTTGCCCTGCGCCAGCGCATAGACCTGGTTATCAACCCCTTTCATCGGCGTCATTAACAGCGTGCCGCCGCGCAGGCTTTTGGCGTTACCCAGTGATGAGACCACTACATCCAGGTTCTGTCCCTGACGGGCAAACGACGGCAGCTTAGCGGTCACCATAACGGCTGCCACGTTTTTCAGCTGCATGTTGGTACCCGCAGGCACGGTGATGCCAAGCTGTGACAGCATGTTGCTCACTGTCTGGGTAGTAAATGGCGTCTGCGTGGTCTGGTCACCGGTGCCATCCAGGCCCACGACCAGGCCGTAGCCCAGCAGCTGGTTATCACGTACGCCCTGTATCGTGGTTAAATCGCGAATCAAATCGGCTTTGGCCAGCAGGCTGACGCCCAGCAGCAGCGCCAGTCCGGCGCGTAACAGCGTTAACTTTTTCATTGAAACCTCTTACATCGGCGAGATGTTCAGGAAGAAACGCTGGAACCAGCCCATGGTCTGCGCCTCATTGATGTAACCATTTCCGACGTACTCAATACGTGCATCGGCGACAGCGGTAGATAACACGGCGTTACTGGCGCTGATGGTGCGTGGGTTGACCACGCCCGAGAAGCGAATGAACTCCGTGCCCTGATTAATGGCGATCTGTTTTTCACCGACCACGTGCAGGTTGCCGTTTGACAACACCTGATCCACGGTGACGGTAATGGTGCCGGTAAAGGTGTTATTGGCAGATGCGCCGCCTTTACCTGCGAAGTCGTTTTTGCCTTCGGCGCTGAGATTGGCTTTTTCGCCACCTGCACCCACCAGGCCTGCCAGACCCGTCGGCACGCCGCTTACACCAAAGCTGTTGCTGCCGTCGCGGCTGGCACTGGCTGAGGAGCTTTTGCTGGCGCTGACGTTTTCCTGCAGCGTGATGGTCAGGGTATCGCCGATGTTGCGTGGACGGCGATCTTCAAACAGCGGCTGATAGCCGTAGTTAAGTGGCGCGACGCCCTGGAATATAGAGCCGTTGACCACCGGTGGCGCGGACGGCATTGGTTGCGCTGTAGTTGCACCTTCGACCAGCGGGGTACGCGGGACCAGGGCACATCCGTTGAGGGTTAGCAGCAACGAGGCGACTAACCAATGTCCAGGCTTGAGAATCTGTTGCTTCGCCACGGCGTCACGACCTTATTAATGTCTGTCATTCAGGCCAGCACGGGCTGGCCCTGTTCGGGATTAAAGCTGAGTTAATTTCGCCAGCATCTGATCAGAGGTACTGATCGCCTTGCTGTTGATTTCGTAAGCGCGCTGCGTCTGAATCATCGTGACCAGCTCTTCCGCCACGTTTACGTTCGAGGTTTCGGTGTAGCCCTGATAGAGCAGACCCGCGCCGTTCTGGCCTGGGGTGCTGTCTGTCGGTGCGCCCGATGCCTGCGTTTCTTTGTAGAGGTTTTCACCCACGCTATCGAGACCGGCGTCGTTCATAAAGGTGCTCAGTGTTAACTGACCGACCTGCGCGGCCTGGGCCTGCCCCTGCTGCGTCACGCTGACCACACCGTCACGCGACACCGTAATGCTGGTGGCGTTGGCCGGAATGGTAATGCCTGGCTGCACCGGGAAACCGGAGTTGGTCACCAGCTGGCCGTTCTGATCAACCTGAAACGCGCCATCACGGGTATACGCAGAGGTGCCGTCCGGCATCTGAATCTGAAAATAACCCTGACCGTTAATAGCGATATCTTTTGAGTTACTGGTCTGCGACAGGTTGCCCTGGGTGTGCAGACGCTCAGTGGTCACCGGACGAACACCGGTACCGATCTGCAGGCCCGATGGCAGCGTTGTCTGTTCTGATGACTGCGTGCCCGGCTGGCGCATAGTCTGGTACATCAGATCTTCGAACACGGCACGTGAACGTTTAAAACCGTTGGTGCTAACGTTTGCCAGGTTGTTGGCAATGACGTCCATGTTCATCTGCTGCGCATCAAGACCGGTCTTAGCGATCCATAAAGAACGAATCATGTTGTTATCCTCGCGCCTTAGCTCATGTTCAGGAGCTGATTGGCTTTTTGTTCATTTTCGTCGACGTTGGTGATGACTTTCATCTGCATCTCAAAACGTCGGGCGTTGGCGATCATATCGACCATGGTTTCCACTGGTTTGACGTTGCTGCCTTCCAGCACGCCAGGCATCACCTGCATAGTGGCGTCAGCCTGCAGTGCAGCACCGCGGGTCGCCTGCGTCGACGCAGTAGGACGGAACATGCCGTCATCACTGCGCTGCAGCTCCTGCCCGGTTGCCCTGACCAGCTTCAGCTTGCCCAGCTGAACCGTGGCGTTCGGTGAATCACCGGCATTCAGCCCGGTGATGGAGCCGTCTGCCGCAATGGTGATTTCCGTACCCTGCGGGATCACAATCGGACCGCCATCGCCCATCACAGGATTGCCCTGAACCGTCAGCGTACCGGTCGGACTGATTTGCATATTGCCGTTGCGGGTATAGGCTTCGCTGCCGTCAGCGGTACGCACCGCCAGCCAGCCATCCTGCTGCACCGCCACATCGAGCGGACGCTCGGTGTAATCCATCGCGCCCTGACTCATGTCGGCGCCGGGTGTAGAGGCGGCGACCAGCGTACGGGTCGGCAGCGACCAGCCACTCACCGGCACCGCGCGCAGCGCATTCAGCTGTGCACGAAAACCGGGGGTAGAGGCGTTGGCGAGGTTGCTGGCGGTAACCGCCTGCTGATCCAGCGTCTGGCTGGCCGCGCCCATCGCGGTATATATCGCGTGATCCATATGGCAATCCTGTTAGCGAATTAACGTAAGTTAACCAGCGTGTTGAGAATCTGGTCCTGAGTTTTGATGGTCTGCGCATTCGCCTGATAGTTACGCTGTGCGACGATCATGTTCACCAGCTCTTTACTCATGTCGACGTTGGACGATTCCAGTGCGCCCGCCGTCAGTGAGCCGAAGGTGCCGGTGTTAGCCAGACCAATGGCTGCCTGACCGGATGCACTCGAAGCCTGCCAGACGTTGTCGCCTTTCGATTCCAGACCTTCCGGGTTTGAGAAGCTCGACAGGACAATCTGACCCAGCAGCTGGGTTTTCTGGTTTGAGTAGCTGCCGGTAATGGTGCCGTCATCATTGATCGCGTAGCTGGTCAGATCGCCTGGCGCATAGCCATCCTGCGTCGGGCTGCCAAAGGTGGTAGCGCCGGTGTTCTGCTGCAGGCTGCCCAGCATGCTCAGGTTGATCGGCTGATTGGCGACCGCGCCATTGGCGCCGCCTACGTTCAGCGTCAGGCCGACGGTGCCATCCGTGGTGGTGCTCACAACGGCACCGGCGGCATCGAGCTTAGAGACGCTGGTCAGCTTACCGCTGGTGTCAAACGCCATTCTGAAGTCACCCGCTGAGGTGCCGGTGTTGCCATCAATGGTGTGGACGGTCCAGCTGTTGCTGGTAGTGTCTTTCACGAAATACATGTCGAGCGCGTGGTCATTACCCTGCGAATCGAACACGGTGGCGGTGGTTTTCTTGTTGTAGCTGTCTGCGTTCGCCGTCGAGAAGGTGGTCACCGTTGGCGTGGTATCCGTTGAGTTCAGGTTGGCAACCAGACCGGCGGTAGTGGTGGCGCGGGCTGACATCTGCGTGGTAGGGATCTTCAGCGCCACCGGGTTCGCACCCGCCTGGATGGTGGCCGGTGAACCGCTTGCCGGATAGCCGGTCACGTTCAGACCCTGGGTGTTCACCAGGTTACGGTTGGCATCCAGCGTTAACTGGCCGTTACGTGAATAGAAGACGCCGCCGCTGCTGTCGGTCATACGGAAGAAACCGTTGCCGCTCAGCGCAACGTCCAGGCCACGGCTGGTCGTGGTGGTCGCGCCATCGTTAAAGTTCTGGATCACCGCAGCGACTTTGGTACCGAGACCGACGTTAGAACCGGCAAACATATCGGCAAACGCGATGGTGCTGGATTTAAAGCCCGCTGTCGCGGAGTTAGCAATGTTGTTACCGATGACATCAAGGTTACTTGAAGCAGCACCAAGGCCGCTGACCGCTTGGGAAAATGACATGTGTTTGTTTCCTGTCTACAGGTTAATCAGAGAATCTGACGTACGTCGTCAAGGGTGGCGGAGCCCATGGTGCCGAGATCCAGTTTTGTGGTGTTGTTCGCAGTACTCACCCCATTGACGTAGGCGTAGTTAAGCGGTTGTGCCACCAGTTGTGTGTTGCCATTGCTTGCGGCAATCGCAACGCTGTATTTACCATCCGGTGCGACAGAGCCATCAGTCAGCTTGCCATCCCACGAGAAGGTGTGGACGCCAGCGCTCAGCGCGCCCAGATCGACGGTGTCGATCACCGTGCCATTGGCATCTTTAATGGTGGCGGATGCGCCGGTAGAGGCGGAAGCCAGCTCCACGCCAAATGGCGTTGTGGTGCCGTTGCCTACCAGAATCTGTCCGCCATTAACCATCACGCCATGCCCAATCAGCGTGGAGCTCTGCAGCGACTGGCTGGTGCTGATCTGTCCGGAGATCGATCCCAGTGTGGTATTCAGTTTTTCAATGCCGCTCAGGGTATTGATCTGTGCCAGCTGCGTGGTGAGCTGGCTGTTATCCATTGGATTGGTTGGATCCTGGTTTTTTAACTGCGTCACCAGCATGGTCAGGAACTGATTCTGCAGATCCTGCGCGTTGTTGCCGGTGCCACTGGTGCTGGATGAGCTAAGGACCGTGGGGTCCAGCTTTTCATTAACGCCTACCGCGATAGCCATAATTTTTCTCCGTTATTGCCCGATCGTCAGGGTTTTCATCATCATCGACTTCACGGTGTTGAGCACCTCGACGTTGGCCTGGTAGCTGCGTGACGCCGACATGGTGTTGACGCTTTCAGAAACCACATCCACGTTCGGCATCTTCACGTAGCCTTTGGCATCGGCCATCGGGTTGCCCGGGTCATAGACCAGCTTCGCAGGGGTAGGATCGTCCACGACGCGTGCCACTTTCACACCGCCGGTCGCTGAACCCGGTGCCGCATCAGTCTGGAAGACCACCTGCTTTGCCACGTAAGGCTTGCCATCGGGGCCGGTGACGCTGTCGGCGTTTGCCAGGTTACTGGCACTGACGTTTAATCGCTGTGATTGCGCGGTCATCGCTGAGCCGGCAATGTCAAAAATATTCAGCAAGGCCATAATTATTGCCCTTGTAACACGCTCATCATGCCTTTGATCTGGCTACTGATGAGGGTGAGGTCGGTTTGATATTTCAGGCTGTTATCCGCGAACTGTGTACGCTCACGGTCCATATCTACGGTGTTGCCGTCGGCAGCCGGCTGATCAGGAATGCGATAAAGCATATCCATTGATGGCGCCCCGTTTGTCTGTGCTTCAATGTGGCGAGCTGATGTGACTTTTAACGCCATGCTGCTGCCTTCCGCACGACCATTGGACATCACCCGACTCAGCTCGCTGGCAAAGTCGATATCCCGGGCCTGATAACCAGGGGTATCGGCGTTGGCAATATTTGACGCCAGGATCTCCTGACGTTGAGCACGCAGGTTGAGGGCCTCCGTTCCAAATTTCAGCGCCGCATCCAGTTTGTCGAGCATGTTTCCTCCGCGTATGAGAATTTCGAGCTCGCAGCTTAATTTGAAAAAGCAAGCCGTCATCGTCTGAATAACGCCTTAAATGACCGCTATTTTGACAATTGAGGATTTTTCTTAACGGGTACACTCGTCGCCATCATCAGTGAGGAACTGCACAATGCGTCGATATCTGACTCTTCTGACCAGCCTGCTGGTCGTGATCGCCCTGCCGGCTGCTGCCGGGGATCTCAATGCACAACTGAATCAATTTTTTAAAGCGCGTGACGCTCAGCATGCTGAAGGCATGGTGGTAGTGGTTCGCACGCCGAAAGAGCAATGGCCAGCCTGTGAGACGCCTAAGTTTACCCTGCCAGGCAATAGCCGGTTATGGGGCAACATGAGCGTGGCGGCAAACTGCGATGAGAATCGCCGTTATATCCAGGTACAGGTTCAGGTCACCGGTTCCTATCTGGTGGCGACCCGGCTGCTGAACCAGGGCAGCAGCGTCAGCGAAAGTGATTTCACGCTGCAGACCGGCCGCCTTGATACCCTGCCTGCCCGCGCCCTGCTGAATGCGGACGCAGTCGCAGACGCCGTAGTGCTGCGTGATATCCAGCCAGGACAGCCGATTAATCCCTCCACGCTGCGTCAGCCATGGCGTGTTAAGGCGGGTCAGAATGTGATGGTGATTGCCAGCGGCGACGGCTTTGACGCCAGCGGTGAAGGCAAGGCGCTGAACAATGCCGCCCGCTCGCAGTCAGTTCGGGTGAGGATGGGAAATGGCCAGATTGTCAGCGGTAAGGTGCGCGAGGATGGGAATATTCTTATAACGCTGTAAAGTGTTAAAGAAGCCCGCAGTGATGCCGATAGAAGAATCAACAAAGCGATAACGCTATTATGATTCAGGTGGCAGACTTCCCCTGACCGTACAGGAGCCCGAATATGAGCATTGACAGAACGCAACCTCTGAAACCCGCCAGCACCGTACAGAGCCGCGACAGCAGTGAGTCTGGCAGCAGCAAAGTGCGTCAGAGTGCCAGCCCGGTAGCAGCCACGACCCCCGCTGCAGCTCAGGTCAGCCTGAGCAGCGCGCAGTCGCAGCTGATGCAGCCGAGCAGCAAAGATATTAACGTCGAGCGCGTTGAACAACTGAAAACCGCCATTCGTAATGGCGAACTGAAGATGGATGCCGGCAAAATCGCCGATGCGCTGATTGCCGACACTAAGGCGTATTTAGAGGGTAATTAATTCCCATGAGTAATTTGCAGACCACATTAGATAAGATGCAGGACGTGCTGGCGTCGCTTTCAGCGGTGCTGGAAGAAGAGCAGCAGCAACTGGCAGCGGGCAGCATTAACAGCAACCTGTTACAACGCATCACCGAAGATAAAAGTGCGCTGCTCAGTACGCTGAACTATCTGGATGAGATGCGCCGCACCGCTGAACAGAGTCAGGCGACATCGGCACCTTATCGTGGTCAGAACGACATGGCGCGCCGCTGGGACACTATTCAGCAGCATACCCGTCGTCTGCAGGATGCCAATGTTCATAATGGCATGCTGCTGCAGCATCAGATTCGCTACACGGAAAATGCACTTGAAGTGCTGAAGCCGCATCAGACTCAGGCCTTCTATGGCCCGGATGGGATGGGTAAAGGCCAGGCGACGTTAAGTCGTAAAGCCTGATCCGAAAAGTAGCGAAAAAAAATCCCGCCTGGTGCGGGATTTTTTATTGGTGCGTTTTTTCCTTCACCATGATTAGCTTTGAAATTGAGCCTGCACAGGGAACAGGGGCAGATCGGAAAGACGCTAAAGCCAATCCCTGGCCGCTCGTCCCGCGCGATTACGCACCTCATCCCTGAGGTGCGCCCGTTGCCGGGCCAACGCTTCGCGTTGTTCAAAAACGCTCCCGGCGTTTTTGTCCAGGGCGCGGGACGCTTTCCTCCTCTGCCCCTGTTACCTGCGCGTTGAGTTTATTTATTGCGGCAAGCTTTACACAGCCGTGCGCCGCGCATAGTCACGCAGCCGGAAGCCCAGCAGCCCCAGCGCCAGGAAATAAGCCCCGCCGCCGACAGCACAAACCGCCGCCAGACGCAGCAGTCGCCACAGCATGGCGCCCTGTTCCCAGGCCGGCATCCACTGCAGCATGGCAAACAGCGCGCCGGCCATCACCACTACAGCGATCAGCAGGCGGAGCAGGAAGCTGCTCCAGCCCGGCTGCGGCATAAAGATATTCTTCTTACGCAGCTGCCAGTAGAGCAGCGACGCATTCAGACAGGCCGCCAGACCAATCGACAGTGACAGACCGGCATGTTTCAGCGGGCCAATAAACGCCAGGTTCATTAGCTGCGTCATGATCAGCGTGATAATCGCGATTTTCACCGGCGTTTTGATGTCCTGACGGGAATAGAAGCCCGGCGCCAGCACCTTAACCACAATCAGGCCCATCAGTCCGACGGAGTAGGCGATCAGCGCACGCTGCGTCATCAATGCATCAAAGGCGGTGAACTTACCGTACTGGAACAGCGCCACGGTCAGCGGACCGGAGAGCATGCCCAGCGCCACGGCACTCGGCAGCGCCAGCAGGAAGCAGAGGCGCAGACCCCAGTCCATCAGTCGGGAATATTCATCATGGTTGCCGCTGGCAAAACTTTTAGCCAGCGACGGCAGCAGAATGGTGCCCAGCGCCACGCCCAGCACACCCGAAGGAAACTCCATCAGGCGATCCGCGTAGTACATCCAGGAGACCGAACCCGAAACCAGAAACGAGGCGAAGATGGTGTTGATGATCAGCGAGATCTGACTGACGGAAACGCCCAGAATGGCCGGTCCCATCTGACGCATCACTCGCCACACGCCCGCGTCGCGCAGATTAAGACGCGGCAGCACCAGCATTCCCAGCTTTTTCAGGTGAGGAAGCTGATAGCCGAGCTGCAGCACGCCGCCCGCGACTACCGCCCAGGCCAGCGCCATTACCGGTGGATGAAAGTGCGGCGCAGCAAACAGCGCAAAACCAATCATGCTGACATTCAGCAGGGTTGGCGCAAACGCCGGCACCGAGAAGCGGTTCCATGTGTTCAGCACCGCCCCCGCCAGCGAGGCCAGCGAAATCAGCATAATGTAGGGGAACGTCACCCGCAGCAGCGAGCTGGTCAGGGCAAACTTATCGGCACTGTCGGCAAAGCCGGGGGCCGTGACCATGATGACCCAGGGCGCAGCGATCATCCCCGCCACCGTGACCAGCGCCAGTGCCAGCGTCAGCAGTCCTGAGACGTACGCCAGGAACAGTTTCGTCGCCTCTTCACCCTGCTTGCTTTTATATTCAGCCAGAATCGGCACAAACGCCTGAGAGAATGCGCCTTCAGCAAAAATACGGCGCAGCAGATTGGGCAGTTTAAACGCAACAAAGAAGGCATCGGTTGCCATTCCGGCACCAAACACCCGCGCCACGATGGCATCACGGGCAAAGCCCAGTACGCGGGAAAACAGGGTCATAGAACTGACCGCTGCCAGCGATTTCAACAAATTCATAATTGACGGCGCATCCTGAAAAGAATCGGCAAAAAAGAGAATTAGCGCGGGCACCCGAGGATGCCCGGCGACAGTCTACTGCCACGGAGGGAAATGACCAGCACGGAGTGTTACAAGGCGTTATTCCTGCGTCGCCTCACGCCACAGTTTTTCCACCACACGCTGCGCCATCAGCGCCTGCTCACCGCTGGTTTCAGGCTTCGTCTGATTTTGTATGCAGTCAATAAAATGGCGTGCGGCACCGCTGAAGCCGCGTTGCGTCAGATGACTCTGCCAGGCAGGCGGCGGAGTGATTAGCAGGCCATCACTGCGCTCTTCCTGCCAGTCGCGCATCTCGCTGATGTCGATGCACTTACCGTCACACACTGCGCTGACCCGCTCGCGCTGACTGCCTGCGCGCCGGTGCATGCTGGTGGTGATCGCCAGGCCTTCAACCGCGAAATGGTGTTCGGCATAGAGCATCTGCCCCTGCTCGTTGGTATCAATGCGTCCGTGAACCTGGCGAAACGGCTTGCCGCCCAGCCAGAGCGCGGTGTCCACCACATGCAGGTAGTCATCAAGCAGGGTAAAGCGAAGATCCCATGGTCCAACACTGTCGCTGCGGTGCTTTTCAATCCGCAGAGAAGCCGCGCCAGCCATCTCCGCCCGCAGCTGCTGATAGCGCGGGGCGAACCGGCGGTTAAATGCCACCATCAGTTTACGCTGGCGTTTTTCCGCCAGCGCCACCAGCGCTTCAGCCTGCTCCAGGGTTTCAGCCAGCGGCTTGTCGACGCAGACATCTTTTCCTGCCAGCAGCAGCGCCCTGACCACCTCATAGTGGGTGGCGGTGCTGCTGTGAACAAACACCGCGTCGCAGGCTGCGGCTAATTCATTCAATGAGCCAAAGCACTGCATGCGATAGCTGTCACAGATCGGGCGGGCTTTGGCCTGATTCGGGGAAAACGCCCCCACCAGCGTCCAGTCTGTTGCGGCCGACAGCACCGGCAGCCAGGCTTTCTGTGCGATACCGCCCAATCCCACCACGCCAATACGTAATGTCATCTCAGCTCTCCGGTTGCAGCAATTGGGTGAGTTGTGCCTGAAGCGCGGCGACCTGCTGTTCCAGCGTAGTGACGCGCGCCGCCAGGTCGCCCTGCTCTTCCGGCGCGTCGGCAGCCTGATGGGCGTCATCTTCATCGCCCAGCAGATGCATAAAGCGGCTTTCACGCTTGCCTGGCTCACGCGCCAGGCGGATGACCTGTGCACTGTCTTCGCGCTGCATCAAGCCTTCCAGCGTCTGCTCGACGTCGCCGACATCACTGAACTCGTGCAGACGTCCGCTGCGGGTACGCAGTTCGCCTGGCGTCTGCGGCCCGCGCAACAGCAGCAGGGTGAGAAGAGCGACTTCCGCACTATTGAGTTTCAGTGTACCAAACGCGGAATTACAGAAACGCTGCTCATATTTCACCACCCGCTGTCCGGCGGCGCTGCTGCCGGTGACCAGATGACGCTTTTCGAGCTGATCGAGCTGATTCTGTACCTCGCTTTCACTCAGCTCCATCACCGGCTCGCGATTCGATTTCTGATTACAGGCCACCACTACGCCATTCAGTGACAGCGGATACTGCTCTGGCGTGGTGACCTGCTTCTCCAGCAGGCAGCCCAGCACGCGCAATGCCTGCGCGGATAAAGCCATCTTCATGCTCGCGTCCTCATTATTGTCCACGCCGGTCAGGCGTCCATTCCCGCAGGGTTAAGGCCGTCAGCACGTGATCCTGCCAGCGTCCGTCGATCAGCAGATAATCTTTCGCGTAACCCTCTTTTTCAAAACCGAGTCGCGCCAGCAGATCGCCGCTGCGCTGGTTGTGCGGCATGTAGTTCGCCATGATGCGGTGAATATGCTGCTGGCGCTGCATATAGCGGATAGCCGACTGCAAGGCTTCAAACATCAGCCCCTGCCCCTGCCACTTTTCACCCAGTGAATAGCCGAGATAACAGGCGTGAAAGGAACCGCGCAGCACGTTGCTGAAGTTCGCCACGCCCCGCACTTCGGTTTCATCGCTGTCCATTAAAATGAAATAGAAGGCCGACCCCTGCTTATGCATGTCGGAAATCAGCCCGAGGCGCGCCTGCCAGCCCGACGGGTAGCAGTGGCTGTCATCGCGCACCGGCTCCCACGGTTTTAAAAACAGGCGGTTTTCCGAATAGTAATCTGCCATTCGCCAGGCATCACGTTCGTGAACCAGACGGACCACCAGTCGATCGGTGGTTAATCGCACCCTGGGCGCGGCAGAACGATAGCCAAACATCCTGACTCCTGAAATCAATGGCTGTGAGTGATAGCCGTCATTACCCGGCTTTCACTATAACCGCCGCCTGGGCTGCGGTAAAACGTTACAGCGGTTTAGCTTTAAAGAGGTTGATTTTGCTCTGTTATCACAGCGATGACCCGTCGGTTCGCCCGGCTACAGCCACCAATCTTGGCTGGCAGGTTTGCCCTGCAGGGTAATCTCTTCCATACTTTTTGAGCGCCCGAAAACAGGATGAATTGATTCACTCTGTTAAACACTAAACCTGTAAAAATCCCGGAGATCAGGATGAAACTCTATATCTATGACCACTGTCCTTTCTGCGTTAAGGCGCGAATGATTTTCGGTCTGAAGAATAAGCCGGTTGAGCTGGTGGTGATGCTCAACGACGATGAAGAGACGCCAAAACGACTGATCGGGCAGAAAATGGCACCGATTCTGCAAAAGCAGGATGGCAGCGCAATGCCTGAAAGCATGGAGATCGTGCATTACGTCGATCAGCAGGATGGCGCGCCGCTGATCACCGGCGCGCTGAACCCGGCGATTGGCGACTGGCTGCGCCACATGAACAGCTATGTCAATAAACTGCTGCTGCCGCGCATTGCCGAAGCGGCCTTTGCCGAATTCGCGACGCCTGAGGCGCGTGCCTATTTCCGCAGCAAAAAACAGGCGAGCCTCGGTGATTTTGAAACGCTGAAGAGTCACTCTGCCGGGCTGATTAAGAATGTGAGTGAGGATCTGCGCAAACTGGACAAACTCATCGTTCAGCCTAATGCGGTAAACGGCGAACTGTCGGAAGATGATTTTAATCTCTTCCCGCTACTGCGCTCCCTGACGCTGGTCGCCGGTATCGACTGGCCGAGCCGGGTGGCGGACTACCGCGATAACATGGCCAAACAGACCCAGGTTAATCTGCTTTCTTCGATAGCGCATTAGTCCCGCCCTGATGAGAGACGCTGCGGCGTTTCTCATCCCTTTCCTGATGACACCCGTCACGCATTCAGGCAGGCTATGGCCTGTTTACTGGCTCTGATATTCAGGATAAAGATCGATGAAAAAGGCTTTTTTCGGGCTGACTGCCCTGTTGATGGCGCTGCTGGTCAGCGGCTGTAATCAACTGACGCAATACACCATCAGCGAACAGGAAGTAAACCAGGCGCTGCAGAAGCACAACAACTACGAGAAGGATATTGGCGTTTCCGGACTGGTTAACGCACACATCGTGCTGAACAACCTGACCAGTCAGATTGGCCGCGAAGAGCCGGGTAAAGTGACGCTCTCCGGCAACGCTAAAATTAATGTGACCTCATTGTTTGGCCCGCAGCAGGCCGATATGCAACTGAAGATGCGTGCTCAGCCGGTTTATGATCAGCAGCAGGGCGCAATTTATCTGCGCGATCTGGAGATTGTCGATGCCCAGGTTGCCCCGGAAAAAATGGCCTCAATCATGAAGACGCTGACGCCTTATCTGAATCAGTCGCTGAAAAGCTATTTTGATCAAAAACCCGCCTATGTGCTCAGCGCTGACCGCAGCAAAGGCGAATCGCTGGCGAAAAAATTTGCCAAAGGACTGGAAGTGAAGCCCGGCGAACTGGTCATTCCCTTTACGCAGTAATCCCGATTTCCGCGCCTACTGGCGCGGATTTTCTCTGGCGGCATAAAAAGCAGGTGCAAACGGTTGCCTGAATCCTTATGCTTAGACCCCGGCCAAAACACGCCTTTTGTTTCCTTTCTGCCGGAGCTTCACTGATGACAGCACAACCTCAGCAACTTACCCTGCGTCGCCCTGACGACTGGCATATTCATCTTCGGGATGATGAGATGCTCAAAACGGTCCTGCCCTATACCAGCGCGGTGAATGGTCGTGCCATTGTGATGCCAAACCTGGTGCCGCCGGTAACCAGCGTGGCGGACGGTGAAGCATACCGTGATCGCATTCTGGCGGCACTGCCCGCCGATCACGCCTTTACGCCGCTGATGACCTGCTACCTGACCGACTCGCTGGATCCTGATGAGCTTGAGCGCGGTTTCACCGCCGGTCTGTTCACCGCGGCGAAGCTCTATCCGGCGCACGCTACCACCAACTCCAGTCATGGCGTGACCAATATCGCGTCGATTGCCCGCGTGCTGGATCGGATGCAGACGCTCGGTATGCCACTGCTGATCCATGGTGAAGTGACTGATGCACATATCGACATTTTTGACCGCGAAGCCCGCTTTATCGAAACCGTGATGGTGCCGCTCCGCAGCCAGTTTCCGGCACTGAAAGTGGTGATGGAGCACATTACGACGCAGGACGCCGCTGAATATGTTGCTGATGCCGGTGAGACGCTGGGCGCAACCATTACCCCGCAGCATCTGATGTTTAACCGCAACCATATGCTGGTGGGCGGAATTCGCCCGCACCTCTACTGCCTGCCCATCCTTAAGCGCAACGTGCATCAGGAAGCGCTGCGTAAAGTGGTAGCGAGCGGGAATCCACGCTTCTTCCTTGGCACCGATACCGCGCCGCATCTGCGTCATCTTAAAGAGGCCAGCTGCGGCTGTGCGGGCGTTTTTAATGCGCCGACGTCGTTGCCCGCCTACGCCACCGTTTTTGAAGAGCTGAATGCGCTGGAACATTTTGAAGCGTTCTGTTCTGAAAATGGCCCGCGTTTTTACGGTCTGCCACTGAATGAGGGGACGATCACGCTGGTGCGTGAGCCGTGGCAGGTGCCGGAGTCAATTGCGCTCGGCAGCCACTCACTGGTGCCGTTCCTGGCCGGTGAAACGCTGAACTGGCGCATCGCATAATTTTACTTGCCTCCGGACCACCAATACTGTAAATATATACAGCATCTTAACCGGAGGCTATTATGCGCGTTGAAATTACCGTATCCAATACCCGACCTCTTCCTGCTGGCGCGATAGAAGCGTTAAGCGATGAATTATCGCGCCGCATCGACGAACAGTTCCCTGACTCGACCAATCACGTCAAGGTACGTTACGCCAGTGCTAACAATCTCAGCGTGCTGGGCGGTGGAAAAGAGACGCGCGACCAGATCAGCGAAATCCTGCAGCAGACGTGGGAAAGCGCTGACGACTGGTTCATTACTGATTAACCGCCACTGTGCTTTTTTTCCGGGTGTCGCCACCCGGTTTTTTTATCTTTTCTCCCCTCTCGCACTTCCCCCTCTCTGCATCTAGACTCTTAATGATCAATGCCCTATCCTTGCGCTCGTCACGCATAACAGGAGGTGCGACACCATGACTACTGATAAACCGGAAGAGGCGATGACCTTTGGTGAGTTGTTAGCACTGATTGGTGATCAGCAGCGTCGTTTAACGGTGCTGGAAAATGCCTTTTCCAGTCTGATTTTCTGTCTTGACGATCGTGCCAGTCAGTTGCTGGTGCACAATCTGTCGCTGGAAGCCCAAAATCAAAACCATGATGAGCAGCTTCAGCAGCACTTTGCCCGTCTGGCAGAAACACTGCAAAAACGTGGCGGCGGCATCGTGCCGGAAACCCCGGCACTTTAAGCCCGTTCACGCGGCTTAACCCGCTTTTTGCATGCCCATTGAACAGTGATAAAAATGCCTGCCCGTCAGGCATTTTATTTTTCAACGCCCTCCTTTCAAACGCAAATATTCTGTGAGAAGCTGGCTCACGGCATTTTTTAAACAGTGATACCCGGGTTTACTGTTATAATTGTTTCGCTATCGGAATAAAAAAGCCGCATTGAACCTCATCATGCACTTCGTTTAACGAGTAATAAGGAGGTTATAATGGACAGAAGAAAAGACGTTATCCAGACCCATCCACTGGTGGGCTGGGACATCAGTACCGTTGATAGCTATGACGCCATGATGATCCGCCTGCACTCGCTGTCGTCGCAGGATCAAAAAGAAGAAGAAGCGGATGTTGGCCCGACCTACTGGCTGACAACGGATGTGGCAAGGCAGTTTATCTCGATCCTCGAAGCAGGCATCGCCAAGATAGAATCAGCCGAGCAACCAGAACGACTCCTCAATAAGCATTAATTTCTGCCGCATCAAAGAGGCGCCCTCAGGGGTGCCTTTTTCGTTTCTGTTTCTGGTATGCTTTTGATTATGTGACTCTTAGAGTGTCGTTATCATGATTTATGATCTTATCGTCGTCGGCAGCGGCTCAGTGGGCGCGGCGGCTGGCTACTATGCTACCCAGGCGGGTTTATCGGTATTAATGATCGACAGCGCCCATCCTCCCCACAATCAGGGAACGCATCATGGCGAGAGCCGGCTGATTCGTCACGCGTATGGTGAAGGCGAACGTTATGTTCCGCTGGTTCTGCGGGCGCAGACGCTGTGGGATGAGCTGGAACAGCGCGCCGGTGAGCGCATCATGCACCGCAGCGGCGTACTTAACCTTGCACCTGACCACTCCCCCTTTATCCGGAACGTTATCGACAGCGCGAGCCGCTGGCAGCTCAATATCGAAGTGATGCAGCCCGATGACGTGCGTAAGCGCTGGCCGCAAATCAACGTGCCAGAGGGTTATCTGGGCGTCTTTGAGCCGCAGTCCGGCTTTCTGAAATGTGAACAGGCGGTTCGGAGCTGGATCCAGCTGGCGGAACAGGCGGGCTGTGCGCAGCTGTTTAACTGCCCGGTCTCAGAGATTGGTCGTGATGGCGACCTGCAGCAGGTCACCACTCTGGATGGCATCTATCGGGGCCGCAAAATGCTGATAAGCGCTGGCACCTGGGTCGGCAAATTAATCCCTGGCCTGCCGGTTGCCCCTACCCGCAAAGTATTTGCCTGGTATCAGGCAGATGGCCGCTACAGCGAGAATAATAAGTTTCCCGGCTTTACGGTTGAAATGGCAGATGGCAGCCAGTTTTACGGCTTTCCAGCGGATAATAACGCACTGAAGGTAGGTCGCCATGATGGCGGTCAGCTGATGCAGCAGCCTGAAGATCGTAAACCTTTTGGCGCGGTAGCGGCGGACGGCAGTGAGGCCTTTGGTTTTCTCCGTCAGTTTTTACCTGGCGTCGGCGTCTGTCTGCATGGCGAAGCCTGCAGCTACGATTTCAGCCCGGACGAAGACTTTATTATCGATACCCTGCCGGGTGAACCTGACCGCCTGTTAATCACTGGACTCAGCGGACATGGTTTTAAATTTGCCAGCGTGTTAGGCGAGCTTGCTGCGGAATTCGCACAGCAAAAACCGTTCTCCTTTGATTTGTCCCCCTTCCGCCTCTCGCGTTTCTGACTCTGATAACGGGTGGCATCAGTCTGATGCCGCCCTGTTGACATAATCTGACGAAAAATGAATCTTACTGACATAATGGTGATTTATATTTCGCCCATATCGTTAATTAACGTTGACGACTAACCCGCCAGAAATATCTCATTCAGTAATACTGGTCATTTCACCGCAGTTTTATTCAACCTTTTCATCCCGGAAATTAAAATTTATAGAAGCGTAAGGTCGATTGCTTTTATATTTCATAATGTGGATGCTTATTTCAGATTATTTCTTCATGAAAACCACATTATGTTATTACGTAATACACCTCATCAGTTTGGACTGGTTGCTGTGCTACTACACTGGTCAATGGCGCTGGCGATTTATGCCATGTTTGCACTGGGACTCTGGATGGTGGGTCTCGGCTATTACGACAGCTGGTACCACGATGCACCGGAAATCCATAAAAGTATTGGCGTCATCCTGTTGCTGACACTGATCCTTCGCCTGCTGTGGCGCGTTATTTCCCCGCCGCCAAAGCCGCTGAGCAGCTATTCCCCGCTGGTGCGCATCAGTTCGGTAGTGGCGCACCTGCTCCTTTATACCCTGTTGCTGGCCATTCTGATCAGTGGCTATCTGATCTCCACCGCCGATGGCAAACCGATCGCCGTATTTAACTGGTTTACGCTGCCCGCGCTGTTCAGCGGCGCAGGCGAACAGGCAGACCTGGCAGGCGACATTCATCTCTGGCTAGCCTGGACGGTTGTGGTCCTGTCGGTACTGCATGGTCTGGCTGCGCTTAAGCATCACCTTATCGATCGCGATATCACCCTAAAACGGATGTCAGGTTTACGTCTCCCCTCTCCCTCTGAAAAGGATAAATAATATGTTTAAGAAGACCCTGCTGGCGATGACCGGTGCCAGCCTGCTGCTCGGTTCAATGACTGCCAATGCCGCGGACTATAAGATTGATAAAGAGGGCCAGCACGCCTTTATTCAGTTCCGTATCCAGCATCTGGGTTACAGTTGGCTCTACGGCACCTTCAAAGATTTTGACGGCAGCTTCACCTTCGATGAGAAGAACCCGGCCGCAGATAAAGTTGACGTGACCATTAACACCAGTAGCGTTGACACCAATCATGCGGAGCGTGACAAGCACCTGCGTAGCGCTGACTTCCTGAACAGCAGCAAAAACCCGCAGGCAACGTTCAAATCTACAGCAGTGAAGAAAGAGGGTGACGAGCTAAAGATTACCGGCGATCTCACGCTGAATGGCGTGACTAAACCGGTGACGCTGGAGGCGAAAATGCTGGGTGAAGGCAAAGATCCGTGGGGCGGCTACCGCGCAGGCTTTGAAGCCGAAGGCGAAATTACACTGAAAGATTTTAATATTACCAAAGATCTGGGGCCAGCTTCGCAGAAGGTTGAGCTGATGATCTCGGTTGAAGGTGTGCGCCAGTAAAACAGCAAGCCGCCTGAAGTTCACTTCAGGCGGCCACGCTTATTTCTTCACTGGCGACGGAATAGTCATGTTTAACAGGCCACGCGACTTGTTAAAGATCTTGTTGCCATTCTCACGTCCCGCCCGGCGAGCGCGCTGCTCCTCCGGTGAGAGTTTTGCTTCTTCCTGACAGATCGGGCTACAGCAGTTCTCAAACTTCTCTGCGCAGCTTTTGCACTGGATAAACAGCAGATGACAGCCGTCATTCACGCAATTGACATGGGTATCACAGGGTTCGCCGCACTGATGACAGTTCGACAGCACGTCGTCAGAGATCCGCTCCCCCATCCGCTCATCAAACACAAAGTTTTTGCCTTTGAAGCGAACCGGTAATCCCTGTTCACGGGCGCGTCGGGCATACTCGATGATGCCGCCTTCAATGTGGTAGACATCCTCGAAGCCGTTATGCCGCATCCAGGCGCTCGCCTTTTCACAGCGGATCCCGCCGGTGCAGTACATGACGATCTTTTTGTCTTTCTGATCCTGCAACATATCAACCGCCATCGGCAGCTGATCGCGGAAGGTATCAGCAGGTACTTCCAGTGCATTATCGAAGCGACCCACTTCATATTCGTAGTGGTTACGCATGTCAACGAACAGGGCGTTAGGATCGTCCAGCATGGCGTTAACTTCTGCCGCTTTAAGATACTGACCCACGTCGCTGGCATCAAAGCTGTCGTCTTCAATACCGTCCGCCACAATGCGGTCGCGCACTTTAAGACGCAGCACCCAGAATGATTTTCCATCGTCATCCAGCGCAATGTTCATGCGCAGGTTGTTGAGCGCCGGGTCAAAGCCATACAGCCACGCTTTCATCTTTTCATACTGACTGGCGGGCACGCTGATCTGCGCATTGATGCCTTCATGCGCGACATAGACGCGGCCAAAGACTTTGAGTGACGTCAGGCCAAGGTAGAGCGCATCGCGGAAGGCTTTAGGGTCGGCAATCTGGAAATATTTATAAAAAGAGACAGTAGTGCGCGGCTCGGTTTCAGCCAGCATGCGCGCCTTTAGCTCTTTATTGGAAACGAGGTTATGTAACACTGGCATGGTGTTCTTTCCTGTTATCAATAGGAGAAATTTAGCGGGCACATGATACCTGATTTCACCGGGATGCAAAGGCCAGTCTCGGAATTATGCGCGGATTGCTGTTTTTTCCGGCACTATCTGGTTATTTAACATCAGCCTACAGTAGCCTGTTCTGTCAGTGATATTTATACGCACGATAAAAACTGGCACAATGGCGTAAATCAATGAGATATCAGCACTGAATGGTGCGCGACGCAGGAAAATTAACCTTCACATGACTCAGTTGCCTCAGTTTTCACGAGAACTGCTTCACCCGCGCTATTGGCTGACCTGGCTGGGTGTCGCTTCTCTTTATCTTTTGGTGCTACTTCCTTATCCCCTGCTTTATGTGCTCGGCTGCAATATTGGTCGTATTGGGATGCGTTTTATGAAGCGCCGCGTCAATATAGCCCGACGTAATCTGGAATTAACATTTCCGGATATGCCGGTTAATGAACGCGAAGCGATGGTTAAGCACAATTTCGAATCAGTCGGCATGGGATTGATTGAGACCGGTATGGCGTGGTTCTGGCCGGACTGGCGCATCAACAAATGGCATAAGCCTTCGGGACTGGAGCATATCCAGCAGGCGCGCGATAGTCAGCGTGGCGTACTGCTCATTGGCATGCACTTTCTGACACTGGAGATTGGTGCACGCATGTTTGGCATCCATAATCCTGGCATTGGCGTCTATCGTCCTAATGACAACAAACTGATCGACTGGCTGCAGGTAAAAGGCCGGATGCGGTCGAATAAAAGCATGATCGACCGCAAAGATCTCAAAGGCATGATCCGTGCACTGAAGAACGGTGACATCATCTGGTACGCACCCGATCACGATTATGGCCCGCGTAGCAGCGTCTTTGTGCCCTTTTTTGCCGTGGAAAAAGCAGCCACGACGGTGGGCACTCATCTGCTGATCCGCACCGGCAAACCGGCGGTTATCCCCTTCGTGCCACGTCGTCTGCCCGGCGGACGTGGTTATGAACTGATGATACTGCCTGACATCAGCGCCGAATTTACGCTGGAAAGCGATGAAGTGACCGCCGCCAGAATGAATAAAGTGGTCGAAGAGGGCGTCCTGCTGGCCCCCGAACAGTACATGTGGCTCCACCGCCGCTTTAAAACGCGCCCCGAAGGCGAGCCTTCACGTTATTAATCAGTTCGCGCTAAATGTCCGCCAGGCATTTAGCGCGTTTCTGACCCGACATCCAGCTAAATAAATCAGTCGCTCATCACAGAAGAATCCTTTCAGCCATATTTCAGTGCCAGTGATGAGTATGGGACTATAGACGGAATATAATTTCTTTCTGTTTACCGTTAAACTCGCTAACCCATTCCTTTACCGGAAAGCGCTGCGCGCGCACTTTAGCTTTTTATTAATTAATATTGCATCGATCTCGGTTTAATTTCATCTGGCGCTATTTATTCCGTATTCCAGGCCTAATCCTATTTAGCCAGCCTTAATGGTATCTCCGCGCTTATGAATAGATAAAAATTAACTTATTTTACAATCAATTACTTGGTTAATTTGGCTTATATTCCATTTTGCTTTTTTTTAACGTGCTGATAGATCGTTATGGAATTTGTAGTCGTTTATGCTTATCGGTAATTTCATTTGTAACAGTCAGACCTTTAATGGACCTGACTAAAATTATAAAAAGACAATACACAGCAACCTCTAACGGGACAGATTATATGAACAAAGGTCTCTACTATTACGTTACTATCAGCACCGATCAGGACAACTATCATTTTCTGCATCGAAAGGGGTGCAAACGCCTGCCAGATAAAGACGAGCTGATATTTATCGGCACACTATATAATCTGAGTCAGGCACTTTCGATCGCCAGAATTAATTTTAAGAAAGTGAAGCCCTGTATAAAATGTTGTATCCGCTACTCCGCACCGGTGATTCATGAGTCTGTTCAACCTGTTCTGCACTTCCCGCAAAAGATGATCTGACCCTGGCTGGCGGGAAATGGCTTATTTCCCGCCAGTTGCACCGCCCTGCCCTTTCCCTCCCTCAGATTTCGTCTATCCTTCACTGAAATCAAAACAATCCGTAGTTAATGAACCCGTAAGGAGAAGAGCGATGAGCATGTACAGTACGTTAGAGGAAGCGATTGATGCTGCACGTGAGGAGTTTCTCGCTAACAACCCTGAAGTGGATGAAGAAGAAGCCTCAATCGGTCAGTTTGGTCTGCAGAAATATGTGATGCAGGACGGCGATATCATGTGGCAGGCTGAGTTCCTGGCAGATGAAGGTGATGCGGGTGAATGTCTGCCTTTCCGCAGCGGTGAAGGCGCACAGGCTATTTTTGATGCTGACTTTGATGAAGTGGAGCTGCGTCAGGAGTGGCTGGCGGAAAATACGCTGCACGAGTGGGATGATGGCGAATTCCAGCTGGAGCCGCCGCTTGACACCGAAGAGGGTGAAGCAGCGGCACAAGAGTGGGAGGATGATAACAGCGACTCCGATCGCAGTTATTCGTAAGGACCGTGACTGGCATCCACCGGTAACAATAGGGTGTCCATCACCAGGGACAGCGGCAGATCAAGGATAGTCAGTACCCGCCACCCGCTGTCACGCACATCCCACTGCACGCCGGGATAATATTGATTACCGTGCCCCTGTCCGGGCACGGTACGGCTGATAATACTGCCGCATCCGCTTAAACAGAGCACAGCCGCAACGATAACGCCTGTCTTTAATAACCCTTTCACCACTGATATCCGCCCTGAACAGCCGTTGAAGTCGTCACGCGCTACCTGCGGTAGCGTCCAGCACTCAATTTATCATCCTGACGCTGTTTTAATCCGATAAAAAAAGCGGCATCGCTGCCGCTTTTTCAGATTACGCGTTTTTTGCCAGCGCGTTCGGGTTGAGGTTAAGTTTCTGATAACTCTCTACCCACTGATGATACTTGTCCGCATTTTCCCAAAGTCGGGTGTGAACACGGGCCAGCACCACCGGATCGCTGATCAACTGCAGACGCTGTTCACGACCCAGTTTATCCGGAGCATCGCTCAGCGCCTGATCCACACGGCGGTCACGCGCATAGTCCAGTAACTGACTCTGCTTATGACGCGATGTCGCCAGTGCCGTTGCCAGCGCGTTGAAGGCGGGATGGAACAGGGCATGCATAAAGCCATTTTCCAGCGCGCGTTCGCGGTTCAGCAGCACATAGCGATCGGTATCGACCAGCTCCTGCGGCGGCGAGTACTCTTCCGGGATCAGGAACAATTTGGCTTTCTTGCTCTTAATCCCCAGGGTTGAGCGACTCGACATCACCGAAACAAACGGCGACAGGATCAGTGAGAAGACAATCGGAGCCAGCCACCACAGGAAGTTAAGATCCAGCAGTCCCATACCAGTTGCCCACACCAGACCTAATGCCATTTGCGAACCGTGACGTTTAAACGCCTCGCTCCATGGAGTGGCATCGTCATCACGCTGCGGTGAGTTCCACACCACTTCCCAGCCAAGGAAAGCACTGACGACGAACACTGTATGGAACAGCATGCGCACCGGTGCCAGCAGCACCGAGAACAGCGTTTCCAGCACCAGTGATGCCAGCAGGCGCAGCGGACCACCGTAGGCCTTCGATCCTTTAAACCAGATCAACACCACACTCAGCATCTTCGGCAGGAACAGCAGCACCATCGTGGTTGAGAACAGCGCTATCGCCAGCTCAGGACGCCACTGCGGCCAGACCGGGAACAGCTGTCTGGGTTGCAGGAAGTAGGTCGGTTCCATCAGCGTATGCACCACCTGTAAGGCAGTGGAGAGCGCCAGGAACATGAACCACAGCGGAGCCGACAGATAGGACATGACACCGGTCAGGAATACCGCACGGTGAACCGGGTGCATCCCTTTTACCAGGAACAGGCGGAAGTTCATCAGGTTACCATGACACCAGCGGCGGTCACGCTTCAGCTCATCCAGCAGGTTCGGTGGCAGCTCTTCATAAGAGCCCGGCAGGTCATAAGCAATCCAGACGCCCCAGCCTGCACGACGCATCAGCGCGGCTTCAACGAAGTCATGCGACATGATCGAACCGGCAAAGGAGCCTTCACCCGGTAACGGGGCCAGCGCACAGTGCTCAATAAAGGGTTTCACGCGGATAATGGCGTTATGGCCCCAGTAGTGAGACTCGCCCAGCTGCCAGAAGTGCAGACCGGCAGTAAACAACGGACCGTAGACGCGGGTAGCGAACTGCTGACAGCGCGCATAGAGCGTATCCATACCTGAGGCTTTCGGCGACGACTGGATGATACCGGCATTCGGATTCGCGTCCATCATGCGCACCAGACCGGTCAGACACTCACCGCTCATGACGCTATCGGCATCCAGTACGACCATGTAGCTGTAGTTGCTACCCCAGCGACGGCAGAAGTCATCGATGTTACCGCTTTTACGCTTCACACGACGACGACGGCGGCGATAGAAGATCTTGCCCGCCCCGCCAACATCCCGCACCAGTTCCATCCAGGCTTTCTGCTCGGCAATGGCGATATCCGCATCGTAACTGTCGCTGAGAATGTAGACGTCAAAATGTTCAGCGTTCCCGGTGCGAACCACGGATTCCCAGGTTGCACGCAGACCCGCATAGACACGTTCAACGTCTTCATTACAGATCGGCATAATCAGCGCGGTACGATGTTCCGGATTCAGCGGCTCATCTCCGACCGTTGAATACGAGATACTGTATTTGTCACGGCCAATCAACAGCTGCAGGAAGCCCATCAGGGCGGTCCAGAAACCGGCTGAAACCCAGCAGAACAGGATAGCGAACAGGAACAGGATGCCGGTCTGCAACACATAGGGCAGGATCTGCATCACCGACTGCTGCCAGTTCTGATTGATCATCTCCATCGGGTCCAGCAGCGTCCAGCCCTGATAGGGCAGAATGCTCTTCATGTACCAGGTGGCGACCACGGTCTGGAAAATGGTCAGGATCAGCAGGATGTAGCGGCGAATCGAACCGACATGACGCCACTTCTCTTCGGCACGCTGCTCTTCCGCATTGGCATAACGCGGCACCGATTTGTGTCCACGCAGTGAGTCCCAGGCACGGGCAACCGGGTTGGTACGCCAGGCTTCCGGGAACATCAGTGAGCGTTTGACCTTCGGCATCGCTTTCAGCGTGGTGCGGTCGAGATAATCTTTACCTAACTGCTGGCCGTCAGCCAGCGAATCGGGCCAGGCCATTTCGACCCGCGATGAGACCGATTTTAACGGCGCATCGTCGGGACGATCACTGGCTGCGACATCCCTGCCCAGCGCATCATGGATGAAGTGGAACTCGCCGGCATTCTGCAATGAGACGCTCAGGCGGGCCTTCCCTGCCGCATCCAGCGGCAGAGATTCCACATAACGTTGAGGTGTAAAAGTGGATTTATTCATTGGCAGGTAACTGATAGCTCCAGGTTTCCGTCAATGTCTTGTCGCCGCTTACCAGGGCCGCACGCATTTCGGTGGACTGCTTGGTATCTTTCACACGCAGACGCAACACCAGACGCCAGCCTTTGGTGACCGGGTTATAACGTACGCTCTGCTCAACCACATCGGCATTTTTGCCGACGCTGACCTGCGGGGCCACCTGGCTGTTTTCCGCCATCTTACTCATGTCTTTACCCACGAAGTCGATGGTGAAAGCCACGGTGCCATCCGGCTGACGCACGAGATTAGACTGCTTCACGTCACCCGCTGAACGGAGGGTATTTTTGACCCAGGCCGTATCATCGGAGTGCAGCTGGTTTTCGTCGCGCGAGAAATGCAGACGGTATTTGAAGTTCATCTCTTTGCCAGGCTCTGGCAGTGTCTCTGGCGTCCAGAACGCAACGATGTTGTCGTTGGTTTCGTCTGCCGTCGGGATTTCAACCAGTTCAACCCGGCCTTTACCCCAGTCGCCGATTGGCTCAACCCAGCCGCTTGGACGCAGGTCATAGCGGTCATCAAGATCCTGATAGTTGTTAAAGTCACGCCCGCGCTGCAGCAGACCAAAACCTTTTGGATTTTCGATGGTGTAAGTGCTCACCGCCAGATGACGCGGGTTATTCAGCGGACGCCAAATCCACTCCCCGTTGCCATTGTGGATGGAGAGACCGTCCGAGTCGTGCAGTGCCGGACGGAAGTTGTTCACCGTGGATGGCTGATTCTGACCAAACAGGAACATACTGGTCAGCGGCGCAATACCCAGTTTGCCGACGTTATCACGCAGGTAAACTTTTGACTGCACATCAACGGTTGACGCCTCACCCGGATGCAGCACAAAGCGATACGCACCCGCCGCGCGCGGCGAATCGAGCAGTGCATAGATCACCAGCTGTTTGTCCTGTGGTTTAGGACGCTGAATCCAGAACTCTTTGAAACGCGGGAACTCTTCACCGGACGGCAGTGCCGTATCGATGGCGAGTCCACGCGCCGACAGGCCATAAACCTGACCGGCACCGATCACCCGGAAGTAGCTGGCACCCAGGAAGCTGGAGATCTCATCGTTTTTACCCTTGTTGTTAAGAGGGTAAAGCACTTTGAAACCGGCAAAACCGAGGTTTTTCACCGCATCCGCGTCATGTTTTACATTACCGAAATTAAAATAATCGGGGTTGTATTTAATCTCGCGCACCGCGCTGGCGGTCACTTCGTTAATCTGCACCGGGGTATCGAAGTACATACCCTGATGATAGAACTCCAGCTTGAATGGCGTGCGCAGTTTGCCCCAATACGCTTTATCGTGGTTAAACTGGATCTGCTGATAATCAGCAAATTTCATTTCACGAAATTGAGAGGGTAAATTGCTTTTAGGCGCTTCGAAGCTTTTCCCTGCCAACGCTTTGGCTTGTTTTGCAACATCATCGATGTTAAACGCCCAACTGTTATTAGCGTACAACGCCAGCAGAACCGCAGTACCAATCCAGCGTACCTTCATCAGTCCGGCTTTATTTTTTTCTTTAGTCAGCACATCCCCCCCTTTCGTGTGCTTAAATCAAACCCGTTTATCTTAAAGGATTATTCGGTTTTCCGACAGCTTATGCGCAACATTGTTCCCGCATTTCGTCAGGCTTAACGCTACTTTTAGGACAATTAGACACTACGGATTCCACTGATAGTATACCCGGTTTATCCCAGGTAGAATTCTGGCAGAGCATAATCCGGTTTCAGGGTGAAACTGGCCAAACGTACTAACGAACTGGAACTTTATGAGTACTGTAAAACCTGAACGTGAATACTTCCTCGACTCCATCCGCGCATATCTGATGTTACTGGGGGTGCCGTTTCACGTTTCCCTCATCTACTCAGCACAGAAATGGGCAGTAAACAGCCAGGAGGCCTCGTTATGGCTGACGCTGCTGAATGATTTTATCCATGCGTTTCGCATGCAGGTCTTTTTTGTCATCTCGGGCTATTTCTCCTACATGCTATATCTGCGCTATCAGCCACGCCGTTTCCTGAAGGTGCGACTGGAACGCGTGGGGATACCGCTTCTCACCGCCGTTCCGCTGCTCACGCTGCCGCAATTTTTCATGCTGAAAGCGTGGACAGATAAACTGGCTGACTGGCCGCGTTTCACGCCGTATCAGAAGTTTAATAACCTGATGTGGGAGCTGATTTCACACCTGTGGTTCCTGGTGGTGCTGGTGATGCTGACTACGCTGGGCATGGTGACGTTCCGCTGGTTGCGCGATCAGCATCGCACCATTGATTACACACGGGTTGGCTGGGGTGCACTGACCGCTGGCATGCTGGCGTGGGCGCTGGTGTGGTGCGTGTTCCGCCGTCTGGTGTTTATGTTTCAGCCCGCCTGGCTGATGGATGGTTTGTTCAGCATTGTTGTGATGCAGACACTTTTCTATCTGCCATTCTTTATGCTCGGGGCGCTGGCGTGGAAGCATCCACCGCTGAAGCAGCTGTTTGTACGGTTTAATCCGGTGATGTGGATTGGCGCGGTGTTGATGTTTGTCGCCTACTGTACCAATCAGCGACTGAGCAGCGGCGATGGCTGGTTATATGAGCTGGATGCGATCATCACGACGCTGATGGGCCTCTGCATGCTGAACGTCTGCTTCTGCTTTGGTCACAAACTGCTGAACGCGCATTCACCGCGCATCATGTATCTGGTCAATGCATCGCTGTTTATCTACCTGGTGCACCATCCGCTGACGCTGCTGTATGGCATTTATGTCACGCCGCGCATCGAAAATAACACGCTGGGCTTCTTCGTTGGCCTGTTGATGGTGTTTGGCATCGCGTTTCTGCTGTATGAGATTCACCTGCGCATCCCGCTGCTGCGGTTCCTGTTCTCCGGGAAGTTTGAGCGCAAACAGGCCGGACAAGGGAATTGATGGTGTTATATACAGACAGCACAAAAAATTAAAGCGATGGGAGCAAACGCCAGTAGCAAAGCATAGCGGGCCAGGGATGGCCCGCGCTGAGCCCGCCATGGATGGCGGGTTTTGCGTCTTTGCGAAGGGCGTATGCTCCCTGAGCCCGCGCAGGGTCCATCCTGGATCTTACAGCAGCCACTCAATCGGCAGTCGCCACACTAACCGCACCTGAAGCCGTTGCCACCAAGAGCAGCCCGGTTCGTGCTTGTGCACGATCTGCTGCGGCTCATCCGGATACTCCAGCCAGTTTACCCGTCCCCACTTATCCAGCCGCAGTGTCCATGCCCGATCGCGCATCGACTGGCTGAAACGTTGATGCGTTTCTCCGGCCAGCGCCGCACTCTCGATAACCAGTCCCATCTCGGTATTCAGCACGGCTGAACGGGGATCGAAGTTAAACGAGCCGATAAACAACGTTTTTTGGTCCACCGAAAAGGTTTTGGCATGCAGGCTGGAGCCAGAATTACCGGTTAAGCCCCGGTCGTGCGGGGCTTCAGGGACGCCCGCCTGCGGTTTCAGCTCATAAAGCGCAATGCCGTGGCGCAGCAGCTTTTTGCGCCATTTAGCGTAACCGGCATGAACAATCGACACATCGTTGGCCGCCAGCGAGTTGGTCAGAATGGCAATTTTCACCCCTTTGCGCTTCAGCGCCAGCAGCTGGGCGACACCTGCGCGGGTTGGCACAAAGTAGGCCGAGATGATGTCGAACTGCTGTTGTGGCGTGCCAATCACCTCCAGCATCCGCTGCGGCAGCAGGCTTCTGGCGCGTGCTTTACCCAGCCCTTTACGCGGATCGTCACTCAGCAGGCGCGCTTTTGCCCAGGTCAGCGCCAGCGTCCCCTCTTCCAGCTCCTGCAGCAGCGATGAATTTTCCAGCCGCTGCAGGTAGCGCTGCACCGGTTCACTGTGACGCCATTCTGCTGGCAGACTCACACTGTCCTCTTCCGGCGCCTCGTCATCCAGCACCTTCTGCAGCGGGGACACCGGCTTACTGTGCCAGTAGCGCTCAAAATCCTCTGCAACCTCTTTCACCACCGGGCCAATCGCCATCACGTCGAGATCGGCAAACAGCGGTTCATTACCGGTGCCGAAATATTCGTCGCCGATATTGCGCCCGCCGACCACGGTCGTCACGCCATCCACCGTAAAGCTTTTGTTGTGCATGCGGCGGTTCAGACGGGCAAAATCAGTGAGATAGCCCAGCGCTCGCAGCGTGCGAAACGAAAATGGGTTAAACAGCCGGACCTCAATATTGGGATGGCGATTAAGCTGGGCCAGCGTCTCGTCCAGACCCGGCGTATTATTGTCATCCAGCAACAGCCGTACCTTCACGCCGCGCCGGGCTGCTTCCAGTACAGCGCTGAACAGCAGCCGGCCAGAGAGATCGTTTTGCCAGATGTAATACTGAATATCGAGTGAACGCTCCGCTTTCTGCATCAGCAGATAGCGGGCAGCAAAGGCATCCAGCCCGTCGCTCAGCTGATGGACACCGCTCAGCCCTGGATGGCGCTGACACTGAGGCTCCAGCCGTGTTTCCAGCCAGCTGGTCTGTTCTGATGGCTGCGAGAGCTCAAACGCTTCGGTCATGAAAATTCCCTGTAAAATGCAGTTATTTTTATTATTCCCCGGCCCGGCGTCTGACGCCATACCTCTGCTCCGATTGAGTGAGCGGTCGCGGGCGTTTTTTAGTCTAGACTTAACCGGACGATCTGTGACCGGCATTTGTCCGGCAGGAGAGGAATATGTCTCATCAATCCCTTACAGATGCCCGCCAGCGCTACCATCCCAGCCTGTTTCGCAGCTTTTTCCAGGGAAGTTTCCCCTGCTCCACCGCCTGCCGTACGCCAGGGAAACGTCTGGATATGGTGATCAGCAGCGGACACGATATGCTGCTGGAAAAAGATTATGCCGCGCTGGCTGAGCAGCATCTGCTGACCGCCCGCGACGGTGCGCGCTGGCATCTGATTGAAAAGATTCCCGGTCAGTATGACTGGCAGAGCTTTCTGCCCATGGTTGACGCCGCACGACGTCAGCAGATGGAGATCATCTGGGAGCTGGCGCACTTTGGTTATCCCGATCATCTTAATATCTGGAAAGCCGAATTTGTTGATCATTTTAGCCGGTTCGCCCGCGCGATGGCGCAACTGATGCGCGACCAGGGCATTGAGCGCCCCTTTTTTACGCCGGTGAATCAAATCTCATTCTGGTCGTGGGCCGGTGCGGATGTCGCCTGGTTTAATCCCCATGCCGCACAGCGTGGTAAAGAGCTGAAGCGCCAGCTGGTCCGCGCCTCGCTGGCGGCGATTCATGCGATTCGCGACGTCTATCCGGAGGCACGCTTTGTGCTGACCGACCCGCTGGTTCAGATTGCCCATCATCCTGATAACCCGGACAGCAAGCCTTATGCCGATGCGCATCACCAGGCGCAGTTTGAAGCCTGGGATATGCTGGCTGGCCGCGTTGATAAGGAGTTAGGCGGCAGTGAAGATTGCCTGGATATTCTGGGCCTGAACTACTATCCCGACAACCACTGGTTTTTCCCCAATCAGCCAATGTCACAAGATGATCCGGTGCGCGAGCCGCTGCATATTCTGCTGGCGCAGTGCTGGCAACGCTTCCGGCGTCCGATGCTGATTGCCGAAACCGGCGCAGAAGGTGATGCACGTGCGCCCTGGCTACAGGAGATCAGTGAAAATGTGGCGGTGGCGCTGGATCAGGGCATTGCGGTGGAGGGGATATCGCTCTATCCGGTGGTGGAATATCCCGCCTGGGCCGATGACCGACGTTCGCCAGGTCCGCTGCTGGGATTAGCCGATCCCAATGGCAACCGGAACCTGCATGAGGCGTTAGCGCTGGTGTTGCGCAGTCAGCAGATTAAGTTTGCGACGCGTAATCAGACAGGCTGAGACGGTGACTTTTTGGGGTGACAGGACTGAACGTCGAGCGTGGGGTCGGCAGGATGACGAACGTCGGTAAGCCAGACCATCGTAAACAGGAAGGTCACCCCGATCAGGCAGGCAGCCAGTAAACCGATAATTGCGATTAATTTATCATCTCCGGAGTCCATCGCCTTCTCCTTATTCAGTCCGTTGGATCCCCTGTCTGCGTCAGCTCATCCAGAGCGTAATCATCAGCACAAAGATTATAAGCGTTACCGAGGTCACCGCAAGCACCACTATCGCAAAGTGCGCATCGTCAAGTGACTGGCGAATCGGCTCATCGTGATCGTCGGGCGGCAAGGGCAAAGACATAACTATCCTGTGAAAAATAGGGATCGCCGACAGTGATGCGGCGGGTGACAGTGTAAATCAAAGGCTGATTATCGTCCGGTTTTTTCTTCTGAAAGATAAACCGGCCCGTGCCAGTGCAGCACGGGCCTGAGATCAGACGCCGCGCCAGCGCCTGAAGATCAGTGAGGTATTAATTCCACCAAAGGCAAAATTGTTGCTCTGGATATAGTCGGTCTCCAGCTCTCGAGGCTTACCCATGATGTAATCCAGCTGACCACCGTCGGCGGTGGGTTGTGTCAGGTTCAGGGTTGGCGCAAACCACCCTTCGCGCATCATCTCAATGCTCATCCAGGCTTCCAGCGCCCCACAGGCACCCAGCGTATGACCAAAATAGGATTTCAATGAAGAAATGGGCGTGGTTTCGCCAAATACCGCCGCAGTCGCCAGACTTTCGGCCATATCACCGCGCTCAGTGGCTGTGCCGTGCGCATTCACGTAGCCCACCTCTGACGCTGTAATTCCTGCACTCTGTAATGCCCGCTCGATGCAAATCTGCATGGTTTCCCGCTGCGGCTGCGTGATATGGGCCGCGTCACAGTTGGTGTGAAAACCGGTGAGCTCGGCGTAAATGGTGGCGCCGCGCGCCTGAGCATGTTCCAGCGACTCCAGAATCAGCGTGCCTGCCCCTTCACCAATCACCAGACCATCGCGCTGCTGATCAAAAGGCGCGGGCGTGGTGTGGGGAGCGTCGTTACGCTGGCTGGTGGCAAACAGCGTATCGAACACTGCGGCTTCCGACGGACAGAGTTCTTCGGCTCCCCCCGCCACCATCACCGTCTGATAGCCGTGACGAATCGCTTCCCAGGCATAGCCAATCGCCTGACTGCCAGAGGTGCAGGCGCTGGAGGTCGGGATCACCCGGCCGCGCAGGCCGAAAAACAGCCCGGCATTAACGGCAGCGGTATGCGGCATCATCTGCACATAGGTGGTGCCGGTAATATTGTTAGTGTGCTTTTCCGTCAGCATGGTGGCGAACTCGCTGACCGGCCCGGTGCTGCCGGTCGACGAACCGTAGGCGATACCCGTTTCTCCACTGGTCAGCACCGGATGATCAATCAGGCCCGCCTGAGTCAGTGCCAGCTCGGTCGCGCGCGTTGCCAGCAGCGAAACACGGCCCATGGCGCGGATACGCTTGCGGGTGTAGTGCGCAGGCAGCACAAAATCATCCACGGGCGCGGCCAGCAGAGTATGCAGTCCGTCATAAACCTGCCACTCCGGCATAAAACGTACCGCATTGCGGCCAGCACGGATGCGTGCCGAGATCTCAGCCCAGGACTCCCCAAAGGCGGTCACGCCGCCCATGCCGGTTACGACGACCCGCTGGATCACAGCATGCCTCCATTAATCGAAATCACCTGACGCGTCACGTAACCGGCGATATCGGACATCAGATAGCTCGCCAGCCCGGCGACCTCTTCAGCCGCACCCATGCGCTTCATCGGCACGATCTTCATCGCCTCTTCAATCACCTGCGGCTCCAGCCCTTCCATGCCGGTGTCGATCAGCCCCGGCGCGATGCAGTTAACCGTGATTTTACGTTTAGCCAGTTCAATCGCCAGCGCCTTGGTGGCACCAATAATGCCTGCTTTCGCCGCACTGTAGTTGACCTGGCCGCGATTGCCCATCATCCCGGATACCGAAGAGAGCGTGATAATGCGGCCACCGCGTCGCAGGCCGATCATCGGCATCACGCAGGGCTGGATCACGTTGTAAAAGCTGTCGAGATTGGTATGGATTACGCTGTCCCACTCCTGATCCGTCAGCGCGGGAAAGGCTGCATCACGGCTGATACCGGCATTGCTCACCACGCCATAGTAGGCACCGTGTTGCGCAATGTCCGCCTCCAGCGCGGCGCGGGTTGCCGTCCGGTCAGCAACATCAAATCCCAGCACCCGTCCACTGCCGCCTGCAGTCTCGATCTGTTGGAGGCACTGCTCAGCACCATCGCGATCGCGGTTGAAATGTACGATAACCTGATAGCCATCCTGAGCGAGACGCAGCGCTATTGCGCGGCCTATGCCTTTACTGGCGCCCGTGACCAATACTGAATCTGTCATGGCTGATTTCCTTGTGACATTAATTGCTGTAACTCTGCTTCATTGGGTTGATAAGTATTCAGACGGCCGCTGGCAAGCCGCTGCGTGCCATAACGAATGTCGCCTTCAAAGCTGCCCATGCGGTCGTCGCGCATCAGCAGCGTCATCCGGATATCCAGCGTGACATTAGCGGGAAACCGGGGATGCTCTGCCCGCCAGCCGCGTCCGCCCAGCAGCATACCGGGTGGGATCAGGGTTGCACCGCCCTGCTTTGCATGCCAGCCCGACCAGACGCCCACAGTTTGCGCCATCATCTCCACGCCAAACCAGGCGGGCAGTTCACCCTGTGGCGTCAGGAACGGTGCCAGTAAGCCACCAGCGCAGGTCGAAACCTGACAGTGAACCTGCTCATCATCGACGGCAATCAGTTGATCAAGCAGCAGCATCGGTGCAGCGTGCGGCAGCCAGAGCGCCGCGGGAGAGTTAATCATTATCAGGTCGCCCCAGAATCAGACAGGTGTTGTTACCGCCAAAGGCGAATGAATTAGAGGCGATGACCGGCCGTTGCAGCGCCTGTGGCTGTAACAGCAAGCCGCAATCCGGCAGTGTCTCATCCTGCGCCGCCTCACTGAAATCCTGCGCGGGCAGCGGCAGATTTTCCTGCAGGATCAGCGCACTGAGTGCGGCTTCGCATACGCCCGCCGCACCGAGCGTATGGCCGGTCAGATGTTTGGTCGAACTGCACGGCACTGCATTGCCAGACAGACGCGCTATCACGGCGGCTTCCATTTGATCGTTCAGCGGCGTCGCTGTGCCGTGCAGATTGATATAACCCACCTGCTGCGGCAACAGATTCGCCTGTTGCAGCGCCATGCGCATCGCCCGTTCAGCGCCCTCACCCTGCGGATGGGGCGCAGACATGTGCCAGGCGTCAGAAGATTCGCCGACGCCCAGCAGCGCCAGCGGCTGCGGTTCGCGCGTCAGCAGCATTAGCGCGGCCCCTTCGCCAATCGAGATGCCGTCGCGATCGCGGCTGAACGGGGCGCAGCGGCGTTCCGACAGCGATTCCAGACTGTCGAAGCCGTTAATCGGCATCCGGCTTAGCGAGTCCGCACCGCCCACCAGCGCCACATCCACCAGCCCTGCCGCGATCAGCCGCTGGCCGCTGATAATGGCGCGGGCACTGGAGGAACAGGCGGTGGAAATGGTATAGGCCGGGCCATCCAGATGCAGATAGTGAGCCAGAAAACGGGAAGGATCGCCCAGCTCCTGCATCTGGTAGTGATAATCCGGCTGGCTACCGCAAATCTGCTGATCGCCCTCATCCACGCCCGAGGTGCTGGTCCCCAGCACAATCGCCACTCTGCTGGCACCATAGCGCGTAATCGCCGCATCAAGTGCCGGGCGGATCTGCGCCAGCGCGGCAAGCAGCAGCTGATTATTACGGGTGTTGTGCGCACTCAGGGCGACCGGGATCGGGGGCAATTCGCCGTCAACCCTGCCGAGCCAGCAGGTACGATCACCGCTCAGCCAGCCATGACGCAGTTGCATGCCGGGTGCCTCACCTTTTTTCAGGCTGGCCGCAATATGCTGACTGTCATTACCCAGGGCATTCAGCATGCCGATGGCAGAGATGTAGATCATGAGGCGTCCAGATGTTGAATGCGGATCTGATAGCCAAAGGCATGCTGCTGAATGCTGATCGGCTGGCGCTGATTACCGCGTTGCAGATAATCAATTTCGGTCACCAGTTGGTTATCGGCATCGATCAGCAGGCGCTTTAACCCCTGATCCTGCAGCGTCCAGCCTGGCGGCAGCTGTTTTTGCCACACCTCCAGCGGCCAGTAGCTGAGCATGATGTCCGCCAGCACCTGACTGGCGGGTGGCATGTGCGGCAGCGGCATCAGCTGCTGAGTGTGAATACCGCTGGCATCGTAGCGCAGGCTGAACAGGCGGATACCCACCGAAGAGAGCCCGGCCAGATCGATTTGCTGTTCATCGGCGCTGAGCAGTACCAGCAGTGACTGACTCTGACCTTTAACCTGCCCGGTCAGCAACTGCTGCTGCTGGAAGGCCGGACGGATGCCCGGCGGTGGCAGCGTCACTTTCACGCCTGGTTTCAGCCAGGCAGAGGGACGGCTGCTGTCGGGTGCATGGCCGGCACAGGCGCTGAGCAGCAGAGCCGTCAGCAGAATAAAGGCGGCGCGGATCATCGTTTACTCCTTGATCGGGTGGGTCGCATCGCCAGCGGCGACAGCAGGAACGCGCTGAAGATGCCGCTGCATAATACGGTGCCAAAACTGGCAATCGCGCTGGTGCTGCTGAAGACCAGCATTCCCAGCGTCAGTAAGGTGGTTATCATCGCCAGCGATACCGCCAGCAGCGAGGTCAGCGGCGTCCCCTGTGGGTTGCTGAAAAATAGCGTGTAGTTAATTCCGATGCCCAGCACCAGAATCAGCGCCAGCAGCGCGAACAGGTTGAGCGATGCACCGATCCAGCCCAGCGTGGCCAGCGCCATCGCCAGCGACAGCAGCGACGGCAGCGAGCTGCGTAAGCCCGCCTTTAATCCCAGCCGCACGACAAAACTCAGGGTAATCAGTAGCAGCGCCAGCGCCAGTAATCCGCTCAGTAACGTCCGCCAGAAGCTGAACAGCGAATCGTAACTCGCTTTGCGATCGATCCAGCTGATGCCCGGATGCTGCTTAGCCAGCTCTGCGAGTGCGGCGCTGTTTTTGACGCCGCTGGTGGGGATCAGAATGCCACTCTGCCCGTCCGGCAGCGTCAGCCACAACAGTCGCCAGCCTTCACTCAGCGGACTCGCCAGCCAGGCCTCTGGCGTCACCGGCATCGGGGTCAGATCCGGCGCGGCCAGCGCTATCCCCGCCTGCTGCACGCGAGCCGTAATCGTTGGAGCGGCCTGCTGCAGCAACTGCAGATCCTGCTGTTGCTGCGCCAGTGACGACAGCGGCAGCAGACGATAGCGCTGCAACCAGCCCTGCTGCTGCGCCTGGTGCAGGTCCGGTGCCAGTTTTTCCAGCCGCTGCAGCGTCTGCTGTGCATCATCGCCCCAGACCACAAACCAGGTCTGATCGGCGCGCTGGCCGGTCAGGGTTGCCAGCTGGCGATCCTGCTCCAGCAGCTGCGCAGGCGCACTTTGCAGATGCGCGATGTCATCATCCACTTTTAGCTGAGCAATCCCGGACACGGCGAAGATAGCCATCAATACGGGTAATCCGACACGCAGCCCACGCTGACGACGCCAGGCAGCAAGCCAGCGGGCCAGGGGCACCATCAGCGGCACCGGACGCACCGGTAATCCAGGAACCAGCCACGGATAGATCAGAATCACCGTCAGGCAGGAGGCGGTTAAGCCGCTGGCGGCAAACACCGCCAGCTGACGCAGCCCCGGAAACGGCGCCAGCAGCATCAGCAACCAGGCAATGGCCGTGGTCGCGAGCGCCAGCAGCAGCGTGCCACGCACTTTACGCAGGCTCTGCCACGGTGTCTGCTGATCGCCGTGCACCATGCGCTCGGTGAGATAATAGAGTGTGTAATCTGCCGAGATGCCGACAATACTCAGGCTCATCACCAGCGTCATCAGATGTAGCTCGCCGAAGCAAAGCAGCGTCATCACCGTGCCCGCCATTGCGCCAATGGCCACGGAGGTCACCGTCAGCAGCAGCGGACGCAGTGAGCGGAAGACCAGCAGCACCAGCAGGACGACGCCAGCCAGCGTCACACTGCCCAGCGTTTTGACATCATGCTGAGCACGCTGACTGGCGTTGTCGCTGAACAGCACCGTGCCCCGCGTCAGCAGTTTCGCCTGCGGCCAGCGGCTTTTAAGCTGCTGTTCCAGCGCGCTGAGCCGGGTCACCAGCGCATGACTTTGCTGCATACTGAAGGCGTTATTTGCCAGCTCGCCATGCAGAAAATACCACTGCTGACCCTGCTCATTTTTTACGGTCAGCCAGCCATCATGCAGCGTCATCCGCCCAGCGTTCTGGGCCAGCGCCAGCTGCGAACCGCGCACCAGCATCAAAGGATCGCCTTGCAACTCTTTGCTGCTGACGCCCGAGAAGGCCGAGAAGAGCTGCGCCAGCAGCCAGTCGGCCTGCGCTTCGCCGCCGTTCTGCAACCGGCTGCGCGTCGCCTCATCAATCAGGCCGTTACGGTGTTGCCAGGCAAAGCGGCCCCACTGCTGCTGCTGTTGTCCATCAAGATCGCCCTGCACCTGTTTCAGATCAGGCAACGCGCGCAGCTGAGCCAGCCACCAGGCGGCGACCTGGGGATCGTCCTGCTCACCGGGTGAAACCAGCCACACCATCTGGCGATCCAGCCGCTGCATAAAGCCCTGCTGCAGCGCAGGCGGTGCCGCGCCCAGATTCTGCTGCGGCAGAAGCGCCAGCACGCTGCTGTTGAGCTGACTGCGCGGCAACAGAAAAGCGAGCGCGGCGGCCAGCAGCAGGCAGAGGGCCAGCCACAGAATGGCCAGCAGCCGATCATTACGGCCCCGCAAAACGCGCCTGCTCCTCGTCGCTTAACTGTGGCGGTTCAATACGGGTGTTGCTGAGCTGAATCTGCGTCTTATCGCCCTGCTTATCGTCCAGGTTGATACTATCCAGGAAGGTGCTGCCCGCCAGCGAGATACGGTTGAAGATTTTGTTGAGCGGCGCGGCTTTCGGCGTCAGTTCCAGCGTCCAGGCGCCATTGCCACGATCGCTGAAGGCCACGCTGAAGTTCTCATTCAGCACCTTCTGATCGGCCCGGAACAGCGCCCGCAGCAGATGGTTGAACTGGAACATCTGCGGATTACTGTCGGCGGTGATCACCTGCGGCTTCTGACCGCTGAGGCTCTGCACCATTCGTTTATCATCCAGCAGCAGGGTCATCACAAACGGCGTCTGTTGATGCCACCACAATCCCTGTTCGCGGGCGATTAGCATCTCTCCGTGCGACACCAGCGGCTGACGCATGCCTGCGATGGTGCGCGTCTGGGTGAAGTCTGCCCGGATCACCGGCTGGCTGGAAAAACGCTGTTGAAGCTGATCCAGTGTGACCGCACTGGCGGCACCGGCCCACAGCAACAGGCTGGTAAGCACTATTTTCAGCATCCTTTCACTCCTAAACGTTCCAGTAAAATGTCGGGCGATACAAAGCATAACGCCTGACTTTCCTTCTCCACCGCTACCTGTAGGGTATGCGCTTTGGTCGTGATCTGATCGGCAGCGTTGCGCACTTCATAGTCGATGCGCAGGCGGTTCTCATATTCAGTAATCCGTGCGCTGACGCGAATCGTCTCTTCGCAGCGCAGGGGCTGACGATATTTGACCCGGGTATCGACCACCGGCCAGACGTAGCCGCTGGCGGCCATTTCGGCATAGCTGTAATTAATGCTGCGCAGCAGGGCTTCGCGCGCCACTTCGAAAAAGCGGAAATAGTTACCGTGCCAGACCACGCCCATCGGGTCGCAGTCGTGGAATGAGACGGTCAGCACGACTTCAGCATGATGTTCAGTCATGGTCAGACTCCTTGTGGTGCGCCTGTTGCTCAGGCAGCGTCCAGAAATCGAAAAAGTTGAACCAGTCGAGCGGTGCCAGCAGCGCATAATGGGCCAGCCGTTCCGCGTAGTGATCGACCGCCTGTTGCAGCGCCTGCTGACGCTGCGCACGTGGCAACAGCAGCGGATCGGCAAACGGCTCACAGTGAATGCGCAGCTTACCCTGTTGCTGCAGGGCGAACATCAGCAGCACCGGACAGCGCAATGCGGCCGCCAGCACAAACGGCCCCTGAGGAAACGGGGCAGCACGACCCAGAAAGTCGCTCCAGATCACCCGTCGCTCGCCACCGCGCTGCGGATTCACCGCCGTGCGATCCCCGACAATCGCCACCCATTCACCTGCATCCAGCTTCTGCTGCAGCAGGATCGCCGTCTCCGGGCCGATATCGCTGACCGGCATCAGATTGACGCCCGCCTGTGGGGCGATGGTTTCCAGCACCGCCCGAAAACGCCGGGCGTTGTCGGTAAACACCAGCGCGTTAATCACCAGCCCGCTAACCTGCTGCGCCATGGCGCGACAGGCTTCAATGTCGCCAAGATGAGAAGCAAGAATCAGCTTGCCCTGACCCGCAGGCGCGCGGATTACCGCTTCCGCGCCCGGCGCAAAATCGATATCTCGTCCCCAGCGCAGATCGCCGCGCCAGCTGGCCACTTTATCCAGCATCGCCCCGGCAAAGCGCAGGAAATGGCGATAGCTGTTAAGCCGGGGCGGTAACGCTACCTGCCGCTGCTGTGCGGCGGCCGTCACCTGCGCCAGCCACTGCCGGGAGGCCGTGCGTGCGCGCTGACCGCTCAGCCAGTAAATCGCCACCACCGGCCAGAGCAGCAGCGTAAAAGGCAGTCGGCCGCCATAACGATAGACCGCCAGCATAAAGCGTAATCCCCACTGTCCGCGCCGTTCTGTTTCCACTGACCAGTGCGCTGGCGGTTTACGCATCGTCAGCAACCGGGGAATGCGCGGCAGCATGCCAAAGAAGAGCCGGGTGTGCATCCAGGAGATGCGCAGGTTGTCATAGAGTGCATCGAAGTGAGACAGCCCGCTGGCGGGATAGGTTACGCGGGTCGGGATAAAGCGACTGTGGATGCCCTGCCAGTAGAGTCGCACCATAATTTCGGTGTCGAAATCCATGCGCTGGCCGATAGCACGGCGATCGCACAGCGCCAGCGTCGCGGCCAGCGGATAGACGCGGAAGCCGCACATGCTGTCGCGGATCGACAGCGACAGCGTTTCAATCCAGACCCAGAAATGCGTGATGTAGCGACCATAAAGGCGTGATTTGGGGATCGAGTCGTCATACAGCGGCTGACCGGAAATCAGCGCATCGGGATAACGTTCAGCTTCTGCCAGCATCAGCGGCAGATCTTCTGCCTGATGCTGGCCGTCCGCGTCGAGCTGCACTGCATGAGTGAAACCACGTGCCGCCGCGGCCCGCAGGCCGTGGATCACTGCCGCGCCTTTGCCCTGATTACTGTCGAGCCGCAGCAGGCTGAGCTGCGGAGCGTGCAGCGTCGCCAGCTGAAGCTGGGTGGCGGCATCGCTTCCGTCATCCACCACGATCACCGGCAGATTAAAGGGAGCCAGCCGCGCCAGCACCGACGCCATCATTGCGCCGTGGTTGTAGCAGGGGATCACCACGCAGGGCGAAAATGCGGTGTTTAACACAGCGCAATCTTCCCGCTGCTGGCACTCTGCTCGCCGTTGTCACTCAGCAGGCTGTAACGGAAGCTCAGACGCGACTTTTCAGCGTCCCAGTCAAGATGGAGCTGTAACAGAGAGTCGGGTGTGACCGGCTGCTGAAATTTGATGTTTTCAATGGCGGCAAACTGTTTTCCGGGCGCAAGCAGCAATATCCCGTAGTGCATGACCCAGTCGAGCTGTGCCACACCAGGCAGAATCGGCAGGGTCGCGAAATGGCCCTGGAACCAGAACAGTCCGGCTTCAATCTGCAGGGTCAGCGTCACGCTGTCCGCCTGCAGCTCCCGGCTGCGTTCAATCGGCAACATGGAAAAGTTCCTCTATTTGCGGCCAGGCGCGTTTACTTTGGGGGGTAACCGGAATGGTAGCGACAACACGCCAGTAGCGCGGCATCGCCAGCGGTTCCAGCCAGCGCTGCAGCTGGCACTTCCACTGCTGTCTGCGCTGAGGCAATGCTGCTTCGTCCAGCGTGCTGTTCAGCGACAACACAACGCCAATCGCCTGACGCTCATGACGCGTGACCACCAGCGCCGCAGCATCGTCTATCTCCGGCAGGTCGGTCAGACGTCGCTCCACTTCACTTAACGAGATGCGCTTATCGCCGATTTTTACGATGCGATCGTGACGTCCTGCCAGCTGGAATCCGCCGTCCAGCTGCATATTCAACCGATCGTCAAGCGGAAGGCCGCATTCACCCGCAATCAGTGGCGACCAGACCTGCCAGCGATCGGGCGTCACCTGCTCCAGCCTGACTGCCGGGAAGCAGCGCCACGGCGCGTTGGTTCTATCACACCGACGCCAGGCCAGCGTGCCGGTTTCGGTGCTGCCATAGATTTCACTGACCGGACAGCCAAAACGCTGCCAGACCTGTTCCGCATCGGCACCGCGCAGTACGCCACCGGCAGAGACAATCAGTTCACAGGCGGGCGCGACAAGCCCGCTGTCCAGCCGCGATAAAAAGGCCGGGCTGCTGATAAACGCATAACGACAGTCGCGCGGAAGCTGAGCCAGCTGTTCGCCGTAAAACAGTGGCTGAGCGGAAAACGGCAGCCTGAGCATCATCGGCAAAAAAATCCGGAACGATAGACCGTAGAGATGCTGATGGCTGACCGAAGCGATAAACCGGCATCCTCGCAACTGCTCGCCCCACAGGTTGCGCAGCCACTGGCTCTCCTGCTCCATCACCGCCAGCGACTTCACCACCTGACGCGGCGCGCCGGTGGATCCCGAAGTGAAGAGCACCAGCGCTGAACGTGCCGGCAGCGGCGGTAACTGCCCCTGCGCTTCTGCGTCGTCACTCGCCAGCAGCGGAAGACTGACCGCCAGCGGCATGTCACACAGTACGCCATCCAGCCGATCAGCCATCTCATCCAGCAGCGCGGCACGGCTGTGTCCCGGCATCACCGGCGTTTTACCGGCGTACCAGCATGCCAGTAGGGCGACACAAAACCGGTAACTGTCATCGAAACAGAGCGCCCAGTGCCTGCCCGGCTGTGCCGCTAAGCGCTGGCTGAGTGCCAGCACCTGACGATACATCGTGCTGAGCATCAGCGGTTGATCGCCGCGCCAGGCGACCTCGCGCTCATCTCCTGTCAGCCAGTCAGCCACCCTCATGCTTTCCGCCTCACGCGCTGACGAATCAGCCATTCAGCCCCCATCAGCGCGGCGATGAGCAGATAGCTGATGCCGCCGTTCCACAGCGTCCAGAGCCGCAGATCGCCATTCAGACAGGTAAACAGCGCCATGCTGCCGTTGCCGATGAAAAACAGACACCATATTTGAGTCACGCGGCGGGTATAAAGTATCGCGGCAGCAGGCAGCTCAGGCTCGCGTAACCGGGCAATGCGTTCCACCAGCGGCATCGCACTCCAGAGTGAGGCGCCAAACACCAGCAGCATCGCCAGATTAACCGCCACCGGATACCAGAGCAGCAGATGCTGAGCGCGTAACAGCTGGCTGCTGACACAGAGCAGCGCGCCGAGTAGCGCCAGCCAGCCCATGACCGCGCCCATAGCATTCTGCTGACGACGCAGCTGCAGCCAGCGCAGACTAAACAGCAGCGCCAGCAGCCAGAACAGCCCCTGCCAGTGCGACTGAGTCAGTGCCAGCCAGACCAGCAGTGGCCAGGTCAGCAGCGTAAGCAGATTGAGCAGACGAAGAGTGGCAGCAGGCACAGGGGATCAGGCGTCTTCGCGCATCAGTTGTTCTACTGCATCCACCACGTTCTGGACGGTACGCACCGTGCGGAAGGTTTCCGGCTTAATTTTACGGCCGGTACGTTTTTGCAGGTGAACCACCATATCGACGGCATCAATGCTGTCGAGTTCAAGATCTTCATAGAGCCGTGCCTCAGGATGGATATCCTCAGGGGCAATTTCAAACAGGCTGGTGAGCAGCGAAGCCACTTCCTGATAAATCTCTTGTTTGTTCATCATAAGGTTGTCTCCGCTTTCAGCCGCGCTGTTGGTTGATGAACGCTGCCAGCGTCGCAACAGAGAAGAAGTGGGCACGCAGGGTTTCACTCTCCGCAGAAAGTGCCACGCCATAGCGATTTTTCACTGCCAGGCCAAGTTCCAGTGCATCAATGGAGTCCAGCCCCAGTCCGTCGCCAAACAGCGCCGCGTCGGTCTCTATATCATCGGGGCTAAGATCTTCAAGGTTCAGCGTGTCGATAATCATCTGTTTGATATCGTTAATTAATGAATCCATACCGGTTTTCGTCTTACCTGTTCTGGGGGACCAGCGCCTGCTCTAAATGGCGGGTCAGGCGACGCGCGGCCAGCGGCTGCGCATCGGAATTGCTTTCACAAAACGACTGACTGTCGATTCGCGTTTGTACTCGCACGGTAAACAGCGGTTTAACCGGCGGAATCTGATACCAGCGGCTCTGTTTATCGAGCATCCGCTGGCTGCAGGTGATGTGAACCACGCGCAGATCGCATCCGGCACGCACCGCGATATTGGCGGCCCCACGCTGCAGCGTCAGCGGCTGACCATAGCGGGTACGGGTACCTTCCGGAAAGATCAGGATGTTGTCGCCGCGCGCCAGTCGCTGCTGACTGTCCGGCAGCAGCGTCTCTGCTTCACTATTGATCAGATAGTCGGCGGCGCGGATCACCCCACGCATAAAGGGGTTCTTTTGCAAATCGGCTTTGACCAGACAATCCATCTCTGGTAGTACCGAGGCGATCATCACGTAGTCGATCAGTGACGGATGATTAGCGACAATCAGGCAACCGCGATCCTGTTGCAGCTGCTCTGCCCCTTCAATGCGGTAGTCGTAGACCCCGGTTATCCGGCAGAACCGCAGAAAGCAGCGAAAGCTGAAGGCGATAGCGCGTCGGGCCAGTTGACGGCGGCGCAGCGAATCACGCTGAACCAGCAGCAGCAGATTGAAGCCAATCAGTGACAGCAGCAACCCGCCAAGGCCAAACAGCGTAAAACTCACCGCCGTCATCATTAGCCGCCAGCAGTAGTTAACGCGACTGCCCGCGAACAACGCCGGTTGTGAACAATCAGCCATGATTTCTCTCCCAGTGCCATGTCAGGCGTTCGCCTGGCAGGCTGAAGGTGGTCGATTCCGCCAGCCACTGCTGCAGAAAATGCAGGCTCTGCGGCAACCGCGGTTCTGCGCGCTCCTCTTTTCCGGCGCGGCCCGTACAGTGCAGCTCTTCGCCCGCACGCAGCAGCAGCGCCACCGCATAGGGGACATTCACGCACTGTTCCGACAGCCACGGCAGATAATAATCAGGCACGATGCCGTCAAAATCGACCAGCAGTACCTGCTGATAACCCGACTGATGCAGAGCACTGACTTCAATCAGCCCCTGCTGAAAAGAGTCTATGCCAGCCGCAATTGAGGTGGAGACCAGTGGCGCTTTTGCCGCAATGGTCAGACTGCCGACCGCCGAGTTGTGAACCGACATGGCGAAATCCGTGGGGGACATGGCCTGCTGATTCGCCAGGGTGGTGAGAATACGCAGATTACGCTCCAGTTCACCGTGACGACTGGTAAACACGATCGCGTCAACCTGCTGACGCGCCAGCAGCGCCAGCCCGCACTCTACTGCCGCACGACTGCCCCCGCTCAGACGACGTGCTGTCATCATCGGTAAAAATTGCGGCTTTGCCATCACCTCAGTCGGGTCGATAGCCATGCCCTGTTGTGCCCAGTTCTGCCAGGCCTCGCGCCCGTGTAATCCCGGAGCCAGAGCCTGCCAGTCGACCAGTGAGTAAGTGAGCTTCATCTCAACACTCTTTTCGTCATACGTGTGGAGTCGGCGTTCATCGGATCGTCACCCCTGCCCTCAGCAAAAAAGTGCGTACCGGAAATCTTCTGCCGATCCCGCATCGGGGATTCACGGTAGAGGTTTATTTGGTGGTTCAGCAATAGCAGCTCATCTGATTTGTCGGCCGGATGCCGGCGATCTTTATGCTCCGATCGTCTGTTAGCAAATCATTGCGACAGCGCACGCATTACTGAGCGGCCATGGCCGAGAGTCGTAACTGAATATCCTGATCGAGATTGGCAATCCAGCGGTTGTAGTTATTGTGGATCTCACCCTGTCCCGCTTTCAGGTTTTCACTGCTGACATAATCGATGCGGTAGTTCTGGCTGGTATAGGTAATGCGAATGGTCGCCACGAAATCACGCTGGGCCAGACGGCCATTGATCACGCCAGGAGAAACAGGCGTCATCACCCATTTACGGCCAATGCCCGCTTCAATGATCGCCAGTTTCATCTGGTTATCGGTGTAGCGCTGAGTCAGTGTCTGATTCACGTTATGAATCGGTGCCGTACGCGCGCAGCCGGTTAATAACACAGCAGCGACGACTAATGTAAAAAATGTATTTTTATTCATGATGAATCCCTTCTTTTGTTATTTATATCAATTATTTATGTGAATAACTTGCCGTGCGCAGCCTGAACTTTTCGTGCGCTTTTCCGTCTGGCTGGCTTAAAACCCGCGCATGATACCATCGAATGTAAAGACAGGTAAGCAGAAGTATGCATGGGTTTTTAGTGGTTATTTGGGGGATTAAAGCGGGGTAAGATGCGCAGTCATAGCCACAGCGCAGAGGCCGATCCTGGCCGCAGAAACTCTGGCTGCGGCTGGATCGGACCAGGCAATTACGGTGTGGAGGCCGGTGTCCAGCCACCGCCCAGCGCGCGGTAGAGATCGATTTGCGCCAGCAGCAGGTTATTTTTGACCGTCACCCGATTGAGCTGAGTTGAGAACAGGGTTCGCTGCGCATCCAGTTCATCCAGATAAGAAGCGTAGCCGTTCTGATAGCGACTGCGGGCAATGCGCAGCGCCTCCGTTACATAGGCTTCCTGCTTTTGCAGCTCCTGGAGCTGTTCCTCACCCCGTCTGATGGCATCGATGGCATCGCTGACTTCCGCGAAGGCGTTGCGTACCACTTTTTCATAGCCATAAAGTGCCTGATTGCGCGTCGCCATGGAGACATCCACCTGCGCCGTCAGCGCTTCACGGTTCAGCAGCGGCGCCAGAATGCTGCCGCCGACGCTCCACAGCCGGAACGGGTCATCCGCCAGCTGATGCAACACCGAACTCTGCAGGGTGCCGGTGGCGGTGAGATTCAGCCCTGGCAACAGCTTCGCCCGCGACGATGCCAGGCTCGCATCTGCGGCCAGTAACTGACGCTGTGCCTGCACAATGTCCGGACGGCGATTGAGCAGCTCTGAGGGTAACAGTGACGGCATCTGCTGCGGTAAGATCTGGTCGAACTGCTGATGACGGGCGATGCTGCGCGGATTCATGCCCACCAGAATGCTCAGCGCATTTTCCTGCTGGGTGATTTGATGCTGCAGCTGCGGCATCTGCGCTCTGGCTGACTGATATTCCGAGGCCGCCTGCATCCACTCCAGTCTGGAGGTGTAGCCGGTTTCAAACTGACGCTGTGCCAGCTTCAGGGAGTTGTTGCGGGTCGCCAGTGTCGCCTCCGTCACCCGCAGCTGTTCATCCAGCGCGCAGAGGTTGAGATATCCTGACGCCACCGAACTGGCGATGGTCAGCTCGGCGGCAGACGCGGCAGCCTGCTGCGCCGCTAAGGTCGCCTGTGCCGCCGAAATGCTACTGCTGCGCGCTCCCCAGAGATCGACCTCATAGTTCGCCTGTAGTAAGCCCTGGAAAACATCGGTTTCATACGGCTGGCCCGTCACTGAAGAGAGCGTGCGCTCGCGGGTCGCAGCCACCCCGGCGCTCAGCGTCGGAAAGTTATCGCCCTGCGTGGCGCGCAGCTGTGCGCGATACTGATCGACCCGGGATCGTGCCGTGAGAATATCGGGATTATTGCGTAGCGCCTGGGTCACCAGCCGGTTGAGATATTCATCATGAAACGCGCGCCACCACGCCGCCTCCGGTGCGGCAGAAGGACCGACACTATTACGCCACGCGTCGGGGATCGGCAGAGAGGACGGTGCCTTTTCAACCTGGGTGGCACAGCCTGTCAGCAGCAGCGCCATCACACCGATCAGTAAACGAACCCTCATGGTGCGCCCTCAGCAGCGGGCTGGGCGGCGGTGTCGATATTTACTTCGACCGACATACCCGGACGCAACTGATGCATATCCTGATCGTTGATGCGGATGCGAACCGGAATACGCTGTGCGATTTTAACGAAGTTGCCGGTAGCGTTATCAGGCGAAATGGCGCTGAACTCCGAGCCTGCGGCCGGCGAGATAAATTCCACCTGCCCGTTAAAGCGTTTGCCATCCAGCGCATCGACCCGAATAGTCACCGGCAGGCCGGGCCGAATATTGGCCAACTGGGTCTCTTTCAGGTTCGCGATGATCCATTTGTGATTGGGTACCACCGAGGTCAGGCGCGTACCGGCCGTGACATAAGCACCGGTGCGAACCGACAGCTGACCAAGCTGGCCATCGTCGGGCGCAGTAATACGGGTATTCGCCAGATCGATCTCTGCCAGCTCCAGCGCAGCGCGGGCGCTGTCGACATCGCCTTCCAGCGCGTCGCGGTTAACGATGACGGTTTGCAGATTCTGTTCGGCGACAGCGATCTGCGCCGCCGCCTGACGCACCTGCGCCTGGGCCTGGGCATTTGCAGCGCGGGCGGCGTCACGCTCGCGCACCGACAGCGATCCATCCGCCGTAAGATTTTCAACGCGCTTCAGATCAAAGCCGCTTTTCAGCGCCTGGGCTTTGGCATTCTCCAGCGCCGCTTTATTGCTCTGAATCGTCGCTTCTGCGCTGCGCCGCTGCTGCAGATTATTGTTAAGTGCCGCCTGCTTCATCGCCAGCTGCGCCTGCGCCTGATGCACCCGCTGGCGATAGATACGGTCGTCAATCGTCATCAGCAGCTGCCCTTTTTTCACCGGCTGCAGGTCAATCACCTCTACCGAAGTGAGATAGCCATTAACCTGCGGACTGATAAAGGTTACCTGACCGCGCACATAGGCGTTTTCGGTACTTTGTATGGCGCTGGTGAAGGGCCAGAGTTGCCAGGCGTAGAGAATAACCAGTACGCCAATCACCACAATGCCGCTGCCTGCGGCAATAGAAAGAATACGGCGGCGATTGGCGCGCTCGCGTTCCGCCGCCTGAAGATCATCCTGATGACTCATTGTTTCTCCGTTGATTCCTGTAACGCGGCCAGCTGTTGCTGCTCACGCAGGTTAAATTGCGCCTGACGCCAGTCAAGATAGCGACGTCGGGTTAAACGCCAGATCACCCACATCAGCGTGACCAGGGCAAGCGCGGCAGTTAACAGGTAGGTGTCGTTATAAGCGAGCACGTTGGCCTGCAGCGTGGCAACCGTCTGTAACTGGCTGGTGCTCTGCGCACCGCGCAGAACGTCGTCACCCACCAGCGAATTAAACAGCGCGTTGTACTGGCTGAGCCGCTCGGTAACGTTGGGATCGAGCAGTGAGAGCTGATCGCCCAGCAGGCTGGAGTGATATTTTTCCCGCCAGACCTGAAACGTTCCCAGAATCGCCGAGCCGATCAACCCGCCCAGATTCTGGCTCATGCCAAACAGCACCACAAAGCTCACCAGATTTTTCGGCTGCGTGACCACGCTGCCAATGCCCATCAGCATGGCGGGTGCCATGAAAAATGCGCTGCTGAAGCCCAGCAGAAACTGGCTGAAATACATCTCGGGGCCACGGGTCAGCGGACTGGATTGCGCATCCATCAGCGAGGCGATAATCATCACCACCAGCGAGGCGACAATCGGCCAGTTAAGATGCGCGGGCTTGATGGTCAGCGCACTGGCAGCGATGCCCACAACAACCCCGGCCATGATCGCCAGCGCCAGACCGCGCATCTGATCGTTCTGCAGGCCGATCTGCTGCAGAAAGCCAACCGCACCGGTGTTCTGTTCCGCCAGCACAATACGGATCATGATCATCACAATGCCCAGCCGCACCATCATGCCGCTGCTGAGCCAGCGAGTATTAATCAGCGGGTTGCGCCGGTTATGTTCAATGACCATGGCCGCGACAATCAGCGTCAGGGCAATCGCGGTACAGATACCGAGCCAGGGCGTGGTAAACCACCACTCAATACGGCCCAGCGTCAGTACACCGCACAACAGCGCCATGCCGGGCGCCAGCAGGATAAAGGTGACGAAGTCCATCTTCTCAAACGTTTTGATGCGATCGCCCGGAGGCAGTTTCACCAGCAGGACTCCACCGAGCGCAATCAGCGCCAGACCGAGTTCAAACAGATAGAGACCGCGCCACTCATTAAGCTGCAGTAATTCCGACGAGAATAAGCGGGCCAGCGGGATAGCCAGCTGCGAGGCCGTCAGCCCTATCACCAGCGCTTTCAGCCTGTGTTTCGCAGGCCAGGCCTGTACCTGATAGTAGATACCCAGCGAGCTGAGTGCTGCAGCTACCATGCCGTGGGCCGTGCGCACAACGATCGCAGAGCTTAAATCGTTGGCGAACAGATGAAAGAACGCCACCAGCACATAGAGCACCAGAAACGCTTCGGTAAAGACACGCAGGCCAAACTGCTGACGGAACTTCACCAGCAGCAGGTTAATGGAGATATTGCCCATCACGTAGACCGCAGGCAGCCAGGCAATCTCGTTCGACCAGGCCCCAAAGGTGCCCTGCAGATTAACCAGGTTCGCCGTGACCAGCGCATTACTCAGCGCACCAGTCAGCGAGATCAGTAAGCCGATCAGGCCAAACGCCAGACGTTTTGGCATCGGATGCAGCGGGGTCGAGGGCGAACCCGGCAGCATCGGTTTTTCATGCGGCAACCACTCGCGTGCAGCGTAGGGATTTCGCTTTGCCACTGCTACATACTTCCCATGCGGCTCAGCAGTTGTTGCAGTACGCGCTCGGTGACGGCCAGATCCTGCGGATCGATATCGGCCAGCATTTCAGTACGGAGTGCATCAGCTTCGGTTTTCACTTTAGCAAACGCTTCGTTGCCCTTTTCTGTCAGCACCAGGTGACGTTTGCGGCGATCTTCCGGCGGCTGTACCCGCGTCAGCAGTGACTGTTTGACCAGCCGATCCACCAGCGGCACCATGCTGGCATCTTCCAGTCCCAGCAGCTGCGCCAGTTCGGTCTGAGTCATGCGTTGCGGTTCACTGGCAATCAGCCCGATGGCCATCCAGCTGCTCATGCTTAAGCCGCTATCTTTGAGGTGGCGATCCACCGCCAGCCGCCAGGCATGGGCGGTCAGATGCAGTAAATGGGTAAAGGTACGGGTATGCTGAGACAAATGTTAGCAGCCTAATAGTAAGACATCTAATTGAGTGGAAGCGTTATTATACGCAAAGCGAAACACGATTGAAAAGCGTCCGGTCTGTTAAAAATTAGTGGATCACGTCAGAATGTCCAGAGGCCGTAACCGGGAGCCGGATAACATGAAACAGGCATCAGCAAACTGGGTCGATCTGCGTCGCGACGCCGTGAGTGGTATCGAGGCCCTGCGCGCCCATTTTACCGGCCACGCCTATGACCCGCACTGGCACGACAGTTACCTGATTGGCGTGACCGAGCAAGGTGTACAGCAGTTTCATTCGCGACGCAAACAGCATCAGAGTCGTCCCGGAACGGTCTTTATGCTTGAGCCGGAGGAGCTGCATGATGGTGATGCCATCAACGACAGCGGTTTTACCTATCGGATGCTCTATCTTTCGCCACAGCAGATTGCCCGCCACCGCGCCCCTGAGCAGGCTGATGCGCCCTCACCGCGTGAGCTGCGGTTTGCCGCCACGCTGCGCGATGACCGCCCGCTGGCGTATGCCGTCTGGCATGCATTTGATGCGCTGTGGCACAACCATCCTGCCATCATCAAAGAGGCAGCGATGGATAGGATGCTGAGTCAGCTCACCCCGCACCAGCAGTGGTCCCTGCCCGCGCAGCACACAGACAGAGATGCCCGGCTGGCGCTGCAGGCGCGTGACTGGCTGATTGCCCATCATGCGGATAATCCCGGTCTGGCACAGATGGCACAGCATCTTCAGACAGATCGCTTCCGGCTGTCGCGCCTGTTTCAGACGCACTGGGGTTTGCCGCCCCACGCCTGGCTGGTGCAGTGGCGACTGAGCCAGGCACGACGCCTGCTGGCGCAGGGCCAGCCTGTCGCCGATGTGGCCGCTGCGCTGGGTTTCGCCGATCAGAGTCATCTGGGCCGCTGGTTTAAGCGCGCCTGCCAGCTCTCCCCCGCCCGTTATCAGCACGCCTGCACAAATCTTCCAGACCCAGGCTGAGTCACTTGCCACAATGCGTTTTTTTCGTCAGGAGAAGCGCAATGCAGGACAAACGATGTGTGATGATACTTAATGCCGCTCTGCCGCCAGGCAAAGCGACCAACGCCGCCGCCGTGATCGCCTTAACCCTGGGACAGCGCCATCCGACATTGGTTGGTGACGCGCTGGAGGATGCAGAGAAATACCCCTCACCCGGTTTGATTACTACCGGCATTCCGGTGCTGGCTGCCTCCGGCCAGGAGCTGGATGTTTTGCGGGAACAGTGCGAACAGGCAGAGTACGATCTGGTGCTGTTTCCGGAAGCAGGCCAGAGTACCACCGATTATCAGGCGCTGGGTGACGTACTGCGGCAACAACCCCGACAGCAGTGGCGTCTGCTGGGGCTGGCTATCGTCGGCGATAAGAAAGCGCTGCGCAAACTGACGGCAAAACTGCCGCTTTTCAGTTAGTTTTTCAGCGGGAAGCAGGCTGAAACTTCCCTTGCTCCTGCGTTTCATCAGCCGAACCCATCGTTTGTATAGGTTATTTGTACAGATTTGGGTTCGGATTAATCCTTATAAGCTGCTGATAAGTGATTAATAGCACGTTTTGCCAAAGGATCCGATTGTACAGATTGCCCTTCATTGTATAAGTTTACTGCCATGAGTTGTCATGCGACTCTGTAACGAATGATGCACTTGCGTCGCCTCTGAAGGTGTCAGTGGATTTCCACCTTCAGAGGTTATTTTTTTATCTGCTCAGTTTTTGCAGCTGGCACCATCGCATCTGTCCATGTGATGGTTTTTTGATCGATTTTGTCCTGACATCCGAACCGGAATCGGGCTGTTATGAAGGGCTTACACATGCAATATATTCTTCCCCGGACCAATCAGGAAATTGCTGATTACTTTAATCCTGCCGCCAATAAGCCAGCCAGCGAGATGGAAATGCTGGGTATCCTTGTTGCAGAAATCCTGCAATCAGGCATGCCAGTGAATAATAAAGCCATTATCTCAAAGCTTATTCACCGGCTGGAACTGGAAAGCGAGAGGGAGATGCTGGACATCTACCGGCAGTTGCTTGACCTGGTGGTGCATAAAACCCCGGACGATTTTTCACTGTAATCGCGACTCCACGGAGGGAGTCACCCGCCTTTTTCTGGCATCTTCGCCAGTCGCCCGGTACTATCTGCCCCTCACATTATCCTGATTTTCCCGCCCCTCGCGCGGGAGCAAAACAACTAAAGAGCCTGCAAAACTTTATGACTCAGACCAATGATGTTGCCGCAACCGACGTTGTGGCGGGCGATATCAGTGTGGGGCGCGTTCTGCGTTCGCCTGCGCTGCTGACCCGTGAATGCCTGGCCGGTGTGATTACCGCGCTGGCGCTGATCCCTGAAGTGATCTCTTTTTCCGTTATTGCCGGTGTCGATCCGAAAGTCAGTCTGGTCGCCTCGGTGGTACTCTGCCTGACGCTATCGATACTGGGCGGTCGTCCGGCAATGGTCACGGCAGCGGCTGGTTCCGTGGCGCTGGTGATCGGGCCGATGGTCCATCTGCACGGTGTTGAATATATTCTGCCTGCGGTCGTGATGGGCGGTGTGATTCAGATTCTGTTTGGCGTCGCCGGGCTGGCGCGCATGATGCGCTATATCCCCCGCTCGGTCATGCTGGGATTTGTGAATGCCCTTGGCGTGCTGATTTTCTTTGCTCAGGTGCCGCACGTCTGGGGTCAGTCATCTCTGGTATGGATCTTCTTTGCCGTCACCCTGGCTATCGTGCTGCTGTTGCCGCGCCTGCTAAAGAGTGTTCCTTCACCTCTGGTCGCCATTGTGGTGGTGACTGCGGTCGCACTCTTAATGGGTTATCGCATGCCGAACGTGGGCGATGAAGGGCCAATGAGTCCTGGCCTGCCCGGTTTTAACAGTCTGCTGGTGCCGCTTAACCTGCAGACCCTGCAGATTATCTGGCCTACCGCACTCAGCATTGCCTTTGTCGGGCTGATGGAGTCACTGCTGACCGCCAAACTGGTTGATGACCTGACCGATACTCCCTCCAGTAAGCGACGTGAAGCCTGGGGCCTTGGGGTAGCAAATATTTTTGCCGGTTTTTATGGCGGCATCGCCGGGTGCGCGATGATAGGTCAGACGATTGTTAACGTTGAGCTGGGCCGGGCACGCAGCCGTGTCTCCACCCTGGCCGCCGGTCTGGTGCTGCTGTTGCTGGTGACCGGACTCAGCCGGATTATGGCGCAAATCCCGATGGTGGTGCTGGCCGGGATCATGATGGTGGTGGCGGTGAAAACCGTTAACTGGCATAGCCTGCAGCCCGCCACCCTGAAACGTATGCCGTGGTCAGAAACGCTGATTATGGTGCTGACGGTGGCTGTGACGGTCTGGACAGGTAATCTGGCGCTGGGCGTGCTGGCTGGGGTGATCCTCGCGATGCTGCTGTTTGCCCGTCGTATTGCGCACGTTATCCATGCGGAACGCCAGCTGAGCGACGATGGCAGCTCAGTGCGCTATGTGGTGCGTGGTCCGCTGTTCTTTGCCAGCAGCAACGATCTGTTTGAGCATTTCGATTATGCCCATGACCCGAAAAAAGTGACGATCGATTTAACCCACGCACAAATCTGGGATGCATCCAGCGTCGCGGCACTGGATGGCATTGAGTATCGCTATCAGCGTTATGGTGCAGAGGTGACCATTGAGGGGCTGGATCCACGCAGTACTGATTTCCATCAGCGCCTGACCGGTAATTTCGGCTAAGAGGGTGCGTTCTGCTGCCTCTCCGGCAGCAGAATTTACTCAGCCTGTTGTCGGCGCGCCCGGTAACGGCCCACCATCGTAATCAGCGCCTGATAGATTAAACCGGCGTAGAGACTTGTCAGAACCGCCAGACCAGGCTCCTTGCCCTGCTGCTGCCATGACATAAACCACATGAATACGCCCCACAGAACAGAGAATACCAGCCAGCCGCGGACGAACTTCATCCTGCCATTCATAACGACTCCTCTTAAATGAAGCGCTACCTTAGCGTGCTCATGCCCGCAACGCATTCCCGGCTTGCAGGAGTTGAGAGGCGTCTCAAATAATCGCCATTAATTTACGTTATGCAGCGGACGCCCGACGCTGACTGCGCGATTTTTTGTCGATTCTCTATACTTTACGTTCCGCTTACCTGATCAGGGAATTACGATGAAACGTACGGCTTATCTGTTATCGACGCTGGCTATTCTTGCTACCCTCACCGCCTGTGCACCACCACCGCCGGGCAGAGATGCCCCACCACCGCCACCGCCAGGCGGACAGCAGCCGGTTGGCGCACCGGGTGGTGTCGGTCCGGCAGGACAACCGCAGGGATAATGTATTTCAGGCCAGCCTGTCTCGCAGGCTGGCTAGTGCCGAAAGGCGCAGCCGCAGGCTGACATCTCACCCGGAATGACTTTGCCAGAATGAGAGTGACGCTGCTGTAATTGCCCCTCTTCATCGCTGTTTTCTGCCTGCTGACCCAGCCAGCGATCAAATGCGCGGCCGATGATTTGTCTGACGTCCGGTGACCAGCTGGTAAGATGCCAGGTCGGACTGCGGGCTTCCTCAGTGTCACCAAACCCTGCCACCGCCAGATGCGTACCCTGACCAAAATCGCGTACTGCCTGTATCGCACCAAACGCCAGCAGATCGCTTTCACAGAAAAGTGCCTGAATGCGCTCAGCGGCACGGGTCTTTTTCAGATACTGCATCATCGCCTGATAAGCGCCGTCACGGTCGTCAGCGGCAGCAGTGAGTTCTGCATCCAGCGTCATGCCTGCCGCCTGTAATGTGGTGCAGTAGCTCTGCTTCTGCGCCACGTCACCGGGCTGGATCTGCAAAAAGCCAAACCGCTGATGCCCCTGTGCGAGCAGTAACGCTGCTGTCACTTCGCCCGCCCGCAGCGCATCCGCCTGCCATTCAGGCTCTGCGTCAATCTCCAGCACCGGCAGATTACAGGCACTGATGGCCTTGTTTCCGGGCAACAGCAGCAGACCCCGCAGCGCAAGGGGCGTCGCCTGCTGGATGAGAGCTGTCAGTGCCACGTCAGTTTCGGCATTCAGCAGCACCGTGATAACCCCGCGCGCATTGAGCTGGCGCGTGACCTCATCCAGTATTTTCTGTTGAGAGGGATTGCGCAGCTGGCTGGCGACAACGCCGATAATCGGGGGTAAAGCCGGTTCCGTTAAGTCAGGAATAGACGGTGTACTCATTGGCGTTAGCTTCTCTGAGACGGCAAACAATCCTCCACTTTACGATAAGCCAGGGTGTTTCAACAGGTTACAGAGTTCGATGTGGGCCGCAAAAATGAGTGAAATCAGATGTAACTGAGTTTGCGGTGGCAGAGCAGCAGGCGTTAAGAAGAGGCGAGAGAAGGACCGGGCAGCAGGCGTTAAGAAGAGGCGAGAGAAGGACCGGGCAGCAGGAATTGAACCCGCATCGTCAACCCATTAAGAGTTGCAGTAATACCTTTATACCATGCCCGAAAAGTTTGCCTGGAAAGCACACTATGTAGACTGTAGACAAGGTTAGTGCTCCTTTCAGAACTGACAAGCGCAAGCGGCGTGTTTATTCAGCAATCGCTGCTTAAACCCATAAACCAGGCGCGGGCACCTGCAGACATTGATTATTCCGCTAACCTTAAATTTCAGGCAGCCTGTCCCGCCCGGGACGTATGGCCAAACTTATATAGAGGTCAAGACTATGCCTTCAGGACAATTCTACGTGGTTGATCAGCCCGAACTGAGTTTTACCGCCAACTATCGTCTGGATAAGGTCAATGACAAACCCTTTGCCTCGCGGATGGTTCTGGAGATTCAGAAGCAGTCGCAGCCAACAGATGCATTCGATGCTATCAGCATCGGGCATGAAGTGACCTTTGTTTCATCCAGTGGAGAGGCGCAAAGAATGGTGCTGGTAAGTGATACAGCTGATGAGCTGGTGTTCAGCTCCCGCGGCTAACGGCGGCTGATACTACCAGTCGGATGTTTCGTCACCGTCGCGCCAGATAACAGACACAAAAAAACCGCCCTTGGGCGGTTACGACATTACTGCATATTACTTTGTTTTATTCTTTTTCTGCGGCAGAAATATGGTGCCCGGGGCGGGACTTGAACCCGCACAGCCTTACAGCCGAGGGATTTTAAATCCCTTGTGTCTACCGATTTCACCACCCGGGCAGGGTGTAACTGGAGGCGCGTCCCGGAGTCGAACCGAGGTACACGGATTTGCAATCCGCTGCATAGCCACTCTGCCAACGCGCCTTAAACTGATATGCCGTCAGGCTAACCTGACCTGCGAATCTGGAGCGGGAAACGAGACTCGAACTCGCGACCCCGACCTTGGCAAGGTCGTGCTCTACCAACTGAGCTATTCCCGCAATTTTCAGCAATTTCGTCGAACCTGCTGATTTTATTTATCTTCTGGCAGCCTGGCTGCCGTTCGATGCGTTGCATTCTACTTAGATGACGCAATGAGTCAATAAAATTATCCTCACAGCGTGTCCGTTTGCTGCTTTTTAAATCGTATCGATCACGGTTCGAGCAGATCGCCGCGCGCAGCGCTTAAATACTGGAACATAGACCAGAAAGTCAGCACTGCAGCAATGTATAACGCGACTACGCCAACCGCCACAACGGTAGCATCAGGACGCCACAGTAAGGCAAACAGGGAGAACATCTGAGCGGTGGTTTTCACTTTACCAATCCAGGAAACCGACACGCTGCTGCGTTTGCCAATCTCCGCCATCCATTCACGCAGTGCAGAGATAATGATCTCGCGGGCAATCATAGTGGCTGCAGGCAGCGTAATCCACCAGGCGTGGAAATATTCCGCCACCAGCACCAGCGCAATCGCCACCATCACTTTATCCGCTACCGGATCGAGAAACGCACCAAAGCGCGTCGTCTGCTTCCAGCGGCGCGCCAGAAAGCCATCAAACCAGTCGGTGATGGCAGCAAAAACGAAAATCAGTGCGGTAGCCAGTGGCGCCCAGGTGAACGGCAGATAGAAAGCCAGCACAAAGAACGGAATGAGCACGACTCGAAACAGGGTGAGACACGTCGGGATGTTTAATTGCATATGCCGGTAACTGTCTGGATATAGGTAAAATTTAGCCTATGTTCCTACATTGCCCCCCCTGTTTCAATGCTAGTGTTTCAACGAGTAGTATATTTTTTCTGCCAGCGCGTGTGAGATGCCAGGTACATTGGCGATCTCCTCCACTGACGCATTCATCAGCGGCTGCAGGCCACCCATGTACTTAAGCAGTTGCTGACGCCGTTTCGGCCCTACGCCTTCGATGCTTTCCAGTGCGCTGGTGTTCTTTACTTTGGCTCGTTTTTTACGATGACCTGAAATGGCATGATTGTGAGCGTCATCACGAATGTGCTGAATTACATGCAGTGCTGGCGCATCCGGTGGCAGCGAAACACCCTCACCTTCCGCCTCAAAGAACAGCGTTTCTAATCCGGCTTTACGGTCGCTGCCTTTGGCGACACCGAGTAAAATGGGCCGTTTTTTGTCCCAGGGCACATCCAGCTCCGCGAAAACCTGCTTCGCCTGAGAGAGCTGGCCTTTACCGCCATCGATCAGAATCACATCCGGGATTTTATCTTCTTCAATCGCTTTACCATACCGGCGTCGTAACACCTGATTCATGGCAGCATAATCATCGCCCGGCGTAATGCCGGTGATGTTATAGCGACGATAGTCAGCACGCAGCGGACCATTCTGGTCGAACACCACACAGGAGGCGATGGTCTGCTCACCCATGGTGTGGCTGATATCGAAACACTCCATGCGCGTGATCCGGTCGAGCTCAAGAAACTCTGCCAGGGCCATCAGCCGCTGATGAATCGTGGAGTGCTGCGACAGACGTGTGGTTAATGCCGTCGCGGCGTTAGTGCGCGCCAGCTTAAGATAACGGGCGCGATCGCCGCGCGGCTTGCTCTGGATATTCACCCGGCGTCCTGCCAGTGCACTGAGCGACTCCGCCAGCAGCTCACGCTCCGGCAGGGTAAAGTCCAGCAGAATATCACCCGGCAGCGTGCGTGCCTCGCTGCCCTGCAGATAGAACTGCCCGACAAAGGTCTGAACCACTTCGGCCAGGTCGGTATCCACCGGCACTTTCGGGAAATAGCTGCGGCTGCCCAACACTTTGCCCTGACGGATAAACAGCACGTGAAGACAGGCCATGCCTGCTTCATATGCCACACCCATCACATCCAGGTCATCACCCTGATTGGAGACAAACTGCTTTTCGGTGATACGGCGCACAGCCTGAATCTGATCGCGCAGTCGTGCCGCTTCTTCGAAGCGCAGGCCAATGCTCGCCTCTTCCATACGTTTGACCAGCTGATTGAGAACCTGATCGTCTTTACCGGCTAAAAACAGGCGTACGTAATCCGTCTGCTGCGCATACTCCTCTTCACTGACCAGGCCCGCGACACAGGGTCCAAGACAGCGACCGATCTGATATTGCAGACAGGGCCGGGAGCGATTGCGGTAGACGCTGTTTTCACACTGGCGGACAGGAAAGACTTTTTGCAGCAGGCCCAGCGTTTCGCGCACCGCATAGCCGTTAGGGAACGGGCCAAAGTATTCACCTTTGGCATGCTTTGCACCACGGTGCATCGCCAGTCGCGGATGGGTATCGCTGCTGAGAAAAATATAGGGATATGATTTATCGTCGCGCAGCAGTACGTTATAGCGCGGCTGATAGAGCTTAATGTAGTTATGCTCAAGCAGCAGCGCTTCGGTTTCGGTGTGGGTAACGGTGACATCGATGTGCTGGATATTGCTGACCAGCGCTTCGGTTTTGCGGCTGCCGACCTGGGTACGGAAGTAGCTGGTGAGACGCTTCTTCAGGTCTTTGGCTTTGCCCACATAGATGACGGTGCCTGAAGCGTCATACATGCGGTAAACACCGGGTTTGCTGGTTACCGTACTCAGAAAGGCTTTGGAATCAAAAACGTCATTCACTACTGATTAACGGCTCCGCATTATAGAGGCCATGTCGAATGGCCAGATGCGTTAACTCTACGTCGCCACTGATATTCAGCTTACTGAACATCCGGTAGCGGTAACTGTTAACGGTTTTAGGACTGAGATTTAACTGCTCGGAAATTTCCGTCACCTTTTGTCCCCGGGTGATCATCAGCATAATCTGCAATTCCCTTTCCGACAAACAGCTGAAAGGCGATTCCGCTTTTTGCGGCTCAATCTGGCTCAGCGCCATCTGTTGAGCAATGTCTGACGCGATGTAGCGCTGACCGGCATTTACCGAGCGAATCGCATTAATCACTTCCTGTGGCGCAGCCCCTTTACTGAGGTAGCCTGCTGCACCCGCCTGCATAACCTTCGCAGGCAGCGGATTTTCCGTGTGAATGGTCAGCATGATAATTTTGATATCAGGATTATAACGCACGATTTTGCGCGTCGCCTCCAGTCCGCCGATCCCCGGCATGTTCATATCCATGAGGATCACATCAACCTGATTGGCACGGCACCATCTGGCGGCATCCTCGCCACAGTTGACCTCTCCGACCACGGCCAGACCTTTCACATCCTCCAGGATGCGACGGATACCCGCGCGGACAAGTTCATGGTCATCAACAAGAAGCACACTGATCAACGGGGAAACTCCAGAGGCTAAAAAAGAAGAAGTAATTCACGATTTCAGGCATCAATCATACCCGCTTTTACCTCAAAAGCACATCAACAAAGCAAAACAGTGTAAGCATTACATTATTGCTGTCAGGCCCGTCCGGAAGAGATTAACCGGCGGTGATGATAAAAGATCGGATCGCGAAAAAATAAATAAATGTTATTATTTTCAGTGGATTAACACCGTCTCGCTTTAAGGTTTAGTGCCGTACATCCTCGCCACGGCTGAGTTGATGAAGCCTGTGATTACTTTCAGCGATTGATTAGTTGTACTGGACAAACCAGCCTTTGAAGGCGAAGCGAAGCGCCCGTCTCAGCAACTTAGTGCCCCTGTGATATACTCACGCACTGCTGTTCGGACAAATTGCCGACACGTTGTCATTCACCAAGGAGAAACGCATGAGCGATGAAGATTTTGCAACTTCCCAGGAAGCCCGGAAATTAGCGGATGAAATCGCAGGCCTGAAGATGATGATCACCCTGATTCTGAAAGGTATGGGACAGGCTGATGCCGGAAAAGTGATTATTAACATGGAACGCTATGTGCAGACGCTGGGCGATAAGCCTCAGGCGGAAGTGTTCAGCAATACCATCAAACAGATCAAAACAGCCTACCGTCAGTAAGCTTTTTTGCCCCCAGCAGCGGGGGCAAATACGCTAACTGTGCGCCTGCCAGTTAACCGACACGCCCAGCGTTGGCAACACCTCTTCCGGGCTGAAACGACGTGTTCCCCGATATTTCTCTGCCAGAGCGGGCTGAACGACCGGAATACGGATCGCAAACAGATTATCTTCTGACAGAATGAGTCCCGGCGTCAGCGGCTCATACACCACGCCATGCTCTTCAAACATCTTCTCCAGCATCGGCGTTGCCGAACTGATGATGTATTCCATGCCGTTCAGCTCTGCCAGCTGTACCGCGTGCCAGAGAATGTTCAGCGGCAGTTCCGCGTCGACTTCCAGCCGTGCCGAGAAGCGCGACATCTCCCACACTTTCTCATGGCTGAAAGGCAACACAATGCCTTCACTCTGCTCAGGTTCGAACCAGGGCATCAGACGCGCGCAGCCACTAATGCCCTCACGCGCATTCCATGCGATTAGCCAGGTGACATCTGATCGATCGTAGCGATCATACTCCTGTCCTGGCGTGCTCAGGCGCGGAGGGATTGACCACCCTTCGCCACGCGCAAAAACGCTATAACGGTAGCTGCCGAGTTCGGCAAGCAAAGAGGATGGCATATCCTTTAATTGCGTTTGCACTATTTTCATCATGCGCCTCTGACATCCCCATGTTTGCAATGATTTCTTTGCGCCAGCCTGGCAAAGCCCCGGCGCAGGGTAGACAACAGACCTGTACAAAGGAACTGCCAAATGTAGCAGTTGTGTTATGTTCAAATCAGTCCGATTGCCGCTGCGTAGCAGGCAATCTGCGTTTTATTGGAAACATTGAAACGCTTTTGCATATTTTTTTGGTGAAAGTTAACGGTATGTTCAGAGATGGATAAAATAAGTGAAATTTCGACCGCCGTTTTTCCTTCGGCTGTCCATTTCAGAATTTCCAGCTCGCGCTGACTAAACGCTTTTTTTAGTACCATCATTGCATCATCGCTAAAGCGCTCCAGCGTATCCAGGCTTAGTTCCGCTAAAAGGTGTAGTTTCACCTCCAGCTCAGCATGGCGGAGCTGGACAGAAATGGGCTGTTGCGATGATATAGATAATATACCAATGACGCGATTTGGTGCCATTGCGGAGCAAGAAAATCCGCTCTGCAGCCCATATTCTCTCGCCTCATGCCAAAGATTGCCGGCGTCAGTGAACTGTTCCTCACTCCAGGCCATCCCTCTTCCCGGTCGCTGACACAATGTAAGCACCGGATCGACAGCGTAATAATTCTGCTTCTCATAACGTTTAACCCATAATTTGGGATAAGTGCTATGTAAATGAATACGCGGCCGGGTAAATGGCACCGGATGCTGAATCAAAAAGGCAAAATAATCGAAGCCCAGTGATTCAGTAAACTGTTGCAATAACGTCTTCAACTCAAAAGAAGCCGTTAATGCCTGAAATTTCTCTTTCACCTCACTTCGCCAGGCGAAATAGTTTTCAGTACTCATATTACCTCAGCGTTAATTTCACTCGCCCTTCCGGTATTATTCATTCGGATTCATCGGATAAATTAAATTAACAGCAGAAAATTAATTTATCGTTGAGGTGAATCCCTCACCCTCTGCAGCGCATAAAGTCCTTCACCGTTATGACGGAGTAAAAAAATGCCCCTGCCCCTGTAACGTGAGGCCGGCCACAGCAATTTCAATCACCCCAGGAGAATAAGATTTTTCTGATAGAAATTCAATCCCTGCCGATGAATTGAATTTCATCTCAGTTACTGGAGGGCTGCTAGAAATATTAAATCGTCTACAAGACATTGAGTAAATAATGTGTAAACAAAGCGTTAATTACATCTCAATAAGCGAAGCGGCAGCGGAAAACTGCTGACATATTTTTTATCAGGAAATAAGCTCTGCTCTTCAGGCGATGCCGCATTCCTGTGATGAGTCCCCCTACACAGCAGCACGCGCCTAACAATCCGGAAAAGCTAACGGGTTCACGGACTGTACCTGCGACCTCTCAATGCTGATTCTGCTCCTCTTGCCGTTGCTGCCCGACAGGCGTAACGAAGGGCTGAGTAATAACAATATTCTGCGAAAATCCTGCCCGACTGCGTCGACTAGCGGACGAGTGGACCCGCTCAGCTTTTAAGCAGTTTTTTAGACTGCGAATAATCTGAACCAAAAGCGGTGCATTAAAAAATCAGCTTTATTTATCTTCTGCCTGAACGCAATACGTGGCTTAGATCACTATTTATGCTGACAGTACGTTATGGCAGCAATACGCTCAACCCTGACTCTATTTTAGTCATGAAAATCACTTTACCGATAGTCACGCAACTAAATCACTGAAAAAAATTGCAACGGGTAAATTCCCGATTGTTATTTGATGCTGCATGCTTTATCGATGCAATTAATTTCTCTTAATTCACTTTTCAGCATCGTGAATTAATTTCATCCTGACGTTGCTGGCACTGTTCAGATGAGACGACGAAATTTTAATTCTGACTGCATTGATGAGCACTTTTCTTTTGTAATTTATGGACCTGAAAAAGGCTGCCTGATCAGCCTCCTGATTTGCTGCTGGTTCATTGTCAGGTGTGGCCGCGCTGGTAATGATAACTGGATTGGTTTTTCCCTTACCGGCTGTTTAATTCTTAATCAAACACGGTATTAATCCTGCCTGATGATTTATCGGCAGTAGCCGGCGCCACGCATACCCAGATGAAAATGTGAGGCGTGCGCGGCGTTGTAGTCCGGCCCCAGCGCATTGCCGAATACGTCACAGCCACCCCGCCATAGCGTGTGCAGCATAGCCGCTTTCTCTTCTGGCTGTTGCCAGTGACGACTGACCTCAAGCCGCTGGCCATCATCCAGCTGGAAGCCGGTCACATCCCAGGCATCGGCGGTGGCATGCTCACTGAGCCGCCCCTCTGCGCGGTGATAAATATTACGACAGGCATAGCTGCCAACATGAGTAATTCGTACCAGTGGACTATGCATATCCCGGGCGATCTGGTCCCGACTGCGCAGGGCATACATGGTGCTGGCGACCGCCATTGGACAGCTGGCGAGAAAACTGCTGCTGAGGCTGACCGGGCCAAATTTCTGAATTCGCAGCGGATGGCCGATCGGACAGTTGCCTGTGACGGCCGGACGCTCGCTGAAACTCACCCAGCCCGCCTGTTGGGCACGACGCATCACCGCCAGACATGCGTCGGGATCCTGGGTCAGCCTTTTCATCTTTATCTGCGTCATCCAGCCAGGGGGATCGGTGACGGAGAGTGGTGTAAAGGGATTGAACTGCGGCGGGAGATGCTGCTTAAGCCAGGGTAAGCTAACCCATCCCAGCGCAATTAACAGCAGAAACAGGATAAGCGTACGCATAATTCCCTTTGCAGCATAATGATTAATAACTAAAAAGTGTAGAAGCACATTCCGCTTCATGCCGTCTGCCTGACAAAACGTGATGAATAATTACCCAGACTGACGCAGGATTGAACGAAACCGTCCGTTATTACGGCTTACGGAGCGTCAGGCTTCACAATTGATAAAAAAGCGTTACCCGATTCCGGCCCTCTTCCTCTATCTTATGCCCACTCGCCCTCTGGGCAGACGCGTTTACTAACAGCCAGCAGAGCTGACACAACATCAAGACAGGAAAGACAATTCTATGGTTGATCAATCTAAAGAAACCGCACGCGCCCACGACGCGCCCGACAAGCTACAGCGCAACCTGCATAATCGCCATATTCAGCTGATCGCCATAGGGGGTGCTATCGGTACCGGCCTCTTTATGGGTTCCGGTAAAACCATCAGTCTGGCCGGGCCCTCGATCATTTTCGTCTATATGATCATCGGCTTTATGCTGTTCTTCGTGATGCGCGCCATGGGCGAGTTGCTGCTCTCTAACCTTGAGTACAAGTCTTTCAGCGATTTTGCCGCGGATCTGCTTGGGCCGTGGGCGGGCTATTTTACGGGCTGGACTTACTGGTTCTGCTGGGTGGTAACCGGCATCGCTGACGTCGTGGCCATCAGCGCCTATTTCCAGCTCTGGTTTCCGGGCTTCTCGATCTGGATGAGCGCCCTGCTCTGCGTGGTGGTTTTTCTGGCACTGAACATCGCCACGGTTAAGCTGTTTGGTGAGATGGAGTTCTGGTTCGCGATAATCAAAATCGTCGCCATTGTCGCGCTGATCGTCACCGGGATTGTACTGGTCTCGATTCACTACCCTTCACCCGGCGGTGGCACCGCGGCGCTGAGCAACATCTGGGATCACGGTGGAATGTTCCCGAAAGGACTCAGCGGCTTCTTTGCCGGATTCCAGATTGCGGTGTTTGCCTTTGTCGGCATTGAACTGGTCGGAACGGCAGCGGCTGAAACCCACGATCCACATAAAGTCTTACCGCGCGCGATTAACGCGATTCCGCTGCGCGTCATTATGTTTTATGTGCTGGCGCTGATGGTGATTATGGCGGTGACGCCGTGGACCCAGGTCATGGCCGACCGCAGCCCGTTTGTTGAGATGTTCGTGCTGATTGGCCTGCCTGCTGCGGCGAGTATCGTTAACTTTGTGGTGCTGACCTCTGCTGCCTCTTCAGCCAACAGCGGCATCTTCTCCACCAGCCGTATGCTCTATGGCCTGTCGCAGCAGGGCGTCGCGAGCCGTGCGTTTGGTCGTCTCTCTGCCCGAGCGGTCCCGACTACCGGCCTGTTCTTCTCCTGCCTGTGTCTGCTGCTCGGTGTGGCGTTGATCTACCTGATCCCGGATGTGATGAAGGTCTTTACGCTGGTGACTACCGTTTCAGCCATTCTGTTTATGTTCGTCTGGACCATCATTCTGTGCAGCTATCTGGCTTACCGTAAAAAGCATCCTGAGCGCCATGCCAAATCGGCCTTTAAGATGCCACTGGGCAAATTCATGTGCTGGGTCTGCATGGCATTCTTTGCGTTTGTGCTGGTGCTGCTGACGCTGCAGGAAGATACACGCCAGGCGCTGATGGTCACGCCACTCTGGTTTGCGCTGTTGGGTGTGGGCTGGACGTTGCGTCATCGCCGCAGCCGCTAATCGCTGACGGCATGTAAAAAGCCCGGTCACCTGACCGGGCTTTTTTTACAGCCGTTCACCCAGCGCAGAGAAAATGGCGGACAACGTGGGGCGTTCATAAGGTAAGCGCTGCGGCCGCGAATCGGGCTGCTGAGGCGTGCCCAGGCCAAAGGTGAAGGTATAGTTACCGCCTTCGCCCATGCGCAGGTCGGCTATCGTGGTCTGCCCATCCTGCTCGCGCAAAGCGTAGAAGCCGTGGCTGAACCAGGCGACACGTTCTGCATACCAGCTGCCCCGGAAGGCGTCGAACAGTTCAGGATGTCGCGGATACCACGCCACATGCAGCGGACGCGAGGGCGACAACAGCGACCAGTAGGCTTCGCCGTAGCGATCCGGCGTGATGATCACACTGCGCCAGACCAGCGTATTAAAGGCAGTGGGCGTCACCAGAACTTTATTGGCCGCAATGCCCTGCGCTGTCAGCGAATCACGAATCTGCCAGCCTGCGACGCCCTGAATCACCACACTCCAGACCAGATAAAGCGTACTCAGTGCCAGGCCGATCCGGTTCCCACGCATGCCTTTGTCACCACGACGCCACAACGCCACACCCAGCCCTATCAGCAACGGCAGCGTATAGAGGGGATCGACGATATAAATACTGCCAATGGCATAGGGATAATCGGTGACTGGCAGACCAAGCTGGGTGCCGTACACCGTCATTAAATCAAGCAGCGGATGGGTAATCAGCGCCAGCCAGATCGCGGGCCACCATACCGCCCACTTCACCCGCTGAAGAAAGAGTCCTGCAATCCCCCACGCCATCAGAGGTGAGATCAGCGTAAGCCAGAGCAGCGCATGTGTTTCCGTGCGATGCAGCGTCATGTTGCGTATCGCATCACCATGGTCAATAAATACATCCAGATCGGGTAAGGTACCGCAGACGCTACCTACCAGCGCAGCCTGCCAGATCGGCACCCGACGTCCCATCACCGCCACACTGACCGAAGCACCCAACACCAACTGCGAAACAGAATCCATTGATTCACTCCGTCACCGTATTGTGAATGTGTCCTGAATTAGCGTACGCGAATCCCTTCAATGATCATGCGCTGGACGTTTTCGACGGTCTGATCGAAAAACGCCGGATCGCTGAGCGTCTGACCAGTCACGGCCTCAACCTGGGTGGCAAAGTCGGCGTAATGTTGCGTGGTGGCCCACAGCATAAAGATCAGGTGCTGTGGCTGTACGCCCGCCAGCCGTCCTTCATCAATCCAGCGTTCAATAATAGCCGCTTTGTCATCCACCAGTTGTTTGAGATCACCCGCCAGTTCTCCTTTCAGCAAGGGTGCGCCCTGCAGCATCTCCAGGCAGAACAGCCGGGAAGCCTGAGGATGATCGCGTGACACCTCCAGCTTTAGCCGGATGTAACGCCGGATGGCCACCAGCGGATCCTGATCGTGCGCCAGCGCGCGCAATGGTGCCAGCCAGACATCCAGAATCTGTTTCAGCACCGCCACGTAGAGCACTTCTTTAGAGGGAAAATAGTAGAGCAGGTTGGTTTTAGAGACATCGGCCAGCTCGGCCACCTTATCAAGGCTGGTGCCGTGAATACCAAACTGTGAGAAGAAGGTTAACGCCGCTTCCAGTATGGCAGCCCGCTTCGCTGCCACCGCACGCGAACGACGCGTTGGCTTTTTTTCATCGCTATTCACACGTTTACCTCATCCTTCTGGTGTCAGCGCATCATAGCAAAGGGATGAGTCGCTGCCCAATCCGCGTCCTGCACCTTTTTTGCTCAGCCTGCATGCAAAATGTGCAGTGAATTTTGACCAGATGGTCCGAAATGGACCAGTTACTCCACTTGCCTCTTCTGGGTTAATTTTAACTGTTTGTTATTTATAACAATAAAAAATGTGGCACACCATTTGCAGAATTGTAACTGAGCGCAGCTTATACGGACGTAGCAGGATGCAGTGCAGCGCGTGAAACACCTTTCCCCCATCACAACGAGGTTTCACATGAAGATAGGCGTCTTTATTCCGATTGGTAACAATGGCTGGCTGATTTCGTCCAACGCGCCGCAGTACATGCCCACCTTTGAACTGAACAAAGCCATCGTGCTGAAAGCAGAGCATTACCACTTCGACTTTGCGCTCTCGATGATCAAACTGCGCGGCTTCGGCGGAAAAACAGAGTTCTGGGATCATAACCTGGAGTCATTCACCCTGATGGCGGGCCTGGCGGCCGTCACCTCACGCATCGAAATCTACGCCACCGCGGCCACCCTGACGCTGCCTCCGGCGATTGTGGCGCGCATGGCATCCACGATTGATTCCATTTCAGGCGGTCGTTTCGGCGTTAATCTGGTGACCGGCTGGCAGAAACCCGAATATGAGCAGATGGGAATGTGGCCGGGCGACGAGTACTTCGGCAGCCGTTATTCTTATCTGACCGAGTACGTTACCGTGCTGCGCGACCTGTGGGGCACCGGAAAATCGGACTTCAAAGGTGAGTTCTTCACGATGAATGACTGCCGCGTCAGCCCACAGCCGCAGCGTGCGATGAAGGTGATCTGCGCCGGACAGAGCGATGCCGGTATGGCCTTCTCCGCTCAGCACGCCGATTACAACTTCTGCTTCGGCAAAGGGGTGAATACGCCTGCTGCGTTCAGTTCGACTTCAATTCGCATGAAGCAGGCCGCCGAAAAAGCGGGCCGTGATGTCGGCTCCTATGTGCTGTTTATGATCATTGCCGCCGAAACAGATGAAGAGGCACGGGCTAAGTGGGAACACTACAAAGCCGGTGCGGATGAAGAGGCACTCTCGTGGCTCACTACCCAGAGTCAGCAGGACACTAAATCAGGCAGCGACACCAATGTGCGTCAGATGGCGGATCCGACCTCAGCCGTCAATATTAATATGGGCACCCTGGTAGGTTCGTACGCCAATGTAGCGCGGATGCTGGATGAAGTGGCGCAGGTCGAAGGCACGCACGGCGTGCTGCTGACCTTTGATGATTTCCTGGAAGGTATTGAGAACTTCGGTCAGCACATTCAGCCGCTGATGGCCTGTCGCAGCGCCCTGCTCGACGCACAGCAGGAGGTGGCATGATGAATACCGTTTATTGTGCCCACACGCCGGATGTTCCACAGGTTGAACTGCCTGCTCGTCCTGAGCCGATCGCCTTTCCGCCAGGCCAGACGGCGCTGATTGTCGTGGATATGCAGAACGCCTACGCCACCGAAGGGGGTTACCTCGACCTGGCGGGCTTCGATGTTTCCGCGACGAAACCGGTGATTGCAAAGATCCATCAGGCGGTAACGGCGGCGCGTGCGGCCGGCGTGCAGATCATCTGGTTCCAGAATGGCTGGGACAGTGACTACGTTGAAGCCGGTGATGCCGGTTCCCCCAACTTCCACAAATCGAATGCGCTGAAAACCATGCGTAAACGGCCCGAACTGCAGGGCTCGCTGCTGGCGAAAGGCGGCTGGGATTACGCGCTGGTCGATGAGCTGGTGCCACAGGCCGGTGACATCGTACTGCCAAAATCGCGTTACAGCGGCTTCTATAACACCCCGCTCGACAGCATGCTGCGCAGTCGCGGGATCCGTCATCTGATTTTCACCGGCATCGCCACCAACGTCTGTGTGGAATCGACGCTGCGTGACGGCTTCTTTCTGGAGTACTTCGGCGTGGTGCTGGAAGACGCCACTTATCAGGCTGGCCCGCCCTTTGCTCAGCAGGCGGCGCTGTTCAATATCGAAACCTTTTTTGGCTGGGTATCGGATGTCGATACCTTCTGCGAAAGCCTGAATGCCCGCTAACCCACGAAGAGGACGTCGCTATGCCGAAAAGTATTATTGTGCCGCCAGGCACCACCACACCCATCGCCCCGTTTGTCCCTGGCACGCTGTCGGATGGTGTGGTCTATGTCTCGGGTACGCTGCCGTTTGATGGCGACAACAATGTGGTCCATGTCGGTGATGCCGCCGCGCAGACCCGTCACGTGCTGGAAACGATTAAAAAGGTGATTGAGACCGCCGGTGGCACGATGGCCGATGTGACATTTAACTCGATCTTTATCACCGACTGGTCGAATTACGCCGCGGTGAATCAGGTTTACGCCGAATACTTCCCCGGTGAAAAGCCCGCCCGTTTCTGCATTCAGTGCGGCCTGGTCAAGCCTGACGCGCTGATTGAAATCGCCAGCGTGGCGCATATCGGCAAGCCGGAGGTCTGATGCAGCTCGATATTCTGGGTCTTCAGAATCCTGAGGCACCGACGCTGGTGCTCTCTTCCGGTCTGGGCGGCGTGGCGGGTTTCTGGCAGCCACAGCTGGCGACGCTGACGGCACGCTATCGGGTCGTGCTCTATGACCAGCGCGGCACCGGTCGCAGCGCGGACAGCTTACCGGAAGGCTATAGCATGGCGATGATGGCGGCAGAGCTGGCCGACGCGCTGGCGCAACACGGCATCCTGCGCTTCAGCGTGATCGGTCACGCGCTGGGCGGTCTGATGGGGATGCAGCTGGCGCTGGATTATCCGGATCGGATCGAACGGATCGTGGTGATCAACGGCTGGCTGACGCTGCATCAGCATACCCGTCGCTGCTTTCAGGTCCGGCAGGATCTGCTGCTCAATGTCGGCGTCGAGGCCTTCGTCCGTGCTCAGCCGCTGTTTCTCTATCCTGCTGAATGGATGGCAGAGCATCAGATACGGCTGGAGCAGGAAGATAGCCATCATGTGACGAATTTTCAGGGGATGGAAAACCTGATGCGACGACTGCACGCCCTGATGAGCGCTGACTTCAGCGCACGGGCTGCCGCCATTCCACAACCGGTGCTGGTCATCGCCAGCCAGGACGATCTGCTGGTGCCATGGAGCTGCTCAGTGGCGCTGGCCGGGGCGCTTCCGAACGCCACTGAAAAGATGATGGCCTGGGGTGGCCACGCCATGAGCGTCACCGACCCCGAAAAATTTAATGCCCTGCTGCTGCAGTGGCTGGATCAGACGGATGACGTGCAGCCGCTGCAGCGCGTCGCAGGATAACCCTTTCGTGGAGAACACTATGAGCCTGGAAACCCTTACCCCAGCCGTTGAGAAAACTGAATTTCGTCATGCGATGTCGCGGCTGGGTGCGGCGGTCAACATCATCACCACAGAAGGTCCGGCCGGACGTGCAGGCTTTACCGCCTCGGCGGTGTGCAGCGTCACCGATTCGCCGCCGACGCTGCTGGTCTGCCTTAACCGTTCTGCCTCAGTTTATCCGGTGTTTCGCGACAACATGCAGCTTTGCGTCAATACGCTGGCGGCGGGACACGAAGCGCTCTCTACTCTGTTCGGCGGGAAAACGACGATGGCCGAGCGGTTTAGTGCCGCTGAGTGGTCGACGGCCGTCACCGGCTCGCCGGTACTGAGCGGCGCGGTTGCCTCCTTTGACTGCCGCATTACGCAGACTGTCAGCGTCGGTACGCATGACACCCTGTTCTGCGAAGTCGTGGGCATAGTGCGAAATGATGATACCCATGGCCTTATGTGGTTTGACCGGGGCTACCATCCCCTGTTGCGGCAGGATGCCTGATCACTCTTCCCTGAAACTTACCGGCATTCATCACGCTCTGGAGTAGACGATGGCACGATCCTGGTTTCCGCAATGGCAAAAGAAGTCGGCACTGACAGAAAACGGCATTATCGCCCCGGATGAAACACTGCCGCTGGGGCAGACGCTGGTGCTGGGTTTGCAGCATGCGGTGGCGATGTTTGGCGCAACGGTGCTGATGCCGCTGCTGATGGGGCTGGATCCCAATCTGGCGATTCTGGTCTCGGGTATTGGCACCCTGCTGTTCTTCTTTATCACCGGTGGTCGCGTGCCCAGCTATCTCGGGTCGAGCGCCGCCTTTGTTGGCGTAGTGATTGCGGTGACCGGCTTCAGTGGTCAGGGACTGAATCCCAACCTCAGCGTGGCGCTGGGCGGCGTGATCGCCTGCGGCCTGCTCTACACGCTGATTGGGCTGGTGGTCATGAAGTCAGGCACGCGCTGGATTGAAAATTTGATGCCGCCGGTAGTGACCGGTGCGGTGGTGATGGCGATCGGGCTGAATCTGGCACCGATTGCGGTTCATAGCGTCTCCGCCTCTTCCTTCGACAGCTGGGTCGCGGTGATGACCGTGCTCTGTATCGGTCTGGTTGCCGTGTTTACCCGCGGGATGGTACAGCGCCTGCTGATTCTGGTCGGCCTGATTCTGGCCTGGGCGATCTATGCGCTGCTGACCAATGTTCTGGGACTGGGCAAGCCGGTCGATTTTACCCTGCTGTCACAGGCAGCCTGGTTTGGCCTGCCGCACACCACCGCACCGACCTTTGATCTGCAGGCAATGGTACTGATCGCCCCGGTGGCGATCATTCTGGTGGCGGAAAATCTGGGACACCTGAAAGCCGTGGCGGGCATGACCGGCCGTAACCTCGATCCTTACATGGGACGTGCCTTTGTGGGCGATGGACTGGCCACGATGCTTTCCGGCTCGATGGGCGGCAGTGGCGTAACCACCTATGCCGAGAATATTGGGGTGATGGCCGTGACTAAGGTCTACTCCACGCTGGCGTTTGTCGCTGCAGCCATCATTGCCATCCTCGCCGGTTTCTCACCGAAGTTTGGTGCGCTGATCCACACCATTCCGGCTCCGGTGATTGGCGGCGCATCCATTGTGGTCTTCGGGCTGATTGCGGTGGCGGGCGCACGCATCTGGGTGCAGAACCATGTCGATTTAGGTCAGAACAGTAATCTGATTATGGTCGCCACCACGCTGGTGCTCGGCGCAGGGGATTTCGCGCTGAAGATCGGCTCTTTCACGCTGGGCGGGATCGGTACTGCCACCTTTGGCGCGATTATCCTCAATGCCATTCTGCGCCGTCGCAGCGCGCAGCAGGACAAACCGCTGGCGCGACAGCAGGGTTAATTACTCCAGCGGTGTGGCAGCAGGCTGCACCGCTTTTTTCCGTTTCAGCCGCAGCTCACTGACGATCACGCCGCAGACGATCAGCGCCCCACCCAGCAACGCCAGCGCAGGCAGGCGCTCACCGGCAATACGCCCCGCGACGCCCGCCCAGACAGGTTCTCCGGCATAGATTACCGTGGCGCGGGTTGGCGAAACGCTGCGTTGCGCCCAGTTCATGGTGACCTGAATCAGTGCGCTGGCCGCGCCCAGCCCCAGCGCGCTGAGCAGCAGCGGCGTTGAGATTACAGGCACCGTTTCCCCATTGGGGATCATCAGCACAAAGGCACACAGCGACGCCACCGCCAGCTGGATTAGCGTCACGCGGCGTACATCAACCTGACCGGCATAGCGGCTGATTAAGATGATCTCGGCGGCAATCGCCAGGGTGCTGAGCAGCGTGGCTATTTCACCTGCATTCAGGTTGATGCGGCCATCCTGCGGTCCGGCCACCAGCAACAAGCCGGTAAATGCCAGCACAATCCCCAGCCACGACATCAATCCCGGAGGACGGCGTAAAAACAGCCACTGCAGCAGCGGCACCACCGGAACATAAAGCGCAGTAAGAAACGCAGACTGGCTGCTGGAGATAGTCTGCATGCCCCAGGTCTGAAGACCATAACCCCCGGCAATCGACAGGCCGATCAGCGTGCCCGCTTTTATTTCCAGCCAGGTCATGCCGGCCAGATAACGGCGGAAAAACAGTGCCAGCAGCAGCGCGGCGGTGGCGAAACGCAGTCCGACAAAAAAGAACGGGCCGGAATGCTGCATCGCACGATGCACCACCAGGAAGGTGCCGCCCCAGATCATGGTGATAAAAAGTAATACCAGCTCCTGCCGCGTCAGGCGCAGGGTTAAACCGCGGGGTGTGTCCGACATAATTCACCTGATGATGTGTCCGGACGATATTGTGGGGAGAGCGACGGGGAAAAGCAACGACGTTAACCGCCGGCCTTAACCGGCGGCAGAGTGGGATTATGCGTCCGCTTTTTTAGGACTGCTGCGCCCGCCCTTCTCACCGGCGCGCGCGGCGCGCTGCGGATCGTTTTTGAAATTACCGCCGCTGTTTTTTCCCCCTTTACGTCCCGCTTCTGCGGCACGTTCACGGTTCTCAGCAAAATTTCCTGAACCTCCACGATGTGTTGTCATGATTTGCTCCTGTCGCGTAGTGCGATAAATAAGAATGAAATAGCAGAGAGCTGACGGCCTGAAGCCAGAATTCAACTCATGCTTAAATAATAGCCAGATTCTTCTTTTACTCGCCCGACAGTCACATTTAGCAACAGAGTAATCACCAGCAATTTGATTAAACAACGAACATTCTGCCGACTTACAACCGACTAGCTGCGGATTTATTGCCCGACTCGTTCGCCTCCGTTTCCGTATCGCCTGCGTAAAACGAAAGCTCTTCTATACTTTTTCTGGACGTCAAAACCACCTGGAGAGATTTATGGCCAAGATTCTGGTGCTCTATTACTCGATGTACGGACATATTGAAACGATGGCGAACGCAGTTGCAGAAGGCGCTCGTCGGGTTCCCGGCGCGGAAGTGGATATCCTGCGGGTACCAGAAACGATGGAGGCCGATCGCTTTGCACAGGTGGGCGGCAAAACCAATCAGCAGGCAGCAGAAGCGACGCCTGAGGTACTGCCGCATTATGACGCGATTATCGTCGGCACCCCGACCCGCTTTGGCAACATGTCCGGACAGATGCGGACATTCTGGGACCGCACCGGCGGTCTCTGGGCGTCAGGCGCGCTGTTTGGCAAGGTTGCCAGCGTCTTTACTTCAACCGGCACCGGCGGCGGTCAGGAACAGACCATTACCTCAGTCTGGACCACGCTGGCGCATCACGGCATGGTAATTGTGCCTATCGGCTACGGCACCAAAGAGTTGTTCGATATTTCTCAGGTTCGCGGTGGCACGCCTTATGGTGCGACCACGCTGGCGGGCGGCGATGGTTCGCGTCAGCCGACAGAAGCGGAACTGAATATTGCCCGTTTCCAGGGTGAACATGTTGCCGGACTGACAGTGAAACTGCAGGACTGATTTAAACAAAGGAGAAAAGTATGTCTACTGAACAATCGAAAGCACACCACGTTGGCGAATGGGCCAGTCTGCGTCATACCTCCCCTGAAATTGCCGAGGCCATTTTCGAAGTGGCGAATTACGATGAGAGACTGGCAGAAGAGATCTGGCGTCAGCAAGGCAGCGATGACGTGCTGATTCGTGCCTTTGAAAAAACTGATAAAGATCTCCTGACCTGGGATGACAAGCCCGTAGAACGTAAGAACGTCTGATTCTGGGGCGGGACCTTCCCGCCCTCATTTTTAGCTCACCAAGGAGTACGCTATGTCTTCCTATCAAAGCATTAATCCCGCCAATAGCCAGTTGCTGAAAAGCTGGCCGTCGCATGATGAGGCCGCTGTCAGCCAAGCTCTGGACGTTGCCGATCGCCTGTTTCACTCATCATGGAGCAAAGGTGAGATCCAGCCACGTCTGCAGGTACTGAAAAAACTGGCTGACCTGATTGATAGCCGCGCGGAAGAACTGGCCACCATCGCCAGTAAAGAGATGGGGAAACTGATTGGTCAGAGCCGTAGCGAAGTGAAAATCTGTTCACAGATTGCCCGCTACTACGCAGAGAATGCAGAACGTATTCTTCAGCCGCAGTCCTATCCCAGCGAGCTGGGCGAAGCCTGGGTTGAGTATCATCCGATTGGCGTGTTAGTCGCCGTCGAGCCGTGGAACTTCCCTTACTATCAGCTGATGCGCGTGCTGGCCCCTAACCTGGCGCTGGGTAACCCGGTGCTGGCGAAACATGCCAATATCGTGCCGCACTGTGCCGATGTCTTTGAAAAGCTGGTGCGTGAAGCGGGTGCACCTGAAGGTGCCTGGACTAACCTGTTCATCTCAACCGATCAGGTCGCCGATCTGATTGCTGACGACCGGGTTCAGGGTGTTGCTCTGACCGGTTCCGAGCGCGCAGGCAGCGCTGTGGCTGAGCAGGCCGGTAAGCATCTGAAGAAATCGACGCTGGAACTGGGCGGCAATGACGTGTTTGTGGTGCTGGACGATGCCGATCTTGACGAAGCCGTCCGCCAGGGCGTGCAGGCGCGTCTCAGCAACTGCGGCCAGGTCTGTACCGCCGCAAAACGTTTTATTCTGCATGAGAAGATTGCCGATCGCTTTATCAGCCAGTTCAGTGCCGCGCTGAGTGCCGCCACGCTGGGCGATCCGCTGGATGAGAAAACCACGCTTGGCCCGCTCTCTTCCGCTGACGCACGCGACCGTCTGGTGAAACAGGTAGACGAAGCGGTGGCTAATGGCGCAAAACTGGTGACAGGCGGTAAAGCCGTTGACGGTGAAGGTTGCTTCTATCAGCCCACCATTCTGACCGGCATTACCCCGGATAATCCTGCCTATTATCAGGAGTTCTTCGGCCCGGTGGCGCAGGTTTATGTCGTGGGTGATGATCAGGCGGCTGTGGCGCTGGCGAACGACTCGCACTATGGTCTGGGTGGATCGGTCTGGACTCGTGATATTGCACGCGGTCGTAAACTGGCATCTGCCATTGAAACCGGCATGGTGTTTATCAACTCCCAGAGCGATACCTCTGCTGAGCTGCCATTTGGTGGTGTGAAACGTTCAGGCTATGGCCGTGAGCTTTCTGATCTTGGCATCAAAGAGTTTGCTAACCAGAAGCTGGTGGTCGTGGCGGGTTAATCGTCCTGCAGCCATAAAAAAACCCCGTCGCGACGGGGTTTTTTATTATTGGCCGGAAAGCGTAATTACTGTGTGGCCACAGCTGCTGACGTTGAATTGTCATGGTGTGCCGTTGCAGGCGCGTTCGCGGCGTCAGCTTTGTCAGTCGTGGCTTTATTGTCACTGGCTGATTCTGCTGCATTGTCGGCTTTTGCTTTCTCAGCGGCGGCTTTTTCTTCTGCTGCTGCTTTGTCAGCTTTTGCCTTTTCAGCCGCGGCTTTATCAGCTGCAGCCTTATCCGCTTTTGCCTTTTCTGCTTTTGCTTTTTCTGCAGCAGCTTTATCGGCTGCGGCTTTGTCCGCCTCTGACTTCTCAGCGGCAGCTTTATCTGCGTCAGATTTCTCTTTGGCTGCGGTCGCTTTGTCCGCTTCAGCTTTATCGGCTGCAGCATCCTGCGTCGCGGCGGCTTTCGCACTGTCATCGTCAGCCTGAGCTGCCGGTTGTGGTGCCGCAGCAGGCTGCATCGGTGTACCCTGCAGTGCCGCATTCAGCACCTGAGAGAACTGATCCCAGCTGCAATAGCCATTCGCATCGGCCTCACAACCCGCCAGCTGCAGCGTCACGCGCTTCGGTGGGTTCTTCAGGCTCAGTACATCCGCATTGCGCAGCTGATCGGCGGTCTGATAAACATACTCCACCTTGAGCAGGTCTTTATCGTTTTTCGCATCATGCCAGCGTTCGAAAACAACCTGACCGCCAATTGGCGTTTTTTCATAGGTGTCAGGCAGCTCATAAGGCTTGACCTGTAACGCACTCAGCAGCGAGGCGATGTTCGAGTCATGGCCGACCATCAGCGTAATTTTCGGCGCGTTGGCTTTGTCCTGATCCACTAACTGACTGCGGATGTAATCCACCAGCGGTGCTGCCACTTCACGGGAAACGTCCGGACTGGTAAACAGCGTGTCCTGATAACCATTTTTAATCGCTGACAGCTCTTTCCACTGTTCAGGCGTTTTGATCTGGCCCCAGGCAACCTGGTCCAGCGGGAAACCTTCGTAATATTGCAGCGTAAAGGCATCCATCAGCGAATTACCCACTTTCAGCGGGCCACTGACCGTTGGCTCTTTACCGTTTTCAGCGCTGAAGGTGTTCTGACCACTGCTGAGGTCGCACTGCTTTTTATTGTTACAGGCAGGCGAAGCTTTGTAGTCGACAATCTTTTCCAGCCGCTGGAAGGCGGGCTTCAGTGACAGTTTCTCATTGGCGGCGGCCATGGCGGCCAGCGCTTTTTTATTGAAGGCTTCACTGTCATCGGTGATGACGGGATTGAATACGGGATCCATGGCGCCCATTTCATCCTGATGCGTGACGGCAACGTCACAGCCAGGGAAGGCACCATTCACGAAGAACTGCGCGGTAGCGACAGTGCGCTGCAGGCTGTTCGCGTAAACAAAGACGTTATTGCTGTCAGGGCAGCTGCCGTTCTTCACCAGGCCCTGCTGTGCCAGCCACTGACGGGTGTAGTTACCCATGTAGACTTCCAGCACGCCACCTTTGGTGGTCAGCTGTCCGCCGGGAACATCCCACTGCGGCCAGCTCTTTTTGGTCGACTGCTCCAGCACGCTGCCATTATCGGCCAGCGGCGCACGCAGATTGTGACGGCTTAACATCAGCACCTGTTGCAGCTGCATATCGCCATCAGCAGCAAATGCTACCGTTCCGACCGGCAATGCAGCGAGCACTGACAATGCGCAAAGACTCAGTTTCTTGATCATTGTGCCTATTCCATTCATTCAGTAAAGAAACACTCTGGCTATCAACCGATTAGCTCGCCTCAGAGCGATGTATTTAACAGTGTAACTCAGCTCGCCTCAGAAAAGCGCCAGATGTTTGCAAAAACAGTGAGTGGACTATAGCAGAGATGCATCGGGCAGATGAATGCGCAGCCGCGCGTCATCGGAAGAGGCGTGCTTTTTTCAGACTGGAGGAAAAAACCGGAATGGCAGAAACGAAACAGGCCAGCACTATGTGCTGGCCTGTAAAATGTGGCGGAGGAGGAGAGATTCGAACTCTCGGATGGTTTCCCATCGGCGGTTTTCAAGACCGCTGCCTTAAGCCGCTCGGCCACCCCTCCGTTTTGAAACGGTACTGCTTCGGTAAACTTACTGATTTTACCGCTTTATTGCCCGTGGCAGATAAAGTGGCGGAGGAGGAGAGATTCGAACTCTCGGATGGTTTCCCATCGGCGGTTTTCAAGACCGCTGCCTTAAGCCGCTCGGCCACCCCTCCGCAATGACGCGCACTATAAACATCCCGTTTAGCGATGTAAAGCGTCTATCTGTCTATTCGCCTGAAAAACAGCCAGATTGTGATTTTTCGCTGTGAAAATCGCCACTCTGCTCAAACAATTAGCAGAATAGCGCGTAAAGAAGGGTAAAACGCCTTTTCCCTCTTTAGTGGCCTGCGTATTCTCGGCACATATTTAGTGTTCTGCTGATTAGTGTTCTGCTTAAAGGAGCGCAACATGGAAAGAATTGTCACCTCATCGCAGTCCTCACTGCTGTCAACGCACAGAGTTCTGCGTAATACCTATTTTCTGCTGGGACTGACCCTGGCCTTTTCCGCGGTAACGGCGACAGCCAGCACCCTGCTGGCCCTGCCTGCGCCGGGTCTGATTCTGATGCTGGTCGGCTTTTATGGCTTGATGTTTTTAACCTACCGTCTGGCGAACAGCCCGATGGGTATTCTGGCCGCGTTTGCGTTTACCGGCTTCCTGGGATATTGCCTGGGTCCTATCCTGAGTTCATTCCTGACCGCAGGCATGGGCGACGTGATAGCGCTGGCGTTGGGCGGTACGGCGCTGGTGTTCTTCTGCTGTTCTGCCTACGTGCTGACGACCCGTCGTGACATGTCCTTCCTGGGCGGCATGATGATGGCTGGCTTTGTGGTGCTGCTGGTGGCGGTGGTCGCGAATATCTTCCTGCAGCTGCCTGCGCTGCATCTGGCTATCAGCGCCCTGTTCATCCTGTTCTCCGCAGGTGCCATTTTGTGGGAAACCAGCAACATCATTCATGGTGGTGAAACCAACTACATTCGGGCGACGGTCAGCCTCTATGTTTCGCTCTATAATATCTTCGTCAGCCTGCTGAGCCTGCTGGGTTTTGCCCGCAGCAACTAACCAGCAGTGACAGTCAGTCTGTGAAACCCCGCTTCGGCGGGGTTTTTTACTTTTACTGTCCGCCAGGTTTGCTAAACTGCGCCGTCATTTATAGAGAGGACGTCACGTGAATTTTAACGGTAACGAAATCGCCGTCGATGCCGAAGGCTATCTGAAGAGCATCGACGACTGGAGTGAGGCGCTGGCGGCGCACATCGCGGAACAGGAAGGGCTTACCATGTCTGAAGCACACTGGGAAGTGGTCCATTTCGTGCGCGCCTTTTATCTGGAATTTAACACCTCACCTGCCGTGCGGATGCTGGTAAAGGCAATGGCGCAGAAGTATGGGGAAGAGAAAGGCAACAGCCGCTACCTGTTTCGCCTCTTCCCGGAAGGACCCGCTAAACAGGCGACGAAAATCGCCGGCCTGCCTAAACCGGCGAAATGCCTGTAGTTAACCGGTTTTGAAATCGCGGGGCGGTTCTGCGGGCTGGTGTGGCTCCACCAGCACCTTATCAACGCGTGCGCTGCGTGGTCCACCTGCTTTAAGCCAGGCGATGAGTGCTTCGACCTGCTCCGCCCCGCCCCAGGCCAGCACCTCGACGCTGCCGTCATCCAGATTTCGCGCGTAACCCAGCACGCCCAGGGTTCTGGCTTCGGCCTGCGTACTGTAACGAAACCCGACGCCCTGGACGCGGCCATGAACCCATGCTTTAAAACAGGCTGCTGACATTATTCTCTCCTGATGCTGTTCGTTGCAATTTCCCGTTATCCACCGGACAATGGCGCCTCATTTTTTCAGGTAAGCATAGCAAACTATGACAGTCAGATTGATTCTCGCAAAGGGACGTGAAAAGTCCCTGCTCCGTCGCCATCCATGGGTCTTTTCAGGTGCCGTTGCACGTCTGGAAGGTAAAGCGCAACTGGGTGAAACCATTGACGTGTGTGACAGCAACGGTAAATGGCTGGCGCGTGCCGCTTATTCGCCCGAGTCGCAGATCCGCGCCCGCGTCTGGAGCTGGCAGGCCGATGAATCCATCGATATCGCCTTCTTTGTGCGCCGTTTTGAACAGGCGCAACAGTGGCGCAAATGGCTGGCGGCCCGCGATGGTCTGGATAGCTATCGCCTGATCGCTGGTGAATCAGATGGTTTACCGGGCGTCACCATCGATCGCTTTGGCAACTTTTTAGTGCTTCAGCTGCTCTCGGCAGGCGCGGAATATCAGCGCGCGGCGATCATCACTGCCCTGCAACAGTGCTTCCCTGACTGTGCCATCTATGACCGGTCTGACGTCGCTGTGCGTAAGAAAGAGGGGCTGGAGCTGACGCAGGGCACCGTCACCGGTGAACTGCCCCCGCCGCTGCTGCCGATTACCGAGCATGGCATGAAGCTGCTGGTTGATATTCAGGGCGGCCACAAAACCGGCTATTACCTTGATCAGCGTGACAGCCGTCTTGCCACGCGTCGTTACGCGCAGGATGCCCGCGTGCTTAACTGCTTCTCTTATACGGGCGGCTTCGCGGTTTCTGCACTGATGGGCGGCTGTAAAGAAGTGATCAGCGTGGACACCTCACAGGAAGCGCTGGACGTTGCCCGTCAGAACGTGGAACTGAATGAGCTGGATCTCTCCCGCGCGCGCTTCGAGCGTGATGATGTGTTCAAACTGCTACGTCGTTATCGTGACAGCGGTGAGAAATTTGATCTGATCATTATGGATCCGCCAAAGTTTGTCGAAAACAAAAGCCAGTTAATGGGTGCCTGCCGCGGCTATAAAGACATTAATATGCTTGCCATTCAGCTACTTAACCCAGGTGGCGTGCTGCTGACTTTCTCCTGTTCCGGTCTGATGGCCACCGATCTGTTCCAGAAGATCATCGCCGATGCGGCGCTGGATGCGGGCCGCGAAGTGCAGTTTATTGAGCAGTTCCGGCAGGCAGCGGATCATCCGGTCATCGCCAGCTATCCGGAAGGTCTCTATCTGAAAGGTTTCGCCTGCCGCGTGATGTGACTTGAAAAATCAGCTCCTGCCCCCATATTGGAAAGAGAGCTTTTTTTCGGAGGTCACTATGATTGCCAGTAAATTTGGTATTGGTCAGCAGGTTCGTCATCGTTTGTCCGGCGTTCTGGGCGTTATTGTGGATGTCGATCCTGAATACTCGTTAGATGAGCCTAAAATTGAAGAGGTTGGCGCGGAAGAGAAGATGCGCACCGCGCCCTGGTATCATGTGGTGATGGAAGATGAGGAAGGCGATCAGGTGCACACCTATGTTGCCGAAATTCAGCTTTCCGGTGAAACCAGCATTGAACATCCAGAGCAGCCGTCAATGGATGAGCTGGCAGCGTCAGTACGTCAGCAATTACAGGCACCTCATCTGCGGCATTAAACTGTGGCGGCACGCTCTGCCGCCACGCTAATTTTTAACGCGTTATCCCCAGACGCGGAATCTCAATCTTCGGGCAGCGATCCATAATCACCGTCATGCCTGCATCCTGTGCCAGTACCGCCGCCTGCTCATTAATCACACCCAGCTGCAGCCACAATGTTTTTGCCCCTGCAGCAATGGCTTCCTGCGCCACGCCCCACGCGGCTTCTGAATTGCGAAAGACATCTACCATATCAATCTCGCCCGGTACTTCCGCCAGACTGGCGTAAGCCTGCTGCCCCAGCAGGGTTTGGCCGGCCAGTTTTGGGCTGACCGGGATCACCTCATAGCCCTGATCGAGCAGATATTTCATCACACCATAACTGGGACGGTCGGGACGATCGCTTGCCCCTACTAAGGCGATACGTTGGGTGCGCGTCAGCACATCGCGAATTGTCTGGTCGTTCATCTTTATCTCCTTTCAGGTCAGTGTTGAGTGTAGTTTGGCGCATGCTTCAACAGTTAAGTCCCTGACGAAATTAATTGAACCCGCGCACGAATAAATATGTTTAAATGTAAATTAACTGCCATAATGTAAGAATTTGCTACACGTCATCCTTTGCGTCACCACTTACCGGAGTTGAAATGAAGCTGTCGCTGGCCGTAACGGGGTTACTTACACTCCTTGTTTCGGCGTCCTGTTCTGCCATCACATTAAAGCTCGATCCCCAAATCGATCTGCTGGTGCTGGATGGTCGAAAAATTTCAGGCTCGCTCCTCAAAGGAGCAGACAGCTTAGAGCTGGATCGCGGTCAGCATCAGTTTCTGTTTCGGGTAGAGCAGCAACGCAAAGGGCAGAAAGAGAGTGTGATCGCTTATCAGTCTGCGCCGATGATCGTCACCTTTACTGCCGTGGCCAAAACCATCACCATCCGGTTGCCGGCGCTGGAGACAAAACGTGAGCGTTATCATTTTGACCGCAGTCTGAATTTTCAGCTGGTGGATGAGAAAGGCAATGAGATCACCAGCGTGCGTGACCACCTGCCGGCCACCGCGACAGCGGATATGGAAAAAGCGATGCTGAATTACAATCGCACCCATCAGATTGCCTCTGTACCCCGGTTTGCAAATTCCGCTTCTGCTACGCCCTCTTCTTCCCGCCTCACCGCCGAGCTTGACTGGACAACCCAGGCCGAACTTCCTTCGCTGCATCGCTGGTTTCACCGCTTCGACGAAGCTACGCGTCAGCAATTTCTGACACTGGTCAAAATGCTGCGTACGAGTTGATAGCATTAAAGAGCCAGAGGTAAACTCGTGCTTTCTCTTCTTGCGCATGAGCCTTATCAGGACGCTTTTATGGAACAGACTTTTCGTACCCTTGGCACCACAAAACATATTGCGCTGGTCGCCCATGACCACTGTAAAGCCGCCCTGCTTGACTGGGTTAAACAAAATCAGCCCGCACTTGAACCACACATCCTCTATGCGACCGGCACCACCGGAAATCTGATCAATCATCATACCGGTCTGAATGTGACAGCCATGCTGAGCGGCCCGATGGGTGGCGATCAGCAGGTAGGCGCGCTGATCTCGGAAGGAAAAATTGATGCGCTGATTTTTTTCTGGGATCCGCTTAACGCCGTGCCGCACGATCCGGATGTGAAAGCTCTGCTGCGTCTGGCGACCGTCTGGAATATCCCGGTCGCCACGAACCGCTCCACAGCAGATTTTATTATTCAGTCGCCACTGTTTGCGCAAAACGTTGAGATTATGATCCCCGACTATCAGCGCTATCTGGCCGATCGTCTGAAATAAATCAGGCTTTACGCAGTACGGGTACGCCCAGTTCGCGGAAGTGATCGACAAACGAGGACGGCGCGGCCTTATCAAACATCAGAAAGACCTGCTGACGCGCGCGCGTCAGCGCCACATAGGCCAGACGGCGCTCTTCCGCATCCGGAAACGCTTCGGGCTGTGGTAACAGGCCCTGTTCGATAATCGACTCGCGTACTTCCGCCGGGAAGCCCTCTTTACCCTGCTGCAATCCCACCAGAATAACGTAATCCGCCTGCTGACCTTTGCTGGCATGGATTGTCATAAATTCCAGATTAAGTTTCGGCCAGCGGGTTCTGGCTTTATCCAGTAATTCCGGTCGCAGATAGTGATAGCGCGCCAGTAGCAGAATCCGCTCATCAGGCTTCGCGTAACCGCTGAGTTTGTTCAGCAGGGCTTCCAGCTGATCCTCCGACAGCAGCGAAATCGACTTTTTATTGCCCTTGGTGACGCTGTTCAGCGGTTTTGCCAGCTGCTGCGGATTCTGCTGGATAAACCGGTTAGCAATGTCACCAATGCGGTCGTTAAAGCGGTAGGTGGTGTCCAGCACGCACCGATCGCCCTCACCAAAGTAGTGATGAAATGCGGTGGTCAGCGTCATCTCTGCACCGCTGAAGCGGTAGATAGCCTGCCAGTCATCGCCAACCGCAAACAGCGCGGTGCGCTTATTTTGCTTGCGCAGTGCGCTGAGCAATGCGGCACGCTGAGGCGAGATATCCTGGAATTCATCCACCAGAATGTGTTTCCACGGACTGATAAACCGTCCTTTTTCCAGAATCGCAATGGCCTGGTGGATCAGTCCCGAAAAATCGACCGCGCCCTCCTCTTTCAGCGCGCTTTTCCACGCTTTCAGCAGGGGTGCCATCAGTTTGATGCGTTTACTGAAATGATCCCGAATCTCTTCCGGCACATCCGCGATCATGGCCGCCTGTGCGCCGCCATGCATGCGCATCAGACCGAGCCAGCGCTCCAGACGTGACGCCAGCCGGTTTGCCAGCCTCTCGTCCTCCCAGAATGGCCCTTCCGGTACCTCCCACTCTAGTTCGTCACGGAGCCACTGACGCCAGCCGTTTGCCATCGCCTTTTTCTCATGGCACTGCTGCCGCCACTCCCTGAGTAGCAGCGTACGACGCGCATCCGCATCGCTCTCGAGCTTACTGATAACCGGCTGCTTATTGCTGCCTTCACGAATAATATGCTGAGCCAGAGAATGGAAAGTCCGTGCCTGGATGTCACCCGCAGAGAGCCGGGACTGAATACGTGCGTTCATCTCTTCAGCCGCCTGGCGGCCAAACGCCAGCAACAGAATTTGATCGGCGCTGGCCAGTCTGCGCTCCATTAACCAGCCTGCACGGGCCACCAGCACAGAGGTTTTACCGCTGCCCGCACCGGCCAGCACCAGCAGAGAATCCTCGCCATTAACCACCGCCTCACACTGCGACTGATTGAGTGGTGTGCTCTCGACGCTGGCGAAGAACGACTGATAGCGGGTCAGCATGGCGGCAGTCCAGTCGCGGTTTCGCTGCCTCAGGGCCGACTCACCCTGATCCAGCCAGTGCTGGCAAAATGCCAGGTTATCACGGCAGTCAGGAAAATCGTTTAAGCGGGTGAACGGCATCGGTAACGCGTCGAACTGTTTGAGAATCTTTGTCTTCAGCGCCTGCAGCTCGTGGCGATTCAGCCAGCGATCCTGCGCGCCAAACGTTCCGATTTCGTCGCGCAGTGACTGGAGCACCTCGCGGCACACCTCACTCATCTCCAGACTCCAGTTCTGCCAGGCCTGCAGCAAATAGTGGTGAAAGCGCTGCGTCTCCTGCCATTCCGTTCCGTGAAGCCGGACCACTTTTTCATCGGCCAGCAGAAATTCCAGCTCACCCCATACCAGCCCGCGCTTGCAGGCAATATCCAGTAACTGATTAAAGGGGATCAGATACTCATGCTTATCGCCACTGACTTCGACACCCGCTGCCAGCAGACGAACACGGTTATAAGGATGCTGGGCAAGCCGTTTGCCCATTGAGGTTGCTTTCAGTTCCACGCCGACACCAACGTCAGATAACAGGATTAGGGGGAGTTTACCTGTCAGACCCTTGGCGCTCCAGCCTTAAAACAAGCTAAACTTGGCGTCACATCTTGCGGAATGCAAAAGGAAAAGAAGATCATGCGCACCGTTTTAAATATTCTTAATTTTGTCCTGGGCGGCTTTTTCACCACCCTGAGCTGGCTGTTTGCCACCCTAATCAGCATCGTGCTGGTTTTTACCCTGCCGCTGACCCGCTCCTGCTGGGAAATTACCAAACTTTCACTGCTGCCATTTGGCAACGAGGCAGTACATGTTGATGTGCTGCGCCCTGAAAGTAAGAGCCACATAATGAATACCGGCGGGACCTTCCTGAATATCTTCTGGCTGATTTTCTTCGGCTGGTGGCTCTGCCTTTCGCATATCTCCGTCGGGATTGTGCAGTGCATCAGCATCATTGGTATTCCGGTGGGGATTGCAAACTTTAAGATCGCCGCCATCGCGCTCTGGCCGGTTGGACGCCGGGTGGTGTCAGTGGAAGAGGCGCGTGCTGCGCGCGAAGCCAATGCCCGTCGCTATTAATACGATGTCAGATGCCGTGCCAGGCTGGCGGAAATATCTGTTTAACAGTACCTGGCGCTATCTGCTGCGGATCCTGTTTGCGCTGAGTGGCTGCGCTGCCATCCCCTGGTGGCTGCATCAGATTGAGTGGACGATTCCCCTGACGCTGGGGGTGGTCGCGGCTGCGCTGGCCGATCTTGATGATCGCCTGGCCGGTCGTCTGAAGAATCTGCTGATTACCCTGCTCTGCTTCTGCTTCGCCTCGGTTTCCGTAGAGCTACTGTTTCCCTGGCCGTTCGCTTTTATTATCGGTCTGGCGATTTCGACCTGGGGCTTTATTTTGCTGGGTGCCCTGGGGCAGCGCTACGCCACTATCGCTTTTGGTGCGCTGCTGATTGCGGTCTATACCATGCTCGGCATTGGGCTGTTCAGCCAGTGGTACATGCAGCCGATGCTGCTGCTGGTCGGTGCACTGTGGTATAACCTGCTGACCCTGCTGGGTCATCTGATGTTCCCGGTCCGGCCGGTCCAGGAACAGCTGGCAGGAAGCTTTTCACAACTGGCGCGCTACCTTGATGCCAAGGCGAATCTGTTCGATCCCGATGCGGGCGAGCAGGATGATGCGGCGTTTATCGATGCAGCGATGGTGAACAGCCAGTTGGTGGCGCAGCTCAACCTGACCAAAACGACATTGCAGAGTCGCCTGCGCGGCGATCGCGGGTCGCGCGGCACCCGTCGCAGTCTGCACTACTACTTTGTAGCGCAGGATATTCATGAACGCGCCAGCTCTTCTCATCTGCAATATCACCTGCTGCGCGGCGACTGGCGCTATAACGAAATTCTGTTTCGCTTTCAGCGCCTGCTGAATATGCAGGCACAGGCCTGTCGCCAGCTGGCTCATTGCATCCTGATGCGTGAAAGATGGGTACATGACAGCCGCTTTGAGCGCGCGTTCGAACGTTTGCAGAAAGCGATTGAACGGCTTGAACAGCATGAGCCTGAGGCCCCGCATACCCGCGCGCTGTTCTGGCTGTTGCGTAACCTGCGCGCCATTGACGCACAGCTTGCTTCCATTGAATCAGAGCAGACGCTGGCCGGGGAAGATCCACAGCACAGTGACAATTTGCTGTCGCGCGAAGGGTTAAGTGGCTGGAGTGATATCCGGCTGCGCTTCAGCCGTCATCTCTCTCCCGCGTCGGCGCTGTTCCGGCATGCGGTTCGCATGTCAGTGGTGCTCTGTATTGGATACGGCTTCATTCAGATAACCGGACTGGAGCGGGGATACTGGATTTTGCTGACCAGCCTGTTTGTCTGCCAGCCCAACTATAACGCAACGCAGCGACGTCTTGCCTTGCGCATCGGCGGAACGCTGGCGGGGATTGCGATTGGTTTACCCGTTTTATGGCTGGTACCTTCCATTGAAGGGCAGTTAATCCTGATTGTGATTAGCGGCGTGCTGTTCTTCGCTTTCAGACAGGTGCAGTATGCACAGGCTACGCTGTTTATCACTCTGCTGGTGCTGCTTTGCTTTAACCTGTTGGGTGAAGGGTTTGAAGTCGCCCTGCCCCGCGTCGTGGATACCTTACTCGGTTGTGGTCTGGCCTGGCTGGCTGTCGCCTTTATCTGGCCTGACTGGCGCTTTCGTCAACTGCCAGCGGTGGCAGAGCGAACTCTGAAAGCGAACTGTCGCTATCTGGATGCAATCATGGAGCAATATCATCAGGGTAAGGATAACCGTCTCGCCTATCGTATCGCCCGCCGTGATGCGCATAATGCGGATGCTGAACTCGCCTCTGTCGTCTCAAACATGAGCAGTGAAAGTCGCACCAGCCAGAAGCTGCGTGAGTCAGCTTTTCAGTTGCTCTGCTCCAATCACTCATTTCTGAGCTACATTTCCGCGCTGGGCGCTCACCGCGATAAAATTACTGCGCCGGACCTGCTCACCTTACTGGATGATACGGTTTGCTATGTCGAAGATGTGCTCCAGACGGACGTGGTCAGCGATGAACATGTTGAAGCGATGCGCCAGCAACTGGCTCAGCGAATCAGCCAGCTGGCTGCAGATGCAGATACGCGTGCGCCGCTGGTGCTCCAGCAACTCGGTCTGCTGGTGGCATTAATGCCCGATGTGGCTCGCCTGCGCCGCACGCTTATTAGTGACTAGCTGTCACTGCTTCTGAGGTCCGGGTTTGATAAAAGCGTGCGCTGGAACCATGCATTCAGCTCCGCCCGGGTTGCCTGCGGCAGCGCAGCCGCATGGTGGCCCATAATAGCCCCCTGCAGTGCCAGTAATGTCTGAAACCCCACATGCTGGTTGATCGCTTTTAGCTTCAGCCAGCACTGTTTGGCCCCTATCTGATAGAGATGATTGACGCTCATCACGCCCGCTTCAAAGAGCATCATTTCCATGCGTACGCTGAGATTAGGCAAATCTTTCAGCCTTGGAGAGGCTTGCCTGTCCTGCAGCTCCAGCTTCGCCGTCTCTAAAGAGGCGGCAGAGAGCGCCAGCAGATGGTCAGAATCGCGCCATAATGCCTCATCAACCTGAAAGTAATTGAGGCTGACCAGTTTTCCCCGCTTGCGAAAAATTAAGGGTTGCAGCGGGCGATCGGCAATGTACTCGCGCAGGGGTTCACTGGCCCGCAGATAGAGTTCGTCTTTATTAATTAAGGCAAAAACCACACTTTCGACAGCCAGAGCGTACCCCCCAAACTGGGTGCGGGACTCTATCGGCCCCAACGAGGCCAGACGCGTTCTGGAGCGCTCTACGACTGGGTTCACCTTTTTCATTGCACCACCTCCATGTCAGAAATATTTCTTAAATTGCCTTGGGTATCAGGCAATTAGAAGATAGAAAAAAGTGTCATCGGGTTCAATGAATAAATAATGCTTCAACTAATCTTGTCGCGTTTTTGCGAGGCGTTTTCAGAAATTTGGGTTGATCTTTATCCAGGATGACAGTACTGTATATTCATACAGTCAACTGCTGGTGATTAACTTATGCGAACCCAACATCCTGATAATGCACGCTATGCTCATCATTACGCGTCCTCTTCCGTTCCGGCCTCTCAGGGCGGTGGAATTACTGAGTTACGCTGCAGCGAGCAGCCCGGTATGATGCAGATGCTGTTGTTGCCATTATTACAGCAGCTGAGTCAGCAATCACGCTGGCAGTTGTGGCTAACACCGGCACATAAACTGAATCGCACCTGGATGCAGGAGTCGGGATTACCGCTGGATAAAAGTATGCATATCGCCGATTCTGAACGTCTGAATGCGGTGGAGGCGATGGTCAAGGCATTACGCACAGGAAACTACAGTGTCGTTCTGGCATGGATTCCTTATGACCTTGACGAAGATGAGCGCCGTCAACTTGAAAATGCGGCGGCAGAGGGTGAGGCGCTGGGTTTGATTTTGCGGGCAAGCGGGACATCGGAAGCGCCTCTCAGACCGCAAAGTGCGATAAAAATTCAGTCGGATTTGTTTCATTAAGTAAAAATCAGAAGTTTCCCAAGCTATTTTTCTTATCTGTCGTCGCTAAACCACTGATTCTGTTAGTTCGAGCTGTGACAATGGTTTAGCAGGTTTTTAAGGCTTTTTGCCGCGACAATACTACCAGGCTAATTGTTAGAAATTGTGTATAAATCGCTGTTTTTTTACAGAAGCGCCTCACATCATACTTGTAAGTTTCCAATCTCGTTGTAGACTTTATCTCGCCAGGGTGCTCAATAACCTCCGTTTTTTGCGGTAGAGTCATAAGCGAGCGTTTTGACCCGGCGAAGGATTTAAACCAAGAGCAACCTTTTTGCTCATTGCCTATTTGGATGATAACGAGGCGCAAAATGAAAAAGACAGCTATCGCAATTGCAGTGGCACTGGCTGGCTTCGCTACCGTAGCGCAGGCCGCTCCGAAAGATGACACCTGGTACACCGGTGCTAAACTGGGCTGGTCTCAGTATCACGACACTGGTTACTACGGTAACGGTTACGAGAACAACAACGGTCCAACTCATGAAAGCCAGCTGGGCGCAGGTGCGTTCGTTGGTTATCAGGCAAACCCATACCTGGGCTTCGAGCTGGGCTATGACTGGCTGGGCCGCATGCCTAACAAAGGTACTGTTACTAACGGCGCATTCAAAGCACAAGGCGTTCAGCTGGCTGCTAAACTGAGCTACCCAATCTATGACGATCTGGACGTGTATACTCGTCTGGGCGGCATGGTATGGCGCGCAGATGCAACGCAGACTAACCCAACTACTGGCCGCATCAGCGACCACGACACCGGCGTATCTCCGCTGGCTGCAGTTGGTGTTGAATATGCACTGACCAAAAACTGGGCTACCCGTCTGGATTACCAGTGGGTTAACAACATCGGTGATGCACAGACCGTTGGTACCCGTCCAGACAATGGCATGCTGAGCGTAGGCGTTTCATACCGCTTCGGTCAGGATGACGTCGCTGCTCCGGCTCCAGCTCCGGCTCCAGCACCAGCTCCAGTTGTTGAAACCAAGCGTTTCACTCTGAAGTCTGACGTTCTGTTCACCTTCAATAAATCTACCCTGAAGCCAGAAGGCCAGCAGGCTCTGGATCAGCTGTACAGCCAGCTGAGCTCAATGGATCCTAAAGATGGTTCCGTTGTCGTACTGGGCTTCACCGATCGCATCGGTTCAGAGCAGTACAACCAGAAACTGTCTGAGAAACGTGCTCAGTCAGTCGTAGATTACCTGGTATCTAAAGGTATCCCTTCTAACAAGATCTCTGCACGTGGCATGGGTAAATCTAACCCAGTTACCGGCAACACCTGTGACAGCGTGAAAGGCCGTAATGCCCTGATCGATTGCCTGTCTCCGGACCGTCGTGTAGAAATCGATGTTAAAGGCATCAAAGACGTTGTAACTCAGCCACAGGCTTAAGTTCACACGTCATAAAAAACCCCGCTAAGGCGGGGTTTTTTTATGCCAGTAATCGTTCCGTCAGCGCACACACTCTGAAATCCCCTGCCCGCTTACTCGCTCTCTGAACCCGATTTACCCAGAATTGCCTGCAAATCCTGCTTCAGACTCGACATCTGAGTAGCATATTTCTCTTTGCGTTCCGCATCTTCTATCAGCTGAACAATCGTTTCTGAAAGCGTGCAGCCGCGCCGCTGAGCCAGGCCTGCCAGCCGCTGCCAGACCAGATACTCCAGGTCTATCGATTTTTTACGGGTGTGCTGATGTTCAGCATTGAAATGGCGTTTCCGCCGGGCACGGATGGTCTGCTTCAGTCGGTTATCAAGATCGGAATGAATATGTTCTGCAATCCACTCATTCACCGTCACCGGATTGTTTTCCATCGCCAGCAGTTTATCCACTGCCGCCTGCGCCGCGCTTAACTCAAGGTGACGCGTGATCAGTTCACCTTCCCGATGTTTTTTCACCAGGTATTTCCACTTCCATCCACATTCAAGATTTTCGAGTTGCTGGTATTTCATCGGAATCTCATCGTGATCACGTAACGGGCTAAGAATAACAGCTTTTTTCCCGGATGCAGCAACGAAAAACATGCTGCCATCATCACATCTTCAACAGGAAGTCTGCAGTGCTTAACAAGGGTGAATCCTGTATAATCTCGCTTTTCTTAAAACAGACAAATGCGATTATTTTGACCAGCACTCAACTTACGTGGCAGACCTTACAGCCGGATAGCGCGCAATACCAATCCGTTTTCTCCCGAATTGCTGATGAAGAAACTGATGCTCTGGCAACGGTACAGCCCCGGTTGCTGAATGCACTGGCGCATTTACATCACCAGACGCAGGGATTCCCGTTGCTGCTGGTTCGAAGCCAGGAGAATCGCGATTATCTGACCTTTATCGTTCAGGCCGCGCAGCGGGTCATGACTGACAGTACCACTCTGTCCGGCGGTGATTACCATATCATGGCTGACAACGTCACGCTTCAGCCTCCTTCCGATCCGCAACGCCCATTCACCAGTCAGGGTGGTATTCACTTTGCTGAGTGGATTGAGATGGAGCAGTTATTTGGCTGCGTGCGCCAGTATAAAGATCGCATCCAGCTCGAGCCAGGGCTTATCCATCGCGCCAATGGCGGCACGCTGGTACTGTCACTGCGTAGCCTGCTGACGCAGCCGATTCTCTGGCTGCGCCTGAAAAAGTGTATTGAGCAAGGCTATGTTGAGTGGACATCTCAGGATGAACGCCGGCCGCTGCCTGTCTCGATTCCTCCGTTGCCACTCAACCTTAACCTGGTCCTGTGCGGCGACCGGGAAGCGCTGGCGGATTTTCAGGAGCTAGACCCTGAAGCGCATGAAATGGCCATCTATACTGAATTTGAAGAGAACATTCAGGTTCTGGATGAAGATGACATGCTGGCCTGGTGTCGCTGGAGTGCTGAACTGGCGCAACAGGCGGGCCTGCCCCTGCCGGAAGCGGACTTCTGGCCAGAGCTGATTAAAGAAGGTGTCCGTTACAGCGGCGATCAGGATACGCTGCCACTCTGCCCGCGCTGGCTGCAGCGTCAGATGCGCGAGTCGGCCCTGATGGGCGATGCACTTGATGCCGAAGCGCTGCGTGATGCGCTTGAAGCGCGCTTGTGGCGCGAGAATTATCTCAATGAACGGATGCGTGATGAGATCCTGCTGCGACAGATTCTGATTGAAACCGAAGGCGAGGTGGTCGGTCAGATTAACGGCCTGTCGGTGGTGGAATATCCTGGTCATCCCCGTGCCTGGGGCGATCCTTCTCGTATTACCTGCGTGGTTCATCCCGGCGATGGCGAGTTCATGGATATTGAGCGCAAAGCGGAGCTGGGCGGCAACATTCATGCTAAAGGCATGATGATCATGCAGGCATTTCTGATCGCCGAGCTGGAGCTCGATCAGCAACTGCCCTTCTCAGCCTCGATGGTCTTTGAGCAATCTTATTCCGAGGTCGACGGTGATAGCGCTTCGCTGGCTGAACTCTGTGCCTTAATCAGCGCACTGGCGAATCAGCCGATCAATCAGCAAATCGCCGTGACTGGCTCAGTCGATCAATTTGGCAACGTACAACCGGTTGGCGGACTGAATGAGAAGATCGAAGGCTTCTTTGATATCTGTCATCAGCGTGAGTTGACGGGTCAGCAGGGTGTGATTATTCCTTCCTGCAACGTGCGTCATCTCAGTCTTAACCAGGCCGTTGTGACAGCGGTTGAACAGGGTCGCTTCCATATCTGGGCGATCGACCGTGCTGATGAAGCGCTGCCGCTCCTGACTGGTAAAATCTGGAGTACTGAAGATGGTCAGGGCGACTGCCTGCTGAATACCATCCAGGAACGCATTAGCCTGTTTAACCAGCCGGACGTGCCGCAACGTCCCTGGGCGCTCCGCTGGCTTAACTGGTTCAACCACCGTTAATCCGATTTGCTCAGCGTACAACTGTTCGCTAATATTCGTGATTCACTAAAACAAGGCTTATTGAAAACATGGTAGATAAACGCGAATCCTATACCAAAGAAGATCTGATTCTGTCAGGTCGTGGTGAACTGTTTGGCGAAAATGGTCCGCCGCTTCCATCTGGCAACATGCTGATGATGGACCGCGTGGTCAAAATGACCGAAGACGGCGGAAAATATGATAAAGGCTTTGTTGAAGCGGAGCTGGATATCAATCCTGATCTCTGGTTCTTCGGCTGTCACTTTATTGGCGATCCGGTAATGCCGGGTTGTCTGGGCCTGGATGCCATGTGGCAGCTGGTCGGTTTCTATCTGGGCTGGCTGGGCGGCGAAGGTAAAGGTCGTGCGCTGGGCGTGGGTGAAGTGAAATTCACCGGACAGGTCCTGCCAGAAGCGAAGAAAGTCACTTACCGCATTCATTTCAAACGCGTCATTAATCGCAAACTGGTGATGGGCGTGGCAGATGGTGAAGTGCTGGTTGACGGTAATCTGATCTATACCGCCAGCGATCTGAAAGTCGGCCTGTTTAAAGATACCGCCGCTTTCTAAGCGTTTCCCCCGGAAACAAAAACCTCCGCGCATGGCGGAGGTTATATTCCCTTTTCAGTGACATCCGGTTATGCAGCTACCGACCTGTCCTCCATGGCTTGTCGCCAACCTCCCAACCAGTGAGACTTAGCGTCAATCAACTGATACGGACACATCTCTTTTGAGCGTCCAGTAATGCCTGCCTGATAACCACGTGAATGGGCGCGTTCGAGGCGGTCTCGTTTCTGTCTCTTCATACTCCGTGTCCCTCATGTAAGGTCTGTGGAATCTGGTGGAAAGAAAAGTGGTGAATTAATGTTCAACCACCCTTATGTTCTACCTCCTGCGCACCCAAAGATCAATGCCCAATCTTCATGCCAGTGTCATAAATGTGACCTTAATCGGTAAAATTAAGGACGTTTTGTGATGCATACGCCAGCACTATCTTTCTGAATAAGCTAATAAAAAAGCCCCTGAACAATGTCGATAAAGCACGACAATCGTTCAGGGGCTTAGCTTATTTATTCACATCAATCTTAATTTAACGCAACCACACTATTAGCAATCTTCTGTGCGGTCTGCTGCCAGCCCGCCGCCAGCGTTCTGACCATTGCATCGTAGCCATCTTCAGTCTGCGGCAGCACGAGGTTAAACGCCTGTTTGGTCAGACGACCCTGATGTTCCAGCGTCCATTCACCACTGACAATCGCTTTGCCATCGTAGCGTCCCTGGAAGCCTGTAATGGTTACATTCAGCGTGTCGTGCTGTGCGCCTAAGGGTGATCCCGCCACTAATCGGCCAGGCAGCGCCTTGCTCAGATTAGTAATCAGCGTTTGCTGTAACTGCTGATCAAGCGGGCTGGCCCAGAGATTATTCGCGGCGATAACATATTTGACATCGCTGGTCTGGTAAACCAGTCCATTACCTGCCAGATAGTCCGGCACCGTCACCTGCTGCACCCATAACATCGGCTGCGCTTCATTCAGCTGACTGCTGGTGACCTGCATGGACGCCGCCCCGGAGGGCAGCTGATACCAGGTATTGTCAACGCTGCTGCTGCACGCACTCAACACCAGCGCGGCACAAAGTATCAATCCTTTTTTCACTGTTTCGCCCTCTTCGGCTGGGGATCCTGTCCCGGTTTCGCCTCAAATACCAGCGCATTGCTCTTGGTGTTTAGCGTTCTCAACACTGGCTGGAGTTCACGCAACACCTGATCCAGACGCTGCATATCGCCGACCAGCTTGCTGTAGGCAGGCGAACCTGGCTGCAGGCCCTTCATGCTGCGGTTCAGCTCGCGCAAGGTCTGCTGCAGATCTTCCGGCAGCGTTTTCATGGCCGGGCTGGCGGTGACTTTGTTGATGTTGTCGATGGTGCGCTGCAGATCACGCATCGTTTTCTGGCTCTCTTTCAGCGTACCCGTCGCTTCATTGACCATACCGTTCAGCGGCAGGCTGTTAATCTTATCCAGCGCCGCCATCAGCTTCTGCTGAATCTGGCTCAGGCCGCCGCTGACCGTTGGGATCACTTCATAGCCAGAAACTTTCTGCGGGCCTTTGTAGGCTGGCGCATTGTCATAGAAGTCGAGATCGACATAGAGCGCGCCCGACAACAGGTTGCCGGTTTTCAGCGTGGCGCGCAGACCACGTTTTTTACCATCCTGCAGATGCTGCTCCAGATCGAAGTTCTCACCCAGTCGGCTGATAAAGCGATCCGGCTCAATGCGGATTAGCACCGGCACGCGGTAATCATTATTCAGCGCCTGATCCAGGCCCGCTTTCATCAGTGGCGCTTCCGAGACGGTACCCAGACGAATGCCACGGAACTCAACCGGCGCACCTGCTTGCAGACCGCGAATCGAGTCAGAGAAGAACATCACGTAGTCGATATGGTTGGTGTAGAGCGAGTCCTGAATGCTGCGCTGATCGTCAAACAGATGGTAGTCAGACTTGTTCTGCGCGGGCTCGCCCAGCTCCCAGCCATCCGGCACGTCAAAACTGACACCGCCGCTGAATAGCGTGGTAAGCGATCCCATTTCCACCCGCATCCCTGAGGCGGACATATCCACGGCGATGCCGCTGTCCTTCCAGAAACGTACGTTGGTGGTAATCAGGCGATCGTAGGGTGCAGCGACAAACAGCTGATAGGTCATCATACGTTTGTCAGTATCAAATACGCTGGTCTCAACCGTACCGACACGGTAGCCACGGAACAGCACCGGATCACCCGGATTAAGCTGGCCTGCCTTTTTGCTGTCCAGTACGATACGAATACCTTTGGCATCCGGTGGCGCTAACGGCGGCGCATCCAGCAGCTTAAATTGCTCGGGTGGCTGCTTTTTAGTGCCAGGCTGCAGTTCGATATACGCACCTGACAGCAGCGTGCCGAGTCCGCTGATCCCTTCACGTCCCACCTGCGGTTTCACTACCCAGAAAACGCTGTCGCTGTGCAGCAGTTTTTCCATGCCCGCATTCAGACGCGCTTTGATTTCCACATGGTGAAGATCGTCGCTTAACACCGCGCTCTCCACCACGCCAACATCGACGCTGCGACTTTTAATCGTGGTCTTACCGGCAACAATGCCTTCGGCATTTTCGGTGGTTAAGGTGACTTCCGGCCCCTGATGGCTGAAGTGATAAAAGAGGATCCATCCGCCGATTAACAGCGTAACGATGGGGACAATCCAGACCGGCGACCAGCGCTTAATCTGTTCCACCTTTGCATGGCCGTGGTTAGTTTCCGTCAAGGCGCGACTCCTTCATATTGTTTTCGCGTACACGATCCCAGGTTAATCGCGGGTCAAAGGTCATGGCAGCGATCATGGTAATAATCACCACCATCGCAAACAATACTGCCCCCCACGCGGGATAAACATTCATTAATTGCCCCATACGCACCAGCGCAGAGAGCACGGCAATCACAAACACGTCGATCATTGACCAGCGGCCAACAAATTCGACCACTTCATAAATTTTATGCATCTTATGACTGTCACGCTGCCCGCGTCCGCTGGCATCCCAGCAGAGCCAGCCGATTGCCAGCATCTTCAGCGTCGGCACCATGATACTGGCGATAAAGATCACCAGCGCCACCGGATAGGAACCATCGCCCCACAGCACAATAACTCCCGCCATGATATTAGAGGGATAAGCCGTGCCAAGGGTTTCCGTCACCATGATCGGCAACAGGTTAGCCGGGATATAAAGCAGTATTGAGGTGAACAGCAGCGCCAGCGTCCATTGCAGGCTGTGCTTACGTCGCGCCTGAGCGGTGACGCCGCAGCGCGAACAGGTGTGCTCAGCTTCCGGCAGAATGGCCGTACAGCAGGGACAGGAGCGCAGGCCCTGCTCTAAACCACTGATGCCCACTTCGGGTGGATGAGGGATGGCGGGTCGCGGGGAAAGACTGTCCCACAAGCCCCGGCGGTCAACGCACTGAAAGGCGCGCAGCTGCAACAGGCAGAACAGCACCCACGGCCAGAAGCTGGTTTCCAGTCCGATATCACCATAGGCCATCAGCTTGACGAAGCTGACCAAAACGCCCGCCATAAAAATTTCTGCCATGCCCCAGTTACGCAGCTGAAACAGGATACGTGCCAGACCAGTTTTGAGGCGGACGGGCAGAGGGACCGGATTGACCAGCAGAATAATGGTGACCATGCAGAAGGCCGGAACCGCCTGCACAAACAGCAGAAACAGTGTCGCCAGGCTGCTGTAATCTTCCGTCACCATGACCTGGGGGATCTGCGACAGCGTAATCTGGCTGGTCAGCCCCGCCACTTTCATGGAGACAAAAGGAAACAGATTCGCCAGCAGCAGCATAAACAGCGCCGCCAGCGCATAACCCGTCGGCCGTTTACGCGGCTCGTGCCAGTTAGCCGTCAGAGAGGTATGGCAGCGCGGGCATGACGCACGGCTGCCAACGGGAATGTCCGGCAGCTTAATCATTAAATCGCATTGTGGACAGAGCATCCACGCGTTACTTTTCACTGCTGAACACATCCGTTAGCCCTGCCCTACGCGCCGTTTTTCAGTGACTCAAGCTCTTCCCAGCGCGCAAAAGCGGTTTCCAGCTCCTGCTCAGCCTGCGCCAGATTATCCAGCACTGGTTGCGTCTGATCGTGTGCCTGACTGAAGAAGTCCGGGTGACTCATCTTCGCCTGTAACTCACCGATGCGCGCTTCCAGCTGCTCCAGTTTTTGCGGCAGCTGTTCCAGCTCTCGCGCCAGATTGTAGCTGAGCTTATTCACGTTACGCTTCGCTTCACTCTTTTCGGCGGCTGGCTTCGTACTATTCGCTGTCGCTTTAGCCGGTGAAGCAGACCTGTGCTGCCGGTAGGCGGCGCGCTGCTGCTGCGCATCGTGATAACCGCCCACAAAGGTACCGATTTCGCCATTGCCTTCAAAAATCCAGCACTCGGTGACCGTATTATCGACGAACTGACGATCGTGGCTCACCAGTAAGACCGTACCCTGATAGCCATCAATCAGCTCTTCCAGCAGTTCCAGCGTTTCGACGTCGAGGTCGTTGGTTGGTTCATCCAGAATCATCAGGTTGCTGGGACGCAGGAACAGGCGCGCCAGCAGCAGACGGTTACGTTCCCCACCGGAAAGCGCACGCACCGGCGTCATCGCACGTTTTGGATGGAACAGGAAGTCCTGCAGATAGCCCAGCACGTGGCGCGGTTTGCCATTGACCAGCACTTCCTGCTTGCCTTCAGCCAGGTTGTCCATCACGGTGCGATCCGGATCCAGTTCAGCGCGATGCTGGTCAAAGTAAGCGACTTCCAGCTTGGTGCCGGAATGTACGCGGCCGTGATCGGCTTTCAGCTGCTGCAGCATCAGGCGCAGTAAGGTCGTTTTACCGCAACCGTTCGGCCCGATCAGCGCAATTTTATCGCCACGCTGAACCTGGGTTGAGAAATCCTTCACCAGCGTTTTGCCGCCCACCGCGTAGTCAACATTTTCCAGCTCGAACACAATCTTGCCGGAACGGGACGCTTCGCCCACCTGCATGTTGGCTTTGCCCATGACTTCACGACGTTCTGAGTGTTCGCGACGCAGCGCTTTCAGCGCGCGCACACGACCTTCGTTACGGGTACGACGGGCTTTGATGCCCTGACGGATCCACACCTCTTCCTGCGCCAGCTTGCGGTCGAATTCGGCGTTCTGCATCTCTTCAACGCGCAGCGCTTCTTCTTTGCCTTCCAGATAGAGATCGTAGTTGCCCGGCCAGGAGACCAGCTTGCCACGGTCAAGATCGACAATACGCGTCGCCATGTTGCGGATAAACGAACGGTCATGCGAAATAAAGACGATGCTGCCGCTGAAGTTTTTCAGGAAGGTTTCCAGCCAGTCGATCGTTTCGATATCGAGGTGGTTGGTTGGCTCATCCAGCATCAGCACACGCGGGTTGCTCACCAGCGCACGGCCCAGCGCCGCCTTACGCAGCCAGCCGCCAGAGAGCGACGACAGCTCGGTATCGGGCTGCAGACCAATCTGCTCCAGCACGTCATGGATGCGGCTCTCCAGCTGCCACAGGTTCTGATGGTCAAGAATGCTTTGCAGTCGCGCCATCTCATTGAGGTTTTTATCGCTGGGATCTTCCATCACCACATGGGAAATGGCGTGATAGGCTTTCAGATGCTCAGCCTGCTCTTCAACGCCCTCAGCCACGAAGTCGTAGACCGAACCGGTAATATTGCGCGGGGGATCCTGTTGCAGACGCGCCACCACCAGGTCAGTTTCATAAATGATGCGGCCATCATCCAGTGGCTGTTCGCCATTGATGATTTTCATCAGCGTGGATTTACCCGCTCCGTTACGGCCCACCAGACAGACGCGTTCGTTCTCTTCGATGTGCAGCTCGGTATTGTCTAACAGCGGCGCATCGCTGAAGGAGAGATAAGCGCCGTGGATACTGATTAATGACATGTAATCTTATTCCTTACCGGCATGAGTGATCAGCCAGCAGTTGTGAATCTGACGGTTACGCGCGAAGTCCTGCGACTGCGTTTTCTGGGTAATATCCTGCGCCTGCAGGCCCAGTGCTTTCAGACCATCCATGTCCATTTTGAAACCACGTTTGTTATTGGAGAACATGATGGTGCCGCCGCGACGCAGAAGGCGTTTCAGGTTACGCATCAACATCATATGATCGCGCTGAACGTCGAAGCTCTCTTCCATACGTTTTGAGTTGGAGAAGGTTGGCGGATCGATAAAGATCAGGTCAAAATTCTCATCACTCTCATTCAGCCAGCTCAGGCAGTCCGCCTGCATCAGGCGGTGCTGACGCCCGGTCAGTCCGTTAAGACGCAGGTTGCGCTCCGCCCACTCCAGATAGGTACGCGACATATCTACCGTGGTGGTTGAACGCGCCCCCCCCAGACCGGCATGCACACTGGCGGTGCCGGTATAGGCAAACAGGTTCAGGAAATCTTTGCCCTGACTCATCTGACCGAGCATTTTACGGGCAATGCGGTGATCGAGGAACAGGCCGGTGTCGAGATAGTCGGTCAGGTTCACCCAGAAACGCGCATTAAACTCTTTAACTTCGAAATAGTCGCCCTTCTCGCTGAGCTTCTGATACTGCGCTTTGCCTTTCTGGCGCTCACGCGTTTTCATAATCAGACGGTCAGCAGGCAGCTGCAGTACGCTCAGTGTCGCGCTGATAACATCGAACAGGCGCTGACGCGCTTTATTCGGATCGATGGTTTTCGGTGGCGCGTATTCCTGAATAATGACCCAGTCACCATAGCGATCGACAGCAACGTTGTAGTCTGGCAGATCGGCATCATAAATGCGGTAGCATTCAATGCCTTCCTGACGCGCCCACTTCTCCAGCTTCTTCACATTTTTACGCAGACGGTTTGCGTAATCTTCCGCAATCTGTCCCGCGCTTTCATGGCTGTTCACCGCCAGCTGATAGTTTTTCTGCACGCAATCCAGCGGACCGTTCTTCGCTTTAAACTGGCGATCGGCTCGCAGTTGCAGGCAGCTCAGCAGTTCAGGCGAGGCGCTGAACAGCGACAGGTTCCAGCCGCCAAAATGCTGCTTCATCAGACGACCGAGCTGGCTGTGCAGCGCAATCAGCGCCGGCTCGCTCTCCAGACGTTCACCGTACGGCGGGTTACTCAGCACTGTGCCGTGAACCGCCGGATCGAGCGGATTGGTCAGTTGCAGCATGTCCTGTTGCGCAAATGTAAAGAGTTCAAAGACGCCGGCACGACGGGCATTCGCCTGCGCCCACTCCAGCACCCGGCCATTGTTGTCATAGCCAAAGAAGCGCGCCTGGGTGGCGGCCGTGCCCGCGCGGGCACGGTTCTGCGCTTCGGTTTTCACGTCCTGCCACAGCGCAGCATCAAACTTGTTCCAGGCAGTGAAGCCCCAGTGCTTACGCAGCAGGCCCGGTGCGCGATCGCAGGCAATCAGCGCCGCTTCAATCAGCAGCGTACCTGAACCACACATCGGGTCGATCAGCGGCGTGGTCGGCTCCCAGCCAGAACGCAGCACAATTGCCGCCGCCAGGGTCTCTTTTAACGGAGCCTGACCGGTCTGCTGGCGATAGCCGCGCTGATGCAGTGAGGTGCCGCTGAGATCCAGCGCAATGCTGGCGCGATCGTCATTCAGCCAGACGTTAACACGGATATCCGCCTGCTCACGATCAACATTCGGCCGTTCAAGATTCTGACGGGTAAAGCTGTCCACGATGGCATCTTTTACTTTCAGCGCGCCGAACTGGCTGTTACGAATCGAATCGTTGGTGCCGCTGAAATGCACGACGAACGTTTTGTCGCTGCCGAACATCGACGGCCAGTCCACGCTCTGTACACCCAGATAGAGATCGAGATCGCTGTAGACGCCAAACTCTCCCAGCGGCAACAGGATGCGTGATGCTAAACGACTCCACATCAGGCTTTGGTACATGGCGCGATCGTCGGCTTCGTAGTGAACGCCTCCCTGCACCACTTGCAAATCCTGCGCGCCCAGCGCGTCCAGCTCACTTTTTAACAGCTCTTCGAGCCCACGCGCCGTGCTGGCAAACAGAGAATTCATATCGTCACTTTTTAACTCTTGAGAAAATTGTCGCGCATTATAGCGAATCGGAGACCTATGTCATAAAGTTAGCTTCTTTTGTGTCGCGCGTCGGGTTCAAGGAGAACACCATGATCACGCTTTCCCGCTTATTTATTCATCCTGTGAAGTCAATGCGGGGATTAGCGTTGTCACATGCGCTGGTCACTGACAGCGGACTGGCATTTGATCGGCTGTTTATGGTGACCGAACCCGATGGCACCTTTATTACTGCACGTCAGCACCCGGAGATGGTGCGCTTTACGCCCGCGATCCTGCCGGATGGCCTGCTGCTGGCCGCACCGGATGGCAGCCAGTCCCTGATCCGCTTCAGCGATTTTAGTGAGCAGGATCATCCCACCGAAGTCTGGGGCAACCACTTTACTGCGCGCATTGCCCCCCAGCCGATTAATCAGTGGCTGAGCCAGTTCTTCCCGCGCGACGTTCAGCTGCGCTGGGTCGGGCCGCAACCGACTCGCCGGGTCAAAAAGTTTGATCATATTCCGCTGAGCTTTGCCGATGGCTTTCCGTTTTTGCTGATCAACAACGCGTCGCTGCACGATCTGCAACAGCGCTGCCCGGCCAGCGTCCGTGCAGAACAGTTTCGCCCGAACCTGATCGTCAGCGGCGCGGGCGCCTGGGATGAGGATAGCTGGGCAGAGATTCAGATTGGCGACGTCATCTTTGAGGCTCCAAAGCCATGCAGCCGCTGTGTGCTAACCACGGTCAGCACCGAGACCGGACTCAAGCATCCCACCGGTCATCCGCTGGCGACGCTGCAGACGTTCCGCACAGCTCAGGATGGCAGTGGAGATATCGATTTCGGTCTGAACTTAGTGGCGCGTAACAGTGGCGTGGTGCGTGCGGGTGATGAAATGATCGTCCTGAAACGTCATGCGCCGCGCAGCTATGGTGCCGGCGAAGTGGTCGAAACGCTGAAACCACAGCAACAGGCACAGGATGCCGTGACCATCACATTTCAGGGCAAGACCTTTACCGGGGATAATCAGCAGATATTACTGGATCAGCTGGAGATGCAGGGCTTTCGCATTCCTTACTCCTGTCGGGCAGGTCTGTGCGGTAGCTGCAAGCTGAGTCTGGTAGCCGGTGAAGTAAAAGCGCTTAAACAGAGTGCCCTGCGTCAGGACGGCACCCTCTTAAGCTGCAGCTGTATTCCGGCAGGTGATATAGAAGTGAAGTAATCAGACCGCGCGGGCGTAGTGCGCGACATCCTGGTACCAGGGCTGCAGGCGGTCGTTCATCACCTTAATGGCATCGCCGAGCACCATATTTTTACCGGCCAGGGTTAAACCTGGCTGCGCCAGCAGGCAAAGCGCCGCATTATTACCACTCTCAACCACCAGCAGACGTGCCAGCGTCCCCTCTTCGGCCAGCGTAACCTGTACCATTTCACCGGGACGGGGCTGCATTGCCGGGGCATGCGAGGTGAAATGCCAGCTTTTCGGCATCAGGGGTTTGAGGAAGCGCGCGGCGACCAGCGCATTCAGCACCAGCTCAGCACGATGGCTGCCACTAAGTTTGCACTGACGACAGGTCTCTTCAAAGGTGTAATACAAAGCGGCATCATCGACACAGAAACCCGATTCAGTGAACGCGTCCGGCGTGAGCATTTTGCGGGAAAAGCGGGAACGGAAAAGCATCCCGTCAGCCAGGTCGAGCATCATTCGGTCGTGGCTGCTATCAAAATACCAGCGCCAGTTATCATCGGGTTTAATTTTCATCGTGTGCCCTGTATTTACCGCTACGCCAAAAATCGCGCAGAATTCAGCGAAAAAAGAAACATAAGGAAAAGCTGAAAAAGCATGCAACAGGACAAAATATAAACGAGCCGAGGGGATAAATAAACCCCCCGGCCAATGATTGTGAGAATTGTCTTAGAGATGCGTGACGATATCTTTAATTAATCCTGGCCCCTGATAAATAAAGCCTGAATAAATCTGAACCAGCGTTGCACCTGCGGCGATTTTTTCACGCGCAGCGGTCAGAGAATCGATGCCGCCAACGCCGATAATGGGAAGACGCCCCTGCAGCTCCTGAGAGAGGCGCTGAATCACCGCCGTACTGCGCGACTGCACTGGCCGTCCACTCAATCCACCCGCTTCTTCAGCATGCTTAAGACCGCTTACCAGCGATCGATCGAGCGTAGTATTACTGGCAATGACGCCATCAATCTGATGACGAATCAAACTGTCCGCAACCTGAATTAACTCCTCTTCAGAGAGATCGGGCGCAATTTTTACGGCCAGCGGAACATATTTCAGATGACGCTTTTCCAGCTCTTTTTGTTTCTGTTTGATAGAGGAGAGCAAATCATCCAGCGCTTCACCATATTGCAGTGAGCGCAAACCTGGCGTGTTGGGTGAGGAAATATTGATGGCGATATAACCGGCATGGGCATAGACCTTTTCCATGCAAATCAGATAATCTTCTTTGCCCTGCTCAACCGGCGTATCTTTATTTTTACCGATATTGATCCCGAGCACGCCGTTAAAACGCGCTTTTTTTACATTCTCAACCAGGTGGTCAACACCGAGATTATTAAACCCCATCCGGTTGATAATGCCGCCCGCTTCCACCAGGCGAAACATCCGCGGCTTGTCATTACCAGCCTGGGCGCGCGGCGTGACGGTACCGACTTCAACAAAACCGAAGCCCATCGCCGCAAACGCATCAATGCACTCTGCGTTCTTATCCAGACCCGCAGCCAGGCCCAGGGCATTCTTAAAGGTCAGTCCCATGCAGGTGACCGGACGCGACGGCAGATTCTGGCGATAAAACAGCTCCAGCGGCGTGCCGTTCATAAAACGCAGTTGCTGAAAGGTGAGTTCGTGCGCGCGTTCGGGGTCGAGTTTAAACAGCGCCGGTCGGACGATAGGATAAAACATGCACTCTCCTGAAGGACGGAAGCAATCGTGAAAGTCGGTGCACGGGAAAATGTGCGCCAGAATGGTAAAGTGCTCTGGCGCAAAAGTAAATCGAACGGCGGGGATGCAGAAAACTATATGAAAATGCTTTGATCTTAAACGGCGGAATCGTTTACGGGCTGGTTTTTCACCTCGGAAGGAAACAGATACTCCCGCAGGATGCCGTGACGCTGCATGATGCCAAAGATACCGAGACAGACAAACGCTTCAGCTCCCACCATCGACCATGCGGCACCGATTGCGCCAAACTTCCAGGCCAGGAAACAGCATAGCGGCACGTTTATCACGCCAGCAGCCATCATCACCCACATACGCTGGCGGGCCAGACCGTGCGGGATCAGAATCTGTAATCCAGCCGGATAGGCAATGTTACCGAACAGGAAACAGAGCACAAAGACGCGCAGCACATCCGCCGACGGAATAAAGTCTTTACCCAGTAAAATAGAGACCACCAGGTCAGCAAAGAACCAGGTAAAGATCACAATCGACAGACTCAGGGAAAACGACAGCAGCAGGCTTTTGCGCGTCGCCGCAATGGCGGCACGTTTATCCCGACCAAACAGGTGGCTGACGCGCGGGAAGAAAGCACTGCCGATCTGCTCGGGTACGGAGTTAGCCGCTTTACGCAGACGATCCGCCCCGTTGTAGATCCCGACCATATAGGTAGAGGTAAAGGAGGCCAGGATTACCACGTTGACGCTGTTAAACAGATTGGCACCCGCGATAGCAATAAACACATCCATGCTGTCGGTGATGCGCTGTTTGATCTCGCGCGGTTCAAAGCGGTAACGACCAATGACTTTCATCTCCAGCACAAACTTCAGCGTAATCGCTGCGCTGATGATGGAGACAGTGCCAGGGATCAGCGCCGCCAGCCAGGTATCCTGCGGGGACTTCACCAGCAAAAAGGTCAGCGGAATCGCACAGAAGTTACCGAAGGTGGCGATCATCGCCGTTTTACCCAGCTTCTCAAAACCCTGCATCAGCCAGCCGAATGAAAACAGCGAGCCTATCAGAGTGGTGCAGTTCGCCAGGATGATAAAGAACAGCGGATGCCAGGCAGGATTAAACCAGGTCGCCGTCAGTAACGTGCCACTGGTCACCACCAGCAGCATCAGCTTGGCGTTGAAAGTTGACCAGAAGAGCTGGCTGACGCGTTCCTTGTCATCACGGTGGTGAGCAATGTCTTTGGTGGTAAAGACGTTGAATCCCCAGTCAGAGATGGTGCTGCAATAGAGCACGCAGGCGATGGCCAGCGCCAGCGTACCCATCTGCTCTACACCCAGAACGCGGGCAAGATAGGGCAGCGTGGCCAGTGGAAACAGGAACGATGCGCCGCGGTAGGCCAGCAGCGAGAAAATATTAATAACCAGACTTTTATCGAGTACTTTTGCCATGACGCAACAACCTTATACACATTGCATGTCTCACCTTCTCATTTCGCTAAGGCATAAACAATATCGCTTCACATTTTTCAGAATCAGGCTGTTTTTCAGAATCAGGCGGCGTTTTTCAGCTCTTTTTTGACCTTGTAATGCTGAAGTGCAATAAACAGTTCAGGGCGATTGAACAATAGCCACTCTTTAAAGTTTTCTGTTTTCACATTGCGACCCATAAAGCGAATCGCGTTAAGCACATATTCCGGCACAGGCGTACGGTTATAGAGTGATAAATAGATCATCAAACGAAACGAGTGAACTAAATAGGCTTTTTCAAGCGTATCGCGCCACGCTGACTTAATCAGCGAACTGGTTAGCGTATTGTAGGCGTGCATAAAGGCATCATAACGCTGATAGAAAAACTCATTACTTTTGGTACTGTTCGTCAGGGAGCCGTTGCGAATACGCTGTTTATAATAAACCTGATGACTCACCCAGGCCTGCTGACTTTTCATAAAGCAGGAGAGCGTGAAATTGTGGTCTTCATGAACGCGTTTAACAAAACGTAATTTATGCTGTTCAATAACGCGTTTGCTGATGACATAGCTCCAGGCCGCCGAGGTATAGCTGCCGTTACGCAGCAGGCCCAATAAGACCTCCTGCGGTTTTTGCTGACCAAAGAGTTCGTGTCTGACTTTTGGCGAGGTGATATCAATCTGGCCGTCGCGATAGACGCACGATTTAAAACAGAACAGGTCCGTTTCAGGATGCTTTTCCGCTACCATGCCCAGTTCAGCGACCAGCCCATCCGCCACGACGTCGTCCGGATCGCAGAAAAAAAGAAACTGGCCCTGCGCCTGATCAATACCGACATCCCGTGCATGACCTGCCCCACCATTTTCAGTGGTAATTATTTTCACCTGGGAAAGATGAGAATAATTCTGTTCAAGTAAGGCTAATGTTCCATCGGTTGAGCCATCATTCACAATGATTATTTCATTGGGCGATTTAACCTGACGTAATAGTGAATCGACGCACTCCACAATATATTTTTCAACATTGTAAGTTGGAATAACCACTGATAATAGCGTGTCAGACATAGGCAATTCTCTGCTGTTAGAAAAAAGAATACGATTCACCTGCCAGATGCAGGGATTGATCAGAGGCGAAACGTCAAAAAGAGTAAGGCGCTAATATTATGGTAGCTTTCATTTAGCCTGATTATCTTAAACCGGTCAGGCGAAAAAAGACCAGTCGTAAAAATTATCTTAACGCTTCACCGGATTATCACTGTTAAAAAAAGTGCATCTATAGCCCGCTGTAATGTTAAAACCGTTGAGGAACGATTTAAATTACCCCCATCTGGCAGGCGTAACCAGAATCAGGAATATGTAAGCGAACATCTGAAACCGTGAATAACTTCAGCATTCCTTCATTTTTATTACAGTTTACGCTCTGCAATTAATCCTAATATCATGCCGGAACACCACTGAAACAGGCCGATGTCAGGCTGGTTTCCCTTCCGGTTACGGGCTGCCGCTGCGCTTCAACACGGTTTCAGCCACAAGCAGAATGGTTAAGCAATCAGAAGAAAGATAATTTTTTCCGCCACGCGTCCTGTTTTAACCCTCTTGCATCACTGCTCTTAATGAATGGTTTTGCTGCTCGCCTTTATTTTAAGAATTATCGGAAGCGATGTGTTCATTATCTGCCACCGATACGTCTATTTGCAGTTTTTACCCTTGCTTTGCCGGATAAATCATTTAAGCCCACTCCCCTGCTCTGACAGTATGAAGGCATAAGTTCTCAACTTTTGATAATCAATAACTTTTAGTTATAAGGAGTGATGATGCGAGTTATTACGCTGGCAGGCAGCCCACGATTTCCCTCCCGCTCAACCTCATTACTGACGCTGTGTCAGCACAAGCTGGAGGCACGTGGCATTGAAGTCATTCCCTGGAATATTCACAACTTTCAGCCTGACGATCTGATTAATGCGCGCTTTGATGCGCCCGCGCTGCTGGCCCTGCGTGACGATCTGGCCTCGGCTGATGGCCTGATTGTGGCGACACCGATTTATAAAGCGTCCTTTTCGGGTGCGCTGAAGACTCTGCTCGACCTGCTGCCTGAGCGCGCACTGGAGCACAAAGTTGTGTTGCCACTCGCCAGCGGCGGCAGTGTCGGGCATATGCTGGCGCTGGACTATGCGCTGAAGCCGGTTCTCAACGCCTTAAAAGCACAGGAAATTCTGCATGGGGTCTACGCCGAAGACAGCCAGGTCACGCATTACGATCGTCAGCCTGTACTGGAAGATTCACTGGCAGAGCGTCTTGATGAAGCCGTCTCCGCATTCTGGCTGGCGCTGACCCGTCATCACCATCCCGTTGCGCAGGCAGTATAAGGAAGCGATCGATGAAGCAGAGATTAGGAAAGTGGCTGGTGGCAGGACTGTTACTGGCTGGCCTTCAGGTACAGGCCGCTGAATCGGATCCGGCTGAGATTCGCATCGGCTATCAGAAAGGTTCAGTCAGCATGGTGCTGGCGAAGTCACATCAGTTGCTGGAGAAGCGTTTTCCCCATACTCACATTAAGTGGATCGAGTTCCCGGCTGGCCCGCAAATGCTGGAAGCGCTGAACATCAACAGCATTGACCTCGGCAGTACCGGTGATCTTCCGCCGCTGTTTGCCCAGGCCGCAGGCGCCGATCTGCTCTATGTCGGTTCGGAGCCGCCAAAACCGAAATCAGAAGTGATTCTGGTGCCGAAAAACAGTGCCCTGAAACAGGTTGCCGATCTGAAAGGCAAAAAAGTCGCTTTCCAGAAAGGTTCCAGCTCACACAATTTACTGCTGCGCGCCTTACAGCAGGCGGGCCTTACATTTAAAGACATCACACCCGTCTATCTGACGCCAGCCGATGCGCGTGCCGCCTTCCAGCAGGGTGACGTGGATGCCTGGGCAATCTGGGATCCCTACTACTCTTCGGTACTGCTGCAGGGTAATTCGCGCCTGCTGATTGATGGCAGCTCACTGAACCTGACCGGGTCCTTCTATCTGGCGACGCGCAGCTATGCCGAAGCCCACGGCGCGTTTATCCAGCAGGTGCTCGACACCTTCAGCAGTGCCGACGCGCTGACTATCAGCCAGCCTCAGCAGAGCACCACGCTTCTGGCGCAGGCAATGGGCCTGCCTGAACCGGTTATTGCCCGCTATCTCAGCCATCGTCCACCCACCCGGATTTCGCCGGTCAGTGCTGAAACCGCAGCCGCACAGCAGCGTACTGCTGACCTGTTTTATGCCAATCATCTGTTGCCAGTCAAAGTGACGATCCAGGATCGCATTTGGCAACCGCATACCGTAACGCAGTAAGGAGCAATAATGAGCGTATCCATTTTCTGGTTCCTGCCGACGCATGGCGACGGCCACTATCTTGGTACCGCCGAAGGCGCGCGCCCGGTTGATCACGCCTATTTACAACAGGTGGCGCAGGCCGCTGACCGTCTCGGCTTTGGCGGGGTCCTGATCCCAACCGGCCGCTCCTGTGAAGATGCCTGGCTGGTTGCCGCCTCGCTGATCCCGGTGACGCAGCGCCTGCGTTTCCTGGTGGCGCTGCGTCCTGGCGTGATTTCACCGACTCAGGCGGCGCGTCAGGCTGCTACCCTGGATCGCCTCTCCAACGGCCGCGCGCTGTTCAATCTGGTGACCGGCGGCGATCCGGAAGAGCTGGCGGGCGATGGCGTGTTCCTGGATCACCGTGAGCGTTACGCAGAATCTGCCGAGTTCACCCGCGTCTGGCGTCGGGTATTGGAAGGTGAAACCGTCGACTACGAAGGCAAGCATGTGAAGGTTCGCGGCGCACGCCTGATGTTTAAGCCGGTGCAGCAGCCTCGCCCACCGCTCTGGTTTGGTGGCTCTTCTGAACCGGCTCAGGAACTGGCGGCCGAACAGGTCGATGTTTACCTCACCTGGGGCGAACCCCCTGCTCAGGTTCGGGAAAAGATTGAACAGGTGCGCGCGAAAGCGGCCGCGCAGGGACGTACGGTGCGGTTTGGTATCCGTCTGCATGTGATTGTGCGCGAAACCAATGAAGAAGCCTGGCAGGCCGCCGACCGGCTGATTGCCAATGTGGATGACGCCACTATCGCGAAAGCACAGGCCGCGTTCCAGCGGGCCGATTCTGTGGGTCAGCGCCGGATGGCCGCGCTGCACGGTGGTCGCCGCGACAAACTCGAAATCAGCCCGAATCTGTGGGCAGGTGTGGGTCTGGTACGCAGTGGAGCCGGAACCGCGCTGGTCGGCGATGGCCCGACCGTGGCCGCACGCATCAAAGAGTATGAAGCGCTGGGCATCGAGACCTTTATTCTGTCGGGTTATCCGCATCTGGAAGAGGCTTATCGTGTTGGCGAACTGCTGTTCCCGCATCTTGATCTGCAGGTGCCATTGGTGCCTCAGCCGCGCGTGGTTCAGGCGCATGGTGAAGCGGTAGCCAACGATTTTACCCCTGAGAAAAAAGTCGCCCGGGGCTGAGGAGAGCATGATGGCCAGAACCCGAAAACGCCTTGCTGATACGCTGGTGCCGTGGCTATTGCCGACGCTGCTTGTTGTGGTGTGGCAGATTGCTTCGCAAACCGGCTGGTTATCGAACCGTATTCTGCCCGCGCCGGAGAAAATTGTGACCACCTTCTGGCAGCTGACTGCCAGTGGTGAACTCTGGCAGCATCTGGCGATAAGCAGCTGGCGGGCGCTGATAGGTTTTAGCATTGGCGGTTCTATCGGCCTGATACTTGGGCTGATCACCGGCACCTCAAAAACCGGTGAACGCCTGCTGGATACGTCGGTGCAGATGCTGCGCAATGTGCCACATCTGGCGCTGATCCCGCTGGTAATCCTCTGGTTCGGAATCGACGAGTCCGCCAAAATCTTTCTGGTGGCGCTGGGCACGCTGTTCCCGATCTATCTGAATACCTATCACGGCATCCGCAATATCGATCGCGGGCTGGTTGAGATGGCGCGCAGCTATGGCCTCTCCGGCTGGAGTCTGTTCATCCAGGTGATCCTGCCCGGCGCACTGCCAAATATTATGGTCGGCGTGCGTTTTGCGCTCGGTCTGATGTGGCTGACGCTGATTGTTGCTGAAACCATCTCCGCCAATGCGGGCATCGGCTATCTGGCAATGAACGCACGTGAATTCCTGCAGACCGATGTGGTGGTGGTCGCCATCATTCTCTATGCCCTGCTCGGCAAACTGGCGGATGTCGCCGCGTTGTTACTGGAACGCGTCTGGCTGCGCTGGCACCCCGCTTACCAACTGAAGGAGGAGAACGCATGAGCCAGACTCTCTCACCAGCCCGCCTTAACACCGGCACGCCGGTTGGCGTTAATGGCGTCAGCAAACAGTATGGCAGTCGTACCATTCTCAATAAGATCGACCTGCATATTCCTTCGGGTCAGTTTGTGGCGGTAGTGGGTCGCAGCGGCTGCGGCAAAAGCACTCTGTTGCGCCTGCTGGCCGGACTGGAACAAAGCTCCAGCGGTGAACTGCTGGCAGGCAATGCGCCGCTGCAGTCGGCGCGCGACGATACCCGCCTGATGTTTCAGGATGCGCGACTGCTGCCGTGGAAAAAAGTCATTGATAACGTCGGGCTGGGCCTGCGCGGTCGTGAATGGCGCAGTGCGGCGATGGATGCCCTGACGGCGGTGGGACTCGCCGATCGCGCCAATGAGTGGCCAGCTGCACTTTCTGGCGGGCAGAAACAGCGTGTGGCGCTGGCCAGAGCGCTGATTCATCGGCCCGGCTTACTGCTGCTGGATGAACCACTGGGGGCGCTGGATGCCCTGACCCGCATTGAAATGCAGGGATTGATTGAGTCTCTGTGGCAGCAGCATCACTTTACCGTTCTGCTGGTCACGCATGATGTCAGTGAAGCGGTCGTGATGGCGGATCGCGTGTTGTTGATCGAAGAGGGTGAGATCGGTCTGGATCTGCTGGTGGATCTGCCACGACCACGGCGTCGGGGATCGGCGCGGCTGGCCGAGCTGGAAGCGGAGGTGCTGGATCGGGTAATGCAGCGTACGGAACGACCGCAGCCGGTACGTTACGCGCAGCAGCGCTGAAAAAGGGAGCGTCTCAGACGCTCCCTTTTTTAGTATCAGGCGTTCAGTGCCCGGGTAATTTTTTCGTAGAGGTCGCCAGAGAGTTTATCCAGCTCCAGCAGCTGCTCCAGCGCCTGACGCATCATCGCCTGACGGCCTTCGTCATATCGTTTCAGACGAATCAGAGGCTCCACCATTCGTGCCGCAACCTGCGGATTGCGCGTGTTCAGATCAATGAGCATCTCCACCAGGAACTTGTAGCCGCTGCCATCTTTAGCATGGAACGCGGCCGGGTTAGCCGAGGCAAAGGCCCCCACCAGCGAGCGAACGCGGTTTGGATTGCTCATAGTGAAGGAGCGATGATTCAGCAGCTGACGCACGTTGCGCATCACGTTGGCAGCCGGACTGGTTGCCTGCAGCACAAACCATTTGTCCATCACCAGACCATCCTGATGCCAGCGCTCATCGTAAGCCGCCAGCAGCGCGTCGCGGCACGGTAACTGAGCCGCCACAGCAGCGGAAAGCGCCGCCAGCGCATCGGTCATGTTGGTTGCCTGGTGATACTGCGTCTGCACCAGTTTGTCCGCCAGCTGTGCATCACTGAATGCAAGATAGGTCAGGCAGACATTTTTCAGGCTGCGCTGACCAATCGCGTCATGCTCCACACGGTATTCAGGCTGCTGATTGGCGTTGTAGATCGCAAAGAACTCATCGGCCAGTTCGCGTGCCAGTGTGCGTTGCAGGGCGTCACGCACCAGCGCAATCGCCTGCGGATCGATAGTGTCAAACAGCTCGGCAATCTCATTTTCTGACGGCAGCGTCAGGATCAGCGCGGTCAGGGCCGGGTCACAGTCAGTATCAAGCAGCACTGCGCGGAAAGCATCGGCAACATGCAGCGGCAGCGACAGATGCTGACCCTGCTGATAGCGGGCAACGTTCAGGCGAATATAAGTCGCCAGCAGGCTCTGAGCCGCATCCCAGCGGGAGAAGTCGTTGCGTGCATGACGCATCAGGAAGGTGAGCTGAGCATCACTCCATTTATAATCGAGCTTCACCGGGGCGGAGAATTCACGCAGCAGCGACGGCACCGGCTGGAAGTAGACATTATCGAAAATAAAGGTCTGGAACTCTTCGGTGACATTCAGCACATGATGCACCGGATGGCCGTTATTCTGCAGCGGGATCACCTTGCCTTCACCGTCATACAGCTCAATATCCAGCGGGATATGCAGCGGCAGCTTCTCTTTCTGGTCGGCAGTCGCTGGGGTGTGCTGCGTGACATGCAGCGTGTACTGCTCAAGTTCCGGATTGTAATCGTCGCGCACCGTCAGTACCGGCGTACCGGACTGGCTGTACCAGCGGCGGAACTGCGACAAATCGACATTTGAGGCATCTTCCATCGCCTGAACAAAGTCATCACAGGTGGCGGCGCTGCCGTCGTGACGGTCAAAATAGAGCTTCATGCCCTTCTGGAAATTCTCTTCACCCAGCAGGGTGTGCATCATGCGGATGACTTCTGACCCTTTTTCATACACCGTCAGGGTGTAGAAATTGTTCATCTCGATAACCTGATCCGGACGGATCGGGTGCGCCATCGGGCTGGCATCTTCGGCGAACTGCGCGCCGCGCACGATACGGACGTTATCGATGCGGTTCACCGCACGTGAACCCAGATCGGAGCTGAACTCCTGATCGCGGAACACCGTCAGTCCCTCTTTCAGGCTGAGCTGGAACCAGTCGCGGCAGGTCACGCGGTTACCGGTCCAGTTGTGGAAATATTCGTGACCGATAACCGCCTCAATGCCGAGGTAATCTTTGTCGGTCGCCGTTTCCGCTTTCGCCAGCACATATTTGGCGTTGAAGACGTTAAGACCTTTGTTCTCCATCGCCCCCATGTTGAAGAAATCCACGGCTACGATCATAAAGATGTCGAGGTCATACTCCAGGCCGAAACGCTCTTCATCCCACTTCATGCTGTTTTTCAGCGAGGTCATCGCCCAGTCGGCGCGATCGAGGTTACCGCGGTCAACGAAGATCTCCAGCGCCACATCACGTCCTGAACGGGTGGTGAAGCTGTCGCGCAGCACGTCAAAATCGCCCGCCACCAGCGCAAACAGGTAGCAGGGTTTCGGGAACGGATCTTCCCACTTCACCCAGCTGCGGCCCTGCTCATCCCGGCCGCTGTCAATGCGGTTTCCGTTGGAGAGCAGATACGGGTAGCGTTCACCGTCGGCATAAATGGTGGTGGTAAAGCGCGCCAGTACATCCGGGCGATCAAGATACCAGGTAATATGACGGAAGCCTTCAGCCTCACATTGGGTGCAGAGCGCCTCGCCCGATTTGTACAGCCCTTCCAGCGCGGTGTTCTGATCCGGATGAATCACATTGATGATTTTCAGGGTGAAGCTGTCCGGCAGCTGGCTGATGACCAGTGCGCCCTCTTCTTCACGGAAGGCCGTCCAGGGTTGCCCGTCGACTTCCAGCGCAATCAGCGTTAAAGCTTCGCCGTCGAGTCGCAGCTCAGCCTGGCTGTCGCCTACGCGTTTAACCTGGCTGATGGCCGTTACACGGGTTGTCGACGCATCCAGTTCAAAAGTTAAATCGATATCGGTGATGGTGTAATCGGGCGCACGGTAGTCGTGGCGATACTTGATTTGGGGCTGTTGCGTCATATTGCGTCTCGCGTTGTTATAAGTTTACCGGCAAAGTCTAAGCTTGTTACTACAAGCTTGCCACGCACAATGCACCTGAAGGGTGAAATGGCTACACTTTGTTAACAATGGCACAGATTGGCCTCGACCCGCCCGACTGAAATATGCTGTGATTGGCTTCAGATAGTGAATTATACTTTTGCGTCTTTATGACTGTGTACAACACCGGGCACTGCGCCACCGAACAGGATGCTGAAACGCGCCATGACAGGACATGCTTCCCCGATACTGACCTCCCTGCTGGATACGGACGCCTATAAGCTCCATATGCAGCAGGCCGTTTTCCACCGCTATCATGACGTAACGGTGGCGGCGGAGTTTCGCTGCCGCGGCGACGAACTGCTGGGTCTCTACGCTGACGAAATTCGTGAAGCGATTACTGACATGCAATACCTGGCGCTGACTGATGATGAAGCGACCTGGTTATCCCGCCTTCCCTTTTTCCAGCAGGACTACCTCAGCTGGTTGCGCCAGTTCCGCTATAACCCGGAGCAGGTTGAGGTGCGCAATCATCATGGCAAACTGGAGCTTCGTATCCAGGGGCCCTGGCGGGAGGTGATCCTGTGGGAGGTGCCGCTACTGGCGCTGATCAGTGAGATTGTGCATCGTCATCGCACGCCGCAGGTCACCACCCAGCAGGCGATTGACCACCTGCATCAGAAACTGGGCGACTTCAAGACGCAGGTGGCTGACCTCGATATGTCGCGCTTCCGCCTGATGGATTTCGGCACCCGCCGCCGCTATTCGCAGGATGTGCAGCAGTCGATTGTCTCCACGCTGAAACAGGATTTCCCGTGGCTGATTGGTACCAGTAACTATGATCTGGCGCGCCGTCTGTCACTGACGCCGGTCGGCACGCAGGCGCATGAGTGGTTCCAGGCCTTCCAGCAGATTAGCCCGGTTCTCGCTAACAGTCAGCGTGCTGCGCTGCAGGCGTGGCTGGACGAGTATGACGATCAACTGGGTATCGCACTGACCGACTGCATCGCCATGGATGCGTTTCTGCGCGATTTCGGTCCGGTGTTTGCCCGCCGCTATCAGGGACTGCGTCACGACTCCGGCGATCCGGTTGAATGGGGCGAGAAAGCGCTGGCTCATTATCAGAAACTGGGTATCGATCCGCAAAGTAAACACCTGGTCTTTTCTGACAACTTAAATCTCGACAAAGCACTGGCGCTCTATCGCCACTTTGGCCAGCGCACGAATGTGGTGTTCGGCATCGGTACGCGTCTCACCTGTGATATTCCGGGCGTGACGCCTCTGAACATCGTTATCAAGCTGGTGCAGTGCAACGGCAAGCCGGTAGCGAAACTTTCAGACAGCCCGGGCAAAACCATCTGCCAGGATAAAGCCTTTGTCAGAGCCCTGCGTAAAGCCTTTGATCTGCCGCTGGTGAAAAAAGCGAGTTAAACCTCTTCTTATCGGGGCGTTGATGCGCCCCGCCTCTGCTGTAATAAATCCGCTTTCCCCCTGAATTTTGCTTGTTTCCTGAAGACTCACAAGTAACATAGCAAAACCCCGGATGGGGCAACTTTTAACTCACTTCTTCTATATAGAGAGATATTTATGAGCGTAGTGCCTGTAGCGGACGTACTGCACGGTCGCGTCGCGGTTGACAGTGAAGTCACCGTACGTGGTTGGGTGCGTACCCGAAGAGATTCCAAAGCCGGTCTTTCCTTCATCGCTGTCTATGACGGCTCCTGCTTTAATCCCGTTCAGGCTGTCGTCAATAATTCTCTGAATAATTATCAGGATGAAGTGCTGCGTCTGACCACCGGCTGTTCCGTTATCGTTACCGGTAAAGTGGTGGCATCGCCAGGTCAGGGCCAGGCGTTTGAAATTCAGGCGACCAGCCTGGAAGTCGTCGGCTGGGTGGAAGATCCGGACAGCTACCCGATGGCCGCAAAACGCCACAGCATCGAGTATCTGCGCGAAGTCGCTCACCTGCGTCCGCGTACTAACCTGATTGGCGCGGTCGCCCGCGTTCGCCATACTCTGGCGCAGGCGCTGCATCGCTTCTTTCATGAAAATGGCTATTTCTGGGTTTCTACTCCGCTGATCACCGCCTCGGATACCGAAGGTGCTGGCGAGATGTTCCGTGTCTCAACGCTGGATATGGAAAACCTGCCGCGTAACGATCAGGGCAAAGTCGACTTCAGCGAAGATTTCTTTGGTAAAGAGGCCTTCCTGACCGTTTCCGGTCAGCTGAACGGCGAAACCTACGCCAGCGCCCTGTCGAAGATCTACACCTTCGGCCCGACGTTCCGCGCAGAGAACTCCAATACCAGCCGCCATCTGGCTGAATTCTGGATGCTGGAGCCGGAAATTGCGTTTGCGTCACTGGATGATGCGGCTGCACTGGCAGAAGCGATGCTGAAGTATGTGTTCAACGCGGTGCTGGAAGAGCGCGCCGATGACATGGCGTTCTTCGCTGAGCGCGTGGATAAAGACGCGGTTGAGCGCCTGCAGCGTTTCATCACCACCGATTTTGCCCAGGTTGACTATACCGATGCGGTTGAGATCCTGATGAACTGCGGTCAGACCTTCGAGAACCCGGTTTCCTGGGGTATCGATCTCTCTTCTGAACACGAACGCTACCTGGCAGAGCAGCACTTCAAAGCGCCAGTCGTGGTGAAAAACTATCCGAAAGACATCAAAGCGTTCTATATGCGCCTGAACGAGGATGGCAAAACCGTGGCGGCGATGGACGTTCTGGCGCCAGGCATTGGTGAAATCATTGGCGGTTCACAGCGTGAAGAGCGTCTCGATGTGCTGGATGCACGTCTGGAAGAGATGGGTCTGAACAAAGAAGATTACTGGTGGTATCGCGACCTGCGTCGCTACGGTACCGTGCCACATTCTGGCTTCGGACTGGGCTTTGAACGTTTAATCGCCTATGTGACTGGCGTGCAGAATGTTAGGGACGTCATCCCCTTCCCACGCACGCCACGCAATGCAAGTTTCTAAAATTCAGCATTAAATATAAGAAATTCATATATATAAAGAGGTCGGCACTGCCGGCCTTTTTTTATTTTTGTAAATTTTGAGTTCTCTCACAAAGTTCCGTATTTTTTACATTTTGTAATACATATTTTCTTTTAGAAACCAGATTACGAGTTTAGTAGCATTTAAGCGCTAGAATTACGGCGGGTTGGATGGAAAGATGCGTGCAGACACAGGAAGACACCAAACTTCACTCAGGGTTCTGTAAAGATTTCCTGACGGCAGTGGCAGGTGTACAAATAACTCCAATGAGGGTAATGAATAATGATGAAGCGCAATATTCTTGCAGTGGTTATCCCTGCTCTGTTAGCCGCCGGTGCAGCAAACGCTGCAGAAATCTATAACAAAGACGGCAACAAACTGGACCTGTACGGTAAAGCTGTTGGCCTGCATTACTTCTCTGATGATTCAGAGAACGACGGTGATCAGTCTTACGTTCGCTTCGGCTTCAAAGGCGAGACCCAGATCAATGACCAACTGACCGGGTATGGCCAGTGGGAATATAACATTCAGGCCAATAACTCTGAAGGTTCTGACGCACAAGACGGTAACAAAACCCGTCTGGGCTTCGCCGGTCTGAAATTCGGCGATGCCGGCTCAATCGACTACGGCCGTAACTACGGTGTGGTTTACGATGCAATCGGCTGGACCGATATGCTGCCAGAGTTCGGTGGCGACTCAGGATATTCTGATAACTTCATGAACGGTCGTAGCACCGGCCTGCTGACCTACCGCAACACCAACTTCTTCGGCCTGGTTGATGGCTGGGACTTCGCTGCTCAGTACCAGGGCAAAAACGACCGTGCAGACATTCGTCGTGCTAACGGTGATGGCTACGGTGTTTCAACCACTTATGTTTCTCCGATCGGTGTAGGCTTCGCAGCAGCTTATAGCAGCAGCGACCGTACTAATGCGCAGTCTGCAGGTACTGTCCGTAACACAGATACTGATACCAACGTAGGTACTGGTGTTGGCGAAGGTAAACGTGCAGAAAACTGGGCAACTGCTCTGAAATATGATGCCAACAATGTTTATTTAGCTGCGATGTATGGTGAGACCCGTAACTCTACACCTATCAACTCAGGTGACTTTACAGCGTTCGCAAACAAAGCTCAGAACATTGAACTGGTTGCACAGTATCAATTCGACTTCGGTCTGCGCCCATCTATTGCTTATGTACAGTCTAAAGGCAAAGATATCGAAGGCGTGGGCGATGCTGACCTGGTTAAATACATCGACGTTGGCGCGACTTATTACTTCAACAAAAACATGTCTACCTATGTTGATTACAAAATCAACCAGCTGGATGATAACAACCCACTGGGCATCAACTCAGATGACGTGGTTGGCGTAGGCCTGGTTTACCAGTTCTAATCCTGCTTTAAGCATGTTGAAAAACGGGGCTACGGCCCCGTTTTTTTATGCCTTTTATTTTCCTCATCCGCGTTTCTCTCCCCCTTCTGCTCAGCGTTAACCTCAGCTTCTCCTGATAGCGAAATCAACACCGCAAAATAGTCGATTTTGTCTCGCAAATGGTTGGCATTTGCCTGGCCGGACGCTAACCTGATAGTCCTCTTGCTAAAGTTCACGCTAATGGACCTGACACATGTTTGAATCGATCTCTGCTGCACCCGCCGATCCTATTCTCGGGCTGGCCGATCTGTTTCGTGCTGATGACCGCCCTGAAAAAATCAATCTGGGCATCGGCGTCTACAAAGACGAAACCGGCAAGACCCCGGTACTGACCAGTGTTAAAAAAGCTGAGCAATACCTGCTGGAAAACGAAACCACGAAAAACTATCTCAGCATTGATGGTCTGGCGGATTTCGCTCGTTGCACACAAACGCTGCTGTTCGGCAATCAAAGCCCGCTGATCACCGCAGGCCGCGCACGTACAGCTCAGACACCGGGTGGCACAGGTGCGTTACGTGTAGCAGCAGATTTCCTCGCCACGCAGACCTCGGTGAAACGGGTCTGGATCAGCAATCCAAGCTGGCCGAATCACAACAACGTGTTCAATGCTGCCGGTCTTGAAGTTTGTGAATATCATTACTATGACGCAGCAAACCATACGCTCGATTTCGAGGGTATGCTGGCGTCGCTGCAGCAGGTTCAGCCAGGCGACGTGGTGCTGTTCCATGGCTGCTGCCATAACCCGACCGGTATCGACCCAACGGCTGAGCAGTGGCAGCAGCTGGCGCAGCTGTCAAAGACTAATGGCTGGTTACCGTTGTTCGATTTCGCCTACCAGGGCTTTGCCCGTGGTCTGGATGAAGATGCAGAAGGTCTGCGTATTTTTGCCGCCTCGCATCAGGAACTGATCGTCGCCAGTTCTTACTCCAAGAACTTCGGTCTGTATAACGAACGTGTCGGAGCCATCACCCTGGTGGCGGCGGAAGCCAGCGTGGCCGATACGGCGTTCAGCCAGGTGAAGTACACCATTCGTGCCAACTACTCCAATCCACCGGCGCATGGTGCTGCCATTGTCGCTACCATTCTCGGTAACGACACGCTGCGTACCATCTGGGAGCAGGAGCTGTCGGATATGCGTCAGCGCATTCAGCGCATGCGTCAGCTGTTTGTGAACACCCTGGCTGAAAAAGGCGCGCAGCGTGACTTCAGCTTTATCATCAGGCAGAACGGTATGTTCTCGTTCAGTGGCTTGACTAAAGACCAGGTGATTCGCCTGCGTGAAGAGTTCGGTGTCTATGCCGTTAACTCAGGCCGCGTGAATGTGGCGGGCATGACGCCAGACAACATGTCGGCGCTGTGCGAAGCGATTGTCGCCGTGCTGTAACGCAGATGACCAAACAAAAATGGGCCTGACGGCCCATTTTTTATTGCAGTAAAAATTACGGATTGTTTACTGCAGGAAAGGATTACTGATGCGTTCATGCCCCAATGTTGAAATCGGGCCGTGACCGGGAAGAAAAGTCACATCATCGCCAAGCGGCAGTAATTTTGTGCGGATAGCATCAATGAGCTGCTGATGATCGCCCTGCGGGAAGTCAGTACGCCCAACACCACCATTAAAAATCACGTCGCCTGAAATCAGCAATCGTCCCGGACGGTCAAAGAACACGACATGGCCGGGTGAATGTCCCGGACAGTGCAGAACGTCCAGCGTGGTCAGCCCGACCTGCACGCTCTCCCCCTCTTCCAGCCAGCGATCGGGAGTAAACGGTGCGCACTCGTCAAGTCCGAACATCCGGCTCTGAGTCGGCAGCGCTTCCAGCCAGAAGGCATCGCGCTTTTGCGGTCCGACAATCGGAATCTGATAAAACGCCGCCAGTTCAACAGCGGCCCCGACATGATCTAGGTGTCCATGTGTCAGCAGAATCTGAGCAGGTTTAAGTTTTAGCTGTTCCAGCGTTTGTTTGATCAGTTCGGCATCGCCGCCTGGGTCGACCAGTGCGGCTTCGCGAGTCGTGTCGCACCAGATAACTGAGCAGTTCTGGGCAAAAGCGGTAACAGGAATAATGTGGTAATTCATAACGCTCCATGACCGGCTCACGCAGCGTTGCCGGTGTCATTACCAGTGCCTGATCGGACCGGTATCAATATGTACAAAGTTACTGCGGGGATAATATCCTACACCACCCGCACGCAGAGATAACGCCGCTTTGCGTACATTCGCCAGCGAAACCCCTTCAATATGAAAATCCATCGCCTGACCTTTGGTGTGATAGCTGTGCTTTGCTACTCCCGGACCACTCTCACGTAACATATTGTTGGTTGCCAGTGAACGATAGCCGGAAACCAGCTGGATCGGTTTACGCATGCCCAGCAGCGCCTGCAGGCGAAAAATCTGGTCAAACAGATGTGGATCGATGCTTTTCACTTTGTTGGCGCGATAGTCACGGAAAAAATGATTTAATCGTGACAGCTCATCCTTGTCGTAACTCTTACCATTAAAAAACTCAGTTTTAAGGGTTTCACCGGTGTGAAGATTATTAAGCATCAATACACGCGGGCGAGACGTTGAAAGCGAGGCCCTTGCAGAAGCTGGCAATAATGCCAGTCCGGCGGCGGCACTACCGCACAGCAGTAGTTTGCGACGAAAAGAATCAATAGTAGACATGTAACGGTTTACCTGAGAGTGAAGCCATAGAAATGTGCAAAAAGCGCACAGGCCGAACCATAACTTTCTCCCGGAGAAGCGTCAACCCATCTGCCATGAGTTTGCGAGGCGATCCCTTATGGGATCGCCATTTGATAAGATTTTTCTTTAATAAGGATTTGCGGGGAACGATTTAAAATCAATTACTAGAGCAGTAATTGCCCGGCCCGACTCAGGGCCTGACTGCCCGAACGGGCGGTGTCATCATAATTGTAAATATCTGTGCGGAACTGCGGTTTGCCATCATCAGCGACCCACGCCGTCAGGTAATAGAGATTGACCGGAATGCGGTGGCGAATCGGCACATAGCGGGTGTCACCCTCTTTCAGCGTGCTGGAAATTCGGGAGTCATTCCAGCCCGCATCCTGCAGCAATAACCCTGCCAGTTCAGACGCTTTGTTCACCCGCACACAGCCTGAACTGAGCGCACGGATATCACGCTGGAACAGGTTATGGTTTGGCGTGTCATGCAGGTAGATTGCATCTGAACTCGGCATATTAAATTTATACCGGCCCAGCGCATTCGCCACGCCCGGAGCCTGAATCATCCGATAGGGAAACGACGCCGCAGAGACCATGCGCCAGTCAATCATGCTGGGATCAATCACTTCAGCATCTGCACTCCAGCCCGACAGCAGGGTATACCCATGCTTGTCAAGATAGGTTGGATCCTGCTTCACCTTCGGAATGATGTCTTTACGCACCAGCGTTGTCGGCACATTCCACGGTGGGTTGAGCACGACGTTATTCAGCGCACTGCGCATGAGTGGCGTTTTACGATCGGGACGACCAACGATGACACGCGATGAGAGAATCTTGTTACCGTTGTTGTAATAGATCAGCGAGTAGTTGGCGATGTTTACCATGATGCCGTTGTGCATATCATCCGGCAGCAGACGCAGGCGCTGAATGTTCAGCGCCAGCAGCGAAGCGCGCATCTGCGGAGAGACATTTAGCCACTGCCGCGTTCTGGTACCGATAGCCCCATCGCCATCCAGTCCCTGCCACTGCTGGAAACGCTTCACTCCTGCAACCAGCGTCTCGTCATAGACATTGGCGGTATTCCCTTCCAGCGTCTGACTCTGCACATTGCCCGGTGATTGCAGCGGCGGCGCGGCCAGTTCGCCCACTGGCGCAGCGGAAGGACTCACCGCGACCGGCTGATCGCTGTGGCTCACCGGTACCGGCGCGACAGGCACGGCATCGTCATCTGGTGCGGGCGCGTTAACCTGTGCCGTTAACATGCCGCTGCGCTGCAGAATTTCACGCAGGGCAGGAACATCATCACTGACCTGGCCGGGACGCAGGGTTTCACTGCTTTTTAGTTGCGGCCAGGGCTGCTTATCGCTGAGCAACGCTTTCAGCGCGGCGTGCATAGGCTGATACTGTGGATGCTGCGGCTGTAATGAGGCAATAAACGTGTCAGCCGAACCCGCATTTACTGCGTTTTGCCACTGATTCACCACCGCGACCGACGGCTGGGTCAGCCTGTAGGGAACGTTGCTGTAGAGCCAGGTTTCACCCTGCGTCGGCACATTTGAAACAAACTGCAGATAGCCCAGCATCGCATCAGAGAGCGCGACATCACGGGCAAAGCCGGTAATAGCCGGATTCGTCAGACGCTCAATCCAGCGCGTGAACTGCGGCTGAACGCCTGAAAGTGCCACCTCAGCCAGCTGCTGCTGAAATTTCTGCACCGCCTGAGCATCCTGCCAGAGCGGCTGCATATGGCGGGAAGCATAGAGCGTTGCCAGCGGCCCCAGATAGAATGGCTGGTCGACACTGGTAAAAGCCTGACGGATGCGGTGCTGACTTTCGGAAACCGTGATAGCCGCCTGCGTTGTCCCTGGCATCGCGGCGATGACAGCGGCCTGTGGTAGCGTAAATGGAACAGCGGTTAGCGCCAGCGCTAACAATGATAAAACGCGATGATGATTTAATTTTTTTACCAGCAACATCCCTGCCCCCTTAATTTTCAACTTCGCAATGTTCCCTGTATCCACTGCGACCGCGCCGTGACTCATAATGTGAGTATACAAACAAAAACGGCATTTGCCTCATGGGACAAATGCCGTTATCAGATTAACCAATGGTTCAGTTTTTGACTACGTTTCCGCCTGCGATTTTTCAGCAGTCAGATCGGGTAGCGCATCCGCTTCGCTTCCCGCACGCACTGGTAAAGGATCGGCAGCAAAACCACGCAGCCCGACCACATGCACATGCTCGGTGTTATTAAACACCTTACGTACCAGTTTGTAGGTCGTGCCTTTCTCCGGGCTGATGTTCTCCGGTGCCGCAATCACCAGCTGCATCTCCAGTCGCTCACAGAGTTCAAACAGTGTGGCGATGGAGCGGGCATCCAGACGGGCCGCTTCATCAAGGAACAGCAGTCGGCATGGCGAAATATCTTTGCCGCGCAGACGACGGGACTCCTCTTCCCAGCTCTGCACCACCATTACCAGAATGGACATACCGGTACCGATCGCCTCACCCGTTGAGAGCGCACCGCTTTCTGCACGCAGCCAGCCATCGGAGCCCCGGTTAACTTCCACTTCCATCTCCAGATAGTTGCGGTAGTCGAGCAGCTCCTCACCGATGGTCTGCGGCGTCCGCTGACCCATGTCGATATGCGGGTTAAGACGCTGGTAGAGTTTCGCCAGTGCCTCAGAGAAGGTCAGGCGGTTGCTGTTGAACAGATCCTGATGCTGCTCATGCTCTTCTGACAGCGTATCCAGCAGCATAGCGTGGGTTTCACGCACGTTCACGTTGAGCCGCACGCTGCGCACCTGACCAAAGCTGACGGTCTGCAGCCCCTGGTTGAGCTGGCGGATGCGGTTCTGTTCACGCTGGATCGTTTTACGGATAATATTCGCCGCACTGCGTGAACTGATCGCCAGCATCTGCTCACGCGCGGTCAGCTCTTCAGTCAGACGGTTCAGTTCGATTTCCATCTGTTCAATCGCTTCGACCGGATCGTCGGTACGAATAATATCCTGACGAATACGCTCGCGCAGATGCTGATAGACCGCAATAAAGAACTGAATCTTACGTTCAGGACGTTTTGGATCTTCCGACAGCCGCAGTACGTCGCGCAGATGTTCGTTGTCCGCCACCGCCAGACGCAGCGCACCCAGCGCTTTATCCGACATCGAGCGCAGCTCATCACCGCTCAGGTAAGCCAGTTCACGACGATGCAGGCGACGCTCAACGCCATTCTCTTTCACCAGACGCAGGACGGTACACCAGCCCGCTTTCGCGCTGACCACCTGCTCACGCACCTGATGATACTGACGCTCCAGCTGACGCAGGCGCTTCTGCAGGTTATCCATCTCCGCTTCACAGAAGGTGAGCTGTTTCTCCAGCTGATTACGGCGAGCGCGGTTGTGGCTCAGTGCAGTGTAGAGCTCATCGCGGCGAACGCGCGCGCGTTCTTCTGCGCTACTGTCAGCAGTGACGCCAATGTCCTGCATCTCCTGCTGCAGCTCTTTGAGCATGTCGCGCTTGGCGTCGTAAGCACTTTTCAGTGAAGCCAGCACCTGTGAGTATTGCGTCAGCTGCGCCTGATGTTCACGCAGGCGATCGCGGCTGCGACTGCGTTCACCTTCAGCCTGCTCAAGACGCTGACGCAGCTTATCGCTGAGGTCATTGTTGCCGTTGAGCATGCTGGCCGAGTCGTCGTAGCTGAAGTGAGCGCGACGCTGCACCACTTCTGTCAGCGCAAAGGCCTGCTGACGTGCGTTGCGCTGCTGCTGCTGCGCCTGCTGATAATCCGCCTGTAACTGCTCGTGCTGTTCCGGATCGCTCTGCAATACCGCGATGATCGGTTCCAGTTTCGCCAGCTTCGCGCCATGCTGATGCAGGAAGCGCGCCGCGTCCTGTGCCGCATCGACCTGCTCACGGATCTCTTCGCAGCGATCGCCCAACGTATCGTCCAGCAGCAGGTTGACGCGTGGCAGCAGTCGGTTTAACTGCGACACGCCCTCTTTCGCCAGCTCATACTGCTGACGCTGCTGCTGATTATTGCTCTCATGCTGATTCAGTGCCCGCTCAAGCTCACCCCGGCGCGCGCCCAGCTGACGGATCTGCGCTTCCGGGTCGGCATCAAAGGCCACGGCCAGATGTGTGCCGATAAAGCGGCTGAATGACTGATGCAGACGCTGCGTTTTCTGCACGTCGAACGATAACGTGGCGTAACGCTCAGCCAGTTTGTCGCGCTCAAGGTGCAGCAGCTCCAGCTGATTTTCGCGCGCTGCGCGGCCAAACAGCGGGATTTTCGGGAAGCGGGAGTAGCGCCACTGACGCTCTGCCACTTTCACCACGACGGCATTCTGCAGCTCATCAACGCTGAAGACACTGTCATCGAATGACTGCGGGTCACCCTCGATCAGGTAGAGATCTTCCGGGCACTCCTCCAGACCATCCAGCATCTCACGCACGCGGGAGAGATCCGGCACCACGATTGCATGACGTGACGGACCATAGAGCGCCGAGAAGTACGGCGCATCATCGAGGGTCACATCATCATAAATCTCAGACAGTAATACGCCGCCAAAGCGTTCGGCCAGCTGAGTCAGGCGCGCATCTTCCGCCCCGCCCGGCTGACTGAGCCGCTCAATCTGCTGCTCGATATCACGTTTGCGTGCCGCCACTTCGTCGCGCTCGACGGTGGTTTCACGCTCGCGCTCCAGCAGTTGCTGCATAAATTCGGTGACGTCCTGGCTGCTGTTCAGCGCCTGGCCGGTCTGTTCACTGAGCTGGGTCAGGATCTCCTGCGCCGCCAGCCAGTGTGGCGCACGGGCAGTCAGGCTGGTGATGCGTTCGCGCAGCTGTTCCAGCTCCTGACGCATCATCATGCGCTGCTCACCGGCGTCCGAGACGCTGCTGTTCAGCTGTTCGATCTGCGCTTCAAGCTCCTGCTGCAGGCCCGCCAGCGCATCGGCTTCGTACTGCTGCCCCTGACGCTTGCAGAACTCGGCCAGCAGACGCTCCGCCTCATGCTGCTCGCGCAGACGCTGTTCCAGCTCATTGAGACGCAGACGCAGCGACGAGAGCTGGTCGGCGTGATGACGCTGATTGCTGGCATCACGCAGCAGTTCGCGGCCGGTTTGCCACGCATCCTGACGGGTCACGTCACCAGCAATGCTGGTCACCAGCGCCAGCGCCTGTTCAAACTGACTGTGCGCGGCTTCGGCCACGCTCAGCTTCTGCTCCAGGCGCAGCAGGCGTTCTGTCGCCTCCTCCTCTTTCGCCTGGAAACTCTCCTGCCATTCTGCAGCGTTATCGATGGTCAGATCGGGCAACTGGCAGAGCGTACGGGCGCGTTCCAGCGCCTGCAGGGCCTGCTGATACTGGATGGCGCGCGTTTGCTGCACGTCGAGTGCCTGCTGGAAATCGGCCAGCTGACTTTTCAGCTCATCCACTTCCAGTTCAGCCGCTTCGGCACGCGCTTCATTCTCTTCCTGAATTTCGCGCGCTTCGGCAACCACTTCGGTCTGCTCTTCCAGACGCAGCGTCAGATCTTCGATATCGGCGTCGTAGCGCTCAATCTTCTCCTGCTGCCGCATCGCCGTCTGCACCAGATTCAGGTGATCGCTGGCAGCCTGATAATCGACTTCGAGATCGTTCTCTGCGCCACTGTGCTCTGACAGCTCGCGCGCCATCTCAACATGACGATACTGCTCGGTAGCAAGTTGCTTACGGCTGCTGAACAGCTCATTGCGCAGCTGTAATGCGCTGTCGAGATGTCCACGGCGCTCGTTGGCGTGACGCATGTAGTCAGCCGACACGTAGCTGGTCGCCTCTGAGATCAGGTGCTTAAAGAGATCGCGATCAGACTGGGTAACGCGGATCGCCTCCAGCGTCATGCGATTCTCGCGCAGCGCAGCTTCCATATCCTGGAACGCTTTACGCACGCCGCTGTTTTCAGGCAGCAGGTAATCACGCAGCGATCGGGTGATGGCACTGGAGATACCGCCATAGAGCGAGGCTTCAATCAGACGATAGAACTTGCTGCGATCGCTGGCAGAGCGCAGACGACGCGGCACCACGCCCAGATCAAACAGCATGGCGTGATAATCCGTCACCGAGTTGTAAGCGCGGAACTGCACGCCTTCCTGTGCCTCAACCCGCTCTTTTACCTCGTTCAGCGGTAAGACGCGTGCCTGACGGCTGTTAAGCACTTCCGTCAGCATATCGGTCGGGTTGGTATCGGTGGGCAGACCGTGGATACTGAACGGCTTGATATCGACCTTTTTATCGCGTCCAGCGACCTGCTGCAGACGTACACCGACTACCACACGCTGATGGCGTGAGTTCACCACATCCAGCATGGAGTAGCAGACACCTGCCCGCAGTTTACCGTGCAGACCTTTGTCACGGGATCCCGACGTGGCGCCCGCTTCGGTGGTGTTACGGAAGTGCAGCAGCGTTAAATCGGGGATCAGTGCGGTGACAAACGCCGCCATGGTGGTGGACTTACCCGCGCCGTTACCGCCTGACAGCGTGGTCACTAATTCATCAAGATCAAAGGTACGGGCAAAAAAGCCGTTCCAGTTGATCAGCGTAAGCGAACGAAACTTTCCGCGCTCAATCATGCCTGTTCTTCCTCTGCGTTCTCACTCGCGTCGCCTTCCTGACCTTCACTTTCATCGGTGTCGATCGGTGCAGTCGCATTTTCCAGTAGCATGGCCTCGCCATCACGAATCAGGCGAAGCTGCGCTTCACGGGCATCATCACCGCCGCGCACGTCGGCACCAAAGCGAAACACCGATTCCGTGATACGGAATTTGCTGCTGTCGTTGCCGAAAAACCACACCATGCCAAGACGGCGCAGGCGGCTCAGAGAGGCGCGCACTTTCTCCTGCAGTTTGGTGCGATCCAGGTCTGAACCGGTTGAACGCTGGTTAACCAGCTTCAGCAGACGGTTCTCGTCGGCCAGCGAGAGCAGTTCGTCATAGAGCTCCTGCTGGGTGAAGATCCCCTCATTCGCCAGGCGTTCCGGGCTGAGATAGAGGTAGCAGAGAATCTTCCCGACCATCATGTCCAGCTCAGAGAGCACGGAACGCGGAATCAGCGTGGTCGAACGCGGACGCAGATAGAAAAAGCCTTCCGGCGCACGAATTAACTCAACGTTATAGCGGGTGTAAAACTCTTCGAGAAATGACTGGTAGTCCATCAGAAAAGCGTGGTTATCCAGCTCTTCAATTCCGATATGGCGTCCGGCGCGTAACTGGCTGTCCAGCGCGGGAAAAATCGGGTTGGCCAGTGCCTGTGCCAGCTTAACCGGCATCACTTGTTCAATATTTGTCGATGACATGTGCCTGCACCTTGGCTCCGTAATCATTGATGGCTTGCCATTCCACAGGCAAACCGGCTAAATCAGCTTCCGCTACGCCAAGGCGTACCGCCTGGTCCACTACAATGCGCGCCAGGTCGAAATGGCGAGCGCGTGGATACTGGGCCAGGTAGTCACGCATCACTGACGCGAGGTTGAGCGGTTTTTGTTGCGATTTGTAGACCTGCAGCGCTTCTTCAATCATCGCTGCCAGCTGTTCGCGAATTTCGTTAATCTCTTCGTATTCCATCTCTGGCGGCAGTTCGCCCATCACTTCGTCATTCCGCAGCGTCAGCGCCTCATCGCGCATGTCATACAGGCGGTCGGCATTGGCGTAGGTCAGCGCCCAGGGCGCGTCGAAGTAATTCTGTACCGATACCCGCAGACGCTGGGCAAAGACACGGTTTTTATCCATGTCGATGGCGGTACGAATAAATTTATGGACGTGGCGGTCATAGCCGATCCACAGGTCGATCGCCTGCTGGCCCCAGCTGGTAATACGGTCGAGCTTGCTTTGCAGGTCAAACACCAGTTTATCGACGAAGCCCAGGTCCGGGCTGTCCAGCGTGGCATCCTGAATACGCAGCAGGTTTTCCTGAAGTTTGTCGCCCGCCGCTTCCAGCGTATCCTGCAGTTCACGCAGCGTCCCGGAGGTTTCAGAGAGCAGCATTTCACAGCTGGAGATCGCCGCGCGCCAGTCTTTATTCAGCAGTTCAGCGATATCGTTTTTCACCGCCTGCTGCTGTTCATCCATAAGACGCTGGGTCATATCGATGCTGTCGAAGATCTCCGCCACCGAATATTTCAGCGGCGCGAAAACATTGCGATGCCAGTGAAACTCATCGCCGTTTTCCTGCGCGGCATCGGCTGCCCGCTTGAGCTCGCTGGCCACAATCGACAGCTGCATCGACAGACGCAGCGTTGAAAACTCACGCTGACGGATGTAGTAGTCGGTGATGCCGATCGCCAGCGGCGTCAGGCGATAGATAGCATTGCCTTCGGTGAGTTCACTGGTAAAGCGGTTGAGCAGGCGCTGACGCACCATGTCGTTGATGGCGTTGTTGGCACGAACCAACACGGTTTCATGGGTTTGTTCAAAGGCTTTACTGACATGGCGGAAAGCGTCAATCAGATCGCCTTCGCTCATTTCGCCATCCATCCGCTCACCGTTGAGGGTGGCGATAGCCAGCAAAAAGGCCAGACGTTCCACTGGCAGCGCAAGGGAAAAGTCATTTTTGCGCGCCCAGGATACCAGTTCAGGTACCGTCTGGGAAAATTCACTCATAATTCGTCCTTCTGCCCCGGTTTACGCGCGGTCACATGGATGTAGCGCCCTAAGCTTAAAAAGGGTTCCTGACGGCAATAACGCCGCTCCATCTCAATAATTTCGTCGTCGCTTTTTGGCTCGCCCTTCGGCGGTTTCATGTAGTCACTGAATACCCGGATCCCGGCACGCTGCTCAATCACAAAGCCACACGCCTCCAGCCAGCGATAGACCTGCTCGGGGTCGCGCGGATAGTCAGGCGACAGGGTTCGCTTTTTGCGTTTAGTCAGGTTGGTGCGCAGATAGCCGAAGTTACCCAGCGTTAAGGTGCGCAATGTCAGGCCGTGCAGATTGTAAAACATCAGCGACATGACGCCCCCCGGACGCAGCAGATCGAACAGCGCTTTGAGCACCTTCTCCGGTTCAGCGACCCACTCAAGCACAGCGTGGAACAATACCAGATCCACCGGCTTATCCAAATGTTCGCCCACCTGCTGGGCGCTAATTTGTCTGAATTGCATGTTGTGGCTCACACCTTGCGCCGCCGCATTTTCGGCGGCCCGACGCAGCATCTCAGCAGAGAGGTCGCACAGCAGAACCTGATGGCCCTGGGCAGCAAGTCCGCTGGAGACCTGGCCGACACCGCCGCCGGCATCCAGTACTGACAGCGGATGGGGCGACAGCCCGGGTACTATCTTCTCCAGCTCATCCCGGAGGATGGCCTGGCGTATCTTCCCTTTAGTGGTGCCGTAAATATTTTGCGAAAATTTATCCGCGAGATCGTCAAAGTTACGATCCTGCATGGCATGCGCTCCGGTATGCTGCGGTGAGACTTGTGCTATTTTGTCACAGGCACCAGAAGAATGAACCTTTCATCCCCATCTTCCCTTCCGGGTGCTCTATTTTCGGACAACAGGACGCGTTTTCGATGTTATTTACCCTGAAAAAAGTGATTGGCGGGCTGCTTTTACCCTTGCCGTTTCTGCTTTTGCTGATGGCGCTGGGCATTTTACTGCTTTGGTTTACTGACTGGCAAAAAAGCGGCAAAACCGTGATCTCCGTCAGCTGGCTGTTACTGCTGCTGCTGAGCCTGCAACCGCTGGCCGATCGGCTGCTTTTGCCGCTGGATAACCGTTATCCGACCTGGAACGGCGCAGAGAAGGTGGACTACATTGTGGTGCTGGGCGGAGGCTATACCTTCAATCCGGCCTGGGCACCCAGCTCGAACCTGCTGAATAACAGTCTGCCACGCGTGGCAGAAGGTATTCGTCAATGGCAACGCAATCCACAGTCGACCCTGATTTTTACCGGCGCTGCCGGTGGCACCAATCCGAAGAGCAGCGCCTGGGTAGCCGCTCAGGTAGCAGAAAGTCTGGGCGTGCCGCGCGAACATATTCAGATTCTGGACCAGCCTCGTGATACTGCGGATGAAGCGCAGGCGGTCAAAACGGTAGTCGGCGATCGCCCGATGCTGCTGGTCACCTCAGCGAATCATATGCCGCGGGCGATACGCTTTTTCCACGCGGTCGGTCTGAAGCCGATTGCTGCGCCTGCTAATCAGCTGGCGATTACCTCGCCGCTGAATGGCTGGGAACGGGCGATACCGTCATCAATCTGGCTGAGTCACAGCGAACGGGCAGTGTATGAGACGCTGGGCACGTTACTGCAGCGGCTTAAAGGTGAGGAACCTGGCTCAGCCGAGCCAGGGGAGTAGTTGCGTGCAGGCATGGTCAAAACGCGGACGATTAAACGTGCCGGTCTGCACAAGATGCTCGATGCAGTCCCACAGTTGATAAACCCATCGGCGCCAGACAAAGCCCTCAGAGACGGGTGCCCGTTGCAGGTAGTCGTGCAGCAGCGCTGTCTCGGCGGGTGAGGTATCCAGATGGATCAGGTCATATTCACGGGGCGCCCAGAGAATCGTGCCCGGCTGTGTCATCGCGACTAACTGGTCGCTACGGCTGTTTTTCAGCATGCTCTGCAGCCGCACGTTGCCGTGAAGCATCACACAGGGATCATCGAAGTCGCGAAAAAGATGTGCCAGACGCGACCGGCAGCGGAACAGAATCTGACGATCTTCCAGCGTGAAGGCAGGTGGGCGCAGATAGCTCAGGGTCGACCACAATACTTCAACCCGTTGTGCATACCAGGCCGGCCAGTGATTCTGCTGGGTGCTGTCTACCGTTCCGACCAGGCCGTGGCTGTCGAGCCGGTGCCAGGCCAGCAGCCCCTCGACTGCCTGCTCGCAAAACTGTTGCCAGCGCTGAGCATCCCGCGCAGGCGCCTCCGCCGTCACGCCATTCAGTCGCGCCATCAGAAGCATTTCATGCACCGGAGGCTGCTGGCTCAGCACCAGACCATAGACGGCTGGCACAGGGATCAATCCGGCCTGCCCCAGTAATGACAGCTTTCTGGCTTCCAGCGCTGCCCGCCCCTGATGACGAAAATATTTTGCCACCATCGGCATGGGGTGCCCCTGCCGATCGTACAGGGCATAGAGTCGGGTGGGCGGATGTTCACTGATTAATTCGAGGCGGCTGATGGTTTCACCCAGCGCCAGCGTGAGTTCCGATTTAAGCTGTTCCATGCGGCATCCTCCTCAGATGAGTATCACAATATCCTGAAGGAAGTACTGGAGATAAGTTTAGCGGCGGATCAATAACGTTGCGCTGAAACGGGGAGACTGACTCCCCGTGTATCAGGCCTGCATGGCATCGCGGACGCGTTGCAAATCGTCTAGCGTATCTACACCCACGCTGGGAATGGTTTTTGCTACGGCGACATGAATTTTTTCGCCGTACCATAAGACACGCAGTTGCTCGAGCAGCTCAATCTGTTCAAGAGGACAAGGCGCCCAGGCAACATAGCGGCGAATAAAACCGGCACGGTAGGCATAGATGCCAATGTGTCGCAGAAGCGTATCGCCAATCTGCTCACGTGAGGCAGCATAGCGTTCACGATCCCAGGGAATGGTGGCCCGTGAGAAATAGAGCGCATAGCCATTCGCATCCATGACCACCTTCACCGCGTTCGGATTGAAGGCTTCTTCCACATCGGTGATTGGCACCGCCAGCGTTGCCATCCCGGCCGCTGAGCCCGCCAGATTGGTCGCCACCTGGCGCACAATCTCTGCCGGGATCATCGGCTCATCACCCTGCACGTTGACGATGATTTCGTCATCAGCAAACTGATATTTTTCGATCACTTCCGCCAGCCGCTCCGTGCCGGACTGGTGATCGGCGCGCGTCATGCAGACTTCACCGCCTGCCGCTTCCACTGCCTGAGCCACATCGGGATGGTCGGTGGCAACAATGACCCGGCTGGCACCCGATTCACGGGCGCGCTCCATCACATGCACGACCATCGGTTTACCGTGAATATCGAGCAGCGGCTTGCCGGGTAAGCGGGTTGACGCATAGCGCGCAGGAATGATGGCAGTGAAACTCATGGATGAATCTCTTCCACTGACAGCGTGCGGGCTTCGGTTTCCAGCAGCACCGGAATACCGTCACGAACCGGGAAAGCCAGGCCATCAGGCTTGCAGATCAGCTCCTGCTGCGCATTGTTGAAGTAAAGTTTGCCATTGCACACCGGGCAGGCAACGATTTCGAGTAAACGATGATCCATATGTCCTCCATCAGGAACCGAATGCTTAAGGCATCAAGCATACCATAGCGCGGCGCAGGCGGGATGGGGTAAAACACCTTCCCGCAGCGGCTGCCGCAAAATTGATTAATTCAGCTGCCACCGGGCTGGCCAGTGGTCTTTGAGTGCATCAGGTACCTGCAGAATTGAGACGCTTTCTGCTCCCTGCCAGGCTGCGAAGCGTTCAATCGCACGCCGGATATCCACCACAAAGCGCGCCGTGACGCGGGTCGTTTCTTCCAGCCAGAGTTTTTTAATCTCCAGCTGTTTGGCCTGACGCAGCATGCGGGCATCGAGCCGCCCTTTTATCTGCCCACGATGAAGGATGGGCAAAACGAAATAGCCAAACTTGCGCTTCTCCTCGGGGGTGTAACACTCGATACGATAGTCAAAGCTGAACAGCTCCAGCGCACGTTTGCGATCCCAGACCACCGGATCAAACGGTGACAGCAGCGCGCTGCGCGTTGCCTGCAGCGGCGTCTCCAGCAACGGTAAGTAGTCACGATGCAGCCACATCTCACCCAGCCCCTCTGTATTGACAGCAACCAGATCGCCCCCAGCCTGGGCATCAGAGATAAAATCGTTCAGGGGTGCCCGTTTAAGGCGATAGTAGTCCGGCAGCCAGGCCGCGCGGAAAATCCCTAAGCTACGGGCGCTGTTCATCAGCATCTGTCGGGTGGCCTCTGCTTCGCTGATGCCATGCACCGCATCCTGCCAGTCGGGCATGACGCGACTGCGCAGATCGTAGACGCGCTGAAAGTTACGGCGTTCCGCGACCATCAGCTCACCGGCGCTGAAGAGATTTTCCAGATGGCGTTTGTGTGGTTTCCATGCCCACCATCCCGACTTTGGATCATCGGCATGGGTGAAATCGGCGGCGCGCACCGGACCGTTTTCCTGAATCAGCTGCAGTAATTCGGTAATCGCCTGCTGGTGGTCAGCAACCCACTGCGCGTTGTATTTCCAGCCAAGGCGTTCAGGCGACAGCATGCGATGACGAAGCAGTCTGTAATCGGCGCGGGGAATAAAGCAGGCTTCGTGCGCCCAGTACTCAAAGAGATCGCCCTGGGCAAGCGCCTGTTCCAGCCATGCCTGAGGGTAGTTTCCCAGGCGACTGAACAGCACCAGATATGGACTGCGGGCCACCACATGGATGGTATCGATTTGTAGCAGTGACATGCGGGAGATGCAGTTAATCAGATCCTGATAAACAGCGCGTTTTGCCGGAGGGCGCAGCAGGCCCTGCGCGGCGAGATGAAGGTGACGTGCTTGCTGTAACGAAAGTGAATGCGGGGTGTTCATCCTCTTCCTTATCAGGCTTCACCTGAATGGGTGCAGGTATCAGAGCGGGCGACGGCAGCATTGTTCAATGTCGTCCAGTAACGGCGTTACGGCTTTACCGGATAAATGGGCATCAACCGGCAGATACCACCAGTCAGGCTGGGCAAAGTGACGGCATTTCACTGCGTCCTTTTCAGTCATCAGTAGCTGCTGACCCGGCTGTAATAATCGTGTCAGCTCATCCTCACTGTAGGCATGATGGTCAGCAAAGGCGATCTCTGCGACTGGCGTTATGCCCTGCTGTTTAAGCGTGGTGAAAAAACGCGGAGGATGGCCAATACCGGCCATGGCAACCACGGCACCCAGTTGCTCAGGTGCGCGGGTTTCCCCGGTCAGCAGATTGGTGGCGAGTCCGGGCTGAAGTTGCATCGCAATCTCGTCACCCAGGGCCTCACCGCCATTAATGATGACGGCATCGACCTGGTGGAGACGATCGGCACGTTCACGCATCGGACCGGCAGGCAACCACCAGCCATTGCCAAAGCGACGAACACCATCCACCACCACGATCTCGCGATCGCGCTGCAGCGCATAATGTTGCAGGCCGTCGTCAGTGATAATCACATCCAGCGGCCCCTGCTTCAGTAACGCCTCAATCGCCTGTCGCCGTTTGGGCGCAACCGCAACCGGCGCTCCGGTGCGCTGGGCGATCAGTACTGGTTCATCACCGGCCTGTTGTGTGGGGGTCTGCGCCGAGACCAGCAAGGGATAGTGATCCGCCTTGCCGCCATATCCTCTGGAGACGACGCCAGCGCGCAGGCCACGTTGCTGCAATGCCTCAACCAGCCAGATCACGACCGGCGTCTTTCCATTGCCACCAGCAGTGAGATTACCCACCACCACGACAGGCAGAGGCGCACGCCAGCTTTTACGCCAGCCGCGCCTGTAACTGAAACGTATCAGGGCCGTGATCGCACCATACAGCAGGCTGAATGGCCATAACAGAATCCATAACGGGGAGCGACCACTCCAGATACGTTCAATCATTGGCCGAATTGCATCTTATGCAGCTGTGCATAGGCGCCGCGTTCTGCTAACAGCACCTGATGCGTTCCGCGTTCAACAATCTGACCATCTTCGATCACCACGATTTCATCGGCTTTCTCAATGGTAGAGAGGCGGTGCGCAATTACCAGCGAGGTACGGTTCTTCTGCAACTCATCCAGTGCCGACTGAATGGCGCGTTCTGACTCGGTATCCAGCGCAGAAGTCGCTTCATCCAGGATCAGAATCGGACAATCACGCAGCAACGCACGGGCAATGGCGATACGCTGACGCTGACCGCCAGATAACAGCACGCCATTCTCGCCAATCACCGTATCCAGGCCTTTATCCATTTTATTGATAAAGTCCATTGCATGCGCCATGGTGGCCGCCTGCTCGATCTCTGCACGGCTATATTGCTCACTGCGGGCATAGGCGATGTTATTAGCAATGGTGTCGTTGAAAAGATGCACATTCTGCGACACCAGCGCCACCTGATTACGCAGCGCACGCAGGCTGTACTCACGCAGATCATGACCATCCAGCAGAATTTCACCCTGTTGAATGTCGTAAAAGCGGGTCAGCAGGCTCGCCATCGTAGACTTACCGGAACCTGAACGGCCCACCAGCGCAACCGTTTTTCCTGCCGGCAGCGACAGATTGATATTACGCAGTGCCGGAATTTCACGACCTGGATAGGTAAAGGTTACATCCCGGAATTCGATATCCCCTTTAGCACGGGTGATTTCGCGCGTGCCATTGTCCACTTCCTGCTCGCTATCCAGAATAGAGAACAGCGTCTGACAGGCCGCCATGCCACGCTGGAACTGGGCATTGACGTTGGTCAGAGACTTGAGCGGACGCATCAGGGCAATCATCGAGGAGAAGACGACGGTGATCGTACCGGCTGTCAGCGTATCCATTACGCTTGGGAAGCTGGCAGCATAAAGGACAAAAGCCAGTGCCAGCGACGCGATCAGCTGAATAATCGGATCAGAAATGGAAGAGGCTGAGACCAGTTTCATACCCTGCTGGCGCATACGGTTACTGACGCGGGAAAAACGCTCCGACTCAATTTCCTGACCGCCAAAGATCAGCACTTCTTTGTGCCCCTTCAGCATCTGTTCGGCGCTGGTTGTCACCTGCCCCATGGTGTTCTGCATACTTTTGCTGATCGAACGGAAGCGCTTGGATACGGTACGGATGGCAAATGAGACGACAGGCGCCAGGACAATCAGGATTAACGACAGCTGCCAGCTGTAGTAGAACATCATGATGAACAGGCCAATAATCGAGGCACCTTCACGCACGACAGTGACCAGTGCGCCCGAAGATGAAGAAGCAACCTGCTCCGAATCGTAGGTAATGCGCGACAGCAGGGTACCGGTTGACTGCTGGTCAAAAAATGAAACCGGCATGCCCATCATATGGCTGAACAGGCGACGACGGATATTCATCACGACATTGCCAGAGACCCAGGAGATGCAGTAGCTGGAGATATAACTGGTGACTCCGCGAACCAGCATCAGGCCAATAACGACTAATGGCATCCAAAGCATTACTGACCTGTCAGCTTTACCAAAGCCATCATCCAGTAACGGTTTCAACAGGGAGAGCATTAAGGCGTCGCCCGCAGCATTAATAATCAGGGCAACAGAGGCCACGATTAATCCCGCTTTGTTAGGCGCGATCATCGGCCAGAGTCGGCGAAACGTCTGCCACGTAGAGAGATCTTTATCTTGATGCATTATTTATTCACGCTGTTGGAAATAGCCGGCCATTCTACCTGGATTCGCGTTTGACGCCAAACCACTGATGATACCAACGGGGCATTAATTGTTCCCGCAGGGTGAAAACCTGCACTCTGCCCTGTTCTATCCTGATACTGATTTGTCCTGACTGGCCCGTGTCCAGCCACTGAAATCCAGCCGTTCGGTAATTTTCCAGCACATTTTTCGCAGGCATGCGCCAGGCATTGTAGCGTGCCAGAGAGGCAATCGCGGTGTGTCCTTGTGTTTTGCGCAGCAGCAGGGAGGTCGACGAAGTACGGCTTCCGTGGTGCGGTACCTGCAGGATATCAGCCTTCAGCCCCTGCTTCTCCAGCGCCACCAGCTGACGTTCCGCTTTAGCTTCGATATCACCGGTTAACAGTAGCCGGACCTGACCGTCATCGACGATGATGACACAGGAGTCGTTGTTCCCACCGGCTAAAGGGTTCGTCAGCGGCCAGACAACCCGGAAATGGAGCTGTCGCCAGCGCCACTGCGTGCCGCGTACACAGGGTAAGTGCGTTTTATCCGCCAGTGCGCTTCTCACTTCAACCGCGGGCCAGCGTTGCGTAATCGCCTGCAGCCCACCAGTGTGATCCAGATGGTTATGACTGAGGATGACCTGTTTTAAACGTAACTGTCTGCGCTCCAGCCAGGGAATGATCACCCGGCTCCCCGCATTATCGTTCTGCCAGCGTGGTCCTGTGTCATACATCACCGCTTCGTTACCCTGAGTGAGCACTATGCTCAGGCCATGCCCAATATCCAGCATATCGATGCGCCAGCCCTGCTCAGGTTCTGGCTGACGACTCAGTATCATCGTCAGCGCTAGCGCGCAGCTGCTTAATGGCAGGGAGAAGAAGAACTGCGCACGCCAGAGAATCAGGCCACCCCATACCATGACCGTAAACCAGACTGTGCCATTCAGCGGCCACCAGCCCGGCGGCAGCAACGTCAGGCAATAAAACAGTGCGCGTAAAGAGAGATCGGCCGCACCCCAGAAGAAGGCAGATAAATGCGCTACCGGCAGCAGCATGGCAAGTGTTACAAGGGGCATAGTAATAAATGAGACGACCGGGATTGCGACAACATTGGCCACCAGCGCGGTCAGGCTGATCCCGTTGAATATCGCCACCTGTAACGGCACCATCAAAATCATCATGCCCGCCTGCAAATGCAGCAGCTGTAACGGAATCCAGCGCCGTTGATGACGGAACCGCGCAGGCAGCGGGAACCAGTGGTACCAGACCAGCAGCATGCCGACAGCCAGAACCGAGAGCCAGAAGCTGTTAGAGAGCACCGTCAGCGGATCCGTCACCAGCAGCAATGCAATACAGAACGTCCAGATCTGCCAGCTGTTCAGCTGAACACCCGCAAACCGGGTTATTGCCCACAGCGTCAGGGCCAGCAGTGAACGGGCTGCGGGCGGCTGAGCCCCGGAGAGCCACGTATACACTGCAGCAAATAGCCAGCTCACGATGAGGGGAAAAAGATAGCCGATAAAGCGGGCTGGCAGGATAAATTGCACCCCACGCGCCATCATCCAGCCGGTGCTGGCGGCCAGGGCAATATGCATGCCCGATATCGCCATCAGGTGCGCCGTGCCGGTATCTCGCAGTAGCTGACGTGTCTGCTGGCTCATCTCATCTCTGATGCCAAATGTCAGTGCCTCCAGCGTGCCTCGAAAAGGCATTTCGCGGGTTCTGTCACGGTGCCATACAATAAATCGCCAGCGGCCATCACAGCGATCGCTGACAGCATGCTGTTTAAGGATCCGCCCCTGAAGCGGCGTATTATTCGCGAGTGCAAAACGCTGGGCATCGAAGTCGCCTTCATTCAGGCGGGCATGAACCGGTCGTAAGCGCAGCTGCATCGTCCAGCGTTGTCCAGGGCAGTAAATCGTTGGGTCAGCATCGAAATAGAGCCAGGCAAAGCGGGGCGGAAATATCATCCTGCCCTCCTCTTCCAGCAGACGAACCCGGATTTGTTTTCGCTCTTGCCGCAGTTCATTAATCTGAAGAGTGAAGGTGGCGGGCCGTGCGGAGAGCCGTTCAATATCCTGCACCATCACGCGGGCATCGTGACAGGCCCATGCCAGAAACAACAGAGTAATACCCGTCAGACGAGCGGGCTGATAAGGACAATGTTGCAGAGCCACGCCCACAAAGAGCAGGGCCACTATCGCCTCACCGGAAGGCAGTCGGGCCATCAGCAGTAGCGGTAACGTTGCAACGATCGCCAGTCGCGCCAGAACGGTCCATGTCAGCATAATCGTGTCCATTATTTCAGTACGATTATTCTGGTCAAATGCGGTGAAAGTGACAGGAGAGGATCAGTCAGGCGCGGGCGGTCTCGCAAAAAGAATAACGGATTGCAGTGTTGGGCACAGCATTCCGGATGTCAGTTCTGAATCTGAATAACAGGCAAAAAAAAACGACATCCGGAGATGTCGTTTATCTGGTTCGGTATCGGCTTAGCCGTAGATATTTGCGCGATCGCGCAGCTCTTTGCCTGGCTTAAAGTGGGGAACGTATTTACCTTCCAGATCCACTTTGTCACCCGTTTTCGGGTTACGTCCAGTACGCGGAGCGCGATAGTGCAAAGAAAAGCTGCCGAATCCCCGGATTTCGATGCGTTCGCCCTGTGCCAGCGTAGTGGCCATGTGCTCAAGCATCTCTTTTACTGCATCCTCCACGACTTTCGCCGGTATATGAGTATGCTGTCCCGCCAGTCTTTCGATCAGTTCTGACTTGGTCATGTAACCTCCGGTTTATCCCTATGGGAATGTATGACAGCTTTTACCGAAACCGGGTGGTTGCCCACCCGGTGCTTCAGGTCGATTACTCGCCTTTAGCCGCTTTGAACGCTTCAGCCATAGCGCTAGAGAAATTGCTTTCTTCCTGTTTGGTGTTAACAGTATTGATAGCTTCTTTCTCATCAGCCTGGTCTTTCGCACGGACAGACAGGCTTACGACACGGTTTTTACGATCAACGCCGGTGAACTTAGCTTCAACGTCGTCGCCAACGTTCAGAACCAGAGTTGCATCTTCAATGCGGTCCAGTGAAGCTTCAGAAGCGCGCAGATAACCCTCAACGCCGTCTGCTAATTCAACTGTAGCACCTTTAGCATCAACTGCAGTCACTTTACCGGTGACGATGGCACCTTTCTTGTTCAGAGTGATGTAGTTGTTGAACGGATCTTCTGCCAGCTGTTTAACGCCCAGAGAGATACGCTCGCGCTCTGCATCAACCTGCAGTACAACGGCAGCGATTTCGTCGCCTTTTTTGTACTCACGAACGGCTTCTTCGCCAGTCGCGTTCCAGGAGATGTCAGACAGATGAACCAGACCGTCGATGCCGCCATCCAGGCCGATGAAGATACCGAAGTCAGTGATTGACTTGATTTTACCTTCAACACGATCGCCTTTGTTGTGCGTCTCAGCGAACAGCTGCCATGGGTTAGATTTACACTGCTTCAGACCCAGGGAGATACGACGACGCTCTTCGTCAATGTCCAGAACCATAACTTCAACAACATCGCCTACGTTAACAACTTTAGACGGATGGATGTTTTTGTTGGTCCAGTCCATTTCAGACACGTGTACCAGACCTTCAACGCCTTCTTCGATTTCCACGAAGCAGCCGTAGTCAGTCAGGTTGGTAACACGACCGGTCAGGCGGGTGCCTTCCGGATAGCGTTTAGCGATAGCAACCCATGGATCTTCGCCCAGCTGCTTCAGACCCAGAGAAACACGGGTACGCTCGCGGTCGAACTTCAGCACCTTAACGGTGATTTCGTCGCCAACGTTAACGATTTCGCTTGGATGCTTAACGCGTTTCCATGCCATATCAGTGATGTGCAGCAGGCCATCAACGCCGCCCAGATCAACGAATGCACCGTAGTCAGTGAGGTTCTTAACGATACCTTTAACTTCCATGCCTTCCTGCAGGTTTTCCAGCAGCTGATCGCGCTCTGCGCTGTTTTCGGATTCGATAACCGCACGACGTGAAACCACGACGTTGTTGCGTTTCTGATCCAGCTTGATGACTTTGAACTCAAGCTCTTTGCCTTCCAGATGCAGCGTATCGCGCACCGGACGCACATCTACCAGTGAACCTGGCAGGAACGCACGGATACCGTTGAGCTCAACTGTGAAGCCGCCTTTAACTTTGCCGTTGATAACACCGGTAACAGTTTCAGCGTCTTCGTAAGCTTTCTCCAGCGTGATCCATGCTTCATGGCGCTTAGCTTTCTCACGGGACAGCAGGGTTTCACCGAAGCCGTCTTCCACTGCATCCAGAGCAACATCAACTTCGTCGCCAACCTGGATTTCCAGTTCGCCGGCTGCGTTCTTGAACTGCTCTGCAGGAATTGCAGATTCAGATTTCAGACCCGCATCAACCAGAACGACATCTTTGTCGATAGAAACGACGATGCCACGAACGATAGAACCCGGGCGGGTTTCGATTGTTTTTAAGGATTCTTCAAATAGTTGAGCAAAAGATTCAGTCATATTGATAATCTTCAGGATTCTTCAATTTAACGTCCATCTGACTTCATGTCGGATGGGGTTGTTTCACATGCCCGGCACCGGATCCTTGGTACAGGGTGATAAATTCAGTTAAGCCGGGATGCCCAGCTTCTCGCGGGCATAGTGTAGCGCTTTTTCAATGACCTGGTCGATAGACATCTCTGTAGAGTCCAGAACCAGTGCATCGGCAGCAGCCACTAGAGGCGCAATTGCGCGGTTACGATCGCGGTCGTCGCGTTCTTTTATCTCGGCTAAAAGGCGGTCAAAGTTAACATTAAAGCCATTTCCCTGCAACTGTAGCATACGTCGCTGAGCACGCTCTTCCGGGCTGGCATCAAGGAAAATCTTTACTGGCGCATCCGGGAAAACCACGGTGCCCATATCACGGCCATCAGCAATCAGGCCCGGCATCTCGCGGAAACCGCGCTGGCGGCGCAATAACGCTTCGCGCACCCGTGGAAACGCAGCGACACGTGATGCGGTATTGCTGACCTCCTGAGTGCGGATTTCACCGGTCACATCTTCACCTTCAAGTATGACCTGCATTTCACCGTTTTGTGACAAAAAGCGCACATCAAGATGCGCAGCAATCGGCACCAGCGCCTCTTCAGATTCAATGTCCACCTGATGATGCAATGCGGCTAACGCCAGCACGCGGTAAATAGCACCGGAATCCAGCAGATGCCACTGCAGCGATTCTGCCATCGCTTTGCACAGGGTTCCCTTCCCCGCTCCACTTGGCCCATCAATAGTTATGACCGGGGCAGTTACTGTCATTATTCCCTCCTGTTGCTGCGTGCATTATGACCTTCAGGCCACCCTTAATGCTTAGCATTATACGCTGCATAGCAAGGCTTGGTTACCCTTTCGCACTGACGGGGTTCGAAATGTTAGTCAATTCAGAGGATATCGGTGCGGTTGCAGCCAGATTAAATCAGGGAGAGATCCGGTGCGGAACCGCACCGGAAAGGCAATATCAGGCGTGCTGGCTGATTTTAGCCAGTTGAACAAAATAGTCCGGGAAGGTTTTCGCTGTACAGCCAGGATCAAGAATGGTTACCGGCGTATCAGAAAGTGCAACCAGAGAAAAACACATCGCCATGCGGTGGTCATTGTAGGTGCCAATATCAGCATGAATCAGCGATGCTGGCGGTGTAATACGGATGAAATCATGACCTTCTTCGACTTCCGCCCCAACTTTACGTAATTCCGTGGCCATTGCGCTCAGTCGATCGGTCTCTTTTACCCGCCAGTTATAAATATTACGTAACTGGGTAGTGCCCTCTGCAAACAGCGCGGTGGTCGCAATGGTCATTGCAGCATCAGGGATATGATTCATATCCATATCGATAGCCTGCAGTTTTCCGGCCGTGCAGGCAATATAATCGTCGCCCCACTCAATCACAGCGCCCATCCTTTCCAGCACGTCAGCGAAACGGATGTCGCCCTGCACACTCTGGCGCCCGATACCGGTGACGCGAACCGTCCCGCCTTTTATGGCAGCAGCAGCCAGGAAATAGGAGGCGGAAGAGGCATCGCCCTCAACCAGGTAATCGCCCGGTGACTGATACTGTTGCTGGCCCTTGATCAGGAAGCGCTGATAGTTCTGATTCTCAACGTCGACGCCAAAGCACTGCATCAGATTCAGAGTGATATCGATATAAGGTTTGGAAACCAAATCACCTTTGATGGTAATGCAGGTGTCCTGCTGTGCCAGCGGCGCGATCATCAGCAGTGCAGTCAGGAACTGACTGGATACGCTGCCATCCACGCTGACGTCACCCCCAATGAAACCTCCGCGTAAACGCAGCGGCGGATAGTTTTCATTTTCCAGGTAATCAATGATTGCGCCACCCTGACGAAGCGCGTCAACCAGATGGCCGATGGGACGCTCTTTCATGCGGGGTTCGCCAGTCAGTTCGATATCGTGCTCACCCAGACAAAGTGCCGCGGCCAGAGGACGCATTGCGGTTCCGGCATTGCCCAGAAACAGCGACAGCGGTTGAGATGCGTGCAGCGGCCCGGCATTTCCCGTCACTTCACACACGGTGCGATCGCCGGAAAGCGTATAGTTTACGCCCAGCGCAGTCAGCGCATTCAGCATGTGCTTTACATCATCGCTGTCGAGCAGGTTAGTCAGACGGGTGGTGCCTTTAGCCAGCGCAGCCAGCAGCAATGCGCGATTGGAAACGCTTTTTGAACCGGGCAGATTTACGGTGCCATCAACGCGCGCGATCGGTTGGAGAGTCAGGGAGTCCTGCATGTGAAACAAAATCCTCAAAAAATACAGAGACCTCGCCATATGGCGAGGTCTGGCATCAGCATCAATGCTGATATCTTAGTAATCAGCCGTGACGGCGTTCAAAGTCGACCATGAAATCGGTCAGCGCCTTCACACCTTCCAGCGGCATGGCATTATAGATAGAGGCGCGCATACCGCCTACTACACGATGTCCTTTGAGCGCATGTAATCCTGCCTTAAATGACTCTTCCAGGAACAGTGCATCGAGCGACGCATCCGCCAGCTGGAAAGGAATATTCATGCGTGAGCGGTTTTCTTTAGCCACATCGTTACGGTAGAAGCCACTGTGATCGATAACGCCATAAAGCAGGTCAGATTTTGCCTGATTGATACGATCAATTTCGGCTACACCACCCTTCTCTTTCAGCCATTTAAACACCAGGCCTGAGAGATACCACGCAAATGTTGGCGGGGTATTAAACATCGAATCATTATCGGCCAGCACTTTGTAATCGAGAATTGAAGGTACCGAGGCGTGCGCCTGACCCAGCAGATCTTCGCGAACGACAACCAGCGTTAATCCGGCCGGACCGACATTTTTTTGCGCGCCTGCATAAATCACGCCATAGCGGCTCACATCGATCGGACGTGACAGAATGGTAGATGAGAAGTCAGCGACAACCGTTTTACTGCCGAAATCGGGCTGTTCATCAATGGCGATGCCATCAATAGTTTCATTCGGGCAGAAATGCAGGTAAGCAGACGATTCACTCACCTGCCATTCGCTCATCGGCAGAATGGCACGTTTACCATCGCGGGTGGTTTTCACATCCAGCGTGCGAGGGGAGCAATACTTTTCCGCTTCCTTAATTGCACTGTGTGCCCAGTAGCCGCCATCGACATAGTCGGCGCTGGTCGCTTGCCCGAGCAGATTACCCGGTACAGCAGCGAACTGAGCACGCGCGCCGCCATGACAGAATAAAACTTTGTAATTAGCCGGTATTTTTAGCAGATCACGGAAGTCCTGCTCCGCTTCCTCAGCCACCTGAATAAACTCTTTACTGCGGTGACTGATCTCCATTACAGAGGTACCCAGACCGCGCCAGTTCGTCAGCTCCTGTTCTGCACGACGAAGGACTTCAACCGGTAGCATCGCCGGGCCAGAGCTAAAATTATAAACTTGCGTCATTTCCCCTCACCACTGTCATATCGAACGGTTATGAATAACCATCCGGTTTTATCACTGCATTCTGATAGCTGCAATCATAAATCAGGGTGCGGTCACATTTTCTGAATCCGGCTCGCCGGAGGTTATGTTACCAATGCAAATCTGAACGGAATTTTGTGAGGCTCTATCCAGCCCCACCAATCCGCATTTGGCCTGAGTGCCGCGGCAATGAAAACTATGCCGGTAAACTAAGCCGGTAAAAATGTCCCGCCCTGATAGCGGTCAGTTAGCAAAATCCGTATCATGGCGCGCTTTACGCACCCTATGACAACAGAGAGAGCGGCACTATGACGCAAACATTTATCCCGGGCAAAGATGCCGCACTGGAAGACTCCATCGCGCGTTTCCAGAACAAGCTGCAGGATCTTGGCTTTAATATTGAAGAAGCCTCCTGGCTTAATCCTGTTCCCCATGTCTGGTCTGTGCATATCCGCGACCGCGATTGCCCGCTCTGCTTTACCAATGGTAAAGGCGCCAGTAAAAAAGCGGCACTGGCCTCTGCGCTGGGCGAGTATTTTGAGCGTCTCTCTACTAACTATTTTTTTGCTGACTTCTGGCTGGGGAAAAAGATCGCTAACGGTGATTTTGTTCACTATCCCAATGAAAAATGGTTTGCGTTACCAGAGAATGATTCCTTACCTGAAGGCATTCTGGATGCGCGCCTGCATGCGTTTTACGATGCCGACAATGCTCTGACGGCTTCCGGCCTGATTGATTTGCAGTCCGGCAATGCTGAGCGTGGTATCTGCGCTCTGCCCTTTACCCGCCAGTCTGATCAGCAAACTGTCTATATCCCGATGAACATCATCGGCAACCTCTATGTCTCAAATGGCATGTCGGCGGGCAACACCGCGAATGAAGCGCGTGTTCAGGGGTTGTCAGAAGTGTTTGAGCGCTACATTAAAAATCGCATTATTGCTGAAGCAATCAGCCTGCCAGCGATTCCTGATGCGGTGATGCAGCGTTATCCTGACGTCATTGAGGCGATTGCGCGCCTTGAAGCGGAAGGCTTCCCGATTTTCGCCTATGACGCTTCGCTGGGCGGCAAATATCCGGTTATCTGTGTGGTGCTGTTTAACCCGACCAATGGCACCTGTTTTGCTTCCTTTGGTGCGCACCCTGATTTCGGTGTGGCGCTGGAGCGTACCGTTACTGAGTTGCTGCAGGGTCGCAGCCTCAAAGATCTGGATGTGTTTACACCACCAACCTTTGATGACGAAGAAGTGGCTGAACATGCCAACCTTGAAACACACTTCATCGATTCAAGCGGTCTGATCTCCTGGGATCTGTTTAAAGAGACGGCAGATTATCCCTTTGTCGACTGGTCTTTCGCAGGCAGCACCGAGCAGGAATTTGCTACGCTGATGGCGATCTTCGCTTCAGAAGATCAGGAGGTCTATATCGCTGACTACGAGCACCTGGGCGTCTATGCCTGCCGCATCATCGTACCTGGCATGTCTGATATCTACCCGGCGGAAGATCTGTTCCTGGCAAATAACAGCATGGGTGCTGGCATGCGTGAAACCCTGCTTGCCCTGCCTGACAGCAACTGGAATCCGGAAGAGTATCTGGATCTGATTGGACAGCTGGATGATGAAGGTTTTGACGACTTCACCCGCGTTCGCGAGCTGCTGGGCCTGGCAACCGGTAAAGACAACGGCTGGTACACGCTGCGTATTGGCGAATTAAAAGCGATGCTGGCGCTGGCGGGCGGCGATCTGGATCAGGCATTGATCTGGACCGAGTGGACAATGGAGTTTAACAGCTCAATCTTTACGCCAGAGCGGGCTAATTACTATCGCTGCCTGCAGACCCTGCTATTACTGGCAATGGAAGATGAGCGCGATCCGCTGCAGTATCATCACGCCTTCCTGCGTATGTATGGTGAGAACGCAATGGAAGCGGCTTCCGCTGCTATTAGTGGTGAGAATCCGTTTAACGGGCTTCAGGCTGTGGATGAAGAGTTGCAGGCATTCCCGGCCCATCAATCCCTGCTTGCTGCCTACGAAAAACTTCAGGCCGCTAAACGTCATTACTGGAAAAAAGCGTAAGGCATAACGCCTGTAGCTGGAAACAGATAGCTCAACATGGCACTGGATTTATCTGGTGCCATAATTTCCCTCTATCTCAATGAAACATTAGCTGTAATAAAAATACCTTCCGCCACATTGCATCATTTCACTTAACATATAAGATATTAATTCGTAACATAGACTGAATTAAAAGTGCGAGCAACCGCATCACATTAAAATATATTTGTATTTTTAAAATTAATTTAAACTCATAATTTCAATAATTTACGCGATTATTTTTTCATTTCCATGCGAGATGATGGCGACCATTTCGGCAAACATGATCCACATCAATTGCTGACCTATACTCCTTTGTTAGTATTTTTTCAGACAACTTCAGGAGTAAGTTAGTGTGAAAACTGACAACCCTTTTAATCTTTTATTACCAGCCGCAATGGCGAAAGTGGCCGAAGAGGCCGGTATCTATAAAGCAACCAAACATCCCTTTACGACCTTCTTTCTGGCAATAAACGCTGGCGTATTCATCTCAATCGCATTCGTTTTTTATATTACAGCGACTACCGGCAGCGGCGCGATGCCCTATGGCATAGCCAAACTAATTGGCGGTATCTGTTTCTCACTCGGTTTGATGCTGGTCGTGGTGTGTGGCGCCGACCTTTTTACCTCGACGGTATTAATCGTCGTGGCTAAAGCCAGTGGTCGCATCAGTTGGGGTCAGCTGGCCCGCAACTGGTTTAACGTCTACGCCGGTAACCTGGCAGGTGCACTCTTCTTTGTCGCCCTGATGTGGTTTGCCGGACAGCATATGGTTGCGAATGGTGCCTGGGGCTTAAATGTCCTGGAAACCGCCGATCACAAAATGCATCACACCTTTATAGAAGCAGTCTGTCTGGGTACATTAGCTAATCTGCTGGTCTGCCTCGCCGTCTGGATGAGCTATTCCGGTCGCAGCCTGACCGATAAGCTGGTCGTGATGATTCTGCCTGTTGGGATGTTTGTCGCCAGCGGTTTCGAACACAGCATCGCCAACATGTTTCTCATTCCCTATGCCATTACTATCCGCGACTTCGCAACACCTGAGTTCTGGCAGGCTGCTGGCACTACGGCTGCACAGTTTCACGCGCTGACCGTCAGTAACTTTATTCTCCACAATCTGATTCCCGTAACGATCGGTAACATCATCGGCGGTGGCGTTCTGGTTGGGCTGACCTACTGGGTTATCTATCTCCGCAAAGGTGACCAGGTACATTAAACGCATTTTTGACGGCACAGGACGTTGACTGTGCCCGACCGTAAAGTCTCTTCATATAAGGCAGGTATATTATGACCGAACTTAATGCAAAACTGGCTTCAGCATGGGAAGGATTTGCTGAAGGCGAATGGCAGAACAGCGTCAATGTGCGCGACTTCATTCAGAAAAACTACACCCCCTATGAAGGTGATGAGTCATTCCTGGCGGGCGCCACTGAAGCGACCACCAAACTGTGGGAAAGCGTGCTGGAAGGCATCAAAATTGAGAACCGCACCCACGCGCCAGTCGACTTCGACACCGATCTCGCCTCCACGATTACCTCGCACGACGCGGGCTACATTAATAAGTCTCTGGAAAAAATTGTTGGGCTGCAGACTGAAGCGCCATTAAAACGCGCCATCATTCCTTATGGCGGCATCAAAATGGTCGAAGGTTCATGCAAAGTGTATGGCCGTGAACTTGACCCTTCTCTGAAAAAAATCTTCACCGAATACCGCAAAACACACAACCAGGGTGTATTCGATGTTTATACCCCGGACATTCTGCGCTGCCGCAAATCAGGTATTCTGACCGGTCTTCCTGATGCTTATGGCCGTGGCCGTATTATCGGTGACTATCGTCGTGTGGCGTTATACGGCATCGATTTCCTGATGGCGGATAAATTCGCTCAGTTCGCATCACTGCAGGAAGATTTAGAGAACGGTGTGAATCTCGAAGCAACCATTCGTCTGCGTGAAGAGATCTCCGATCAGCATCATGCGCTGGCCCAGATTAAAGAGATGGCCGCAAAATATGGTCATGACATTTCCGGCCCGGCAACCAACGCAATGGAAGCTGTGCAGTGGACTTACTATGGTTATCTGGCTGCCGTTAAATCACAAAACGGTGCTGCCATGTCGTTTGGCCGCGTCTCAACCTTCCTGGATGTTTACATTGAGCGTGACCTTAAAGCCGGTAAGCTGACGGAAGAACAGGCTCAGGAACTGATTGACCATCTGGTCATGAAACTGCGCATGGTTCGCTTCCTGCGTACCCCGGAATATGATGAGCTGTTCTCTGGTGACCCAATCTGGGCAACCGAATCACTGGCAGGTATGGGCGTTGATGGTCGCACACTGGTATCAAAAAGCACCTTCCGCTTCCTGAATACCCTCTACACCATGGGTCCTTCACCTGAGCCAAACATGACCATTCTGTGGTCAGAAAAACTGCCCATTAATTTCAAAAAATACGCCGCTAAAGTCTCTATCGATACTTCATCTTTGCAGTATGAGAACGATGACCTGATGCGTCCTGATTTCAACAATGATGACTACGCCATCGCCTGCTGCGTGAGTCCGATGATTGTCGGCAAACAAATGCAGTTCTTTGGCGCACGTGCCAACCTGGCGAAAACGCTGCTTTACGCAATCAACGGCGGCGTGGATGAAAAACTGAAAATGCAGGTCGGACCGAAAGGCGACAAAATCAGCGACGACGTGCTGGATTTCGACACCGTCATGGAGCGTATGGATCACTTCATGGACTGGCTGGCAAAACAGTATGTGACTTCGCTGAACATCATCCACTACATGCATGATAAGTACAGCTATGAAGCGGCACTGATGGCTCTGCATGACCGGGATGTCTATCGCACCATGGCCTGTGGTATCGCCGGTCTCTCTGTTGCTGCGGATTCACTTTCTGCAATTAAATACGCCAAAGTGAAACCGATTCGTGACGAAGATGGTCTGGCGATTGACTTCGACATCGAGGGTGAATATCCACAGTTCGGTAACAACGACGCCCGTGTTGATGACCTGGCCTGCGATCTCGTTGAACGCTTCATGAAGAAAATTCAGCAGTTGACTACCTATCGTAATGCCGTGCCGACGCAGTCTGTTCTGACCATCACCTCGAACGTGGTGTATGGTAAGAAAACCGGTAACACGCCGGATGGACGTCGCGCTGGCGCACCGTTTGGACCTGGTGCTAACCCGATGCATGGTCGTGACCAGAAAGGTGCGGTGGCTTCACTGACTTCTGTCGCTAAACTGCCGTTTGCCTATGCAAAAGATGGTATCTCCTATACCTTCTCAATCGTGCCAAACGCGCTGGGTAAAGATGATAACGTGCGCAAAACCAACCTTGCCGGTCTGATGGATGGTTACTTCCATCACGAAGCCAGCATCGAAGGCGGCCAGCACCTTAACGTCAACGTTATGAACCGTGAAATGCTGCTGGACGCGATGGAGCATCCAGAGAAATATCCGCAGCTGACGATTCGCGTTTCTGGTTACGCTGTACGCTTTAACTCACTGACTAAAGAGCAGCAGCAGGATGTGATTACCCGTACCTTCACACAGTCACTGTAATCACGGCTAAACCCGATAAAAAGGCTCCTCGCGGAGCCTTTTCCTTAAAAGTCTGTTCTGATGGTCATCTTCATCAAGGTTCCCACCAGAATCGATTTCCTGCCCTGAGCGCAACAGAGATTGCGCCGTCTGTCCCGGCAGACTCACTGGAGAAACATCGCAATGTCAGTTAACGGTCGTATCCACTCATTTGAATCCTGCGGCACCGTCGATGGTCCCGGCATCCGTTTCATTACTTTCTTCCAGGGCTGCCTGATGCGCTGCCTCTACTGTCACAACCGCGACACCTGGGATACCCACAGTGGCAAAGAGATCAGCGTCGACGCGCTGATGGCGGATGTGCTCTCCTATCGCCACTTTATGAATGCCTCTGGCGGCGGTGTTACTGCGTCTGGCGGTGAAGCGATTCTTCAGGCTGAATTTGTGCGTGACTGGTTCCGCGCCTGCAAGGCCGAAGGCATCCATACCTGTCTCGACACCAATGGCTTCGTACGCCGCTACGATCCGGTAATCGACGAACTGCTCGACGTGACTGACTTAGTGATGCTCGATCTCAAACAGATGAATGACGATGTGCATCAGATTCTGGTGGGGGTATCAAATCACCGTACCCTGGATTTTGCCCGCTACCTGCAGAAAAAAGGCAAGCGGACCTGGATCCGTTTTGTCGTCGTACCCGGTTACTCCGACGATGATGACACCGCGCATCGCCTGGGCGAATTTACGCGTGACATGGAGAACGTCGAGAAGATTGAATTGCTGCCCTATCACGAGCTGGGTAAGCATAAATGGATTGCGATGGGTGAAGAGTACAAGCTGGATGGGGTGAAACCACCAGGGAAAGAGACGATGGAACGCGTTAAGAATATTCTCGCCAGCTACGGCCACGAAGTGATGTACTAAAGAATCGGTCATAAAAAAGGGAGCTTAGCGCTCCCTTTTTACTGTTCAGCGATCAGGCATGTGCCACTGGCGTCGCCTGCTGGTCCGCTTTACGCAGCAGCATCAGCAGATAGATCAGCGCTACTGCAGCGATCATCACAAACAGCAGCCGGTCAGAATAATTCTGCATCAGAACGGAGGTCATTGCCGGTCCAGCCAGACTGCCAACGGTATAACTCATCAGCAGCGCCTGATTCATCGCAACCAGTTCATGATGTGCAACCGTCTCACAAGCCCAGGACATAGCCACCGGATAGAGTGTGAAGCCTGCCAGCCCCAGAACAAACAGTGCTGGTGCCATTGCGGCATTGGTTAACATCGCCATCGCACCCAGGATAACGACAAAGACCTGCACCCGCAGCACCAGCAGGCGACCGAAACGATCGGCCAGGCGACCAACTGGCCACTGCCCGACAATACCGGCGCTGACCAGTAACGCCATCCAGTAGCCGACATTGGCATCACTCATTCCCTGATGCGACAGGTAAAGCGGCATCAGGCCATAAAGCGAACCTAAAACGATACCGGAGATAATGCAGCCATTGATGCCGAGACGTGAACTGCGACGACGAAGCATCGGCCAGATGCGAGCCGGTGCCGCTTCAGCCGCTTCACCGGTGGCTGATACTCGTGTAAAGACCAGAGGCAGTACCGCACAGAACACTAGTGAAGTGACCCAGGGTACTACGCTCAGTAATTCTGTAGAGAGGGTGCTGACCAGTAACTGACCGGTTACAGTGCCAAGATAATAAACGATCATATAGGCAGCCAGTAGCTGTCCACGATTTCGGACGGTTCCGCTACAGAGAAGTGCGCTTTCAACCACGACCCACATCAGCGCACAGCCTACCCCCGCGACAAAACGAAGCGAACTCCACGCCCAGAAACCTTCCATCGTTACCAGGCAAATCGTTGCCACGGCAAAGAGCCCGGTTGCCAGATAATAACTGCGATTAAACCCGTAATGTCTGATTAACCAGCCAGCCAGTAATGTACCTGCCAGATTGCCGGTGTAATAAGAGGAACTTACGATGCCCACCTGCCAGGTTGTCAGTAAGTCATGCGTCAGCCACAGTGGAACAAGCGTATTCAGCACGGCAATGGCGACAGTCATTAACATCAGGCCGCAAAGCAGCAATATCACGGGGCGTGACCAGGTTGACATAGGGGATAGAAACCAGAGCAAAATGAAGTAAATTGCGCGCAGTTTGCCACTGGCTTTTTTAAAGTCAATGGGCTGAATTTGATAGCAGCACATTTTGCTGCGGGACAATTTAATTTACTAATCTTCAGTGGGTTACAATTGTGTTATGCGGCATATTGCTGAGCGCTATCTCTATGAAAAATTAGATTTTTAAGCGTTCCGACGCACCTGGTATCGATAACGTTTATTTGTGATTAAATTCAGTCTCAGTAAATCCTTTTTTTCAAAAACTACGCATAAAAAAACCCGGCCATGGCCGGGTTTAAGAATGGTGAATCGCTTAGCCGATGACATCGACGCCATTCATGTAGGGACGTAAAACTTCAGGCACGGTGATGCGGCCATCTTCATGCTGATAGTTTTCCAGCACCGCGACCAGAGTGCGGCCTACGGCCAGTCCTGAACCATTCAGGGTATGAACCAGACGCGGTTTCTTTTCCTGTTTGTTGCGGTAACGCGCCTGCATACGACGCGCCTGGAAATCACCCATGTTGGAACAGGATGAAATTTCACGATAGGTATTCTGCGCTGGCAGCCAGACTTCCAGATCGTAGGTTTTGGTCGAGCCAAAGCCCATATCGCCGGTACAGAGTAAAACCTTACGATACGGCAGATTCAGCAGCTGCAGCACTTTCTCTGCATGACCAGTCAGCTCTTCCAGCGCATCCATTGACTGTTCCGGAGTGACAATCTGCACCATTTCAACTTTGTCGAACTGGTGCATACGGATCAGGCCGCGCGTGTCACGACCGTAAGAACCCGCTTCAGAACGGAAGCATGGCGTATGCGCGGTCAGTTTAACCGGCAGGCTATCCTCTTCCACGATCTCATCGCGCATCAGGTTGGTCAGCGGCACTTCCGCGGTAGGAATCAACGCATAGTTGCTGCTGTCTGACTGCTCTTCCAGCGGACGGGTGTGGAACAGGTCTTCACCAAACTTAGGCAGCTGTCCGGTGCCATAAAGCGTTTCATGGTTAACCAGGTAAGGCACGTAGGTTTCAAGGTAGCCATGCTGCTCAGTGTGCAGGTCAATCATAAACTGACTCAGTGCACGGTGCAGGCGGGCAATCTGACCCTGCATGACCACAAAGCGTGAACCGGTCAGTTTCACGGCAGCCGCAAAATCCAGGCCTTTCGCCGCTTCACCCAGTTCAACGTGATCTTTAACCTGGAAGCTGAACTCGCGCGGGGTACCCCAGCGGCTCACTTCCTGGTTTTCGCTGTCATCTTTGCCCAGCGGCACTTCATCTGCCGGAATGTTCGGCAGCGCCAGCGCAAAGTCACGGATTTGATTCTGCAGTTCATCCAGTTCTGCTTTTGCGGCATCCAGGCGTTCGCCCAGCGCGTTCACTTCCTGACGCAGCGGCTCGATGTCTTCCCCACGTGCTTTGGCCTGACCGATGGATTTGGATCGGGAGTTACGCTCTGCCTGCAGATTTTCAGTTTCCACCTGCAGTACTTTGCGACGCTCTTCAAGCGAACGCAGCGTTTCCACATCCAGTTTGTATCCCCGGCGTGCCAGTTTTTCTGCGACTGCGTCTGGCTCGTTACGCAGCAGATTGGGATCGAGCATGCTTATCCTGTGTATAAAAAGTTGGTTGAAAGAAGGGACGCATTCCCGCGGAATGCGTTGAAAACATTGCCCACATTACCGTAACGTCTGTTTCAGCGGTAGCGTTTTGTCGGGCTATTTTGATCCTGCTCAGCGAGCCAGCTTAGCTTTTCACCAATCTTACCCTCAAGCCCACGCTGGGTTGGGGTGTAATAGCGTGCGCTGGCCAGTTCCTGCGGAAAATAGACTTCACCGGCGGCATAGGCGTTGGTTTCGTCATGGGCATAACGATACTCTTTACCCAGGCCCATCTCTTTCATCAGCTTAGTCGGCGCATTACGCAGATGCTCAGGTACATCGTAATCGGGATGGTCGCGCGCATCACGCATGGCGGCTTTAAACGCGATATAGACCGCATTACTTTTTGGCGCGCAGGCGAGATAAACAATGGCCTGAGCGATGGCGCGCTCCCCTTCTGCCGGCCCGACGCGCGTAAAGCAATCCCACGCGGCAATCGCCACCTGCATGCCGCGTGGGTCGGCATTGCCGACATCTTCTGAGGCGATAGCCAGCAACCGGCGTGCCACATAGAGCGGGTCGCCACCTGCGGTAATAATGCGTGCATACCAGTAAAGCGCCGCATCGGGTGCCGAGCCACGCACGGATTTGTGCAGAGCCGAAATCAGGTCGTAAAAGCGGTCGCCTTTGTTGTCAAAACGCGCGGATCGTTCACCCGAGACTTCGTTGAGCAACTGCGGCGTCAGTTCACGCTGACCCGAGGCGGTGATTTCAGCCATATCCGCCATCATTTCCAGCGTGTTCAGCGCCCGGCGTGCATCGCCATTAACCAGTTCAGCGATCATCCTGCGTGTATTGTCCGGCAGCACGATATCACTGTCGCCATACCCACGCGCTTTATCCTGCATCGCCTGATCCAGCACCTGCTCAATATCCTCGGTCGTCAGTGATTTCAGCAGGTAAACGCGGGCGCGTGACAGCAATGCGGAGTTGAGTTCAAAAGAGGGGTTTTCGGTGGTCGCACCAATAAAGGTAATCGTGCCATCTTCGATATGCGGCAGAAAAGCATCCTGCTGGCTCTTGTTGAACCGATGGACCTCATCCACAAACAGGATGGTGCGCCGCCCGGCATGTTTATTCTGGCGGGCACGCTCAATCGCCTCACGAATCTCTTTAACACCCGAAGTGACTGCTGAGATACGCTCCACATCGGCGTTACCATAATGCGCAATAATTTCAGCGAGTGTCGTCTTGCCGGTCCCGGGTGGTCCCCACAGGATCATCGAGTGCAGGTGCCCTGCTTCAATCGCGCGCGGCAGAGGTTTGCCCGCACCCAGCAGATGTTGCTGACCAATGTACTGTTTCAATATTTCTGGCCGCATACGCGCGGCCAGAGGTTTGAAATTTTCGGTGGAAAAATCCAGGGACAGGTTACTCACCGTGACCTCACTGACGTTGGTCGTCCACCGTCACGCCTTTAGGCGGTGTGAACGTGAATTTATCCGGGCTGATAGCACCATTCTGCTGGCTTTTCAGCTGGTAATCACTGCGCTGGCCATCCTGTTCGATAGCGCTGAAGCGGTTAATGGTGCCGCTGGAGGTCACCTGAATGGTGAACTGTTTCAGGTTGCCATCGCTGTTTTTCGGTGTCAGCTCGAAATTGTCACCCTGCTGTTTAATGTTGTACTGCTTCCAGTCATTCGACTGGTTGCGAGCAATCAGCATAAACGGCGTATTGCTGGTCGCATTCTGCAGCAGGCTAACGGTCGCCTGCTCAACAAATGGATTGTAGAACCACAGCGATTTGCCGTCAGAGATGATGATGCTTTCATCCGGCGCGGTCATGTGCCAGTTAAACAGGCTGGGACGTTTAACCCACAATTCGCCTTCACCATCCTGCACATTGGCACCGCTGCTGTCGGTCACTTTTTGCGTGAAGCTGGCGTGGAAGCTGCTGACCTTGTTCAGGCGCTGTTGCAGATCACTGGAAGCATCAGCCAGAACGCTGGCCGAAGAAAAGGTGGCCAACAGGCCCAGAGCGATTACGCGTAATTTCATCTGCTTCAATTCCTTATTTAAACGTTCCCATCGATAACTGCATTAAGCCTGGTCGCCGTTCCGTCATCAGAACAGAGGAAAAAGCCGAAAGCTGATCCAGATATGGGGGTTAACCGCGTAAAAACAATGAGCCAGTCGGAACTGGCTCATCAAGTAGTGTTTCAAAACATTTAACCGCTACATATCGTGAGGCGGTGGCGACAGCACTTCACGGTTACCATTGTGTCCTGGTGCAGAGACGATGCCCTGCGCTTCCATCTGCTCAATGATACGTGCCGCGCGGTTATAGCCGATGCGGAACTGACGCTGAACGCCTGAAATCGAGGCTCGGCGCTTATCGACCACAAAGCCGACTGCCTGATCGAACAGCGGATCAAGTTCTTCATCGCTATCGATGCCACCGGCACTTTCGCTCTCTTCGCCTGCCGTAATACTGTCGATATATTGCGGACGACCACGTGCTTTCCAGTCCTGAACCACCGCATGTACTTCCTGGTCACGCACAAAGGCACCGTGAACACGAACCGGCAGTGAGGAGTTTGGCGGCATGTAAAGCATGTCACCCATACCCAGCAGGGATTCCGCGCCGCCCTGATCGAGAATGGTACGGGAGTCTATCTTGCTCGAAACGGTAAAGGCGATACGTGTCGGGATGTTCGCTTTGATCAGGCCAGTAATCACATCTACGGATGGACGCTGTGTTGCCAGCACCAGATGGATACCCGCAGCACGGGCTTTCTGTGCCAGGCGCGCAATCAGCTCTTCAACCTTTTTACCCACTGCCATGATCAGGTCAGCAAACTCATCGACCATTACCACGATATACGGCAGTTTCTCCAGAACCGGCGGGGTCATATCCATGCTGTCGCCCGGTTTCCAGAACGGATCAGGAATCGGACGGCCCATCGCTTCGGCCTGCTCCACTTTCTCGTTGTAACCCGCCAGGTTACGCACGCCCAGCGCCGACATCAGCTTATAGCGACGCTCCATTTCGCCGACGCTCCAGCGCAGCGCATTCGCGGCGTCCTTCATGTCGGTGACCACTTCGGTCAGCAGGTGCGGAATGCCTTCGTAAACCGACAGCTCCAGCATTTTCGGGTCGATCATAATGAAGCGAACTTCTTCTGGTGTCGCCTTGTAGAGCATGCTGATGATCATAGCGTTCACGCCCACGGACTTACCGGAACCGGTAGTACCGGCAACAAGTAAGTGCGGCATTTTCGCCAGATCGGCCACGACCGGCTGACCGGCAATGTCTTTACCCAGCACGACGGCCAGTGGCGACGGGTTGTCGCGGAATTTAGGGCAATCCAGGACTTCACGCAGATAAACGGTCTGACGATGTTTGTTTGGCAGTTCCAGGCCCACATAAGGTTTGCCAGGGATCACTTCCACCACGCGAACCGCGACAGTCGAGAGTGATCGTGCCAGGTCGCGCGACAGGTTAGAGATACGTGCTGCTTTTACACCCGGCGCCAGGTCAAGCTCGAAACGGGTGATAACCGGGCCAGGTGAGATGCCAACCACTTCGGCTTTAACGCGGTAATCGCCTAAGCGTGACTCCACCAGACGGGCAGTCTGCTCCAGCGAGAACATATCAACCGGCTCTTCCTCTTCAGGAGGCGCCGTCAGCAGATCCAGCGAAGGCAGTGGCGTGGACGGTTTCTCCAGCGGCTGCTCGTGGCGCATCAGGAACGGATGGATCAGGCTGTCATGCAGTGAAGGTTTCGCTTCTTCAACTGGCTGAACCGGCTCAACGGCTGGCGTCCCATAAGACGGCGCAGAATAAGCCGGGGCCTGAGGTGCCGCTGGTGCATGATAGGCAGGCTCTGCGGGTGCCGCAGGCGTCACTGGCGCACTATAGGCAGGTTCTGCTGGTGCAAAACGGGCAGGTGCAGGCACCTGAGCCAGTGCCTGAGGACTAGAGACCTCACTCACCTGCTGCCACGGTTCGTGTGAAACCGCAGGCGCTTCCGGCTCCGGCGTCGCAGCAATGGTAAACAGCGGTTCAGACGGGCCGTCATCCACCAGATCTTTCATCGGTGAAAAATCGAACGCGGAGGCAGTATCAATATTCAATACCGGCTCTTTTCTCACTTCAGGTTCATAGCGCTGCTGTTGCTGCTCGGCGAACTGACGTGCCAGTGCATGCTGCTGCTGCGCATCCTGCTCCTCTTCTTCGTCCTGCTGCCAGCTGGTGCCGTAACGCTGCTGCTGTTCAGACTGGAAGGCCTGACGCAGTTCAGCCTGCTGCAATGCCTCTTCAGCATCAGGTGCAGTGGAAACCGACGTAGCCGATGCCGTTTCGCTCTCTTCCGCTTTGGCTTTCTCTTCAGCCATGCGCTGAGAAGGTAACTTAATGCCATAAGAAGCCAGCTCACGACGCGTAGGCAGTTTTACCGGATTAGGACGCGGCAGCGCCGGTCCGATACCCTGCTTAACCTGAGGATTCAGATTGGTTTCAGGGGCTAAGTCGAAAACAGGCGCAGTACGTGTGGCCGCCGTTCCGGCAGCGGCGGCTGTTGCGGCCGCAGGGATCGCTGATGTGTCACGCCAGTTACCCATTTTAGGTTCGTCATCGTCGTAAGCATTGAACGATGGCGCAGCCGGAGCTTCGTCTGGCATTTCAAAGTGGTAAAGCGGTGGTGAAGCTGCGGCTGCAGAAGCACTCTGCGCTGGAGCCGTCGTTGCACCATAAGATGCAGGGATGTTCTGTGCAGATGCTGGAGCAGGTTGTGCCGTCGACGATGCAGGTATTGCTGCTGACGCGGCAGGTGCCGATGCAGTAAAGGCCGCTGCAGCAGGTGCCGCGGTAACCGGCGCTGCGGGAGCGATGGTCACCTCTGCAGCTTCCGCAGTGGCGGCTACCGCCGCACTGGTTGCGGCTGCTGCTTTCGCCAGTAGCGGATCCGGCTGTGTCGGCACAGGCTGAGCGGCAAGCAGCACATCATCTTCCTGATCGACAGCACGCGGCGCAGACAGCAGCACGTCATCATCCTGATCGGAGGCATGCAATGCAGGGACATCCGCATAATCTTGCGCGTCGCGTTCGTCATCCTCTTCCTGCCAGGGTTCATCGTGACGTGAGCGGTTGCTGGCAAACGTCAGGACGCCCATGACGACACCACCAATTCTTTCTGCAATGGTGAGCCAGGACCAGCCGGTATACAGGGTTATCCCCGCCGCCCAGACGCAGAGCAGCATCAGCGTGCCGCCAGCCGGACTGAACCAGGGGGCAATAGCATTACTGACCAGGCTACCAATCACGCCGCCTGAAGCGAAGTACCAGATATCATCAGCGTTCAGCGCTGCCATACCACAGGTCGTTACCACCAGCGCAAGAACGCCAATTAAGCGTAACCCGACGGCAAAGTAGTCAAAATAGTCCTGGCTGTCGCGCTGACGGAAAGCAATCCAGCACAAACCCAGAATGACGGGCGGAATGGCGTACGCCATCACACCAAAGATGAAGAGTAAGGTGTCAGCCAGCCAGGCACCGACGCTGCCGCCGATATTATGGATAGGTTCATGCCAGGCCGTTTGCGACCAGCTCGGATCGGAAGGGTTAAAACTGACCAGTGAAACCATCAGGTAAATGGCAAACAGCGCCACCAGAATGAGCAACGCTTCCAGCAGACGACGTCCACTGCTCAGCGATTGTAACGAAACGTCTTTATCTTCTGTATATTCCTGGCTCAAGAGGACTCTCCAGGTGCCTGTAAAGTAAGAAGCAACAGCGTCGGGCAAGCCCGACGCTGATCCTGTATGAATGCACAGGAGTGTACCGAAATCTCACAGGTTTTGCACCTGCCCCGCATCAGCGAGTTTTGATCACCAGCCGATTGCTCTGTTTGACCTCTTCCATCACCACATAAGTTCGCGTGTCGTTTACGCCCGGCAGGCGCAACAGGGTTTCGCCCAGCAGCTTACGGTAGGCAGACATATCAGGTACGCGCGTTTTCAGCAGGTAGTCGAAATCGCCGGAAACGAGGTGACACTCTTGAGTTTCCTCAAGTTTTTGCACAGCGGCGTTAAATTGCTCAAACACATCCGGCGCACCACGATTCAGAGTAATCTCAACGAATACCAGCAGAGAGGCATCCAGATAGTGCGGGTTTAACTGCGCAGTGTAACCAAGAATAAATCCCTGGCGTTCGAGACGGCGTACACGCTCAAGACATGGCGTAGGCGATAAGCCTACGCGTTTGGAAAGCTCTACGTTTGAAATGCGACCATCTTTCTGAAGTTCATTCAGAATGTTCCTGTCAATTCTGTCGAGGTCTTTCCCGGGGCGTTTCTTATTGTCTACCATTATTATTGTCTCTCTTAATTCCTTCCCTTTACCTGCCACGCCCTGAAAACGCTCAATGTTCGGGGCATTTCTGAAGTGAGCTAACAGAGCCTGTGATCTGACACCTATCGATATGACGCATGTTGTCTGTCCACATCATGCGTCATTATCCATATCAGGCTGCTTTTATTCGGCGTTACACGCAAAACAGGCGACGAAAACCTGTTTTGTTCCGATAAATGTTATTCGCTTCTGATAATGTTTTCGCAAAAGCGCAGGCGATTGTCAAAGTAAAATCACCAAATTCAGGACAAGATGCCAGACAGACCGCTGGGTATCTGTTTTTAAATGAGTATTTTTCCACTTTTGCACCCTTTAAAGCCGATTTTTGCCCCATTCTGGCGCATTGACCAGGCAAAACCGCCGCTCATCGTCTACGCCACTTGCAGCTATCGTTAACAAAATTGGCTAAGTCTTGTTATTGTCGCCGGATATTCCCTACAATCGCAGGCTATGTCAGCCGAATGAAACTGAGGAACGCATGAGTACGGCCAAACACAGTAAGTTACTCATTCTGGGCTCCGGCCCAGCGGGTTATACCGCAGCCGTTTATGCTGCACGCGCCAACCTGAACCCGGTGCTGATCACCGGTCTGGAAAAAGGCGGACAGCTGACCACTACCACTGAAGTGGAGAACTGGCCGGGCGACCCGCACGATCTGACAGGTCCATCGCTGATGGAGCGCATGCACGAGCATGCCGAAAAATTTAATACTGAGATCATTTTCGATCACATCCACACCGTTGATCTGCAGAACCGTCCGTTCACCCTCACTGGCGACAGCGGCGTATACACGGCAGATGCCCTGATCATCGCCACCGGTGCGTCAGCTCGTTACCTGGGTCTGCCGTCTGAAGAGGCGTTCAAGGGCAAAGGTGTCTCTGCCTGTGCAACCTGTGACGGTTTCTTCTATCGCAACCAGAAAGTCGCAGTGATTGGCGGGGGTAACACGGCCGTTGAAGAGGCGCTCTATCTGGCGAACATCGCGGCTGAAGTGCATCTGATTCACCGTCGTGACAGCTTCCGCGCAGAGAAGATCCTGATCGACCGGCTGATGGAAAAAGTGCGCAATGGCAATATCGTGCTGCACACCCATCGTACGCTGGAAGAAGTCACAGGCGATCAGATGGGTGTGACCGGTCTGACACTGCGTTCTACCCAGAACAGTGATGAAACAGAAGCGCTGGAAGTCGCGGGTCTGTTTGTTGCTATCGGACACAGTCCGAATACGGCTATCTTCGAAGGTCAGCTGGCGCTGGAGAACGGTTACATCAAAGTTCAGTCGGGTCTGCACGGCAACGCCACTCAGACCAGCATCCCAGGCGTCTTTGCGGCAGGCGATGTGATGGACCATATCTATCGTCAGGCGATCACCTCGGCAGGCACCGGCTGTATGGCCGCGTTAGACGCTGAGCGTTTTCTTGACGGGCTGGTTAAAAACGATCGGTAAGTTGTTAACCCTCTGATCTCAAATGTTCCAGGCGACGGTTTTTCCGTCGCCTTTTTTATGGCTCTCATGCTAGATTCTGGCGCCTGAAGAGATGGAAATGTCTTTCCATTTTCCCCTGTCACCGACATTTAGCATGGTCTCGCATGGACAAATCGCGGCAGCAGCATCTTACCCGCTGGCTTCGTCAGCAACGTCGTTTCGCCAGTCGCTGGTTGCGGCTCAACACGCTGCTGGGCGTGGTAAGTGCCCTGCTGATCATTGCCCAGTCGGGTTTACTGGCCTCGCTGCTGCAGGCGCTGATCATAGACCAGCAGCCGCGTGAAACCCTGACGGTCAGTATCGTGCTGTTACTGCTCTGCTTCGTACTGCGTGCCCTGATTAACTATGCCCGCGAACTGACCGGTTATCGGGCGGGGCAGGCTATCCGTCAGGCGTTACGTCAGCAGGTCTTAGACCGGTTGTCTGCGCTGGGCCCGGCGTGGATTCAGGGAAAACCAGCCGGGAGCTGGGCAACCCTGCTGCTGGAGCAGATCGAAGAGATGCAGGAGTACTACGCCCGCTACCTGCCGCAGATGACGCTGGCGGTGCTGATCCCCTGCTGCATTCTGCTGACTGTTTTTCCGCTGAACTGGACCGCAGGTCTGATCCTGTTTGCCACTGCGCCGTTGATTCCGCTGTTTATGGCGCTGGTCGGAATGGGTGCGGCCGAGGCCAATCGCCGCAACTTCCTGGTGCTGGCCCGCCTGAGCGGTAACTTTCTCGACCGTCTGCGCGGCAGAGAAACGCTGCGGCTGTTTCATCGTGGTGAAGCAGAGCAGCAGGCGGTTGCCGACGCCACCACTGATTTTCGCCAGCGCACCATGGACGTGCTGCGTTTAGCGTTTCTCTCCTCCGCCGTGCTGGAGTTTTTTGCCTCGTTAGCCATTGCTGTGGTAGCCGTCTATTTTGGCTTCTCCTATCTGGGCGAATTACATTTCGGTGATTATGGCCACGGCGTGACGCTGTTTGCCGGGTTCCTGGTGCTGATCCTCGCCCCGGAGTTTTTCCAGCCACTGCGCGATCTCGGCGCGTTCTATCATGCCAAAGCCCAGGCGGTCGGCGGTGCCGATGCACTTGAGGCCTTTATGCAGGCGACACCTGACGCCGCGCCGCAGGAGGGTCAGTTATCTTTCACAGCCGACCGTTCCATCGCCCTTGTCGCCGATGATCTGCGGGTCTGCGCGCCCGATGGTCAGGTGCTGTGCGGCCCGCTCACTTTCACTATTGCCGCTGGCGAGCAGATTGCGCTGGTCGGTCAAAGCGGAGCCGGGAAAACGGCACTGATGAACGCCCTGCTTGGCTTCCTGCCTTATCAGGGCTCGCTGAAAGCGAATGGCGTCGAACTGCGTGATATACGGCGGAGCGACTGGCATCAGCAGCTTAGCTGGGTAGGCCAGAATCCTCAGTTACCGGCCAGCACCTTACGCGACAATATCGTGATGAATGCGGTCTGGGATAGCGAGCGCTTTGCGATGCTGCTGGAATCGTGTGGCATTAACGAGTTCATGCCTCGTCTGCCCAGGGGGATTGAAACTCAGCCCGGCGATGGTGGTAATCAGCTGTCAGTGGGTCAGGCACAGCGGGTCGCGGTCGCACGCGCGCTCTATAAATCCTCACATTTATTGCTGCTTGATGAGCCGGCAGCCAGCCTGGATGCACTCAGCGAACGTCATGTGATGCTGGCCCTGAACCAGGCGGCTGCCCGCCAGACCACCCTGATGATTACCCATCAGATTGATACGCTGAGTCGCTGGAAGACCCTCTGGGTGATGGAGGCGGGTAAACTGGTGCAACAGGGCAACTGGCAGCAGCTATCGCAACAGCCCGGTGCCTTCAGCGAAATGCTGAAGCATCGTCAACAGGAGATCCGCTGATGTCGGCCTTGCGTCCTTTTCTTCGTCTCTGGCTGTGCCACCCTTTCCGTCTTGCGCTGGGCATCGTGCTGGCGATTGCTACCCTGCTGGCCAGCATTGGCCTGCTGACCCTGTCAGGCTGGTTTCTCGCCGCATCGTCAGTAGCAGGCGTAGCGGGCCTCTATACCTTCAACTATATGCTGCCCGCGGCTGGCGTCCGTGGTGCTGCGATCATCCGTACCGCCGCACGCTATGCTGAACGTCTGGTCAGTCATGATGCGACGTTCAGGGTGCTTCAGCATCTGCGCGTCCACACCTTCAGCCGCCTGATGGCACTTTCGCCGGGACAGCTGTCACAGTTCCGCCAGGCGGACCTGCTCAACCGTTTTGTCGCCGATGTTGATACGCTGGATCATCTCTATCTGCGCGTCATTTCGCCGTTGATCGGCGCATTTGTGGTGATAGTGGTCGTTACCCTTGGGATGAGTTTTATTGATATTCCGCTGGCACTGACGCTCGGCGGTATCATGCTGAGTACGCTGGTTCTGATGCCGTCGCTGTTTTATCGTCTGGGCTCACCGGCAGGCGTTGCAATTGCCCATGGACGCGCCCGCTGGCGTCAGCAGCTGATGCAGTGGCTGGCGGCGCAGGCTGAACTGACGTTATATGGTGCCTCGCAGAGCTGGCGTCAGCAACTTGACCAGGATGAACAGCGCTGGCAGCAGGCACAAAGCCAGCAACAGCGTTTACAGGCCGCCGCCCAGAGCCTGCTGCTGCTGATCAGTGGCGTAACCGTAACCCTGCTGCTCTGGCTTGGTGCTGCGACAATCAGTGAACAGCAGTTACCCGGCTCGCTGATTGCGCTGGTGGTGTTCTGCGCCCTGGCCGCCTTTGAGGCGCTGGCACCGGTTGCAGGCGCTTTTCTGCCCATGTCGCAGGTGACAACTGCCGCGCAGCGGGTCAATGACATTATCGATCAGTCACCCGCTATCACCTTTCCGGCACAGTCAGATGCCCGGTCAGGACCGCTCAACGTCAGTATCGATCGGCTCGACTTCAGCTACCCCGACCGTCCGGATAAGGCACTCAACAGCTGTACCCTGCAGGTCGCCGCAGGTGAACATATTGCGCTACTGGGACCGACCGGCTGCGGAAAATCGACGCTGCTTGCGCTGCTGACCCGCGCCAGGGAGAGCCAGCACGGTGTCATCATCCTGAATGATCTGCCGATTACCGCCTGGTCAGAGTCCGCGTTGCGCCAGCGTATCAGCGTGGTGACTCAGCGGGTTCATCTTTTCAGTCAGAGCCTGCGCGATAACCTGCTGCTGGCTCGTCCCGATGCCACTGATGAGCAGCTATGCCGCGTACTGAACGACGTGGGCCTGCACCGCCTGCTTGAGAACAAGGAAGGACTAAACGCCTGGATGGGTGAAGGGGGTCGCCCGCTTTCCGGCGGTGAACTGCGCCGGCTGGCGCTGGCGCGCGCGTTACTGCACGACGGCGATCTCTGGCTGCTGGATGAGCCCACCGAAGGGCTTGATGCGACCACCGAGCAACATATTCTCGCCCTGTTGCAACGGCTGACCGCCGGAAAAACCTCGATCATGGTTACTCACCGGCTGAGTGGCCTGGAGCGCATGGATCGTATCTGCGTGATGGATAATGGCGCGATTGTTGAACAGGGCAGTCATACGGAATTAATCTCAAAAGCGGGGCGCTACTGGCGTTTCCGGCAGCGTATTGCGTTATACTTAGCGAAATGCCGATGAGTAACATAACGCGATGAGACTGGTACAACTGTCACGGGAATCTCTGCTCTTTCCACCGCCTGAGATGGCGCTGCGTGAGCCAAATGGCCTGCTGGCCATGGGCGGCGATCTCTCCCCTGCCCGGTTACTTAATGCTTATCAGCACGGTATTTTTCCGTGGTTTTCGCCCGGCGATCCCATTCTCTGGTGGTCGCCCGATCCCCGGGCCGTTCTGTTACCAGAGCAGTTTCATCTCAGCCGTAGCATGAAGCGTTTTCACAATCGCTCACCCTATCGGGTGACAATGAACGAGTCCTTTGCCGAGGTGCTTGAGGGCTGCGCCAGCGGTCGCGAGGAAGGCACCTGGATTACCTTTGAGATGAAGCGTGCCTGGTTGCGACTGTATGAACTTGGCCACGCGCACTCCATCGAGGTGTGGGATGAACATCAACTGGTGGGTGGCATGTATGGGCTGGCGATGGGACAAATCTTCTGCGGTGAGTCGATGTTCAGTCGTCAGCAGAATGCATCCAAAACCGCACTATGGGTCTTTTGTCAGCATTTCATCCGGCATCAGGGCCGACTGGTAGATTGTCAGGTACTTAATCCCCATACTGCCTCGCTGGGCGCGCAGGAGATCCCGCGCGCTGATTATCTGCAATATGTACAACGCCTTGCTGACCAGCCGGTCAGCGATGGCTGCTGGCAGACACAAACGCTTTTTTAGCCGTGCAGAGATGTTTTGCACACATAAAGGCGCATAAGTGGTATAATAGTCGAGTTTGGTATGTCGTCCGCGCTTCGCAATAACGAGCCGGAATTGCCAGGCTGGGAATCTCAACGCACTCTCGGAACTGTTTTCAATCGTGCGCATGTAACCGGTTGATTCAGATTCTTAGCCCGCTAATCCCCTGCAGACGTCACCTTAAACACCCTAATTTTACCGGATGCGCGCAACTGACGTGCACCCCGGCAAAGCGTTGGCAAAATCGCCGACGGTTCTTTACATAAATCGTTGAATTGGGCATTATCTTGCCGGTTCAACTGAAAGGTAGTACACCCAGAGGATTCGATGGCCAAAGAAGACAATATTGAAATGCAAGGTACCGTACTGGATACGTTACCTAACACCATGTTCCGCGTAGAACTTGAAAACGGACACGTGGTCACTGCTCACATCTCCGGTAAAATGCGCAAAAACTACATCCGTATCCTGACGGGTGACAAAGTGACCGTTGAGTTGACCCCGTACGACCTGAGCAAAGGCCGCATTGTCTTCCGTAGTCGCTAATTTGCAGTAATCTCATCGCTCTGCATATTGCAGCGAAAAAAAAGGCCGGATTTTAATCCGGCCTTTTTCACATCTGTAGCAGGTGATTAATGCACAGTGCCTTCGGTTTTGCGTTTTTCAGCACTCAGGAAGTGATAAGTCAGTTCACCTTTCTCACGATCCAGCGCGACTGATACTGAGCCGCCATCCACCAGCGAACCAAACAGCAGTTCATTAGCTAACGGTTTCTTCAGGCTGTCCTGCACGGTGCGCGCCATCGGACGTGCGCCCATCGCTTTGTCGTAGCCCTTCTCAGCCAGCCAGTCACGCGCTTCATCACTGACTTCCAGCGACACGCCTTTCGCATCCAGCTGCGCCTGCAACTCGACAATAAACTTGTCGACCACCTGATGGATCACCTCTGGTGACAGGTGACTGAACCAGATGATGTTGTCGAGACGGTTACGAAACTCTGGCGTAAAGATCTTTTTGATCTCCTCCATCGCATCGGTACTGTTGTCCTGATGAATCAGGCCAATCGACTTACGTTCAGTCTCACGCACACCGGCGTTAGTGGTCATCACCAGCACCACGTTACGGAAGTCTGCTTTACGACCGTTGTTGTCGGTCAGCATGCCGTTATCCATCACCTGCAGCAGCAGGTTAAAGACATCCGGGTGCGCTTTCTCAATCTCATCCAGCAGCACGACCGCGTGAGGATGCTTGATTACCGCATCCGTCAGCAGGCCACCCTGATCAAATCCGACGTAACCCGGAGGCGCACCAATCAGACGACTGACGGTGTGACGCTCCATGTACTCAGACATATCAAAGCGCAGCAGCTCAATGCCCAGGGCTTTCGCCAGCTGCACGGTGACTTCCGTTTTACCAACACCGGTTGGTCCGGCAAACAGGAAGGACCCGACCGGCTTACGATCCTGACCCAGACCAGCGCGGCTCATTTTGATTGCTTCCGTCAGCGCCTCAATGGCGTTGTCCTGACCAAACACCAGCATCTTCAGGCGATCGCCCAGATTTCTCAGTGTATCGCGATCGGTTGCCGACACGCTTTGCTCAGGGATACGGGCAATACGGGCCACCACAGTTTCAATGTCAGAGACATTGATGGTTTTCTTACGCTTACTGGCTGGCATCAGGCGCGCACGCGCACCCGCTTCATCAATCACATCAATCGCCTTGTCAGGCAGATGACGATCGTTGATATATTTCACCGCCAGTTCCACGGCTGCACGCACCGCTTTAGCGGTATAACGTACATCGTGATGCGCTTCGTACTTGGTTTTCAGGCCATTCAGGATCTGCACGGTCTCTTCAACAGAAGGCTCCGTGATATCGATCTTCTGGAAACGACGCGCCAGAGCACGATCTTTTTCGAAGATGTTGCTGAATTCCTGATACGTGGTGGAACCCATCACGCGAATCTTGCCCGAAGAAAGCAGTGGCTTGATCAGGTTAGCGGCATCAACCTGGCCACCGGACGCGGCACCCGCACCGATGATGGTATGGATCTCATCGATAAACAGAATGCTGTGTTCGTCCTGTTCCAGCTGCTTCAGCAGCGCTTTGAAACGTTTTTCAAAGTCACCACGGTATTTAGTGCCCGCCAGCAGTGAACCGATATCCAGCGAGTAGATGGTGCAGTCTTTCATCACTTCCGGTACATCGCCCTGCTCGATACGCCAGGCGAGACCTTCTGCAATGGCGGTTTTACCCACACCCGATTCACCCACCAGCAGCGGGTTGTTTTTACGACGACGGCACAGCACCTGAATGGTACGTTCCAGCTCTTTATCGCGACCAATCAGTGGATCAATACCACCGACGCGAGCAAGCTGATTAAGATTGGTGGTGAAGTTTTCCATACGCTCCTCCCCGCCTGCTTGCTCTTCGTTAACCGGATTTTCAGCGCCTGGCGCCTGGCCCGGCTCGTCTTTGCGCGTACCATGAGAGATGAAATTCACCACATCAAGGCGGCTGACTTCATGTTTGCGTAACAGATAGGCCGCTTGCGACTCCTGCTCGCTGAAGATGGCGACCAGCACATTTGCCCCGGTGACTTCGCTGCGACCGGATGACTGGACATGGAAAACCGCACGCTGCAGGACGCGCTGGAAACTGAGCGTCGGTTGTGTATCGCGCTCCTCTTCACTGGCGGGCAGCACCGGCGTGGTTTGTTCGATGAAGGCTTCGAGTTCCTGCCGCAGAGCCACAATGTCCACCGTACAGGCTTCCAGTGCCTCTCTGGCCGACGGGTTACTGAGCAACGCCAGTAACAGATGCTCGACGGTCATAAACTCATGACGGTGCTCACGCGCTCTGGCGAAAGCCATATTTAAACTGAGTTCCAGTTCTTGATTGAGCATTAGGCACCTCCCCCAATTATCGCCCTTACCAGTTTCCTATATGGAGACGGGTTCAGGCTTTTTCCAGCGTACACAGCAACGGATGATGGTTTTCCCGCGCATAGTTGTTCACCTGGGCCGCTTTTGTTTCGGCGACTTCTGCAGTAAATACACCACAGATCGCCTTGCCGTGATAGTGAACTTTCAACATCAGCTGCGTTGCACGTTCAACATCATAAGAAAAGAACTTTTGTACGACGTCAATAACAAATTCCATAGGTGTATAATCGTCATTATTCAGAATGACTTTATACATAGAAGGCGGCTTTAACCCTTCGCGTACTTTGTCTTCGGCCAGATGTTCAAAGTTAAGCCAGTCGTTTGTGTTTGCCATAGTGTTCCGTTGAGATTTTGCTTTGAGCCTTTTAATGGCTACATGTTGAGAGTTTAACATGCCTGTCAAGCTCCTGGTCGCTGCTGAAAATTTATTCAGAAATTCCCTTGCGCGACCTGCATCACAAAATTTGCAATAGCGTTAACTACCTCAAATTTTGATGATTTTTTCCCCACCTGGCCCGGTGGTTTGCTTGACGCCAGCGGCGCTTTCTCTACATTCTACCTGCACACGCTGATTGAGTTTTAATCAAATCCGACTCACAGCCTGTAAGACCTCACCTACTTATAAAATGTCTTGCGAGGGAAGTAAAAGCATGGAGACGGGCACAGTTAAATGGTTCAATAATTCCAAAGGCTTTGGCTTTATCTGTCCGGTTGGCGGTGGCGACGATATTTTTGCACACTACTCCACCATCCAGATGGAAGGCTACCGCACGCTAAAGGCAGGCCAGCAGGTTCAGTTCGACGTTCATGAAGGTCCGAAAGGCAATCACGCTAGCCTCATCGTGCCGGTTGAGATACAGGCCGTGGCGTGATACTTACCCCACCTCTGAACAGTGACGCAAAAATGCCAGCCAGTGCCGCTGGCATTTTTCTTTCCGAAGCAGACTTAATCTGCCTGGCGCTGCGCCAGCCCAATCACCCGGGCAAACATCTGCCGTATTAACGGCGGGATGGCCTCCGGCCCGCGTTCCGCCGCCGACGTCGCCACTGCGATTGCCAGTTCTGGCTTGGAGCTCTGGTGAATCGCTTTAGTAATAATACGCCTGGAACTCATCGGAACGTTTAACGGCAGGTGCGCCATCTGATGATAGACATCCTGGAAACCCTGGTGATAGAGAAAATTCTCCATATCCAGCGCCGGTAGCTGCGTCAGAAAACGCGGCTCAGGATCGCCGGGCTGTAACTGCGTACGTGCGGTGCTGGCATATTTGTTACCCGCCTGATCACCGTCTGTCAGCACATGCCAGGCGATGCCCATGCGGCGGGCAAACTTCAGCAGCGGCTTTAAGCCCGACTGAGCAAACTCAATTACTTTTACCCCTTCAGCCGCGAAGTTGTAACCGCACTGCTGTGCCAGCTCATTCATGATCCAGACTTCGGTTTCCCCCTCCACCAGCAGCCAGCAGCGGGCAAACAGCGCTGCAGGCCGGTTGACACGAATATGGAAGCCGATGCGTCGGCTCTCTTCGGCACTCAATCCCTCCGGACCAATACGCCAGGCGGCCACGCGCGAGGGGCCGCGTACCAGACGACAGACGTTCTCTACAGGCACCTGAGACAGCAGCTCAGCGGAATTGGTGGTGGCGATTTTTTGCAACGGCAGCAGCTTCAGCAGGTTCCATGCTACCGACAACATAATCGGATGCAGCCGGGTTTCAGGATCTTCAATCAGCAGCAGCGGCCGGGCATCAGCGGCCAGCGGGACATCGCCTCGCGCCTCAATCAGCAGGGTAAACATTTGCAGCAGGATCAGCTGACGGCTGCGGGAGTCGGTTCCGGCAATCAGCTGATTGAGATGATCCAGCGCCCGCCATCCCTTTTCCCCGTCGCGTGTCTGCGCATCCCGTGACCTGAGTTCGTTGCCCGCATCGGGCAACTGCACCAGAAAGTAGTGCTGCATTAGCTGCTGCATGGTCTTCAGCCCCTGTCGCAGCACCTCATCACTGAGCTGCTGGGGATGATGCTCCAGATCGCGCGCCAGCGACTCCATGCCCGCCAGCAGCTCAGGATGGGGAGTCGCCACCGGCGCACTGTTTTGCGTCCGCTTACTAAAGCGCGCATCGCGCAGTCGCAGCACCGGATAGCGTTTCAGCAGCAGATCAATGGCCGCCGCGCAGTGCTGCTCAGGCAACAGCTGTGCGTTCACATCAACGAAACGGCGTCGGGTCTCGATGCCGCTGTCACGCCAGGTGGCACTAACACTGTAATAAAGCCGACGCTGACCCTGAGCATCGTGCTGCCAGAAGGCCGAGAGCACCGCATCCGGGTCGCTGCCGTCATCGCGAAAATGAAATACTACTGACAGACGGCGCATAGGATCGGTCAAATCGCCTGGCGTGAAATGGAAATCAGCCTGGGTAAAATCATAGGCTGGTTCATGGGGCGAAAGCAGCAGGCTCAGGGCATCCAGCAGGCTGGATTTCCCCCACGCATTCTCACCAATCAGCAGATTGGTCCGGGTTAGAGGGAGTGAGAGTTTGTTGATGCCGCGGAAACCGCGAATATCGATATGTTCCAGAATCATAGGCGTCCGTCCTCAGGTTATAAACAGCATGGTTGCCGCCAGCGAACCGGTCAAGCTGCGATGGGGTTTACTCCGATACGCTTTTTCGCTAGCGTGTTGCCTCTTCCCCCATGGATGGCATTGATATGTACTCCGGACTTCTGATTATTCTGCTGCCGCTGATCGCCGGCTGGCTGCTACCTTTCCGCAAAACCGACACCCTGCGCCGGGTAAATCAGCTGCTGGGCTGGATGGTTTACGTGATCCTCTTCTTTATGGGCATCAGTCTGGCCTTTCTCGACAATCTGAGCAGCAACCTGCTGGCGGTTTTTTACACCGCACTGGTGGCGGCGTTCTGTATTCTGCTGTGCAATCTGCTGGCACTGCGCGGACTGGAAAAGTATGCCCCCTGGCAACATGCGCACCGGCAGGAGAAACTGCCATCGCGACTGCATATGGCGCTGGACTCCCTGAAGCTGTGTGGCGTCGTTGTCATTGGTTTTTTGCTTGGGCTGACCCAGTGGCCACTGCTGCATCACGCCTCAACCGCAAGCGAATATGCGCTGATCTTCCTGCTGTTTCTGGTGGGCGTTCAGCTGCGCGGCAGCGGCATGACGCTGCGGCAAATCATCCTGAACCGTCGTGGCATGCTGGTGGCCGTTGTCGTGCTGGTCAGCGCGCTGATCGGCGGCATGCTTGCCGCGCTGGTACTGGGCATCCCTCTGAAGACCGGTCTGGCGTTGGCCAGCGGCTTTGGCTGGTACTCCCTCTCCGGCATTCTGATGACCGAAGCCTTTGGCCCGGTCATCGGCAGCGCCGCCTTCTTCAACGATCTGGTGCGTGAACTGGTGGCCATCATGCTGATCCCGGCACTGATTGGCCGTCATCGTTCGAGTGCACTGGGCCTGTGCGGAGCCACCTCAATGGACTTTACCCTGCCGGTACTGCAGCGGGCGGGCGGCAATGAGATTGTCCCGGCCGCCATTGTGCACGGCTTTGTCATGAGTCTGCTGGCCCCGATTCTGATCGCCCTCTTCTCTGCCTGAATCCTGTCTGAAATGCGCTGAGCTCTGCCAGCGCATTTTTTCACGTCTGCTTTTCTGCCGTGTCGTCTACGCTTCTTTTTTCGGTTCTGGTCACGTCACTCTTTAGTACGGGCCGACAAAGGAGAAGAGCATGAAACAAACCGTGGCGGCGCTGGTCGCCAAAACGCTGGAAAGCGCGGGCGTCAAACGCATCTGGGGTGTCACCGGGGACTCCCTTAATGGCCTGAGCGACAGTCTTAATCGCATGGGCACCATCGAATGGATGCCGACGCGCCATGAAGAAGTGGCTGCCTTTGCGGCGGGCGCGGAAGCCCATATCAGCGGCGAACTGGCGGTCTGCGCCGGTTCCTGCGGGCCAGGCAACTTACATCTGATCAACGGTTTGTTCGACTGCCATCGCAACCGCGTCCCGGTTCTGGCGATTGCGGCGCATATCCCCTCCAGCGAAATCGGCAGCGGCTATTTCCAGGAAACTCATCCGCAGGAGCTGTTCCGCGAATGCAGCCACTACTGTGAGCTGGTCTCTAATCCTGAGCAGTTACCCCAGGTGCTGGGCATTGCCATGCGTAAAGCGATTCTGAATCGTGGCGTCTCAGTCGTGGTACTGCCTGGTGACGTGGCGCTGAAACTGGCACCGGAAAGCGCCAGAACTGAGTGGTATCCGCCGCAGTTGCCGCAGGTCCTGCCTCAGCCCGCCGAACTGGCCCGGCTCGCACAGACGCTGAACGACGCCACCGATATTACGCTGCTGTGCGGCAGTGGCTGTGCCGGTGCGCATCAGGAAGTGGTCGCGCTGGCCGAAGCGCTGAAAGCGCCTATCGTCCATGCGCTGCGCGGTAAGGAGCACATCGAATATGATAACCCTTATGATGTCGGCATGACCGGCCTGATTGGCTTCTCATCCGGTTTCCACGCCATGATGAATGCCGGGACGCTGGTATTGCTCGGCACCCAGTTCCCCTACCGCGCCTTCTATCCCGAAAACGCAAAGATCATCCAGATTGATATCAATCCGGGCAGTCTGGGATCACATTCTCACGTCGATCAGGCTTATGTCGGCGATGTGAAAAGCACGCTACAGGCATTACTGCCGCAACTGACGCCCAAAAGCGATCGCAGCCATCTCGACAGTGCAGTTAAGCACTACGGTGAGGCGCGTAAAAGTCTGGACGAGCTGGCGCAGCCCAACGACAAGCAGCCGATCCACCCGCAATATCTGGCACAGCAGATCAGCCACTACGCCAGCGACGACGCTATTTTTACCTGCGATGTCGGAACACCGACCGTCTGGGCGGCGCGGTACCTGAAGATGAACGGCAAACGTCGCCTGCTGGGTTCGTTTAACCATGGCTCGATGGCGAATGCGATGCCACAGGCGCTGGGCGCGCAGTCGATCGATCGCAACCGTCAGGTCGTCGCGCTGTGCGGCGACGGCGGTTTCAGCATGCTGATGGGCGATTTTATCTCACTGGCGCAGCTAAAAATGCCGGTAAAACTGGTGATCTTTAACAACAGCGTACTGGGCTTCGTGGCGATGGAGATGAAGGCCGGTGGCTATCTCACTGACGGCACCGAGCTGGAGAATCCTGACTTTGCCGCTATCGCCCAGGCCTGCGGCATCCGTGGCATCCGGGTAGAAAAAGCGTCGGAACTGAATGGCGCGCTGGAGCAGGCGTTTGCCCATGATGGCCCGGTGCTGGTGGATGTCATTACCGCCAAAGAGGAGCTGGCGATGCCGCCGCAGATCAAAATGGAGCAGGCCAAAGGCTTCAGCCTCTACATGCTGCGCGCCATCATGAACGGTCGCGGGGATGAGGTGGTAGAACTGGCGAAAACCAACTGGCTGCGGTAAAACAGAGGTTCCATCCAGGCGGGCGCGATGCCCGCCTTTTTTTTGTCTTCCGCCACGTTCAGGAGCATAAGGTGATCGATTTACGCAGTGATACCGTGACCCGGCCCAGCGCCGCCATGTTAAGCGCGATGATGTCAGCCGAAACCGGTGATGACGTCTACCGTGACGATCCCACCGTGAATGCGCTGGAGGCGGAAGCCGCACGCCTGAGCGGCAAAGCCGCAGCGCTGTTTTTCCCGACCGGCACCCAGGCAAACCTGGTGGCGTTGCTCAGCCACTGCGAGCGCGGCGATGAATATATCGTCGGTCAGCAGGCGCACAACTACAAATATGAAGCGGGCGGCGCAGCGGTGCTGGGCAGTATTCAGCCGCAGCCGGTGCTGGCCGCCGACGATGGTACCCTGCCGCTCGATGTGGTGGCAGCGGCCATTAAGCCGGATGATATTCACTTTGCCCGCACCCGCCTGCTGAGCCTGGAGAACACCCATCACGGAAAAGTGCTGCCGCTGGATTATCTGGAACAGGCCTGGACCTTTACCCGCGAGCACAAGCTGGCGCTGCACATTGATGGCGCACGCATTTTCAACGCGGTAGTGGCACAGAAGACCACGCTGGCGACGATTGCCCGCTACTGCGACACCCTCACCATCTGTCTCTCTAAAGGTCTGGGCACGCCCGTCGGTTCGCTGCTGTGCGGCGACACGGCGTTGATTGAGCGCGCCCGTCGCTGGCGCAAAATGACCGGCGGCGGCATGCGTCAGGTGGGTATTCTGGCGGCGGCGGGTCTCTATGCGCTAGAGCACAACGTGGCGCGACTGCAGGAGGATCATGACAATGCCGCCTGGCTGGGACAGCAGCTGCATGAGCTGGGCGTCAGCGTCATCGATCAGCAGACCAACATGCTGTTTGTCGCGGTGCCGGAAGCCCAGGTCAAACCCTTAGGCGAGTGGATGAAGGCACGCGGCGTGTTAATCAGCGTGGGAACACGCACCCGGCTGGTCACCCATCTGGATGCGGACCGTGCGGCGCTGGAGCAGGTTGTCGCCCACTGGAAGGCGTTTCTCCAACAGTAATCCGCTATTCCGCCGCGCCATACTTCTCCAGTAGCGCGGCAGCTATCGCGGCGGTTTCGGCATCGGGCTGACCGCGATAATCCGCAGGCCGGAAATGCATCTGAAACGCAGCAATCACCTTCTGCTGCTCACGCGCACTCATCCCCGCTGTCACTGCATAACCGTAGCGTTGCAGACTTTCCATAAGCGGCTGTACAGGCACCCGCGCGTGCGGATCCTGACCCGCTAAATAAAACTGCACCCGTCCGGCATCGGGCCAGGCACCGAGTCCGCGCTGTGCCAGCTGCTGCCACGGGAACAGCGGGCCGGGATCCTGCTTACGCTGCGGCGCGATATCACTGTGACCGACAATGTTTTCTGGTGGGATGCCATAACGCTGTGCAATATCCCGCACCAGCGCCTCCAGCGTAGTGATCTGCGCGGCGGTAAAGGGCTGCCATTCGAGGCCGGTCAGCGTCCGGCGATAACCCCCGTTCACCAGCTCAATGCCAATTGAGGTGTCATTGATGCGGGTGGCTCCACGCCAGAAGCTGGGACCGGCATGCCAGGCAAGCTGCTGCTCTGGCACCAGCTGCCAGATAACGCCTTTACCGGCGCGCTGTGGCGGCTGGCGGGGAATCAGATAGTGAGCGCTGACTTCCCGATCGGTGAGCGTCGCCAGCGACGAAGAAAAATCTTCGGCGGTGTAGTGGACCACAATCACCTTCACCCGTGGTCGTGCGCCCTGCGCCGGATGCCGCAGATCGGCCCAGTAGCCGTCACGGGACTCCATACCGGAGTGACAGCCCGCCAGCAGCAGTGCCAGTATCAGCAACAGCCCGCGTTTCAACGAATGATCACCGCCGTACCGCTGACGCTGACCATCAGCATGCTGCCATCTTTGCCGACCGTTTCGTAATCAATGTCGATACCGACCACCGCGTTGGCACCCAGCGCTTTCGCCTGCTCTTCCAGCTCTTCAAACGCGATCTCCCGCGCTTTACGCAGCTCTTTCTCATACGCGCCGGAACGGCCACCGACCACATCACGGATGCCCGCGAAAAAATCGCGGAAGATGTTGGCCCCAAGAATCGCTTCTCCGGTAACCACGCCGCAATATTCACTGATGCTGTGACCTTCCAGCGTTGGGGTTGTTGAAAATTTCATCGCATTCTCCTTGTTGAAAACCGGGCTAAGGCTCTTTCGACTAAAAAGCACGGCTATACTCTATGCTAAAAAGGGCACCTTGCCAGAGAACCATAAGGAAATCGAGATGAGAAACAACGCGTTTGCGCTAATGATCCCGGCGGCCCTGCTGCTCAGCGCCTGTACCACCGTTGAGCCAGTCATTAAGGATAATGGCCCGCGAACCGCCCCCTGCATTGACGGCGGTCCTGACCAGGTAGCCCAGAAGTTTTACGACCTGCGTGTCGAACAGCCTGTGCAGGGCCTGCCCGACAGCAACACGCTGGCAAAATATCGCCCTTACCTGAGTGATGCGCTTTATCACTCCCTGCAGGCGGCCAGCGGCAGCAATGCCGGCTCACAGTGGCGCAATGGCGATCTCTTCTCCAGCCTGTCACAGGGTCCGACGGCTGCCAGCGTCGCCGATGCCTCCACCATTCCGAACCGTGATGCACGCAACATTCCGCTGCGGGTCGATCTGAGCCGCGACGGCAAGCAGTGGCAGGACGAAGTGCTGATGATCCATCAGGGCACCTGCTGGGTCGTTGATGACGTGCGCTACATGGCGAACCCTGCGCATGCCGAGGGTGGCAGCCTGAGCCAGATGCTTGAAAAATCAAAAAAATAATTAAGGTTCAACGGTTATGAAAAGCGCAGCCACCGCAGGTGACTGCGCTTTTTTTATTGCCGCTGCCCGCCACAAGGCCTTTCACTGACCGCAGACAGCGCATGATATTGTGCTAAGCTTTTGCTATTTACCTGCTGTTTTACAAATTTTAACCCACCTTAATTGCATAACTATTCTGGTGACGTTAAAATCCGCGACACTAATAGCTATTCAAATCTGGCGCATGAGTATTCAACTAAACGCAATAAACTGCTTCTACGGTGCTCATCAGGCGCTGTTTGACATCAACCTTGAGTGTCCGCAAGGCGAGACTCTGGTGCTGCTGGGGCCCAGCGGTGCGGGCAAGAGTTCGCTGCTGCGGGTACTTAACCTGCTGGAGCAGCCACGTTCAGGTCAGTTGCAGATTGCCGGCAATCAGTTCGACTTCACGCAGAAACCGTCTGATGCCGCGATTCGCGAACTGCGTCAGAACGTCGGCATGGTGTTTCAGCAATATAATCTCTGGCCACATCTGACCGTGCTGCAGAATCTGATCGAAGCGCCCTGCCGGGTTCTGGGCCTCAGTAAAAGCGACGCCCGTGCCCGTGCCGATAAGCTGCTTGACCGGCTGCGCCTGACGCCCTATAGCGATCGCTTTCCGCTGCACCTATCCGGGGGTCAGCAGCAGCGTGTGGCCATTGCCCGCGCGCTGATGATGGAGCCGCAGGTGCTGCTGTTCGATGAGCCGACGGCCGCGCTGGACCCTGAAATTACCGCACAGATTGTCAGTATCATTCGCGAACTGGCGCAGACCCGCATTACTCAGGTGATTGTGACCCATGAAGTGGAGGTGGCACGTAAAACGGCCAGCCGCGTTGTTTACATGGAGAACGGTCACATTGTGGAACAGGGCGATGCCAGCCGCTTTACACAGCCGCAAACCGAGGCGTTTGCTCACTATCTTTCGCACTAAGTCAGGATGCTAAAAATGAAAAAAATGGTACTTGCTGCACTGCTTGCCGGTTTTAGCCTGAGTGCTACCGCGGCACAGACGATTCGTTTTGCGACCGAAGCCTCTTATCCTCCTTTTGAGTTTGTGGATGCGGATAATAAGATTCAGGGCTTTGATGTCGATCTGGCTAATGCGCTGTGTAAAGAGATCGACGCAACCTGCACCTTCACTAACCAAGCGTTCGACAGCCTGATCCCAAGCCTGAAGTTCCGTCGCTTTGATGCGGTGATGGCGGGCATGGATATCACGCCGGATCGTGAGAAACAGGTCCTGTTCACCAAGCCTTACTACGACAACTCGGCGCTGTTTGTTGCTCAGAAAGGCAAAGTTGCCAGTGTTGAAGCGCTGAAAGGCAAGCGGGTTGGCGTTCAGAACGGCACCACTCACCAGAAATACCTGACGGATAAACACAGCGACATCACCATCGTGCCTTACGACAGCTATCAGAACGCGGTGCTGGATCTGAAAAACGGCCGTATTGATGCTGTCTTCGGTGACACCGCCGTGGTTAACGAGTGGCTGAAGCAGAATGCTGCGCTGGCTGCCGTCGGCGACAAAGTGACGGATAAAGCCTACTTTGGTACTGGCCTGGGCATTGCGGTACGCACCGGTAACACCGATCTGCAGACTAAATTCAATGGCGCACTGGATAAGATCAAAGCAGATGGCACGTACAAAACCATCTACAGCAAATGGTTCCAGCAGTAATCTCTGATGAATGAAATGATGACCCTCGCAAGCGCCGCCGGGATGACCGTCGGCCTTGCTGTTTGTGCTCTCATCGCAGGCCTGGTGCTGGCGATGATATTCGCTGGCTGGGAGTCACTGCGCCTGAGACCGCTGGCGTGGATTGGCACCGGTCTGGTGACGCTGATCCGTGGCCTGCCGGAAATTCTGGTGGTGCTGTTTATCTATTTTGGCGCCTCACAGCTGCTGCTCACCCTCTCTGACGGTTTCACGCTGAACTTCGGGCTGTTTACGCTGCCGGTTCAGATGCAGATTGAGAACTTCGATGTCAGTCCGTTCCTGTGCGGTGTGATTGCGCTGGCGATGCTCTATGCCGCCTACGCCTCACAGACGCTGCGCGGCGCACTCAAAGCGGTGCCGGTCGGTCAGTGGGAGTCGGGGCAGGCGCTGGGCATGAAAAAGTCGGCCATTTTTCTCCGGCTGATTATGCCGCAGATGTGGCGTCATGCCCTGCCCGGTCTGGGTAATCAGTGGCTGGTACTGCTGAAAGATACCGCACTGGTTTCGCTAATCAGCGTTAATGACCTGATGCTGCAAACCAAAAGTATTGCAACGCGTACCCAGGAGCCATTTACCTGGTTCCTGGTGGCGGCCGCGATCTACTTAGTGATTACGCTGTTGAGCCAGGTGGTGTTACGCCGCATCGAACTGCGCACCACCCGCTTTGAACGGGGGAACAGCTAATGCTGGCCTATCTGCCCGAACTCATGAAAGGGCTGCACACCAGCCTGACGCTGACGGCGGCCTCGCTGGTGGTAGCACTGCTGCTCGCGCTGCTCTTCACCGTGGTGCTGTCGCTGAAGACGCCGGTACTGAATCCGCTGGTAAAAGGGTTTATCACGCTGTTTACCGGTACGCCGCTGCTGGTGCAAATCTTCCTGATCTACTACGGTCCGGGACAATTCCCCTCGATCCAGCAGATTCCCTGGCTGTGGCATTTACTGTCGCAGCCGTGGCTGTGCGCGATGCTGGCGCTATCGCTGAACAGTGCGGCTTACACCACGCAGCTATTTTACGGTGCGGTCCGGGCGATTCCTTCCGGACAGTGGCAGTCGTGCGCGGCACTGGGAATGAGCCGCAAAGACACCCTGCGCATTCTGCTGCCTTATGCATTTAAACGCGCCCTCTCCTCCTACTCCAATGAAGTGGTGCTGGTGTTTAAAGGCACCTCGCTGGCCTACACCATCACCCTGATGGAAGTCATGGGCCACGGCCAGCTGCTCTATGGTCGCACCTATGACATTACGGTCTATGCCGCGGCGGGTCTGATTTATCTCTGCGTTAACGGTTTGCTGACGCTGATGATGCGCCTGATCGAAAAACGCGCCCTGGCCTTTGAACGACGTAACTGAATACCGGGCGAGCCCCCTCGCCCTTTTTGCCTGAAAAATCACACTAATTGCATAAAAATTCATTTTATGGCAGGGTATCGCCTTCTCTGGCTGACCACATCACAGGAATCATAAAATGAAAAAATGGATTATCGCTGCTGCGCTGGCTTCGCTGGCGGTGACCGCGCAGGCCGCGGAAACGATTCGCTTCGCTGCTTCAGCAACCTATCCGCCCTTTGAATCTCTGGATAAGGAAAATAACCTCGTCGGATTTGATATCGATCTGGCTAAAGCGCTGTGCCAGCAGATGAAAGCGGAGTGTACCTTCACTAACAATGCCTTCGACAGCCTGATCCCGTCACTGAAATTTCGCCGCTATGACGCCGTGATTTCCGGTATGGATATCACCACGGAGCGCAGCAAGCAGGTCGATTTTACGCAGCCTTATTACGCTAATTCTGCCATCGTGATTGCACCGAAAGGCCGGTTCAGCAGCTTCGGTGATTTGAAAGAAAAGCGCATCGGCGTTGAAAACGGCACTACCCACCAGAAGTACCTGCAGGATAAGCATCCGGAAGTGAAAGTGGTGGCGTATGACAGCTATCAGAATGCGATTCTGGATATGAAGAGTGGCCGGCTGGATGGCGTGTTTGGCGACAGCGCGGTAGTGAATCAGTGGCTAAAGGCCAATCCGGATCTCGCGACGGTCGGTGAACATGTCACGGATGCAGACTACTTTGGTACCGGCCTCGGCATTGCGGTACGTAAAGGCAATACCGCGCTGCGCGATCGGTTCAATCAGGCGCTGACTGAACTGAAAGCCAACGGCAGCTGGCAGCAGCTCAATCAGAAATGGTTCCCGGAGTAATGACCGGCTGAAGCTCCGGACTTAGTGCTGACGTCGGGTTAACAGCGTCAGCACTTCAAAATGCGCGGTGTGCGGGAACATGTCGAACAGCTGCACTTTTATAACCTCATAGTCATTCAGCCGGGCAATATCCTGCGCCATGGTCTGCGGATTACAGCTTGAATAGAGCAGATAATCCGGGGCCATCTGGCTGAGATAGTCACACAGCGCCTCACCCATCCCACGGCGTGGCGGATTCACCAGCACCAGCTGCGGCACTGCGTCGCGTCCGGTGGCAAACGCCGTCGAATCCAGCGCCGCAAACTGCACTTTTTCCAGCCCCAGCATCTCAGCAGAGCGTCGGGCGCATTTAATCGCCTCAGCGCTAATCTCGATGCCGGTCAGTTCCATTTCCGGTGTCGCGCAGTGCAGGCCAAAACCGCCTACGCCGCAGAAGAGATCCCACATGCTGTTAACCGGCAGCGCACGCACCCAGTCGCGCGCAGTGGCATAGAGCGCGCTGGCAACCTGCGGGTTGGTCTGAAAGAAGCTCTGCGGGCGGATCCACAGCGGCACGCCATTGAAGTTCTCTGCCAGCGACTGATCGGGCGTCAGCGCAATCTCCTCTTCGCCCTCCAGAATCGCCATGTGCACCGGCTGAATGTTGGCCGAAATCACCGCCAGCTGCGGTAACTGCTGCTGCAGCCACGGCAATGCCGCGCGCAGCTGTTCCAGTTTGGCGGTTGAGCGCAGGACAAAACGCAGCATCACGCCGCCCTGCTGGCTCTCGGTGATCAGCAGAAATTTGAGTTCACCGCGTTTGCGCGCCACGTTGTAGGGCGTCAGCCCGGCACGGGCGATAAAAGGCTTAAGCGCTGCAAACACCGGCTGGAAGCTGGCGGGATAGAGCGGGCAGTTGCAGAGATCGACAGGCTCACCATCACGGTGAACAAGACCCAGCACCGGACGCTCCACACTACCGCTGACCACCATTTTGGCTTTGTTACGAAATGCCTGCTGCGCTGACGTGACGGGCGGTAACCAGTCCGCAACCGGCTGCTCAGCCAGTAGCTGTTCCAGCTGCGACTGTTTGTCGTTCAGCTGAATGGGATAGGGTTTTTCCAGCCACTGACAGGAGCGGCAACGGTTAGCGTCATAAAGCGCGCAGTGCATGGTAAAGCCTTAACGATGGGGTCGGGCGGAGCGCGATTGTATCACCGCTTTCTGAAAAAAGCGCGGCTGCTGGCAGGCAGAAACAGCAGCATCAACACGACCAGATCGGGGATTTTCTGCGACAGCGTATGGTGGATAATCTGGGCGTTATTATCGCCATCAATGCTGAAAATCTCGGGGTAGATCCCGCCCAGCGAGGCAAAAAGCATATAGATCAGCACAACCCCCTGCGTGGCTACATAGCCCCAGCGGCCACGGTTACTGCCGCGCATCAGGGTAAAGGCGCAGCGCAGTTCGAACAGGAAGATCAGCTGACTGGCGATAAAGATAAGCGTCGAGTCCCAGGACTGGGCGCTGCGGTGAACAAAGTTGGCGATTTCACTGTAACCCAGCTCATTGGCCAGCATCAGTACGCTCAGGCAGCGGGTCGCAATAATGGCAATGCCCGCAACCGTCACCGGAACCGGTGCGTCTGAAAGCGTTGCACTGCTTTTGAAGATTTCTGACATAGTCCCTGACTCCACCCGATCGAAAAACGGGCCGGTTAAACCGGCCCGTTCATATAGTGGCAAAGGTTACGTATTTCAGCCACGTTTAGCTTTCTGAATATCGCTTAAACGCTGTTTTTCTTCGTGCGCCATGAATCGCCAGGCGATAAAACCGACTAAACCGACCACAAACAGGATCAGGGAAGCCAGCGCATTGATTTCCGGGTTCACGCCGCGGCGTACGGTAGCGAAGATCGCCATCGGCAGCGTGGTAGCGCCAGGCCCGGTCACAAAGCTGGCGATCACCAGATCGTCGAGTGACAGGGTAAATGCCAGCAGCCAGCCGGTCACAATCGCCGGCGCAATCATCGGCACGGTAATGACGAAGAAGACCTTCAGCGGCGTCGCGCCTAAATCCATCGCCGCCTCTTCGATTGAGCGGTCCAGTTCACGCAGACGCGAGTTAATCACCACCGCCACATAGGCGGTACAGAAGGTGACGTGCGCCAGCCAGATGGTCAGCATACCGCGCTCACTCGGCCAGCCAAAAGCGTTGCCCATGGCCACAAACAGCAGCAACAGCGACAGGCCGGTGATCACATCGGGCATCACCAGCGGCGCTGTCAGCATAAAAGCAAAACCGTTGTGCCCGCGGAAGCGACCAAAGCGCACGATGATCACCGCCGCCAGCGTACCCAGCACCACCGCCATGGTGGCCGACAGCCCGGCAATGCTCAGACTCAGCAGCACCGCATCAATCATCGCGCTGTCCTCAAACAGCACTTTGTACCAGTGGAATGAGAAGCTGTCCCACACCGTTACCAGCGGTGAGCTGTTGAAGGAGTAAACCACCAGCAGCAGCATCGGCGCATAGAGGAACAGGAAGCAGCAGACCAGAATGCCGGTTCGCCAGGGCGAGCGGATGGTTGGCAAATTATTCATACCTTCTCTCCCATTTCACGGTTTTGATGCTTATGGAACCAGATGATCGGCAGAATCAGGATCAGCAGAATAATCACCGCCAGCGCGGAGGCCACCGGCCAGTCGCGGTTATTGAAGAACTCCTGCCACAGGATACGGCCGATCATGATGCTGTCCGGGCCACCCAGCAGTTCAGGGATCACGTACTCCCCCACCGCCGGAATAAACACCAGCATCGACCCGGCGATAATGCCGCCTTTGGTCAGCGGCACAATCACGCTGAAAAAGGTCTTCAGCGGACGCGCCCCCAAATCCAGTGAGGCTTCCACCAGCGAGTAGTCGATACGGGTCAGCGCGGTGTAGATTGGCAGCACCATAAACGGCAGATAGCAGTAGACGATACCGATATAGACCGCGGTGTTGGTGTAGAGGATCACCAGCGGATGATCGATCACGCCCAGCCACAGCAGGAAGCGGTTCAGAATACCGTTGTTGTTCAGCAGGCCCATCCAGGCGTAAACGCGCACCAGAAACGAGGTCCACGACGGCAGGATCACCAGCAGCAGCAGAATGGTGCGCATCGACGGCTTGCTGTGCGCCACGGCCCAGGCAAGCGGATAGCCAATTAGCAGACAGATTACCGTGGAGATCGCTGCCACTTTCAGCGACTGCAGATAGGCATCGATGTAGAGCGGATCGTCGGTCAGCGTCAGGTAGTTACCGAAATTGAGCACAATACTGAACTGGTCGTCGGCCCAGCTCACCAGCTCGGTGTAAGGGGGGATCGCCCGCGCAATGTCCGCGAAGCTGATCTTCAGCACCGTCAGAAACGGCAGCAGGAATAACAGCACCAGCCAGACATAAGGCAGTGCGATCACCAGCTTGCGGCCATGCTGCATTTTTACCCGCGTGGCCCAGCGTTGCAGCGGCGTACCGACCAGGCGGGCGGGCGCTTTAGCGCGTTGGAAAATCTGGCTCATAGCCGCTCCTTAAACCGTCAACACCACGCAGCTGTCGCTTTCCCAGCAGAGGCGGACTTCATCACCCCAGGTCGGCAACCCTTTGCGGTAGCGATGCGCGTTTTGCAACTGTGCGCTGATCATCTGCCCGCTATGCAGACGGACATGGAAAATCGAGAGGTCACCGAGATAGGCGATGTGAACCACTTCGCCCACCGCAAAGTTACAGCCATCGGCAGGCCCTTCGTCGCACAACATCACTTTTTCCGGACGCAGCGCGACGTGCACCGGCACGTTATCCACTACCGAAACATCGGAGTCGACTTTCAGCGGATGCATCAGGCCGGGGCTGTCGATCACCAGGCCATCTGCCTGACGTTCACGCAGTAAGCCTTCGAAGACGTTAACCGACCCGATAAATTCGGCGCTGTAGCGGCTGGTCGGATGCTCGTAAATCTCCTCCGGCTCGCCAATCTGCACGAACTTACCGCGATTCATAATCGCAATACGGCCCGCCATGGTCATCGCCTCTTCCTGGTCGTGCGTTACCATCACGCAGGTCGCGCCCACACGCTCCAGAATATCGACCACTTCCAGCTGCATCCTGTCGCGCAGTTTTTTGTCCAGCGCGCCCATCGGCTCATCCAGCAGCAGCAGTTTGGGCCGTTTCGCCAGGCTGCGAGCCAGCGCCACACGCTGACGCTGACCACCGGAAAGCTGATGCGGTTTGCGTTTCGCAAACTCCTGCATATGCACCAGCGCCAGCATTTCGGCGACGCGGCTGGTGATCTCCCCTTTCGGCAGCCGATCCTGCTTCAGACCAAAGGCGATGTTCTGCTCCACCGTCATGTGCGGAAACAGCGCGTAAGACTGGAACATCATGTTGATCGGACGCTGATAGGGAGCAACGTGCGACAGATCCTGTCCATCCAGCACAATCTGGCCGCTGGTTGGGGGTTCAAAACCGGCCAGCATGCGCAGCAGCGTGGATTTGCCACAGCCCGATGCGCCCAGCAGAGCGAAGATTTCACCTTTATAAATGGTCAGACTGACATCATCCACGGCGTGCTGGCCGTCAAAGGATTTGGTCAGATTGCGAATTTCCAGCAGCGGCGTTAAAGCCTTTGCGGTTTTATGTTGAGGGCGGGGAATGGCATCGTTCACAAAGGGTTCTCTCCGGAGCCAGGCGGAACATGGCGGCAAAATCCGCCGCTAAAAATGGCACAACAGAGGCCGGGGTTGCGCCTCTGTTGCTGATGCGTGACAGGTCAATCCGTTAGGGACGAACTACTTACCACTTTTTACTTTAGTCCATGCGCGCGTACGCACACGATCCAGTTTCGGATCCTGGACTTTCAGCACGAACAATTTCGACATCGCTTCTGGCGTCGGGAAGATACCCGGGTTGTTGCGGACGTCGGCATTGATCAGCGGCAGCGACGCTTTGTTGCCGTTGGCGTAGTTCATTTTGTTGGAGACATCAGCGATCACTTTCGGATCCATGATGTAGTTCAGCCAGGCGTAGGCACCGTCGAGGTTTTTGGCATCTTTCGGGATCGCCATCATATCGAAGAAGGCCAGAGCTCCCTCTTTCGGCACGCTGTAGCCCAGATGCACGCCGTTTTTCGCCGCATCGGCACGGTTTTTCGCCTGCAGAATATCGCCTGACCAGCCGATGGCGACGCAGATGTTGCCGTTAGCCAGATCGTTGATGTACTGCGACGAATGGAAGTAGCGGATATTCGGACGCAGTTTCAGCAGCAGGTCGGTCGCTGCGCCGGAATACTCTTTAGCATCCGAGGTATTCGGATCTTTGCCCAGATAGTTGAGCACGGTGGCGAAGATCTCTTCCGGTGCATCCAGGAAGGAGACGCCACAGCTTTTCAGCTTCTCCAGATTTTCCGGCTTCAGCACCAGATCCCAGCTGTTGACCGGCGCATCGGCGCCCAGTGCGGCTTTAACCTTATCGATGTTGTAACCGATACCGGTGGTGCCCCACAGATAAGGAATGGCATATTTATTACCCGGATCGTGCTGCGCCACTTTTTCCATCAGCGCCGGATCGAGGTTTTTGTAGTTCGGCAGTTTGCTCTTATCCAGTGGCTGGAATACGCCGGACTGCAGCTGACGCGCCAGGAAGCTGGAAGATGGCACCACGACATCGTAGCCAGTGCTGCCCGCCATCAGTTTGCCTTCCAGCACTTCGTTGGAGTCAAACACATCGTAGACCACTTTAATGCCGGACTGCTTTTCAAAGTTCGGCACAGTATCTGGCGAAATATAATCGGACCAGTTGTAGACGTGCAGCGTTTTATCTTCCGCCATACTGCTGGCCGACGCGGCCATCAGCGCAGCAGCTACCACAGCTGACAGCCATTTCTGACGTGAGTTGAACATATTTTTCCATCCTCCTGAGCGGGTCATTTCAACGCTGCAAACCTGAGATCCCTGCATTGCGTTCTGTACAAGACGTCAGTGACACAATGAATCATTATTCAGCGGGAGTTTAATAGCAAAATCCTATAGCTGGGACGCAGTTACACGTCTGTTACAGCCCCGCAAGCATAGCCCCCCCGCTCAGGCTTCACCAGACCCCAGCGTAAAAAACGCCTGAAAGCGATATTTTATGCATGTCTGAGCTATGAGGTTCGGCTTTCATGGCATAAACCACGACAAATATCTGGCGGTAAAGGGCAAAGTGCAGAATAAAAAAAGGCGGAGGCAAATCGCGGGCATAAAAAAGCCGTCTCAGGGACGGCTTAGTGGGCGACCCTATCGGGCTTAGTGCAGCACAGAATGAACGCTGGTCACCGGAACATGCTCTTCTTCTTCACCCACAATCAGCAGATTATTGGCAAAGGCCTCCAGAATCACCATGGAGATTTGCTCTTCACTCTGTTTCATAAAGTGTGAGAACTGACCAAAGGTTAATCCGGCGGTAGTGGTCATTGACTGACAGACAATGAGCTTCGGCAGATTATCATCCTGAATGTCGATAAAGGCTTTCACCGTCAGTGAACTGGCATTAATTTGCGACAGATCGCCGACCAGCGGAATCAGCGCCGTCGGCTTTACTTCAGCCAGCGCCGAAAACAGAATGACGTTGTCGACCAGATCGATTTTGGCGTCAAACACCCCATCGAAGTTTTGCATGTGCGGCAGATGAAGTGCCTGACAGGCATCGCATTCGAACCAGGTGATATTTTGCTGATCCAGCCAGCGACGCAGCAGGTCGATATCCGGAACGACAAGAGAATCCATCGTAAAATCCCAGTGGGGTGATAAACAGGCGACTTAGCTTACGGAAAAATGCGCGGCGATGCCATGAAAACTGCTGAAAAGCGCGTGTCAGCCAGCGGTTTTAGGACGGAGCCCGGGGATGGCCTGCTGCTCAATCCGCTGAATCATCAGCGCGGCAATGTTAAGGCCGCTGCTGGTTTCAATGCCTTCCAGCCCGGGCGAGGCATTCACTTCCATCACCAGCGGACCGCGATGGGCACGCAGAATATCGACACCGGCGATTTCCAGCCCGAGCGTGGCCGCTGCTTTTACGGCGATCTGCCGCTCCTGTGGCGTGATCGCTACCGGATACGCTTTACCGCCGCGATGCAGATTAGAGCGGAAATCGCCCTCTTTCGCTACCCGCTCTATTGCTGCCACTACCTGATTGCCGATCACCAGACAGCGAATATCTCGTCCCTGCGCTTCTTTAATGAACTCCTGCACCAGGATATGGGCATTCAGGCCGCGGAAGGCATCGATGACGCTCTCAGCCGCCTGACGCGTTTCCGCCAGCACCACGCCAATGCCCTGCGTCCCTTCCACCAGCTTAACCACCAGCGGCGCGCCGCCGACCATGGCGATCAAATCGTCAGTGTCATCGGGCGAGGAGGCAAAGCCGGTGACCGGCATATCGATACCTTCACGTGCCAGCAGCTGCAGCGAGCGCAATTTATCCCGAGTGCGGGTAATGGCGGCGGACTCATTCAGGGGATAGCTGCCGCACATCTCAAACTGTCGCAGCACTGCCGTGCCGTAAAAGGTAATGGCGTTGCCGATGCGCGGGATAACGGCATCGAAATGGCCCAGCGGTTCACCACAGTAGTGAACCGCCGGTGAGGCGGGATTGATATTCATATAGCAGGAGAGCGGATCGATGATTTGTACCACGTGGCCGCGAGCGGCGGCCTCGTCACGCAATCGCCGGCTGGAGTAGAGCGTCTCATCGCGCGACAGAATGGCTATCTTCATCGCAGCTCTCCCTTTGTGAATTAACGCGTGGCCCAGCCCTGCTGATGCAGATAATCGAGCATAAACGGACGCGTCTCTTTAATGATCAGCCGCTGGATCAGCTCGCTCCAGGTTTCGCTGCGCTGGTTGCTGTCGCGCTGCTGATAGTAGAGTTCTGTGCGGCTATCGTATTCTGCCAGCACCGCCGGATCCAGAGGCTGATAGCGGTTCTCATGCACCAGCATCGCATGCGGCATACGCGGTTTGACGTCCGGCTTTGATTCCGGATGCCCCAGGCAGAAACCAAACAGCGGCAGCACAAATTTCGGCAGGCCCAGCAGTTCGGTCACTTCCGCAATGCTGTTACGGATCCCGCCGATAAAGACGCCACCCAGATCCAGCGATTCCGCCGCGACCATCGCGTTCTGTCCCATCAGGGCGGTGTCGACGCAGCCCAGCAGCAACTGCTCAGCACGGCCCAGCTGCGCATCCGGGCAAATCTGCAGGTGGCGATTAAAGTCCGCGCAGAAAACCCAGAACTCAGGTGCATCTGCGACCCACGTCTGTCCGCCGGTCAGCGTCACCAGCTTGTCACGCAGCGCTTTGTCGGTGATACGGATAATAGAAGAGCACTGTAAAAAGCTGGATGTGGACGCCGATTGCGCCGCATTAATAATCGCTTCACGCTGGGCTTCGCTGACCGGCTGGTCAGTAAAGGCGCGGATTGAACGGTGGCTGCACAGTAAATCAATGGTCGGTGTCATAAAGTCTCCAGCAACATTATCTTTTTTTATCAATCTGATTGAACAGCTGTGGCGCGATAGCTTTCGCGGTGCGCCACATCAATAGCCAGGCAGCAGGCAGCATCAGCACCACGCCAGCGATGAACAGCACGGTAGCCAGCGTTCTGGCATCCGCCTGATCCGGCAGCGGCAGCCAGTGGTTAATCAGCAGCAGCGCACCCAGAATTAACAGGCCGCCAGCCGCTTCCAGCACCACGATAAACCGGGGTAATCTGGCCACACTCTGCATCATATCCTCCTGCCTTTGCGGCTTACTGAGCGTCAATTATGGTCAACAACCCAAAAATTGCGCGGGTTACACGGGCTGCCGTCGTGAAAAAGCCCTTGTTTCAGACGCTTCCTGAACGGCGGCAATAGCGTGCGGGCATCAGACTAACAGGCAAATCCTGCTTTCCTTAAGCGATACGAGCGGGCATGATGGTTGCCATTCTCTGTTTGATCATGTGATACACATCACATAATCGTCGCTACAAGGAGTTCTCAATGATTGCTGTTATTTTTGGTCGTCCGGGCTGTCCCTACTGTGTCCGTGCCCATGAACTGGCCGACAAACTGACCGCGGAGCGCGATGACTTTAGCTATCAGTATGTTGATATTAATGCAGAAGGCATTACTAAAGCCGACCTGGAAGCCAGCGCCGGTAAACCGGTCAGCACCGTACCGCAGATTTTCGTGGACGAAAAACATATCGGTGGTTACACCGAGTTTGCGGCCTGGACCAAAGAGAATCTGGGATTTGTCGCGTAAGCGCAGATAACCGGAATGAAAAAGGCGAGACAGGATTTTCCTGTCTCGCCTTTTTGCTTTCTGGCTGACGTCAGCCATCGGGCACCGTGTTAGTTGAGTGACGCCATCACAATCTGCATTAACCGCACCAGCAACGCCCCGCAGCCAGCCCAGAACAGCGCGCTGAGACTCCACGCGATGGCAAACAGTCCACTGCTGTGAATAAACAGGCTGTTATTGAGCAGCAGTGCTGCCAGCAACGTTCCCCAGAGCCCCATCAGCAGCGTGCTTTTTAACGGGCTTTCCACCTGCATCAACGCCATCACAATGCCAGGTAACATAAAGAGCAGTAATTCGGGCTGACCACGAAGCGGGCCGGGACCGACCTGCCAGAAATGACAGGTAAAAACAAACACCAGACTGTACAACACCACGCCGCACAGGCGGGTAGTCCAGAGATAAGAACGCTGCGGCATACCACCCCACTGATTAAAAGTAACCCCGACAATAACCTGCTGATATCCCTGATGCGTTCTGGTGGAAATAAAAAGAAACAGTTCGTTATGGCAACGAATGAAAACAGCTAATAGCTGTATAAGATATTTGTGATTAGAATAGCGCCGCGATAACGGTTCCATTTGCAGTGTTGATACAACAGAACCTCAACGGCCTGATCACGATAGCGAAAAACAGGCCACTCTTCAACAGGTTACACGTAAACAAGAAGTTAAACAGTGAATATTAACGTCGCAGGATTGTTAAGCGGAAATGACATTTTGTTATTATTTGTCGTTTTGGCGCTCGGCCTCTGTCTGGGCAAGTTGCGTCTTGGCTCGGTTCAGCTGGGAAATTCGATTGGCGTATTAGTGGTTTCGCTCTTATTAGGGCAGCAGCACTTCGCGATCAATACCGATGCGTTGAGTCTGGGCTTTATGCTGTTTATTTTTTGTGTTGGTGTTGAAGCGGGTCCCAACTTTTTTTCTATTTTCTTTCGCGACGGCAAAAACTATTTCATGCTCGCCATCGTCATGGTGGTCAGCGCGCTGTTGCTGGCACTGGGGCTGGGTAAACTCTTTGGCTGGGATATTGGGCTCACCGCCGGCATGCTGGCTGGGTCGATGACCTCAACGCCGGTGCTGGTCGGCGCAGGTGATACCCTGCGGCAAAGCATCAGCGATCCAAAGCAGCTTGGATTGATGCAGGATCAGCTGAGCCTCGGTTACGCTGTGACCTATCTGATCGGCCTGGTCAGTCTGATTTTCGGCGCACGCTACCTGCCCCGTCTGCAACATCAGGATCTGCCGACCTGTGCGCAGCAGATTGCGCGGGAACGCGGTCTGGATGCCGACAGCCAGCGTAAAGTCTTCCTGCCGGTGATCCGCGCCTATCGCGTGGGCCCGGAACTGGTGGCGTGGAGCGGCGGCAAAAACCTGCGCGAGCTGGGTATCTATCGTCAGACAGGTTGTTACATTGAGCGTATCCGCCGCAACGGTATTCTCGCCAGTCCCGATGGGGATGCGGTGCTGCAGCTTGGTGATGATATCTCGCTCGTGGGCTATCCCGATGCACATGCCCGGCTCGACCCCAGTTTCCGTAACGGCAAAGAGGTGTTTGACCGCGATCTGCTGGATATGCGCATCGTCACCGAAGAGATCGTGGTGAAGAACCACAACGCAGTGAACAAACGCCTCAGCAAGTTAAACCTTACCGATCACGGCTGCTTCCTGAACCGGGTGATACGCAGTCAGATTGAGATGCCGATCGACGACAGCATCATGCTTAACAAAGGTGATGTGCTGCAGGTCAGCGGCGAGGCGCGACGGGTGAAAAGCGTGGCAGATCGCATCGGCTTTATCGCGATTCACAGTCAGATGACCGATCTCCTGGCCTTCTGCGCGTTCTTTATCGTGGGTCTGATGATTGGTCTGATTACGTTTCAGTTCAGCAATTTCAGTTTTGGAATCGGTAACGCGGCGGGTCTGCTGTTCGCCGGTATCATGCTCGGCTTCCTGCGCGCCAACCATCCGACCTTTGGTTATATTCCGCAGGGCGCGCTTACCATGGTGAAAGAGTTTGGCCTGATGGTGTTTATGGCGGGCGTAGGATTAAGTGCCGGCAGCGGGATTAATCACGGCCTGAGCAGTGATGGTGCGCTGATGCTGCTGTGCGGTCTGCTGGTGAGCCTGATTCCGGTGATCATCTGCTATCTGTTTGGTGCCTATGTGTTGCGGATGAACCGCGCCCTGCTGTTTGGAGCCATCATGGGCGCGCGAACCTGCGCACCGGCCATGGAGATCATCAGCGATACGGCACGCAGTAATATTCCGGCGCTGGGCTATGCCGGGACCTATGCGATCGCCAACGTGTTACTGACGCTGGCGGGGACGCTGATTGTGATTATCTGGCCGATACTGCCCCTATAAAATTTTTTTGCTGACGTCCAGAACTTTATTGTTAAGCGATAGTCATAATAAGTGCCACTGCTTTTCTTTGAAATCCCCAAATTGTGGAGCCCGCTGGTCTTTTTCCCGGCGGGTTTTTTTATGCCTTTTTTTCGCCCGATCCCGCGCTTCCACTCTGAAATCACCTCTCAAACCGTCATAAAACTTAAACAGTTGTGCAACTCATTATGAGATTAAGAGCCTTTCCGTAGACGAACTGCCCGGCAAAAAGCAGGATAGCGCTCTGTTAAGTTAGCAAATTGTGCTGATTGATTGGTCGGGCGCGCTGTCGCTGAACGTTTATTTGCCGCTGTTATCGTGCCTGGGTGACCGGATGTTGCCTGAAGCTGATGACCGGCCTGTCTGCTGAGGAATTTATCCCGATATGGAAGAGCTGAACCACGCACTGTTTACTGCCATCAATGCCACACCGGCATCACCCGCCTGGTTGCTGCAGCTGGCGACCTTTATTGCCAGAGATTTGATCGCCATCGTGCCACTGTTAATCGTCGCGATGTGGCTCTGGGGACCGCGCGATCAGGTTTCTTCGCAGCGGGTGCTGGTACTGAAAACGGGTATGGCGCTGATCTATGCGCTGGCGATCTCATGGTGTGTGGGTCATCTGCTGCCGCATCCCCGCCCTTTCGCCATTGGCTACGGTTATCAGTTCCTGCATCACGCCGCTGATGACTCTTATCCCAGCGATCACGGCACGACAATATTCACCTTTGCGCTGGCATTTATTTTCTGGCATCGCCTCTGGTCGGGTGTGGTGCTGATGGTAGCGGGTTGCGCCATCGCCTGGTCGCGGGTCTACCTGGGCGTTCACTGGCCAATGGATATGCTGGGTGGGTTCCTGGTGGGTCTGCTGAGTTGTCTGGCGTCGCATCTGGCGTGGCAGTTCTATGGCGAGCGGATGCTGGCGGTGATCAACCCGCTCTATCGGGCGCTGTTTGCTTTGCCTATTCGTAAGGGCTGGACACAGAATTAAGAAAGGGACTGCTCATAAGCCTGAGTCAGGATCTCACAGCGATCGATAAGCTTAACCCGAAGGGAACACGGGCAGAGGAGGAAAGCGTCCCGCGCCATGGATGGCGCGGGCAGAGCATGTCAGGGATGACGGCTTTTGCGTCTTTCCGATCTGACCGTGTTCCCTGAGCAGGCTCTGTCTTACAGCTTACAGAACATACTAATCAACTGTCTCAGGGACGCATCAGCGTCCCTGCTCACTTATGATAGCCACTTCCCGAACCAGCCGTTGAACTTCATCATCACAAAATCAATCATCCGGCTGAAGAAGCCGCCTTTCGGCACATCCTGCAGCACCACCAGCGGACGCTGCTCAATCGTCTTACCGTCTAACTGGAAGTCGATGGTGCCGACCACCTGATTCTTCTTCAGCGGTGCTTCGAGTTGTGGCGTCGTGAGTTTAAAGCTCGCCTTCAGGTTCTTCATCTGCCCTTTCGGGATGGTCAGCGCGGCATCTTTCGCCACGCCCAGATTCACCTGGCTCTTATCGCCAAACCAGACCCGCTGCTGCGCAAACGGCGCATCCGCTTTAATCGGCGTTACCGTTTCAAAGAAACGGAAGCCCCACGTCAGCAGCTTTTCACTTTCGCGGAAACGAATCGCGTCGCTGGCGGTGCCGAGCACCACCGAGATCAGACGCATGTCGCCTTCGGTCGCGGAAGCCACCAGGTTATTGCCCGCGCCGGAGGTGTGACCGGTTTTGACACCATCCACCTTAAGGTTGGTGCTCCACAACAGGCGGTTGCGGTTAATCTGGCGAATCTTATTAAAAGTGAACTCTTTCTCTTTATTCAGTGCGTACTCTTCGGGCACATCGCGGATCAGCGCCTGGGCAATCAGCGCCATATCACGCGCGGTACTGTACTGCCCTTCTGCATCCAGACCATGCACCGTCATAAAGTGGGTATTCTGCAGTCCCAGCGCCTTCACATAGTTGTTCATCAGGCCGATAAACGAATCCTGACTGCCCGCCACATAGTCCGCCAGCGCAATACAGGCGTCATTACCGGACTGGATCACAATCCCTTTATTCAGCTCATGAACCGGTATCCGATCGCCCGGCTTGAGGAACATCAGCGAAGAGCCGCGCAGCTTAGGATTGCCGGTCGCCCAGGCATCCTGTCCCACGGTGACCAGGTCATCCGGTTTGATTTTGCCCGCTTTAATCGCCTGACCGACCACGTAGCTGGTCATCATCTTGGTCAGGCTGGCAGGATCGAGACGCTGATCGGCACTGGATTCGGTTAACACTTTACCGCTGGCGTAGTCGATCAGAATCCACGCTTTAGCATCAATGCCGGGCGCAGCGGGAGCCTGCTCAGCAAAAGCACTGATGGGGGCGATAATCAGTAATGAGGTGGCAACGAGGTGCCGCAGGCGAGATGTGAAGCGAGTGTTTGTCATGGGCTTGGCCGGATTGTCCTTGTTAAATCGAAATTCCAGGGGCAGAAAATTCTCACTCAAACGCTAACCGTTGCCGGCAGCGAAAAAAACCGTCGAATCGTAAAGTTTTTTAGAGTTTAGTAGAGTAACCCTGGCATAAGCGCCGCGCGCGTGCCGCTTTTCCCCGCGTCTGTCACTTTCAAAACTGCGTGAAATTCCGATTTTTCGCAGAAGAGTTAAGCCCGTCACAATTATCGGCTAACCTGAAAGCCAGTCAGCCGAGGAGACCGACCATGGACTTAGCCCTTTTTGATCTTGATGAAACACTGATTTGTGAAGACAGCACCAGCCTGTGGCTGCGCTGGCTGGTATCACAGGGATTCGCCCCCAGCGAACTGATTGATCAGGAACAGGCATTGATGAACCAGTACTATGCCGGCACGCTGTCGATTGAAGAGTACATGAATAAAACCCTCTCCCCGCTGGCAGGCATGGCAACACTGACCGTTGAAGGTTGGGTGCGCCGCTTCATTCATCGCGACATCATGCCACGCGTTTATCCGGCCGCCCGCGAGCGCATTGAGTGGCACCGGGCACGCGGTGACAGAGTGATGATCATCTCCGCCAGTGGCGAACATCTGGTGGTGCCGATTGCCGAGAAGCTGGGTGCCTGCGGCGCGCTGGCGATTGGCGTTGAGATCGTGGATGAGCGCTACAGCGGCAACACCTACGGCACCATGACCTACAAAGAGGGTAAAGTGACCCGCCTGGGTGACTGGAAAGCGCTGCAGCAGCAGGAGAACTTTGACCGCACCTGGGCTTACAGCGACTCCATGAACGACCTGCCGCTCCTCCAGCAGGCCGATCATGCCCACGTTATCAACCCGGATGAACAGTTGCACCAGGAAGCGCTAAACCGCGGCTGGCAGGTTTACCACTGGGCACGCTGACTCAGCGCCTTCCCGGCAGGCATCATTGTTTCAGGCAGTCTGGACACGGACCGTGCGCAGCAACCGGCGCATACATGGAGTACGTGAAGATTGTGAGCACGGCTCAGGTCCAGACTGACAAATAAAATCGTCTGCCAGGCCAGCTCCTTAGCCGCGGGACGCGCCAGCGTCCTGCGCTAATCCCACTTTCAGCAGCCTGCCATTGGACTCATCGGTCAGCACATAGAGCCAGCCATCCGGTCCCTGCCGCACATCGCGGATTCGCGCTTTCTGATCGCCCAGCAGGCGCTGCTCTTCCACCACTTTTTCGCCGTTGAGACTCAGACGGATCAGGTTTTTCTCTTTCAGTGCCCCGATAAACACCGAATTCTTCCACTGCGGAAAACGGGCGCTGTTATAAAACGCCATGCCGCTGATGGCCGGCGAATCCTTCCAGTGATAAAGCGGCTGTTCGGTGCCTGCAGCATGGGTGCCCTTTGATTCCGGCACTTTATCGCCGTTATAGTCAATGCCGTACGTCGCCAGTGGCCAGCCGTAGTTCTTGCCACGGCTCATGATATTCACTTCATCGCCACCGCGCGGGCCATGTTCATTTTCCCATATCGTGCCGGTCCAGGGGTTGAGCGCCAGTCCCTGCGGATTACGCAGACCATAGGCCCAGATCTCTGGCCGCGCGCCGGGCTTTTTTACAAACGGATTATCATCCGGCACGCTGCCATCGGCGTTGAGCCGCAGCAGTTTGCCCTGCAGCTTATCGAGATCCTGCGCGGCGCTGCTGACAAAATTATCGCCGAACGCGATCCAGAGGTAGCCCTGCGTATCAAACGCCAGCCGGGTGCCGATATTATTGCCGCTGGAGAGCATCGGCGTCTGCCGGACTACCTCGCGGAAATCGCTGAGTTGCCGGTTATCCGGACTCAGCGTCCCGACGCCCACGACGGCACCTGCTTTGCCGCTGCTGTTCGCCTCGGTGTAGCTAAGCCAGACGCGACGGCTGGTCGCAAAATCCGGTGCCAGCACCACGTCCAGCAGTCCACTCTGCCGTTCTGCCCAGACCTTTGGCACACCCTGAATCGGCTGCGACAGGCCACTCTCAGGACTCCAGCTGCGCAGCGCTCCGCTACGCTCGGTAATCAGCAGCGTTTTGTTGTCGGGCAGGAAGGCAACAGACCATGGATGTTGTAACTTATCCTGCAATACCTCGACCTTTACGTCGGCGGCAAACAGTGGCGAGGGGCACAGCAGCGCGCCGCCGAGCACAAGAGCAGTCGAAAAACGGGACATAAGGTTCTCCTGACGGGATAGCGTGCCCTTAAGCGTAGTCATCCGCTGCGTGGTGAACCTGAGGATTTACAAAAGATTAAACAGGGCGACAAGGATGTGCCGCCCCGAAAGGTTATGGCGCGTTGAAACTCACCGTGTCACGAACCAGCGTATCGATACCCGGCTTCAGGTCATCAAAGGTGATTGGCGTCGTGCTGTTACTGACCGTTTTGCCAAAGGCTTTTCGCACAACCCGGATCAACGGTTTGCCGGTCACGGCGTCGCTGGCTTCGATTTCCAGGAACAGTTCACTGTTCTGAGTTCGGTGGCCTGATGCCGCCATCGTACTGGCGACGACTGCCGCAATCGGCACCACTTCGTAAAACTGTACGCCCTCGTTCTCTGCCGAGACGGCGGTGATCGCGGCACGCACTTTAAGAGTATGTGGCGAAGCCTGATTAACCAGTGGCAGACGGGTGGCAATCGCCCCTTTCAACTGAATATCGGTGTAACTGCGTATCTGATCCAGCGTCTGCTGACTGACGCGAGCCGTGGGCCGTGCAGCCGGATAGAACACGACCGGTGTATAGAGCACATCCTGATACTGGCTGCTCTTATAGTCGGGAGAAATCCAGCGCAGGGTCGGTTCCCCGCTGGCCGATTCAGAGGGCTTCAGCTGGCTGTAATCCGCTAAGAAACCCGAATAGTGCTGCTTGTCTGCAACATGAGAAGTACATCCACTGAGCAACAGTGCGGAAACTGCCAGCAGAGCAGCAACGGACGTTTTACGCATGATCAACTCGCTTGTGTCAGGAAGGTTTAAGCAAGCATAGATAAATCACGGGGGAAATGCTGAAAATAGGCGTCGTTTTAAGGGGTTATCTGTGCGGAAGATCGGAAAATACCCGCTGCATAACGCAGCGGGTGAAAGGCATTACTCAAAACTGGCATCAGGATTATCAGACAGGGTGATGAACTGCTTACCGCCCTGAGTCAGCGCCATGATGGTGCCGGTTTCGATGTCGTAAACCCAGCCGTGCAGGCGCAGCTTGCCGTTACGCAGGGCAACGGAGACCGACGGATGAGTCTTCATGTTGTTCAGCTGAGCGATCACGTTCTCTTTGACCATCTCGTTCAGCTTCTTCTCTGGCGAGTCATATTCACGCTGCTCGACCACTGCTTTTGCCGCATCGGCATAGCGCAGCCAGTGCTCAACCGCAGGCATGGTATCCATGCAGGCGCATGACGCGATGGCGTTCATGGCACCGCAGTTGGAGTGACCGCAGATGATGATGTCTGAGACGCCCAGCGCGACCACCGCATATTCGATCGTGGCGGAGACACCACCCGGCTCCGGGCCAAATGAGGGAACGATGTTGCCCGCATTGCGGATAACGAACAGCTCTCCTGGCTCCTGCTGCGTCACCAGTTCCGGTACCAGACGGCTGTCTGAACAGGAGATGAACAGCGCTTTCGGATTTTGATTTGACGCCAGGCTTTTGAAAAGATCCTTCCTTTCAGGAAACACATTCTGCTGGAAATTCAGAAATCCGTTGATGATCTCTTTCATTATTTAGCTCTCACATTATCCATTTCATTACCTGAGGGGCATAGCCCCCTCAGTGGGGTTTGCTGGTTTATTATTAATGAAAACAAGTGAATATCAACCCGCGTTTTTCGGACAGCGCTGAACGGCTGTCATCGTCAGCGTTTCGCTTATCCGTCATCCAGCGTTTTCGGATCCGATTTCTTTTTACAGCACGGGACGTTACCGGAAAAGGCAGAGTGTGATTCACCCGCTTTTTTTGTCCGAGTCGTGGACCGGCTTTTACGCGTTTTTTCACTACTTTACGTCGCAGTTTGACCGAAACCAAAGATTTCTCATTTGCATCTGGCCTTTCAGGGCTGACAAAGGGGAGCAGGATAACGCCCGAAGAACGAGCCGGGCGGGTTCAGGCAATGATGGCAGCCACGGTGGAAGTGGCCGGGGGAAGAGATTTAGGGCTTAACCATACTGCTGCTGATGCGCTTTTTTGCGGCGCAGATAATCCTCATCCTCACGCAGTTTGTCCCAATAAGCTTTGAAGATAGCCGCCGCTGCGGCCTTTTCCTCATTGACGCCGCGCGGCAGCTCCTTGCCGTCCGCGTCATATTTGCGGCCGCCTTTGTGGTTACTGTAACGCCGCGCCCGGGTGTACCCCATCTGGATAAATTTGCGCGCCATATCCATGCCGACAAAATCGTCCTGACGCCGGTAATCCTCAAACAGCGCCATGATTTTTTCAGCCGACTCTTCAGCAATGGGAACGGTGCGAAAACGCCAGTGCGGCAGAATTTCGCCTTTATAAGGCTCGACCATCAGCACACCCTGCTCACCTCGCCCGACCTGATAAAGCTCGGGATGCTGGCGGAAGTCGATCGTGCTGAAGTCCTGATCATAATCGAAAGGTTTCATTTCTTTAGTTTAGGATCAAGTGCGTCACGTAGCCCGTCACCGAGCAAATTAAATGCCAGAACCGTGAAGAAAATCGCCAGACTGGGGAAAATCGCCACGTGCGGAGCAATCACCATGTCGGCCCGCGCCTCATTCAGCATGGCGCCCCACTCCGGCGTGGGCGGCTGCGCGCCCAGCCCGAGAAACGACAGACTGGCGGCGGTGATGATGGAGGTGCCGACCCGCATAGTGAAATAGACCACAATCGGCGATACCGTGCCGGGCAGAATATGCCGCATCAGGATCGTCCAGTCAGACGCGCCGATGCTGCGTGCCGACTCAATATAGGTCTGATGTTTCAGCACCAGCGTGTTACCGCGTACCAGACGGGCAAAGGCCGGGATGCTGAAGATAGCGACTGCCACAATCACGTTGCTCATGCCGCTGCCCATAATCGCCACCACCGCAATCGCCAGCAGAATGCCGGGAAAGGCAAACAGCACATCACAGATGCGCATAGTGATACGGTCCCACCAGCCCTCGTAATACCCGGCCAGCAGACCAAACAGCGTGCCAATCACTGCGCCAATGACCACCGAGAAAAAGCCGGCAATCAGGGAAATACGCGTGCCGACCAGCACCCGGCTGAAGATGTCGCGACCCAGCGAATCGACGCCAAAATAATGCATCAGCGACGGACCGTCGTTGAGCCGGTCATAATCGAAGTAGTTCTCTGCGTCGAACGGCGCAATCCATGGGGCGATCACCGCCAGTACAATCAGTATCAGCACAAACACCCCGGCCAGCAGCGCCACCGGCTGACGCCGGAAGCGTCGCCAGAACTCACGCCACGGCGTACGCACCCGGTTCTCCGCTATCAGCGGCATCGTTTTCAGGGCCGCTTCACGTCGCCAGTTTTTCATCGCGACTCCTTGAAGCGAATAGCGGGGTTAATCACCGCATAGAGCATGTCGACAAACAGATTGATCAGAATAAACTCCAGAGAAAACAGCAGTACTTCGGCCTGAATAACCGGATAGTCGCGCATCGCCACGGAGTCGACCAGCAGACGCCCCAGGCCCGGCCAGTTAAACACCACCTCGACCACGATTGAGCCACCCAGCAGAAAACCAAACTGCAACCCCATCATCGTGACCACCGGGATCATCGCGTTGCGCAGGCCATGTTTCACCACCACCAGCGACTCGCGTACCCCTTTGGCCCGGGCGGTACGCATGTAATCTTCCTGCATCACCTCCACGAACGAAGCGCGGGTAAACCGTGCCATGACCGCGGCGACCGCTGCACCTAAGGTGATGGAGGGCAGAATGTAATGCTTCCAGCTCTCAGCCCCGACGGTGGGCAGCCAGCCCAGCTCAACCGAGAAGACCTGCATCAGCAGCATCCCCAGCGCAAAGGCGGGAAACGAAATCCCTGACACCGCCAGCGTCATCCCCATCCGATCGGGCCAGCGGTTACGCCAGACCGCCGAAACGATGCCGATGGTCATGCCAAAAATCACCGCCCAGATCATGCTGGCAAGCGTCAGCCACAGTGTCGGCATAAAGCGTGAGGCGATCTCATCCGCAACCGGCCGCTTTGAGACCATCGACTGACCGAAATCACCCTGCAGCGCATTCAGCATAAAGTGCCAGAACTGCTGTGGCAGCGGCAGATCCAGACCCAGCTCCTGACGCACCAGCGCCACCACCGAGGCATCCGCTTCCGGCCCGGCGATCAGGCGCGCCGGGTCGCCCGGCAGCAGGTGAACAAACAGGAATACCAGCACCGCCACGATCAGCAGCGTGGGGATCAGCCCAAACAGTCGTTTGAGAAAGTAGTTAAACATGCAACATCCTGCAGTTGCGGCCAGCCACACGGGCTGGCCGGCTCCGTTACTTCAGCGTGGCCTCATCAAAATTGAATGAGGTATCGGGCATCACATAAAAACCAGTCAGGTTTTTGCTGTTGGCAGAAACCAGCTGCTCAACCACCAGCGGGATCCACGGATGGTCCTGCCAGATGGTGTCCTGTGCCTCTTTGTAGAGACGCGCTTTTTCAGCACGGTCGGTGGTTTTCAGCGCATCGGCCAGATCTTTATCGACCTTCGGATTGCTGTAAAACGCGGTGTTAAAGATTGCCGGTGGCCAGGCTGCGGTGGCAAACAGTGGCGTCAGCGCCCAGTCGGCTTCACCGGTTGAGGCGGACCAGCCGGTGTAGAACATGCGCACGTTGCTCTCTTTCTGGCCTTTACCTTCGACTTCAGCAGCACGCTGACCCGCATCCATCGCCGTGACTTTTACCTTCACGCCAATCTGCGCCAGCTGCTGCTGAGTGAACTGCAGCACCTTCTGCGCGGTGCTGTGGTTGTGCGACGACCAGAGCGTAGTTTCAAATCCGTTCGGGTAGCCTGCCTCTTTCAGCAACGCTTTCGCTTTAGCGGGATCGTAGCTGATAGCCGGATAGGTCTGCGCAAAGTCGATGGCGGGCGGCACGATGCCGGTCGCAGGCGTGGCGTAACCGGCGAAGGCCACTTTCGCCAGCGCCTGACGGTTGATGGCATACTCGAGCGCTTCACGTACCTTCGGATTGTCGAACGGCTTCTGCGTCACGTTAAGGCTGATGTAACGCTGCATAATCGAAGGCGTGGTCACCACATCGAGCTTACTGTTCTTCTCCAGCAGTTTTGCCTGCTCATAAGGCACCGGGAACGCAAGGTTCGCTTCACCGGTCTGCAGCATGGCCGCGCGGGTGTTGTTATCCACCACCGGTCGCCAGGTAATGCTGTCCAGCTTCGGATAGCCCGGTTTCCAGTAGCCATCCCACTTCTTCACCTTTACAAAGTCGGTCTGATTCCAGGTTTCAAACACAAACGGACCGGTGCCCACCGGATGGAAGCCGATCTCTTTGCCATATTTTTTCAGCGCGGCAGGCGAAATCATTGCTGCCGCCGGATGGGCCAGATTGTTGATAAAGGCTGAGAACGGCTCTTTCAGCGTCACTTTCACCGTGGTCGGATCGACGACTTCGGTGCTGGCAATGCGTTTAAACAGGTTGTAGCGCTTAAGATGGTTATCCGGATTGCTGGCGCGATCGAGGTTGACCTTCACCGCGTCCGCATTGAAGTCCGTGCCATCCTGGAATTTAACCCCGGAGCGCAGCTTAATCGTGTACGTCAGGCCGTCGGCGCTGGCCTGGTAGCTCTCCGCCAGCACATTGGTGAGTTTCATATCCTTATCGAAGCCAAATAGCCCCTGATAGAACGATTTCGCTACCGCCTGCGACAGCGTGTCGTTGGCATCATAGGGATCGAGCGTGGTGAAGTTGGACGCGACGGCAATTACCGCATCCTGTGCTGCCCAGGCGGGCAATGTCATTGCGCTGCTTAACACGCCAGCCGCCAGTAACCCTTTACGCATCGTAATCTGCATCTTGTTCTCCTGTAATCCCTGTCGGGTTGGTCGCCGGGGCGACATCTTCACTGTTCAGGTCGCGCTGATAACGTGGCGGGCGACGAAATGACCCGGAGCCACCTCCATCAGCGGCGCCACTTCAGGTTCATCCCCTAACGCATGAATCGGGCTGGGGATCTCATCGACCAGTAAGGCGCGTTCACGACGCCGGTGCGCCGGATCGGCTACCGGCACCGCGGCCATGAGTTTTCGGGTATAGGGGTGTTGTGGCTGTTCAAACACCGCCTGACGCGGCCCTATCTCAACAATCTGACCGAGATACATTACCGCCACACGGTGGCTGACACGCTCCACAACCGCCATATCGTGAGAAATAAACAGAAAGGCGATGCCAAATTCGCGCTGCAGGTCGAGCATCAGATTAATAATCTGCGCCTGAATCGACACATCCAGCGCCGAGACGGACTCATCGGCGATGACCACCTTCGGATTCAGCGCCAGCGCGCGGGCAATACAGATACGCTGGCGCTGCCCGCCGGAAAATTCATGCGGATAGCGCTGAGCATGTTCCGGCAGCAGACCGACTTTATCCAGTAACCAGGCGACACGCTGCTCCGCCTCGCGACGCGGCATCGCCTTGTGAACCAGCAGTGGCTCCATAATTGAGAAGCCAACCGTCAGACGGGGATCAAGCGAGGCGTAGGGATCCTGGAAAATAAACTGAATATCGCGCCGCAGATGGGCGAGTGCAGCACCTGAGAGATGGTCGATGCGCTGTCCGTCAAATGTCAGCGTGCCGCCCTGGCTGGCAACCAGCTTCAGCAGCGAGCGTCCGGTGGTCGATTTACCACAGCCCGACTCCCCCACCAGCGCCAGCGTCTCTCCGGCATAGAGATCAAAACTGACTTTTTCGACGGCATGAACCCGGCTTTTGACGCGATTCAGCAGGCCGCCGCGAATATCGAAGCGGGTGACCAGATCGCGTACCTGCAGAATGGGGGGCTGCAGGCGGCGAACCGTATCCTGCGGCACGTCATCAACCGCGTCGCTATGCAGCAGCGGAAATTTGGCCGGCAGCGGCTGGCCCTGCATCGATCCGAGCCTGGGCACCGCGGCCAGCAGCGCCTGGGTGTAGGGCTGCTGCGGTGCGCTGAACAGTTCGGCGACGGGCGCATTCTCCACCACATCGCCGCGATACATGACCTGAACGCGATCGGCCATTTCGGCGACCACGCCCATATCGTGCGTGATAAAAATCACCCCCATCTGCATCTCTTTTTGCAGCACGCGGATGAGTTGCAGAATCTGTGCCTGAATAGTGACGTCGAGCGCGGTGGTCGGCTCATCGGCAATCAGCAGCGCCGGTTTGCAGCAGAGCGCCATCGCAATCATCACGCGCTGACGCATTCCGCCTGAGAGCTGATGCGGAAAACGAGACAGGACATTGTGCGCATCGGGAATGCGCACCAGATCGAGCATCCGGCGCGCCTCTGCCAGTGCCCCGGCGTGGCTCAGCCCCTGATGAAGACGGATGGATTCAGCAATCTGCTCGCCCACGGAGAAGACCGGATTCAGCGAGGTCATTGGCTCCTGAAAGATCATTGCCATATCCGCGCCGCGCACCCGACGCATCTGACTTTTTGAGGCGCGCATCAGATCCAGCACCTCGCCGTTGCGACGACGTAATTGCACCTCACCGCTCACCCTGCCGCCAGCCTGCTCAATCAGTCGCATCAGCGCCAGCGAGGTGACCGATTTTCCTGAACCTGACTCGCCTACCAGCGCCAGCGTTTCGCCGCGAAACAGATCGAGTGACAAATGACGCACCGCGTCTGTGACGGTGGCTTCGTGCTGAAAACGCACACTGAGATCGCGTACCGCCAGCACCTGATCAGGGGCCAGCGGCGGTAGCGTTTGCCTGTCGCTCATTTCTGCATCCTTAACTTTCGCGATAGATAGCGACCTCAGCCGCCTCGCCGACCCGCGCAACGCCCCGGTACATGCCTTCGCTGTTGAACGGCAGCGCCACGTTGCCTGCGCGATCGACGGCAATTAAGCCGCCACTGCCGCCCAGTTCCAGCACGCTGTCATGAATAACGTTAACACTTGCCTGCTGCAACGAGCGTCCGGCGTAGCGCATCTGCGCGGCCACATCGTAAGCCGCCAGCGTCCGCATAAAGACTTCACCGGTGCCGGTACAGGAGACCGCCACGCTGTCGTTGCTGGCGTAGCAGCCCGCGCCCGGCAGCGGCGAGTCGCCGACGCGTCCGGCCTGCTTGTTAGTCATCCCGCCCGTTGACGTGGCTGCAGCGAGGTTGCCCGCCAGATCCAGCGCGACCGCCCCGACAGTGCCGAACTTACGGTCCGGGTCGAGCGGGTCGTCGCTATGTGCGGCACCATCATGGTCCAGCACCGCGGTAGCGCTGTTGAGCGCGCGCTGCAGCTGCTCCCAGCGTTCCGGCGTCGAAAAGTAATCAGGTTCGACCGTTTCCAGCCCCTGCGCCACGGCAAACTGCTCCGCGCCTTCCCCGATAAACAGCACATGCTCGCTTTTTTCCAGCACGGCACGAGCCGCCAGGACCGGATTACGTAATCGCGTTACGCCTGCGACCGCGCCGACATCCAGCGTGCGGCCATCCATAATGCAGGCATCAAGTTCATGGGTGCCCTGATGGGTGAAGACCGCGCCTTTGCCCGCGTTAAACAGCGGACATTCTTCCAACAGTCGTACGGCCTCGGTTACCGCATCGAGTGCACTGCCGCCCTGGGCCAGTATCTGCTGACCCTGAGTGACAATATCGTGGAGCGCCTGACGGTAGCGTTGCTCCTTTTCAGCGCTCATTGCTGCGCGCGAAATCGCACCTGCGCCGCCGTGAATGGCGATCACTGCATTGACCATAACGCTCTACCCTGTGATTGCATCAGGACGAAAAACACTGATTTAAAATGGTTTTCACCCATTTTTGGTGATTTTTGACTATAGAAAGCCTGCTAAGTGTTGTAAAGCGGAAACTGTTCCTGTGGTTATAACCTTTTCTTACCGCCATATTTCACTTTGGTCGCAATGACCGGCAGGCCCGGCCGACGCCGATGTGACTCAGCGACCAATTCCCACCATAATAGGCAGCATCTGAAATAACCAGGCTGGACTGTTCATGGAAAGTTTTACTGCAGGTTTGATCTCCCTTGAGGAGGCGCAACAAAAAATGTTGTCACAGCTGACGCCCGTCACCGACTCACTGAGCGTGCCGCTGGCCGAGGCGGTCGGGCGCATCACCGCAACCGCAGTCACCTCACCGATTGCCGTGCCGCCCTTTGATAACTCCGCGATGGACGGTTACGCCGTCAGGCTGGCCGATGTCAGCAGCGGACAACCGCTTCCCGTGGCAGGCAAGGCCTTTGCTGGCGCACCGTTCAGCGGTGAGTGGCCGCAGGGCAGCGTGATTCGCATCATGACCGGTGCGCCGGTGCCCGCAGGCTGTGAAGCGGTAGTAATGCAGGAGCAGACCGAAGCTCAGGGCGATGCGATTGTCATTACCGCGCCGGTGCGTCAGGGACAGAATATTCGCCTGACCGGTGATGATATTCAGCCGGGCCATGTGGTGCTGGAAGCGGGTACGCGTCTGGGTGCCGCCGAGCTGCCGCTGCTCGCCTCGCTGGGTATCGCCGAGGTCAGCGTGCTACGAAAACTGCGGGTGGCTATCTTCTCCACCGGTGATGAACTTCAGCCGGTCGGTGAGCCGCTGGCAGACGGTCAGATATATGACACCAACCGTTTTGCCGTCTCGCTGATGCTGCATAAGCTGGGCTGCGAAGTCATCGACCTTGGCATTATCAAAGACGATCCCGCTGCTCTGCGCGCCGCATTTGAGGAAGCCGATCGGCAGGCCGATGTGGTGATCAGCACCGGCGGCGTTTCTGTGGGTGAAGCGGATTTCACCAAAAGCATGCTGGAAGAACTCGGTGCCATCAGTTTCTGGAAGCTGGCGATCAAGCCCGGCAAGCCGTTTGCCTTTGGCCGCCTTAACAGCAGCTGGTTCTGTGGCCTGCCGGGTAACCCGGTCTCCGCCGCCGTCACTTTCTATCAACTGGTGCAGCCGCTGCTTGCCACCCTCACGGGCCAGCAGAAATCCGCCTTGCCACCCCGTCAGAAAGTGCGCTGCGCCTCGCGCCTGAAAAAGTCACCGGGCCGGCTCGACTTCCAGCGCGGCATCCTGCGCCAGAACGCACAGGGTGAACTGGAGGTAGAGACCACCGGGATGCAGGGTTCGCACGTCTTCAGCTCTTTCGCCCAGGCGAACTGCTTTATTGTGCTGGAACGGGATCGCGGCAATGTGGAACCGGGTGAATGGGTTGAGGTGGAACCGTTCAACGCCCTGCTGGAGGCGTAAATGCTGCCTGAATTAAGTGATGAGGAGATGCTGCGCTACAACCGACAGATTGTTCTGCGCGGCTTTGATTTTGAGGGGCAGGAGCGGCTGAAAGCCAGTCACGCGCTGGTCGTCGGGCTGGGCGGGCTGGGCTGCGCGGCTGCGCCCTACCTTGCTTCTGCCGGCGTCGGCAATCTGACGCTGCTGGACTTCGATACCGTGTCGCACTCGAACCTGCAACGGCAGATCCTGCATCATGACGCGGATATCGGCCGCGCTAAAGTGGACTCTGCCGCACAAAGCCTGGCCGCCATCAATCCGCACTGCCAGCTGCATCCGGTTAATGGACAGCTGGACGATGCGGCGCTGCTGGCGCTGATTGCCCAACAGCAGGTGGTGCTGGACTGTACTGACAATGTTGCGGTTCGCGAGCAGCTTAACCGGCTCTGCCGACAGCAGCGGGTACCACTGGTTTCAGGCGCCGCAATTCGGATGGAAGGTCAGATCAGCGTATTCAACTGGCAGCCTGGCACCCCCTGTTATCGCTGCATCAGCCGCCTGTTTGGCGAACAGACCCTAAGCTGCGTGGAAGCAGGCGTTATGGCCCCGCTGGTGGGTGTGATTGGTGCGATGCAGGCGATGGAAGCCATTAAAGTGCTGACATCCTTTGGCACGCCCGCCGCCAGCCGGTTGCTGATGTACGATGCGATGAGCGCGGAGTTCCGCAGCATGAAAGTGGCGCAGGACGCGCATTGTGAAGTGTGTGGCGGTGGGGCTAGCAAAACATCAGCTTCCTGAAGCTCGCACAGCTGTGATGCCTGGCCTGCTTCGGAAACACGGTCAGATCGGAAAGTCGCTTAAACCATCCCTGGGCGCTCTGCCCGCGAGATTACGCACCTCATCCCTGAGGTGCGTAGTCGCCCGCGCTGAGCATGCCATGGATGGCGTCCTTTGCGTCTTTGCGAAAGGCGTATGCTCCCTGAGCCTATGCTGAACTTCCCCTGAACCCGCTTATAACCCTTAACTACTGGGTCATAAGCAATGAAATTCTCAGCACCACAGGCCAAAAAAAACGGGGTGGCCTGCGCCACCCCGTTTTTATCAGACGATACCCTGACTGCGCAGGTAATCTTCGTAATTACCGGTGAAGTCCACCACCTTGTCTGCTTTCAGCTCAATCACGCGGGTTGCCAGCGAGCTGACAAATTCGCGGTCATGCGAAACAAACACCAGCGTGCCTTCATACATCTCCAGCGCCATATTGAGCGATTCAATCGACTCCATATCAAGGTGGTTGGTCGGCTCATCCATAATCAGGATGTTCGGTTTTTCCATCATCAGCTTACCGAACAGCATACGACCCTTCTCACCACCGGAAAGCACTTTTGCCGGCTTCTTAATATCATCCTGCGAAAACAGCAGACGACCGAGAATACCGCGAATGGTCTGCTCATCATCGCCCGGCTGTTTCCACTGACTCATCCAGTCAAATACCGTCAGATCATTGGCAAAATCATCGGCGTGATCCTGAGCGTAATAACCAATACGCGCATTCTCTGACCATTTAACCGTGCCATTATCTGGCGTAAGCTGACCCACCAGCGATTTCAACAGTGTTGACTTACCAATACCGTTGGCACCGATTACCGCCAGCTTCTCGCCCACTTCCAGCAGCAGATTTAAATTCTTAAACAGCGGACCGTTATCAAATCCTTTGGTTAATCCTTCCACTTCCAGCGCATTACGGAACAGTTTCTTGTCCTGCTCAAAACGGATAAACGGGTTCTGACGACTGGAGGCTTTCACTTCATCCAGTTTAATTTTATCCATCTGCTTAGCACGTGAAGTCGCCTGACGTGATTTAGAGGCGTTGGCGCTAAAACGACTGACGAACGATTGTAAGTCAGCAATCTGCGCTTTCTTTTTGGCATTATCAGATAACAGACGTTCACGTGCCTGCGTTGCTGCGGTCATATATTCGTCATAATTACCGGAATAAACCCGCAGCTCGCCATAATCCAAATCGGCCATGTGGGTGCAGACCATATTAAGGAAGTGACGGTCATGCGAAATGATAATCATGGTGCTGTCACGCTCGTTCAGCACCTGCTCCAGCCAGCGAATCGTATCGATGTCCAGGTTGTTCGTCGGTTCGTCGAGTAACAAAATATCCGGATTAGAAAACAGTGCCTGCGCCAGCAGCACACGCAATTTAAAGCCCGGAGCGATTTCGCTCATCGGGCCATAATGCTGTTCAACCGGAATGCCGACGCCGAGTAATAATTCACCGGCACGCGACTCGGCGCTATAGCCATCCATCTCACCGTAAAGCGCTTCAAGATCGCCGACTTTATACCCCTCTTCTTCGCTCATTTCTGGCAAAGAATAAATGCGGTCGCGCTCCTGCTTTACTTCCCATAATTCATGGTGACCCATGATAACGGTGTCCAGCACGCTGAATTGTTCAAAGGCGAACTGATCCTGACGCAACTTACCGATGCGCTCGTTGGGATCGTAAGAGACGTTGCCGCCTGAAGGCACCAGATCGCCACCCAAAATCTTCATGAAGGTGGATTTTCCGCTGCCGTTCGCACCGATTAAACCGTAACGATTACCGCCGCCAAATTTAACGGAGATATTTTCGAACAGTGGCTTGCTGCCAAACTGCATGGTGATATTGCTGCTAACTAACACGGCATTGACCTTTGTGAAGAGAATGGATGAAAAAACGGCGGCTATTATGCCAGATGTGACGCAGCGCACGCCAGCGTCAGGCGTGGATTCCTGGCGGGGTGATTGATATCCCGACAGAAATAAAAAAGCCGGAGGACACTAATGGCCCCCCGGCTCCCACTTACAAGGATTGTGTTGATCAATCGATCAGGAAACTGTCCAGGCTTTTACCGGAATCCAGCGCTTTTTTAATCGCTGCCGGGGTGCGCCCCTGACCTGTCCATGATTTCTGCTCACCGTTTTCATCGGTGTAAGAATATTTAGCCGGACGCGGCGCACGCTTGGTGCGTTTTTTTCCGCTTTCCAGCGCACCTAATAATTCATTAGGATCGATGCCGTCAGCCAGCAGCATTTCGCGATATTTAGACAGCTTTTCTTCTTTTTCGCGATTCTGCGTCTCTTCCGCTTCTGCTTCTTCGCGGCGCTCAGTAACAACAACGGTTAATTTTTCCAGGATCTCTTCAAGATCGGTCAGTGGCAGTTCACGAGCCTGGGCACGTAATGTGCGAATATTGTTCAGTACTTTAAATGCGTCACTCATCACAATGTCCTTGATTAAGGGGGGTTAATAAAACTGTAGCGCCAAGATTACCTAATTCAAATAAAAAAATAAATTATTTTTACGCTACAGATAATTCTTAAGTATTAATTCAGACAAAACAGCACTATTAAAATCGGCAGTGCCTGACGTTTTATTAACGCTGAATTAACAACAAATCGTGCTCCGGTTCCATTGTTGAAAACGATTTCAGAGGCTTTATACCGAAAGCTGACCGTTTACCTTATCTACTAAAGTGGGTTTTTACAGCATCATTATTTACGGATGCGCACCTGCTGATAGCCGATTAAAAACATGCTCTGATCGCGATCTCAGTCACACCAGCTTACAGATTATGCTTAAAAATCGCCCTCCAGGACGTTAAATAGCCCAAAATAATTAACGCCCTGATGAATTTTTAATAATGCCCACTGCTATCTGTTAACTTTTTTTTGCCGCTGCGTTTAGCAGCAGAGTCAGATTATTCGCAGTTCCCTCAGCTGTGCATTAACAGTTCTGCCTGACGCAGGCGGAGGAATAGTTGCGCCCGGGTTACCTGCCTGCTCATGAGGCGACTTAAAAAATCCGTTCAGGAAATAAATTCAGAAAGGTGACAGAGTTCAAAAAGCTGAATCAGAATAGACCAGCAACATAAAAATAACGTCGCTTCTCGGTTGCTGAAAATAACCCTGTGCTTATCACGCGTTTATTTTCTGCTGCCTGTGTCGGGCAGAGCGTCGGTGAGACACCTGGCTATTCAACAGGTTAGATAATCATCATTCGCCGGGAGAGGCTGTCGGCCTCTGATGTAATGCTGACAGGAAGAAAGATTAAGGGCGGTTACTGCACAGAGGCAGCGACCGCCAGAGGACTAATTTGCCTGGGTGGCCGGGCCAAATACCGGATATTGCGGCATTTCAACGTTCTGGTACGTTTCCCAACCGCCGCCCAGCGCTTTATAGAGCGCAACTAAATCAAGTGCGCTCTGCATCCGCGCCTGTGTCGCCTGCTCCTGTGCCTGCGCCAGCTGACGCTGTGCATCCAGCACCTCAAGGAAGGTTGAAAGCCCCTGCCGGTAACTGTCGCTGGCGAGATCAAAGGCGCGCTGAAGGGCACCGGTCGTCTCATCCAGCGCAGTGACACGCTGCTGATCGGCGCGATAGCTGACCAGCGCATTCTCCACATCCTGCAATGCCGTCAGCACCGTCTGACGGTAATCCAGTGCGGCGCTGGCCTGCTGTGCCCGGGCGAGTTTGACGCTCGACACCAGCTGTCCACCCTGGAAGATCGGAATCGACAGCGACGGACCGTAACTGTAGAAATGGCTGCTCCAGTTATCCAGATAGCTGACGTCGGTATTGCGCACGCCCAGCTGACCCGTCAGTGACAGGCTCGGGAAAAGCTGCGCCACAGACACGCCAATCTCAGCGGTTTGAGCATGCAGCGTCGCTTCAGCCTGACGAATATCGGGACGACGACGTGCCAGCGTGGAGGGAATACCCACCGGGACAAACTGCGGTAGCGGTGGTAACGCTTTTGGCGTACTGAGTTCAGCATCCAGCGCACCCGGCGTTTTACCAAGCAGCACCGCCAGCCCGTTCATCGCCTGTCGTGCCTGTGACTGATACTGCGGCAGTTGCGCCTGCAGCGTGCTGAGCTGGGCTCGGGCATTTTCCACATCGGTCAGCGGTGCCAGTCCATTCTGCTGCTGACTCTGCGTAAGCTCGGTGGTCTGCTGCGCTACCTCAATCTGCTGCTGCAGCGTCTTAATGGTGCTCTGCGCGCCTCGCAGCTGCAGCCAGGCTCGCGCTACTTCGGCTTCCAGTGAGACCAGCGCATCATTGCGCTGCTCTATCGCCGCCTGCTGCTGTGCATTAGCGGCCTCAACCTGACGGCGCACTTTGCCCCACAGATCAAGTTCCCAACTGGCATCAAAGCTACCCTGATAAAGGTTAACCGGCTGGGTCAGGCCACTGAGCTGGCTGGCCACGTTGCTGTCGAGCTGATCGGTCGCACCATTGGATTCCAGCAAGCCTTTAAGTCCAAGCTGCTGTCGCGTCACTTTGGCCGAACCGCTCAGACTCGGGAACAGACTCCCCTGCGCCTGTGTCAGCTGTTCACGCGCCCCGGCAATGCGCAGCACCGTCTGCTGCAGGCTCAGGTTACCGGCGATCGCCCGCTCAATCAGGCTGTCGAGCTGTGGATCGTTGAAGCTACGCCACCAGCGTGAATTAATGGCGGCAGTTTGCGGTTTTGACGCCTCCTGCGAATCCAGCGTGTTGTAGCTGCCCGGCACGACGGGTTTCGGTGCCTGATAGTCAGGTCCGACGGCGCAGCCTGCCAGCCCCAGGGCCAGCAGTAAACTCAGGGGTTTCAGGCGATGAGAGAAATAAACCTTCATGTTAGTGTGCTCCTGCACTGCCTTCGCTCTTAATCGGCGACAGCAGCCAGCAAAATGGAATCAGAATCAGGGCGACAATACTCAGGCCTGAGAAGACATCGATGTAAGCGAGGATGCGCGACTGCGCAATCATCTCCTGATAGAGCTGTCCGGTTGCCAGCGTAACGGGATCACCCACTGCCGAGGTAAAATCACGTATCGCCTGCGCCCAGTGCTGAAGCGTAATGTTGAACGGCTCGTTCAGCGGCGTCATGTTATGCACCATATGCGCCGAACGTACCTGCTCGCGTTCGGTGATGGCCGCGGTCGACAGCGAGATCCCAATCGATCCGGCCACGTTTCGGAACATGGTAAACAGCGCCGAGGCATCAGCATTAAGCCGCTGTGGAATGGTGACAAAGGCGATAGTCGTAAGCGGAACAAACAGGAAACCCAGCCCAATGGACTGTGCGCTGCGCATCAACACCAGCGTTTTAAAATCGACATTGGGCGTTAAGGTGGAGGAGTAGAGAAACGCCACGGCCAGACAGCTGAAGCCAAACGCGATGATGTATCGCGTCTGCACAATCGGCATCAGTTTCAGCACCAGCGGAATCGTCAATACAATCAGCACCGCGCCAGGCGACAGCACCAGCCCTGACCAGGTGGCGGTGTACCCGAGATCCTGCTGCGCCAGCTGTGGCAACACCACGGAGCTGCCATAGAGAATCATCGCCATCCCAGCCATCAGCAGGCCAGCCACCCAGAAGTTGCGGTCTTTCATCACCAGAATATCGACCACCGGCTTACGGGCATACATCAGCCAGTAGATGGCCCCGACGATACCGACCAGCGCCAGCACCGCGAACAGCACGATAAAGTGTGAAGCGAACCAGTCCTCATCTTCTCCACGATCCAGCATCACCTGCAGGCAACCCAGCCCCAGCGTAATCAGACTGATACCGATGTAATCGATCTTCAGTTTGCCTTTGGCCCATTTACGCTCCCACGGTGGATCTTCCAGCAGTTGATAAATGGCCAGCACGGTCAGCACGCCGACCGGAATGTTGATAAAGAAGACCCAGCGCCAGCTGTAGTTGTCGGTGATCCAGCCACCCAATGTCGGACCAATAACCGGCGCGACAATAATGGCGATAGAGGAGAGACCAAACGCCTTGCCGCGATCTTCCGGCTTGAAGTAGTCCAGCAGCACGGACTGCTGAACCGGCTGCAACCCGCCGCCAAAAAAGCCCTGCAGCACGCGGAATAGAATGATCTGCCAGAGTTCCGTGGCAATGCCGCACAGGAACGAGCAGATGGTGAACATCACGATGCAGATCAGGAAAAACTGTTTACGCCCAAACAGCCGGCTGAAGAACGCAGAGATAGGCAGCACGATGCCGTTTGCCACCAGATAGGAGGTCAGCACCCAGGTTGACTCATCGTAACTGGAAGAGAGCGAACCGGCGATATGTGGCAGCGCCACGTTAACGATGGTGGTGTCGAGGATCTCCATAAACACCGCCAGCGTGACCGTGATCGCCACTAACCACGGATTACTGGCGGGTTTCCAGCTCTGCGCCGTACTCATTCCACCGTTACCTTCGGTTCAACCGAGAGACCCAGCGGCAGCGGATGGTTCGGATCAAGGCCCTTATCAATAACGATTTTCACCGGCACGCGCTGAACGATTTTCACATAGTTGCCGGTGGCGTTCTCTGACGGGAAGGTTGAGAAGCGCGAACCGGAGCCCATCTGAATACTGTCGACATGCCCTTCCAGCTTCATATCCGGCCAGGCATCAACGCTGATGTCCACTTTGTCGCCCGGATTCATCCGTTGCAGCTGAGACTCTTTGAAGTTCGCCGTGACCCAGATCTCAGGTGAGACCAGCGAGAACAGTGAGGAACCGGCCTGCACCAGGGTGCCCAGCTGAACGTTACGTTTAGTGATAAACCCGTCATAAGGCGCACGAACCTGGGTATAGGAGAGATTCAGATCGGCTGTACTTAACTGCGCCTTTGCCTGCTCAACCTGTTGCTGACGCGCTTCAACATTGGTTTCCTGCTGACGAATCTGCAGGGCGACCTGTGACGCAACTTCAACCTGCGCTTTCGCGCTTTGTAACTGCGCCTGCGCCGAACGTAACTGCGCGGATGCGCTGTCGATATTACGCTGACTGGTCGCACGCGGGTCGACGCCACGCTGGCGACGATAATCCGCCTGCGCATTCAGCAGGTTTGCTTCTGCTTTCGCCTGGTCCGCCAGCGCCTGATCGCGCTGTGCCGGATACTGTACTTTTGACAGCGCCAGCTGTGCCTGCGCCTGATGCAGTTGTGCGACCGCTAAGCCAAGCTGCGCATTAGCCTGTTCACGCTGAGCACGGTTATCACTGGGATCGATTTCCACCAGCAGATCGCCCTTCTTCACCCGCTGGTTATCTTTTACCAGCAGTTTCACGACATAGCCGGACGCTTTAGGCGCAATGGTAACGGCATCGCCTTCAGTAAAGGCGTCATCGGTGGTTTCAATATTACGGGTAGAGAACCAGAACCAGAAGCCGACAATCAGCATCACCACCACCACCACCGCCAGAATAATCAGCGGCTTTTTACCGGGGCGTTTACGCTCAGGCTGCTGGTCGTTGTCCTGATTTTCCTCTGACTGACGGCTTTTATCCGTCGCGTTATCTGCGTCCTGCTGGTGTTGATCGCGTTGGTTATTCTCGCTCATAGTTCCCATCACTGGCTAAGGCCCTGATTCCGGGCATAAAGGTCCTGTTAACCTTATCTCGGAAATTGACAAAATCCAGTGCAACTTTACGAAACTTGAGGAATGGCGCACATCCTGCCACTTGATGGGCGTAGCAGGATGCGTCCGTGCTAATGGAGTAACTGCAACAGCAGCCAGCCGCTGGCCATTGACCAGGCCAGCAGAGGAAGGGAAAAGAGATGGAATTGCCACCAGACAGCTTTGTCTTTCGCCATGCGCAGGGCAATCAGGTTAGCAAGCGATCCCGGCAGCAGACCGAATCCGCCAATGTTAACGGCCCAGGCGAGCACATCCGTCGGCGGTACTTTTTGCAGCAGCAGAATCGTTGCCGGGACGTTGCTAATCACCTGCGACAGCCCAATCGCCAGCAGATAGAGCTGTCCCTGGCCAAAATGCGCCACCGCATCAAAGTGCGCCTGCATCACCGGCAGACGCGTCAGCAGGAAGACGTCAATAAACATGGCGATAAATACTGCCAGCAGGCTCCAGTCGATGCGCAGCAGCACCGGACGTGCCATCACCAGGAAAGTGGCGAGGATCAGCAGCAGTATCCAGCCGGTGATCTCCAGCTCCAGACCGGCAATAAACAGCAGGTACAACACGACGCTGACGATAAAAAGCGGCTTCTGCCACTGCGGCTGTTCCGGGTTGTCATGCTTATCAATCGACCGCTTTGAAAAGCTGAACCAGGTTAACACCACCAGACTCAGCAGCAGCCAGGCGGCCAGCGGCAGCATCTGCACGATAAATGCCACCACGCTCAGCTTGCCGTGGCTCCACAACAGAATGTTTTGCGGATTGCCAACCGGCGTCAGCAGCGATCCGGCATTAACCGCCAGCGCCTCAAAAATAATCAGTCGCGAGATAGGTAAACGGGAGAACTTACGCAGCGTCAGCGTCAGCGGCACCAGAATGAACAGCGCCACATCGTTGGTTAAAAACGTCGAGAGCAACGCTGCAGCCAGCACCATAAAGAGTGCCAGCGCCCGTTCATGCCGGAAACGCGCAACCAGCCGTCCCCCCAGCACGTCAAAGTAGCCGCTGGTTTCCAGCCCTTTGGTCAGAATCAACAACCCGGTGAGCGTGATGATGGTATGCCAGTCTACGGCACCGGGCAGAGCGGCCCAGCGGAAATCCGCCAGAAATGCCAGAACTACACCAATCACGATTAGTAAATGCAAAATAGAGTCATGCAAAAAAGATCGAAGCAGTTGAGGCATGGTGAGGGTACGCCTTAGCGTTAACGGGTTTCGGAGAACTTCTTAAATACAGCCAGCGTTTCATCACTGACGTGATGCTCAATACCTTCTGAATCGCGTCGGGCCGTTTCGTGGCTGATGCCTAACGCCAGCAGAAAACTTTCAACAATATGATGACGGGCGCGGCTCTCCTCTGCCAGCTTCTCGCCTTCACCGGTCAGGAAAACACCGCGGTAAGGCACCTGCTCAACCAGCCCGGCACTGCCAAGCCGCTTCAGCATTTTTGCCACGGTCGGTTGCGAAACGCCCAGACGGGCCGCCATATCGACCTGACGCGCTTCGCCAAATTCACCAATCAAATCAGAGATTAACTCAACGTAGTCATCAATTAATTCCCGACGATGCGCTTCACGCACCTGCCGAAAACCTTCGACATGCTCTTCAATATCTTTCAGTGGTCCTTTTGGCGCAGAAACCACGCTTTTAGCACGACGACTCATTAAGCTTCCTCATTATTATTTCCCGTATTGACACTGCTATACGGATTTAGCTGCGCTCATTGTAAACCAGCCGCAAAGAAGCTCAAATTTTTCGTCATTAGGCTTGGCTAAACAATATAGCCAGTGCTATATTTGTTGATAATGTAAGCAGCAAAAGGCGGGATCCCAGTTGATCCTCTGTTGCGCCGGTGTGATGACGTTTCTCACCGCAGGCTGCTGACTACCGCGTCGACAATGATTGGGAGGTGATTCTATGAGCACCCTGAAATGTTGCTTAGATTGCAGCAAATGCTTCCAGGCTGAGAAAAAAACAACCACGGAGATGAAATCCTGGCTGTGCCTGCTGACGCGTTCCCCGTTCACACTGCGTCTGATGTTAATTGAGAAACTGCTGGGCCATAAGCCTGCCGATCGTCGCTGCCAGAATCTGATCTGGCGCGGCTAATCCTGCTTCAGCGCCTTTCAGCCAGCGACTGAGAGGCTCACTTCCCTCTTTCTTCATCCCTTTTCTTATTTGCCTACGAAATCTGTATGCCTTACGGCATTAACAGCTACGGCTGGTTATCGGCTGCGGATAGCAGAAGCCATCGGATATCGGTTCGGGGTGAAAGGCGAGCGGGGTAAAATCAGCACAATAAAAAACGGCCCACAAGGGGCCGTTTTTTTGCAGGTCAGCTAAGCTAAACTTAGAAGCTGTAACCTACGCCAGCAATCCAGGTGCCAACGTCAACGTTACGGATACGGCTCTGCTCGTAACCAACGTCCAGCGCAACGTCCTGAATTGGGTTAAACTGCAGACCTGCACCGTAGGAGAAGCCTACGTCGCTTGAATCAGTTTTAGCGCGTGATGCAGTATCGTTCTGCTGGAATTTACCGTAGCCGATACCCACAACACCGTAGATGCTAGCCCAGTCGTTCAGACGGAAAGCTGGACCACCGGTCACACCGTAGTACTGGCCTTTATTGTAGATGCCAGCTTCGGTACGATCTTTTTCAGTGTAGGTGAATGAACCGATCCAACCCAGTGGGTTAGAACCGTCTTCGTAGCGGTATTTCAGGTTGAAGCCGTTAGCTTTGTTAGCCACGCCCTGATAGTCGCTCTGAGCATAGCCACCAGTTACGGTGCTCTGTGCCATTGCTGAACCTGCAGATACTGCCAGTACACAGGCTAATGCTGAAAGACATGCAATTTTTTTCATAACCACCTCAAATGTGAAAATACTTCTCTCCTGACAACGCTGAAAATATAACAAAAAATAGCGAGAAACTCTGCCCGGATTTTGTTGTCTAACAGAAAGTTTGGTGTAACAGGAAGTTAATGCGACATCCTATGTCATTCATTTTTCTTATAAAATCCGTCATCTTTCTGCAATAATCATTTTGTGCTCATTTCGTTCTTTAAGTTAAATCCTAAAAAATCCTGACATTTCTTTACCTAAATGGCCCTGATTCTGGCCAAAATTTGCTCAGTTAAGTCAGATTTAAAACGCGATTCCGTGATTCTTTGCCCGCTATTTCCTTTACACTGGCTGACTCATTACGTTTTTGACCAGGAAAAGTACACAGGATGTCTGCCTCTCCCGCTTCCAAAAATCTTGCCCCGATAGTCATGCCGATTGCCGTGCTACTGATTGCGATGCTGTCGCTGCAGGGCGGCGCTTCGCTGGCAAAAAGCCTGTTTCCTTCTGTAGGTGCCACTGGGATTACCGCACTGCGCTTAGGCTTTGGTACCCTGATACTCTGCGTCATTTTCAAGCCCTGGCGTTTACGCTTCAGCCGGGAGCAGCGTCTGCCCCTGCTGATGTATGGACTGGCTCTGGGCACCATGAATTTCACGTTTTATCTGGCGATTCGTACCGTGCCACTGGGCGTGGCGGTGGGACTGGAATTTACCGGCCCGCTGGCGCTGGCGCTGTTTGGATCGCGCCGGCCACTGGATTTTGTCTGGGTGTTGCTGGCGGTAATTGGCCTGTGGTTCCTGCTGCCGTTTGGTACAGACATGACCGCGATTGACCCGCTGGGCGCAGCGCTGGCAGTGGGTGCAGGTGCTTGCTGGGCGATCTATATTCTGGCGGGACAACGGGCAGGTGCAGAGCATGGCCCCGCAACGGTAGCCATCGGTTCGTTGATCGCCTCGGTCATTTTTGTGCCGCTTGGGCTGACGTTCGCCGAAAGCGGCATCTGGACATGGGCGGTGATGCCGATCGCGTTGCTGGTCGCGCTGCTTTCCAGCGCCATTCCCTATTCACTGGAGATGATCGCCCTCACCCGCTTACCGGCGCGCATTTTCGGCACGCTGATGAGTCTTGAACCCGCCATGGCCGCCTTTTCCGGCATGCTGTTTCTGGGGGAAACGCTGACCGGACTTCAGTGGCTGGCGCTGCTGGCCATCATCATCGCCTCAGCCGGTTCAACACTGACTATGCGTCCGAAAAAGAATCAGTTAAGCAGCGTTGAATTATCAGACGACAGGCATAAATAATCGATTTCAGCCCGCCACGCTGGCGGGCGAAATAACAATCATGCTCAGCATGAGAATTATTCTTAACCGCTGCGCTTTACGGCTCATCCTATTTTGAAACAGTCACTTACCTGTTATTTACAACTGCTTATAATGTTATGATTTAAATGACTATTTAATAATAGTTATATTTTAACATAGCTTTAACCTTACCCGTCCAGCCCGGCCTTTAATAAAGACACACGCTATTTCATCCATCGTCAAAGTCGTTTCTGCAAAGCTCAAAAGCGCTGCTATACTTATCCGGTACTTGATTAGGACAACCATCAAAGAGAGGACTGAAACGATGAGTACCGCTAAATTGGTTAAAACGAAATCTTCTGACCTGATTTATACCCGCAACGACGTGGCCGAAGATGAGAAGAAAGCCACCATCGCGGTGTTAAACCGTCTGGTAGTCGAGTTTATTGACCTGTCATTGATCACTAAGCAGGCGCACTGGAACATGCGCGGTGCTAATTTTATCGGTGTGCATGAGATGCTGGATGGCTTCCGCACTACGATTACTGACCATCAGGACACCATTGCCGAGCGTGTGGTTCAGCTGGGTGGCGTGGCGCTGGGCACCACGCAGGTTGTGAATGACAAGACTCCGCTGAAAAGCTATCCGCTGAATATCCACAGTGTGCAGGATCATCTGAAAGCGCTGGCAGACCGTTACAGCGTTGTGGCGAACGATACCCGTAAAGCGATTTCAGAAGTAAAAGACGAAGATACCGCTGACATCTTTACTGCGGCATCGCGCGATCTGGACAAATTCCTGTGGTTCATCGAAGCCAACATTGAATAACACGTATTGCACTCAATCAGGCGGGGAAACCCGCCTTTTTTACGTCTGTGTTACCGCAATTTTATGACCCTGTTAACAGTTCTTCCCTCCCCCGCTTCACAGCCTTAACATCTGAGGCAAACTACCGCTTGCACCAAAACAGTTACCTGCACCAAAGTTGAGCACCAATAAGGTGCAATGGCAGAATTAACTGCAAAATCGTGTCAGCTGTGTTATTTAACTCTCTGATTTCGCGGATTTTGCAAAGTTGGCATAATTCTTTCATATGACAAGCCGCAAACGCAGGCCCTGCCGCCTGGTAGTAAAAAAGGAAAAATGATGAAGTCACTGTTAAAAGTTTCTGTGGCCGCGCTGGCGCTGGCCTTCTCTCTCTCTTCCACTGCAGCAGAAAAGAAGCTGGTCGTCGCTACCGATACCGCCTTTGTTCCGTTTGAATTCAAACAGGGTGACAAATATGTCGGTTTTGACGTGGATCTGTGGGATGCCATTGCGAAAGAGCTGAAGCTCGATTACACCCTGAAGCCAATGGACTTCAGCGGCATTATCCCTGCACTGCAAACGCGCAATGTCGATCTGGCACTGGCGGGTATCACCATTACCGAAGAACGTAAAAAAGCGATCGAGTTCTCTGATGGCTATTACAAAAGCGGTCTGCAGGTGATGGTGCGTAACAATGAAAACAACATCAAAGGCATCAGCGATCTGAACGGCAAAGTCGTCGCAGTGAAAAGCGGCACCGGCTCTGTGGAGTACGCCAAAGCCAACATCAAATCGAAAGATCTGCGTCAGTTCCCGAACATCGACAGCGCCTACATGGAGCTGGGCACCAACCGTGCAGACGCGGTGCTGCATGACACGCCAAACATCCTGTACTTCATCCACACCGCGGGTAAAGGCCGCTTTAAAGCGGTAGGCGATTCGATTGAAGCGCAGCAGTATGGCATCGCCTTCCCGAAAGGCAGCGACGATTTACGTGAGAAGGTAAACGGCGCACTGAAAACCCTGAAAGAGAACGGCACCTACAACACGCTTTATAAAAAATGGTTCGGCACTGAACCTAAATAATAATTTGCCCGTTATCTGATTTCAGCAGGGAAACTTTTTCCCTGCTTTTTTCCATCGCAACATATCTGGAGTGACACCATGGAGTTTGACTGGAGCGTCATCTGGCCCGCCATGCCAGCGCTGCTCGAAGGCGCCAAACTGACCTTAATTATCTCAATCATTGGCCTGGTTGGCGGCCTGTTTATCGGGCTGGTGGCCGGTTTTGCCCGCGCTTACGGTGGCTGGATCACCAATAACATCGCCCTGGTGTTTATCGAAATCATCCGTGGCACCCCTATCGTGGTGCAGGTGATGTTTATTTACTTTGCGCTGCCGATGGCATTCCCTGACCTGCGTATTGATCCTTTCACCGCCGCCGTGGTGACCATCATGATTAACTCCGGCGCGTATATTGCCGAGATCACCCGTGGTGCCGTGCTGTCGATCAACAAGGGATTCCGTGAAGCCGGACTGGCGCTTGGCCTGTCGAGCCGCGAGACACTGCGCTACGTGATTATGCCGCTGGCACTGCGTCGTATGCTGCCGCCGCTGGGCAACCAGTGGATTGTCAGCATCAAAGATACCTCACTGTTTATCGTTATCGGCGTGGCCGAACTGACACGTCAGGGTCAGGAGATTATTGCCGGTAACTTCCGCGCTCTGGAAATCTGGAGCGCCGTCGCGATCATCTATCTGGTGATTACGCTGGTGTTGAGCTTTGTGCTGCGCCGCATTGAGAAAAGGGTGAAAATCCTGTGATTGAATTTAAAGATGTCTCCAAGCATTTTGGCCAGACCCAGGTGCTGCACAATATCGATCTGAAGATTAACCAGGGTGAAGTGGTGGTGATTATCGGCCCATCCGGTTCCGGTAAGTCGACGCTGCTGCGCTGCATTAACAAGCTGGAAGAGATCACCAGCGGCGAGCTGATTGTTGATGGCCTGCGCGTTAACGACCCGAAAGTCGACGACCGTCTGATCCGTCAGGAAGCGGGTATGGTGTTTCAGCAGTTTCATCTGTTCCCACAGATGAGTGCGCTGGACAACGTCGCTTTCGGTCCTATCCGGGTGCGCGGTGCCAGCAAAGAGGCAGCACGCCAGCTGGCACGAGAGCTTCTGGGCAAAGTAGGTCTGGCAGAGCGTGCGCATCACTTCCCGTCCGAGCTGTCCGGCGGCCAGCAGCAGCGTGTGGCGATTGCCCGTGCGCTGGCGGTCAAGCCGAAGATGATGCTGTTTGATGAGCCAACCTCTGCGCTGGACCCGGAGTTACGTCACGAAGTACTGAAAGTGATGCAGGATCTGGCGGAAGAAGGCATGACGATGGTGATTGTGACGCACGAAGTGGGCTTTGCGCAGAAGGTCGCCTCGCGTCTGATCTTTATCGACAAGGGCCGGATTGCGGAAGATGGCGATCCCGACAGTCTGATTAGCAATCCCCCCAGCGAACGTCTGCGCGAATTCCTGCAGCACGTATCCTGATCAAAACGGGCCGCTTAGCGGCCCGTTTTGATTGTTGGCAAAGTCTGCCCTGCCCAGCTGTGAGACCGACCCTGCGAAGGGAACACGGGCAGATCGGAATGTCGCTTAAACCATCCCTGGTCGCTCGTCCCGCGCCGTCCATGGCGCGGGACGCTTTCCTCCTCTGTCCGTGTTCCCTGCGCTATTAGCTAATGTGTTGCTGCCAGAGCAACCCTGATTGGGTTTGTCAGCAGTCTGAAACGGCCGCATCGCAGCCCGTCCTTTTTTCTCAGCAGAGAGATTCCTGTTACCTGCGTAATGAGATGCCTCAGTTCCCCAGGCGACTCAGCAGCTTGCTGCGCTGTGCGGCAGGCATAAAACTCCACGCCAGGAAGCGGCTCTGCTTCTGACCCTGCGCCATATTCACCACCCGCACCTCTTCGACGTCGAGCGCCTGCAGCTGTTTTTCCAGCGCCGGTAAATTCTCTTTGCGCGAAACTAATGAAGTAAACCAGCCAATCTGGCGACCAAACGCCACGCTCTCGGCGATCATCTTGCCGATAAACGCCTTTTCGCCACCGGGATACCACAGCTCATTGTGCTGCCCGCCAAAGTTAAGTGGCGCACTTTTATCCAGCCCGAGATTGCGCACTTTACGCTGCGATCCCGAGGACGCCTCTTCAGCCGACGCGTGGAACGGCGGGTTACACATCACCGCGCTGAAAAATTCATTTTTGCTGACCACGCCCGCCAGCACCGCATCGCTGTTTTTCTGACGACGCAGACGGATCTGGCGCGTCAGGCGTGGGTTAGCCGCGACGATGCGGTTAGCGGCTTTGATGGCGGCTTCATCAATTTCGGTGCCGGTAAAGCGCCAGCCATATTCCGCCGCACCAATCAGTGGATAGATGCAGTTTGCGCCGCAGCCGATATCCAGCACGTCCGCCGCCGGGATCGCGCCGTTGTTGTCCAGCGCCATCAGATCGGCCAGGTAGTGCAGATAATCAGCGCGTCCTGGCACAGGCGGGCAGAGTGAGCCGGGGGCCAGTTGCCAGTCGATGTCATAAAACAGTTTGATGAGCGCCTGGTTCAGCAGCATTACCGCCTCCGGGTCCGCGAAATCCACGGACTGCACGCCATAACCGTTAGGCCGGACTTTCGCCACCAGCGGCGGATGGGCAGCGGTTAGCGCGGCAAAATCGTATTCGCCCTGATGGCGATTGCGGGCGTGGAAGGGCGACGTGCTGGCTGACTTTTTCATACGTTCTCTCAATTATTCAGGCGCGCGTACAATACGCTGTAGGCGGCGGAAAATAAACCCGCACCATCCGCTTACCTCTTTCCGATTCCGTCGGGTGATGCTGTCGGGCTAAGATAAATAAAATCATCTGCTGGAGACGTTATGACCCGGAAACGCTATTCCTATCAACCCCGTGCTGGTCACGGACTGCCGCACGATCCGCTGAACGCCATCATCGGGCCGCGCCCGATTGGCTGGATTAGCTCTGTCAGCGCCAGCGGTCAGCACAATCTGGCCCCTTACAGCTTCTTTAACTGCTTCAACTATCATCCGCCGATTATCGGTTTCGCCAGCAGCGGCTGGAAAGACAGCGTGCGGAATATTGCAGAGACCAAAGAGTTTGTCTGGAACCTGGCGACCCGTCCGCTGGCCGAAGCGATGAATGAAAGTTCTGCCTCGCTGCCTGCCGATCAGGATGAGTTCGCCTTTGCCGGGCTAACGCCGCTGGCCGCTTCACAGGTCAGTGCCAGCCTGGTAGCGGAAAGCCCGGTCAACTTCGAGTGCCGCCTGACGCAACTCATTCAGCTGCAGGATGCCAGCGGTAACCTGCTCGACAGCTGGCTGGTGATGGGTGAAGCGGTGGCGATCCACATCGATGAATCGCTGCTTGAAGAGGGCATCTATCAGACCGCCAAAGCCGAGCCGATTCTGCGCGCGGGCGGACCCAGTGCCTATTACGGGATCAGTGAAGCGCAGCGCTTTGATTTAGTCCGCCCGGACGCACGCCGCAAATAATCCTCACTCCATAAGCGCATCGGCCCGGTGCGCTTTTATCTGCGCCACCGCGCGGGCAATGTCGGGGGCCAGCCAGCGATCCTGCTGCCAGCGATCAACCACCTGCCGCAACAGCTGCCAGGCGCGCCGCGTGCCCGCTGCCAGCTCTGATTCACCATGAAACTCCAGCGCCTGCGCCGCCAGCAGATACTCAATCGCGATAATGTGATCGACATTGCTGACCAGCTTCAGCAGTTTCAGCGCCGACCCGGTGCCGAGGCTCAGATGATCCTCCTGTAATCCCGATGTGACATAGTTATCGAGCACCGCAGGCTGCGCCAGCTGACGGTTTTCCGCGCAGAGTGATGCCGCCACATATTGCGCAATCATCATGCCGGAATTGACGCCAGGCTCCGCAACCAGAAACGGCGGCAGGCCGCTGACAAGCGGGTTGACCAGCCGATCCAGCCGTCGCTCAGCAATACTGCCCAGCTCCGCCAGCGCAATCGCCAGCAGGTCGCAGGCCATCGCCACCGACTCACCGTGCGGATGTGACTGCGACACCACGCGCCAGGCCTGTGGCGTGCCCAGAATCAGCGGATTGTCGGTACAGGCGTTGAGTTCGGTCTCCACCTGACGGGCGGCATGGTCGAACTGATCGCGGCAGGCACCGTGCACCTGCGGCATCGACCGCAGGCTCAGCGAATCCTGAGTCCGGATGCCGACGCTCGCGTTCAGCAGCGGGCTGTCACGTAACAACTGGCGCAGACGTTCGCCGCTGCGCTGAATCCCCGGACTGGCCTTGAGCGCCAGCACCTCAGGGTCAAAGGCCACCAGCTGTCCGCGCAGCGCCTCAAAGCTCATTGCGCCGGTAACATCCGCCCAGTCCAGCAGACGTTCAGCATCGTCCAGAGCCAGACAGGCTAAGCCGGTCATGCAGGGCGTGCCGTTAACCAGGCTCAGCCCCTCTTTTGCGCCAGGCCGGTAAGGGGCTAACCCCGCCTGTTCCAGCGCCTGCTGCGCCGGGATGATTTCGCCACGCCACTCCACCTCGCCAATACCAATCAGCGCCAGGCCGATATGCGCCATATGGGTCAGATAGCCCACCGATCCCTGCGACGGCACCTGTGGCGTAATCTGCAGATTCAGCAGCGCCAGCAGCTGCTGCACCAGCGCCACTGAGACACCCGATTTGCCGTGGCTGTAGTTAGCAATCGCGGCGCACAGAATGGCGCGCACCTCCGCTTTTTTCAGCACCGGTCCGACGCCGCAGGCATGGCTCATCAGCGTATTGCGCGACAGCTGGCCCAGCTCATCTTCAGACAGCGTGATGTTACAGAGCGCTCCCAGCCCGGTATTGATACCGTACGCCACCTGCCCCGCCGCCACGATGTTGCCGACGATTTCACGACTCTGCGCGATGCGCTGCCAGGCGCTGTCGCTCAGCGTCAGGGTGGCACCGTGCCGGGCAACCTGCACCAGTTCCTGCCATTTGAGCGGACCATCGCCCCAGACCCGCCTCTGCTTCGTCACGCCACTCATACCACCGGCTCCACCTGATGATGACTGGAGATAAACTGCTTAAAGCGCGTCGAACCGGCCTCGCCGAACATCGCCTCTGGCGTGCCCTGACAATCAATCGTGCCCTGATGCATAAACACCACCCGGTTTGAGACGTTGCGGGCAAAGCCCATCTCGTGAGTGACCACCAGCATGGTCCGCCCCTCTTCCGCCAGGCTGCGCATGACCTTCAGCACCTCGCCCACCAGTTCCGGGTCCAGTGCTGACGTCGGCTCATCAAACAGCATCACCTCCGGGTCCATTGCCAGCGCACGGGCGATTGCCACCCGCTGCTGCTGCCCCCCCGAAAGCTGGGCGGGATAGAAGTCTTTGCGATTCAGCAGACCAACCCGATCCAGCAGCTGTTCCGCCTGGGCGATGCAGGCTTTTTTATCGCGCTTCAGCACGTAGTGCGGCCCTTCAATGACATTCTGCAGCACGGTGAGATGCGACCAGAGGTTAAAGCTCTGAAACACCATCCCCAGTCGGGAACGCAGCCGTTCAATCTGCCGCGGATTGGCTGCCAGCTGATGCCCGCGTGCATGGCGCTTCATCTCGATGGTTTCACCGCCGACGCTGACCACGCCGGAATCGGGCGTCTCCAGCAGGTTAATGCAGCGCAGCAGCGTACTTTTGCCCGATCCGCTGGCACCAAGAATGGAGATGACATCGCCCTTGTGCGCCTGCAGCGAGATGCCTTTCAGCACCTCCATGGCACCAAAAGATTTATGGATATCGCTGGCCGACAGCGTGACGGGTTGCAGTTCAGACATTTTTCTCTCCTCCGGTAATCGGCTTAGCGGTCAGTAACGGCTTTTTTTCCGGTTTATGTACCGGCGTCAGACGCCGCTCCAGCAGGGCATAGAGTTGAACAATAATGAAGTTGAGGATCAGGTAGATCGCCGCCGCACAGAGAAACACCTCCATGGTGCGGTAGGTGCGCTGAATGATCTGCTGCGCTACCCCGGTGACATCCCACACCGTCACCAGACTGGCCAGCGCGGTCGATTTCACCAGCAGGATCGCTTCGGTAGAGTACGCGGGCAGCGCGTAACGCAGCATCACCGGCGCGATAATCCGTCGCAGCAGCAGCCCGCGCGACATACCGCAGGCCATGCCCGCTTCCACCTGACCGGGCGGCACCGCCAGCAGCGCGCCACGCAGAATCTCCGCGGTGTAGGCAGCGGTACAGAGCGACAGTGCCAGCACTGCGCAGGTAAAAGGCTCTCGCAGGAACGGCCAGAAGATGCTGTGACGGATCACGCCAAACTGCCCCAGACCGTAGTAGATCAGGAACAGCTGAATCATCAGCGGCGAGCCGCGAAATACCAGAATGTAACCACGGGCAAACGCGCTCAGCACCCGCCAGCGGCTCATGCGCAGTGCCAGAATACCTACTGCCAGCACGCCTCCGCAGAGAAACGCACTGATAAACAGGCCCAGCGTGACCGGCAGTGCAGCGCTGAGTTTAAGGAAGGTGTCAGTGAGGAACGCAAAATCGATCATAAGTCTCCTTAATGCTGCGCAGCGGTGCGGCTTTGCCAGGCGCGGCCAAGACGGGATTCGGCGCGCAGAAAGGCGCGGTTCGACAGCAGCGTCAGCAGCAGGTAACAGGCTCCGCCCACCAGGTAAAAGGAGAAGTAGTCACGGGTCGAACCGGCCGCAATCTGGCTGGCCCGCATCAGCTCGACAATGCCGGTCACCGACACCAGCGCCGAATCTTTCAGGCTCATCTGCCAGACGTTTGACAGGCCGGGCAGCGCATAGCGCGCCACCTGCGGCAGCAGAATGCGTTGCCGGATGCGCCAGCGCGGCATGCCAATCGCGACAGCGGCTTCAATCTCCCCTTTCGCCAGTGCCAGTCGTGCGGCGCGGTAGACTTCCGCCTGGTAAGAGCCGGAGATAAGCCCGATAGCCAGCGCCCCGATCAGAAATGGCGGCGCTTCGATAAAGCCGTCCGCGCCAAACAGCTGTCCGATCTGCGTGATCAACCCCGATCCGCCGAAGTAGAACAGGTAGATCACCAGCAGCTCAGGAATGCCACGGAAGATCACCGAGTAACCTTCCCCCAGCCAGCGCACCGCCCGGTGCGGCGATAACTTTGCGGCAGCAACGCCCGACCCCACCACCGCGCCAACCAGCAGCGCGGCAAACGACAGCAGCAGCGTGGTCAGCGTGGCACTCAGAATCAACCGTCCCCAGCCGTCCGGGCCAAAACTCAGCAGGCTTATCATCCGTTACCTCTCTCAGGGTGTGACGTCAGTTTTGAACCACTTCTCGCTCAGCTTTTTCACTGTGCCGTCGGCCAGCGCGGCTTTGATCGCCTGATCCAGCCGGCCTTTCAGATCGTTGTCTGCCATGCGCACGCCCAACGCCTCGCCCTCACCCCAGATCGGACCGCCCAGCTGCGGACCGCTGAAGCTGAGGTTACGGTTATCCGGTCGCGCCAGCATCGACTGTGCAAAGGTCACATCATCAAACACCGCATCAATGCGTCCGGCCTGCAAATCGAGGATCGCATCGGCTGAGCTGGTGTATTCACGTACATCCGCCACATCTTTGAAGTATTTGTCGATAAACGGCGTGTAGACCGTGCCGGAGGCGATACCGATCGTTTTGCCCTTCAGCGCGGCTTTCAGGGGTGCAATGGCAGGCGCTATGGTTTTTTCATCGTCGGTAAGTTTGATGATCTTACTGTCGGCGGGCAGCAGTGACTCTTTTACCGTGATAAAGGTGGCGGGCGTGGAGGCGTAAGGGACGGTGAAATTCACCACTTTTTTGCGGTCGGGCGTAATCACAATCGCATCCATGATCACGTCATATTTTCCGGCATTCAGTCCGGCGATCATGCCATCCCAGTTCTGTACCACCAGCTTGCACTGAATCGCCATGCGCTGGCAGAGATCCGCCATCAGCTCCGGTTCGAAACCGCCCAGCTTGCCGCCCGGCAGGGTGAGGTTCCAGGGTTCATAACTGCCTTCAGTGGCAATGGTGATGGACTTCCACTCTTTAGCCTGGGCGCTGACGCCACAGAGCAGCAGACTGGAAACCAGCGTAGTGAGACATAAACGACGAAGGGTCAGAGGGTGCGTCATACGGTTCTCCTGAAAGTAGCGGCCTGGTGATCGCCCTGCAATATTTAACATAAATTTCACAGGATGATATGTCATGTATATACAAGTTAACGCAGTGCAGTTCATTGCCGGCTTTATCATTTTGTGAGCCAGACGGGATTTATTCAGATTGAGCACGCGCTGCAGCACTTGTACATACAACCAAGCAAAGGTTATGCCAGCTCTGCAAAAGCGACGAATGGAGGCGGAAGCAAGGGAGCAGCCAGACAGGCTGCTCTCACCTGCACCCGATTAGCGCAGCGCTGCACCAGGGCGGCGCATCGCAGATTTATTGCGGTCTGGCCTGCGCCAGCATGGCGTGGATCATCGCCTTTAACACTTTTTGTAACCCTGCGGCACGCGCCTGCTGCCAGGCATAAGGCGGGGTTTCATCCATGTAGTTCAGCTGCGCCAGTTCCAGCTGAACTGCCTTAATCTGCTGCTGAGGCTGGCCATAGGCGCGGGTGATGTAACCGCCCTTAAAGCGGCCGTTGAGCACCCAGCTGTAGTCGGTCTGGGCCGCACACACCGCCTCAATCGCCGCGCTCATTTCAGGCGTGCAGCTCGCGCCATCGTTGGTGCCGATGTTGATATCGGGCAGCCGCCCCTCAAACAGGCGGGGGATTTTACTGGCGATGGAGTGGGCGTCAAACAGCAACGCATAGCCGTGCTGCGCTTTAAGCCGCGCCAGCTCCTGCTGAATCTGCTGATGGTAAGGTTGCCAGATCTGCTCGATGTAGCCCTGACGCGCTGTGGCATCGGGCGTTTTGCCTGGTGCAAAGGTTGGCGTGCCGTCGAACAGGGTTTCCGGGAACAGGCCGGTGGTGGCAGTGGTATAGAGTGGCTGATTATCGGGCGGACGATTAAGATCGACCACAAAACGGGAATAGCGGCCGATTAACACACTGGCCCCGAGGTCACGCACAAAATCATACAGCAGCGGGATGTGCCAGTCGGTGTCAGGCAGGCCGCGCGCGGCCTCGCTCAATCCGGCGTCTACCTCAGGCGTCAGTTCAGTACCAGCGTGGGGAATGCTGACCAGCAGCGGCAGGCTGCCCTGGGAAAAATAGAAAGGGTTCATTGCGGTTCTCCACGATAGATAACGGTACAGGGCAGTTCACCACCCAGCCAGTAAACCAGTTCTGCCGGACGTGCCAGCGGCCAGTGGACGAAGTTTGCCACTTTACCCGCCTCCAGCGAGCCGTGACTCTCCGCCAGCCCCAGCGCTTTTGCCCCCCACAGGGTGACGCCCGCCAGCGCCTCTTCCGGCGTCATGCCAAACAGCGTACAGCCCATATTGAGCATCAGTCGCAGCGACAGCGCGGGCGAGGTGCCGGGATTGGCATCGCTGGCCAGCGCCATCGGCACGCCGTGGCGGCGGAAGAGATCCACCGGCGGACGCTGGGTTTCGCGCAGCAGATAAAACGCACCGGGCAGCAGCACCGCCACGGTGCCATGCTGCGCCATCGCCCTGGCATCCTCTTCGGTGGCATATTCAAGATGATCAGCTGAAAGCGCACCATAGCGGGCCGCCAGTGCAGCACCGCCCAGCGCGGAAAGCTGTTCTGCATGCAGCTTCACCGGCATGCCCAGCGCCACCGCCCGGTCAAACACTCGCGCCACCTGCTCCGGGGAAAAGGCGAGATGCTCGCAGAAGGCATCCACCGCATCCGCCAGCCCCAGCGCCTGAACCTGCGGCAGCAGACGGTCGCAGATGATGTCGACCCAGCCATCCGGATCGTGCTTAAACTCCGGCGGAAAGGCGTGCGCCGCCAGGCAGGTGGCGTGGACATCGGCGGCCACGCTCTCGCCCAGCTGACGAACCGCCCGTAGCATCCGCAATTCGCTCTCTTCATCCAGACCATAGCCGGACTTGATCTCCACGGTGGTGACACCCTCGGCCAGCAGGCGGTCGAGTCGCCAGCGGGCCGAGGCCACCAGCTCCTCTTCCGTCGCCGCGCGGGTGGCGCGCACGGTGGAGAGAATGCCCCCGCCCTGCGCGGCAATCTCTGCGTAGCTGACGCCATTCAGACGCTGTTCAAACTCCTGGCTGCGGTCGCCGCCAAACACCAGGTGAGTATGACAATCCACCAGCCCCGGCGTCACGATACCGCCTGGCAGACGATGATGCCGATCGGCGACGAAGGCGGGCATCTCCGCTTCAGGCCCGACCCACACCAGCCTGCCCGCCCGCACCACCAGTGCGCCCTGTGGGATCAGATGGTACTTTCCGTCACGCATGGTGACCAGGTCGGCCCCCGTCCACACCGCCTCTACGCGCATCTCTTCTGTCATCGCTGCCTCATGCCTCCACCGTTTACACTGTGCCTCAAAGTATGTATATGTATATACAACCACATCCGATGAGGATCAACCATGGCGACTTTTTTTGCTCCGCGCGCACTGCTGGCGGAGGGCTGGCAGCAGCAGGTACGTATTACGGTCAATCAGGCCGGTTTTATCGACTCCATTTCCCCGGACAGCCTCGCCGATCAGGCTATCCGCCTCAACGGCGAGGTGATCCCGGCCATCGCCAACCTGCACTCGCACGCCTTCCAGCGTGCGATGGCGGGTCTGGCGGAAGTGGCGGGCGATCCACAGGACAGCTTCTGGACCTGGCGGGACCTGATGTACCGCATGGTGCAGCGCCTGACGCCAGAGCAGGTGGGTGATATTGCCGCCCTGCTCTACATCGAGATGCTGAAAGGCGGCTACACCCAGGTAGCAGAGTTTCACTATCTCCATCACGACCCCAGCGGCGCGCCCTACAGCGATGACGCGATGCTGCAACAGCTGATTGAAGCGGCGGAGATTGCCGGTATTGGTCAGACAATGTTGCCGGTGCTCTACAGCTACAGTGGCTTTGGCAGCCAGCCTGCGACGGCGGGTCAGAAGCGTTTTATCCAGCAGACCGAACACTACCTGCAACAGCAGGCGCGGCTGGATGCGTGGCAGCAGCAGCGGCCCCTGCTGAACCGTGGCCTCTGTTTCCATTCGCTGCGGGCAGTAAGCGAAAGCCAGATGCACGAGGTGCTGGCGGCCAGCGATCCGGCGCTGCCGGTGCATATTCATGTGGCTGAACAGCAGAAAGAGGTCAATGACTCGCTGGCGTGGAGCGGCGAGCGTCCGGTAGCCTGGCTGCTGAACCGCTTTGCGGTGGATGCACGCTGGTGCCTGATCCACGCCACCCATCTGGATGAAGATGAACTGTCGCGTCTTGCGCGAAGCGGCGCGGTAGCGGGTCTCTGTCCGACCACCGAAGCCAACCTCGGCGACGGCATCTTTCCGGCAGTGGAGTATATCGCGCAGGGCGGACGCTGGGGCATCGGCTCCGACAGTCACGTCTCGCTGAGCGCCCAGGAGGAGCTGCGCTGGCTGGAGTATGCGCAGCGGCTGCGTGACCAGCGTCGCAACCGGATTACCCTGCCCGGCCAGCCCTCGGTAGGCGATTTGCTGTGGCAGCAGGCCGCGGCGGGCGGAGCCCAGGCGTGCGGCATTCAGCAGGGCGCGCTGGCGGTGGGACAACGTGCCGACTGGCTGGTGCTGCGCGATGATGCATGGCTCGGCAGCGTGGATTCACATGCGGTGCTGAACCGCTGGCTGTTTGCCGGACAGCGCGATCAGATTCGGGACGTTTATGTGGCGGGTAAAGCCGTGATTGAAGATGGGGTGCATCCGCAGCAGGCGGCGTGTGCAGCACGCTTTGCTCAGGCGATGGCGGCACTGCGATGATCGCCCGGTTCAGGTACGACGATCTGGCGGTCAGCCGCTGGCGCAACGGCGGCGGCGAAACCCGCGAGATCATCAGCTTCCCGCCCGGTGCTGAGCACTTCGGCTGGCGCGCCAGCATTGCGACCCTGGCGCAGGATGGTCCCTTCTCCGCCTTTCCGGACATCGATCGGGTGATTACCCTGCTGCATGGCGATCCGGTGTTGTTAACCGCGCCCGGCGTGCAGCACCTTTTAACCCCGCAAAAGCCCTGGGCGTTTGCCGGAGAACTCGCCTTAACGGCGCAGCTGCAGGGTAGCGTCAGCGAAGATTTTAATATCATGACCCGACGCGATGAATGGCAGGCTACGGTGGAGGTGGTTACCGCACCGGTCAGTAGCCTGCACGGCGTCGCCTGGGTGCTGGCGGGTGCGTGGCAGACCGCTGACGGGGAAAGGCTGACCGCGCAACAGGGCGCGTGGTGGGTCGATGAAGAAACACAACTCAGCCCGTGCGAGCCGGATGCCCGGCTGCTGTTTACCCGACTTAACCGTGTCCCCTGAAGCGCCCCAGTAGTTTGTAGCGTGAGCCGGGATAGAGCAGTCGCGCATAGGTGACGATTTTTGTGTCGCTCCAGGTCTGACGGCGAATCAGCAGGCAGGGTTCGTGTTCATCCAGCGACAGATGTTTACGCTGACGCGCATCGGGCAGCACCGCTTCAACAATGTGCTCGCCTGCCGTCAGCGGCGCGACCCGCATCAGATAGGTATAGGGCGTCATCTGCTGATAATCCTGCGTCAGGTAGTCGGGCGCGACCAGCGGATTGACCAGACGATCCTCAAGCTGCACCGGCAGATCATTTTCGTAATGCACAATAAGCGAATGGTAGAGCGTCTGTCCGGTGGTAAGCCCCAGCACGGCGGCCTGCTCAGGATCGGCTTTATCCTGACCGATGGCGAGAATTTTACAGCTGTGCTGATGACCGCGCTGAGCGATCTCATCGGCGATGTTATGCACCTCCAGCATAGCGGTATAGCCTTTCATCTCCGCCACAAAGGTGCCGACGCCCTGCATCCGCACCAGAAAACCTTCGCTGGTCAGTTCGCGCAGCGCCCGGTTAATGGTCATGCGGCTGACGCCCAGCTCATTCACCAGTTCACTTTCTGATGGCACACGCTGATTCGCTTTCCACAACCCTTCACGGATCTGGCTGACGATGGCCTGCTTCACCCGCTGATAAATCGGGGCCGGTTCATCGCTCATCGCCGCCGCCAGTTGTGCCAGTGCCGTATGCTCGACCATTTGCTGTTCCTTATGCTGAAAGTCCCTTAAGTTTACTGTCTCACTGCGTGAATGTATATACATCCAGTAGCGCACGCCGTGCCCCACTGGTGCAGTCTGCGCATCCTGATGGTGCACTCCCTCCGTCGCGTTTAACCCGCGACCCGCGCCAGGTGGACATTCGATTTTTGTGATCGGTCTGGCACGGCACTTGCTTAGTCTGTTTGATTGTATAGACAAGCATAGACAAGAATTAACGCTTATGTTTCACTCGCATTATTCCGCTGGTTCAGGGCATGGAAAGCAGCTTAGCCTTGCCAGCACACTTGTATAGACAGGAGTAGACTATGTCAGGTTCGTTTCAGGCATTGCGCCTGGTGCCCGGCGAGGTGGACCTCGCCACATTACGCGCTATCTATCAGGGTAACGTCACGCTGAGTCTTGACGACAGTGCGCGTCAGGCGATTGCGGCGGCGCAGCAGACCGTGGAGACGATTGTCGCCTCCGGCAACGTGGTGTATGGCATTAATACCGGCTTTGGCAAGCTGGCACAGACGCAAATCCCGGCCAGCCGGCTGGCGGATCTGCAGCGCAATCTGGTGCTGTCACACAGCGTGGGTCTGGGCGATCTGCTGCCTGACAATGTCACCCGCCTGGTGGTCGCCACCAAAATCATCAGCCTGGCGCGCGGTCACTCTGGCGTGCGTATCGAACTGGTTGAGGCGCTGCTGGCGCTGTTCAACGCGGGCGTAATGCCCTGCATTCCGGAAAAAGGCTCGGTCGGCGCCTCTGGCGATCTGGCACCGCTGGCGCACATGTCGCTGATGCTGCTGGGCGAAGGTCAGGTACGGGTCAATGGCACGCTAATCCCGGCAACCGAGGGACTGGCAAGCGTTGGCCTGTCGCCGTTTGTGCTCGGTCCGAAAGAGGGCCTGGCGCTGCTCAACGGCACCCAGGTTTCGACTGCGCTGGCGCTGCGCGGCCTGTTTGAAGGTGAGAACCTGTTTGCCGCCGGTCTGATGGCCGGTGCGCTGTCGCTGGAAGCGATCAAAGGCTCGCTGAAACCGTTCGATGCCCGCATCCACAAGGCGCGCGGCCAGCAGGGCCAGATTGCCGTCGCGGCAGCCGTCAGCACCCTGATTGAGGGCAGTGAAATTCTGCAGTCGCATACCCATTGCGGCCGCGTTCAGGACCCCTACTCCATCCGCTGCGTGCCCCAGGTAATGGGCGCCTGCCTGGATAACGTCAGCCACGCGGCGCGAATTCTGGAAATCGAAGCGAACGCCGCCTCGGACAACCCGCTGGTGTTCAGCGACAGCGGCGATGTGATCTCCGGCGGCAACTTCCACGCTGAGCCGGTGGCTTTTGCCGCTGACATCCTGGCACTGGCAATTGCCGAAGTGGGTGCCATCTCGGAACGGCGACTGGCGCTGCTGCTGGACAGCGGCTTATCCGGTCTGCCGCCCTTCCTGGTGCGTGACGGCGGCGTAAACTCCGGCTTTATGATCGCCCAGGTCACCGCCGCCGCGCTGGCTTCTGAGAACAAATCGCTGGCCCATCCGGGCAGCGTCGACAGTCTGCCGACCTCAGCGAATCAGGAAGACCACGTCTCCATGGCGACTTACGCCGCCCGCCGTCTCGGCAGCATGTGCTTTAACAGCGCCGCCGTAGTGGGCATCGAGGCGATGGCTGCGGCGCAGGGCATCGAATTTAACCGGCCACTCAAAAGCTCCACGCTGATTGAGCAGGCCATCGACACCATTCGCGAGCAGGTCGCCTTCCTTGAGGAAGACCGTCTGCTGGCACCCGATATCGAGGCAATGCGTCAGTGGGCAAGTCGCGCTGACTGGCCTCAGGCATTGACCGCGCTGCTGCCGAGCATGCGCCCAACTTCTTGAATTAAGGAATCCTTCATGAGCGAAACTCTTTCTCAGGCTGTGGCACGTGAGATTCGTGCACCACACGGTACTACGCTGCACTGCGCCAACTGGCTGATTGAAGCGGCTTACCGCATGATTCAGAACAACCTCGATCCCGATGTCGCCGAACGTCCGGAAGATCTGGTGGTATACGGCGGCATCGGTAAGGCAGCACGCAACTGGGAATGCTTCGAGCAGATCCTGCGTTCGCTGCGGGCGCTGCAGCCGGATGAGACGCTGCTGATCCAGAGCGGCAAGCCGGTCGGCATCTTCCGCACCCACGCAGATGCGCCGCGCGTGCTGCTGGCGAACTCCAACCTGGTGCCGCACTGGGCGACCTGGGATCACTTCCATGAGCTGGATAAAGCGGGTCTGATGATGTACGGCCAGATGACCGCCGGTTCCTGGATTTATATTGGTGCGCAGGGCATCGTGCAGGGCACCTATGAAACCTTCGTGGAAGCGGGCCGTCAGCACTACAACAACGACCTCAGCGGACGCTGGATCCTTACCGCCGGGCTGGGCGGCATGGGCGGCGCCCAACCATTAGCAGGTGTACTGGCCGGGGCCTGTGTACTGGCGATTGAGTGCCAGGAGTCGCGCATCGATTTCCGTCTGCGTACCCGTTACGTGGACTACAAAGCCACCACGCTGGATGAAGCGCTGGCGTTAATCAGCGAAGCCACCGCCGCCAAAAAAGCGATTTCGGTCGGCCTGCTGGGTAATGCCGCTGAGATCCTGCCGGAGCTGGTGAAACGCGCCCAGGCGGGTGGACCGAAGCCGGACATCGTGACCGACCAGACATCGGCGCACGACCCGATTAATGGCTATCTGCCGATTGGCTGGGATCTGGCGCGCTGGCAGCAGGAGCGCGTCTCACAGCCGAAGGCGGTAGAAAAAGCGGCACGCGCCTCAATGGCGGTTCATGTCCAGGCGATGCTCGACTTCTGTCATATGGGCATCCCGACCGTAGATTACGGCAACAACATTCGTCAGGTGGCGCTGGACGAGGGTGTCAGCAACGCGTTCGATTTCCCTGGCTTTGTGCCAGCCTATATCCGTCCGCTGTTCTGCGAAGGCAAAGGCCCGTTCCGCTGGGTCGCGCTCTCCGGCGATCCGGAAGATATCTACAAGACCGACGCCAAACTCAAAGAGCTGTTCCCGCACCACAAAACGCTGCATCGCTGGCTGGATATGGCGCAGGAGCGCATCGCCTTCCAGGGCCTGCCTGCCCGTATCTGCTGGCTGGGACTGGGTGAACGGCATCTTGCCGGTCTGGCGTTCAACGAAATGGTCCGCAACGGCGAGCTGAAAGCGCCGGTCGTGATTGGCCGCGACCATCTTGACTGCGGCTCGGTCGCCTCTCCTAACCGTGAGACCGAAGCGATGAAAGATGGCTCGGATGCGGTCTCAGACTGGCCGCTGCTCAACGCCCTGCTGAATACCGCAGGCGGCGCAACCTGGGTCAGCCTGCATCATGGCGGCGGTGTCGGCATGGGCTTCTCACAGCACTCCGGTGTGGTGATTGTCTGTGACGGCAGCAAAGAAGCTGATGCGCGTCTGGGTCGCGTATTGTGGAACGACCCGGCCACCGGTGTGATGCGTCATGCCGACGCAGGCTATGAGCTGGCGCAGCAGTGCGCGGCTGAACATGGCCTGAACCTGCCGATGCATAAGTAATCCTTTGACCGGGGCGAGCAGCAGCTTGCCCCGTTTTCCCCCGCTATTCCATTCTTACCCTCTGGCATAAACATCACTTCCTTATTACTTATTCCATTTTGATTTAGCCTATAGCCAGATTTAGTCCTGACGGCGATAGACGCGGCATCACCCGACCACTAAAGTGAAATCTTCTCATTCTGTATGGAGCGCGACTCTGCATGACCCTTTCCCCTGCCCTGCTTGAAGATGCCCTGCGCTGGCGTCGTGAGTTTCATCGCCATCCCGAATTAGGTTACCAGGAACAGCAAACCAGCCAGTTTATTGCGGAAGAGTTAGCGCAGGCGGGATTGCAGGTGTTCCGTGGCCTGGCGGGCACCGGCGTCATCGGCACACTGGAAAACGGTCCCGGCCCGGTTATCGGGCTGCGTGCAGATATGGATGCGCTGCCGATTACGGAAAAAGGTGATGCCGAGTGGCGTTCTGCGACGCCAGGCGTGATGCACGCCTGTGGACACGACGGTCACAGCGCTATTCTGCTGGCTGCCGCCCGCCAGCTGGCCGCCACTCGTCAGTTCAGCGGCACGGTGCATTTCATCTTTCAGCCTGCCGAAGAGAATCTGGGCGGGGCACGCAAAATGGTGGAAGAGGGGCTGTTCCAGCGCTTTCCGATGGATGCGATCTACGCCATGCACAACTGGCCGGGACTGCCGCTCGGCTCACTGGCGGTCAACCCTGGCGCGATGATGGCGTCGCTGGATTCGTTTGAAATTACGCTGCACGGCAAAAGCTGCCACGCGGCGATGCCGGAAAGCGGTGCCGACCCGATGGTGGTGGCGGCCGAGCTGATTCTGGCGCTGCAGACCATTCCGTCACGCCGGCTCTCGCCGCTGGCGTCAGCCGTGGTCAGCGTGACGCAGATTCACGGTGGTGAAGCGATTAACGTCATCCCGGAGCAGATTGTTTTACGCGGCACGGTGCGCTGCCTGCAGACCAGCGTGCGCGAAAAAGTGCGCGGGCTGATTGATGAGTTTGTCGGAACCCTGCCGCGTCCGTTTGGCGTGAGCGGTGAGATTGAGTGGCTGCCGGGCTATCCGGTCACCGCCAACCATGTGGCCCCGGCTGAGCAGGTGCGCGAGGTGGCGCTCTCAACACTGGGTGCTGAACAGGTTCACTGGCAGGTTAATCCATCGATGGCGTCAGAAGATTTTGCCTGCATGATGGAAGCCTGTCCCGGCGCTTACTTCTGGCTGGGCGCAGACGGCGAAGCGCCTTCCGCGCCGCTGCACAACGCCCGCTATGACTTCAACGACGCGCTGCTGCCGATCGGCATCCGTTTCTGGCAGAACCTGGTTGAACAGGCGCTGCCGGTAGCCTGAGTCAGTACCCGGCGGCGAGGATCTGCTGCTCTGCCGCTGCCAGCGAGTCGCACTGGCCGCTGGCGCGCAGGCAGCAGGCGAGCTGCAGTCGCAGTGACGCAGGCACCGGGCGCTGCTGATTCAGTACCTCTTCAATCCATCGCGCAGTGACTTCTGCCGTCTTGTCTGCCGGCAGTTCTACCGCCACTTCCGGCTGACGTTCAACCCACACTTCCGCTTCCGCGCCTGCACCCTGAATCATACTGATCGCAGGGCAGCGCTGGGGATTGGCATAGACCTCCCCCTCGGTGCCATTGAGCAGTATCGCAGACGCATCGATGTCGCTGAAGAATTTCGCCACACGCGGTATATATTCAGGATGCGAGACGCTCGACAGCCGCAGCGCTGCCCGCTCCGCAAACGGCGTGGCCAGTTTTGCCAGCGTGTGGGCGCTGTTACGCACCCCCATCCGCCAGCGCAGCGATAGCTGTTTCGCCATTGGCGGGCAGAGATGATCGATGGTGATAAATGCCAGGCCCTGATTGAGTTTTGCCTGCGCCGCCTCTGCGGTGGTGACGGGGGCGATACCCAGCGCGGCAAACACCGCTTCGCTGGTGATGCGTGTCGCGTCGTCGCTGACGCCGTGTACCAGCACCGGGAAGCCAAGTTTCACCAGCAGCAACGCCAGCAACGGCGTCAGATTCCCCTGGCGGCGTGCGCCGTTGTAGCTGGGGATCACCACCGGCATCGGGCGGTTTTCCGGCGCACGCAGTTGCATCATCTGCGCCTGCATCGCCTGATAAAAGCCGCGCATTTCGGCTTCACCTTCGCCTTTAATACGCAGCGCAATCAGAATAGCGCCCAACTCCAGATCCGGCACTTCGCCCGCCAGCATCGCGCCATAGAGCGCCACGGCAGTGTCAAAGTCGATATCGCGGGCATGATTTTTACCGCGACCCACCTCTTTAATGATTTTATTCAGTTCCATCACTCGCTTCCGGTTAAGTGCGCGGCTCAGCGCCGCGTGGGACGGCGTTTACGCACGGTGTGCTTTGGCACCACGGCGGCCGGTATCGCTGCCGGCTCTGGCGTTTCCGGCTGCTCAATCGGAAAGATCGGCAGTGCGGCTAACAACCGGCTGCCGTAGGCTTTGCTCAGCAGACGGCGGTCGTAAATCACGATTTCGCCATAACACTGATGGCTGCGAATCAGGCGTCCGACCTGTTGAATCAGGGTAAATGAGGCGCTGGGTAAACTCTGCACCTCAAACGGATAGCGCTTCAGGCTTTTCAGCCATTCGCCTTCGGTCAAAATTACCGGACTGTCCACCGGGGGAAAAGCGATTTTGTGGATATGCACCTGACTCAGCAAATCGCCTTTGAGATCCAGCCCCTCAGCAAAGGACTGCAGGCCAATCAGAATGCTGGTGTCACCTTGGGTAACGCGCTGACGGTGCAGATCCACCAGGCGGCTGCGCGGCTGATCGCCCTGCACCAGCATTGAGAGCCGCAGTTCGGGCAGACAGGCCACAAACTGCTGCATCGCCCGGTTGCTGGCAAACAGCACCAGTACACCCTTATGCTTCTTCTCCGTCATCTGCTGACGGAAGAACCCGGCCATCTCGGCAATGTGCTCCGCTTCGTGCGTCATCAGCGGCTCCAGGCGCATCTGCGGGATCACCAGCTTGCCCTGCTCCACATGGTTAAACGGTGAGTCGAGCGCCACAAAGCGGTCGCCCGCTTTTTCGCTAAGCCCCGACATCTCCTGCAGGCGATTGAAGCTGTTGAGCGATCGCAGCGTGGCGGAGGTGACTACGACATGCGGAATTTTGCGCCACAGCATCTTCTCCAGCTGGTCGCTGACGCGGATGCCGGCGCAGTGAAACAGCAGATGCGCCTGGCCTTCGCGCAGCTCGCGGGTAATCCACTTCGATACCGGCGCGCCAGAGGCTTTTTCCATCGCCGCCAGCCGCCAGAGCTTGCTTACCGATTCGAACCAGCCAAACTGCCGGTTGAGCTGCAGCAGGTTGCGATGCAGCCGCACCATATCGACCTTGCCGGTCTGCTCACTGAGCGCATTAATCAGGCCTTCGCTCAGTCCCCGCAGGGCATCGCTAAGTTTAAACAGCCGGGCGCAGAGATCCAGCAGCTCCTGCGGCAGCGCGCCCAGCACAAAGCGAAATTCGCCCGGCTGGTTATTGGGCGGCAGCAACGGATTCAGCGCCTGCGCGGTAATAGTCAGCAGTTCGCGCAGCTCATCGCAGTGCGCCTTCAGCCGTTCCGGATTCACCAGTGGCGGCGGCGATTTTGGCCGCGTCTGCGTCATGATGCTCTCGACCAGCTTGATAAACAGGTCGAGCTGCAGGCTGCTCCAGCCCGGCGTGATGTCGGCGCTCATCTCCAGCGCATCGCGGGCCACTTCCGGCAGATGATGTCCTTCATCCAGTACCAGCATCAGGTTTTTAGCGGGTGGCAGCACCGACTCATTCTCCATCGCCGCCATCACCAGCGCATGGTTCGCTACCACCACATCCACCTGCTCGATTTCGCGCCGCGCCACAAAGAACGGACATTCACGATACCAGTGGCAGTGCGAACCCAGACAACTCGCTTTATCAGTAGAGAGTCGCTGCCACAGGCTGTCGCTGACGTTCTCCTCGCTGTGATCGCGCAGACCATCCCACTGGTAGCGATCCAGCGATTTCTGTAAGCGGCCACACTGCGTCTGTTCTTCTTTGGTGCTGCTGACGGCGTCATCGTCCAGATAAAGCAGCAGATCGCCCTGCTGATCGTCATCGGCCGCCATCGCCGCCAGATTGCGCGGACAGACATAGCGCCCGCGACCAAAGGCGGCGGTAAAAGTGAGATCGGGGATGATTTTCTTCAGCAGCGGCAGATCTTTGGTGAAGATTTGATCCTGCAGCGCCACGTTGGCGGTGCTGATCACCAGCTGCTTTTCCTGAGCGCGGCTGGCTGCGATGCCCGGAATCAGATAAGAGAGGGTTTTTCCCACGCCGGTCGGCGCTTCGACCGCCAGATGACGCGCGTCGTCACCCGCCAGGCATTTCGCTACTTCGGCGATCATCTGGCGCTGCGGCGCACGCGGAATAAAATCAGGCACCTGCTGCTGAAGCGCTTTATACCACTGCGCTATCTGGCTTTTTACTGCGGCTGTCAGGGCCATGATTTGCGTTACCACACCGAAAAAATGGCCTGTATTTTTACACAGTATCCTGGCGACGTCAGCTTTCGCGCCGAATTTTTCGTGCCGTGTCGTAAATTTCAGCGATTGTCCGACGGCGGTGTTTTACGCCAGAACTTTGTACATATAGGTGGTGGCATCCAGCACGCCTGCGATGGATTCGGCATAACAGGGAATCGACCCCGCTACCTGCCAGCCCAGCGAGCGATAGAGGTCGCTCGCGACATCGCCGCTGCGTGTATCCAGCACCAGCAGGGTTTTGCCCTGCGCGCGTGCTCGCCGCTCCGCACGCTGCATCAGTTCACGGGCGATACCCTGACGGCGCGCCTGCGGATGCACCAGCAGTTTACTGATCTCTGCGCGGTGGCGGCCATTAGGCATGCCGCTACGGCTGAGGATGACCGTGGCCACGATGCGACCGTGCTGACGCGCGACGATAAGTTCGCTGTCGCCACTGGTGATGCTGGCGATCCGCTGCTGCCAGAATCGCACCATCACCTCACTATCTTCGGGATCAATAAAGCCGACGCTGGCACCGTCTGCCACGCAGCCCTGCAAAACGTCGGTCAGTTCGCCCAGCAGCTGTTGTGCCTGGGTCGCGCTGAGCGTTGCGTAATCCGTCATGGTTTCGCCACCACCAGTAAGTAACGCGCGCCGTCAGTCAGGTGCGCCTCAAAAGCCGATTTTCCGATCAGATGAAACCGCAGGCAGTCGCCGGGCTGTAGCGTCCACGCCTGAGACCCCATCGTGACGGTGAGACCACCCTCGCGCAGCCAGATATGCTGCTCCAGCCCCTGAATGGGTGGCGCATCATAATCGATACGCGCACCAGGCCGTAACTTGCCCTCTACGAGTTCGCATCTAAAATGAACGGCAGGTGGTGAAATATTCCGGCGGACAAAGCCGCTGGCGTCATCCTGCCACACCGGCTGTTGCTCATTTCTGACCAGCAGCCTGGACTCTTCTTCCACTTCACTGAGCAGGCGCGACATCGTTAAGCCGTAGGCGACACACAGACGATTAAGCAATGCAGCCGTGGGACTGGTCTCGCTTCGCTCAATGCGCGATAATGTCGCGCGGCTGATGCCGGTAGCGACAGAAAGTTCATCAAGAGACCAGCCGCGTTGCAGGCGTAATTCTGCCAGCCGCACCGCCAGTCGTTGCTCCGTATTCAGCTCCGGCATGGTTTTTTCTCATTTGTGGGAATAATTATCTTATTTGAGATATAGCCTGGAAAAGCCGTATCAGTCAAGTTGTACATTAAGAAATGTATTGTACAACTTAGTTTGCTTCGTTATGGTAATCGCACTCAGACCAATCGAAAGAGGAATTTATGACCTTATACAGTATCGGTGACGTCGCCGAGCGCTGTGGCATAAACCCAGTCACCCTGCGCGCCTGGCAGCGTCGTTATGGCTTACTGAAGCCGCAACGTACCGAAGGCGGACATCGTCAGTTTGACGAAGAGGATGTGCAGCGCATCGAAGAGATTATGCGCTGGATCGAAAGTGGCGTGCCGGTCGGTAAAGTGAAGGCACTGCTGGAAGGTGGCGATGTTGATGCACACGATGGCTGGACCACACTGCAGGATGAGCTGATTAGCGTACTGCGCCACGTCAGACCTGCTAAACTTCGTAATAAAATTGCCGCGATTGGTCGCGAACATCCGATTGATGCGCTGATTGATCACGTTTTCATGCCGGTGCGCCAGAAGCTGAGTCTGGATCAGAACACAGCCCGCACCATGTGCAGTCTGCTTGATGGTCTGCTGATCGACTATGTTGCATTCTGTCTGACCGCCAGTCGCAAAAAATCGGGTAAAGATGCGCTGATTATTGGCTGGGGCATCGACGATCGCACACGTATATGGCTGGAAGGCTGGCGTCTGTCTCAGCATGGCTGGCGGATTGATGTACTGGCAGAACCGCTGGATGTTCCCCGTCCTGAACTCTTCCCCGGCATGAATATGTTTGTCTTTACCGGTAAAAAACTGACCCGTCGTCAGCAGGAGCAACTGTCACACTGGCAGGAACAGGGCTATGGCGTGCGGTTACACGAACCGGCCTGATAACAAAAACGCACGCCGGGCACTTTGCCTCCTGCCTTGCGCGCGCTATTATCCCCGCCTCACTGTTAACAAGCTCAGGTTTCATCCATGAATGTCAAAAAAGCCTTTTTCGCCACGCTGTTTTTCATTATGGCTCTCGGCGGCACCAGCGGTCTGATGCTGGTGGGATACTCTCTTATTGTTCACTCACGCTAAGCCAGCGCTGCAGGCGTTCAAACAGGCGATCGCTCACTATTGCCAGCAGCGCCACCAGTAGTGCTCCCTGAATTACATAAGCTGTATTAAACCCGCTCAGGCCGATAATCACCGGCGACCCCAGACTTTTCGCGCCCACCGTCGAAGCGATAGCCGCGGTGCCGATGTTAATGATTACCGACGTGCGTATCCCGGCGATGATCACCGGTGCAGCCAGCGCCAGTTCAATCTGCCACAACCGCTGCCAGCTACTCATGCCGACCCCGATGGCAATCTCCCGGCTGCTGGCGGGTACGCTATCAATGCCCGCCAGCGTACCCTGTAAAATCGGCAGTAATCCGTACAGCAGCAGCGCCACCACCGCCGGCCACGCGCCAAAGCCCATTACCGGCACCGCAATCGCCAGTACCGCCACCGGCGGAATAGTCTGCCCCGCCGCCACGATAGTTTCCATCAGCGGCCGGAAAGCGCGCCCCGCTCGCCGGGTCACCAGCACACCGCTGCCAATGCCGATAACAATGGCCAGCAGGCTGGCGGTGACCACCAGAAACAGATGCGCCAGCGTCAGCTGCCAGAAGCTCTCCTGCTGATAGAGTGGCCGTGCCAGTTCGGGAAACCAGCGGTGAAACAGCGGCCCGCTGTAAGGCATCAGGGTCAGCAGCGCGCCATAGAACAGCACCAGCCACAGCAGCGGATCCCTTAGCCTGCGCATGTTAAGCCCTCGCGCAATTGCAGCAGGTCGCCAAAGTGGAGCACGCCCAGCGGCTGCTGCCGATCGTCAACGACCGGCAGTTTATCAGTGCGCCGGGCGATAAACTGCGATAGCGCATCCCGCAGCGTCAGTGCGGCAGCGATCGGTTCGCCTGCAAACCATTCTCCACGCCGTACCGCATTTCCGACCTGTTCCAGCGACAGCAGCCGGACGCCCATCTCGCTGCGGCCAAAGAAGTCGCGCACAAAGTCATTTTTTGGCTGGGTCAGCAGCTCTGCCGGCCTGCCCTGCTGGACAATTTCACCGTTATCCATCAGCACGATGCGATCTGCCAGCGTCAGCGCTTCGTCGATGTCATGCGTCACCAGCACGATGGTGCGGCCCGACAGCCGATGAATACGCAGCATCTCCTGCTGCAGCACGCCGCGCGTCACCGGATCGAGTGCGCCGAACGGCTCATCCATCAGCAGCACTTCCGGGTCAGCCGCCAGTGCCCGCGCCACGCCCACCCGTTGCTGCTGCCCGCCGGAGAGCTGATGCGGATAGCGATTCAGCAGCTGCGCGTCAAGGTTCAGCAGCGCCAGCAGCGCCGCGATGCGCTCATCGATCTGCGCTCTGGACCAGCCCAGCAGGACCGGCACCGTGGCGATATTCTTCCGCACCGTCCAGTGCGGAAACAGGCCAATCGACTGAATGGCATAGCCCATGCGTCGGCGTAATATACGGGCATCGAGCTGGCGAATCGACTCACCGGCAAAGCGGATCTCACCACTATCAAACTCCACCAGCCGGTTGATCATTTTCAGCGTGGTCGATTTGCCGGAGCCGGAGGTACCGAGCAGTACGCAGAATTCCCCTTTTGCTACCTGCAGCGACAGATTTTTTACCGCCGCTTTACCGTTAAAGGCGCGGGAAACGCCATCAAACTCAATCATCTTTTCTCTCCAGCAGTGAGATCAGCAGGCGGAACAGCGCATCAATGACGACCGCCAGCGCAATCACCGGGATAACGCCCAGCAACACCAAATCCAGCGCACTGCTTAACAGCCCCTGGAAAATAATCGCGCCAAAGCCGCCCGCACCAATCAGCGCCGCCACCACCGCCATGCCCAGCGTCTGCACGACGACGACACGCAGGCCCGCGAGCCAGACCGGCAGCGCCAGCGGCACGTCCACCGCGATAAACTGCTGCCAGCCGCTCATGCCCGTGCCGCGCGCGCTTTCGCGCACCTCCTGCGGCACCTGTTGTAAACCTACGACCACGCTGCGCACCAGCGGCAACAGTGCATAAAGCACCAGGGCGATCAGCGCCGGGGCCATACCAATGCCGCTGATACCCCAGTCACCGAGCCACGGAAAATGCTGAGCCAGACCGGCCAGCGGCGCAATCAGCAGACCAAACAGCGCCACTGACGGCACCGTCTGAATCACATTCAGTACACCGAAGACACTTCCCTGCCAGCCGGGCCGCCGGAACAGCGTGACGCCCAGCGGCAGCGCAATCATCAATGCAGGCAAGACCGTACCGGCCAGTAGCGTAAGATGACGGCTCAGCGCCGCATCAAACACCGCATGACGGTTGGCATACTCTTTCAGCAGGGAGAGATCGGCGAGCTGGCCACTGAACAGCAGCAACAGCGGCAGGAGCCAGACCTGCAGATTAAGCAGCAGCTGTGCCAGCCGATGCGGGGTCAGCTGCCGCACCTGATCGGTGATCAGCAGCAGGATCAGCGCACCGCTGCACCACAGGCCGCTGGCAAAGCTGGTGCGCGCCAGACGGCTGCCCTGCTGACTCAGCAACGTTGCCTGATGACCGCTGAGCCAGATGATCGCCGCCAGCATCAGTTCAGCCGCCAGCAGCGCCACCATCAGCGTGACGCGCCCGGACTGACGCCACAGCAGCAGCCACAGCGTCACCAGCGGCAGCAGCAACAGCCCGAAGCGGTTTATCTGCCAGCCCATCAGGGGTTCACCCGCCACCAGACGATTCGGGGCGAAGTTAAGGAACGGCAAAGTCACCAGCGCCAGGCTCAGCAGCGTCAGCAGCAGCAAAGCCACCGGCTGCTGAGCCGGACGGCGTATCGCGTCCCGCGATATCTGCATCGGTTACAGCAGCTTTTTCTGCTGCAGCCACTCGGTCGCTACGCTGCTGGCGTCCTGGCCGTCGACCGCAATTTTGGCGTTGAGCTGTTGCAGCGTTTTTTCATCAAGCGCGCTGAAGACTGGCTTCAGCCAGTCGGCAATCTGCGGATAGGCTTTAAGTACTGATTCGCGGATCACCGGCGTCGGCGCGTAAATCGGCTGAACACCTTTGGGATCGCTGAGCGTCTGCAGACCCAGTGCCGCCACCGGACCGTCGGTGCCGTAGGCCATCGCCGCGTTAACGCCAGAGGTCTGCTGCGCCGCCGCGCTGATGGTCACAGCAGTATCGCCGCCCGCCAGCGACAGCAGCTGATCCTGCTTGAGGTCAAAGCCGTAGGCTTTTTCAAAGGCCGGTAAAGCATCGCTGCGTTCGATAAATTCGGCTGAGGCGGCCAGTTTGAAGGTGCCGCCCTTTTTCAGAAAGGCGCTGAGATCGGCCAGCGAGGTGAGCTGGTTTTTCTCCGCCAGGTCTTTACGCACGGCAATGGTCCAGGTGTTGTTGGCCGGAGCCGGTGTCAGCCACACCAGATGGTTTTTCTCCGCATCCAGCTTCTTCACCTTTTCGTAGCCAGCGGCGGCATTCTTCCAGGCGCTGTCTTTTTCATCATTGAAGAAAAACGCGCCGTTGCCGGTATATTCGGGGTAGATATCAAGCTCGCCCGCCGTGATGGCACCGCGTACCACCTGTGTTGTGCCGAGCTGGATTTTATTGACGGTTTTTACGCCGTGCTTTTCCAGAACCTGAAGGATTACGTTGCCCAGCAGTGATCCTTCAGTATCAATTTTGGAGCCGACCCGCACAGGATCCGCCGCCTGTGCCATCCCCATACTGAGCAGCAACGCGCTGACTCCCACCCAACCCCGAATTCTGACCATGGTCTTTTCCTTATCGCAGTTTGTTGTTTTTGCATGATGTTTTCGCGTGATGACTCGCAAGGCATGAGACGCCTTAGCGTTGAGGCTGCTCGCCTGCCGCTGAGAGGGAGACTGACAAGGCGTGCAGCGGAAATAATCTGCCTTAAAAGCGTAGCCTGGCGCGGCGGCGATGCAGCTGACTTTATCGCAAATTGATAACGATTTGGGATTAAAAAATTATTATCTATAACCGAAATGAATTTACGTCTGGGCGTCTAAACGGCTATTCTCGAAAATCTGTTTTTATAATAAAAGACGTACAACATCATGTCCGACCTGACCTCTTCCGCCCATGTGGCAACAGCAGGGAGTTCGCCCGGTGGCGAAACACAGTGGATTCGCAGCGCAGCTGACGTCTCCCGTTTAGTGAACAGCGGCGACAGCGCCCGTAACAATGCCCGTATTGTGGTGGCGATTGCACTGGGCGGCGTGTTCCTTGACGCCTACGACCTGGGCGCGCTGGCGTTTGGCATTAAAGACATCACGCGCGAGTTTAGTCTCACTCCGACCGGCACCGGCATGGTCGCCTCGGCCATCACCTTCGGCGCGATCATCGGCGCGCTGATTGGCGGCTATCTCACCGACAAAATTGGCCGTTATCGGGTCTTTATGGCCGATATGTTCTTTTTCGTGGTGGCCGCCATCGCCTGTGCGTTTGCCCCGAACGAGTCTGTGCTGGCTGGCGCGCGCTTTGTGATGGGACTGGGCGTCGGGATCGATCTGCCGGTGGCGATGGCGTTTCTGGCGGAGTTTTCAAAGCTACGCGGCAAGGGGAATAAAGCCGCCAGCGTGGCGATGTGGTGTCCGACCTGGTACGCGGCGATCAGCATCTCTTATCTGCTGGTGCTGCTGCTTTATGCGGTGTTGCCTGAAAGCCACACCGACTGGCTCTGGCGGCTGATCCTCGGTTTTGGGGCCGTTCCGGCGATTGTTATCATCGCCATCCGCAGCCGTTACATGAGTGAATCGCCGGTATGGGCGGCTAATCAGGGCGATCTGAACGGGGCCGCCGCGATTTTACGCAGTGCCTGGAACATCAACGCGCAGGTGGCACCCGACGCCGGGCTGACCGCTGCCACCCCCGTGCGCAAGGCGAGCTGGCGCAACTATGGCGCGCTGCTGCAGGGCGTTTATCGCCGCCGCACGCTGCTGGCGACCATCACCTCTATCGCCTCGTCGTTTGCCTATAATGCGGTGGCGTTTGGTCTGCCGGTGATTATCTCCAGCTTCTTTGCTCAGTCGATGCTCACCACCATTCTGGTGTCACTGGCGCTGAATCTGCTGTTCGCCTTTGTCGGCGGGATTCTGGCGGTGCGACTGGTGCCGCGTCTGGGTGCGTGGAAGATGTCGGTGGCGGGTTATGGCTGTCAGTGCGTGGCGCTGCTGGGTCTGGCGCTGATTGGTCGTCCGGAAGGCGGTCAGGAAGCCGCGCTGGCGATCGGCATGCTGGCGCTGTTCCTGTTTGGTCAGGGCTTCGGGCCGGGGTCTCATACCATGACCTTTGCGTCGCTGAGCTACCCGACTTCGCTGCGCGGCGTGGGCGTCGGCTTCAACCAGACGCTGATGCGCGGCAGTTCGACTGTGTCGCTGTTTCTGTTCCCGGTGCTGGTTGCCGCGCTGGGCACTGGCGTGTTCTGGGTGATCTTCCTGGCCCCGCTGGCCGGACTGCTGGCGCTGCTGGCGATCCGCTGGGAACCATCAGGCTATGATGTGGATGCAGAGGATTTTGAGCTGCCGCGTTAAACAGCGGTCAGGGCGTAAATAGAGCGCAGGAAAACCGCACCTCGGTGCGGTTTTTTTATGCCGTTACGGCCGGGAAAGGAAACTGCTCCAGATAGTCCGGGATACGCGGGAAGGTATGCAAAAACCACGGCGTAAACTGCTGCGGCTGCTGCTGCATCTGCTGCTCAATCAGCGTCATCGGACGATAATCGAAGGCATCGGCTTCCTGCGGATTCAGCTGCGGCAGGCTGTCGCAGACGGCAAAGAAGACGTGACCATATTCATGCTCGGTCAGGCCGTTGCTCAGCTTCAGGTTATAGCTCAGCTCAAATACCGGCGTCAGCGTCACGATCATCCCCATCTCTTCACGCAGACGGCGCTCGGCGGCGTCGCGGGTCGATTCATGCGGATAAGGATGGCCACAGCAGGTATTACTCCACAAGCCACCACAGTGATATTTATCGCTGGCACGCCGCTGCAGTAACAGCTCCTGCCGGGAATTGAAGACGTAGACCGTCACCGCGCGGTGCAGTAATCCTTTTTCATGCACTTCCAGCTTTTCCATTTTGCCGGTGGGACGATCGAGGTGGTCAACGAGGATAACTTCAATAGCAGACATGGCTTTTCCTTGAGATTATTCCCAACTATTCTGGCACAGAATAAGCAGTCTGGGGGGAACATCGCGGAATTTTTGCGCGTCTCAGGCGGAGATAAGCAGATGAAGCAGAGAGAAAATCAGGCCAGCAAGGCTGGCCTGAAAGAGGATTACAGTCGGAAGCTCTGAACCACCTGCTCAAGCTGGGTGCTCTGCGACTCCATCGCCTGCGCGGCAGCAGAAACCTGCTCTACCAGCACGGCGTTCTGCTGTGTGGTGCCATCAAGCTGAGTAATCGCCACGTTAACCTGTTCGATACCCAGGCTCTGCTCGCGGCTGGCGGACATGATTTCGCTCATCAGGGTCGTTACGCTGCTTACCCCCTTCATCAGCTCATCCATGGTCTGACCCGCCTGCTCAACCAGCGCGCTGCCGGTATCGATGTTTGCCACGGATTCTTCGATTAGCTTTTTAATCTCACGCGCCGAGTTAGCTGAACGCTGCGCCAGGTTACGTACTTCCGATGCAACTACCGCAAAACCACGGCCCTGTTCACCGGCCCGGGCAGCTTCTACCGCAGCGTTGAGTGCCAGGATGTTGGTCTGGAAGGCGATGCTGTCGATCACACTGATGATGTCGACCACTTTACGGGACGAGTGATGAATCTCACCCATCGTGGTGACCACCTGACGGACTACTTCGGTGCCACGCGCGGCCACCTGCGAGGCATCGCCCGCCAGCTGGTTAGCGTGAGTGGCGTTGTCGGCGTTCTGACGCACGGTGCCGGTCAGCTGCTCCATCGACGCGGCCGTTTCAACAATCGAGCTGGCCTGATCTTCGGTACGGGAGGAGAGATTGGCGTTGCCGCTGGCAATTTCGCGCGAGGCAGCGGTAATCGCCAGTGCGCTGTCGCCCACCTGCTGCAACAGTCCCTGCAGATAGCTGATGAACTGGTTAAAGCTCTGCGCGACAGCGTTGAACTCCGGGCTGTTGCTGGCTGGCAGACGCTGGGTCAGATCGGCACCACCGGTCGACAGCGCTTCGATGTTGCTGTTCAGCACGTTGAGGCGTTTCATCATGGCGCGGACAAAGCCCAGCGACACCAGCAGCAGAATGACCGCCAGTGGGATCTGCACCAGACCCAGACGGGTCAGCATGTTGTGCGACTGCGCTTTCAGCAGGCTGGTTGGCAGGCTGCTGGCGAGATACCACGGGCTGCCAGGAATGGCCTGCACGAACAGGGTCTGCTCGCCTTCGCTGCTGTCATAGGTGGTTTCCAGCGGCTGATTGCCCACGCCGTTCAGCAGCGTTTTCAGCGGCGCGGCCATCGGCATCTGCACGTCAGCCAGGTTCTCCAGCTTCGGCGCGGCATTCACCAGCGCGCCATTGCCCACGACTTTGCCGTCAGCTTCGACTATCAGCACATTGCCGTGAATAGTTTCACCCATCTGCTTCGCCAGCTGGTTAAAGAACCCCAGGGTCACGTCGATGGTGGCAACACCCCAGGCCGAGCCATTGCGGTAGATAGCCATGGCGCAGTTGGTACGCGGCTGCGGGCTGGCGGCATCCTGATAGGCTTTTGCCCAGGCGCACTGCCCTTTCGCGGCAGCCAGACCATCTTTGTACCAGGGTTGCTCCCAGTATTTATCGGCGGCGTCGGAGTTCCAGTAGGTGTTGACCTGTAATTCATTGCTGGCATTACGGGCAAAGAAGCTGCTGTCTTTCTCTTTGGCCGGATCGCGACGGTTTGGCAGTGGCCAGATACCGCCACCAAACACATTGCTGTCCTGATACTGGTTCACCAGCGTCGGTAACAGGGTGTCGATAGTGGCGCTGTCCATGACAGAGGCAGCTTCGGTAATCGCACGCTGCTGTGCCTGCACGCGGTTCATCTGTTCAACGATGCCGGAGGCGAGTGAATCGACCTGATAGCGGACCAGACGACTTTCGCTGTCGACCAGCTGTGGCGCGACGAACTGATTGATGACCCAAACTGTAACGAGTAAAAGCGCAACAAAGAACGCGATCATTGTTGCGGTGAAGCGGGATTGTGTTGTTTTAAACATCTTTGTTCCCCTGAACCTGGTGCGGCGCGATTGCCTGATCCGGGTTAACGGCTCACTAAACAGGAACTTGAGATGAGCGGGATCACATATTTGAGAAATGTTTGATTTTTGTAAAAATTTAATTTCAAGACGGGACTATCACGTCCCCGACTGTTGCCGGGGATCGCGTGAACAGGCGCGTTATTGCTGGCCTATTCCTCAGGATTGATCACCTGCTGGCGCGGACGGAAGACATGATCGTTGCCCTCCGCTGTTAACAATTCCCGTAACTTCTGGCCGCCATGTTCATCGGCCTGCGCGAACTGACGCTCCGCTTCGGTGACAGGCGTGGTCCAGAGCAAAGCAGGTCGATCGCCATCGCGCTTGGGCAGCTTGAACTGCGCGTGTTCGGTTGCCAGTTCATTCGCCAGCAGGAAGCTTTCAAAGCCGACGGGAGCCACTTCCGACGCCAGCGTGTGGCCCTCACCCAGCCAGGTGAGCCGCGCCCACGGCAGATGCACGAACTCCGCCAGTGCACTCGCCATCTGCACCGCGTTGCCTTCGGTCATGATTTCACCGTCGACCGCCATGCCCAGTTCGATACGGCGATACTGCGGTGCCAGCTCATCAAACAGGTAATCGACCTGCGGCATGGGCCGGATGCTCATGCCGAGCGTCAGGAAATACCATACGCCCTGATGCCAGTGCTGCGAGATCGCCATCGGCGGCCAGCTGCCCTGATCGATCGCGTAATATTTCACTGACTCGCCAAAGCGCGCCTGATAGCAGGCCATAAGATCCTGCTGGACCCTGTCCCACTCGCTGCCGTCGTGCCATTCGCGCCAGAACTGACGCTGATGCTCCGCACGGGCGTAGTAGTCGTTGGTCGATGCCGAGCCCAGCGGGGCCGTCAGCCGGTTCTTTTTGATGCAGCCCGCAGAGAAGCTCACCTGCTTCTCCTGATAGAGGCTCCAGCCGGGGATCACCGCCAGCAGCTGGCCGTAATACCACAGCGCCGCGCCATCATCAGAAGGCTCCCACAGCACCTGCAGACCCGCCGGGTCCAGCGCGGGCTCCGCTTCCAGATTACGGCAATACTCGGCGCTGAGCAGCGGCGCGATGCCCTGCTCCATTGCCTCACGATCTTCCTGTGCCGGTGCAGGCAGCAGGTTACGAAGCCAGCAGCCACGCACCGCATACTGACTGCGGAACAGGTCGGTTGGCCAGATGTAAAAATAGGCGGTGCGCTCATCCTGTTCGACAATGGCGGTCAGGGTGCGCTGCTGATTGTGGACTTCAGCAATCAGGGATTTGTACGTCATAGTGCCTCGACAAAGCCTGGAGGAATCCATTTTCCCCGAGAATAGAGCAGGATCCTGGCTGCCGCACGCTGAGACAAGGGTAATAGTCTCAAAGTGTGGGGAGTTGGGGGTTGGATAAAGCAGGGTAAAGGCTGTAAGAAGAAGCGAGGCCTGATTTCAACGTCATGCGAGATAGCGGCTTTGGGGCTATTGGAGCAAACAAAAACAGAGCCTGCAGGTTTCTGCCCACTCCTCACTAAGAATAAAAAGGCTAATCCGCACGCACATGGGTCCCTTGCGCAAGGTCTCCCGCCAATAAAAGTTTGTCCATTCTGCGGTGCTATTGAGTCGGATACGGAAGACGCGCCTGATTTCATAACTTACTGATAATCATCCTGACTGGCATCCTCTTAACTTTTATCCTTACTTTCAGGTCATAAGAAAAGCTCATGTTGAACAGGATCGGTACTATTCCCGATACATGACTCTTTTTTATGATATCCGGCAGTATTTACCTTGCTTAATCAACACAACCAATCTGAATGAAAGATAAATCACTTTCCTGTGAATAAATTAAAACTTGACAACTATGACCTCAACTGTAAATTAGGGCAACCGCTCTAATTTAGAGTTTTTACTATCATTCTCTTTTTCACTGTCTGTTTATTTTTTCTGTCGAACACTAAGGGATATGTAATGAAGTCCGATAAATTCCGTTGCAGACGCTATCTGGGCGCTTTTGTCTTTACCTCAGCATTGATGGCAGCCTCGGCAGGCTATGCGCCAGCAGCCTATTCTGATGGCACAAACCCCGTTAACATCGCTGTTTATCGGGGGGAAGCTGGCTGTGAAGGTTGCTCAGAAATGGTGGTGAAATCGCTTGTAAAAACAGGTTTGAATCTCTCTGTCAGCTATATTGGAGAAAATGAGAATTTAAAACTAAACAGCAGTAATCTCAAAAAATTTGACCTCTATATTCAGCCAGGGGGCGGACAGGATATTCCCGCAGCTTATAATGCTATAGGCGATGAGGGTGCAGAAGCCATCCGGAATTTTGTTCGCTCTGGTAAGGGATTTCTTGGCCTTTGCATGGGCGCTTATCTTGCTGATAAAGACTGGATAGGTCTGATCGACGCACCTCTGGATACCGAAGCAGGAAGACCGGGCGCAGAAGCTACGGATGAGGACGATTACACGTTAACAATACTGTGGGGAGGAAAGAAAGAATCAGCTTATTATCAGGATGGTCCTTATCTGAATAACAGTTCCGCCAGCAGAGGGTTCACTCCCATCGCCTGGTACAGTAATGGCGATGTTGCCATGGCGGCCTATACCTATGGAAAAGGGAAAGTGGTACTGACCGGACCTCACCCTGAAGCTGACGAAAGCTGGATCGATGCCAGCCAACCAGGATACATCCCCACTGAGCGCAAAATGATAAAACTACTGAAATATCTGGACGTCAGTCATCAATGAGCACGGGTAAAGCCGGAACGTCTGCGCTCATCTTTATCTCACCATCTGAAGAGAAAACTTAAAAATTTCTTCAAGAAAGAGAGCGCGTTTTTCAGCAGAATAATCAAGTATGATCATGCTTGAATAACCATCAAGCACAGCCGCAATTTGTCGGGCTGAAACCTGACTATTGGCAGAGGTAAATTCCCCCACTTCGATACCACGCGTAATGATATCTTCGACGATGTCATTCCACTGCATTAAATTGGCGTGAATAAGGTCAGCATAACGCTGATCTCTTGCTGAAAGAGGCCATATTTCAAGATAGAGAATCCAGTGCGAAGAGGGAGCATCTGGCAGCAGATAATCTAAAAAAAACAATAGCTCCTCTGATATTGTGCCAGTTTTGCGCTCTTTTAATTTCAGGAGATAGTCATTAACATCATCATCCAGCATCTTTTTTATGGCGTCGAGCTTAAGCTCATCCCAGTTACTATAGTAATGATACATATGGCTTCTGGAAATATTAAGCCGGGCATTCAGGTCTCGCGTTGAGACATTGTTCAGCCCCTTCTCTTTAAAAAGGTTCAAAGCGGCTTTCTTTATAAGATCTTTGAATGAATCGACTTTCATTTTCAATAACGTCTTTTTAAATTTTCATTTTCGCATAATACCAGTTTCAGGAACTCAACGCTAACAGCTATAAAAGGTAAGCTGCGGCATATATCAGCCTTAACTTATAACGCGACGCCTGCTTCGTCATTCTGATCGTCAGGCGCTTCTGGCTGATGCTGCTGCTTATACTGGCTGGTACGGTGGCAGCATCTTCGCTTCTGATTAGCATTAATCCCGCCTGGTCAGCGTTCGGCCTGGGTGTGGCTTTAATCGTATATGCTGTTTTAGCGATAGTTTCTCCATCGCTTACCGTTACTCAGGCTCGGGAGAAAGGGTTGTCACCCGTTACTGGCTTCATAACAGGCCTGCTAACCGGTGCGACAGGTCTATTTGTTATGCCAGCCGTTCTCTATCTTCAGTCGCTTCGTTTCAGTAACGATGAACACGTCCAGGCCCCTGGCCTGTCATTTACCGTGTCTACGATTGCGCTGGCGGCAGGACTTTAGCTTCATGACGCGTTCCGGATAGAGCAATTTTCACTTTCATTTATATCCATACTCCCTGCTCTGGCCGGAATGTGGCTCGGCCAGAAGGTGCGGGCACGTATTAGTCCCATGCGCTTCAGGCAGTGTTTTCTTCTGTTTTTAATTATGCTGGGCATAGAGTCGATTTCACGCCCTTTTATCTGATTTATCAGGCGTAAAGTAGCGGCGCACAGCCGAGAGGTTGCCTGATACTAAAGGTCACTAAGCAGTGATGATGAAATGAGCAGACACCCCTGTTGAACATTGCTGAAACGATCAGGTGAAGTGTTCTTAGTGGGCAAACGGACCACATTGGATTTTTGCTTGTGTCACAAAGGGGACATTTCAGCCCGGAAAGAAATCGTAAAACTCCGTCACGAAAACGTTTGAGTCAGATGGCCCTTTCATGCGCACGCCATTGAACTCCATTTGTCGTGGTTGAAACGCCGGTTAGCCTTAACGAGAAACAAAAGGCGCTGCTACGTAAGCTGGAAGAGGGCTTTGGTGGTGTGGTGGGAAAGAAGAACAGTCGGCGTTCAAAAAGCTTTCCCGATGGCGTCAAAAAGTTTTTCGACAATTTGACTCGCTAAGCGGAAACGCAACGGTAAACATAAAAAGCCCCTGCAGTGCAGGGGCTTTTTTAATTGCTGTACTATTCAGCACAACATATCCGTTAAGGGGAACTCAGAAATTTCTCTCAAGTTTCCGCTTTCGTTGTCGATAACCTGATTGCTGGCTGAGTGATGATTACACTCAGCTTTTTTTCATTTCTGGCGATAAGGATATTTATGAACAAGCTTTGTGTTGCGGCGTTGTTGGCTCTGAGTTTAACCGGCTGTGCGCAGCAGACTTTCGTGATGAAACAGAACCAGGTTGGCGCGGCGACGAAAACGACCAGCCAGCCGTTCTTTGTTTCAGGTATCGGTCAGCGTAAGAGCATTGATGCGGCACGGGTGTGCGGCAGCCCGGAAAAAGTTAGCCGGGTTGAAGTGCAGCAGACGTTTGTTAATGGCTTACTGAGCGTGGTGACGTTTGGTATCTACACGCCACGTGAAGCGCGCGTTTATTGCGCCATCTGATAATGCCTCAGGCCGGTTCGCCGGCCTAATCCTGCCTGCTATTTTCCATGTTCAGTGATTAAAATACATTGATATGTTGTAACTATTAAATTGTGCTGTCGCACCGTTGCGCGGCTTGCCTGCTGACGACGTTACCCGGAACGAGTTCAGGTAACATCGCCCAGCCTGGTAAAAGCAGTGGTTAAGCTGTTAGACATTAAAGTCCACTATGAGCGAAGAGCGGACGTTGGTACTTTTACATCCATAAGAGTATTTTTATAAACAGTCGCCATTCATTTTCTCGACTACCTGCGCGGCACTTTGGCGCGCAGGGCTTGGAATGTAAATTACAAAAAATACCTAAGACGTGAAGCTAAAGGGCAGACATGACAGCATATTCAAACGCTGATGCGGCAAGAGACTTGCGCTCGGCCTTAGGCAAGGCACCCGTTGGCGCTGTGAACGGAGAATGGTTCTTTATAACCGAACAGGCTGGCGTCTCCTCACTAACTGGAGGCTACATGTATGCAGATGGGAGTCACATTGCAGAGGGGAACCACGCCCTTCAAACGGTCCGGGAGGTTGTCGAGAAAATTGAAGCATCACATTTACAGCCTTTTAATAAGGTCATCGTTCGCTGGACAGGATCTAAAATACCGTTAATACGCGGGCGCGTTACAGTTGATACACTGTTCGATAAGACAATCGTGCCGCGCGGTCCTCAAGACCCAATTTATGAGGCCGCCGCTATAGCAAGACGAGCCTTTTGGGAAAGGTATGGCAGTGTCTCAGATCACTTTGTAGCTGAACGAGATGACGCAAACGTACACAACCAGACGAACTGGTTCGGGCCCCATCGTCGAGTACTCAACATTAAGAGCAAAACGACATTTACGCTGGCCACCGATGGCCTCTCGACGCCCTGGGCCGGCATTGCTGACCCGGAAAATGGCGTAGGCTGCGAACTTTTCATGGAATTAGACGCTTCAACTACCATCAGCCATCCGATGGATGACTGGGCATCTCTCTTAATTAGTTTGGGCGATCTCGTTGCTGATGGGTATCAGGTTACTGACGATGTTGAAAAATATGGCGCAATCCTGTTTTGTACGCTTACAGACGAATATCACCCATTGAGCCGAATCATTCTCAGTCTTGATGACCGCAGGATTGATAATTTACCTTTTGGCTCAGTTCCGCTGATCCTTGTCACGCCGATAGCAGAAACCGAGATTGAACACCTGGGCCCATCTGATGAATGGGCATCACGCGCAGCAAAACATGCACTCGCGGAACGGCAGAGAGAAACGTAGAAATTAGGCGTTATTCACGCTCCTTGCGAGGCCGAGTGAGTTCAGTCACCTTCTTAACATAATGAAGTTGAAGGGCCGCTGTGAGCGATGAGCGGAAGTTCATAATTCTTTAGACAATACTCTTGAGCGGTTATGCTAGAAATAAACAGCTACAAAGAGAGTGGGAATGACATTGTTTGAAGAATGTAAGGAGTTGCTCAAGGCAGATTTTGATGTTGTGGAAGGAGATGACTTGAGCATAGTAATGGATATTTTTCATCAATATCCATGGTATAGCGGTAAACTTATGTGGTCCGAAATGGATTTTAGCGATCATGGAATCACTCATGAGATGTTTAATGGGAGCGGCTTAGGCAATGAGGCTGTATTCGTCATAGCGGATGATGCTGATGTGCCTGTGTTCAGAACCCATCTACAACTCATTTTCGATAATATCTACGATGTCATTGCCATATCACCTGACCTATTTATTTTTAATGATCATCTAATGATGAAGCCATTGTTTCCTCATGATTTTATACGGTTTAGTTTACGAAAGTGATCAGCAAAAGTACTGACTATTAACCCACATATTATTACATTCTGATGTTTGCAGCGTCCGCTTCTGGTACAAACGGACATACGTGCTGCAAGGTCCGCTAAGAGCGAACAGTAGACGTTATTTTCCGGCGTAATAGTCTTTCGGGATGAAATGTCTGATTTGCTGGATTGCCATAACCGCACTGATCTACGGCATGAAGAAGGGTTCAGGAAGAGTAAACCCGGGCTGGTCAGCATTCTGAGCAGCCCGCTAAAACTATTTCAGATGCTCACGAAGCAGACTACCCGCCTGAGTCAGTGAGGCCTGAACTTCAGGAACTTCGGCGAGAGCATTCAGCAGTCCGTAATCATGTATCATGCCGTTATAACGCACCTGAACCACGTCCACGCCGGCTGCGTTAAGCTTACGGGCGTAAGCTTCCCCTTCATCCCGCAGCACATCGTTCTCTGCCGTCTGTACAAGCGCTGGCGGGAGACCTTTCAGCTGGGTTTCTGAAGCACGGAGCGGTGAAGCGTATATTTCATTGCGCTTCGCATCGCTGGTTGTGTAATTATCCCAGAACCATTTCATCATATTCCGGGTCAGGAAGCGCTTTGTCGCATATTTTTCGTAGGAGGCTGTGTCAAATTTTGCATCGGTTACCGGCCAGAACAACACCTGGTAACGCAGGTCAGGTCCGTGTTTTTCTTTTGCCATCAGGCTTACCACTGCCGCCATGTTTCCGCCAACGCTGTTTCCCGCGACCGCGAGGCGCTTACCGTCGACACTGATTTCATCGCCATGTTCAGCGACCCACTTTGTGGCACCGTAGGCCTGGTTTATGGCAACCGGATAGTGTGCTTCCGGACTGGGGGTATAGTTTACAAAGACGGCCACCGCACCGGACGCAAGGACCAGGTCCCGGACCATGCGCTGATGCGTCGGGAAATCTCCCAGAACCCATCCTCCTCCGTGGAAAAACATAAAGGCCGGCAGCTTTCCTGAGGCATTTTCAGGCCTGACGATGGTCAGTTCTACGGGCTTACCATCGACCTGAATGGTTTTGTTTGAGGTTGTCACGCCGGAGAGGTCAACTTTCACTGAAGACTGTGCACCGGACAAAACCTTGCGGGCTTCCTCCGGCGAAAGTTTCTCAATGGGTTTTCCATTACCGCTGTTCAGCTGGTCAACGAAAGACTGCGTGTGATGCTCCAGATGAACATCGTTTGAGGCCGCGCCGGCCGCACTCATAGCCAGAAAAATACTGCTGCTAATCAGGGCAGAGGTCACTTTATTCATGATATATCCTTAACAATTAACTGTATCAGGTCAGTGAAAAATCATCCGTACGAATCCAGGTGATGAGACCTAATTATAGTTTAAATGCCAAATAGAGCCTGATTTTAAGGTGTTTTTTTGTTGAGGGTATGAAAATATGGAGAGGATGAATGTCACAAATTAAATGAAAATGTTTTATATATTTTGGATTGCGGAGCCAAATTTAGTCAGGCCTGAAACTGAAGAATCACTTGCGTCCAGCTTCAGGGCAGCCACTGCAGTGCCGGGCTGTCAACGTCCGCTTCTGGCACAAAGCAGACATTTACATATTGGTTCCGGTGGGCGGGTTTCATGCACCACTTCAGTATCGATTGACACCTATCCTTTAAATCTGGCCGACCTATGCATAACAATCTATTTTTGAAGTCAGGGTTAGGACAGCTCTTTCCGCTTAACCAATGGAAAGCTGTAATCAGGTTTAGAAGTTTATGGACTGACACGCAGATAAATACCAGCTATCAGCGAAAAACCCACCCTGACCTGCAGGTGGATTATCAGCCAGGGTAGTTTCTGAAGTTTAAACTGCAGTTTTGCATAAGATGACGGCAGATAACGATGATTCGATATGTCCGTCTGAAAGGCAGGAATACTATAAACGAAGTGTACCGACTTACCGGTTTTGCTCCCTTCGTTATGGACATTCTGTCCAATTATGGCTGTTAATGTGGACCCGTCGCAAGCTTCCCAAATTCTGACAGCATTACGGTTGCTTCATCTATCCGCTGACGGTCGAGTTTATAGAAAACCCAGTTTTTGATACGTTTCGAGTTCACTATTCCGGCCTTAGCCAGAATCTGAAGATGGCCTGTCACGGTCGGCTGACTAAGACCAATCTTTTCGGTAATAAACCCGACACACACCCCATCCTCAACCAGATCGCCATCCTGTTGTTCCGGAAAATGTGACCTGGGATCGGAAAGCCACTCCACCATCACGAGTCGGTGCTCATTGCCGAGGGCGCGGAAGAGGTCAGCCATTGATATTTCAGGATTGTTCATATAGTCATTCTCCTATATAGTTATTTTCCTATATAAATTCTGAGCTCATATTATGACAAACCACACTCAAAGACCAATGGGCAGTGTCACGCTGAAGGCGATTTACGCTGCTTCCGCGCGCATTAAAACAACGGTTTGCAGAACCCCGCTGCAGCCTTCGCAGGCGCTGTCTTCTCTTGCAGGAGCAGAGGTCAGGCTCAAGATGGAGAATCTTCAGCATACGGGTAGCTTTAAATTGAGGGGGGCTGCAAACGTCGTTGCCAGTCTTAATGCAGACCAGCGCATTGCCGGCGTCATTGCCCCGACGGCGGGAAATCATGGTCTGGGGCTTGCCTGCGCGGGTCACGCAGCAGGCGTACCGGTGTCCATATTTCTGCCCTATTCAGCAGACCCGATTAAGGTCTCAGCAATGAAAAGCTATGGTGCTCAGGTTACGTTCTTTGAAAATATTGAAGAGGCGAGACAGGCCGCGATTGTGGCCGCGCAGGAGTCCGGCGCGACGTTTGTCTCCGCCTACGATAATGAGCAGATGATAGCCGGAGCTGGCACCGTCGGTCTGGAAATAATGGAAGACTGGACAGACGCTGAGGTCATTCTCGTGAATATCGGCGGCGGCGGGCTGGCGTCAGGTATTGCGACGGCCGTCAAAGCTATCAATCCAGCTGCCGAAGTGTGGGCCATACAAAGTGAAGCCAGCCCGACCTTTGCACACTGGAAAGAGGCTGGCAAAACGATACCGGTGGAATTATCCCCGTCAATCGCCGAAGGCATTAGTGGCTATATTGAGCCTGAAGCAATGACCTGGCCCCTTGTACGAGACCGCGTTGATCGTGTTCTTCTTATTTCAGAAACCGGTATCAAAGCCGCGATGCTGTTGATGCTTAATCAGCACAGCCATGTTATTGAACCTTCGGGAGCACCTGCAATTGCGGCAGTCCTTCGTTATGCAAAAGAATTGAGTGGACGTAAGGTCGTCTGTGTGGTTAGCGGCAGAAATATATCGGGTTACCGTTATCTGAAATTAGTGAATGAGGCCACACTCTGACGACACGCAGCAAAGGTGCAGGCAGGAAACAGAATAGCGCGCAGCCGGTGTGAGAGTGAGAATTGATAAAATATCATGCCCCCTTCTTAACTTAGATCGATATGCGAACTTGCCCTAAAAAGCGAGGTCTGCCCCGATTATGTTACTCTGTGCAGAAGACCGGGCCTCATCTGAACGCAGTCCGTCAAAATAATTATAATGTCCCTGCCTTCTCTACGAAGCTAAATAAAATGAGAATGATATGAATAAAAGCAGGCTTAAAGCCTTTCCCCTGTTACGTATTCTGATGCTGACGTGCGTACCCCTGTTTTTACTGGGTTGTGCCAGTGCATTGTGCCCTTTTGGCAGCTTTGAAGGCACGGTTCCGGACTTTAAAAATAGTTACTGGAGATCCACTGAAAAACAGCCGGCTAAGTCTGATGAACAAGTCCAGGAAGAATGCACACAAGCTGCCAACGCTGAGGAGCAACGCCTTTCGCAGGTCTATCTGCAGTTGTGTAAAACCGGCCATTTAACCGCCGAAAATCAACGCTTTGCACAGGCGTTACTGGTCAATCCACTCTATACTGGCTTGAAACCAGCAAAAGCCGTACCCCAGGATAAGTCAGTTAATTCAATTGAAGTCCAGATGAGACGGTCGATTTCCGCGAGCGATAACTCCAAGTATTTAAAAGAAAGTTGTGGCTATTACATTGAAAAAAACGCAGCGGAACGGACCAACACCCTGCTGGGTTTAAAGGCAGGAAATTACAAAAACGAAGTTTTTAAACAGTGCATGGCAGAAAACCATATGGCGCTCATTGTGCCACAGACTGCATTCAGCCGGTGCAATTCGATAGGATGGTAAGCACCCACAGGGCTGATCTCTACTTCAGGCGAACATGTTAAGTTATGACACTGGCGATTTACGCTCCGTACCCCAGAGAATCAGTGTCATGTGGGCAGATATAAAATTAAATTCGGGCTTTGCTGTAGAGTGCATGAGCCCGGAAAAACATTAAATATGCTGAATAGCGTTCATGCCAGGCGGCGCGTTCACCATTTAACTTCGGTCTGCACTATCTGATGTATACGCATCATTCCCAGTGGACCAGGTAAGCAAGTGCAGCAGCTGAACAGAAAGCATAGGGGCTTAAAAGCAAAATATCCGAATAAGACGCTTCACATATCCTGATAACAGGCCATGCCAGTATAAACAGCCACATGAAGAGCACAGAGCACACGATAAAACAGCTCCCCTTCAGGGCAGCATCAGGATAAAATCGCTTCGAAATCATCGCTAATGGCATGCCGATTATCATTGATCCCATCGTGGTCCCAATAATACTCATCGTAACGATGAAAAAATAAATCAATATGAGGCCCATTACCGGCGCACTGCTTTTCCCCAGTGAAAGATAGGTTAAAACCAGTAATGAACCTACGAAACTACTAAATATTGCTGATATGACAGATACCCTAATCCATTTGTCGTCAATAATGTTCGCCATGATTCTCTCTGTGTCTGAGCAGCTTTATTGGTGCTGCGCATCCGCTTAAATTTTCGGCGCGAGGCTTGATCGCAAAACAGGCTTCAGGCGCAGCATCCGCGTAACGACCTGCGACGGGCATCCTGACAATAACGACATTGAGGCCGTCAGTCAGTTTTTTTGGGGCAGGCCAGTATGATTGCCATCGCTTTTCCTTGTGAGTTTTATTTTGTGAACCCCTTTACATCTACCATAAAAGTTCTAAAGCATACTCATCTGATTTGAGTCAGGCGACAACGTCCGCTTATGGCACTAAGCTGCCCAGCAAGACGTTATGCAGGGGCAGCTATGAGCGATAAGCGGACCATGAGATTTTCGCTTATAAGTTGAATAAAAGCTTAAGAGAAATAAAAGTATGTACTTCATATAAAAGCCTTTAACTCCTCAGCATTTATGTTCGCCAGCATTGATGCTTTCAAGTTTGGGGATGATGCGAGATACCTGGATATCAGGTTGAAACCTGCCGTATAACCCAGCCACCTTGGTAAATCTCCAGTTCCGAAAAGCCAGGCATTATGGTCATAATCAGTACGATGCCAGTTTTCAAGCATGAGTGGATAGTAGGGCTTAACAGTATCAGTCATGAGGCTTTCCCAAGGCTCAGATTTACCACCAAAAAGCTCAAGAGAAAAATGCCCGGCAAGTCCTTCAGAGACTAGTACTTCGCCCAGCGTTGAGCCGTATCCCGGTCCTGCCCACCTCGCAGCATGGTGAAGTTCATGAGCAAACATACGTTCAAGGGAGTTCTCAACGTTTTTGCAGAATGCAGGATTTTCCGGATCGACTGTTATATAAATAACTCCAGCTTCAGGACAAAAACCGACATGCCCTTTCTCAGGGATAACAAACTTCCCGGACTTAACTATGACGTCTACTGAAGGAGTCGGCATCAACCTTGTGACCTGGACGTAGGTATCGGTCAGGTTAGTTCTCAGCCATTTACTGTGAACAGTGAGTTTTTCCTGAGCATTCAGAATATGGATGGTTATTTGAGACATGTCAGTCTTACCCAGAAACATTAGTAATATGCGGATACTAACAGACATATAGGGCATGTCATGTTGCTGCTCAGCAAGTGGCCGACCAATGATCACTAATGTCCGCTTCTGGCACAAAGCTGACGGATACGAAGGCTATGTCCGCTATGAGTGAGAAGAGAACGTCAAAGTGATGGCGGCAGGAAAATTATGCCAAATTAAACATAACAATCCGATCACGAATCCCGTAACTGGAGCCGGCTGCGGCGTGCTCCTTTTCAGGGCAAAAAAACCGCCATCACGGCGGTACGAAGAGGAATACTGTGACGCCTTCTTTTATCGCGGCAGGAACCAGCCGTTTACTGGCAGAGTGTTTTCGCCACGTCATCCAGTTCACGATCATAGCTTGCACGTTCGCCCGCGCTCAGAAAACCCTGTTTCTTTACTAAATTGTCAGCATCATTACGCACCACTTCAACGCGCTGCCAGAGTTTATCGGCCCGGGCCTGAGTCAGTACCCGGGCCTTACGCGCGGTGCTGATGTCCGCCTGCAGAATGTTAGAGCGTACGGAAATATGTGCCTGAAGCGGATCGGTAACAGATCCCCCCATTTCGCCCTTAATCAGATGCTGTTCTTTGATATTACAGCCAGGGTAACCGGGCGCGGTCAATGCCGCCTCTGACAGAAATGGGATGACTAGCAGGGAAAGAACCAGCGTTTTCATGAGTATCTCCGGTAATAAAAAAAGATTTTCAGCCAGCCTTACATTTTCTCAGCCAGCTGGCAGAAAAAAACCCGCCATCTTTAGCGGGCTGAACAATAAGAAAACGTTCACATTTACGGCAAATGCGCCGGCTCCAGCAAGGGACCGGCACCTCTAAGCATGGAAAAAAAATGCCGTTCTGCAAGGCTTAACATGCAGCAGAAGGCAAAAAAATGGCTCCCGTCCGGGAGCCAGAAAAAACAGCGGTCTGGGTCGTTGCATATCCCTGGTGCAGGATGATTTAAGTATCGGCCGGATTGCCGCGGGTATTAGACCGGCGGCAAAATTTTTTCCGTACACGCCTTCACGCTGTATCTAGCATAACAGCACTTGCCTGCACCCCCGCAGACCGCTCCTGACGCGAACAGGGCTAATTCCGGTACCTTTCTCCGTGCACAAATCCCGCAAAACGTTCTTGATAATTTTGACGCGTCTGCATGGCTATGCAGTGAGTACTCGTCTCGAAAGATCAATGCATGCAGATTTTGGAAATGTCTGCTTTTGGCACGGATCGGACTGACACTGGAGTAAGGTCCGCTATGAGCGAGTTGCGGACATTCGTTTTAAAATGTAGCGAGAAGACCATGTCCACTTTTGGCTTGTCTCTGCCTGTGTAAAGTATCAGGACTTAGTGTCTGATCTCTTCGCCAGATATTATTGTCATCCAGCGCGGGAGGAAGTGAGTAAAACAACCGTTACCTGATCGACCCCTATTGAGAACCGGGTGTGCAGAACGACATCATCGGCTGCCAAAAAAACACCACCATCCGTCAACCAAGGACTGCTGAGCCATAATTGTCTGTTAATTTTATAAATTCGTATTCCACTGAAATCCCGACTTGAAAGCGAAGACTATACCCTGATGTCTCAGTGGTACTTCCCTTTTTTACCTTCTGTGCTTCCTCTGTAGTCCGTCGTTTGCAATTCACATTTAATTTTGTACTATGAAGTACAATAATTGATTGCGGGTAAAAACTATGATTTCAGCCACACGCGGGCGACCGCCGAAATACTCAAGAGATGATGCCCTCAACAAGGCCATGCGCGTGTTCTGGCGCAACAGTTATGAAGGCACTTCACTGGATGATCTCAGCAAAGCGACAGGGATGAATCGTCCCAGTTTATATAACGCCTTTGGTGATAAAGAGCGCCTGTTCTGCTCTGCGGTTGAGTGGTATCTCACCCATGAAGGCAGCCTGACACAGCACTGGCTGGAAAAGGATGGGCCTGTGGCAGAAACGTTCGGCAACCTGCTGAGCGGTTACATCAAGCTTTTCAGCCAGCCGGATTCCGGGCGAGGATGCATGGTTGTTCTGGGAGCCATTAACTGCCGCCCGGAACATCAGCACCTGTCCGACAAGCTCAGTGCGCTGCGCCGTAATACGCATGCGCAGGCTAAAGCATTTCTGCAAAGAGCGGCGGACCGCGGCGAGCTGAAAGCCGAAGCCCAACCCGGAGCCCTGGCCGAGTTTTTTATGGCAATCTTCAACGGGCTGTCGATACAGGCCCGTGACGGCAGCACACCTGAGCAAATGCATCATATCGTCGGGCAGGCCTTACGCCTGTTCGAAAGCTGGACAATTAACGCGAGTAAACATCATGACTGACACATTATTTCCAGGCTTTGAAGAGTGTTTTATTGAGCATCCGAAAGGTCGTTTTTATGCACGTATCGGCGGCAACGTTACCTTACCTGCGCTGGTTCTGTTGCATGGTTTTCCTGAAACGCATGCTTCATGGCACCACATCGCGCCAGCCCTGGCACAATCACACCGTGTAATCTGCCTGGATTTAAAAGGCTATGGCCGCTCATGCGTATTACCTGGCGATGCGGCACATGAGGAGTATGCAAAACGCACGATGGCTCAGGAAGTGGTAGAGGTAATGGCGACACTGGGGCATCAACGCTTTAGCGTAGCAGGACACGATCGCGGCGCGTTAATCGCCTATCGCATCGCCCTGAGCTGGCCAGAGAAAGTCGAAAAACTGGTACTGCTGGACAATCTGCCGGTATCAAAGGTATGGGAGATAATGGCTGATAATCCGCTTGCCACACCTCACTGGCGCACTTTCGCTTTGCCCGCTGGCGCTCCGGAGCAATGCATGACGCAGACGTACCTTGAGGAGATACTGCGCGTGCATACAGCCGATGGTTCCCTGAACTGTTTTACGGATGACGTACTGGAGGATTTCCGCCGCAGCTGGCGCGAACCGGAACGTGTACATGCCTTCTGCGAAGATTACCGCGCCGGGGCCTGGCAGGATGTAGAAGACGATCGCCGTGATTTAGCCGCCGGAAAAATAATCACAGCACCTACCCTGGTGCTGTGGGGAGAAGTGTTCCTTGGCAGACTCGCTGAGTCCCCGCTGGCAAGCTGGCAGAGTACTTTTATTCCTCACGCGCAGGGCGTGGAAATTGCCGGCGGCCACTTTAATGCGGAAGAAAATCCGCAGGAAACGCTGCGTGCTTTACAGGCATTTCTTTGCTAAATCCGAAAATGATCTCCGGAATAATGCCGGAGATCTTGCTGCTGTCTTTCGGTAGGGACTGAAAAGTATTCCTGTAATCGCTATGGCATTTTCGCTGTCATAGCTACAGCACGTTGCTGCGGCAAAAGCACGGCAGGTTTAAAAAGAGCGCAATCATGCTTTGACATGCCAGCCTACCTACTAGTAGATTTACTGAAGGCACCCTGCGTATCTTAGAAAGTCAGCCTGTTATCACATGTAAAAGATAATGGGTTGAGCGATAACTCTAACTTCTGCCATGTTGAGTATATTCATGCATAAACGTTCTCTTACAGTCAGTCAAACAATAGTGCGCCTGGCGCTTATTGCTTTGGTCCCTTTGCTACTGATTGTTCTGCTCCTGTGGGCTGGCGGGTGGCTGAAGACCAGCCGGCTGACGTCCGACAAACTGGTGGCAACTTTAGAAAAATCTGGCGGCCACCATCCGGGCTATCGCCGCAATCATGCTAAAGGCGTCTGTATTCTGGGTGATTTTGCTGCTAACGGTAACGCTAGTTTCCTTTCGCGTGCGGCTCTTTTCGCGCCAGGCGACACGCCTGTGACCGGCCGTTTAGCTATCGCGGGCGGCAATCCGAATGCGCCCGATTATGCGGTACCGGTGCGCAGTATGGCGCTGGCGTTTTATCAGAAAAATGGTGAGCAGTGGCGCACCGGTATGAATGCGATGCCGTTTTTTCCGGTACAGAGTGTACAGGGATTTTACGATCTCCAGATAGCCTCGCTGCCGGACGTACAAACCGGTAAACGCGACCCTGCCAGAATGCAGGCTTTTGTACAGCAGCATCCGGAAATCAAAACGTTCTTTGCCTGGGCAAAGCAATATGTGCCCTCTTCAGGCTGGACCCGCGATCGCTTTAACAGCCTGAACGCATTTAATTTTATTGACCCAGAAGGCCACGCACATCTGGTGCGCTGGAGTATGGTGCCACACGCCGACTATCAGCCGCTGGATGAAAAAGAGAAAGAAAACACTGATTTCCTTCAGCGCGACCTTGAGCAGCGGCTGGCGCAGGGGCCGCAGAAATGGGACCTGATTATCACCGTTGCGGGCTCGCATGATAAAAGCAACGACGCATCGATTGACTGGCCAGCCGATCGTCAGAAGATCAATGCCGGCACGCTGACCATTAACAAAATGACGCCACAGCAGCAGGGTGCCTGTAATGACATTAATTTTGACCCGCTGATTTTACCGGATGGCATTACTGCCTCAGATGACCCGCTTCTGAATGCCCGGTCATCCGCTTACGCCAAATCTTACAATGCACGCACTCATGAACAGGCGGAAACTCACTGATGAAACAGCATAACAGATTTCACCCGGCACTGCGGGTAATCCACTGGCTGATGGCGGCGGCCATTATGGCCATGTTGTTTATTGGCGTTGCGATGGTGTCTACGGTTTCGTCCCTGCACGGCCTGCTGGTTGCCATTCACAAGCCGCTGGGCCTGATGATTTTAGTTCTGGTCATTGTTCGTCTGTGGATCCGATTCACTACCTCGACGCCTGCACTTCCGGCCACGCTGCCGGGCTGGCAGAAAGCATTAGCGCACCTCTCACACTGGGCGCTGTATGCCATGATGCTGGCTCAGCCTCTGCTCGGCTGGGCGATGCTGTCGGCGGCGGGCTATCCTGTCACGCTGGGTCATCTGGTGCTGCCGCCCATTATTCCGGTAAGCAACGACACCTGGGCGCTGCTGCGGCCGCTTCACAGCTGGGTAGCACTGGCGCTGTTCATGACCGTCCTTCTACATCTTGCCGCTGCGCTGTTTCACGCGTTGATCCTGCGCGATGGCGTATTCAGCAGTATGGCGGGTATCCGCAAAAGCTCCACGTCAGGGGCTCTTGACAACCCGTCTGACGGTCAGTAGGTTCAGGGCCGTTTAGAGATTTGACGCTATTTTATTTTTGCTGCCGGAGCCCGGATGAGTACAGAACGTTCACAGAAAGCCGAAGAAATTATGCACCATACCCGGGAACTGCTTACCTCCGGTGGATATAACAGCTTCAGCTATGCTGATTTAGCGGAACGGGTCCAGATTCGCAAGTCCAGTATTCATCACCATTTCCCCGGTAAAGCGGGTTTGGTTCAGGCGGTTGTCAGTGACTATCGTCAGCAGGCACAGGCAGGAATGGCAGCCACCAGTCAGCACTTCGCCGGAGATGCGCTGGGCGAAATAAACAGCTATGTAAACTTCTGGGCAACCTGCATAAAAGAGAACAACTCCCCTTTCTGTATTTGTGTGACGCTGGCTGTTGAATTACCGGTTTTACCCAAAGAAGTGGCTCAGGAAGTCAGTGGTCATTTTGCCGATCTCACGGACTGGCTCACTGGCGTAATGAGCAGAGGCGAGAAGAGCGGCGTATTTACTCTGCGTGAAAATGCAGCCACTGAAGCTAAATCGCTCATGGCAACGGTACATGGTGCCATTATCTCTGCGCGTGCTTTTAATAACGCTGACGTATTTCTGGAAATTGTGAAACCGGCCATCGGAAGATTGGTGAAATTACACTGAGTCAAAGCAAATAAGGTGCTGCCTGCCGGATTTAAAGGCCGCCTGACCGGTTTTATTCCGTCAGCAGCCAGGCTCGCTGGCTTATTAAACCGCGAAACCGCAGGGCAGTTACGGCGACCGGGTTTTGCAACAATTAAATGAGCGGTTACATGCCCCATATGAAGCAGGTCATCATCAGCCGGTGTGTTTATCACTGTTAAGCCTACCTTCTGATAGGTCGGGTGATTGTACGGTGCGGACATGAGTTCGCTTCACGAAAGTTAACGATTAAAGAAATACCCTGATGAAAGCTATTTCACTGCCCACTGACTCAGACGGAGAGGTTAAAGATGACGACTATTCGAGCACTGTCTTCCATGCCAGATTTTGCAGCATTGAATACCGTAAGAATGAATGATCGGTTTCCCGATCCGGTTGCCTCAGGTTTTCAGTCTCAGCTGCAAGAGCAGGTACGGCTTACCCGCTCTGAAGCTTTAAAAGAGCCCGTCATGCAAAAACAGTCTGCCACTGAGCCCCCGCACCGGGCAGATATTGACTCGATGCTTGCACAACTGCTCGCCAGCAGAAAACTGCTATTGCAACCAGCCCGAACAGTCTTTGTTTCTGCAAAACCTATCAGGGAAAATCTAACCGCATGCAGCCTGACTGATAACGCTTTCAGTGAAGCTTCTGACGTTAATAGCAGTGAGTCGGTTCAGCAGGCCGATTCAGGGGTATGTGAGAAAATAAACAGAAAACATCCTGAATTAAGATGTGGTTCCTGTTGTTATTCGCTTGTTTCAGATTTTTTCTTTGCCTGCCCGCAACCTTACCCGCTCGTAACTCTGACACCTTCAATCATTTATATCTGGATTGCACCTGAATTTGTCCGGGCGCCGGTGCCTTTTTACCGCGGCAATCCATTACGTATACGCGGGCTTCGTCAGTTAAACCAGGCGGGATATCGCCAGCGGGCCGTGGCTGAAACTGAGCGCAGTGATTAAATATGATAACAGATTTTCATCGATGGCTTTAACGGGCAGGTTATTCTTTTAATTAAAGGTCTGTTTCCGTGAATACATTATCAGAAATAGATATCCCGGGGAATTCATTGCCTGTTTATTTTATTATCTGACGAAATGAATACTGGATTAAGTCAGGTGAATCCTCTCACCTGCATTATCTGTAATAATTAAAATAAATTTGGAGAATCATCATGCAAACCAACACATTATTATTTGCCAAAGCTCAGAACCAATGGCTTCACTCTTACTACTATATTCGTGCGGCGGGATCGCTTGTCTGGATTACCCTTGCGGTACTGATAGGAAAAAATTATCCCGCTATTGGCGCTGTTCTGCTTGTTCTCTATCCCACATGGGATGCCATCGCGAATTATTTAGATGCCAGTAAGTCCGGCGGGTTATCCGTTAATCCTCCACAGAAGTTTAACTTTATTGTCAGCCTGATTGTCGCCGCCGCTATTATCTGGGCGCTTTCCATCAGTATGAATGCCACCATTAAAGTCTTTGGGCTGTGGGCCATATTTTCAGGTGTACTGCAGCTCTCGGCGTCCGTTCGTCGCTGGAAACTGGCTAATGGACAGTGGGCAATGATTTTAAGCGGCGCGCAATCTGCATTAGCGGGTGTGTTTATGTTTAAACAGGCGAGCAGTAATATGGCTCTGGATGTGACCACGGTTGTACCTTACGCGGCTTTTGGCGTCTTCTATTTCCTGATTTCGGCCATCACCCTGACCATAAAAAAGAGTCGTCGAAACAGGGCTCACTGCTGAACCCTAAAACTGGCGGTTTAACGGCCACTCATAATCTGGCGGCTGATAGCATTTCGCCGTCAGTCTGCCCCACAATTAAATCAGGTTAATGTCAGAGGTGAAGCAATGTATTCTCATGATCATCAGGCAGAGCTCTTCTCGTATCGGCTGACGATCGATAATCTCGATGCTGCGCTTATCCATATCCTTGCTGAGCGTTTCCGCTGCACGCATAAAGTGGGTGAGCTCAAAGCCGCACATCATCTGCCAGGAACTGACACAGGCAGAGAAGCCCTGCAGTTCACCCGATTCAGAGAAATCGGGCAGAGTGCAGGTCTTGACGCGAATTTTGTGGAAGGATTTATGCGCACAATTATTGATGAAGTGGTGCGCAGGCACGGGGAAGTGAAAGCATCTCACACGGTAAGACCTGTCTGAGAAGCGGCGACCTGAGCGTCATGACGTTCAGGTCAGCATCCTTTTTGCAATGTCCAGCAGGGCGCGCAGGCGGTCCATATGACGCAGATCCTGATGGTATCCGACCCAGATATCCCGTGAAGGTGGAAAATCGGACGTTGCTATGCGCTGCAGGCCAGGTGTGGTATCGCCCAGCGGTTGAGGCAGTACGGCGACGCCCATTCCCCGCAGGCACATCTGAGCCTGCACAGCCCGGCTTGTGCTTTTAAAAGCAGGTCGTGACTGCGGAAACTTCTCCAGCAGCCAGGCGACGTCAGGAAAATATGACTGTCCGGTATTCATCAGGATTAAACCCACCGATGAGGGCACTGTCAGCAGCGCCTGTGCCGTTTCTGGCGTCCCGTAAAGCGCGTAGGGCACACTCATCAGGCGGCGCTGGACGATATCCGGATCGGTGAAGGGAACGATACGAAACGCGACGTCCGCATCACGGCGCGACAGATCAAGCAGGCGGAAACTGGCAATCACCTCCGGCACAATTGCCGGATGACGGCGCGTCAGTTCGCTCAGCACGGGTGCCAGTACAGTGTTAGTAAACCATTCTGCGGCGGAGATGCGCAGTATTCCTTCAAGACGGTCGTGATTACCCGCCAGACGTCGCTCCAGTGCCAGCGCGGAATTTTCCATCGCCTCTGCCAGTTTCATGACGCCATCACCGGCATCGGTCAGCACCAGACCTTCTTTTGTGCGACGGAACAACGCCTGCTGCGCTTCATCCTCCAGTGCTTTAATGCGGCGTCCGACCGTCGGATGACTTACGCCGAGACTCAATGCCGCCTTGCCGAACGAGCCGTTACGGATGACGGCAAGAAAGACCTGAACATCTCCCCACTCCATACGCTGAACCCACCGTTCAAAAATGAACGGCCAATATACAAAAGTGTCAGTTCTCAAACAACTTTGCAGGTATCACCATAGGTTCTTTCACTCCGTCGCCTCAGGCGGCTCTTACAGGAAGCGAAAGTATGAACAGACTCAAAGGCAAAGTTGCCCTCGTTACCGGTGGCTCAAAAGGTATAGGCGCAGGGATCGCCCGCCAGCTGGCTGCTGACGGTGCAGACGTTGTCATCAATTACGTCTCAGACAGAAACGGGGCAGAAAAGGTGGTTGCGGCGATTGAAGCTGCTGGCGGAAAGGCAATGGCCGTCGCGGCGGACGTCACCCGCCAGCCAGAGGTTGAGTCACTCATTAACACCACTCTCGAACTTTTCGGCCGGCTGGACATTGTGGTGAACAATGCCGGTGTTTATCAGTTTGCCAGCATTGAGGAAAGCACCGAGGCGCTTTACCGCAGGCAGTTCGACATTAATGTGCTGGGCCCGTTACTGGTCAGCGCCGCAGCCGTGCCGCACCTGGGTAAAGGCAGCAGCATCATCAACATAAGTTCGTTCGTCACCCGCGTTTTTCTTGCGGAGAGCGCCATTTATAGCGGGGCCAAAGGCGCGATCGACGCCATCACCGGTGTGCTTTCCAGAGAGCTGGGTCCCCGGCAAATCCGCGTCAATGCAGTCAATCCTGGCCTGATCGAAACCGAAGGAAGCCATAGCGCGGGTGCGATAAACTCAGACTTCCAGAGATGGAATGAGGAGCAGACGCCGCTCGGCCGCATCGGACAGGTGAAGGACGTTGCGCCGATCGTCTCCTTTCTCGCCTCAGACGAGGCGGCATGGATCAGCGGTGAGGTGATCCTCGCCTCCGGTGGCATGCGCTGACCAGTACGGCGTGACGTTTCAGCGGGGCGACCTGCCCCGCGAACTCAACATTCCCGATTAACACGCATCCTTTACCTGGGAAACTGTTCCATAAGGAGTGATCTATGTCGGCACACAGCATCCCGCACGCTGAGCCGCGCCGCTGGGCGATGTTTGTTATCTTACTGGTCGGGGCATTTTTGCCGCCGCTCGATTTCTTTATTGTTAACGTAGCGCTGCCTGCTATTCAGAATGAGCTGAGCACCACTTCCTCGGCGGAACAGCTGGTTATTTCATCCTATGCTGCTGTTTATGCCGTGACCCTGATCACCGGTGGCCGGCTGGGTGATATCTACGGTCGAGGAAAGATGTTCTTTATCGGGCTGATTGGGTTTGCCGCGGCATCGTTGCTGTGCGGTTTTGCCGGATCATCCTGGGTACTGATAGCCGGACGGATATTACAGGGCGCCACGGCCGCCATTATGGCCCCGCAGGCGCTGGCTTCTGTACAGGCCATTTTTCCCGAAGCGGAGAGACCCTTAGCACTGAGTATCTATGGCGCGGTGTTTGGTATGGCCTCTGTGATCGGACAGGTCCTGGGTGGGATCCTGATTTCAGCCGATCTGTTTCACCTGGGATGGCGGGCGATTTTTTTGGTTAACCTGCCGGTGGCACTGCTGGTCGTTCTTTTTGGTCTCCCGCTGCTGAAAGAAACGCGGGCGCGAGTGGCGCAGCGGCTTGATCCTCTAGGTACACTGCTGGCCACAATAACGCTAAGCACGCTGATTGTACCGCTAATTGAAGGGCGTGAAACGGGATGGCCCTGGTGGACGTGGATGTTATTGCTTACCTTCCCGCTGCTGGCCGTGCTGTTATGGCGCTATGAGAAACAGCTCAGCCAGAAGGGCGGATCGCCCCTGCTGGATCCGGACGTATTACGCGCCCCGGGGCTGGGGCAGGGACTGGTAATTGTTTTACTGTTTTATTCCATTGGTACCTTCTTTCTTCTGTTTTCGGTCTATCTGCAGGGCGCACTGCATTTAAAAGCGCTGAGCGCAGGCACGACTTTTCTGCCGTTTGGCGTGGGTTTTCTGATCGGCCCGTTACTGACGCCCTGGCTGAGGCGATTTACCGGTCATTACCTGAGCGCAATCGGGATGGGATGTGAAACCGCCGGGCTGGCGGGCATGGCAGGATTGATTGCCATGACGCTTACGGGCAAACCGCCCGCCATACTGCCGCTCTCCGCGTTGCTTTTTGTGACCGGCATGGGACAGGGACTTGCGATGCCAACTTTGGTGCGGATGGTTACGGGCCAGGTCGCGCCATCGTTCTCAGGCATGATTGCGGGAATAACCAGCGCCACCTTACAGATCAGCACGGCGCTTAGCGTCGCCGTGATTGGCGGCATTTTTTACAGCATGCTGGGCAGCAGTCACAGCGGCGAAGCCATTACCCATGCCTTTATTGTTGCGCTTCTTATAATGGCCGCCTGCCTGGCTATCGGGGCTGCGCTGAGTACACGACTTATCCGGCACGGCCCGGAGAGTTCCGCGAGCCCGGCCCGCGTATCCCAACGCTAACATTACAGCCTCAGCTGGCTGCGAGGCAGCAGCCAGTTGATAAGCCCGCTGTCTTCGCTTAAGTGATGCACCGTCTATGCATCGGAACCTGATCGCTTCTTCAGTCCGGAAAGTCAGATCAGTGGCCGTCTATTTCAGCCGTCAGCGGTTGAACGCGTAAGATCCTTCCACCAGACAATTTCCTGATTCAGGGCCGCCAGTTTTTTGACCAGCTAACCTTAGGGCATCACTGCCTCACAACAGATGCACCGGTGACGTCGGGTTCATCTCAACGCCAGTATGGCCTGAGCAGGCTTGCCGGAATTTCCGGGTTGTTTTCCGTTTTTCGCCTCCCGTGCGTAACGAATATGCCCGAATAGCGTGTCAGGCATCATTCGGGCGCTTCATACCATCGAACGTCCTACGCGGTCCGTAAGGAATGAGCCGGGTGTCACGGTGGTGACGTGTATGCCGATGGCGTAATGTCTTTGCCATGCGTTTCTGAAATATCATCCAGTGCAAACCTGCCGCTGCAGGAGTCGCTCAGGGGATAGTGCAACAGGGTGTCGTGCTAGCATAAAGTCAAAATAGTCATAGCCATAAATTCCGGGTACTAATCGGCACGCAGTGAAATGACTATTCCGGATGCTTACCAGAGACGTAGTGTTCAGCGAAATAAAACCAGTTAACCGCCATGTATTAAACGTCCGCTTCTGGCACAAAGCGGACATTCATAGCCCCTCACCCCAGCCTGCCCATCCTCAGCATCGCCCGATACCAGGCCCCGCGCTGAATTGACCACCTCAACCCCACCGCAATCGCATTAATCTTCTGGTCAATCATCGCCTGCTCAAAGCGGCCGATTTCACGGCCGGACATCGCCTGCGCCCACGCGGGCATCAGCCCGAATCCCGACTTCAGCATGATTTTCATCACCGGTTTCGCCTGCCAGCTCGGAGCAGGGGCATTCATCAGCAATCGCGTCACTTCGGCGGTGCGTTCATCAAAGCGCAGCTCCGGACGCATCTGTTGCAGATAATCTGCCACATCGACGACGCTTTTCGGCACCTTCTCTGCACCCAGCGCTTCGGCAATCAGTGCCGCTTCCTGATAGTACTGATCCTGTTCCGCCCGGGTAAGCTGCGGATTTTTGTAGCGCAGATGAGCGGCCAGAAAACGGCTGGTCTCTGCCACATGCACCCAGGTGAGCAGATGCGGATCGCTGGCGGCATAAGGTTTGCCCGCGCTGTCGACGCCGCTGACTTTCAGGTGAATACGTTTCACCCGCTCGATCAGCGTCTGTGCATCCTGCGAATTACCGTAGGTGGTCACGGCAATAAACTGACTGGTACGGCGCAGGCGGCCCATCATATCTTCGCGGAAATTGGAGTGATCCCAGACGCCCGCCAGCGCCGCCGGATGCAGCATCTGCAATAGCAGCGCGCTGATTCCGCCGCACATCATGGAGGTGAAGTCACCATGGATGCGCCAGATTACGCTGTCCGGGCCAAAAAGGCCGGGATCGCCAGGCGGTTGAGAGAGGTCAAATTCATTCATCGACAGGCCGTTAAGGCGGAAGACCTGCTGCTGAATGCGGTCACGCAGATTAATCATGGCGGCTCTGATAGTGGATATGATGCGGCGCGCGGTAACAGGACGCTCCCGACGCGCCGCATCACCTTCCCCTGAGTTCAGGGAAAAGGCTGACGGTTATTGATAGCTGAACTGCGCATTCTCGGTACGAACGGAATCGAGTCCAATCATCACGTTGAATTTGCCGGGCTCTGCAACGTGCTGCATCTGCTGGTTCCAGAACTTCAGCGCATCCACGTCAATTTTAAAGGTCACGGTTTGCGACTCACCTGCTTTCATCATGATGCGCTTAAAGCCACGCAGCTCCTGCACCGGACGGCTGATGGACGCGACCGGGTCGTTCAGATACATCTGCACTACCGTCGCACCATCGCGCTTACCGCTGTTGGTCACTGTCACGCTGGCCTCAACGCTGCCGTCGCGCGGCATGGTCGGTGAGGACATTTTTACCGGCGACACGGTGAAGCTGGTGTAGCTCAGACCGTAACCAAACGGATAGAGCGGGCCGTTAACCGCATCATAGTAATGCGAGGTGTACTTGTTCGGCTTCGCAAAGTTGTAAGGACGGCCTGTTGGCAGATGGTTGTAGTAGATCGGAATCTGACCCACTGAACGCGGGAAGGAGACTGGCAGTTTGCCCGACGGGTTGTAGTCACCGAACAGCACATCGGCGATAGCGTTGCCGCCCTCGGTGCCGCTGAACCAGGTTTCCAGTACCGCATCAGCCATGCGATCTTCATTCACTATCGACAGCGGACGTCCGTTCATCAGGACAATCACCAGCGGCTTACCGGTGGCTTTCAGTGCCGCTAACAGCTTCTGCTGACTTGGTGGGATCACCAGGTCGCTGCGGCTGGAGGCTTCATGCGCCATCCCCTGCGCTTCGCCCACGGCGGCAACCACCACATCGGCCTGCTTCGCTTTGGCAACCGCGTCATCGATCATCTGCTCAGCTGAACGCGTATCCACGGAAACCGCCTGCTCATAGAGGTTCAGGAAGTCCTGAATCCCTTTGTTGTCGCTGACGTTAGCGCCCTTCTCATAAAGCAGCGTCGCTTTGCCTTCGGTGGCATTGCGCATGCCCTGCAGCAGCGAAACGGATTGCTTCGCTACACCTGCCGCGGACCAGCTGCCCATAATGTCGCGCTGACTGTCTGCCAGCGGACCAATCAGCGCAATGGTGCCCGATTTTTTCAGCGGCAGGGTTTCCAGCCGGTTTTTCAGCAGTACGATACTTTTACGCGCCACATCGCGTGCTTCAGCGCGATGCAGACGGCTTTCCGCATTGGTGTCCTGCGGGTCGCTCTCTTTCGGACCTAAATGGCTGTAGGGATCGTTAAACAGGCCCATGTCATATTTGACGTTAAGCACATGACGCGCCGCATCATCAATTTCGGCCATCGTGACATCGCCGCTCTTCACCAGGTCCGGCAGATACTTGCTGTAATATTCGTCGCTCATGCTCATATCGACACCCGACTTCAGGGCGATGCGTACCGCTTCCTGCGGATCGCTGGCGACGCCATGTTTGATCAGCTCTTTAATCGCACCGTGATCGCTGATGGTAATGCCTTTGAATTTCCATTTATCGCGCAGCAGATCTTTCAGCAGCCAGCTGTCCGCCGTGGCGGGGACGCCATTTATGGAGTTCAGCGCCACCATCACGCCGCCGCTGCCCGCATCCAGTGAGGCTTTATACGGTGGCAGATAGTCCTGGAACATGCGCTGCGGGCTCATGTCCACGGTGTTGTAATCGCGTCCACCCTCAACGGCACCATAAAGCGCGAAGTGTTTCACGCTGGTCATCACGCTGTAGCGATCGGCGGCACTTTTGCCCTGCATCGCCTGCACCATGCTGCGACCCATTTCGCTGGTGAGATAGGTATCTTCCCCGAAGCCCTCGGAACCACGACCCCAGCGCGGTTCACGGCTGACATCGACCATTGGCGCCCAGGTCATATTCAGACCGTCGTCGGCCGCTTCATAGGCGGAGACGCGCCCTACTTCTTTAACGGCATCCAGATCCCAGCTGGCCGCCAGAGCCAGAGGGATCGGGAAAATAGTGCGCTGACCGTGAATCACGTCGAAGGCGAAAAACAGGGGGATCTTAAGGCGGCTGAGCTGCATCGCCTGATCCTGCATCGCGCGGATATCCTGACGCGTGACAGTGTTAAAAATCGCGCCAACCTGACTCTTCTGAATCATGTCGCGAATGGCTTCTTTCGGATTATCAGGTCCGACACTAATTAAACGCAGCTGACCGATCTTCTCATCCAGCGTCATTTTTTTAAGCAGCTGGTTAACGAAGGCATCACGCGCCTGTTCGGTCATCGGGTGGTTACCTGGCACTGTCTCAGCCAGTGCGGGTTGCATCGCGAGGGAGACAGCGAGACTAACAGAGTAAATCCATTTCATCAGGTTGGGTTCTCTTAAGTAACTGCGCAATATCGAATAAACAGGCGGCAGTGTGCCACAAGATGAGAATAGCAGGTAGCTGCCGCTGTCACACTGCGTTGAGGTCAGTTGACGTGCTACAGTTAGGACGCACTGATAAGACAAGGGAATTGCTCATGATACAAACCTCTGCCCTGCTTTCTGACCTTCGCCGCCTGGTCGGCCCTGCCCATCTGCTGACAGAACCTGAACAGACTGCCCGCTATCGCAAAGGCTTTCGCTCCGGCGAAGGTGAGGCGCTGGCCGTGGCGTTTCCCGGTACGCTGCTGGAGCTCTGGCGGGTATTGCAGACGCTGGTGAAAGCGGATGTCATCATCCTGATGCAGGCGGCGAATACCGGCCTGACCGAAGGTTCAACACCACATGGCAATGATTACGACCGTCCGCTGGTGATTGTCAGTACCCTGCGACTGGATAAGCTTCAGCTGATCGACGAAGGCCAGCAGGTGCTGGCGTTCCCCGGCAGCACACTCTATCAGCTGGAAAAAGCGCTGAAGCCGCTGGGACGTGAACCCCACTCGGTGATTGGCTCCTCATGCATTGGGGCCTCGGTGCTGGGTGGCATCTGTAATAACTCCGGCGGATCGCTGATTAAGCGCGGCCCGGCCTACAGTGAGATGGCCCTGTATGCGCAGATTGATGCACAGGGAAGACTGAAGCTGGTGAACCATCTGGGTATCGATCTGGGGACCTCGCCGGAAGAGATTCTGGGACGGCTGGATGACGACCGCTGGCAGCCCGGCGACGTGCAACACGATGGCCGTCACGCCTCCGATCATGAATATGCCGACCGGGTCCGTGAAGTCGATGCGGATACGCCCGCCCGTTATAACGCCGATGCGCGTCGCCTGTTTGAAGCGTCCGGCTGTGCCGGGAAGCTGGCGGTCTTCGCGGTGCGACTCGATACGTTCACCAGCGAACCGCAGCAGCAGGTATTTTACATCGGCACTAACGAACCCGGTGTGCTTAACGATATCCGCCGTCACATCCTGGCGCATTTCACCCATCTGCCGGTGGCGGGCGAATATATGCACCGCGACATTTATGACATTGCGGAAGTCTACGGCAAAGACACCTTCCTGATGATCGACAAGCTGGGCACCGACAAGATGCCGCTGTTTTTCACGCTGAAAGGACGGGTTGACGCCTGGCTGAGCAAGCTCTCCTTCGTTAAACCGCACTTCAGCGACCGGCTGTTGCAGCGCCTGAGCAAACTGTTCCCGGCGCATCTGCCCAAACGCATGAAGCAGTATCGCGACAAATATGAACATCATCTGATGCTGAAGATGTCGGGCGACGGCGTGGCAGAAGCGCGTAACTATCTGCGCGACTACTTCCGTGAAGGCGGTGGCGAGTTCTTCGAGTGTGAAGGCAAAGAAGGTGCGCACGCGTTTCTGCATCGCTTTGCGGCAGCGGGTGCGGCTGTGCGCTACCACGCAGTCCATGCAGATGAGGTCGAGGATATTCTGGCGCTGGACATCGCGCTGCGTCGCAACGATGCGGACTGGTTCGAAACCCTGCCCGATGCGATCCGTGCATCATTAAGCCATCGCCTCTACTATGGTCACTTCTTCTGTCATGTCTTCCATCAGGATTACATCGTCAGAAAAGGGGTGGATGTGCATGCACTTAAAGCGCAGATGCTGGAGATCCTGCAGGCGCGCGGGGCGGAATATCCCGCTGAGCATAATGTCGGCCATCTCTATCAGGCAAAACCGCAGCTGGCGGCGTTCTATCGCCAGCTCGATCCGACCAATAGCTTCAATCCTGGCATTGGCAAAACCAGCAAGCAAAAAGGCTGGGCGGTGAAGCAGGTTTAATCGCGTTATCGGTCAGCCTGCCGGTCCGGGCAGGCTGATCGTCACACTTCTTTTTGACCCGCTCACTCCCCTTTACGGCCCATATTTATTACTAACAACTTCATCAAAAAATTAATTCCTCTTCCCAGATTGCACCTTCTTTATTTTCTCTCATTGGGTTCTGCGCAACATCTCACAAATCATCATCCTGCTAATTGATAATTCGCGTCGCGAAAAATAGATTGTCGCCACTAAAACAAAAAGCCGTGTAATTGCCTTTATTTCATTCAGGGAGGAATGACCATGCGGAAAAATAATTTCGCGTTAGCGTTAACAGTAATAGCCACTGTGGTAATAGCCCTGTCAGCAATAAATTCATCACCCACTCATGCGGCCGGATTTATTGACGACGCATCGCTAAAAGGCAATGTTTTTTACTGGCAGCGGCAGCGGGATCGCAGAGACACCGATCCCGCCAGTGACTATCAGGGACAGTATCGGGCTAATTTACATCACGCCTCGCTCAACAGTAATCTCGACTTCCAGTCAGGCTACGCCGGAGAGTGGATAGGTCTGGACCTCGCCGTTTTTGGCGCTGCCGAACTTGCCAACAGTGGCCCCGCCGCGCCCAACGAAATTGGCTTCAGTAAGGCACGTACCCGCTGGGATGAAAAATGGAATGGCGACAGCGGCGGTGCTTCGGTTTATAAAGCCGCGCTAAAGCTTAAATATAACGATTACTGGTTACGCGCCGGATATATTCAGCCAACCGGCCAGACGCTGATTGCACCGCACTGGAGTTTCTTACCCGGCACCTATCGCGGTGTCGAAGTGGGTGCGCTATATGATTTTCAGGAAGCCGGAGCATTATCATTCTCGTGGATGTGGAGTGATAAATATAAGGCACCCTGGTATCGTGATTTATATGATTTCCGGCAGGCTGATGGCAAAACGCATATCAGCTATCTGCACTCATTCGGCATGAAATATGACTTCAAAAATAAACTGGTGCTGGAAGGTGCATTTGGTCAGGCGGCAGATTATATGGATCAATATTTTGCCAAAGCCTCCTGGTCGGCCACGCCTTACGGCAATGCACTCTCCACCAGCTATCAGTTTTACGGTGCACACGACAACGTGCAGGGCGGTGCGGCTAATTCCCGGGATGTTTATGACGGCCTCGCCTGGCTACAGGCAATCACGATCGGTTACAACGTCGGCCCGGTGGATCTGCGCCTCGAAGGCAGCTGGGTCAAAGCAGAGGGCAATCAGGGCTTCTTCCTGCAGCGCATGACGCCGGGCTATGCCAGCTCCAATGGCCGACTGGATATCTGGTGGGATGCCCGTTCCGACTGGAATGCCAATGGCGAAAAAGCGATCTTTGCCGGTGCGATGCTCGACTTAACACCGTGGCAGCTGGCGGGATGGAAAGTGGGCGCATCGTACGTCTGGGGCTGGGATGCCAGACCCGCCACCCTGCCCACCGTTGACCAGAGTCAGCGGTTGACAGAGTCCGCCTGGAACCTCGATCTGATCTATCAAATCCAGCAGGGCCGCGCCAAAGATACCCTGTTTAAACTGCACTACACCCGCTACGACAATCACAGCGATCTGCCCAGTTACAGCGGCGGTTACGGCAACATTTTCCAGGACGAGAAGGACATCAAATTTATGGTTATCGTGCCGTTTACGCTGTTCTGATGCCCTGCGAGCTTCCGGATATCTCTTCACCAGCAAGGATAAAAATCAACATGTTAAAATTTAGCCTTATCGCGCTCACTCTGTTGGGCGTTGCAGTCACAGGCCACGCCAGTCCGTCAGAGCAGCAGGTGGTGAATCAAATCAGCCAGTTTGGCATTACTTATGAAGTAAATGACAACCAGGCCGCTCTGAATGGCACCGACTGCGCCGCGCTGGGAGCCGATTATGCCGCCTGCAATCGCGCCACCATTACCCTGACCAATAACGGCCCGGCTCTGACCGACAAACACTGGGCCATCTACATGAGCAACGTTCACCAGACGCTGCGGGTCGAAAACGATCAGTTTAAAATGACGCATCTGGTAGGCGACTTAACCCGGCTGGAGCCAACGGAGAAGTTTACCGGCATTGGTGCAGGTGAGTCGGTGCAGATTCCCATCGTTAACGAATACTGGCAGCTGTTTGTCACTGATGTGATGCCGCGCTGGTATGTTACGTCCGGGCAGGCAGCGCCCAAAATTATTGCCAGCACCGATCATGAAGACCCCAGCCAGTTTGTATCGCCGCTGGGTGACCACTGGCGACGCAGTGCCGATGACCACAATGTCCTGATGCAGCCCGCCAGCCGGTTTGATAAGAACAGCGATGTTGCTGCCCTGCCCGTCTCTGCGCTGCGCGGTCAAATCACCCCCACGCCGCTTGAGGTGAAGCTCCGCCCGCAGGATGCCGATCTCAGCCGCGGCGTCAGGCTGATGCTTACCGGGCTGACACCTGAAACCGGTGAGGCGGTAAAACAGCGCCTCACCCTGCTCGGCCTGAAAGAAGCACCCGATGGATTCGCCATCACGACACAGATCAAGCCAGGCCACTTCAGCGGCAAAACGGCGAAATCGGGTGCATACAATCTGGATATCACGCCTCGCGGCGCCGTTGTGGTGGCCTACGATGCTGCCGGGGCTTTCTACGGTCTGATGTCGATTCTCTCACTGGTCCCTGGCGAGGGTGCGGCGCGTATCGCCGCGCTGGAAGCCCATGATGCGCCGCGCTTTGCTTATCGCGGCGCGTTTCTTGACGTTGCCCGTAACTTTCACAGTAAGCAGGCAGTGATGCGGCTGCTTGATCAGATGGCAGCGTGGAAGATGAACCGCTTTCATTTTCACCTGAGTGACGATGAGGGCTGGCGGCTTGAAATTCCTGGCTTACCCGAACTGACTGACGTGGGCGCTAAACGCTGTCATGACCTGACTGAACAGCGTTGTCTGCTGCCGCAGCTCGGTTCGGGTCCGTTCAGCGATAACAGCGGCAGTGGCTTTTTCAGTCGTGCCGATTACATCGACATTGTGAAATATGCGCAGGCGCGCCACATTCAGGTGATCCCGGAAATCGATATGCCCGCCCATGCCCGCGCGGCGGTTATCGCCATGGAAGCACGCTATCAGCGGCTGATGAAGGAGGGAGAATCTGAACAGGCCAGCGCGTATCGCCTGATTGATCCCACTGACGACTCCAATACCACCTCCGTGCAGCTCTATGACCGCACCAGCTATCTTAATCCCTGCATTGACGGCTCACAGTGCTTTGTTGACAAGGTGATCGGTGAAGTTCAGGCGATGCATCAGGAAGCGGGACAGCCGCTCGATGTCTGGCATTTTGGCGGCGACGAGGCGAAAAACATCCGGCTGGGCGCAGGCTACTCTGACAAAAATAGCCCTAAACCGGATACCGGACTGCGCGACTGGAGCCGTGAAGATCTGCCGTGGGCAAAATCGCAGGTCTGTCAGGCACTGGTGAAGAGCGGCAAAGTGGAAGATCTGGCACACCTGCCGAGCTATTTTGCCCTGACCGTCAGTGAGATTGTTAACCGGCACGGCATCGGCAAAATGCAGGCGTGGCAGGATGGTTTAAAAGATGCCAGAAATGCCGCAGCCTTCGCCACCCCGCGGGTTGCGGTCAACTTCTGGGACACGCTCTACTGGGGCGGTTTTGACAGTGCAGCTGACTGGTCACAGAAAGGTTACGACGTGGTGATCTCTAGTCCCGACTATCTCTATCTGGACTTTCCGTATGAGGTGAACCCGCTGGAGCGCGGCTACTACTGGGGCACGCGTTTCAACGACGAGCGTAAAATCTTCGGCTTCGCACCGGACAATCTGCCGCAGAATGCAGAAACCTCGTTGGATCGCGACGGTAACGTTTTCAGCGCTAAATCAGAGAAGCCGTGGCGCGGTGCTTATGGCATGTCGGCCCAGCTGTGGAGCGAAACCGTGCGAACAGATGCCCAGATGGAGCACATGATCTATCCGCGCCTGTTTGCGGTCGCGGAACGAAGCTGGCACCGCGCCAACTGGGAGCGGGATTACCAGCCAGGTCAGGAATACATGGGAGGCAAAACCCATCTCGTCGATCAGCAGGCACGCCTGCATGACTGGCAGCGATTTGCCAACCTGCTGGGACAGCGGGAACTGGCGAAGCTGGATAAGGCGGGTATCGATTATCGCCTGCCGGTGCCGGGAGCAAAAATCGTTGATGGCATCCTGTCGATGAACGTGGCCTTGCCTGGGGTAACGCTGGAGTACAGTCTGGACAAGGGGGTTAACTGGCAGCGCTACGATGCCAACAGACCACCGCAGGTCAGCGGTGCCGTGGCAATCCGCTCGGTGAGCCGCAACGGGCAGCGCACCAGCCGCGTGGAAACTTTGTAGTAAGCGAGAGTGAGAGAACTGGCCGGGAAACCAGCGTTGTGAACATAAAAAAGGCCGACAGAAGTCGGCCCCTTTCACACCTAAACCAGCTTCTCTTCGGGTACCGGCTCCACACCCGGCATCTGACGGCGCTCGATAATCATGGTTTGCGGTGTGGAGAGCAGAATGCCCTCTTTACGCAGACGCGTCAGAATATCGAACAGCAGGTCGCTCTTCGCCCCTGAGATCTGGCGCTGACCCGCTACGTTACCCGTGACGCTCAGAATAATGCCCTGCTGAGTCAGATCTTTAAACGAAACAGACGGCTCCGGCGTTTCCAGAATACGTTCGTTCTCGTTGTAAACTTCCAGCAGAATATCGCGCACCTTCACCGGATCGATATCCAGCGGGAAAGTCAGCGTAATCGTGACCACCCCCTGCGCATTGCCCATGGTCGCATTGCGCACGTTCTGCGAGATAAACTGCGAGTTCGGCACAATCACCGTGGACTTGTCGCCCAGCTGAATCTCGGTGGCGCGCACGTTAATGCGGCGGATGTCCCCTTCAATGCCGCTGATGCTCACCAGATCGCCGACTTTCACCGGACGCTCGGTTAACAGAATCAGCCCCGAGATAAAGTTCTTCACGATCTCCTGTAAGCCAAAACCGATACCAACCGACAGCGCACTGACAATCCACGCCAGTTTGTTCCATTGCAGACCCATGATCGACAGGGTCAGCAGGATAATCAGCACGTAACCGATGTTGCTGAACAGCGTCACCAGCGACACGCGCATCCCCGCATCCATGGTGGTTTTTGGCAGGAAATCGGTGTCGAGCCAGCGGCGCACCGAGCGCAGCACATAGATTCCGACAATCAGGCAGATTATCGCATTCACCATGTGTGCCGGTACGATGTTCAGGGATTCAAGGCCTTTACCGCCCCAGAATTCAATCGCTTTCTGCAGCAGCTCAAGCGGCGTTGAGGAGGCAAAGGTGCCGTTGACCAGCGCCAGTGCCACAACCAGCACCAGGAAGGTTTTACCGATGGCCGTCAGCAGCGTGGCCGTCTGCTGCAGGTGACGCTCATTAATGTTAAGTGAACTCTGGATGCGGCGACCGGTCGGGTTACTGGTCGAAAACAGGCTCTCACAGCCATCTTTCAGCAGGTGACTGAGGAAGTAGAACGAGCCAAACAGCAAGCCGCACCAGATCAACTCATAACTCAGGAAGCGCGCCAGCGTAACGTAGCCAATCAGCAGCGAGACAAGGATCGCAATTGCGGTCAGCGTCAGGCCCATCTGAATCAGACCGACCAGCGTTGAGCGCGCTTCAGGCGGGGTGCCCGCCAGCGTCATGCGACGACGCACACGGTTGGTGCGCATGCTGATCGCCAGCGCAGTACAGCCAATCAGCAGAGCTGTCAGCCCGTTGGCAAAAATGGTGGTATTCAGGCTGGTGCCGACGCTGTAATTGAACGCCTCGACCGTCTGGAAGATAAAGACCAGCACCGCAGTAATCGGTGGAAACGGTTTTAACGCCATCGCCACTTCATTAGAGATGGTTGGTAATCGCCAACTGGGCCGACGGGTAGAAAGGAACGCGCGTCCCAGTCCGGCAATCAGGCCACAAAAGACGCTGAGCCGAACCAGTTGATCCACAAAGTCCTGAACGTTTTCAGAGACCTCATCACGGCGGGTGAAAGCCAGGGAGATAAAGTTAAAGGTGAGGACAACCGCCACCAGCGTGGTGAGCGCTATCGCTGCCGCCAGGAAACTGCGACGCAGCTTCCCTTCCGGCAGTTTATTAATGCTGACCCAGGCCAGAAACTCTTCACTGTAACGACGGCCCACCGTCATTACCAGCAGCGCTGCCAGCAGCCAGAAGACACTGCCCACGCGCCAGCCCGGCTCCCAGGAGAGCGCAGCGGTGTCCTGCAACTCCTGCAGAAACTCACCAATTTTCTCGCCATCCAGATCCTGTGTGCTGAGCAACGGTGACCAGAAGCGCGCCCCGAGGATGCTGCCGGAGTTCAGCGCCAGCTGGCTTTTCAGCTGATCGCGACGCAGGTTAACAATCTGCGAGGAGAGCATCAGTGCGCCATTTTTAATGCCTTCAGCCTGCTTAATCTGGTCGTCGAGTTTGCTTTTCTGACTCTCCAGCGTGTTACGCTTGCGCGTCACTTCCGGCGTCTCTTTGACGCCGCTGTCCGCTTTCGGGGCCGGACCCAGCACCTGCAGCTGGGCTTCCAGTTGCTGGCGATCGGGAACCAGCGCCTGACCCAGCGTATCGGCATTACCGGAGAGCTCCAGCGCCATTTCATTCAGCTGCGTCAGCTTGTTTTCGCCAGCGTCGACAGAAACCTGACTTTTAATTTTGTCGAGGATCTTCTGCATTTTCGGCAGTTCAACCGCGGCATTCAGCTTCGGCGGAGCATCCTGTTCCTGAGCAGCACCGGCCGTATCATCCGCGGCCAGCGCCAGCGCCGGGGCAAACCCTGCCAGCGCCAGCATTAACAATGCAAAAAGGGATCGTATAAACATATGTGTAAGATTCCGGCAGCTTAAATCAGGCGATCTTCCCTCGCCAGTCGCGCGTAAGTTTAGGGCTTTGCAAGGGATGGCAATATAGGAATAACGGGCATTTTTCGGGCTGATTCGGGACAGGCAGCGGCATGAACATCGCTGTATGCCTGTGCCTGTTTCTTCCCGGCTACCTGCTCAGCCTGCAGGCAATGCCGGTGCGCGCCGTGCGCGACACCGGCTATTTTCTACTCAACGTCGGCACTGCCGGCACCATTGCTGGCAACCTGGCCCGACTTCTGCTTTTTATACGCCAGCGCAGCGGCAGGCACTGGCGCGGCTTTGCCGGTCTCAATCCAGCTGCGCAGTCGGTTAGCGTCGGCGAAGTGAGTATATTTGCCAAAGGCATCCAGCACTACCAGCGCCACCGGACGATTGTTAATCATCGTGCGCATCACCAGGCAGTGGCCCGCCTCGTCGGTATAACCGGTTTTGGTCAGCTGAATATGCCAGTCATTTTTATAGACCAGATGGTTGGTATTGCGGAACGGCAGCGCGTAGCTCGGATGGGCAAACACGGCCGTCTCTTCTTTTGTGGTGCTGAGCGCCCCAAGCATCGGATATTCCCGCGTCGCTTTGAGTAACTTCACCAGGTCCTGCGCGCTGGAGACGTTCTGCGTTGAGAGGCCGGTTGGCTCCACATAGCGGGTCTGTTTCATGCCGAGTGACCGCGCTTTAGCATTCATTGCCTGGATAAAGGCGTGATAACCGCCCGGATAGGCGTGGGCCAGGCTGGCGGCGGCACGGTTTTCTGAAGACATCAGCGCCAGTAACATCATATTGCGGCGGCTGATCTGGCTGTTGAGCTTAACGCGCGAGAATACGCCACGCATTTCCGGCGTCTGGCTGATATCGACGTTAATCATCTCATTCATCGGCAGATGCGCATCCAGCACCACCATCGCGGTCATCAGCTTGGTGATAGACGCAATGGGCCTGACCCGATCCGGGTGACTGGAGAAGAGCACTTTATTGGTGGTGAGGTCGACAATCATCGCACTGCCAGAAGCGATCTGCGGCTGAGCAATAGGCGTAAGTTGCGACAATGAAGTCGTCGCCTGCGCCGGAAGTGAAACAATCTGCCCGGAAACGAGCAGCGCCAGCGAAAGCAGGGTGGAGCGAATTTTTGCAGGCATCGTAGAAAAAAACCCGGTTATGATTGTGTACTGTGTCAGACCGACACAGGCCGCCCGCTTCAGTCACGTCGGCGCGCGGGCTGGCAGCAGCATCATACGCTTTAGGTTAAGAAATTTCCTGGTGAGATTGTTTCCGGGCGTAAAAAGAGAACTGCCGCCAGAGCGGCGGCAGCGGTCAGTCAGAACAGATGCGGTCCATATCCCCACAGCACCACGGTTAATGCCAGTAACACTTCAAAAACCAGCACGCCGATGGCAAGCGTTGAGCCGGAAAAACGCAGGCTCTCTTCGCGATCGATATTCAGAAACAGCGGAATGCCAATATAGAGCAGATAGCCGGTGTAGAGCAGCGCCAGCGCCCCTGCCAGTACACAGAGCCAGACCAGCGGATAGAGTGCCACCAGCCCGCTGAGAAACAGTGGCGTTGCCACGTATCCCGCAAACACGGTGCAGCGCTGGACGCCGGGACGCTGCGGATAATCACGCGCCATCCAGTGGATCACGCGCCCCATAACCGCGACGCCACCCAGAATAATCAGGTAGAACAGAATGCCCAGCGCGATGCCGGTTGCCAGGTTAAGTTGCACATATTGCCCCTCGCCCAGATTCCAGCCCAGCTGAGTTGTACCGACAAAGGCGCAGATCACCGGGATCGCCGCCATCAGCAGAACATGGTGGGTGTAGTGGTGCGAGACGCTCTCATTCTCTTGCTTGATATGACGCATTTCCTGGTTCGGATGCGCCAGAAGTCCCCAGACATGGTTCATACAGTCACTCCTCTGATGCGATGGGCCGCCCGGTGATGCATGCGTCTTTGGGGGCAGCGTCTCCTCAAGTATAAACGGCAGTGAAATTTTCGTGGTGACCGGACAAAAAAACAGCATAAATAAACAGACCCGTGGTGGCCGGGCGGAAGCGAAGCCAAATCGCGTATAGACTGAAAGAAATCATCACCGAACAGGGAGAGTCATTTTGCATCTGGATATCAACGCATTAATTACGCAATACGGTTATCTGGCACTTTTTATTGGCTGTATTGCCGAGGGGGAGACATTTACGCTGCTGGGCGGCGTGGCCGCGCATGAGGGGCTGCTGCATTATGTGGGGGTCGTGCTGGCGGCAATGGGTGGCGGCATTGTTGGCGATCAGCTGCTCTACTGGGTCGGTCGCCGCTGGGGCACGCGGATCCTTCGCCGCTTTAAAAAGCATCAGGACAAAGTGGTGAAGGCAAACCGCCTGATCAAACGCCGCCCCAGCCTGTTCGTGATTGGCGTGCGATTTATGTATGGCTTCCGGCTGATTGGCCCCATCATCATCGGTGCCAGCCGCCTTAACCCGATGAAGTTTTTTATTCTTAACGTCATCGGGGCGGCTATCTGGTCGCTGATCTTTGTGACGCTGGGCTATTTCGCAGGCGGCATCATCGCGCCGTGGCTGCATAAACTCGACCAGCATCTGAAACATCTGCTGTGGCTGGTCGGGGCGGTCGTCTTTGCCTTTGTGCTGCGCTGGGTGATCCGTCGCTGGCACAATCGCCGGGCCGATCAGCAATAAACGAATGGCGTCTTCTCCTGATTACACAGAGGTCGCCAGACGCTGAAAAGCGTCTGGCGACCTGTTGACGATGACGTGAGTCTCACCCGCCCACCTTCCCCTCTCCTTCCTTATTCAATCGCGCGTTAACCATCTGTGCCCAAACGAAGCCGCATCGGATGGCTCAGCTATAGTTAGGATGGACACTGACAGGGAGATAAGAATGAGTAAGGTAAAACGTAAGATTGAAGACCACGGCGTCATCGGCGATTTGCGCACCTGTGCGCTGGTCGCTAACGACGGCACTATTGATTATCTCTGCTGGCCTGAACTCGACAGCCCGTCGGTGTTTGCCGCCCTGCTCGACAGCGATGATGCCGGCCTTTTCTCCCTCGCACCTGACTGGCCCAATGCGCGGCGTCAGCAGCTTTACCTGCCCGACACGAATATCCTGCAGACGCGCTGGCTGGATGATGAAGGCGTGGCGGAAATCACCGACTACATGCCGATTTGTGATGACAAGAACAAACTGCCGCGCCTGATCCGCCGGGTCAAGATGGTTCGCGGCAGCGCAACCTTTCAGCTGCGCTGTTCACCGCGTCATGACTACGCCCGGGCGCAGACCCGGGCCGAAGCGCACAACGGCTGCATCGACTTTCATGCTGAAGGTCAGCCGTCGCTGCGCCTGGCAGCCTCCGTGGTGATGACGCTTGAAGACGACAGCGCCACGGCCCACTTCACCTTACAGCCTGGCGAACATGCGCAGTTTGAATTTGGCAGCGTGGATGATGCACATATCGAAGCGCTGGCGACCGAACACTGTTTTGAAGAGACGCTGAACTACTGGCGACGCTGGAGCGCCCACAGCACCTATCAGGGACGCTGGCGCGAGATGGTGCAGCGTTCGGCGCTGGTGCTGAAGCTGCTGACTTCACATCAGCACGGCTCGATTGCGGCGGCGGCAACCTTTGGCCTGCCTGAAGAGCTGGGCGGCGAACGCAACTGGGACTATCGCGCCTCCTGGATCCGCGACGCCTCGTTCAGCATGTATGCACTGATGCGGCTGGGCTACGTGGATGAAGCCAAACACTTTACCCACTGGGTCGGCCGCTGTGTTGAAAACAGCCATCACGATGAGATGCGCCTGCAGGTAATGTACCGGCTGGACAGCGGCACCGAGTTGCATGAGATGGAGTTACTCAATCTTTCCGGCTATGCCGACTCCCGTCCGGTTCGCATCGGCAATGACGCCTGGCAGCAGACCCAGCTCGATATCTATGGCGAGCTGATGGATGCGGTCTATCTGGCCAATAAGTATGGTGAGGCGATCTCGCAGCGCGGCTGGGAGCATGTGGTCAAAATGATCGACTGGCTGTGTGAACACTGGAATCAGCCCGATGCCGGTATATGGGAGATGCGCGGTGAACCCGAGCATTTCCTGCATTCGCGTCTGATGTGCTGGGTGGCAATGGATCGTGCGCTGCGTCTCGGCATGAAGCGATCTCTGCCGATGCCTTATGAACGCTGGGATCGGGCGCGTCGCGAGATCCGCGAAGATATCTGGGCAAACTTCTGGAACAGTGAACGCGGCCATTTCTCTGCCACCCGTCATGGTGAACATCTTGACGCCTCCATGCTGCTGATGCCGCTGGTGCGCTTCGTCGGTGCCACCGACCCGGACTGGATTGCCACGCTGGACGCGATCAAAACCAATCTGGTCAGCGACGGTATGGTGCGGCGTTACAATACGCATGAAACACCGGCCGATGGCCTCAAGGGATCGGAAGGCTCCTTTGGTGCCTGCTCATTCTGGTATGTCGAGTGTCTGGCGCGAGCGGGCCGGATTCAGGAAGCGCATTTTGAATTTGAGAAGCTGCTGAGCTACGCCAATCCGCTGGGCCTGTACGCCGAGGAGTTTGACAGCCACGGTCATGCGCTGGGCAATACGCCGCAGGCGCTGACGCATCTGGCGTTAATCAGTGCCGCCTTTTTCCTGAATCGCAAACTCAGCGGTGAACAGACGCAGTGGCAACCTTAATCAGGACTGCCCCCGGAAAGCCGCATTTTACACGCCCTGCTTTCCGGAAATGCGCTAACATCCGCGGTGAATTTACGTAAAGTATTGCAGGCAGGTTAAATTCCCGATTCACAACGTCAGATTAATGAACATATAATGCGCAGCAGGTCACATTGGCCAGCATGAATTCGACACATAGACCAGCCTGAAATATGGCGATAAAGACTTGTAAAATATGAAAATTATTCGCGCTTTCGCTTCAATCGCTCTGGCTCTGGCGGCATTCAGCCAGTCAGCCTTTGCTGTGGTTTACCCGTTACCGCCGGCCAACAGCCGTCTGATCGGGGAAAATATTGAAATTACGGTTCCTGAAGACAGCAAGCTGCCGCTGGAAGCTTTTGCGGCGCAGTACCAGATGGGCCTCAGCAATATGCTGGAAGCCAATCCGGGTGTTGACGTTTATCTGCCTAAAGCTGGCAGCAAAATGATCATCCCACAGCAGCTGATTCTGCCTGACGCACCGCGTGAAGGTATTGTGATTAACAGCGCAGAGATGCGTCTTTACTACTACCCGAAAGGCAGCAAAACCGTCGTGGTGCTGCCAATTGGTATCGGTGAATTGGGTAAAGATACCCCGATTAACTGGACCACAGCGGTAGAACGTAAGAAAGATGGCCCGACCTGGACGCCAACCAAAGGTATGCATGCGGACTACGCGGCACGCGGTGAAACGCTGCCAGCCGTGTTCCCGGCAGGCCCGGATAACCCGATGGGTCTTTACGCGCTCTATATCGGTCGTCTCTATGCGATTCACGGCACCAACGCCAACTTCGGTATCGGCCTGCGCGTGAGCCACGGCTGTGTGCGTCTGCGCGCTGACGATATTAAATGGCTGTATCAGAACGTGCCGGTCGGTACGCGCGTTCAGTTCGTCGATCAGCCGGTAAAAGCGACCGTAGAGCCAGACGGTTCACGTTATGTTGAAGTGCATAACCCGCTGTCGACTACGGAAGAGCAGTTCAACTCACGTGAACTGGTGCCGATTACGCTGACGCAGGCAGTAAGCAAAGTGCTGGTTGATGCCAGCGTCAATCAGGATCAGGTTAACGGCGCCATTCAGGGCCGTACCGGTATGCCGGTAAAAGTGAACGGTGTGGAAAACAACATCCAGACTGCACCTGTACCAATGCCGGAAAACCCGCAGGCTGCACCACAGGAACAGCCGATGACGCCAGTGACCCCACAGGGTGCAAACAGTGATGCTGCACAGCCACAGCAGCCCGCCACTGAGCAGGTCACACCAGCAGCACCTGCAGCAGCGGCCAATACCAACTCGTAATCGCCGTCCTGCTCTAAGAAGCCAGCGCCTGTCGCTGGCTTTTTTATTGCCTGGATTAAGGCAAATTACCGAACATTTCCGCCCGCCTTCCCCGCGTGACCATCATTAATCTGTCATATAAAGCGCGTATCACACTCCGTTAACCCGATGCAAATCAGCATCCGGCATCAGCCACGTGAGGTACACCATGAGCGAAAACAGTCTCTCCTCCTCATCAGCCCGGGGACGCCCCGATTTCAACGGTAAGGGCAGCCGCTTCAGCAAACCGCTGTTTTTCATTCTGCTGATCGCCGGGCTGGCCTTCGCCGGACTTAACCTGGTCAATGATGTTGAAGAAACCAACACCCCGGTCACCAGCTATCTGCCGTTCTTTCTGCTGGGACTGGCGCTGCTGATTGCGCTCGGTTTTGAATTCGTCAATGGCTTTCACGATACCGCCAATGCGGTCGCCACGGTGATCTACACCCATTCGCTGACGCCTGGCGTGGCAGTAGTCTGGTCCGGTTTCTGTAACTTTATGGGCGTACTGCTCTCCAGCGGCGTGGTGGCCTTTGGCATTATCTCGCTGCTGCCGGTCGAGCTGATCCTGCAGGCCAGCAGCGGCAACGGCTTCGCCATGGTCTATGCGCTGCTCTTCTCCGCCATTATCTGGAATCTCGGCACCTGGTATTTTGGCCTGCCCTCGTCGTCATCGCATACGCTGATTGGTTCGATTATCGGCGTCGGGGTGGCTAACGCCATGCTGCATGGGCGCAGCGGACTGAGCGGCGTGGACTGGGATCAGGCACTCAAGGTCGGCTATGCCCTGCTGCTGTCGCCGGTGGTGGGTTTTGTCTGCGCCGGGCTGCTGCTCTGGGTGATGAAGATGTTTATCCGTAATCGCCAGCTTTATCAGGCCCCGAAAAGTGACCAGCCACCGCCGGTCTGGATCCGTGGTCTGCTGATCCTGACCTGTACCGGCGTCTCCTTTGCGCACGGCTCCAACGACGGCCAGAAAGGAATGGGGCTGATTATGCTGATCCTGGTGGGCACCATGCCGATCGCCTACGCCCTGAACCGATCGCTGCCGGCCGATCAGATCCCACGTGTGGCCGCACTGACTGAAGTGACCGCCCATCAGCTACTGCAACTGCAACCGGCGACGGCGCATCCCCCGGCGGCCCGCGACGTGCTGACCGGCTTTGTCGGCAGCAACCAGATGAACGCCGAGGTGTTACCGGCGCTGGCGCGGACGCTTAACGAAGTGGGCGATCAGATTCGCCGTTACGGCTCGATGGATAATATCCCTGCCCAGGCGGTGACCAATACCCGCAACCAGATGTATCTGGCTTCGGAGTCGATCAAGCATCTGCAGACCGCGAAGGTGACGCTGCCGCAGGAGACCGAACGCAATCTTAAGGCTGTGAAAACCGAACTCGACAGCGCCACCCGCTTTATTCCGATGTGGGTGAAAGTGGTGGTGGCGATAGCGCTGGGGCTTGGCACCATGGTCGGCTGGCGCAGGATTGTGGTAACGGTGGGAGAACGGATCGGCAAAACCCATCTGAGCTACGCCCAGGGTGCCAGCGCCGAGCTGGTGGCGATGATGACCATTGGCGCAGCCGATGGCTTTGGCCTGCCGGTGTCGACCACCCATGTGCTGTCGTCCGGCGTGGCGGGCACCATGGCGGCCAACCGCTCAGGCCTGCAGTTTTCGACTCTGCGAAATCTGGCTGTCGCCTGGGTATTGACGCTGCCGGTCTCCATTCTGCTTTCTGCCCTGCTCTACTGGGTGTTTACCCATTTCTGATAGTCAGGGCTCACCACCGGTCAGGTGGTGAGCCGTTGCTGCGTATAGAGCCGCAGCGTGATCAGCAGCGCGCCCAGCACCATCACGGCGGCAGCCAGATAGACCGACTGCATCCCCCAGTGTCCGATAAATAAGCCCGCCACCGGCCCGGTTAAACCGAGTCCCAGATCGAGAAAGGCGGAATAGGTGCCCAGCGCCGAGCCCTGATCCTGACGCTCAACCCGTTTAACTGCCTCAACGCCCAGCGCCGGAAAGACCAGCGAGAAACCGCTACCGGTGAGGAACGCGCCCGCGCCCACCAGCCAGGCGCTGTCCGCCTGCCAGATAATCAGCAGTCCCAGACACTCCAGCAGGAAAGAGAACAGCGACACGCGCAGTCCGCCAAAGCGGGTAATAAAGCGACCAAAACCCAGCCGCACCAGCACAAACCCCAGGCTGAACAGCGTCAGCGCATAGGCCGCGCCCTGCCAGTCGCGGCTGGCAAAATAGAGGGTGATAAAGGTGGCGATGACGCCAAAGCCGATGGTGCCGAAGCCCAGCGCCAGGCCATAAAGCCAGACGCGGGAGAAGACGCGATGAAACGGAATGCGCTCGCCCACACTGACGGTGACCGCCGGTTTGCGGCTGGCCATCAGATACCCAACGACGCCCATCAGCGCAATCAGTCCGGCAAATCCGCTCATACCAAATTGACTGTTCAGCAGCACACCCAGCGGCGCACCAACAGCCATCGCCAGATAGGTGGCGACACCGTTCCAGGAGATGACGCGCGCGGTCTGCAACGGCCCGACGATATTCATGCCCCACAGCGTGGAACCGGTGCTGCTGAAGCTTTCGCCCACGCCAAGAAACAGTCGCCCGATAGCCAGCAGCGCCAGACTCAGCCACGGCCAGCTGCTCAGCAGCGCCGCCACGATAGTCAGCACCCCGCTCATGCCGCAGCAGAGCAGCCCCAGCATTACCACCCTTTTTGGCCCCAGGCGATCGGCGAGACGGCCCGACTGCGGACGGCTGAGCAGCGTTGCAAAATACTGGATGCTGATAATCAGACCGGCGATAAAGGAGCTGAAGCCAAGCTGATTTTTGACGAAGCCCGGCAGCACGGCCAGCGGCAGTCCGACGGAGAGATAGCAGAAGAAAGTGAAAATGATAACTGAGAGGATTCGTTTGTTGAGCTGACTGTTGCTCAACACAGCGGTGTCAGACATAGCAGGCTTGTGGTGTGGGAAATTTTGCCCACTATACCGTCAGGCGGTTAAGGGGTCGCCTGATTTTTTATCACAAACCATGAACATGTGCATGACGGTCAATTGCCTGCGCGATGTCGCCCGAGTTTTTTAACGCACGGATTTCACTGAATAAGCCATCGGCTTCGCCATACGCTTTGCGCAGATAACCGAGCCACTGTTTGATCCGCGCCACATGATAGAGGCCGGTATCGCCCTGCTTCTCCAGCCGGCTGTATTTCTGCAATAACCGCACCACATCGGGCCAGGCCATCGGCGGTTCGTTGTATTTCACCACCCGGCTCAGGTTAGGGATGTTCAGTGCACCACGGCCAATCATTACCGCATCGCAGCCGGTGACCGCCATACAGTTTTGCGCGCTTTGCCAGTCCCATATCTCGCCATTAGCAATCACCGGAATGCGCAGCCGCTGACGAATGTCGCCAATCGCCTGCCAGTTGATCGCTTCTGCGCGATAGCCCTCTTCTTTGGTCCGTCCATGCACTGTTAGTTCGCTGGCACCGGCCTGCTGGACCGCGTCGGCAATCTCCAGGCTGCGGGCACTGGAATCCCAGCCGAGCCGCACTTTTACCGTTACCGGCAAATCGGCAGGCACCGCTTCACGCATCGCTTTCGCGCCGCGATAAATCAGATCGGGATCTTTCAGAAGGGTTGCGCCGCCTCCGCTGCCGTTGACCAGTTTAGAGGGACAACCACAGTTGAGATCAACACCCCAGGAACCCAGCTCCACCGCGCGTGCGGCGTTCTCGGCTAACCATTCGGGATGCTGCCCCAGCAGCTGCATCCGCACCCGCGTGCCGGATGGCGTACGGCTGGCGTGATGCAGTTCGGGGCAGAGACGGGTGAAGGATTTTACCGGCAGCAGTTGATCGACTACGCGCAAAAACTCAGTGATGCAGAGATCGTAGTCGTTCACTTCCGATAGCAGCTGGCGCACCAGTGAGTCCAGCACGCCCTCCATCGGAGCCAGTAAAACCCTCATACTCAGACGTTTCCAGTGCGCTTCGGAGCCGGACGACGTGGACGGGCTGCGGGCTTATCGCCCTGAGGTGCCGCCTGGCTCTGACGACGCGCCTGAGGACGTTTGTCGCCGGATGAAGATGAACGCGATGCGCCTGCACCCTGTCCGCCCTGACCACGCCCACGACCGCCACCACCTGCACCGCCACGAGACTGCTGCTGACGACCGTTGATGATCGGCTCGGCCTTGATGCTCGGATCCGGTTCATAACCCTCAATCGCCAGACGCGGGATTTCACGCTTCAGCAGACGCTCGATATCACGCAGCAGTTTGTGCTCATCGACGCAGACCAGCGACAGTGCGACACCGGTTGCAGCCGCACGGCCGGTACGGCCAATACGGTGAACGTAATCTTCGGCGACGTTAGGCAGCTCGTAGTTCACGACGTGTGGCAGCTCTTCGATATCCAGGCCACGGGCCGCGATATCGGTCGCAACCAGCACGCGAATGCCGCCTGACTTAAAGTCGGCCAGCGCACGGGTACGGGCACCCTGGCTTTTGTTACCGTGGATTGCGGCAGCGGTGATGCCATCTTTGCCCAGCTGCTCGGCAAGGTGGTTAGCGCCGTGTTTGGTACGGGTAAAGACCAGTACCTGCTGCCAGTTACCTTCGCCGATCAGCTGCGACAGCAGTTCCCGCTTACGCTTCTTATCAACGAAATGCACCTGCTGCGCCACCTGCTCAGAAGCGGTGTTGCGGCGAGCCACTTCAATCATTTCCGGGTTGGTCAGCAGTTTTTCCGCCAGGCCTTTGATCTCATCCGAGAAAGTGGCTGAGAACAGCAGGTTCTGACGTTTGGCCGGCAGACGTGCCAGTACGCGACGAATGTCGTGGATAAAGCCCATATCCAGCATACGGTCCGCTTCATCCAGCACCAGAATTTCGACCTGAGACAGGTCAACGGCATTCTGCTGAGCCAGATCCAGCAGGCGACCTGGTGTGGCCACCAGCACATCGACGCCGCCACGCAGCTTAACCATCTGTGGATTGATGCTGACGCCGCCAAACACGACCAGCGAACGCAGCGAGAGATATTTGCTGTAGTCGCTGACGTTTTCGCCGACCTGCGCCGCGAGTTCACGGGTTGGGGTCAGGATCAGGGCGCGCACCGGGCGACGACCGCGGATGGGCGTCGCGGTGGCAGAGAGTTTCTGTAACAACGGTAAGGTAAAGCCGGCCGTTTTGCCGGTGCCGGTCTGGGCACTCGCCAGCAGATCGCGGCCTGCCAGCACCACAGGAATCGCCTGGCGCTGGATAGGTGTAGGTTCGCTGTAGCCTTGTTCGGCAACCGCGCGCAAAATATCGGCACTCAGGCCGAGAGAGTCAAATGACATTACGTGGTTTACTCCGGTCCGCTCTGGCCGTGATTCACGGTGTAGTTTTCAGAGGGATAGTGACGGCAGCTGGGGCTGACGCGTGAAAAGGGCACAAACTACGATGCGTAAGCGGGCGAGTGTAGCAGCTTTAAATGAAGTGTGCGAGATAGCTCACATTTACTGACATAACTTAACTGCGCAGAAACAGGAAGGCCACCTCGCGGTGGCCTTCAACTTAACTACGTTTATTTTCGATGCGCCGCGGTGGCTCTTTCGCCAGCAGCGAAACCAGCGCCGGACCCAGCAACATCACTACGCCGAGACAGGCCAGCAGCAGGTTGTTGTGGTAAATCCGCGACACCAGGAACAGTGTCATCATGGCGGCGCCAAAGTAGTAAGTGGTGGTCGCTTCTTCAAGATAATCGCCGAGCGTACGTAAACGGGCGATGCGCTGTGTCACCAGCATGGCAACAAAAACCAGTGCGTACATCGCCACCAGCGTGCTGCAGACATCAACCAGCGCCTTGTGTTTCCAGCCCCAGATCAGCGCAGCGATCACCAGCAGATGCATAGCGATATGCAACAACGTCTGACCCGTGATGATTTGAATACGATTAGACCATTTCATTCAATTCTCCTGGCAGACCCAACAGGTCGCCCAAGTGCTACCGGCACAAGCCGGAAACGGTTTCCTCAATGTAAAACAATTTTCGGATAACGCCCTAAATATCGCGCTCTCTCACCACCCATTTGTGACAAAGACTACACTTTGATTCTATTGATGATGAAAAGGAGTGCGTCGCGAGTATGCCACAAAATGCGCAAGGATTTTCAATAAAAGTCCTGACGATCAATACACACAAGGGGTTTGCCCCGTTTAATCGCCGCTTCATCCTGCCGGAATTGCGCGAAGCCGTTCGCGCAACCTCGGCGGATGTGGTCTTTCTCCAGGAGGTAATGGGCACCCATGCCATCCACTCCCTTAACCATGAAGAATGGCCTGAATCGCCTCATTATGAGTTTCTGGCTGACACCATGTGGAACGATTTCGCCTACGGCCGCAATGCGGTCTATCCGGAGGGACATCACGGCAATGCCGTGTTGTCACGCTTTCCGATAACTGACTATGAGAACCGGGATATCTCGGTGGCAGGCAGTGAAAATCGCGGCATGCTGCACTGTCAGATCGCCCTGCCCGAGCCGCACGGCACGCTGCATGTCATCTGTGTTCACCTGGGTCTGAAAGAGGCGCATCGTCACGCGCAGATGAAGAAGATCTGTGAAATGGTCAACTCGCTGCCACCCGACGCGCCGGTCGTCGTAGCAGGCGATTTCAACGACTGGCAGCGACGCGCTAACGCCATATTAAAACAGGGCGCAGGCCTGAAAGAGGTATTCAGTATGAAGACCGGACGCCCGGCGCGCACCTTCCCGGCGCGCTTCCCGCTATTGCGGCTTGACCGCATCTATGTGCGCAACGCCACCGTGAGTCATCCGTGGGCGCTGCCGCGTAAGCCCTGGTCCCATCTTTCCGATCACGCGCCGCTGGCGGTGGAGATTCATCTATGAATTTTAACTGGCAGGAAGGCAACCGGCTGCTGTTGCTGGAAAATGGTGAAGCGTTTTTCCCGCGCGTCTTTGGCGCGATTCAGCGGGCAGAACGCTCAGTTTTGATCGAAACCTTTATTCTGTTTGAGGATGACGTCGGCAACGCCCTGCACCGCGAATTGCTGGCAGCGGCCCAGCGCGGCGTGCGGGTCGAAGTGATGGTCGATGGCTACGGCTCCGCTGAACTCTCCGACAAATTTGTGAACAGCCTGACCAGCGCGGGTGTGCGTTTTATCTACTACGATCCGCGCCCGCTGGTGATGGGGATGCGCACCAACGTCTTCCGCCGCCTGCACCGTAAAACGGTGGTGGTGGATGACGTGGTGGCCTTTGTCGGCGGCATCAACTTCTCGGCTGAACACAACACCGATTATGGCCCGGAGGCGAAGCAGGATTACGCCGTGCAGGTCAAAGGCCCGGTCGTGGCTGACATCGCCCGCTATCTGCAACAGGCGATTGGCAGCGAACAGCATACCCGCCGCTGGTGGGGATCGCGCTCTCATCGTCCGGCGGTGAATGCTAAACCCGGCGATGCCCAGGTGCTTTATGTCTATCGCGATAATGACGAGCACCGCGACGACATCGAAGTGCATTATCTGGAGATGCTGCGCGAGGCCAAAAAGGATGTGATTATTGCCAACGCCTACTTCTTCCCGGGCTACCGGCTGCTGCGTGAGATGCGCAATGCCGCGCAGCGTGGCGTCCGGGTGCGACTGATTGTGCAGGGCGAGCCGGATATGCCGATTGTGAAAGTGGGCGCAGAGCTGCTCTACAACTATCTGGTCGATGGCGGCGTTGAAGTCTACGAATATATCCGTCGTCCGCTGCACGGCAAGATCGCCGTAAAAGATGATTACTGGGCGACCGTCGGCTCCAGCAACCTCGACCCGCTGAGCCTCTCTCTGAATCTGGAAGCTAACCTGATCATCCACGACCGGCCATTCAACCAGACGCTGCGTGACAACCTCGAAGCGCTGCTGGCCAACGACTGCCAGCGCGTGCAGGAGGATCGCCTGCCGCCGCGCAACTGGTGGCAACTGAGCAAAAGCGTGGTGGTATTCCATTTCCTGCGTCATTTCCCCGCCATCGCGGGCTGGCTTCCGGCACACACGCCGCTGCTGGCTCAGGTGGGTGAGCCGGTCCAGCCTGAAATGGAAACGCAGGATCGTGTAGAAGCAGACAACCCGGGAGCAAAATCCTGATGGCAAAAAAACATCCACGCTGGCAACTGGCAAAAAAGATCCTCACCGTGCTGTTTTTCGTGGCGGTGGTGGTTCTGCTGGTGGTTTATGCCCGCAAAGTGAACTGGGAAGATGTTTATGAGGTCATCGTTAACTACAACCGCTTTGTCGTCCTGACCGCCGCCGGACTGGTGGTGCTGAGTTACCTGGTTTATGGCTGCTATGACCTGATTGGCCGCGCCTACTGCGGCCATAAGCTGGCGAAGCGGCAGGTCATGCTGGTGTCGTTTATCTGTTACGCCTTTAACCTGACGCTGAGTACGTGGGTGGGCGGTGTCGCTATGCGCTACCGGCTCTATTCCCGGCTGGGCCTCGACAGCGGCACCATCACCCGCATCTTCTCCCTGAGCATCGCGACTAACTGGCTGGGCTATATTCTGCTGGCGGGCGTGGTGTTCAGTGCGGGCATGGTCTCGATCCCCGGCGGCTGGTTTATTGGTGAGACCACGCTGCGGCTGATTGGCGTGGTTCTGCTGGTGCTGGTGGCGATTTACCTCTGGGCCTGCGCCTTCTCAAAACAGCGTCGCTGGACGATTAAAGGCCAGACGCTGCAGCTGCCTTCACTGCGCATGGCGCTGCTGCAGTTTGCAGTTTCCTGTGCCAACTGGATGGTGATGGGCGCGATTATCTGGCTGCTGCTGGGACGCGACGTGGGCTATCCGATGGTACTGGGCGTCCTGCTGATCAGCAGTATTGCCGGGGTAATCATTCACATTCCGGCGGGCATTGGCGTTCTGGAAGCGGTGTTCCTGGCGCTGCTCAGCGGTCAGCACGCTTCGCATGGCACCATCATTGCGGCGCTGCTGGCCTATCGTGTGCTCTACTTTATCCTGCCGCTGCTGTTAGCGCTGGTGCTCTATCTGGGCCTGGAGAGTCGGGCGAAGCATCTGCGTCAGAAGAACGAGCAGAAGTTACAGAAATCGTAATAAAAAAAGGAGGCGCAACCTTCGCGCCTCCCCCTTTTACACTGAAAATCAGCGGCGGTTACCGAGGATCCGCAGCAGCATCAGGAACAGGTTAATGAAGTCGAGATAGAGCGTCAGCGCGCCCATGATCGAGTAGCGACGCAGGTTTTCCGTGTCGCGGGCATCAATCTGCTCACCGATGTTTTTCAGCTTCTGCGTGTCATAAGCCGTTAATCCCACAAAGAGCACCACGCCGATATAGGTAATCGCCCACGTCAGCGCCGGGCTTTTGAGCCAGAAGTTCACCAGCGACGCCAGCACAATGCCAATCAGCCCCATAAACAGCAGGCTGCCAAAACGGCTCAAGTCGCGTTTGGTGGTATAGCCGTAAAAGCTCATCGCACCAAACATCCCTGCCGTGACAAAGAAGGTGCTGGCGATGGAGGAGTAGGTGTAGACCAGGAAGATACTCGCCATGGTAATGCCGGTTAGCGCCGAATAGAGCATAAACAGCCCGGTGGCTACGGCTCCGCTCAGACGATGCACCATCCCTGACAGGAAGAACACCAGCGCCAGCTGCGCGATAATCAGCCCGAAGAAGGTAATGCGATTGGCAAACACCAGCTCCATCACCGCGGGCGTACGCGCCGCAAACCAGGAGACAAATGCGGTCAGTAACAGACCACAGGTCATCCAGCCATAGACCTGCGCCATATAGGCTTGTAAACCGCGAGATGCGGGTTGAACGATGGAATCATTGCGTGGATATCGGTCCATGATGCACCTCTTGTTGAACGGATGAACAGCTCCCTGCCGGGAGCCATGCCAGATTTAAGTGTGGCACAGCTCAGCTCAACTGTGCCATAACATGCCGGTTAACGCCGCGACAGACACTGCTGATAACGACTGTCGACGCGCTGCGCAAACCACGCCGTCGTCAGATTACGGGTAATTTTCGGACTTTCCAGCTTAATGCCCGGCAGCATTTCACGCGGCAGCTTACGGCCTGCCATTTTATCCGCCAGGGCAAAAACCTGTTTCCAGAGTTCGCTGTCGCTGAATGATTCTTTCTCCCCTTTCTCCAGATCGCGGCGAATGGCGCTGTTGCTCATGTCGATCTGCTTTGAGAGCGTCCGCACCGCCAGTTCGGTGCCGCCCGCCGCGTCTGAGCCATAGAGGATCAGATCGCCATCCAGCGCCAGCTTCATGCCGGTGGCTTTTGACACTGCCGCCTGGAACGCCGCATTGCGGCTGGCGTACCAGCCTGCATTGTAGTCGGCAAAGCGATAGAGCGGCTGGCTGTAGTCAGCCGGATAGCCGAGCAGGTGCATCGTCCCGAAGTAGATCCCGCCGTGACGGGTAAAGACTTCGCGTCGGATGGTGCCATCGATCGGCCACGGATAGCCTTTGCCGTGCGCTTCGGCAAACGCGATGCTGACCTGCATCGGCCCGCCGGTGTGAATTGGGTTGAGATTGCCGAACAGCGTCTGGCCCATCGGCACCATATCGATCAGATCATCAAAGATGGCGCTAAGGTCTTTTTCACTGCGCACCTTGTCCAGCCGGGCGGCGTAGCTTTCTCCGGTCGGGGATTTGATCAGCAGCGCGGTGCGCACCAGGAAGGCCGGGACGTGCACCTGCGCTGCACGGCGGTTGATCTCGCCCCAGGCGATTTTCGGCAGGCCTGGCACCGCGGCCTCGGCGCTGAAGTTACTCTCCTGATCCGCCACGGCGATCACCGCGCACAGGTTACTGGCGCTGGGGTCGATCTGCTGCGTGCGGAAGGTGGTGTAGATATCGTCGCTCCAGGCCGCTTTATTGCTGACGTGCGACGGCAGCAGCCGCTGGATTTGCGCTTTGACATCTTCAGGCTGCCGTACCGGCGCCTCCGGCGTTTTCTTGCTGCTACAACCCGCCAGCACCAGGGCGGCGACCAGTGTCAGACGTTGCAGAATCGGGGTGGATGACATGCCTGTCCTCAGAATGAACCAAAGCCCTACTCTACCATTGCCAGAGTTTCACAGGCAGGAGAGAACTGAACTAAGGTTACCTTTTTTAACGTTAAAGGAACTTACGATGTTTAAACTCTGGCCTGTTGCGGCGTTCAGCCTGTTATTAACCGGCTGCGGCGCCAGTAATACCCCTGCCCAGGTGCAGTCACCGGGCGCGCCGACCTCCTCCTCACTGAAAGTGCTGGAAACCGGTGCCAGCGTGATGCAGTCCCGTCCGCCTATCGACGCCATCAATACTTATCTCGATGGCTTCCATTTTTATAACGGCGATAAAAACGGTCAGATGGAGGCGCACCACTATGTCACCGTGCTGAACGACGATGTGATGCAGGCGGTGATTTACGACGGCAACACGCGCGACGCGCGGCTGATGGGCGTGGAGTACATCATCAGCGAACGGCTGTTTAAGACTCTGCCGCCCGAAGAGAAGAAGCTGTGGCACAGCCATCAGTATGAGGTGAAATCGGGCACGCTGATTGCGCCAGGCTTACCGAAAGTCGCCGACCACGCGCTGATGACCCGCATCGTGAATACCTATGGCAAAACCTGGCACACCTGGCATACCGATCGCGACAAAACGCTGCCGATCGGCATTCCGTCGCTGATGATGGGCTTTACCCAGGATGGTCAGATGGATCCACGGCTGCTGGCGGATCGCGATCGCCGCTTTGACGTGGACAGCAAGCAGATCCGGGCCGATCGGGCGGATATCGTAGCCAATCCGGCGGCGCCGGGTGCTAACGCCTGGGAAAAGGGCCAGGTTATTCAGCTTAAGCGCACCAGCGGTGGTGGTGAGCACAGCCACGGTCAGACCAACTTTGGTCCGGCGGAGCAGTTGAAGCAGCCGTAGGCGTTGTGTCTGCGTGTTAGCGGGCTGTGACGCGGGAGGGATCAGCGGTAACGCAGCGGGCGGAGAAACCTCTGCCCGCTTGCGCCATTAATGCCTTAGTCCCAGCGTTGAGCAGCGTGATGGTCGCTGTCGCGGGCATCTACCCAGCGATCGCCCTGCTCTGTCGCTTCGCGCTTCCAGAACGGCGCACGAGTTTTCAGGTAATCCATGATGAACTCCGCGGCAGAAAAGGCGCTACCGCGATGGGCGCTGGTGACGCCCACCAGCACGATCTCATCGCCGGGAAACAGCTCGCCGACGCGGTGGATTACCGTGACGCGCTGCAGCGGCCAGCGTTCGCGCGCCGCATCAACAATCTCCTGCAGCGCTTTTTCGGTCATGCCGGGATAGTGCTCCAGCGTCAGCGCCGCCACGTTATCACCCAGATTGTGGTTACGCACTTTGCCGGTAAAAGTCACTACCGCTCCATCTTCATCACAGGCCGCCAGCCAGCGATACGCTTCCGCCATATCAAAGGGTGCGGGGCCGACGCGAATCTGCGTTTCCATCTCAGCCTCCGGTTACGGGCGGGAAAAAGGCCACTTCATCACCAGCATGCAGCGGGTGACTCATCGGCACCAGCGTCTGGTTGACGGCCGCCAGCAGTTTGCCCGACTCCAATGCCAGCGCCCAGCGATCGTCGCGTTCGGCCAGCGCAGCGCGCAGCGCCGCCACATCCGGATAGTCAGCGTTAACCTCAAGGGATGCGCTGCCGATCAGCTCGCGCACCTGGGCGAAAAACAGCACCTTAATCATGCGTGACCGCCTGGAAATCGCCGCTTTTGCCACCGCTCTTGCTGATTAAGCGCAGCTGATCGATGACGATATCCTTCTGCACGGCTTTGCACATGTCGTAGATGGTCAGCGCGGCTACTGACGCTGCCGTCAGCGCTTCCATCTCGACGCCGGTTTTGCCGGTCAGGCGACAGAGCGTGGTGATGCGCACCCGGCTATGGTCTGGTTCCGCTTCCAGATTCACTTCCACTTTGCTCAGCATCAGCGGATGACAGAGCGGGATGAGCTCCCAGGTGCGTTTTGCTGCCTGGATCCCGGCGATGCGCGCCGTGGCGAAGACATCCCCTTTGTGATGGCTGCCTTCCATAATCATCTGCAGCGTTTCCGGCTGCATCAGCACCAGCACTTCGGCGCGCGCTTCGCGCACGGTTTCAGCCTTGGCGGAAACATCCACCATGTGTGCTTCGCCCGCGGCATTAATGTGTGTGAGTTGAGACATACTTACCGTTTCTTCAGATGTGAGACAAAATTACAGGGCGCAGTGCGCGCATCAAGCTGGTCAGCGATAATCCGCTCCCAGGCGGTGCGGCAGGCGCTGGTGGAACCCGGCACGGCCAGAATCAGCGTCCCGTTTGCCAGACCGGCAATGGCGCGCGACTGCAGCGTCGAGCCGCCAATCTCCTCATAGGAGATCATCCGGAACAGTTCGCCAAACCCGTCAATCTCGCGGTCAAACAGCGGCAGCAGCGCTTCCGGCGTGCTGTTTTTCAGGTTAAAGCCGGTGCCGCCATTGATGATCACCACCTGGACATCGTCACTGGCGATCCAGCGCGATACGGTGGCGCGAATGCGATAGAGGTTATCCGGCACGATGGCGTGATCGACCACTTCATGGCCCGCTTCCGCCGCTGCCTCGCGCAGATAGTCGCCGGAGGTATCGTTGCTGGCATCGCGACGGTCTGACACCGTCATCACCGCAATCTGCACGGCCTGAAATTCGCTGGCTGGTTTACCCATACTTCCTCCTGAAATTAGCCGCCAATGTAAGAGAGATTCTGTGTGATACCGGTGTTGCCCTGATGCAGGAAGTGCGTCTGCTTCTTCTGTCCCAGGCTGCTGGCGATGCGCGCCTGCAGTTCGGCCTGCTGCTCATCGGACGCCAGCAGGTCACGCAGCGGTATGCCGCCGTCACCAAACAGGCACAGGTGAAGGTTTCCCTGCGCCGAGACGCGCAGACGGTTGCAGCTGGCACAGAAATCTTTGGCGTAAGGCATGATCAGGCCAATCTCGCCGACATAGTCGGGATGATAAAAGACCTGCGCCGGGCCGTCGCTGCGTCCGCTTTCGCGACGCTGCCAGCCCTGGGCAATGAGCTGATCGCGGATCACCATGCCGGAAACGTGCTGGTCGCGGAACAGCGTGCCGCCGTCGCCGGTCTCCATCAGTTCGATAAAGCGCAGCTGAATCGGACGGGTGCGGATCCAGTCGAGGAATGTGGCCAGATTACGGCTGTTGAGATCGCGCATCAGCACGCTGTTGACTTTGACCTGACGAAAACCGGCGTCCAGCGCCGCGTCGATGCCGTTCATCACCTGATGGAATTTATCCTGACCGGTAATAGCGTGAAACTGACGGGCGTCCAGGCTGTCAACGCTGACGTTGAGTGCGGTCAGACCCGCGTCGCGCCACTGTTTCACGTCGCGCGCCAGCCTGTAGCCATTGGTGGTCACTGCGATCTGGCGGATAGAGGCGTTTTCACGCACTGCCGCAATGATGTCGGTGAAATCACGGCGCAACGACGGCTCACCACCGGTCAGCCGCACTTTTTCGGTTCCGGCTGCGGCGAAAGCCCGCGTGACGCGGCGGATTTCATCCAGAGAGAGAAAGCTTTTGTTACGAATTCCCTGCGGTTTGTAGCCGTCAGGAAGACAATAGGTACAGCGGAAATTACAGACATCCGTGACCGACAGGCGCAGGTAATAGAACTTACGCGCGTATGCATCAGTAAATTGTGACACCAGAACACCTTTCCAGATTGGGAGATGCAGTCATTTCTTCCTGCACCCTGGCAGCTCGATGGCTACGGCCTGAACCCCCTATCCGCAGACTTAGGCATTCAGGCTTGAGTGTACGCTGACCCGTTGATCAGCGCGGTAAACATGATGGTAGCGTGAATTTCCTCACTCTTCCATTTGCTCTTTTCGCTATATATTCTTATACATATCGAATTTTCACCGCATTTTCGCGACAGGATACGTTAAAATGCGATCCAGATTTTGACGCAAGTCATCCGCGCGGGATTAGCGTTTAGAGCCACGCTACGCGACGAGATGTTAAGGAGAAGTATGAATCGCACACTGGCCGATCTTGATCGCGTTGTGGCACTGGGCGGCGGACACGGTTTAGGCCGCGTGATGTCGGCCCTTTCCCCGCTGGGCTCCCGTCTCACCGGCATCGTCACCACCACCGACAATGGCGGATCGACCGGCCGCATTCGTCGATCCGAAGGCGGTATCGCCTGGGGCGACATGCGCAACTGCCTGAACCAGCTGATTGCAGAACCCAGCGTCGCCTCCGCGATGTTCGAGTACCGTTTTGCCGGTAACGGCGAACTGGCCGGTCACAACCTCGGCAATCTGATGCTACGGGCGCTGGATCATCTGAGCGTTCGCCCGCTGGAAGCGATCAACATCATCCGTAACCTGCTGAAGGTCGACGCCTTTTTAATCCCGATGTCGGAGCAGCCGGTGGACCTGGTGGCGATGGATGCCGAAGGCAATATGGTTTACGGCGAAACCGCCATCGATGAGATGAAGCAGCCGCCGCAGGAGCTGATGCTGCATCCCAACGTCCAGCCGACGCGGGAAGCGCTGCAGGCCATTGCAGAAGCGGATCTGATCCTGATTGGTCCAGGCAGTTTCTACACCAGCCTGATGCCGATTCTGCTGATGGAAGAGATGGCACAGGCCCTGCGTCGCACGCCTGCCACTATGGTGTTTATCGGCAATCTGGGCCGTGAGCTCAGCCCCGCCGCGGCCAGTCTTTCAGTGGCTGACAAGCTACAGATGATGGAACGTTATATCGGCAAGCGGGTGATCGATGCCGTAGTGGTCGGACCGTCGGTCGCCACAGAGGGCATTGAAAACCGGCTGATTGTCCGTGAACCGCTGGAGGCCGCCGACATTAAATATCGTCACGACCGCCAGCTGTTACGGGTGGCGCTGGAACACGCCATTCAGAGCTTTGACGGCACTACGAGGCCGCGATAAACAGCGTTCGCAGCTCATGCAGCTGATCGCGCACGCTGGCCGCCTGTTCGAACTCCAGGTTCTGCGCGTGCTGCTGCATCTGCCCTTCCAGCTCGTGGATTTTCTTCTGCAGCGCCTGCGGCGTTAACAGCTGGAAATCGGCCAGTGCCTGAGCCTCGCCAGGACGAGCCGGTTTCGCTTTGCCGCGGGTTTTCACCACATTCTTGCCCAGCTCCAGAATATCCGTGATCTTCTTGTTCAGGCCCTGCGGCACAATGCCATTCTTTTCGTTGTGCAGCTGCTGTTTCTCGCGGCGGCGCTCTGTCTCTTCAATGGCACGCGCCATCGACGGCGTGATTTTATCGCCATAGAGAATCGCTTTACCGTTGATGTTACGCGCCGCACGACCAATGGTCTGAATCAGCGATCGTTCGGAACGCAGGAAGCCCTCTTTATCCGCATCCAGAATCGCCACCAGCGACACTTCCGGCATATCCAGCCCCTCACGCAGTAAGTTGATGCCCACCAGCACATCAAACTCACCCAGACGTAAGTCGCGGATAATCTCCATACGCTCTACGGTGTCGATGTCGGAGTGCAGATAGCGCACCTTCTCGCCATGCTCCGTCAGATATTCAGTGAGATCTTCCGCCATGCGCTTGGTCAGCACCGTCACCAGCACACGTTCGTTGATCGCCACGCGCTGATGGATTTCCGACAGCAGATCGTCAACCTGGGTGCCGACCGGACGCACTTCGATGATCGGATCCAGCAGACCGGTAGGACGCACCACCTGATCGACCACTTCGTCGCCCGATTTTTCCAGCTCATATTTGCCCGGCGTTGCCGAGACATAGATGGTCTGCGGGGCCAGCGCCTCAAACTCTTCAAACTTCATCGGACGGTTGTCCAGCGCCGACGGCAGGCGGAAGCCATACTCCACCAGCGTCTCTTTGCGCGCCCGGTCCCCTTTGTACATGCCGCCAATCTGCGGGATGGTGACGTGCGACTCATCCACCACCAGCAGGCCATCGGCAGGGAGATAGTCAAACAGCGTCGGTGGCGCTTCGCCCGGTCCGCGTGCGGAGAGGTAGCGCGAGTAGTTCTCGATGCCGGAGCAGTAACCCAGCTCACTCATCATCTCCAGATCAAACTGGGTACGCTGAGTAATACGCTGCTCTTCCAGCAGTTTATTGTTCTCCAGCAGCACCCGGCGGCGATCCGCCAGCTCGACTTTGATGTCTTCCATCGCCTGCAGAATGCGCTCACGCGGCGTGACGTAGTGCGTCTTGGGATAAATGGTAAAGCGCGGCACCACTGAATCGATCTGCCCGGTCAGCGGGTCGAACAGCGAAAGACGCTCGACCTCTTCGTCAAACAGTTCGACGCGCAGCGCAATATCGTCCGACTCCGCCGGGAAGATATCGATCACTTCGCCACGCACGCGGAAGGTGCCGCGCTGAAACGCCTGATCGTTGCGGGTGTACTGCAGCTCTGAGAGGCGGCGCAGGATGCTGCGCTGATCGATAATCATGCCGCGGGTCAGGTGCAGCATCATTTTCAGATAGAGATCGGGATCGCCCAGACCGTAGATCGCCGAAACCGACGCCACCACGATAACATCGCGCCGCTCCAGCAGCGCCTTGGTCGCTGACAGACGCATCTGTTCGATGTGTTCATTCACCGACGCATCCTTTTCAATAAAGGTGTCGGAGCTCGGCACATAGGCTTCAGGCTGATAGTAGTCGTAGTAAGAGACGAAAAACTCGACGGCGTTATCCGGGAAAAACTCTTTCATCTCGCCATAGAGCTGCGCCGCCAGCGTTTTGTTCGGTGCCAGCACCATCGTCGGACGATTGAGGTCGGCAATGACGTTGGCGACAGTAAAGGTTTTACCGGAGCCGGTTACGCCTAATAAGGTCTGATGGGCCAGTCCATCCTCCAGCCCCTCTTCCAGGCGACGGATCGCCTCAGGCTGGTCGCCCGAAGGTTTAAAAGCGGAATTGAGTTTAAAAGCTTTGGTCATGAATGCAGTTCCTGCTGGAGAAGTCGGCGGGCAGGCACTTATTTTACTCTGCTATGGTGATTTTGCCAGAAAATAATACTGGATATAAAAACAGTAATCGTGCAAGGTTAATGCAATCAGGGTAAGACTTAGCCCGCCTGCTTCAGATACGTGATATCGCAAAGCGTGTTGCGCAATGTTATCCCCAGACCGGGATCGGATTTAACATTTGTCAATAGAACGTCACAAAATTACAGTTCGGTTACCTGACAGAAAATTCGCAGGCTTGTTTTTTGATAACCAGCTGATTTTACTGGTTTAAGCTAATAAGGCCAGAATCTCGTCATTATGTTACCAGGCCGCGTATTTCCTCGCTTCTAACCGGTTTTCATTACCTAATGCACAAGGTTATCCACAGGAATAGTGGATAAGTGATGGCAGCCCCGCCGCCATCAGCTGTGTATAATTTTTCCCTGCCGTCCCGCCTCGTTGAAAATAATTTTTTTTGCGTTAAATTTCGCGTCGGCTGCTGACGGATTATTCTGCATTTTTATTCTGTCGCCTGGCGTGGCACGCAAATTTTCATCGTTCCACTAAGATTCTTAATCAGACATTCTGCGTTACCGCAGCACGTCTGCACCACAAACAGCGCCCACAGGCACTGTAAAAGTGCAGGCGCGTGATGACCATGGGTAATTGATAAGTTTTTCTCACCTTTCCTCCCTGATACAGCGCACTTCAGCAGGAAACAGGGCCGTTTTAAGATCTGGCCTGGGAATTGCAGGAGTCAGTAACGTCACCGCGCTTTACGCGCACTGTGCTGCAATGGTGAGGCTGCCGTTGCTGATGACTTGTTTGCCAGACGACAAAGAGCGGAAGCAATCAGGCTAATGATCGGGAAGGAGAGTGTCAGATGCTGAGTCTACGTTCGGTAAATCAATTTTACGGTCAGAACCATATCCTGTGGGATGTGGACCTGGATCTGTCGCCTGGCACCTGCACCGGCATTCTGGGCCGTCCTGGCATGGGCAAGACCACGCTGGTCAACTGCATCATGGGCAGACTGCCGATTAACAGCGGCACCATTTCCTGGAAAGAGGATGGCTCGCCGCCGGAAGATTTGCTGCTGCAACCGGCCGAACAGCGGGCGCAGATGGGCATCGGCTATGTGCCACAGGGCCGCCACATTTTTACCCAGATGAGTGTGGAAGATAACCTGCTGATTGCCCTGCTGGCGGGTGCCAGCCAGCGCGATCGTCATCGCGCCATTCCCGAAATGGTCTTTGATTTGTTCCCGGCGCTCTACTCCCTGCGCCAGCAACGCAGCGGCGATCTACCCATCGATCAGCAGCAACAGCTGGCCCTGGCGCGCGCGCTGGTGCTGCAGCCCAAACTGCTGATTCTGGATGAGCCGACTGATGGGATGTCGCCGTGGCTGGAAGAGGAGATGGGCAACCTGATCCGCCGGCTTAACCTCGACTACGGGCTGACCATCCTGCTGCTGGAGCAGCGCCTGTCGCTGATTCGGCGGGTGGCGGACTATTTCCTGCTGCTGCACCGTGGCCGTAATGTGGCGCAGGGCAGCATGGAGCAGCTCGATGACCACACCGTGGATAAGTGGCTGACGGTGGCCTGACGCTGAGTCCCTGCCACGGCTGGCGTCAGGATTGCAGGCAGCGCGCAACAACCTGACGTTCAGGCTGGTGAGCACTGCACAGGCTCAGACTGACAAAGCATAAAGCCCGTTGGGTCAGGCTTTACTCTGGCAGCGTCAGATACTGTCCACAGGAGGCCTGCTGCTGCGCATCGGTGAGATACGGAATGGTGCCCAGACAGGTCGCAGGCAGTCGCTGCTTCAGGCTGGTGAGATATTCCTGATAGCGTTTGCCGGGCGGTTCGACGGTGTTGGCGATCCAGCCCACCAGTGGCAGGCCGCACGCACGCACCGCCTCGGCGGTGAGCATGGCGTGATTGATGCAGCCGAGCTTAATTCCCACCACCAGAATCACGGGCAGCTGTTCACTGACTACCCAGTCCGCATAGGTGTGCGTCTCTGACAGCGGGGTGTACCAGCCGCCCGCACCCTCCACCAGAATCCAGTCCGCCAGTGGCTCCAGCGCCGCCAGACCCGCTGACAGTGCCAGATGGGTGATCGGCCTGCCCTCTTCGGCGCTGACGATGTGTGGCGAGGTCGGCTCCATAAACGCCAGCGGATTGACCTGCTGATAGCTTAACGGCACGTTGCTGAAGCGCTGCAGCGCCAGCGCATCACTGTTGCGAATGCCTTCAGGCGTCATCTCACAGCCTGACGCAACCGGCTTGTAGCCCGCACAGCGGTAGCCCGCTGCGGCGGCTGCCTGCAACAGTGCGCCGCTGGCGACCGTTTTACCGACTTCGGTGTCGGTGCCGGTGATAAAAAGCCGTTTCATGAAAGCGTGACTCCATAGATTAAATGGTAACTCAGGCGATAGCCGTGCCGATCGCGCGGCCAGTGTGCCTCTAACTGGTTGAGCCGTTGTCGGGTGAGTATCTGCCCGTCGCGACCCTGATGCAGATGGGTCGCGCCAATCCCTTTCAGCGAACGCATGGCACTGAGCGCATCGGGAAAATGCAGCGTCACCCTTTCTGCGCTGCAAATCAGTTGCTCTGCATGGCAGGCCGCCGCAATCTCCGCCTCGCTGAGAAAGCGGTTAGCATGGGGTAACGCATCCAGATGGGACCAGGCTTCATGCACCTCCTGCAACGAACCGTCGCCCAGCGTGGAAAACAGCAGCGTGCCCTCGGGCCGCAGCACCCGTCGGAACTGGCGCAGCGCGCCGGGCAGATCCTCACTCCACTGCACCGCCAGGTTGCTCCACACCATGTCGATACTGTTATCCGCCAGCGGCAGCGCGTCAATGTCGCCCACCAGATAGCGCTGCGCCGCGTCGTTGTCCCGCGCCTGTTGCAGCATCTGCGGTGAGAGATCCAGCGCCGTCACCTGTTTGCCGCGTTCGCGCCACAGCCTGCTGTACCAGCCAGTGCCACACCCGGCATCCAGCAGCTGCAGTCCGCTGTAAGCCGGTGCGCGTGCCAGCAGCGCATCGCCGCTGAGCCGTTGCAGTGCCGCATGGGCATCGTAATGGCTGGCCGCCCGACCAAAGGCACGTGCCACCGCCTGCTTATCAACCCGCAGCGTCATGCAGCGCCTCCAGTAACCGATCGATATCTTCCGGGCGATGTGCCGCCGTCAGGGTAATGCGCAGCCGGGCCGTTCCCGGCGGCACGGTAGGTGGCCGAATCGCACTGACCCAGCAGCCCGCCTCCGCCAGCCGCGCCGAGAGCGCCATCGCATCGCCATTTTCACCGATCAGCAGCGGCTGGATCGCGCTGGCTGAGTCCATCAGTTGCCACGGCAGCGCGGCCGCGCCACGCCGGAAATGCGCAATGTTCTGCTGCAACTGCTGGCGCAGCGCATCACCCTGCTGAATTTCGCGCAGTGCCGCCTGTAGCGCCACAGCCTGCGCAGCGGGCATGGCGGTGGAATAGATCAGATGCCGGCTGAACTGCAGGAAATAGTCGGCGGTATCCGCATCGCACAGCAGCGCGGCACCGCTGACGCCAAAGGCTTTGCCAAAAGTGACCACCAGCAGTTCCGGCTTAACGCCCTGCTGCCAGCAGCTGCCCCGCCCCTGCTCACCTGCCACGCCGATGCCGTGCGCATCATCCACCAGCAGCCAGCCCTGTGCCTGACGCGTCTGTTGCGCCAGCGAAGCCAGCGGTGCGCTGTCGCCATCCATGCTGAAAATCCCCTCGGTCACCACCAGCGTTTCCCCCTCGCAGGGTGACGCGAGCCGTGCCGTCAGGCTCTCCGGGTCGTTATGACTGAAACGCCGCAGCTGCGCCGGGCTGTGGCTGGCGGCGTCGAGCAGCGAGGCATGGCTGAGTTTATCGGCCAGGATGCGATCGTTTTTCTCGCCCAGCAGATGAATCACCGCCTGATTGGCCGCGAACCCGGAGATAAACAGCAGCGCACGGTCATAGCCGAGCCAGTCGGCCAGCTGCGCCTCAAGTTCGGCGTGCTGACGGTGATAACCGGTGACGTGACCTGAGGCACCCGCCCCCGCGCCCGCCAGCGCCGCGCCCTGCTGCCAGCCCGCAATCACCGCCGGATGGCGGGTTAAACCGAGATAGTCATTGCTGGAGAAGTGCAGATAGCGGCGACCGCCGCTCTCTAACGTGCGGGTCGATTGCTCATCAATGACCCGACGCTGCCGCCAGCCATCGGCCGCACGACGCTGGTCCAGCGCCTGCCGGATCCGTTGCTTCCAGCTCATTACAGCGCCGCGTTGTAGAACTGTTCAGTGTCCGCATGGAACAGCTGCTCGCTGAGGTGTTCTTCCTGCTGCTGGTCGCCATGCCGGGTGTGGGTATGCTCCGGATTCAGACCCAGTTTGCGGAACAGCACGCGGTCTTTATCCTCTTCCGGATTCGGCGTGGTCAGCAGTTTGCAGCCGTAGAAAATCGAGTTCGCCCCGGCCATAAAGCACATAGCCTGAGTCTGCTCGCTCATCTGCTCACGACCCGCGGAGAGACGCACATGCGAGGTCGGCATCATGATGCGCGCCACCGCGATGGTACGGATAAAATCGAACGGCTCTACGTCATCGTTGTCCGCCAGCGGCGTGCCTTTGACTTTGACCAGCATGTTGATCGGCACGCTCTCCGGCGGGGTCGGCAGATTGGCTAACTGCACCAGCAGACCGGCGCGATCGTTCACGGTTTCGCCCAGGCCGACGATGCCGCCCGAACAGACTTTGATTCCGGCGTCGCGCACTTTGCCGAGCGTATCCAGACGTTCCTGATAGCTGCGGGTGGTGATGATGGAGCCATAGAATTCCGGTGAGGTGTCGAGGTTATGGTTGTAGTAATCGAGGCCCGCGCCCGCCAGCCGCTGCGCCTGTTGATCGCTGAGCGTGCCGAGCGTCATGCAGGTTTCCATTCCCATCGCCTTCACGCCTTCGACCATCTTTTCCAGGTAGGGCATATCGCGCTCGTGCGGGTTTTTCCACGCGGCACCCATGCAGAAACGGGTCGAACCGGCGGCTTTGGCCTGACGCGCGGAGGTCAGTACCTCCTCCACTTCCATCAGACGTTCCGACTCCAGGCCGGTCTTGTAGCGCGCGCTCTGCGGGCAATATTTGCAATCTTCCGGGCAGGCGCCGGTTTTGATCGACAGCAGGGTACTGACCTGCACCTGGCGCGGGTCGAAGTGCTGACGATGCACCTGCTGCGCTTTAAACATCAGTTCAAGAAAAGGTTGATCAAACAGCGCTTGCGCCTGTGCAATTGTCCAGCGTTGAGCCATTACGTACTCCAGAAAAGGGTGTCATCCCGACAGAAAGCAGGGGTATACTTGTAAACTATATTTTTTTATTTTGGTTTACAACTCCGATGACTACCCCCGTTTTCTCCTCCGATGATGCCCGTTTTGACCGCCAGCACATCTGGCATCCCTACACCTCGATGAAGGATCCGCTGCCCTGCTACCCGGTCGTCGCTGCGCAGGGTTTTCAGCTGCAGCTGGCCGATGGCCGTGAGCTGGTGGATGGAATGTCATCGTGGTGGGCGGCGATTCATGGTTACAACCACCCGCGACTGAACCGGGCGCTAACGGAGCAGGTCACGCAGATGTCGCACGTGATGTTTGGCGGCATTACCCATCCGGCAGCAGTGGCGCTCTGCCGTCAGCTGGTGGCGATGACGCCCGAGGCGCTGGAGTGCGTCTTCCTGGCCGATTCCGGCTCGGTGGCGGTGGAAGTGTCGATGAAGATGGCACTACAGTACTGGCTGGGCCGGGGTGAGACGCGCCAGCAGTTCCTGACGCTGAAGCGCGGCTATCATGGCGATACCTTTGCCGCGATGTCGGTTTGCGATCCCGATAACTCGATGCACAGTCTGTGGCGCGGTTATCTGCCTGAGCACCACTTTGCGGCGGCACCGGCCTGCGGCTTTAATGATGAATGGGACGAACGCGATTTCGATGATTTCGCCCGACTGATCGAACAGCATCACCGGCAGCTGGCAGCGGTGATCCTTGAGCCGATTGTGCAGGGTGCGGGCGGCATGCGTTTCTATCATCCGCGCTATCTGCAGCAGGTGCGGGAAGCGTGCGACCGCTATGGCGTACTGCTGATAGCGGATGAGATCGCTACCGGCTTTGGCCGCACCGGCAAGCTCTTTGCCTGTGAACATGCAGGCATTACCCCGGATATTCTCTGCGTCGGCAAAGCGCTGACCGGCGGCATGATGACGCTGGCAGCGACCCTGACCACCCGCGACGTCGCCGACACCATCAGCCGCAGCGCGGCAGGCTGTTTTATGCATGGCCCGACCTTTATGGGCAATCCGCTGGCCTGTGCGGTGGCGGCGGAGAGCCTGAGCATGCTGGCGGACGGTCACTGGCAGCGTCAGGTGGCCGCAATCGAACAGCAGCTGCGGGCTGAGCTGCTGCCGCTGCGCCGTTCCCCACAGGTGGCCGATGTGCGCGTGCTGGGAGCGATTGGCGTGGTGGAAACCCATCAGGTGGTCAACATGGCGGCCCTGCAGCAGTTCTTTGTTGAACAGGGCGTCTGGATCCGGCCTTTTGGCCGTCTGATCTACCTGATGCCGCCCTACATCATCACGCCCCAGGCACTGAGTCAGCTGGTGCAGGCGATTGGCAGCGCGCTGGAACATTCGCAACATTTTGCCGCCTGAAGCGGGCTGACCACTGGCACTGGTGGCGCTTTTGGTTATGATGAAAGGCTATTCATCGACAGTTAAGGAGATGTGATGCGCGTTTTTAGTCAGGATTTTAATGACGGCGAGAAGATGCCAGAAAAGCATGTTTTCAACGGCATGGGTTATCAGGGCGAGAATATTTCTCCCCATCTTGCCTGGGAAGCGGCACCGGAAGGCACCAAAAGTTTTGTGGTGACCTGCTACGATCCAGATGCGCCGACGGGTTCCGGCTGGTGGCACTGGGTCGTGGCGAATATTCCGGCCAGCACCACGTCACTGCCGCAGGGTGCCGGTTCCGGCAAAGCGTCACTGCCAGCAGGCGCAATCCAGACCCGCACCGATTTCGGTCAGGCGGGCTATGGTGGCGCGGCACCGCCACAGGGCGAAACCCATCGCTACATTTTCACCGTGCATGCGCTGGATGTGGAGACGATTGAGGTGGATGAAGGCGCCAGTGGCGCAATGGTCGGCTTTAATGTGCATTTCCACGCCCTGGCGAGCGCCTCGCTGACCGTGAATTATCAGTAATTCAGTATATCTTTCCCGACCGGGAGAGATGTACTTAAAAGTCTGTCCCGGTTAGCTGTGAGACCGAGCCAGCGCAGGAAATTCGGTCAAATCGGAAAGTCGCTTACGCCAATCCCTGGCTCGCTCGGCCCGCGCGATTACGCACCTCATCCCTGAGGTGCGCCCGTAAATGGGCCAACGCTTTGCGTTGTTCAAAAACGCTCCCGGCGTTTTTGTCCATGGCGCGGGACGCTTTCCTCCTCTGACTGTATTCCCTGCGTGTTGAGCTAATCCATCGCTGTCCGATGCACCCTGATTTGAGTTTTTCAATCGTCTGAACGCCTCTCCCGCTCAGGAGAGGCGTTTTTCAGGATGCGTTACGCCTGCAGCTGATGAATCACCACCCACATCGGGCCCTGCCCTACCGCATAACGTCCCAGCGGCTGTAACAGCCCCTTCGGTTCGCTAATCGCATACACTTCGATGTGATGCGATTTCTGTCCCGCCGCCACCAGAAAACGTCCGCTGTGATCGATATTGAACCCGCGCGGCTGCGTTTCCGTCGGCTGGAACCCTTCCAGCGTCAGTTCATCGCCCAGTTCGCTGACGCTGAAAATTGCCAGCGTGCTGCTGGTGCGATCGCAGGCGTAGAGGAAACGGCCATCCGGCGTCAGATGAATATCGGCTGCCCAGCGCGTACCGCTGAAGTCAGGCGGCATCATATCCAGCGTCTGCACGCTTTCTGCTTCGCCTTCACCGGTATTTAATGCCCAGACATCAACCGTGCTGTCGAGCTCGTTGACGCAGTAAGCAAACTGCCCGCCCGGATGGAACTGCATATGACGCGGACCTGCGCCCTCTACCGTCGTGACCTGCGCCTGTTTGCGCGGCGTCAGCTGACCGTCTGCGCCCAGCGCAAACAGACAGATACGGTCCTGCTTCAGTGCCGGTACGTAGAGTGTCTTGTTATCGGTATCGATATTGGCCGAGTGACAGCCATCCAGGCCGTTGATCACCTGTAGCGGGGCCTGCGGAATGCCATCATCGCCAATCGGGCTGACGCTGACGCAGGCATCATTGTAGGAACCGCAGAACAGGAACCGACCCTCGCGATCGGTGGAAATGTGGGTCGGACTGCCCGGCAGCGGTGCCTGACCGGCTTCGGTCAGCGTGCCATCGGCGGCAATCTGGAACGCCAGCACGCGAAAATTGGGACGCACACCGACATAGAGAAAATCGCGTTTCGGACTCACCACCATCGGCTGAACCTGGCCGGCGACATCAATCACCTGAAGCAACGTCAGCGCACCCTCATCATTCATCTGCCAGACGTGAATCTGCTGGCTCTCGGGACTGGCGGTGTAGACAACCTGTTTCATGCATTCTCCTTTTTTGCTGCCTGATCATGATCTGTGAATCACTGTAGCGTGTTTTATTGGCCTGCGCTGGAATCATTTGTGCCCTGTTTTTTGTCTCCGGACCGTGGACAGGTGTAGACTTCAGCCTCTGCAAACCTGAAAAAACGAGAGGATGAATGAGCTACCGGGTAATTGCCCTCGACCTCGACGGCACGCTGCTGACCCCAGCCAAAACGATTCTGCCGCAGTCAATTGACGCACTGAACCAGGCCCGCCAGGCGGGTGTTCATGTCGCTATTGTGACCGGACGCCATCACTGTGCTATCCACCCTTTTTATCAGGCACTACAACTGGATACACCCGCAATCTGCTGTAATGGCACCTATTTGTATGATTACCAGGCGAAACAGGTGCTGGCGTCCGATCCTCTCGACCCGCAGCTGGCGTTACAGGTCATTGAGAGGCTGGATCAGCAGCAGATTCACGGCTTGCTTTACGTGGATGATGTGATGCTCTATCAGACGCCGACCGGTCACGTGATGCGCACGCTGAAATGGGCCGAATCGCTGCCTGAGCATCAGCGTCCGCTGTTCCGTCAGGTGCCTGATTTAGCCCAGGCGGCACGTGACGCCGGTTCGATCTGGAAGTTTGCCCTGTCGCACGACAATCATCAGGAGCTGCAACAGTTCGCCACTGCAGTGGAAGCGGAGCTGGGGCTGGCCTGCGAATGGTCATGGCACGATCAGGTGGATATCGCTAAAGGCGGCAACAGCAAAGGCAAACGGCTGGCGCAGTGGGTTGAATCGCTGGGGCTGAGCATGTCCGATGTGATCGCATTTGGTGATAACTACAACGACCTCAGCATGCTGGAAACGGCCGGACTGGGCGTGGCGATGGGCAATGCCGACGAGGCGATCAAAGCACGGGCGAAAAAGGTGATCGGCACTAACCTTGAAACCGGTATTGCCGATACTCTCCGTCAGTTCGTCCTGTAATCAGGGCGTCACGGAGACGCTTTTAATCTGGGCATAGAGCCACTGTTCGGGCCGGATGCCCAGTTCATCGCGCGCCCATGGCGTGATGCGCGCCCAGAGTTCGCTGATGCCGATACGCAGCTTCACCTCTACCTGGTCTCCGACCTCCAGCAGCTCAACGACCTGTGCCGGTAAAATGTTGCGGATGGAGGTATGCTGCGGCGGTTGCAGCGCCAGCGAAACATCGGATGAGGCGATGCGAATACGCAGCGGCGTTTTCACCGGCTGATTTACCCGGCTGACCCAGATGTGCTGATCGCCCAGCGACAGTGCGGTCATCGGATAGTCGGGATGCTGCTCCAGCACCTGCACCCGCAGCACGCTGGTCAGTTCGCTCACCGGCAGCCAGGGCCGCATCGCGCTGCTGCTCCAGACCCGCTCCAGCGGACCAAAGGCTTTAACCTTGCCCGCATCCAGCACCAGCACGTTATCAGCCAGATGCAGGATTTCATCCAGACTGTGCGAGACGTAGAGCATCGGAATATCGACCTGCTTCGCCAGCTTTTGCAGATAAGGCATCAGTTCACGTTTGCGCGGCAGATCCAGCGACGCCAGCGGCTCATCCAGCAGCAGCATATCCGGTGCGGTCAGCAGCGCCCGGCCAATCGCGACCCGCTGCTTTTCACCGCCCGACAGCGACAGCGGAAAGCGCGACAGCAGCGCCTCCAGCCCCAGCAGCGAGACCAGACTGTCGAACTGCGCTTTCATTGACGGCGCCATACCATATTGCAGGTTGCCCCGGACCCGGTAGTGCGGGAACAGCCGAGCATCCTGAAACACATAACCGATGCGGCGTTTTTCCGGCGGCAGCGCAATCTTCTGCTCTGCATCAAACAGCAGGCGATCGTTAAGCTCAATTCGCCCGCGCTGCGGCTGAGTCAGTCCGCTGATGGCGTTGATGAGTGAGGTTTTACCGGCACCGGAAACACCGAAAATGGCGGTGATCCCTTTGGCCGGGATCTGCAGATCGACCTCAAGCTGATGATCGCCCTGCTGCTGCATAAAGTTGAGTGATAGCATCAGCTTCCCATCCGCTTACGGCCTGCCCGTGCCAGCCATTCCGACGCCAGCAGTGAACCCAGTGCCAGCACGATAGCGATCACGCAGAGTCGCGCCGCCGCACCCTCTGCACCGGGCGTTTCGATCAGGGTAAACATCGCCAGCGGAAGCGTGCGCGTTTCACCGGGAATATTGGAAACGAACGTGATCGTGGCGCCAAATTCGCCCAGCGATCGGGCAAACGCCAGTACCGTTCCGGCGATCACACCCGGCAACGTCAGCGGCAGTGTAATGGTGAAAAAGACCCGCCAGCGTCCGGCACCCAGCGTACGCGCTGCCTGCTCCAGCCGGCTATCCACCGCTTCCAGCGCCAGCCGGATGGCGCGTACCATCAGTGGAAAGGCGATGACGGCAGACGCCAGTGCCGCACCGCGCCAGCTGAACGCAAAGCTGAAACCAAACCAGTCAAACAGCTTTTCACCAATGATCCCGCGTCGTCCCAGGCTAACCAGCAGCAGATACCCCACCACTACCGGCGGCAGCACCAGCGGCAGGTGAATCAGGCTGTCGAGCAGCGCTTTGCCGGGGAAACGGCAGCGCACCAGAATCCAGGCCATCAGGATGCCAAACGGCAGACTGCCCAGCACGGCTATGACAGAGACTTTAAGGCTAAGCAGTACTGCCTGCCATTCGGGATCGCTGAGTATCATTTCGTCGGTGTGAATCCATAATGTTTGAAAATCGCCGCAGCCTGCGGTCCTTTCAGGTAATCATAAAAGGCTTTAACGGTAGCCGTGTCGTGATCGTTTACGATCGCCATCGGATATTCCACCGGTTTATGGCTGTCTGCCGGAAAACGCCCCACCACCTGCACTTTGTCGCTGGCGACGGCGTCGGAACCGTAGACAATGCCATAAGGCGTTTCGTTACGCTCGACCAGCGCCAGCGCTGCCCGCACATTATTAGCGGGCGCTAACGCGGGCGCTACGCCGTCCCAGGCGCCCAGTTTTTGCAGCGCTTCTTTGGCGTAAATTCCCGCCGGAACGTGGTCCGGATCGCCAACCGCCAGACGTTCGCCGTGCAGCAATGTTTTCCAGTCGGTCTGCGGATCCAGCGTCACCGCTTTAGCTGCGGCACTGCGTGGCGCAATCAGTACCAGGTCGTTGCCCAGCAGGGTGTAGCGGGTGCGGGTGATCACGCTTTTCTTCGCTACGGCATCATCCATCCACTGCTGATCGGCAGAGATAAACAGGTCGGCAGGCGCGCCCTGTTCAAGCTGACGCGCCAGCGTGGAGGATGAGGCGAACGAAGAGACGACCGTTACGCCCTTTTCCTTCTGATACTGACTGGCAATATCCTGCATCGCATTGGTCAGAGAAGCCGCGGCAAACACGGTAATGTTATCGGCGGCCACGGCCTGTCCGGCCAGCGACACGGTAACCAGCGCCGCGACGCTCCAGCGGGTGTAATTAAATGACATGATTCTCTCCGGCTATTCGTTGTGTAGCGGATAATATAACGCAATATCAGGGAGGTTCAGTAAATTATCGGCAGGCGTCAGAGAAGGTTGAATCGGTGCGTTACAAAAATGACGACGCCCGCCAGGATGGCGGGCGTGGCAGAAATTAATTATGCGAACGGGCTGAAGATTTTTCGCGATGACCCACTTTAGAGAAGATATTAAACACTTCACCCAGGCCATAAATCATACCCAGCATCAGCGCCATTACCACAGGGACCATCAGTACGGCCACGGCGAGGCTTTTCAGTAATTCCAGCATGGAGAGTCTCACTCTGCTAACAAAAAAGTGATTGTAACGGGTCAGTAAAATTTTGCGCAGCCCTTTTCGTGCTTTTACTTTGGTCATAAAACGCCGCTATCATCGGCCTTCGCCTTAACCCTTTGCCGGAGCTGTCATGGAAGCTGAACTATCCCTTCATATCCGTTTACAACAGAAACTGTTTGCCGATCCGCGGCGTATTGAGCTGCTGAAACGCGTCCAGCAGACCGGATCGATCAGTCAGGGGGCGAAACTGGCTGGTATCAGTTACAAAAGTGCCTGGGATGCGATTAATGAGATGAACCAGATGGCGGATGAAACGCTGGTGGCGCGGGCAACCGGCGGCAAAGGCGGCGGCGGTGCCACGCTGACCCGCTACGGTGAACGCCTGATTCAGCTGTTTCATCTGATGGAGCAGATCCAGCAGAAAGCCTTCGATGCGCTGCAGCAGGATACGCTGCCGCTCGACAGCCTGCTGGCGGCCATCGCTCGCTTCTCACTGCAGACCAGCGCCCGCAACCAGCTGTTCGGCACCGTGGTCAGCAACGATGCGCAGCAGGTGGTTCAGCATCTGCTGATTCAGCTGGCTGATGGCGTCACTCAGCTCAATGTGGCGCTGACCCAGCGCAGCGCCGATCGTCTGCAGCTGGCGGCGGGTAAAGAGGTGCTGGTGCTGATCAAAGCGCCATGGATCCGCATCCGTCGTGACGCCGCAGAGGAAGACAATCAGCTGGCCGCCACCGTCACTGCCATCGAACCGGGTGAGCAGATGAGTGAGGTGCTGATGCAACTCGCCAGCGGCGAAACCCTGTGTGCCACTCTTACTAATGAACAGCTACAACAGCTGAAGCTGCAGCCCGGCGACGCGGTGATCGCCAGTTTCAATGCGGAGAACGCCATCGTCGCCACCCTGCTCTAGCGGCTTATTTGACATCATTACAGCCAATGGTTACAACTCAGTGACACGATGCAGAAAATGGAACAGATCATGGCTTCATTGCATATTTTGCAAGGCACGTTTCATCTTAGCGATACCCGGATACTGACGCTGAATCAGGTGGAACTGCAGCGCGGCGAAAGCTGGGCCTTTGTCGGTGCCAACGGCAGCGGTAAATCCTCACTGGCGCGCGCACTCTCCGGTGAACTGCCGCCGCTGGCGGGTTCAGTCAGCAGCGATTTCACAAGGCCGGTCCGTCTGTCGCTGGAGCAGTTACAGACGCTGGTGGCGCAGGAGTGGCAGCGCAACAACACCGATATGCTCAGCGAAGGCGAAGAGGATACCGGGCTGACCGTGGCAGAGGTGATTCAGGCGGAAGTGCAGCAGCCGGAACGTTGCAAACAGCTGGCACAGCAGTTTGGCATCGAACCGCTGTTGTCACGCCGCTTCAAATATCTCTCAACCGGCGAAACCCGCAAAACCCTGCTTTGCCAGGCCCTGATGAACCAGCCAGATTTGCTGATCTTAGATGAGCCGTTTGACGGACTGGATGTGGCGTCGCGTGCCAGCCTGACCGACACGTTACGCAATCTGCAGCATCCGGCGTTTACGCTGGTGCTGGTGCTTAATCGCTTTGACGATATTCCCGATTTCGTTCAGCAGGTGGGTGTGCTGGCGGAGTGCACGCTCACGCACAGTGGCCCGCGCCAGACGATCTTAACGGAAGCGCTGGTGGCACAGCTGGCACACAGTGAGCAGCTGATGGGTATGGCGCTGCCCGAAGCGGATGTGCCGGATCAGCTGCCTTCACTGGCGGATGATGCCCCTCGCGTTATCCTGCGCAACGGCACCGTCTCCTACAATGATAAGCCGGTGATTCAGGGGCTGAACTGGCAGGTTAACGCGGGCGAGCACTGGCAGATTATCGGTCCTAACGGCGCCGGAAAATCGACGCTGCTGAGTCTGGTAACCGGCGATCATCCGCAGGGCTACAGCAATGATCTCACCCTGTTTGGCCGTCGTCGCGGCAGTGGCGAAACCATCTGGGATATCAAACAGCATATTGGCTATGTCAGCAGCAGCCTGCACCTCGATTATCGCGTCAGCACCAATGTGCGGACGGTGATCCTGTCGGGTTTCTTCGACTCCATCGGCCTCTATCAGGCGGCGTCCGATCGGCAGAAAGCGCTGGCACAACAGTGGCTGACACTGCTGGGAATGGATAACCGGCTGGGCGATGCGCCGTTCCACTCGCTCTCATGGGGACAACAGCGGCTGGTGCTGATTGCCCGCGCGCTGGTTAAGCATCCGACGCTGCTGATTCTGGACGAGCCACTTCAGGGACTCGACCCGATTAACCGCCAGCTGGTACGGCGCTTCGTCGATGTGCTGATTGGCGAAGGTCGCACGCAGCTGCTGTTTGTTTCGCATCATGTCGAAGATGCGCCCGCCTGCATCACACATCGTCTGAGCTTTGTTCCCGATGATGGCGGCTACGCTTTTCAGCAGGAAACGCTGCGCTAACGCGTTAACAATGTCCCTCAACGAGATTGCTGACAAAGTCTGCCATACCCAGCTGTGAGACCGAGTCTGCGAAGGCAACACGGTCAGATCGGAAAGTCGCTTAAACCATCCATGGCCGCTCGGCCCGCGCGATTACGCACCTCATCCCTGAGGTGCGCCCGTTGCCGGGCCAACGCGTTGCGTTGTTCAAAAACGCTCCCGGCGTTTTTAGTACGCACCTCATCCCTGAGGTGCGCCCGTTGCCGGGCCAACGCGTTGCGTTGTTCAAAAACGCTCCCGGCGTTTTTGTCCATGGCGCGGGACGCTTTCCTCCTCTGCCCTTGTTGCCTGCGCTTTTAGCTAACGCGCTGCTGTCAGAGCAACCCTGATTGGGTTTGTCAGCAATCTGCAACGCCGCTATCGCGGCATTTTAATGTACCTTTGTGTAAGCGCTACCATTCCTTCCCACCTTTAATCTTCTGAATGCGCACACAATGCCACGAAATAAGAATATTCAGCTTGTGTAAGCGATACCATTTATCCAGACTTGATCACGCTTTCGGGCGCGCTGATGTGCTACTTTTTACCGATGCCTCTCTGGCTTTTGACGCTTACCAGGATCTCACATGGAAAAATTCAACCCGGTCGATCACCCGCATCGCCGTTACAATCCACTGATTGATCAATGGATTCTCGTTTCACCTCATCGGGCCAAACGTCCGTGGCAGGGCGCGCAGGAAACGCCGGCGGTCAATACCTTACCGTCGCACGATCCGGACTGCTTCCTGTGTGCCGGAAATACCCGCATCACCGGTGACAAAAACCCGGACTATGCTGGCACGTACGTCTTTACCAATGACTTTGCTGCACTGATGACCGACACGCCTGACGCGCCCGAGAGCGACGATATCCTGATGCGCTGTGAAAGCGCACGCGGCACCAGTCGGGTCATCTGCTTCTCGCCCGATCACAGCAAAACTCTGCCGGAGATGTCACTGAGCGCGCTGGAAGAAGTGGTGCGCACCTGGCAGGCGCAGACCGCCGATCTGGGTCAGCACTATCCGTGGGTGCAGGTGTTTGAGAACAAAGGCGCAGCGATGGGCTGCTCTAACCCGCATCCGCACGGTCAGATCTGGGCTAACAGCTTCCTGCCGAATGAAGCGCAGCGCGAAGATGATCATCAGCGCGACTATTTCGCTAAACATGGCTCGCCGATGCTGGTCGATTATCTGGCACGCGAGCAGCAGGATGGCAGCCGCACCGTGGTGGAAACCGAACACTGGCTGGCCGTGGTGCCGTGGTGGGCCGCCTGGCCGTTTGAAACCCTGCTGCTGCCGAAAGCGCACGTTAAACAGCTGACCGATCTCAGTGAAGCGCAGAGTGCCGATCTGGCGAAAGCCATCAAGCAGCTGACCAGCCGCTACGACAACCTGTTCCAGTGCTCCTTTCCCTACTCCATGGGCTGGCACGGCGCGCCGTTTAACGGCGAAGCCAACGATCACTGGCAGCTGCATGCGCACTTCTATCCGCCGCTGCTGCGCTCAGCAACGGTACGTAAATTTATGGTTGGCTATGAAATGCTGGCCGAAACCCAACGCGATTTAACGGCGGAACAGGCGGCGGAACGTCTGCGTTCTGTCAGCGACGTTCACTTCCGTGAGGCACAACAATGAGCTTAAAAACCATCACGCAGCAGCTTTTCTCTGACACCTTCGGTTACGCCGCCACCCACACCATTCAGGCGCCGGGCCGCGTTAACCTGATTGGCGAGCACACCGACTATAACGACGGCTTTGTGCTGCCGTGTGCCATCGATTACCAGACGGTGATCGCCTGCGCCCGCCGTGACGATCGCCAGATTCGCGTGGTCGCGGCTGATTATGAGAATGCGCAGGACACCTTCTCGCTGGACGAAGAGATCGTCAGCGTGCAGGAACCAATGTGGGCTAACTATGTGCGCGGCGTGGTGAAACATCTGCAGCAGCGTCATGCTGATTTCGGCGGCATCGATATGGTGATCAGCGGCAACGTGCCGCAGGGTGCGGGCCTCAGTTCATCCGCCTCGCTGGAAGTCGCGGTTGGCACCGTGGTGCAGCAGCTTTATAACCTGCCGCTGGATGGCGCAGCCATCGCGGTGAATGGTCAGGAAGCGGAGAACCAGTTTGTTGGCTGTAACTGCGGCATTATGGACCAGCTGATTTCCGCACTGGGGCAGAAAGATCACGCCATGCTGCTCGACTGCCGCACGCTGGGCACGCGTCCGGTGTCGATGCCGGAAGATATCGCGGTGGTGATCATCAACTCCAACTTCCGTCGCAGCCTGGTCGGCAGCGAATACAATACCCGCCGCGAGCAGTGTGAAGCGGGCGCGCGTTTCTTCAGCAAGAAGGCGCTGCGTGACGTTGAACTGGCCGAGTTTGAAGCGGCGCAGGCGCAGCTCGACACGCAGGTGGCAAAACGCGTGCGTCACGTCCTGACCGAGAACGCCCGTACGCTGGAAGCGGCCGATGCGCTGACTCAGGGCGACCTGACCCGTATGGGCCAGTTGATGGCCGAATCACACGCCTCAATGCGTGACGACTTCGAGATCACCGTGCCGCCGATCGATACGCTGGTTGAGATCGTGAAAGCGCAGATCGGTGAACGCGGCGGCGTGCGTATGACCGGCGGCGGCTTTGGTGGCTGCATCGTGGCACTCATGCCACTGGATCTGGTCGATCAGGTGAAAGCCGCCGTTGCAGAGCAGTATGAAGCCGCGACTGGCATCAAAGAGACCTTCTACGTCTGCAAAGCCTCTGAAGGAGCGGGCCAATGCTGAATGACGTCAACTCCCATGCGCCCGACGGTCAGCCGTGGCGCATAACGGTACTGCGCAATGCCAACGGCATGCTGGCGACCTTTATGGACTGGGGCGCAACCTGGCTTTCTGCCCGCATCCCGATGCAGGATGGCACCGTGCGTGAAGCGCTGCTCGGCTGCGCCACACCCTCTGACTATCTGCATCAGGATGCCTATCTGGGTGCCACGGTGGGCCGTTACGCCAACCGCATCGCCGGAGCAAAGCTCAATAAGCTGAACCGCCAGCTGGTGCCCAACCAGGGTGCCCATCAGCTGCATGGCGGGCCGGAAGGCTTTGATAAACGCCGCTGGCAGATTGTCAGCCAGTCCGACAGCGAGGTGCATTACCGCATCGATTCGCCGGATGGCGATCAAGGCTATCCGGGCAATCTGATTGCCGACCTGCACTATCAGCTGGATGACCAGAACTGCCTGAGCATCCGCTATGAAGCGCGCTGCGACCAGCCCTGCCCGGTCAATCTGACTAACCATGCCTACTTTAACCTTGATGCGCATCATGGCGACGCCCGCCAGCATCGCTTACAACTGCACGCCGACCAGTATCTGCCGGTCGACAGCGAAGGGATTCCGAATGCCCCGCTGAAAGCCGTCGCCGATACCAGTTTCGATTTCCGCAACGCCAAAGTCGTGGCGCAGGATTTTCTGACAGACGACGATCAGCGGGCGGTGAAGGGTTATGACCATGCGTTTCTGCTCAACAGTGCAGGCGACGATAGTCAGCCTGCGGCGGAACTCTGGTCAGAAGATGGCAGGTTACAGCTCAGCGTGACCACCTCGGCACCGGCACTGCAGTTCTACACCGGCAACTACCTGGCCGGTACGCGTGCCCGTGAGCAGGCGAGCTATACTGCATTCCAGGGCATTGCGCTGGAGAGTGAATTTTTACCGGATTCGCCTAATCATGCTGAGTGGTCTCAGCCGGATTGCTGGCTGCAGCCGGGAGATCGCTGGGAATCCGTGACGCGGTATCGCTTCACGCCACGCTGAGCCTCCGGCTGAAAAACGCGCAGTGCGTCACACACAGGCTTACGCGCTGCCCGCTTTTCCGTTATGGTATGGCGCAATCAGCTCGTGTTTTCAGGCGGGCAGCAGCAGGTTTCCAATCTCACAGAAACATCACAGTATTAAGGAGTTAAGCTATGGCTGTAACTAAGCTGGTTCTGGTGCGACACGGCGAAAGCCAGTGGAACAACGAAAACCGCTTTACCGGTTGGTATGATGTTGACCTTTCTGAGAAAGGTCGTGGCGAAGCCAAATCAGCAGGTCAGCTGCTGAAGAAAGAGGGCTTTGTTTTTGATTTCGCTTACACCTCCGTACTGAAGCGTGCGATTCATACGCTGTGGAATGTGCTGGATGAGCTGGATCAGGCCTGGCTGCCGGTTGAAAAAACCTGGCGTCTGAACGAGCGTCACTACGGTGCGCTGCAGGGTCTGGATAAAGCTGAAACGGCCGCCAAATATGGCGACGAGCAGGTTAAACAGTGGCGTCGCGGCTTTGCCGTTACCCCACCAGAGCTGGATCGTTCAGATGAGCGCTTCCCGGGCCATGACCCGCGTTATGCGAAACTGACCCCGGAGCAGCTGCCAACGACCGAAAGCCTGGCGCTGACCATCGACCGCGTTATCCCTTACTGGAACGACACCATTCTACCGCGCATCAAAAGCGGTGAGAAAGTGATCATTGCTGCACACGGCAACTCACTGCGTGCGCTGGTGAAATATCTGGATAACCTGAGCGAAGATGAAATTCTCGAGCTGAACATTCCTACCGGCGTTCCGCTGGTGTATGAGTTCGATGAAAACTTCAAACCGCTGAAACGCTACTACCTGGGCGACCAGGACGAGATTGCTGCGAAAGCTGCCGCCGTTGCGAATCAGGGTAAAGCGAAGTAATTTCTCGCTGACATGCAAAAAGGCCAGACGAAAGTCTGGCCTTTTTTATTGGGCTGCGCCCGGCAATGCTGCGCGTCATGTTTAACTGCCAGAGTAAAAGCCTGGATGTCAGCACGTACCAGACTAATCACATACTCAAATCCGTCTAAGTCTGGCAGCAATAAACTAGCTCGACGCGCAGGGAACAGCGTCAGAAGAGGAAAGCGTCCCGCGCCAGGGATGGCGCGGGCAGAGCGACCAGGGACTGGCTTGAGCGTCTTTCCGATCTGTCCGTGTTCCCTGAGCAGGCTCACTCTCCACAGCAAATCCGGCCAGACTTTGTTAATGAGTCTGAATAACCAATCAACCGCGGCGCTGTTTAACCGCTGCCGCCAGCTGACGCAGCACTTTATCAGTATCTTCCCAGCCGATACAGGCGTCGGTGACGCTTTTGCCATAGACCAGCGGCTCGCCGCTCTCCAGGCTCTGGTTGCCTTCCACCAGATGACTCTCAATCATCACACCGACAATCGCCTGCTCACCGTTGATCAGCTGCTGTGAAACATCGTCTGCCACAACCATCTGACGCTGGAACTGCTTGCTGCTGTTGGCATGGCTGAAATCGATCATCACCTGCTGTGGCAGACCCGCTTTCGCCAGACCCGCTTTAACATCAGCGACATGCTGCGCGCTATAGTTCGGCTCTTTGCCGCCGCGCAGGATGATGTGGCAGTCACCGTTGCCGCTGGTTTCCACAATCGCGGAGTGACCATACTTGGTTACTGACAGGAAACAGTGCGGGGAGCCCGCTGCGTTGATCGCATCAATCGCCACCTTGATCGTGCCATCGGTGCCGTTTTTAAAGCCTACCGGACAGGAAAGACCGGATGCCAGCTCGCGGTGAACCTGAGATTCCGTAGTACGCGCACCAATCGCGCCCCAGCTCATCAGGTCTGCCACATACTGCGGGGTAATCATATCCAGAAACTCGCCCGCCGCCGGTAAACCGCTGTCATTAATCTCCAGCAGCAGCTTACGCGCCAGACGCAGACCGTCGTTCAGCTGGTAGCTGTTATCCATATACGGGTCATTAATCAGCCCTTTCCAGCCCACCGTCGTGCGCGGCTTTTCAAAATAGACCCGCATGACCACTTCCAGCTCGCCTTTCAGCTCATCACGCAGTGCCAGCAGGCGGCTTGCATACTCTTTCGCCGCGTCAGTGTCATGAATTGAGCAGGGTCCAATCACCACCAGCAGACGATCATCCTTGCCCTGCAGGATCTGATGAATCGCCTGACGGGCCTGTGAAACGGTCTGTGCAGCACGATCGGTCGCCGGGAATTTTTCGAGCAGCGCAACAGGAGGTAACAGCTCTTTAATCTCTTTGATGCGTAAATCATCGTTCTGGTAATTCATACTGATTCCATATTATTTCTTGCCCGGCGCCCGCCGGACACATCCTGTCCAATGTAGCCCGAAGCGTCAGGGGTGTAAATTCCCGCTGCGGGTTAAATGTGCGGGTCATATTTGCATTAATCAGGTTAGCGACTAAACTTTTTAATGGTAAGCACTGAGGAACGTCCCGCTTACCTTATTTAATTACCCTGTTTAAGCCAACTGGCGAATTTTATTTCGTCAGGGATTTCTTTACCCGAAATTGCACCTCTGGGCTTAAAGCCTCTTCATTTATTAACGGGAGCATAATGATGAAAAAGTTTGCCTTAATTTTTTTGACAGCAGCAATGACACTGAGCAGCGGTGCGGTACTGGCTGCAGACAGCAGCAGCAATAACGGTACAGCGAACCAGGCAGCCAGTGCAGGTGCAGCAGCGGGTGGAGCGAAAGAGAATCTGCCACCGAATAATGTCGATAACAGCAAAATTAATAACACTGGCACCGACACTAATCCGGCAACGTCCGGCAGCACCACCAGCAATGGTAATATGTCTGCTAACGAAATTGACCAGAACAGCCAGTGTAAAGATGGCAAATGTCCGAACGTAAATAAAAAAGTTCAGACTAAAGTGGGCGGCGGTGATGTAAACACGAAAACCGACGGCACTTCACAGTAATTCTGTTTAGCCTGGAGAGCTGCGGCTCTCCGGGTTTTTCTCCCCTCAGCCCCACTCTTCCGCTATGCTAATCCTGTGAAATTTACAGGAAATCCTTCATGGCCGTTTTGCTTTTGATTGACGATCATCCGCTGGTTGAAGTGGCACTTGAAGCTGCCCTGAGCCAGTCGCCCATACCCGTTAAGCTGCTTTCTGCCAGCAGTGAAAAAGCCGCCCGCCCCTTACTTGAGGAGCAACCGGACATTATTGTGCTGGATATCGGCCTGCCGGACAGCGATGGGCTGGAGTTCCTGCGTCGCCTCAAGATCCATCGTCCTGATTGCCCGGTCCTTATCTACTCTGCGCAGCAGACCCGCCACTATATGCGTCGCGCTCAGGCGCTGGGTGCCGCCGGTTACGTGGTAAAGAGTCAGCGCATGACGCAGTTGCTCAGCGCCATCCTGGCGGTGCTGGGCGGTCAGACGGCCTTTCCGGAGATGGATGATGAGCCTGAGCTGCCGCTGACCCAGAAGGAGCGTCAGATTCTGGCACTGCTGGCCAGCGGCCTGTCCAATCTGCAAATCGCGGCTCAGCTGCACATCAGTAACAAAACGGTCAGTACCCATAAAAAGAACATCCTGGAAAAAACCGGTGCCCGATCAGTGGTGGAACTGGCTGACCTGTGGAAAGCCCAGCAGTGAGAATTATTCTGCTGATCCTGCTGTTCTGGTGCGGCTCCGCGCTGGCTGAGGTGCGTCCGGTGAGCAGCGTGAATCTGCCGATGATGCTGCCGGTGACCCATGCGGAAACCATGCAGGGCAGGATCCTGCGCGTCGGCCTGCTGGAAGAAAACCACGCGCCCTGGGCGATGCGTATCGGCAATGACCTCTATGGTATCAACGCCGACTATCTTTCCGCGCTGCGACAGCTGACCGGCGCGCAGTTCACGCTCAATCTCTACAGCGATCAACCGCACCTGATGCAGGCGCTCAGCAGCGGCCAAATCGATTTTGCGCTTGGCATGTGGAGTGCCCCGCTGCCACCCGGCACCCTGAGCAGCGAAAACTGGTTAAGCAGTCCGCTGCGGGTTTATCGCAATCAGCAAAACCAGCGTGCCGTAATGTTCAACAGCCAGAATGCCTCGCTTGCAATCAGCGACAGCACCCTGGCTCAGTTGCCATCTGCGCTGGCGGCCCGTCACAGCTGGCGACGCTACAGCAGCGATCTGCAGGCGCTCTATACCCTGCTTAATCAGCAGAATGACTATGTGGTGGCGGATGAAACCAGCGCCGGCTTTCTGCTAAGCCAGCTGCAACAGGGCCAGATTTATCAGATCGCCTCCCACATCGAGGCCGGCCAGCTCAACCTGCGTGCGGTGGCGCGCGATCCCCAGCTTATCAGCTGGATAAATCAGAGCCTGCGTCAGCTGCCTGCAGAACTGATGAACACGCTACAGGCGCGCTGGAGCAGCAGCCTGCCGCGCTATCAGGATACCCAGACCCTGATGCTCAGCCCTGCTGAGCGCGCCTGGATTGCCGATCATCCGCGTATTACTTACACCGCCGAGCCGGACAACTATCCCTGGAGTTACCGCGATGCCAGCGGAACCGCCCGGGGCTATGGCGTGGACTTGCTGAAAGCGATTGCGCAGAGCACCGGATTAGCGTTTGAGCCGGTGTGGGTCAGTAATCCCCGCCAGGCCAGCACGCTGATTCAGCAAAAGCAGGCGATGCTGCAGCTGATGCAGCCGCTGAATGGCGATGCGATGCAGAGCACGTCGCTGCCGGTGTGGCGCGCGCTGTGGGGCATCTACAGCGTCCAGTCCGATACGCTGGCACACTGGCGCGACCTGCGCGGCAAGCGGATCGGCGTGTTGCAGGATGACCTGGCGCTGCGTCTGCTGCCTGCGGATCTGCAGCCACAGCCGTTTGCCGATCGTAATAGCCTCTATGACGCACTGGCAAAGGGGCAGATCGATGCGCTGGTCGATAACGTGCTCTCCGCCCGCTGGCGTATCGCCAGCCGCGATGATACCCGTATTCACCTCGCCTTTGCCGCCAGCGACATCGCCTGGCCGATTGCGCTGGGCGTCACGCCGGACCAGCCAGTGCTGCGCACCCTGCTGGATCGCGCGCTGCAGCAGATTCCGGCCGATACCCAGAGCCAGATGCGTGATAGCTGGTCAACGCCGCCGCAGCCCGGCAGCGTGATGGTAATGCGTTCGCTGCCGATGGTAGTGCTGGCAGTAGCGGGTGCAGCCATTGTGCTGCTGCTGTTGCTGCTGGCGCGCCGCTACTGGCAGCAGCGCCGGGAACGTCAGCAGCGTGAGCAGGCGGAACATGCCAATGCGATGAAAAGCCAGTTCCTGGCGACGGTCAGCCATGAACTGCGCACGCCGATGCAGGCGATCCTGGGTCTGCTGGAGCTGGAGAAACAACAGCACAGTAGCCAGAATCTTTCGCTGCTACACAGCAGCGCACAATCGCTGCTGACCCTGCTGAATGACCTGCAGGATCATGCGCGCATCGAGAGCAACAGTTTTACCCTGGCACCCCGTCCGCTGGCGCTGGCGCAGTGGCTCAATCAACAGCAGCATTTTTATCATCCGTTGATGCGTACTGACGGCCCGCGTCTGATCGTCGAGGCGCTGACGCCGCTGCCTGACACCGTATTGATTGATGCCGACCGTTTGCAGCAGGTAGTCAACAACCTGATGACCAATGCGCTGAAATTCACCCGCCACGGCGCGATTCGTCTGACTCTTGCCGCTAAGCAGCAGCTGGTTCTGACGGTGAGCGACAGCGGCAGCGGGATTCCGCCGGAGGAACAGCAGAAGCTGTTTGACCCGTGGTATCAGGCGCCGTCCGGAAAATCCGTTTCGGTGCAGGGCAGCGGGCTGGGACTGTTTATCTGCCGCGAAATGGTGTTGCGGATGGGCGGCGACATCCGGCTCACCTCTGAACCTGGTCACGGCACTCAGGTCACCGTAACGCTGCCGCTGGAGATCTGCGCGCCGCTAAGCCATGCGGATGAGACGTCCCTGCCCGGCTTTCCTCATCTTAGGGTGGCGATTGTCGATGACCATCCAGCCAATCTGCTGGTGATGCAGCAGCAGCTAGTGCGCTTTGCGATTCAGGCTGACACCTTCGAACAGGGACGCGCGCTGCTGCAGGCCGACGCAAAGCAGCCTTATGATCTATTGTTTATCGACCAGATGATGCCGCGCCCTGACGGTACGTTGCTGCTGCGGATATTGCGGCGGCGTGACCGCCAGCGTGGACGTCAGGCGATGCGGGTGCTCTGCTCGGCTGACGCGCAGCTTCTGTCACGACCGCCTGAGGCGGGCGAGCGGGTGCTGATTAAACCGGTACAGTTAGCCGATCTCAGCGCGCTGCTGGCAGAGTGGCAGCAGGCGTGGCAGGAAGACCCGCTGGCGACACTGGATGACAATCTGTGGCAGCTGGCGCAGCAGAATGACAAATTCCTCAGCCGTCTGAGCCAGACGCTGCACAGTACGGTGACACAGGACCTGGCGGTGATGCGTGAGGCACACGAACGCGCAGACTGGACGCAGTTCGCCGAAGCAGCACACCGGATGAAAGGAAGCTGCCTGCTGGCAGGGCTGGAGCATGGCGCGCAGCTCAGCCAGCAGCTGACGGAGCAGGTTAAACAGCATCAGGATACGTCTGAGACGTGGCAATTACTGATATTATTCGTAAACAGGTTACTGAAAAAACTGGAAACTTATGGCACATACCCACACTCATAGCGGGCAGGATAGTAATCGCACGCGTCTGGCGGCCGCCTTCGGGGTGACCGTCGTCTTCATGGTTGCTGAAGTGATTGGCGGCTGGCTCTCGGGTTCACTGGCGCTGCTGGCGGACGCAGGGCATATGCTGACCGACGCCGCCGCGCTGCTGATGGCCTTGCTGGCGGTGCAGTTCTCGCGCCGTAAACCTAATGCACGTCACACCTTTGGCCTGCTGCGCCTGACTACGCTGGCCGCATTTGTTAACGCCATCGCACTGCTGGGCATTACCGCGCTCATCGTCTGGGAAGCGGTGCGCCGCTTTGCCGACCCGCAGCCGGTCACGGGCGGCCTGATGCTGGGGATCGCAGTTGGCGGCCTGCTGGCCAATATTCTGTCGTTCTGGCTGCTGCACCACGGCAGCGGAGAGAAGAATCTCAACGTGCGTGCCGCCGCGCTGCATGTCATGGGTGACCTGCTGGGTTCGGTGGGCGCGATTGTGGCAGCGGTAATCATCCTGCTGACCGGCTGGACGCCAATTGACCCGATTCTGTCACTGCTGGTCTCCCTGCTGGTGCTGCGCAGCGCCTGGGCGCTGCTGCGTGAAAGTCTGCAGGAGTTACTGGAAGGGGCACCGCATTCACTGGATGTGAACCGGCTGATACGGGATCTGACGCTGAACATCGCCGAAGTGCGCAATGTTCACCATGTGCATTTGTGGCAGGTCGGCGAAAAGCCGCTGCTGACACTGCATGCGCAGGTGATCCCGCCTTACGATCACGATGCGCTGCTGCATCGTATTCACGACTACCTGCGCCAGAACTACCAGATTGCGCATGCGACGGTGCAGATGGAGTATCAGCCCTGTGCCGGCGCCGAATGTGAACTCGGCTTAAGCAGCGCGGCTGCCTCCGGCCATGATCACAGTCATTCTCACGACCATGATCATGACCCTGCTCACGCTAAAGGCGAAGCACACACTCACTGAGCCGACAGCGCGCGGGAACCCTGTTGCCGCGCGCTGCGGATCCACATACGCGATCCGTTCAGCGCAATCAGTGTCAGGATCACATACTCCAGCGACATCGCATAGACGCCCTGACGGGCGAAAATCATCACGCTAATCACGTTGATGATGACCCACAGCAGCCAGTTCTCAACATATTTGCGCGTCATCAGCACCATCGCCGCAATCGACAACACCATCATGCAGGAATCCCAGAACGGGAAGGCATCCGGCTGCAACGCGGGCATCGCCACCGACAGGCCAATACCGTTCATCAGCGTCACCGCTGCACGGGTTAACAGCGCAAACACCGGGTCGATATAAAGCGTCATCAGCGCAATGGCGATCACGCAACCCGCCGCCCAGGCGAGCGCTTTGGGCAGTGGCAGCCAGCGGATTTTCAGCTCGGCCTGATGATCGGCGGTCTGACGGCTCCAGGCGTACCAGCCATAGATATTGGCGGCAAAGAAGAAGAGCTGCAGCAGAAGGCTGGCATAGAGCTGGATTTGAAAGAAGATCACCGCAAACAGCGTCACGTTGATCAGACCGAACGGATAGTTGATGATTTTTTCCAGGCTGGCAAACCAGATACAGAGTAAGCCCGCCAGCGTGCCGATGGCCTCAATCCATGAGAGATCGTAGCCTCCGGCACCCAGAGGAATGTGAACCAGAATATTATGTGTGCTGAAGAAGTCCATGCTGAGCACCTGTCCGGGAACGCTTAGGCGTTGCCCTTCACGTTGAGTTTAAGTTCCGCTGCAAAGGATAGCATGCGATTTAGCGGCAGTAACGCCGCCTCTCGCAGCGTCTCATCCACCTGAATCTCATGTCCCGCGCCGCCCGTCTCCAGCGCCTCTGCGATAGCTTTAAGGCCGTTCATCGCCATCCACGGACAGTGAGCGCAGCTGCGGCAGGTTGCGCCCTCGCCCGCGGTCGGCGCTTCCAGTAGCTCTTTATCCGGCACCATTTGCTGCATTTTGTAGAAGATGCCGCGATCGGTCGCCACAATCATCTGCGGATGTGGCAGAGATTTCGCCGCCTGAATCAGCTGGCTGGTCGAGCCAACGGCGTCCGCCAGATCGACAATCGCCTGTGGTGACTCAGGATGCACCAGCACCGCCGCGTCGGGATAGAGCGCTTTCATACGCTGCAGCGCCTGGGTTTTAAACTCGTCATGCACAATGCAGGCGCCCTGCCAGCACAGCACATCCGCGCCCGACTTCTGAGTGACGTAGCGGCCCAGATGACGATCCGGCGCCCAGATAATCTTTTCGCCCAGGCTGTCGAGATGCTCAATCAGCTCAACCGCAATGCTGGAGGTCACTACCCAGTCGGCCCGCGCTTTGACTGCCGCTGAGGTATTGGCATAGACCACGACGGTGCGATCGGGATAGGCATCACAGAAGGCGTTAAACTCTTCAATCGGGCAGCCGAGATCCAGTGAGCACTCCGCCTGCAGCGTCGGCATCAGCACGGTTTTTTCAGGGCTGAGGATTTTGGCGGTTTCGCCCATAAAGCGCACGCCTGCCACCAGCAGTGTGGTGGCGGAATGATTACTGCCGAAACGCGCCATCTCCAGCGAGTCGGAGACGCAGCCGCCGGTCTCTTCCGCCAGCGCCTGGATTTCCGGATCGGTGTAGTAGTGCGCCACCATCACCGCGTTACGCGCCTTCAGCAGCGCTTTGATTTTCTCACGGTAAAACGCCTTCTCGTCATCACTCAGACGAGCAGGTTTAGGCGGAAAAGGGTAAACGGCGCTTTCAGGATCGAACATCACACTCATGACACAGCTCTCGTTTTATCTAATTAACGAAAATCGCCAGTAAAGGCGAATAATGGCGTTCAATCCACCATCGTGTTTTATATGCTAAACACGATAGCGGAAAAGCCAGACTGTGTCGTGGGATTTTTAGTCCGCCTGTATCACTAACTGGACCGGCTCTGAAGCTGCTTTATCGATAAGCGACTGCGGCGCTTCCAGCGCCAGCAGGAAAGCTTTGATGTCCAGCCCGCCTGCAAAGCCGGTCAGCTTGCCGTTAGCGCCAATCACGCGGTGGCATGGCGCAACAATGGAGAGTGGATTACGACCATTGGCCGCGCCGACCGCCCGTACTGCCTGCGGATGACCGATCTCTCTGGCAATCTGACTGTAGCTGCGCGTTTCACCAAATGGAATCGCCACCAGCGCCTGCCAGACTTTTTTCTGAAAGTCGGTGCCGACCATGTCGAGTGGCAGCTCAAAGCAGCGACGCTCACCGGTAAAGTATTCGCTGAGCTGACGCTCAGTTTCGATCAGAATGGGATGATCGTCATTGCGCGTCTGCGGCAAAAATCGGGTGCGCTTCGGATCGTCGTTTTCCCACAAGATGCCCGCCAGGCCACTGTCGCTGGCGACCAGTTTCAGTTCACCTACCGGGGTAGCTATCGGTTTGAAGTAGTACATGGTGATTCTCCCGTCACGGTTCCGTCATCCAGTATCGCACTTTTTTTCCCCCTGACTGGCTGTTTCCGGTCATGGCGTTAAACTGTTTTGCTGTCCGAAAACAGCCAGTCTGACGGATCCAGCCGGTATAGGCTGTCCCTATTTGCCGGAGAAATGCCATGCTCGATCCCGAAATTGCCTACCAGGCGCTAACCTCTCGTGATACCCGCTTTGACGGCGTTTTCTTTGTGGGTGTGACGTCAACCGGTATCTATTGCCGTCCGGTCTGCCCGGTTAAAGCACCCATGCAGAAGAACTGCCTTTTCTTCAGCAGCGCTGAGGCGGCGGAAAAAGCGCGCTTTCGCCCCTGCCTGCGCTGTCGGCCAGAACTGGCACCCGGCAATGCGCCGGTTGATCAGCCGCATCGCGTCGCAGAGCGGCTGATTCAGCGTATCGAGGAAGGCATGCTGGAGGAGCGCGAAGGCCTGGAAGCAATTGCTGCGGAATTCGGCCTCAGCCTGCGTCAGCTGCGCCGTATCGTGCAGCATGAACTCGGCGTTTCGCCGCTGGAGCTGAAGCAGACGCGGCGAATGCTGCTGGCAAAACAGCTGCTGACAGAAACACAACTGCCTGTCACAGAGGTCGCCTACGCCAGCGGTTTCAGCAGCCTGCGCCGGTTTAATGATGTTTTCCAGGCGCGCTACCGCATGACGCCGAGCGCGCTGCGCCGGGATGACACTGGCACTAAGCGTGCGCAGCCCGGCGACCGCGTGACGCTGCGGCTGACCTATCGCCCCCCCTATGACTGGGCGGCGATGCTCTGGTTTTTGCAGACGCACCTGATGAAGGAGGTCGAAGCGGTGGAAGATGGCAGCTGGCGACGCACTGTGGCGCTGGGTCGCTGCCGGGGCTGGGTCAGCGTTTCCCATCTGCCGCAGAAGAACGCATTGCAGGTGACGCTCTCAACGTCCCTGACGCCAGTGCTGCCTCTGCTGCTGCGCCGTCTGCGTGACCTGTTCGATCTCGATGCGCAGCCACAGCGTATCGCCGCCTGCCTGGCCCAGGATCCGCTGCTGGCACCCAGCCTGATCGCACATCCCGGTCTGCGCGTGCCCGGCGCATTCGACGCCTTTGAGCTGGGCGTGCGCGCCATTATCGGCCAGCAGGTAACCGTCAAAGCGGCCACCACGGTCAGCAGCCGTTTTGCCGCCGCCTTTGGTGAGCCCTGCGAGACGCCTTTTGCCGATCTCACCCGTTATACCGCGCTTCCTGAACGCATCGCCGGACTGACGGTGGACGATGTCGCACCGATGGGCATTGTCAGCGCCGCGCGCTCCCGCGCCATCATCGCCTTTGCCAGCGCCTGCGCCAGCGGTGACCTGCGTCTCAGCGCCGCTCAGCAGCCTGACGAGGTGATAAAAAAGCTGGTCAGCCTGCCGGGCATTGGTCCCTGGACTGCGCACTATATCGCGATGCGCGCCCTGCGCTGGCCGGATGCCTTTCCCAAGGAAGATATCGCCATCCGTAACAACCTGGGCGGCATGACATCCAGAGAAGCGGAAGCGCGTTCGCAATCCTGGCGTCCCTGGCGCAGCTATGCGGTGATGCATATCTGGGAGAGCCTGGCAGTGGCGAAGGTGAAGAAAAAGGCGTGAGGATGAGTACAGGGCAACTCTCCCCGCAAAGCAAAAGCAAAACGAGCAGTTAATACGCTCAGAAGAAGAAAGCGTCCTGCGCAATTATCGCCAGCAGCGCTTTTAGATGGCTGAGAAAGCTAAATCAGCTTTAATCCTCCAGCAACAATTAAGCCCGATGCGCAGGGAACACGGTCAGAGGAGGAAAGCGTCCCGCGCCAGGACGGCGCGGGCCGAGCGTGTCATGGATGACGGCTTTTGCGTCTTTCTGATCTGACCGTGTTCTCTGCGCAGGCTGGATCTCTCAGCGAACTGCGCCAGACTTTGCCCACTACCTCAAACGCCAGTGGCTTTATACATTTAACGTGAGCCAGATACCGCAGAAACGAAAAAAGCGCCCAAAGGGCGCTTCTTTCTAATTGGTGGGTCGTGCAGGATTGCCTCGGCCCTTCCAGGGCCTCGCCCTCCGGGTGATGCTGAAGCATCAGCCTGAATCGCCGGGCGATTCAGTCGAACCTGCTGCAGGTTCTCACCCTGCACGGTGAATACCGTGCTCTGAAAACGAAAAAAGCGCCTTAAAGGCGCTTCTTTCTTAATTGGTGGGTCGTGCAGGATTCGAACCTGCGACCAATTGATTAAAAGTCAACTGCTCTACCAACTGAGCTAACGACCCGCTGGGGGCTTACAACCGTTCAGCGCGCCAGGCGGCTGAGATAAGATGGTGGGTCGTGCAGGATTCGAACCTGCGACCAATTGATTAAAAGTCAACTGCTCTACCAACTGAGCTAACGACCCATCTTAGGTTGTGAAGCAATGCTGAAGTGTTCTTCTTAAAACAGCGCGGTAAAGCGCGTCTGAAGGAGATGGTGGGTCGTGCAGGATTCGAACCTGCGACCAATTGATTAAAAGTCAACTGCTCTACCAACTGAGCTAACGACCCATCTTCAGGCTTACCAGACACTTTGCAATGTGTCCCGGCAACGGCGGCATATATTACTGATTTAGCGGGGTAGCGCAACTCTTATTTCTGCTAAATGCTTCAGTTGCTTACCTTTCATACGGCAAGACCAGAAATCACACGATATCTGGTCTGAACCGGACAAATTACAGGCTTGCCAGACGTTTTTGCGCCTGTTTAGCAGATTCGGTGTCTGGATAAAGTTTGATCACCTGCTGGAAGACCGCTTTGGCTTTCGCCGTGTCTTTCTTCTCCTGCATGATGACACCCACTTTCAGCAACGCTTCTGCAGCTTTCGGCGACTTCGGATAGTTCTTCACTACCGTAGCGTAATAATACGCCGCGTCGTCCTTTTTGCCTTTGTTGTAGTTCAGCTGACCCAGCCAGTAATTCGCATTCGGCTGATAGGTCGAATCCGGGTAACGTTTTACCCACGCCTGAAGCGCACTGATCGCCTGGTCATACTGTTTCTTCTCCAGAATCAGCGCCACAGCCGCATTGTAATCGCTGTTAGCGTCACCGGTCTGCGCAGGTGCGCTCTCCGTGGATGCTGCCGCGCCTGCGGTGGCTGCTGCGCTGGTATCTGCTGCGGCATCGCTGCCGGCTGCCTGTTGCCCGCTGCTGCTGCTGGCGCTGCTCAGGCTGTCAATCTGCTGGTAAAGCTGCTTCTGCCGCTCAACCACCTGATTCAACTGATACGAGTTTTGCTGGATTTGCCCACGCAACGCATCGATATCGCGCTGGTTATCGCTCATCTGCTGCTGCAGTTGCTGCATCAGCTGTGCCTGGGCATTAGAGATTCGTTCAAGAGTGGTGACACGGTCTTCGACCGAGCCGGAGCCAACGCTACTGATTGACGCTTGGGCATTAGCGGCCCAGGGGGCCGCTACGCCAATCAGTAACGACAGACTCAACAGATGACGTCTGAAGTTACTAACCATGTGATTCTCTTAGTAGACCAGTACGGCACGACGGTTTTTAGAATACGCTGCTTCGTCATGACCCAGAACGGCTGGCTTCTCTTTACCGTAAGAAACGATAGACATCTGATCAGCCGACACGCCTTTACCCTGCAGGTACATTTTAACGGCGTTAGCACGACGTTCGCCCAGGGCGATGTTGTATTCCGGCGTACCGCGCTCATCCGCGTGACCTTCGATGGTCACTTTGTATGATGGGTTGCTGCGCAGGAAGGTCGCGTGCTGATCCAGCATCTGTGCGTAATCAGACTGAACGTCATACTTGTCCAGGCCGAAGTACACGATGTTGTTCTGCTGCAGCTGCTGCATCTGCAGACGAGCTTGCTCGTCAGAAGACATGTTGCCGCCGTTACCGTTCATGCCAGAGTTAGCACCGTAAGCGCCATCAGCGCCCATGCCAGTCTGGTCATTGTTGTTGTTTTTGTGTGAGCTACAAGCCGCTACTGCCAGAACCGGCAGAGCCAGCATCAAACCCTTCAGCACTTTGTTCAGTTGCATTTCAAAAATCCCATTATTGTTTATTGTTTGCGATGTCTGAACTGTCAGACATTACAGATACGGCGACCAGGCAGGAAATTTGACCTGTCCATCAGTTGCCGGAAGACGCGCTTTGAAACGACCGTCGGTTGAAACCAACTGCAGCACGGAACCCATCCCCTGAGTAGAGCTATAGATTACCATTGTGCCGTTTGGTGCCAGGCTCGGCGTTTCATCCAGGAACGTGTCCGTTAACGTTTGAACGGCTCCCGTTTCCAGATCCTGTTTGGCGACGTGTTGAGCACCACCGCTGGTGCTAATCATCACCATAGATTTACCATCTGTTGCGACATCCGCATCCTGGTTCTGACCACCTTCCCAGGTAATACGCTGTGGCGTGCCGCCATTCAGACCAACTTTATAGATCTGAGGGGCACCCGCCTGATCCGAGGTATAAGCCAGCGTCTGGCTGTCCGGGAACCAGGTCGGTTCAGTGCTGTTATAGCGACCATCTGTCACCTGACGCGTCTGACCTGACGCCAGATCCATCACATAGAGGTTCAGGCTGCCGGTTTTAGAGAGCGCGAAAGCGAGCTTAGAGCCATCTGGCGAAAACGCCGGTGCACCGTTATGACGTGGATAAGAGGCGACCTGACGGATAGCACCGTTAGACAGCGTCTGAACCACCAGCGCAGATTTGCCGCTTTCAAAGGTCACGTAGGCAACTTTGCTGCCATCCGGAGACCAGGCTGGCGACATCAGTGGCTGTGGTGAACGATGTACCACGAACTGGTTGTAACCATCGTAGTCAGCCACGCGCAGCTCATACGGGAACTGACCGCCATTGGTCTGCACGACATAGGCGATGCGGGTACGGAAAGCACCTTTAATGCCGGTCAGCTTCTGGAAGGTTTCGTCACTGGCCGTGTGGGCAGCATAACGCAGCCACTGTTTAGTCACTTTATACGAGTTCTGTGCCAGTACGGTACCTGGCGCACCGCCGGTATCAACCAGCTGGTAAGAAACCTGATAGCTGCCATCCGGGTTAGAAGCGACCTGACCGACGACAACGGCATCAATGCCGAGCGCGCTCCAGGCGGCAGGCTGAACTTCCTGCGCGCTGGCAGGCTGCTGTGGCAGACGCGAGCGGTCCAGTGGATTAAATTTGCCACTGTTACGCAGGTCAGCCGCTACGATGCCGCCGACATCTTCCGGCGCAGCACCCGCACCCGCCCATTTAAACGGCACCACGCCAATCGGGCGCGCAGTGTTGACACCCTGGGTGATCTCAATTCGAACTTCTGCATGCAGCATGGCTGCCCACAGCAGGATAAAAAAGCCTAACGTAACGCGAAGAGCTTGCTTCATTTTATCTCCCTTATCTGAACCTCAGTCCACGATAATTGGCACTGTTCCTGGAAACCACGAGTACAACTTAAGTACGGCAAGCTAAACATAGAACAACTTGCCGCCCGTTACTGCATTATTGCGGTTTAAAACGCATTGGGGCGTTTTTAAACACTTCGTAGACCGCCTGCGAAGGCGGCTTCGGAATGCGTGCCTGTTTAGCGGCAGCAATCGCGGCCTGACAGAGCGCAGGATCGCCACCCTCTGACTTAACATCGATTAACAAGCCATCAGGCGCAAGTTTAATCCGCAAATCACAGGTTTTTCCGCGATACAGATCGGCATCGTAGAATCGGCTCTGAATCGCACTGACAACCTGCCCCATATAGGAGTTGATTTCCGCGCCTGATGCGCCCGCTTTCTTCTGGTTTCCCTGCCCTGCTGCGCCACCGGAAGTGCCGCTTTTCGGTGCATTTTTGCCGGAAGCGAGTCCGCCCAGTAAATCATCGACATCGCTGCCATTGGCGGCATCCGCTGCGGCTTTCGCTTTCGCATCTGCTTTGGCCTTAGCAGCAGCATCCGCTTTTGCTTTGGCTGCCGCATCGGCTTTGGCTTTTGCCGCAGCATCGGCTTTCGCCTTTGCAGCCGCTTCTGCCTTCTCTTTAGCCGCTTCTTTAGCGGCCTCAGCTTTCTCTTTCGCCGCTTCTGCAGCTTTCTCTTTCGCTGCCTCAGCTGCTTTTTCTTTGGCTTCAGCGGCTTTTTCTTTCGCCTCTTCGGCCGCTTTAGCTTTTGCCTCCGCCGCCGCTTTCACTTTGGCTTCGGCTGCCGCTTTTGCATCCGCTTCAGACTTTGCTTTGGCTTCCGCAACAGCTTTCTCTTTTGCGGCGGCCGCCGCGGCGGCTTTCGCCTGCTGATCAGCCTGCTTCTTTGCGTCGGCGGCGGCCTGCTTCGCCTGCTCGGCGGCGGCTTTTGCCTGTGCATCCGCCTGGGCTTTCGCATCCGCTTTCGCTTTGGCTGCCGCCGCTTCAGCGGTTTTTTGTTGCTCCTGAGCCTGTTTAGCAGCATCGATAGCCGCTTTCTGCTGCTCAGCCTGCTGTTTAGCCTCTTCTTTCGCGGTTTCCTGCGCGGCTAAACGCTCTTTCTCCAGCGCTTTCAGACGCTGCTGTTCAGCAGCCTGTTTCTGTTGCAGCTCTTCAGCCTGCTGCTGCGCCTGCTTTTTACGCTGCTGCTCAGCCCGCTGGCTGTCGCTCTGCTGGTTCTGCTGACGATTGTATTGACTCACGACGGCACCGGGATCGACCATCACTGCATCGATATCGCTGCCTCCGCCACCCGCACTGCTGGGGTCAACGTGCTCATTAAACGAGCTCCAAATCAGCAGCGCGATCAGCACGATATGCAGAATCACCGAAATGATTATCGCGCGCTTTAACTTCTCGTTTTGCTCGGTTGCCTTCGACACACTCGGTTCCCAAAAAACGGTTCGATTTTAAATCGGCTGCGTCATCAAACCGACAGATTTAACACCCGCCTGGTGCAGCAGGTTGAGCGCTTTAATAATTTCATCGTAAGGCACCTCTTTCGCGCCCCCGATCAAAAAGACCGTCTTAGGATTCGCTTCCAGTCGACGCTGCGCTTCGCTGATCACCTGCTCAGGCGGGAGTTGGTCCATGCGGTCGTGATCCACGACCAGGCTGTACTGCCCCACGCCCGCGACTTCAACAATTACCGGCGGATTATCATCGCTGGAAACCGTTTTAGAGTCGGTCGCATCAGGCAGATCCACTTCCACGCTCTGGGTAATAATGGGTGCCGTTGCCATGAAGATCAGCAACAGCACCAGCAGGACGTCCAGTAGCGGAACGATGTTGATTTCCGACTTCAGGTCGCGGCTTTTGCGACCACGTACTCTGGCCATCATTAACCTCTATTTACTTAGCGCTATCGCTGGAGAAAGCCTGGCGATGCAGGATGGCAGTGAACTCTTCCATAAAGTTGTCGTAGCCCTGCTCCAGTTTGTTCACGCGCTGGTTCAGACGGTTGTACGCCATGACCGCCGGAATCGCGGCAAACAGACCGATAGCGGTCGCAATCAGTGCTTCAGCGATACCCGGTGCCACCATCTGCAGCGTCGCCTGCTTCACCGCGCCCAGCGCGATAAAGGCGTGCATAATTCCCCAGACGGTACCGAACAGCCCGATGTAAGGACTGATAGAGCCGACGGTGCCGAGGAATGGAATGTGGTTTTCCAGTGCTTCCAGCTCACGGTTCATTGAGATGCGCATAGCACGACTCGCCCCGTCAATGACCGCTTCCGGCGCATGATTATTGGCGCGATGCAGGCGGGCAAATTCTTTGAAGCCGGAATAGAAAATCTGCTCCGAGCCGCCCAGTTCTTCCCGGCGCTCCTGGCTCTCCTGATACAGGCGCGAGAGTTCGATACCGGACCAGAATTTGTCTTCAAACGCCTCCGCTTCTCTTCCCGCCGCATTCAGAATACGTGTGCGCTGAATAATGATGGCCCAGGAGGCAATAGAAAAGCCGATCAAAATCAACATGATAAGTTTGACCAGAAGGCTCGCCTTCAGGAACAAATCAAGAATGTTCATGTCAGTCACTGCTTGAACTCCGCGACAATAGACTTGGGAAGCGCAATCGGCTTCATCAGATGTGGGTTAATGCAGGCAATCAGGACTTCTGCCTCATTGAGCACTTTGCCTTCAGTATTCACGATACGCTGCGTGAACGTCATGGTTGCCCGTGTCATTGAGGTAACCTCACTCTGGATCTCCAGAAGGTCATCAAGACGCGCCGCCGCCAGATAGTCCACCGATATGCGCCGTACCACAAAAGCGATCTGCTGTTCTAACAGCGTCTGCTGATTGAAATGGTGCTGTCGCAACATTTCGGTACGTGCTCGTTCATAAAAAGCGATATAGCTGGCGTGATAAACCACACCACCGGCATCAGTATCTTCGTAGTAGACCCGAACCGGCCAGCGAAACAGCGTTGTACTCACTCTACATCCCGGCCTCGTTTTAAACGTTGCTACTATACGCAAGAGAATTGGGGTTGGGAATGGGTCGCCAGAGCCAGGCGAAAATAATTATCGCTCCGTAACAAACGGAACGATTTCAGAGAGATTTATTGACCAGATGCTGACAAATATTCACTGACAGCGCGGGTGAGGTGGGGAATTAAAGGTAAAAACGGTAAAGCGCAATCACTAACACCAGCAGAGCCGGTAACGGCGTAAACAGCGCCTGCCATCGGGTTTTCCGTGGCCGGAAACCCACACCGTGAATTACGCCGCAGCAGACCGCCCAGATCAGCACCAGCCCCTGCAGAGCAGGAAGCTGGCCCGCCTGATTGGCAAAACGGGTCGGATCCCACATCACGCCGCCCGCCGTCAGCAGCGCCAGCAGCAGTGAAAGGGCCCGTAACGGGCCCTTATCCATCAGATCATAGAGCATCCGAACTGGCGTGCGCATCAGTGAGTCTCATCCTGCGCTTCAACGTGCTCAATCGCCAGCGCGGTCACGATACCAAAGGCACAGGCCAGCAACGTGCCGAGAATCCAGGCAAAATACCACATGCGACATCTCCTTTATTAATAGAGTGAGTGACTGTTGCTTTCAATCTGCTCTTTGGTAATACGGCCAAACATCTTCCAGTAGCACCAGGTGGTGTAAATCAGAATGATTGGGACAAAGATAGCGGCGGCCACGGTCATGGTTTGCAACGTCAGCAGACTGGACGTGGCGTCCCACATGGTCAGGCTGGTCCCCGGTACGGTGCTGGATGGCATGATGAACGGAAACATCGCAATGCCGGCAGTCATGATGACGCAGGCCAGCGTCAGTGATGAGAACAGGAACGCCCAGGCACCCTTTTCAACCCGCGAGCAGAGTACGGTAAGCAGCGGCAGCACCGAACCAAGCAGCGGGAACAGCCACAGTACAGGATGGTTCTGGAAGTTAATCATCCAGGCACCCGCTTCGCGCACGACAGTTTTTCCCAGTGGGTTTGAGGCGGCGAAGTGATCCATTGTGCTGGTCACCACATAACCCTCGATACCGTATTTCACCCAGACACCCGCCAGGATGAAGCAGACCATCATCACCAGCGCGGCAAGTTGTGCAGCGGTACGCGAACGCAGATGCAGTTCGCCAGTGGTGCGCATCTGCAGGTAGGTTGCGCCCTGTGCCAGAATCATCGCCACACTGACCACACCCGCCAGCAGGCCAAACGGATTCAGCAGCTGGAAGAAGTTGCCGGTATAGAACAGGCGCAGATACGCATCGGCATGGAACGGCACGCCCTGTAACAGGTTGCCAAAGGCCACGCCAATCACCAGCGGTGGCACGAAGCTGCCAATGAAAATGCCCCAGTCCCAGGCACCGCGCCAGCGGTTATCTTCAATCTTCGAGCGGTAATCGAAACCGACCGGACGGAAGAAGAGTGACGCGAGCACCAGAATCATCGCCACATAGAAGCCGGAGAAGGCCGCTGCGTAGACCATCGGCCAGGCGGCAAACAGTGCGCCACCCGCGGTGATCAGCCAGACCTGGTTACCGTCCCAGTGCGGGGCTATACTGTTAATCATGATGCGACGTTCAGTATCGGTGCGGCCCAGAATGCGTGTCAGCATGCCGACGCCCATATCAAAACCATCTGCGACAGCAAAGCCAATCAGCAGCACGCCAATCAGCAGCCACCAGACAAAGCGCAGAACTTCATAATCAAACATGGTCGCTCTCCTTATCCCTGAACCGGCTGAGTAGTTGCCGTAATCTGCTCATGATGATATCGCCCGGTTTTCAGGCTGCTCGGCCCAAGGCGGGCGAATTTGAACATCAGGTACATTTCTGCCACCAGGAACAGCGTGTAGAGTCCGCAGATCAGGATCATCGAGAACAGTAGATCGCCAACAGTCAGCGAGGAGTTGGCCACCGCGGTCGGCAGGATTTCACCGATAGCCCAGGGCTGACGACCATACTCGGCTACGAACCAGCCTGACTCGACGGCAATCCAGGGTAACGGAATACCAAACAGCGCCGCTTTCAGTAACCAGCGATTTTTGCCCACGCGATTGCGTATTACGCTCCAGAAAGAGAGCGTGATAATGCCCAGCAGCAGTACGCCACACAGCACCATGATGCGGAACGCGAAATAGAGCGGCGCTACGCGCGGGATAGAGTCCTGCGTCGCCTGTTTGATCTGCGCTTCGGTCGCATCCGCCACGTTATCGGTATAGCGCTTCAGCAGCAGACCATAACCGAGATCCTGCTTGTGACTGTTGAACGCGTCACGTACTGCGGGATCCTGACTGCCGCTGCGCAGTTCATTCAGCAACGTGTAGGCTTTCATGCCGTTGCGGATGCGCACTTCATGCTGAGCCATCAGATCTTTCAGGCCGGTGACCGGCTTATCGATTGATCGGGTTGCGATCAGGCCCAGCAGCCACGGGATCTGCACGGCATACCGGTTCTCCTGCGTTGCCTGATCGGGCAGGCCAAACAGCGTAAATGAGGCTGGTGCCGGCTGGGTTTCCCACTCCGCTTCGATAGCGGCCAGCTTGGTTTTCTGCACGTCGCCCATTTCATAGCCTGACTCATCGCCCAGCAGGATCACGGAGAGGACCGCCGCCATGCCAAAGCTGGCCGCAATAGCGAACGAGCGTTTAGCAAAAGCAAGGTCGCGCCCTTTCAGCATGTACCACGCGCTGATGCCCAGAATGAACATCGCACCGGTCGTGTAACCGGCCGCTACGGTGTGAACGAATTTCACCTGCGCCACCGGGTTCAGTACCAGCTCTGAGAAGCTGACCATCTCCATGCGCATGGTTTCGAAGTTGAATTCAGAGGCGATGGGGTTCTGCATCCAGCCGTTAGCAACCAGAATCCACAGCGCGGACATGTTCGAGCCCAGCGCCACCAGCCAGGTCACCGCCATGTGCTGCACTTTACCCAGCCGATCCCAGCCAAAAAAGAACAGGCCGACAAAGGTCGATTCCAGGAAGAACGCCATCAGACCTTCAATGGCGAGCGGCGCGCCGAAGATATCGCCGACGTAGTGAGAGTAATATGACCAGTTTGTCCCGAACTGAAATTCCATGGTCAGGCCGGTAGCGACACCCAGCGCAAAGTTAATACCAAATAACTTGCCCCAGAACTTCGTCATATCTTTATAAATTTGTTTACCGCTCAGGACATAGACCGTCTCCATGATCGCCAGCAAAAACGCCATACCCAGCGTTAAAGGGACGAACAGAAAATGGTACATCGCTGTTAAGGCAAACTGTAACCGCGACAGTTCGACGATATCTAACATAAGGACTCCTTGCTCCTCGCTTTGTCTCCGTCACGCGCGCGATCAGAACGAACGTAATCAGAGTCAGGAACGACTGTTTATTGATTCCAGTTTTTTTATGACCAGCAGAACAGATTTGTGAGCTGCCCGAACAGGCGAGTAGCGAATAAAGCAGCTCTGAAAATTGTCAATCCGCGCTTTCATTAACGCGTGCTTTAACAGGAGGAAAGCGGGTGTCATCCCGGGCTGAGCAGACGTTTGAAAATTTGTGTAAAAGGCTGGATTGATGCAGCGCAATTTACGCTCTTAGCGTTGCGCTTTGCCAGCGATATAGTTGGATATAAATCGCGATTAATTGATCTGGATTAACGCAATAAGTTTCCAGATAGAGCCAGGTGGGTTTCTTGTTAATGAGATGTCATTAATGAAATAAGGCGTGGAAAAATAGTTTACCTTTGCCACTTTTTATTAACGTAACTAATACCTGCGTGGTTATCTGACCACGCCCTCTTTTCTTTAGATGTCTGGGTGATGTCTGTGTGTTACCGGCATAAAAAAAGCCACCCGGAGGTGGCTTAGTCTCAGATGACGACGACTTATTTTGCCGGTAATACGGCTTTAACTGCGTCACCGATGTCAGCCAGGCTGCGAACGGTTTTCACGCCTGCGGCTTCCAGTGCAGCAAATTTCTCATCTGCTGTACCTTTACCACCGGCAATGATGGCGCCCGCATGGCCCATGCGCTTGCCTTTCGGCGCGGTGACGCCAGCAATGTAGCCTACAACCGGCTTGGTCACGTGCTCTTTGATGAAGGCTGCGGCTTCTTCTTCTGCGCTGCCACCGATTTCACCGATCATCACGATCGCTTCAGTCTGTGGATCATCCTGGAACATTTTCAGGATGTCGATGAAGTTAGAGCCAGGGATCGGGTCACCACCGATGCCGACGCAGGTTGACTGGCCGTAGCCGATGTCAGTGGTCTGCTTAACTGCTTCATAGGTCAGGGTGCCTGAACGGGATACGATACCGACACGGCCCGGCTGGTGAATGTGGCCTGGCATGATGCCGATCTTACATTCACCTGGGGTGATTACGCCCGGACAGTTTGGACCGATCATCCGCACGCCCGCTTCATCCAGCTTCACTTTCACAGTCAGCATATCCAGCGTCGGGATACCTTCGGTGATGGTGATGATCAGCTTGATGCCCGCTTCGATCGCTTCCAGGATGCCATCTTTACAGAAAGGTGCCGGAACGTAGATCACGGTGGCAGTTGCGCCGGTCGCTTCTACCGCTTCGCGTACGGTGTTGAACACCGGCAGGCCGAGATGCGTCGTGCCGCCTTTGCCTGGCGTCACGCCGCCAACCAGCTGAGTACCGTAAGCCAGCGCCTGCTCAGAATGGAAAGTCCCCTGGCCACCGGTGAAACCCTGGCAAATGACTTTGGTGTTTTTGTCGATCAGAATGGACATTATTTACCCTCCGCGGCAGCAACAACACGCTGTGCGGCGTCTGTCAGGCTGGTTGCTGCAATGATGTTCAGACCGCTGTCCGCCAGTTTCTGTGCGCCCAGCTCGGCGTTGTTACCTTCCAGACGTACCACCACTGGCACGTTAACACCCACTTCAGCGACTGCGCCGATGATGCCGTCGGCAATCAGGTCACAGCGTACGATACCGCCGAAGATGTTAACGAAGACGGCTTTAACCGCATCGTCAGACAGGATGATTTTGAAGGCTTCGGTCACGCGCTCTTTAGTTGCGCCGCCGCCGACATCAAGGAAGTTGGCTGGCTGACCGCCATGGTGCTTAACGATGTCCATGGTGCCCATCGCCAGACCTGCGCCGTTAACCATACAACCGATGTTGCCTTCCAGCGCAACATAGTTCAGTTCCCACTGTGTCGCATGCGCTTCACGTGGGTCTTCCTGGCTTGGATCGCGCATTTCGCGCAGCTCTGGCTGGCGGAACAGGGCATTGCCATCGGCGCCCAGTTTGCCATCCAGGCAGATCAGATCGCCCTGCTTAGTGATGACCAGCGGGTTGATCTCAACCATCGCCAGATCGCGCTCCAGGAACAGCGTTGCCAGACCCATGAAGATCTTGGTGAACTGACCAACCAGCTTACCGGTCAGGCCCAGTTTGAATGCCAGCTCGCGGCCCTGATAAGGCTGCGGACCGGTCAGTGGATCCAGCGCCATTTTGTGGATCAGGTGCGGGGTCTCTTCCGCCACTTTTTCGATTTCCACGCCGCCTTCGGTTGAGGCCATGAAAATCACGCGACGCGTTGCGCGATCGACCACAGCGCCCAGGTAGAGCTCCTGATCGATGTCGGTTGCCGCTTCAACCAGAATCTGGTTTACCGGCTGGCCGTTTGCGTCTGTCTGATAGGTCACCAGACGTTTGCCCAGCCAGTTTTCAGCAAATGCGCGGATCTCTTCTTTGCTGTTAACCACTTTCACACCGCCCGCTTTACCGCGGCCACCGGCATGAACCTGACATTTAACTACCCACGGGCCTGCGCCAATTTTAGAGGCTGCTTCTTCCGCTTCACGTGGTGTAGTACAGGCGTAACCCGTTGGTGCCGGCATGCCATACCGTGCAAACAGTTGTTTCGCCTGGTATTCGTGTAAGTTCATGATGTTCTATCCATTCAGGTCTGAAAAGAGTATTGAGGTTGGGCGCGCGAGGCGCGCCCGGTGAAAATCAGACATCCAGCAGCAGACGCGCCGGATCTTCCAGCATCTCTTTCACTGCAACCAGATAACCCACTGATTCACGGCCATCGATCAGACGGTGGTCGTAGGAGAGCGCCAGGTACATCATTGGCAGCACCACAACCTGACCATTGACCGCCATCGGGCGATCTTTGATAGCGTGCATGCCCAGGATGGCGCTCTGCGGTGGGTTGATGATCGGGGTGGACATCAGGGAACCAAAGACGCCGCCATTGGTAATGGTGAAGTTACCGCCGGTCAGATCGTCTACTGTCAGCTTGCCGTCACGGCCTTTCACTGCCAGCTCTTTGATTTTCTTCTCAATGTCCGCCATGCTCAGCGCATCAACGTCACGCAGAACCGGTGTCACCAGACCGCGTGGCGTAGAGACCGCGATGCTGACGTCGAAGTAGTTGTGGTAAACCACATCTTCGCCATCGATGGAGGCATTCACTTCCGGGTAACGTTTCAGTGCTTCAACAACCGCTTTGATGTAGAAGGACATAAAGCCCAGACGGACACCGTGACGCTTCTCGAAGGCCTCACCATACTGCTTGCGCAGATCCATGATGGGCTTCATGTTGATTTCGTTGAAGGTGGTCAGCATCGCAGTGCTGTTTTTCGCTTCCAGCAGACGCTCGGCAACACGCTTACGCAGACGGGTCATCGGCACGCGTTTTTCGCTGCGATTCGCCACAGGCTGCTGCACGGCTGCAGTTTCTGACGCAGGTGCGGCGGCTTTAGCGGCCTGTGGTTTGTTGGCCAGATGTTTTTCAACATCTTCACGGGTCAGACGTCCGCCCACACCGCTGCCTTTGATCTGCGAAGCATCAAGGTTGTGCTCGGCAATCAGACGGCGGATGGCCGGGCTGAGCGCATCGTTGCTCTCTTCTTCCAGTGACGCAGTCTGACGCTGAGCCGGGGTAGACTCTTTGCTTTCAGACTTCGCGCTGGTCTCTTTACCGGCGCTGTTGCCCTCTTTCAGACGACCCAGAATCTGGCGTGAAGTGACGGTGGCGCCCTCTTCTTCCAGAACCGCTTCCAGAATACCGTCAGCAGAGGCTGGCACTTCCAGCACCACTTTGTCGGTTTCGATTTCAACCAGCACTTCATCGCGAGTCACTGCATCGCCTGGTTTTTTGTGCCAGGTTGCCACGGAGGCATCGGCAACCGATTCAGGCAGGTCGGGAACGAGAATATCTACGCTACTCATTATCTTTCCTTTTAATTAATTAACGTTCAGCGCGTCATTAACCAGGTCTTGCTGCTGTTGTTGGTGTACGGACATGTAACCCACGGCCGGTGAGGCGGAGGCCGGGCGGCCTGCATAACGTAAGGTCGCACCAAACGGCACAACTTCACGGAAATGATGCTGGCTGCAGTACCAGGCGCCCTGATTCAGCGGCTCTTCCTGACACCAGACAAAATCCTGTACGTGAGAATACGCTTGTAATGCTTCCTGAACCGCATGATGCGGGAACGGATAGAGCTGCTCGATACGGACAATGGCTACATCGGTCTGCTCATTTTTACGACGCTGCTCAAGCAGGTCGTAATAGACTTTACCAGAGCACAGCACGACGCGTTTCACGCCCTGCGCATCCAGATTATCCACTTCGCCAATCGCCGGCTGGAAGCTGCCGTTAGCCAGTTCATCCAGCGTGGAGATCGCCAGCGGATGACGCAGCAGCGATTTCGGCGACATCACAATCAGCGGACGGCGCATACCGCGCAGCGCCTGACGACGCAGCATATGGTAAACCTGCGCAGGCGTTGACGGTACGCAGACCTGCATGTTCTGCTCAGCGCAGAGTTGCAGATAACGCTCCAGACGCGCAGACGAGTGCTCTGGCCCCTGACCTTCATAGCCGTGCGGCAGCAGCATGACCAGGCCACACATACGGCCCCATTTCTGCTCACCGGAGCTGATGAACTGGTCGATAACAACCTGTGCACCGTTGGCGAAGTCACCAAACTGCGCTTCCCAGATGGTCAGGATGCGTGGCTCAGCAGTGGCGTAGCCATATTCAAAGGCCAGTACCGCCTCTTCTGATAGCACGGAGTCCCAGACTTTGAACTGGCCCTGGCCGCTGTGCACATGGTGCAGAGGGGTGTAGGTTGAGCCGTTTGCCTGGTTATGAACCACCGCGTGACGATGGAAGAAGGTGCCGCGACCGGTATCTTCACCCGACAGGCGAACCGGAATGCCTTCATCAACCAGCGTGGCGTAGGCCAGGTTTTCCGCGCCGCCCCAGTCAAAGGCTTTCTCGCCTTCAGCCATCAGACGACGGTCGTTATAAATCTTGGCAACACGCGACTGCACCTCAACCTCTTCAGGTACCTGGCTGATACGCAGCGCCAGTTCCTTCAGACGTTTCATGTCGACCTGGGCCGGATAAGGCTCATCCCACTCATGGTTCAGGTAAGGTGACCAGGTAAAGGAGTGCAGGCTCATCGGACGCCATTCTGGTACTACGCACTCGCCCGCATCCAGCGCATCACGGTAAAGATTGACCATTTCGGTCGCATCTTCCTGCGTGGCAACGGCTTCACCTTCCAGACGGTCGGCGTAAATTTTACGCGGCGTCGGGTGCTTTTTGATTTTCTGGTACATCAGCGGCTGAGTCGCACTTGGCTCATCGGCCTCGTTGTGACCATGACGGCGATAGCAGACCAGATCGATAAACACATCACGCTTAAAGGTGTTGCGATAGTCGAGCGCCAGACGGGTCACAAAAGCGACTGCTTCCGGGTCATCCGCGTTGACGTGGAAAATCGGTGCCAGCACCATTTTGCCGATATCGGTGCAGTAAGGGGTTGAACGCGCATCTTTCGGGTTGGACGTCGTAAAACCAACCTGGTTGTTGATGACGATGCGAACAGTACCGCCCACTTCATAACCGCGTGCCTGTGACATGTTCAGGGTTTCCTGAACCACGCCCTGGCCAATCACCGCCGCGTCACCATGAATGGTGATCGGCAGGACTTTGTTGCTCGCAGGCTCATCCAGACGATCCAGACGGGCACGTACGGAACCCATAACGACCGGGCTGACGATCTCCAGGTGTGACGGGTTAAACGCCAGCGCCAGGTGAACCAGGCCGCCTTCGGTTTCTACGTCAGAAGAGAAGCCCATGTGGTACTTCACGTCACCGGTGCCAAGATGCTCTTTATGCTTACCGGCGAACTCGTCGAACAGATCCTGTGGCTTTTTACCCAGCACGTTGATCAGCACATTGAGACGACCACGGTGCGCCATGCCCAGCACGACTTCACGGGTGCCGCTCTTGCCGGCGTGACGGATCATTTCGCGCAGCATGGGCACCAGCGCATCGCCGCCTTCCAGCGAGAAGCGTTTGGCACCCGGGAATTTCGCCCCGAGATATTTTTCCAGTCCTTCTGCCGCGGTCAGCTCTTTCAGGAAACCTTTTTTCTCTTCGTTGCTGAACGCTGCACGGCCCGCCACAGACTCAAGACGCTGCTGGATCCAGCGCTTCTCATCCGTGTTGTTGATGTGCATATATTCCGCACCGATTGAGCCACAGTACGTCTGCGTCAGCGCGTCGAAGAGATCGGCCAGCTTCATGGTCTCTTTACCGATGGCAAAAGAGCCTACGTTAAAGCTTTCCTGAAAATCGGCCTCGGTCAGGTCATGAAAAGCGGGATCAAGATCGGCGACCCGATCCTGTTTCCACAGGCCAAGCGGATCGAGATTGGCGTGCTGATGACCGCGAAAACGAAACGCGTTGATCAGCTGCAGCACTTTCACTTGCTTGGAGTTGGTTTCCGGATCGGAGACAGATGAGGTGTAACGAGATGCGTCTTTCGCCAGGCGACGGAAGTACTCACGTGTGGTGGAGTGAAACTGCTCAGGTTTCATTCCGGTGCCCGGTAACTGTTGGAACATCGAGCGCCACACTGCATCGACAGAGTCAGGATCGGTCAGGAAATCCTCATAGAGCTGCTCTATGTAAGACTGATTCGCGCCGGCCAGCCAGGAAGAGTCCAGCCAGGGCTTCATCGCGCTGTTCTGCATTGTGATCCCTTAAGCATTGCTATGCTTTTTTGAGGTTTCATTTGTTGCCGCTTTCGCGGTTTGCCGTAGTGAGTTCAGCGATACGAGCACTTTGCGCAGCGCGCGTGGCCCGTAAGGGAACCTTTGTAAACGTGGTCATCACCGCGCTTACAGAGGCTTCCGTTAAAACACCGGGAACCTGAGGTTCCCGGCAGAAACGACTTATGCGCCGCGCTGCAGCAGCATCGACTTGATATGGCCGATGGCGCGCGTCGGGTTCAGCCCTTTCGGACAGACACTCACACAGTTCATGATGCTATGGCAGCGGAATACGCTGAAAGCGTCATTCAGATTGTCGAGACGCGCATCCGTTTCAGTGTCGCGGCTGTCAATCAGGAAACGGTATGCCGCAAGCAGGCCGGCAGGACCGATGAACTTCTCAGGATTCCACCAGAATGATGGGCATGAGGTTGAGCAGCAGGCACAGAGAATACACTCGTACAGGCCATCCAGGTGCTCGCGCTCATCCGGTGACTGCAGATGCTCACGTGCTGGCGGATTTTCCCCATTATTCAACAGGAAAGGCTTAATTTTCTCATACTGCGCATAAAACTGGCTCATGTCTACGACCAGGTCACGCACAACCGGTAAACCTGGCAATGGACGGATAACGATTTTCTGTTTGCCGTTGCCCAGGGCCGAGACCGGCGTAATGCAGGCCAGTCCGTTTTTACCGTTCATGTTGAGGCCATCAGAGCCGCAGACGCCTTCACGACAGGAGCGACGAAACGCCAGCGTCGGATCTTTCTCTTTCAGGCGAATCAGCGCGTCCAGCAGCATCATGTCGCGACCATCTTCCGATTCCAGGGTGTAATCCTGCATGCGCGGCTTGTCATCGACGTCCGGATTGTAGCGATAAATTGAAAACTCGAGTCTCATGATCGTCTCCGAAATTAGTAGGTACGCACTTTCGGCGGGAACGCCGCGCGCAGTTTCGGCTGCATGTTCACCTCACGGCGCGTCATGCTTTCGGTTTCCGGGACATAAAGACTGTGGCACAGCCAGTTTTCATCATCACGATCCGGGAAGTCGAAGCGACTGTGCGCACCGCGGCTCTCGGTGCGATAGTTAGCCGCTACCGCCGTGGCAAAGGCCGTCTCCATCAGGTTATCCAGCTCCAGACACTCAATACGCTGGGTGTTGAAATCCGGTGAGCGGTCATCCAGACGCGCTGATTTCAGACGCTGGCGAATCTCTTTCAGCTCTTCCAGACCCTGCGCCATCGCGTCGCCTTCGCGGAATACAGAGAAGTTGTTCTGCATGCAGCGTTGCAACGCTTTACGAATCTCAACCGGATCTTCACCGGTGGTGTTGTTTTCCCAGCGGTTGAAGCGCGCCATCGCCACGGCAATTTCATCTTCCGTGGCGTCACGCAGTTCGCCCTGCTCCTGAATGCTCTCCAGCAGGTGCAGGCCCGCAGCGCGGCCAAAGACCACCAGGTCGAGCAGTGAGTTGCCGCCCAGACGGTTGGCGCCGTGTACCGATACGCAGGCAATTTCGCCGACAGCGAACAGGCCAGGAATCACTACATCTTCACCCTGCTCATTCACACGCAGTGCCTGACCGGTCACTTTGGTCGGAATACCGCCCATCATATAGTGGCAGGTCGGAATGACCGGGATAGGTTCTTTGATCGGATCGGCGTGAGCAAAGGTGCGTGACAGCTCGAGAATGCCAGGCAGACGTGACTCAAGCACCTCTTTACCCAGGTGATCCAGTTTCAGCTTAAGATGTGGACCCCATGGACCATCACAGCCGCGACCTTCACGGATTTCAATCATCATTGAGCGCGCAACCACGTCGCGGCCCGCCAGATCTTTAGCGTTTGGCGCATAACGCTCCATGAAGCGTTCGCCATGTTTGTTCAGCAGATAGCCGCCTTCACCACGGCAGCCCTCGGTGACCAGCACGCCCGCACCGGCGATACCGGTTGGGTGGAACTGCCACATCTCCATATCCTGCACCGGCACGCCCGCACGCAGTGCCATACCCACGCCGTCGCCGGTGTTGATATGTGCATTGGTGGTGGACTGATAGATACGGCCCGCGCCGCCGGTGGCCAGAATGGTCGCTTTCGCTTTGAAATAAACAGTTTCGCCGGTTTCGATGCAGATAGCGGTACAACCGACTACCGCGCCATCGGCGTTTTTCACCAGATCCAATGCATACCACTCAGAGAAGATGGTGGTTTTGTTTTTCAGGTTCTGCTGATAAAGGGTATGCAACAGGGCGTGGCCTGTACGGTCTGCAGCAGCAGCGGTACGTGCCGCCTGCTCGCCGCCGAAGTTCTTCGACTGACCACCAAACGGACGCTGATAGACACGACCATCTTCCAGACGCGAGAACGGCAGGCCCATGTGCTCCAGTTCCAGAATCGCTTCCGGGCCGGTTTTACACATATATTCAATCGCGTCCTGGTCACCGATGTAGTCGGAACCTTTGACGGTGTCGTACATATGCCATTCCCAGTTATCTTCATGGGTATTACCCAGCGCAACGGTAATACCGCCCTGCGCAGATACGGTGTGGGAACGGGTCGGGAAAACTTTCGACAACAGGGCACAGCTCTGGCCGGCCTGGGAGATTTGCAGTGCGGCCCGCATTCCTGCGCCACCTGCGCCGATCACCACGGCATCAAACTCTCTGATTGGCAAACTCATTTACACACCCCACACCACAACAAATCCATAAATCGCATACCACAGCAGCGCCACGACAATCACAAACTGCAACAACAGGCGCGCAGGCAGTGATTTAACGTAGTCTGTTAACACCTGCCACATGCCGATCCAGCCGTGAATCAGAATGGAGAACAGCGTCAGCAGCGTGAACACTTTAGTGAATGCCGAAGCGAAGAAGCCACGCCACAGGTCATAAGTCAGCGTGTCTGTCATCACAACGAAACCGAGGATGTAGACGATGTAGAGCGTAATGAGAATTGCAGTTGCCCGCAGCAGCAGCCAGTCCTGAATGCCGTTGCGACCCAATGCGGATGCATTGCTTACCATACGAGAACTCCCGCCAGAATTGCCAGCACGACAGTGATCACAAAAGTCATATGAGCAGAACGCTTGCCCACTTCCAGCGTTTCAGCCAGATAACCAAAATCCATCAACATATGACGAATCCCGCTCACCGCGTGATAGGCCAGCGCGGTTAAGATGCCCCACATAATGAACTTCGCGAAGAAGCCATCCATGATGGATGCAGCGTGCTGGAAACCTTCAGGAGAAGAGAGAGAGAGACCGAGCAGCCACAGCAGGATGCCAATGGCAACCAGGGTGATTACGCCGGAGACGCGGTGAAGAATGGACGATATTGCAGTAACGGGAAACCGGATCGTCGAGAGATCCAAGTTGACAGGTCTTTGTTTTTTCACGGTTTTGCCCACACAGCTCTTTTTTATTTTGCTTCCTCCGGACCTGAGGCGGAGTCTAATCACAACGTGTGGCAGACTTAACCGTCACCAAAAAAGCAACATCCAGTGTTAATTGACGCGGTAGTAAACGCTGGGTGGCTCCTGGTGTCAGGGTGTTCCGGAGACCTGCCAGGAGTATAGGAGGATCACATTCTGATTACAATTCCCCTACAAACTCTTTGGTATATTTTAGGTGGAACAGTGATCCTACTCACGATTTTCACAATTGATACAATTTTAATTATCTGATTTGACAATAGTTCAACAATTCAGTTACAAACTAAGCCTGTAAATTCCTATGATGCACAAAAGTTATGGGGATACACTTTCCCCTAAGCGCAAGTTATGTAACATTGCGAATATGAGCTTTAAAAAGCATCAGGTTATTGGTTACCAAGAAGTTATGTCCTGACCGGATCTTTAACAACCGCGATATGCAGCATGTCCATGGCTCACCGGTTCCCGCTGGGAACGCGCCGCTCACTCTGTACCCTGCACCCGCTTTATACCCGCAGAGTGATACTGTGTAGTTTTGCCAACCGCAACATGAACGCGTTTCAGGTGTCTAAAGATCCTTACCTACATAAGGCGCTATGGAGACGAAAATGACAGATAAAAAAGTAACGCTAACCCTGCAAGATGGAACATCTATTGAACTGGACGTACTGAAAGGTACGCTGGGCCAGGATGTGGTTGATGTCCGCGCTCTGGGTTCAAGTGGCCTGTTCACCTTCGATCCCGGTTTTACATCTACGGCGTCCTGCGAATCTGCCATCACCTTTATTGATGGTGATGAAGGCATCCTGCTGCACCGTGGTTTCCCGATTTCTCAGCTGGCGACCCACTCTAACTATCTGGAAGTCTGCTATATCCTGCTGAACGGTGAAGCGCCAGATCAGAAACAGTTTGATGAGTTCCGTACCACCGTTACCCGTCACACCATGATTCATGAGCAGATTACCCGCCTGTTCCATGGCTTCCGTCGTGACTCACATCCGATGGCGGTAATGTGCGGTGTGACCGGTGCACTGGCTGCGTTTTACCACGATTCACTGGATGTAAACATTGAGCGCCACCGCGAAATCGCGGCATTCCGTCTGCTCTCTAAGATGCCGACCATGGCAGCGATGTGTTACAAATATTCAATCGGCCAGCCGTTTGTTTATCCGCGCAATGACCTCTCTTACGCCGGTAACTTCCTGCACATGATGTTCGCCACGCCGTGCGAAGAGTACAAAGTGAACCCGGTGCTGGAACGCGCCATGGACCGTATCCTGATTTTGCATGCTGACCATGAGCAGAACGCCTCAACCTCTACCGTACGTACCGCCGGTTCAAGCGGCGCGAACCCGTTTGCCTGTATCGCCGCAGGGATCGCCTCTCTGTGGGGACCGGCGCACGGCGGTGCCAACGAAGCGACCCTGCGTATGCTGGAAGAGATCAGCACCGTTGAGCACATCCCGGAATTTGTTAAACGCGCCAAAGACAAGAATGACTCCTTCCGTCTGATGGGCTTTGGTCACCGCGTTTATAAAAACTATGACCCACGTGCAACCGTGATGCGCGATACCTGCCATGAAGTATTGAATGAGCTGGGTATGAAGGATGATCTGCTGGAAGTGGCGATGGAGCTGGAACACATTGCGCTGAACGACCCGTACTTTATCGAGCGTAAACTCTATCCAAACGTGGACTTCTACTCCGGTATCATTCTGAAAGCGATGGGTATTCCTTCGTCCATGTTTACGGTGATCTTCGCGATGGCCCGTACGGTTGGCTGGATTGCCCACTGGAAAGAGATGCACGACGAAGGCATGAAGATTGCCCGTCCGCGTCAGCTCTACACCGGTTATACCGAGCGCGAGTTCAGCTCACAGCTGAAGAAGTAAGATTTGATGGATGGCGGAGAGGGATCTCCGCTCAGCCAGTTGATAAGCCTGCATATGGGTGAATCTGGCCGCAACGAATAAGTTCAACGCGCAGGAAACACGGTCAGAAGAGGAAAGCGTCCCGCGCCAGGGACAAAAACGCCGGGAGCGTTTTTGAACAACGCAAAGCGTTGGCCCGGCAACGGGCGCATCTCAGGGATGAGGTGCGTAATCGCGCGGGCCGAGCATGTCATGGATGACGGCTTTTGCGTCTTTCCGATCTGACCGTGTTTCCTGAGCAGGCTCGGTCTTACAGCAGCTTGTTTCTACCCTCACCCGCGTTTAACTTCATGCCCTTTCTATCCCTGACAACCCGGACACCAGTAAAAAGGCCGTGATGAAAGCGTGCCTTTCTCAATCACCGTGCCACAACGCCGGCATTTTTTGCCCTGCCGATGAAATACTTCAAACTGAAACGCCGCTTCCTCATGATATTTCTTCATGGTTCCACGCATCCGATAGGCATGACGTGGTACTGAAAGCAGTGCCTCGCTGAAAGCCGTCAGCTGATCGTCACTGAGATCCTGCGCCCGATGATTGGGCAGCAGTTGCGCCAGCCAGAGAATCTCGGCGCGCAGGTAATTCCCCAGCCCGGCCAGAAAAGCCTGATCCAGCAGCAGACCACTAAACTGTCGCCGCCGGAACCGGGGCGACAGCAGCCGCTCTTTCACCTCTTCAACGTTAAGCTGGCTGTTCAGCACATCCGGTCCGATGCGGGTCAGAAACGGATGCGCCGCCAGCGTATCTGCGTTGAGCAGTTCAATATCCGAGGCGCTGTAAAGCAGAATCGCTTTGCCTGCCGTCGCCAGCCGCACCCGCAACTGACGTGTGGTATTCAGTTCAGTATCGGGTTTCACGATGCGCCAGACACCATAAAGCTGGTTATGGCTGTAGAGCGTCAGGCCATTGCTGAAATGTGTCAGCAGCGCTTTGCCCCGCGTCTCAATCGCCTGCACCTGCTCACCAATCAGCGAGGGTTCGTAAGTCTTGAGCTGAGGAAACGCGAACCACGCCTCCGTTAACGGCTGCCCCACAATCGCGGCTTCAAGCTTATCCGCCACGCGGCGAATTTCCGGTCCTTCAGGCATCGTTCTTCCTCTTAATGGGTGGCGCCGCCAGCCTGTTTGATATCGTCGCCGGTCTCCAGCGTCACTTTTACCGCAATCTCCAGCGCCTGAATGATGGTCGCCACCGCCATGCTGGGTGCCCCCGGATGCTGCGCAGCCTGTTCAGGCAGATAGGGAATATGAATAAAGCCACCGCGCGCCGGGCTTTTCTGCTGCTCCAGCCAGTGCAGCAGGCCATACATCACCCGGTTACAGGTGAAGGTGCCAGCGGTTTGTGAGACCGATGCGGGGATCCCCGCTTCACGCACTGCGGCCACAATCGCTTTGATGGGCAGCCGGGAAAAATAGGCTGCCGGGCCGCCCGCGACAATCCGTTCATCCACCGGCTGGTTTCCCGCGTTGTCCGGGATGCGGGCGTCATCAACATTAATACCGATACGTTCTACGGTAATGTCGCTGCGGCCGCCCGCCTGCCCTACCGACAGCACTGCATCCGGTTTCACCTCATCCAGTGCCCGGTTCAGCACGTTCAGCACCTCACTGAACACCACCGGCAGCTGGCGGATGACTATCGTCGCCCCGCCAATCTGTTTGCCTTCCAGCGCGCGTACCGCTTCCCAGGAGGGATTAATCGTTTCACCGCCAAAAGGTTCAAAAGCGGTCATCAGGACAGTTTTCATGCAGCCTCACAGGAACATCAGGAAATAGAGCAGGAAAATGTTAACGATTAACAGTAGCACACCAGTCGGAATCTGAGCTTTGATGACAGCGTTACGATCGGGCAGCTCCAGCAGCGCCGCCGGAACAATATTGAAGTTGGCCGCCATCGGCGTCATCAGCGTGCCGCAGTAGCCGGAGAACATACCAATCGCCGCCATTACTGCCGGATTTCCGCCGTGCTGCAACACCAGAATCGGAATGCCGACGCCTGCAGTGATAATCGGAAATGCCGCAAAGGCGTTACCCATGATCATGGTTAACAGCGCCATCCCGACGGCATAGACCGTTACCGCAATAAACCGGTTATCCACCGCCAGCCAGGTTTCGGTCAGATGCGAAATGGCACTGCCCACGCCCGCGCTGGTAAACAGCAGTCCGAGAGTGGCGAGGATTTGTGGCAGGATAAAGGCCCAGCCAATCGAATCCAGCAGGCGACGGGTCTCCTGCATCGACTGCACCGGTTTTTCATGGGTCAGCTTCAACGCCACCAGCCAGCCAATGACACAGCCGACCATCATTGAAAAAAGTGTCACCAGCGTGGCGTGATTGCCGGGACCGAACACCGCTTCCTGCAGACCGGGAATATGGTTAAACGCCAGCACACCGACCACGGTCACGACCGGAATCGCCAGCGCAGGCAGAAACAGTTTGTTGCGCAGACGCAGCGCACTGGCCTGCTTCTCTTCATCACTGCGCTGATGATAACGACCCAGCCGGACACCACCCAGACCGGCAATCAGCGCCATTACCACCACAATGACACCGATGGTGATGTGCAGCATTCGGGTGCCCATCGCGTCCGAGCCCATCAGACTGCTCATCATCTGCGTCGTCCAGTCACCCACCAGAAACACCAGGCCATACAAGGCCCAGAACAGTCCGGTAGTAAAGCGGCGTGGGTTCGCACTGTCACGCCACGAGAGGATAGCCACCACCAGCAGGATAATGCCCGCCAGCCACATCAGATATTGTTGCTGGAACATTACTGACCTCCTTTGGCTTTCAGCGCCTGGTTGTTCAGCAGCTGCAGCTCACGCGCCAGCTGACGATCGAGTCGCACCAGACGTGCCGAGTGGATCAGGAAGGCGGCTATAGCAGTCGGAATGCCCCATAACGCAATGTGCAGCGGTTCGGTCTGAATCCCGGCCGACTCCTGCATGAAGTTGTGCATAAAGATAATCGCGCCAAATGCCACGAAGATATCTTCACCAAAGAAGAGGCCGACGTTGTCGGTGGCTGCTGACATGGCACGCAGCTTATGACGCAGTTCAGGTGTGATTTCGCCGTAGCGGTTTTCCGTTGCGCCCTCTGCCATCGGGGCCAGCAACGGACGCACCATCTGTGGATGCCCGCCTAGACTGGTTAACCCTAGCGCCGCAGTGATTTCACGTACAAACAGGTAGACGATCAGCAGACGTCCGGCGGTGGCGGTTTTGATCTGAGCAATCCACGCCTGCGCCCGCTCCTTCAGCCCGTGACGCTCCAGCAGCCCAATGACCGCCAGCGGCAGCAGCAGAATCAGTGGCAGGTTACGGGTATTCAGAAAACCCGCGCCGAGCTTTTCCAGAATGTCCGCCAGCGGCATCATCGCCGCCAGACCGGTCACAAAGCCGGCGACAATCACCACCAGCACCGGATTAAAACGTAATACGAAGCCGACGACGATCGCGGCAATGCCCAGTAAAGGCCAGAGATTCACTGCACTTTCCATGGATTTCCCCCAGAGTTAAAAAACCCGACATAAGCCGGGCTAAGTAGTGTTTTCAGATGCTGGTGACGCGGATCTGCTGTCCGGCAAACGCATCACACAACCGCTGTGCAAACTGCAGGGCGTGCGCGCCGTCGCCATGTAAGCAGACGGTCTGCGCATTCACTGCCACCCATTCTCCCGTGATACTTTTTACCTTGCCCTGCTGCACCATCGTCAGCGTCTGATCGATAGCCTGCTGCTCATCGTCAATCAGCGCGCCCGGCTCGCTGCGCGGCACCAGCGCACCGCTGCTGAGATAGCCACGATCGGCAAAGACCTCTTCCCGCGTGCGTAAACCGTAGTGCGATGCGGCACGTATCGATTCGCTGTTCGCCAGTCCCACCACAATCAGCTGGCTGTCGACGGCACGGATGGCGCGGGCAATGGCGTCTGCCAGCACCGGATCAGCCGCGGCCTGGTTATAGAGCATGCCGTGCGGCTTAACGTGAACCAGCCGCGCACCTTCGCTTTCCGCCAGGCTTTTCAGCGCGCCAATCTGGTAGATCATCTGGGCATAGACCGTTTCCGGTGGCAGCTGCATGGCACTGCGGCCAAAGTTCTCCCGATCGGGGAAAGCAGGATGCGCGCCGATGGCGACGCCGGATGCCTGTGCCCAGCGCACCGACTGCAGCATGGTCTGCGCATCTCCTGCGTGAAAGCCACAGGCGATGTTGGCGGAACTCACCAGTTCAAGCAGCGCCCGATCGCTGGCACAGCCTTCGCCCAGGTCGGCGTTTAAATCAATGTTCATGAAGTCCCCATTTCATCTGGTCCAGCGCGCGTTGCTGATGCTGACGTGCCAGCATCGCTTCCGGCAGCGTGCAGTGAATAAAGTGAATCGGCTCACCGAGGCGGATTTGCGCCAGATGATAGAGATCGGCTTCGATGACGGAGGCGATCCGCGGATAGCCGCCTGTGGTCTGGGCGTCCGCCATCAGCACGATAGGCTGTCCGTTCGGCGGTACCTGAATCACACCCGGCATCACGCCGTGTGACAGCAGCTCACGCGGACTTTCACGTTTAAGCTCACGTCCCTCAAGCCGGTATCCCATCCGGTTGCTTTGCGGGCTGAGTTTCCATGCGGTACGCCAGAACGCCTGCTGCGCGTCGGGGCTGAACTCGTGATATTCCGGACCAGGCAGTGCGCGGATGCGATTGCCCCATAGCAGCTGCCGTACCCCGACTTTGCGGTCGAACTGACGCGTCGGTTTGCCCAGCGGGATCTGATCGCCATCCCGTAAGGCGCGACCGTGAAATCCGCCAAATTTTGCTTTCAGATCGGTGCTGGCTGAGCCGAGCACCGCAGGGATGTCAAAACCACCCTGCACTGCCAGATAGCTGCGCATGCCGCGCTGCGGCATCGCCAGCGACAGGACCTGGCCGCGTTTCACCGGGGTGCGCCAGCCCGTCCAGACCGGCTGACCGTCCAGCTCCGCATGGCAGCCTGCGCCAGTCAGTGCGAACCAGCCGTCGCGGGTAAACTCCGCTTTGAACTGGCCGAGCACCAGCTCCAGCACCGCGCTGTCAGGCGCATTGCCCACCAGCACATTGGCGGTGAACATCGCGGGATGATCCAGCACGCCGCCGGGGCTGAGGCCATACTGACGCCAGCCGTAGCGGCCCGCATCCTGAAGGGTGGCGGCCAGCCCGGCGCGAAGAATATTTAACATACGCCCTCCTGTTGCGGCACAAAGCGAACCCTGTCACCGGGACGGAGCAGTGTGGGCGGTTGTTGCAGGGGATCAAACAGCGCGGTGCGGGTCTGGCCGATTAACTGCCAGCCGCCGGGCGAAGCCAGCGGATAGACGCCCGTCTGGCTGCCACCGATGCCAACCGATCCGGCCGGTACCGCAACTCTCGGCTCCGCACGGCGTGGTATGTGCAGGCGCGGATCCAGTCCGCCCAGATAGGGAAAGCCCGGCTGAAAGCCGACAAAAAACACCACATAGTCGCTGCTGCTGTGCAGCTCAACCACCTGACCGGCCGTCAGCGCGGCATGTTCCGCCACCACCACCAGATCGGGGCCATGTTCGCCGCCATAGATCACCGGGATCTCCACCAGACGCGATTCTGGCAACTGCGCTTCACTCTCTTCCCACCAGCGCTGAAGCCGCTCTATCGCATCCAGCGCACTCTGCTGGGGATCGCGCAGAATCAGGGTGATATTGTTCATGCCAAGAATGACCTCCAGCACGCCCGCATCCGACTGCAGTCGCTGGTTCAGTCCCCAGATACGCTGCTGACTCTCCAGTGAGACCGGCGGCTCCAGCTCCAGCACGACAGCGCGTTCACCCAATAAATAACACCGTGCTCGTTGCAACAGCTACCTCCCGCCTGATTGAGATCGTGCCTGGCCGACCTGACCGGATGCCCGGATCAGCCGATGGCTTATCTACTTAAAGCAAATAGTTATGCGAAAGTGGCAGGGATGTGTCAACAGATTTAGGTCCTGCGCAGGCACGCAGGACAAGGGAGAGATCAGGCAGGATTAGGAATATCGATGAAGGTCACATCAAGATTGTGGTGTTGTGCCAGCCACTCGCCCAGCGCTTTTACGCCGCCACGCTCGGTGGCGTGATGACCTGCGGCAAAGAAATGCAGCCCCTGCTCGCGTGCGCTGTGAATGGTCTGTTCAGAGACTTCACCGGTAATGTAGGCATCAACGCCCGCAGCGGCGGCCTGGTCGATAAAGCCCTGTCCGCCACCGCTGCACCAGGCGATGCGACGTATCAGTGCTGGCGCGTTATCACCGCAATGCAGCGGTTCGCGTCCCAGCTTATCGCCAATTCGGCGGGCCAGCTGTTCACCGGAGATCGGCTCAGCCAGCTCACCCCAGAACACCAGCGGCATGACTTCGCCACGTACGTCGATATCCAGCAGTTTCGCCAGCTGGGCGTTGTTACCCAGTTCTGAATGCGCATCAAGCGGCAGGTGCCAGCCATAGAGATTAATATCGTTAGCCAGCAACGTCCGCAGACGGCGGCGCTTCATGCCTTTAATCGCGGCCGGTTCACTTTTCCAGAAGTAGCCATGATGGACGATTATTGCATCGGCCTGACGTGCGACCGCCTCATCCAGCAAGGCCTGACAGGCTGTTACGCCGGTGATAATCGTTTTAACTTCGCTGCGCCCCTCAACCTGTAACCCGTTGGGGGCATAGTCGCTGAAGCTGTGGCTGTCGAGTTGCTGATTGATCAGCGTCTCTAATTCGTAATGGTTCATTCAGGCTCCTTCGAGGCCTCAGGCGGCGCTTTTGGCGCGCTCAAAGGCGTCTAATGTCTTTTTACGGGCTGCCTTATGATCCACGATTGGTGCCGGATAATCGAGTTTCCTGTTGTTCTTTTCCGCCCAGACGTGGGGCTGGTGAATATGGCTGTCAGGGACGTCCGCCAGCTCCGGCAGATAGTGACGGATAAACTCGCCCTGCTCATCGAAGCGCTCGCCCTGTGTGGTCGGGTTAAAAATGCGGAAATAGGGTGCTGAATCTGTACCGGTGGAAGCCGCCCACTGCCAGCCACCATTGTTTGCGGCCAGGTCGCCATCAATCAGCTGCTGCATGAAATAGCGTTCGCCTTCGCGCCAGTCGATCAGCAGATCTTTAACCAGGAAACTGGCGGTGATCATCCGTAAACGGTTGTGCATCCAGCCCAGCGCCTTCATCTGACGCATTGCAGCATCGACGATCGGATAGCCTGTTTTTCCCGCTTTCCAGGCATCGAAATGCGCGTCTTCACGCTGCCATTCCACGTTACGCGTCCAGTCAATAAATGGCTTGTGCCGGCACAGTGCCGGATAGGCAACCAGCAGATGACGATAGAACTCACGCCAGATCAGCTCGTTCAGCCAGGTAAATGCGCGACTGTTGTCCAGCGCATCGGGATGTTCATGCAGAACGCGATGCAGGCACTGACGAGGCGACAGCACGCCGGTCGACAGATAGACCGACAGGCGACTGGTAGCGTCCAGCGCAGGAAGGTCGCGCTTCGCGGGATAATCGATAATGGGTTGAGTGGCGAAATGGCGCAACCGCTTCAGGGCAGCCGCTTCGCCTGCCGGAAACAAATCCTCATCAAAGGCTTCGGTCGGACAGTCAAACGCAGGGATTGGGGTGGTTTTCAGCGGCGCACCGTCGCGCGGCTTAGGTGCAGGCACGCACTCCGGAAGACTCTGCTGCAAACGGCGGACAAAGGCTTTGCTGAACGGCGTAAAGACTTTATACATTGAGCGATCGCCACTCTGCACACTGCCAGGTGGCAGCAGCAGGCTGTCATCAAAGCCCTGGCAGATCACGCCCGCGTCATCGAGACGCTTTTCCGCCTCGGCATCGCGCTGACGCTCATTCACTTCATACTGATAGTTATAGAAGAGCTGGTCGACCTGGTGCTTGTCACAGAATTCGGCCAGCGCATCGATACTGTCGCTGAAGGCGTGACACGCCTGATAGTGCAGCGCAATGCCCCGCTCAGCCAGCGCGTTCTGTACTTCCACCAGACTGGCGTGAATAAACGCCGCCTGCCTGGGTGACATGTCATGCTGCTGCCACTGTTCCGGCGTAGCAAGGAAGAGCGCAATCACTTTTGCCTTGCTGTCGCGACAGGCGGCGTGAAGTGCCAGATTATCGTTGATGCGTAAATCATTACGCAGCCAGACCAGATGAGTGGTCATACGCCTCCTGAATTACTGTCCGTAGCGTAAGCACAAGGCTTCGGGATAGGGATCGAAATAGCGCTGCTGTGCCAGCCACGGATGCGGAAACTCAGCCATGTAGTGCTTGAGAATGGTAATGGGCACCAGCAGCGGTTGTGTACCCTGACGATAGCGGTCAATCAGCGTTGCCAGCTCCTGACGCTGCGGTGAGCTTAGCTGGCGGCGGAAGTAGCCCTGCACGTGCATCAGCACATTGGTGTGATTACGACGTGAGGCGGGACGTGACATCAGTTCCATCATGCGATTGCGGTACTCAAAGGCAAAGGCATCCAGCGAGTCCCACTGGCTCATCGAAGCAACAAAGGGTCCCAGCTCGCGATATTTCTCCTGCGAATGCGCCAGCATCATCAGTTTGTAGCGGCTGTGAAAGGCGATCAGCCCGTGACGGGTCAGGCCGCTTTCCCACATCTGATTAAATTCATGCAGTGCGCAGATACGGCCGATAAAGTTCTCTCGCAGAGCGGGATCGTGCAGACGACCATCCTCTTCCAGCGGCAGCCAGGGCATCTCGCGCTGCAGGAATTCAGCAAAAATGCCGGTGCCCACTTTGCGGTTATTGTTGTTGTCGGGTTCGTAGACCCGTACGCGCTCCATCCCGCAGCTGGGCGACTTGGCGCACAGGATATAACCGGAGAGATGATGCAGCGATTTTACCCGCTCCGCAGACCAGTCACGCATCTGAGCGGTGACTTCTTCGCCGCCGTCTTTGCTGAAGCAAAGATGCACCTCATCATCACCCTGCTTTACCAGACGCAATGCCGGACGCGGCGTAGGCAGCCCAATCGCCATTTCAGGACAGATCGGCTCAAAGCGGACAAATGGCGTAAGATCCTCAGTTGCAAAAGTAAGACGCTTATGGCCACCATCAAACCTCACGCTATCGCCGAGCAGGCATGCACTGATTCCAACGGGGATTTTTTTGCTCATACTTGTACAACCTCCGAAATCTTGTAGAGGTTTAAGTGTAGCGCAAAATGGTCAGGAATAAAGGGGGAAAACGCGGTTCCGGACCGCTTATTCTCAGAAAAAACGCAAAAAAAAGCCCGGTCAGATGACCAGGCCTGTTCTGCGGGAGGGGTCATTACCAGAATGCGCCACCACCGGCTTCAGACTGCGCCAGCCAGACCGGCTTTGCGCTGGTCTTGCACCAGACGCGATGCAGGTAACTGTAGAAGCGTGCCCGATCCTGTCGAAACAGCATGACAGGCAGTGCCAGAACGCCGAGAAGAACCACCAGCGTACGACGCGCGAGTATTTTATAACGTGGATAAGCCTGATACATGGTTTCTCCTCCCGGTAAGTTAAAGTGTGCGAATGTGATCTGTGTTCAACTTTACGCCAGGTTGTGTAATTTTACTACTCATCTGACCACTTATTTGTCGCTATTTTTGCTGTTTAAGAATTAACCTGTAATTTAGTTACAGATAAGTTACCGCCAGGTTACGAGAGGGTTTGAATGCCCGAAAGATGACGCGCGCGGACGGCAGCATAAAATATTGATAAAGTAGCGCTTCGGCTCTCACTCAAGGCAGGTATTGCGTGACCACGGTTTTGATCGTTGAAGATGAAAAAGAGATCCGCCGCTTTGTCCGGCTGGCGCTGGAAAATGAAGATCTGAAGGTGTTTGACGCCGATACGCTGCAGCGCGGGCTGATTGAAGCGGCAACCCGTAAACCTGATTTAGTGATCCTTGATCTTGGCCTGCCGGATGGGGATGGCACCGATTTTATCCGTGATCTGCGCCAGTGGAGCGCCATACCGGTGATAGTGCTGTCGGCGCGCAGTGATGAGCAGGATAAGATCGCCGCACTGGATGCCGGCGCGGATGACTATCTGACCAAACCATTCGGTGTTGGCGAACTGCTGGCGCGTGTCCGTGTTGCACTGCGCCGTCATGGTGGCCAGCAGCCCGAAGCCAGAATTCAGTTTGCCGACATCAGCGTCGATTTTGCCGCACGGCGGGTACAGCGCGGCGGCAGTGAGATTCACCTCACGCCGATTGAGTTTCGTCTGTTGAGCATTCTGCTGAATAATGCAGGAAAGGTGCTGACGCAGCGGCAGCTGCTGAGTCAGGTCTGGGGACCCAATGCGGTGGAGCACAGCCACTATCTGCGTATTTATATGGGGCATCTGCGCCAGAAGCTGGAAGAGAATCCGACCCAACCGGCCCATCTGCTGACCGAAACCGGGATCGGCTATCGCTTTATGCCATAAAAAAAGGCGCCAGAGGCGCCTTTCATAACTGCAAACAAACTCAAATCAGAGTGAATCTGACCGCAACGAATAAACCTGAGGCGCAGGGAACTGGGTCAGAGGAGGAAAGCGTCCCACGCCATGGATGGCGTGGGACGAGCGTGTCATGGATGACGGCTTTTGCGTCTTTCCGATCTGACCCTGTTTCCTGTGCTGGCACGTTCCCGCAGCTAACTGGAGTAGATTTTGTCAACAATCTAAATGGCGCCAGAGGCGCCTTATCTTTACCCGACTATCAGGCGTTTTTCAGCACTTCGCTGACAATCTCTACCGCTTCTTTCTCAATCTGCGCGCGGTGTTCTGCGCCCAGGAAGCTTTCACAGTAGATTTTGTAGGCGTCTTCGGTGCCTGACGGACGAGCAGCAAACCAGCCATTCTCCGTCATCACTTTCAGACCGCCGATAGACGCACCGTTACCTGGTGCCGCAGTCAGACGCGCGGTGATGGGATCACCCGCCAGCGTATCCGCGCTTACCATTTCTGGTGACAGCTTCGACAGTGCAGCTTTCTGCGCTGAAGTGGCGGATGCCTGCAGACGGTTGTAGCTTGGTGCGCCAAAGCGCGCGGCCAGCTCGTCATAATGCTGCTGCGGGTTTTTACCGGTCACAGCGGTGATTTCAGCCGCCAGCAGACACATGATGATGCCATCTTTGTCCGTTGACCATGGCGTGCCGTCGAAACGCAGGAATGACGCGCCCGCGCTCTCTTCACCGCCGAAACCAAAGCTGCCGTCATACAGACCATCAACAAACCATTTGAAGCCAACCGGCACTTCCACCAGCTTGCGGCCAATGTCGTTGACGACACGGTCGATCATGGCGCTGGACACCAGGGTTTTACCCACGGCGACATCCTGGCCCCACTGTGGACGATGCTGGAACAGATAGTTGATCGCGACCGCCAGATAGTGGTTCGGATTCATCAGACCGGCCGGAGTCACAATGCCGTGGCGGTCATAATCAGGATCGTTACCGAATGCCAGATCGAACTTGTCACGGTAGGCCAGCAGGCCTGCCATTGCGCTTTCAGACGAGCAGTCCATGCGCACGACACCATCTTTATCCAGATGCATAAAGCGGAAGGTCTGATCGACCGCGTCATTCACCAGCGTCAAATCCAGCTTGTAGTGCTCAGCAATACGCTGCCAGTAAGCAATACCGGAACCGCCCAGTGGATCAACACCCAGCTTCAGGCCCGCTTTCTGGATCGCCGGGAAGTCGATAATCTCGGCCAGACCTTCAACGTACGGCTGGATCAAATCTTTCTCGACCACATGGCCACTCGCCATCGCCTGTTCCAGCGGCAGACGTTTCACCTCTTTCAGCCCATCTTTGATCAGCTGATTAGCGCGATCTTCCACTACTTTGGTGACGTTGGTATCAGCCGGTCCGCCGTTAGGTGGGTTGTACTTGATGCCGCCATCTTCCGGTGGGTTGTGCGAAGGCGTGATAACGATGCCGTCAGCCAGCGGGCCGCCCGCTTTGTTGTGCTCAAGAATAGCGTTCGAGATCGCAGGGGTCGGCGTATAGCCATTGTCCTGCTGCACAATCACATCAACGCCGTTCGCCGCCAGCACTTCCAGTACCGACAGGATCGCCGGTTCTGACAGCGCATGGGTGTCTTTACCGACGTAGCACGGCCCGGTGATGCCGTTCTTTTTACGCTCTTCGGCAATCGCCTGCGCGATAGCCAGAATGTGCATCTCGTTGAAGCTCTGACGCCCTGCACTGCCGCGATGGCCAGAGGTGCCAAATTTCACCGCATGTTCCGGGTTCGCCACATCGGGCTGCAGGACATAATATTGTGACGTTAATTGTGCAACGTTAATCAAATCGCTCTGCTGGGCGGGTTGCCCGGCACGTGGGTGATTGGCCATTGGCGCTGCTCCCTGACGCTTAAGTTTTAAATGGTGCCGCAAACTTTCTCGGTCAGTTCCGCCGGGAACTGCATCGAGAGCATGATGTGTTCGACCATGCTGCATTTACGACCAGTATTGGTGTTGGTGATCACCCAGTACGGTGTGCCGGGCACATGCTTCGGCTTAGTATGGGTGCCATTCTGTAACAGCGTATGCTCATCACCAGCAAAATAGACGCGGGTGCGGCCCTGCAGAGATGCAGTAGCTTCAGCAAAAGCTGCAGTATCAAGACGATAGAGCGTTGACAAGATAAGCATAAAGCGGTTCACCGCCCGCTTCTGCTCCGCATATTCATCGGAAAGCAGCAGCTCACGCACCGCGCGGACACGATCCTGCGGGCGCGAACCCACGGACGCAGGCTGAGACTCTTTCGCTGCCTCTTTTGAGGCTGGCTGAGCAGGCGAAGCGGGTGCAGTCTGACCGGCAGTGAACTTCAGCATACGACGCAGAATGTCGGATGCGCTTTCACCAATGTGTTGCGTGTGGCTGGCAATATAACGGTAGAGCTCTTCGTCAACTTCGATCGTTTTCATCTTATTCCGTACGGTTCTTTCTCATGACAGAACCACCTGTTTCCTGAAAAGCTCTGAGTATAGTCAGGCAATTCAAAGGATGTGCGGGTTCTAACATCAGGATTATAAAGTTAAATTCAGGCGGGTTGTTAGCAATCAAACGGTTTACGGGCAAAAGTCAGAATATGTCCTAATGCCGCCGGAACCGGCGCGCCTGAAAAGGTGAAACCATGATAACCTAAGCACAGGTCTCAAACTTAAGAACTTTGCTATGATTTTGAACGCCCGTTTGCAAACTGAACAATCCCCTGCTGATTCCTTACCTGTCGTGCTTATCCACGGCCTGTTTGGCAGTCTGGATAACCTTGGCGTGCTGGCGCGTGGGCTCAAAGATGCCGGGCCTCTGCTGCAGGTTGATGTCCGCAACCACGGACTCTCACCACGATCTGACGAGATGAACTACGCTGTAATGGCGCAGGACATGGTCGATACGCTGGATGCGCACGGCATTGAACGCGTCGCGGTGATCGGTCACTCAATGGGCGGGAAGATCGCCATGACCATGAGCGCGCTGGTGCCGGACCGCATCGAGCGGCTGGTGATGATTGACATCGCTCCGGTCGACTACCAGACCCGCCGCCATGATGAGATTTTTGCCGGTATTCGTGCTGTAACCGACGCAGGCGTCTCGTCACGCAGTGAGGCGGCGAAGATTATGCGTACGCTTATCGATGAAGAAGGGGTGATTCAGTTCCTGCTGAAGTCATTTCAGGCGGGCGAGTGGCGCTTCAACGTCCCGGTGCTGTGGGATAACTACACCACGATTTCGGGCTGGCAGCCCGTTCCGGCATGGGATCATCCGGCACTGTTTATTCGCGGAGGCGACTCCAGCTATCTGGACAACCGCTACCGCGATGCGCTGTTGCAGCAGTTCCCGGCCGCGCAGGCACATGTCATTGGAGGCGCGGGACACTGGGTTCATGCAGAGAAACCCGATGCCGTTTTGCGCAGTGTCCGTCGCTTTTTTGCGCTTTAAAAGCAAATAGATGGCGGCAAAGGTTTAGGATTGGCGTCCGGAGTAAGCGTGAAGTATGATGGCGCGCTAAAATTTTGCCGCGCGTCCGTTTTGCTGCGGCAATAGCCAATAATTTATAATCTGCGCGGTGAGTGACTGGCGCCCGCCCCCATTCAGTTTTACTAAGCCATGGCAAAAGAACAGACTGACCGCACGACGCTCGATCTCTTTGCTGATGAGCGCCGCCCTGGTCGCCCCAAAACCAGTCCGCTTTCGCGTGATGAACAGCTGCGCATCAACAAGCGCAATCAACTCAAACGTGACAAAGGACGCGGACTTCGTCGTGTCGAACTGAAAATGAACAGTGAAGCCGTCGATGCGCTCAACACGCTGGCAGAGCAGCGCAATCTCAGCCGCAGCGAGCTGATTGAACAGATGCTGCTGGCACAGCTCAAACTGGATTAATGCGGGCAAATCGCACGCAGGAGCAAATGTCGGGGCTTTAACCGTTCACCGGTTTTCTCTCGTCTGCTATTATTCGCTGAAATGTGCTGCGGCACACATCTCATTATCAGGATTTAAGAGGTTATTTTACTCATGGCACTTGTAGGCATCTTCTTTGGCAGCGATACCGGCAATACCGAAAACATTGCAAAAATGATCCAGAAACAGCTGGGTACAGACGTTGCAGAAGTGCATGACATCGCGAAAAGCACAAAAGAAGATCTGGAAGCGTTTGATATCCTGCTGCTGGGCATTCCGACCTGGTACTACGGTGAAGCGCAGTGCGACTGGGATGACTTTTTCCCGACGCTGGAAGAGATCGATTTCAACGGCAAGCTGGTTGCGCTGTTTGGCTGCGGCGATCAGGAAGATTACGCGGAGTACTTCTGTGATGCGATGGGCACAATCCGTGACATCATTGAGCCGCACGGTGCCGTGATTGTCGGACACTGGCCAACCGAAGGTTACCACTTCGAAGCCTCAAAAGGTCTGGCCGATGATACCCACTTCCTGGGTCTGGCCATTGATGAAGATCGCCAGCCTGAACTGACTAACCAGCGCGTAGAGCAGTGGGTTAAGCAGATTTCTGATGAACTGCAGCTGAAAGATATCCTCGAAGCCTGATCCTGCCCGACTCAATGTGAGCGCCAGCTCACATTGAGGCAATGGAAATTCCTATAGAAATAATAGCCACATTTTTTTAACTTTCTCCGTTTAATCTGTAGAATACCCGCATCGATCTTCCGCTTATTTCTCAGGCGGCAAGACTAAGCGATGTACCAACAGACATCTGCCAGAATCCTCCCCGGCCCGGTGACCTATCCCCCACAGCCCGTGATGATTCAGGCACGCCCTCTGGTTTTCATTTCATCGCTTCAGTTCTATAATGAGACGCAAATGAGAATGAGCGCAGATCGACATTCAAGGCGACAAGCCACAAAAGTGAATATAGTGACAGGACAAAATCCGCATGACTGACAACAACACCGCATTAAAGAAGGCTGGCCTGAAAGTGACGCTGCCCAGACTGAAAATTCTGGAAGTGCTTCAGGAACCTGAGTGCCATCACGTCAGTGCGGAAGATTTGTACAAACGCCTGATCGACATCGGCGAAGAGATTGGCCTGGCTACCGTTTACCGTGTTCTGAACCAGTTTGATGACGCTGGTATCGTGACCCGTCATAACTTTGAAGGCGGCAAATCTGTCTTTGAACTGACGCAGCAGCATCACCACGATCATCTGATCTGCCTGGATTGCGGCAAAGTTATTGAGTTCAGCGATGAGTCGATCGAAACGCGTCAGCGCGAAATCGCCACCCGTCATGGCATCAAGCTGACCAACCACAGCCTCTATCTCTATGGACACTGTACGCTGGGCGATTGCCGGGAAGATGAAACCCTGCACGACCAGTAACGCGAACTGAAATAAAAAAACCGGTGAATTCACCGGTTTTTTTTCGTCTGTCCTGGGCTGTGATATCAGGCGACCAGCGTCTCCTGCAGATAGCGCCAGCGTGGAATGGAGCTGCTGCAGTCCAGTATCGCCAGCGAAATACGGCTCTGATTATTGCCATTCATCATCTGCATTTCGCGATACTGCACGGTGATCTCTTTCTCATGATGAGAAAGGATGACGTGCTCGCAGGTGGCAATACGCATCCCTTCGCGCTGTCCCTGCAACTGCCTGAAGAGTTCCTCGACCTCGTTCAGATTGCACTCTCTGCCCTTTGGAGTGACCATGCGGAATTCAGGATGGAAATAGGACATCAGCAGCTCAAAACTGTCATCAGATCCGGCAGGCTGGTTAAAAATACGTTCAATGAGCTGATGTAAAACGACCACACTGTTTCTGGCTTCCTGGGCGAGAACTGTCATTTTTTTTCCTTCTGTAACCCGCTTTGCAACCTCTGAGAGCGCATAGCCTACCTGAAAGCGGATAATTCACATCCGGAAATTGATTAATTTTTTTAAACTCAGATTTCTCTCACAATGCGGCATTTAATCGGTTGCGGTTAGGTCAGAATAATCGTCGGCAATGATTAAAATCGGGGCAACAAAAAAGGGCGATAAATCGCCCTTTTGTCATTTTATGAGGTCAGCCTCAAAAAAATTTATTCGCCGGTTTTCGCCCAGGTATCACGAAGACCGACGGTGCGGTTAAACACCAGCTGCGACGGTTTAGAGTAAACGCTGTCGGCACAGAAATAACCTTCACGTTCAAACTGGAATGGAGTGGTCGGTTCTGCATCGCGCAGGCCCGGTTCCACAAAGCCCTGTTTGATCGCCAGTGACTCAGGATTGATTACCGCCAGGAAGTCCTCTGCCGCGCCCGGATTTGGCACACTGAACAGACGATCATACAGACGGAACTCTGCTGGCTGCGCGTGATCCGCAGACACCCAGTGAATCACCCCTTTGACCTTACGGCCATCGGCAGGATCTTTGCTCAGCGTATCTGTGTCGCTGGTGCAGTAGATGCAGGTGATGTTGCCCGCTTCATCTTTAGCGACGCGCTCAGCACGAATCACATAGGCATTACGCAGGCGGACTTCTTTGCCCAGCACCAGACGCTTATATTGCTTGTTCGCCTCTTCGCGGAAATCGGCACGGTCGATCCAGATCTCACGGCTGAACGGCACTTCACGCGTGCCCATCTCCGGTTTACCCGGATGATTTGGCATAGTGATGATTTCGTTATGGCCTGCTGGCAGATTTTCAATCACCACTTTCAGCGGGTCCAGCACGGCCATGGCACGTGGCGCGTTCTCGTTCAGGTCGTCGCGAATACAGGATTCCAGCGAGGCCATCTCCACGATGTTATCCTGCTTGGTCACGCCAATACGACGGCAGAATTCGCGGATAGAGGCGGCGGTATATCCGCGACGACGCAGACCTGAAACGGTCAGCATGCGCGGATCGTCCCAGCCTTCTACGTGCTTCTCAGTCACCAGCTGAGTGAGTTTGCGTTTCGACATCACCGCATACTCCAGATTCAGGCGCGAAAACTCATACTGACGCGGATGAACCGGTATGGTGATGTTATCCAGCACCCAGTCATAAAGTCGACGGTTGTCCTGGAACTCCAGCGTACACAGCGAGTGCGTAATGCCTTCCAGCGCATCAGAGATGCAGTGGGTAAAGTCATACATCGGGTAGATGCACCACTTGTTGCCGGTCTGGTGGTGTTCCGCGAACTTGATGCGGTAAAGCACCGGATCGCGCATCACGATGAAATTAGAGGCCATGTCGATTTTAGCGCGCAGACAGGCCGTGCCCTCGGCAAACTCACCGTTACGCATCTTCTCAAACAGCGCCAGGTTCTCTTCCACGCTGCGGTCGCGATAAGGGCTGTTTTTGCCCGGCTCTTTCAGGGTGCCGCGATATTCGCGAATCTGATCCGGACTCAGCTCATCTACGTAGGCGAGACCTTTAGAAATCAGCTCGATGGCATAGTCATAAAGCTGATCAAAATAGTTTGATGAGTAACAGACCTCACCGCTCCACTCAAAACCCAGCCACTGGACGTCACGCTTGATGGATTCAACAAATTCCACATCCTCTTTAACCGGATTGGTATCGTCGAAACGCAGGTTGCATTGCCCCTGATAATCCTGGGCGATGCCAAAATTCAGACAGATCGATTTCGCATGACCAATATGCAGATAGCCATTGGGCTCTGGCGGAAAACGGGTATGCACGCTGCTGTGCTTACCGCTCGCCAAATCTTCGTCAATGATCTGACGAATAAAGTTAGTTGGGCGGGCTTCAGCCTCACTCATCTCAAAAATCCTCAATACGAATAACGGGTGATTTGTACCACGAAGTAACGGAGTATGATCCACAAAGCGTCTGAGGGAAACAACCGTTTGTTAAGCCTTTAAAACAAAAAAAGGCAGGAATCGCTTCCTGCCTGTGGGGTTCTGTTGCGGGGATTAGCCTTTCACTTCATACAGCGGAGTTTCACCTGCCACCACCTGACCGCGGGCCAGTAATGTCAGACCGGCGAAATCATCGCTGTTGCTGACAACCACCGGACTCACCATTGAGCGGGCATTGGCGTTCAGGAATTCAAGGTCCATTTCCAGCACAGGCTGACCGGCGACCACCGTGGCCCCTTCTTCAGCGAGACGGGTAAAGCCTTTACCTTCCAGCGCCACGGTATCCAGTCCCATGTGCACTACAATCTCTACACCATTGTCCGTTTCCAGACAGAAGGCGTGATTGGTGTTGAAGATTTTCACCAGCGTACCGTCAATTGGAGCCACGACCCATTTGTCGCTCGGTTTGATCGCCAGACCATCGCCTACCGCTTTGCTGGCAAAGGCTTCATCCGGCACATCATCCAGCGCGACCACTTCGCCCGTTACCGGTGCCAGCAATGTCGCAATAACACGCTTCTCACTGTTCAACACGGCCTGCGGTTTAATGTCAGGTTCCACTGGCGCACTGCTGGTAGCAGCGGCTGCGACCGGGCCTTTGGTCAGCACTTTTTTCATCGCCGAGGCAATACTTTCGGCCTGAGTACCTACGATGATCTGCACGCTCTGCTTATTAAGGCGGATCACCCCGGATGCACCCAGACGCTTCGCAACGCCCTCATTGACCTGAGCCGAATCATTCACGTTAAGACGCAGGCGGGTAATACAGGCATCGATGCTGGTTAAGTTGGATGAGCCACCCACGGCACCAATATAACGGCGCGCCAGCGATTCAGTGGCCGTTTCACCATTGTCAGTTTTATCGACGTTAACGTCATAACCATCACTTTCATCACCGGCAACCGCCAGCTCGCGGCCCGGCGTCATCAGGTTGAATTTTTTGATGGTGAAGCGGAAAACCACGTAGTAGATAACGAAGAAGACCAGGCCCTGCGGAATCAGCATGTACCAGTGTGTTGCCAGCGGGTTACGGGTCGACAGCACCATATCCACCAGCCCGGCACTGAAACCAAATCCGGCAATCCAGTGCATGCTGGCAGCGATGAAGACCGAGATGCCGGTCAGGACGGCGTGGATGAGATAGAGCACTGGTGCCACGAACATGAAGGAAAATTCCAGCGGTTCGGTGATACCGGTAAAGAAAGCAGCAAATGCCGCAGCCAGCATGATACTACCGACTTTGACACGGTTCTCTGGACGCGCGCAGTGGTAGATAGCCAGCGCAGCACCCGGCAGACCAAACATCATAATCGGGAAGAAGCCCGCCTGATAACGGCCTGTGATGCCCACGGTTGCCGATCCATCAGCCAGTGACTGCGCACCGCCCAGGAATTTAGGAATGTCATTAATGCCAGCAACATCAAACCAGAACACGGAGTTCAGTGCATGATGCAGACCGACAGGAATCAGCAGGCGGTTGAAGAAGGCGTAGATACCGGCACCGGCAGAGCCGAGCTTTTGGATATGCTCACCAAAGCCCACCAGGCCATTAAAAATAACCGGCCAGATATACATCAGAATGAAAGCGACGAAGATCATCAGGAACGAGACGAGAATCGGCACCAGCCGGCGTCCGCTGAAGAAGGAAAGCGCTTTAGGCAGCTCGACATGGCTGAAGCGGTTATAGACCTCTGCCGACAGAATACCGACCAGAATACCGACAAACTGGTTGTTGATTTTGCCAAACGCCACAGGCACCTGGTCAACCGGCATCTTCTGTATCATCGCCACCGCGGCCGGTGAGCAGAGCGTGGTAACAACCAGGAAGCCGACAAAGCCAGTCAGGGCAGCGGCACCATCTTTATCTTTTGACATGCCATATGCGACACCAATCGCAAACAGCACTGACATGTTTTCGATGATGGCGGCACCGGATTTGATCAGCAACGCAGCGAGCGCATTACCTGCACCCCAGCTGTCCGGATCGATCCAGTAACCCACCCCCATTAATATTGCTGCTGCTGGCAGGGTTGCTACCGGCACCATCAGTGCGCGCCCCACCTTCTGTAAATAACCTAACATATCCCCTTCCCCCTATGAGCCTGACTTGTCGCTTTGCGCCGCTTAATGTTGTTATGTCAGCTGCAAAGATCGTTAATACACTTCATATCACGCTGCGAAGTGTAATGATAAATTAATTCGCCTCGCAAATTAAAACCCTGGTAAATGTGATTTTTATCACTAAAAAACATCATGTCACACGGCAACATCTGGCTATCACCACAAACTTATTTTATGATCCGAAATATTGAATTACGCTCCGCCCGTAGCGAGAATAGACAATCTGCTCAGGCTGATGACTAACGCAACGGTTTAGCGATCCCCTTTCTATTTTCTAATGAGGTGAAAAATGAGACTGATTCCTTTAGCGACGCCAACCCAGGTGGGTAAATGGGCCGCCCGACATATCGTTAACCGCATCAATGCGTTTAACCCGACGGCGGACAGACCTTTTGTTCTGGGTCTGCCAACCGGCGGCACGCCACTGGAGGCGTACAAACACCTGATTGATATGCACAAAGCGGGCCAGGTCAGTTTTAAACATGTCGTGACCTTCAATATGGATGAATATGTCGGTCTGCCAAAAGAGCATCCTGAAAGCTATCACAGCTTTATGTATCGCAACTTCTTCGATCACGTTGATATTGAACCGGAAAATATCAACCTGCTGAATGGTAATGCGCCCGATATTGACGCAGAATGTCGTCAGTACGAAGAGAAAATTCGCGCACTGGGTAAAATTCACCTGTTTATGGGCGGTGTCGGCAACGACGGTCATATCGCCTTTAACGAACCGGCGTCTTCACTGGCTTCCCGTACCCGCATTAAAACCCTGACCCATGATACCCGCGTGGCGAACTCGCGCTTCTTTAACGGTGACGTGGATCAGGTGCCTAAGTATGCGCTGACGGTCGGCGTCGGCACGCTGCTGGATGCAGAAGAAGTGATGATTCTGGTTACCGGCCATGTCAAAGCGCACGCACTGCAGGCAGCGGTTGAGGGCAACGTGAATCATATGTGGACCATCAGCTGCCTGCAGCTGCATGCGAAATCGGTTGTGGTCTGTGATGAGCCAGCCACCATGGAACTGAAAGTGAAAACCGTGAAATATTTCCGCGAAATGGAAGCGGAAAATATGAAAGGCGTGTAACAGAATAGTCTCTTGCCCTGCTGTTACGCTGAGTGACAGCAGGCCAGGACGGGAGAAGAAAGATGTACGCATTAGTAAACGGTCGAATCTACAGCGGCCATGAGATTCTGGATAATCACGCCGTCGTGGTGGCTGACGGGCTTATTGCGCGCGTCTGCCCACGTGAATCGCTTCCGGCTGATATTGAGCAGCAGGATATGGCGGGTGCGATTATTGCGCCAGGCTTTATCGATCTCCAGCTCAATGGCTGCGGTGGCGTTCAGTTCAATGACAGCCTTGATGCGCTCAGCATTGAGACGCTGGAAACGATGCAGCGCGCCAATGAAAAGTCTGGCTGCACCAGCTTTTTACCGACGCTGATCACCAGCAGCGACGCGCTGATGAAGCGGGCAATTGAAACCATGCGCGCTTACCTGCAGAAGCATGAGCATCAGGCGCTGGGTCTGCATCTGGAAGGCCCGTGGCTGAGTAAGGCGAAAAAAGGCACCCACGATCCGGCACTGATTCGCCTGCCGGATGCGGCGATGGTGCAGTATCTTTGCGACAACGCCGACGTCATCACCAAAGTCACCCTGGCACCAGAAAACGCCGGCAGCGACGTGATTCGTCAGTTGACCGACGCCGGAATCATTGTCTCAGCGGGTCACTCGAATGCGACCTATGAAGAGGCAAAAGCAGGTTTTTCTGCTGGCGTGAGTTTCGCAACCCACCTCTACAATGCTATGCCGGCGTTTGCCGGACGTGAACCCGGGCTTATCGGTGCGCTGTTTGATTCGCCTGATGTATACTGCGGCATTATTGCGGATGGTTTACATGTACATTACGCTAACGTGCGCAATGCAAAACGCATTAAAGGCGACAAACTGGTGCTGGTAACCGATGCCACCGCACCGGCTGGCGCTGACATCAGCGAGTTTATTTTTGCAGGCAAAACAATCTATTATCGTGACGGCCTCTGTGTTGACGAAAACGGCACACTTAGTGGTTCGGCCCTGACGATGATAGAAGCAGTACAAAACAGCGTCGAACATGTCGGTATCGCACTGGACGAAGCGTTACGCATGGCATCACTCTACCCGGCACGGGCGATGGGCGTGGAAAAACAGTTGGGCTCGATCGAAGCAGGAAAAATCGCGAACCTGACTGTGTTTACGCGCGACTTTAAAATCATTAAGACGTTAGTCAACGGAGACGACGTCCTGAGCGAGTAAGCACTGAATGACCACTGGCGGCCAGTCACAAATAGGAAATGTCGATCTTGTTAAGCAACTTAATAGCGCAGCGGTTTACCGGCTGATTGATCAACAGGGGCCGATATCGCGCATTCAGATTGCCGAACTCAGCCAGCTCGCCCCCGCCAGCGTCACCAAAATTACCCGCCAGTTGATTGAGCGCGGCCTGATCAAAGAGGTAGACCAGCAGGCGTCTACCGGTGGTCGCCGCGCTATCTCGATTATCACTGAAACCCGCCACTTTCATACTATCGGGGTTCGCCTCGGCCGCAACGATGCGACTCTGACCCTGTTCGACCTCAGCGGTAAATCGCTGGCGCAGGAGGATTATGCGCTGCCGGAACGCACCCAGGAGACGCTGGAACATGCGCTGTTTAACGCCATCAGCGGCTTCATCGAGCAGCACCAGCGTAAAATACGCGAGCTGATCGCGATTTCCGTCATCCTGCCAGGCCTGGTTGACCCGATTAACGGCGTGATCCGTTATATGCCGCACATCTCTGTCAGCCACTGGCCGCTGGTCGCCAGTCTGAAAAAACGGTTCAACGTCACCAGCTTTGTGGGGCACGACATTCGCAGTCTGGCGCTGGCCGAGCACTATTTCGGTGCAAGCCGAGACTGTGCTGACTCAATCCTGGTGCGCTTACACCGCGGCACCGGTGCCGGCATTATTGCTAACGGCCATATTTTCCTCGGCAGCAACGGCAACGTCGGCGAAATCGGCCATATCCAGGTTGACCCGCTTGGCGAGCGCTGTCACTGCGGTAACTTTGGCTGCCTTGAAACCATTGCCGCTAACGGCGCCATTGAGAATCGTGTGCGGCATCTGCTGAATCAGGGCTACCCCAGTGTACTGACGCTGGAGGCGTGCCAGATGTCCCACATCTGCAAAGCGGCTAATCAGGGTGATGCGCTGGCCTGCGAAGTGGTTGAACAGGTGGGCCGGTATCTCGGCAAAGCGATTGCCATCGCGATTAACCTGTTTAATCCACAAAAAGTGGTGCTGGCGGGCGAGATTACGGAAGCAGAGAAAGTGCTGCTGCCCGCGATTGAAGGCTGCATCAACACCCAGGCATTAGAAGCCTTTCGTAAAAATCTGCCGGTGGTGCGTTCTACCCTGGATCACCGTTCTGCGATTGGTGCGTTTGCGCTGGCTAAACGTGCCATGCTTAACGGCATTCTGCTGCAACATCTTCTGGAAGACTAAGAGCCTATCCCAGTAGGCGTAATTGGTGCAGGCAGTCTGGACACGGACAGCGCGGAACAACCGGAGCGTACACGTAGTACGTGAGGATTGTGAGCACTGCCCAGGTTTAGAATGACAAATAAAATAGCCTAATGGGACAGGCTCTAAGCTAACCCGCTGTTGTGGCGGGCCACATCGGATCTGACTATGACCATTAAAAGCGTAATTTGTGATATCGATGGCGTGCTGATGCACGACAACACGGCCGTTCCTGGCGCGCAGGAATTTTTACAGCGCATTCTGGCCAAAGAGATGCCGCTGGTGGTGCTGACAAACTATCCCTCGCAGACAGAGCAGGATCTGGCTAACCGCTTTGCTTCGGCTGGTGTCGAGGTTCCTGAATCCGTTTTCTATACCTCTGCCATGGCTACCGCCGACTTCCTGCGTCGTCAGGAGGGTAAAAAGGCCTATGTCATTGGTGAAGGCGCGCTGATTCATGAGCTCTATAAAGCGGGTTTTACCATTACGGATGTGAATCCCGATTTTGTCATTGTCGGGGAGACGCGTTCGTTCAACTGGGACATGATGCACAAAGCGGCCTTCTTCGTCGCTAACGGCGCGCGCTTTATCGCCACTAACCCCGATACGCACGCGCGCGGCTTTATACCCGCCTGTGGCGCGCTCTGCGCCGGGATTGAGAAGATCTCAGGACGTAGCCCGTTTGTTGTGGGCAAACCCAGCCCTTACATCATGCGCGCAGCGCTGAATAAAATGCAGGCCCACTCAGAAGAGACGGTCATTGTGGGTGATAACCTGCGAACCGATATTCTCGCCGGTTTTCAGGCAGGTCTGGAAACGGTTTTGGTGCTGTCAGGTGTCTCGACGCTGAGCGATATCGATGCCATGCCGTTCCGTCCGGACTGGATCTACCCTTCTGTTGCCGATATTGACCTGTTCTGATTCATTTTTCTTATGACGCATCCGTTTAATCTGTGATGCGTCCCCCCTTTTTTTCATGCTCCAGCCTACTTTCACTGCCTGTTTTTTACTCACAAATGCCTTTTCATTGCCGATCCAACAACAAAACAGCATTTAAATTGTCGTTTATTCAATTTTATAGCCATGTGAGCAATATTTTTATCAATAAATCACGATTCCTCTTGCATTGAATGCACCAAATAGCGCATTTTCTTATCTATCACGCAGCGTCAGGCTGCCGGACAAACGCAAAAGATAACATCGCCGTAAGGTGAGATCAGGAGTCAGTTATGTGTTCAATTTTTGGTGTGCTGGATCTGAAAACCGATCCTGTTGAGCTGCGCAAAAAAGCGCTGGAATGTTCACGTTTAATGCGTCATCGCGGACCGGACTGGTCAGGTGTATATGCAGATGACAAGGCTATTCTGGCGCATGAACGCCTCTCAATTGTTGACGTTAACAACGGCGCACAGCCACTGTACAACGCCGATCACACCCACGTACTGGCCGTTAACGGCGAAATTTACAACCATCAGGCACTGCGCGCTGAACTCAGCGATCGCTACGAATTTCAGACCGGTTCTGACTGTGAAGTGATTCTGGCGCTCTATCAGGAGAAAGGTGTCGACTTCCTTGATGAGCTGGAAGGCATGTTCGCCTTTATCCTCTATGACAGCGTTAAGAAATCGTATCTGATTGGCCGCGACCATATCGGCATCATCCCGCTTTACATGGGTAACGATGAGCACGGCAACCTGTTTGTTGCGTCAGAAATGAAAGCGCTGGTACCGGCCTGCCGTTCGATCAAAGAGTTCCCGCCGGGAAGCTACCTCTCCAGCACCGATGGTGAAATCCGTCGTTACTGGCAGCGTGACTGGATGGAATACAAGAACGTTGAACACAACGCCACAGATGCGGCTGGCCTGAAACATGCGCTGGAAGAGTCCGTGAAAAGCCACCTGATGTCAGATGTCCCTTATGGCGTGCTGCTGTCAGGCGGTCTGGACTCCTCTATCATTTCAGCTGTGACCAAGCGTTTTGCGGCAAAACGGGTTGAAGATCAGGATAAAAGTGATGCATGGTGGCCGCAGCTGCACTCTTTCGCGGTCGGACTGGAAGGTTCACCTGATTTAAAAGCAGCAAAATCTGTCGCGGAACATCTGGGCACCGTGCATCACGAAATTCATTTCACCGTGCAGGAAGGTCTGGATGCCATCCGCGATGTGATTTATCACATTGAAACCTATGACGTCACCACCATTCGCGCCTCTACGCCGATGTACTTAATGTCGCGTAAAATCAAAGCGATGGGTATTAAGATGGTGCTGTCTGGCGAAGGTGCAGATGAAGTGTTTGGCGGCTATCTCTACTTCCATAAAGCGCCAAACGCCAAAGAGTTCCACGAAGAAAACGTGCGTAAACTGCAGGCGCTGCATATGTTTGACTGCGCCCGCGCTAACAAAGCGATGTCTGCCTGGGGCGTTGAAGCCCGCGTACCGTTCCTGGATAAAAAATTCCTGGATGTGGCAATGCGTATCAACCCTGCCGACAAAATGTGTGGCAGCAACGGTAAAATGGAGAAACACATTCTGCGTGAATGCTTCTCCTCTTACCTGCCAGAGAGCGTAGCGTGGCGTCAGAAAGAGCAGTTCTCTGATGGTGTGGGTTACAGCTGGATCGACTCACTCAAGGAAGTGGCCGCGAAGCAAATCAGCGACCAGCAGCTGGCAGCCGCCCATTTCCGCTTCCCGTTCAACACGCCGGGTTCGAAAGAAGCTTATCTCTATCGTGAGATCTTCGAAGAGCTGTTCCCGTTAGCCAGTGCGGCAGAGTGTGTGCCTGGTGGTCCATCGGTCGCCTGTTCGTCAGCTAAAGCGATTGAGTGGGATGAAGCGTTTAAAAACATGGACGATCCTTCCGGACGTGCCGTGGGTGTGCATCAGTCAGCCTATAAATAAGCCGACAGAAAGCCACCAGAATGGGCCGGTTATGGCCCATTTTTTTTACGATTAGCGTTGTATTCACTGAAAAATTGCCGAATAAACCGCCAGGCTGGTTATAAGGCAGTCAAACAGCGATTATCTGGCAAAAAACGGTAAAAAACTTGTTGACGCTGTCTGGTCAACTCCGCATAATGCGCCCCGCAACGCCGATGAAGGTAACGCGAAAAAAAGATGGCTACGTAGCTCAGCTGGTTAGAGCACAGCACTCATAATGCTGGGGTCACAGGTTCGATTCCCGTCGTAGCCACCATCTTTTTTTGCGGGAGTGGCGAAATTGGTAGACGCACCAGATTTAGGTTCTGGCGCCGCAAGGTGTGCGAGTTCAAGTCTCGCCTCCCGCACCATTTCATTATTCGGCAGCGTGGATGGGATATCGCCAAGCGGTAAGGCACCGGTTTTTGATACCGGCATTCCCTGGTTCGAATCCAGGTATCCCAGCCAATTTCGATGATTCTTGTATGCTGAGAACGGACGAATGGGATATCGCCAAGCGGTAAGGCACCGGTTTTTGATACCGGCATTCCCTGGTTCGAATCCAGGTATCCCAGCCATCATTGAAATGCAGTACAATTTGGCTACGTAGCTCAGCTGGTTAGAGCACAGCACTCATAATGCTGGGGTCACAGGTTCGATTCCCGTCGTAGCCACCATATAATTGGGGTGTCGCCAAGCGGTAAGGCACTGGTTTCTGATACCAGCATTCCGGGGTTCGAATCCCTGCACCCCAGCCATACAAAGACAATTTGAAAAACCCATTATTGGGGTGTCGCCAAGCGGTAAGGCACTGGTTTCTGATACCAGCATTCCGGGGTTCGAATCCCTGCACCCCAGCCAAATTGCACAACCAGGCCCGCTTTTGCGGGCTTTGTTGTTTTTGTCCCTTCTCCACCATCCTGATTACTGGCCCGCCCTGCGGCGAGCCTGAACGCGCAAGCGGCTATAGCCCCAGCGCGTAACGCAATACCTGCCGCTTCAGTACGCCAGAATGTTCAGCGGCAATCAGTCCGAGATTTCGCGCAAACCTCAGCGGTGCCAGCTGGTTGCTGAAGGCAAAGTAAAAGAGATCCATCCCGCCCTGCATCAGCATATTGTCTTTGCGACGCTGACGGTGATAGCGCTGTAATACCCGCTCTGACGCCCAGTCCTCCGCTGCACCGCGCGCGCTTACCAGCACATCAATCAACGCATCAATATCGCGATACCCCAGATTCACGCCCTGCCCGGCCAGCGGATTAATGGTATGCGCGGCATCGCCGACCAGCGCCAGCCCCGGCAGGACATAGCGTGAAGCGTGACGTCGCACCAGCGGAAAGCCGCCCGCCGCATGGGCTTTGAACCGTCCCAGCCGCGCCGGGAAGTGGCTGGCAATCTCTTTCTCCAGCTGGGCTATCGGCATCGCCTGAAGCTGTCGCACTCTAGCGGGCGCGTCATACCAGACCAGCGAGGCCCGGTTGCCATACAGCGGCAGGAAGGCACGTGGTCCCTGTGGCGTAAAGTGCTGCCAGGTCGCGTCCCCTGCCGGATGGTCGCAGGTCACGCTGATCAGCAGGCAGGACTGCGCATAGCTCCAGCCATGAATCCCTATACCGGCCATCTGCCGCACCTGCGAGTTTGCGCCATCTGCACCAATCACCAGCCGGGTATGCAAGGCCACGCCGTCGTTAAGGTCGACGCGCCAGCCGCCATTTTCTGGCTGCAGATTTTCCAGCGTGGCCGGGCAATAGCAGGTCACGCCCAGCGACTGCATCTCCTCCCATAACGCCCGCTGAAGCACGCTATTCTCGACCATAAAGCCCAGTTCAGGCAGGCCCAGCGAGGCCGCATCAAAACTCACCAGCGCCGTCTGCCACTCCCAGGTTTCCAGTCTGCGATAAGGCGCGCTGCGCATCGCTTCGACCCGCGGCCAGACGTTGAGCTGCTTCAGCAACGCCACCGAGGAGGATCCGATCGCTGAAATTCGCAGATCGGGATCGCTGTCGGCATCAAACGGCGCGGGTTCAGCACGCTCAATCACCGCCACGCGAAAATGTTGCTGTGTCAGTCCACAGGCCAGCGCAGCACCGACCATGCCACCGCCGACAATCACGACATCAAACTGATTACCCTGCATTGCTTAACTCCCTCTCTTATTCCCGCCAGCCTGCGCATCGCGGGTCTGAATAGAGCAAAGTGTACCGGAAAACCCGATGGCTGGCAGAAAAGCCCTCAGGCTGGTCACCACAGCATCAAAGCATTACAATACGCGCCCCTCACTTCACTGCACTGAATCAATGGCTAGCGCGATGACAAAAAAACTGCATATCAAAACCTGGGGATGTCAGATGAATGAGTATGATTCATCCAAGATGTCTGATCTGCTGAACAGTACGCACGGCTATACGCTGACCGAGGTCCCTGAAGAGGCGGATATTCTGCTGCTTAACACCTGTTCCATTCGTGAGAAAGCACAGGAGAAAGTGTTTCATCTGCTGGGACGCTGGAGAAAACTCAAAGAGCGCAACCCGGATGTGATTATCGGCGTCGGTGGCTGTGTGGCGTCGCAGGAAGGCGATCATATTCGTCAGCGTGCGCCCTGCGTAGATATTGTGTTTGGTCCGCAGACACTGCACCGCCTGCCGGAGATGATCAACACCGTGCGCGGCACTAAAAGTCCGGTAGTCGACATCAGCTTCCCGGAAATTGAGAAATTTGACCGCCTGCCGGAACCGCGTGCAGAAGGCCCGACAGCCTTTGTCTCCATTATGGAAGGCTGCAACAAATATTGTACTTTCTGCGTGGTGCCTTACACCCGTGGTGAGGAAGTGAGCCGTCCCAGCGATGACATACTGCTGGAGATCGCCCAGCTGGCGGCGCAGGGCGTGCGTGAAGTTAACCTGCTGGGTCAGAACGTCAACGCTTATCGAGGTGCCACCTTTGATGGTGAGATCTGTACCTTCGCTGAGCTGCTGCGCCTGGTCGCCGCCATCGACGGCATCGACCGCATTCGTTTCACCACCAGCCACCCAATTGAGTTCACCGATGACATCATTGATGTCTATCGCGACACCCCGGAGCTGGTGAGTTTCCTGCATCTGCCGGTTCAGAGTGGCGCAGACCGTATTCTGACACTGATGAAGCGCGCGCATACCGCGCTGGAGTATAAGGCGATTATCCGCAAGCTGCGCGCGGCGCGCCCGGACATTGAGATCAGCTCCGACTTTATCATTGGCTTCCCCGGTGAAACCCAGCAGGATTTCGAACAGACCATGAAGCTCATCGCCGACATCAATTTCGACGTCAGCTTCAGCTTTATCTACTCTGCCCGTCCCGGCACACCCGCCGCTGACCTGCCGGATGATGTCAGCGAAGAGGAGAAAAAGCAGCGTCTGTGGATCCTGCAGGACCGCATTAACCAGCAGGCGCAGGCGATCAGTCGCCGCATGCTCGGCACCGTGCAGCGTATTCTGGTGGAAGGCATCTCCCGCAAGAACGTCATGGAAGTCTCTGGCCGCACCGAAAATAACCGTGTGGTCAACTTTGAAGGCACGCCTGAGATGATTGGCCGCTTTGTAGATGTTGAAATTGTCGATGTCTACACCAACTCGCTGCGCGGCAAGCTGGTGCGTACTGAAGAGGAGATGGGCCTGCGCATGGCGCAAAGCCCGGCATCCGTGATTGCCCGTACCCGCAAAGAAAACGAAATCGGCGTGGGTCTGTTCCAGCCGTGATACCTGCTATATTGAGCGGCAGCGCGCATTGCGTTGCCGCCAATTTCACGCCGCGACACTTGGTTTCTGAAAGTGTCGCCCAAATATCTCTCCTTAAGCTTGCGCCCAGGCGTTACGGCATAAATAATTTCGTTATGGTGCATCCGGTTAAGCCCAACGGTGCGTCAGACACATCCCATAACTGGCCCTGAGTGACCCAAAGGATTCGTTTGAATATCGAAACTCGTGAAATCGCCCTTGAACCGGCTGATAACCGTCGTCTGATGAGCCTGTGCGGGCCTTTCGACGATAATGTGAAACAGCTTGAGCGTCGTCTGGGCATTGAGATCAATCGTCGCGACAACGTCTTTAAGCTGGTTGGACGTCCACTTTGCGTCAATGCCGCCGCAGATATTCTGAAGACCCTGTATGTCGATACCGCGCCAATGCGTGGTGAGATCCCGGATATCGAGCCTGACCAGATTCACCTGGCGATCAAAGAGAGCCGGGTACTGGAGCAAACCGCTGAAAGCGTGCCGGAGTACGGTAAAGCGGTCAACATTAAGACCAAGCGTGGTGTGATCAAACCGCGCACGCCAAATCAGGCCCAGTACATCGCGAATGTGCTCGACCACGACATTACCTTTGGTGTCGGCCCGGCCGGTACCGGTAAAACCTATCTGGCGGTGGCTGCGGCCGTGGATGCGCTGGAACGTCAGGAGATTCGCCGCATCATGCTGACCCGCCCTGCCGTCGAAGCGGGTGAAAAGCTCGGCTTCCTGCCAGGCGACCTGAGCCAGAAAGTCGACCCTTATCTGCGTCCGCTCTACGATGCATTGTTTGAAATGCTCGGCTTCGAGCGCGTTGAAAAGCTGATGGAGCGTAACGTTATTGAAGTTGCCCCGCTGGCTTACATGCGCGGTCGTACCCTGAACGATGCGTTCATCATTCTTGATGAGAGTCAGAACACCACCATCGAGCAGATGAAGATGTTTCTGACGCGCATCGGCTTCAACTCCAAAGCGGTCATAACCGGCGACGTCACCCAGATCGACCTGCCCCGTCACGTCAAGTCGGGCCTGCGTCATGCTATCGAGGTGCTGGCAGACGTGGAAGAGATCAGCTTTAACTTCTTCCACAGCGAAGATGTAGTGCGCCATCCGGTCGTTGCCCGCATTGTCACCGCTTATGAAGCCTGGGAAGCCGCCGATCAGACCCGCCGTGACCAGCAGGCAGAAGAGCGTAAACGTGAAGCGCTGGCAGCACAGAGCGCCACGCAGGAGAGCAAATGAGCGAGGTGATTCTCGACCTGCAGGTCGCCTGTGATAACACCGCTGATCTGCCTGATGAAGGCCAGTTTCACCGCTGGCTTTCAGCGGCTGTGACCCCTTTCCAGCCCGAAAGCGAAGTCACAGTACGTCTGGTTGATGAAGCGGAAAGTCATGAGCTTAATCTGACTTATCGTGGCAAAGACAAGCCAACCAACGTCCTCTCCTTCCCGTTTGAAGCGCCGCCGGGCATTGAGCTGCCGCTGCTGGGCGATCTGATCATCTGCCGTCAGGTGGTTGAGCAGGAAGCCGCAGAACAGGGAAAAAGCGTTGAAGCCCACTGGGCACACATGGTGGTACACGGTACGCTCCACCTGCTGGGTTACGACCATATTGAAGACGACGAAGCTGGCGAGATGGAAGGACTGGAGACCGAGATAATGCTTGCTCTTGGGTATCCTGATCCGTACATTTCGGAGAAAGAAGACGCCTGAATCCTGAATTCAGGCAATCCGGCTGTCAGCACGGTTTGCTGACAGCACCTATTCCTCACCAGAGAGATCTTTAAAAACCGCCATGAGCGACGACCATTCTCAAAACAGCGATGCACCCAGTAGTAAAAAGGGATTTTTCTCCCTGTTGATCAACCAACTCTTTCACGGTGAACCAAAAAACCGTGATGAGCTCCTGGAGCTGATCCGCGACTCGAATAACAAAGAGCTGATTGACCAGGACACCCGCGACATGCTCGAAGGGGTACTGGATATTGCGGAGCAGCGCGTGCGTGACATCATGATCCCGCGTTCGCAAATGATCACCCTGAAACGTAATCAGAGCCTCGAAGAGTGTCTGGATGTCATTATCGACTCCGCGCATTCCCGCTTCCCGGTGATCAGCGAAGACAAAGATCATGTGGAAGGGATTCTGATGGCGAAAGATCTGCTGCCGTTTATGAGCAGTGAGTCAGAGCCGTTCAGCATTGAGAAAGTGCTGCGTCCTGCGGTGGTGGTGCCTGAAAGTAAGCGTGTTGACCGGATGCTGAAAGAGTTCCGCTCACAGCGTTACCACATGGCGATTGTTATTGATGAGTTTGGTGGTGTCTCCGGTCTGGTGACCATTGAAGATATTCTTGAGCTGATCGTGGGTGAGATTGAAGATGAGTATGACGATGAAGAAGATCGTGATATCCGTCAGCTCAACCGTCACACCTTCACGGTGCGCGCACTGACCGCCATTGAAGATTTCAATGAGGTATTTGGCACACAGTTCAGTGATGATGAAGTCGACACCATTGGTGGTCTGGTCATGCAGGGCTTCGGCCATCTGCCCGCACGCGGTGAAAGCATTGAGATTGAGGGTTACCAGTTCAAGGTGGCGATGGCTGACAGCCGCCGCATCATCCAGGTTCACGTGACTATTCCGGAAAATTCGCCACAACCCCAACTGGAAGACGAATAAGTCTATGGCTTTAGCCTCACTCTACCCGCGCCAGCGGGTTCGCCTGCTGCTGGCTTTAATAACGGGTGCGGTTGGCACCCTCGCCTTTTCTCCTTACGATTTCTGGCCCGCCGCACTGCTGTCGCTGTGCGGCTTACAACTGCTGACCCTGAACCGCTCCAGCCCACAGGCCACCGCGATCGGCTTTGTCTGGGGTTTAGGTCTGTTCGGCAGCGGTATCAACTGGGTTTACGTCAGTGTCGCCACCTTTGGCGGTATGCCTGGCCCGGTTAATGTCTTTATTGTGGCGCTGCTGGCGGCGTATCTGTCGATCTACCCGGCGTTGTTTGCCGGTGTACTGAATCGCCTCTGGCCGCGCACGACGCTGTGGCGGCTGGCACTGGCTGCACCGGCATTGTGGCAGATGAACGAGTTTCTGCGCGGCTGGGTGCTGACCGGCTTCCCGTGGCTGCAGTTTGGTTACAGCCAGATCGACGGTCCGTTAAAAGGCCTGGCCCCGCTGGCGGGTGTAGAGACCCTGACCTTCCTGCTGATGGTCATTGCTGGCCTGCTGGCTTATGCCCTGCAGCAGCGCAACGTCAGAAGTCTGGTGGCGGCGTTGCTGCTGCTGGCCCTGCCGTGGCCGCTGCGCTACATCCAGTGGGTTCAGCCAATGCCGGAGCGTGCCGTAGAAGTGGCGCTGGTGCAGGGAAATATCCCGCAGTCGATGAAGTGGGATCCTCAGCAACTGCTCACGACCCTGCGCATCTATAACGGTCTGAGTCAGCCGCTGATGGGTAAGGCGCCGATTATTATCTGGCCAGAGTCGGCAATTACCGATCTGGAAAGCAATCAGCAGCCGTTCCTGCGTTCGCTGGATGATGAACTGCGTGAACGCGGCAGTTCGCTGGTCACCGGCATCGTTGACTCCCGGCTGGAGCAGAATCGTTATCACGACTACAACACCGTGATCGTGCTTGGCGGCAAAACGCCGTACAACTACTTCAGCGGCAATCGTTACCAGAAGAATCATCTGGTGCCGTTTGGCGAATTTGTGCCGCTGGCCGATCTGCTGCGTCCGCTGGCCCCGTTCTTCGATCTGCCGATGTCAGCCTTCAGCCGTGGCAACTATCTCCAGCCGCAACTCAGGGTGGCGGGCTATAACCTGACGAGCGCAATCTGTTATGAGATTGTGCTCGGTGAACAGGTGCGGGCTAACTTCCATCCCGACACTAATTTCCTGCTGACCGTTTCGAACGATGCCTGGTTTGGTCACTCAATCGGCCCATGGCAGCACTTCCAGATGGCGAGAATGCGGGCGCTGGAGCTGGGACGTCCGCTGTTGCGCAGCACCAACAACGGCGTGACGGCGGTGGTCAATGCCAGTGGTGATGTGGAGGCGATGCTGCCGCAGTTTACCCGCGATGTGCTGACCAGCAAGGTCACGCCGACGCAGGGTGAAACCCCGTATGCGCGGGCGGGCATCTGGCCAGTCTGGTCACTGACGCTGCTGGCGGCGTTGATAGCTCTGCTGCGTCGACGCCGGTAACCTATCCGATCCTTAAAGGCGAAGCGCAGGCTTCGCCTTTTTTCTTTACTGCCTCCCCGGTATATCTCACTCCCCTGACCACATACTCTGCTGGCTTTCTCGCGCTGCACCGCTTTCTGGCACGATGATTGCAGAATGTTTCACTGTTTTTCGCCGACAGGCGGATTGCAGGCGCCGACGCCTGGCAGGTTGCACCAAAACAGTCGCCTCTGCTGCACCGCTAACGCGCAGAGTAAGATATTTGCCTTTTTTTGGTGCGGATCGCCTCGCAAAAAAGAAACTTTTTTGTTTCATTGCGTTAACAATCCGCTATGTTAGTGACTCTTCTGCGCCCATTTAATCTGCAGAATGAGCAGAAACGCAGCAAATAACAGACACAACATCATAATCAGCACAGGTAATAGCCTGGGCCTTTTTCATACGAAGGAGTTGGAACATGCAACTACGCAAAGTGGCATTATCTCTTCTGCTGATCAGCGCAGCGGCGGGAGCGGCCCAGGCGGAAGATCTCAGCGGCACCCTGAAGAAGATCAATGACAACGGCGTCATTGTGGTCGGGCATCGCGAATCATCAGTTCCCTTTTCTTACTATGACAACCAGCAAAAAGTCGTCGGCTATTCACAGGCTTACTCAAACGCCATCGTGGAAGCCATTAAAGCGAAGCTGAACAAGCCGGACCTGCAGGTCAAAATGATCCCGATCACCTCACAAAACCGTATTCCGCTGCTGCAAAACGGCACTTACGATTATGAGTGTGGCTCCACTACCAACAACCTTGAGCGCCAGAAACAGGCCGCATTCTCTGACACCATTTTTGTCATCGGCACCCGTCTGCTGGTTAAAAAAGATGGCCCGATCAAAGATTTCGCCGATCTGAAAGGCAAAACCGTGGTCGTGACTTCAGGAACCACCTCTGAAGTGCTGCTGCATAAACTCAACGACGAACAGAAACTGGATATGCGCATCATCAGCGCCAAAGATCACGGCGACTCTTTCCGTACGCTGGAAACCGGCCGTGCCGTGGCTTTCATGATGGATGATGCTCTGCTGGCCGGCGAACGCGCCAAAGCCAAAAAGCCGGATAACTGGGAAATCTTAGGTACGCCACAGTCAAAAGAGGCCTATGGCTGCATGCTGCGTAAAGATGATCCGCAGTTTAAAGCGCTGGTCGATGAAACCATTGCTAAAGCCCAGACCTCAGGTCAGGCAGAAAAATGGTTCGATACCTGGTTCAAACAGCCGATTCCACCAAAGAATCTGAACATGAATTTTGAACTCTCTGATGACATGAAAGCCCTGTTCAAAACGCCAAATGACAAAGCACTGAATTAACAAAAAAATACCCAATGGATCTCAGGTTGCATTGAGTCGGCAGGAGAATGCATCCCGGTGACCTTACTCAGGTAAGGCATTTGGATGCGTGAACATCGCCAGCAAAAATGCAGCCTGAAAGACGGCGGGTATAACAAGGGCGGCCTGGCTGCCCTCTCGATTGCTGAAACCGCGGCATGGACAGACTGACTGACCCGGGTCGTTCCCCTGAGTCAGGCAATAAAACGCCGTTCATCAATCTTCAGGGTAGCTTAGCTACCCTTTTTTTCCGGAGCTCGTTATGGGTATCGATTGGAACTGGGGCATATTCCTCGAACAGGCCCCGTTCGGTAACACGACCTACCTCGGCTGGCTGTGGTCCGGTTTTCAGGTGACGATCGCCGTCTCCTGCTGCGCCTGGATTATCGCCTTCTGCGTGGGTTCGTTTTTCGGCATTCTGCGCACCGTGCCGAATCGCCTGCTGTCGACCATTGGCACCTGCTATGTGGAACTGTTTCGTAATATCCCGCTGATCGTCCAGTTCTTCTTCTGGTATCTGGTCGCGCCCGAACTGGTGGGCGAAAAGCTTGGCATGTGGTTTAAGTCTGAGCTGGACCCCAACATTCAGTTCTTCCTCTCTTCAATGATCTGTCTTGGCCTGTTTACCGCCGCCCGCGTCTGCGAGCAGGTGCGCGCAGCCATTCAGTCACTGCCGGCAGGACAGAAAAATGCCGGTCTGGCGATGGGATTAACGCTGCCGCAGACCTATCGCTATGTCCTGCTGCCGAATGCGTATCGCGTGATTGTGCCGCCGATGACCTCGGAAATGCTGAACCTGGTGAAGAACTCCGCTATCGCCTCCACCATTGGTCTGGTCGATATGGCGGCACAGGCGGGCAAACTGCTCGACTATTCTGCTCACGCCTATGAATCCTTTACCGCCATTACGCTGGCCTACGTCGCGATTAACCTGGTGATTATGTTGTTGATGAGTCTGGTCGAGCGCAAAGTTCGGCTGCCAGGCAATGCGGGAGGCAAGTAATGTACGATTTTGACTGGAGTTCGATTACACCCAGCCTGCCCTATCTGCTTAACGGCTTAGTGATTACCTTCAAGATCACCATTACCGCCGTGGTCTTCGGCATTCTGTGGGGCACCCTGCTGGCGGTGATGCGTCTGTCGAGCTTTAAGCCCGTCAGCTGGTTCGCCAAAATCTACGTCAACCTGTTCCGCTCGGTGCCGCTGGTGATGGTGCTGCTGTGGTTCTATCTGGTGGTGCCGAGTTTCCTGCAGCAGGTGCTGGGCCTGTCGCCGAAAACCGATATCCGGCTGATTTCCGCCATGGTCGCCTTTTCGCTGTTTGAAGCGGCCTACTACTCAGAAATCATTCGTGCCGGCATCATCAGTATTTCACGTGGACAGGGCAACGCCGCGCTGGCGCTGGGTATGACACAGTGGCAGGCAATGCGACTGATCATCCTGCCGCAGGCGTTCCGCGCCATGGTTCCGCTGTTACTAACGCAGGGTATCGTGCTGTTCCAGGATACCTCACTGGTCTATGTCTTAAGCCTGGCGGACTTCTTCCGTACCGCGTCCACCATTGGTGAGCGCGATGGCACCCAGGTTGAAATGGTTCTGTTTGCAGGTCTGGTCTACTTCGTTATCAGCCTGAGCGCATCGCTGTTGGTCAGCTATCTGAAAAGAAAAAGGACGGTTTAAATGATTAGCCTGAAAAATGTTTCTAAGTGGTATGGTCACTTTCAGGTGCTGACCGACTGCTCAACCGAGGTTAAGACCGGTGAGGTAGTGGTGGTCTGCGGGCCGTCCGGCTCCGGTAAATCGACGCTGATCAAAACGGTGAACGGACTTGAGCCGGTTCAGCAGGGCGTGATTGCGGTCAACGGCACCGAGGTGAACAACAAAAAAACCAACCTTGCACAGCTTCGCAGTCAGGTCGGTATGGTGTTTCAGCACTTCGAGCTGTTCCCGCATCTGAGCATTATCAACAATCTGGTGCTGGCGCAGGTAAAAGTGCTGAAGCGTGACAAAGCAGCGGCCCGAGATAAAGGGCTAAAACTGCTGAAGCGTGTGGGACTGTCAGCGCATGCCGAGAAGTTTCCTGGCCAGCTCTCCGGCGGTCAGCAGCAGCGCGTGGCGATTGCACGTGCGCTCTGCATGGATCCTATCGCGATGCTGTTTGATGAACCGACCTCCGCGCTGGATCCGGAAATGATCAACGAAGTGCTGGATGTGATGGTTGAGCTGGCGCAGGAAGGAATGACGATGATGGTGGTAACACATGAGATGGGCTTCGCCCGTAAAGTGGCCAATCGCGTGATCTTCATGGATGAAGGAAAAATTATCGAAGACACCAATAAAGATGACTTCTTTAATAACCCACAGTCTGACCGTGCGAAAGATTTCCTCGCTAAAATTCTGCACTAAATAACCGATGCGGGTCACCTGAGTGGCCCGCATCGTTGTTGTTATCAGGGTTCAAAAGGCTGACGCTGAAACTGGTCGTTGCCGCATTCCGGACAGCGCGACAGGGTTTCCGGCGTATAGATCGCCCGGGTAAACTGACACTTCTCACACACCAGATTGCCCAGCCCCACCACTTCACCGCTCTGATACACACCGTGATGATGCAGATCCTGGAAGACTTCGCGCCACTCCAGCTGACTTTTATCGGTGATATCCGCCAGCTCTTTCCAGACGCTCTCACGAATAATGCGCATAAACAGTGAATCCGCCAGCGGCTCTTCCACATCGGTATAACTGCGTGCAAACTCGCCCAAATCACGGCGCACCGAGCTCAGCGCCTGATCAATCTCTTCTTCCGTCATGTCATCGCGCACCCGTAACTGGCTGCGTCGACCGGCAATCAGCTCATCAAGGTTACGATCGCCCTGACGGAGACGTTCGGTCAGTACGGCTAACGACTCGCGATATTCCTGAGCTACTTTATTCATTTTATTCTCCTTTATGCAGACCCTCGCTGAATTAAGTTTAGTCGCAATGCGGCTTTTGCCGTGTCGTCTGTACAGTGAATTACAAAAGGGTGAAGAGGCTGACGCTTTCAGCAGAAATCGTGCCAGCAAAAGTGGGAAGTGTTGTTGATACGCGGCCTTATGGGTATGCTATGCGGATCACAGAGCCCGAAAAATGTTATTCATAAAGGACCACAGGCAGCCATGCAAGAGCAATACCGCCCGGAAGAGATTGAATCCCGTGTGCAGCAACACTGGGATGAAAACGAAACGTTTAAAGTGACTGAGCAGGAAGGTAAAGAGAAATACTATTGCCTCTCCATGTTGCCCTATCCTTCTGGCCGCCTGCATATGGGCCACGTTCGTAACTACACCATCGGCGACGTAATCGCGCGTTATCAGCGTATGCTCGGCAAAAACGTACTACAGCCGATTGGCTGGGATGCTTTCGGCCTGCCTGCGGAAGGCGCTGCGGTTAAAAACAATACCGCCCCGGCTCCCTGGACATACGACAATATCGCCTACATGAAAAACCAGCTTAAACTGCTGGGCTTTGGCTATGACTGGAGTCGTGAACTGGCGACCTGCCAGCCGGAGTACTATCGCTGGGAACAGTGGTTCTTCACTAAACTGTATGAAAAAGGCCTGGTCTATAAAAAAACTTCCGCCGTGAACTGGTGCCCGAACGATCAGACGGTGCTGGCGAACGAGCAGGTGATCGATGGCTGCTGCTGGCGCTGCGACACCAAAGTTGAGCGCAAAGAGATCCCGCAGTGGTTTATCAAAATCACCGATTATGCGGAAGAGCTGCTGAACGACCTGGATACACTGGAAGAGTGGCCTGAGCAGGTCAAAACCATGCAGCGTAACTGGATTGGCCGTTCTGAAGGCGTCGAAATCACGTTCGACGTTGCTGACAGCGAAGAGAAAGTCACCGTCTACACCACCCGCCCGGATACCTTTATCGGCGCAACCTATGTTGCCGTTGCGGCGGGTCATCCGCTGGCAACCCAGGCGTCGGTGAACAATCCGGCACTGGCTGACTTTATCGCTGAATGCCGCAATACCAAAGTGGCCGAAGCCGATATGGCGACCATGGAGAAGAAAGGCATGGCGACCGGCCTGTCTGTTATTCATCCGCTCACTGGTGAGCTTCTCCCGGTCTGGGTCGCTAACTTCGTGCTGATGGAATATGGCACCGGCGCTGTCATGGCGGTCCCGGCGCATGACCAGCGCGACTGGGAGTTTGCCACTAAATACGATCTGGCGATCAAGCCAGTGGTACTCAATCTGGATGGCTCTATTCCTGACGTCAGCGCCGCGGCAATGACCGACAAAGGCGCGCTGTTTAACTCAGGTGAGTTCAACGGTCTGGATCACGCCGCAGGGTTTACCGCCATTGCGGATTCTCTGGCGGCAAAAGGCGTGGGCGTGCGTAAAGTGAACTACCGTCTGCGCGACTGGGGTGTTTCCCGTCAGCGCTACTGGGGCGCACCAATCCCAATGGTCACGCTGGAAGATGGCACCGTAATGCCGACACCTGAAGACCAGCTGCCGGTGATTCTGCCAGAAGATGTGGTGATGGATGGCATTACCAGCCCGATCAAAGCCGATCCGGAGTGGGCGAAAACCACGGTGAACGGCCAGCCTGCTCTGCGTGAAACCGACACCTTTGACACCTTCATGGAGTCCTCCTGGTACTACGCGCGCTATACCTGCGCCAGCTACAAAGAAGGCATGCTGGATCCGGCCGCGGCAAACTACTGGCTGCCGGTCGATCAGTATGTGGGTGGTATTGAACACGCCATCATGCACCTGATGTATTTCCGCTTCTTCCACAAGCTGCTGCGTGACGCGGGCCTGGTGAATTCTGATGAACCAGCCAAACGTCTGCTGTGCCAGGGCATGGTGCTGGCTGACGCCTTCTACTACCTCGGTAACAACGGCGAGCGTAACTGGGTTTCACCGGTTGACGTTGAGGTTGAGCGTGATGAGAAAGGCCGCATAGTGAAAGCGGTGGATACGCAAGGCCGCGAAGTGATCTACGCCGGCATGAGTAAAATGTCGAAGTCGAAAAACAACGGCATCGACCCACAGCTGATGGTTGAGCGTTACGGCGCGGATACCGTGCGTCTGTTCATGATGTTTGCTTCACCGGCAGATATGACGCTGGAGTGGCAGGAGTCGGGCGTTGAAGGGGCTAACCGCTTCCTGAAGCGTGTCTGGAAGCTGGTCTACGAGCACACCTCACAGGGTGCGACCGTGGCGCTGGATGTGCAAAGCCTGAATGACGAGCAGAAATCGCTGCGTCGCGACCTGCACAAAACCATCGCCAAAGTGGCGGATGATATTGGCCGTCGTCAGACCTTCAACACCGCCATTGCAGCGATTATGGAGCTGATGAACAAACTGGCGCGTGCGCCGCAGGAAAGCGAGCAGGATCGCGCTCTGATGCAGGAAGCGCTGCTGGCTATCGTCCGTCTGCTCTATCCGTTTACCCCGCACGCCTGCTATGTTCTGTGGCAGACGCTGGGTGGCGAAGGTACCATCGACGAAGCGAGCTGGCCGGTGGCTGATGAAGCCGCTATGGTTGAAGATTCACTGCTGGTCGTGGTGCAGGTGAACGGTAAAGTGCGTGGCAAAATTACCGTACCCGCCGATGCAACACAGGAACAGGTTCAGGCACGCGCTGCGCAGGAGCATCTGGTGGCGAAGTATCTGGACGGCGTGACTATCCGTAAAGTCATTTATGTACCGGGCAAACTGCTTAACCTGGTCGTAGGTTAAGTTCAGGAGGAACTGTGCGACATCCGATTATCAGGCTGTTTGTCATGCTGGCGGTGGTGATCACCGCTGGCTGTGGTTTTCATCCGCGCGGCACCACGCAGGTGCCCAGCGAACTGAAAACCCTGATTGTTTCAACCGGCGATCCGTATGGACCGCTGGCGCGTACCGTGCGTCAGCAACTGCGTATCAACGATGTCACCATCGTTGAAGACAACAAACAGAACCGCACCGATATTCCGACGCTGCGTCTGGGTCCTGAGGTATCGGGACGTAACACCGCATCGGTCTTTATCAGCGGCACCTCTGCTGAGTATCAGCTGGTCATGACCCTTACGGCGCAGGTCCTGTTGCCGGGCAAAGGAATCTACCCAATCAGCACCACGGTTTATCGTTCATTCTTCGATAACCCGAATGCTGCGCTGGCGAAAGATGCTGAGCAGGATCTGATTACGCAGGAGATGCGTCAGCGTGCTGCCGAACAGCTGGTACGTAAACTGCTGACCGTGCATGCTGCACAGATCAACAACAAAGAGACCTTACCGGCGTCAGTGATTCCGGTTCCGGGTCAGGGTTCACAGGAAGCACCGTCTTCCTCTGCTACCAGCCTGCAATGATCAGGATTTACCCTGAGCAACTCAGCGCGCAGCTCCGTGAGGGGCTGCGCGCCTGTTATTTGTTAGCCGGAAACGAACCGCTGCTGTTGCAGGAGAGTGCGGATGCCATCCGTACCGCCGCAACCGCACAGGGATTTGAAGAACATTTTAGTTTTACGCTGGACGCCCAGACCGACTGGGAGAGCCTGTTTGTCAGCTGTCAGTCACTGAGTCTGTTTGCGCAGCGTCAGACCATGACGCTGCAATTCCCCGAGAATGCTCCCAACGCCGCAATAGCCGAGCAGCTGGTTAAGCTGTCGCAGCTGCTGCACGCCGATATTCTGCTGATCTGCCGGATGCCAAAGCTGACCAAAGCGCAGGAAAACAGCGCCTGGTTTAAAGCGTTGTCCGCCTCTGCAGTTTTAGTGCCCTGCCAGACGCCTGAACAGGCGCAACTGCCGCGCTGGGTCGTGAATCGCGCTAAGGCGCTGAAACTCTCGGTCGATGACGCAGCTGTGCAGCTGTTGTGTTACTGCTATGAAGGTAATCTGCTGGCGCTGGCCCAGGCGCTGGAGCGTCTCTCGCTGCAGTGGCCTGACGGCAAGCTGACCCTACCCCGTGTTGAAGAGGCAGTCAGTGATGCCGCACACTTTACCCCCTTCCACTGGGTGGATGCTCTGCTGGCGGGTAAGAGCCGTCGCGCGCTGCATATCCTGCATCAGCTGGAGAAAGAAGAGAGCGAGGTCGTGATTCTGCTGCGTACGCTGCAGCGCGATTTGCTGACACTGCTGCATCTGCAGCGCCACCAGTCGCAGCAGCCGCTGCGTACGCTGATGGATCAGCAGCGGATCTGGCAGAACCGCCGCGCGCTGTTCACCGACGCACTGCAACGCCTGGACGCCACGCGTCTGCAACGCGCCATTCATCTGCTGAGCCAGATTGAGATCACCCTGAAACAGGACTATGGGCAGCCGGTGTGGCCACAGTTACAGACCCTGACGCTGCTGCTCAGCAGTCGTGCTTTTCCGACGAGTTTTGCCCATGTCTGAGTTACACGCGCTGTTTGGTGGCACCTTCGACCCGATTCATTTTGGTCATCTGCGTCCGGTCGAAGCGCTGGCTCAACAGACCGGCCTGCAGCATGTGACGCTGCTGCCAAACAATGTGCCACCGCATCGCCCGCAACCGGAAGCCAGTGCTGCCCAGCGGGTGGCAATGCTGCGTTGTGCGATCCGCGGCTTACCGCTGTTTGAGATTGATACCCGTGAGCTGGAGCGCGACACCCCCTCCTGGACCGTAACTACCCTGGAAGCCTGGCGCGCCGAACGCGGTGCAGAACAGCCGCTGGGCTTTATTATTGGTCAGGATTCCCTGCTGAGCTTAGCGAAATGGCATCGCTGGCAGGATCTGCTGTCACTCTGCCATCTGCTGGTGTGCCAGCGCCCCGGCTATCCGACCCGGTTTGACGCGCCGGAGATGCAGCAGTGGCTCGAACAAAACCTTGCTCAGGATATCCGGCAACTGCATCAGCAGCCCGCAGGCCATATCTGGCTGGCGGAAACCCCGCTCTATGACATTTCGGCGACTGAAATCCGTCGTCGTCGCCATCAGAACCAGCCCTGCGACGACCTGTTGCCTGCGGCAGTTATCGACTATATCGACCGCGAAGGCTTATATCGCGACTGATCCGGGCATGCTATACTGCGCCGCTTAAATTTTGGCTGCACTCTCCGGGCTTACAGCCAGCCCGATACCACCAGATTCCAAGGGGAACCTTTTGCAAGGTAAAGCACTCCAAGAGTTCGTTATTGATAAGATTGATGATCTCAAAGGCCAGGACATTGTCACCATCGACGTTCAGGGCAAATCCAGCATCACCGATTTCATGATCATCTGCACCGGCACCTCCACGCGTCATGTGACTTCGATCGCAGAACACGTTGAGCAGGAATCCCGTTTAGCGGGCCTGATGCCATTAGGCATTGAAGGCAAAGGCGCGGCAGACTGGGTTGTGGTTGATCTGGGTGATGTCATCGTACATGTGATGCAGGAAGAGAGTCGCCAGCTGTATGAGCTGGAAAAACTCTGGGGCTAATCGGTGAAACTGCAACTTGTTGCCGTCGGCACAAAAATGCCCGACTGGGTGCAGACCGGTTTCATGGAATATCTGCGCCGCTTCCCGAAAGATATGCCGTTTGAGCTGACCGAAGTAACCGCAGGTAAACGCGGCAAAAATGCTGATATCAAACGCATCCTTGAAAAAGAGGGGGAAGCGATGTTGGCGGCGGTCGGCAAAGGCAATCGCATTGTCACGCTGGATATTCCTGGCCAACCGTGGGAAACCCCGCAGCTGGCGCAGCAGCTTGAACGCTGGAAGCTGGATGGTCGCGATGTCAGCCTGCTGATTGGCGGGCCTGAAGGCCTGGCTCCCGCCTGTAAAGCGGCGGCAGAGCAGAGCTGGTCACTGTCAGCATTGACGTTACCTCATCCGCTGGTGCGCGTGCTGGTGGCCGAAAGTCTGTACCGGGCCTGGAGTATAACGACTAATCATCCTTATCATCGTGAATGACCGATCAGCCCACATCAGACATGACAAGTAGCGGATGAAATTACAAAGCAACGCCTTTCGCGATTACAGCGCCGAACAGAAACTCTTTGTCCGTCGGGCGTTCATCGCCTTCGTCGGTATCTTACTGCTCTCTTCAGTACTGGTAGTTAATCTTTACCATCTGCAGATCCTTCGCTTTGATGATTACAGCACCCGCTCCAACCAGAACCGCATTAAACTGGTGCCTGTCGCCCCCAGCCGCGGCATTATCTACGATCGCACCGGTACGCCGCTGGCACTGAACCGCACCATCTATCAGGCAGAACTGGTGCCGGAGAAAGTTGATCACCTGCAGCAGACGCTGGAAAACTTACGCCCTGTTCTTGAGCTGACGGACGAAGACCTCGAAAACTTCCAGAAAGAGCGCAAACGCTCGCGTCGCTTTACCTCCATTCCGGTTAAAACCGGTCTGAATGAAGTTCAGGTGGCACGCTTTGCGGTCAATCAGTACCGCTTTCCCGGCGTGGAAGTTAAAGGTTATCAGCGCCGCTACTACCCCTACGGCGCCACGCTGACGCATGTGGTCGGCTACGTCTCAAAAATCAACGATCGTGACGTTGCACGCCTCGATAAAGAAGGCATATGGCCGAACTACGCCGCCACGCACGACATCGGCAAGCTGGGCATTGAAGCGTATTACGAGAGTCTGCTGCACGGCAAAACCGGCTTTGAAGAGGTTGAGGTCAACAACCGGGGCCGGGTTATTCGCCAGCTGCACGAGGAGTCACCTCAGGCTGGCCGTGATATCTATCTGACTATCGATCTCAAACTGCAGCAGTATGTCGAGACCCTGCTGGCGGGCAGTCGCGCTGCTGTTGTCGTCAGCGATCCGCGCACCGGCGAAATTCTCGCCATGGTCTCCACACCCAGTTACGATGCCAACCTGTTTGTCGACGGCATTTCCAGTAAGGATTATCGCGGCCTGCTGGAAGATGAAAATCGCCCACTCTATAACCGTGCGATTCAGGCGGCTTACCCACCGGCTTCAACAGTGAAACCTTATGTGGCGGTCTCTGCCATGAGTGCGGGCGTGATTAACCGCAACACCAGCCTGTTCGATCCGGGCTGGTGGCAGCTTCCTGGTTCAGAAAAGCGCTTCCGCGACTGGAAAAAGTGGGGGCACGGTCGTCTTAACGTCACCAAAGCGCTGGAGGAGTCTGCCGATACCTTCTTCTATCAGGTCGCCTATGACATGGGTATCGACCGACTGTCAGAGTGGATGAATAAATTCGGATACGGCAGCCGGACCGGCATCGACTTACCGCAGGAGAGCGCCGGTAACATGCCAACCCGCGACTGGAAAATGAAACGCTTTAAAAAGCCGTGGTATCAGGGTGACACAATTCCGGTGGGGATCGGCCAGGGTTACTGGACGGCTACCCCATTGCAGATGAACAAAGCGATGATGATTCTGATCAACGACGGCGTCGTCAAGGTGCCGCATATGCTGCGCGCCACCCGCGAAGGCCGGACCCTTGTACCCTATCGCCAGCCGCCAGAAGCCCCGATCGGTGATATTCATTCCGGCTACTGGGAAATCGCCAAAGATGGTATGTACGGCGTGGCGAATCGCCCCAACGGTACTGCACACAAAAGCTTTGCTGATGCGCCTTATAAAATTGCCGCCAAGTCCGGTACGGCGCAGGTCTTTGGCCTGAAAGAGAACGAAACCTATAACGCCCACAGAATTGCTGAACGATTACGTGACCATAAATTAATGACCGCGTTTGCCCCTTATGACAAGCCTCGGGTCGCAGTGACCATTATCCTGGAAAACGGTGGCGCCGGTCCGGCTGTCGGCACCGTCATGCGCCAGATTCTGGATCACATTATGTTGGGTGATAACAATACTGTCCTGCCGGACGCCGCCCCTGTGCCGCCCGGTTATGAAGGTGAATAAACATGTCGATGCAAGATAGTCCGCAGAAACGATCGATCTGGATGCGCATCCACATCGATCCGCTGTTTATGCTGATCATTCTCGGCCTGCTGACCTACAGCGCCGTGGTGATCTGGAGTGCCAGTGGTCAGGATCCCGGCATGATGGAGCGTAAACTCGGTCAGATCGCGATGGGACTGGTGATTATGATTGTGCTGGCGCAGGTGCCGCCGCGCGTTTATGAGGGCTGGGCCCCCTATCTCTATATTGTCTGCGTCATTCTGCTGGTGGCGGTCGATGCCTTCGGGCAGATCAGTAAAGGCGCACAGCGCTGGCTCGATCTCGGCTTTGTTCGCTTTCAGCCCTCGGAGATTGCCAAAATCGCGGTGCCCTTGATGGTGGCGCGCTTTATTAACCGCGATGTCTGTCCGCCAACCCTGAAAAACACCGGCATTGCGTTGTTGCTGATCTTCGTGCCGACCCTGCTGGTCGCCGCACAGCCCGATCTCGGCACCTCGATTCTGGTTGCCGCTTCCGGTTTGTTTGTCCTGTTCCTTTCGGGAATGAGCTGGAAACTGATTGGCGTTGCCGTTCTGCTGGTCGCGGCTTTTATCCCGATTCTGTGGTTCTTCCTGATGCACGACTATCAGCGTGACCGCGTCATGATGCTGCTCGACCCTGAAACAGATCCGCTGGGTGCCGGTTATCACATCATCCAGTCGAAAATCGCCATCGGTTCAGGCGGACTGCGCGGCAAAGGCTGGCTGCAGGGCACCCAGTCTCAGCTGGAATTTTTGCCGGAGCGTCATACCGACTTTATCTTCGCGGTTCTGGCCGAAGAGCTGGGTCTGGTTGGCGTACTGCTGCTGCTGACCCTTTATCTGCTGCTGATCATGCGGGGACTGGTTGTCGCAGCCCGCGCGCAGACCACGTTTGGCCGGGTCATGGCGGGCGGTTTAATGCTGATTTTATTCGTTTATGTTTTCGTTAACATTGGCATGGTTAGTGGTATCTTACCGGTAGTTGGCGTGCCGCTGCCGCTCGTCAGTTACGGCGGCTCCGCGCTTATCGTGCTTATGGCGGGATTCGGCATTGTGATGTCGATCCACACTCACCGAAAAATGTTATCTAAAAGTGTCTAAGAGGCTGCAGATGCGTAAGGAATGGCTTGGCGTTGCACTGGCATCACTGGTTCTGGCGGCCTGTACCACGCCCGAACCCCAAAATACGGCGCCGCCGCAACCGGCTTACAATGGACCGGTCGTAGAGATTCCAGGCGTTGAGCCTCGTTATGAGCCAGTTAATCCGGGCACCAGCCAGGATTACAGCGTTAATGGCAAAAATTATCGCATCATCAAAGATCCGTCGAACTATAGCGAGGTCGGCCTGGCCACCTGGTACGGCGAAGAGGCACAGGGCAACCGCACCGCTACCGGCGAAGCCTACGATCCCGATGCGCTGACGGCCGCCCACCTTACTCTGCCGCTGCCGAGCTATGTGCGCGTGACCAATATCGCGAACGGCCGTCAGATTGTGGTGCGCGTTAACGATCGCGGCCCCTACACGCCAGGACGCATCATCGACCTGTCGCGGGCAGCCGGTGACCGTCTGAACATCTCCAATAATTCTCGGGTGCGGGTCGACTATATCAAGGTGGCTCCCGACGGTACGCTCTCAGGCCCGGGCACCATTGGTACTGTGGTCGCCAAACAGAGCTACTCGCTGCCTGCCCGCCCGGACCTGAGTGGTGGTGCGGTGATGAATGGCGGCAACGCCGCAAACGCTGAACCGCCTGCTCAAAACGTGGAAGCCATCAGCAACAGCACGCTGCAGGGCGGTGACAACATGGGCGCGCCGGTACAGAGCAGCGGCTTTCTTGGCGCACCTCAGCCATTAGCGAACGGCGTGCTGGAAGGCAGTGAACCACCCGCCGCCGCGCCTGCCAGTTCCGCACCAGCCGCCAGCAGTGCTGCTCCTGCAGTCGCCAGCGCCGCGGCTGCAGCCAGCAGTGGTGCCGCAGCCGGATATGTCGTACAGGTCGGTGCACTAAATGACCCGGCGCGTGCTCAGCAGATGATGAAAAGCCTGAGCCAGCGTTACGGTGTGCCCGGCAAGGTCGAAGACGCGGGCAACAACGTTTATCGCGTTCAGCTCGGCGGCTACAGCTCACGCGCCGAAGCGGCTGCGCTACAACAGCGCCTGAGCAGTGAAGGCCAGACCGCCTCATTTATTACTAACACGCGTCGCTGATCGGTTTATCAGACAGCGACACGTTACGTCTGCTAACAACCCAATCATCACGCCCGGTGCCAGACTCACTGGCATTGGGTATGATGAGTGACATTTTTAACCTCAAACTCACGGATGTTGTAGTCCTACACATGAACACGCTGAAATCATCTCGTTTGCTGAAACGCCTGACAGTGGGATCACTGATCGCTTTCTCTCTCAGCCATGCTGCTATTGCTGATGACGTCAATCTCAAGACCATGATTCCGGGCGTGCCGGACATTGATGCCGAAGCGTATGTCCTTATCGACTACAACTCGGGCAAAGTGCTGGCAGAGAAAAACGCCGATGCACGCCGCGATCCTGCCAGTCTGACCAAGATGATGACCAGCTATGTCATTGGACAGGCCGTGAAAGCGGGCAAAATTCATCAGGACGATATGGTCACCGTCGGTCCGGATGCCTGGGCGACCGGAAACCCGGTGTTCAAAGGCTCCTCGCTGATGTTCCTGAAGCCAGGCGACCGCGTACCGGTTTCTCAGCTGACCCGTGGAATTGTGCTGCAGTCCGGTAATGACGCCTGTGTTGCGATGGCTGACTATGTCGCCGGCAGCCAGGATGCTTTCGTTAATCTGATGAACAACTACGTTAAAGCGATTGGCCTGCAGAATACTCACTTCGGGACCGTCCATGGTCTGGACGCTGAAGGTCAGTACAGCTCCGCGCGCGACATGGCGCTGATTGGCCAGGCGCTAATCCGCGACGTGCCGGAAGAGTATGCTGTTTATAAAGAGAAAGAGTTCACGTTCAACAATATCCGCCAGATGAACCGCAACGGTCTGCTGTGGGACACCAACCTGAACGTGGATGGGATCAAAACCGGTCATACTAACTCAGCCGGTTACAACCTGGTGGCGTCAGCGACCGAAGGCCAGATGCGCCTGATCTCTGCTGTGATGGGCGGTCATACCTTTAAAGGCCGTGAAACTGAGAGCAAGAAACTGCTCACCTGGGGCTTCCGTTTCTTTGAAACCGTTGCGCCACTGAAAGCGGGTAAAGAGTTCGCCTCTGAGCCGGTCTGGTTTGGTGATAATGACCGTGTACAACTGGGCGTGGAAAAAGATGCTTACCTGACCATTCCGCGTGGCCGTATGAAAGATCTTAAAGCCAGCTATGTGCTGACCAACACAGAACTGCACGCCCCACTGAAGAAAAACCAGGTTGTCGGCAGCATCAACTTCCAGCTGGATGGCAAGACGATCGAACAGCGTCCGCTGGTGGTGCTGAACGAGATCTCTGAGGGTGGTTTCTTTGGCCGTATCGTGGATTACATCAAACTGATGTTCCATCACTGGTTCGGTTAAGCGTAAAGGGTGATTGAAAAATCGCCCCTTCGTCCCCATTAACAGATATTATGATGCTCCCGCTCAGGCGGGAGCCTGTTTTTTATGCACCGGAGTAAATATGAAAACCAAACTGAATGAGCTGCTCGAATTTCCTACCCCGTTTACCTATAAAGTAATGGGTCTGGCGCAACCGGAGCTGGTTGATCAAGTGGTTGAAGTGGTGCAACGTCATGCGCCCGGCGACTACAGCCCTGAAGTTAAGCCGAGCAGCAAAGGCAACTATCACTCCGTAAACATCACTATCAACGCCACCCACATTGAGCAGGTCGAACGCCTGTACGAAGAGCTGGGCCAGATCGAAATTGTGCGGATGGTACTGTAATTTACGGGTCGGCAAGGCGCCACAGCCTGACGGTTTGCCGACGTTATCCTCAGCGTTTTTTCCTTTAGCGGGCTATCGCTTTGTCAGTTGAAACCCTCTTTGTCCGCCAGTCCGGTCTGTGCGACTGGCAATCCGTCTCTGACGCCATGCACCACTATACTGACCAGCGCGATGACCAGAGTCGTGACGAAATCTGGCTGGTCGAACATCCTCCGGTCTTTACGCAGGGTCAGGCGGGAAAAGCAGAACATCTGCTGATGCCCGGTGATATTCCGGTGGTGCAGAGCGATCGTGGCGGTCAGGTCACCTATCACGGGCCGGGACAACAGGTCATGTATGTCCTGATCGATATAAAACGCCGTAAGCTCGGCGTGCGCCAGCTGGTGACTTTTCTTGAAGAGACGGTGATCGCTACGCTGGCAGAATTCGGCGTCAGCGCCCGCGCCCGCGCAGATGCACCCGGCGTCTATGTCGGGGAAGAGAAAATCTGCTCGCTGGGATTACGCATTCGCAAAGGCTGCTCGTTTCACGGTCTGGCGCTGAATGTGGCCATGGATCTGTCGCCTTTCCTGCGCATTAATCCCTGTGGTTACGCTGGCATGAGCATGACCCAGTTAAAACATTTCCAGCCAGAGGTGACCACAGAGCAGGTACGCGCTCCGCTGGTCAGCGCCTTTGCGCGGCTGGCAGGTTATGAAAATGTTGAATGGATAGCAGGCGATCTTCCCGTTAAGCCTTAACGCAGAATGCGAATTTACAAATATGTAACTTTTCAGCGCTGACGGTGGCTGCTTCCCAGACGATGAGATGATATAATTTTTGCACTTTTTTCAAATAAAGTTGAAAGCCCCCTTCCCGGTTTGATTGGGAACGCTTTCAAATCGCAATCCGACCGGAACCTGCTGATTTATGAGTAAACCAATTCAGATGGAACGCGGCGTCAAATATCGTGACGCAGACAAAATGGCGCTGATCCCGGTGAAAACCGTGGCTGTTGAACGGCAGGAGATGTTGCGTAAGCCGGAATGGATGAAAATCAAGCTGCCAGCCGACTCCAGTCGTATTCAGGGTATTAAAGCTGCGATGCGCAAAAACGGGCTGCACTCGGTCTGTGAAGAGGCGTCCTGCCCTAACCTTGCCGAATGCTTTAACCATGGCACCGCCACCTTTATGATCCTGGGCGCAATCTGTACCCGTCGTTGTCCGTTCTGCGATGTGGCGCATGGCCGTCCTAATGCACCGGATGCTAATGAACCCGCGAAACTGGCGCAGACGATTGCCGATATGGGCCTGCGCTACGTGGTCATCACCTCGGTTGACCGTGATGATTTACGTGATGGCGGCGCGCAGCACTTTGCCGACTGCATCAGCGCGATTCGCGAAAAAAATCCCACCATCAAAATTGAAACGCTGGTGCCGGACTTCCGTGGCCGTATGGATCGCGCACTGGAGATTCTCACCGCAACGCCACCGGATGTGTTTAACCACAACCTGGAAAACGTACCGCGCGTTTACCGCCAGGTGCGTCCGGGCGCGAACTACGAGTGGTCACTGAAGCTGCTGGAGCGCTTCAAAGAAGCACATCCGCATATCCCGACCAAATCGGGTCTGATGGTTGGCCTGGGTGAAACCAACGCCGAAATCGTGGAAGTGATGCGCGATCTGCGTCGCCACGGCGTCACCATGCTGACGCTGGGACAGTATCTGCAGCCGAGCCGCCACCACCTGCCGGTTCAGCGCTACGTCAGCCCGGCCGAGTTCGATGAGATGAAAGCAGAAGCGATGGCGATGGGCTTTACCCATGCCGCGTGTGGTCCGTTTGTCCGCTCTTCCTATCATGCGGATATGCAGGCTAAAGGCGAAGAAGTGAAATAATCACGAAGCCTCTCAGGAAGCTTAAAAAACAAAAAACCAGACTGGAAACAGCCTGGTTTTTTTATACGTGCCTGAAATGGCCTGAAATAAAAAGTAACAGTTATTTGCAGCAAATAACCGATTAATCTTTATGAACGACGCGTTCTGCCGGCACGTCTTCAGCCGTTGTTCGGGTTGCACTGGTATCTTCGTCTTTCATGGCTTTTTTGAAGCCCTTGATCGCGGAGCCCAGATCGCCGCCCAGAGAGCGCAACTTATTGGTACCAAAAAGCAGTACGATAAGCGCACCGATAATCAGCAGCTTGGCAATACTGATACCTTCCATATTTAACCTTTCAACTTTATCGAATCACGGTGACTGTTATTTACGCGCAGTTTGCCTGCGGCGACAACTGGAATCTGTAACAGAGTAAGATCTCAGATGAAACGACTGAGAAACGCCTGGGTCCGTGGATGCTGCGGATTCGCGATCACCTCTTCTGGAGTGCCCTGCTCCACCACCACCCCGCCATCCATAAAGACGACGCGATCGGCGGCTTCCCGCGCAAAGCTGATTTCGTGGGTTACCACAATCATCGTCAAACCCTGATCGGCCAGGGTACGCATGGTTGTCAGTACTTCCCCCACCAGTTCCGGATCGAGTGCAGAGGTTGGTTCATCAAACAGCATCAGCTTCGGCTTGATTGCCAGCGCCCGCGCAATCGCCACACGCTGCTGCTGTCCACCCGACAGGTGGCGCGGCCAGGCGTCCGCTTTATCACTTAATCCCACCGTCGCCAGCAGCGCTCGGGCGTGTGCCATTGCCTCCTGACGCGGAAATTTATGCACGCCGATGGGCGCTTCAATGATGTTCTGCAGCACCGTCATATGCGGATAGAGATTGAACTGCTGAAACACCATGCCGATTTTCTGACGCTGACGGGCGATCTGGCGTGGCGAAAGCCGATGCAGCACATGCCCTTTCAGCACATAGCCAATCTGCTCTTCGCCGACCCGAATCGATCCGGCGTTCATCTCTTCAAGATGATTGATGCAGCGCAGAAACGTGGATTTGCCGGACCCGGAGGGTCCGAGAATCACCACCACTTCGCCGGGCCAGACATCCAGATCGATTCCTTTCAGGACCTGATTGTCGCCATAATTCTTCTGCACGTTACGGGCACAGACCAGGGGTTCACTCTGACTCATTGTTCCTCCCGCTGAGATTGCGCGCTGCCCGCTACCGTCGCGGCGCGTCTGGGGACGCTGGCCACCCGGCGGGTGCCACGCGCATAGTAGCGCTCGATGGCGGACTGGCCCAGATTGAGGATCGAGGTGATCAGCAGATACCAGATCACTGCCACCATCAGCATCGGGATGATCTCGAAGGTGCGGTTGTAGATCGCCTGCACCGAGTAGAGCAGATCGCCCATCGCGATCACGCTGACCAGCGACGTCGCCTTGATCATGCTGATTAACTGGTTGCCGGTGGGCGGAATGATAGACCGCATCGCCTGCGGAATAATGATGCGTCGCAGCGCCCGCGACCGGCTCATGCCAAAGGCTTGCGTGGTCTCCACCTGACCGTTATCCACCGACAGCAGACCGGCGCGAATAATTTCCGCCATATAGGCCGCTTCATTCAGTGCCAGCCCGGCAATGGCTGCCGTCAGCGGCGTAATCAGATCGTTGGTGTTCCAGCTGGCCAGCGTGACGCTGCTCCACGGCAGCGTCAGCGACAGCGCGGGAAACAGCGTAGAAAGGTTGTACCAGAAGATCAGCTGCACCAGTAGCGGCGTACCCCGGAAGAACCAGATATAGAGTCCGGCGACGCCGCGCAGCAGCCGGTTTTCAGAGAGCCGCCAGACGCCCAGCAGCAGACCCAGCAGCGTGCCCAGTATCATCGACACGACCGTCAGCCCCAGAGTGACCTGCAACCCTTTCAGTACGGATTCTTCGGTAAACCACTTCAGCACCACCTGCCACTCAAAATTAGGATTGGTCGCCACCAGCCACAGCAGATTCGAGCCGATTACCAGCACCAGAATCCAGCTGATCCAGCGGCCGTAAGTGGGCGCGCTGCGGGCGAACGCCACGTCGCGCAGCTGCCCCTCGCCACTCTCATCGCGGTGCAGATGGCGAGACGGGCTCATTTGCTGGCCTCTTTCGCCAGATTCAGCCCGGGCGCTTTGGTCATGTTGCCCTCAAGCTGCCACTTTTTCATGATCGCTGCATAAGTGCCGTTCTGATACAGCTCTTTGTAGGCATCCAGCACCACCAGGCCCAGCGGTGAGCCTTTTGGCACCACAGTACCCTGGAAGATATCGCCAAAACCGTTTTTGTGCCCTTTGCCCGCCAGTTCAAGTTGTCCCTTCGCCTGATTAACAAAGTAAGTCAGTGGAGCCTGTGATGAGAAGAAGGCATCGGAACGTTTAGAGCGCACCGCCAGAATAGACGAAGGCTGATCGGTAAAGGCCTGCACCGTCACCGCCGGCTTTCCATCGGCCACACACTGCGCTGACTGTTTACGGATAACCTGTTCCGCAGAGCCGGCGGCCATAACAGCAATACGCTTGCCGCAGGTGTCATCCAGCTGATTAATTTTTGCCGGATTCCCCTTCTGCACGCCGAACACCACAAACTCCTGCACAAAATCGACGAAGTCCACTTTCTGCTGGCGGTCCGGGTAATCACCAATCGGGCCAATCGCCAGCTGATAGCGACCCGCATTGATGCCGGTCAGCACGCCTGACAGGCCGCTCACCGTCGCATGCTCGATCTTCACACCCAGCAGTTGCGCCAGCGCGGTGGTTAGCTCCGCTGAGGCGCCCTCCATCGCGTGCGGGCCATTAACGATTTCATAGGGAGGAAATGAACCGTTGTTCACTGAAATCATTTTGCCCGCTTTTTTGATCTCATCCGGCAGCTGATCATGCAGCGCCTGGTCAACTTTTTGCACCGGAATAGCATCGGCAGCCTGCGCCAGGGAGGCAGTCAGCCCCAGCGCCACGATTAAGGCGGTTGCTCTCTTCGTCATAAGGAATTCCTGGTTCAGCGGATCAGTTGAGTTCGGGACGGGCGAAGCGTCGGTTCTCCAGCACTGGCAGTACCCGGCGGGCATAGGCGACGCGCTCAGGGTCGAGATCGGCAAACAGCAGTGCGGGTGACTCCGCCGCATTCGCCACTGCGACGCCCAGCGGATCGACCACCAGACTGTTGCCGATATTGCGTGGGCCACACTCGCCCACCGCCACCATATAGCAGGTATTCTCCAGCGCACGGGCGCGGGTCAGTAACTCCCAGTGCATCTCTTTCAGCGGACCTTTAACCCAGGCTGCAGGCAGCACCAGTACGTCTGCACCATCCAGCACCAGCCGACGCGCCAGCTCCGGGAAACGTACGTCATAGCAGGTCATTAATCCGACTTTCATACCCGCGACGTCAATCAGCGGCGGAATGACGTGGCCCGGATTGACCCGCTGCGACTCCTGCATCGCAAAGGCATCGTACAGATGCAGCTTTTCATAGGCGGCGATGATCTCACCGTTACGAATAGCCATCAGCACGTTGAGCGCTTTTTGCTGATCGGTGGGAACGTGAACGCTCATCATGGTGGTCAGCGCAGTGTGCTTGCTGGCGGCCAGCAACTGGCTCAGGAAAGGACCATCCAGCGGCTGTGCTGCCTTCAGCACTAAATCAGGGTCGGCAATATCACGCGCCAGCACACCTTCCGGCAGGACCAGCAGATCGGCCCCCCCGTCTGACGCCCGCTGCATTAAATCCAGACAGATATGAGCGTTGTCCTGCCATTCGCGGCTTACCGCAAACTGTCCCAGTGCCACTTTCATCATTTCTCTTCTCCCGCAGCGGCCGGAAACATCGCTTCCGGCGTCAGTAATTGGTGGGTCAGTCCCTGCTGATAAAGCTCGCGGCTAAAGTCCGCAATCATCTTCCTGTTAGCGCTAAAACCATTCTGATTCCAGTCCGCCGGTAATTCCTGCGCAGTGCGTCGCAAATCGTCCAGCAGCCACGGCGTGGTGTCGGCATATTTCTCTCTTTTCTGCATCCACAGCTGATAAGAGCGATCGATCACTTCACTTAATGCCGCAGGCAGCCACGGATGTTCCGCCGCCAGCGCCGGTTTAAGGGCCAGAATATGAATGCCCGGCACATAGCCGACACGGTGAAAGTAGTCCCGTTCCGCCTGATAAAAATCGATCTGCAGCTGCCGCAGACCCGAATCAGGCAGGAAAAAGCCCTCCGGCATAAAGGGAGTGAAGATGGCATCCAGCTCACCTGCCTGCAGCATCTCAATCAGCGGTCGCTCGTCAGGAGCCGGCTCAATGCGGCCGGGCCGGCCAAATCCCGCCAGCCGATCGACTATCGGATGCTCTGCCGTAAGACGACCGGCATACCAGAAGACATCATCAATTTCGACGCCTGCTTCACGCAGCACCGTGCGTGTCCAGGTATTGCCCGAATCCTGCCAGCCGGTGACGCCAATCCTTTTGCCTTTCAGCTCTGCAGGCGTAGTGAGGGAGCTGCTGGCGGTGGTGATGATGCAGCGCTGACGGAAGCCGCGCATCAGAAAGTGCGGCAGGCCGAGTAAGGTTTCGTCGCCTCTGGCCCGGCTCTGGGCGTAACGGCTGAAGGAGACTTCGCCCGCGTCATAATCGGGGCTGGTCGCCAGGTCATTCACCAGCGTGCCGACGCGGTCGATCTGCAGATCAAAGCCTTCCGGTCTGATATCGCCCAGCGCCAGTGGGGTGAAGTAGTCCCAGTCGCGTACCGCCAGTCTGATGAGTAGCTTTGCCATGATCTCTCCGTTTACGCTTCGCCATCGGTAAGGGGCTTAAAATAGTGCTTGAATTTGATACTAGATCCGGAATACTTACCTGAACAATTACTATTTTGTTACTGAACAAAGTATTTTCTTATGACAGAGAGCGTCGACCTCAACTGGTTTTGCAGCCAGATAACATCGCCTTCAGTGAAAGGCATCGCCCAGGCCGCCTCCGCCCTGATTCGGGACGGACAGATTGCGACAGGCATGCAGATGCCCGCAGTGCGGGATATCGCGGAGCAGCTGGGCGTCAGTCCGGCAACCGTTTCTGCTGCCTGGGCGCAATTGCGAAAGCAGAAAGTGCTGGCGGGCAAGGGCCGCAGTGGTGTCTGGGTGAGTGGTAACACGGTGATGCCGCGTCCGATTCGCTTTGAGAAGATCGGTAATTACGGCGATAACATCCGGGCCGATCTGACTCTGGCCTCGCCCGACCCTGCCCTGCTGCCTGATCTGCAGCAAGCGCTGCAGGCGGCCCTGCGCTCACCGCAACTCAATAGCTACACCCGTGAAGCGATTTCAGCGCCGCTGCTTCAGGCGATTAAGCCGCGCTGGCCCTATGCGGCAGAAGCGTTTCTGGCAACGGATGGCGGTTTTGATGCGATGAACCTGCTGGTACAGACCCTCGTCTCGCCGGGTGACCGGGTGATTATTGAAGATCCAACCGCAACCCGGCTGCTCGATATGCTGGATAACGTCGGCGCAGAGATCCTGCCGCTGGCGTGTGATGAGGAGGGTCCGCTGCCGGATGTCCTGTCTGTTCTGCTGGAGCAGGCACCGGTGATGCTGATCTATCAGCCCCGTACTCACTCCGCTACCGGGAACAGCATCAGCGTGGCGCGACGTCAGGCACTGGCGCAGGTTCTGCAAATGAGCAGCACACTGATTGTTGAGGATGATGGGATTGGCGATCTCTCCGCGGAGGCGAGCTGGAGCCTTGGCGTCTGTTTTCCTGAGAGAACGCTACACATCCGTTCATTTTCCAAAGCCTACGGGCCGGATCTGCGGCTGGCCGTGCTCTCTGCCACCTCGGAGATGGTGAAGCGGATACAGTCATGGCGAAATTTTGGCGTCAGCTGGACCAGCCGCATTCTGCAGGACGCAGTCGCGTGGCTGCTGGAGGATGAGGCAACGCAACAACAGATTGCCACCGCGCGCGCAATTTACCGGCAACGACGCGAAGCGATGCTGACGTCGCTGGCGCGGCGCGGTCTGCCTTTGCCGCTTCGCGACGGGTTAAGCCTCTATATCCCGGTAGCGTCGGAGCAGTTTGCCATGATTACGCTGGCGGCCCGCGGGATTGCGGTCGTGCCGGGCGAGCGCTGTCGGCTTGGCCCCACGCAGTTTATTCGCGTCAGCATCGCCAGCCTCAGGGATGAACAGCGGGAGATGATTGCCGGGGCACTGGTCATCGCCTCCGGACGAGAAGTTAACCCGCTTGCAGATCTTTGATGAGATAACGGGGGGACTCAGTATAACCTTCGCGGGCGTAGAACTGATTCGCCTTGAGACGTGACTGATGGCAATGGACTTCCATACGGTCGCAGCCACGACGCGCTGCCAGCGTTTCAGCGTGCTGAAGCAGCTGCTGGCCGACACCTTTACTGCGCTCACCCTCTGCAATGCAGAAGTAGCTGATGCGGGCAAAATCACCGGCCAGGGCCAGTTGAGGAATAAAATGCAGGGAAAGAAAACCCAGCACCTGGCTGCCATGTTCCGCCACCAGCAGCGCTTCACTGGGATCGCTGCATAACTGCGCCAGGCGCTGTTCAATGAAGCTTTCGGTGCCGCCGTAGCCTAACTCGCTCAACAGGGCACTCAACGCAAAACTGTCTTTCAACTCTGCCTGACGTATGTTCATCCTGCCTCCTCACTCACCGGGTTCTGTCGCTCAGTTATATAGCGTCGCAAACTAAAAAGCTGCATGTCAGGTTGTTATAAATATGTTACGGGAATTTATTGTGTACCGCCGCGCAGTTTGTGCGGCCACAGGGACGATACAGGAGGTTACGATGAAAGGGATGAAGCGCAGATTACAGCCATAAAAAAACCCGCCATCAGGCGGGTTTTTAGAATTCTGACTGTTAACTTACAGACTGATAACGTTAGCAGCAGATGGGCCTTTAGCGCCGTCGGTGATTTCAAACTCTACGCGCTGACCTTCAGCCAGAGTTTTGAAGCCGTTGCTCTGGATTGCAGAGAAATGTACGAATACATCTTTGCTGCCATCTTCAGGAGTAATGAAACCGAATCCTTTAGATTCATTAAACCACTTAACGTTACCTTTGATCTTAGACATCTATATTACCTTTACATGAAAAATGGACACTAAACTGTGTCGGGGTCTAGTACAGCAATTGCTGAGGGATTTGTCCAGCATGATTTGATGAAAAAGTGATAAATATCGCCTTTCCGTGCGTCCATCACACTTTCCTGCTTCCGGACTTGCGAATCGTCCGTAAACAGCTAGCAGGTCGATGACCTGCACTGAGCGCTAACCCGCTGGAAAGACGCACCTTTTCTCTTTAAAAGTTACAGAGCACTTACGTTAAAAAGAAAAATCTTATTAAGACGTATTCCTCTTCTTAATGAAGGCGACAGAAGTAAAAACGCAATTTTTTTATCTTCATCGGAACAGCGCTTTTCTCTGCCTGACCCATTTTTAAGGGCTCTCGTAGTCATTGCGGCACAAATGCTCATCAAATGAGCAAAAATTCTTAAATTTCTGAGCGCGGTTCCTGCTTTTAATTGCACCAGGATAAGCGTTAAGTGCCAATAATCCCAGTCAGAGTGGGGTGTTCGCGGATATTTTAACCAACAGCAAAGAAACATTGAGCGAGATCAATGAAGTGCTTTTTAGTGGTTGAATTCGCATTTGGCAACAAACAATCAGCGTTATAAGAAATTACGTTTCTCATCGCAGTCCGGAATAATGTTGCGCAGCAATAGATAAAATTTGCTTAACCGTACAGAGGCAGGCATCCGTCAGGGCGCATTAAAAGGAGGATGAGACGCAGAATGGTGATGAAGATACGCTGTAGCCAGTGTGGAAGCGCACGGTTCGTTTTCACTGATTATCGGGAGGGTAAGCGCAACTTTCATGGTGCCTGCTGTGCATGCTGTAAAAAACAGCTGGGCTCACAGGATCTGCTACCGAATACGCCGATGGATCCCATTAGCCAGTATTTGTTAGCAAGCCAGAAAACAGTTCGGGCACCTGATTAGGTGCCCGCCGTCGCTGAAGCTTTAACAAAACTATGACATCAGAAAATCAGTTTGAACACCCCTGTCAGGGTCAGTAAGCCCACGATAAAAATGATCGCGATAATCCACAGAATAATTTTCATTTCCTTTTCCCCTCACTGATTAAACATTTTTCCTGTAAGCAGTATAGACAGAAAAATTTGTCACGCCGCTTCACTCAGTGTTCAACTGCTCATAAGTTCAGCAGATTTCGCTTTTATTTATGTTCTGAGATAACGATCGCAACACCACTTCTTACTGGCCCTCTTTCTTCGTTTTACAGACCATTCCTGGCTAAAATTCAGGCGGCAAGGCAGGCCTCAGTAGTGATGAGATTGAAATGAGTCGCGAGGAGATCTTATGAGTACGATTAATACCAGCATGGGCCGCTACAGCCTTAAGGCCAAAAACAGCGGTAACCACATCAAAGGTTCTTTCGCCATCAACGATGAAGGCGGCACGCAGCTCTCTATGCAGGAGTTTGACGAGCACTATCTTGATGATGTGGTAAACAACGTTATCTATCCGGTCACCGGCGGCAATCGCGAAATTGCGCGAGCGCTACGCGAACAGATGGTCAAAGCCGGTTTTGAACCGCCTCATTAAGAGGCCAGATTTACGTTATTACAGACCTGTGGGCCGCGTTTTGCGGCCCTTTTTATATTCGTGGTTACAGGCTGCGAATAAGCCGGCTCTGGAGGCTGCCCGCGATACAAAAAGAAACGGGCCGGAGAGAAGCAAAGAGAGGAGCCGCTGGCAGGGTTGCCAGCGGCCAGAGGTCAAATGGCCCAGGAGAGCAGCAGGCAACCCACCAGACCACAGACCGAAATAATGGTCTCCAGCGCCGACCAGGAGCGAATGGTTTCGCCAATCGTCAGGTTGAAATACTCTTTGAACAGCCAGAAGCCAGGGTCATTAACGTGCGAGAAGATCACACTGCCGGAACCCACGGCGATAACCATTAATTCCGGGCTGGCACCGCTGGTGACAATCAACGGTGCCACAATGCCCCCGGCGGTAATCGCCGCTACCGTGGCAGAACCCAGGGCAATACGCAGCACAGCAGCAATCGACCAGGCCATAAAGATGGGTGAAAGCTGAGTCGAGTGCATCATGCTGGCGATATATTTATCCACGCCGCTGTCCACCAGCACCTGTTTGAAGGCCCCGCCACCGCCAATGATCAACAGCATCATGGCAATGATTTTGATCGAGTCGGTCAGGGTATCCATCACCTGTTCCATCGTACGACCGCGATTCAGGCCAAAGGTGAAAATCGCAATCAGTACCGCAATCAGCGTTGCCATTACCGGGTCGCCAAAGAACTCCGCATAGGGCAGCATTACGTGGCCTTTTGGCAGCAGCATCTCCGCCACGGCACGCAGCGCCATCAGTACCACCGGCACCAGTGCCGTCCAGACGCTGACGCCAAAGCTGGGCATTTCCGCTTCGGTAAAGGTCTTCGGGTTGTAAAGCCCCTGTGGAATCGGTTTGTCGATGTTTTTCAGGAAACGGGCATAAACCGGACCCGCCAGAATTACCGTAGGGATACCCAGCAGCGTTCCGAACAGCAGCGTTTTACCCATGTCAGCATTAAACAGCGTGGCAATGGCTGTAGGACCAGGATGCGGGGGAAGAAAACCGTGCGTCACTGATAAAGCAGCCGCCATCGGCACCCCGACATAGAGCAGCGGCACACGCGCCGACGCCGCCACGCTGAACACCAGCGGCAGCATCAGGACAAAGCCCACTTCGTAGAACAGCGCAAAACCGACGATAAAACCGGTCAGCACCAGCGCCCACTGAATATGCTTTGTGCCGAATTTTTCAATCAGGGTGGTGGCAATACGCTGCGCACCGCCGCAGTCGGCCAGCAACTTACCGAGCATGGCACCAAAGCCCATGATTAGCGCCAGGCTGCCCAGCGTGCCGCCTACGCCCGCTTTGATTGAGGTAATGACTTTATTTACCGGCATGCCCTGCATCACACCGACCGCCAGCGCCACCAGGATCAGCGCGATAAATCCATTAAGCTTAAAGCGAATCATCAGCAGCAGCAGTAACGCGACGCCAATCGCCACATAGAGTAATGGCATAGGTTTTCTCCACCTTGCGCACTGAAGGAAATTCAGTGTCGGTTTATTATCATGATCCCCGGAGGGCTGCAAAACAGTGCGCTGTAAGATGCTTACACATCCCGACAAACGCTGTTACCGATAACATGTTAAGGGTAACATCCGCAGGAAAGCACCACCCCGCCGACGGTGAATTTCTGTTTTGCGAAGATGATCAACTTTTTGCCAGTGTGTTATCAGAAAGTTTGCCCATGCTGGCGTCGCGCTTTTCGTTACACTCAGATTTTAGCGAAATGTAAAAAGGATGCGCCGGTGAGTGAGAACCTGAGTGAGCTGTACAGTAATCAACGAACCCTCTTTGGTCGCGGTAGTCTGGATAAACTGGTGCCGCTGCTGGCCGCCCGGTCACAACCTACCCTGCTGTTTTGCGGACAATCTTTCCTGCAGGGGCCAGCCTATGCCCGGATAAAAGCTGACCTCAACGATCACATTCTCGGTTATGAAATTGTCAGCCATGAAGCCTCGCCCACTGAGATCGATGGCTGGGTTGCGCGCTGGCGCGGTCATGTTGATCGGGTGGTCGCGATTGGCGGAGGCAGCGTGCTGGATGCGGCGAAAGCCTTTAGCGCCATGATCCAACACCCGCTGCCCACGGCCCGCTATCTGGAGAAGGTAGGTGACACTGCGGTTCAGCCCATCACGCTGCCGCTGGTTGCGGTTCCGACAACGGCCGGGACCGGCAGCGAAGTCACGCAAAATGCGGTGGTGACAGACCAGCAGGATATTCAGATCAAAGCGTCACTGCGCCACCCGGTCTTTGTGCCGGAGGTCGCGATTCTTGATCCGGATCTGCTGAAAGGCGCGCCTGACCAGGTGCTGGCGACCTGCGGCATCGATGCTTTTACCCATCTGTTTGAAGCGTATCTCTCCGGCAAAGGCAACCTCTTCACCCGCCAGCTGGCGCTGACCGGTCTGCGTCAGTTTGTTCAGGCGTGGCCTACACTCAATCGCGAGGATGCGGCGGGTGACGCGGCACGTGAAGCAATGATGATGGCATCGTGGCTGGGGGGCGTCAGTCTCAGCAGCGCGGGTCTGGGGGTGATCCACGGTATTGCCGGGGAACTGGGCGCGATTAAGCCGTTCCATCACGGTGAAGTGTGCGGGCGCCTGCTGTTTTCGTTCCTGGATCTGCTGTCTGACAGCCAGCAGCCGCTGCAGTGTACGCTGATGGCGGAGCTGCACCCGCAGCTCTTCAGCGAATCCACAGATTCACCGGCACAGTTTCTGAAGCAGTGGCTGCAGCAGCATGCCATCACGCCATTCTGGCAGGATGGCCCGTCGCTGAGCCGCACTGAGGTGGAGTGGATCCTGGCGCGTGCCAACAGTAAAAATTCGCTGGTGAATTACAGCCGCGAACAGATGCAGACGATGATTGCGCAGGCCTGGCAAATCACGGCGTGATCAACGCGCTGGCCTCCTTCACTGACCTGCCAGCCTGGCAGGTCATGCAGCAGCTCAGCGCTATCCTGGCACGTTCAGTCTCAGCGCCGCGGGGCGGCAAAAGGCCCCTCACCTGCCAGCATCTGCTCAATGATCTGCAACACGCCCTCCTCATTATTAGACGCCGCGGCATAACGTGCCGCCTGCTTCACCCGCTCTGGCGCATTGTCCATGGCAAAACTGAAGCCGGACTGTTTCAGCATCTCCAGATCGTTACCGCCATCGCCAAAGGCCAGCACCTGGTCGTGCGTAATCCCCCAGCGTTTTGCCAGCAGATCCAGACCGTGCGCTTTGTGATTTCCCGGCACGATCAGATCGACCGAGCCATGACCGCTTGACGTCGCGGCCACGCGTCCCTGGTGCAGTCGCTCAATATCCGCCATCAGTGGCTCGATGTAATCATCCGAGAGGTTCAGCGCGAACTTAAACAGCCGGTCATCCTGCACCTCATCCAGATGATGAATCGGCTTCAGCCGGTGACAGTAATGGCGCATCTTCTTCAGCCAGCTCTCTTCCATGCCGTCGAAGTAATACGCGCTGTTACGACCACACAGCAGGTAACGCAGGCCAGGGTAATTGCCGTTTTGCAGAGTGCTGATCACCGCTTCTACATCGCGGTGTTCAAAGGCACCGCAAAACAGCTCCTCGTCACGATCGATAATCCATGCGCCGTTTTCCGCCACAAAGGCGATATCGCTGGCGATCTCCGGGAAAAAGGATTTGAGCTGGTAGTACTGATTGCCGCTGGCCACCACAAATTTGATGTCGCGGGCGGTGAGTTGCTGATAGCAGGCGAGAAAGCGGGATCGATTGTACTGCTTATTATCGTCCAGAAATGTGCCATCCATATCGACTGCAACCATTTTAACCGTCGTCATCATGACTCCTTACACAGGAAATTTTCAGCGTGGAGTCTCAGGATAGCCGCTGGCGCAGCAAAACGGAAAGAAAGAGGGATGGCCGTAGCCATCCCTGGCGATCGGGTCAGGATAGAATCAGTTCAGGGCGCTGTTCAGCACCAGCGCGGTAATCACACCGGTCGCGGCAGCAATCAGCACATAGTTGCCGTCGATGTTTGCCCAGTGATAACCGCGCGGCGGTTCACGCAGACCGCGTTCATGCCAGTCGGCTACGCGATAATGGTCGCCGCGATATTCCTGCGGGACAGGATGGCCGCGACGGAAATCGTGGCCCTGCCAGGCGAAATGGTCACGGTCATTGCGGGATTCTCTGCCACGATGGTTGTTATCTTCATCATGCCGATTATTGCCCATGTCGTGAGGCTTTTTATCATCATGACGATTGTTACCGCGGTCGCGATTCTGATCGGGGCCGCGATTGTCAGGGCGTTTATCACTGTTCTGATGCGGCACCGGCTTACGCTGACCGTCATCATGATCGTCTGCCAGTGAAACCTGAGAGAAGAGCGTGCTGCATGTTAAAAGTGAAGCGATAAGCGTTAATGTTGTTTTTTTCATGATACTGCCTCCGAAAATAACGGCTGTCCAGGCACCGTTGATCGGCATCATGGCAATAATTCTGGCGGGAGACATCTGTAAAAGTCTTAAAATCCGGTAACTTACACAGTATTACGCTTGCTTAGCGATTTCTTAACACAGGTCATATCTTTAAAACTCTTCTGACGCAATCCAGATGTTAACCGGGCAGCCTGAACATCACGTCTCGGGCTGACCCGTTAAAACCTGTTCAACGTCAGGGTGCTGAAATGCACCCCGACGCTTTACCCGGTTATGGCGTGCTGAGGATCACCGGCGCATCCGGCAACGCCGTGAACTGTTTTACGATATGGTGATAATCGGCCGTCGGATCGAGATCACGGAACACCTCTGGATAGAGATCTTTAGCCAGAATTTCCATACCGATGATGTTGTAAGGGTGATTATAAAAATGGTGATAAACGCCATAGACCCGTTTCTGTTTCACCGGTTCGATCTGCTCCAGGCCGGTTCGGCTCTGCAGGCGATTAAAAGTGGCGGTCACGTCAGTCTGACTGGCACCATAACCAAACGGCAGCACGTTGCTGTTCGGACGCTTCGAGCCGGTCATGATGTAAACGTCCGGCTTCATGGCGATAATCTTCTCCAGCGACACAAAACCTGAGCTGCCGGGCAGCAGCGCTGAGCCGATATTTTTCCCGCCGACCGCTTCCACCAGCGCACCCCAGCCGTTATGACCATGGGTAAAGCAGCAGTTGTCGCTGTTACCGGCAATCGGTTCAATAAATACCGTCGGCTTGTGCGGCACCTGCGCAATCTTTTGCTGAATCATCTGCCAGCGCTGCTGATAAAAATCGGCGTAGGCTTTTGCTTCGGTTTCGCGATTCAGAACGGTACCCAGCACTTTCACACTCTTCAGGGTGTTCTCTTTGGGGTGGAGCTCATCATCCAGGAACAGCACCGGGATATGCAGATTTTTCAGGGTAGCCAGAACGCCCGACTGCGTCAGTGCCGGTTTGGCGCGCAGCTGCGCAATCATCAGGTCGGGCTGCTTCGCCAGCACGCTCTCCAGATTGACCTGCCCTTGATCGTTAAAGCCCATATCCACAATCGATGCCGCCTGCGGCCAGCGCTGCTTCAGCAGATCCCAGGTCTGGGTATCCTGCTTTTTCGGCAGGTTATTCCAGGCAACGACCCGCTGAAACGGGTTCTGTCGATCCAGTAAGGCCAGCGCCATCACGTCGCGTCCGTCCTGCAAAATCACATGCTGCGGCTCTTTTTGCAGCGTAATTTTCTGACCATCCATATCAGTCACCGTGACCGGATAGGTGGTTGCCGCGCAGGCGGTTGACAGTAACAGTGTGGTGGCAGCAACAATCCCGATTTTCATTTTTCTCCTGTCCTTTAAAGGAATAATAATTATTCGCGTTAACTCTACCATGTGAAAAAGTAACAAATGTAAATATTGCTGACGAGATGCGTCTGACGGAGAGGGTTCACTGTGCGGCGGCTGGTTAAAACAGGGAGACCAGGGCTGGCGATACATGGAGAAATGACGCGTGGCGGGCAGAACAGCAGACGCCTCTCAATACCGCGGAGAGGCGCCTGTTGATTGATCTGTTACTTCACCAGCGAATATAAAATCGCGGAGATGGCAATCAGACCAATCAGCACCACAAACAGGTTACTGATTTTCCCGCTGTACTTACGCATCGCCGGCACTTTGTGAATGGCATACATCGGCATCAGGAACAGGATCATGGCAATCACCGGCCCGCCCAGCGTCTCAATCATGCCGAGAATATTCGGGTCCAGCGTTGCCACCAGCCAGGTGGTAAGCAACATAAAGAGTGACGTCAGGCGATTCAGTCTGGCAGGCGCGATAGTTTTACCGCGGCTGCGCAGCGCCTTATTGACCATACCGTTAAACCCTTCGCGCGCGCCCAGATAGTGGCCGAGGAACGATTTGGTGATCGCCACAATGGCAATCAGCGGCCCGAGCCAGGCAATCATCGGCACCTGAAAATGGTTCGCCAGATAGGAGAGAATGGTAATGTTCTGCGCCTTGGCGGCATGGAGATCGTCAGGCGACAGACTCAGCACGCAGCTGAAGACAAAGAACATCACCGTCACCACCATCATCAGGTGCGAGCAGGCCAGAATGCGCGAGCATTTTTTCTCGGCGGCGTCGCCATACTCTTCGCGCTTCGCCAGTGCAAAGGAGGAGATGATGGGTGAATGGTTAAACGAAAAGACCATAACCGGTATCGCCAGCCACAGCGTCATCCACAGGCTGCTGCCCGCAGGCTGAACGTTCAGGGTTGAGAGTGCAGCCCCGTGCCAGTGCGGGATCAGATAGCAGGCCATCAGCATCAAAACCGCCACAAAGGGATAGACCAGCACGCTCATCGCTTTGACAATCATCTTCTCGCCGAAGCGCACAATGGTCATCAGGCCGACAATCAGCAGCAGCGACAGCAGCACCCGCGGCGGCGGCACCAGGCCGAGCTGATTCACCATCAGGCTCTCAACTGTGTTGGTGATCGCCACGCTGTACATCAGCAGAATCGGGTAAATCGCGAAGAAATAGAGCAGCGTAATCAGCTTGCCCGCGCCAACGCCGAAATGCTCCTCGACCACCTCAGTGATATCACCCGCCGGATTTTTACCGGAAAGGACAAAACGCGTCAGGGCGCGGTGCGCGAAGAAGGTCAGCGGAAAGGCCAGCACCGCCATGATAATAAGCGGGATCAGCCCGCCGACACCGGCATTGATGGGCAGGAACAGCACACCGGCTCCGATTGCGGTGCCGTATAAACCCAGCATCCACATCGTGTCGGTTTTACGCCATCCCGTATCGACGTCACTCTCAAGCGCGCCCAGCGTGCCAGTTTGCGTGGTTTTCATCAGATAGTCCGTGTTAAAAGCCGCCAGTAAACCTGAGCCGTCAGGCAGGTAAACGTATGCCCCGCTCTCAGCCTCAGCTGCAGACGGATCGGTGAAGCGTAAAATGATCCGCGCATACAAAGGTAATCGATTGCGTGCGCCACTTTTTACACTACCTGACGATAAAAGTTCAAGCCGCGAAGACAAACACGCATGGATTGATGATAAAACCGTCAGGTTGTGCAAAGTGACTGCGCGGCGATCATGCCATTTTTGCGCCCGCTTTACTGCCCTGAAAAGGTGATCCCTGTAACGATTAAGCGTAACGGGCTACGCTTTATCTGACGCTGTCGCGATCACGCCGACAGGGACACAGGAGAAAAGAATGAAAATTGCCTGCCTGGGATGGGGATCGTTAATCTGGAAACCTGGCGCACTGCCGGTGGCCAGTCAGTGGCATCATGATGGACCTGCCGTTCCGATTGAGTTTGTGCGCATCGCTGACGGCGGTGAACTATCAACGGCGATCTGTCTCAACGCCCGCCCGGTGACAGTGTTCTGGGCCTGGCTGAACACCGCCTCACTGGAGAGCGCCTGCCGCGCGTTGCGCATTCGGGAGGCGATACCAGACAGCCGCGTCGATGGCGTCGGCATGATGACGGTGACAGAAACCTCAGTGGGACCGCTGGCGGAATGGGCGCAGGCGAAAGGCATCGAAGGATTAATCTGGACCGGTCTGCCTGCCCGCATGGCGGGAGTTGAAGGGCAGATACCGACGCTGGATGATGCGCGACACTATCTGCAGAACCTCACCGGTGAAACACGTGAGCATGCTTTTCACTACCTCGGGCAGGTTCCGGCACAAATCGACACCCCTTACCGGCGCGCGCTGGCTGATCTCACTGGCTGGCAGCCGGATGCGCTGTCCGTCACTGCCGCCACACTGCAAAGGCATTCATCCAGCCCGCCGGTCTGAAACCGCCTCGCCTCCAGCACCGCTCGGCTTACTCCTCAAAGGGTTACTACACTTCAGGCAGGTTTCGATCTCAGATTCCCTGAGTCTTTCTCGCAGGCAGCCACACCTTCTGGTCTGGCCGCCCTTCCCCCGTCAGCAGGAGATCAAAAAATGAAAGCATTAACGTATCACGGCCCGCATAAAGTCAGCGTGGATAACGTACCCGACCCGGGTCTGGAAGCGGCCGATGACATTATCCTGCGCGTGACCGCTACCGCCATTTGCGGTTCAGACCTGCACCTTTATCGCGGCAAAATTCCCGGCACCGGGCATGGCGATATTTTTGGCCATGAGTTTATGGGCGAAGTGGTTGAGACGGGCAGCGCAGTGACTGCCGTCGCCAAAGGCGATCGGGTCGTCATTCCGTTTGTGATCGCCTGTGGCGACTGCTTTTTCTGCCTGCTGAGCCAGTATGCCGCCTGTGAAAATACCAACAGCGGACGGGGTGCTATTCTGAACCGTAAAAACATCACGCCGCCCGCGGCGCTGTTTGGTTTCAGTAAGCTCTATGGCGGTGTGCCCGGCGGCCAGGCGGAGTATGTCAGAGTGCCGAAAGCCAATACCGGTCCGTTCAAGGTGCCGTCCATACTGTCAGATGAGAAAGTGCTGTTCCTGTCGGACATTCTGCCCACCGCATGGCAGGCGGTTAAAAATGCCGAAGTTAAACCCGGCTCCAGCCTGGCGATTTTCGGTGCCGGCCCGGTTGGCCTGCTCAGTGCAGCCTGCGCCCGACAGCAGGGTGCCGAACAGATTTACATGATTGATCACAACAACTACCGCTTAAACTTTGCCCGCGATCGCTACGGCGTCATCCCGATTAACTTCGATGAGATCGATGATCCGGCCGGCTGGATTATCGAACACAGTACCGGCAATCGCGGTGTGGATGCCGTGATCGATGCCGTCGGGTTCGAGGCGAAAGGCAGCCTGACTGAAACCGTGCTCACCAATCTCAAGCTGGAAGGCAGCAGTGGTAAAGCATTGCGTCAGTGTATTGCTGCGGTGCGGCGTGGCGGTATCGTCAGCGTGCCGGGCGTCTACGCCGGATTCATTCACGGCTTCCTGTTTGGTGATGCCTTCGACAAAGGGCTGACCTTTAAGATGGGACAGACGCATGTGCATGCGTATCTGCCCGATCTGCTGAAGCTGATTGAACAGGGTCATCTGACGCCGGAAGAGATTGTGACCCATCATCTGCCGCTCGAAGATGCCGCTCGCGGCTACGATATTTTCGCTAAACGCGAAGAGGAGTGCCGGAAGGTGATTCTGGTGCCAGGCATGGCCGCCACGCAGGCCACGATTTAATCGCCTGAACCTCACTACCGGATCCCCGGCAGAGCTCGCTGCCGGGGATCGCATTTTAATACGGCTTGCGCTGAAGACTGCTTCGCCACTCCCGCCTCTCCAGCAGATGTTCATCCGGCGAGTCCGCCGTATCGACCTGACTCCCCTGCTCCAGCAGTCGCGCACTGCGTGAATGGGGATGACTTTCGCTGATCACCTGTTGTGAAAATGCACCAAACGATAACAGTAAAAACAGTAATGCACTGGCCGCCCTCACTTTCATACGCACACCTCTCTGATAACGGTGTCGCTATGCTGCCCGACGGGTTTTCATTTTCTGTCAGTAACAGGCAAAGTTATGTGGAAAGCGGGAACAAGCTGCGACGGGTTTAATCGCGGTTCAGGATAGCCCGTCAGAACACATCTTAATTTTCCCTGCTTACCGTCCGTTTTTCTTCAGGAGGATGCCAGTGAACATCAATCAGTTTGATCAGCCAGTCGGTGAAGCCCTGCCCGACTGGCAACCTGTCGCCAGACCGCCCAGTGCCTCCATCCACGGCCAGCACTGCCTTCTCCTGCCATTAAGCATGGATCATGCGGAATCGCTGTTGCTGGCATTTATGCAGGCACCGGATGATCGGGACTGGACCTGGCTGAGCGCGGAGCGGCCCGCCTCACTGCCGCAGATGCAGCGCTGGATTGCGGATAAAGTGGCGGATGCGTCCCTGGTGCCCTTCACGGTCTGCGGGCTGAATCAGCAGCCCTGTGGTGTGGTCTCCTTCGCCAGCATAGAGCCAGAACATGGCACCCTTGAAATCGGTCACGTCACCTGGTCGCCGCTGATGCAGCGCAGTGCAATGGGCAGCGAGGCGATTTTTCTGCTGCTGCAACAGGCTTTTGCTCTCGGCTATCGTCGGGTGGCGTGGCGCTGTGATTCTACTAATGTCGCTTCACGACTTGCAGCTGAACGACTGGGGTTCCGCTTTGAGGGGCGTTTTCGTCAGGTAATGACTCGCAAACAACGTAACCGCGATACAGACTGGCTGTCGATAATCGACCGTGAATGGCCGGAGGTTCATCGCGCCCTGAGCGCCTGGCTGAGGGCGGATAATTTCAGCGTCGCAGGTCAGCAAAAGCGTCCGCTCAGTGCCTTTTTCGCCGACGTTAATGCCGACACGCCGCAACCTGAATACTGAGCTGGCGCTGGCAGCTAATGCAGCCGACGTACGCTCAGTGCCGCAGACCAGCGCTGTCGCTGACAACGCGGGCAGACGGCCTGCTGCTCCGCCTCTATCCTCTGCGTCTGGCCACAATGGGTGCAGGCGTAGAGCGCGCTGACCGGCACGGTGCTGTAATCCTGTCGGTGCTCTGGCGGCAGCACGCTTAATCCGGCGCGCATCTCGTCATCATCATAGAAATAGAGGCTGAGCTGACCATCGACTTCCACCAGCGCCAGCCGGATCTGCCCCAGATGCTCTACGCCGCTCTGGCGCAACTCCATATAGAACTCATCTTCGGAAATATTCAGCTGATCCAGACTTTCCAGCACATACAGGCCATCCTTAATCAGGGTAATGACGTCGCCCTGAATCAGCCGTGAAAAGCGCGGACTGTGTGACGTCAGCCAGGTGGTCAGGCGGTAGAGCGCCAGCAATACCACAAACACCATAATCACCGGCAGCACCGGTACATCGTCATAAAACGTGACGTCACCGGACGCAGAACCCAGCGTCAGAATCACCACCAGTTCGAACAGCGACAGCTGACGTACGCCGCGTCGTCCTGACACTTTCAGAAAAGTAAAAACCACCAGATAGGCGATCAGAACCCGCGCCACCACTTCAAATAAAAAGGTGGCTGGTTGATCGTTAAGTAAAAAACGGTGCCAGTCGAATGAGAACATAGTCGGTTAAACATCCTGTTTTAAGAGCCGCGCCGCTTAACCCGCCGCCTGTTGATCGCCCGCAGATTCAGGCCAGTAATAAGTCAATCTTGCCGCCAGCCCGTTAAAAGGCAAGCGAAGCAGTAACGTTAAAACAGGTAAGTCTGACCGCTCTGCATGTTGAGGAAAAGGTTAACAAAGCTGAAAATAACGCTGACGCGCTTCACGCTGCGCTTATCAACCCGACAGCACAGACAATAGTGAAAAATTCCTGTTTCTGAGTGGATGACTTTTGCCGCTACGCTTTTTCCTTTTCACTTCAATAATTTGCGAAGCATCCCTCCCTGTCTATACTTTCCAGTAAGGCTTCCGCAAAATCCGTTAACATTCAGAGAAGCCACTCTTTTTCCTGCCGATAGCGCCGCACGTTTAGTTCTGCTATCTCACGCATCCAAACCGCCACAGGCTCTGTTGCCTGCAATTTAGCGTCTGTGGCTTATGGCAAGGATCGCCAATCTGCTTTGCATACCTGTAACGCCCTGACCCGTTTCACAACGGCTCGTCAGCGGGAAGCGTGTTGCTTTTTTTCGGGAGATGCCATGACGCCCTTTTCCAGTTTCTGGCAGGCCGGCTATGAAGGTGCCGATCATATCAATCCGGCCGGTTTTGCGTTGTCGATGAACGATCTGAACCAGCATCAGGCGCGGGCGGCAGAAGATTATGCAGCACTGAGCCCCTTTGCCATTCGCACCGTGCGGGAAAGCGTCGGCTGGCGGCTATGTGAACGCGACGGCCGCTATGACTTCTCCACGGTCGCTGCACGGATGCAGGCCGCAGAGCAGCAGGGTATTCAGCTGAGCTGGACAATCTGTCACTACGGCTGGCCCGCGGGCGTTAGCCTGTTTGATCACGACTTTATCCCCCGTTTCGCTGCCTTCTGTGGCGCACTGGCCCGCTTCCTGGCGCCCTGGTATCAGCAGGCACCGATCTACTCTCCGATGAATGAGATCTCCTTTGTCAGCTGGGGCATCTCGGTCGGGCTGTTCCCCTGTGAGGCGATCCCGGAGCCGGAGCGGGCAGATGTCGCCAAGCGGCAGCTGGTACGCGCTACCCTGGCCGCCTGTGATGCGATCTGGCAGGCCGATCCGCGTGCCCGTGTGCTGCATTGCGATCCGCTGATCCATATCGCGCCCGATCCCGCCGATCCCGACAGCGGCCGTCTGGCACGTGAGATGTGTGACACCCAGTATCAGGCATGGGACATGCTCAGTGGTCGCCGTAATCCGGAGCTGGGCGGCGCACCCCGCTATCTCGATCTGATTGGCGTGAATTACTACCACGACAACCAGTGGGAACAGGGTTCAAACCGGCGGCTTTACTGGCATCTGGGCGACAGTCGACGCCAGCCGCTGCATCAGCTGCTGCTGCAGGTCTGGCAGCGTTATCAGCGGCCACTGCTGCTGGCGGAAACCAGCCACGTCGGCAGCGGCCGCGGCGCCTGGATCCGTGAGATCGCCACACAGGTTGCACAGGCGCAGCTGGCGGGCGCTGATCTGCTCGGCATCTGCCTCTATCCGATTCTCGATCGTCCCTTGTGGGAGGAAACCACCTTCTGGACCCGCAGCGGCCTGTGGGATCTCGATCTTCTGGGCGCCGATCCTTACGCCCGTCAGTTACAGCAGCCTTATGCCGACGCCCTGCGTCAGGCGCAGCGCTTTTTGCAGCACATCCAGTCCCTACAACATCCCAGCCAGGAGCACACCATGAAACCACCTGTTCTCATCGTTTTCAGCCATTTACGCTGGGGTTTTGTTTTTCAGCGTCCGCAGCAGCTACTGACTCGCCTGGCACAGCACTATCGCGTACTGTTTGTCGAGGAGCCGGTCTGGCAGGCAGGGCCACCAGGCCTGCATCAGAGTTCGCCTGCCGCCAATATCACGGTGATCCAGCCACATACCGACAGCGACGCGCCCGGCTTTCACGACAGCCAGATCGCCCCGCTGCTGCTGCTGCTGACGCCGCTGCTGGAGGAGGACGATCAGCCGCTGATCTGGTTCTATACGCCAATGGCACTGCCGCTGCTGACGCCTTTTGATCCGGCACTGGTAATTTACGACTGTATGGATGAGCTTTCGGCCTTCCAGAATGCGCCGCGCCAGCTGCAGCAGCGCGAATCGGCGCTCATGACCCGCGCCGATCTGGTCTTTACCGGCGGCTCCAGCCTCTATGAAGCGAAGCGTGATAAACACGCTCAGGTTTACTGCTTCCCCAGCAGCGTTGATGCCATTCATTTTGAACAGGCGCGCGATCGCACGAATCGTCATCCGTTACAGGATGCCATTCCGTCGCAGCGTCTGGGTTATTACGGCGTTCTGGATGAGCGTATTGACCTGCCGCTGATAGCCGCGCTGGCAGACAGCCATCCCGAATGGCAGATAATTATGGTCGGACCGGTGGTGAAAATTGATCCCGCCAGCCTGCCGCAGCGCGCCAATATTCACTGGCTCGGTCAGCAGCCGTATCAGGCTCTGCCGCAGTTTCTGGCGGGCTGGGATGTCTGTCTGATGCCTTTTGCCATCAATGCTTCGACCCGCTACATCTCCCCGACCAAGGTGCTGGAGTATATGGCGGCGCAGCTGCCGATTGTCAGTACTGCCATTGTCGATGTGGCGCGCCACTACGCAGAGGAAGTGGCGGTAGCAGAGACGCATGCGGAATTTATTGCCGCCTGTGAACAGGCAATGGCAATCAGTGCCGCAGAAAGGCTGGCGCTGGCGGGACGGATGCAGGCAAAAGTCGATGTCACCTCCTGGGATCGCACCGCAGAGCAGATACATGGCCTGATCCAGCAGGCGCTGACGCAGCGTCAGTCTGCTCTGAAGTCAGCCAGCCAGACCCGCGCGCAGGCTAACGTCATGCCTTTAACGCCAGCGATGCTGGAGAGCGACGCGGTGCCCTGCCTGATTATCGGCGCCGGACCGACAGGTCTGAGCGCCGGGTATCACTATGGCGAAGGCGCAGTGCTGCTGGAGAAAAATAGCACCCCAGGCGGCTGGTGCCGCTCGATTGACGATCAGGGGTTCACCTTCGACTATGCCGGTCACATCATGTTCTCGCAGGATCCCTACGTGTTGCAGCTCTATGAGATGCTGCTGGGCGACAATCTGCACTGGCAGGCGCGCGAGGCCTGGGTTTACAGCGACGGTGTTTATACCCGCTATCCCTTCCAGTCCGCGCTGCACGGCCTGCCGGTCGAGGTGGTAAAAGAGTGCGTGCTGGGCGCTATCGAAGCGCGCTATGGCGAAACAGCCGTCGCCGCTGTGCCGCTGGATCGGGCGCGTGCGCGGCGGGATTGCTGTGCGGATGGCGCAATCCCCGATGAGGGCAGCAGCACCAGCGTGGTGGAGGGCGAAGAGGATTTCCAGCACTTTATTATGCGCACCTGGGGTAAAGGCATCGCGCGGCATTTCGCCCTGCCTTACAACCAGAAACTGTGGAAAGTGCCGCTGACCGACATGGAAACCTCATGGCTCGGCGGACGCGTGCCGCTGCCCGATCTGTCACAGATCATCGATGGTGCGCTGCAACCGCTGGCGAAACCAGTCGGCCCCAACGCCCGTTTCGGCTATCCGCTGCGCGGTGGCTTCCAGGCACTGATGTCAGGATTTTTACCGCACCTGAAATGCACGCTGGAGACCGATACAACATTGACGCGCATCTACCCGCAGGCGCATGTCGCCCTGCTGGCGGATGGTCGCCACTACCGGTATGAGCAGTTGATCAGCACCATGCCGCTGCCGGAGCTGATTAAGCTGATGGGTGATGAGGTACCGGAGAGCGTCCAGCTGGCGGCACAGCAGCTGCAGTTTGTGTCGGTGCGCTGTGTGAATCTGGGTATTGGCCGGGCTGACCTCACTGAAAAACACTGGATTTACTACCCTGGCGATACGCTGTTTCACCGCATCTTTGTGCAGGGTAATGCCAGTCCGCACTGCAATCCGCCGGGCGGTTTCGGCTTAACCTGTGAAATTACCTACAACGCGGCTAATCCGCTGCCGCTGGAGGGTGATGCGCTGATTGAGCGCTGCCGTCAGGATTGCATCCGGGTCGGCATGATCACCGCGGACGATCCGCTGCTCTGCGCATCTGAGGTTGATATGCCTTACGCCTACGTGGTCTATGACCATGCGCGCAGCGATAACGTGGCGTTGATCCGCCAGTGGCTGCTGACTCAGGATATCCATCTGTCGGGTCGTTACAGCGAGTGGGAATATTACAACTCGGATCACGCCTTCCTGGCCGGTAAACGCGCGGCCGAAAATGTCCGTTTGCAACATGTCAGCGCAGGGACGCTTGGCTGATCTGACGCAGCCCGTTATGAAAGACGCTGGCTGCACTTTGCGGCTTTCAGTGACTGCAACGCAGTGACCCGATTTTCCGCTTTCCGGGTGGCATTGTATTTTGCAATGCCATTGCCCAGTCCGAAATCCCCGACAAAGCCCAGCACGGTCAGGGCATTAAACTGGCCGGTCTGCTCGATATCACTCTGCACGCCGTGCGCTTTGACCAGCTCCTGATTCAGGGCGTTGCAGTTCAGCGTCGCTGTCTCTTGCGGCGTCACCGCAGCCGCCTGTGGATAATGCTTGGTCGCGCAGCCGGTCAATACCAGCGTCACCAGCACCACTAAGACTCTCTGTTTACTCATTTCTCACTGCCTGTTTTTTGCTCACTTAATAATGTTATCGGCAGCATACACCGGGAACATGAGTCTCTGACCTACCAATAATGGTCGAAACCGCTACGCTAATGTAGGATTCAGCGCGCTGCCGTCAGAGGCAGCCCGCTACCGACCGGAAGTCACGCAGCGAACGCACCTTACCCGTTCATCACTTCTGCAAGACCTTTCAAACAGTTAGCCAGCATGATGCTGCCAGCAGCAGCATTTAACGAGCAAAGCCTGAGCGTTAATTTGTGACGAGGCTGCCGCGCAAGCGAAGCCGGACACAGCAAATTTGCGCGTCGGGTTTATCAGAGTTTGTTCCAGATGAGGTTTCTCCATGCGTTTTAAAGGATTGAACATCGGGTTTTTCATTTTGATTCTGGCTATCGCCACCGTCGCATTTTTCGAGGTGCTTTCGCCCTACTTCTCGCCGATTTTATGGGCGGCAATTCTGGCGGTGATTTTCCATCCGCTGAAAACCTGGCTGCGCAGCCGACTGGGTGACCGCAACGGCGTGGCCGCGCTAATTACCCTGTTCTGTATCTGCCTGATTGTCTTCACGCCGCTGGCGATTATCGCCTCCTCGCTGGTGGTTGAAACCAACGCGGTCTATCACAAATTGCAGACCAACTCATCGCAGTTCCCGGCCGTGTTCGCCGATCTGCTGCAGCATCTGCCGCGCTGGGCGAAGCATTTCCTGGCTGAAAATAATCTGGATAATGCCGAACAGATTCAGCAGAAGCTCTCCTCGTTTGCGCTTAAGGGCGGTCAGTATGTCGCGGGCAGCGCCTTTATCATCGGTAAAGGGACGTTCAGCTTCACCGTCGGCTTTGGCATCATGCTCTATCTGCTGTTCTTCCTGCTGAAAGATGGCTCCTATCTGGTGCATCTGATTCTGGAAGCGCTGCCGCTTTCCACCTACGTGAAGCATCACCTGATGGTGAAGTTTGCTGCCGTGGCGCGTGCGACGGTGAAAGGTACGGTGGTGGTCGGTATCGTGCAGGGTATTCTCGGCGGGCTGGCCTTCTGGTTTACCGGCATCGACGGCAGCCTGCTGTGGGGCGCGCTGATGGCGTTCCTCTCCCTGATTCCGGCGGTCGGTTCCGCCATCATCTGGGTACCTGCGGCGATCTTCTTCTTCGCCACTGGCGCACTGTGGAAAGGGCTGTTCCTGGTTGGTTTCTTCGTGGTGATTGTCGGTCTGGTGGATAATATTCTGCGTCCGCTGCTGGTCGGCAAAGACACCAAGATGCCGGACTATATGATTCTGATCGCCACGCTGGGCGGGATGGAGATTTACGGCATCAACGGTTTCGTGATCGGTCCGGTGATTGCCGCGCTGTTTATCGCCTGCTGGAACCTGCTCTCCGGTCGCGATAACCGCGAAAACATCGAAGTCATTGACGAAGAAGTGATCGAAGAAGGCAAAAAGCAGTCAGAGACAGCCGCAGAAGCTGCAGCTGAAGCGGCGTCTGCGGCAGCCGATGCGGCCGCTGAAGCGGAAATTAAAGTGTCGGCGTTAGCGGCGGCGGAAAGAGAAGCCGCAGAAAGAAAGGCGGCGGAAAACAAAGCGTAATTCGGTTCAGCCATAAAAAAACCCACCTTTCGGTGGGTTATTTTTTTACCTGAAAACCAGCGTCTTAGTTGGTCGCTTTGTTTTTCAGATCTTCAGCACCCTGCTTGGTTTTATCCCAGCCTTTTTCAGTGCCTTCTTTGGTTTTGTGCCAGCCTTTCTGAGCACCTTCGGTGATTTTGCTACCGGTGGTGTGGCTTTTGCCTTCAGCGGCGTGCTCAGACTTCAGCTTCAGCTCTTTGCCTTCATTCTGGGTCTGATGCAGTTTTTCTTTCGCGGTGTCAGCGCCTTTATGCGCTTCCGCAACGGTGTTATCGGTAGTAGTAGCAGCAAATACTGGCGAGGCCAGCAAAATAGCAGACAGTGCAATAATTGATTTCTTCATAATTCCCTCTGTATTCATCGTTGCCGTGTAGGTTTTAATCCTGGCATAGCCTTCCCAGGAAAGATTTAAGAATAAACCAGGAATGAAAAAGGGCCAGTTTTCACCAGAAAAATCCGCTGACTGTAGCTTTTTTATCCATTACCAGAGCGCCAGCTGCGGATCGTCGTCCGGTTTCGGCTTAGTCCGGCTTACGCGAGCAGGGGGTGCGGGCTGCTGCATCTGCCGGGTGATCCACGCCAGTAACACCGTCACGACATACTCCTGCTGCTCAGCACTCAGCGGCTGATGCTGCCCGATGTGGTGCCACTTGCTCAGACAGCCACGACAGCAGGTCGCGGTGGCGTGCTGGGCGATAAACACCGGATGACCGCGCATCGGCGTCTGTTTGCCATCATTTTCCGGCTGAGCAGGTGCCAGTCGCTGTGCGACAAACTCAGCGGCGTGCTGTCGCAAAACCGGCTCGCCTTTGCTGCTCGCATAATCGTACTCAGCGCGTCCCAGGCGAAAGCGCTGACGAAACGGCGAACGTGCCAGCCGGGTAAACAGGTCGTCAGACACGTTCATACTGATTGCCGGTTACTCATATTTACGCCCTGCCAGATAGCTGACGCCCTGTGGTCCGAACGCTTCGCGATGCAGTTCATTCGGCTGCAGGTGAAACGTCTCGCCAGGAGAGTAAGTGGTATCGCCCTGCTCGGTACTGATAGTGATGTCACCCGTGAGAATCAGGGCCAGCGCTTCAAAAGGATGGACGTGATTATCAAGCCGGGCTGATGCGGCACGCTCAATCAGCAGTGGCTCATCAAAACCCTGTTCGGCTAACAATTTTCTGAATTCGTGTTCTGTCATCGCAACGCCTCAATATGGAACTGATCCTAAGCAGTGTAGACGATCTTTATCGCCGCTTATGGCATGGAACGGGTACGTAAAGTCGCGCAAACAGGGTTGTTCACGGGTCAGGCCGATGCTGTACTTGCCGTCTCGTTCCCCATTTTGACAGCAGGATGATGTAAAAGTATGTCTTACCCTCAAAGAACGGCTCTGTTGCTGATTAATCAGCGCTCACGTAAAGGGCGTATTGAGGCCAGTCGGGCGCAGACGCTGCTGGCTCAGGCTGGCTTCACCCTGCTGCAACCGGACGAGGATGAGACCCGCAGCTACAGCCAGCTCATCGCGGCGTATGCCGGTCGCGTCGATGCGGTGATCGTCGGCGGTGGCGACGGCACGCTTAACGCGGCCGCGCCGGGACTGATGCAGACCGGCCTGCCGCTGGGCATTTTACCGCTGGGCACCGCCAACGATTTTGCCCGTACGCTGGGCATTCCCGCCAGCCTTGAACAGGCGGTGAAAATTATCGCAGATGGACAGCTGCGCGCCGTAGATTTGGGGGAAGTGAATCAGCACCTGTTTCTCAACGTCTCCAGCATCGGCTTTTCGGCCGAGCTGGCGCATAACCTTACGGCGGAATCGAAAAAACGCTGGGGTGTGGGCGGTTATGCCCTGGCGGCTTTACGGCTGCTGCGGCAGAGCCGTCCGTTCAGCGCCACGCTGGTGCATCAGGGTCAGCGGATACCAATCAAAACGGTTCAGGTGTCGGTGGGCAACGGGCGCTTCTACGGCGGTGGCATGACAGTGGAACAGCGCGCAGCACCCGACGATGGGCTACTGGATGTCTACAGCCTGGAGTTGCAGCATAGCTGGCAGCTGATTGCGCTACTGCCCTTTCTGCGGCGCGGCACCCATGGCCGCTGGCGCAACGTGCGGGCATTCAGCACCACGGAACTGACCATTGAGACGCGTCGTCCTCACTATATCAATGCAGATGGCGAGATTATCGGTCAGACACCCGCGCACTTTCGCCTGCTCGCCCGTGCGCTGCGGGTTTATGCACCCGCCGGTCAGTCTGTCAGATAACGCAGGATTAATGCTTAGCGACATTATTTTCGGCGTATTCGATCTGTTTAGAGAGGTTGCTGACCAGTTTTTTTGCCATCTCAATGGTCAGGCCAAGAAAGAGCGTCTCCTGCGGAGCCTGCTCGCGGGAGGCCTCAGGGTCGAGGTAGCTGAACTGCAGGACCAGCGCCTTATGATTGCTTAAGGGGCCAATATGCCAGCCGGTAACCGGATAGAAGATAAAACGATTAAATTCATTCACTTTGATCCTGACTATACAAGCATAACGCTGATTGGGGTCAGGCCAGCTCTGATAATAAAACATGAGTGGAGTGCTGAGTCTGAACTAAATCCACAGGATTACAAGGGAAGCGGGAGAATAAGCGCAGCGTTAAACGGTTAGCATCGTTGCGGTGCCTGGAGCCTGACCTGACAGGCAAATGCCGGTAAATCATGCCAGCGCCTCCTGTTAACCGAGGCGCTGACGTAGGTGAATCCTTTTCGGTCAGAGGCTATAACCAGCGCCCGGCTAATCAGTCTGCGGAATAATCGAGATATGGCCATTAACCTCCAGCACCGCATATTTAATCTGATTGAACCGCTCCAGCCCCGGACCGGATCGCGCCGCTTCCAGCACATCGTCAGGACTGATGCCGGTCATCTTCAGGCGGATCAGGAACGGAAACCCATCATTACGTTAATCGTAGCGCAAAGGCGCAGTTTCAGAATTGCGCCAAACGTCTCAGTATCCAATGCTGCCTGACGACGATTACAGCCAGCCCGATCGGCGCAGTTTAGCCCACAACCCGCCGCAGGCCAGCAGCGTCAGCCCCACCGCCAGCGGATAGCCATACAGCGACTTCAGCTCCGGCATATGTTCGAAGTTCATGCCGTACATGCTGAACACCACGGTCGGGATCACCAGGATCGCGCCCCAGCCCGCCAGCTTTTTGACCACCTCATTCTGCTGCACCGTCACCAGCGCCAGATTGACCTGCATGGCGCTGGTCAGCATCTCACGCATATCTTCCGCGTCGGTGACCACATGGCGGGCGTGATCCTGCACGTCGCGGATATAGGCGCGCAGCGGACGCGGGATCAGATCTTCATGCAGGTGGATAAGCTGGTTACAGATCTCTTCCACTGGCAGCGCTGCATTGCGTAGTGACAGCAGATGACGCCGCATGGTGTAGACTGACTGGACCGACTTACGGTCAAATTCGCTGGTGAAGAGATCGTTCTCCATCTGCCCCACCCGCTCATTCAGTGAGGTGGAGAGCGCGGCATAACGATCAACAATGAAATCAAGCAGGCAGTAGAGCGGCCAGGCAGGGCCAAGCTTCAGCAGCGCCGGATTTTCAGACGCCCGCTGCCGCACCGGTGTATAGCTTTCAGATGCGCCATGACGGATGCTGATCAGGAATTTTTTTCCGACAAAGAAGTGGGTTTCGCCCAGTTCGCAGCTGTCATCCTTTGCACAAACCGTCTTGACCACGATAAACAGTGAGTCACCGTAATGTTCGATTTTGGGTCGCTGATGGGCATTAAGCGCATCTTCAACCGCCAGTTCGTGCAGGCCGAACTCCTCTTTAATCTTCGCCATAAATTCAGCGTCTGGCTGCCACAGCCCGAGCCAGATAAACGCTTCCGGCTCTTTGATCACTTCACTGATATCTTCGACGTCGACCTCTTCGCCCGCACTTCCAGGACGATAAACCCTGCTGCTTACGATCATCTTCTGCATTCCCGTTGTGACAGTACATGCAGCTTAGCCAAAGCCGGGCCGGTAACCGGATAAAAACAGTAAGGATTTGCTGCGACTCCACTATCAGCGGGTTACCACTTCAGGCCTAATCCGGTTGAGAAGATGCCTTCGTTAAGGGTATCGGGAATGCCGCTGACCAGATTGCGATGATAGCCAAGGTGCAGCGTTGACCAGGAGGTCAGGCTGTAACGCATCCCGACTTCGGCATCCAGCATAAATACTCCGTCATCATCCAGTGAGTGACCGACATCGCCGTTGCTGTAAAGCGTGACCGACTTGCCAAGCAGATAGCGCTGATAGTTCCAGCGCAGCGAGCCGCCAAAGTGCCGCTCTTCGCGATCGTCGCTGTAGCCATACTCAAAGGCACCGCCAAGCAGCGAGAGTGAGAAGGAACTGAGTTCAGTGTCCCACAGCTGATAACCCGGGCCAGTGCCGAGCAGCGCCTGCCGTGAGAGGTTCTCTACCCAGTCGCGCTTGTAGGTCGCGCGGGTCTGCCAGAAGAACTGCTCACTGACCAGATAGTCGAAGGCGTAGCGCAGGCTGTAGTTATTGGTGTTGATGCTCGCGTTTTCCTGCTCGCGATTGTAGGTCGCACCGATATCGTGCCGCCATTTGCCCTGGTTCAGTTTAGTGTTGAGCGCAAAGCTGTAGTCGTCGGTCTTGGTGGAGGCTTTTTTGACCTTCACGCCCGCATCGATGTTGCCGGTCCAGGCGAGCTGATCGGTGCGGACTTTGGCTTTCATAAACTCATCGATGCGACTGACGGAGACCTGCTGCTCCTGCTCATTGCGTTCCACCCAGACATAACCGGGATCGGACGAAGAGAGCCGCACCTGATAGTGTTCGCCGGTCTTTTTGTTTTCGACATTAACCGGATTGTCGCTGGCGAGCGTACTGACCGCATTCCACGCCAGGGTGACGGTGCCCGCGTAGTGTGTCTCAATCGCCAGCTTGCCGTCGCTGAGGTAACGGATCGTGCCGGTCAGCCGATCGCCATTATTCAGCCAGACGGTATCGGCTGCGGCCTGCTCTGCCCATCCGGTACAGCAGAAGATGACCAGCAGCCGGGTCAGTAAGATGGCGCAACGCATAGCTTTCCCTGTAAAGGCGTCGTTCGGTATGGACGACGCGTCACCGCAAATTCGGACCTGACAATTAAGCTGATTCCGCGATGATATGCAATGAAGTCAGGAAAGGTCGTGCAGGGCTTTGCCGGATGGCGGACCCAGCGTGAAGTCGCTGAAACGGATCGCCAGCCCCTCGCGTTCAGGCGAACAGCCCATCACGCCGACAAAACGCCGCGCCTGACCTGGCCACGGGCAGAGTCGCAACAGCGGCCAGGTCAGCCCGTCGGTGGAGTACTGAATTCTCAGCGCCCCTTTTTCCAGCGTGGCGCGCAGCCAGAACTGACGCGCATCACCAGGGAATACACCGGTAGACCAGTCAGAACACTCACGCGTGACCACGCTACCGATGGCAGGCTGGTCATCGTTAAACTCAATGCCCGCTTTAACCCAGTGCGTTTCACTGTCCTGAATAAACAGACCGGCCTGATCGTAGAGCTGGCTGAAGTCCGCACTCACCTGCACCTGAACGGTAAAATCATTTTCCACCCAGAAGCCAAAAGCGTGGCCGCTATGCCGTTCGAAGCCGTACCAGGTGCGCTGCCAGAAATCGCTGTTTAACGCGGTTTCGAACTGTAGCGTATCGCCATCAAGACTGTGTACCGGCGGCTGATTAATCCAGACGCCGCCTTCGGTGGTCAGTGAGCTGACTGCAGACATAGGCACTCCTTTATGTGAGTTAAATCGCTGCGTTCAGGCAGACCCGGGCGCGGCGACAGGCCTGATTATCATAGCGTTGATTGGTGAAACAGCCGGAGAGGATCGCGGCAAATCTGAACATGCCGGAGTGGAAAGTGCTTAGCTGAGCAGACCCGAAACTGTAAACATCGGGATCGGTTAGCGGTTTCGTTTTTTCGTGTCGCGTAAACAAATAACCGCGTTCAGGTCCAGTCGGCTTAACTATTTCATTTTGTTAATTGCCTGGCGCAAACCGCGATTAACAACCAGGCTTGTTCTGTCTGAGGGCAACTGAACTCATCAAACATAAGGATTAAGTCAACATGGTAGATAAATCAGAGATTCTGGATCACGCACAGGTTGTTGATGTGAATGGCGAACACGTCGGGATTGTTGACCATTTCGAAGGCGACGACAAAATCAAGCTGGCGAAAAGCGATCCTGAAGCAGGCGGCAAGCACCACATTATTCCATTCAGCTGGGTGAAAGACGTTGATGATAATAAAGTCATCCTGTCTAAATCTAAAGCGGATGTCGAAAGCGAGTGGCAGTCTGCATAAAGCGTTAGCCGTGGCACCTGCCACGGCTTATTTCTATTTCTGCACGTTACGCTATTTTTGGTTATCACACTGCCCGAACCCGCTTATTTTATCGCTCTGCCCTTCTGCTCATCTGTAGGAATACCGCTTTCTGCATTCCTCTCAACAGATATACCAAAACTGTTATGTCTTCTCACAGGCTGATATTTTCTGCCTGCGGTGAGGAATAACAGCCAAATACGCCGTCGATCAGCGGATAACTTTCTGAACCGGGTAATTCAAAATGCCACCATTCGGTTGCAATACCGGTAAAGCCACCACCCAGCATGATGGCATTAAGCATCAGCCGGTTGCGCTGTGCCTGAAGTGGCACCGCAGGATGATAAGGATGGGAATGTTCACTCATCTCATCGAAGCCGGTGCCCATATCCACGATTTCACCCTGCTCGTCAATCAGCGTCACGTCTACCGCCGTACCACGACTGTGGTTTGATCCGCGCGTCAGCGGTGCAACATAATCCTGATTAGGGCAGGCCTGCCACAGAATTGCCTGCGCGGCAGGTGGCCTGTACGCGTCGAGGATCAGCAGCGAATAGCCCGCCACGTTTGCAATATCGATACTTTTCGCCAGCGCTCTTGCCGCATCAACATGCAGCAGACAGCGTGCGTCGCGGTAGATCGGCTGACCGGTCAGGTTGTCGGCGGTGGCGTATTTCAGATCGATGGCTGACTGAGGAAAGGCCTCAGCAATATCAACAAGATTTTTACTTTCCATGACGGAGTGCTCCCTGTTTATGTGCTCTGTGGCGGGCTGGCCGGAGAGGATAGTTATGAGGCGGCTATCATGGCATTGCGGCGGGAGGAAAAAAAGGTGCTGTGACATTTTGAGTCCGGGCGTGGTGTGGCAGTTTGTTTACTCAGAATTCTGGCTGGCAGGTTTAAAGGCTTGAGAGATGAGTACAGGCGAAATAATCAGTTAGCTGAATTCTGGAACTATAGCGTTTTATAAATAATTACAGTCAGATGAAAGGCAATATTTCAACTCCAGAAAATTCGAATCCTTTATCACTTTTACTTCACATGAAGTGCAGCGATTAATTACTTTATTTTGCGATCTGTGCCGCAAATAATAACGTTTTAACTGTGAGGAAACTCGCTGATTTGCATCGATTTTCAACTGGAATTTATTCGCATTAGTTGATTATATGTACAGGTATTTAGCGCGATCCAGAGGTGTTGGAGCACCCCTGAATCGCTAATCACAATCCTATTTAACAGGAATAGAGATCATGACTGAGTCAGAGTGTAATGCAGTTGGTTTAAATCCAGAAGACCCTTCCGTTACCCGGCGTAAATTAACCGTGGGTTACGCCAGCCGGTATCCTGACTATATCCGTATTCCGTCGATCATTATGAAAGGCCAGTGGCTGGCAGCCGCCGGATTCACCACCGGCACCGAAGTTGAGGTGAGTGTCACAGAGGGCCGTATCGTGCTGACCGTGAAGCCACCCGAGCCTGTCGATGAACAACTGGTTAACGCGTTAGCGCAGCTGAACAAGCTGCCTGCAAAGAAAAAGAAGCAGGTGCTGGCGTTGTCGGGTGTGGTTGCGGGTTAATGGCGTTGAGGTGAAAGGATGCCGCTTCTGGTTAGAGGCGGCAGATAGCTTATTTATGATTGCCGGTGAACGGTGACTACAGGATGCTGGGTGTAGCAATATAAACGAAGCCAGACTGATTTAAAAATCAGTGACCGGAAGAGACATTTGAGTAACCCGCCAGAAGCAGCATGAATGGGCTGTGAATTGATACCAGGAGCCTTACGATGCAAATATGCATGATGGATTATGGTCAACTTTCCAGTGATGGAAAACGTGTGAAGCTAAACTGCTATGGTGTCGTTTCTTTTGATATTTTGTCTGATATCGAACGGTATATAAACAATCCAGATTGTTCTGACATTGAGAAGGCCGCCATTCCGCCAGGAACGTACTGGATCGTAGACAGGCCAGAAGGCAGTTTGCTAAATCGTGCCCGCGCAGAGTTGATTGATTTGGCCCATATGTACCGGAATCACCACTCCGAATGGTTCGGTCTGTACAGCGCAAAAACCATGAGCGATTACGTTTTTGTTAATGGCGTAAAGCGCGGCAGCTTCAGGCTTCACCCACTTAATACTGACGGTTCCGGCGTATCATGGGGATGCATAACCTTCTATCGCTCAACTGACTTCCAGACTTTACGCAGTTCGTTGTTGCGGAGGAAAAAAGTCGTCGTACCAGGTAGTCATGGTTTATTAGCATATGGCCGCATTGATGTTCGTGGTGTTCCTGATTTCACAAAGTGTGTCGCTCGATGAAAATACTGATATTTATTGTAATACTATCCGCCTCCTGGATACTCATACCTGAAGGTTTCATCAGATCACTGGTTGAAGGCCATATCAGTGGTGATGGTGAAAGCGCTATGGATAGTTTCGAATTCACCGTGCTTGTACTTAAAGCAGTTTTTTCTCTGCTGCCAGCCTTTATTGGTGTCTGGCTTTATCGCAAAGCCAACCGACGATAATAAAGCGACACTCAAGAAGCTCATCATCTACGGGCCATCAGAAGTACCTTAGGGGCTTAACACACGGTGGTTTATGGTGCCAGTAAGGTGTTGGGCCTGGCCATTGAGAAGAAGACTCGCTGGCTTGTGCTTTTTAAATGAATGATGAGGGAACGACAACGGCAAGCGTCAGGAAGATGAGCTGCGTTTTAAACACTGAATGGCGTCCAGTATTCAGACAGGCAGGTATATCATATTATGCAAGCTGACTTTGAAGTCAGAAGTCTGGATGTTATACAAATATCTGCCAACTGCTCATGATCGCAAAGTTCAGGGTATGAGTAGATTAGCACTTGCTTTAAAAGGCGCTGGATCAGTCTATAATGGGGCTGGAATAGGTTTAAAACTTTATCAAATGAAAAATAGCCCCGCACAAAACTAACCTCTGTTTTTTCTGATAAACCTGTTCGCTTTCCAGGCCAGATTCAGAGGGGTGACAAAATAGACTACAAAGAATGCAAACGTCAGAACAATAATATATGGAATGGCATTTGAAGCATCTGCATTGAAAATGCCATCTAATCCAACCAGTGTCAAAATAACAAGGGCAATCATTCCGCCCCAGAAGCGTTTACTCAGATCAATCACAAGACTTTGGAGTGTATCTTTTTTTGACTCGTCTTTTTTAATAATGCTTTTGAGCTTACCAATGTCTTTAGCAGAGAAGCCGTTATCATAAAGTTCTTGCTCAAATTCGTTCATCTGATTCATCCTGAATGACGTTGCGATACGTGCGAAATATAGCACAGTGAACCCGGCGCATGCTAACCAACTGGCTTGCTCTGGTATCAATGTTTCCTCACTTTTGCAGGCTCTGCCTGAACATCAAGCTGAAATCCTAAAGCGCAAAATATAATAGCGCTCAATATAAACAGCAGGATAAACAACAAGCACATTATAAGCCTCGAAAAATCAAAGACCTGTTCAAAACGCCATGAAAGTACTGATGACAATTAATTTCGTGGAGAAGAATAAGAGTAAAACGTTGAGGTATGCTTCTGAGAGTTAAGCAAAAGTGAGTCTCGGGATGCAATGCAGAAGAGAATTTGGTACGCCCTACAGGATTCGAACCTGTGACCTACGGCTTAGAAGGCCGGTGCTCTATCCAACTGAGCTAAGGGCGCATGGAGATGGCACGGATTATACGTCGGGAAGCGGGTACGTCAACGTTTTTGCCGTTTCACCGCAGCGAAGTGCTGCGGTAATAACCAATTGGCGTCAGTGACGCCTGCGCCATTCGCTGAGCGACACGAGTTTGCTGGTGCCGGTAAATTCTCCTTCCAGCTCAATCCCTTGTGATGTGAAACGCGCATTGTATTGCTCATGAAGTGCGTGCAGCTCCTGGCTGTCCGGCTCCAGCTGGCGCAGAAAGCCCAGCGCGAGCAGCAACTGCTGGCGGCTGATAAGCGGTGGAAAACCGGCACGACTGAGAATGGCATGCCAGCGCTGGCTGTTCTCCTCGCTGCCGTCAACAATTAACACCTGCCAGATCAGCAGTACCGCCGCACCGTTATGCAGATGCGTTTCATTATCGCTGCTGAGATAGTCGGTAAACTCTTTCGCCGCCACTTTCCCCATCATAGAGAGCATTGATTCCACCTGTACCGGTGGCAGCTGCAGCCGTTTGCTGAGCCGCTGAGCGGCATGGCGTGAGCCAGCGGTGAGCAGCTGAAATCCAGCGACAAACACCACCACCAGAGTAGCAAGCATTATCCAAATCATTACATCGTCCCCGGATTGTCCTGCAGATATCATACGCATGCAGGCAGGCACTCGTCGCGACGAAAAAGCCGGAAAGCGCATACGCGGCTGAAACTGTGACTGACAGCGCGCCGCGCTTCTGACAAAATAGCCCCCTTCCCCGATTCAACACAACACAGTGGATTTCCTCTCTGATGGCAGCAAAAATTATTGACGGTAAAACGATTGCGCAGCAGGTGCGCGTTGAGGTTGCGGACAAAGTGAAGCAGCGTCTGGCCGCCGGAAAACGTGCGCCAGGTCTGGCCGTGGTACTGGTGGGTGAAAACCCGGCATCGCAGATCTATGTGGCCAGCAAACGCCGCGCCTGTGAAGAGGTCGGTTTCCACTCCCGCTCTTACGATCTGCCTGCCACCACCCGCGAAGCTGAGCTGCTGGAGCTGATCGATAAGCTCAATCAGGACAACGAAATCGATGGCATCCTGGTGCAGCTGCCGCTGCCAGCGGGTATCGATAATGTGAAGGTGCTGGAGCGCATCACGCCGGATAAAGATGTCGATGGCTTCCACCCTTATAACGTTGGCCGCCTGTGCCAGCGTGCGCCAACCCTGCGTCCCTGCACCCCGCGCGGTATCGTGACGCTGCTGGAGCGCTACAACATTGACACCTACGGCCTGAACGCTGTGGTGGTCGGGGCGTCTAACATTGTGGGTCGTCCGATGAGCATGGAGCTGCTGCTTGCGGGCTGCACCACCACCGTGACTCATCGCTTTACCAAAGATCTGCGCCATCACGTTGAGCATGCCGATCTGCTGGTCGTTGCGGTGGGCAAGCCAGGCTTTATTCCGGGCGACTGGATTAAACCCGGTGCCATCGTTATCGACGTGGGCATTAACCGTCTGGACAGCGGCAAAGTAGTGGGCGACGTTGATTTTGACAGCGCATCAGAGCGCGCTTCTTACATTACCCCGGTACCGGGCGGTGTCGGACCGATGACAGTCGCAACACTGATTCAAAACACGCTGCAGGCGTGCGAAGAGTTTCACGATAAAGAGGACGTTTAAATGGCAAGTTTTTCACTGGGTAAATTCCCGCATGTCGATCTGTGTGACCTGCTGAAGCTGGAAGGCTGGGTTCAGAGCGGCGCACAGGCGAAAGTCGTGATTGCCGAGGGTGAAGTGAAGGTCAACGGCGCGGTAGAGACCCGCAAGCGCTGCAAGATCGTTGCCGGTCAGACCGTGGAATTTGCCGGTTTTCGCATTACTGTCGTCGAGTAATTCCCGGGCGTCCCTGCGGGGACGCTGTCACAGCAGTTCATCCCCCGCGAGACACGTCTCCCCTTCCCGCTGTTCCAGTGCAATATGATTCACCGCCGTATGCTGCGCAATCAGCGTTGCAAGCCGGGGTGAATGGCTGGTGATCCAGAGCTGACTGTACTGACTTGCTTCGGCGATTAAACGCGCCAGCGCAGGCAACAGATCTTCATGCAAACTGTTTTCCGGCTCATTCAGTGCCATAAAGGCGGGTGGGCGCGGGCTGAGCAGCGCCACAACCAGACAGAGAAACCGCAGCGTGCCGTCTGAAAACTCCGCGCTCTCCAGCGGACGCAGAATGCCGTGGCGGGACATCAGCATCTGAAAGCGACCGTTCTGCACGTCGACGTCAAACTGGCTGTCGGGAAACGCCTGCGTCATCACCTCAGACAACAGTTCTGAATGACCACGCTCCACGATGGTTGCCCAGGCTGCTGCCAGATTGCTGCCATCATGGCTCAGCACCGGCGCACGCACCCCAATCTGTGGCGCACGTATCGGTGAGCCAGGCCAGACGGCGAACTCATGGTAAAAGCGCCACTGCTGCAGTCGTTCACGCAGCTGGGAAAGTTCCGGGTAGAGATGCGGTTCGCCAAGCTGACCAAACAGCGACTCTTCAGGATGCAGCACCGCCGGATAAGCGACGCGATCCCCTTCAACGTTGTGCAGAAAAGCAGTCTGATTTTCGCGCTGCATGATGCAGGCAGAAGGGCGACGACGCTGGCCGCTGAGCCAGAGCCGCTCCTGCTTCACCAGCGGATCAAGATTGAACAGGCTGGTCGACAGCGGCTCGGGAAAGCCAATCTCCAGCTGGTAATCCATATCATCCATCACCACGGCCAGCTCCAGACGCTTTGGATCGTGTCGGCGATCGCCCCGGCGCAAGCCACCCGCCCACATCGTTTTCTGAATGCCGCCTTCGTCAGCCAGTGCCAGCGCCAGACGACCGGAGGCCGCTTCGTGCAGCAGTCGCACCGCTTTGTAGAGGTTGGATTTACCGCAGCCGTTGGGACCGCTCACCACATTCAGCTGCTGCAGTGACAGCGTCAGGTTACGTATTGAGCGGAAGCCGCGGATCTGAATCTGTTCAATCGCCATAATAAAAAAGGGCGATTGCTCGCCCTCTCCGGTTTATTTTCGACGCCAGCTGGAGCCTTGTGGCCCATCCTCGACGATGACCCCCAGCGCGTTAAGCTTGTCGCGTGCGATGTCCGCTTCCGCCCAGGCTTTGGCGGCACGTGCATCGGCACGGGCTTTCACCCAATGTTCGATCTCGGCAACCTCTTCGTCATTCACCTGAGCGCCGCTTTGCAGGAACAGCTCAGGATCCTGCTGCAGGATGCCCAGCACGTTAGCCATCTCACGCAGCTTCGACGCCAGCCCATGTGCTGAAGCGCCATCTTCGCTTTTCAGGCGGTTAACTTCACGCGCCATATCGAACAGCACCGAGTAGGCTTCCGGGGTGTTGAAATCATCGTCCATTGCGCTGCGGAAACGCGCTTCAAACGCTTCGCCGCCGTGCGCTTTAACGCTGCTGTCGGTGTGACGCAGTGCGGTATAAAGACGCTCCAGCGCCGCACGCGCCTGGTTCAGGTTATCTTCGCCGTAGTTAAGCTGGCTGCGATAGTGACCGGACATCAGGAAGTAACGCACTGTCTCCGCATCATAATGTTGCAGCACGTCACGCACGGTGAAGAAGTTGCCGAGCGATTTAGACATCTTCTCGCGGTCAACCATCACCATGCCGGAGTGCATCCAGTAGTTAACGTAAGGACCGTCATGGGCGCAGCTCGACTGGGCGATTTCGTTTTCATGGTGCGGGAACATCAGGTCCGAACCGCCGCCGTGGATGTCGAAATGGGTGCCCAGCTGTTTGCAGTTCATCGCCGAGCACTCGATATGCCAGCCAGGACGACCGTTGCCCCACGGCGATGACCAGGCTGGCTCATCCGCTTTAGACATTTTCCACAGCACGAAGTCCATCGGATTACGCTTCACGTCCGCGACTTCAACCCGCGCGCCCGCCTGCAGCTGCTCCAAATCCTGACGCGACAGCGCGCCATAATCGGTGTCGCTCAGCACATCAAACATCACGTCGCCATTGTCCGCCACATAGGCGTGATTGCGGGCGATCAGCGTCTGCACCAGCTCAATGATTTCAGCAATGTGGCGGGTGGCGCGCGGTTCCTCATCAGGTGGCAGGATCCCCAGCGCGGCGAAGTCGTTGTGCATCTCGCCAATCATACGGTTGGTCAGCGTTTCGATGCTCTCACCGTTTTCATTGGCGCGTTTGATGATTTTGTCGTCAATGTCGGTGATGTTACGTACATAGTTAAGCTGATAACCGAGGTAACGCAAGTAGCGCGCCACCACGTCAAACGCCACGAACGTCCGCCCATGACCAATGTGACAGAGGTCATACACCGTGATGCCGCAAACATACATCCCGATTTTACCGGCATGAATGGGTTTGAATTCCTCTTTCTGTCGACTCAGGGTGTTATAAATCTTAAGCATTGAACGGTTCCGTTTTTGCGTGTGGTTGGCTTTTTTAAGTATCCAGACATTGTGCCGTATTTTTATCGCTCGCGCGACGCAAAGCAAGCCAACTGCGCCGTGCTGCTGACGCGTCATTGGAAATTATGATATAAGAACGGTCGACTAAAAGGGGTACGCCAGTTAACAGCGCGATCCCGGCAACTGATCACAACCTTTACAGGACAACAAAAATGGTAACTTTCCAGACGAACCATGGCGATATCGTAATCAAAACTTTCGATGATAAAGCGCCGGCAACCGTACAGAACTTCCTGGATTACTGCCGTGAAGGTTTTTACGACAACACCATTTTCCACCGTGTCATCAACGGCTTTATGATTCAGGGCGGCGGCTTCGAGCCGGGCATGAAGCAGAAAGCTACCAAAGATGAAATCCAGAACGAAGCGAACAACGGTCTGAAAAACACCAAAGGTACGCTGGCAATGGCACGTACCTCTGCACCGCACTCTGCGACCGCACAGTTCTTCATCAACGTGGCTGACAATGACTTCCTGAACTTCCGTGACGAAAGCGTTCAGGGCTGGGGCTACTGCGTATTTGCAGAAGTGGTTGAAGGCATGGACGTGGTCGAGAAGATCAAAGCCGTTTCTACCGGCCGCAGCGGCATGCACCAGGATGTGCCAAAAGATGACGTCGTGATCCAGAAAGTGACCGTCAGCGAGTAATGTCGCGCACGCTGTTTATCGCAGATCTCCATCTGTGTCAGGAAGAACCGGCGATTACCGCCGGTTTTCTGCATTTTTTACAGCGCGAAGCGCCCCACTGCGACGCGCTCTATATTCTCGGCGATCTGTTTGAAGCCTGGATTGGCGACGACGATCCCAATCCGCTGCATCAGCAGATTGCCCGCGCCCTGCGCGCCTTGCCAGTTCCCGTCTATTTTATTCATGGCAACCGCGACTTCCTGATTGGCCGACGCTTTGCGCGCGCCAGCGGCATGACGCTGCTGCCGGAAGAACAGGTACTGACGCTCTATGGCCATCGGCTGCTGATCATGCACGGCGATACGCTCTGCACGGACGATGCGGGTTATCTGCGCTTTCGTGCCAAAGTGCACAATCCCTGGATTCAGCGACTGTTCCTGGCGCTGCCGTTATGGATCCGCAAACGCATCGCTGCCCGGATGCGCGCCGACAGTAAACAGGCCAACCAGCATAAATCCCAGACCATTATGGATGTGAATCAGGATGCCGTGGCCGCCGCGATGCTGCGCCAGCAGGTGCCGCTGCTGATCCACGGCCACACCCATCGCCCGGCAATCCATACGCTGAGCTTAAAAGGTGAAACGGCGCAACGCGCGGTGCTGGGTGCCTGGCACAGCCGTGGTTCGATGATTCAGCTCGACGCCAGCGGCATTCAGCTTATCCACTTCGACTTCTGATCGCCGGTTAAATCCACGACATCTGGCCGACGCAACCGTTTTCCTTGCGTCGTTGTCATGCTATTCTCGGTGCCCTTCAAAACCTGTCCGCCCGGCCAGGTCTGTTTGTTTATTCACAGGAGTTGACCGCATGTCATCCAACGCCCCGGCCCGCATCGCCATTGTTATGGGTTCCAGAAGTGACTGGGCCACCATGCAGTTCGCCGCTGAAATCCTCACCAGCCTGGACGTCCCTTTTCATGTTGAAGTGGTCTCTGCGCACCGCACCCCGGATAAACTGTTCAGCTTCGCCGAAACGGCAGCCGGTAACGGTTTGCAGGTGATTATTGCTGGCGCAGGTGGCGCAGCCCATCTGCCGGGTATGCTGGCGGCCAAAACGCTGGTACCAGTGCTGGGTGTGCCGGTTCAGAGCGCAGCCCTGAGCGGCGTCGATAGCCTCTATTCGATTGTGCAGATGCCGCGTGGTATTCCGGTCGGGACACTGGCGATTGGCAAAGCAGGCGCAGCCAATGCCGCCCTGCTGGCCGCACAGATTCTGGCGCTGCACGACAGCGCGCTGGCATCCCGCCTGAATACCTGGCGTGAGAGCCAGACCGATGAGGTGCTGAACCATCCCGATCCGCGGGTGGATGCATGAAGCCGGTCTGCGTACTGGGCAACGGCCAGTTAGGTCGTATGCTGCGTCAGGCGGGTGAACCGCTGGGCATCGCGGTCTATCCCGTGGGTCTGGATGCCGATCCTGCCTCCCTGCCGATCGCCGACAGCGTGATCACCGCCGAAATCGAACGCTGGCCGGAAACGGCGCTGACGCGTGAGCTGGCGAGCCATCCGGCCTTTGTGAACCGTGATATTTTTCCACGTCTGGCCGATCGCCTGACGCAGAAACAGCTGCTGGATCAGCTGGGGCTTGCCACCGCGCCGTGGCAGTTGCTGGCGGATAAAAGCGAATGGCCAGCGGTGTTTGATTCACTGGGCGAGCTGGCGATTGTGAAAAGCCGCACCGGCGGTTACGACGGGCGGGGTCAGTGGCGTCTGCGTGCTGATGAAACTGACCAGTTGCCGGAGGCATGCTACGGCGAATGCATCGTTGAGCAGGGCATTAACTTTTCCGGTGAAGTGTCACTGGTCGGCGCGCGCGGTCACGATGGCTCGGTGGTGTTCTATCCGCTGACGCATAACCTGCATCAGGACGGCATTCTGCGCACCAGCGTGGCACAGCCGCAGGCGGATCAGACACAGCAGCAGCAGGCCGAAGCGATGCTGAGCGCGATCATGCAGGCGCTGAATTACGTGGGCGTGATGGCGATGGAGTGTTTTGTGACGCCAGCCGGACTGCTGATCAATGAGCTCGCACCGCGTGTACACAACAGTGGTCACTGGACACAGAACGGTGCGTCGATCAGCCAGTTTGAGCTGCATCTGCGCGCCATTCTGGGCCTGGCCTTACCGCAGCCGGTGGTGTTTGCGCCGTCGGTAATGGTGAATCTGATTGGTACCGACGTGAATCTCAGCTGGCTGCAGCAGCCGCTGGTGCATCTGCACTGGTATGACAAAGAAGTGCGTCCGGGTCGTAAAGTGGGCCACCTCAATCTGACCGACAGCAATGCAGAGCGGCTGAAAGCGGCGCTGAATGCGCTGGTGCCTCAGCTTCCGGAAGAGTACGCCAGCGGCATCGCCTGGGCCGTTGAAAAGCTGTAGTTTCCCTGAACCCGTTACCCGATTGCGGGTAACGGGTGCGTCTGGATAAAGGTCAAAGGCGGCCTGGCGCCGCCTTATTTCAGCCCTGCCTTATGCCGCATCAAACTTCCTGAACAGCGCTTTCCCTTTCAGTAACCGGACTCCCAGCCAGCCGCCACAGAGCGATAACAGCAGCGCGCCACACAACGGCAACGCCAGCCATAATGTCCAGTCAGGCTGCCATGGGAAGTCGAAAATCTTCGTCTGTAATCCCCACAGCGCCGCTTCTGCTCCCATTGCGGCCGCCACGCCGGAGACCACGCCGAGCAGCGCAAACTCACACCACAGCGTGGTGCGCAGCAGACGTTTGCCCGCACCGAGCGTGCGATAGACCACCAGTTCCTGCCGACGCTGCCGCATCCCGACCTGAATCTGCGCCAGCAACAGCAACACACCGCAGGCAGTGACCAGTACCACCATGATCTCCAGCGCCCGGCTGACCTGCGTCAGTACCTGACCGATCTGCTGCATAATGCTGCCGATATCCAGCAGACTCAGCGCCGGGAAAGCACGGTTCAGCTGCGCCAGCAGAACAGGATTCGCCTCCATGCGGAAGCTGGTGAGCCAGGTCTGCGGCTGGCTGTCGAGCGCACCCGGCGGGAAGATAAAGAAGAAGTTCGGCTTCAGACTTTCCCAGTCCACTTTACGCAGGCTGGTAATACGGGCGCTGAACGTCTGCGTATCACCGTCGAACGTCAGGGTATCGCCGAGCTTCAGCCCCAGCCGATCCGCCAGCTCCACTTCCATCGACACTTCACCCGCTTTCGGCGGCCAGTTGCCTGCCACCAGCGGATTGTGATCCGGGCGATCGGCCAGCGCCGTCAGGTTAAGCTCGCGGTTAAGGGCATTATCCAGTTTCGGATCGGCCGGTTTACCGTTGAGTTCGCTAAGCCGCACCCGCGCAATCGGATAGAAGGTTTCAGGCTTAATCTGATGCGCTTGCAGGAAATCACGCACCTGCGGCACCTGATCCGCCGTCATGTTGAGCAGGAAGAAGTTCGGGCTATCCGCCGGTAACTGCTGCTGCCAGCGATCCAGCAGATCGCCGCGCATCACCAGCAGCAGCGCCAGCAGCATAAACGACAGGGAAAAGGCCGCGAGCTGGCTCAGCGTCATCCCGGGCTGGCGCAGCAGCCGGTTGATCGCCAGTCGCAGTGCCAGATTGCGTACCACCAGCCGACGCAGCAGCAGCAGGGTTCCCCAGCCGAGTAACGCCAGTAATCCCGCCAGCACCACTACACCCGCCAGCAGCGCCCAGAGCATTTTACTGCCGCCGACCAGCAGCGCTAACAGCGCCACCACCACCACGATCATTACCGGAATATAAAATTTCAGTGGCCAGAGGTTCGCCACCGTATCGCGCCGCAGCACCCGCAGCGGCTGGGTTGCCAGCAGCAGACGATAGGGACGCAGACCCACCAGCAGCGAAATCACAAACAGTGAACCCACCGCCCAAATCCACGGCCAGACGCTGGCCGCCGGTAAGCTGGCAGGCAATACGGGTTTCAGCATCGTCATCAGGATCGCTTCCACGACCTGCCCCACCACACCTCCGGCAATCGCCGCCAGCAGCAGCACCGCCAGCCACTGACCGATGATCAAACGCTGCAATGCGCCCTGCGTCGCGCCAAGGGTTTTCAGCACCGCCACCAGATCGTAGCGGCTGCGGCAATAGTGGCTCATGGCAACCGCCACAGCCGCAATCGCCAGCATCAGCGTCAGTAAGGCAGAGAGCAGCAGGAATTGTTGCGCGCGCTGCATCGAACGGCCCAGCGCATCTTCTGAGTTATCTACGCTGATCCAGCGCTGATCCGCCTTCAGCTGTGGTTGAATCCAGCGGTCATAGCGGGCCAGCTGCTCAGGATTGCCGGAGAATTTATAGCGCCAGGTGATGCGACTGCCAGGCTGAATCGCACCGGTTCTGGCGGCATCCGCCAGATTGATCAGCAGGCGCGGTGCCATCTCAAACGGGTTAAAGCCGCCATCCGGCTCCTGAATCACCTCACCGCTGACGCGCAGCTGGGTATCTCCCACTTCCAGCATGTCGCCCACTTTCAGATTCAGCAGCGCCATCAGGCGCGGTGCCGCCAGCGCGGTGCCTGCCTGGGGCCGCAGCCCCGGCGGCTGCGTCTGCAGCGTGCCAAACATCGGGTAGCGGTCATCCACCGCTTTGACGGAGGCGAGCTGCGGTGACTGATCCGCAAAAGTCATGGTCATAAAGGTGAGCTGGGAACTGACCGTCAGGCCGGTTTCCCGCGCCTTTTCCAGCCAGGCTTCAGGCGCAGCATCGGTGCTGCGCAGCGTGCGGTCACCGGCCATAAAATCACGGCTCTGCTGATTCAGCCCTTTTTCCATGCGATCGCTGATCGACCCCAGCGCCAGTACGCAGGCCACCGCCAGCGTCAGGGCCAGCCAGACAATCAGCAGCGAGGGCGAGCGCCACTCGCGCCAGAACCAGCGCCAGATCATTGCTCCTCCCACAATTTACCGTCGCGCAGCCGCAGACGACGATCGCAGCGCGCCGCCAGTTGCTCGTCATGCGTCACCAGAATCAGCGTGGTGGCGAAGTCGCGATTAAGGGAAAAGAGCAAATCGGCGATGCGATCACCGGTTTTACGATCGAGGTTGCCGGTCGGCTCATCGGCAAACAGCAGACCCGGACGACCACTGAAGGCGCGGGCCAGCGCGACACGCTGCTGTTCACCGCCTGACAGCTGAGCGGGCAGATGATGCAGACGTTCACCCAGCCCGAGCAGCGTCAAAAGTTCCCGTGCCTGTTCGCGGCTCTGGCGGTCGCTGTCGCCGCGCAGGAGTGATGGCAGCTGAACGTTCTCCTGCGCATTCAGGGTCGGCACCAGCATGAATGACTGAAACACAAAGCCGACCTGCCGGGCACGCAGGGCCGCACGCTGCTCTTCGTTCATCTGGTGCAGCGGCTGCCCCAGCAGATGAACTTCGCCGCTGCTGCCATCGTCCAGCCCGGCCAGAATGCCCAGCAGGGTTGACTTGCCGGAGCCGGACTCGCCAATCAGCGCAATGGTCTCGGCTGGTTTGACAACCAACTCAACTCCGGTGAGGATGGTTAACTGATGCTCTCCCTGACCGACGGACTTAGTAAGATGATGAACTTCAACAATGTTTTCCGCTGGCATTATCCCTTCCTGTTATTGATTCTTCTGATGGCGTCGCGTCTTGCTGCTGCAGATACCCTGATGGTGCTGGGCGACAGCCTGAGTGCAGGCTATCGTATGTCTGCCACGGCGGCCTGGCCCAGCCTGCTCGATAAGCAGTGGCAGCAAAAACCGAAAGTGGTCAACGCCAGCATCAGCGGCGATACTGCCGCACAGGGACTGGCGCGTCTGCCTGCGCTATTAAAACAGCATCAGCCGCAATGGGTGTTAATCGAACTGGGCGGTAACGATGGTCTGCGCGGTTTTCCGCCTGATGCTATCGCGCAGAATCTGAGTAAAGTCATCGACGATGTCAAAGCCGCCAATGCAAAGCCGCTGCTGATGCAGATCCGCCTGCCCGCCAACTATGGCCGCCGCTACACCGAGGCGTTCAGCGGCATCTACCCTGGACTCGCGCAGCAGCATGATATTCCTCTCGTACCCTTTTTCATGGAGCAGGTCTATCTGAAGCCCGGGTGGATGCAACAGGATGGCATTCATCCCAATCCTGATGCTCAGCCGTTTATCGCCGGATTAATGGCAAAAGAACTGGCTCCCTTAGTTAAGCAGCCGTAGCGCGCCTGGATGCGCAAAAAGGGTAAAGAAATGCAAAAAACCATTCTGATTACAGGTTGTTCCAGCGGTATTGGCCTGGTCGCCGCGCACGATCTGCTGGCGCGGGGTTATAAGGTGATCGCCGCCTGCCGAAAAGCCGACGATGTCGCCCGCATGAACACGCTGGGTTATACGGGCATCCAGCTCGATCTCGACGATCCGCAGAGTGTCGATCGGGCAGCGGATGCGGTACTCGCGCTCTGCGATAACCGTCTGGCCGCACTGTTTAACAATGCCGGATTTGGTCTCTATGGCCCGCTGCATACGCTCTCGCGTCAGCAGCTGGAGCAGCAGTTTTCCAGCAACTTTTTCGGCGTCCATCAGCTGACGCTGCGGCTGTTGCCCGCGCTGCAGGCCAGCGGTGATGGCCGCATTGTTAATACCAGCTCGGTGCTGGGCCTGATCTCCACGCCTGGCCGGGGTGCCTATGCCGCCAGTAAATATGCGCTGGAAGCCTGGAGCGATGCGCTGCGGCTCGAAGTGCGCAGCCGTGGCATCCGGGTCAGCCTGATTGAGCCTGGCCCGATTGAGACCCGCTTTACCGACAATGTGACGCAGGGGGAACAGCATAACCCGGTGCGTAACCCGGGTATCGCGGCACGCTTTACCCTGCCAGCGGAAGCCATTCTGCCTAAACTTCGTCACGCACTCGAGAGTAAACATCCACGTTTGCGCTATCCGGTGACGCTGGTCGCACACGTAATGAGCCTGCTGAAACGGTTACTGCCAGGCTGGATGCTGGATCGCATTTTGCGCAGCCATTAATCAGCCATGCGCAATAGCGCTTGAAGCCGGGCCAGTTGGCCCCATATTCTTAGAACACTTTTTGCAAAGAGACTTATCCATGTCACCACACGCTTCTATCATCGACATCAACGAATCTAACCTGCAGCAGACCCTTGAGCAGTCGATGCAGCTGCCGGTGCTGTTCTACTTCTGGTCTGAGCGCAGCCAGCACTGTCAGGAGCTGACACCTGTGCTGGAGCGTCTGGCGCAGGAGTACGCGGGTCAGTTTATTCTCGCAAAACTCGATTGCGACAAAGAGCAAAGGGTGGCGTCGCAGTTTGGTCTGCGTTCAATCCCGACCGTCTACCTGTTCCAGGATGGTCAGCCGGTTGACGGCTTCCAGGGACCGCAGCCGGAAGAGGCGATCCGTGCCCTGCTGGAAAAAGTGCTGCCGCGTGAAGAAGAACTGAAAGCGCAGCAGGCGATGGCACTGATGCAGGAAGGTAAACCGCTGGAGGCATTGCCGCTGTTAAAAGATGCGTGGCAGCTGAGCAACCAATCCAGTGAGATTGGTTTCCTGCTGGCAGACGTGCTGATTACCCTGAACCGCAGCGATGAAGCGGAGGCGGTGCTGAAAGTTGTCCCCCTGCAGGATCAGGACACTCGCTATCAGAGCCTGATGGCGCAGATCGATCTGCTGAAACAGGCTGCGGATACGCCGGAGATTCAGCAGCTGCAATCCGAGCTGGAAGCGGACCCGTCTAACGCCGGGCTGGCTGCTAAACTCTCGTTACAGCTGCATCAGGTGGGTCGTAATGAAGAAGCACTGGAACTGCTGTTCAGCTTCCTGAAATCCGATCTCAATGCCGCTGATGGCCAGGCGCGTAAAATGCTGCAGGAGATTCTGGCAGCGCTGGGAACCGGCGATGCACTGGCTGCGCGTTATCGTCGCCAGCTCTATTCCCTGCTGTACTAAACAGCAGCACCACGGGCCGAAGCGACTCGGCCCGTTAATCTGACAATGCGGAGGTTGTATGATAACTGTCATTCCTGCCCTGATTATTCTGGCACTGGTGGCGGTCTGGGCGACCGTCAAGATCGTGCCACAAGGTTTTCAATGGACGGTTGAGCGCTTTGGCCGTTATACCCGCACGCTACAGCCAGGATTAAGTCTGGTGGTACCGTTCATGGATCGCGTCGGTCGCAAGATCAACATGATGGAACAGGTACTGGATATCCCCTCTCAGGAGATCATCTCCAAAGATAACGCCAACGTCACCATTGATGCGGTCTGTTTTATTCAGGTCGTTGACCCGGCGCGTGCCGCCTATGAAGTCAGCAATCTTGAGCAGGCGATTCTGAACCTCACGATGACCAATATGCGTACCGTGCTGGGCAGCATGGAGCTGGACGAAATGCTGTCACAGCGCGACAGCATTAATACCCGTCTGCTGCATATCGTGGATGAAGCCACCAATCCGTGGGGCGTTAAGATTACCCGCATCGAGATTCGCGACGTGCGTCCACCGCAGGAGCTGATCGGCGCAATGAATGCACAGATGAAAGCGGAGCGAACCAAGCGCGCCGATATTCTGACAGCCGAAGGGGTACGACAGGCGGCGATCCTGCGCGCTGAAGGGGAGAAGCAGTCGCAGATCCTCAAAGCGGAAGGTGAACGTACCTCGGCGTTCCTGCAGGCAGAAGCCCGTGAACGTCAGGCTGAAGCGGAAGCTAACGCCACTAAAATGGTTTCGGAAGCGATCGCCGCGGGAGACATTCAGGCTATCAACTACTTCGTGGCGCAAAAGTATACCGATGCGCTGCAAAAAATCGGTGAAGGCACTAACAGCAAAGTCGTGATGATGCCGCTTGAGGCAAGCAGTCTGCTGGGGTCGATCGCGGGCATCGGTGAACTGCTGAAGGAATCGCGTACCGAGTCGAAACGCTGATGCTGATGGAAATCATCGCGCATCCGCACTGGTTCTGGCTGACGCTGGGTGGATTACTGCTGGCGGCTGAGATGCTGGGCACCAGCGGTTATCTGCTGTGGAGCGGGCTGGCGGCAGTTATTGTCGGCATCTTTGAGTGGCTGGTGCCGGTGAGCTGGACGACACAGGGGTCACTCTTTGCCGTGCTGACGCTGGTCTGCGTCTTTCTGTGGTATCGCTGGATGCGCCACCGTGAAACGCGTCAGACGCCTAATGCCCTGAACCAGCGTGGCAGCCAGATGATCGGGTTGCAGCTGACGCTGGATACCGCGCTACATAACCGCACCGGGCATATACGCATCGGTGACAGCAGCTGGCGAGTTGAGGCGGAGCAGGATCTGCCTGCGGGCACGCCGGTCGTCGTGGTCGGCATTGAGGGGATTACTCTGCGAATTCAGCCACGCTGACCGCAGCACCCGGCCAGATTATTGATAATCGGGCACTCTGCGCTCTCATCGCCCGGACAGGCGTCCGCCAGCGCCAGCAGACGAGCGCGCATGGCGTGAAGCTCTTCAATGTGCGCCGCAATTTCATCGGCTTTCTGCAGCGTACGGGCTTTTACATCGGCACTGTGTCGCGAGGGATTATTAAACAGCGCCACCAGCTCGCGGCACTCATCCAGCGTAAAACCCACCTGCCGCGCCTGACGTAACAGGTTCAGTTCATCCAGATGGTGACCGTCGTAATGGCGGTAACCATTTTCACTGCGCAACGGCGGCGTCACCACGCCTTTCTCTTCGTAGAAACGAATCGCCTTGCTGGTCAGCCCGGTCTTTTTCGCCACATCGCTGATGTTCATTTTCGTCCCCTTGACCTTCCCCTTGATGGAAGGTTTATGCTTAAGCATGAATCGAAACTGACCAATCGGTCAAATGGGATCACAAGAGGAGTTGATTATGTCACACACTATTTCTCTGGCACTGGACGGCTTGTCCTGCGGCCACTGTGTCAAACGCGTCAAAGAGGCACTCGAGCAACGCGACGATGTTGATCAGGCTGAGGTGACCCAACAGGAAGCGCAGGTCTCCGGTCACGCGGATGCGACTGCACTGATCGCCACGGTTGAGCAGGCGGGCTATCACGCGACGCTGAAAACGGCGGACGCGTCCCCAAAGTCTGAACCGTTGACAGCATCGGAGCCGCCGCCGGAGGCGCTGACAACGGAGATCCCTTCTCATCCGGCAGAAAAAACATTACCTGCCCACGTGCTGCTGATTGAAGGTATGACCTGCGCCAGCTGCGTAAGTCGGGTGGAAAAAGCGCTACAGCAGGTCACAGGCGTCAGCCAGGCGCGGGTCAATCTCGGTGAGCGCAGTGCGCTGGTGCTGGGCAATGCTGACCCGCAGCAGCTGGTCGCTGCCGTTGATGCCGCGGGTTATGGCGCGCAGGTGGTGGATGACGAGCAGGAGCGACGTGAGAAGCAGCAGCACAGCGCCCGCAGCGCGATGCGGCGTTTCAGCTGGCAGGCGGCTATTGCGTTAGCCTTTGGCGTGCCGCTGATGGTCTGGGGCATGGTGGGCGACAACATGATGCTCACCGACCATAACCACGGCATCTGGCTGACACTGGGCGTCGTGACCCTGCTGATCATGGTCGTGACCGGCAGCCACTTTTATCGCAGCGCCTGGCGCAGTTTACGTAATGGCAGCGCCACCATGGATACGCTGGTGGCACTCGGCACCGGCGCGGCCTGGATTTACTCCTTTAGCGTGGTGCTGTGGCCCGACTTTTTCCCGCCGCAGGCGCGCCATCTCTATTTCGAAGCCAGTGTAATGATTCTGGGCCTGATCAATCTGGGGCATGCGCTGGAGCAGCGCGCGCGTCAGCGATCGTCCAAAGCGCTGGAACGACTGCTGGATCTGACACCGGCTCAGGCGCGGCTGGTCGATCCCCGGGGCGACAGGCTGATCGCGGTCAGTGACGTCCAGCCCGGCATGACGCTGCGGCTGGTCACCGGCGATCGGGTGCCGGTCGATGGCGACATCACCACAGGGGAAGCCTGGTTTGATGAAGCGATGCTCACCGGCGAAGCGGTGCCGCAAAGCAAAAGTCCGGGTGCGGCGATCTTCGCCGGCACCCTGGTGCAGGATGGCGCGATAGAGTTTATCGCCCGGGCGACCGGGAATCACACCACCCTGTCGCGCATTATCCGGCTGGTGCGTCAGGCGCAGAGCAGCAAACCGGATGTGGGCCGCCTGGCCGATCGCATCTCCGCTGTGTTTGTGCCGGTAGTGGTATTAATTGCGCTGCTCAGCGGCGCAGTGTGGTACCTGTTCGGGCCGCAGCCACAAATCGCCTACATGCTGGTGATCGCGACAACCGTCCTGATTATCGCCTGCCCCTGTGCGCTGGGACTGGCGACGCCGATGTCGATTATTGCCGGTGTTGGCCGTGCCGCCGAGCTGGGCGTACTGGTGCGCGACGCCGATGCCCTGCAGCGCGCCAGCCAGATCGACACGCTGGTGTTTGATAAAACCGGCACCCTGACGGCCGGAAAACCGCAGGTCAGTGAAGTGCTGGTCTGGGGTAATGCCAGCCGTGAATCGGTGTTAACGACTGCGGCTGCGCTGGAGTTCGCCTCAGATCATCCGCTGGCGAAAGCGATTGTCGCCGAAGCGAAGCTGACTCAGCCAGCGTCGTTAACGCAATTTCGTACAATACGCGGCAAAGGGGTCAGCGGTAGTCTGGATGGCAGAGCGCTGCTGCTGGGTAACGCAGCGCTGTTGCAGGATAACGGCGTCGACTACCGGGCGGCAGAAGCAGCGATCACGCGCCTGACGCAACAGGGTGCCACGCCGGTATTACTGGCGGAACAGGGGCAACTCACCGGGCTTATCGCGCTGCGCGATCGGCTGCGTCCTGAAAGCAGTGCAGCCCTTAAGCGACTGCATCAGCAGGGTTATCGCCTGATTATGCTGACCGGCGACCATGAAAGTACCGCACGCGCCATCGCTGCCGAAACCGGCATTGATGAAGTGATTGCAGGCGTATTGCCTGAAGGCAAAGCGGCTGCAATCGAACAGCTACAGCAGCAGGGCCGTCGCGTCGCGATGGTCGGTGATGGCATCAATGACGCACCTGCACTGGCGCAGGCGGATGTGGGCATTGCGATGGGTGGCGGCAGCGATGTGGCGGTAGAAACCGCGGGTATTACGTTGATGCGCGCCGATCTTAACAGCGTGGCAGATGCGTTAGCGCTCTCTTCCGCGACGCTGCGCAATATCCGGCAGAACCTGTTTGGCGCATTTATCTATAACAGTATCGGTATTCCGGTAGCCGCGGGCGTGCTCTATCCGCTGACCGGCACCCTGCTCAGCCCGATTGTGGCAGGTGCGGCGATGGCGCTCTCCTCCATTACCGTGGTCAGCAATGCTAACCGCCTGCTGCGTTACCGGCCACCGCGCCAGTAATCGCCGTTTCAGCGCTGTTTTTCACGCTCTGAAGTCGCTAGCATGGGGTTTTGAATCGGCAAAGGACCGGGAATGACAGGCAACATCTGGCGCTCACTGCGCGGCCTTATCAGCCAACTTTTTCCCGCCAGTTACCGCTGGCCTGCGCTGGATGTCCGGATTGGCAATCGTCAGCTGCATCTGGTGGGCAGCATCCACATGGGAACGCGTGACATGCAGCCGTTGCCCGCTCGCCTGCTGCGGCAGTTGCAGCAGGCGGATGCGCTGATTGTGGAAGCGGATATTACCCAGGGTGGCTCACCCTTTGACCATTACGGCGATCGTCCTGCGCTCTCTGAACGACTTGAGAGCAGCGCGATGCAAACGCTCACCGCACTGTGTCAGGAGATGAGTCTTACGCTTAGCCTGCTGGATAATCTGCCTGCCTGGCAGGTGGCGCTAATGTTACAGGCTCAACAGGCACAGAGACTGGGATTACGGCCTGACTACGGCATTGATTATCAGCTGTTGCAGGCAGCGAAAAGCCTGAACAAACCCGTGATTGAACTGGAAGGCGCTGATGCGCAGATCGCCCTGCTGACCGCGTTACCGGATGATGGCATGGCGCTGTTACAGGATACGCTGCTGCACTGGCACACTAATGCACGACTGCTGCAGATGATGGTGAGCTGGTGGCTTGATACGCCGCCACGCCAGCCGGAAATCACCCTGCCCGCGACGTTCAGTCAGGCGCTGAATGATACGTTGATCGGTCAGCGTAATGCGCAGTGGTGTGACCGGCTGCAGGGGTTGGCGGCGGGAAACTATGTGGTTGCGGTGGGTGCTTTGCATCTTTACGGCGAAGACAATCTGCCTGAGATGCTGAAGAAGCCCTGAAAAAAAGAGAGCCGATAAGTTTATCGGCCCGTCAAAGAGGAATTTGTTTATGATTTTGGTTATCGCTCAGCAATCAGATTGCTGGCGCGCGGCCAATTTTACGCAAAGAACAAAATTTCGCCACCTTTTTCAATGATTCTGCGCAATAAGATTTTTCTTAGTAAGGAACCTGTATGACGCCCGCCGTAAAATTGCTGGAAAAACAAAAGGTCAGCTTTATTCTGCATCCTTATGAGCATGACAGTAACGAAACGCATTTTGGTGACGAAGCGGTCCGCAAGCTTAATCTTGATGCGCGCCAGGTCTATAAAACGCTGCTGGTGGCACTGAATGGTGAGGCGAAACAGCTGGCGGTAGCGATTACGCCGGTATCGACCCAACTCGATCTGAAAAAGGTGGCAAAAGCGCTGGGCGCGAAGAAAGCGGATATGGCCGATCCGCAGCTGGCACAGCGGGTTACCGGCTATCTGGTGGGCGGTATCAGTCCGCTGGGGCAGAAAAAGCGTCTGCCCACGGTAATCGATGACTCTGCCAGCGCGTTTGACGCCATGTTTATCTCTGGCGGCAAACGGGGCCTGGATATTGAACTGGCGCCTCAGGATCTTTCACGCCTGCTGGACGCGCCGTTTGCGGATATCGCCCGCCACGACTAAACCCGCGGCTGGGCGCACAGCTGATCGATCATCCAGCGCCCCGCCGGACCGGGCGGCGTTCGTCGTGACCAGACGACTTCAACGGCGATGTGCTGTGGCCAGCCCGACATCGACAACTCTTTCAGCACGCCATGCCCAAACTGTTTCACCAGCCAGCGTGGCAGAATCGTCCAGCCAAATCCCTGCTCCGCCATCTCCAGCAACAGTAAATAGGTGGGCGCTGACCAGATGCGACCCATGGGCGCGGGTTCATGCGCCTCAACCCAGGTGTTAAGTCGCAGATGCCGCACGCTTTCCAGTTCGCTTTCGCTCAGGGTATCAGGCTGTGCCAGCGGATGATCGCGATGTAAAAAGACCGCCATCTGCGCTTCAACCTGCAGCCGCGCTACTGCGATATCAACCGGCAGATTGGGCTGCGCCCGCACGACGCCCAGATGTACCCGCCCGGCCTGCAGCAGATCCAGGACATCCCCATCTTCAGCAATCATGACTTCCAGTTCGATCTCCGGATAACGGGCATCAAATTGCCTCAGCAGATGTTCATGATGATCGGTTTGCCAGAAATCGGACATGGCAAAACTGAGCCGGGGTTCAACGCCCTGCGACAGACGTATCGCCAGCGCATCCAGCCGCTCGCTGGCCGACAGAATCTGCTGAACCTGAGGAACAACCCGGCGTCCCTGCTCGGTGAGGATCGGCTGACGGCCCGTGCGGTCGAACAGCTCAAAGCCGAGGTCATCTTCTAAATTTGCCACCGCTGCGCTGATGGTGGACTGACTTTTACCCAGCGCACGCGCGGCCGCCGAAAAGGAGCCACTCGCCACGGTCTGCATAAACGCCTCAAGGGATTCCGGGGAGTATCGCATCTGTTCCATCGCTTTTTTCGATAGGTGTTCATTTTATCTTAGCATTCTGACATGTGAAAATGCGCCGCATTATTGAAGGAGAACAAACAATGCGTACCCGCTCACTTAAAGAACGTATTCTTCATGCTGTCTGCTTTGAAACGCTGGCGATTCTGACCGTTTCGCCGCTGGCAGCATGGATCATGAATAAACCGCTGTTTCAGATGGGCTCGCTGGCGATCATGCTTTCTACGGTCGCGATGCTATGGAATATGATTTACAACAGCGGGTTTGATCGGATCTATGCGCCAGGCCAGAAACGCGGTCCGGGCGTGCGCGTGTTACATGCGCTGGGATTTGAAGGGGGATTTATCCTGATTGGTCTGCCGATCGCCGCCCTGATGCTGGATATCACCCTGTGGGAAGCTTTCCTGGTCGAAGTGGCCTTTTTCCTCTTCTTCCTGCCTTTCACCATGGCTTACAACTGGGGGTGGGACAAACTGCGCGAGCGCTGGATCAGACGTCACCCCTGCCGGGCATAAGAAAAACGGGAGGCGCAAGCGCCTCCCGGTCAGTTCAATGCGTGGCGGCTGTTTCGTTCCCCCACGGCCAGATCCACGCCAGAATCATTTTGGGATAATTACGCTTCCGTGCTTTCTCTGCTGCCTCATCCCGCGCCCGAATCTGCTCATCGGTCAGATGTACGATCTCGCCTTTCGGCTGATAGTCACTGGCTTTAACCGGTGAATGCGCCTTAATAAAGTCGCGCAGCACCTGCGCATCGACTGCTCCGCTGTTGACGTACCCGGCATGATTATCCAGACGCGGATAGCCGTCGCCGCCCGCCGCATTAAAGCTGTTGGTCGCCATGCGATAATGCTGCGTATCTTCAATCGGTTTGCCGTTAATACGGACGTTACTGACATCCTTTCCGTCGGCGGTCAGGCTGATACCGGCAAACTGGGCATAGCCACCTGAGTCAGGCTGAATATTGGCGACCCCATCCAGATATTTTTTGATCTCTGCGCCGGTCAGGCTGACCGAGACTACCTGGTTGCTGAACGGCTGGACCTGCAGCAAATCACGCCAGCTCAGCTTGCCCGATTTCAGCGAGGTGCGAATACCGCCGCCGCTCATCACCGCAAAATCGGCTTTAGTATGCGTCATCTGGGCGCGCAGAATCAGCTGGCCGAGATTGGTCTGCTCAAACCGAACCTGCTCTTTTTCACCGCTGAAGTCGCCGTCAACGCTGCCAACACTCAGGGTCAGCTTCGCCTCTGCCCGCTTCTGAAACGGCATCAGCAGCTTCATCATCGCGGTATTTTTCGGGATCTCTTCCTGCCAGGTGAGCCAGGTTTCACTGCCATCTGCATTCTTTACCTGATGTTTGAGGTTGACCGGCACCAGCTGATAAGCCTCCAGCGACACCTCTCCATTACGGAAGGTGAAGTCGCCACGGCCGACATATTTGCCCCACTTGTCGGCCTGCATAATCCAGATGCCGTTCTGCTGATCGGGTTTGCAGGGCTGGCCGGGCTGATAATTTTTAACGCTGACGTTCTCTTTTTCCATGCAGACCGCATCATGAGAATGTCCACCCACAATCAGATCGATTGTGCCGGCAGGCAGGCTGCGGGCCAGAGTAACGTCATCGATGCCGTTGCTGCCATGCTTACCGTCGTCATAGTGGCCAAGGTGAGTCAGCGCGACAATCACGTCCGGCTTCTCGGCGGCACGCAGTTCAGCAACCGCCTTCACCGTCTCCGCGACAGGATCGCGGAACTCGGTATCTTTCAGCCCAGCCGGGTTAGCCAGTTTTGCGGTGTCCGGGGTAATTAACCCGACGACAGCGATTTTCAGCCCGAGACGGTTGAATACCGCCCAGGGTTTAAACAGGCGCTGATCGGTGCCTTTCTGATAAACGTTGGCGGCCAGCAGCGGGAATCGCGCCCACTTCTCCTGCTTGCGCAGAACCGCAATCGGCTTGTCGAACTCATGATTGCCCAGCGCCATCGCGTCATAGCCAATCAGGTTCATCGCGCGAAAATCGGGTTCAGCATCCAGCTCGTCGGACTCCGGCACGCCGGTATTTACATCACCGGCAGAGAGAATCAGTGCGCCGCCGCCTCTGGCCTGGACATCGTAGCGCAGGGTATCCATCAACGTTTTCTGCGCCGCCAGACCATATTCGCCCTGCGCATTAAACCAGAAGTGGCCATGCTCATCGTTGGTGTGCAGCAGGCTGAAGCGATAGGTGCGATCGGCCTCGGCGGCCTGTGAAAATAGCGGCATCAGGGCCACCAGTAGCGCCACACCTGCCCCTGTCCATTTTGATAACAACACGGTGATTCTCCTTAATTTACTTTCTGGCCCGATTATTTGCCGCTTTGCCCCACTGTGTCGCATATTCCCCCGGCGAACTCAAGGCCAATGCACATCTGCATGCATGCAGGTGCTCACGCTTTTCGTCTCTGCCTCCCCTTTGCAGAGCCGCAGAGTGACACCCGTGCAACAGCGGGCTATCGTGCCAGCCCGGGTCCGGTTTCTCACGGCTGAGCAGGAACAGGCAGTAAACCATGTTGTTAACCGATTGTTTACTGCTGCAAAAGTGCCGCTGGCTGGCTTTACACCCTCTGCGCGCGCATTTATCCCTTATTCATCCCAGAGCGGCGTAATTTACCGAAGCTAATTTTTATTTATCCGGCCCTGTTTAAAGCGTCAAATCAGCCAATATTATGGATAATGGACAAAAACACCCTTTCGATTGTGTTTTCGACTTTTTTTCATGATTTTTTAAGGTATTCCCGCAAATTGCTCAGCGAAAGAGGTGATTTTGTTTTAAACTCATTTGTTACAAGCGGATACATTTGTATACAAGGAGACAGGCATGCATCACACCACACCGTTGATCACTACCATTGTCGGAGCGCTGGTTCTGGCATTTCTCCTTGGGATGCTGGCAAACCGCCTGCGTATTTCGCCCCTCGTTGGCTATCTGATGGCCGGCGTGCTGGCTGGCCCCTTTACGCCCGGCTTTGTCGCAGATACCAATCTGGCCCCTGAACTGGCAGAACTCGGCGTTATCCTGCTGATGTTTGGTGTCGGCCTGCACTTCTCAATGAAAGACCTCATGTCGGTAAAGTCGATCGCCATTCCCGGTGCCATCGCGCAGATCGCAGTCGCGACGCTACTGGGAATGGGATTGTCATGGACGCTGGGATGGTCGTGGATGACCGGCCTGGTGTTTGGTCTCTGCCTCTCTACCGCCAGTACCGTGGTGTTACTGCGCGCGTTAGAGGAACGACAGCTGATTGACAGCCAGCGTGGACAGATAGCCATTGGCTGGCTGATTGTCGAAGATCTGGTGATGGTGCTGACGCTGGTGCTGCTGCCAGCCATTGCGGGCATGATGGAACAGGGCAACGCCAGCGCCGGACTGCTGGCCTGGGACCTGCTGTGGACCATCGGCAAAGTCGCTGCGTTTATGGTGCTGATGATGGTGGTGGGACGCCGTGCAGTGCCCTGGATCCTCGCCCGCAGCGCCGCCACCGGCTCACGCGAACTGTTTACGCTGGCGGTGTTAGCGCTGGCATTGGGCATCGCCTTTGGGGCCGTTGAATTCTTTGATGTTTCGTTTGCGCTGGGTGCTTTCTTCGCCGGTATGGTGCTGAACGAGTCGGAACTGAGCCACCGTGCCGCACGCGATACCCTGCCGCTGCGTGATGCGTTTGCCGTGCTGTTCTTTGTTTCGGTCGGCATGCTGTTCGACCCGTCGATTCTGGTGACACAGCCGCTGGCGGTACTGGGCGCGCTGGTGATTATCGTGGTGGGCAAGTCGGTCGCCGCGTGGCTGCTGGTGTCGCTGCTCGGCCATTCGCGCCGCACAGCACTGACCATTTCGGTCAGCCTGGCGCAGATTGGTGAGTTCGCCTTTATTCTGGCCGGTCTGGGCATCTCGCTGGGTCTGCTGAGTGATGAGGGCCGTAATCTTGTGCTGGCCGCCGCTATTCTGTCGATTATGCTTAACCCGATTCTGTTTACCCTGCTGGAGCGTTTCCTGGCCAAAACGGAATCCATGGAAGAGCAGACGCTGGAAGAAGCTATTGAAGAAGAGAAGCAGATCCCAGTGGATTTCTGCAATCACGCAGTGATTGTGGGCTATGGCCGGGTTGGCAGCCTGATTGGTCAGAAGCTGCTTGAGGCTAATGTTCCGCTAGTGGTGGTTGAAAACTCCCGTACGCGGGTCGAAGCGCTGCGCGAACAGGGCATCAAGGCGGTGCTGGGGAATGCCGCTCGCGCGGACACCATGGAACTGGCACGGCTCGACTGCGCCCGCTGGCTGTTACTGACCATACCGAATGGCTACGAAGCGGGTGAAGTGGTGACGGCGGCGCGTGAAAAACATCAGAATATCGAGATTATCGCCCGCGCTCACTATGACGATGAGGTGGAGTACATCATGGAGCGTGGTGCTTCGCGCGTGGTGATGGGTGAACGTGAGATTGCCAGCAGTATGCTGCAAATCCTGCAGGATGAGATGACGCAGGGCGAAGATTTACAGCCCTGCGACGTCGTGCGCTAATGCCTTTTTAGCAAGGCCTCGCAGGCTACTGATATATCAAAATCAGGGTAAATTTTACCGCAACGAATAAACTCAATGCGCAGGGAACATGGGCAGAGGAGGAAAGCGTCCCGCGCCATGGACGGTGCGGGCCGAGCGGCCAGGGATGGTTTAAGCGCCTTTCCGATCTGACCGTGTTCCCTTAGCAGGCCAGATCTCACCGCTAAACGAGCCAGACGTTGCCAGTCATCTAAGGCCCTTCTGTTCAGAAGGGCCTTTTTTACGCCCTGAGGCGACCCGCGTTACCGATCCCAGTAAGACTCTTCCAGACTGTCTTCGCGCTCCGGCAGGCCGCGGGTTAAACGCGGTGAATGCTGATTCAGCACCTGATAGCTGACGCGGTTGGCATACTTACACACCTGTGCCAGCGACGAATAGGTCAGATACGGACGCGCATGTTTACTGGAGTTCGGCACATTCAGGCTGTGATAGTTGTTAGCCGTAATGTCATGCAGCAACGCCGCCAGCGCGCCATCTCCGGCGCCATTGGTGTTCATGATCTTTTCCGGCCCGCCCATATAAGGCGCGATGTGCGAGAAGATGCGCAGCGGCTGCTGGCAATCCTGCTGACGCATCACGCGGCTGAACTCATACTGGTTGAATTCCGCAATCGCGCCAGGCAGCAGCGGATGGTTGGTTTTACGTTTGAACTCGTCTTCGGTGTAGCCCGCCATATAAAGCCCAATCGGGCCAGCGGTGCAGAGCACCAGATCCACCCAGTCCAGCGCCATATTGGAAGCAAGCAGCGGATCGGATTCGCCGGTCAGCGCCAGCGCTTCCTCCTCGTTCATCGCCACGATGCTGACGTGCTCGCGCAGGAAATCCCGCCAGAACTGAGGATTGTCGCCAATCACATGTTTGGTGCCCAGCGTCAGCACCACCGGCACGTTGTGGCGTTTGGCATATTCAATCGCCTGTAACGTTGCCTGCGGCATGGGTTCACCTTCGGCGCAGCGCACCAGATAGGAGGTCAGCACCAGCGCAGACGCTCCAGCAATCACTTCTTCCGGCACATTATCCGGATGCAGCTGGTTCATCTGGCCGGGGCTGATCGCGAAGGTTCGCTCTCCATGTTCGCCAATCAGCGTAAAGCAGCGGCCAATAGCGCCATCAACGCCCTGCAGATAGTTAAGATCGACCCGGCTTGAGGTGTTGCAGAGATAGCGATAGGCGTAGCCGCCAATCTGGATATTGTTGCACATCACGCCCAGCAGCACGGAGCGGTCATCGGCCAGCACCGAGAAGTTGTGCAGCGTGTTACCAATGGTGCCACCGGCAAACTGATGGGTGATCAGCGCATCGCGCATCAGCTCGTTGTACAACGCTTCCGCGACGGCATTATCGATAACCAGCGAGTGCCCGGCACTCAGGCCGTAACGGGCGAGAAAGTCGTCATCGACTTTGGCTTCGATATCCACCAGCGTCTGGTCGATACCCACCACCCAGCTGCCAGCATCTACATCGTGCTGAGCGGGCTGTAACAAGGGATCGCGTGCGCTGACGGGAAAGTAGTGTTTGGATTTGCGTTTGCCGGGAAATTTCATCGGGAATGCCGTCTGGAAAAACAGGCGGAGAATGATATCACACTCTCCGCCTGCGCTTTAACGGCGTGCGTCGACCAGTTGCACCATCATGTCGATATGCGCCTCATCGGCGTTCAGCGCCGGGATATACTCAAACTTCTCACCGCCGGCATGCATAAAGATTTCGCAGTTTTCACCACTGATCTCCTCCAGCGTTTCCAGGCAGTCAGACGAGAAGCCCGGACTCATGACCTGAACATGTTTGATCCCTTTGGCAGGCAGACTTTCCATGGTTTTGTCGGTGTAAGGCATCAGCCACGGCTCACGACCAAAACGCGACTGGAAGGTCATCATGTACTGATCCTCACGCAGACCCAGCGCTTTGACCAGGGCCGCCGTGGTATCGGCACAGCGCTGCGGATAGTCATCACCTTCGTTGGCGAAGCGCTGCGGAATGCCGTGGAACGACAATACCAGCAGATCGGGCTGACCGTGCCGCTCAAACGAGCGCTCTACCGTCGCTTTCAGTGCAGCGATATAGGCCGGATGTTCGGCGTAATCACGGATAAACTGCACATCGGGCAGCGAGCGATACCCTCTGAAGACGGTGGTCAGGCCATCCCATACCGCGGCCACGGTAGAGCAGGAGAATTGCGGATAGAGTGGCAGTACAATCAGGCGGGTGACGCCCTGCGCCATCAGCTTATCCACTGCGCTTTTCAGGCTCGGATTGCCATAGCTCATACCCAGCTCGACAGGCATATCGACGCGAGCCGCCAGGGCATCACGCTGACGCTGACTGTAGACCAGCAGCGGTGATCCACCTTCCATCCAGACCGATGCGTAGAGCTTCGACACGCGCGGCGAGCGAAACGGCAGAATGACAGCATTGAGAACCGGCCACCAGAGCCAGCGCGGTGCATCGACCACGCGCGGATCGCTTAAAAACTGTTTCAGATAGCGTTTAACTGCAGGTGTGGTTGGGGCGTCTGGCGTACCTAAATTAACCAATAACACGCCGGGCTTATCTTGCCTCATTTGAGTTCCTTGATGACAACGGGGATGCGTGAAAACAGGGAAATTGTAGCGGAATTAGTGGGAGGTAAAAGCAATTACTGCAAAAGGGGCCAGTGATACCGGCCCCATTGAGCTTAGCCGAGGATCTTTGCCAGCTCGGCACTCACTTCGGTCACCTTACGGGTGCCGTCGATTTTGTGATAGGCGGTGTTGCCCGCTTCGGCTTCTTTGCTGTAGTAAGCAATCAGCGGCGCGGTCATCTGATGGTATTCCACCAGGCGCTTACGCACGGTCTCTTCCTGATCGTCTTTGCGCGTGGTCAGCTCTTCGCCTGTGACATCATCTTTACCTTCCACTTTCGGTGGATTAAAGGTGACGTGATAAACGCGGCCAGATGGCGCGTGAACGCGACGGCCCACGATACGTTCAACAATCAGCTCGTCCGGTACAGCGAACTCCAGCACGTGATCAACGGTGATCCCGGCTTCTTTCATTGCATCTGCCTGAGGAATGGTGCGCGGGAAACCGTCGAGCAGGAAACCGTTTTTGCAGTCTTCCTGAGTGATACGCTCTTTAACCAGCGCAATCACCAGCTCATCGGTTACGAGTTTGCCAGCATCCATGATGGCTTTCGCCTGGTTACCCAGCTCGCTGCCTGCTTTTACTGCTGCACGCAACATGTCGCCAGTGGAGATTTGCGGAATGCCGTACTTCTCCATGATGAATTGGGCCTGAGTCCCCTTACCTGCGCCCGGAGCTCCGAGCAGAATAATACGCATTGCGTAAATCCCCTTGCGAATCGCATTGATCTATCTTAGAAGCGGAAGAACATACCATTATGACCCGCTCATCACAAGGAAGGGCGAGGATCGCTCAGGGCGGCTTTACTCTGTTTGTGGCCCTGAACCCGACCCGGCGGGTCGGACTGCTGCTTTTTCAGATTAACCGCCTGCGCTGAGCAGAAATGGCGGGATGCCGCACAGCCATAAAAAAGCCGGTGATCATCACCGGCTTGATTTTGATGACCGCGTCAGGCCTGGACTGCTGTTTGATCGAGCCAGCGCAAAAAACACGGTCAGATCGGAAAGACGCAAAAGCCGTCATCCATGGCGCGGGACGCTTTCCTCTTCTGACCGTGTTCCCTGCGCACTGGGTTCATTCGTTGCGGCCAGAATCCCCCTGCTTTGACTTTAACAGCCGTCTGAGGCCGGTGAAATTCACCGGCCTGTTGCCGTTATGCGGTCAGCAGCTGGTTCATGCGACGGATAAACTGGTTAGGATCGTCCAGCGTGCCGCGCTCGGCCAGCAACGCCTGATCCAGCAGCAGTTCAATCCACTCACCAAAGCGTGTTTCATCCTGCGTATCGGCAACACGTTTCACCAGCGGGTGATCCGGGTTGATTTCAAACAGGTACTTCACTTCCGGCACTTCCTGTCCAGCCGCCGCGAACAGCTTCGCCATCTGCGTGGTCATCTCGTTGGCGTCGGTAGTCACAATCGCTGGCGTATCGGTCAGACGATGGGTCAGACGCACCTCTTTCACGCGTTCGCCCAGCAGATTTTTCACCCGCTCAACAAACGGCTCCAGCGCTTTTTCCGCCTCTTTCTGCTCTTCGGTCTCTTCATCCGCCAGCTTGCTCAGCGACTCATCCGCTTTGCTGACCGACTGGAAGGTTTTACCGTCGAACCCGGTAAGGTAACTCATCATCCATTCGTCGATGCGATCGGAAAGCAGCAGCACCTCAATGCCTTTTTTGCGGAACAGTTCCAGATGCGGGCTGCTCTTCGCGGCGGCATAGCTGTCAGCGGTGATGTAGTAAATCTTCTCCTGACCTTCCACCATGCGGCTGACGTAATCTTCCAGCGAAATGGTCTGTGCCGAACCTTCGCTCTGGGTGGTGGCGAAACGCAGCAGTTTTGCAATGGTTTCCTGGTTGGCGTTATCTTCCGCCGGGCCCTCTTTCAGCACCAGACCGAACTCATTCCAGAAGGTCTGGTATTTCTCGTTATCTTCTTTCGCCAGTCTTTCCAGCATCTGCAGGGTACGCTTAGTCAGCGCAGCACGCAGACTCTGGGTCACGCGGCTATCCTGCAGGATCTCACGGGAGACGTTCAGCGGCAGATCGTTCGAGTCAATCAGACCACGCACAAAGCGCAGGTAGTTCGGCATAAACTGCTCAGCGTCATCCATGATAAAGACGCGCTGCACGTAAAGTTTCAGGCCATGCTTCTGGTCGCGGTTCCACATATCGAATGGCGCGCGCGCCGGAATGTAGAGCAGGCTGGTGTACTCCTGCTTACCTTCCACCCGATTGTGGCTCCAGGCGACCGGATCGCTGTAGTCATGGGCGATATGCTTGTAGAACTCATTGTACTCGTCGTCGCTGATCTCAGATTTGTTGCGGGTCCACAGCGCCTGGGCTTTGTTGATTTTCTCCCAGTGCGTTCCCTCGCCCTCTTCATCTTTGCTCTCGATCTCAACCGGCAGTGCGATGTGATCGGAATATTTGCTGATGATGCTGCGCACGCGCCATGCGTCCAGGAACTCATCTTCGCCTTCGCGCAGATGCAGGGTGATCTCAGTACCGCGATCGGCTTTCTCAATCTCCGCCAGGGTATATTCGCCCTCGCCTGCGGATTCCCAGAACACGCCTTCATCGGCTGATGCGCCAGCGGCACGGGTACGCACCGTGACTTTGTCCGCCACGATAAAGGCAGAGTAGAAACCGACACCGAACTGACCGATCAGCTGGCTGTCTTTCGCCTGATCGGAGCCCAGCGACTCCAGGAAAGATTTGGTGCCTGATTTGGCGATAGTCCCGAGGTTCTCAATGACCTCATCGCGACGCATACCGATACCGTTGTCGCTGAGCGTGATGGTACGGTTGTCCTTATCAACAGAGAGACGAACACGCAGCTCGCCATCACCTTCATACAGGCTGGAATCTGACAGCGCACGGAAGCGCAGTTTGTCTGCCGCATCCGAGGCGTTGGAGATCAACTCACGCAGGAAAATCTCTTTGTTTGAATAGAGAGAATGGATCATCAGGTGCAGAAGTTGTTTTACTTCCGACTGAAAGCCACGGGTCTCTTGTCCTTTCATGGTCATTGCTACCTCAACAAAACAGGTTGAACAAACGTTGAGGTTGATGTGGGGATGACAGGAGGAATTTCAAGCCGGTGTCTGTCACAACACCGGCAAGTGATTAAAATTTAAACTTCTGGCGGCCTGCCAGCGAGTGGGACAGCGTGGTGCCATCCACCATCTCCAGCTCTCCGCCTACCGGTACACCGTGCGCGATACGGCTGGCGTCAACGCCATACTGGCCACAGAGCTCCGCGATGTAGTTTGCGGTTGCCTCGCCTTCTACCGTCGGGTTGGTGGCGAGGATCACTTCCTGCAGCGTTTCACTCTCCAGCCGCTGCTCCAGACGATCCAGACCGATGTCCGCCGGACCGATGCCGTCGAGCGGCGAGAGATGCCCCATCAGCACAAAGTAGCGACCGCCAAACTGACCGGTTTGCTCAATGGCGTGGATATCTGCCGGGCTTTCTACCACGCAGATTTGACCATTCTGCTGACGCCGTGGATTGGCACAGATGGTGCAAATTTCCTGCTCGGTGAATGTCCGGCAGTCAGAACAGTGTCCGATCTCCGACATCGCCCGGGTCAGCGCCTGTGCCAACCGCATGCCACCGCTGCGATCGCGCTGCAGCAGCTGAAAAGCCATGCGCTGTGCCGACTTCGGCCCAACGCCGGGCAGACAGCGCAGCGACTCCATCAATGATTCAAGCAGTGGACTGGTTTGCATCAGAACGGCATCTTAAAGCCTGGTGGCAACTGCATGCCTGAGGAGACAGACGCCATCTTCTCTTTCTGGGTCTCATCAATGCGACGTGCCGCATCGTTGAACGCCGCGGCAATCAGATCTTCCAGCATATCTTTGTCATCTTCCAGCAGGCTGGGATCGACTTCCACGCGACGGCAGTTGTGCGCGCCGTTGATGGTGACTTTTACCAGGCCAGCACCCGATTCACCGGTCACTTCAATCGCGGCGATCTCTTCCTGAACCTTGGCCATTTTGTCCTGCATCTGCTGGGCCTGTTTCATGAGGTTGCCCAATCCGCCTTTACCACCAAACATAGTTTTCTCTCTCAGCTGAGGCTACAACGCTATCGTTACGATAGCAGCAGCGTGTCTAAACAGGTCGGATACTCTCCTCATCCAGATCGGCATCAAAAAATCGCTGCAGCGTCTGAATGTGGGTATCACAGGTGATCGACTGACGCGCCTGCGCCAGTTTCTCTTCGTAAATGGCCTGACGCCACTCCAGTGGCGTCAACACCGATGAATTATCGTCTTCAACGACAGAGAGTTCAACTTTCTGCCCGGCACTCTGGCTAAGCGCATCACTTAGCACCTGCTGCGCCGACGGTGAATTAAGGTGACGCTGGCTGCTGCGCAGATGCAGGCAGACACCATTTTCAGTTGTCTCTTTCCAGGCATTTAATGCCAGCTGCTGCACCAGCTTTGGCAGCGGCAGGGTTGTAATCTCTGCGGCCCAGGGATCGCGCTGCTGCGCCTCTTCGGCCAGACGCGCCGCCAGCTCAGGGGTTTTCTCATGCTCCAGCGCGGAACGCAAGGCCTTAGGCGTCGCCACCGGCTCCGCCACTTCAACCGGCTGATTAACCGCTTTCCAGCGGTATGCTTCCTCTTTTACCGGGGCGGCGGGCTCACGATCGCGGATACGCTGCTGACTGCGCTCAGTAACCGAGGCCAGCCGCTCCAGCGCGGAGTTGGCCGGCCGCGCACCTGGCGCCGCCGGCTCACTCTTTTTTGGCTTGTTCGCTCCCTGACGCAGCAACTGAGTGCGCGCCTGCAGGAGCTGGCTGGTGGAACTGGAAAGTGCCTTGTCAGGCGCCGCATCCGGTGGCGGCGCAGGCTGCGGAGCCGGATCGGGCACGGCCATCTGTGGCTGAGCGGCCACCTGCTGTTGCGGAGCAGGCATCGGCTGCTGCGCTACGGGCGACCTTGTCTGAGCAGGTGACGATGTGGCTGGCTGTGCTGTCGTGGGTCGTGCTACAGGCGCAGGACCGGATGGTGCCGGTGACGTCTGCGCCGGAGCAACAGGTGCCATCTGTTCCGTTAACGCGGGACGCGCAATGGGTTCTGCCACCGCCGCTTTAGGATGAAACGCCAGGGCGCGCAGCAGCGTCATCTCAACGCCCATGCGGCGATCGGGCGCAATCGGCAGATCCTTACGGCCCATCAACAGGGTCTGATAATAGAGCTGCAGATCGGCTGGCGGCACCACGCGGGCCAGTTCACGCAGTCGGATCGCATTGCTTTCTTCGTCATCGTTGAGCGAGGCCGGCAGCAGTTGCACCATCGCAATCTGGTGCAGCAGGCGCAGCATCTCGACCAGCAGCGCCTCCCATTCCACCCCACGTGACGCGGCCTGGCTCAGCAGGTTCATTACCTGCTGACCGTTACCGTCAACCAGCGCTTCCAGCAGACCCAGCGGCTGTTCATCATCCAGCGTGCCGAGCATAACGCTGACCGTGCTGCTGGTCACCGCGCCCTGCCCCATGGCAATCGCCTGGTCGGTGAGGCTCAGCGCATCACGCATACTGCCATCGGCGGCACGCGCCAGCAGCTGCAGCGCCCGGGTTTCGCTCTCAATCTGTTCCTGCTTCAGCACATGCTCAAGCTGCTGACGGATTTGATCAACATCCAGCGCTTTGAGGTGGAACTGCAGGCAGCGCGAAAGAATGGTCACCGGCAGTTTCTGCGGATCGGTGGTCGCAAGCAGGAATTTAACGTGTGAAGGTGGCTCTTCCAGCGTCTTTAACAGCGCATTGAAGCTGTGACGCGACAGCATGTGCACTTCATCGATCAGATAGACTTTGAAGCGGCCACGCGCCGGGGCGTACTGCACGTTGTCGAGCAGATCGCGGGTGTCTTCAACTTTGGTGCGTGAGGCGGCGTCAATCTCAATCAGATCGACAAAGCGGCCCTGCTCAATTTCACGGCAATTATCGCACTGACCACAGGGCGTGGCGGTGATGCCGGTTTCGCAGTTAAGGCCTTTGGCCAGCAGACGCGCAATGGTGGTTTTCCCTACGCCGCGGGTGCCGGAGAAGAGATAAGCATGATGGATGCGTCCCAGAGACAATCCATTCGCCAGCGCCGTCAGAACATGTTCCTGACCGACAACATCAGCAAAAGCCTGGGGACGCCATTTTCGCGCAAGTACCTGATAGCTCATGTGGAGTTCGACGAAGTTGGATGGAAAGATGAGCGCAGACGCTCTGCAACCCCTGTATAAGATTGCAGTAGTCTAACAGCTACGCTTTTGGCTGGCACTCGTTATCTTGACGCCGGTGGCGCGACGGCCTCGCCGGGTAGCGAGACCGAAAGCGTGGCTTAGTGGCCGGGGAATTTGACCAGGCTGTAGCTCTCAACGCCCAGGGCATTGAGACGCGATTCACCGGTCAGATCGAACAGGTTGATAATGAAGGCTGCGTCTTTCACTTCACCACCAGCACGGCGAATCAGTTTAACGGTCGCTTCGATGGTGCCGCCGGTCGCCAGCAGATCGTCAACCACCAGCACCAGATCGCCTGGCTGGATGGCATCTTTGTGCAATTCCAGCTTATCGGTGCCGTATTCCAGTTCATAGGACTCGCTGTAAACCTCACGCGGCAGTTTGCCAGGCTTACGAACCGGAACAAAACCGACACCGAGACCTAATGCCACAGGTGCACCAAACAGAAAACCGCGCGCTTCCGTACCCACCACTTTGGTGATGCCTTTATTACGGTAACGCTCAACCAGCAGCGCAATCGACGCGGCGTAGGCTTTCGGATCTTCCAGCAGGCTGGTGACATCGCGGAACAGGATGCCTGGTTTAGGATAATTGGGGATACTTTTAATGCTGTTTTTAATGAATTCAAGCTGCTGCGCAGTGTCGGTCATAATGATACGCCTGGTAAAAAATTCTGTTTCGCGCAGCTTCAAAAGCGCTAATACCTGGTAAAAGGCTCAGCGGAAGTCAATTCACAAAGGGAAGCCACGCACGAAGACGCCCAAATCTAAGCAAATGACCGGCTAAATGCAACTTTATCGCGGCGGCGGCGGTGCGTCCGCTGTTTCTGCCACCACCGGAATACGCCACATAAACAGCAGCAGCGCCGCCAGCATGATTAGCAGCATGATGCGAACCCAGAGCTGATGCACCAGGAAAAGTGAGAGACTAAAGGTGGCGACAATCAGGCAGATAGCGCGCAATTTGGCACCCGGTGGCATGGCGCGATGCTGTTGCCAGTGACGCAGATAGCGGCCAAACGGTGATTTCCACAACAGCCAGTGATGGAATCGCGGCGATGAACGGGCAAAACACCAGGCCGCCAGCAGCATGAATGGCGTGGTGGGTAATAAAGGTAATACAATGCCCAGCGTCCCCAGCACAATCGCCAGCCAGCCGAGGGTTAATAACAGAATGCGTTGCATGAATCTCGCCCAGCTCTTTCCTCATCAGCGTACGTTAGCACAACTCAGGGCCAGACGATGAGTGCGATCGCTGTGCAACAGCGCCTGCACCAGCTCCTTATCGCCCTGCGTCAGGAGATTGCCCGCCATCCCGATGGCGTTTGCCGTCTGCCACGTTTTGATACTCAGCTATTCCAGACCAAAGGTACGCGACTGGCAGATTATCTGCAGGAGGTGGAACAGAACTTCGCCCGATTATGCGATGTTAGCCATGACCTTGCCCGCAGTGCCTGGCTGGCTGAACGCCTGGTCGATCAGATTGCCGCCCTGCAACGCGAGGCGAGTACCCAGCAGTTGCGTACCCGACGCGAACAACCAGTAAAGAACCCACGCGCGACTAAATATCAGGAGTACCGTGAATTTGAACGGCGTTTACTGGCGATGATCGATCAGCGTGAGCAGCGGCTGGCACTGGCTGAAACCCTGGCGGTACAGCATCAGCTGAAGCAGGATCTGGAAACGCTGGAGGGACGACTGGCACGCTGTCGACAGGCGATTCGCTCGGTTGAGTGGGCCTCGTCATTGCGCGGCAGTGAAGACGGCGAATAAAGCGCAGCGTGATAAAAGCGCTTCTATACTGGGTGTAATTCTGCGTGGAGAAGAACCATGGGTTTACTGACCTGGCTGCTATGCGGGCTGCTGCTGGGATTGCTGAAGCGTCTGCTGATGCCGGGACGACCCGGCGGCCTGATGGCGACTCTGACGCTGTCGATGATCGGCGCACTGATTGGCGGCTATATCGCCACCTATTTTGAACTGGGCTCGCTGGCAACGTTGCACGCTGGCGCGCTGGGCATGGCGATTCTCGGCGCAGTGCTGATGCTGCTGGTCGCGGCCCGCTTACGTATTTAGGAGAAAAGATGTCACTGGAAAACGCCCCTGACGACGTCAAACTGGCAGTGGATCTGATTCAGCTTCTGGAAGAGCATCAACTGCCGGTTGAAACGGTGCTTTCAGCGCTGGCCATGGTGCAGCGCGATTTCGAGAACAAGCGCGATGGGCAGCCTGCTTAGCGCTGAGCAGTCAGCGTCGGGCTAAGACGCAGCATATCAATAAAGGCATTGACCAGCGTTGGCGCGTCAGCGGCTAAATCAAAACTTTCGGGCGCAAACAGCCAGCTTTCCATCATGCCATTAACGTAACCACGCAGGATTAGTGCGGCCTGACGCGTACTGAGACTACCCGGAAGTTGTCCGGCTTCAATGCACTGACGCAGGACATCTTCTATTTTGTCGTAGCACTCCAGCAGCAGGCTTTGCTGAATATTTTTCAGCGCCGACATTTCGCCTACAAATTCACATTTATGGAAAATGATCTCCATTAGAGCGCGGCGCTGCGGATCCTTTGCTGTTGCATCAAAGATATAGACCAGCATTGCACGCAACACAGAGAGTGGATCGCCAGGGTATTTTGTCTGATACTCAAGTTCCACATCGTCCAGACCAGCATCACAACGAAGCCATATTTCATGTAATACATCGGCTTTATTTTTGAAGTGCCAGTAGATAGCCCCACGCGTGACACTGGCGGCGGTGGCAATCTCTGCAAGAGAAGTGGCTGAGACGCCCTGCTGCGAAAACAGAACAATGGCGGCATCAAGAATTTGATGTCGCGTTTCAAGTGCTTGCGCTTTGGTTTTTCGTGCCATAGGGGGCTTTTTTTACAAACAGGTAAGTTTACATACATTTGTGAATGTATGTACCATAGCATGACCTGCGACTTGACACAGCAATGGGTTTTTCAGTTTGTGATCCATTGACCAATTGATATCGGACACTAGAGGTTTATTTATGAATAAAATCAGAGGATTATCGCCTCTGGCGGCCGTCCTGATGCTATCAGGCAGCTTTTTGTTAACAGGATGTGACAACAATAAATCCGAACAAGCCGCCCAGCAACCGCCAGCAGTGGGTGTTGTGACACTTAAAACTGAACCCCTGAAAATTTCGACTGAATTACCTGGCCGCACCTCAGCATATCGTGTGGCTGAAGTCCGTCCGCAGGTTTCCGGTATCATTCTGAAGCGTAATTTCATTGAAGGCAGCGATGTCAAAGCAGGTCAGTCTCTTTATCAGATCGATCCGGCGACTTATCAGGCCGCTTACGACAGCGCTAAAGGCGATTTGACTCAGGCTCAGGCGAATGCACGCATCGCTCAGCTGACCGTCAAGCGCTATAAACCGCTGCTCGGCACCAAATATATCAGTCAGCAAGATTATGACACCGCCGTTGCTACTGCCGCGCAGAACGATGCTGCCGTGCAGGTGGCAAAAGCCAATGTTGAAACGGCCCGTATTAACCTGGCATATACTAAAGTGACCTCGCCTATCAGTGGCCGCATCGGTAAATCCTCTGTTACCGAAGGTGCACTGGTACAAAGCGCACAAACCACCGCGCTGGCTACCGTGCAGCAGCTTGATCCCATGTATGTCGACGTGACCCAGTCGAGCGAAGATTTCATGCGCTTACGTTCAGAACTGGAATCGGGTCAGCTGAAGCAGAATGATGGCAAAGCCAACGTGACGCTGCTGATGCAGAATGGCAGCAGCTATGCACAGACCGGTACGCTGGAGTTCTCTGACGTGACCGTTGATGAAACCACCGGCTCCATCACCCTGCGCGCCATTGTCCCGAACCCTAACCACACGCTGTTACCGGGCATGTTTGTTCGTGCGCGTCTGGATGAGGGGATCAACCCGAATGCAATGCTGGTGCCGCAACAGGCTGTCACCCGCACGCCAACGGGTCAGGCAACCGTGATGGTTGTGGGTGCAGATAACAAAGTCGAATCACGTCAGGTCACCACCTCTCAGGCGATCGGTGACAAGTGGTTAGTGACCGACGGCGTTAAAGCAGGCGAACGTGTGATCAGCACCGGTCTGCAGCGTGCCAAGCCAGGCGCACAGGTTACTCCACAAGAAGTCTCAGACGATGCGAAAGCGGCACCCGATTCAAAGCCGCAGTCTGACAAGTCATCGTCATAACAGGAGCCGTTGATTCATGGCTAAGTTCTTTATCGATCGCCCCATCTTTGCGTGGGTGCTCGCCATCATCATCATGCTGGTCGGTGCGCTATCGATTCTCAAACTTCCGATCGAGCAATATCCTAATGTTGCGCCGCCGGCGATTGAGATTCAGGCGACCTACCCTGGTGCGGATGCAAAAACGCTGCAGGACTCGGTGACGCAGGTCATTGAGCAGAACATGAACGGTATCGATGGACTGATGTATATGTCCTCGAGCAGCGACTCATCCGGTACGCTGACCCTGACTATCTCCTTTGAGTCAGGAACAGATGCGGATATCGCGCAGGTTCAGGTGCAGAACAAACTGCAGCTGGCGACGCCGCTGCTGCCGCAGGAAGTGCAGCAACAGGGGATTCAGGTTAAAAAATCCTCCAGCAGCTTCCTGATGGTTGCGGGCTTCATCAGCGACGATGACAATATGACGCAGAATGATATTTCTGATTTCATTTCATCGTCCATCAAAGATCCTATCAGCCGTACCAAAGGCGTGGGTGATACCCAGGTATTTGGTGCGCAGTACGCGATGCGTATCTGGATGGATCCGCACAAGCTGAACAACTACAACCTGACCCCGGTCGATGTGATCAGCGCGCTGAACACTCAAAACACCCAGGTCGCTGCCGGTCAGTTGGGCGGTACGCCTCCGGTTCCGGGCCAGCAGCTTAACGCCTCCATCATTGCGCAAACCCGTCTGACCTCAACGGATGAGTTCGGTAAAATTCTGCTCAAAGTAAACGAGGATGGTTCTCAGGTTCGTCTGCGTGATGTGGCCAGAATTGAGCTCGGCGCAGAAAACTACGAGATCGTTGCCCGTTATAACGGCAAGCCTGCATCCGGTATCGGTATCAAGCTGGCCACCGGTGCGAATGCGCTGGATACTGCCAATGCGGTAAAAGCCGAGCTGGCCAAATTGCAGCCAACGTTCCCGGCCGGGTTAAAAGTGGTTTATCCGTATGACACCACCCCGTTCGTTAAGATCTCAATTTTCGAAGTAGTGAAAACGCTGATCGAAGCGATTGTGCTGGTGTTCCTGGTCATGTACCTGTTCCTGCAGAACTTCCGCGCCACGCTGATTCCTACCATCGCCGTACCTGTGGTATTGCTGGGTACGTTTGCCGTTATCAGCGCGTTTGGTTATTCGATAAATACCCTGACGATGTTCGGGATGGTGCTGGCCATCGGCTTGCTGGTGGATGACGCCATCGTGGTGGTCGAGAACGTCGAGCGCGTCATGGCGGAAGAAGGATTGCCGCCAAAAGAAGCGACCAAGCGTTCCATGGAGCAGATTCAGGGCGCGCTGGTCGGTATCGCGCTGGTGCTTGCCGCCGTATTTATTCCGATGGCGTTCTTTGGTGGGTCGACCGGCGTTATTTATCGTCAGTTCTCAATCACTATCGTTTCAGCGATGGCGCTGTCGGTGCTGGTCGCCTTTATTCTGACGCCGGCACTCTGTGCCACCATGCTGAAGCCGGTTAAAAAAGGCGAGCACGGTAAAACCACCGGTTTCTTCGGCTGGTTCAACCGCATGTTCGACAAAAGCACCCACCACTATGTCGACAGCGTCGGTCACATGATCCGCAGTACGGGTCGCTATATGGTGATCTACCTGCTGATCGTGGTCGGTATGGCGTTTCTGTTTATGCGACTGCCCTCTTCATTCTTACCGGAAGAGGATCAGGGTCTGCTGCTCGCTCAGGCTCAGCTGCCAGCGGGTGCAACTCAGGAACGTACCCAGAAAGTGCTGGATCAGGTGACGGATTACTTCCTGACGCAAGAGAAAGATACGGTTAAATCCGTGTTCACCGTTAACGGCTTCGGCTTTGCTGGTCGTGGACAGAACACCGGTATCGCCTTTGTCAGTCTCAAGCCGTGGGATGAGCGTGCCGGTAGCGACATGAAAGTTCCGGCGATTGCTGGCCGTGCCATGCAGGCGCTGGGCGCGATCAAAGATGCGATGGTCATCCCCTTCAACCTGCCAGCGATTATCGAGCTGGGTAACGCGACCGGCTTTGACTTTGAGCTGATCGATCAGAACAACCTCGGCCACGATAAGCTGACGGAAGCACGTAATCAGCTGTTCGGTATGATTGCGCAGCATCCTGATACGCTGGTGGGTGTTCGCCCTAACGGGATGGAAGATACACCGCAGTACAAACTGACTATCGATCAGGAAAAAGCGCAGGCGCTGGGCGTATCACTGAGTGATATCAATACCACGCTGGCAGCCTCCTGGGGCGGCTCCTACGTAAATGACTTTATCGACCGCGGTCGTGTGAAGAAAGTTTATGTCATGGGTAATGCGGATTCCCGTATGCTGCCGGACGACATTGGTAAATGGTACGTGCGTAACAGCAGTGGAACCATGGTGCCCTTCTCTGCCTTCTCGTCAGCGAAGTGGCAATATGGTTCACCGCGTCTTGAGCGCTACAACGGTCTGCCAGCCATGGAAATTCTGGGCCAGGCCGCACCAGGCAAAAGCTCCGGTGCAGCAATGGACCTGATGGAAGAGCTGGCGGCGAAGCTGCCTGCTGGCATCGGCTATGACTGGACCGGTATGTCCTATCAGGAACGTCTGTCAGGCAACCAGGCACCTGCGCTCTATGCCATCTCGCTGATTGTGGTCTTCCTGTGTCTTGCCGCACTGTACGAGAGCTGGTCGATTCCATTCTCGGTCATGCTGGTTGTTCCACTCGGGGTCATCGGTGCGCTGATCTTTACCACGCTGCGTGGCCTGAGTAACGACGTCTACTTCGTGGTGGGGTTACTGACAACCATCGGCCTCTCGACCAAGAACGCCATCCTTATCGTCGAATTTGCCAAGGATTTGATGGATAAAGAGGGTAAAGGGCTGATTGAAGCAGCGCTGGAAGCCTGTCGTATGCGTCTGCGTCCTATCCTGATGACGTCACTGGCGTTTATTCTCGGGGTGCTGCCGCTGGCGATCAGTACGGGTGCTGGCTCCGGTTCACAAAACGCCGTAGGTACTGGCGTTATCGGGGGCATGGTCACCGCGACCATACTGGCTATCTTCTTCGTTCCTGTGTTCTTTGTGGTGGTACGCCGCCGCTTTGGCAAGAAAAAAGAAGAATCAGCGAACAGTCATCCGGTTGAGCACAATCCGACTCACTAAGCTGTAAATCATCTGAGGCCGCGCAAGCGGCCTTTTTTTTGCCTGCGATTCTGCCCTTCTCCCTTCCTGACACTTCACGCGAGCTGACATTCTGGCAGTTGCAATCCTGAACGGTGCAGCGCATAATAATGTTATATTATAACATTACAAAGGCGGGCATTATGAAAGCGAATATTCATCCTCACTATCGTCATGTGGTCTTCCATGACACATCAGCTGACGTTTATTTCAAAATCGGTTCAACCATCAAAACCGATCGCACCGTAGAGTTTGAAGGTGAAACGCTGCCCTACGTCACGCTGGATGTGTCGTCGGCCTCGCACGTTTTCTATACCGGCAAACAGAAAGATTTCGCCAAAGAGGGCAGCACCGCGCGCTTTAATCAGCGTTTCGGGCGCTTTCTTGGCCGTAAATAAGGAAAAGATTCATGCAGGTATTGAGTTCGCTGCGCTCAGCAAAAAATCGCCATCGGGATTGCAGGGTAGTGCGCCGCAAGGGACGGATTTACGTGATCTGTAAAACGAATCCACGCTTTAAAGCCGTACAGGGAAGGAAGAAAAAACGCTAGTGTGTGTCGTGATGACTGGCCGGGCTTGCCCGGCCTTTTTTATGCTTAGCGCATGCTCTTCAGCATCGCATTCACGTTATGTTTAAAGGCCGCCTGATAAGTGGCTGCCGGGCCAGTGGCGGTGGACAACGCTTCCGGATAGAGTTCGCCACCCGGTTCAGCGCCGGTGGCACTGGCAATCTGTTTAACCAGGCGCGGGTCGGTCTGGTTCTCGATGAAATAGCGGTTGATATGCTGCTGCTTGAGTTGGGTGATTAAACTACCCACGTCACTGGCACTCGCTTCCGCTTCAGTAGAGAACCCTACCGGCGCAAGAAACGTCACGCCATAGCGCTGTCCAAAATACCCAAACGCATCATGACTGGTCAGCACTTTCCGCTTGTCGACAGGCACAGCATCAAAGGCCATTTTTGCCCAGCTATCCAGCGCCTCCAGTTGCTGAATGTAATTCTGACCGCGCTGACGAATGGCTGCGGCATCTTCAGGATCGGCTTTGACCAGCGCATTCATCACATTGGTCGCGTAAATCACACCGTTCTGCATGCTGTTCCAGGCGTGCGGATCGGTAACGATTTTGCCGTCCTCCTCCATGCTGCGGGTCGTAACGCCGGTGGAGGCGACAACCGGCTGGCCGCGATATCCGGAGGCGCTGACCAGCCGATCCATCCACCCTTCCAGTCCCAGTCCACTGACAAAAACCAGATCGGCCTTTGCCAGTGCCTGACTGTCCTGTGGCGTCGGTTCAAACGTATGAGGATCGCCATTCGGCCCCACCAGGCTTTTCACGTTGACATGGTCGCCGCCGACCTGCTTAACGATGTCTGCCAGCACGGTAAAGCTGGCCACCACATCCACTGTTTTTGCCATCGCAAAAGGCGTGGCAAACAGCGCCGCGAGCGCCAGGCTAACCGGTAATTTCTTCATAGATAGATACCCCTTAAGATTAATGGCGGCGCAAAATCCCGCCGCACGGCCCTGCAAGAATGGAGAGAAAAAACAGCATGGCGGCGCTCAGCACCACAGCGGGGCCGGCCGGCAATGAAAAGTGCCAGGAGAGCATCAGTCCCGCCAGCGCTGAAATCATTGCCATGAAAATGGCGATCACCAGCATGGCGGCAAGATGACGGCTCCAGAAACGGGCGCTGGCGGCGGGCAGCATCATCAGTCCCACCGACATCAGCGTGCCCAGAACCTGAAAGCCCGCGACCAGATTCAGCACCACCAGCATTAAAAACAGACCATGCACCAGCGGTGCGCTCCATTTCCCCTGCGCCCGCAGAAAGTCTCCGTCAAATGCGTCGATGACCAGCGGACGATAGATAATCGCCAGCACAATCAGCGTAAAGGCAGCGATGCCGCCGACCAGCAGCAGCGCGGCGTTATCCACCGCCAGCAGCGAGCCAAACAGAACATGCAGCAGATCCACGCTTGAGCCGCGTAATGAGACCAGCGTGACGCCCAGCGCCAGGGAGCCAAGATAGAACCCGGCAAAACTGGCATCCTCTTTCAGGGGCGTATAACGACTGACCGCGCCAGAAAGCAGCGCCACGGCTAAACCGGCGATCAGGCCGCCGATACCCATCGCAACCAGTGACAGGCCGGAAATCAGATAGCCAATAGCGGCACCGGGCAGCACTGCATGTGATAAGGCATCACCAATCAGGCTCATCCGGCGCAGTGAAAGGAACACGCCGAGCGGCGTAGCGCTGACCGCCAGTGCAAAGCAGGCCACCAGCGCGCGCCGCATAAAACCGAACTCAATAAAAGGCTGCATCAGGGTCACGGCGCACAACTCCGCAAAGGGATAGCAGGCTGGCTGGTGCAGTTGACCTCACTATCATCCATCGACATCACGTTACTGAAGTAGCGCGCCACCAGCGGGCGATCGTGCAGCACCACCAGCAGGGTTGTGCCGGCCTGCTGTTGCTGTTCAAGGATCGACATCAGTAATGTCACGGTCTGGCTGTCAATGCCGTTGAAAGGCTCATCCAGCAGCCAGAGCTGGCTGCGCTGCAACATCAGCCGCGCAAACAATACGCGCTGAAGTTGTCCGCCTGATAAAGTCGCGGGCTGCGCATCTGCATAATCACCCATCTGAACGGCCTCCAGCGCTTGCCAGATTTCCCGGCGTAGTACCCGGTTAATACCGCCGAACCAGCCGCAGCGCGGCCAGCAGCCTATGGAGACCAGTTCAAATACTGTCAGGGGAAAACGGGTTTCAAGTTCTGTACGCTGCGGCATCCAGCCGATATCCCGACGCGAAACCTGCAATTCACAACGTCCGGCTATCGGTGGCAACAAACCCGCAATGGTTTTGAGCAGGGTTGATTTGCCACTGCCATTAGCACCGACCAAGGCTGTCATTGAGCCAGCTGCAAGCTGCCCGGTAACCGGCGGGGTTACGCTCTGTCCCTGATAGCCAGCACGAAGCGTATTGAACCGGATCATGCGCTGATCCCCCATTTTATGGCCACGGCAAGCAGCGCGATGAATAGCACCGCTACACTCAGCCGCCCACCCCATGACATAAGTAATCCACTCTGACGCATCGTCTCACCAATATGTTATAACATAACAATCAAGATACCGGATATTCCCGTCAGGGAAACGCGTGATTGTGTATCAAAAGATAAACAGCGATGGGACTTACGGCAGGAGGCTGGCAGGCACAGTCGCCTGCTGACGCGCAGATGCTGACAGTTTTGTGCTCTGCTGGCTTGCAAACCAGTTGCAGAAAACCAATGATAGGTTTATTAACGGTTATTAGTGGATCAGATATGCTGTCACGTATTGAATGTGATATTGCCCCGGGCGAATCAGACTGCGCAAAAATAGCAGAGATTGTTCAGCGGAATATTCTCAAAATAACAGATTTGCTGGTGGGCGATTTACGCTGGTACTCACAGAATGCACAGTTAGTTCCAGGCAGTTTAAAAATTGTTTCGGTTGAATACCTGGATATGAATAGTTTTAAATTACTTTACGATTTTGACTGGAATTTATTTAGTCCCTGTCTGGATCTAAATGAAACCGTGACGCAATCTGAGCAGGTAAACTTTCACATTAAGCCCGGAGCACTTGAGTTTGATGTGATCGACAATCAGCAGCCCTCCCCTGGCGATGAATTGTAATATTTAGTAATGGAGGTGAGCAGAACTAATGGTTCTACACTATCTTTAAGGTATCCCGTTTAATAACTGCCCGAATAATCGCTTCCTGGCCGCGTTATCCAATATCGCCGCCCTGCGGCAACTGTGCTAGCTATGGAGGGGAAAAAGATGGACGAATACTCACCGAAACGGCATGATATTGCCCAGCTTAAATATCTGTGTGAGAGCCTGTTTGACGACAGCATGGCAACATTAACCGACAGCCATCACGGCTGGGTGAACGACCCCACTTCTGAAAGCAATCTGCAGCTTAACGATTTGATTGAACACATTGCCTCTTTCACCATGAATTACAAAATTAAGCACGTTGAAGATGAAGCGCTGATTTCGCAAATCGATGAATATCTTGATGATACTTTTATGCTCTTCAGCAACTATGGTATCAATAGTCCGGATCTTCAACGGTGGCAACGTTCAGCAAAACGCTTATTTAATCTGTTCACTGAAGAGTGCGCTTTTCTCCAGCAACCAAGCCATTCATTATAGTACAGACATGAGAACGGTTTATTTATGAACAAAACCCTGACTAAAACCGATTATTTGATGCGACTGCGGCGTTGCCGCTCTCTGGATACCCTGGAAAGGGTCATTGAAAAAAATAAGTATGAATTACCCGAGGATGAATTAGCGGTATTTTACTCTGCAGCTGACCATCGCCTGGCGGAACTGACGATGAACAAGCTTTATGATAAAGTCCCAGGTTCAGTATGGAAATTTGTCCGCTAATCTGACGGATTGCTGCTACGTTTAATCTCCTCTTTAGTACCAGATATTCCTGCCTGCCGGCAAAGGATCGGCCCAGGCGGGTTTTGCCTGTCTGCAGTTTATGGAGAGGAGATATTCAGAGGGAGAAAATGGTGGGGGCCCTGCCAGCTACATCCCGGCACACGCGTCACCTGCTGCGGCTGCTTCCTTCCGGATCTGACCGAGTTCACAAGCTAGCATTGCGGGAGAACCAACAGGGCCCCCATTGACAAGCCCTCTTTACGAGAGCGGGGGCATTATCTGGGAAGGAGGTGGCAATTGCAAGCGTAGTCGGGACAACCGTTGTTTTCTTGAACAACCAACGTGCTGGCACTGTCTCTTCATCCTCGCCATGCTAAAGTTAAAACCCTATTCCTGATGAAAAAAGCAGACGAAATAAGCACATGGATCAGCCTGACTCTTTCCGGCAACGCATCTGGCAAATTGTTGCCGCCATTCCCTATGGCCACGTCGCGACCTATGGCGACGTTGCGCGACTGGCGGGTTCCCCGCGCGCGGCACGTCAGGTGGGCGGCGTGCTGAGCCGGTTACCAGAAGGCACCACGCTTCCCTGGCATCGTGTCGTCAATCGTCACGGTACTATCTCACTGCAGGGCGACAGTCTGTTGCGGCAGCGGGATGCGCTGGAAGCGGAAGGTATAGAGGTCAGTAATGAGGGACAGCTCGATCTTGAAACTTATCGCTGGGATTTCAGGCAGGAAAAAGGGGCGACAACGTCGCCCCGATAAATTAAATATGGGTTGGTGCCGGAACAGCAGCCGATGGCGTCACCTGAGTGGGTGACGTCGACGGAACAGTCGTCGCTGCGCCTGGCTGAGTTGGCATCGCTACTGACGGTACCGGTACCAGCAGCAGTTCAGCTTTAGTGCCGCCCTGGTTGATGACCGGCTTCACCCCTTCAGTGACAAAGGCCAGCTTGCCATCAATTGAGATGGCTGCGCTTAACAGAATGCGCGCGTTGGGCTGAATGTCGGCCGGGTTAAACGGTAATACAAACTGGAACGGTGCCTGTTTGCCTTCAGTACGCACCACGCGCTGCGACAGCACTTTTGATGGCGCGTCGGATACAGAGGCATCAGAAAGCGTCACGGTTAATACCGCATCCGGCGGCAGCGCAATGCGCTGGCGGATAAAGACTGAACCACTTACGTTTGGCTGCGCAATCGCGGCCGTCTGTCCTGCAACTGCAGAACCCAGCGTTGGTGTTGGCACTGGTTTACTCTTGTCGGCACATCCCGCAACAGCAACCGCAATAACTACCCCACTGAACACATGCCTGAGTTTCATTGATGTCGTCTCCATTTGATCAAAATGATTGTCGGCAGCGAATCCTGCTTACAGCGCTTCACTCGCCGTATGTGCTTAATATTGGCACAAAAATGAAATTTTGCCTGGCACAGGCAAAGCGGAAAGTCAGATTGACGTCAACTGGTCCGATCTTTCACACTGAGCGGGTCACTATATTGAGGAATGCGCCATGAGTCAGGCACTGCAAAATCTGCTGAATTTATTGAATCTGGAAAAACTGGAAGAGGGTTTATATCGCGGCCAGAGCGAAGATCTGGGACTGCGCCAGGTGTTTGGCGGTCAGGTGGTGGGTCAGGCACTGTATGCCGCGAAGCAAACCGTCGCGGAAGATCGCATTATTCACTCATTTCACAGCTATTTTTTGCGGCCCGGCGATAGCCAGAAAGCGATTATCTATGATGTTGAAACTCTGCGTGATGGCAAAAGTTTCAGCGCACGCAGGGTCAGCGCCATTCAGAATGGCCAGCCGATTTTTTATATGACGGCCTCTTTCCAGTCACCGGAAAGCGGATTTGAGCATCAGAATCCGATGCCCCAGGTGGCGGGGCCAGAAAACCTGTTAACCGAACAGGCGATGGCGCAGAAAATGGCGCATCTGCTGCCAGAAAAGTTACGTGAAAAATTTATTGCTGAACGTCCGCTGGAGATTCGCCCGGTGCAGATCCATAACCCGCTTCGTGGACATGTGGATAAACCGGAGCGTCAGGTCTGGATCCGTGCCACCGGCCCCCTGCCCGATGACCTGCGTATCCATCAGTACCTGCTCGGCTATGCCTCTGACCTCAACTTCCTGCCGGTCGCGCTGCAGCCGCATGGCAAAGGCTTTTTAGAGCCGGATATGCAGGTCGCCACAATCGACCACTCTATGTGGTTCCATCGCCCGTTCGACTTCACTGAATGGCTGCTCTACAGCGTGGTCAGTACCTCAGCTTCTGGCGCACGCGGTTTTGTCCGCGGCGAGTTCTACAATCAGCAGGGTGTGCTGGTAGCCTCAACCGTTCAGGAAGGGGTAATGCGCCAGCGCAGCGAATGAAGAGAATAAAAAAAGGGGCGATTGCTCGCCCCCGATTGTTCATTTCAGTGCCTGTCCATTACTGGTTATAAGCATTCTCGCCGTGGCTGTTTACATCCAGACCTTCACGTTCATGCTCTTCCGGAACGCGCAGTCCGACAATCAGATCGGCCAGCTTGAAGCCGATGAAAGCGACAACGCCGGACCAGACAATCGTCAGACCCACGCTGAAGAGCTGCACCCAGACCTGATGGCCCATGGTGACGCCCTGCGCATAGCCGACGCCGCCCAGTGAAGAGGAAGCAAACACGCCGGTCAGGATACAGCCGACAATACCGCAGACGCCATGCACACCGAATACATCGCACGGGTCATCGACACGCAGCCATTTTTTCAGAGTGGTGACGCCCCACAGTCCCGCGAGGCCGCCGACCAGACCGATGATTAATGCACCGCCAACGCCGACATAACCACAGGCCGGTGTAATCGCGACCAGACCCGCAATAAAGCCTGAGCAGGCACCCAGCAGTGAAGGCTTACCGCGTACCGCCCACTCGCCAAAGGTCCATGCCAGTACGGCACCCGCTGTTGCCACCACGGTGTTCAGGAAAGCCAGTGCGGCGATTTCGTTTGCTGCTGAAGCTGAACCGGCATTAAAGCCAAACCAGCCAACATAAAGAATAGCGGTGCCGGTGAAGACCATCGGCAGGTTATGTGGCTTGAACGCCTCTTTACCAAAGCCCGCACGTTTGCCCACCAGATAAGCACCCACCAGACCTGCGACAGCCGCGTTGATGTGCACCACGGTACCGCCAGCGAAGTCCAGAGCGCCATCCTGAGCCAGGAAACCGCCCGCCCAGACCATGTGTGCGATAGGTAAATATGAAAGCGTCAGCCAGACACCGACGAAGATCAGTACGGCAGAGAAACGGATGCGTTCTGCAATGGCACCAACAATCAGGCCCACGGTAATACAGGCAAACGAGGCCTGGAATGCTACGTGGATATACTGATAGAAACTGCCCATAACGGCGGTGAGCTGAATGTTTTTCAGCATGGCCCAGCCAAAGCCGCCAAAGAAGGGATTGCCTTCACTGAAGGCCAGTGAATAGCCGTAGACCACCCACAGCACGCAGACCAGCGAGAAGGTCACAGCAACCTGCGTCAGCATCGACAGAACGTTTTTGCCACGAATCAGACCGCCGTAAAACAGCGCAATACCTGGAATTGACATAAAGAGCACCAGCGCGGTGCAAATCATCATAAATGCGTTATCAGCCTTGTCCGCAACGGCAGGCGCAGCCATTGCGAGTGAGGGTAACAGTGCCAGGCTGGTGAGACCCAGCTTCGTGAAAATTTTATTCATTTTTATTCCATCCCATCACAGTACTGAGTCTTAATTACAGAGCGGCTTCGTCGGTCTCGCCGGTACGAATACGGATGACGCGCTGCAGTTCAGCCACGAAAATTTTACCGTCGCCAATTTTGCCGGTGTAGGCCGCTTTACTGATGACATCCACCACTTCGTCTAACTGATCATCGGCAATCGCGATATCAATTTTGACCTTCGGCAGGAAGTTAACGCTGTACTCTGCGCCACGATAGAGCTCTGCATGGCCTTTCTGACGACCAAAACCTTTCACTTCGGAGACGGTCAGTCCCTGAATGCCGATAGAGGATAAAGCTTCACGTACATCCTCCAGTTTGAATGGCTTAATTACGACGGTAACCAGCTTCATTGGATCCCCTCCAGCGAGTAAATAGGTAACGTTTATGGACACGCAGGGATATAAGCAAAGCCTGTGCCAGAGTGTAAAAGTGCCCTTAATCAGTGAGTCAGGCGAGACGGAGCAAGGGATGCTTCAAGGAAGATATGAATGAGAATGGGTGTGTGACAGGGATCGCAGCCTGAGACTGCACTCCTTTGGTGCTCCAGGCGTCAAAGGAGTGCATTTATACAGATTATTCCGATAAAGCTGCGCAAAAAAGGTGCAAGTCAGCTTTCAGATGTTACAGGTACGCCCGACGCCAGATCTTCCCCTGCCTGTTGCAGCTGATACATCTGCCAGTAACGTCCCTGTAGCGCCAGCAGTTGCTGATGAGTGCCCTGCTCAACCACACGACCACGATGCAGCACCAGAATCTTATCCGCATCGATAATCGTTGAGAGGCGGTGAGCGATCACCACCAGCGTGCTGTGTTGCCGTAGCGTCGCAAGCGTATGCTGAATGGCCTGCTCGGTGCCGGAGTCGATGTTAGCGGTCGCCTCGTCGAGGATCAGGATCTGCGGCAGATCAACCAGTACCCGGGCCAGCGCCAGCAGCTGCTTCTGCCCGACCGACAGATTATTGCCCTGCTCGCCCAGCCGGGTGTGAATCCCCTCCGGCAGGGCATGCGCCAGCAGTGCCAGCTGCACCTGTTCCAGCACGGTCCAGACGGCCTCTTCGCTGATGTCGCGGCCCAGCCGCACATTGGCCAGCAGCGTATCGGCCAGCACCACCGGATCCTGCTGCACCATCGCGATACCGCGTCGCAGCACGGCATGGCTCAGGTCGCCAATCGGACGATCATCAATACGGATTTCGCCGCGCGTCACCGGGTAATAACCCATCAACAGGTTAGCGAGGGTACTTTTGCCACTGCCGGTATGGCCCACCAGCGCCACAAACTCACGCGGTGCGACGTCAAGATTGATATCACTCAGCACATCGCGGTTTTCACGGTAGGCAAAACTGAGGTTGTTCAGGGCAATACGACCTGAAGCCAGTGGCTGCTGATCGGCACCATACTGCTGCTGGGCGGCATCCATCAGCTCGAAGATACGCTCGCCAGACACCACCGCCTGCTGCAGCATCGACTGCTGGGTGGTCAGCTCAATCAGTGGCTCATTCAGACGGCCCAGGTAAGTAATGAAGGCATAGAGCACCCCCACTTCAAACACGCCAGGCACCGAAAAACTGAACAGAATCAGCAGCCCGCACAACACCATCGCTGAAAACAGGCTCAGCAATGGACGCAGCAGAAAGCCATCGAGACGCAGCGTCTCCATTCGCGCCAGATAGTGAGAGCGGCTCGCTTCGCCCATACGCTCACCAAATCGCGCCTGCTGACGAAACTGCTGAATCACACTCATGCCGCTGATCACTTCGTTGAAGCCGTTGTTGATGTCAGCCAGATAGCTGCGAACCCGTCGGGCAATCGGCGTGCTGTAACGCTGATAGATGAGCATCACTATCAGTACCAGCGGGAAGATCATCATTGCTACCAGCGCCATGCGCCAGTCAAGACTGAACATCGCCACCATCATGGCGCCGACCAGCGCAGCGCTGCGCAGTACGGTTGAAACTACCGTGACATAAAGATCGCGGATCACTTCGGTGTCATTCGTCACGCGCGAAATAATCTGCCCGACCGGCTGAGTATCAAAAGCGCTCAGCGGCTGACAGAGCGCGGCATTCATCACGTCACTGCGTAACCGCTGCACCACACCAATGGCGGCGCGATTGAACAGCAGCGCCTGCCAGTAGTGCAGCCCGGCGGCCAGTAGCTGAAGCAGGACAAAGCTGATGACCAGACCGGCCACCAGCCCCCAGGGCATCTGATGTTTCGCCACCAGGTTATCGATAAAATAGCTGACCAGCACCGGACCGGTTACTTCCGCCGCGGCAGCGATCCACAGCATGCCTACCGCCAGCGACAGGGATTTACGCCAGGGCTTACCGTAGCTCAGCAGGCGCTTCAGGGTGGGCCACAAGCGGGCAGACTTAGCCATGCGGCACTCCTTTCTCATTTTCATCATCATCCAGCGCCGCTTCCAGTTGCTGGTAACGGTACATGTCACGATACCAGCCAGCGCTGGTGGTCAGCGCGTCATGATCGCCACGCTGTGCCACGCTGCCCTGTTGTAACACCAGGATTTCACTGGCTTCCGTCAGCGCCGACAGGCGATGCGCGCTGATAATCAGTGTTTTTCCCTGCCCCCAGATGCGCAGGTTATGCAGGATTTCGTGCTCGGTACGACCATCCACCGCAGAGAGCGCATCGTCCAGAATCAGGATTTCTGCGTTCAGCAGCAGTGCCCGGGCAATTGAAAGACGCTGCTTCTGTCCACCCGACAGCATCACACCTCGCTCCCCGACTTCGGTTTCATAACCCTGCGGCAGCCGCAGAATATCGTCATGCACGCAGGCCAGCGTGGCGGCCTGTTCAATCTCCTGCCGGGTTGCGCCCGGTTTCCCCAGCGCAATATTGTTCGCTACGCTGTCCGAAAACAGGAATGGTGTCTGGCTGACCACGGCGAGACGACTGCGCCAGCTGTCCAGCCGCAACTGCGTCAGCGGGATCTGGTGATAACGGATGTCGCCCTGCTGAATATCAAAATGGCGCTGGATCAGGCTCAGTAAGGTACTTTTTCCGCTGCCAGTTGGCCCACACAGTCCCAGCATTTCGCCGGGCTTCAGCTGGAAGCTGACATCACTTAACACCGGAGCCGCGCTGGCCGGATAGTGAAAGGCGCGAATCGCGACCTGCAGCGTGCCCGGTTCAGGTGGCAGAGACTTATCGCCATCTTCCACCGCGGGCGCTTCCGCCAGCAATGCACCGATGCGGCTCCAGGCAGCGCTGCCGCGTTCGACGATATTGAACATCCACGCCAGGGCGAGCATCGGCCAGATCATCAGGCCGAGATACATCACAAAGCTGGTCAACTGCCCCAGCGTCATCTGGTCATGCCACACCAGCCAGCTGCCGCCGCCAATCGCCAGCAGGTTTGAGAAACCAATAGCGATGTAGATTGTGGGATCGAAACGGGCATCGACCCGCGCCACGCGCAGGTTCTTATCACCGGTATCGCGGGCGATATCGGAGAATTGCTGCGACTGATGCTGTTCAAGACCGAAGGATTTAATCATCCGGATGCTGGTCAGGCTCTCCTGCGTCTGATCGTTAAGGCTGGAGAAGGCCGCCTGGGCCAGTTTGAACCGATGATGAAGCTGATTACCGTAGCGATGGATGACGATTGCCATAATGGGCATCGGCACCAGCGCCAGCAGGGTCAGCTGCCAGCTGATCTGCGTACTCATCACCAGCAGCACCACACAGCCCATCACCAGCGAATCGACCAGCGTCAGCACCCCTTCCCCGGCCGCAAACACCACCCGATCCACGTCGTTAGTGGCACGCGCAATCAGGTCACCGGTACGGTGACGCAGATAAAATGCCGGTTGCTGCCGACTCAGCTGGCGATAGAAATCTTCGCGCAGCTCAACCGCCAGCTGGTAGGAGGCACCAAAGAGCAGCACGCGCCAGACATAACGCAGCAGATAGACCACCACTGCGGTTGCCAGCATGATACCAATCCACATCATGATGCGGCTGGTACTCATGTTGTCACGTGTGACACCATCAACAATGACACCGACGACATGCGGCGGCAGTAATTGCAGAACAGCAATAACAATCAGCAGGATGACCGCGCCCAGATAGCGCCGCCACTCCCGCAGAAAATACCAACTTAATTGACTGAATAATCGCACAACGCTGCTCTCAATCTCAGGCCCTCAGGGGGCGACAGGTAAAGCCGTGGTGTATTTAATCTCTTCCATGGCGAAGCTGGATGTCACATCAATCAGGCCGGGCACACCGTTCACTAATCGCTTGTAGAACGCATCATAGCTCTTCATGTCCGCCACCTGAATGCGCAGCAGGTAATCATACTCACCTGCCATCCGGTAAAAGGCCATCACCTCGGGCATGCTGCTGACCACCGAGACAAAAGCCTGATACCAGTCGCGGCTGTGCTGCTGGGTCTTCACAAACATAAACGCCGTCAGTGACAGTCCGATTTTATCCCCATCCAGCAGCGCCACCCGGGCGCGAATAATGCCATCATCTTCCAGCTTTTTCAGGCGCTTCCAGCAGGGTGTGGTAGTGAGGTTGACGGCATCCGCCAGCGCCTGCAGTGACAGCGTGCAATCCTGCTGCAGCAGTGAGAGCAGTTTAAGGTCAGTTTTATCTAACATACGGGACTCCGGGAGAATCATTTTCTCCATTACCGCGATTTTAGCGGTATTTTTGCAATCTCTTTTTCCTGCACGTGCCATAAAATAGCCGCATCACTTCTTTACCGGATGCCTGAGATGCAGACCTGCTGGATTCGCCACGCTATCAACGAAATTAACGCTGATTTTCAACGATCGGCTGAAACCCATTTGATCCGTTTCGATCTGGCGGATTTTCCCGGCATCTGGTTCTACCTGAAAGATGAGAGTACCCATCCCAGTGGCAGTCTGAAACATCGGCTGGCACGATCCCTGTTTCTCTACGGTCTCTCCAACGGCTGGATTAAAGAGAATACGCCGATTATCGAAGCCTCATCAGGCAGCACGGCCGTTTCTGAGGCGTACTTCGCAAGGCTGCTAGGCCTGCCCTTTATTGCGGTGATGCCCGCCAGTACGGCGAAACGTAAAATTGAGCAGATCACCTTTTATGGCGGACAGTGCCATTTTGTCGAGGATCCCTGCCAGCTTTACGCAGAATCTGAACGGCTGGCACGTGAGCTGAATGGCCATTTTATGGATCAGTTTACCTATGCTGAACGCGCTACCGACTGGCGCGGTAATAATAATATTGCTGAAAGCATATTCCGTCAGATGCAGCATGAGCCCTATCCGATTCCCCATACGGTGATTATGAGCGCGGGCACCGGCGGCACCTCGGCGACGCTGGGCCGCTATATCCGTTATCAGGGCCTGGATACGAAACTGCTGGTGGTGGATCCGCAGCATTCGGTGTTTTTCGATTACTGGCAACAGCGTGATGCAACGCTGACCAGCACACGTGGCAGCATGGTCGAGGGAATTGGCCGTCCGCGCGTGGAGCCGTCGTTCATGCCTGACGTGATTGATGAAATGATCAAAGTACCGGATGGTGCAACGCTGGCCGCCATGCTGAAGCTGGAAAAGATTCTGGGACGCAAGCCTGGGGCCTCTACCGGCACCAATTTCTGGGGCATGATGCAGGTGGCGAAACGCTTACGGGCAGCGAATCAGCAGGGATCCGTGGTGACACTGCTGTGCGACAGTGGCGAACGTTATCCCGATAGCTACTATCAGCCGGAATGGGTGGCAAAACATATTGGCGATATCACGCCGTGGCAGCGCGAACTCGAATAAAAAACCGGACATCCTGTCCGGTTCACGGCAATCCTCAGCATTCGGGGGAATACGCGAGGTCGGGTGTTGCCAGCCAGTGATTTAAATAGTGAGACACCGCCTGTGTCTCGCAATGCCCTAATACCGGCAGATGCGGTAGCGCGGCTTTCAGCTGCGCCATCGCATTGCCCATGATGAAACCCCGTCCAACCTGCGACAGCATCTCTCTGTCATTCATTGCATCCCCGAACGCCATGCACTCCGCCAGCGTCAGTGACAGATGGTCGCACAACAGTGCCAGCGCGCTGCCTTTGTTGCAGCTGGCGGGCAACACTTCCAGACAGTCCACCGCAGAGAAGCAGATATTTGCCTGCTCACCCAGCGCCGCATCCAGCTCTGTTTTCAGCTGACACAGACGCTGATGCTGATCGATAAAGCAGATTTTTGTTACCTGATGCGCGGGCAGCCTTTTCAGATCGCACAGCTGATAGCCAAATCCGCTCATCTGATGGGCCACCAGCAGCTCAGGCTGGGGTCGATCGGTAAACCATCCCTGATCGTTGAAAACGTGGATCGACGCGGGTGTTTCCCAATGGCGATGAATGACCTCTTCAGCTACCGCAGAGGGCAGATCGCGGGCAAAGATCAGATTGCCAGACCGATCGTGTACGCGGGTGCCATTCCCGGTAATCAGCCACGCGGGCAGCGTTAATTTCTCCCGCAGAATCTGCATCTCCAGCAGATGGCGGCCCGTCGCCAGCGCCAGATTAACGCCGCGCAGATGCAGCGCCTGCAGACTGTCCAGCGTCTGCTGACCCAGTTGATGATCCGGCAGTAATAATGTGCCATCCATATCGAATGCGGCTAAACGCATTATGGTTACCCTCCTGCTGAAAAGATGAGCTTACTATTGCCTGTTAATTACGGAAGTAATAGTGAATACTTTTAAAAAACTGTTCCGGGTTTATCATGCGTCAGCTTAACCGCCTTAATCAGTTTCAGCGCCTGTGGCAGCAGAGCCAGGGCATCCCTCAGCAGACCTGCGTGGCAGAGATGGCGCGCCACTGCATCTGCAGTGAGCGTCATCTGCGCACGTTACTGTCACAGTGGCAGCACGCTGGCTGGCTTAGCTGGCACGGTGAACCGGGCCGTGGCAAACAGGGTCGGTTAGTGTTTCTGCGCACGCCTGAACAGTTACGGCAGCAGTTGCTGCAAAAACAGCTTGATGCCGGAGAGGCAGCTGACGCTTTACAGCTGCTGGATCTGCCGCCGGAAAGGCTGATTAATATGCTGCGGCCGTTAATGGGTGGACAGTGGCAGAACGACACGCCGGTTCTGCGCATCCCCTACTATCGTCCCATGGAGAGTACCGAGCCACGCCAGATTACCGGGCGGGCTGAACAGCATCTGGTTCGTCAGATCTATTCCGGTCTGATCCGTTTTGAGCAGGATGAGCCGGTCGGCGATCTGGCGCATCACTGGCAGCACGATGAAGCGTCCTGTAGCTGGTTATTCTGGTTGCGGCCTCAGCTGATGTGGCATAACGACGAGCCGGTGCAGGCCGCGCAACTGGTGGTGCAGTTCCGCCAGCTGCTGCAGGATACGCGTGTCAGGATATTGCTTGCCGATGTGGTCAGCGTGGATGCGCCTCACCCGCTGGCGGTGCGGTTTAACCTGCGACGACCTGATTTCTGGCTGCCTCACCGGCTTGCCCATCTTTTGTGCCTGCTGCCCCATCCCTATTATCCCGCCACAGGCAGCGGGCCATGGAAACTCAGGCATTTCAGCGCTGAGCTGGTCAGGATTGAAAGCCATGCGCGCTGGCATCTGCAGCGTCCGCTGTTGCAGGCGGTAGAGTACTGGATTACTCCTCAGCTGTTTGATGCCGCACTCGGCAGCAGCTGTCGCCATCCGGTGCAGATTGCCATTGGCGATGCCGCTGAACTCAGGACATTAAAGCCGGTCAGCAGTAGCATCAGTCTCGGCTTCTGTTATCTGGTCTGCCGCCCGCGAGCCGGATTTACACCCGATCAGGCGCGCACGCTTTTTCAGCTCATCCAGCAAAGCGGCATCGTCAGCCGGTTACCACTGGATGAGGGATTGATTACCCCAAGCAAAGAGCTGTTACCCGGCTGGGAAGTACCGCTGATTGATAGTGTTCCGGTCCCCTTGCCCCCCACCCTGACGCTGCATTATCAGTTGCCGGTTGAGCTGCATCAGATGTCACAGGCACTGGTCGCCCTGTTAAAACAGCACGGCTGTACTCTGAACGTCGTTTTTCATCCGGTCAAAAGCTGGCATCATATCGCCCCGCCTGATGAGGCGGATATCGTGATGGGCGATCGGTTGATTGGCGATGCGCCGGTCTTCACACTGGCGAGCTGGTTACAGATTGACCCGCTATGGCGTCGGCTGTGGCCCACACCGCAGGGCGAAGAAGTCCAGGCGCAACTGCTGGCTATCCAGCAGATATCAGACGGCAATAGTCGTACCCGTGCGCTGCAGCAGCTTTATCATCAACTGATGACGGACGGCATCCTGCTGCCCCTGTTCAATTATCGCTACCAGATTTATGCCCCCCCTGCCGTTGAAGGGATAGAGCTGAACACGCTGGGCTGGTTTGATTTCAGCCGCGCATGGATTCCGCCGCCTATTGATCCGCCTTGCAGCTGTTCAGCGGCGGACTGAGGCATTACCATAAGCGCAAAATTAATTATCAGGGAAACACCATGAAACGCGCGGTTGTAGTTTTCAGCGGTGGACAAGACTCCACTACCTGCCTGATTCAGGCTGTACAGCTTTATGATGAAGTTCACTGCGTCACTTTCGACTATGGACAACGCCACCGGGAAGAGATCGAGGTCGCCCGCGATCTGGCGATGACACTGGGTGCGCGCGCACACAAAGTGCTGGACGTGACCATGCTGAACGAACTCGCCGTCAGCAGTCTGACGCGGGATAACATTCCGGTGCCGGCTTATAATCCTGAGGCCAGTGGCTTACCCAGTACGTTCGTGCCGGGCCGCAATATTCTCTTTCTGACGCTGGCCTCGGTTTACGCGTATCAGGTCGAAGCAGAAGCGGTCATCACCGGCGTCTGCGAAACCGATTTTTCCGGCTATCCCGACTGCCGCGATGAGTTTGTCAAAGCGCTGAACCATGCGGTGTCGCTTGGCATGGCGCGCGAGGTGCGTTTTGAGACGCCGCTGATGTGGCTCAATAAAGCGGAAACCTGGGCGCTTGCAGATTACTGGCAGCAGCTTGCGCTGGTACGCGAGCAGACGCTGACCTGCTATAACGGTGTGAAAGGCGACGGATGTGGTGAGTGTGCTGCCTGTCATTTACGGGCTAATGGCCTCCAGGGTTATCTCAACGATCGTGCTGGCGTCATGGCAGCAATGAAAGCAAAGAGCGGCCTTAACTAAGGCTGTCTGGCGTGGCGGCAAAGCAGTTCGGTTTGCCGCTTTTTATCGGCTCATGCCATCAGACGCATCAGTCGCTCGCGTAACTCCCCTTCCAGCGCAACCGCCTTTTGGGTCCGCAAATCAATACAGACAAACGTGAGTGCGGCATCCGCCACCACGGTCTCCTGACCTGCCAGCAACACCCGCTGGGCAATAATGCCGCTTTTGCCATTTAACTGCGTAATCTCACTGTCGATAACCAGTACGTCGCCCAGCACGGCCGGGCGACGATAGTTGATGTTGATATTGACCACCACAAAAGCCAGTTTCTGTTCCTGCAACCAGTGGAACGCTTCAGCCACTTCCAGCCATTCCCAGCGCGCCTCCTCAAGAAACTCAAGATAGCGCGCATTGTTGACGTGCTGATAGACATCCAGATGATAGCCACGCACTTTTATGGTGGTCTGCATGATCATGCTCTCCTGCTACTGTGAGTTAACTGGTTGGACCTGTTCACTTTAGCAGAGTCGTCTGGTTAGCGTGGATTAAGCATCACAGATGTGTACTGCCTCACAATTTCAGCCGGGCCGCATTTCGCTCTATCAGCGCGTTACCGATACCCGGTACTTCACTGAGTTGCTGAATCGCGCTAAAGGGTCCGTACTGTTCGCGATAGTTCACAATCGCCTGCGCTTTCTTCAGCCCCACACCATTCATAGCGGCAGAAAGCTGTTCCGCTGTCGCTTCATTGATGCTGACCTGCTCCTGCTCCTGATTTGGCTGCAGCTGCGCGGCTGTCTCCGGCTTCGGTGCAGGATGTGTGTTCTGCGAGACCGCCGGACTGGCAGGTTCAGGTGCCGCAGAGACGCTGCCGTGACAGAGTACACCGCCCAGTGCGAGTGAGAGATAAAAGGCAACAAGTTTAGATTTAGCCATGCTGTATTTCTCCTTGTGTGTAAACAGCAGCGACAGAGTGGCACTACGCCGCACAAGGCTCAAAAGCGGAATATCAGAAATGGAAAAGGCCGCAAATGCGGCCTTTGATTGTTACAGTCATTGCGTAATTTTTGCGAGGCTTACTGCATTTGTGCGGCAGCGCCGTACTTGATTTTGGCCTCTTTACGCAGGTTTTGCAGTAGGGCTTCAAACGTCAGCTGCGCATTATTCTGCGTAACGCCTTTGACCATTTCGTCAATCTGCGCCTGCGGCATGCTGCCGGTTTTAACTTTATCTACCGCCACCAGCACCACATTGCCCTGCATATCTTCGCTGACACCCCATGAAGGCTTATTATCAGCAGGCTGAGGCAGGTTAAAGGCGGCCTGTGCCACCGGATCCTGTGCATTGCGATCAACGGTTTTGCTGACGCTCAGTGTCAGGCCTGCTGCAGTCAGTGCGTCCAGCTTGCCCGCTTTGAGGTCGGTCAGCAGTTTATCGGCCTGGGCTTTAGCCTGCTGTGTCGCTTTGTCATGCTTAAGCGTATCCGTAATCTGCGCCTTCACCTGCTCCAGCGGTTTTACCGCTTCCGGTTTGTGCTCGCTGATACGCAGTACAAAGGCACGGTCGCCATCGACGGTGATAATATCGGAGTTGTTACCCGGCGCACCGTTCTGACCCACCAGACCACCGTTAAAGATCGCCTGCTTCACCGCATCGAAGTTAAGTGCGTCTGGCAGTGTGTCCTGACTGAACCAGCCGGTCTCTTTCGCTTTCAGACCCGAAGCCTGCTCGGCACCCGCCAGTGACTCATTGTCATTGCTGGCTGCTTCACTGACTTTCTGCTGCAGTTTGTAGAAGGCATCAACGCCCTTCTCCTGCTTCACTTTCGCTGCAACAGCGCTGCGAACCTCATCCAGTGGTTTAACCTGCTCTGGCTGAATATCGTCGAGACGAACCACCAGGAAGCCCACTGACGATTTGATCACGCCTGACATCTGGCCTTTCTCAGTCAGACCCGCATTTTTCAGCTCATCCGGGGTGGTTGACGGTTCCAGCCAGCCCATATCACCGCCCTTACGCGCAGAGATGGGGTCGATTGATTTGGCTTTCGCCACATCCGCGAAGTTAGCGCCACCTTTCAGCTGAGCCAGTACCGCATTGGCATCCGCTTCCGTTTTGGTCTGAATAACGCTGTAGCGATTACGCTGTGGTTGCGAATAGTCTGCTTTATGTTGGTCGTACCAGGCCTGAATATCTGCTTCGCTGGCATCCTGCTGCATGCTGGCGGCATCCATCAGGATGTAGCTGACGCGGAACTGTTCCGGCGCCATAAAGCTGGTTTTATGCTGCTGATAGTACTGACTGATTTCGTCGTCGGTGACGGTTTGTTTCGCCATCAGGGCATTAACGTCCAGCGTCGCCTGACGAATATCACGTTGCTGTGAAACCAGGTCCACCAGTTTGCTGGCTTCGCCTTTCAGCGTGAAGTCTGTGTTCGCCACCGCATTGATCAACTGCTGATTGGAGAGTTGCTTGCGCAGCGCTTCAGCATACTGGTCGGCGCTGAAACCCATATTGCCGATCAGCGCCAGATATTTAGCATTGTCGAATTTGCCGTTGGTCTGGAAAGCCTGCTGATTGAAGATAGCCTGCTTAACCTGATCGTCACTGATGCTGAGATGAAGCTCTTTGATGTAGCTGTCGAGCAGCGCCTGGTCGATCAACTGCGACAGCGCCTGCTGACGCATCTGCTGCATGAAGCCATCGTTGCTGGCCAGCTGCGAGAACTGGTCACCCAGCATCTGCTGCTGGCGACTGCGTTCGCTGTTAAACGCCTGCTCCAGCTGTCCCCGGCTTATCTCCTGACCGTTAACTTTGGCCGCATAGTCGTTATTGCCGCCAATCAGATAGTTGCCAACGCCTGTCAGCACAAAAGAGACGATAATCAGTCCCAGAATAATCTTGAGCACGACATGGTTCGACGCCGCGCGTAAATTGTCCATCATGGTATGGCAACACTCCGCTGTAGTGTGAATGTAAAGCTCGGTCGCAATTCGCCACTGGCTGGCGACTCACGCAACTGCTGGCTTAGCTGGCAGTCTCAATCCGGTCCAGGTCCATCTTACGGCCCGATTCTCACCGGTTAAAACAAAAAAGGCACATCTCATTGATGTGCCCGTATGTTACATGAGAACGGGTTAATCGTCCTCTAATCCACTGAAGAAAATGCGTCAATGAATCTATTCGTTGTTATTAATTGACAGCGTCTTTCAATGCTTTACCAGCACGGAAACCGGGTACTTTACCAGCCGGGATGGTGATCTCTTTACCGGTTTGCGGATTGCGGCCGGTACGTGCAGCGCGGTCACGCACAGAGAATGTGCCGAAACCCACCAGAGCCACTTCATCACCCTCTTTCAGCGCATCTGAAACTGAGCCCATAAATGCATCTAAAACACGTCCTGCTGCAGCTTTGGAAATATCAGCATCGGCAGCAATTTTGTCGATCAATTGTGACTTATTCACTCTCTTCATCCCCTCTTTTATTATTTCACATCGTACCGGGCTTCCGGCCGGGTACGAACGCGCAGCAAGTTATATCAAGCCTGTGGAGCCGAAACAACGGAATTTCTCTGAGAACGTCGCCCCGACAGCCACCTAAATTAGCGGCACAAAAAAAAGCTGGCAAGCGCCAATTGCCTTGCCAGCTCCGCTTTTTAACGGTTTATGCCGTTAATCACTATTTTGCTGTTGCGACCTGCATGCCATAAGGCGCATTTTCCAGTGCCAGATTCAGCACCTCTTCAATGCGTTTCACCGGATGGATCTCCAGATCGGCAATCACGTTCTGTGGAATCTCTTCCAAATCACGCTTGTTGTCGTCCGGGATCAGCACGGTTTTAATGCCACCACGGTGTGCTGCCAGCAGTTTCTCTTTCAGACCGCCAATCGGCAGAACCTGACCACGCAGGGTAATCTCACCGGTCATAGCGACATCCGCACGCACCGGGTTACCGGTCAGACAGGAGACCAGCGCGGTACACATTGCGATACCCGCACTTGGACCATCTTTCGGTGTGGCGCCTTCTGGCACGTGAACGTGAATATCACGTTTTTCGTAGAAGTCACCATTAATGCCCAGCTTCTCGGCACGGGCACGCACCACGGTCAGCGCAGCCTGAATCGACTCCTGCATCACTTCGCCCAGAGAACCGGTGTAAGTCAGCTTGCCTTTACCCGGTACGCATGCAGTTTCAATGGTCAGCAGATCGCCGCCCACTTCCGTCCACGCCAGGCCGGTGACCTGACCCACCCGGTTTTCACTGTCAGCACGACCATAGTCGAAGCGCTGTACGCCCAGGAAGTCCTTGAGGTTTTCACCATTGATGGTGATGTGCTTTTTCGTCTTGTCCATCAGCAGTGATTTCACCGCTTTACGGCACAATTTCGACAGCTCACGCTCAAGGCTACGCACGCCGGCTTCACGGGTGTAGTAACGGATAATGCCGACAATCGCGCTATCTTCAACCGTAATTTCACTGGCTTTCAGGGCGTTGCGTTCAATCTGCTTGGTCAGCAGATGCTGCTTAGCGATATTCAGTTTCTCATCTTCGGTGTAACCCGACAGACGAATCACTTCCATACGGTCCAGCAGCGGTGCCGGGATATTCATTGAGTTCGATGTTGCCACGAACATCACATCAGAGAGGTCGTAGTCGACTTCCAGATAGTGGTCGTTGAACGCAATGTTCTGCTCTGGATCCAGCACTTCCAGCAGCGCTGAAGCCGGGTCTCCGCGCATGTCCGAAGACATTTTGTCGATCTCATCCAGCAGGAACAGCGGGTTTTTAACCCCGACTTTCGCCATTTTCTGGATGAGTTTACCCGGCATGGAGCCGATGTAGGTACGACGGTGACCACGGATTTCCGCTTCATCACGCACGCCACCCAGCGCCATACGCACATATTTACGTCCGGTCGCTTTGGCAATCGACTGTCCCAGAGAGGTTTTACCTACCCCTGGCGGTCCGACCAGGCACAGAATCGGCCCTTTGATCTTGCTGACGCGACTCTGAACCGCAAGATACTCAAGAATACGATCCTTCACGCGCTCCAGGCCGTAATGGTCAGTATCCAGGGTCTCCTGCGCTTTACGCAGATCTTTCTTCACTTTGCTACGCGCGTTCCACGGAACCTGCACCATCCAGTCGATGTAGCCGCGAACCACGGTCGCTTCTGCGGACATCGGGGACATCATTTTCAGCTTCTGCAGCTCAGCTTCTGCTTTTTCACGCGCTTCTTCCGGCATCTTTGCCGCGTCGATTTTGCGTTTTAACGCTTCATACTCGTCAGGCGCATCGTCCATCTCGCCCAGCTCTTTCTGAATCGCCTTCATCTGCTCATTCAGATAGTACTCACGCTGGCTCTTCTCCATCTGCTTCTTAACACGGTTGCGAATACGCTTCTCAACCTGCAGCAGATCGATTTCAGATTCCATCATCGCCATCAGATATTCCAGACGCTCATTGACGTCGGACATCTCCAGCACAGACTGTTTGTCTGCCAGTTTCAGTGGCATATGTGCTGCAACGGTGTCGGCAAGGCGGGCCGCATCGTCAATGTTATTCAGTGAGGTTAAAACCTCGGGTGGGATCTTTTTATTGAGTTTGATGTAGCCTTCAAACTGATTGATCGCCGTACGCACCAGCACTTCCTGCTCGCGCTCTTCAATCTCTGGCGAAACCAGATATTCAGCTTGTGCCACAAAATGGTCACCGTTGTCGGCCAGCGTCGTAATATGGGCGCGCTGTAAACCTTCCACCAGGACTTTGACCGTGCCATCCGGCAGTTTCAGCATTTGCAATACTGAAGCAACGGTCCCTACTGAAAAGAGATCGTTAATGCCAGGTTCATCCGTTGAAGCCTCTTTCTGTGCGACCAGCATGATTTTTTTATCATGATCCATTGCGGCTTCAAGGCACCGAATTGATTTTTCCCGGCCAACAAACAACGGAATTACCATGTGCGGATAAACCACCACGTCGCGCAGCGGCAACACGGGGATTTCAATGCGTTCAGAACGCTCAGGATTCATAGAGCTCTCTCTTTGTTTAATGTCCGCCAGGTGATGGGAACCGCATCAGGCAGGTATGCAGTTAAACCCACAGGTATCTGAGTATATGGGGATGATTGTCCGACATTCAACGTCACAGAGGCGAGAAAAGCAAAAGGGGAAACATTTTCCCCTTTTTTAATAGAACAACATGGACGATCTGTTTAATTATTCGCCAGATGCCTGCGCTTCATGCTTGCCGTAGATCAGCATGGGCTCAGACTGACCTTCAATAACTGATTCATCAATCACTACTTTTTCCACGTCATCCATGGAAGGCAGGTCATACATGGTTTCCAGCAACGCGCCTTCAACAATAGAACGCAGACCACGCGCACCGGTTTTACGTGACATCGCTTTCTTAGCAATGGCGGTTAATGCCTCGTCACGGAACTCCAGCTCAACGCCTTCCAGGTTAAACAGCGCCTGGTACTGTTTTGTCAGGGCGTTTTTCGGCTCACGCAGAATCTGAATCAGTGCTTCTTCGCTCAGTTCACTCAACGTTGCGACCACAGGCAGACGACCGATAAACTCAGGGATCAGACCAAACTTGATCAAATCTTCAGGTTCACACTGTGACAGCAGTTCGCCTTCGCTGGCTTTCTGCGACTTCCCTTTTACGGTAGCGCCGAAGCCAATACCGGATCCGGTTTCCACACGCTGGGAGATCACTTTATCCAGGCCGGCAAATGCGCCGCCGCAGATAAACAGAATTTTCGAGGTATCAACCTGCAAAAATTCCTGCTGCGGATGCTTACGTCCACCCTGCGGCGGAACAGCAGCCACGGTGCCTTCAATCAGTTTAAGCAGAGCCTGCTGTACACCTTCGCCTGACACATCACGTGTAATCGACGGGTTATCTGACTTACGTGAGATTTTGTCGATTTCATCGATGTAGACGATGCCGCGCTGTGCTTTCTGTACGTCGTAGTCACATTTCTGCAGCAGTTTCTGGATGATGTTTTCAACGTCTTCACCCACGTAACCGGCTTCAGTCAGCGTGGTGGCGTCAGCCATAGTGAATGGCACATCCAGCAGGCGCGCCAGCGTTTCTGCCAGCAGCGTTTTACCACTACCGGTCGGGCCGATCAGCAGAATGTTACTTTTGCCCAGTTCGATGCCATTGCTGGTATCGCCGTTACGCAGACGCTTGTAGTGGTTATAAACCGCAACCGCCAGCACTTTCTTCGCTCTTTCCTGACCGATAACATAATCATCGAGGTGATGGCGAATTTCATGTGGGGTTGGCAACGCACTGCGTTCACGATGCGGGGCAACTTCTTTAATCTCTTCGCGAATGATGTCGTTGCACAGGTCAACACACTCATCGCAGATATACACTGACGGCCCGGCAATCAGCTTACGCACTTCATGCTGGCTTTTGCCGCAAAAAGAGCAGTACAGCAACTTTCCTGAACCGTCTTTGCGCTTATCTGTCATCAGTTAACCTCTTCTTGTTCTCAGGCCATACCCGCGTACGGCTCAGGCCGTACAGGGACGGCCGAAATTCATTCAACCCATAATAGTACCGTTGTCCTTTTAACTATAGACCAGGGACAACGGTAAGTCGGGGTCTTATTGGCGATGCGTCAGAATTGAATCGACTAATCCATACTCTACCGCTTCATTTGCAGAGAGGAAACGGTCACGCTCGGTATCACGCTCAATCTCTTCCAGCGTTTTACCGGTGTGCTCAGCCATCAGCTCATTCATACGCTGTTTAACTTTGAGGATTTCACGCGCATGGATTTCAATGTCTGACGCCTGGCCCTGATAGCCGCCCAGCGGCTGGTGGATCATCACGCGCGAGTTTGGCAGACAGAAACGCTTGCCTTTGGTGCCCGCTGTCAGCAGGAACGCACCCATTGAACAGGCCTGTCCCATACAGATAGTGCTGACATCCGGTTTGATAAATTTCATGGTGTCGTAAATCGACATACCGGCCGTGATCACACCGCCTGGCGAGTTGATGTAAAGATAGATATCTTTTTCCGGGTTCTCAGCTTCCAGAAACAGCATCTGCGCCACGATCAGATTCGCCATGTGGTCTTCAACCTGGCCAGTCAGAAAGATAACGCGCTCTTTAAGCAGACGGGAGTAGATGTCGTAAGAACGCTCACCACGCGAAGTTTGTTCAACCACCATTGGCACCAGCGCATTGTGCGGTGCAGTATATTCACGATCGCCACTGTATGACATTACCGTCTCCTGGATAAATTTCATTGGCAACATTCTGTACCGATTCTACGTAAGACGCGCGGGAAACTCCACGTCGCACCTTTTCCGACACCTTCAGGACGGTTAATCAGCCAGCCTCACTCTTCATTCTGCATACTCCCACTATCTGGGGATGCTGCACGCATGTTTCAAGCATAACAATCTTTTCCCTGTTCGCTAACCCGGAAAAAGCGATGCGTGAATAATTTGCCGATTAATTAAGCAAATAGCGGCGAAGAGTCGCGTTCTGTACGCAAAACACAAAAAAGCCCGCGACTTTTCAGTCACGGGCTTAGCACAGACGGTTAACTGCGTGATCAGGCCTGAGCGGTCTGATTCATCAGTTCCTGGAAGTTGGTCTCTTTCTCGGTCACTTTAGCTTTCGCCAGGACCGCTTCAACCGCTTGCTCTTCCAGCGCGACGTTGCGCATGTTGTTCATCAGCTCGTTATTCTTGCTGTAGAACTCGATAACTTCTTTCGGATCTTCATACGCAGAAGCCATCTCTTCGATCATGGTGTTAACGCGCGCTTCGTCAGCTTTCAGCTCGTGGGTACGAATCACTTCGCCCAGCAGCAGACCGACAACAACACGGCGTTTAGCCTGCTCTTCAAACAGTTCGCGTGGCAGTTCCAGCGCCTGCTGTTCGTTGCCGCCGAAACGCTGTGCAGCCTGACGACGCAGAACGTCGATTTCGCTGTCAACCAGCGCAGCTGGCACGTCGATTTCGTTCGCTTCAACCAGGCCGTCGATAGCCTGAGTTTTGATGCGGTTACGGATAGCGCCTTTCAGCTCGCGATCCATGTTCTTACGCACTTCAGTACGCAGACCGGCAACTGAACCATCTTCAACGCCGAAACGTTTGATGAACTCTTCAGTCAGCTCTGGCAGCTCACGCGTTTCAACTTTCTTCAGCACGATCTCGAATTTCGCATCTTTCCCTTTCAGGGTTTCTGCGTGATAGTCGTCCGGGAATTTCACGTCGATAGTGAACGTTTCGCCCGCTTTGTGGCCCACAACGCCTTCTTCAAAGCCTGGGATCATGCGGCCCTGGCCCATGGCCAGAACGAAATCAGTGGCTTTGCCGCCTTCGAACTCTTCGCCGTCAACAGAACCGTTGAAATCGATAGTTGCACGATCTTCCGGGCCTGCAGCTGCGTCGCTTTCGATCCAGTTGGCCTGCTGCTTACGCAGGGTATCCAGCATGGTATCAACGTCAGCATCAGTCACTTCAACGACAGGTTTTTCAACTTCGATGTTTTCCAGGCCTTTCAGCTCAACTTCCGGATAAACTTCGAATTCAACCGCGTAGGTAAAATCCTGACCTTCTTTGTATTCGCCTGGCACGTAGTTTGGTGCGCCAGCCGGATTAATTTTTTCTTTGATGATGGCGTCAACAAAGTTGCGCGTCATCAGCTCGCCCAGCACGTCCTGACGGACAGAAGCGCCGTAACGCTGCGCTACGATGTTCATCGGCACTTTGCCTTTACGGAAACCATCGATGCGAACTTTCCTGGCAACGTCAACCAGTTCTTTTTTTACTGCGCTTTCGATGCTGTCAGCTGCAACAGTAATCGTAATGCGACGGCCCAGGCCCTGAGTGGTCTCTACAGAAACTTGCATCTTGTTACCTCAAAAAATCACGTGCTCGGTCAACTTCAGACACCACACATCGTGAAATGCGCCGTATCCAACAACCGGGACGGCTTCCGTGAAGAGAACCTGATCCCTGTTACCAGAAGCGTCCCGAAGACATTCCGGAAAAATAGACGCAGCATTATAGCGGCATCGCTGGAATGAGTCGAGGACGCTAACTCACCACTTTTCAGCAGGTTTGCTGCTTTTTTGAGCCAGGGATCGCGTTTTTCGCTAAATCACAGAAAAAACGGCCAGCAGGCCGTTTCAGAGAAGGGAAATCAGGCGAGACTTCCGGCACCACGACAGTTAGGTGAAGCCAGAACGGTATCCTGCAACCCTTCCCACTCTTTCAGGGTATAAGTATGCAGGGCTAAGGCATGGACACTGCCCGCTAATTCAGCCGCCAGTTCACTATAAATCAGACGATGACGCGCCAGGAAGCGCTGGCCTGCAAAGCAGTCGCTGACAATAACCACTTTGAAGTGACTTTCCGATCCGGCAGGCACGTTGTGCCGGTAACTTTCGTCATGCACTTCCAGATGAGCTGGTTGAAACGCCACACGCAGCTTTTCTTCTATTTGTTCGCGGATCATGGCTATTACTCCTCAATGGCGAGCGCGGTGCCCCATCTTATTCAATCTTAGTCGCTTTTAGTGCGCTTACCCGCCGGCGGACGCTAAATATTGCATTTTATGTCAGCCCGCTTCCGGCAGGTATCATAACGCAGTCGAAACCATCAGCAAACCAGCCTGTCAGAGAAGAGGCTTAAAACGGTTTCAGAGACAATTTCACCCGTAGCAGGGCTTTTTTCACTGCCGGGCAATGCTATGATGGCCGCAGTTTTTGCAAACCAACCCCCTGACACCCACGAGAAAAAGTATGTTGAAAAAACTGTTATTCCCACTGTTGGCTGCGTTCATTTTAGCCGGCTGTGCAACCAGCAATAATACCCTCACTATCCAGCCTAAAATTCAGCTGCCGCAGCAGGATCCGGGCTTGATGGGCGTGACTGTGAGCATCAATGGTGCCGACCAGCGTAAAGATCAGGCGCTGGCAAAAGTTAACCGTGATGGTCAGTTAGTGACCCTGACGCCATCGCGCGATCTCCGTTTCCTGCTGCAGGAAGTGCTGGAGAAGCAGATGACCGCACGTGGTTATATGATTGGTCCTGATGGCGCGGTCGATCTGCAGATTGTGGTTAACAATCTCTACGCTGACGTGACGCAGGGCAATGTGCGCTACAGCATCACCACTAAAGCGGACATCTCTATCATCGCGACCGCCAAAAACGGCAACAAGCAGGTTAAAAACTACCGCCAGACTTACAGCGTAGAAGGCGCGTTCAACGCTAATAACCAGAAGATCACTAACGCGGTCAACGCCACCATGAGCGATGTAATCGCGGATATGGCACAGGACACCAGCGTTAACGACTTCATCAAGCAGAACGCCCGTTAATACCGTCTCACCTCTGCCCTGCCTCGTGCAGGGCTTTTTGTTATCTGCAGGATCCGCATGAACCACTATCTTCGCCTCTTCAGCCAGAAAAACGCCGCCGTACTGCTGCTCCTTGGTTTTGCTTCCGGACTGCCACTGGCACTGACTTCGGGTACGTTGCAGGCGTGGATGACGGTGGAAAATGTCGATCTGAAAACTATCGGCTTCTTTTCACTGGTCGGCCAGGCCTATGTCTTTAAATTTCTCTGGTCGCCGATGATGGACCGCTATACGCCGCCGTTTCTCGGCCGGCGTCGCGGCTGGTTACTGCTGAGTCAGCTGGCGCTGATGGGCGGGATTGTCGCGATGGGATTTCTGCAGCCAGGCCGCGATCTGACCCTGATGGCGGCGCTGGCAGTGCTGATCGCTTTCTGCTCCGCCTCACAGGACATCGTTTTTGACGCCTGGAAAACCGATATTCTGCCACCTGAAGAGCGTGGCAGCGGCGCAGCCATTACCGTGCTGGGCTATCGGCTGGCGATGCTGATTTCAGGCGGGCTGGCGCTGTGGCTGGCTGACCGCTATCTGGGCTGGCAGGCGACCTACTGGCTGATGGCACTGATGATGGTGCCAGGCATTATTGCCACGCTGATGGCGAGCGAGCCGGACACGCGCACTTCCACCCCGCATTCACTGCGAGAGGCAGTTGTCGACCCGTTGAAAGATTTCTTTCAGCGCAACAACGCCTGGCTACTCATTACGCTGATTATTCTCTACAAGCTGGGCGATGCCTTTGCCGCCTCGCTGACCACCACTTTTCTGATCCGCGGCGTCGGGTTCAATGCCGGTGACGTCGGCCTGGTTAATAAGACGCTGGGTCTGCTGGCGACCATTATCGGGGCGCTTTATGGCGGCGTACTGATGCAGCGCCTGAGTCTGTTCCGGGCGCTGCTGATTTTCGGCGTGCTGCAGGCGGTTTCAAACTTTGGTTACTGGCTGCTGGCGGTGACCGACAAACAGTTGTGGAGCATGGCCAGCGCAGTCTTTGTCGAAAACCTCTGCGGCGGCATGGGCACCGCGGCCTTTGTCGCGTTGTTAATGACGCTGTGCAATAAATCGTTCTCAGCTACCCAGTTTGCCCTGTTATCGGCGCTCTCCGCAGTGGGCCGGGTCTATGTCGGCCCCGCAGCGGGCTGGCTGGTAGAACTCTGGGGCTGGCCAACTTTTTATGCTTTCACGGTGATCGCGGGTGTGCCGGGCCTGGTGCTGCTGGCTTTTTGCCGCCAGACGCTTAATCAGGTCGAGCAGAGTGGCAATTTCCTCACACGAAGCTACTATCCTCATGGCTATCGCTGGACTAATCGTCTGTTTGCAGCCGGTTGCGGCGTGCTGGCTCTCTGGCTGGTCGCGCTGGCACTGAATGCACTGGGACTGACTGCGCTGGCACCGCTACTGACTCGCCTGTTTGAGCTGGGCATGAGCCTCTCTCTGCTGGCGGTGCTTGTCGGGGTGTTGCTGGATTACAGGGCACTGAAGAGAACGCCGGTGTTGCCCGCGTCAGATGCTTAAGTGAAATCGATAGGTTAACGGGCTGCGGCTTATTTTGTGACGTCCGGATAAGTCGCCGTCATTTATCATCGCGTGTTATTTTTAAAAAATAAGAATAGATCCTGAGGAGGCGTAGCGGAAATACTAAAAACCGGTTAGCAATTACTTTAGTTAAATTTCATCGCGCAAATGATGCAGACTTGTTAAATATTTGGGAGTTAAAAGTAAGGGTTATTCCTTTCCCTGATTTTTTTACGGTTACTTCCATCGGTTTTTGTTATATTGATGCCAACTGCTTGTCTGCGTTAATTATTTGTCACCTGGCGCAACATCTGTGACACCCTTAGCAAAAGGTGTCAACACGTATCTGACACATCCTTAAGCTGGTTTACACTGCATAAACCTTCCCGTAAAATGCGCGCACACTTAAACGACAATAGAGCCCTTTGTCATTGAGGTCGTTAAATGAGACTCAGTAAATACAATAAAAGTTTGGGGATTTTGTCATTAATTGCAGGCACTTTATTAATGAGTGGCTGCGATAGTGCATTGTTAAATCCCAAAGGACAGATTGCACTGGAGCAACGTTCGCTGATACTGACTGCCTTTGGCCTGATGTTGATCGTCGTGATTCCCGCAGTCCTGATGGCCGTGGTGTTTGCCTGGAAGTATCGGGCGTCCAACACGAATGCGAAGTACAGCCCTAACTGGTCACACTCTAACAAGGTTGAAGCCGTGGTCTGGACCATTCCGATCCTGATCATTCTCTTCCTCAGCGTACTGACCTGGAAATCAACCCACGCACTGGAGCCCAGCAAACCGCTGCAATCTGATGTGAAACCGGTTGAGATCGATGTGGTTGCACTGGACTGGAAATGGTTGTTCATTTATCCGGAACAGGGTATTGCGACCGTGAACCAGATTGCCTTCCCGGCAAATACTCCGGTGAACTTTAAAATCACCTCTAACTCCGTCATGAACTCTTTCTTCATTCCAACACTCGGCAGCCAGATTTATGCGATGGCGGGTATGCAGACCAAACTGCATCTGATTGCGAATGAACCAGGCACTTTCGACGGTATCTCTGCGAACTTCAGTGGTCGCGGTTTCTCTGGCATGAAGTTTAAAGCCATTGCAACCAAAGACGATGCGGAATTCCAGCAGTGGGTGGCTAAAGTCAAAGCAGCCCCTAACACGCTGACCACCATGGAAGATTTCGAGAAAGTGGCTGTGCCAAGCGAAAATCATCCGGTGGAATATTTCTCTTCAGCTGATCCGAAACTTTTCATGCAGGTTATGGACAAGTTCAGGATGAGCCACGGGAAAATGGACATGCCACAGCATGAAGGTATGGACATGAGTCACGCCGCTTCCGCGGGAGCCGAGGAATAATACGATGTTAGGAAAATTAACACTTGATGCAGTGCCGTATCATGAGCCGATTATCATGGTTACGGTTGCCGCTATCCTGATAGGTGGTGCTGCGCTGGTCGCTGCGCTCACCTATTTTGGTAAGTGGAAATATCTGTGGTCTGAATGGCTGACGTCAGTTGACCACAAACGCCTGGGTATCATGTATATCATCATGGCGTTCGTCATGCTGATTCGTGGCTTCGCAGATGCCATTATGATGCGTACCCAGCAGGTGATGGCTTCGGCCGGTGAAGCGGGCATTCTGCCACCGCACCACTACGACCAGATCTTTACCGCGCACGGCGTGATTATGATCTTCTTCGTGGCGATGCCTTTCGTGGTTGGCCTGATGAACATCGCCGTTCCGTTGCAGATTGGTGCACGTGACGTTGCGTTCCCGTTCCTGAACAACCTGAGCTTCTGGTTTACTGCGGTCGGTGTGATCCTGGTTAACCTGTCTCTGGGTGTGGGCGAGTTCGCACAGACCGGCTGGCTGGCTTATCCGCCACTCTCCGGCGCGGAGTACAGTCCCGGCGTCGGGGTCGATTACTGGATCTGGAGCCTTCAGCTCTCAGGTATTGGTACGACCTTAACCGGTATTAACTTCTTCGTGACCATCCTGAAGATGCGCGCACCGGGCATGAGCCTGTTCAAAATGCCGGTCTTTACCTGGACCGCGCTGTGCACCAACGTCCTGATCATCGCTGCGTTCCCGGTTCTGACCGTGACACTGGCGCTGTTGACCCTTGATCGTTATCTCGGCTTCCATTTCTTCACCAATGAAATGGGCGGGAACATGATGATGTACGTCAACCTGATCTGGGTCTGGGGCCATCCGGAAGTGTATATCCTGGTACTGCCGGTGTTTGGTGTGTTCGCAGAAATTACCGCGACCTTCTCCAAAAAACGTCTGTTTGGTTATACCTCGCTGGTATGGGCGACTATCGCCATTACCGTGCTGTCGTTCATCGTCTGGTTGCACCACTTCTTCACCATGGGTGCGGGTGCCAACGTTAACGCCTTCTTCGGTATCATGACGATGATCATCGCGATTCCGACCGGGGTTAAAATCTTTAACTGGCTGTTCACCATGTATCAGGGCCGCATTCAGATGCACTCTGCCATGTTGTGGACCGTTGGCTTCCTGGTAACCTTCTCTGTAGGGGGTATGACCGGCGTACTGCTGGCCGTTCCGGGCGCTGACTTCATTCTGCACAACAGCCTGTTCCTGATTGCACACTTCCACAACGTAATCATCGGTGGTGTGGTCTTCGGTTGTATGGCGGGCGTGACCTACTGGTTCCCGAAAGCCTTCGGCTTCACCCTGAACGAAACCTGGGGTAAGCGCGCATTCTGGTTCTGGATCATTGGCTTCTTCGTTGCCTTTATGCCGCTGTACGCACTGGGCTTCATGGGTATGACCCGTCGTCTGAGCCAGGATATCGATCCACAGTTCCACCCTCTTCTGGTGGTTGCTGCGGTCGGTGCAGGTCTGATTGCACTGGGTATCCTGTGTCAGCTGACCATGTTCTACGTCTCGGTACGTGACCGCGACCAGAACCGTGATGTGACAGGTGACCCGTGGGGCGGTCGTACGCTGGAGTGGGCAACCTCTTCACCACCTCCGTTCTATAACTTTGCTGTGATCCCACATGTCCATGAGCGTGATGCGTTCTGGGAAATGAAAGAGAAAGGCGAAGCGTACAAACAGCCGGCATCGTATGAAGAGATTCATATGCCGAAAAACAGTGGTGCGGCAATCGTCATCTGCGCATTCGCTACTGTGATGGGCTTCGCGCTGATCTGGCATATCTGGTGGATGGCGGGTCTTTCATTCCTCGGCATGATCGTTACCTGGATCGTGAAGAGCTTCGACGAAGACGTGGATTACTACGTTCCGGTTGCCGAAGTTCAGAAGATTGAGAACCAGCACTTTGACGAAATCAGCAAAGCAGGTCTGAAATAATGTCAACTGAAACTCTGATTAAACATCACCACGACGCCCATGCGGAGCATGGGCATCACGATGCAGGAGCCAATAAAGTCTTTGGCTTCTGGATCTACCTGATGAGTGACTGCATTATCTTCGCAACCCTGTTTGCGACCTATGCCGTCATGGTCAACAACACTGCCGGTGGCCCGGCAGGTAAAGATATCTTTGAGCTGCCGTTTGTTCTGGTAGAAACCGCCCTGCTGCTGTTGAGTTCGATCACTTACGGCATGGCTGTTATCTCCATGAACAAGGAGCAAAAAGGTGCCGTTATCGGCTGGCTGGCGCTGACCTTCCTGTTTGGTCTGGGCTTCATCGGTATGGAAATCTATGAATTCCATCACCTGATTGCTGAAGGCTTTGGTCCGGATCGCAGTGGCTTCCTGTCAGGCTTCTTTACGCTGGTCGGTACCCACGGTCTGCACGTGACCTCCGGTCTGATCTGGATGCTGGTTCTGATGTTCCAGATTTCCAAACGTGGCCTGAACGCGACTAACCGCACCCGTATCATGTGTCTGAGCCTGTTCTGGCACTTCCTGGACGTGGTCTGGATTTGCGTCTTCACCGTTGTTTACCTGATGGGAGCCATGTAATGAGTCATTCTGTTAACGAACATGGCGCTTCACACGGTAGCGTGAAGTCCTACATGATCGGCTTCATCCTCTCTATCATCCTGACGGCAATCCCGTTCTGGATGGTGATGGATGGCAGTGCATCTCACGGTACTATCCTCGGTGTTGTTCTGGTGTGTGCGGTCATTCAGGTGCTGGTTCACCTGGTGTACTTCCTGCATTTAGACAGCAAATCTGAGGGTGGCTGGAACATGGTAGCCATTGTTTTCTCGGCCATCATCATCCTGATTGTCGTAGTAGGCTCACTGTGGATCATGTGGAACCTCAACTACAACATGATGCCTCACTAAAGAGTCACGCGTAATGTTTAAGCAATACCTGCAAGTTACAAAACCAGGAATTATTTTCGGGAATTTAATTTCTGTGATCGGCGGATTCCTGTTGGCCTCCAAAGGCAACACGGATTACGCCCTGTTTCTCATCACCCTGGTGGGCGTGTCACTGGTGGTTGCATCGGGTTGTGTTTTCAACAACGTGATTGACCGCGACATCGACATCAAGATGGAGAGAACCAGGAATCGGGTGCTGGTAAAAGGCCTTATCTCCGCGAAAGTAAGCCTGGTTTATGCCACTGTGCTGGGTATTGCTGGCTTTGCGTTGCTCTACTTCGGTGCTAATCCGCTGGCCATGTGGCTGGCGGTGATGGGCTTCGTAGTGTACGTGGGCATCTACAGTCTGTACATGAAGCGTAATTCCGTTTACGGAACGCTGATTGGCAGTCTGTCGGGTGCTGCGCCGCCGGTTATCGGCTACTGCGCCGTCTCTAACCAGTTTGATGCTGGCGCGTTGATCCTTCTGGCGATCTTTAGCCTGTGGCAGATGCCGCATTCGTACGCGATTGCTATCTTCCGCTTTAAAGATTACCAGGCAGCGAACATCCCGGTTCTGCCGGTGGTGAAAGGCATTTCCGTCGCGAAGAATCATATTACGCTCTATATTCTGGCGTTTATGATTGCCACGCTGATGCTGACGCTGGGCGGTTACGCGGGCTACAAATATCTGGTGGTGGCCGCTGCGGTCAGCGTCTGGTGGCTGGGCATGGCGTTATCGGGTTACAAAACCGCAGATGACCGTGTCTGGGCGCGTAAGCTGTTTGTCTTCTCTATCGTGACTATTACCGCGCTGAGCGTGATGATGTCGGTAGATTCGATGGCTCCGGCTTCGAAGGATCTGCTGACCTACGTCTGGTAACCGGCACCGATACAGCATGAAAAGGGCGCGATTTTCGCGCCCTTTCTTTTTGTTACCACTGCTTAAAAACTATTGTTTTACCCGCCCTGCCCCGCCCCCTAGAATAAATGCAGCACATTAACAGAGGTTGGAATGAACGATAATAAAATGACTCCGGTGGAGCTGCGCGCCACATGGGGCCTCGGTACGGTCTTTTCCCTGCGTATGCTTGGGATGTTTATGGTCCTGCCGGTACTGACCACTTATGGCATGGCATTACAGGGCGCGAGTGAAACCTTAATTGGTCTGGCGATTGGCATCTATGGCCTTGCTCAGGCGATATTTCAGATTCCTTTTGGTCTGCTCTCTGATCGCATCGGCCGCAAGCCGTTGATCGTTGGCGGACTGCTGCTGTTTGTTCTGGGCAGCGTTATCGCAGCCTGCACCGACTCCATCTGGGGCATTATTCTGGGCCGTGCACTGCAGGGCTCGGGCGCGATTGCGGCTGCGGTGATGGCGCTGTTATCAGACTTAACCCGTGAGCAGAACCGCACCAAAGCGATGGCCTTTATCGGCATCAGTTTTGGCGTGACCTTCGCGATTGCGATGGTGGTCGGCCCGGTTGTGACTCATGCATTGGGTCTGCATGCGCTGTTCTGGATGATTGCGATTCTGGCGTCACTGGGAATCGTGATCACCCTGCTGGTAGTGCCATCCGCCTCCCATCATGTCCTGAACCGTGAATCAGGCATGGTGAAAGGCAGCTTCCGCAAAGTGATGGCTAACCCGCGTCTGGTAAAGCTCAACATCGGGATTTTCTGCCTGCACGTTCTGCTGATGTCGAGCTTTGTCGCGTTGCCTGGGCAGTTTGAACAGGCTGGATTCCCGGCCCCCGAGCACTGGAAAGTCTATCTCTCTACTATGCTGATCGCCTTTGCGGGCGTAGTCCCGTTCATCATCTATGCCGAAGTGAAGCGCCGTATGAAGCGCGTGTTTGTCGGCTGCGTCGGGATGATTGTGATTGCGGAGATCGTGCTGTGGGGTGCAGAAGGCCACTTCTGGACGCTGGTAGTGGGTGTTCAGCTCTTCTTCTTCGCCTTTAATCTGATGGAAGCCATTCTGCCTTCGCTGATCAGTAAAGAGTCACCCGCAGGCTACAAAGGCACGGCGATGGGGATTTATTCCACCAGCCAGTTCCTGGGCGTGGCCGTTGGCGGCAGCATGGGTGGCTGGGTGTTTGGTCATTTCGATGCGCAGACCGTGTTCCTGGTGGGCGCGATGGTGGCAGCGGCCTGGCTGTTTGTCAGCATGACGATGCAGGAGCCGCCTTATGTCAGTAGCCTGCGCATCGTCCTGAGTGATGCCGCACTGGCTGTGCCGAATCTGGAGCAGCGTCTGAAGGCGCAGAAGGGCGTTAATTCCGTGTTTATCGTGCCGGAAGAGAAAAGCGCGTATATCAAAATTGATAGTAAGGTCACCAGCCGCCCTGAGCTGGAAGCGCTGCTGGGGAGTTGCTAGTTTAAGAAAATTTTCGCGACAACTTCCGCTCGTTTCGCTTCAGGATCGAGCTGGCTCAGGGAACAGGGTCAGATCGGAAAGTCGCAAAAGCCGCCATCCATGGCACGCTCGGCCCGCGCCGTCCTGGCGCGGGACGCTTTCCTCCTCTGACCCTGTTCCCTGCGCTCCTGAGCTTTTGCGCTGCTGCCAGGTTCACCCGCATTTAAGTTTCTGAATAAATATCAACCCGCGCAATCCTTCTTACAGACCACTAACCAGCTTAAAGCGATGGGAGCCTGTGCCTGTAGCAAAGCATCGCGGGCAGGGACAAAAACGCCGGGAGCGTTTTTGAACAACGCAACGCGTTGGCCCGGCTACGGGCGCACCTCAGGGATGAGGTACGTACTAAAAACGCCGGAAGCGTTTTTGAACAACGCAGCGCGTTGGTCCGGCTACGGGCGCACCTCAGGGATGAGGTACGTACTAAAAACGCCAGGCGTTTTTGAACAATGCAAAGCGTTGGCCCGGCAACGGGCGCACCCCAGGGATGAGGTGCGTAATCGCCCGCGCTGAGCCCGCCATGGATGGCGCTGTTGTGTCTTTGCATAAGGCACTGGCTCCCTGAGCCGGTACACGATCTTGCAGACGCCGCAACTCCTAACCTGCTCTATACGCTAGACATTTTCAAAGTAATATCCCCTATTAATAACAAAAAACCCGGCCTGATCCGGGTTTTTTATCACTGCATTCATGCTGAAAATTCAGCCTCCCCCACTTAATCGCGGAAGTTTTTAAACTGGAACGGCTGGCCCAGATTGCTGCCGCGCACGATCGCCATCGCACCCTGCAAATCATCACGCGCCTTGCCGGTCACACGCAATGCTTCACCCTGAATCTGGGTCTGCACTTTAAGCTTGCTGTCTTTAATCAGCTTCACCAGCTTCTTCGCCACGTCGCTCTCAATGCCTTTCTTCAGTTTGGCATCGACCGCCCAGCTTTTGCCGCTGTGCTCGATCTCTTCCGGCACCTCTAAGGCTCCGCCTTCAATCCTGCGCTTCAGCAACTTCTCACGCAAAATATCGACCAGCTGCTTAACCTGGAAATCAGACTCGCTGGTGATCTTGATGGTTTCATTCTTTTCGTTGAGCTCGAACTCGGCGCTCACGTTGCGGAAATCGAAGCGGGTAGACACTTCACGGTTAGCATTCTCCACCGCATTGCGAATTTCCTGCAGATCGACTTCTGAAACGATATCGAAAGATGGCATCTCTTCTTCTCCTGACGCTAAAGTGACATGCATAATACGCGTCTTAAGGTGCTAAATAAAATCAGGCTGCACACAACGCTATAATGTAGGTGTGACAGTAAATAACAGATGGATAGCCCGCCAGCGGGAGGCAGCATGAAAATTACCGTGTTAGGTTGCGGTGCATTGGGTCAGGTCTGGCTGACAGCGCTTGCCCGCCAGGGACATGAAGTACAGGGATGGCTGCGCGTGCCGCAGCCTTACTGCTCAGCCAATGTAATCGATCCTCAGGGCAACATCTCGAATCGCACGTTTATCGCCAACGATCCGCTGTTCCTGGCGGAAAGCCAGCTGCTGCTGGTCACACTCAAAGCGCCACAGGTTTCACCCGCCGTGAAGAATCTGGAAAGTGTGCTGCCAGAAAACTGCCCGGTGCTGCTGCTGCACAACGGTATGGGTACGCTGGAGGAACTCAAAGGGCTGACTCAGCCACTCCTGCGTGGCGTCACCACGCATGCGGCGATGCGTGATGGCACCGTTATCAAGCACATCGCCAGTGGCATCACCCACATTGGTCCCGGTAACCGCAAAAGCGCCGCTTACAGTGACCTCGCCGACATCCTGCACCCTGCCCTGCCCGACGTTGCCTGGCATGACAACATCCGGGCGGCCTGCTGGCGCAAACTGGCCGTCAACTGCGTCATCAACCCGCTCAGCGTGGAGTATGAGTGCCAGAACGGCGCACTACGCGCGTATCCGGAGCAGATCGCGCAACTGTGCGAAGAGATCAGCTGGGTTATGGAGCGCGAAGGCCAGAACGTCGCTAGCGACAGTTTGCAGGACATCATCTTCGACGTGATCGAAAGCACGGCGGCCAATACCTCTTCGATGCTGCAGGACGTGCGCGCCCAGCGGCTCACCGAAATCGACTATATCAGCGGCTTTCTGCTGCGCCGCGCCCGGACGCACGGCCTGGTGCTGACGGAGAACACCCGTCTGTATGACATTGTAAAACGCAAGGAGTCCCATTATGACCGCGAACGCATCGGTGCTGGTTTGCCTGGCACATGGCAGTGAAGAAACCGAAGCTGTCACCACCATCGACCTGCTGGTTCGGGCGGGCCTGAAGGTTGTCACCGCCAGCGTCGAAAGCGATGGCAGCCGTGAGATCGTCTGCTCACGCGGGGTTCGTCTGCTGGCTGACGTCACGCTGGTTGAAGTCGCCGACAACGATTTCGCCGCCATCGTCCTGCCCGGCGGCCTGAAAGGCGCGGAGACCTTCCGTGACAGTCCGCTGCTGGTCGAAACGGTGCGTCAGTTTCACCTTAATGAGAAGATTGTCGCCGCGATATGCGCAGCCGCAGGCACGGTACTGATCCCTCACGATCTCTTCCCGGTCGGTAACATGACCGGCTTTCCTGGCCTGAAAGAGACGATTCCGGAGGAAAAGTGGATGGAGCGACGTGTCGTCTGGGATCCCCGCGTTAATCTGCTGACCAGCCAGGGACCTGGCACGGCAATGGATTTTGCGCTGAAGCTGATCGATCTGCTGGGGGGAAAAGAGATGGCGCGTGAGGTCGCTGCACAGCTGGTGCTGGCTCCCGGCATTTATGACTATCAGGCGTAAAGACTCAGGCTTAAAACGAGAAAGCCAGTCAGACCTGAACAGGCATTGACTGGCTCAGAGCGATGACTACGGGCGGTAGACTTTAACGTTCTTAAAGCCCTGCTCATGCAGATAGAGCGCCTGCAGACGGCTCATCACACCACGATCGCAGTAGAGCAACCAGGTGCGGTTCTGATCGAGATCGCCAAACTGCGTACTGAGTTTGTAGAATGGCAGCGACTTCACTTCCGTGGCGTTCAGCGTCAGGGGCTTCTCTTCCTGCTCATCAATAGAGCGGATATCCAGCACCACATCGTTGTCACTCAGAAGCGCGACGGTCTCAACTTCCACCACCTCCTCTTCCGTTTGCTCAGCAATAGTACGAATATCGACATTGGTCGCTTCTTCGATGACCCGATCCAGAATCGAGAAGTCGAAATTCTGCTCTTCCGCCTCAATCTTCGCCTTCACCGCCTTCACCGTCGGGCTTTTTGAGATCACACCACAATATTCCGGCATGGTGCTGGCGAAATCTTCTGTGCCAATCTCCCGGGCAACTCTGATGATGTGCTCTTTGTCATGAGAGATCAGCGGACGCAGAATCAGCGTATCCGACGCGTTATCAATCAGGCGCAGGTTGGTCAGCGTCTGGCTCGACACCTGCCCTACCGCTTCACCCGTGACCAGCGCCTGCACGCCGTAGCGCTCAGCAATCGCCGAGGCGGCACGCACCATCATGCGCTTCAGCACCACGCCCATCTGGCCGTCATCCACTTTTTCGAGGATCTCACCGACGACCGGCTCAAAATTGATCGCCACGAAGCGCACGCGGTGTGAACGACCAAAACGATTCCACAGATAGTGAGCAACCTGACGCACGCCAATCTCATGCGCGGCACCGCCAAGGTTAAAGAAGCAGTAATGCACGCGGCTGCCGCGGCGCAGCAGCATATAGCTGGAGACACCGGAGTCGAAACCGCCGGAAATCAGCGACAGCACATCTTCCTGCGTGCCGATCGGGAAACCGCCCAGACCTTCGTAGCGCGCCGTCACCAGCGTCAGGCGATTCTCTTCAACTTCAAGGTTCACCGTCACGTCAGGATTTTTAAGCTGCACGCGGGCGCTTTCAATATGCTGATTCAGACCACCACCCACATAGCGCTCTACATCCTGCGAACTGAAGCTGTGCTTACCGCGACGTTTCACACGCACGCAGAAGCTCTTGCCCTCAAGACTGTCGCGATACTGCGCTAACGTCTGTTCAAAGATGTGATGAATATCGGTGTACTCGCGATCTTCAACCGCTAAAACGTGATGGATACCGGGAATGCGGGAAAGCTCATCGGGAATAATGTCCGCCAGCGCAGCATTTTTTGACCGCACTTCAATGTGATCCCAGTAGCGCACAACGGCGATGTCGTCGCTGACGGTTTTCAGGACGTTGCGGATATTGCTGGCAAGAATCTTGATAAAGCGCAAACGCACCGACGGACTCTTGATGGTGATTTCAGGAAATAACTTGATGATAAACTTCATGGCGACACAGCTTCGTTGGGCAAATAAGTGCTAAAACAGGCGGCACTTAGCTGGTAAAATCACAAAATTGCGGGCTGCAAGGCGCAACCGCATCCGAGGCGCGGGAGTATATCACCTTTGTCAGGTGACTGCTTCTTCATCAGCCGCCGCATTGATTATTTTGCTAATCATAGGGTCTCAGCTACCATGACCGATTGCGAGATAATGTCCCAACCGTGAGTCGACACGAAATATGCCGAAAAAAGCCGAACAGCCAGCCAGCTTTGAAACGTCATTGCAGCAGCTGGAGCAGATTGTCAGCCGTCTGGAAAGTGGTGAACTGCCGCTGGAAGAAGCCCTGAACGAATTTGAGCGCGGCGTGCAGCTGGCGCGGAATGGCCAGCAGACACTGCAGCAGGCTGAACAGCGGGTCCGCATTCTGCTGAACGATGATAAAGATGCCGACCTCACTGCTTTCACGCCGGAAAATGACTAATGGATTTTGCCCGCTTACTCGACGTTTATCAGCAGCAGGTGAACGCCGCGCTGACGCGTTTTATAGAGCCACTTCCTTTTCAGAGTTCTCCTCTGGTGAATGCCATGCATTATGGGGCATTATTAGGCGGTAAACGTCTGCGTCCTTTTCTGGTCTACGCGACCGGCGAAATGCTCCACGCCAATCCGGCGAGTCTGGATGCTCCTGCCGCCGCAGTTGAATGCATTCATGCGTACTCTCTGATTCATGACGATCTCCCTGCGATGGACGATGATGCACTGCGTCGCGGGCAGCCAACCTGTCATATTAAATATGGCGAAGATACCGCGATTCTGGCGGGCGACGCCCTGCAGACGCTGGCCTTTTCCATTCTGGCCGATGAAGCAATGCCCGGTGTCAGCGCCGAATATCGATTGATGATGCTCTCCGAACTGGCAAAAGCCAGTGGCGTAGCCGGAATGTGTGGCGGGCAGGCACTGGATTTAGCGGCGGAAGGCAAATCCGTCGATCTCGATCAGCTGGAACAGATCCATCGCCATAAAACCGGCGCCCTGATCCGCTCAGCGGTACGGCTAGGCGCATTAACGGCAGGCGATGCGGGTCGCGAAGCGCTGCCGCTGCTCGACCGCTATGCAGAGGCGATTGGTCTCGCGTTTCAGGTGCAGGACGACATTCTGGATGTGATCGGCGACACAGCCGTGATCGGAAAACGTCAGGGTGCCGATCAGGATCTGGGGAAAAGCACCTATCCTTCACTGTTAGGCCTTGAAAGTGCCCGTGCCAAAGCGCGGGATTTGTATCAGGAAGCTCTTGATGCTTTAGAATTGCTCGCTGCGCACTCTTATAACACTACAGCACTGCAGGCGCTGGCGAGCTTCATAATTGAACGCGACAAATAACTTCCATAATGAGTCTCTGATGAGTTTTGATATTGCTAAATACCCGACACTGGCGCTGGCAGACACGGTTCAGGCGCTGCGCGCCCTGCCAAAAGAGAAGTTGCCTGCGCTGTGTGATGAACTGCGTCAGTATCTGTTAGACAGTGTGAGCCGCTCCAGCGGCCATTTTGCATCGGGTCTGGGCGTGGTTGAACTGACGGTCGCGCTGCATTATGTCTATAACACCCCGTTTGACCATCTGGTCTGGGATGTGGGTCATCAGGCTTATCCGCATAAAATTCTGACGGGTCGCCGCGATCGCATCGGCACTATCCGTCAGAAAAACGGCGTACACCCGTTTCCATGGCGCGGAGAAAGTGAATATGACGTCCTGAGCGTCGGTCACTCATCGACCTCTATCAGTGCCGGTCTCGGCATGGCAGCGGCGGCAGAACGTGAAGGTCAGGGCCGTCGCACTGCCTGTATTATTGGCGATGGTGCGATTACCGCAGGTATGGCGTTTGAAGCGATGAACCATGCCGGTGATATCAAGCCGGACATGCTGGTCATCCTCAATGATAACGAGATGTCGATTTCCGAAAACGTCGGCGCGCTGAATAATCGCCTGGCGCAGATCCTGTCGGGGAAAACCTACGCACGACTGCGCGAAGGCAGTAAGCGCGTGCTGACAAATCTGCCGCCAATCAAAGAGCTGGTCAAACGCACCGAAGAGCATCTCAAAGGCATGGTCGTGCCGGGCACGCTGTTTGAAGAGCTGGGCTTTAACTATATTGGCCCGGTTGACGGTCACGATGTGCTGACGCTGGTCAATACGCTGAGCAACATGCGCAGCCTGAAAGGCCCGCAGTTCCTGCATATCATGACGAAGAAAGGTAAAGGCTACGCCCCGGCAGAGGAAGATCCGATTGCCTGGCACGCCGTTCCTAAATTTGACCCGGCGATTGGCGAACTGCCGAAAAGCGCAGAGGGTCTGCCGAGCTACTCTAAAATCTTCGGCAACTGGCTGTGCGAAATGGCTGCCGACGATCCGAAGCTGATGGCGATTACCCCGGCGATGCGTGAAGGCTCCGGCATGGTGGCTTTCTCTCGCGAATTCCCGAAACAATATTTTGACGTAGCGATCGCCGAGCAGCATGCGGTGACCTTCGCGGCCGGTATGGCGATTGGCGGCTATAAGCCCATTGTTGCCATCTATTCCACTTTCCTGCAACGCGCCTACGATCAGCTGATTCACGACGTCGCCATCCAGAAACTGCCGGTCCTGTTTGCTATCGATCGCGGTGGTATTGTTGGCGCGGATGGTCAGACCCACCAGGGCGCGTTTGATCTCGCCTATCTGCGCTGCGTGCCGGATATGGTGATCATGACGCCGAGCGATGAAAATGAGTGTCGGCAGATGCTCTATACCGGCTATCACCATCAGGCTGGCCCGAGTGCGGTGCGCTATCCGCGCGGCACCGGTGTCGGTACCCCGCTGGCTCCACTACAGAGTCTGCCGCTGGGTAAAGCAGTCGTGAAACGTCAGGGTGAAAAGCTGGCGATTCTGAACTTCGGTACCCTGCTGCCGGAAGCCGCCGCCACGGCGGAAGCGCTGAACGCGACACTGGTCGATATGCGCTTTGTGAAGCCGCTGGATGAAGCGCTGATCGCCGAACTCGCTAACACCCACGACTCGCTGATAACGCTGGAAGAAGGTGCCATCAAAGGCGGTGCGGGCAGTGGCGTAAATGAGTTTGTGATGGCGAAACGCCTGGGCATTCCGGTACTGAACATCGGCCTGCCCGATGAGTTCATCCCGCAGGGCACGCAGGATGAAGTGCGTCATGACTATCTGCTGGACGCGGAGGGCATTCAGCAACAGATCGCCCGCTGGCTGGCGCAGTAACCTCTCCTCTCTGCGCTCCCCCCTGGGGAGCGCAACATCCTGCTATGCTGTAACCTTTGCACTTTCGCAGGAGCCTCCACCATGAAAACGATTCAACTGGGTACCACCGATCTGCAGGTGTCGCGTCTCTGTCTCGGCTGTATGACCTATGGCGAGCCAACGCGCGGTAATCATGCCTGGACGCTGCCGGAAGCGAGCAGCCGTCCGCTGATCCAGCAGGCGCTGAACGCGGGCATCAACTTCTTTGATACCGCCAACAGCTATTCCGATGGCAGCAGTGAAGAGATTCTGGGCCGGGCGCTGAAAGAATTTGCCCGCCGCGAAGAGATCGTGGTCGCCACCAAAGTCTATTTCCCGCTGACCAATCTCTCACAGGGACTGTCGCGCAAAAATATCCTGCAATCCATTGATGACAGCCTGCAGCGTCTCGGCATGGAGTATGTCGACCTGCTGCAGATTCACCGCTGGGACTACGAGACACCGCTGGAAGAGACGCTGGAAGCGCTGCATGACGTGGTGCAGTCAGGAAAAGCCCGCTATATCGGCGCCTCATCCATGCACGCCAGTCAGTTTGCGCAGGCGTTGCAGCTGCAGTCAGAACAGGGCTGGCATCGCTTTGTCAGCATGCAGGATCAGTACAACCTGATTCAGCGTGAAGAGGAGCGGGAAATGCATCCACTCTGTCTGAAAGAGCAGATCGCCGTGCTGCCCTGGAGTCCGCTGGCGCGCGGTAAACTGACCCGCCCGTGGGGGGAAAACACCGCGCGTTCCGCCTCCGATCAGGTGATGGCGAAGCTCTATGACAACACCGAAGAGAACGATGCCGTGATTGCAGAGCGGCTGGCACAGGTGGCGGAAAGCAAAGGTGTGACGCGGGCGCAGGTGGCGCTGGCCTGGCTACTGAGCAAGCCTGCCGTTACGGCACCGATTATTGGCGCGTCGCGCGCTGAGCAGTTTGAGGATCTGGTGAAGGCGGTGGATGTCACGCTGAGTGACGACGAGATTACCCTGCTGGAAGAAACCTATCAGCCGCATCAGGCGGTGGGATTCGAATAAATCAGAATGTGACGCCCTGGCCGGGCGTCACCTCTTATTCAGGCGTTCAGCCTCGGCAATTAACCCGCCAGCCAGACCCCAAAGCCATAAAGCATGGCCGCAGAAATCACGCCAGCAATGATGTCATCCACCATAATTCCCATACCGCCATGCACATTGCGGTCAAACCAGCGAATCGGCCATGGTTTCCACATATCAAGAATACGGAACAGCACAAAGCCGCCCAGCACCCATTGCCAGCTGTTGACCGGAATCGCCATCAGCGTAATCCACATGCCGATGAACTCATCCCAGACAATACTGCCGTGATCGTGTACACCCATATCTTTGGCGGTGCGATGGCAGAGATAGACACCGACGCAGATTCCAACCAGCACAACCAGCGAATAGAGATCCTGCGGCAGAAAGGTCATCAGCCACCAGAATGGGATGGCCGCCAGCGATCCCATGGTACCAGGCACGACCGGGCTTAATCCGCTGCCGAAACCGGTGGCCAGCAGATGCCAGGGATTGCTCATCCGCAGGCGTCTCTTCGCCACGTCGTTATTTAGTATCAAAGTGATCAAACCCTTTATGATGGAATGTGGCAGGTTTGCCATTATCTAGCAGCGTTAAGCCTTCTGATTCCGGTGCTATCTGCCCGATGCAGGTATAAGGCACGCCCAGATGCCCCAGCGCCACATCAAGCGCGCCGCGATTCACTTCCGGCACGGTGAAGCAGAGTTCGTAATCTTCTCCGCCACTCAGCGCCCAGCGCAATACCTGCTCAGGGTCGAAATGGTCGCGCAGCGCCGGCGACAGCGGCAACGCATCCAGGTTTAGCCGTGCACCACAGCCGCTGGCTTTCAGCACGTGGCCGAGGTCGGAAATCAGGCCATCAGAAAGGTCCACCGCTGAAGAGGCCAGCGCACGCAGTGCCTGGCCCTGCAGAATGCGCGGCATCGGACGCAGATGCCGTTTAATCAGTGCCTCATGCACCGCCGGATCGCTGATGCGGCAGTGATGCTGCAACAGCGCCAGACCCGCTGCGCTGTCACCCAGCGTGCCGGTCACGTAGATCCAGTCGCCCGGCTTCGCTCCGGAGCGTTTCAGGGCGCGGCCCTGCGGCACCAGACCGTGAATCGCCAGCGTCAGGCTCAGCGGGCCACGGGTCGTGTCACCGCCCACCAGCTGCATGTCGTAATATTCCAGCAGTTCAAACAGGCTTTCGCTAAAGGCAGAGAGCCAGCTCTCATCGACCTGCGGCAGCGTTAAGGCCAGCGTCAGCCACGCGGGATCCGCGCCCATGGCAGCGAGATCGCTAAGATTAACAGCCAGGGCTTTGTAACCCAGATCGGCAGGATGAATATCCCGTAAGAAGTGCACACCCGCGACCAGGGTATCGGTGCTGATCGCCAGCGTCTGTTTTTCCGGCACGCTAAGTAACGCACAATCGTCACCGATGCCGAGTTCGACATCACGGCGGCTGCGTGTTCTGCGGTTGAAGTAGCGTGCGATGAGTTCAAATTCACCACAAGACATAATTACGTTCCGCTTAACTCTTCATGAAAAAAGGCCGGCAAGCCGGCCTTTTTGTTTATTTGCGATTGGGTCGAATTTGTGGACCGGCTTTATCCAGCACGCCGTTAACAAATTTATGACTGTCTTCGGCACCGAAGACTTTCGCCAGCTCAATCCCTTCATTGATGGCCACTTTATAGGGAACATCATCACGCTTGCTCAACTCATACAGCGAGATGCGCAGGATAGCTTTTTCTACCTGGCCCAGCTCTTCGAGCTGACGCGACAGATAGGGCTTCATCAGTCCATCCAGATACGCACTGTTGGTCGCCACACCGGACAGCAGTTCGCGGAAGTAAGTAATGTCGACGTCTTTGACGTCCTGTTCCGCCAGAAACTGGTATTCCACATCGGCAATGTCGTTATTCGACAACTGCCAGGAGTAAAGCGCCTGAACAGCGCACTCACGGGCGCGACGACGAGCAGCAGGTTTCACAAAATTCCCCTTACAAAAATCAGGCTTTAATGGCTTTCAATACGTTGATCATTTCGAGCGCAGTCAGCGCCGCTTCAGCACCTTTGTTACCCGCTTTGGTGCCGGCACGCTCAATGGCCTGCTCGATGCTTTCAGTGGTCAGCACGCCGAACGCGACAGGAATGTCGCTGTTCATGGCAACGCTGGCGATACCAGAGCTGGCTTCACCCGCCACATATTCGAAGTGCGCAGTGCCACCACGAATAACGGTGCCGAGTGCGATAATCGCATCATGTTTGCCGGAGTTCGCCAGCGCACGTGCTGCCAGCGGCAGTTCGTAAGCACCCGGCACCCAGACAACGGTGATATTTTCATCTTTGACCTGGCCGATACGTTTCAGGGCATCAACTGCGCCATCCAGCAGGCTGTCATTAATGAAGTTGTTAAAACGCGCGATGACGATGGCAACATTGGCATCAGGCGTTGCAACAGCAGCTTCGATAACTTTCATACTTATCCTTTCAGGGGTTTGGTTGGCCCCGCGCAGGGGGGCGGATTCTATCATACTCTTAGGCGGCGTGCTCTCGCTTTTCCGGGCATGCTATTGCGGTGTCAGGGTCAGACGTAAATCGTCACCGACCTGCCGGACATCGCTGAAACGGAACGCAGGTGCGTCAGCCAGTTGGCTGAGCCCCGGCAGCTGACACAGGCCGCGTCCTTCATGACCTAACAGCTTAGGTGCCAGATAAACGATCAGTTCATCCACCAGCCCGGCCTGTAACAGGACACCGGCGAGCGTCGCACCCGCTTCAACCCAGACGCTGTTAATCTGTCGCTGTCCCAGCAGCATCATCATCGCCACCAGATCCAGCTGCTGTTCGCGCAGCGGCACGGCGATTTGCGTGACGTCAGCGGGCCAGAGCTGCTGATCCGGCTGATGGCGCATCAGCCAGGTTTCGCCCGGCTGTAAGATGAGCCGATGCTGCGGCGTCACGCGATTCTGGCTGTCGATAATCACACGTACCGGCTGACGCAGTTGCTGCTCATCAATCAAAGCCTGGCTGTCGGTATTGAGTTCAGACCAGCGCACTGTCAGAGAGGGATCGTCCGCCAGCACCGTAGCGCTACTGCTGAGAATGGCGGCGCTTTGCGCCCGCAGACGCTGCACATCACGGCGGGCAGCCTCAGAGGTGATCCACTGGCTCTCGCCACTGGCCATGGCCGTGCGGCCATCCAGTGACGCGCCCAGCTTGAGCTGAATCCAGGGAAAGCCGGTGCGCATGCGCTTGAGGAAGCCGCGATTGAGTGCTTCGGCTTCCGGCATCATCAGACCATGGCTGACGTCGATGCCCGCCTGATGCAGACGGTGCAGTCCGCGCCCCGCGACCTGCGGATTCGGGTCCTGCATGGCGGCGACGACACGGATCACACCTGCGGCGATCAGCGCATCACAGCAGGGCGGCGTGCGGCCATGATGGCTGCACGGCTCCAGCGTGACATAGGCCGTTGCGCCACGCGCTTTCTCGTCAGCCATGCGCAGAGCGTGGACTTCGGCATGGGGTTCACCAGCACGCTGATGCCAGCCCTCACCCACGACTTCACCATCGCGCACAATCACACAGCCGACATTCGGGTTCGGCATGGTCGTAAAACGGCCGCGTCGCGCCAGTTCCAGCGCACGCGCCATATAGCGTTCGTCCATACTCTAATCCTGTAACCGGGCGATCTCTTCGCCAAAATCGCGAATATCTTCAAAGCTGCGGTAAACCGAGGCGAAGCGAATATAGGCGACTTTATCGAGCTTTTTCAGCTCATCCATCACCAGATTGCCAATCAGCTTACTGGGGATCTCTCGTTCGCCGGTGGCGCGCAGCTGCGTTTTAATATGGTTTACGGCGCTTTCTACCGCGTCGGCGCTGACCGGACGCTTCTCAAGCGCTTTCATCATCCCGCTGGCCATTTTGTCTTCATTGAAAGGCTCGCGCACATCATTGCTTTTCACCACGCGGGGCATCACCAGTTCCGCCACCTCAAAGGTGGTGAAGCGTTCATGACACATCAGACACTGGCGGCGGCGTCGCACCGAGGAGCCTTCACTAACCAGACGAGAATCAATCACTTTGGTGTCCACAGCGGAGCAGAATGGGCAATGCATGACGTTTCCTGACGCGAGAGTGATGGGCCATACAGTGTAGCGCGAACTGCGAATCAACAAAATCTCTTCCGTGTCTTTCGCGGGATTCTCATCGCAGGATAAACGATGCTAAATTTCGTCTGCGGCAAAAGGGACTACGCTTTAAGAGCTGCAATTAAAATTTTCCACTAACACATTGGAGGTTGTATGGGTCTGTTTAACTTTGTGAAAGAAGCCGGTGAAAAACTCTGGGACGCCGTAAACGGCGGTGACGATCAGAATAAAAAGCTGCAGGATCACATCAACAAGCTCGGCTTGCCAGACAGCGACAAGGTGGACGTAAAGGTCAATGGCGATACCGTCACCGTGACCGGCGATGGCCTTTCTCAGGAGCTGAAAGAGAAGATTCTGATCGCGGCAGGTAACGTGGCAGGCATCACAAAAGTGGAAGACAAGGTCACCGTGACAGACAGCGCGGCCGAGTCAGAGCTTTACACCGTGAAGAAAGGCGACACGCTGAGCGCTATTTCTAAACAGGTTTACGGTAACGCTAACGAATATAACAAGATTTTCGAAGCGAATAAGCCAATGCTCACCCATCCTGATAAGATCTATCCTGGCCAGGTTTTACGTATTCCAAAATAACGGACAAGGATAACTTATGAGCAGGATGGTTTGGGTTCCGGTGGCGTTCTCACTGGTGGCGCAGAGCGGCTGCAGTAGCAGTGCAGGTAACCCGCAGGTCAGAGAGCTGCATCAGGAAGTGAGTCAGCTCAATCAGCAGATGCAGCATCTGACCACGCAGGCCAGCGCGCTGGAGATTCAGGGACAGCTTAACAGCCAGTTGCAGCAGGGTGCCTGGCTGGTGCCACAGGCGAATACGCCAGTGGCGCTGCAGACTCAGCTCGGCACGTTGCGACTGACGCTGTCCCCTGTCACTGCGGAAGCCAGCGGTTCGCGGGCAACCCTGACCGTACGCTCAATGGACGATCGGCCTTTGCCCGCCCTGCACGCAACGGTGATCTGGGGTGAACTCGACCCGACGACCGGTAAACCGCTGAGCAGTGACAGTCTGACGCAGACGGTCGCGCTGCCTGCCTCGCTGCTGCCGCAGCATTCGGCGAGCATTCCGCTGCGTCTCAGCGGCCTGACGCCGGAGCAACTGGGTTATGTCCGCGTGCATAACGTGACCGCTGACGCACCGCCCCCGACATCCCCTGCGGCACCCGCTAATCCTTAGCCGTGGTGCAAAAAACGGGCAGCCAAAAGGCTGCCCGTTTTTATTTCTGACGCGCGATTAAGGCAGGATAGAAGGCTGATCGGCGCCCTCTTTCTCGACTTTCTGCACCATCATATGTTCACGCTTCATGCCCAGCTTCAGCGCCAGCGCTGAAGAGACATAAATGGATGAAATCGTACCAATCGTCACACCAATCAGCATGGTCAGTGAGAAGCCTTTCAGCAGCGCACCACCAAATATGAACAGGATGAGGATCATCGCCAGCGTCGTCAGCGAGGTAATCAGGGTACGGCTTAACGTCTGGGTCAGTGACACGTTGGTAATATCGTAAGAGCTGCCGCGACGGATCTTGCGGAAGTTTTCACGAATACGGTCAGAGACCACAATTTTATCGTTAAGCGAGTAGCCAATCACCGACATCAGCGAGGCAACAATCGTCAGGTCGATTTCAATGCGGAACAGCGCCAGCAGGCCGCAGGTGATGATCACGTCATGCGCCAGCGCCAGCACAGTGCCCAGCGCCAGACGCCACTCAAAGCGAAAGCCGATATAGATCAGAATCGCAATCAGTGCCGACAGCAGCGCCATCGCACCCGCCTGCGCCAGGTCGCTGCCCACACTCGGCCCCACGAACTCAATGCGCTTAACGGTCGCGTTTTGCTGCGTAGTCTGGTTGATCACCGACACCACTTTATTGCCTAACTCGGTACCTGCCGGGCCGGTAACCGGTGCCATACGCACCATCACGTCACGGCTGCTGCCAAAGTTCTGCACCAGCGGCTCGTCAAAGCCCGCTTTCACCAGTTCGCTACGCAGCGTGTCGAGGTCGGCCGGTTTCTCCAGCGCGATCTCAATCACCGTACCACCGGTGAAATCGAGGCCCCAGTTAAAACCACGCACGCCCACGATCGCAATCGCGGCCACAATCAGCAGTCCTGAAATGATGAAGGCCAGCTTATCCCAGCGCATAAAGTCGACGACTTTACGCCCGTGGTTTAACTGCTCAATGTTATATTCCTGTGCCACAACGCACTCCTCAGATAGACAGCTTGTTGATGCGTTTGCCACCGTAAACCAGGTTAACAATGGCACGGGTACCGATAATCGCGGTGAACATTGAGGTCGCGATACCAATTGCGGTGGTAATCGCAAAGCCTTTGATCGAACCGGTGCCGACCGCGTAAAGAATGATAACTTTGATCAGGGTCGTCACGTTCGCATCGACAATACTGGAGAAGGCGCCTTTGTAGCCTTCATGAATTGCCTGCTGAACCGAGCGCCCGTTGCGCAGCTCTTCTTTAATACGTTCGTTAATCAGTACGTTGGCATCGACTGCCACCGCCAGCGTTAACACGATACCGGCAATACCCGGCATGGTCAGGGTCGCGCCCGGCAGCAGGGACATGATGCCGACAATCAGCACCAGGTTCACCAGCAGTGCACTCGTTGCAATCAGACCAAACTTCTTATAGAACACCACCATAAACAGGATCGAGGCAAGCAGACCCCACAGGCAGGCTTCCAGACCCTGAGTAATGTTCTGCTGACCCATGGTCGGCCCGATAGTACGCTCCTCCACAATCTGGATCGGCGCAATCAACGCACCGGCACGCAGCAGCAGCGACAGCTGACGCGCTTCGTTCGGGTTGTTGATACCGGTGATGCGGAAGCTGTTCCCCAGGCGAGACTGGATATTGGCGACGTTAATCACCTCTTCCTGCTTCACCAGAATGGAACGGCCATTGGCATCTTTCTTACCGCTGTCCTTGTACTCCACAAACAGGGTCGCCATCGGCTTGCCGATATTGTCCTTGGTGAAGTTGGACATGATGTTACCGCCTGCGCCATCCAGTGAAATGTTCACCTGTGGCTGGTTGTACTCATCCATGCTGGAGGTTGAGTCGGTGATATGGTCACCGGTCAGGATCACCCGCTTGTAAAGCACGACCGGCTGGCCATCACGCATGTCTTTAACTTCAGAGTCACCCGGTACACGGCCACTGGCCGCCGCAGTCGGATCCACGCTGGTGTTCACCAGACGGAATTCCAGCGTCGCGGTGGCACCCAGAATCTCTTTGGCGCGCGCCGTATCCTGAATACCCGGCAGCTCAACCACGATACGATCGGAACCCTGACGCTGAACCAGCGGTTCAGCTACGCCCAGTTGGTTTACACGGTTACGCAGAATCGTAATGTTCTGCTGAACCGCATATTCACGTGCTTCGCTGAGACGGGCATCGCTCATGGTGGCACGCAGCGCATCGCTGCCGCTGCTGTTGATCACCAGATCCTGATGACGCGAGCTCAGCCAGGAGATCGCCGCGTCGCGGCTGGCAGCGTCACGGAAACGAATTTCCACGCCGTAGTTCGCGATTTTATTGACGTTGGTGTAGGGGATATTTTTGGTGCGCAGGTCGCTACGCAACGTGTCAGCATTCTGCTCCTGCAGCTTGCTGAGCGCGGTGTCCATGTCCACTTCCATCAGGAAGTGCACACCACCACGCAGATCGAGACCGAGTTTCATCGGCTCTGCTGACAGCATCGTCAGCCAGCGCGGCGTGGCAGGCGCAAGGTTCAGCGCGACAACGTAGTTTTCACCCAGCGCTTTCATGATCGCTTCACGGGCGCGTAACTGCACATCCGTATTAGCGAAACGCGCGGTAATCGCACCATTTTCCAGCGCAACAGATTTGCTCTGGATATTGTCTTGTTTTAATGCGGACTGAATTTGATCCAACGTCTGCTCACTGGCGGCGCTTCCGCGCGCACCAGTGATTTGAACGGCCGGATCCTCACCATACAGGTTGGGAAGCGCATAGAGCAGGCCGACGAGAATCACGACGACCAGCATTACGTACTTCCACAAAGGATAACGATTTAACACGGCAGTTCCCTTAGGGAAGAAAGAATTACAGCGCCTTGATAGTGCCTTTCGGCAGCACGGCGGCGACGAAATCACGTTTAATGACGACTTCATTGGTGTCATTCAGCGCGATAGCTACGTAGCCCGTGTCAGAGACTTTCGTTACGCGGCCTACCAGGCCACCGCTGGTCAGCACTTCATCACCCTTAGAGATGGAATCCATCAGCTTCTTGTGCTCTTTCGCACGTTTCTGCTGCGGACGCAGGATCATGAAATAGAAAATCAGACCAAACACCACCAGCATGATCACCAGAGAATACGGACTTCCCTGAGACGGAGCGCCTGCTGCGGCCACGGCGTCAGAAATGAATAAGCTCATTAAATTTCCCTCATTGATGAATTATCAGACGTTAATGGCGGAACTTCTTTGCCCGTCCGTTGGTAAAACTCAGTTACAAAGCGCTCTAATTTACCCTCTTCGATGGCCTGGCGTAAACCTGCCATCAGACGCTGGTAGTAGCGCAAATTGTGGATAGTATTCAGACGCGCGCCCAGTATTTCGTTACAACGGTCGAGATGATACAAGTAGGCACGGCTATAATTGCGACAGGTGTAACAATCACACTCCGCATCCAGCGGCGCAGTGTCATCTTTGTAGCGGGCGTTGCGAATCTTCACCACACCTTCGGTGACAAACAGGTGACCATTTCGCGCATTACGGGTTGGCATCACGCAATCAAACATATCAACGCCGCGACGGACACCTTCAACCAGATCTTCTGGCTTGCCGACACCCATCAGATAACGCGGTTTATCCTGCGGAAGCTGCGGACAGACGTGCTCAAGAATACGGTGCATGTCCTGCTTAGGCTCACCCACCGCCAGGCCGCCCACAGCGTACCCATCAAAGCCAATCTCTACCAGACCTTTCACCGAGACATCTCGTAAATCTTCGTAAACCGAGCCCTGAATAATGCCAAATAAGGCATTTTTATTCCCGAGGCTGTCGAAACGATCACGGCTGCGTTGCGCCCAGCGCAGCGACATCTCCATAGAGCGTTTGGCGTAGTCCCAGTCAGCCGGGTACGGCGTACATTCATCGAAAATCATTACGATGTCGGAACCCAGGTCGTACTGAATCTCCATTGATTTTTCGGGATCCAGGAAGATCGGGTCGCCATTGATCGGGTTACGGAAGTGAACGCCCGCTTCGGTGATTTTACGGATGTCGCCCAGGCTGAAGACCTGGAAGCCGCCGGAGTCGGTCAGGATCGGGCCTTTCCACTGCATAAAGTCATGCAGATCGCCATGCAGTTTCATAATCTCCTGGCCCGGACGCAGCCAGAGGTGGAAAGTATTGCCCAGAATGATCTGCGCGCCGGTTTCCTGCACTTCTTCCGGCGTCATGCCTTTCACGGTGCCGTAGGTGCCAACGGGCATAAACGCCGGGGTTTCCACCACGCCGCGATCAAAAATCAGACGGCCACGGCGTGCGCGCCCGTCTGTGGTATCAAGTTCAAATTTCACAAAGCCTCCATCGGAGAAACAGTCCGATGCAGATAACCTTCGTCACGTAACAGGCGATTCCGGCTATCGGTTAATAAATCAGTCGCCCACTTTTTCCAGCGGCGCCTGCGGATTTTTGCTGATAAACATCGCATCTCCATAACTGAAGAAACGATATTGCTCAGCCACGGCTGCGCGGTACGCGGCCATGGTGTGCTGATAACCGGCAAACGCCGAGACCAGCATAATCAGAGTCGATTCGGGCAGATGGAAGTTGGTGATCAGCGCATCGATCACCTGATACTCATAGCCCGGATAGATGAAAATCTGGGTATCGTCGAAGAACGGCGCAATCAGGGCATCCTGACTCGCTTTGGCGGCGCTCTCCAGCGAACGAACAGAGGTGGTGCCGACGGCGACCACCTTGTTGCCACGTGCTTTACAGGCCAGTACCGCGTCGACAACCTCCTGCGGCACTTCGGCATACTCCGCGTGCATGTGATGCTCTTCGATGGTCTCGACACGCACCGGCTGGAAGGTGCCCGCCCCGACGTGCAGCGTCACAAAGGCCATCTCGATGCCCTTCTCTTTCAGCGCCTGCAGCAGCGGTTCATCGAAGTGCAGACCAGCTGTCGGAGCCGCGACGGCACCCGGACGGGCGCTGTAAACCGTCTGATAAAGCTCGCGATCCGCCTCTTCATCCGGACGGTCGATATACGGCGGCAGTGGCATGTGACCGACACTGTTGAGGATATCGAGCACCGCGCGCTCATCATCAAACGCGATCTCAAACAGCGCATCGTGGCGTGCCACCATGGTCGCTTTCACACTCTCATCTTCGCCCAGCAGCAGTTCTGCCCCCGGCTTCGGCGCTTTTGAGGCGCGCACATGTGCCAGCACGCGCTTGTCGTCGAGCATCCGCTCCACCAGCATCTCGATTTTGCCGCCGCTGGCTTTACGGCCAAACACGCGCGCCGGAATCACACGGGTGTTGTTGAACACCAGCAGATCGCCTGGATTCAGCTTATCCAGCACGTCGGTGAAAACACCGTGCGACAGCGCACCGCTGGGACCGTCGAGCGACAGCAGACGACAGCCGCTGCGCTGCGCCTGGGGATAGTGAGCAATCAGGGATTCGGGCAGTTCAAAAGCAAAATCGGCGACACGCATTGAAATGTTCTTTCTCAGGCAAAAACAGGCGGCACAGTTTAGCGGAAAACCGACCAATTCTGAACAACTGGCTGCGCAAAGGCAGTTCAGCCTATAATGCGGCATGAACTTTCTTGCGCATCTCCATCTGGCTAAGCTGGCCGACAGCTCCTTACTCGGCAATCTAATGGCCGACTTTGTGCGGGGCAACCCGCACCAGCACTGGTCCGCGCCTGTCGCAGACGGCATTCTGATGCATCGTCGTCTGGACGTGATGACGGATGCGCTGCCGGAGGTGCGCAGCGCCCGTCAGCTGTTCCGTGCGGAAACTTATCGTGTGGCACCGATTACGCTGGACGTCATCTGGGACCATTTTCTGGCCCGTCACTGGCAGCAATTTACGCCCGACCAGACGCTGGTGCAGTTTTCTGCCACCGCCGAGCGCGAAATCCTGCCGCAGCTGGCCGACACGCCTCCTGAATTTCAGGCACTCAACGCGGTGATGTGGCGCGAGCGGTGGTTTGAGCATTATGCGCAGCCTGCGCGGCTGGAGCGGGTGCTGCACGGCATGGCCAGCCGCCGTCCACGCCTGTCGGCACTACGCGACTCCTACCACGATTTCACGCAACATTATGATCAGCTGGAAGCGCTGTTTTTTGTTTTTTATCCGCGTTTAATGGCGCTGGCGACCAGCAGAACCCTGTAAAACCCGATCCTCTGCTGCCGGGCTGACGGACATGCGCTTTTGCCTGATGAAAAAAGCCAGCAGCCCGGCTCAGCACCATCTTGCCATTGCTGCTTATCTGCGGCTTAATGAAGCCTTTCTTAACAATAGTGAAGTAAACATCACAGCCAGACCGCCTGTTCAGGCGCGCCTTCCGTTCGTTATGGCAAAAAATCATAAGAGGAAAAGATGTCATCCGCTTCGCATTCTGAAATAGACGCGCGTTACCGTTACGCCTGCGACATCGCCCGTGCGGCGGGCAGCCGGGCTCTGTCATGGTATCAGCAGCGTCAGACACTGGTCGTGGAACACAAAAGGGATTTGCAGGACGTGGTCAGCGAGGCTGATCGTAACGTTGAGGCATTAATTAAGACCTTAATCGCTGAACGTTTTCCTGAGGATATCGTCTATGGCGAAGAGAGCGGCGGCGAGGTTGAGGGTGCGCCCTTTATCTGGGTTGTCGATCCGATCGATGGCACCGCCTGTTTCGTCAACGGCCTGCCTAACTGGTGCGTTTCACTGGCGGTGGTCTGTGAAGGCGAACCGGTGATCGGCGTGGTCTGCGATCCCAATCATCAGGAGCTGTTCCACGCACGGGCAGGCCAGGGGGCATGGCTGAATGAAAGTCGCCTGCATGTGCATGACGCAGCGCATCTCAACGAGGGTTTGCTTGGCATCAGTAACTCCAGCCGGACGCCGGGCGAAAGCGTCTCACGCCTGATCAGCGGCTTAATTGAACAGGGCGGCATGTTTATTCGCATCGGTTCGGGTGCGCTGACCAGTGCCTGGGCAGCAGCCGGTCGGCTGATTGGTTACTACGAAGCGCATATGCATCCGTGGGATAGTCTGCCGGGCATCGTTCTTATGCGCGAAGCAGGCGGTGTCACCAATGATTATCTGCGTAATGAAGGCCTGAAAAACGGTAACCCGGTGTTGCTGGCCAATGCGACCCTGTATCCAAAAATTAAAGCGCTGACCGGCAACGGCGCACTGGAAGAGTAAATGACGCTGCCAACCCTGTGCCGCTGTGCGCTAATCCTCGGTTCTCTTTGGCTGTTAAGCCCGGCGGCACAGGCGGCGGATTACCAGCTGGAGAAAGTGGTTGAACTGAACCGTCACGGCGTACGTCCACCCACGCCAGGCAATCGTAAAGAGATGGAAGCCGCCAGCCAGCAACCCTGGACACAGTGGACCACTGCCGATGGCGAGCTGACGGGTCACGGCTACAGTGCCGTGGTGAATAAAGGACGCTGGGAAGGCGATCACTATCGCCAGCTTGGCCTGCTGAGCGCGGGCTGTCCGGATGCGGCTCAGGTCTACGTGCGCGCCAGTCCGCTGCAGCGCACCCGCGCCACGGCTGCGGCGCTGACGGACGGCGCGTTTCCCGGCTGCGGCGTGCCGGTGCATCACGTCGCGGGCGATGTGGATCCCCTTTTTCAGACTGAAAAGCTGACGGTCACCCGGACCGATCCCGCTCAGGAGCTGGCCGCGAAACAGCAGAAAGCGGGCGATCTGGCACACCTGCAACAGCAACTGCAACCGGCGATTCAGCAGTTGAAAGCCGCCGTCTGTCCCCCCGCAACGGATTGTCCCCTGTTTGAGGCGCCCTGGACGTTCCGGCAAACCCGCAACGGGAATAGTTACGTTTACGGGCTGAGCGTGATGGCGAGCATGGTGGAGACGCTGCGACTGGGCTACAGCGAAAATCTGCCGTTTGATCAGCTCGCCTGGGGACACATCACCACGGCCGCGCAGATCACCTCACTGTTGCCGCTGCTGACCGCCAACTACGATCTCAGCAACGACGTACTCTACCTGGCACAGCGCCGTGGCTCGATATTGCTCAACACGATGCTGGAAGCGATCGCTGCCGACAGCTCACCGGGCCGCTGGCTGGTTCTCGTCGCGCATGACACCAACATTGCGATGGTGCGCACCCTGATGGACTTTAACTGGCAGTTACCCGGCTATTCTCGCGGTAACATTCCGCCGGGTAGCAGTCTGGTGCTGGAGCGCTGGCGCGACACCCGCAGCGGCGAGCGTTTTTTGCGGATCTATTTTCAGGCGCAGAGTCTGGATGACATCCGTCAGCTGCAACCGATTAATGAAAAACATCCGTTATTACAGCAGGAATGGCATCAGCCCGACTGCAGAGTTACCGATGCCGGCCTGCTCTGCCCTTATCAATCCACGCTGACTCAGCTGCGTAAAAACCTGGATAACAGCGCTGTGCTGCCGGTTTCGGTTATATTGCCCTGAGTCTGTGGCTAATCAAATTAAGGCCGCAGCCGCAATGCGGCCTTAATAATGTTAACCGCTGTTAATTAACGCTACTCCGACCTTTTCTTATTTAATTCGCCTGACTATCAGCGCCACGCATTTTGATTTACGATAGTCCTGTCAATCATCCCTTTATTATCTATTTTCCTGTAATTCTTGCGTATTTCGGCGACTGGTTTCGCCGTTTTTTATTTCTGCCTCTCTGCTTTTTTAGCCCGCCAGTGCCCGTATAGCCGCACTTTTCTGAGCATGAAGCCCCATCAACGCCTTTGCCCGCCTGTAATCTTCAGCGATATTCACTGCCCGTCTGAATAATCTTTTCGGGATGCATTCACCGTAATAATCCGGCGCAGCGTCTTATTTCGATAACAGTGGTTCAACGCGTAATAAAAGAATTCAGCGTTGTGGCGAAGATCACACAAATAAACAGTGACGGGAGAAAATAAAAGAGGGAAATAGCGGCTTCTGCTCCCCCATAAATCGGGAGAGCAGAACAGGAGATTAGCGTGGTTTACGCACCAGCTTATAGCCCAGCAGCAGCACCACAATCCACACCATGCCAACATAGAGTGAAATGCGGGTATCGGGGAAATAACCAATCAGACCGATAATAAAGCAAAGGAACGCCACGCCGACGCCAGCCGTCCAGCTGCCACCTGGCAGCGCAAACTGTAGCTTACTCGCCGCCTCTTTGCCAATTTTGCGACGGAAGGCGATCTGCGACAGCAGAATCATGATCCAGACCCACACCGTTGCAAAGGTCGCCAGCGAGGCGATGACCAGGAAGACTTTTTCCGGCATCAGGTAGTTGAGATAAACCGCAATCAGCATGGCGAACATCATCACCACCACCGTCACCCACGGAATGCCGCGCGACGAAACCTTCATAAAGACTTTTGGCGCATGGCCCTGCTGCGCCATCCCGTGCAGCATACGGCCCACGCCAAACACATCGCTGTTAATCGCCGAGAGTGACGCGGTCAGCACGACGAAATTGAGGATAGAGGCGGCTGCCGCGATCCCCAGATGCTGGAAGGTCAGCACAAACGGGCTGCCCGAGGTTCCTACCTGATTCCACGGGTAGATCGACATAATCACAAACAGCGTGCCAACGTAGAACACCAGAATGCGCCACGGCACCGAGTTAATCGCGCGCGGAATCGACTTCTCCGGATCTTTCGCTTCACCCGCAGTGATACCGATGATTTCGATGCCGCCATAGGCGAACATTACCATCTGCAGCGACAGCAGCATGCCGACGACGCCGTGGGCGAAGAAGCCGCCGTTGGTCCACAGGTTATGGATACCGGTCGGCTGACCGCCGTTGCCAATCCCCCAGATAATCATGCCGAAACCAGCCAGAATCATCACGATGATGGTGGCGACTTTGAAGAAGGAGAACCAGAACTCCACTTCGCCGAACACTTTCACGCTCATCAGATTGACGGCACCGATGATCAGCACCACGCTCAGCACCCAAATCCAGTGCGGCACCTCAGGGAACCAGACGCCCATATAGATGCCGAACGCGGTAACGTCCGCTATCGCCACAATCAGGATTTCAAAACAGTAGGTCCAGCCGGTGATATAGCCCGCCATCGGCCCAAGATAGTCCTGCGCGTAGCGGGAGAAAGAGCTGGCCTGAGGATTGTTAACGGACATCTCACCCAGCGCGCGCATGATGATATACGCCACTGCACCGCCGATGATGTAGGCGAGCAGCACGCTCGGTCCGGCCATTTTTATCGCGTCAGCGGAACCGTAAAACAACCCGGTGCCAATCGCCGATCCCAGCGCCATAAAACGGATGTGGCGCGTGCTCAGTCCGCGTTTGAGCTTGTTGGTTTCTTGCATAACAACCTGTACCTGTGAAATGAAAAAACCACGGGCAAGCCCGTGGTTAAAGAAGAATCAGTGCGCTCTGTTACGAGTGAACCGTCACCTGTTCCGGTCCTTTCACCCGATCCACAACAGCGGCAATCAGCAGCATTACCAGTGACGGTGGCAACCAGGCAAGACCCTGGTCAGCCAGCGGCAGGTGCTGACTGAATGCCGGCAGCAAATCTTTAAACCCGGTGGTTTTAATCGCATCAACAATGCCAAACAGCAGGCTGACCAGCATCGCTGGCGCGATAATCCGGCTGCTCTTATTCCACCAGTTAAGGGTGAAACTCAGCACCACCAGCACGATACAGGGCGGATAGATCGCCGTCAGTACCGGGATGGAGATCTGAATCAGGTGGCTCAGGCCGAGATTCGACACCACCATCGAGAACAGACCCAGAATAAACACCAGCGTTTTATACGACAACGGCAGGTATTGCGCAAAAAATTCCGCACAGGCACAGGTCAGGCCGACGGCGGTCACCATACAGGCGACGAAGATCAGCGCGGCCAGGAAGAAGCTGCCCATGCTGCCAAAGGTATGCTGAACATACGCGTGCAGAATCGCTGCGCCGTTAGCATTTTGATCCACCAGCGCCCCGCTGCCTGCGCCCAGTTTAAACAGGCAGAGGTAGACCAGCGTCAGGCCCAGACCGGCAATCAGTCCTGCCAGCACGGTATAACGGGTCAGCAGCGCGGCATTATCAACACCACGTGAACGGGCGGCGTTAACGATCACGATGCCGAACACCAGCGCGCCCAGCGTATCCATGGTCAGATAGCCATTAACGAAACCGCTGGAGAACGCCGCACGCTGATAGTCCGCGGTCGCCGGAATGGTGCCGCCTGCGGGCCACACCAGTGCAGCCACGCCCAGCACGGTCAGCGCGATAATTTTTAGTGGCGCCAGGAAGTGCCCTACCGTGTCGAGCAGTTTGCCCGGATAGAGCGACACGCCAATCACCAGCGCGAAGTAGATCAGGCTATAGATGAACAGCGGCAGCGCGCCATCGCCGGTCAGCGGTGCAATGCCCATCTCAAACGAGACGGTTGCCGTGCGCGGCGTAGCAAACAGCGGCCCGACAGCCAGATAGCACACGGTGGCCAGCACGATGCCAGCGACCTTGCCAATCGGGGTGCTGAGCGCATCCACGCCGCCGCCGACGCGGGCCAGGGCGATCACGGTCATCACGGGCAGACCAACAGCGGTAATCAGAAAGCCGATGGCGGCTGTCCAGACGTGTTCGCCAGACTGAATACCGACCATGGGCGGGAAAATGATGTTGCCCGCGCCAACAAACAGGGCAAATGTCATAAAGCCCAGCGCGAGAATGTCCTTCGAAGTTAAACGATGTGTCATACGGCCTGTCACTGATGTTGCGGTGGAAGTTGGGTTAGTGTTGTCCCCTCGCTGCGTGCAAACCGCGATCTGGCTGACAATGTCAGCGCATTATGCTCGTCGCAGGGTAAAGCGCAGGTGATTTAAGCTGCTTTTATTCTGTTCACAGAGGGATGGATCGACAACGGCGCTAAGTAAAACGTTTATAGCGGTGAAAGGCAATACGGGATCGGAAAACCAGAAGGTTATGCCGCCATTTTTTCAAAAGGCAGTGGATAGCGTTAATTTTTGCCGCAGGCACACAAGATGATGTGCTTAAATAACAGACAGAGCGTGAGAAAACCCCGCATAAACGGGCCAGAAGATACACAAAAGGCGCGTTTTACGCGCCTGTCTGCACAACGTTACAGCATTACCAGACCTGATTAGCAATATCGACCACTAAACGAATCTTCTGCCATTGCTCGGCTTCGCTCAGGCTGTTGCCCTCTTCGGTAGAGGCAAAGCCGCACTGCGGGCTGAGGCAGATCTGGTCCAGGCTGATATACTGCGTCGCCTCTTCCAGCCTGGCTTTCACCTGCGCCGGATCTTCCAGCTCACCCACTTTGGTGGTGATCAGCCCCAGAACGACCTGCTGATGGCCCGGCTTAACGTAACGCAGTGGCTCAAAGCCGCCGGAACGGGCGTTGTCATACTCCAGGAAGAATGCATCCACGTTGACGCTGCCGAACAGGATTTCTGCCACGGGCCCATAGCCGCCTTCAGAGATCCAGGTTGAGCGGAAATTCCCGCGGCAGACATGCAGACCCACGGTCAGATCGGCAGGTTTATCTTCCAGCGCTTTATTCAGCACCTGAGCATACGTCTGTGCCAGCTGGTCCGGATCGTCGCCACGAGCGCGGATATCTCGCTTCTGATCTTCAGAACAGAGGTACGCCCAGACGGTGTCATCCAGCTGAAGATAGCGGCAGCCCGCGTCGTAAAACGCCTTGATCGCCTGTTTGTACGTCTGCGCCAGATCGTCGAAGTATTCCGCCAGATCCGGATAGACTTCCGAATCAATCACTTTGCGGCCACCGCGGAAGTGCAGCACGCTGGGGCTGGGAATAGTCATCTTCGGCACCGCATCACCGGCAATACTCTGCAGGAAGCGGAAATGGTCGAGCATCGGGTGATCCGCCGGGAAACCGAGTTTGCTCACCACTTTCACGCCATGCGCTTTAGTCTGCACGCCATTAAACTGGATGCCCTGCTCCGCTTCATAGCTCTCAACGCCGTCAAGACCATAGAAGAAGTCGAAGTGCCACCAGCCGCGACGGAACTCGCCGTCTGTCACCACTTTCAGGCCATTTTCACGCTGTTTCGCGACCACATCGCGGATTGCCGCATCTTCAACCTGACGCAGGGCGGCGGCATCAATCTCTCCGGCTGAAAACTGTTCACGCGCCTGCTTAATTGCAGCGGGACGCAGGAAGCTGCCAACGGTGTCGGCGCGGAACGGGGCGGTTTCTCTTTGCATGATCACTCCTGTCCTTCCTGCAAATGATTACGGCAGGAAATAATTACATTCTGATATAAATAGCCATCTGGATGGCTATATGTCTGAATGCAGAGTGACACGAGTAACCTCAGTCTGCAACTGAAGAAAATTCAGCGATGATGAAAAAAATTCATGCTGGAAGATTATTGCAGCGCTGCGCGCGCCTGCGCCATCTGGCTGTCAGAGAGCGGCAGGTAGCCCGCTTCGCTGACGCGCCGCTGTCCCTGCACGGAAAGCACCTGCTGCAGAAACGCGGCTACCAGCGGCGGCAGCGGTTTGCCGGGCGCTTTGTTGACATAGAGATAGAGCGGACGCGCCCAGGGATAGCGGCCGCTGCGGATCGCATCGGCATCCGGAGCAATCGCCTGGCCCTGGTCATTCATCACCGCCAGCATTTTTACGCCGCTGAGGTGAAAGCCGAAACTGGCATAGCCGATGCTGCGCGAATTACCGGCCACCGCCTGCACCACCGCCGCCGAGCCGGGAAACTCCGCTACGTCACTGCGGAAATCGCCTTTACACAGCACCTGCTGTTTGAAGAACCCCCAGGTGCCGGAGGCGGAGTTGCGCCCATAACGCTGAATCGGCCGTTCGCGCCACTGGTCGCCGGTTAAACCAAGATCGCCCCAGCGCAGCGGCACACTGTGCGCGCCACACAGGCGGGTAATGGAGAAAATCGCGTCGAGCTGGCGCGGTTCAATCTGCTGCAGCGGATTGCGCTGATTGACCACCACCACCAGCGCATCCATTGCCACCGGCACCGCCAGCGGTGGATAGCCGTAGCGCGCCTCAAAGGCCTGACGTTCATCAGCCTGCATGGGGCGACTCATCGGCCCGAGCTGTGCGGCACCCGCCGCCAGCGCGGTCGGCGCGGTAGACGAACCGGAGGCCTGAACCTGCACATTGACGCCCGGTGCCTGGCGGCTGAAATCTTCGCCCCACAGGGTCATCAGATAGCCGAGCGTGTCGGATCCGACGCTGCTGAGATTGCCGGAGAGCGTGCCGGGCTGGGCCAGCGCCAGACCCGGCAGCAGAGAGACGATTAATAAAAGAAGGAGGCGCATCAGAGAGATCCGGCAGCGATTAATGAACGGCATTCTCCTGCATCACGCTGTTCACAATCAACCTCGCGGGCAGCGTAAAGGTAAAACAAGTCTCTTTATGTGGCACGCTGGTGATATCGAGCCGCGCGTTGTGGTGGCTCAGCGCATGTTTCACAATCGCCAGTCCCAGCCCGCTGCCGCCGGTGGCGCGCGAACGCGCCTTATCAACCCGGTAGAACCGCTCGGTCAGACGCGGAATATGTTCTGACGCAATACCCGGCCCGTTGTCGCACACCCGGAAGGTCGCGCCCTGCTTGCCACGCAGCCAGCTGATATCAATCCGCGTGCCCTCCGGCGTGTGATTCACCGCGTTGTACACCAGATTGGAAATAGCACTGCGCAGCTGTTCGTCGTTGCCGAACACTTTCAGATGGGGATCGGTATGGAAATGAATATCGTGACGACCGCCACTCAGCGTCGCCGCCTCATGCTGCAGCAGCTTCAGCATCACCGGCACATCGACCTTCTCTTTGAGATCGATCGCGGGCGCGGCTTCGATGCGCGACAGCGTCAGCAGCTGTTTCACCAGACTGTCCATGCGGCGCGTCTGCTCCGACATGGTGTGCAGCGCTTTGCTGCGCGACGGCTCGCTCATCACCGAGTCATTCATCATCTCCAGATAGCCCTGCAGCACGGTGAGCGGCGTGCGTAACTCATGGCTGACGTTGGCAAAGAAGTTGCGGCGCGCCCCTTCCAGCTGATGCATCTGCGTCACATCACGCGCCACCAGAAGCCACTGCCCTTCGCTATAGGGCATGACGCGGAATTCCATGTGAAGTTTGTTGTTCAGCACCAGCGTCAGCGGCTTGTCAAAATCGCGCTGGCGCAGATAGCGGGAGAACTCCGGGTAACGCAGCAGATTGAGGATATTCTGGCCATTATCTTCCGGCCAGCGCAGGCCCAGATGCTGCTGCGCCAGGCCGTTACACCAGAAAATAGTGCCCTCTTCCGTGGTCAGGATCACCGCATCCGGCAGCGATTCGGCCCCGCTGCGAAAACGCTTAATCAGATTACCGAGTTCACGCCGCCGCCGCCGGTTGCGCAGCTGCATCTGGTAAAGCCCATAAAACAGCGGTTCCCAGCTGGCACGCCCGGTCGGTGGCGTCATGGTGCGGTCGAGCCACAGCCAGTGCGACAGCCGCATCAGATTGTGGAAATGCCACAACAACACCATGACCACGCTCAGCAGCAGCCACCAGGGCAGGCCGCCAAACAGCAGACCCAGCAGCGCCGCAGGCAGACAGGCCAGCAGCAGTTCTGTCAGTAATCTCTTCCAGGAGAGGCGTTCCAGCACGGTAAAGGCTCCGTTTAGTAGCGGGCAGAGAAACGATACCCTGTTCCACGGACGGTTTGTACCATGCGATCGTGGCCGGAGACTTCCAGCGCTTTACGTAAACGGCGAATGTGAACATCGACAGTGCGATCCTCCACATACACATTGGTGCCCCAGACGTGGTTCAGCAGCTGTTCGCGGCTGTAGACACGCTCCGGGTGCGTCATAAAGAAGTGCAGCAACTTATATTCGGTGGGGCCCATCTCCAGCGGCGTGGTTTCGGACATCACGCGATGTGAGGAGGGATCCAGACTCAGCCCCTGCATCTCAATCACCTCTTCCACTGCCATCGGCGAAATGCGGCGCATTACCGCTTTGATCCGCGCCATCAGCTCTTTAGGTGAAAACGGCTTGGTAATGTAATCATCGGCGCCCACTTCCAGGCCACGTACCCGATCTTCCTCTTCGCCGCGCGCGGTCAGCATCATCACCGGGATATCGCGGGTCATCGCCTCGCGCTTCAGATGCTTGATAAACTGAATCCCGCTGCCACCGGGTAACATCCAGTCCAGCAAAATCAGATCGGGCCAGGGTTCAATCAGCTTGCCAACGGCGCTGTCATAATCTTCCGCCTCGATTGGCTGATAGTCGTTCTGCTCCAGAACAAAACACAACATTTCACGGATGGGGGCTTCATCCTCCACAACCAAAATGCGCTTAGCCATTATTACTCCTGCTGATTATGACGGCTGTCACTGAGATTCGCGGCGCCATTATGCGTCAGATTTGTGACACTTTTATGAAAAACATAACCTGCCTGTAACCTCACTGGTAATCATTTATGACAGCGCAGCGACATTTTTTTGCTTTGGCCGCAGAGCCAGTATAATCGCCCGGCGAATCACAACGGCAGGGACTCATCATGCGCATCATTCATACTGCGGACTGGCATCTGGGGCAGTTCTTCTACAACAAAAGTCGGGCGGCGGAACATCAGGCGTTTCTCGACTGGCTGTTGATCCAGATTGAACAGCATCAGGTGGATGCGCTGATTATTGCAGGCGACCTGTTTGATACCGGTACGCCGCCCAGCTACGCCCGCGAGATGTTTAACCGCTTCGTGGTGGCACTGCAGCCTGCGGGCTGTCAGCTGATTGTGCTGGCGGGTAACCACGATTCCGTGGCAACGCTGAATGAGTCACGCGAATTGCTGGCCTGCCTCAACACGCGGGTGATCGCCACCCCGCAGGCGCAGGATGATGTGCTGCTGCTCAACACCCGCCAGGGCGAGCCGGGCGCGCTGCTGTGCGCCATTCCCTATCTGCGCCCGCGCGATATCCTGCGCAGCCGGGCGGGTCAGTCGGGACGCGACAAGCAGACCTCGCTGCTGGAGGCGATTGCCCACCACTATCAGCAGCGTTTTGCCGCCGCCCAGGCGCTGGGCTATGCGCTGCCCGTCATTGCTACCGGGCATCTCACCACCGTTGGCGTCAGCCAGAGCGATTCAGTGCGTGACATCTATATCGGCACGCTGGATGCGTTTCCCGCCAGCGCGTTTCCCGCTGCTGATTATATTGCGCTCGGCCATATTCATCGCGCCCAGCGCGTGGCGGGCAGCGAGCATATCCGCTACAGCGGCTCGCCGATTCCGCTGAGCTTTGATGAGCTGGGGACTGAAAAAAGCGTCTTCCTGCTGGAGCTGGCGGCCAGCGGCCTGCAGTCAGTCACGCCGCTGATGGTGCCACAGGCGCAGCCGATGCAGGTGCTGAAAGGGTCGCTGGCGCAGATAGCGGAACAGCTAAATGCCTTCAGTTCGGCAGAGCAGGAAAAACCGACCTGGCTCGATATCGAAGTCACCACTCAGGAGTACCTCAGTGATCTGCAACGTCAGGTCGAAACCCTGACCGCTACGCTGCCGGTCGAAGTCTTGCTGCTGCGCCGCAGCCGTGAACAGCGGCAGCAGAGCCTGGCGCGGCTCGACAACGAAACGCTGAGTGAGCTGAAGGTGGAAGAGGTCTTTGCCCGCCGCCTGGCGCTGGATGAGGAGCTGCAACCGGCGCAAATCGACGAGATGACCACGCTGTTTCACCAGACGCTGGCCGCCATGGAAGAGACCCAATGAAGATCCTTACGCTACGGTTTAAAAACCTCAATGCCCTGCGCGGTGAATGGTTCATCGACTTCCGCGCCGAACCCTTTGCCAGCAACGGCCTGTTTGCGATAACCGGGGCCACCGGAGCCGGTAAAACCACCTTGCTGGACGCCATCTGCCTGGCGCTCTATCACCAGACGCCGCGCCTGGGCGCGATTTCCCAGAGCCAGAATGCGCTGATGACCCGCGACTGCGCAGAATGTCTGGCTGAGGTCGAGTTTGAGATCAAAGGTGAAGCCTGGCGCGCTTTCTGGAGCCAGAACCGCGCGCGCGGCACCGCTGACGGCAAGCTACAGGCGCCGCGCGTTGAGCTGGCGCGCTGTGACGACAACACCATTGTTGCCGATAAGGTCGGTGACAAGCTGAAGCTGATCGAAACCCTGTCAGGTCTTGATTTCGAACGCTTCACCCGCTCAATGATGCTGTCACAGGGACAATTCGCCGCCTTTCTCAACGCGAAAGCCAGTGAACGCGCCGAACTGCTGGAGGAGCTGACCGGCACCGAAATTTACGGCCTGATTTCCGCAGCCATCTACGAGCGTCATAAAGAGGCGAAAACCCAGCTGGATTTGCTGCGCAGCCAGGCGGGAGCGATGGCGCTGCTGGATAGCGATGCCCGCGACGCGCTGCAACAGCAGTTTAGCGATCTGACCAGGGCTGAACAGCAGCTCAGCGCGGATTATCAGCAGGCGCAGCAACAGCAGCAGTGGCAGCAACAGGCACAGCAGTTACAGCAGGAGAGTGCGCAGGCTGAAGCGGCGCTACAGCAGGCACAGGCCGCGTCACAGGCGGCTGAAACCGACCGCCAGCGGCTGGCTCGCAGCGAACCGGCTGAAAAACTGAGGATTAAACTGCAGCAGCGTGACACATTGCGCAGTGAACAGCAGCAGGCTGAGAGCCGCTATCAGCAGCTTACCGCGGCGCAGCAGCAGGCGCAGAACCAGCAGCAGCAGCATCAGCAGAATTATGCGGCCGCTCAGACCGCCCGCCAGCTGGCGCAGCAGGAACAGCAGCAGCAGGAGAACCTGCTGACGGAACAGGTGCTGCCGCTGGATCAGCACATCACGACGCTGCAGCAACAGCTTGCAGAGCAGCAGCAGGAAAATGCCCGGCAGCAGCAGCATGCCGACCAGACCCAGGCCAGCCTGACGCAGCAGAAGCAGCAGGTCGCGGCCTGGCAGCAGGCGATTGCCGAACAGCATCAGTTACGCGAGCAGCTGGCCGATCTGGCGCACTGGGGCGCTTCGCTGCCGGTATGGCAGGAGAACTTTGCCCTGCTGGCACAGCGCGAGGCGACACTGGCGGGACTGACGCAACAGCGCGAACAGCAGCAGCAACAGATCGATGCGCAACAGGCGAAACAGCAACAAGAGGCACAACAGGCACTGCCGCGCCAGTTGTCAGATCAACAGGCCCGCCAGGCGCTGTCGCAGGCGGAGCAGGTACTCACTTCGCTTCAGGAGCAGCATCCGCCTGCCGCACTGCGGCAGGCATTAAGCCAGTTGCAGAACAGCCGTCCGGCGCGTCAGCAACTGCTGCTGCTCTCAACGCAGTGGCAGCCGCTGCACCAGCAGCTGGGCCAGCGCCAGCAAAGGCTGAGCGCGCTGGAAAAAGCGCATCAGCAGAGTGAAGCGGAACTCCAGAGCCTGCGCGAGACGTGGAAACGCGAAAAACAGCAGCTGGATGATGTCGAAAAAATCTGCGCGCTGGAGCAGCAGATTGTCGACCTCAGCGATTACCGCGCCCGGCTCACCGCCGATCAGCCCTGCCCGCTGTGCGGCTCCTGCACCCATCCCGCCGTTGAGGCCTACAGCACACTGGAAGTGAGTGCTAACCAGCAGCGCCGGGCTGCGCTGCAGCAGCAAACCGAGGCACTGCGTGAAGCGGGCACGGCAAAAAATGAACAGCTGAAGCAGTCAGTAGTGCAGCAGCAGGCCCTGCGCGATGAAATCGCCGGGATGCAGCAACAGCTTGAGCAGCTTGAGCAGCAATGGCAGGCGCTGAGCGGTGAGCTGGCACTTACCATCCCGCTTGCCGATCGCGAGGCCTTAGCCACGTGGCAGCAGCAGCAAAGCGACCGTGAAAGTCAGCTTGAGCAGCAGCGACAGGCTCAGGAGGCCGCTGAACAGGCGCGTCAGGCTGCGAAAGATCACCATCTTCAGCAACTACAGGCCTGGCAGCAGCACCAGCAGGCCGAACAGCTGGCGCAGCAGTCGCTGACCAGCCTGCAACAGGCACTGGATGCGCTGCAACAGCGTCAGCAGCAGGAACAGCAGGCCTGGGAGCAGTTGCAGAGCCGTCTGGAGCAGCAGTTCAGCGCGCACCATCTTGCCCTGCCCGATGCTGCCGATCGCGATGCGTGGCTGGCGGAGCAACAGCGGCGCTGGCAGCGCTGGCAGGAAAGTGAGCAGTTGCTCGCTAACCTGCAGCCGCAGCTGTTAAAAGGGGAAACCCAGCTCACTGCCCTGCAACAACAGGCAGAGCAGGAACAGCAGCAGCTCGCCACCCGTCAGCAGCAGCAGCAGCAGAGCCAGGCGCAGCTCAGCGAAATGCGTCGTGCCCGTCTGGCGCTGTTTGGCGATCGCGATGTCGCCAACGCCCGTCAGCAGCTGCAGGCCCGCGTTCAGCACGCTGATGAACAGCTGGCACAGCAGCTCACCGCCCTGCAGCAGGCGCAGGCCGAGGTCAGTCGCCTGCAGGGTGAGCTGTCGGGGCTGGAAAATCAGCGTCAGACGCTCAGCGGCAAACTGGCAGAGGCGGAAAGCACGCTGCAGCAGGCACTGGAGAGCGCCGGATTTATCGATGAAACCAGCCTGCGCGCGGCGCTGCTGGATGAGCAGACTGCGCTGCAACTGCGTCAGCAGCTGCAGCAGCTCGATCAGCAATGCCAGCAGCAGCAGGCGCGACTAGCGGATCTGCAGCAGCGGCTCAGCGTTCATCAGCAGGCGAAACCCGATGCGATGCCGGAATCCGCCGAAGCACTGGCGCAGCAGCTGGAGCAGTTACGGCTGGCCCTGCGCGACAACGCCAGCCAGCAGGGTCAGATTCAGCAGCAGCTGCACAGCGACGCCAGCCTCCGCGCCCGACAACAGAGCCTGATGACGCAGATTGAACAGGATGGTGTGGTGCTGGCGCAGTGGAGCCTGCTCAACGATCTGATCGGCTCCGCCAGCGGCGATAAATTCCGGCGCTTCGCCCAGGGGTTAACGCTGGATCATCTGGTAGCGCTTGCCAACCGTCAGCTCGATCGGCTGCATGGCCGTTATCTGCTGCAGCGCCGGGCGCAGGATCTGCTGGAGCTGGATGTCGTCGATACCTGGCAGGCCGACGCGGCTCGCGATACCCGCACGTTGTCAGGTGGCGAGAGTTTCCTGGTCAGTCTGGCGCTGGCGCTGGCGTTATCGGATCTGGTCAGCCACAAAACGCGCATCGAATCGCTGTTTCTGGATGAGGGGTTCGGCACGCTGGATGCCCAGACGCTGGACACCGCGCTGGATGCCCTCGACGCGCTGAACGCCAGCGGCAAAACCATCGGGGTGATCAGCCACGTGGAAGCGATGAAAGAGCGTATCCCGGTGCAGATTAAAGTGCGCAAGATGAATGGATTAGGGTACAGCCAGCTGGAATTGCCGCAGGGATAACGGGCGCCAAAGCGCCCGTTTGAGTCTGATCAGCGGGTGCTGACGACTTTGTAGCGAGGGCCGGTAAGTAATCCGCCCTGCTCGTTCTGTGACAGCAGACGATTGCTGGTCAGTCCGGCCACGGTATGGGCTTTGTCAGTGACGTTGTCGGAAATCTGCTTGATCGCCGCGCTGACCAGAATACCAATCACGCCGTTGTTGTTATTATTGCCCTGATCATTGTCGGTAGCGGTAGCGGAACCCTGCCAGATCTCTTTGCCGCTGCGTAAATCCACCAGCCGTGCTTTGGCGGTCACGGTGGTCACGCTGTCGATCACCCGATAGCTGCTGCCATAGTCGCTGATCGAGATATAGAGCGCGCTGTCGGCGTGGAAGATCTCATTCAGACGTTTCGCGCTGACCGCCTGGGCGTCGCTGGCGCTGGTCAGGCCGTTCTGCTGAAAGGTCTCTTCAACCACCGCCACCGGGAAGACGTAGTAACCGGCTTCGGCCAGCGGACGCGTCACCAGCGAGTTCAGGCTGTGAGCGGCGTTGATATCCGGCGAGGTGTTAGCGGCAGGCAGCACCAGAATCGAGGCAGGCTTGCTGGCACGAAACGCAGTGTAGTCGTACGGTTTTTTTGGCTGCGCACAGCCAGTCAGCAACAGCACCATCAGCGCGCCGCTCAGGGCAATCCATTTTTTCACTGTACCACTCCTTGTTTTTTACTCATCAGAAAATCCATGTAAGGTGCTGATTCGGGGAACAGCTGCTTCTCGGTGGCGAACTGACCAAACGCTTTATTGGTATCACCGGTTTTAGCGTAGAGCAGGCCGAGCTGCGCATGCAGGCCTGGCGGTACGGGCTGACCCGCAGCACGGGCTTTTTCCACATCCAGACTCAGCGCATCGATCTGCTTCAGCGGATCGCCGCTTTGCTGATAGTAGCTATAAATCTGTTCCTGATAGTCGCCCCAGTAGTAGATCGTTTTCGGCGCTTTTGGCGCACAGCCGGCCAGCAGCGCCGCTGCCATCAGCAGGCTGCTCAGTGTCATCATTTTCATTTACTGCTTCCTTATTTAGCCGGACGCCATGCGCCGTTGTTGATTCCATCCACTAAATGATCGACCGCTTCGCGAATCGCCAGATCCATCACTTTGCCGTTCAGCGTCGAGTCATAGCTGCTGGTGCCGCCAAAGCCGATCACTTCACGCGCCGAAAGCTGGTACTCGCCTGCACCCTGGGTGCTGTAAACCACTTCAGAGGTAGTGACATCCACCACGTTGAGATTCACTTTGGCATAGGCGATCTGGGTTTTGCCGCGGCCCAGAATGCCCCACAGCTGCTGATCGCCCACTTCTTTGCGGCCAAACTCGGTAATATCACCGGTGATGATGTAGTTCGCGCCTTTGATATTCTGCTGGCTGCGTTTGAAGTCTGACTCCTGCTGCAACTCTTTCAGATTGCTGCGATCCAGCACGCTGAAGCGATTGGTCTGCTGCAGATGGGTAATCAGAATGGTTTTCGACTGATTACCCAGCCGATCGACACCATCAGAGAAGATGCCGTTCATGTACGAGGAGCGGTTATCGAACTGACCTACCGCAATCGGGCTGCGCACGCCCTGATAAACCGGCTGGCTGGCTGCACGAACCTGCGGAGCCTGAATAGCACGGGAAGATTCGGTAGCACAGCCGCTGATTAGCGAGGTGGTTAACAAGGAGAGTGCCGCAAAGGCATATTTTTTCTGCATTTCTAATCCATGAAGTGAAAAAAGACATCATCCGCACAGAGGCGGTAAATTCTGGTTCTGCCGACAGTCGGAGGAATGCCATAGCATTCAGCAGGCCGGTCTGTAGACTGTCGGCAGCAGACCGGAAGATCTTTAGAAAAAAGTGGCTAACTTAATGAATTTAATTAATACAATAGTGAGAGTATTGCCAGGTGTGATTATTGCAATGGCGCTCAGCGCCTGTCAGCAACCTGTGACAAAGCAACGGGATAGCGTGGCAAACCTGTGTGAGCCTGCGAAGGATCCGGACAGCAAATCCTGTCACTGGACTAATCAAATGCAGCCGGTACTGAATCGACAGTTTACTGATGCGGCGCGTTACGCCGGTCAGCAATGTCTGGTACGGATGGAGTGGCAACAACACAGCAGACATTATGCCGTGACGCAGACTCAGGGGGATGAGGCGCTCTGCCTGCGTGCCTGGCAGCTGGTGGCACAAACGCGCGATCTGCCCCCGCCGCCGGAGCCGGGACAACCGGCGTGGTTTGGCTTTGCGCCGCGTGGTTAGCTGGCCAGACCTTCCTGGCGCCACTGGCGCGGACTGATGCCAAACCAGCGGCGAAATGCGCGTGAGAACGCGCTGACTTCCGAGTAGCCCAGCAGCAGCGCCATCTCCGAGATCGGCAGCTGCTTCTGCTGCAGATAGTACGTCGCCATTTCGCAGCGCACCTGATCCACCAGCGCAGTAAAGCTGCTGCCCTCTTCGCGCAGCCGCCGCTGTAGTGACCAGCTCGACAGCCCGAGTTTATCCGCCACCTCTTCCAGCACCGGCTCGCCCTGCATCAGCGATAAATTAACCTGCGAACGCGCCTGCTCAATCATGCTTTGCTGAGACGTCCCGCGGTTCAGCCGCCGGATCGCATCCTGCATCACCATCAACAGGATCGGATCGCTCTCCGGCATCGCGCGCAGCAGATCGCGTTTCGGGATCACCAGCGAATTAAACGGCTGATCGAACCAGACCGGCGCATCAAACACTTTGCAGTGATCGTGCCACTGGCCGGGACGCGGATGCTCGAAATGGACTTCGCGCGGCGCCCAGTGTCTGCCCGCGACGTGGCGGATCAGATTCATAAACATCCCCAGCGTCAGCTCGGCATCCTGACGGCGCGACAGAATAGCCCCGTGGCGCACCTGATAGTCGAGCCGCCAGCACTCTCCCTTATCCACCAGCCGGGTTAAGGTGTCGTGCTGATGCCAGGGAAACGCGTTAACCACATTGTGCAGCGCCTGTTCCAGCGTGACGGAGCACAAGCCAATGTAGCCGATCAGGCCTAATGACTGCGGTTTAAACTGCCTGCCGTAGTGCAAACCGAAGTTATCAAAACCAGAGTGGCGCGCCGCCTCTTCCAGCACCCGACAGTAGTTCACCAGCCCCAGGCTTAGCGTCGGACTGGCCAGACGTTCCGGATCGATGCCGCTGATGCCAAATATGCGATCAACATCGCCACCCTGAGTATGAATAAACTCGCTTAAGCCGGTCGCCGCCGCAGCCAGTACGCCGTGATTGCCTGCCCCCGCCGCGGCAGAGCAGGCCGCAAACGCATCGGGCTTGATCAGTGTCGGATTCATGGTCGCCTCAGTCAGAAGTCAGGTGGATCACCCGTCCCTGAGATCAGAGCAAATTCCATACCAGGTCTCTAAGCCCCGCCTGCGGGCGGTCCGGACTGCGCGCGGACACGGCATCCGGCACTGCGGCGGCGCAGCCACGCCCGCCGCTGGTGCATCAGACACCGACCGGCAGCGCTTTACCCTCCAGATAATCGCGGCAGAGGCGGACCGAGTGACTGGCCCACGCCGGGCCGAGACTGCGCGCCATTTCGGTTTCAGCATGCGATCCTACCCAGGCGGTGAGCTGAATACGACGCTGGATCAGCAGTGCGGGCAGCATGGCCATCTCCGCATCGCTGATATGCGCCACCTGCTCATAACCGCGTATCCAGTGATCGATCCACTCTGGCGCGCGCGGGTGATGCTCAACAAAACTGATCGCGGCCGCCAGATCGTGCAGATACCAGCCGAGTCCGCAGTCATCGAAGTCGATCACCCGCGTTTCTCCCTTGTGCAGCAGCAGATTGGTCAGCCGCAGATCGGCGTGGATCAGGCCATAGCGATCCGATCCCTTACCAAACTGCGCCATCGCCGCGCCGACCTGCGCGATCGTCTGTTCGACGACGCCGTGATCGGCAACAGGCAAATTGGGCGCATCCTGCCAGCGCCCCCAGTGACTCTCAGCGCTGGTCATGGTGTGATGATCCCAGATAATGCGCTGGAAACCCGCAGGCGGCTGCCACTGTTTGCTGTGCTGATGCAGCCGCGCGGTAATCTGACCAAGCTGCTGAAAGGCGCGGGGATCAACGTCGGTGGTCGGCATCTCACCATCGATCCAGTGAAACAGCACCACGTAGCGCTCACTGCCATCCGGCAGCCGCAGCGTCAGCACCGTTTCGCCCGCGTTGTCCGGCACCGCTTCCGGCACCATAATGCCGGTTTCGCGCAATGCATCGAGCCACAGCAGTTCGCTAAGGATATCCGCTTTCTGGTGGTAATCGCCGCGATGCAGCCGCAGCGCATAACGCCGGCCTGCCGCTTTCACCAGGAACGTGGCGTTCTCTGAGCGGCACAGCAGGCTGAGCTGACCCTGCAGCTCGGCGGGATAGCAGGCGAGCGCCTGCTGCGCCATCAGGGTGAGTTGGGAATCAGTCAGGTTGTCATATTGTTTAGCGCTCATCATCCGGCTCCTTTTCACTTGCGTTATCTCAGCATGCGTTGCCAGAAGGTGAGCTGCTTGACCTCAGAAGAGACAAAGTTGACCGCAGCGTGCAGCTGGCCAGGTTGTTGCCTGTGAGTTGACTGTGGAGGACAGAAGTTACTGCGCCCGCGTCAAGTCGTGGTGAGTAATGCAACGGCATTATCCCCTTACTTTAGTAGTTATGGCGGTGAAACGCCGCGTGAGACCAACAACGACGGGGATAACAGTATGACAAACAGACTCAAGCCCACGCTGGGCACCCTGCATCTGTGGGGGATTGCGGTTGGCCTGGTGATCTCAGGCGAATATTTTGGCTGGAGTTACGGCTGGGCTGTGGCAGGCACGCTGGGATTTCTGGTGACCACGGCGCTGATCGCCACGCTCTACACCTGCTTTATTTTTAGCTTCACCGAGCTGACCACCGCGATCCCCCATGCGGGCGGCCCCTTTGCCTATAGCCGTCGCGCCTTTGGCGAAACCGGCGGGCTGATTGCCGGGCTGGCGACGCTGATTGAGTTTGTCTTTGCACCACCGGCGATTGCCATGGCGATCGGGGCTTATCTCAATGTGCAGTATCCTGAACTGAACCCGAAAACCGCGGCGGTCGGCGCGTACCTGGTGTTTATGACGCTGAATATTCTCGGCGTAAAACTGGCAGCGATGTTCGAACTGGTTGTCACCGTGCTGGCGGTCATTGAGCTGCTGGTGTTTATGGGCGTGGTCTCGCCTGGCTTCAGCCTGGCAAACTTTGCTGCGCACGGCTGGGCGGGCAGCGACAGCTTCGGACTGCCCGCCTTCTCCGGCATTTTCGCCGCCATTCCTTTCGCCATCTGGTTTTTCCTTGCTATTGAAGGCGCCGCGATGGCGGCTGAAGAGGCGAAAGATCCCACCCGGACCATTCCACGTGCCTATATCAGCGGGATCCTGACGCTGGTGGTGCTGGCAATTGGCGTGATGCTGATGGCAGGCGGCGCAGGCGACTGGCGCAAACTTGCTGACATTAACGATCCGCTGCCGCAGGCGATGAAAATGATCGTTGGCGAACACTCTAACTGGATGCATATGCTGGTGTGGATTGGGCTGTTTGGCCTGATTGCCAGCTTCCACGGCATCATTCTCGGCTACTCACGGCAGTTTTTTGCCCTGGCCCGCGCGGGCTATCTGCCCCCTTCGCTGGCAAAACTGTCGCGTTTCCAGACTCCGCATCGCGCAATTATTCTCGGCGGCGTGCTGGGCATCGCGGCGATTTACAGCGATGGCGTGATTAATCTGCAGGGGATGACGCTGACGGCAGCGATGATCACCATGGCGGTGTTTGGCGCGATTGTGATGTACATCATGAGCATGCTGAGCCTGTTTAAACTGCGCCGCAGCGCGCCGGAGATGGTGCGCAGCTTCCGCGCGCCGGGTTATCCGATTGTGCCGGGCATCGCCCTGCTGCTGTCAGTCGTCTGCCTGCTGGCGATGTTGTGGTTTAATCCGGTGATTGGCGCGCTGTTTGTCGCCATCATGGTGGTCGGCTATCTCTACTTCCTCGCCACCAAAGCGCAGCGCGATCGGGCACCGCAGGACACGATGCTGGCTGGCGAATAACCGCGGCGCGGCAGGATGCTGCGCCAGAGGTTAACGGTTCAGCACCCGGGCTTCAGGTGCTGAACCGCGGGCAGGATCGGCATCAGCCGTTAAGCGGCCAGAGCCACGCCGCACCGCGCACGCCGCTGGAATCGCCATGCTGCGCCTTCAGCACCGGCGTTTCACACTCCCCGCCAAACACCCACTTCTTCATCAGCACCGGCACGGTCTGATAGAGACGATCCACATTGCTCATCCCGCCACCCAGCACGATCACGTCGGGATCGATCAGGTTCACCACCTGCGCCAGGGATTTAGCCAGCCGCAGCTCATAGCGGCTCATCGCCAGTTCGGCGATCGGATCCTGCTGTGCCAGCAGCGAAACGATCTCTGCGCCTTTACGCTGCACGCCGCTCAGCCGCTGATAGTCGATACCAAAACCGGTGCCGGAAACAAAGGTCTCGATGCAGCCCTGCTGCCCGCAATAACAGGGCACTTCCTGGCGGTAACGCAGCTCATCTTCATCCATCCACGGCAGCGGATTGTGGCCCCACTCGCCAGCATTGCCGTTGACACCGATGCGCGACTCCCCGTTGATCGCCACACCCGCGCCCGACCCGGTGCCGATGATCACGGCAAACACCAGCGACTGTCCGGCTCCCGCCCCGTCAACCGCTTCCGACACCGCCAGGCAGTTAGCATCGTTGGCGATGCGCACTTCCCGGTTCAGCGCCTGCGCCAGATCTTTATCCAGCGGCTGGCCGTTGAGCCAGGTGGAGTTGGCATTTTTTACCCGCTTGCTGAAGGGCGACAGCGAGCCAGGAATCCCAAGGCCGACCGTACCGGTCTCGCCGGTTTTCTGCTCGGCCAGGTTAACCAGATCGACAATCGCCTGCACCGTGGCCTGATAGTCATCACGCGGGGTATTCACCCGGTGGCGGAACAGCTCCTCTCCCTTATCTGACAATGCGATCACTTCTGTCTTGGTGCCACCCAGATCTATGCCTATGCGCAAGGTTACATCCTCGTTGTTCGTTCAGGTGAGAGATACAGTAGAAGGCGACTGCCTTAAAGGCAATGAAACCACTCCGATGTTTCGCTATCATGCGCGCTGACTCTCGCAGACTTGTGCGCCCGATCGCGCCACGGTAAGGAATCCCGATGTTGTGGTTTAAAAATATGATGGTTTATCGTCTGAATCGTGACATTCCGTTGTCCGCAGACGAGATGGAAAAACAGCTCGACGCCTTCACGTTTTCACCGTGTGGCAGTCAGGATATGAGCAAGACCGGCTGGGTCCCACCGATGGGCAACCGCAGCGACGCACTGACCCACGAGAACAAAGGTCAGATTGTGATTTGCGCCCGCAAAGAAGAGAAAATCCTGCCTTCGCCCGTGGTAAAACAGGCGCTGGAAGCGAAAATCGACAAGCTGGAATCTGAGCAGAGCCGCAAGCTTAAGAAGACCGAAAAAGATTCCCTGAAAGATGAAGTGCTGCACAGCCTGCTGCCGCGCGCCTTCAGCCGTTTCAGCCAGACTTATCTGTGGATCGATACGGTCAATAACCTGATTATGGTTGACTGTGCCAGCGCGAAAAAAGCGGAAGATACTCTGGCGCTGCTGCGCAAAAGTCTGGGTTCACTGCCGGTGGTGCCGCTGACGCTGGAAAATCCGATTGAGCTGACGCTGACCCAATGGGTACGTTCAGGCGACCTGCCAGCCGGGTTTGCGCTGATGGATGAAGCGGAGCTGAAAGCACTGCTGGAAGATGGCGGCGTCATCCGCTGTAAGAAACAGGATTTGGTGTGTGACGAGATCGCCAACCATATCGAAGCCGGTAAGGTAGTGACCAAACTGGCACTCGACTGGCAGGAGCGCATTCAGTTCGTGCTGGCGGATGACGGTTCGGTAAAACGTCTGAAGTTCAGCGACACGCTGCGCGACCAGAACGACGATATCGATCGCGAAGATTTTGCCCAGCGCTTTGATGCAGACTTTATTCTGATGACCAGCGAACTGGCGGCACTGACCAGCAATCTGGTGGAAGCGTTAGGCGGCGAAGCCCAGCGTTAATTCAGCAGGCAGGGTTGCCAGAAAAAACGTTTTATGCCAAAAAAATGGTCGCTTAGCGGCCATTTAAGCACCTATGCCAACAAGGTAGATCTGACAGCAGCGGAAAAGCATAAAGCGCTGGGAACAGGGTCAGAAGAGGAAAGCGTCCCGCGCCATGGACAAAAACGCCGGGAGCGTTTTTGAACAACGCAACGCGTTGGCCCGGCAACGGGCGCACCTCAGGGATGAGGTGCGTAATCGCGCGGGCCGAGCGGCCAGGGATTGGCTTTAGCGTCTTTCCGATCTGACCCTGTTCCCTGAGCTGGGGCATGATCCCACCACGGTTCGGGTCAGAAGTTGTCAAAAAGGGCCGCTTAGCGGACCTTTTTTTAATCTTTATCTTTCAGGTAACGGCAGAGATAGGAACTTGGCTCGCCAACCTGCAGATGAAATTCGCTGTGGCCCGGCACGTTAAACACCGAACCCGCTTCAAACCATTTCCACTCGGTCTCACCTGGCAGCAGCACCTTAAGCGAGCCGCTGACCACGGTCATCTCTTCCGGCTGGCCGGTACCAAATGTGTATTCACCTTCAGCCATCACGCCCACGCTGGCACGGCCGGTGCTCGCACTGTCAAAACCGATAGATTTAACTTTTCCGTCAAAATACTCACTTACGTTGAGCATAATAGTTCTCCAGAGCACATGTTGTGTGTCAGGCAGTGTAGAAGGGAACCCGCTGATCTGTCACGCGAAATGATGGCGGTTTGTGATCGCCTGCGTCAGGGCAGCAGCTCCGCCGCCAGTCGGGCTACCAGCTGATTAGAGAGCAGAACCGGCACGTCCAGCCGCTGCTGTAACCATGCCCGATGCTGCTGGTGATAGCCCATGCAGTCAAGCACCACCAGCTCTGCGCCCTGCGCTTTCAGGCGGTTTGCGGCATCAGCGAAGGTTGCCTCATCGCCCTGATAGGGGCTGGCGACCGCAAAACAGGGCTGCGCGGGCAGTGGCTGCCACTTGCCAGCCTGTTCAACAATCTGCTCCTCAACCGGCACCACAATTCCGACCCGCTGCTGCTGCACCATGGCGCGTATAAGCGGAGGAATGATGCGATCCGGCTCCAGCAGCAGCGCACGCTGGGTAACGAGCTGGCTGAATTCACCGGTGCATAGCAACAGAATGGTGTCATACCCCATCTGCTCCAGCGCGCTGATTTTACGCTGTAATCCCTGCTCCACCTTCGACGCCGATAGCCGCACCTGTTCGCCACTCTGTAACCGAGACACCAGAACCCTGTCGCCTGCGGCTGGCGTGAAGTGGTCGGCAATCTCAGTAGCGTCCAGTCCATCCAGCAGACCGGCATGATCGGTCACCGCATCCGGCAGATGCTGACGCAGCAACGGCAGAATATCGCTGCGTGGTGACTGCCCGATTGTCAGGGTCGCCAGTGATTTCGCCATCTTAGTGGTTCCGGTGGCGCAGGTGCGCCAGGCTGCCATAGAGCGTAATCAGCCGCGCATACTCTTCAGCGTCATAGAAGTGACAGGTTCCACGACCAAACGCCTTCGCCACCTCAATTGCAAACTTCGCCGCTGCCGCAATGTCCACCTCATGACTGGCCCCGGTTCCGCAGCCCGGCACCACCGACTCGGCAGTGATCGCCACACCGACCACCGGCACATCGGTGGCGGTCGAGGGTTGCAGGATGCTGTTGAGGTGATAAACACCGTTGCCGTAAGGGGTAATATCCTGCGTAGTGATAGGAAAGGTCACCGCCGGACGGCCGCTGGTCATCTCCATAATGCGCAGCAGATCTTCCGAAACCCGCAGGATATAGCCCTCTTTCACCGTCGGCGACAGGGCAAATCCTTTGTGATTGATAATGCGGTTACCTTTGGTGGTATCGATCGACAGAATCGCATCCACGCCCGCCACCACTTCATTATCATTCATGGTGACATCATCAATCGGCGAATCCATAAAATCGACCGGCTGATGCGGCCGTGTCGGTGCATCGGGACAGATATGAGTAGTGATGATTACGTCGCCGGCGAGCCTGTCGCCTTTGCTCTGCATCTGCGCCAGTTTAAGCGCGCTGGCGATCGCCGCTATTGCGCCATCCGCATCGGATACCATGCCGATACGCCCAGGACGGGCACCAATGCCACCCAGGCGACCGATGATGCCCAGCGTCGGTGCCGTGCCGCCGCCTGATTTACCCTGGGTACCCGGGATATCAATGCGCACAAAATCAGTACGACCTTTGGGGCCGGTGACGCGGGTAAAGCGGGCCATAACGTCAGGATAAAAGGTAAACAGATCCACGACCTGCTGCCCGTCAATGTGGGCACTATCCAGTAACTCAAAAACCGCCAGGGTCTGCTGCAAGCTCATGCTTTATCCTTTATTTTTTGCTGCTGCTGGTAAACAGCGAATGAAAGAAGCTATAGAGAGCATCACCGGCAATGAAGCCTGCCGCCATGACCTCCATGGGCGAGCGGCCGCGTTCGCCCCAGATGCGAATGATCACAATGCGTAAGGCGATCCCCACCACCACCGCCCAGCCCGCCATCGCGTTATTAATTAATAAACCGGTGGCGAGCAGCACGCCCAGCTGGCGTTTCGGCCCGCCGATCAGCTGGATAAGGGCACCCGGAATAGCCCACATCAGCAGGTTTCCGGCGATACCGGGTTCAGCACCCGCCTGAATTGTTTTGGCATACACCCGCGCCACCGGCGGCAGCAGATTGTCTGTAAAGAAAAGAGTATGCGCGTACCAGACAAGGGGAATCGACACCACAAAGGCGATCATGGCCGCGATCAGCTGAATACGACGTCCCCACAACTCCTGCTGCAGATCCGCCCCGTTACCGCGCAGGATAAAGCCCGCCTTCAGGTCGTAACCCATGTCAGCAAACGCCGGGCCGGTAGCGGCCGTAAAGCCGCACAGCAGGCAGAGCGCCAGCGGTGGAAAGCCGATCAGAATGCCGATAATCAGCGTAATCAGCGCCACGGCAAAGGCCGGGAACCAGCCGGAATGCATGGCGGCAATGCCGACTATCAGTTCATGGGCGAAAGCGGCAAACGCAGCATAGAGAACAAACAGCAGCAGCATCGCGATGCCCATCTCACTCCACAGGCCCCCCGCCAGGGCCAGCAGCGCCGAAATCACGATATACCCCACGCTGCCGAAACCCAGCGCCCGCTGCACTTCATTACCGTTGCGACTCACCGTCAGCGCATCATTTTTACGGCTGCGGATGACCATCACCACCTGAATCAGCGCCACCAGACCGGCACCGACCATGACCCCATGCGGAATATAGAGCGCATTGATATCAATACCGGCCACCGGCTGCGCGTAGGCGCGCAGCAGAAAACCGATGCCGAGCATCGATAGCGCCCAGATATTGCCAATAAACGCGGTGCCAAAAGCGGACATCGGAATCTTCAGCATGGCGCCGACAACGCCACCGGCAATGCCCGCCACTAGCAGCCACGCCTGGCGTCCGCCTTTATCCCCCGCTTTAATCGCTTCTGCTGCTGCAACGCCTGGTGGCCATGCATTACTGGCCGGAAAGACGCGGGTATCAAACAGCCGATAGAGCAGCCAGGCATCGAGCAGCATCGCGGCGCTGACGCCACAGAACAGCGGCAGCACCAGCTGAGGCTCACCCAGCGCCCAGGGCACAGCAATCGGCATCAGCAGACTGTTAGCCGCCCCGAAGGTCGCTGAAGAGATGGCGGTCTGCGCCAGGTTCTGGATTTCAATCGAACGATAACGGCGAAATGCCTGCAGCGGAATACGCGCCAGCAGCATGGCAAACAGCGCCCCGATAATGGAGGTATTAGGCGTTACGCCAATCGTCGTAATCAGCTGAATGCCGATAATGGCACCCGCGATGGAAAGAAAAATTAAAACCAGTGCCACGCCAATGTGTCTGATTGGATTTACCCGTTCCATATGTCCCCGCCAGTCCTTGTTGAGAAGAAATGAAATAACGTCCGCCTGCCTGATGTCAGGTTTACGCCGGTTTTCTGGTTCACTGCCCTGATGCGCGCCGCATAGCAACAGCCATTGCAGATGGTCGTCACCCCGGATGCTGAACCGATACAGGAGACAGGGGGAGACGAACACAGGCAACCGGGTTGCTGCGGACAACGTAGCGATCAGATTGAAAGAAAAAGGCCCGAAGGCCCTGGTTTTCCCTGGTGTGGCGAAAGTATTACGCCGATAAAATCGTGGTGAAGTTACGCGCCATATTTGTCGGTCATCTCTGTGGCCGTTGCACGTAGTGCTTCAAGGAGCGCTGGCGGGAAACCCGGTTCACTCTCCTGTGACAGAAACGACAGGCAGAGTGCCACCGTTTCGCCATGATGTTTGTTATGAACAATGACCGACAGCGAGCTGATGCCTGGCAGTGATTCATTGCGGGCCAGTGACCAGCCGTGCTGGCGGATTTCAGCCAGTCTGGCACAGAGCGCCTCGGGACTTTGCGGCGAGTTCGCCGGGCCAGCCTGCCAGTGATCATGGAAGCGCGCTATGACCTCTTCGTCACTGAGTTGCGCTAACAGCGCCCGACCGGTTGACGTCGCAGCGGCAGGCATTCGACTGCCGGGCGGTGTGACCATCTGCGTAAAGTGACGCCCATGAAACATGCGCATTACTAACACTTCCCGTCCATCGAGCTTCGACACGTATCCCATGCAGCCGGTCTTCGCAGCCAGCCGGACCATCGCCGCTGAAACGCTATCGACCAGCGGTGCCGAGAGATAATGACCAGCGGCGGCCAGCAACACGCGACCAATATGATAACCGCGCGTGTCCGCATCCCGCTCCAGCAGCCCCTGACTTTCCATCGTGGCCAGCAGACGTGAAACGGTGCTCTTCGGCAGCGTCAGCGCCTCAACCACCTCACTGAATGAGAGACCGACATGCCCCTGCGTCACACCTTTGTGCTGAAACAATCGGAGTACGGCAGCCGCATTTTCAAGTGTGGTCATGTAGCGTGTTCCACTATATGGAACTAAGTTCCTCTGTTGGTTTGACGAAAGTAAAACGTGACGCTGAATCGGTCAAGCGACAATTCAACACTTAACGTTATCGGCAGCAGAGAAAATAATGTGACAGAAATGATTAGCGGGGCTTTATATGGCGACGTGAAGAGAGTGCAGAACAGACGCATGAGCAGAAAGCATACGACAGGAAATCTGCGTAAATTTCGCTTCTTTAGTAATCAGGTCGCTATGAGTGCAAAGAGGCATTGTACTGGAACAGCGTTGCGCTGAAAAAGACAGGATTATCAGACATGACAGGCTGGCGTCCCTGCCAGCAGCAAAGCTTTACTCTTTCTCGACATCTTCGTAACGCTCTTTGGCGTCACGCGCTTCTTCTTCCGTTTCGTGCTCACTGATTAATGAATTCGGTTTGGGATGATCAGCACGCAATTCGTAGGAGGTTACTTTGTTTCCCTCAGGACCCTTTTCAACAGGCACAACTTTCGCTTCACGTGGGTATGGTGGTCTAGTCGGCATAGTATGTCCCTCTTGTCTGAATAACATTCCACAGGACAGGCTGCTGCCTGTCATAGGATAAGTATAGACAATGCCATCCGAAGCGGGATCAAAGCGGGAAAAATCTGAGGGTTAGCTGGCGCGCGCCAGAGAGAGGGAAAGCAAAATCTCCTCCACTACGCACTCAGGCGATTGCATGGCATTCACCTGATGATGGGCTGCGGACTGATAGAGATGCGCGCGTTCACGCAGCACATCACTCATCTCATCGGCAATCGGACGTCCGGTCAGCGTCGGACGCTGAGCCGCTTCAGGTTCGCTTTCCAGTCGTTCTGCCAGCACTTCGGGCGACGCGCTGAGCCAGATCACCCGGCCCTGCTCCTGCATGAAACGGCAGTTCTCTTCAGCCAGAATCATCCCGCCACCGGTGGCAATCACGGTCCCGGGTGCCGTCACCGCTTTAAGCGATTCCGTTTCACGGGCGCGAAAACCTTCCCAGCCTTCTGCCGCAACAATCTCGGCCACGCTGCGCTGCGTGCTAAGTTGCAGATGGTGATCGGTATCCGTAAAGGCGTAGCCCAGCGCCTGCGACAACGCTTCGCCGACCGTGGTTTTGCCGCAACCGCGAGCGCCAATCAAAAAGATGGGTAGTGACATCAGGGCCGTTCCTCCGCCTGACCGCGCGATGCGGCTGCATGGTTAGCTTAATAATGCGACGCATGATAACTGGAAATTATTATTGCCTCCACCTGTCAGGCATGATTTACGCATTTTCGTTACCTGAACAGCGATAATCTTTGTGTTTTCAACGGGAAAAGCATGCACGTTTTGTGCATCACGGCGCTAACAGGACGATAAAAAACGCGCAAAACAGCGTCCGGAATGCGCTGGCAATATTTGCTTACCGCCGCGATTTTACTTTTCTTACCGGCGCCCCCATATACTGGTAACAATCGCCACAGGAGAGTCATCATGCAACGCGAAGAACAACAACTGATTGAAGGGCTGTTCAGCCGTCTGAAACAGGCTGAAAGCCAGACCGCGGCACGCGATGCCGCAGCCGAACAACTGATTAACCAGCATCTTCAGGCGCAGCCGGGCGCGCCTTACTACATGGCGCAGGCGATCCTGATTCAGGAAGCGGCGCTGAAAAAACTCAATGAGAAAGTGTCAGCGCTGGAAAGCCAGGTTGCACAGTTGCAGCAGCAACAGCAGCAACAACCCGCACAGAGCAGCGGCGGCTTTCTGTCGGGACTGTTTGGCAGCGGTTCGCGCCAGCAGCAGCCCGTCCAGCAGCAGCAACAGCAACCATCGCCGTGGAACAGTGCGCCGCAACAACTGGCACAGCAGCAATATGCCCCTGCTCAGGCAGCAGCGCCACGCGGCACCGGTTTTCTTGGCGGCGCACTACAAACAGCAGTGGGCGTGGCAGGGGGTGTGGTGATGGCCGATATGCTGACCAGCATGTTCCACCATTCACAGCCGGAAGAGATTGTGAACATCATCAATGAGCCGCCGCTGCCGGAGGTGAATGATAATCTCAACACCTTTAACGGTGGCGATGACAACGCCGATGCCTTTAACGGCGGTAACGATAACGCCTTCCTCGATCAGAACTCAGGCTGGGACAGTAATTATGCCGACAACAGCGATCTGAACGATTTTGGCGGCGGTGATTTCGACGATGACGACAGCTTCGTTTAAGTCGAGCGTTTCTGCTGAGTGAGCCAGCTATCCAGCTCATTCGCAAACTGCTGGCGGTCACGCGGACTCATCGTCGCGGGGCCGCCGGTCTGCACGCCGCTTGACCGCAGAGTATCCATAAAATCCCGCATCGTCAGGCGTTCACGTATCGTTGCCGGTGAGTAACGTTCACCGCGCGGATTCAGCGCTGCCGCCCCCTTCTCAATCACCTCAGCCGCCAGCGGAATATCGGCGGTGATCACCAGATCGCCAGGCTGACAACGCCTGACAATCTCATTGTCCGCCACATCAAATCCGGCTGGCACCTGCAGGGTGCGCAGATAAGGCGATGGCGGCACACGCAGAAACTGGTTTGCCACAAAAGTGACCGTGGTGGAGGTGCGATCCGCCGCACGGTAGAGCACCTCTTTGATCACATTCGGACAGGCATCGGCATCGACCCAGATAAACATCATGATTCCTTACAGTCAGAGAAGCCTGAGATCTTGCCGGGTTCTCCCTGAATGGCAAATTTTATTTGCGGCACGCTTTCCAGCCCGCATCCGGCTGACTTGTTATTCGGGCTGGCTGAAGTAAGCTAGCCCACTGAGAAAACCGAATAATGTCCTAAGGAGATGGCGATGCTGGCAAAAAAAATCGGGTTTATCGGCGGGGGAAACATGGCGAAAGCTATTATCGGCGGACTGGTCAACAGCGGCAAAATCGCCCCGTCTGATATCTTCGTTTACGATCGCAAAGCAGAGACCAACCAGGCGATGGCAGAGCAGTATGGCATCAACGCAGCTGAGAGCGCGGATGCGCTGGCGCGTGAGGTGGACATCCTGTTCGGCGCGGTAAAACCCAATGTGATTCTGAAAGTATTAAAAGAGCTGGCCGGCAGCCTGAAAAAAGAGGCGCTGGTAGTGTCGATTGCGGCGGGCGTGACGCTGGATTCGCTTTCATCGGTGCTGGGCTACGATCGTAAAATTGTCCGGGCGATGCCGAATACGCCCTCGCTGGTCAGCGAAGGCATGACCTCGGTCACGCCCAACGTGCTGGTTGAGCAGGCGGAGATCGACGAGGTCGTCGCGATTTTTGAGAGCTTCGGCAAAGCGGCCGTGGTGGATGAATATCTGATTCACTCCGTGGTCGGCGTCAGCGGTTCTGCACCGGCCTACGTCTTTATGTTTATCGAGGCGATGGCGGATGCGGCCGTACTGGGCGGCATGCCGCGCGCCCAGGCCTATCAGTTTGCTGCACAGGCGGTAAAAGGGGCGGCGGAGATGGTGCTGACCAGCGGCAAACATCCGGCTGAACTTAAAGATATGGTCTGCTCGCCTGGCGGCACCACCATTGAAGCCGTGAAGGTGCTGGAAGAGAAAGGGATGCGCTCGGCGGTGATTGAAGCAATGCAGCAGTGCATGGCGAAGTCCGAAAAACTAAGCCGCAGCTAAGCGTTCAGGCACTGCGCAGGGCGGACCGGCTCGCGGCCCGCCTTGTGCGCAACTTAACTGATGTGCGCCTGAGCGAGCGCCACCGCGTCGGCAAGCGACATCGGTTGCTGCATCCGCTCCACCAGCTCAGCAGTCAGCGTATACATACCGCATGAGCAGATCGCCGCCAGTTGCCCCTGCTGACCATAAAACGCCATAAACTTTTTGTCCTCCAGCGAGCCGATCAGCTCGAAATTATCCCATTCTGCCGCATGGCCAACATACTCATAACGGGTGCCATACTGCGTGGTCCAGAAGAACGGCACACGATCAAAGGCAACGTTCTGATCCAGCATATTCCATGCGGCGGTCTGTCCCTGCTGATGCGCGACGCGATAGTGCTCAATGCGCAGCGGACCCTGTGCCGACGGATACGTGGCGATATCACCCGCCACCCAGATATTGTCAGCGACCCGTAAATGCTCGTCTGACTGCAGACTGCCATCCTCTGCCAGCGCCAGATCGTGGATAAAGTCGGTAGCCGGTTTTACGCCGGTAGCAAACAGCACAACGTTCGCATCCAGCTGCCGTCCACCCTTAAGCTGTACGCCACTCACCTGCTGGTCGCCCTGTATAGCTTCAATCTCGCCCTGCACCCACTTCACGCCGTTTTGCTCATGCAGCTGGTAGAAATAGCGGCCTATCTGATCGCCAAACCGTTTTGCAAAGGGCAGCGCCTGACGGGCAATCACCGTAACGTCGATGTCACGATTACGCAGTGCCGACGCCAGCTCGGTGCCGATAAAACTGTTGCCGATAATCATGATTTTATGGCTGGCATCCACCGCTTTAAGCAGCTCATCGGTCTGCGCTTTGCTGCGCAGCAAATAAACTCCTTCAAGATCGCTGCCTGGCAAATCGGGACGGACAGGCTTTGCGCCGCTGGCGATCAGCAGTTTGTCGAAGGCAAGCGTTTCGCCATCGTCGAAGATCAGCCGTTGCTGCTGCGTATCAAGGCGACTCACGGTAGCCTGCACGCGTTCAACGTGCTCCATCACATCCGCTTTCAGCAGCTGTGGCACCTCGCTGATGTCCATTTTGCCCGACGGCACAAATTTGGTCAGCGCAGTGCGGTCGTAAGGCGCGTCCGCTTCCCGCTCAACCAGAATCAGGCGGCCTTTGAAGCCGTCATGACGCAGACGCCACAGCGCTGCGCTGCCCGCAGCGCCACCACCCAGCACTACATAAACCGGTGCGTCTGCTCCGCTGCCAATGGGTGCAGCGGGAGACATCGCTTTTGGGTTTACCAGCACCCGGCCCTCTTCAATGCGCAGCGGATATTGCTTAAGATCGGCCAGCGCCAGCGGTTCACACATTTTGCCATCGGCGATATGAAACGCGGCTTTGTGCCACGGGCAGACCAGCCGGTCGCCACAAATCGCGCCCTGCTCCAGCGGCGCGCCCGCATGCGGACATTTCGCCTGATACGCGCGTACGTTGTCCCCGTCGCGAATCAGTAACACCTCTACCTCACCCAGCGTTTTCTTAACCGGCTGTCGCTGCGGCAGATCGTTCAGGTCGGCGGTAAATTGATAGTTCACGGCATGGCTCCTTTCGCTGTTTCGGGTCTGGTGCTGCGCGGTAAAACAAAGCCTGCGCAAATCCCCACAAACAGTAAGTGTGGCAAAGGAACCGGGAAGCCTGATGAGGAATGTTTGTCAGAGGGGTTAAGGTTTTGTTGTGGAAGGTAATTTAATCAGCGTTAAGGAACTGAATCATCGTTGCGCAGAAAGAAGAAGCGGCCACCTACGTGGCCGTGGGGGATGATCAGCTTTTTTTCAGGCACTGGCTCATAAAGGTTTTACGCGCATCGCCTGCCAGCTTTTTATCGCCAGCTTCGCCGTTACAGCTTTTCATTTTCATCTGCTGCGGCGACATGTGCGACAGTTTGCTGTCTTTTTTCAGGCATTCACTCATAAAGGTTTTACGTGCATCCCCTTTGAGATCCTGTGATTTAGCATGCTGGTTACACATCGTCATCTTTTCCTGCTGCGGGGTCTTCTCCGCCGCACCCGCCAGCCCGCTGACCAGCAGGCCCGCCATCATCATCGCCATTAAACCGACTTTCATCTTGTTATCTCCACAATGGATTGTCCCCTGTTATTCTGGCAGCGAATAAGCAAAGCGGAAAATGTTTCATGTCAAAGTGATGTGAAGATCCCATTCCAGATTGGTACCGGGCTCGTTACTGGCGGGGATGCCGGAGCAGCTTTTCGATGTAATTACGCAGCAACAGCGCATCGTTGTCATCGGCACAGGCCACGTTGTCCATGGCGGTTTCAATCGTAATCGTCATGTCCAGATGTTGTTGCGGATCCAGCTTGCGAACCAGTGCGGTCACGACAATTTCCAGCGCCTCAATCTGCGCCACCTGCTCTTTCGCTGTCGCTTCTTTTTCAGCCAGCTTAACCAGTAACTCAGCAATCAGGTTTTTCATGCTGTTGTCTCAGCGGTGAAGAAAAGCTGAAACTATCACCACGCTGGCTAAAAAAACAGAGGGCAACTCACCTTTTTTCAGCGAGTTAGCCTGCACCGCTGCGCTTTTCACGGCGATTTCCGGCTAACTTTGCAGGCGAAACGTTTTGCGGACAAACATCACCGCTGTTAAACGTTTTGCCTGCCAGCATTCAATAAGCAGACTTAACGCGGATCGACAAATCCGCGGCCCGGTCCGCCGCCAGGTCCGCCCCAGCCACCACCTCCTCCACCGCCGCCGCCAGGAGGCGGGAAAAGACATCCGCTTAATGCAGTCACTAATGCCACAACGGCAGCCAGCTTAACGATTCGTACCATATTTACCTCAGGGTGATGAAATCGGGCTGAGTGTATGAAGCCACCCGCATGGCGACAAGTGAGATTCCTCCGCATCCGGCCGCTATTCATCTTTGCTGACCAGACTTAACGTTTTACAGTCAGTAAGCCGCCACATTCTCAACACTGCGGCCCGCTTTCGGGGAAAACTATTTGTGCAAATCGGGATGGCGAACGCTTTACAGCCTGAACAATTTTGCGCATTGTGAGCGCATCACATTTACAGGATATAACCATGACTCTCTCACAGGCTGCTTTCAGTGACATCCTCTCCCGGCGCGACTGGGAAAATCCGGTCGTGACCTCGCTGCATCGGCTGGATGCGCACCCGCCTTTTGCCAGCTGGCGGGACGAAGCAGCGGCGCGTGATGACACGCCCTCGGTGTCACTGCAGAGCCTGAATGGGGAGTGGGGTTTCAGTTACTTTGCGCAGCCTGAGGCGGTCCCGGCCAGCTGGTTACTGCAGGATCTACCGGATGCCAGCACGATTCCGGTGCCGGCAAACTGGCAGATGCACGGCTTTGATGCGCCTATTTACACCAACGTGCAGTATCCCATTCCGGTTAATCCCCCGTTTGTACCCAAAGAGAACCCGACAGGATGTTATTCGCTCACATTCAGCCCGGACGCCGCCTGGCTCACTTCCGGGCAGACACGCATCATCTTTGACGGCGTCAATTCGGCCTTTCATCTGTGGTGCAATGGACAGTGGATTGGCTACTCTCAGGACAGCCGCCTGCCCGCCGAATTCGACCTGAGCCCTTATCTGCGACAGGGCAAAAACCGGCTGGCGGTGATGGTGCTGCGCTGGAGCGACGGCAGCTATCTTGAAGATCAGGATATGTGGCGGATGAGCGGCATTTTCCGCGATGTCACGTTACTGCATAAGCCGCAGGTGCATCTGGCTGACGTGCAACTGGAAACCCGGCTCAGCCCGGAGTTTACCCGTGCCGAGCTGCGCGCCCAGGTCCGCGTTGCCTTGCCGCCTGACCTCACCTCGCGCTATCAGCTGCGCCTGACGCTATGGCAGGGTGAACAGCCGGTTGCGCAGTGTCAGCAGTTGCTGGGCAGTGCCATTATTGACGAGCGGGGTCACTATCCTGAACGCGCCCTGCTCAGCCTGCCGGTGGAACGGCCTGCGCTGTGGAGCGCTGAAACGCCACACCTCTATCGCGCCACGCTGGCGCTGCTGGATGGGGATCAGCAGCTGATCGAGGTGGAAGCGTATGATGTCGGCTTCCGTCAGGTCACTATCGATAACGGCCTGCTCTGTCTCAACGGCAAACCGCTGCTGATCCGTGGCACTAATCGCCACGAACACCATCCGGAGCTCGGTCAGGTGGTGGATGAGGCAACGATGTGCCGCGACATTGAGCTGATGAAGCAGCACAATTTCAACGCGGTGCGCTGTTCGCACTATCCCAATCATCCGCTCTGGTATCGGCTGTGCGACCAGTACGGGCTTTATGTGGTGGATGAAGCGAATATCGAAACCCACGGCATGCAGCCGATGAACCGGCTCTCCGACGATCCCCGCTGGTTCGCTGCCTTTAGCGAACGTGTGACGCGTATGGTGCAGCGCGATCGTAATCACTGCAGCATTATTATCTGGTCGCTGGGCAATGAGTCGGGACATGGTGCCACGCATGACGCGCTCTACCGCTGGGTGAAAAGCAGCGATCCTACCCGTCCGGTTCAGTATGAAGGCGGCGGTGCGGACACCGCCGCGACCGATATCATCTGCCCGATGTATGCCAGGGTCGATGAAGATCAGCCATTCCCGGCGGTGCCGAAGTGGTCGCTGAAAAAGTGGATCGGCCTGCCGGGCGAAACGCGTCCGCTGATCCTGTGTGAGTATGCGCATGCCATGGGCAATAGCTTTGGCGGTTTCGCGAAATACTGGGAGGCCTTCCGCCAGTTCCCGCGCCTGCAGGGCGGCTTCGTCTGGGACTGGGTGGATCAGAGCCTGACCCGCTATGACGATCAGGGCAACCCGTGGCAGGCTTACGGCGGTGATTTTGGCGATAAACCCAACGATCGTCAATTCTGTATGAACGGGCTGGTGTTTGCCGATCGCACGCCGCATCCGGCGCTGTATGAGGCGCAGCGCGCACAGCAGTTCTGGCAGTTCACCGTCGATCCCGGCGACCCGCTGAGCGTTACGGTCAGCAGCGACTACTTATTCCGTCACAGTGACAATGAAGTGCTGCGCTGGCGCATTGAGCAGGCAGGCCAGGTGGTGACGGAAGGTGAAGTTTTACTGGATATCGGCCCACAGGGTCAGCAGCGGATCACCCTGCCGTCACCGCCCGCCTTACAGGGCGAATGCTGGCTTAATGTTGCTGTTCATCAGATTCACCCGACCCGCTGGAGTGCTGCCGACTGGCGTGTCGCCTGGCATCAGTGGGCGCTGCCTTCGCTGCTGGCGCTGCCTCCGCTGCCGGAAAAAGCTGAAGCACCTGTCCTCCATGATGACGCCAGTGAGATTATCGTCACCCATCAGCAGCAGCGCTGGCATTTCTCACGCCACAGCGGCGAACTGACGCAATGGTTTGTTGATGAACAGCCGACGCTGCTCTCGCCGCTTCAGGACTGCTTTATTCGCGCGCCGCTGGACAATGACATCGGCACCAGCGAAGCGGAACGGGTTGATCCTAATGCGTGGGTCGAGCGCTGGAAGGCGGCAGGATATGACCAGATGAGCAGCCAGCTGGTGTCGATAGCCGCGCATGCGTTGCCGCAGGCGGTGCAGATCGAAACGCTGCATAGCTGGCTCGCCAGTGGCAAGCTCGCCTTTATCAGCCGTAAGCGTTATCTGATCAATGCGCAGGGGGAGTTGCAGTTACAGCTTTCCGTTGAGCAGTCACGCGGATTGCCACCGCCCGCACGCATCGGCTTACGCTGTGAGCTGGCGCAGATACCGCAGCAGGTAAGCTGGCTCGGTCTGGGACCGCATGAAAACTATCCCGATCGCCAGCTGGCCGCGCAGTTCTCACACTGGCAACTGCCGCTGGATCAGCTTTCAACCCCCTATGTTTTCCCCGGTGAGAATGGTCTGCGTGGCGGCACCCGCCAGCTCGACAGCGGCAGTTGGCAGGTCAGCGGTGATTTCGCTTTTTCGCTGAGCCGCTTCAGTCTGGAACAGCTGCGTGAGGCATCCCACCGCCACCTTCTGCGTCCGGAGGCGGGCTGCTGGCTGCACCTGGATGCCTTCCATATGGGCGTCGGCGGTGATGACTCCTGGAGCCCCAGCGTCAGTCCTGAGTTTTTGCTGACTCAGCAGCGCTGGCAGGCTGAACTGAAGATTTGTCAGCCGACGCGGGCAACACAGTCTTCGGACGCCGGTAAAAGCGTTTCAGAAACAGCACGTTAATCAGCACCACAACGGCGGTGGCACAAAAGACCCAGCGGAAACCTGCCACCGCCGATACTGCTGCGCCCAGTAAGGGGCCAGCAACATTGCCAAGATACATAAACGACTGGTTATAACCGAAGATCCGGCCGGTGATATTGTCACGCGAGTGACGTACCAGCAGCGTCTGTACCGCAGGCATCATCGCGCCATCGGCGAAGCCCAGCAGAAAACGTAAGACGCCCAGCTGCGTGGCACTGGTTACAAAAGACATCGCGATAAACAGCAGCAGCGAGATAACCATCGTCGCCAGCAGGATACGCTGCGTACCAATGCGGTCACCGAGTCGTCCCAAACGTGGCGCGGCCAGCAGTGCAGAGACGCCGGGCAGTGCCGCAATTACGCCACTGAGAAACGCGATATTCTCTGCGGTGGGCGCCAGCTCGCGCACAAACAGCGTCAGGATCGGGTTCACCGATCCGTTGCACATCTGGATCACCATGGTGGTGAAAAACAGGCAGAGCATCAGCCTGGGGTTGTCCAGCGAGCGGAAAACCTCGCGTCCGCTGAGTTTCTCTTTTTTACTCACCGGGGTGTAACCGGTCTCTTTAATCAGGAACAGCGTCACCAGAAAGCTAACCATAAGCAGCGCCGCGGTGACGATAAATACCGTGCGCAAACCGACCCAGTCAGCCAGCAGCCCACCCAGCATCGGCCCCAGAATCACACCGCCAATCTGCCCGGTGGAGACACAGCTCAGCGCCCAGCCGCTGCGTTCACGCGGCACCTGAGCCGCCACCAGCGCCATCGCGTTGGGGATATAGCCGGAGGTCAGCCCCATCAGGGCGCGCAGCAGCAGCAACTGCCAGGCTTGGGTGACAAAAGCCTGCAGCAGGATCACCACGCCCATACCAAACGCCGCACGCAGCAGCATCAATTTACGGCCTTTGCGATCGGCCAGACTGCCCCACAGCGGGGCGACCGCCGCCGAAACCACGAAGGTGATACTGAAGGTGAGCCCCGACCAGAGACTCAGGGACTCGCCTCCGGTGACGCCAAGCTGCTCAAGGTAGAGCGGCAGAAACGGGATAATCTGGCTGATGGCCAGGCCAGTAAAAAAACAGCCAAACCAGACCGAGATCAGGTTTATCTTCCAGGGTTCAATAATGCGTGGCATGAGCAGATAATTCAAAGAGAGGGAGTACTTAGTTTAACGCGACGATTCTTAACGTGACCGACATAACATGGCACAAACGGCAAAAGACCGGATTCCTCTTGATTCAGCGCAATTACCCGCGAAAATTTTCTCTGACCAGCGGTTTACAGCGTGAATCCCGTGGCCGACGGCCTGCCCTGGCACCCTCTTCCTCAACCATGCCTCATCAATATGGAAAAATATGTCATTCTGTTACTGACAACGATTCACGCCGCTTCTATGTTTAAAAAATCGCCAGTCGTGGCGATGTGGCGATCATTCTGCCTGGCGCGACGTCCTCCGCTAAAAAACGGTCCAGACCATCCGGCTACGCTGAGGCAGTTCAGCTTATGACATGCATAGATGCTCTTACACCTGTGTAAGGGTCGGGATAGTGTTTCAGCGGAGGTAGGGAAATGAGAGTGCAAACGAACAGTGCCAGCCGCGCTATCAGTGACTATTTCAACAGCCCGAACTGGCGAACACCGCCAGAGTCCGATCTGCTGGCGGTTATTCTGCGCGAAATTATGGAGGCGGGAGAACCCGCGACCAGTAAGGCACTGATTGCGCGAGTGATCGACAAACTGGAAGTGGAAGGCGATGAAGCGCAGTTGCAGCGGTATCGCACCCTGCTGGCACAGCTCATCGACACGCAGCCGGAGGTGTAAAACGGCGGTTTACTTCACCCAGCGCAGTTTATCCGCTTCGCTGACACTGGCCCGTCCACTGCTGCGCTGAAACAGGCAGAGCTCCCGTCCACGCCTGTTTTTCATATGCTGCTGGGGATAGCGTCCTTCCAGCAACAGTGCGCTGTAACCTGTGTTGTCGTCATACTCAATCGGCTCGCCCAGCACTTTTACTTTGCTCAGGTGGCTGGCGTTAATACACGCCTGCGTCATGATCTGACGGCTCTTCTGCCAGGCCTCTTCACTGGAGGCCTGTGCCAGCGTGCTGCTGAGTAACAACGTGGGCAGCAGTGCCACGATGATGCGTTTCATCTTCTCCGCTCCTGTTCCGGCCCGAAGGCGCTAAAAAAATTCCCGCCGGGGCGGGAATAAACAAGACGAGCACTATTTATTGTGTGACGAGGAAGTTTCTTAAACGCGCTGCTATCCTCGCCTGCCGTTATGACAAGCCTATGACAGACCGGCCGTCAGCCACAATAAACTGAGCTGATATTGCCATTTTTGTCGGCCAGGAAGTTAAGCCGGTTGAGGTTGAAGTCCATGGTGACCGCAGAATTATAGGGGATTGGACGCACCTGCTGTTCAAAGTGTTGACCCTGAAGCACGGTTAACGGTTTGCCGACATAGTTCTGAAACTGAGAGGCACCGCAGCGGTCGGCTTCAGGATCCTGCGGCACACTGGCGGTGTCAGGTTTACTGGCAGACTGACAGGCGGTTAATGCAAACAGACCCACTACCAGCAGCCCTTTTCCATAAAATTTCACGTTTGTTCTCCTGTTGGACGTGTAAAACCTGCCCCAAGAGTAGCAAAGCGTGCCTGCTGACCAGAAGCCGGAAAAGGTAAAGTTGTTACAGTGAGCGCGGATCCGGGTGTCACACAGGGGCATTTTTTAAGATTAATCGCACTCACTGCCTAAAAAAAACACAGTGAGCCGCTACACTATCTTAAGACTATTCTTAGCACTGTGGAGGTCATGATGGAACTGATTATTTTTGTTGTCTGCGCAATGCTGATGACCGCCGTGGCGGTCAAAGTCCGTTAAACCGGCTCAGCCTGATTTTGCGTTGTTCTTTCCAGAAGCGTACTGAATGCAGCCAGCGGCATCGGCCGACCGAGGAAGTAGCCTTGCCCCTCTTCGCACGAGAGCTGTTTTAGCTGGTTCAGCTGCGCTTCTGTCTCAATTCCCTCCGCCGTAATCGTCAGCGCAAAAGCGCGTGCCAGCGCAATAATGCCCGCCACGACCGATTGCGCCTGCTGCGACTCCGGGAAATCTTTCATCCAGGAGCGGTCTATCTTCAGACCGTTGAACGGGAAGGTCTTCAGGTAGCCCAGCGCGGCATAGCCGGTGCCAAAATCGTCAACGGTTAACCTCACCCCCAGTGACCGTAAGCCCTGCATCACCTCCAGCGCATGCTGTGGATGTTCAAAGGTGACATTTTCCGTGATCTCCAGCTCCAGCCTTGTCGCTGGCAGACCACTTTTCGCCAGAACATCTGCCACACGTTGCACCAGATCGCTGGTACGAAACTCCATCGGCGAAATATTGACTGACACATAGCGATCGCCGCCCCAGCCCAGCGCATCCTGGCAGGCGCGCATCAGAACCCAGTCGCTGATAGTGGCGATCAGACCGCTCTCTTCCGCCAGCGGAATAAAGTGGTCAGGCGTAATCCACTGATCCGGGGCAATCTGCCAGCGAATCAGCGCTTCAGCGCCGGCCAGCTGACCGGTCAGCAGCTGATAACGGGGCTGATAGTGCAGACGGAATTCGTTGTTAGTCAGCGCTTTCTCAATGCGCCGCGCCATTTCACGCTTATCTTCGCGCTGGCTCGCCATTTCATTGGCGTACCAGACCCACTGATTACGTCCCGCATCGCGTGCTTCATTCAGTGCGATATCCGCCATCTGCAGCAGCGCTTCCGGATGGCTGGCATCCTGCGGCGCACAGGCAATGCCCATGCTGATGGTGAGATAGTGGACATGCTGGCCGGTGCTGACTGGCTGCTGAACCTCGTGCACCAGCTGGGCACAACGCTGATCGATCCGCTCACGGTTCGTTTCCCGCAACACCAGGACAAATTCATCTCCGCTCAGCCGCGCCACCAGCTCCTGCGGGCCGATACAGTGCTTCAGACGCTGCGCTATCTGGCTCAGTACCTCATCGCCCGCCGCATGGCCCCAGGTTTCATTGATTGGCCGGAACTGATCGAGATCGAGAGTAATCAGCGTCAGCGGCGCAGCGCCATCAGGCAGCGCAAGGTGCAGCGTCAGAAACTCCAGCAGCTGCACGCGGTTCGAGAGACCGGTTAAAACGTCGTGACGCGACAGAAACTGAATGCGAGCCTCCGCTTCCATGCCCTGGGTAATGTCCGATACCGTGCCGCGAAACCCGATACGTCGCGCATCATGCCAGATGGTTTTCGCTACCAGCTGACCGATGCGGCGGTGACCCTGAGCCGACATAAACTGACAGCGCAGCGGCATCTGTTGCTCTTCCGCCTCCTGCCGCAGCAGCCAGGCGACCAGCGAATGGCTGGGATGAGTCAGCAGGTGATCGATGTGACGTCCCAGCCAGTGTGTGATGTCATGGCCGGTAAGGGTATGAAAACGCGCTGACAGATAGATCAGACGGCCCTCTTCATCCGTTTCCCAGATCCAGTCTGACGCCGCCTCAGCGAGATCGCGAAACCGCGCTTCACTGTTGGCAAGCTCCTGCTGACTGATTGCCAGCATGGCAAAGCGGCGGTCAGAGAGAATCGCATTAGAGAGCGCATGGCGGCTGACGCGATGGGTGATGATGCCGATGATGATCGCCGTCAGCAGCAGCAGTGGCAACAGCAACCCGATCAGGCCCATGCCCGGCATTTTTGACGTCCAGCGCAGCACAATGGACTCGCCGCCTGGCAACGGGAGTACCATTCGCGGTTCACGCAGGGCATCCTCTTCACTGGCGGGCAGACGCAGTTCGCGCACATCCAGCGTCGCGCCGAGTGCCTGTAATTTGGCGGGTGTGAACAGATTCACGAACACCATGATAGACGCAGGTCCGGCCATAGGCGGCGCGTTCGGCAGTTTACCGCTGCTGATAGGTGCAGCCACCACAATCGCGGGCATATGATTGATCAGCGCATTGCGGGTCATCGCTTTATTATTGAGCTGACGCGCTGCCGCAATAAGCAACGGTGTTTCATTACCCAGCCAGGCTTCCAGCGACGTATCCGCCAGTTGCCCATTAATCACGCTGTAGGTAGTGCGGCCTTTGCCGTCAACCACGAACACGCCTTCATAGTGATACTCTTCGTAAAGACCCGGTCCGAAGTTCTCTTCGTCAAACGCCCAGACCTTGTTCACCCTGACATGGAGATTGCGCCAGGCTTCTCCCCAGAAGGCATAATCCCGGATATCGGTGACCATCGCCTCCTGACGATTTTGCCACGTCTGCTGCATCAGCATGCGGTCATGCTCAACCGATGCGCTGTTCTGACGCTGCGCAATCGTCAGCACCATCAGCATCGAGAGCACCAGCACACCAGACAGCAGCAGCGAAAGCGTACGCAGGCTGCGCCGCGTAAAGCGGACAGTGCGATCTTCAGCGGCATGTCTGAATGGCGGCGACGGCGGCGCCGGAGGGTTAAAAGTCATTAAGAGTGCTCACTACACAGCCAGGGGTTGAGATCACAGACCTGCAATACAACATGCGTTGCTGGCCAGATTAGTTTCATCAGTTATCGGCCTGGGTGCTCTGGTGTTTAGTCTGCGGCTAACATTTTGCGCTTAAATAATGTGTAACAGGCTCACTCGACAGCGATCGGGTGCATTGCTACTATGCGCTTACCTTCGCTGGCTGAGTCGCCTATGAACACCAATTCCGACAGAGTGACCCTGACGCTGTTCTACGTCGGCAGCTTTGTGGTCTATTACCTGGTTACCATGCTGATCACGCTGTTCCCTAATTACAGCGTGCTGCGTAATGACGGCCTGCTGGTGCCCGTACTCTGCCTGTTTGAATTTGCTGTTATCTATCCGCTTTATCGCTTCTACTGCCAGCGCCGCACCGATTTGCCGCTGGGTGAACTTTATACGCTGCAAACCCTGCTGTTTACCGGCGCGCTGTTTGTGCTGATGGCGGCACAGATGCAGTTCATGCAGCCGGAAGGCTGGCTGGTGATGCAGGCCCAGCAGGGACGCAATTCGCTGTTGATCCTGCTGCTGACCGCCGTACTGCTGGCGCCGGTGTTTGAAGAGGTGCTGTTCCGCGGTTTCCTGTTACAGGGTTTTCTGCTGTGGGCGCCGCGCAGCCGTTTCGCCTGCATGCTGCTGACCTCACTGCTGTTTGCGGTGATGCATACACAGTATGTGCACTGGCAGACCCTTATCGCTCTGACGCTGTTTTCACTGCTGCTCTGCTATGCGCGGCTGCGGAGTAACAGTCTGGCGCTGCCCATTTTCCTGCACACCCTGAATAACCTGATTGCGCTGCTGCCCGCCTGGTATTTCGCTGGCTGACTCCCCGCCTGCGTCCTTGTCTTACACAGCCCTCATCCTGCCGCAGACCGCTGCCTGGCAGGTCATAGCTCACACTGACAATGCCGCCCCGTCACGTTTGTCTATACTGGATGTTAAAAAGGGATAAAAAGCACCACAGTCCGGACCACCAGACCGTGTAAAGGAGAGGATCTATGTTGATAGGATTTGTGTTGTTAGTGAGCGCGTGTGGCTACGACGCCTGCGAAGCGCTGCCGGTCTCGGAGCGCATTTATCCGACGAAGGTGGACTGTGAAACGATGGCAAACCGTATTCATAAAGTCAGACCGAATGTGGTCCTGCTTTGTGGTGAGGTCCATCGCTGATTCAGGACCAGATTCAATAAAGCAGGGCTGCAACATTGCAAGCTGGCGCTTTAGCGTACAAAATATAAGCTGTTGTTATCCATTACCGTTGTGAATCCCATGAAAACATCACGCCCCCGTCGTCCTGGTGGACGCTGGGTTTACTATCTTTTGTATGATGGCATTCTGTGGCCCTGCCCCGTCCGATGGGAGTGGGAGAGCAGCTATGGCGGCTGGTTGCCATTTTATTACACGCCAACTTTTGAGTTTGTGGTGGGCGATCCGCGTAAGGCTTATCGCATTGCGCGCAGCGATGTGCGGACTAAACGGCGCGAGGATGCCTTTGTCTGAATGCGTTTATCGCCACGGCAGCCACGAGGCGGTGAGCAGAAAATAAACCGCTTCCAGTACGATAATTACCATCACTAATATGCCCAGCGAGTGGCGACTAATCCACTTCATCTGCTCAGGCCCAGATCATGGCAGCCCAGCGTATCAGCAGCAGCGCGCCGCAAATGCACAACAGAACCAGCACCATCTTCCAGTACTTTTTGGCCGCCCGGTATCTTGTCACCTCGGTCTCCCCTAATCAGAAAGCGAAGATGCGCCAGAAGGCGCATCTGTTCCGGTCAGCAACAGGACCGGGAGGCATAGCATAACGTCCGGGCCACCAAAAGGCGACCCGTTGCCGGCATCAGTTGTTCAGGGTGTAATCCAGCGTAATTTCCGCGTTCAGTACCTGAGAAACCGGGCAGCCCGCTTTGGCTTTGTTGATGATTTCGTCGAAGGTCGACTCATCAATGCCTGGCAGGGAGATGGTGCTGGTCAGCGCCACTTTGGTGATGGCAAAGCCCTCGCCTTTTTTATCCAGTGACACATCAGCCGTGGTATCAATGCTTTCCGGTTTATGGCCCGCATTGCCCAGCATCAGCGACAGTGCCATAGAGAAACAGGCCGCATGCGCTGCACCAATCAGCTCTTCCGGATTGGTGCCTTTGACGCCTTCGAAACGGGTATTAAAGCCATAAGGCTGCTGGCTCAGCACGCCGCTTTCGGTGCTGACGGTGCCTTTGCCTTTAATATCGCCTTCCCAGTGAGCCGAACCTTTCTTATGAATGGTCATGTCATTCCTCCTGTTGGTAAAGAAGCTAAGTATAGACAATACATTCATTTTCGCAGGCTAACTCACCGCGCGGGGACGTGATACCGTGCCTGTTGGTGTCAGCAGCGTCTCCGCCTGCACCAGCGAATCGCGGGTAATTTCACTTATCGATTTTGCGCCGGTCAGCGTCATGGCCACGCGCATCTCTTTCTCAATCAGGTTCAGCAGGTTTTCCACGCCGCGCTGTCCATGGGTCGCCAGCGCATAGATAAACGCCCGTCCCAGCAGCACGCTATCTGCCCCCAGCGCAATCATCCGCACCACATCCAGCCCGTTGCGAATACCGCTGTCTGCCAGAATAGTAATGTCACCTTTGACCGCATCGGCAATCGCTGGCAGCGCACGCGCTGAGGAGAGCACGCCATCCAGCTGGCGTCCGCCGTGATTAGAGACCACGATGCCATCAGCGCCAAAACGTACCGCGTCGCGTGCATCTTCCGGATCGAGAATGCCCTTGATCACCATCGGCCCGTCCCAGAACTCGCGGATCCACTCCAGATCTTTCCAACTAATCGAGGGATCAAAGTTGTTCGCCAGCCAGCCAATATAATCTTCCAGCCCGGTCGGCTTGCCGAGATAGGCGGAAATGTTCCCCAGATCGTGCGGACGGCCTTGCAGTCCCACATCCAGCGCCCACTGTGGATGGGTGACCGCCTGCCAGTAACGACGCAGCGCCGCGTGATTACCGCTCATCCCGGAGTGCGCATCGCGATAGCGCGCGCCCGGCGTCGGCATATCCACGGTAAACACCAGCGTTGAACAACCAGCGGCTTTTGCACGCTCCAGCGCATTGCGCATAAAGCCGCGGTCACGCAGCACGTAAAGCTGGAACCACATCGGACGATTGATCTGCGGGGCCACCTCTTCAATCGGGCAGACCGAGACTGTCGACAGGGTAAACGGAATGCCTTTCAGGGCTGCCGCACGCGCCGCCTGCACTTCGCCGCGACGGGCATACATGCCGCACAGGCCGACCGGTGCCAGCGCAACCGGCATCGACAGGGTTTCATTAAATAATTTCGTTTCGAGGCTAAGTTCCGACATGTTCTTCAGAATGCGCTGGCGCAGCGCCACGTCAGAAAGGTCCTCCACGTTACGTCGCAGGGTGTGCTCGGCGTAAGCCCCGCCATCAAGATAGTGAAACAGGAACGGCGGCAGGATACGTTGCGCGGCGGCGCGATAGTCACTGGCAGCTGAGATAATCATCAGTCAGATTCCTTTGGGTTGCGTGTGTCGTTATCCGGTAAGCGTGTGATGCGCGCCTGGCGCGCTTCATCTTCATGGAGACTTTTCAGCGTGGTATGGACAAAGCCCAGATGCTGCATCGCCGCCTGACGGGCCGCGTCGGCGTCGCCCGCGAGGATCGCATCCAGCAGCCCCCGATGCTGTTCCGTCAGGCGGGCAAAAATGGCTGGCTGGGTGTACATGCGCTGACGGCTCTGCATCACCGACGACTGCAGCAGCTCGAAAAAGCCGCGCATGGTCTGCAGCAGCACCACATTGTGTGACGCCTCGGCAATCGCCAGATGGAAGCGCACATCCGCCTGGGCAGCGAGGTCAGGATCGTCACTCTCTTTCAGCTTCAGGGTGGCGTCAAAGGCGTACTGCAGCTTCTCTTTGTCGGCGTCGGTGGCGCGCAGTGCCGCATGCCAGGCAGTACTGGCCTCGATGGCATGGCGCGCTTCCAGAATGTCGTAGCGGTAGTCGGGATCGTCGCGCAGCAGCTGGCGAATCGGTTCGACGATGCGCTGTTCCGACCAGGGTGCCAGCTGCTGACGAATCCAGGTGCCGCCGCCGCGCCGGCTGATGAGCATGCCACTGCTGATCAGCTGCTGTATCGCTTCACGCAGCGAGGAACGTGAGACGCCGAGTTCAGCAGAGAGCTGGCGCTCGGCGGGCAGGCGCATGCCCGGCTCGAGCTGATGTTCGGTGATATAGGCCCGCAGGCGTGTCACCAGCGGATCGGCAGTGTTGCTCATGGGATCATCCAGGGGAAGACGTAGGCCTGAAGTGTGGTAATCCCCCCCACCATACAGGTGAAAATCAGGCTGTGTTTAACCGTAAACCGGAACAGATCGGACTCTTTTCCCACCAGCCCGACCGCCGCACAGGCGATGGCGATCGACTGCGGCGAGATCATCTTACCCGTCACACCGCCGGTAGTATTAGCCGCCACCAGCAGAACATCGGAAACGCCGATCTGCTGGGCGGTAGTCGCCTGTAACGCGGCAAACAGCGCATTCGATGAGGTATCGGATCCGGTCAGGAAGACGCCCAGCCAGCCCAGGAAGGGCGAGAAGAAGGTAAACGCGTGGCCGGTGTGCGCCAGCGCCAGAGCAAGCGTGGCAGAGAGACCGGAGTAGTTGGAGATAAACGCAAAGGCCAGCACCATCCCGATGGAGTAGATCGGCAGCGCCAGCTCTCTCAGCGTTTCACCAAAGGTCTGCAGCGCTGCCTTTGGCTTCATGCGCAGGAACAGCATTGCCATAATCGCCGCAATTAAAATGGCGGTGCCGGTTGCAGAAACCAGATCCAGCTTAAAGATCGCCGGATAAGGCGTTGCACTGCCGACCACGGGCGGCATCCGCGCCACCAGCTCATTCAGCATCGGCACCGGCACCGCCAGCACCCACTCATAGAGTGCACCACCTTTGGCGAACAGCGCTTTAAAAGGCGGGATGCTCCATAGCGTGACGGTGGCGGTGAGAAACAGGAACGGCATCCACGCGCGGATCACCTGCCCCAGCCGATACTTCTGTGGCGGTTGCAGCACATCGCCGTGCTTTGCCTCTGCATCGGCAAAACGAAAGATGCGCACCGGTTTCCAGACCCGCAGGAACAGCGTCAGCGAAATCAGCGAGGCGAGCGACGAGATAATATCGGGCAGCTCCGGCCCCAGGAAGTTGGAGCTGAGGAACTGGGCAAGGGCAAAGGATCCACCCGCCACAACGACCGCTGGCCAGGTCTCTTTCACGCCGCGCCAGCCATCCATAATCGCCATAATCCAGAACAGCACAATCAGCGTCAGCAGCGGCAACTGGCGTCCGGCCATCTGGCCGATGGCGAAGCTATCCAGTCCGGTGACCTGACCCGCCACGATAATCGGAATGCCCATTGCGCCAAAAGCGACCGGCGCGGTATTCACAATCAGGCAGAGCCCGGCAGCGTAGAGCGGATTAAAGCCCAGCCCCACCAGCAGCGCCGCGGTAATCGCCACCGGCGCTCCAAAGCCCGCCGCGCCTTCCAGGAAGGCCCCGAACGAGAAGCCGACAATCAGCATCTGCAGACGCTGATCGGGGGTAATGGAGAGGATAGAGGCACGGATAATATCGAACTGGCCGGTTTTGACCGAGATTTTGTAGACGAACACGGCGGCGACAATAATCCAGGCAATCGGCCACAGCCCATAGAGAAAACCGTACACCACGGCGGCCAGCGCCTGGGCAACGGGCATCTGATAGAGAAACAGCGCCACCAGCAGCGCCAGCACCACGGTGGTGGTGGCGGCCAGATAGCCTTTCATCTTCAGCTTAATCAGTGCAAAGAAGAAAAACAGAATCGGGATCAGCGCGACCAGGCTTGAGAGCCAGATATTACCCAGCGGATCGTAGTTTTGTTGCCAGATCTGCATTCCAGTATCTCCAGAGGAAAAGGTGATGTGGCATGCAGATGCAGTACTGTATGCCATCTGCCCCCGGATTGGTCTGACCAAACCGCTGTATTGGGGCTTATGGCAACAGATAGTTAATGCATTGTTAATCTATGGCAACAGAAGTTGGGCGAATTTTCCCGGAGTGTGAACCAGAGAAAAATATTACCGGAATTGGTCGGACCAAAATCAGCAATTTATCTCCGGGAAAGCGCGCTGATAGCTGTGCGGATGAAAACGCAGATTAAGCACAATCAGCAGCAGCGTGACCGTCGCCTGCAGAATCCAGACGCTGGTGAAATTTCCGGTGAGCGCATGCAGCTGACCGGCGATAAACGGCATGCTGCCCGCAATAATAAAGCCGATGCCCTGCATAAAGGCCACCAGCCGCGCGCCAGCCTGGGGCTGCTCCAGATGATCCAGCGCCAGCACCAGTGCCAGCGGAAACGCCCCGCCCAGCCCGAAGCCCGCTATCCCCGCCCAGAACCATGGTGCCAGTTGTGGTGCAAACAGGAAGCCGAGCATGCCGCAGAACTGCATAGCCAGGGTGAGCAGCAGCAATGGACGACGATCGCGGCCCCGCGCCAGCAACGGCAGCAGCAGCGCACCGGTAACCTGACAGCCGATCATCATACCGAGTAGTGAACCGCCCGCCTGCGCACTCCAGCCACGCTGATGGTAAAAATCGGGCAGCCAGGCAACACAAATGGCGTAACCGCCGTTCACCAGCCCGAAGCTCAGCGCCAGCGTCCAGGCGCGGGTTTTTCGCCACAGCGAAGGCACTGCGTCGGCCTCCGTGCGGGCTGCGGGTGGCGTGGTGGTGATCAACAGCCAGAGCAGGATAGCCAGCACCACCGGCAGCGCCCAGCTGCTCAGTGCCCCCTGCCAGCCAGCATGTGCGCTCAGCCACGGCGAGATCGCCGCGCCAATCCCGCCGCCGCCCATCAGCGCCGCTGCCCATAGTCCGGTCACGCCCGCACTGCGGCTGCCAAAGCGCTGACGAATCAATCCCGGCATCGCCATCTGGACGATACCAATGCCCGCCCCACCCGGCACGGCAGTCAGCACCAGCCCGCGTCCGTCAGTCACAAACCATCGACTCACCAGCGCCAGCAACAGCAGCAACAGCCCGCCCAGCAGTAATTTACGTACCGCAAAGCGCTGCATCAGCGGCGCACTGACCAGGGCAATGGCACCCATCATCATCATCGGCACCGCAGGCAGCAGCGAGGCCGCCAGCGGTGACAGACCGATGCTCTGCCGCAGCTCACCGAGTAACGGACTGACAGAAGTCATCAGTGGCCGCATATTCAGCCCGGCCAGCACCAGCGCCGCCAGCAGCAGGTTGTTCTCTCTCTTCATATGAAATCTACGCCATTAAAAGTTGCCAGCCTGACAGCAGTCGCTACTATCTGGAAATGAAATATTACTCTGCCAGGTAGTGGAAAAATGAATCGTCAGCCGATGTTCACTCCGCAACAGCTGCTCAGCTTTGTGGCGGTGTGCGAAACCGCCAGCTTTACCCGCGCCGCCGACAGAGTGCACCTGTCGCAGTCTACCGTCAGCCAGCAGGTGCGGCGGCTGGAGGAGATGGTCGGTAAAGAACTGCTGGTCCGCTCCTCGCATCAGGTACAGATCACCGAAGAAGGCGAAAAACTTTTAGGTTACGCCCGGCGGATTATTGCCCTGAACGGGGAAGCGCACGATGTACTGAGTGACCAGTGGCGCGATGGCGTGCTGCGCCTTGGCGTGCCGGAAGATTTTGCCGCCCCCACGGCCGGTCTGCTGGCGCACTTCAGTCGTGATCATCCGCAACTGCGGCTGGATGTGATGAGCGGTATGCAGGTGGAGCTTCGTCGTGCCTGGCAGCGTGAAGAGCTGGACATCATGCTGATTAAACAGCCCGCTGGCGACCGTCCGCTGGCGTCGCGTCCTGAACCGCTGCTGTGGCTCGACAGTGCAGAGTGGCCCTGCTTTGAGCAGACGCCGGTGCCGCTAGTGCTGTTTCCCCAGCAGGGGCTCTATCGCGATGAGGTCTGTCAGACGCTTGATGCGCTGGGCCGAAGCTGGCGCATCAGCTACAGCAGCGCCAGCCTGGTCGCGCTGGCCGCCGCCAGTGCACAGGGGCTGGGGCTGACGTTACTGCCTGCCAGCTGCCGTCTGCCGGAGCACCGGGTTCTGGGTCCTGAACAGGGTCTGCCGGTGATTAATACCTTTGAACTGGCGCTGTTCTGCCGTCATCCGCAGGATCCGCTGCAGCGCGCACTGGCGGCGTCACTGGCGGCATTCGGCAAGCTGCGCTGGCAGTGAAATATCGAATAGCCGTCAGTGGAAAATAACGCAGCAGGGTGACGCGTCGTTTGTCAGATTAAGACCTTGTTCACTTTGCAGGAGCCTCTGATGCCTATTTCCTCTTCGCCGAGCCGCCGTGATTTCCTGGGGCAAAGCGTTCGCTGGACCGCCGCAGGCGGCTTGCTGGCCGCCGGTCTCGGTCAGGCCAGTGCCGCCACCCGCTCATCGTTGTCCGCCATCAATCCCGACCAGCCCGCCGCCCTGCCCCGACAGGACCACTATCTGCTGCGCAATGTGCGACTGGAAGAGGGTTTTATCCGCGAGGATGACGACGTCGTCGCGACCCGGACCGGTCTTTACGACATCAGCGTGCGCGACGGCAAAATTGACCAACTGACCTCGGCGGGCCGGGGTGATAGCACGCTACCGTCGTGGGATGCGCAGGAGGCGCTGCTGCTGCCCGCGACGCAGGATATGCATATCCATCTTGATAAAACCTTCTACGGCGGTCCGTGGCAGGCTCCACGTCCACGTCAGGGCAAAACCATCATGGATATGATTGCGCGCGAGCAGGTGCTGATTCCGCAGCTACTGCCGCACTCCCAGGCCCGTGCCGAAGGATTGATCGCCCTGCTGCACGCCAAAGGTACTACCCGCGCCCGCAGCCATTGCAATATCGATCCGGTCAGCGGCCTGAAAAGTCTGGAACATCTGCAGGCGGCATTAGCCCGTCATCCTGCTTTTTCCTGTGAAATTGTTGCCTTCCCGCAGCACGGCCTGCTGCATTCGCAGGTTGATGGCCTGATGCGTGAGGCGATGCAGAACGGCGTTGAATATGTCGGCGGGCTGGATCCCACCAACGTGGATGGTGCGATGGAGAAGTCGCTGGATGCCATGTTTCAGATTGCGCTCGATTATCAGCGCGGCGTGGATATTCATCTGCATGAAACCTCACCGGCTGGCGTGGCGGCGATTCAGTACATGATTGACACAGTTGCGCAGAATCCGGTGCTGAAAGGTAAAGTGACGCTGAGCCACGGTTTTGCGCTGGCGACGCTTACCGGCAGTGCGCTGGATAACATGATCGAAGGGCTGGCGGAGCAGCAGTTCAGCGTCGCTTCCACGTTGCCGATTGGCAGGCTCACTATGCCGATTCCTCAATTGCAGGCGGCGGGCATAAAGGTGATGACCGGCACCGACAGCGTGATCGATCACTGGTCCCCGTTTGGCACCGGCAGCATGCTGGAAAAAGCGAATCTCTATGCACAGCTCTATCGTGGTTCGGACGAGTTCTCGCTGGCGCGAGCGCTGGCCATCGCCACAGACGATCGGCTGCCGCTCTCTGCTCAGGGCGATCGTCAGTGGCCTGCGCCGGGCGATGATGCGAGCATGATGCTGGTAGCAGCGAGCTGTTCCGCTGAAGCCGTGGCGCGCATTTCACCGGTAGTGGCGACCTTCTCACGCGGTAAGCCGGTCTTTGCGCTGGCCTCGGCCTGACACAGCAGGGCTGCGGACAAAAACGCCGGGATCGTTTTTGAACAATGCAAAGCGTTGGCCCGGCTACGGGTGCACCTCAGGGATGAGGTGCGTAATCGCCCGCGCTGAGCCTGGCAGGGATGGCGGTTTAGCGTCTTTGCGGAGGGCATATACTCCCTGAAGCCTGCTCTGCGGCTAACACATACCTGCTCAGGATTTGCCAGCAGCGACCTTACTGCCTGAACATGTCCCCCTCATACGCCCCCTAAAAACAACAGAGCCTCCACACGGGAGGCTCTGCATTTACCTGAGCGGAGTGCGGGTTACGCGCTTTTGGCCCATTGATCATTCGACATTAATTCCATTGCCAGCGCGTATAAGCGACGATCTTCCTGATCACAGGGCTCATCTTCCGCATAACAGCCGATCATGGATGCGATTTTATCCGCAGATAAACTCTCGCCATGAACATGCAGTGTCAGTACGGCGCGGCCTACTATTTTAAGCACATTTTCATGTGGTCCCTGGATGCTATTACTCAATGCAAATACCCTCTACCGGTCGTTGTACCAGGAATATGGCGCGATAAATATAAAGCAATTAGATCAGGATTTTTATCGGCACCAGTGGTGATATTTTTTAATGATTAATTCTATTACTGGAGTCTTAGTTGAGGATTTATCTGATTAACAATGAAATATTTTTTTAAAAACGGTCACTTATAAAATAATTACTGGTATTAACCGATCGTCACTCTGGAACAACCACGTTAAGCCGGCTTTAATCTATAAAAATAAACCACCTTTTTTCAGTAAACTTCAGCTTATTCCTAAGCGCACCGGCAGATTTAGTTTCATACCGCTAACCATCGAGGTTCCCGTTGCTGTCAGGCGTGCTTTCTGCCAGACTTGCCCCGCAATAATGCCCGACACTTTCAGCCTCAGAGGCCGCGCCCGTGACCGCTTTTTCTACCCTCAATTCGCTTCCCGACAGCCAGCTCGATAACCTGCGCGAGATGGGCTACACCAGCATGACGCCCGTGCAGGCCGCTACGCTGCCCGCCATTCTGCAGGGACGCGACGTGCGTGCGCAGGCGAAAACTGGCAGCGGTAAAACGGCTGCCTTTGGTATTGGTTTACTGCACCATATCGACAGCACCCGCTTTCAGACGCAGGCACTGATCCTCTGTCCGACCCGTGAACTGGCGGATCAGGTGGGTAACGTGCTGCGCCAGCTGGCACGCTTCACCCGCAACATCAAAGTCCTGACCCTGTGTGGCGGACAGCCAATGAGCGCGCAGCGTGATTCGCTGGTGCATCCACCGCATATTGTGGTCGGCACGCCGGGTCGTATCCTCGACCACATCAACCGCGAAAACCTCAAGCTGGACCAGCTCAGCACGCTGGTGCTGGATGAGGCGGATCGGATGCTGGAGATGGGCTTCCTCAATGATATGGAAACGATCATTGAAGCGACGCCCGCCTCGCGTCAGACGCTGCTTTTTTCCGCTACCTGGCCCGACGGTATCACCGCTATCAGCACCCGCTTTCAGCGTGATGCACTGAGCGTTGTCACTGAAGATGTCAGCGAACTGCCCTCAATCGACCAGCAGTTCTTTGAAGCCAGCCACAATGAAAAACTGGGCCTGCTGATAGCCCTGCTCAGCGATCGTCAGCCTTCATCCTGCGTGGTCTTCTGCAACACTAAACGTGAGTGTGATGATGTTGCTGCGGCGCTTAACGCGCGTGATATCAGCGCCCTGCCACTGCATGGCGACCTTGAGCAGCGCGATCGTGAACGCGTGCTGATTCGCTTCGCGAACGGCAGCGGTCGTGTGCTGGTCGCCACCGATGTCGCCGCGCGCGGACTCGACATCAAATCGCTGGCGATGGTGGTCAACTATCAGCTCGCCTGGGACCCTGAAGTTCACCTGCACCGCATTGGTCGTACGGCGCGTGCAGGCGAGCATGGTGTTGCCGTCAGCCTGGTCGCGGCCGATGAGATGGCGCGTGCGCATGCGCTGGAAGATTTCCTGCAGCAGAAACTGCCGTGGGTCTCGGCCAGCACGCTGAAAAAGGGCAGCAGTAAGCCACTGCCTGCCGCCATGATGACGTTGTGCATTGATGGTGGTCGTAAAGCCAAGATACGTCCGGGAGATATTCTGGGTGCGCTGACGGGTGAAGCGGGTTATCGCGCTGAGCAGATTGGGAAAATTGTCCTGACCCCGACCCATGCCTATGTAGCGATTGAGGCAAATCAGGCCAAAGCGGCGCTGGTGAAACTTAAGCAGGGCAAAATCAAAGGCAAAACCTGCCGGGCGATTCTGCTGAAAGACTAAATAAAAAAGGGCGAGGTCATGACCTCGCCTGGTCTGTTATGGCTCTTCGATGCGTGACACATGCAGCGTGGTTTTATCGCCTTTGCCCTGTACCTTGCCACTGACGCGCACTTTGTCCTCAGCGGTGTAGGTTTTACCATCAAAGGTCTTCTTCGGGGCAATAATCGGTAAGGTCCCGGTGTTGTCGCGGAACTGATACCGCTCGCCTTGCTCTTTCTTCACGATGTAGCCTTCCAGCGTCACATACCCGCCCTGACGGAAATCGCGGATCTGATCGATGTGGGTCTGGCCGGTATCTTCTGACCCTTTATAGCCGGCATCCTGCTTGTGTTGCGGCGGCGGCGTATCGCCTGCTTTGTATCCGCCCTCTTCAGCTGAAACGCCCGCGCTCATCATCACCAGCAACGACGCTAAAATCACTTTTTTCATTTCACACTCCTTTATTGGAAAGGTGTCCATGTTGAACCTTCAGGGTTAAGCCTGGCACAATAATTGGCATCCGTTTTATTTCACCCTTCTCTTCTCACCTTTTTCCGTTTGCTGCCGATAACCTGTTCACACCCTATTTCACCAGCTGCGTTAATGCAGAGGCAACCATGGATAATTTTCAAAAAGAGATTGATGAAAGAGCGAACCTCGCGTTATCGAACAAGTTTGAGCTGCTGCTGTTTCGCTTAGGTTCCGATCAGCTGAAAGGCAAGTCTGAACTGTTTGGCATTAACGTCTTCAAGCTGCGTGAAATTGTACCGATGCCGACCATCACTAAAGCCGCGGGCATGCGTTCGCCGCTGCTGGGGATGGCGAGTATTCGTGGTCAGTTCATTCCGGTGATCGACCTGCCTGCAGTAGCGGGCTGTGTGCCGGAAACCGGTCTTAACCTGCTGCTGGTGACCGAGTATGCCCGTAACACCCAGGCGTTTGCCGTGGAGTCAGTAGAAAACATCGTGCGTCTCGACTGGAGCCAGGTGCATACCGCTGAAGCCGGTATCGGCGGCCGTAATATTACCAGCATCGCCTGCCTGGACAGCGACAAACAGAGCAACGAGCTGGCGATGGTGCTGGACGTTGAGCAGATTCTGTATGACATCATTCCTTCAGTGCGCGGCGTTGAACCGGAAGCGGCCAGACCACGTGCGTTCAACTATCGCCCTGGTGCAGTCGCCATTGTGGCAGAAGATTCTAAAGTGGCGCGTCAGCTGCTGGAGCAGGGCCTGAAGAGCATGGGCATTCCGGCGCTGATGTTTAACACCGGTCTTGAAGCCTGGGAAAAAATTAAGCTGATGAGCCAGGAAGCACAGGCTGCGGGCGAGTCGATTCACGACAAAATTGCGCTGGTCCTGACCGATCTGGAGATGCCTGAGATGGATGGCTTTACGCTGACCCGCAACATTAAGCGGGACCCGATTCTCAAGGTTCTGCCGGTCGTCATTCACTCCTCACTCTCTGGCAGCGCCAACGAAGATCATGTGCGCAAAGTGGGTGCCGACGGTTATGTGGCGAAGTTTGAACTGAATGAGCTGTCAGACGTGATTTTCAACGTTCTCGACACTGCCCGCTAAACAAATCCGGGCCGCGAAGAATGCCCGGTATGTTTTTACTTTTTAGCCAGCAGAATGGCTGGCCTGATCAGGAACCGACTATGCATATTGAAACTTTACCTGTTACACCGGCACCTGCTACCCCTTCTCCTCAGAAAGTGCTGCGTGGCCGTTTACGCCAGCTGGCCTGGATTACCGCCGTCACGTTAAGTGTCGCATTCTGGGTAGGCCTATACTTCTTAGTTTTCTGAATCCGGTCATGCTTGTCTGGATCGGGCCGTCAGCATTCCTGCTGACGGCCCTTTTTTTTGCCTGAGTTTCCCCTTTGTTTATTTGTTAACCCTTTCTGAAGCTTTTCAGTGACTATTTATTCACGCACCGTTATTACTTAAAAATTATTAAAGGTACATGTTTGTGCTCCGATAACTGTATGCGCGAGATCACCTTTTTGCCTGCGGCTGTGACCACAGACATCAGCAAGGCACTGCGCACAACAGCAGAGAACCTGAGTGTTGCTAACAAACTGATTAATAATAAAACGGGGAAGAGAACATGTTCAGTATCAAGAATATGAAGGTGGGAATGCGGCTCGCAGCAGCCTTCGGTATTATTGTGACGTTACTGATAGTGATTGGCGTAACATCCATTACCAGAATTAACAGTATTAATACCGCGATCTCATCGATCGTTGACGATCGCTATGTGAAAGTACGACTGGCATTTGATGTGCGCGATGGCGTCAACGATCAGATCAAATACCTGCGCGGCATGGTGATCGACACAAACCGTCCGGAAATGAATGTGAAACGTTATGGGCAGCTGGATGAAGCCACGCAACGCACTAACATCGCGATGAAAAAGATTGAGGACATCCAGGTTACACCCGTCGGTAAGAAAAAGATCGCTGGTCTGCTGGCCTCGTCTCAGGCATTTGAGCAGGTCAAAACTGAATTGATCGGCCTGATCAAAGCGGGCAATTTTGATGCAGCCAGCGCCTATGTCCTGAAATCGATGACCGCCACCCAGAACAAATTCCTGCAGGATGCGGTGAATTTTGCCAACTCTCAGGACTCGCAGCTGCGCAGTGAAGGTCAGGGCATTGTGGAAAATGGTCAGTCTGCTATCACCATCACGCTGATTTTCTCCGCGCTGGCGATTCTGGCCGCGATTATGCTGGGCTACTTCCTGACCCGCTCTATTGTCCGTCCGCTGGTTGCTGCGGTTGACGTTGCTGAACGCGTTGCCGCGGGCGATCTGAGTACCCAGATGCAGGTCACCTCGCGCGATGAAACCGGCGTCCTGATGCAGGCGCTGCAGCGCATGAACGATAACCTGCTGTCGATTGTTACTGAAGTACGCACCGGCTCCGACACTATCGCAGTCGCCTCTAATCAAATCTCCAGTGGTAACCTGGACCTCTCGACCCGCACCGAACAGCAGGCCAGTTCGCTGGAAGAGACCGCCTCTGCCATGGAGCAGATGACGTCGACCGTGAAACACAATGCCGACAACGCACGTGAAGCTAATCACCTGGTATCGACGACTTCCAGCGTAGCGCGTGAGGGTGGCGTGGTCATGGAAAAAGTGATCGAGAAGATGGAAGCGATCGCCCTCTCCTCACGCAAAATTGTCGATATCATCAGCGTTATCGACTCAATCGCCTTCCAGACCAATATTCTGTCTCTGAACGCCGCCGTTGAAGCGGCGCGGGCGGGTGAACAGGGTCGCGGCTTTGCGGTGGTTGCAAGTGAAGTGCGTAATCTGGCACAGCGCTCAGCCTCCGCGGCTAAAGAGATTAAGGTACTGATTGAAGATTCGGTCGCTAAAGTCGATGAAGGCAGCAAACTGGTCACTCATGCGGGTTCGACCATCGGTGAGGTGGTAAACAGCGTTCAGAGCGTGGCGAACATCATGAGCGAAATCACCATTGCCAGCAGCGAGCAGAGCAGCGGCATCAATGAGATCAATCAGGCGATTACCCAGATGGAAGCGGTAACGCAGCAGAACGCCGCGCTGGTTCAGGAAGCATCAGCTGCTTCACAGGCACTGCAGGATCAGGCTGAGCGTATGGCGCAGGCGATGAGCGTGTTTAATACCGGCAAGCTCGCACTGCAACCCGTGCTTCGCTGATTCCCTTTAATGGCCTGCTCCGGCGGGCCTGTTTCAGATCGGTGACAGTAAACGAACAGGTTACAGGTGGTTGAGCAAAAAGTTACGCAGGGAAGCTAAGGTATTCCGGCGGGTACAGAAGAAAGGATGAGGGATGGCGGAGGGGAAACAGCAGAAAACAAAAAAGGCTGCCAGAGGCAGCCTTTTATTACTGTAAATGCAACAACGCTATAAAGCTCACTAGCCTTTATCAGAGAGCGCGAAGCTGGCTCTGAATTGCAATCCTCGCCGCGTTCACCTGAACAACGACAGATTTGCAGAAAATGCATTTCGCTCCATGCGGATTGGCTCTTGTAACATCAAAATGTGATGTACGAAACTGTGAGCCATTACAGTGAGGACATTTAAAAGTAATTTTCAGTCCTTAGAGACCAACAACGTTCGCAGCAGCTGGGCCTTTGGCGCCATTTTCTACTGTGAATTCAACTTGCTGACCTTCGTCTAATGAACGGAAATCGGTGCCCTGGATTGCAGAGAAATGTACGAATACATCTTTGCTGCCGTCTGCAGGAGAGATGAAACCGAAGCCTTTCTCTGCGTTAAACCATTTAACGGTACCGCGAATTTTGTTAGACATGCTTAAATCCTTAATATATCGAGCCTTCCGGCATAATGGCCTGAGAACAGATTTTAATCAGAACGTAAGAGAAGACTCAAAAAGAAGGGATGTCTCGCGACAAACTTAGAGATGAGAACTGCTTTGGTTACTTACTTTGATAGTGTCTGTTAATCAAACCGACGATTCATTAGGCCACACTTCACCAGGCGACGCAAGCCGTTATTCAAATTAAACGCAAATAGCGTGGCCTGAACTTAGCGGCGATGAGTGAACGGTTCAGCGTTCCGGACTGACAACCTGGCCAGAGCGCGCATTGTTTATGGCAGACAAACCCTGCCGCACCAGCAGATAGCGGCTGGCGACGGTAAATTCTCAGTGTGGGTTCTTTAATCAGAATGAAGGCTTAAGAATGGCCTGCAGAAATTTATTCCGGCGTGAGGCTGAAAAAGAGCGGAGTGGTGCCGGAAACAGGAGTCGAACCTGCGACCTTCGCATTACGAATGCGCTGCTCTGCCAACTGAGCTACACCGGCAAGGGTGAGAAGTACGGGTGCTACGGTAAAAAAGAGCCGTTATTACGTCAAGTGCACTTGTTTGAAAAGCATTCATATTTCCCCATATGACAATGATATTTTCACCTGACTTTTGTTACCGGTTAAAAAAGGGCGAGGCCGGAGCCTCGCCCAAAACATGCCGATCATCAATCGTAGTAAGGAACCTTGCGGTCAACGCCGTTGATATTGATCAGCACAAAACCGGTTGGCGCGGTTTTATTGGTCGGTGTACCCGCAGCGGTCGCGAGCGTCACCACGCCCTTCTCGTTAGCACCAATACCTGCCAGTCCATTGTGCATGCCGAAGCGTGCCGCAGGTTTCAGGTTGCTGATATTGGTGATGTCCGTCACCACCGACATATCCGACTGGAACAGCGAGCAGGAACCGGTGTCGAAACGGGTCGGACCGGTGGTCTTCAGGTTGAACATGGTCTCGCCGCTGTTGGCTTTCAGCTTGACCCAGATGACGGCATAGGTGGTCCCTACCCGGCCATAACGAATGTCCAGCACGGAAGGCTGTCCCATGTGGTAAGCATCGGCCCAGACCGTCTCCAGTCGCTGCAGGTTGATCAGGGTTTTACCAGTGGCAGGCATATTGACCGGTGAACCGGCGGTGCCGGACGGCGTGGTGGCATCCGCTTTACTGATCAGTTCCATCACCCATTGCTGGTTAGGCGCCGGGAAATAGAGCTGCCCCAGCCGATACCAGTTGTCGGTCGCGGTGTTATTCACCACTTTATAGCCGCTGTAATAGCCAGCACGCAGCGAACCGGTCATGAACGTGCCGTAGTTCTCATCCCGACGATAGCCATATTCAAAGGTCGATAACCACTTACTCCCGGCCAGATCATTAGTGATTTTCGCCCCCGCCTGGAGGTTAATATGGCGCATTACCACGCGGGCATTATTGAGATTGAGCGGCGTGGCGCAATCTTCAATATTGAGCGTCTCAATGTTCCAGCCGCCGTCCGACAGATCCCCCGGGTTAGTCGTGTGCTCAATCCAGACGTTGCGTATGACGCCCTGCGTAACGCGCGGCATGTAAAGCGTGGCGTCGCCGTAGCCCGACTGGAAGTTGGCATTACAGAGCTCAATGGCGGTTGAGTGGTCCCAGTTCCCCTTCGGTGTGTTTGACCAGCCGACATCAAACACGCGTGAATAGGTCGTGGAGGTGTAGATCTGATCGAACTTACTGTCGAGCGTATCCTGCAGCTTAAAGACGGTTCCCCCGGTACTTTGCGCCTTGAAGCAGAAGATATTGACGATCTGGCCGCCGACAATCGTGTTTTCGAAGAACGGCTGAACGTTGCTGCACTGTTCAGGCGTGACGGTGACTTTGAGCGTGGTGTCGACAGTCCCGGCATTAGCCTGTCCGTGCCAGCAAATGCCTTTGATGGCGATTTTACGCGCATTAACCTTAAACACCGGAGTAGCACTTTTGTCAGAAATAATAGTGGTGCGCGGTGACGAGCCGAGTTCGATATCGTCACCTGCCAGACCAAAGAACGGCAACTCTGTATCGCTGATATCGATAGGTGAAATCAGGAAGCGACCACCCGGAAAACGTACCGGAATCGCTTTCGCATAGGTGTTGTAGCTCTGCGTCCATGCCAGCATGCGCTTAAAGGCATCAGTGTCATCTGTGACGCCATCCCCTTTCGCGCCAAAGTGCAGGATATTCACTTCGGCGGGATCGTTGATGGTGCGCTTCCAGTAGAAACCGTTACCCACCGCCACTGTACCGCCATCATCTTTCAGCGGCGTGGTGGTGAGGAAACCGACAAAGTCTGCGCCGCCACGGAAGCTGGAGTCTTTGTCGTAATAGCGTTTCAGGCTCGCGACTTCACCTGATTTTGGTGGAACAGTGGTGCGCAGTTCAGCAAAAGAGTTAACTTCGATCATAGAATCCTCCTCAGGATCATTGAGATATCGCGCTGACCATCAGCGCACTACTTAGCCGCAGCCGGATGGCCGCAAAGGGTGTCCCACATGTCGTTGTGGGTGTTGATGGCGCGCACTGTCCTGACGTCCATTTTTTGCGCGTCATCGCCGTAGGTATAAAGAGGGGAAAAAAGTACGCAGGCAGAGTCGGTGATCGCCACCGGCTCAGGGTTTGTGGTATTTCGACTGCTGCAGCTTGTCGCGAGCAGCAGCGTCATCAAGGCTATGGTTGTCAGTCGCCACACGGTTAGCCTCCTCGCGGTTATGTTGTTGTTGTTGCGCCACTGCGCTGACGCGGGACGCCTCCTGTTGCGCGTTTGCGACGTCAGATCGCGCTTTTTGCTGCACTTTGCCGATTTTCCTGCCGCCGAAATAACTGGCGCCCAGTGCCGCAATGATGCCGGCCAGTGCAGCAAGCCAGTGCCAGCTGCCGCCCAGTAAAGTGGTAATCAGCGTCATGGTTTCGCTCCTTCCGTTTGCTCTTTCGCGTTAAGCAGATTTTTCTGACGAACAAATTGTGCAATCACGCCCATCGCCACCATGAACGCCCCCACAAACCCCAGGTAGTTGTGTGGCAGAATCGATTTCACGTCCTCCGGCAGCACGTTCCAGGCATCAACGGCGGCAGAAGGGAATGACTGTGCCCAGGCGCTGAGCATGGATCCCAGCGACGCGAGCCAGACGGACCAGGTTTTGAAGAGCAGGCGGGCATGAGAGACAAATTGCAGGGTGGTGAAGCGCTGCAACAGCAGCAGGATGATGATCGCCGTCAGTACGGCGACGAGAAACATGAGCCATCTCATAGCAGCCCCCTGTAAACCGCATAGGTTCCGCTGCGCATCATCTCCGCATGACGCCGGGCGCGGCCCGGTGTCTGGCGGGCCCAGAGGCTGTTCATCATCGCGTCAGCTGCCTCATTGAATTGTTCAGCAGCGATGGCGGTGAGCATGTTTTTGAACTGCATAACGCCTTCGACGCCCAGCTGATAGGTCATGCTCAGCAACACATCCGTGCGGGCGTCATTGCACTTCGCCAGCGCGTTACGCAGCAGATCCCTGCCCTGCATCTCCTGAACTTTGTTTTCAAGAATGCACTGCTTCCAGACATCCCCGACGCGCCGTGGCACGCGGAAAGTGTAATTACTCAGCGATGCCCCCTTAGGCCCGATGCGGATACCGCCCGCGACCGTGGGAAAGCCCAGCGTGTCGAGGTAAGGCGTGTCGACATATCCCTCTTCAAAATTCAGTACTGCAATTATCTGGCTCATAACGACTCCTTAATGACGGGTTAAAGCAATTCACCATTGTGAAAAGAAATACATAACGCCTGCTGATCATTACCCGTTCAGGCGCGGCAAGAGGCCTGACTGACCCTGCAGCAAAACTGAACAGTAATTCAGCAAATTGCGTCCAGTGATAGCTGGAGATAACGAAGAGTTAGCCGGAACGGAAATGCACGCTTTCTTCGCGCTTCAGCTCACGGCGTAGAGGTGAACATGCGGAAGACAGCAATTGTCGAAACTGGGTGTTTCCTGACTGGTGACGCGGGGTGCAGTGATTGCGCGATCAACGCGCGGGGCGACCTGACGCTGGCAGATTTGCTCTGCACGTCTCAGGACGGGGGGTTCAGTTGGGAAGTTCAGGGCCTGGTCGATGCTCTGAGTCAGGCTGCTGAGAGGTTGGCGCCGCCGATGGCGACGAGTACGTGCGTTGCCCACAAAAACGCTTTTGCCATAGTGAATTATCGCCATAACTCCTCCTGTGAATGAGTCTTTGGCGATGGGGTGGCAGGCGCGAGCTTTCGGTGATCCGAACGGGCCCGAATGACGTGTATCGCGCTCGCACGCTCGCCGCCCGGCTGCGTTAGCAGCCAGGTGGAAAGTAAGCGAGGGGAAATAAACGGCATCTGACGACGCTGCATTTTGCGCATCCACCCCATCCCAAAGTTCACTGACTTTTGGGTGGTATGATTCGCGCTTGTGCAGCGCCTCAATTGTTTAAGAGCGGCTCATCCGTGAAAGAACTGCTTCGTTCATCCATATCCAAATTATTAACAGGTTCTTATGCTTTATCAAACACTGTTGGTTAATTTTTTATTTACTGCTGGTTAAATTTATGAATTTATGCCGATTATTTTTTTGCAGCCTGTCTGAGAAAGGCGGCAAAAGCGGCCTTAGCCGAGGATCTGATAGTGACGCGCCTGACTCATGATCACTTTTGCCAGGACCTTCAGGCTGGTAACGTCGTCGTGATTGATATACCAGGTTTCATAGCGTTTATTATCTGAAATTACAGCAATTTTCTTATGCTGCAGCTGCAGACGCTTGAGATAGAGTTGCTCATCGAGGGTAAAAATATAGATGCCATCACCGTCGAACATCCGCACGCTGATATCCACAAACAGCTGATCGCGCGGTGCAAAGGTGTCAGCCATAGAGTCGCTATTGATGGCAATTAACCGGATGTTCTCCGCCGGACGCCCGTTGAATAGCACCCGCGCCTCATCCAGACCATATTCGATCGCCTGGATGGTCTCTACAAACTCATCACGCGCGGGCAGACCCGCAGCGCTTCGCTGCCCGATATCAAGGCTATCCACCCGAAACACATTCTTATGGCCGGTAAACGTACTCAGCGTTACCGGGTCTGTGGGTTGTTCCATACCGTATTGCAGCCACTCTACCCTGACTCCCAGCAGCTGGCTGAGCGCCAGTAAATTGCCGCCATCAGGCACTGACTGCGCGTTAAACCACTTCCACACTCCTGGTGTTGAAATCTTACAGCCCTGCTGCTGCAGGGCTCTGGCAACCTGTTTGTTTCGTCCATGTCCGACAATGCCGGCACTCTCACAGGCCGCTATCAGCCTGGTGGTGAAAGCTTGTCTTGTACTTTCTTTTTTAACCATTAGTTAATAATCAGCCATAGAAGAGATACTGGATGTTATTTTCATTATTGCTACCAGTTCATTTTATATTACCGCTCGTTTACTACCTAACCGCTTTATCAAGCATTTCTAATTATCATTATCCGCTCCGGCCTGCAGCTGAACAAAAAATATTGCCTCAGGCCGCATACAGCCCCGGCTTTCAGGAATGTTCCGTAAGAAATTGCGTGAAATTCAGCCAGCATAACGGGCAATAGTGACGAAATCGGAATGAAAATTGATCAGGCGGGCAGAAAACTCTATCTTTCACTGGACCGGAAAGCCGGGCTAAAAAAAACGGGAGTCTCTGAAAGACTCCCGTTTTGTTAAAAATTATCGTAGCTATGACCGGAGCGTGTCGTCGCCCCAGGCAATCCATTTATAGGTTGTCAGCGCCTCTAATCCCATTGGCCCGCGTGCATGCAGCTTCTGGGTACTGACCGCCACTTCCGCACCCAGGCCAAACTGCCCGCCATCGGTGAAGCGGGTGCTGGCGTTAACATAGACCGCTGAGGAGTCGACCTGACGAACAAAACGCGCGGCGTTGCGGGTGTCACGGGTCAGGATGGCATCCGAGTGCTGCGTGCCGTGCGTACGGATGTGATCGATCGCCTCATCCATATCCGCCACTAATTTGACGTTAAGATCCAGCGACAGCCACTCATCATTGTACTGCTGAGGATTAACCTGGATGACCGAAGCCGGGCCCTGCTGCAACTGCGCCAGCACGTTGCTGTCAGCATGCAGCGCAATGCCTTCCTGCGCCATACGCGCGCTGAAAGCGGGCAGGAAACGTTCGGCCATCGCCTGCTCCACCAGCAGCGTTTCCAGCGAGTTACAGGCGCTGGGACGCTGTTTTTTGGCGTTGACGATCAGATCAAGCGCCGGTTCAATCTCCATCGTCTCATCAATATAGATGTGACAGACGCCGATGCCGCCGGTAATCACCGGGATAGTGGAGTTTTCCCGGCACAGCTTGTGCAGCCCGGCTCCGCCACGCGGGATGAGCATATCGACGTAGCGATCCAGCTTCAGCAGCTGATTCACCAGCTCGCGATCCGGATTTTCAATCGCCTGCACGATAGCCGTCGGCAGACCGTGCTGTTTCAGCGCGTTCTGGATCACCCGGACGGTGGCCGCATTGGTGCGCCAGGTCTCTTTGCCGCCACGCAGAATGGCGGCGTTGCCGGTTTTCAGACACAGGCTGGCGACATCAACCGTGACGTTAGGACGCGCCTCATAAATGACTGCAACAACGCCCAGCGGCACGCGACGGCGTTCAATACGCAGTCCGCTGTCGAGCTGACCGCCGTCGATTAACTGTCCCACCGGATCGGCCAGCTGACAGACCTGACGCACATCGCTGGCGATGCTGGCGAGGCGTTGCGGGTTGAGTGTCAGCCGGTCTAACAGCGCGGCACTCATGCCGTTCTGACGCGCATCGGCTAAATCCAGCTCGTTAGCAGCCAGAATGTCTGCGCTCTCCGCCTCAAGGCGGTCAGCAATGGTCATCAGAACCTGATTCTTCTCAGCCGTCGACAGATCGGCCACGGTATACGCTGCGGCACGCGCCGCTTTTCCCATCTCTTCAAGCATTGTCCGCTCCTTAACTGACGATCATGTCGTCGCGGTGAACGGCCACCGGGCCATATTCATATCCCAGAATTTCGCTGATCTGCTGGCTGTGATGGCCGGCAATCATGCGCATCGCGTCACTGTTGTAGCGAGAAACACCGTGAGCAATATCCCGGCCCTGCAGGCTGCGGATGCGGATCACTTCACCGCGCGAGAAATTCCCCTGGATTGCGCGAATGCCCTTGGGCAGCAGCGAACTGCCGCGTTCAATGATGGCCGCCAGTGCCCCGTCATCGACGGTGAGTTCGCCCGCCGGTGGCGCACCGAAAATCCAGCGTTTACGGTTCTCCAGCGGCGATTGCTGTGCATGGAATCGCGTACCAACCGGCTTACCGTCAATCACATCGCTGATCACACCGCTGCGACTGCCCGAGGCGATAATCACGTCTATTCCGGCGCGGCAGGCAACATCCGCCGCCTGAAGCTTGGTCGACATACCGCCGGTGCCGAGACCGGATACGCTGTCACCCGCGAGCGCGCGTAACGCATCATCGATCACGTGGACGTCGCTGATCAGCTCAGCGTCAGGATTGTTGCGCGGATCGGCGGTAAACAGACCCTGCTGATCGGTCAGCAGCAGCAGCTTGTCGGCACCGCCGAGCATCGCCGCCAGCGCCGAAAGATTGTCGTTGTCGCCCACTTTGATTTCAGCGGTAGCAACCGCATCGTTCTCGTTGATCACCGGCACAATGTGGTTATCCAGCAACGCGCGCAGCGTATCGCGGGCATTCAGGAAACGTTCGCGATCTTCCATGTCGGCACGGGTCAGCAGCATCTGACCAATATGGATGCCATAGATGGAGAATAACTGTTCCCACAGCTGAATCAGACGGCTCTGCCCCACCGCAGCCAGCAGCTGCTTTGAGGCGATGGTGGGTGGCAGTTCGGGGTAGCCCAGATGTTCGCGTCCGGCGGCCATCGCGCCAGAAGTGACGATCACAATGCGGTGGCCTGCGGCATGCTGCTGCGCACACTGACGAACCAGTTCCACCATGTGCGCCCGATTTAACCGGCGAGAGCCGCCGGTAAGAACGCTGGTACCCAACTTGACCACTAAGGTCTGACTGCCACTCATATTTCCTGCCGTAGTGAAAAATTTTTACGAAAGGACGTTTTAACAGGAGTCGATACGGAAGCCAACAGCCAGCGGGGGAAAAGCACGAATTTACGCGGACAAGGCGGTAGACCAAAAGTTCAGCATTAACAAGAAATCCGGAAAAGTGTCATAAAAAGTTCATCACGGACGGGTAAAAAGTCGGTGTTTTACAAAAACTTTCGTTTTTTTACGGCGTTCACATTGGGATTGATAGCAAATGAAGAAAAGCACACTGGCCATGATCGTCTCCACGCTGACGCTGGCTTCTGCCGCGCACGCTGCCGAAATCTATAACAAAGACGGCAACAAACTGGATTTATACGGCAAAGTTAAAGCTGAGCACTACATCAGCGATAATGCCAGCGCAGACGGTGACAAGTCTTATACCCGTATCGGCTTTAAAGGCCAGACGCAGATTAATGACCTGATGACCGGTTACGGTCAGTGGGAATATCAGTACAACGTTAATAACTCTGAAGGCAGCGACGCCAATAACGGCAACAAGACCCGCCTGGGTTTTGCTGGCCTGAAATTCTCGCAGTATGGTTCGGTGGATTATGGCCGTAACTATGGCGTGCTGTATGACGTTGAAGCCTGGACCGACGTGTTCCCGGAATTCGGTGGGGACGGCACGGCCCGTTCCGATAACTTTATGACCCAGCGCGCCACCGGCGTCGCCACTTACCGCAACAACAACTTCTTTGGTCTGGTCGATGGCCTGAAATTTGCGCTGCAGTATCAGGGCAAGAACGACGCCACCAGCGCCAACAGCCGTACTGACATTAACCGCCAGAACGGCGACGGCTACGGTGCTTCACTGGGCTATGCGCTGGGTGATAGCGGCGTGAGCCTGATGAGTGCCATCACCTCATCTGACCGCACCAACCAGCAGCAGGCGCGCGCCTATGGCGGCGGTGACCGCGCAGATTCCTGGGGCGCAGGGGTGAAGTATGATGCCAACAGCGTTTACCTGGCGGCGATTTACACCGATACCCGCAACATGACGCCAATCAGCGGCACCAACCGTAATACCGGCGCTGCCGTCGCGGGCGCAGCCAACAAAGCGCAGAACATCGAACTGGTGGCGCAGTATCAGTTTGATTTCGGCCTGCGTCCTTCTATTGGCTATGTGCAGACCAAAGGCAAAGATATTGAAAACGGTATCGGTGATGCAGATCTGGTGAAATATATCGATGTGGGTGCAACCTACTACTTCAACAAAAACATGTCCGCCTTCGTGGATTACAAAATCAACCAGCTGGATGATGACAACGCGCTGTCGATCAACAACGACGACATTGTGGCAATGGGTGTGACTTACCAGTTCTGATTTGAGGCTCGAAAACCGGGCGGATTTGGATCTGGCAGCAACGCATAAATTCAACACGCAGGGAACACGGTCAGAAGAGGAAAGCGTCCCACGCCACGGACAAAAACGCCGGGAGCGTTTTTGAACAACGCAAAGCGTTGGCCCGTTTACGGACGCACCTCAGGGATGAGGTGCGTAATCGCGTGAGCAGAGCGTGCCATGGATGGCGGCTTTTGCGTCTTTCCGATCTGACCGTGTTCTCTGCGAAAACGCGATCTAACAGCGGGCCAGACTTCAACAAAAATGGCGAGTTTTTAAACTCGCCATTTTTTTCGTCTTTATTTTACTGAACTACCTAATCAGGCGCTCAGCTTCACCGGTTTCTCATCGAAGTCGCTGGCCGGGATAAGATCCAGCTCTAACTCCTTCAGCATCGCTTTCAGGCGGGTATGGAAATTCCGTAAGGTCTCTTCCACACGTGCCGTGTTCTCTTTACCTTTGATGTTTGCCACCGACCAGTCGCCCTCTTTATCGAACAGACCAATATGGTAGACATAGGTAAAGTGGTCAGCCTGCGCTTCCAGCTCCATCCACCAGCCCCAGAACTCACGCAGTTCCGGTGCCGGTTTCACATTGACGCAGGCAGCCAGACAGTCGAAGAAGAAGCGGGTTTCGCCACATTTCCCATCGCGAATATAAGGCCCAAGCTCGGTAAAACGCTTAAGCAGGCGACTGCGGGGATGACCACTTGGTAACGTCATGCTGATTCTCCATAGGTTTTGACCGCTATACAGCCTTGATTTCCGGGCGGCCTGATTACGTCATAAGCCTTTATAAGGCCGCCCGGAAGAATTCCGCTACTAGTTGTAGCAAATACTGTAAATTTTGCCAGTTACCTTTTTAAACGCTTCTCCAGCCAGTCGCAAATCTCATTCAGCGCCTTGTCGAAACTGGCCATCATCGGCTTCACCGGAATCAGCAGCGCTTTGCCGTCTGACGACGAGTTAGCGATCAGCTTGCTCTCTTCTTCCGGACTGAAAAGATCGTTCTGCCAGTAACCCGACAGCATCGGTGTCGGCGTCCGGCGGCCCAGCAATCCCTGGGTTTTAAGCGAATAACGATTGAGTTCGGTGCGCAGCGCGCTGTCGGAAGTGGTCGCCATGCCTAACCGGCTTGCCAGCATATCCATATACATATCCGGGATCTCATCCTGCAATGCCGTCTGCGTCAGCAGCGCATGCACAATCGGGCCAAGACAGGCGACGCCGCGCAGCCGCTGCGATTCCAGATAGGCCAGCCGCACCGCCACGTTCGCGCCAAAGCGATAACCAAACGCCGCCACGCGGGTGTGGTCAACCCAGGGCACGTTTTTCAGATCGCGCAACACCTGCTGATGCAGAAAACTGGTGTCCTGATTCAGCGTCCATTTCACCGAGTTACCCACCGACGGCACATCAATGGTCAGCATCGCAATGCCGCGCGGGGCAAGATAGTCATGGAACAGGCGGTAATGATCGCTCTGTAACGAGTCGAGCGCGCCGCAGAACAGCACGGTGGGATAAGGCGCTTCGACATCCGGTGGTATGTGCAGAAAGCCGCTAACCGGACTGCCGCCCGTGATGGCAAACGTCAGGGATTTCAGTTCGCCCGGCAACCGCTGAGTGGCCTCTTCATAGGCGCGATTGGCCAGCGTCTGTGCCTGGTCAGCCAGCTCATCGCCTTTTATATAGGGATAAGCGGCAACGCTATAGAGGTGCGCCGCGTGCAGCCAGTAGTCACCCGCCTCGCTGTCGTCGGTCGCCTCCAGCGCTTTCTGCTGCCAGATGCCTGCCTGTCTGCACCATTCAAAATGCCAGTTACCGCTGCGGAAACCGATTACCGTATCGAGCAGCGTCTCATCGGTATGTTCAACGTTGCTGATGGCAATACGCGCCAGCACTTCACTGATCTCCTGCGGCGTCAGGCCGCGCCATGTCCACATCAGCTTGTTCAGCATGCGATACCAGCCACGCTGGCTGTCACCATCCAGGGCTGAGTGGATATCCGGGGTAGCGTGATGCTGGCGGCGAACCAGGGAAGAGGTTTCAGGATGCTTAAAGCGCGGCTTGAATAGCTCCTCGCTGAGATTTTTGCTCGTCATACTCACTTCTCCTGCAACAGAACGGCGATGGCTAAGTGTACTGTACGGCAATTCGGGGTGCGAGGCTCAGAAAGCACAACGCCCGGAAAACCGGGCGTTGTCTGATGTGTATCAATCAGTTTTTTACAATCGGCGGAATGTAGACCACGCCCATATCCCACGGCTGCTCAATCCAGGTATCCTGCGGAATATCGACAATATAATCATCAACCAGTGAGCGACCAGCGGGTTTCGCGAAAATGGTGCAGAAACGCGCTTTCGGGTACATCTCGCGAATCGCCTGAGCGGTGCCGCCGGTATCCACCAGGTCATCGATCACGATAAAGCCTTCACCGTCGCCTTCCGCACGCTTCAGCACTTTCATTTCGCGCTGATGATCGTGGTCATAGCTGGAGATGCAGACGGTATCAACGTAGCGGATACCCAGTTCACGTGCCAGCAGCGAAGCCGGTACCAGACCGCCGCGGCTCACCGCGATAATGCCTGTCCACTGTTCAACAGGAAGCAGGCGCTGGGCCAGTTTACGGGCATGAATCTGAAGCATGTCCCAGGTAACGACGTATTTTTCGCTCATAAAATAGAAATCCCAGCCAACCGAGGTGGCGTAAAAATGTGCAACGGGGAAAAGGTTGCGCGAGATTATAAGGAGTTGACGCACTAAAAACCAGCACCCGCGCGCTGGTTGCGGCTTTTTAGCGCGTCTGAGAGCGCACCCGGTAAAAAACAGTGATATTCTCAGGCCTGGCTCGTCAGATTCTCTGACGGCGATTTTTCACTGGAAACTCGCGATGTCCGGCCTCGCCGGTACACTGACACAGGAGACCTGTCGTGTCTGAATTGTCTCAACTCTCTCCACAGCCACTGTGGGATATTTTCGCTAAGATCTGCTCTATTCCCCATCCCTCTTTTCACGAAGAAGCGCTGGCGAACTACATCACCGGCTGGGCTAAAGAGCAGGGCTTTTGGTGTGAGCGCGATCAGGTCGGCAACATCCTGATTCGTAAGCCCGCCACCGCAGGCATGGAAAACCGTACCCCGGTTGCGCTGCAGGCGCATCTGGACATGGTGCCGCAGAAAAATAACGACACCGTGCATGACTTCACCAAAGACCCGATTCAGCCCTGGATTGACGGCGAGTGGGTAAAAGCACGCGGCACCACGCTGGGCGCGGACAACGGCATCGGTATGGCTTCTGCGCTGGCGGTGCTGGCTGACAACAGCCTGACGCATGGCCCGCTGGAAGTGCTGCTGACCATGACCGAAGAGACTGGCATGGATGGCGCGTTCGGTCTGCAACCCAACTGGCTGCAGGCTGAAATCCTGATCAACACCGACTCCGAAGAAGAAGGTGAGATCTACATGGGTTGTGCAGGCGGTATCGACTTCGTCTCTACCCTGCCACTGACCCGCGAAGCCGTGCCTGCTGAGTTCCAGACCCTGAAGCTGACGCTGAAGGGACTGCGTGGCGGTCACTCCGGTGCCGACATTCATATGGGCCTCGGCAACGCCAACAAACTGCTGGCACGCTTCCTGGCGGCACACGCGGCTGAACTGGATCTGCGTCTGCTGGCGTTCAGCGGCGGTACGCTGCGCAACGCGATTCCGCGTGAAGCCTTTGCTACTGTGGCGGTCGAGAGTCACAAAGCGGATGCGCTGAAATCCGCAGCGGCGCACTTCCTGAGCGCCATCAAAAACGAGCATGGCGTTAAAGAGCCAAACATCGCACTGGTCACTGAGCCGCTGGCGCATCAGGGTAATGCCCTGAGCACCGACAGCCGCGATCGCTTCCTGAATCTGCTGAACAGCACGCCAAACGGCGTGATCCGCAATTCAGACGTGGCGAAAGGTGTGGTCGAAACCTCACTGAATATCGGTGTGGTGACGATGGAAGATGACCACGCAGAGATCAACTGCCTGATCCGTTCGCTGATCGACACCGGCCGCGATTATGTGGTGCAGATGCTGACCTCGCTGGGCCAGCTGGCGGGCGCGCAGACCAAAGCGAAAGGCGGCTACCCAGGCTGGCAGCCGGATGCGGACTCCGCCATCATGGCGCTGACCCGTCAGACCTATATCGCGCTGTTTGATAAGACCCCGAACATTCAGGTGATTCACGCCGGTCTGGAGTGTGGTCTGTTCAAAAAGCCTTATCCGGATATGGATATGGTCTCGATTGGGCCGACCATCACCGGGCCGCACTCGCCGGATGAGCAGGTTCACATCGAAAGCGTTGGTCTTTACTGGAAATTACTGACCACCCTGCTGAATGTGGTGCCAGAAAAGTAATTCTGTCACAAAAAAGTAAACCAGGCTCCGGCCTGGTTTTTTTATGCCTGTCACTTATCCCCAGCATAATTCGCTGCCTTTTCCGCGCTTTACCCCGCTATTCCGCCACGTTCCCGCGCTTCGCTGGTCACAGCCGCCGTTATGTCCGGATGTCTGGATGGCTAATAAGATTTCGTGCTAGCTTATGCGCTTTCGGCTGTTGCCGCGCCTGAAGGTTCAGGAAAAAATGCGGCCAGTGATTCTTCAGGAGAGTAATGACATGCCAGGGTTAAACCGCCTTGAGATGCGTAACATCTCCATCGCTTTTGGCGGGTTTGCCGCGCTATCGTCGGTGGATTTCCGCAGTGACGGCCATTCGGTTCATGCCCTGACCGGCGCGAACGGCGCGGGTAAATCTACCCTGATGGCGATCCTTTCCGGCGCGCACAGCCACTACAGCGGCGAAATCCTGCTGGATGGTGAACCGGTCTCCATCCGCACGCCACGTGATGCAAAACAGCTGGGTATCCATCTGGTTCAGCAGGAAGTGGATGTGGCGCTGGTGCCGCAGCTCAGCGTGGCAGAAAACATTCTGCTGGATCGGCTGGCAGAACCCGGCCACCGCTATCGCTGGGGTGAGATCCGCCGTCAGGCGCGGGCGCTGCTGACGCAGCTCGACGTGGCACTGGACGTCAACCGGCTGGTGGAGCGCTGCACCCTGGCGGAAAAGCAGCAAATTCTGCTGGCGCGGGCGCTGTCGCACCACTGCCGCTTCCTGATTCTGGATGAACCCACTGCCCCGCTGGATCAGCACGAAAGCGAGCGACTGTTTGCCGTGGTACGTCGTCTGCAGGCCAGTGGGATCGGCATAGTGTTTATCTCTCACCGCATCCATGAACTGAAAGCCATCTGCGACCAGCTGACGGTGCTGCGTGATGGCCGGTTGATCGAAACCGGCCCGATGGCGGCGCTGAGCGGCGAGCAGATCGTGGAGAAGATGCTGGGCCATCAGCTCACCGATATCTTCCCGGCCCGCCGTGAACAGCAGACACAGCCGCTGCTGCTGGCGGTGGAAGGACTGCACGATGAGCAGCTGCTGCAGGATATCTCGCTGCGGCTGCACAAAGGGGAAATTCTGGGCATCGCCGGACTGGCCGGTGCCGGCAAAACCGAACTCTGCAAGGCGCTGTTTGGTGCCAGCAAAAGCCGCGTCAGTCGCGGTGAACTGCACGGTCAGCCGTGGCAGCCGCGCTCGCCGCACGACTCGGTCAGTCGCCGCATGGCGCTGGTGCCGGAAGAGCGGCGCAAAGAGGGGATCTTTATCGATGAGTCGGTGGCGATGAACCTCAGCGTCAGCGCGGACGACAGCTTTTCGCGCTGGAGCCTGTTCGGGCATCGCCAGGCGTGGCGCTGGGCGGAGCAGGTTATCCGGCAGTTGCAGGTGCGCACCACCGGCCCGGCACAGACACTGCGGCGTCTCTCAGGCGGCAACCAGCAGAAGGTGGCGATTGGCAAATGGCTGCGCAACAACGCTGACGTGCTGATTTTCGATGAGCCGACCAAAGGCGTCGATATCAAAGCCAAAACCGAGCTGTTCACCCTGATCGACAGCCTGGCGCGCGAGGGTAAAGGCATCATCTACGCGTCGGGTGAATTTTCTGAACTGGTCGGCTTATGCGACCGGATTTGCGTGCTCTGGGATGGACGTATTGTGGCCGAACTGGCCGCACGCGACGTCACCGAAGAGACGCTTTTGCTCTATTCCACCGGAGGAACCCCTGCGTGAGCAGCAAAGAAACCAGCCTGAACCTGACGGCCGCGCCGTGGCGTCACCAGTTGTTCGACTTTCTCTATAAATGGGGCATGTTACTCACGGTGGTGATCCTGATCGCTGCCTTTGGCCTGGCCTCTGACAGCTTCCTTGAGCCCAACAACATCATCAACATTCTGCGATCGATTGCGATTGTGACGGTGATTGCGATCGGCGTGTCCATCTCGCTGACCGTGGGCGGCTTTGATCTGTCGGTCGGCTCGACCGCCTCGCTCGCCAATGCGTTAGTGATTTCGCTGTTTGTCTGGTACGGCTTCGGCACGACCACCGCAATCCTGATTACCCTGGCGCTCTGCACCCTGGTCGGACTGTTTAACGCCTTCCTGATTGTGATCCTGCGTATCCCCGACATGCTGGCGACGCTGGCGACACTCTTCGTGATTCAGGGTGTGGCGATGACCTACAGCTTTGGCGGGTCGATCACCGAGAACATGATGCTGCCGAGCGGTGATATGGCGGAAGGCACTATTCCGGCCGCGTTTGGCCTGCTGGGTCAGGTGCCGACCATCGTCATCATTATGCTGGTGGTGACCGTTGCCGCACAGCTGGCGCTATCTCTGACTAAGCATGGCCGCCGCATGTATGCGCTGGGCGGTAATCCGGAAGCGGCGCGCCTCTCGGGCATCCGTACCACCCGCTACCGGGTGCTGGCTTATGTGATCGCCTCACTGCTCGCCGGTCTGGGCGGCATCCTGCTTGCTTCACGTATCGGTTCCTCGCAGGTTAATGCCGGCAGCGGCTACCTGATGGATGCGGTCGCGGCGGCGTGGATTGGCTTTTCGCTGGCCGGTTCCGGCAAGCCCAACGCGCTGGGCACGCTGGTCGGCGCGGTTATCCTCGGCGTGCTGCAGAACGGCCTGGTCATGCTCTCTGTACCCTACTACGCCATGGACATTATTAAAGGACTGGTGCTGGCGTTAGCACTGGCGATTACCTATATCCAGCGCCGCTGAGGCGCGTTTACCGGAGTTGATAACAATGCAAAAAATAACACTCTCGCTGCTGGCCCTGAGCCTGCTGAACGCCAGCGCCGCCTTCGCGGACACCGTCACCCCGGTGCCTGCGGCAATCGCCAGCCATGATGGCCCGATTCGTATTGCGGTGATCCGCAACCTCGGCTCCGATGACAACACCACCCAGTTTGTTGCCGGTGCCATACAGCAGGGTCGCCAGCTGGGCTTTAAGGTCAGCACCTTTCTCAGCAACGGCGATGATGCGCGCTTTCAGGATTTCGTGAATCAGGCGATCAGCCAGAAATATGACGGCATCGTGCTGTCGCATGGCAAAGCACCCTACGCCAGCGGACTGGTAAAGCGTATCGCCGATGCCGGTATTAAGCTGTCCGTGTTTGATACCCCGGTGGATAACCCGATTCCTGGCGTCACCGTCACTGCGCAGGATGATGCTTCGCTGGCGCAGCTGTCGCTAGGTCAACTTATCCACGACTTCAACGGTAAGGCGAATATCGTCAAGCTGTGGGTCGCCGGTTTCCCGCCGATGGAGCGCCGTCAGGTCGTGTATGAAAAACTGCTGAAAGAGAACCCGGGCATTCATCAGCTGGAGTCGATTGGCGCAGTGTCAACAGACGTTCAGGGCGACACCGCTAACAAGATTGGTGCGATTCTGGCGAAATACCCGAAAGGCAAAATCGATGCCATCTGGGGCGCCTGGGATGCGTTCAGTCAGGGTGCTTACAAGGCGCTGCAGGAGAATGGTCGTACCGAGATTAAGCTCTACAGCATCGACGTCTCGAACCAGGATTTGCAGCTGATGCGCGAGAAAAACAGCCCATGGGTGCAGACGGTGGCGGTCGATCCTAAAACCATCGGCGCGGTGAATATGCGTCTGGTGGCGAAGAAGATTGCCGGTGAAGAGACGCCAGCGACGTATCAGTTTAAAGCCGCGTCGATCTCTCAGCAGCAGCTCAACAGTCAGCCTGGCGCGGTGAACGTTGCCTCGCTGAACAAGATCATTCCGGGCTGGGGCGGCAATGAAGATTTCATCGCACCGTGGTTTGCGACCCTTGAGGCGAAATACAAGAAGTAATCCGGCGTCAGCCTTGCCGACTGGTGAGGCTGACCGTTACAGACCCAGCAGCAGCTGACGCTCCAGCTGGGGATCCACCATGGTGACATGCAGTCCCACCAGCCGCACGCCACGCCCGGCGCGACGCTCATCCCAGGTTTTCCGGGCGATGGCAATCATGTCCTCTTTATTCAGCACCGGCCAGATATGCTCCTGGGTCGTCTGCTGAAAATCGCTGAACTTCAGTTTCACGCCCTGCCGCGCCACCTGCTTGTCCGGTCGAATCTGCGTCAGCCGGCGATCCAGTTCAGCATAGAGAAAGTCGATAATCTCCAGGCAGGCGTCCCAGTCGCTGATATCTTCCGCCAGCGTGCGTTCCACCCCCAGTGATTTACGCTCGCGCTCGACGATCACCTCACGATCATCAATGCCGTTGCTGCGTTCCCACAGCACCCGGCCAAACTTACCAAAGCGCTTCAGCAGCAGCGCTAAATCAGCCTTCTGTACGTCGCCACAGGTGAGCAGCCCCATCTCCTCCAGCTTTTTGGCCGAGACCTTGCCGACACCGGGAATTTTCGCCAGCGGCAGGGACAGCAGAAAACCGGCCATCTCCGGCGGGGTAATTACATACTGTCCGTCCGGCTTATTCAGGTCCGAGGCGATCTTCGCCAGAAACTTAATTGGCGCGATACCCGCTGACGCGGTAAGCCCGGTTTCACGGAAGATGGTCGCACGGATTTCCTGTGCCATCAGCGTGGCGGAGCCGTGACAGTGCGGACTGTCGGTGACATCCAGATAGGCTTCATCAAGGGAGAGCGGTTCAATCCGCGGTGTGTAGCGGGTAAAGATGTCGCGAATCTGCGCGGACGCTTCTTTGTAGGCGTCGAAACGACCTGGCAGCAGGCGCAGATGCGGGCATAACTTGAGGGCCATGCCGGTTGGCATCGCACTGCGCACGCCAAATTTGCGGGCCGGATAGTTGGCAGTGCTGATCACGCCGCGGCGTTCGCGGCTGCCGCCAATGGCGATCGGGATATCGCGCAGCTGGGGATTATCACGCATCTCCACCGCGGCATAGAAGCAGTCCATATCGACATGAATGATTTTACGCATACCCCCTCCGGCACTGGATAAGTATACAGTTGGCAGGGGTAACTGCAATATTTGTCGGGCCCACAATTAAAGTTTACAAATTTGTGGCCGAATATCTTTCAGTAAATCGCGAATCTGGCTGTCGGCGTCTTGCTAAAAAAACAGACAATGTTTAATGTTGCGCTGCGGTAGCGGACAGTTCCGATAATGCAAACAAAGACGCACATTTTGCGTCATGTTCTCTTCACCTCAAGGTATACACAGCATGGGCAAAATCGCACTCCTGTTTGCGATGATTTTACTGCCAGCCCTCAGCATGGCAATGACACCCGAACCCGTCTCAGCGGCACCGGTCAGCAAAGAATTAAAAAAGCAGTTACTCGGCACCCCGGTCTACATCCAGATCTTCAAGGAAGAACGCACGCTCGAACTCTACGGCAAAATCGGTAACGAATTCCGCCTGCTGGATACCTATCGCATCTGTAACTTTTCTGGCGGCCTCGGCCCGAAACGTCGTGAAGGCGATTTCAAAAGCCCGGAAGGTTTTTACAACGTGAAGCTGAATCAGCTGAAGCCGGATAGCCGCTTTTATCGCGCGATCAACATCGGCTTCCCGAATCAGTACGATCGTAATCAGGGGTATAGCGGCAACTACCTGATGATTCATGGCGACTGTAAGTCAATTGGCTGCTATGCCATGACCAACGCCTATATGGATGAGATTTTTACCTATGTGAACGCGGCGCTGCGTAACGGTCAGCAGGATGTTGGCATCAGCATCTATCCGTTCCGCATGACCGACAGCAACATGCAGCGTCACCGCTACTCCAGCGACGCCAGTTTCTGGCAGCAGTTGCAGCCGGGCTATGCGTACTTTGCGAAATATCACCAGCCGCCGATGGTCAATGTTACCAGCGGGAAATATGTGATGAACAGCAGCCCGGCACCGGTGTTAGCCAGTCCCGAAGCCGCTTCACGTTCATTCCTGGCGCTCTCCAAGGCAGAATAACGCCCATTCACCTGGCGCAATCCGCTGCCAGGTTTCATTGGCCGTCAGTGGCTGCGTAGCAATCACCGTCACCACGTCATGCGGCGTGGTGTGCTGCTGAAAATCAACCTCCACATCCTGATCCAGTAATTGCGCCCGGCCAAACGGTGCCCGGCGGGTGATCCAGAACAGGTTGGTGGAGCAGAAGGCCATCAGATAGCGGCCATCTGACAACAGCATGTTAAACACGCCCTTCTGCCGCAACGAACCGGCCAGCTCTCCGATAAAACGAAACACCGCAGGCCAGTTGCCCGGCGTGCGTGGATAGCGCGTCGCCAGCTGATGCAGGATCCAGCAGAACGCCTTCTCACTGTCCGTTTCACCCACCGGCCGGAATGTACCGGTCTCCAGCTGACGATAGCCCTTAAGCTGACCGTTGTGCGCATAGGTCCAGTTTCGGCCCCACAGCTCGCGGGTAAATGGATGGGTGTTTTCCAGCGACACCTGACCACGATTCGCCTGGCGGATGTGCGCCACCACCGAATGCGATTTGATCGGATACTCCTGCACCAGACGCGCAATCGGCGAGTTAAAGCTCGGCAGCGGATCTTTAAACGTACGACAACCTTTATCTTCGTAAAAGGTAATGCCCCAGCCATCTTTGTGAGGCCCGGTTCCACCGCCACGCTGAACCAGTCCGGTAAAGCTGAAACAGATATCCGTGGGAACATTGGCGCTCATCCCGAGCAATTCGCACATAGCCACCACCTCTGATTTTGAGGCCTCCCGTCAGGCGGGAGGCCCACGCTGTTACTTCACCATCTCTTTTTCGATCAGCAGCATCAGGATATGGATCACTTTAATGTGGATCTCCTGAATGCGATCGGCATAACCAAAGTGTGGCACGCGGATTTCAATATCGGCACTGCCTGCCATCTTACCGCCATCTTTACCGGTCAGGGTGATCACTTTCATCCCCTGCGCACGTGCAGCTTCAATCGCTTTAATAATATTGGCAGAGTTCCCGGAGGTTGAGAGGCCCAGCAACACATCGCCTGGTCGTCCTACCGCTTCCACATAGCGCGAAAAGACATAGTCATAACCAAAGTCATTACTGACGCAGGAGAGATGGCTGACATCTGAGATGGCAATCGCCGGATAGCCAGGACGATTTTCACGGTAGCGACCGGTCAGCTCTTCGGCGAAGTGCATGGCATCACAATGTGAACCGCCGTTACCGCAGGAAAGCACCTTGCCGCCCGCCTTGAAGCTGTCAGCCAGCAGCACCGCAGCACGTTGGATCGCATGAATATTGGCGTCATCGCTGAGGAATTTTGTCAGCGTATCAGCAGCTTCATTAAGCTCAGAGCGGATGATGTCCTGGTACATAGGGATGTCCTTTTTTAGGAGAGGTTAATCGCAGCAAGTTTAACGGAATGGCCGGTCAGCGCAAAGCGTCATGCCATGTCCGGCCAGGCAGTGGCGGCGATTAACATTGCCACAGTTGATGCAAAAATGGGCTAAAAACGGTTTTTGTGAGGCAGGTTGTAATTGCGATGTAAACAAATTGATAAATCCCGCCAACTACTCTAAACCTCTCTACACAACAGGTCAGACCTCTTACTTCCTGGAGCGATTCATCATGATAATTGTTTCAATATTTGCCACGCTGGCGCTGATTGGCGCTCTGTTCTATCACCGCCTGTCGTTACGGCTCAGTAGCGCAATCCTGTTGCTGTGGACTGCGGCGATGGCTGTCGCTCACCTCTGGACGCCGTGGCTGCTGCTGCCGCTGGCGATCGTTCTGCTGCCATTTAACCTGCCGGCACTGCGCCGCAGCCTGTTTTCAAAGCCGATCTTTCAGCGCTTCCAGAAGGTGATGCCGCCGATGTCGCGCACCGAGAAAGAAGCGATTGATGCGGGCACCACCTGGTGGGAAGGTGATCTGTTCCAAGGCAAACCTGACTGGCAGAAGCTGCACAGCTATCCACAGCCGCGCCTCACCGCCGAAGAGCAGGCTTTTCTTGATGGCCCGGTCGAAGAAGCGTGCCGCATGGCTAACGATTTCCAGATCACCCACGAGCTGGCCGATATGCCGCCGGAACTCTGGGCCTATCTGAAAGAGCATCGTTTCTTCGCGATGATCATTAAGAAAGAGTATGGCGGACTCGATTTCTCCGCCTATGCGCAGGCCTGTGTGTTGCAAAAACTGTCTGGCGTCTCCGGGATTCTGGCGATTACCGTGGGCGTGCCTAACTCACTGGGTCCGGGCGAATTGCTGCAGCATTACGGCACCGAAGAGCAGAAAAATCACTATTTACCGCGGCTGGCACGCGGCGATGAGATCCCCTGCTTTGCGCTGACCAGCCCGGAAGCGGGTTCAGATGCCGGCGCAATCCCCGATACCGGCGTCGTCTGCATGGGTGAATGGAAGGGTCAGCAGGTGCTGGGCATGCGCCTGACCTGGAACAAGCGCTACATCACGCTGGCACCGATCGCCACCGTGCTGGGCCTGGCGTTTAAACTCTCTGACCCGGAGCATCTGCTCAGCGACAACGAGAATCCTGGCATTACCTGTGCGTTGATCCCGACTCATACCCCCGGCGTGGAAATTGGCCATCGCCACTTCCCGCTTAACGTACCATTCCAGAACGGCCCAACGCGCGGCAATAATATCTTTGTACCGATTGACTATATTATCGGCGGGCCGGAAATGGCCGGACAGGGCTGGCGGATGCTGGTGGAGTGTCTGTCAGTGGGCCGCGGCATTACGCTGCCCTCGAACTCAACCGGCAGCCTGAAAAGTGTGGCGCTGGCGACAGGGGCCTATGCCCATATCCGCCGTCAGTTCCGGGTTTCAATCGGTAAGATGGAAGGGATTGAAGAGCCGCTGGCGCGCATCGCCGGTAACGCTTACGTGATGGATGCGGCAGCGACGCTGATTACCGCCGGGATTATGCAGGGTGAAAAACCGGCGGTGCTGTCGGCGATTGTGAAATATCACTGCACCCATCGCGGCCAGCGCGCCATTATCGACGCCATGGATATTGCGGGCGGTAAAGGCATCATGCTCGGCAACAGCAACTTCCTGGCCCGTGCCTATCAGGGCGCACCGATCGCTATCACGGTGGAAGGCGCTAACATTCTGACCCGCAGCATGATTATCTTCGGACAGGGCGCGATTCGCTGCCATCCTTATGTGCTGCAGGAGATGGCAGCCGCCGCCAGCAACGATGTGAACGCGTTTGATCACGCGCTGTTCAGCCATATCGGTTATGTGGGCAGCAGCACCCTGCGCAGCCTGTGGCTGGGCTTAACCGCCGGACGTACCAGCGCCAGCCCGACCCGCGATGGCACCCGCCGTTATTACCAGCACCTGAACCGCATCAGTGCCAATCTGGCGTTGCTCTCTGATGTGTCGATGGCGGTACTGGGCGGCAGCCTGAAACGTCGCGAGCGTATCTCGGCGCGTCTGGGCGATGTACTGAGCCAGCTCTATCTCGCTTCCGCGACGCTGAAACGCTATGACGATGAAGGCCGCAACGAAGCCGATCTGCCGCTGGTTCACTGGGGCGTGCAGGATGCGCTGCATCAGGCGGAAGTGGCTATCGACGATCTGCTGCGTAACTTCCCGAACCGTCTGGTAGCCGGCGCACTGCGGATGACCATTTTTGCTGGCGGTCATCACTGCCCTGCGCCATCCGATCGCCTGGACCATCAGCTGGCAAAAATGCTGCAGCAGCCGTCAGCTACCCGTAGCCGTCTGGGCCGTGGCATGTACCTGACGCCGAGTGAGCACAACCCTGCCGGTCAGCTGGAACAGGCGCTGCAGGATGTAATGGCGGCAGAAGTGATCCACGACAGGCTGTGCAAACAGACGAAGCAGCACCTCTCCTTTACCCGGCTGGACGCGCTGGCGAAGCGCGCGCTGGAGCAGGGCTGGATTGATGCTAAAGAGGCGGATGTGTTGCAGCGTGCTGAAGCCAGTCGTCTGCGGTCGATTAACGTTGATGAGTTTGAGCCGGAGGCACTGGCAGTACCGGTGCCGGAGAAAGCCCCTCAGCCTGCGTCACGGGCGAGTGAGGCGGCATAGGATTAGCGTCTGCTCAGGGAGCATACGCCCTCCGTAAAGACGCAAAAACGCCATCCATGGCATGCTCAGCGCGGGCCATCCATGGCCCGCGATGCTTTACTCCAGGCGTATGCTCCTATCGCTTGAAGTTCAGCGCTCTTCATCAGGAGGGCGACACTATGCCAAATCAGGGGAAATCTGACCGCAATGATTAAGCCCAAAGCGCAGGGAACAGGGTCAGAAAAGGAAAGCATCCCGTGCTACGGGCCGGGCGAGCAAGGGAGGGCGTATGCTCCCTGAGCCAGTACTGCTTTACAGGCCGACATCACGTCGGCCTTTTTTATCCCGCCTGACGGATACGGGCAATCAGCGCATCCACATCTTCTACGTGATCGGCGGCCAGAATCAGCGTGCGTCCCAGGTTAATCGCATTACGGATGCAGTCGATACGCATCGCCGGATCGGCAATCAGCTTCATATCCGCTACATGTGACATCCCCACCGTGCGGCGAATCAGTTCCGTGCCGCAGTAACCGATGGTATCGGCCCACACTTTACGCAGAAACGCCGCCGCATAGCCTGGATAACCCATCGCCTCATCGCGGGTTTTCTCAGCTGCCAGCGCCAGGAAGCCTGACGCAAAGGTCGTCCAGAGGGTGTGAACATCGCTGAGGCGCTGTTCACGTGCATCGGCGGCTTCACGCGGAGGCAGCAGCCCCGGCAGACCACAGTAGTTAATCAGCAGATTGCCGATAGCAGTGCCAATATCAAACCCGATGGGGCCAAAATAGCCAAATTCTGCATCAATCGCTTTCAGACTGCCGTCCGCAACGAAAATTGAGCCACTGTGAATATCGCCATGCAGCAAGGCTTCAGCATGGGCAAAGAAGCGATGTTTAAGGCCGCCCACCGCAATGCGTAACGCATCATCATCACGCAGGCTGGCGACCAGCGGCTCAAGCGCCGCGGGATAGCTGTTGCGCTCATGGTTGGTGTAGGGATCGTTGAAGAAAAGATCTTCGGTGATTTCACACATTTCCGGATTAATAAAACGCGCCACTTCCGCTTTTTTCTGATGTGGATGCAGGATGAAATCGGAGGTATGGAACAGAGTCTGCGCCAGATAGTCGCCTAGCTGCTGCGCCGCTTCCGGATAATACACGCCCTTCACCAGCTCGCCGCGCCAGATGCGATGGCTGGAAAGATCTTCCATCACCATCACTGCCAGCTCCGCATCATAATGGGTGATCTTCACCGTGTGCTGCGGACAATACTTGTAGTGCTCGACCAGGGTCTGCGCTTCCAGCCGCGCCCGATCCAGCGTCAGCGGCCAGGACTCCCCCACGCAGCGCACATAGGGCAGTGCCTGCTTGACGATGACGCGACTGTTGCCCTGATCGTCATAAATCTTAAACACCAGGTTGAGGTTGCCATCACCAATCTCTTCTGCGCTGCTCAGCGCGGCAGGATTGTCCACGCCGCCAAATTGTCGGGCATACTCCACAGCATCAGCAGCAGTAAAAGTACGGTATTGCGACATTGCCTGTTCCTCATCGTTCGAAGGGGGTCACTCAGGTGTAATAAGCCGTTCAGACGTCTATACATCCGTTCAGCATGTTGGCACAATACGTATCATTAACGCAACATGGATTTCACCCACAATGCAGACACTTCAAACCACCAGTTTACAGGTTCGTGACAATCAGCTCTGGATTCTGGATCAGCAGGCGCTGCCGCAGCAGAAAAACTGGCTGCCTGCGCACAGCGTGCCTCAGCTGGTTGAACATATTCATGCGCTGCGGGTGCGCGGTGCGCCGCTGATTGGTCTCTCCGCTTCGCTGTTGCTGGCGCTGCTGGCAGAACAGGGACTGACGCGCGCTGAACTGGCACAGGCGCTGGAGACGCTGCGCGCCGCCCGCCCTACTGCCGTCAACCTGATGAACAACCTGGATCGGATGAAAGTGGCGCTGGCTCAGCCGGACTTTGTCCCCGCGCTGGTTGAAGAAGCCTGGCGGCTGGTGCAGGAGGATAAGCAACTGTGCGACGCCATCGCAGACGCAGGTTGCACACTCGTAAAACCCAACAGCCAGTTGCTGACCCACTGCAATACCGGCGGGCTGGCCACTGCTGGCGTGGGCACCGCGCTGGGCGTTATTGCCCGCGCCCATCAGCAGGGGCTGGTTAAGAATGTCTGGGTGGATGAAACCCGCCCGCTGCTACAGGGTGGCCGGTTGACCGCCTGGGAGCTGGGCGAACTGGCGGTTCCTTACACGCTGATCACCGATTCCATGGCCGCCAGCCTGATGGCCCGTGGCGAGGTAGATGCGGTGTGGGTTGGCGCTGACCGCATTGCCGCCAACGGCGATGTCGCCAATAAGATTGGCACCTACAGCCTGGCGGTGCTGGCGCATTATCATCAGATTCCATTTTACGTGGCGGCTCCCCATACCACGCTGGATCGCAGCTGTCCTGACGGCGCAGCGATTCCCATCGAGCAGCGCGCCGCCAGCGAAGTGACAGGCGTGGCCGGCAGTTTTGGCAGCGTACAGTGGGCACCGGAAGCGGCGAAGGTTTACAACCCGGCGTTCGATGTCACGCCTGCCGCCCTGATCAGCGGCTGGGTACTGGATACCGGCGTGGTCACGCCTGACCAGGTACAGAACGGCATCTTCCAGCCGCAGTAACGCGCTGCGAGGCGTTTGCCGCTGATGGCAGACGCCTCGCACATCGGCTGAAAGATTACGCCAGACGCGGATAGGCATCCGCGATCTTGTCGCCGGTAAAGTTCGCTACCCAGCCTTCCTGATTATCGAAAATCCGAATCGCCGTGAAGTGCGGTGACGATCCCATATCGAACCAGTGCGGGGTGCCCGCGGGCACCGAGATCAGATCATTTTTCTCGCACAGGATCTGCAGGATCTCGCCATCCAGATGCAGGCAGAACAGCCCGGCCCCCTCGACAAAGAAACGCACCTCATCTTCGCCGTGCGTATGCTCATTGAGAAACTTCTCGCGCAGCACGGTTTTCTGCGGATTGTCGGCACGCATGCTGATCACGTCCCAGCTCTGATAGCCCTTCTCCGCCACCAGCCGATCGATCGCATGCTGATAGGCGTTGATCACCGTTTCGGCATCCGGGTTTTCACCCAAATCGCGATCGGCTTCCCAGCGTTCAAAACGGACGCCTTTAGCATTCAGACGGTCACGAATCGCTTCTGCGTCGGTGCTGTACCACACCGGCTGGCTGGCTTCGCGGTCGGTAAAAATAGTCAGTGCGCTCATCCTAAATCGACTCCGGGTTAATCTGGGAAAAATCCGTCACCTGACGATGGCGGCTCTCGTCATCCGCCTCGCCACGCAGTAATTGCAACGTCTGCCAGCCCGCCTCCGCGGCGGCATCCAGCTCCTGATGAATATCGGAGAGAAACAGCAGCTGCGCCGCTGGCTGACCCATTTCAGCGGCGATAGCGCGATAAGCCGTGACTTCACGCTTGGTGCCGACGTGGGTGTCAAAATAGCCGCTGAACAGGCCAGTAATATCACCTTCGTCGCTGTAGCCAAATAACAATTTCTGCGCCGCAACCGATCCGGAGGAATATACATAAATTTCAATACCCTGTGCCTTCCAGCGGGTGAGTGCTGGGAGGACGTCGGGATAGAGATGACCGGTAAAACTGCCGTTCACGTAGCCGTCGCGCCAGATCATCCCCTGCAGCGCTTTCAGGCCGGTGGATTTGCGATCCTGGTCCATAAAGCCCAGCAGAATGTCCGTCACCCCGTCCAGATCGGCCTGCAGCTGACCGGCCTCTTCACGTACCGACTGCAGCGCCGCCGCCACCTCAGGCTGCTGCGCATTGTCACGCACGAAGTCCGGCAGGTGCTGGCGGGCATAGGGAAACAGGATGTTATGTACAAAGCGAATATCGCTGGTGGTGCCTTCGATATCAGTAACAATGGCGCGAATCATGTTTTCTCCAGCAGGCGACGTTGACGTTCACATTCGAATAAAAATTCCAGACCTTCCAGATGACGGCGGGCTTCGCTGACATCCCGGCCCCAGCAGGTTAAGCCGTGGCCGCGCAGCAGGAAGCCATAATGCAGCGGAAAGCGGGCGGCGTAATCTTCAATTTCTGACGCCAACGCCGCAATGTCCTGACTGTTGTCGAATACGGGAATCGCCAGCGTATCCAGATGGGTGTGCTGGCCACTTAACGATTTCTGCATCTCATAGCCGTGCAGCAGCAGCGCCGCGCCCTGCTCCACCCGCGACAGCACGGTCGAATTCACCGTGTGGGTATGCAGCACCGCACCCGCCTCGGGAAAAAGGCGATAGATCATCGTGTGCAGCCCGGTTTCAGCCGACGGCTTACGGCCAGAGAGCGACTGGCTGGTGGCAATGTCGACCTCGATAAAGTCATCCCGCGTCAGCGTGCCTTTATCTTTACCCGATTCACTCAGCAGGCAGACATGTTCATCGCGGCGCACGGACATATTGCCGCCGGTGGCGGGTGCCCAGCCTTTCGCCCCAATCCAGTGACAGGCAGCAACCAGCTGATCTAACGGAAGACTCTGCGACATAATGGTTCCTTGCGGTGAAATGAGATTCCGGGTAAGTACGCGTAGCCAACGCCGCCGACGCGTGGCTCATGACGCATGTAAATGCTAAATGATCCGCATCTCAGCAAGGCGGCAAGTGCGCGCATCCCCGGGAGCTTACATAAGTAAGTGACCGGGGTAAGCAAACGCGGCCAACGCTGCTGACGTGCGGAGCATGACGCATTTAGCCGTCTAAGCGTCTTGATTGCCAAATACTACCATCCTGTTTATAGTGGCACAAACCCCGGGTGACACCGCATCAATCTTCGCGCTTAAGGCCTGACACCATGACGCAGCACAACCTGATCCCCGAGAGCAAACTCCCTTTGCTCGGCACCACGATTTTCAGCCAGATGAGTGCGCTGGCGCAGCAGCATAACGCCATCAATCTCTCCCAGGGCTTTCCCGATTTCAGCGGCCCGGACTATCTGCAGCAGCGGCTGGCGTATCACGTCAGCCAGGGCGCGAACCAGTATGCGCCGATGACCGGTGCGCTGCCGTTGCGTGAGGCGATTGCAGAGAAAACCGCGCGGCTTTATGACTATCGTCCGGATGTGGAAACGGAAATTACGGTGACGGCGGGCGCGACCGAAGCGCTCTATGCGGCGATTACCGCGCTGGTGCGGCCGGGCGATGAGGTGATCTGCTTTGATCCCAGCTACGACAGTTATGCCCCTGCGGTGGAGCTGTCGGGCGGCGTGATGAAACGCATTACGCTGCAGCCGCCTGCCTTCCGGGTGGACTGGCAGGCATTTGCTGCGCTGCTGAGTGACAAAACCCGGCTGGTGATCCTGAATACGCCGCACAATCCTTCGGCCACCGTCTGGCAGCAGCAGGATTTCGCCGCGCTGTGGCAGGCGATTGCTCAGCACCCAATCTATGTGCTGAGCGACGAAGTGTATGAGCACATCTGTTTCGATGAGGCGGGCCACGCCAGCGTGCTGGCCCATCCTGAACTGCGCCAGCGCGCCATTGCGGTGTCATCGTTTGGCAAGACGTTCCACATGACCGGCTGGAAAGTGGGTTACTGCATTGCTCCTGCGGCGATTAGCGCTGAACTGCGCAAGGTGCATCAGTACCTGACCTTCTCGGTGAATACCCCTGCGCAGCTGGCAATTGCCGATATGCTGCGTGAGCATCCGGAACACTATTTTGAGCTGCCGGCGTTTTATCGTGACCGGCGCGATCGGCTGGCGACGGCGCTGAGCAACAGCCGCTTTAAGGTACTGCCCTGCGAAGGCACCTACTTTTTGCTGGTCGATTACAGCGCCATCTCCGATCTGGATGATGTCAGTTTCTGCCAGTGGCTGACCCGCGAAGTGGGCGTCGCCGCGATTCCGCTGTCGGTGTTCTGCGCCGATGCTTTCCCTCATAAACTGATCCGCCTCTGTTTTGCCAAACAGCCGGCGACATTAGATGCCGCCGCGGAGCGCTTATGTCAGCTTTAAAAATTACCGTTTTGCAGGAGACGCTGAGCTGGATGGATGGCGAGGCCAACCTGCGACATTTTGACGCGCAGCTGGCCGGACTCACCGGACGTGACCTGATTCTGCTGCCGGAGATGTTTACTACCGGCTTTGCGATGGAGGCAGCGAAAAGCTCGCTGCCACAGGCGCAGGTGGTTGAATGGCTGCATCAGCATGCCCGCCGCACCGATGCCCTGGTCGGCGGCAGCGCGGCGATTCAGACCGACAATGGCGCGGTTAACCGCTTCCTGCTGGTCGAGCCGGACGGCACGCTGCATCAGTATGACAAGCGTCACCTGTTCCGCATGGCGGATGAACATCACCACTATCTGCCCGGCGAACAGCGTCAGGTGTTTGAGTGGCGCGGCTGGCGCATTCTGCCGCAAATCTGTTACGACCTGCGCTTTCCGGTTTTCTCGCGCAACCGCAACGATTACGATCTGACGCTCTATGTTGCCAACTGGCCAGCGCCACGTACGCTGCACTGGCAGGCGCTGCTGTTAGCGCGGGCGATTGAAAATCAGGCTTATGTGGCAGGCTGTAATCGTGTTGGCAGTGACGGCAATCAGCATCACTACAGCGGCGACAGTCAGATTATTTCGCCGCAGGGCGAGATCCTCAGCGCGGCCGAGCCGCATCAGCGCGCCCGGCTGGATGCTGAGCTGTCGCTGGACGCGCTGAAGGCCTACCGCGAGCGTTTCCCGGCGTGGCAGGATGCGGATCGTTTTTCGCTGTAAACCGCCGACGATTAGCTGCCGCGATAGGTTGACCACGACCAGGGTGAAATCAGAAACGGCAGATGGAAGTGGCTGCCCGCCTCGGCAATGACAAAATCGATCTGGGCGCTGACGTAGAGCGCATCCCGACCGGCAGCGGCAAAATAGTCGCCAATTTCCGCCGTTAAACGGTAATGGCCCGGCGTCAGCGGCTCGGGCGTCAGATCTTTCAGACGTCCGTCGCTGTCCGTTTCACCCTGTGAAATCGGAAACCACCCTTCCGGACTGTTCTGCTCCAGTGAAATCGCCACGGCGCTGGCCGGTTTGCCCAGCGCCGTGTCAAGAATATGAGTCGTCACGGTACTCATTGCATCGTCTCCTTAAGGCGTAACAGGGTAATTTCACGCAGCTGATCCAGCGCCTCCTGCTGCTCGGCAATATCATCATTCTGCAACCGACGCTGCAACTCTGCCAGCATCTGCTCGCCGCTGCGCCCTTTAGCGCGTATCAGAAACACCCGGCCAAAACGTGCTTCATACGCCTGATTAGCCTGCTGCATCGCCCGTTGCAGGGCGTGATCGGCCTGCTGCATTGCAGACTGCTCGCCACGTGACAACGCGGCTTCCTTATCTGCGCCGTTCACGCGCTCACCGATGCGCGGATGTGCCGACAGGGCGGCCTCCAGTTCAGGCTGCTGCCACTGACGCGCCAGCGTATCGGCAGTAGCCAGTAATGCATCGGTGCTGGCAAAAGGCCGGGCCGCCACCAGCGCCTGCTGCCAGTGCGGGATCGCCACACAGTGCCGGATGGCCGCCTGCGCTTCGTCAGCGGAAAGCTGATTAAATGTGGCTAATTCCATGTTCAGCTCCGTCCGGCAATCAGCGAGACCGCCTGTAAATAGGCCTGCAGCGCAGGTGCCACATCGTCCACCGCCACCGACTCAGCCGGATGGTGACTGATGCCGCGATGGTTACGCACAAATAACATGCCGACCGGCCAGCGTTCAGCGATGGCGATAGCGTCGTGTCCGGCACCGCTCGGCAGCGACAGACTGCGACCCTGCACCGTTTCCACCGCATGGCTCAGCGCCTGTTGCAGCGCAGAGTCACAGGCGGTGGCACCGATGCGATAATATTCGTTCGATTCAAACTGAAGCCCACGGCGCAGTGCAATCGCCTCTGCCTGGGTTAACAGGCTGGAGAGCAGCGTCTCCAGCGGCGTGTCCAGCGGACCGCGTACGTCGAGTGACAGCGACACCTCGCCGGGGATGACATTCACCGCACCCGGCGCACAGTTAATCGTACCGACGGTAGCGACCAGCTGCGGGTCCTGCTCACGGGTGGTCTGCTCGATAAACACCATCCACTCGGCAGCGGCGGCCAGCGCATCTTTGCGGTGCGTCATCGGCACCGTGCCCGCATGGCCCGCTTCGCCGGTAAAACGGCAGTTGAGGCGGCGCGCACCGTTGATCGCCGTGACCACGCCCAGCGCCAGCTCCTCCTGCTCCAGACAGGGGCCCTGCTCAATGTGCAGCTCAAGATAGCCGACGATGTCCTCAACCTGCCGCGCCGCAGATACGATCCTGTCGCTGTCGAGCCCGACATCGGTCATCGCCTGCGCCACGGTGATGCCGTTGCCGTCAGGATGCGTCACCCAGCTCTGCGGCCAGCTGCCGGTAATACCGCGACTGCCGAGCAGCGTAATGCCAAAACGGGTGCCCTCTTCGTCGCCGAAGCCAATCACCTCAATCGCCAGCGGCAGACGGCACTGATGTTCGTTAAGCCACTGCACGGTTTCAATGGCGCTGAGCACGCCCAGCATCCCATCATAGCGCCCGGCGTTGCGTACCGTGTCGAGATGCGAGCCGAGCAGCAGCGCAGGCGCACCCGCTTCTGCCGCCTCGTAGCGCCCACAGATATTGCCAACTTCATCCTGCCACACCTGCATTCCCGCCGCCTGCATCCACTCACCGACGCAGGCGTTAGCGCGCAGATGTTCTGGCGAGAGGTAGACGCGGGTCAGTCCCTCAGCCGTTTCGCTGATCGCGGCCAGCGTATCGCAGCGCGCCATCACGCGCTGTGCCGCGACCTGGGCTTCGCTGGCGCTCATCATCATGCGTGGCTCCCGTAGTGATCCCACGCGGCCTGTGCGGCGGCACCCTGCGGCGCGCGGTAGCCGACGTAGGTCAGCACCGTTTCCAGCGCCGACAGGGTCTGCATCACGCAATCTTTACGCGCGTTGTAGCCCATAGTGCCGATGCGCCAGACCTTGCCATGCAGCGGACCAAACGAGGTGCCAATTTCAATGCCGAAATCCTCCAGCATCAGTTTGCGCACCTGATCGCCATTCACGCCGGACGGGATCATCACGCCCAGCACGTTGTTCATTTTGTTTTTCAGGTCGCCGAAGGTCTCCAGCCCCATCCCCTGAATGCCTTTCAGCATCGCTTCACCGTGCAGCTTGTGACGGGCGATGCCGTTATCCAGCCCCTCCTGCAGGATCAGACGAGCGCATTCGCGCGCGCCAAACAGCGCACTGGTCGCTTCAGTGTGATGGTTGAGCCGCTCCGGGCCCCAGTAATCCATGATCATGCCGAGATCAAAATAGTTGGAGTAGATCATCTCCTCTTCGCCATCCTGATGCGCTTCGGTGCGGATCCCCTGCTCTACGCATTTGCGTTTGCGGATCACGGCTTCCATCTCTGCGCTCAGGGTGACCGGCGAGGTGCCCGATGGCCCGCCCAGGCATTTCTGCATCCCCGCCGACACCGCATCCAGTCCCCAGGCGTCCGTTTCCAGCGCGTTACCCGCCAGCGACGCGGTCGCATCGGTGTAGAACAGCACGCCATACTGTTTGCAGATTGCGCCCAGCTGCTCCAGTGGTTGCAGCATGGTGGTCGACGTGTCGCCCTGCACGGTCAGCAACAGACGCGGTCGCACTTTTTTGATCGCATCTTCAATCTGGTCCGGGGTAAAGACTTCGCCCCACGGCACTTCAATGGTGTGCACGTCCGCACGACAGCGGCGGGCAATTTCGCACAGCAGATGACCGAAACGGCCAAACACCGGTACCAGCACTTTGTCACCAGGGCGAATAGACGACAGCAGAATCGCTTCGATACCGGCACGTGACGTGCCATCAATCAGCAGCGTCCAGCGGTTTTCGGTGCGGAACACGCCGCGATAGAGCGCCATCACTTCGTTCATGTAGTGGGTCATCGCAGGATCGTACTGACCTAGCAGCTGACTCGACATGGCGCGCAGCACACGGGGATCGGCGTTGATCGGCCCCGGTCCCATCAGCAAACGCTGTGGCGGATTGAGTTGCGGGAATTTTGTTATATCCATCATCATTTCCTTTTCTAAGACTCAGAGACGAACCGAAGAAATAAACTGCTTCAGCTCCGCCGTCTGCGGCTGGGCGAACAGCGTTTTACTGTCGCCCTGCTCCCAGACGCGCCCCTGATGCATAAAGACCACCCGATCGCCCACGTCGCGGGCGAAGTTCATTTCATGGGTGACGAGGATCAGCGTCATGCCCTCTGCCGCCAGCTGCTCCAGAACCTTGAGCACTTCGCCCACCAGTTCAGGATCGAGCGCGGAGGTAATCTCATCACAGAGTAAAACTTTCGGCGTCATCGCCAGCGCACGGGCGATCGCCACGCGCTGCTGCTGCCCGCCGGAGAGGCTGGCAGGATAGTAGTTAAGGCGTTCGCCCAGTCCGACCTTCTCCAGCATCTGTGCCGCCAGCGCCCGGCACTCGGCCTCGCTTTTCTTCAGCACGCGGCGCGGTGCCAGCATGACGTTCTCCAGCGCTGTCATGTGCGGGAACAGGTTGAAGCTCTGAAACACCATACCGACCGAGCGGCTGATTTCACGCGCCTGCGAATCGCGGTCGGTGATCGTCATCCCGCCGAGCTTGATGCTGCCCTCCTGATAGCCTTCCAGCCCGTTCATACAGCGCAGCAGCGTGCTTTTACCCGATCCGCTGCGACCGATGATCGAGATCACCTCGCCCATGTCGATATCCAGATCCACGCCTTTCAACACATGGTTGTCGCCGTAATATTTTTGCACCTGATTAATGGTGATGAGCGGCATTGAATTTTTTCTCCAGATACTGGCTGTAGCGAGACAGCGGATAACACATCAGGAAGTAGCCCAGCGCCACCAGCCCAAAGACTTTAAACGGCTGATAGGTCACGTTGTTGAGAATGGTGCCCGCCTTGGTCAGCTCGATGAAGCCGATAATTGACGCCAGCGCGGTGCCCTTGATCACCTGCACGGCGAATCCCACTGTCGGGGCGATACCGATGCGGATCGCCTGCGGTGCCACCACCCGCCACAGCGTCTGACCAAAGGTCAGGCCGAGGCAGCGCGACGCTTCCCACTGCCCTTTCGGCAGGGCGCGGATGCTGCCGTACCAGATGTCCACCAGAAAGGCGCTGGTGTAGAAGGTCAGCGCCAGTGAGGCGGCGGTCCAGGGGGCGACATCGATCCCAAACAGGCCGACGCCGAAAAATGCCAGGAACAGCTGCATCAGCAGCGGTGTGCCCTGAAACAGCGCGGTGTAACCGCGTATCAGGCGCGTCAGCCATTTACGCTGCAGCAGGCGCATAAACAGCAGCGGCAGCGTCACCAGCGTGCCGCCAATAAAGGCCACCAGCGACAGTAACAGGGTCCAGCGCGCCGCCAGCAGCAGGTTGCGCAGGATGTCCCAGTCGGTAAAGGTCGTCATCATGATGGCTGCACTCCAAACCATTTACGGCCAATCGCCAGCAGCAGATGGCGCATCGCAATCGACAACGCCAGGTAGATCAGCGTGGTCACCAGATAGACCTCAAAACTTAAGAAGGTGCGCGACTGGATCAGGTTGGCGGCGAAGGTCAGTTCCTCATAGGAGACCTGCGACACCACCGACGAGCCCAGCATCACGATGATGCACTGACTCACCAGCGCCGGATAAATGCGCTGCAGCGCAGGCGGCAGCACGACCCGCAGAAAAGTCTGGCTGCGGGTTAATCCCAGCACCCGTCCCGCTTCCCACTGCCCTTTGGGCGTCACCTGAATCCCGGCGCGGATAATCTCGGTGCTGTAGGCGCCAAGGTTAATCAGCATCGCCAGCAGTGCCGCCTCACCCGCAGTGAGTTTCAGCCCAAGCGCAGGCAGACCGAAAACGATAAAGAACAGTTGCACCACAAACGGCGTATTGCGGATCAGCTCGACATAGATGCCCCACAGACGGCTCATCCAGCTCGGTTTGCCGCTACGCAGCGCCGCACCCGCAATGCCGAGCGCCACGCCACCGGTGGTCGCCAGCACCGTCAGCTGGATGGTGACCCACAGACCGGAGAGCAGCTCCGGCCAGTAGGGCCACAGGGCGGGAAAGTTAAGTTGCCCGATCATGAATCCGTCCTCAGGCGCCGAGGTTCGCAGGCAGCGGTGCTTTCAGCCACTCTTCAGAGAGTTTATTCAGCGTGCCGTCTTTAATGCCCTGCTCAATCAGCTCATTCACTTTCGCTTTCAATGCAGGCTCATCTTTTTTCAGGCCGATATAGCAGGGTGAATCTTTCAGCATAAACTGCGCCACAGGCGCTTTGGCCGGATTCTGGCGCGCAATCGCGGCGACGACCAGGTTACCGGTTGCGACATACTGCACCTGACCAGAAAGATACGCAGACAACGTGGTGTTGTTATCTTCGTAGCGTTTCACCTGCGCATCTTTCGGGGCCACTTCGCTGAGCACCATATCTTCTACCGCACCGCGCGTGACGCCAATCGACTTGCCGCTCAGAGCCGACGCCGCTTTGATTTCATCGCCCTTCGGACCGAAGACGCCCAGGAAGAACGGCGCATAGGCACGGGTGAAGTCGATCACTTTCTCACGCTCGGCGTTTTTACCCATGCTGGAGATAACCAGATCGACCTTGTCGGTTTGCAGATAAGGCACGCGGTTGGCACTGCTGACCGGCACCAGCTGCAACTTAAGTTTCATCTGTTTCGCCAGGTATTTTGCCGTGTCGATGTCATATCCCTGCGGCTGCAGGTCAGTGCCGACCGAGCCAAACGGTGGAAAATCCTGCGGCACGGCAACACGGATGACGCCGCGCTTCTGGATATCCTGCAGTTGATCGGCCAGCGCGCTGCCCGTTTGTGCCATCAGTAATGCCGCTGTCGCTACCGCCATCAAAGCTTTTTTCATTATGCACCCCGGTGAGATTAACGTGAAACAAAAGATTCTTTAACAAGCAATCTGCAACTAATGTGCCAATCCGGATAGCAACAGAAAAAGGGTTAAGCGGCAGAGAGTTCAACGGAAATCCGGCGTAATCGGGGCAATCACGCCGGGGAAGTGGTGATCTGAAATGGGGCAAAGCACCAAAACGGTGCCTGTTAACGGTGCTCCAGCTCGTCAAACTGCTGGTAAAGGTCGGCGATCTGATGAATACGCTGACGTCCCTGTGCCAGCATTTCATGCAGCAGCGCATTGGCGATCAGATTAACCAGACTCATGGCGGCACTGTAGCTGTCGAAGGCGGAAACACTGTCGAGTGGCGTACAGAGCTGCCAGCGCGCCAGCGCAATCACCGTCTGCGCCTGCGGCTCACACAGTGCCAGCATCGGGACACCGGCAGCCTGCAGCTGCTGCATCAGCGGACGAATGATGCGCGCACGACGACGAAACGCCATCACGATCACCATGTCGTCCGGCGTGATATCCACCAGCTCCTCAGCCAGCGTCTGGCCCGGCTGCGGCAGGATATGCACCTGTGAACGCGCCTGCACCAGCTGCTGGCGCAGATGGAGCGCCACCGGATAGGCGTTGCGCATGCCGATGATAAACACGCGCTTAGCCTGCGCCAGCTGCTGAATCACCTCATTAAAGTGTCGGGCATCCAGGCTGTTTACCCACTGCGTCAGATTAGCCATCTCCTGCTTGTAGTGGCGCGCCAGCAGCGTATTGCCCTGCACCGCATCACGGTTATCGGTCAGCGGCATGCCGCTCTGCCGCAGGATGCGAAGCTCATCACGCATATCCTTGTACTTCTCATAGCCCAGACGCTTAAACAGTCGACTGACCGTGGCTTTCGACACGCCACTGAGCCGCGCCAGCTCGGCGCTGTTGTAGCTGATCAGGTCATCGAAGTGGTCAAACACGAAGTCGGCAATACGCTGCTCCTGCGGAGAGAGCTGGGGATAGTGACTTCTGAGTCGTTCATCAAGCTGTTTCATAAGGCGTCCTGTAACTTTTGTTTCAGCAGAAGCTAGCACAATTTACGCCAGGTTAACCGGCGCATTGTCAGCTGAGCATGAAAACTGGAACAGCTCTTGCTTTGTTATGGGTTCTGTCACCCGGATAACGAGAAAAAGATGATTCAAAGCAATATGGCCCCGCAGGGGATGGCGGTGACGCCACACCATCTGGCGAGTGAAAGTGCGCTCGCGGTGCTGCGCGATGGCGGTAATGCCATTGAAGCGATGGTGGCTGCTGCCGCAACAATCGCCGTGGTCTATCCGCACATGAACGGACTGGGCGGCGATGGCTTCTGGCTGATTCTGCCGCCTGGCGGCGATCCGGTCGCTATCGACGCCAGCGGCGCAGCCGGTTCACTGGCTCACCGCGATTTTTACGCCGATCACCCGAAGATCCCACATCGCGGGCCGAAAGCGGCGCTGACGGTGGCCGGTACGGTCAGCGGCTGGCAGGAGGCACTGACGCTCTCTGCAGAGATGGGCACCCCGCCACTGCCGCTGGCCCGTCTGCTGCGGGATGCGATTCGCTACGCCGCCGACGGGATTCCGGTGACCGCCTCACAGACCGCCGCGACCACGAACTTCCTCAGTGAGTTGCAGCATCAGCCCGGCTTTCGTGCCCATTTTATGCCCGACGGCGATGTGCCGCAGCCGGGCAGCCGTTTTACCCAGCCCGCGCTGGCGAACACCCTGAGCCAGCTCACCGAAGAGGGACTCGACAGCTTTTATCGCGGCCCGCTGGCTCACCATATGGCCGGTGAGATGGCGACGCTGGGCATGCCGGTGACGCTGGCCGATCTGCAGCAGCATTACGCTCGTCGCACAACGCCGCTGCATCTCGCCCACAGCGAAGGCGACATCTGGAATATCGCTCCGCCAACCCAGGGCGTCGTGTCGCTGGCGATCCTCGGCATCACCGATCGGCTGGAGATGACGGAGGCTGACGACGCGCAGACGGTGCACCGCATCGTGGAAGCCACCAAAAAAGCCTTTGCGCTACGCGACAAACACATCACCGATCCGCGTCACATCACCGAAGATGTGCAGGCGCTGCTGGATAGCGATCATCTCGATACGCTCGCCAGCCAGATCGCCGATGGCGAGGCCGCCGCCTGGGGCAGCGGACGCGGACCGGGCGATACGGTCTGGATGGGCGTGATGGACAGCAGCGGTCTGGCTGTTTCCTTTATTCAGAGCATTTACCACGAGTTTGGCAGCGGTGTGGTGCTGCCTGGCACGGGCATCACCTGGCAGAACCGGGGCGCTGCGTTCAGCCTCGACCCTGACCATCTGCTGGCGCTCGCGCCCGGTAAGCAGCCGTTCCATACCCTCAATCCCGCCGCCGCACGGCTGAAAGATGGCCGGACAATGGTGTATGGCGCGATGGGCGGAGATGGGCAGCCGCAGACCCAGGCGGCGATTTTCACCCGCCATGTGATTCAGGGGCTGCCGTTACAGCAGGCGGTCAGTGCGCCGCGCTGGCTGCTGGGCCGGACCTGGGGGCAATCGTCCGACTCGCTGAAACTGGAAGGCCGCTTTGACGACGAAACGGTATTGATGCTGCGTCTGTGGGGACATGAGGTGGAACGGCTGCCGGACTTCAGCGAATCCGTAGGCCATGCGGGCGCGATTGTGCGTCACAGCAACGGCATGTTTGAGGGCGCAAGCGACCCACGTAGTAACGGCAGCGCTGCCGGTTTTTAACAGGAGCGAATCATGAATCAACAAGAGTGGGCCAGCTACATCGGCCATATGGAGCAGATCCTGCAACTGGAACTGGATGAGGCACGTCGCGCTGAGCTGCTGATCCAGCTTTCACGCATTGCGGAAATGGCTGCGCCGCTGATGGCGTTTCCGCTGGATGACCGGCTGGAAGTCGCAGGAGTATATCAGGCATGAGATTAGGTGATGTTTCAATTCAGACGCTGCAACGGGCGATTCAGCAGGGTGAGATCAGCGCACTGGAGGTGGCGAAGCACACGCTGCAGGCGGTTGAGCAGCACAACCCGGCGCTGAATGCCTGGACGGAAGTGACCGGGCCGCGCATGTTAAAAGAGGCCAGCGTCATTGATGCACAGCGGCAGCGCGGCGAAACCCTGCCACCGCTGGCGGGCATTCCGTATGCGGTGAAAAACCTGTTTGATGTGGTGGGTCACAGCACCCTGGCCGGTGCCAGCCTGTTCCGCGATCGCCCTGCGGCACAGGCAGATGCGTTTGCCGTTGATAAGCTGCGTCATGCTGGTGCGCTGCTGTCGGGTATGCTGAACATGGATGCCTATGCCTACGGTTTTACCACCGAGAACAGCCATTATGGTGCGACCCACAATCCGCGCGATCTCAGCCGCGTGGCGGGCGGCTCGTCAGGCGGTTCGGCCGCCGCGGTAGCCGCCGGGCTGGTTCACTTTTCGCTCGGCAGCGATACCAACGGTTCGATTCGGGTGCCCGCGTCGCTGTGCGGTATTTTTGGCCTTAAGCCCACTTTTGGCCGTCTGTCGCGTAGCGGCAGCCATCCGTTTGTCGCCAGCCTTGACCATATCGGGCCGCTGGCCCGGCGGGCTGAAGACCTGGCGCTGGTTTATGATCTGTTACAGGGCGCAGACCACGCCGATGCGTTTCAGGCCGATCGTCCGCTTGCCGCGACGCTGCCGGGGCTGTCACAGGGCAGCGAAGGCTTACGCTGCGGCGTGCTGGGCGGCTTTTTTTCCCGCTGGTGCGATGATGACGCGCGCGCTGCCGTCGCGGTGGTCGCGGCCGCGCTGGATGCACAGGAAGAGGTGCTGATGCCCGACGCGGAGCTGGCACGCTCGGCGGCGTTTATCATGACCGCCGCAGAAGGCGGCAATCACTATCTGCCTGCCCTGCGTCAGATGCCGGAGCAGTTTGAACCGAACTCACGCGAGCGTCTGCTGGCGGGTGCCATGATGCCAGGCGCCTGGTATGTGCAGGCGCAGCGCTTCCGTCGTCATTTCCAGCAGCAAGTGTTACCGCTGTTTGATCATTTCGATGTGCTGATCGCCCCGGCAACGCCCTGCAGCGCGATCACGATCGGCCAGCAGACGCTGTCGATTCAGGGTGAATCCCTGCCCGCTAAAGCGAGCATGGGGATGCTGACGCAGCCGATCTCCTTCCTGGGATTGCCGGTCTGTACCGTGCCGCTGGCGACCCGGAGCGGCCTGCCGATTGGTTTACAGCTTATCGCCCGTCCGTTTAACGAAGAGGCAGTGCTACGCGCCGCCTGGGCACTGGAACAACAGGGCATTACGATACCGCAAATCAATATGGCAGGAGCCTGATGAACAGAGAGATTAATTTACCGCAGGTGCTCAGCGAGGTGACGGCGCAGTTTTACCGCTACGAGCAGGCGCTGGTCAGCAATGATGTGGACGAACTGGATGCGTTGTTCTGGCACGACCCGCGAACCGTGCGCCTCGGCGCGGGTGAGAATCTGTATGGCATTGATGAGATTCGGGCCTTCCGTGCCGCGCGTCCGTCAGCCGGGCTGGATCGGACGCTGCGCAACACCGTGATTACCACCTTTGGTGAGGATTATGCGGTCTGCAGCACCGAATTTACCCGCACCGGCAGCGATAAAATTGGCCGCCAGCAGCAGACCTGGGTGCGCATGCCCCACGGCTGGTGCATCGTGGCGGCGCAGGTCAGTCTGATGAGCTGACGGCCTCCGGCGCTTCGCCCAATCAGTACGGGGCAAGCGCCGGACCGGGCTTACGGAGCCGGGTGCGTGGTGATCCAGTGGTCAGCGATCTGCTGACGGGTACAAATCCAGACGTCATCGTGCTGCTGAATGTGATCGAGGAAGTTCTGCAGCGCGCGGAATTTGCCAGGACGCCCCAGCAGGCGGCAATGCATGCCGATCGACATCATCTTCGGCGCGGTTTCCCCCTCTTCATACAGCACATCGAAGGTGTCCCGCAGATAGGTGAAGAACTGTTCGGCGGTGTTAAAACCCTGCGGCGAGGCAAAGCGCATGTCATTGCATTCCAGGGTGTAAGGAATAATCAGGTGCGGTTTCACCGTGCCATCCTGACAGGTGACCTGGGTCCAGAACGGCAGATCGTCGCCGTAGTAGTCACTGTCGTAGCTGAAACCACCCTGCTCCACCACCAGCCGGCGGGTATTCGGGCTGTCGCGGCCGGTGTACCAGCCGGTCGGTGCTTTACCAAACAGATCCACCAGCACATCAACCGCCTGCTGCATATGCTGACGTTCGGTTTTTGCATCCATGCCCTGATAGTGGATCCAGCGCCAGCCGTGGCTGACCACATCGTAATCCGCCTGTTTAATCGCCTCGACGACTTCCGGGTGACGCGCCAGCGCCATCGCCACGCCAAACACGGTTAGCGGCAGACCGCGCTTCTGAAACTCATTGTGAATGCGCCAGAAACCGGCGCGGGAGCCATATTCATACAGCGACTCCATCGACATGTGACGATCGGCATAGCTGGCTGCACCGATGATGTCCGAAAGGAACTGTTCTGAGCCCGCATCGCCATGCAGCACGCTGTTTTCTGCGCCCTCTTCATAGTTCAGAACAAACTGCACCGCCACACGGGCGTTGTTGGGCCAGGCGGCGTGCGGCGGATTAGCGCCATAACCGATTAAATCGCGCGGATAGTTTTTGTTAAAGCTGTACTCTTTCTTCTCTGCAGCGTCAGTCATCACTCGCTTCCTGTCTTAAATCGGGAAAGTTCCGTTAGTTTAGATGCTGAAACGCACCTGAGAGAGGTTTCTGCAAAGGCCAGGCCAGATCGCCATGTTTGCTGGTGCCAAAGCCCAGCGCCACCAGCGACTCCACCATTTTCACCGCCGCGCTGACGCCGTCGATCACCGGCAGGCCCAGCTCCTGGGTCAGCGAAGCAGCCAGCGTGGCCATTCCGCCACAGCCCAGCACAATCGCCCCGCTGCCATCTTCCCGTTTCGCCTGAATACAGCGTTCACGCACTTTCTCCTGCGCCAGGCCGCTGCCATCTTCCAGCGCCAGTACCGGCAGATCGATGGCGTGCAGCGCGGCACAGTGATGGGTAAAGCCATACTGCTGCAGCAAATGACGCGCAATCACCAGGGTGCGTGGCAGCGTGGTAACAATGGAGAAACGCGTCGCCAGCAGCGTGGCGGTATGCATCGCCGCTTCCGCAATACCGATCACCGGTCCGCTGGCCAGCTCGCGTGCCGCCAGCAGACCCGGATCGCCAAAGCAGGCGATGACATGGCCGCTGACGCCCTGCTCCCTGCCGAGTTTGATCTGCTCCAGCACGCCGATGGCGGCGATCGCCTCATCGAAGTGGCCTTCAATGGAGGGCACGCCCTGCGACGGCGAAACGGCCAGAATTTCGGTACCCGGCGCGGCGACCGCACGGGCGGCCAGGCCGATGGTTTCAGTCATCGCCAGGCTGGTGTTGGGGTTAATAACCTGAATCAGGCTCATAAGGCAGCTCCAGAGCCTGAGGCAAACAGTCGGGAGAAATCGGGCAGGGTTTCCCCGCTGCGCTCAAAATGCAGGCTGGAAACGATGTGCTCAAAGTGATGCTGTAGCGCCTGCATCAGCGGTTCCAGCGCACGCGCGCGCAGTAACTTCAGCAGATTCGCGTGATCGTCACAGCGGCAGCCGCGCTGCCACGGCGCGCCATAAGCGGCAATCACCAGCGACGAGCGCTGCGTCAGGCTGGTCACCATGCCGGTGAGCACCTGATTGCCGGAGATCGCCTGCAGCTGGATATGAAATGCCGCAGAGAGCCGGATCGCTGCCGGACCATCCTGATCGGCAAGGGCCTGGTTCTCCTGCGCGATGAGCTGCTCCAGCGCCACCAGATGAGGCGGCTGCAGATGCGCCAGTACCGCAGGCAGATTGGCGCACTCCATTAAACTGCGGGTAGAGAAGATGTCCCGCGCCTCTTCAACACCGGGTGTCGCCACCTGCGCACCACGTTTGGGCGTCAGCGTCACCATCTGCACCGCCGCGAGGCGTTGCAACACTTTGCGGATGCCGGTGCGGCTCACGCCAAATACTCCGGAAAGGGCCTCTTCCGGCAATTTACTGCCCGGCGGCAGCTGATGCTCAACAATGGCGTTCATTAGCGCCTGGTAGATCCCTTCATCCTTATCCTGCAGCCTGGTGGCGTCTCGCTGGCCTGTTTTACTCGTCATTACCTGCTCCGGTCGCTCGCTGTATGCCACATATCGTATACGTTAAAATTAAAAATTGTATACAAGAAAAGAGATCTGGCCTGAATCCTGCAATACCATTTTACCAGATTATTCATTTCACTCTCGGGTATAGGAGCAGGTTTCATGCCAAATCAATCAACGGTGGCCAGCACGGCCTCTGAAGCCAGTGCCCGTTACAGCCCACGGCTCTGTAACGAAGACCTGGCACCGACACGCGATCAGAACTGGTCGTGGTACAACATTTTTTCCTTCTGGATGTCCGATGTGCACAGCATGGGTGGTTATGTGGTGGCCGCCAGCTTCTTCACGCTGGGATTAGCCAGCTGGCAGGTGCTGCTCTGTCTGCTGGCCGGGATCTGCATCGTGCAGATCTGTGCGAATCTGGTGGCGAAACCGAGCCAGATGGCGGGCGTACCTTATGCGGTGATTTGCCGTCAGGCGTTTGGCGTGTTCGGCGCCAATATTCCGGCAGTGATCCGCGGGCTGATCGCGTTCGCGTGGTATGGCATCCAGACCTACCTGGCGGCGAACGCCCTGATGCTGGTGCTGCTGAAGTTCGCGCCGTCGCTGACGTCGATGACCGTACCGCACTGGCTGGGCCTGTCGCTGCTGGGCTGGTGCTGCTTTGGCATTATGTGGTTACTGCAGGCGATGGTGTTCTGGCACGGCATGAACGCGATTAAACGCTTTATTGATGTCGCAGGACCGGCTGTCTATGTGGTGATGGTGGCACTGGCGGGCTGGATTGTATACAAGACCGGCTTCGATGGGATCTCCTTTACCCTTGCAAGCAAATCACTGACTGCAGGTGAGCAGACGTGGCAGATGATTACGGCCACGGCGCTGGTGGTCTCCTACTTCTCCGGTCCATTGCTGAACTTCGGTGACTTTTCACGCTATGGCAAAAACATGTCCGAGATTCGCCGTGGCAACCGCTGGGGCCTGCCGTTCAACTTCCTGCTGTTCTCTGTGGTGACGGTGGTGATTGTGTCAGGTACCCAGTCGCTGTTTGGCAAGATGATTACCGATCCCATCGAAACCGTGAGCATGGTCGGCAACGATCTGGCGGTGGCGATTGGCCTGCTGACGATGATTACTGCTACCATCGGCATCAATATCGTGGCGAACTTCGTATCACCTGCTTTTGACTTCTCCAACTGTTCACCGCAGAAAATCAGCTTCCGCACCGGTGGCATGATCGCCGCCGTGGGTTCCGTGCTGTTAACGCCGTGGAACCTGTTCCAGTCCCCTGAGCTGATTCATTACACGCTGGATGTACTGGGATCGTTCATCGGACCACTGTTCGGCATTCTGCTGACCGATTTCTACCTGATTAAACGTGCACGTATCTCGGTCGATGACCTGTTTAACGATACGCCAGCAGGCCGTTACTGGTATCGCGGTGGCTTTAACCCCAAAGCGATTGGCGCGCTGCTGCCGTCGGTAGCGATTTGCCTGGTGATTAGCTTTATCCCTTCCCTGCATCAGGTGGCGAACTTCAGCTGGTTTATTGGTGCCGGTCTGGCGGCAGGCTGCTATCGCTTTATCGCCCGTGAAGATCGCGAGAAGGAGGATGTGACCCGCTGGCATAGCGAGGGAATGGCGCAGAAGAAGCAAGCCGCCGCTGAATAGCAGACAGCAAAAAGCCGATTCATTTCTGAATCGGCTTTTTTAAAGAGATTGGCGGAACGGACGGGGCTCGAACCCGCGACCCCCTGCGTGACAGGCAGGTATTCTAACCAACTGAACTACCGCTCCGCGCTTTGTTCCCCGTCGGGAACGAGGCGCATAGTAATGGCAGGCCGTTACGGCGTCAACGCTTTTTCCAGGTGAATGAATCGTTTGCTGTTTTTTTCAGCTTGCCGCTGATTTTATCCACAAAAACAGGCTCTTCAGCCGCGCCACAGACAGCTGCCGCCTTTTTTCATCACCAGATCCAGACGGGACTCATGAGCAACGACCTCTTCTTCGCTGGCCGTCACCACACGCAGTGCAGAAGCGGGACGCACGATGCGCTGAATGCTCTCTCCCTGTGCCTGCCGGGCGCTTTCACTTTCTGATAAGAAGGAGAGTGACGTCTGCCCGCCGGTCATGGTCAGGAACACTTCAGCCAGAATCTCGGCATCGAGCAGTGCGCCGTGCAGGGTACGTTTGGTGTTGTCTATTTCGTAACGTGAGCAGAGCGCATCAAGGCTGTTACGCTTGCCGGGAAACATTCGACGCGCCAGAGCCAGGCTGTCGGTAATTTTGCAGAAGGTTTCGGTTTTCTCAATGCCGCGGTTCAGCTTTGAAAATTCGTAATCCATAAAGCCGATATCAAACGGCGCGTTATGAATGACTAACTCGGCACCGCGAATGTAGTCGAGAAACTCATCGGCGATTTCGCTGAACGCGGGCTTGTCGGCCAGAAACTCATCCGCAATCCCATGTACACCAAAAGCTTCAGGATCGACCAGCCGATCGGGCTTGAGATACATATGGAAATTGTTGCCGGTCAGGCGACGGTTAATCACCTCTACCGCACCAATCTCAATGATGCGGTGCCCCTCATAATGTACCCCGATCATGTTCATGCCGGTGGTTTCAGTATCGAGAACGATCTGGCGGTTATTTGCAGTGCTCATAAGACCCGTTTTATGTCAGACTTGGCGCTTTTGAGAGGAAGTCTACCAGAGATGCGCAAACAGGTAGAAATATTCACCGATGGATCCTGTCTTGGAAATCCCGGTCCCGGCGGTTACGGGGCGATTTTACGCTACGGTCAGCATGAGAAAACCTTCAGCGCGGGCTATTACCTTACCACTAATAACCGGATGGAGCTGATGGCGGCGATTGTCTCGCTTGAAGCGCTGACCCAGCCGTGCGATGTGGTGCTCAGCACCGATAGTCAGTATGTGCGTCAGGGGATCACCAGTTGGATCCATAACTGGAAAAAGCGTGGCTGGAAAACTGCCGATAAAAAGCCGGTGAAGAATGTTGATCTCTGGCAGCGTCTCGACTTAGCCCTCAGCGCTCATAAGATTCAGTGGGAGTGGGTTAAAGGGCATGCCGGACACCCGGAAAACGAGCGCTGCGACGTGCTGGCCCGCAGCGCGGCGGAAAACCCTGCCTTTGAGGATATCGGTTATAAAGCCGAGTCCTGATCCTCTGCCTTGCGAAACTGACGCGTGGCATTGACCGTCTGGCGGATCTTGCTGGTGCTCAGGCTCTTCTTTGCCCGGGTTGGCAGCAGCGGGAAGGTTCGCTTACGCGCCACCACAATATTCAGACACCCCAGCGCCGGTAAGTGGGCGCTGATCAGTTTTCCGCCCTGCCGGTGCCACGGCAGCACCTGAAATCGGGTGCGGTAGACCACCTCATAATTCAGCAATCCCAGCCAGTCGAGTAGCCGCATCTGGCTGAACATCCGCCCGCTCCAGGGTGCTTTGCGGGTTAATCCCGGTACCATTTTACTCACACCAAGCAGGCTGAAGGGATTGAAGCCGCTGATGATCATCCAGCCATCATCGATTAACACCCTGTCCACTTCGCGTAGCACCCGGTGAGGATCCTGACTCCAGGCGAGCGTATGGGCCAGCAAACAGGCATCAATAGACTTCGACTCAAACGGCAACTGCATCGGGTCAGCCCGCACCTGTAACAGCTCGCCTTCACTGCCCACATTGACCTGATGTGAAATAGCACAGTTTTCGGTGTTGATTTCTGCGCTGAGGTTGCCAAGCTTAAGCATATGAAAGCCATAAAGCTTTCCAAGGTAAGGCTGAAGCTGCTGCGTTAGCGCGTCGCGGAAATAATCTCCCCACGGCATATTGCGCCAGGACAGCGGTGCGTTCAGAACCTGGCGTGATTTAGCGGGCTTCATGCTTTACGCTCTTCCTTTTCCTACGACCTGCGAGAGGTGATGATGAATCTTACCAGTATTCCTGCGTTGCAGGACAACTACATCTGGACGCTGAATGATGATGAGGGTAAATGCCTGATCGTTGATCCCGGCGAAGCTCAGCCAGTGTTAGAAAAAATGGCGTCAAACGGCTGGCAGCCAGTCGCGATTCTGTTGACTCACCACCATAACGACCATACGGGCGGCGTGAAAACCTTATGTGAGCACTTCCCTCACCTTGAGGTTTACGGTCCTCAGGAAACCGAAGCGAAAGGGGCCAGAACGATAGTCAGCGAAGGGGATAAAGTCACCGTACTGGGCCTGACCTTTGAAGTGATCCATACTCCTGGTCACACTTTAGGACATATCTCATATTACAGCTCACCTTATCTTTTCTGTGGCGACACTCTCTTTTCAGGCGGCTGCGGACGCCTTTTTGAGGGTACACCAGAGCAGATGTATGATTCGTTTCAAAAGCTTAATCAGCATCCAGGAGAAACCTTAGTCTGCTGCGCGCATGAATATACTTTATCCAATCTGAAGTTTGCTGCGGCTATTCTGCCCCATGACCCGCAAATAACGGCCGAATACCAGAAAATTAAGGACTTACGTGCCGAAAATGGCATTAGTCTGCCAACAAAACTGGCGCACGAACGGTCAATAAATTTATTTCTTCGTACGCAAGATATTGATTTGCAAAGGGCATTAAACGTTAACGTTACTGATGAACCGGTATGGCGGACATTTGCTGTTCTACGCGAGAAGAAAGACGCTTTTTGATTTTTCGGGTTGTGTTGTGAAAAGTCGTCACGTATAGTTGCTCGTCTTTTAAGCGAACTATTGACACACACATGAAGGCTAAAGCGATCTTACTCGCCTCAGTCTTGCTGGTAGGATGTCAGGCGTCCAGGAACGATGCCAATATCCCCGAACAGCATGCACAGAGTCTGTCTTCAGCTGGTCAAGGTGAAAATGGAAAGTACGGAGACGAGTTTTTGTCGCCGCGATGGCAGGAAGATGGAACTGGCCTCGCAGCAGACGCAGATCTCTGGAGTTTCATTAGTGACGAGTTGAAGATGGGGATTCCGGAAAACCCGGCAATCCGCGAACAAAAAAGTAAATTTTTAAAAAATAAGAGCTATCTCCACGATGTAACATTACGGGCAGAGCCGTACATGTACTGGATAGTCGAGCAGATACAGAAACGTAAAATGCCGATGGAACTGGTACTGCTACCCATAGTGGAGAGCGCTTTTGACCCTCGCGCAACCTCATCCGCCAATGCCGCTGGTATCTGGCAGATTGTTGCAGCTACGGGTCGAAACTATGGTTTGAAACAAAACCAGTATTACGATGGGCGACGTGATGTAGTCGCATCCACGAAAGTTGCGCTGGATATGATGCAGCGTCTTAACACCATGTTTGACGGTGACTGGTTACTGACCATCGCTGCTTACAACAGTGGTGAAGGACGGGTGCTCAAAGCGATCAAGCAGAATAAGGCGCGCGGTAAGCCGACTGACTTCTGGCATTTATCGCTGCCACGCGAAACGACCGTGTATGTGCCTAAAATGTTAGCTCTGAGTGAACTGCTCAAAAATAACAAGCGTTACGGTATCAAACTGCCGACACCTAATGAAAGTCGTGCTCTGGCACGAGTGGAAGTGGGTCAGCAGATACAGCTGACGCAGGCTGCTGAAATGGCAGGTATGTCGCTCACGAAACTTAAGAGCTTCAATACCGGCTACAAAGGCGGTGCAACAGCGCCAAACGGCCCGCACTATATTATGGTGCCGAAGTCGAACGTCGCGAAATTGCGAAACTCACTGGCTTCCGGTGACATCGCAGCGGTACAGCCTGTGCAGCTTGCGAAAGCCAGCGCGAGTGGCGGGTACAAAGTGCGACGGGGTGATACGCTTTCTGGTATCGCCGCTAAACTTGGCGTTAGCGTCTCGACACTGAAGCAGGAAAACAACCTGCGCGGTGCTGATATCCGACCGGGTCAGACGCTGACCATCGGTTCGAACGGCACCCGACTGGCTGATAACGGCAACAGCATCACCTATCGTGTTCGTAAGGGTGATTCTCTTGACAGTATTGCCCGTCATCACGGCGTCAATATCAAAGACGTGATGCGCTGGAACAGTGTGCTGGACAGTGCGAAAGATATTCAACCCGGCGATAACTTAACGCTGTTTGTGAATAATAACGCAACACCGGATACCTGATACGTTGAAAAGGCTGACATTTGTCAGCCTTTTTCATTTATTCATCTGCCGCTATTCAGGCCTCAAACCCATATCCCTCTCAGGCCCGGCGCCGTATTAGCCGCCTGAACTGAACTCCACCAGTAACGGATTATGATCGGAAGCGCGCGTCACCAGTACGGATGCCTCACTTACTCTGAGATCGCGATAGAAGACGAAATCCAGCGGGCGACCAAACGCTTTGCGGCGGTGATCGGCCGTAAACATCACCTCTTCCAGCTTCATCCTCTGTGCAAACCGGTAGAGCGCATTGATGCGCTGACGGCTCCAGGCATTGAAATCCCCTGCCATGATTACCGGTCCCTGATGATGCATGATCTGTTCGCCGATGGGCCCCAGCTGTTTACTGTAGACGTCGACACCCAGGCTGAAGTTAACCGCATGGATGTTAACCACCATCAGCATTTCTCCTGCTGGCAGCGGATACGCCGTAACCAGTGCCGATTTTGACAGCCTCAGCAGAGGCTCACGCTCGCGTAATGGGCAACAATAGACCGGATGGGCAGAAGCAAGCGTCATCACGCCAGAGGGATGCTGAGGCAGCACAAAGGCAGGCACCTGATCGGCAGCCAGATAATTACTGGTGGCAAACTGCACCAGTTCGGGTGTGGTCTGCGCTTCCTGCAGTAACACCAGATGCGCATCCTTACCAAATCCTTCCAGCACTGACATCCAGTCTGCACGCTGCTGCTTGAAAATATTCCATACCAGAACTTTAAGGTTTGGATGCGCGGGCAACGGTGCGCCGGGTGGCAGTGCCTGGCCGAGATGGAGCATCGCCCCAGGTGGAAAGATCTGTTCCACTGGTTGTCCTGCTACATATCGCATTGCATAAGTTTTTTTGCGCACTTTCCCGCCTGGCTGATAATTCAAAAATACAGTTAACACCTGTCTGTTATAGGGATTCTAGACCGGGGTTTCAATGGATGCAGGTGAATGTCAGAATTCATCACGCTTTTCCAGAATAAAGGCGTTAGTTTAAGCTCGCTAAGCTAAACGAGGCAGAGCCAGGCCACATCAACGGTGCCATCATTGAGGACACCTGTACTGGTTATGCCAGTATAATCGTTCATAAAATAGCTAAATAAATACGATACTATAGGGCGGCAAAATGAAGGCATCTTCTGACGAACTTAAAGTGTTTGTCAGTGTAGTAGAGAGTGGAAGTTTCAGCCGCGCTGCTGAGCAGTTGCAGATGGCAAACTCTGCCGTCAGCAGAACCATAAAAAAACTGGAAAACAAGCTGGGCATTGCTCTGCTGACCCGTACCACGCGACAGCTGGCACTTACGCAGGAAGGCGAATGCTATTTCCGCCATGTTCAGCGCTTTTTGCAGGAGATGACTACCGCAGAAAGCGATTTGATAGAAAGCTTACAGGAGCCCAAAGGGCTATTGCGCGTTGATGCCGCGACACCGGTTATTCTGCATTTGCTGATGCCGATGGTTAAGCCCTTTCGCCAGCGCTATCCCGGGGTGACGCTTTCATTGATCTCCTCAGAGAGTTTTATCAATCTGATTGAACGGAAAGTGGATATTGCAATTCGTGCCGGCAATCTCACGGACTCAACGCTACGTGCCAGATTGCTGTTTAACAGTTTTCGCAGGATTGTCGCCTCACCAGCCTATCTCCGTGAGTACGGTGTACCACAAAAGGTGACCGATCTGGATAACCACGCTTGTCTTGGCTTTGAAGAATCCCCGAGGCTCAATCGCTGGCCCATCGCACGTGAAAGCGGCGAACTCTATGATATTGACTGGGCTATCTCTTCTAATAGTGGAGAGACGATTAAGCAGCTCTGCCTTACCGGCAATGGTATTGCCTGTCTGTCAGACTATATGATCGATCGTGAGGTTGCAGAAGGAACACTGGTGGAGGTGCTGGCCGATCAACGTCTGCCGATCGAGATGCCCTTCAATGCGGTCTACTACAGCGATATCGGCGTGAGTCAGCGTGTGCGGGCTTTTATCGATTTTCTCAGCGAGTGGACAGCTGAGCAGCCGTGGCGCACGTGAGGTCTTTTGAACTGGCTTATTTGCTGCAATGGAAAAAGCCCTGACCGTTAAGTCAGGGCTTTCCAATTAAGTGGCGGAACGGACGGGGCTCGAACCCGCGACCCCCTGCGTGACAGGCAGGTATTCTAACCAACTGAACTACCGCTCCACCGATTCTTTCACGCTTATCAGCAACCGGCTGATAACCGTCTGTTCCCGTTATTTTCCCTGTCAGAGGAAAAGGAACAAATTTGATGCCTGGCAGTTCCCTACTCTCGCATGGGGAGGCCCCACACTACCATCGGCGCTACGGCGTTTCACTTCTGAGTTCGGCATGGGGTCAGGTGGGACCACCGCGCTAAAGCCGCCAGGCAAATTCTGTCTCCGCGCCGCCACAGGGGCCGCGCAGAATATCCGGTACAAGGCTGAAAATCGTGTCTCTCAAAAACGCCTCTGGCGTTGTAAGGTTAAGCCTCACGGGTCATTAGTACCGGTTAGCTCAACGCATCGCTGCGCTTACACACCCGGCCTATCAACGTCGTAGTCTTCAACGTCCCTTCAGGACCCTCAAGGGGTCAGGGAGAACTCATCTCGGGGCAAGTTTCGTGCTTAGATGCTTTCAGCACTTATCTTTTCCGCACTTAGCTACCGGGCAATGCCATTGGCATGACAACCCGAACACCAGTGGTGCGTTCACTCCGGTCCTCTCGTACTAGGAGCAACCCCCCTCAATTCTCCAGCGCCCACGGCAGATAGGGACCGAACTGTCTCACGACGTTCTAAACCCAGCTCGCGTACCACTTTAAACGGCGAACAGCCGTACCCTTGGGACCTACTTCAGCCCCAGGATGTGATGAGCCGACATCGAGGTGCCAAACACCGCCGTCGATATGAACTCTTGGGCGGTATCAGCCTGTTATCCCCGGAGTACCTTTTATCCGTTGAGCGATGGCCCTTCCATTCAGAACCACCGGATCACTATGACCTGCTTTCGCACCTGCTCGAGCCGTCACTCTCGCAGTCAAGCCAGCTTATGCCATTGCACTAACCTCACGATGTCCGACCGTGATTAGCTGACCTTCGTGCTCCTCCGTTACTCTTTAGGAGGAGACCGCCCCAGTCAAACTACCCACCAGACACTGTCCGCAGCCCGGATCACGGGCCTACGTTAGAACATCAAACATTAAAGGGTGGTATTTCAAGGTTGGCTCCACGCAGACTGGCGTCCGCGCTTCAAAGCCTCCCACCTATCCTACACATCAAGGCTCAATGTTCAGTGTCAAGCTGTAGTAAAGGTTCACGGGGTCTTTCCGTCTTGCCGCGGGTACACTGCATCTTCACAGCGAGTTCAATTTCACTGAGTCTCGGGTGGAGACAGCCTGGCCATCATTACGCCATTCGTGCAGGTCGGAACTTACCCGACAAGGAATTTCGCTACCTTAGGACCGTTATAGTTACGGCCGCCGTTTACCGGGGCTTCGATCAAGAGCTTCTCCTTGCGGATAACCCCATCAATTAACCTTCCGGCACCGGGCAGGCGTCACACCGTATACGTCCACTTTCGTGTTTGCACAGTGCTGTGTTTTTAATAAACAGTTGCAGCCAGCTGGTATCTTCGACTGGCTTCGGCTCGGGGAGTAAATCCCTCCACCTACGCGCCAGCGTGCCTTCTCCCGAAGTTACGGCACCATTTTGCCTAGTTCCTTCACCCGAGTTCTCTCAAGCGCCTTGGTATTCTCTACCTGACCACCTGTGTCGGTTTGGGGTACGATTCTGTGTTACCTGATGCTTAGAGGCTTTTCCTGGAAGCAGGGCATTTATCACTTCAGCACCGTAGTGCCTCGTCGTCACGCCTCAGCGTTGATAAGGGACCGGATTTACCTGGACCCTCCGCCTACACGCTTAAACCGGGACAACCGTCGCCCGGCTGATATAGCCTTCTCCGTCCCCCCTTCGCAGTAACACCGAGTACAGGAATATTAACCTGTTTCCCATCGACTACGCCTTTCGGCCTCGCCTTAGGGGTCGACTCACCCTGCTCCGATTAACGTTGAACAGGAACCCTTGGTCTTCCGGCGAGCGGGCTTTTCACCCGCTTTATCGTTACTTATGTCAGCATTCGCACTTCTGATACCTCCAGCATGCCTCACAGCACACCTTCAACGGCTTACAGAACGCTCCCCTACCCAACAACGCCTAAGCGTCGCTGCCGCAGCTTCGGTGCATGGTTTAGCCCCGTTACATCTTCCGCGCAGGCCGACTCGACCAGTGAGCTATTACGCTTTCTTTAAATGATGGCTGCTTCTAAGCCAACATCCTGGCTGTCTGTGCCTTCCCACATCGTTTCCCACTTAACCATGACTTTGGGACCTTAGCTGGCGGTCTGGGTTGTTTCCCTCTTCACGACGGACGTTAGCACCCGCCGTGTGTCTCCCGTGATAACATTCCTCGGTATTCGCAGTTTGCATCGGGTTGGTAAGCCGGGATGGCCCCCTAGCCGAAACAGTGCTCTACCCCCGAAGATGAGTTCACGAGGCGCTACCTAAATAGCTTTCGGGGAGAACCAGCTATCTCCCGGTTTGATTGGCCTTTCACCCCCAGCCACAGGTCATCCGCTAATTTTTCAACATTAGTCGGTTCGGTCCTCCAGTTAGTGTTACCCAACCTTCAACCTGCCCATGGCTAGATCACCGGGTTTCGGGTCTATACCCTGCAACTTAACGCCCAGTTAAGACTCGGTTTCCCTGCGGCTCCCCTATACGGTTAACCTTGCTACAGAATATAAGTCGCTGACCCATTATACAAAAGGTACGCAGTCACCCTGATAAATCAAGGCTCCCACTGCTTGTACGTACACGGTTTCAGGTTCTGTTTCACTCCCCTCGCCGGGGTTCTTTTCGCCTTTCCCTCACGGTACTGGTTCACTATCGGTCAGTCAGGAGTATTTAGCCTTGGAGGATGGTCCCCCCATATTCAGACAGGATACCACGTGTCCCGCCTTACTCATCGAGCTCACAGCATATGCGCTTTTGTGTACGGGAGTATCACCCTGTACCCTGCGACTTTCCAGACGCTTCCACTAACACACATGCTGATTCAGGCTCTGGGCTGCTCCCCGTTCGCTCGCCGCTACTGGGGGAATCTCGGTTGATTTCTTTTCCTCGGGGTACTTAGATGTTTCAGTTCCCCCGGTTCGCCTTGCAGCACTATGTATTCATGCTGCAATGATGCACAGAGTGCACCGGGTTTCCCCATTCGGACATCGACGGCTGTAGCGGTTCATATCACCTTACCGTCGCTTTACGCAGATTAGCACGTCCTTCATCGCCTCTGACTGCCTGGGCATCCACCGTGTACGCTTAGTCGCTTAACCTCACAACCCACAGGCGTTTTTCAACGCTGCGAGCTGCAAGCATTTGAGAGACTCGAACGTATCGTATTTTTCATTCTTATTACGGAGAATGAAAACGACACGTCGTTTCAATTTTCAGCTTGTTCCGGATTGTTAAAGAGCAAATATCTCAAACGCGACCCGGCTGCTTACGCAACCCGAACGGTTTTGAGATACTGTATGGAGACACCTTTCACCTGTCACCAAGCAGGTGGCGTCCCCTAGGGGATTCGAACCCCTGTTGCCGCCGTGAAAGGGCGGAGTCCTAACCGCTAGACGAAGGGGACACGATAGTGTCACGACTTCGCAGCCGTCCTGCTCATTACTTTTTATCAGACAATCTGTGTGAGCACTGCGCGGGAAGGTATCTTCAGGTAAGGAGGTGATCCAACCGCAGGTTCCCCTACGGTTACCTTGTTACGACTTCACCCCAGTCATGAATCACAAAGTGGTAAGCGCCCTCCCGAAGGTTAAGCTACCTACTTCTTTTGCAACCCACTCCCATGGTGTGACGGGCGGTGTGTACAAGGCCCGGGAACGTATTCACCGTGGCATTCTGATCCACGATTACTAGCGATTCCGACTTCACGGAGTCGAGTTGCAGACTCCGATCCGGACTACGACGCACTTTGTGAGGTCCGCTTGCTCTCGCGAGGTCGCTTCTCTTTGTATGCGCCATTGTAGCACGTGTGTAGCCCTACTCGTAAGGGCCATGATGACTTGACGTCATCCCCACCTTCCTCCGGTTTATCACCGGCAGTCTCCTTTGAGTTCCCGACCGAATCGCTGGCAACAAAGGATAAGGGTTGCGCTCGTTGCGGGACTTAACCCAACATTTCACAACACGAGCTGACGACAGCCATGCAGCACCTGTCTCACGGTTCCCGAAGGCACTAAGGCATCTCTGCCGAATTCCGTGGATGTCAAGAGTAGGTAAGGTTCTTCGCGTTGCATCGAATTAAACCACATGCTCCACCGCTTGTGCGGGCCCCCGTCAATTCATTTGAGTTTTAACCTTGCGGCCGTACTCCCCAGGCGGTCGACTTAACGCGTTAGCTCCGGAAGCCACTCCTCAAGGGAACAACCTCCAAGTCGACATCGTTTACGGCGTGGACTACCAGGGTATCTAATCCTGTTTGCTCCCCACGCTTTCGCACCTGAGCGTCAGTCTTTGTCCAGGGGGCCGCCTTCGCCACCGGTATTCCTCCAGATCTCTACGCATTTCACCGCTACACCTGGAATTCTACCCCCCTCTACAAGACTCAAGCCTGCCAGTTTCAAATGCAGTTCCCAGGTTAAGCCCGGGGATTTCACATCTGACTTAACAGACCGCCTGCGTGCGCTTTACGCCCAGTAATTCCGATTAACGCTTGCACCCTCCGTATTACCGCGGCTGCTGGCACGGAGTTAGCCGGTGCTTCTTCTGCGGGTAACGTCAATCGACGCGGTTATTAACCGCACCGCCTTCCTCCCCGCTGAAAGTACTTTACAACCCGAAGGCCTTCTTCATACACGCGGCATGGCTGCATCAGGCTTGCGCCCATTGTGCAATATTCCCCACTGCTGCCTCCCGTAGGAGTCTGGACCGTGTCTCAGTTCCAGTGTGGCTGGTCATCCTCTCAGACCAGCTAGGGATCGTCGCCTAGGTGGGCCATTACCCCGCCTACTAGCTAATCCCATCTGGGTTCATCCGATAGTGAGAGGCCCGAAGGTCCCCCTCTTTGGTCTTGCGACGTTATGCGGTATTAGCCACCGTTTCCAGTGGTTATCCCCCTCTATCGGGCAGATCCCCAGACATTACTCACCCGTCCGCCACTCGTCACCCAAGGAGCAAGCTCCTCTGTGCTACCGTCCGACTTGCATGTGTTAGGCCTGCCGCCAGCGTTCAATCTGAGCCATGATCAAACTCTTCAATTTAAGTTTGATTTGCTTAAACAAGTTAAGCGGTGCTCATCTGTAAAACGTCATAATGAATTTCATTATGTGTTCACTCGTGAGGCTTTGATATTTTTTACGTCCTAAGACGCTGATATCAATCCTGCGAGTGCCCACACAGATTGTCTGATAAATTGTTAAAGAGCAGTGCGAACAGTGCGTTAGCGTCCTGTCGCGAGGTGGCGTATATTACGCTTTCCTCCTGCAGAGTCAACCTCTTTCTCAGAAGTTTTTCTCCGGCGGCGCAGTCTCCTGTGCCTCTCAACCCGTTTCCCGTTTCCGGTTTGCCGTGTCAGTGGAGGCGCATTATAGGGAACGGTTCAGATAGCGCAAGTGCAAATTAAGACTTTTTTGCTGTTCGTCTGAAATTTGCACAAAAGCGCCGTTTTAGCCCTGTTTAATGCGTGCTGGCAGCTCTGCGAGGCTATTAATCACCCAGTCTGCTGCAGCTTCACCTTCAGCCGTAACGGGTTTACCGCTACGCACCAGCACTTTGGTGCCTACGCCCGCAGCCTTTCCTGCCAGCATATCTTCCAGTTTGTCGCCCACCATATAAGAAGCAGCCATATCAATATGCAGCTCTTCCTGTGCGGTCAGCAGCATGCCAGGCTGTGGCTTACGGCAATCACATTCCTGACGGAACGCTTCAACTGTTGCTTCGGGATGGTGAGGACAGAAATAAATGCCATCAAGATCGACGTCGCGATCGGCCAGCGACCAGTCCATCCACTCTGTCAGACGCATAAAGGTATCTTCGGTAAACATACCGCGCGCTATGCCAGACTGATTGGTCACGACCACCAGCGCATATCCCATTGCCTTCAGTTGCTGCAGCGCTTCAATTGTGCCGTCAATAAACTGGAAGTCATCGATCTCATGAACATAGCCACTGTCGACATTAAGGGTGCCATCACGATCAAGAAAAATAGCGGGGACTTTATTCGCCACGTAGAAACTCCTGCTGTAAAAATTGCCGATCAGTATCGCATGATTGCTATAAAAGGGAGAATGTCAGATTGAATCACTTCCATTGATTCAGACGTCTGGATGCCTTAACATCCATCCAGCTTTTATAGCGATTAAAAGTGACGAGGCTTCCCACACCACGGACAACGCAACACGATAATTAATAACATAATGATTAAACTAGAAAATATTACTAAGGTGTTTCAGCAGGGCTCGCGGACTATTCCGGCATTAACGGATGTCAGCCTGCACGTGCCTGCCGGACAGATTTATGGCGTTATCGGCGCTTCCGGTGCCGGTAAAAGTACATTGATTCGTTGTGTGAATCTGCTGGAGCGCCCCACTTCAGGCCGCATACTGGTCGACGGAGCCGATCTGACTGCACTTAATGAGCGTCAGTTAACCCAGGCGCGCCGCCAGATTGGCATGATCTTCCAGCACTTTAACCTGATGAACTCACGCACTGTCGCGGGCAACGTTTCTCTGCCACTGGAACTCGGTAATCTCTCCCGCGCCCAGATCAACGCTCGCGTTACTGAGCTGCTGGAACTGGTGGGATTATCCGATAAACATGATGCCTGGCCTGCCAATCTCTCGGGCGGTCAGAAGCAGCGTGTCGCGATTGCCCGTGCGCTGGCCAGCAATCCTAAGGTTCTGCTGTGTGATGAAGCCACCAGCGCACTGGATCCCGCAACAACCCGCTCTATTCTGGAATTGCTGAAAGATATCAACCGCCGGCTTGGACTGACGATTCTCCTGATCACGCATGAGATGGATGTGGTGAAACGCATCTGCGATCAGGTTGCGGTCATCAGTCACGGTGAGCTGATCGAGAAAGATAGCGTCAGTGAAGTGTTCTCACACCCTAAGACGCCGTTAGCACAGCAGTTTATTCAGTCGACTCTGCATCTGGATATTCCGGATGATTACCAGCAGCGTCTTTCAGCCACGGCCGCTGAAGGCACCGTGCCCCTGCTGCGACTGGAGTTCACCGGTAAATCAGTTGATGCGCCGCTGCTTTCCGAAGCGGCCCGCCGTTACAACGTGAATAACAACATTATCAGTGCCCAGATGGATTACGCCGGTGGTGTGAAGTTCGGCATTATGCTGGCCGAAATGCACGGCGCAGAAAGCGATACGCGCGAGGCGATAGCCTGGCTGAAAGAGAATCATGTGAAAGTAGAGGTGCTAGGTTATGTCTGAAGCGATGATGTGGTTGCTGGGACGGGGCGTATGGGAAACGCTGATGATGACCTTCGTCTCAGGCTTTTTCGGTTTTGTACTGGGCCTGCCGGTCGGCGTTTTACTTTATGTCACCCGTCCAGGGCAGATTCTACAGAATCAGGGGCTGTACCGCGTGCTCTCCGCGCTGGTGAATATCTTCCGCTCCATTCCTTTCATTATTTTACTGGTCTGGATGATTCCTTTTACCCGCGTTATCGTTGGCACCTCCATCGGACTGCAGGCAGCCATCGTGCCGCTGACCGTTGGCGCTGCACCGTTTATTGCGCGTATGGTTGAAAATGCCTTGCTGGAACTGCCTACCGGTCTGATTGAAGCATCACGTGCCATGGGCGCTACGCCAATGCAGATCGTCCGTAAGGTCCTGCTGCCGGAAGCGATGCCGGGCCTGGTGAATGCAGCCACCATTACCCTGATTACGCTGGTCGGTTACTCTGCCATGGGTGGCGCAGTGGGTGCCGGTGGTCTGGGTCAGATCGGCTATCAGTATGGTTATATCGGATACAACGCCACGGTGATGAATACGGTATTGGTGTTGTTAGTGGTTTTGGTGTATCTCATTCAATTCTGTGGCGACCGCATCGTGCGTGCAGTGTCCCATAAGTAAGCCAGCAATCTCACATTATTAAGAAGGAAAGGATATGTCTTTCAGATTCAAAAAAATTGCCGCTGTGGGTGCACTGATTGGCGCGATTGCGCTGGCAGGATGCGATCAAAAAGAGAAAGACGCAAACCACATTAAAGTGGGCGTCATTGTCGGTGCTGAGCAGCAGGTTGCTGAAGCCGCACAGAAAGTGGCTAAAGAGAAGTATGGTCTGGACGTTGAGCTGGTCACGTTTAACGACTACGTGCTGCCGAATGAAGCGCTGAGTAAAGGCGATATCGACGTCAACGCCTTCCAGCACAAACCGTATCTGGATCAGCAGATCAAAGATCGTGGTTACAAGCTGGTTTCAGTGGGTAACTCTTTCGTCTACCCAATCGCGGGCTATTCGAAGAAGATCAAGTCACTGGATGAGCTGCAGGATGGCGCACAGGTTGCCATTCCGAATGACCCGACCAACCTGGGTCGTACGCTGCTGCTGCTGCAGAAAGTGGGGCTGATCAAACTGAAAGATGGCGTGGGCTTGCTGCCAACCTCACTGGATATCACTGAGAATCCTAAGCATCTGAAAATCGTTGAGCTGGAAGCACCACAGCTGCCGCGCTCATTAGACGATCAGCAGATCGCACTGGCTGTAATCAATACCACTTACGCCAGCCAGATTGGCCTGACCCCGGCTAAAGATGGCATTTTCGTCGAAGATAAAGATTCACCTTACGTGAACCTGATTGTTGCCCGCGAAGATAATAAAGATGCGGAAAACGTGAAGAAGTTCGTTCAGGCTTACCAGTCTGACGAAGTGAACGAAGCCGCTAACAAAGTCTTTAACGGCGGCGCGGTCAAAGGCTGGTAATTCAGCTATTCATCTCCTTAAGGGCGACGCTATGTCGCCCTTTCTGTTATTGGGTACCCTGCCCGACTTGTTATTTATTCCCGTCCTTGTTTCAATAACGCCACTTTTTGAAACCTGAGGATGTTGCCATGCGTTTTTTACCGCTCTGCTTGTTAGCATTGATGCTGACAGGGTGTGTTCATGAGTATCACCCGATAAGCAGCGCACCGTCCCGGCCGCAGCAATCCAGCCAACCGACCCGCAAACCCGTGGTACGACCGGCCCCGGTTAAGCTTTATACCGATGCCGCCGATCTGGTCAGCAAACCGTTCCGCGATCTGGGTGAAGTCTCCGCTGAAGATTGCCAGATCAGTAATCAGAACTCCCCGGCCAACATCGCCACAGCACGTAAACGTCTGCAGATCAAAGCTTCACAGATGAAAGCCAATGCGGTGCTGCTGCATCAGTGTGAAATCGTTACCGGCACGCCGGGCTGCTATCGTCAGGCCGTCTGCCAGGGTTCAGCGCTGAAAGTCAGCAATCAATGAGTGAATTCGCCTTTGCGCAAATTGGGGTAATCCGTTCACCGTGGAAAGAGAAGTTTGCCGTGCCGCGCCAGCCAGGTCTGGTGCAGGATGGCGGCGGCGAACTTCACCTGCTGCCCCCCTACAATCAGCCGGAAGCCGTTCGCGGGCTGGAAGACTTCAGTCACCTCTGGCTGCTGTTTGTCTTCCATCAGACGATGGCAGGCGGCTGGCGTCCTACGGTTCGCCCTCCCCGGCTGGGCGGCAATGCGCGCATGGGTGTTTTTGCGACACGTTCAACGTTCCGTCCCAATCCCATTGGCATGTCGCTGGTTGAACTGAAAGGGATCAGGATTGAAAAACAGCAGGTAATCCTGCAGCTTGGCAGTCTGGATCTGGTCGATGGCACGCCGGTGGTAGATATCAAACCTTATCTGCCCTTTGCTGAAGCGCTGCCTCATGCGCAGGCCGGGTTTGCTCAGGCGGCACCGGCGGCGGATATGCCGGTTCGCTTCTCCGCGCTGGCCCAGCAACAGCTTCAGCAGCAGTCGCGCTATCCCAATCTCGCACGCTTTATCAGTGAGGTGCTGGCACAGGACCCTCGTCCCGCTTACCGTCAGGGTGAAACACAGGAGCGGGAATATGCGGCCTTGCTGATGGATTTTAATGTACGCTGGCGCATTGACGATGCCGGTACTGAAGTGATCGCTATCGACCTGCGTTAAAACCCGCTTTTGAGCCGGTGATCTCGCTGGTACACTAGCCGCCAGCAAAATTCTGTCTGTGACTTTCCGATCAACTGGAACCGTAATCAATGCGTACTACTCAATATCTGCTCTCTACTCAGAAAGAGACGCCTTCCGACGCTGAAGTGATCAGCCACCAGCTGATGCTGCGCGCCGGTATGATCCGCAAACTGGCTTCTGGCTTGTACACCTGGTTACCGACCGGTGTTCGCGTGCTGAAGAAAGTCGAAAATATCGTGCGCGAAGAGATGAACAACGCGGGCGCGGTTGAGATTTTAATGCCGGTTGTGCAGCCCGCCGACCTGTGGCAGGAGAGCGGTCGCTGGGAGGAGTATGGCCCGGAACTGTTACGTATTGCCGATCGCCACGAGCGTCCTTTTGTGCTGGGTCCGACGCATGAAGAAGTAGTCACTGACCTGATCCGCAATGAGCTGAGCTCTTATAAGCAACTGCCGCTCAACCTGTATCAGATTCAGACCAAATTCCGTGATGAAGTGCGTCCACGCTTTGGCGTGATGCGTTCACGCGAGTTCATCATGAAAGATGCTTACTCATTCCACGTTTCACAGGAATCGCTGCAGGAAACGTATGATGCGATGTATCGAGCCTATAGCCAGATCTTCAGCCGTATGGGCCTGGATTTCCGTGCCGTGCAGGCCGACACCGGCTCTATCGGCGGCAGCGCATCACATGAGTTCCAGGTACTTGCGCAGAGCGGTGAAGATGATGTGATCTTCTCTACCGATTCTGATTACGCCGCCAACATTGAGCTGGCCGAAGCTGTCGCCCCCGCCGGTGAACGTGCCGCGCCGTCGCAGGAGATGCAGCTGGTCGAGACGCCAGACGCAAAAACCATCGCGGAGCTGGTTGAGCAATTCAGTGTGCCTGTTGAAAAGACAGTGAAAACGCTGATTGTTAAAGGTGCTGAAGAGAGCGGTCATGCACTGGTTGCCCTGCTGGTTCGCGGCGATCATCAGCTGAATGAGATCAAAGCAGAGAAATCAGCTATCGTTGCATCACCGCTGGTGTTCGCGACGGAAGAAGAGATTCGTGCTGCTGTAGGAGCTGGTCCGGGTTCCATTGGACCGGTAGGTCTGCAGATGCCAATCATTGCTGACCGTACCGTGGCGAAGATGAGCGACTTCAGCGCCGGTGCCAACGTCGATGGTAAGCATTATTTCGGCATTAACTGGGAGCGCGATCTGCCGCTGGCGAGCGTGGCGGATATCCGTAACGTGGTCGAAGGCGATTTAAGCCCGGATGGCAAAGGTACACTGCAGATTAAACGCGGCATCGAAGTGGGTCACATCTTCCAGCTCGGCACTAAGTATTCTGACGCGCTGAAAGCCTCCGTTCAGGGTGAAGATGGCCGTAATCAGGTGATGAGCATGGGCTGCTACGGCATCGGCATCACCCGCGTGGTTGCCGCAGCCATTGAGCAGAACCATGACGATCGCGGCATCATCTGGCCAGATGCACTGGCACCGTTCGAGGTGGCGATTCTGCCGATGAATATGCAGAAATCGTTCCGCGTTAAAGAGCTGGCGGAAGAGCTGTATGCTACCCTGCGTGCTAAAGGCGTTGAAGTTATCCTGGATGACCGTAAAGAGCGTCCGGGCGTGATGTTCGCAGATATGGAACTGATCGGTGTGCCACACACCATCGTCATCGGCGACCGCAATCTCGACAATCAGGAGATTGAATATAAATCACGTCGCGCCGGTGAGAAGCAGATGATTAAGCAGGATGAAATCGTTGATTTCCTGCTGAAGGCTCTGAATAAGTAAGCTTTGAAGGAACGGTCAGATGCCTCTCCTGAGGGGCGTCTGATAGCTGAAGAGTTTGCCCGGTTGCTTTGAGACCGGGCCTGCCCAGGAAACAAACGCCCCGCCTGCGGGGCGTTTTTTATTGCACCCTGCCGCGCATCGCTTTCGTCGAACTGCGTCGCGCTTTTCCTTCCAGACGCCGCTCTTTCGAGGCGCGGGTTGGGCGCGTGGCGCGCCGGGCTTTTTCGACAGTGCTCAACTCCTGGATCAGATTGACCAGACGCTGCAATGCCGCTTCACGATTCATTTCCTGACTACGATACTCCTGCGCCTTGATCACCACCACGCCCTCACCGGTAATCAGATGATGGCTGGCGGTGAGCAACCGCTCTTTATAAAACGCAGGCAGTGAAGAGGCCGCAATATCGAAGCGCAGATGAATGGCGGTACTGGCTTTGTTGACATGTTGTCCGCCCGCCCCCTGGGCACGAATCGCCGTCAGCTCGATCTCACTCTCCGGAATCTCAACCGAACGGGATAGCATAATCATTAGCGCGCTCCCCACACCTTAATCACGTTGACCTCCGATAACCTGTTCATCAAATTAACCTTTTGTGCTCTGATTCATTCCGTCTCAGACAGCGGAATCTGTCACTTTAGCAGTGATTCGCGCACTGATCCTGCTTTACGCAGGCTGATTTCCTCTAAATGGCTATGATATAGTCGCCAGTTAACCAGAGTATTTACGCTCTGCTGAGGAGGGCCACGTGCAAAATTATTGTGAGTTAGTTCGCCGGAAATATGCCGAAATCGGCAGCGGGGATTTAGGTTACATACCGGATGCGATTGGCTGCGCATTAAAGGCGCTTAATGATATTGCCGCAAATACTGAGCTAAACTCTTCTGTCAGGGAACAGGCGGCTTACGCCGCTGCTAACTTATTGGTGAGCGACTATGTTGATAAATGAAGCGTACCAACCTATCAATTGCGATGATTACGATAATCTGGAGCTCGCCTGCCAGAACCAATGGATGCTGTCGCTGGAAATGAAAGATGGCGAGCAGCTTAAGGCAAAGGCTAAAGAGATCTTCTCACGCAAGAATGTGGAATATCTGGCTATCGATCTTTCCGGTGAGCATCGCGAATTACGTCTCGACCATATCGCCAGCTTTACCCATCCCGAACTGGGTACGGTCGTGGTCAGCGCAGAGTAATCCACGTATTCCGGGCGGGACCTTCCCGCCCTGTTAAACGTCAGGGCTGTAACGAACCGTAGTATGCCGCCAGATCCGCCATATCACTATCGCTTAATCCCGCCACAAACGCCTTCATGACCTCAGCCTGACCGCCACTGCGTTCGCCCTTTTTGTACGCCTGCAGCGCATGCTCCAGATAAGGGGCGTGTTGTCCTGCCAGGTTTGGGTAGAGCGGCACCGCCGCTTTGCCCGCTGCGCCATGACACGCCATGCAACTGGCCGCTTTTTCTGCGCCGCGCTGCGCATCACCCGCCGCCCATGCCGGTAATACGGCGGCCACTAAACAGACGATAAGCCATTGCTTCATTGTTATTGCTCTCCTGAGCGGGATGCCCTGTCCCAGATTATCTGCCAGCCCTGCTGATCACTGGTCGCGCCCGCGTGTGTGACAAAGAGATTCGGCACACAGACCAGCGTCTGGTTATAAAAAATTAACGGCAGCCGTTCTCGCTGCCACGGCGGTATCTGTAATTCCTGCCACAGCTTTTTCATTTCTCTTCCGCCATTGCGGCCCACCAGATGGACCTGACCCTGCGCATGGAAGCGCACGCTGATCTGCTCATCCGGCAGAGGATAGCGCAACAGGCTCTGCGACATGCTGGCACGCAGCGTACCGAGGTTCTGCGGTAATGACAGCGGCTGGCGGATATCGGGCCATGCCAGCTCGGTGTCGCGCAGCGATGTGAATAACGGCAGCCAGTAGAGTTGCTGACGGAAACGACGCAATTCAGCCTGGCCGAAGCGTAGCCGGGGCTGTGCATCTTCCCGGCTCGCCATCACTTCATCGCGAATACGCTTCAGCGCATCCCGCGATGGCATCGCTCCACCCTGTCCGGCGATCCAGCGGCGCAATAACGCGTTAGCGCGCAGCGTGCTCATGTTCATTAAAGGTGGAAAATAGAGGCTGCCGTCAGGCTGGATCAGCTCGGCCAGTTGCCCGGCGAGCAGCTCATCCAGTAACTGCTCCTGCTCACTGCACAATGCAGCACTTCGGGCCGTTGCCTCAGCAAAATGGGGCCAGCGTTGATAAAGCTCAGGCAGCAGCCGCTGGCGAAGGAAGTTACGATCGTAGCGAAGATCCTGATTACTTTCGTCGTCTATCCACACCAGCTGATGGACGTCGGCATAAGCTTCCAGCGACTGTCGCGACTGATTCAGCAGCGGACGCACCAGCTGATGCGTACCCAGCATGCGCGATGAAGGCATTGCCGCCAGCCCGGCCGGACCACTGCCGCGCTTCAGCGCCAGCAGAAAGGTTTCACACTGATCGTCGAGGTGCTGCGCGGTAAGCAATATCTCGCCCGGCTTGAGCGCGGCGCTCAGCGCCTGATAACGTGCGGTGCGGGCAGCTGCTTCAATCCCATTTTCCCTGCCATCCACCGTCACGCGCAGCACGTCACATCTCAGCTGCCACTGTTCGCATATCGTCTGGCAATGGGCGGCCCATGCATCGGCATTTGGGCTGAGACCGTGATGTACATGCAACGCCCGCAGGTGCGACTGAGGATGCTGCTGCTGCCAGCCGAGAAGCTGATGCAGCAGCACCGTTGAATCAAGTCCGCCGCTGAACGCAACCACCAGCGCGGCATCGGGTTGCAACAGGGCGTCAAAAGCGGGCAAAGGCATGGCAGAATCCGGATAATCGGGCGACCGAATGTCGCCCGCTGAGCGCGCTATTTTACGCCTGATAAAGCTCCAGCGGCAAACCATCCGGATCGGCAAAGAACGTACACTGTTTACCGGTCAGTTCATCGATGCGAATCGGCTCGCAGACCACGCCTTTATCAGCCAGCGTCGCAACGGCAGCGGCCACATCCGGCACGGTAAAGGCCAGATGGCGCAGGCCACACGCCTCGGGATGACTGACGCGTACCGGCGGCGCGGGAAAAGAGAACAGCTCAATGGTATAGCGATCCTGTAAGGCCAGATCCCCTTTCCAGGAGTCGCGCGCCTCGCGGTAAACTTCGCCCATCAGACGAAAGCCCAGCACGTCGCAATAGAACGCTTTGCTGCGCTGATAGTCGGAGGCGATGATGGCGATGTGATGAATAGCGGTTAACTGTAACATAGTGAATTTCCTGATTGGGGCAGGCTGTCCGCAGACCGCCTGCCGCTGATAGTCATTTAAAGGATTACGCGAGGTCGTTTTTCAGTACGCGGACGCGATACTCGCCCTCTTCCGTCAGGCTGGCACCGTGAATATCGGTTTCGAATCCCGGGTAGTGCCGGCCGATGCTACACAGCATCAGCAGAAAATCGAGCACCGCACGGCTCTTTTCGGTAATCATCTCGCCCGGCATTACCAGAGGAACGCCCGGCGGATAAGGCAGGATCATGTTGGCCGACACCCGCCCGACCAGTTCGCTGAGGTCCACCGTTTCGATGTTGCCCTTCACCTGCTGCTGAAAAGCCTGATGCGGCGTCATCTTCATTTCGGGCAGGACATCAAACGCCTGCAGCATCAGACGCGGCAGATCGTGATGGCGGATCAGCTGATGGATCCCCTGCGCCAGCGTCTGGATGCGCATATTGCGATAGAAGTCGGGATCTTCAGCGTAGAGATCCGGCAGCATGTTTTTCACGCGCAGATTGAGATCATAGGCGCGTTTAAACTCAGTCAGACCGCGCAGCACGCTCATCGCTTTGGTTTTGTCGATGCCGATGCTGAACAGGAATAGCAGGTTATAGGGGCCGGTCTTCTCCACTACAATGCCGCGCTCATCGAGAAACTTCGCCACCAGCGCGGCCGGGATCCCCTCTTCCGCCATTTCACCCAGCTCACTCATGCCTGGCGTCAGGATAGTGACTTTGATCGGATCGAGGTACATGTGATCGCGATCGGCCTGCGTAAATCCATGCCACTCTTCTTCGCCGGGCTGGATCGCCCAGCATTGCGCTTCATCGATCTGTTCCGGCTGCCAGATATCGAAGAACCAGCTGTCAGACTCTTCGCGCAGGCGCTGGATTTCCCGACGGAAATGCAAGGCGCGTTCCACCGAGCGATTGATTAACCGCTTACCGGGGTTACCGCGCAGCATGGCGGCGGCAGTTTCAATTGAGGAGACGATGGCGTAATTGGGCGAGGTGGTGGTGTGCATCATGTAGGCTTCGTTAAACGTCTGTTCGTCGTAGTCGCCTTTAATGTGAATCATGGAGGCCTGCGAGAACGCCGCCAGCAGTTTGTGGGTCGACTGCGTCTCGTATACGACCTTGCCCGGAATACGATCGCCACTCATGCCGCTTTTACCGGCATAAATCGGATGGAAATTGGTATATGGCACCCAGGCCGAATCGAAATGAATCGACGGCACATCCAGCGTCTCTTTGATGTACTGGGTGTTGTAGAGCAGCCCATCGTAAGTGGAGTTGGTGATCACCGCATGCACCGGCCAGGTCGCGCGATCGGTGGTCGCGACCTTCTGCGTAATGCTCTCGCGGGTGAACTCGTGCTTCGGGATACCGCCGAGAATCCCCAGCGCATTGCGGGTCGGCTTCAGCCAGATCGGGATCAGATCGCTCATCATCAGCAGATGAGTCAGAGACTTGTGGCAGTTGCGATCGATCAATACGGTGCTGCCCGCCGGTGCCGCATACATGCCGACAATTTTATTCGAGGTCGAGGTGCCATTGGTCACCATGTAACTCTGCTCGGCGCCAAACGTGCGTGCGATGTACTCTTCCGCTTCAAGGTGCGGGCCAGTGTGATCCAGCAGCGAACCCAGCTCGGTCACTGAAATAGAGATGTCCGACTTCAGCGTATTGGCCCCGAAGAAATCGTAGAACAGGCAACCTACCGGGCTCTTCTGAAATGCGGTGCCCGCCATATGGCCTGGCGTGCAGAAGGTGTACTTGCCCTCTTTCACATAGGTGAACAGCGCTTTAGTCAGCGGCGGCGTGATGTGGTCAAGATAGTCATCGGTATACTGCCGGATATGCAGCGCGATATCGTCGGCGGCATTCAGCGCATATTCAAAAAAGTGCAGTGGCATGCGCATCTCATTGATGCTGATGTCCATCTGTGAGTGGGTATTGATAAAGGCATACAGCGGCAGGTATTCGTTGAGCTGGTTAATCTCGCCGCACAGTTCCGGACTGTTGTGCGCGTCCCAGTCGAAAATCACGCCGCTGATTCGCGGATTGTGTTCGATCAGCTTCAGCAGATCGTCACTGTTTTTCGGGTAAAGCAGCTGGAAGCCTTGCAGATTTAACGCCGCGTCGAGTTCGCGTAACGGTTCATCTTTATAAAACACGCCGTGCGCGCCCATGATCGCCAGAATATTCAATGCCCCTCTCCCTGATTGTTGTGGAACCGGACAAGCATAACCGCTAACTCAGGGAAGGTGTAGCAAGGGGACGATCAGATGAGGCTGAAAGGCGTCAGACCGCGTGCGGGGGCTGAACTGGCGGCATAAAAAAAGCGGACCGGAGTCCGCTTTTATGGATGAGCTAAAATCAGGCGTAGCCGTAGCTCATCAGACGCTGATAACGACGATCCAGCAGCTCTTCGGTGGTTAATCCATCGAGGTCGGCCAGGTCAGCCAGCAGCTGCTGCTTGAGTGACTGCGCCATATCCACCGGACGGCGATGTGCGCCACCCAGCGGCTCAGGGATCACGGAGTCAATCAGCTTCAGCTCTTTCAGACGATGCGCGGTAATGCCCATCGCTTCGGCGGCCAGCGGCGCTTTGTCAGCGCTTTTCCACAGAATGGAGGCGCAACCTTCTGGTGAGATCACTGAATAGGTGCTGTACTGCAGCATATTCACTTTATCACCCACGCCAATCGCCAGCGCGCCACCTGAACCGCCTTCACCGATGACCGTACAGATCACCGGCACTTTCAGGCCAGACATTTCACGCAGGTTGCGGGCAATCGCTTCAGACTGCCCACGCTCTTCCGCGCCCACGCCCGGATAAGCACCCGGTGTGTCGATGAAGGTGATGATTGGCATTTTGAAACGTTCAGCCATCTCCATCAGGCGCAGCGCTTTACGATAGCCTTCCGGTGCAGGCATGCCGAAGTTACGGCGAATCTTCTCTTTAGTTTCACGGCCTTTCTGGTGCCCGATGATCATCACCGGACGTCCATCAAGACGCGCAATCCCGCCGACAATCGCTTTGTCATCCGCATAAGCACGGTCGCCCGCCAGCTCATCGAAATCGTCGAAAGCGTTGCGAACGTAGTCAAAGGTGTAAGGACGTAAAGGATGGCGTGCCAGTTGGGCAATCTGCCATGCGCCCAAATCGGCGAAGATTTTACGGGTCAGCTCAACGCTTTTCTCACGCAGACGCTGAACTTCTTCATCCAGATTAACGTGTTTATCATCCTGACGACCAATTGAGGTCAGCGAATCAATCTTCGCTTCCAGTTCTGCAATTGGCTGTTCAAAATCCAGGTAATTAAGACTCATAATGTTCCTGTTCTAGTCAAACTCCAGTTCCACCTGCTCCGATCCAATCAACGAGCGCAGATCGTTAAGTAAACGATCGCTGGGCGAAATACGCCACGCTGCACCAAAGCGCAGCTTCGCTCGCGCGTCGGCTCTCTCATAATAGAGATGCACCGGAATAGTCCCTGATCGATGGGGTTCCAGGGACTGACGGAGTCGGTTTAATAGCTGGTCATCAATTTGCCTGTCCGTCAGCGAGATAGCAAGTCCGCGCGCGTATTTTTCGCGAGCTTCGTCGATGTCCATGACTTCACGCGCGGTCATTTTAAGCCCACCACTGAAGTCATCAAAGCTGACCTGTCCGCTGACGATCAGGATTCGGTCTTTCTCCAGCAACTGCTGGTATTTATCTAACGCATCGGTAAATAACATCACCTCAAGACGACCGGAGCGATCGTCCAGAGTACAGATACCAATTCGGTTGCCGCGTTTGGTCACCATTACCCGCGCGGCGATCACCAGACCGGCCGCCACGGTAATTTTACCCCGATCGGTAGGATGCATATCTTTCAGCCGCACCCCGCCAACGTAACGCTCAATTTCTTTCAGATACTGATTAATCGGGTGGCCGGTCAGGTATAACCCCAGCGTTTCCCGTTCACCATCCAGCTGCACCTGCTCAGGCCACGGCGTGACGCTGGCGTATGATTTCTCCACCTGCTCTGGCTCTTCTGCCAGCACGCCAAACATATCCGCCTGACCAATCGCTTCCGCTTTCGCGTGCTGATCGGCCGCTTTCAGCGCGTCGCTGAGTGCACTCATCAGCGCGGCGCGGTGCGGTCCGAGGCGATCAAAGGCCCCGGACATGATCAGTTTCTCCATCACCCGACGGTTGATCTTTTTGGTGTCGGTACGGGCGCAGAGATCAAACAGTTCGCGGAAATAGCCGCCTTCGTTACGGGCGTCGATGATCGCTTCGATCGGACCTTCGCCCACGCCTTTGATCGCGCCTATGCCGTACACGATCTCGCCCGCTTCGTTAACGTGGAACGGATAGAGACCGGAGTTAATATCGGGCGGCAGGACCTTCAGCCCCATCCGCCAGCACTCATCGACCAGGCCGACCACTTTCTCGGTGTTATCCATATCGGCGGTCATCACCGCCGCCATAAACTCAGCCGGATAGTGCGCTTTCAGCCACAGCGTCTGATAGGAGACCAGTGCGTAGGCCGCAGAGTGTGACTTGTTAAAGCCATAACCTGCAAATTTTTCCACCAGATCGAAGATCTTCATCGACAGTTCGCCGTCGATGCCCATGCTTTCGGCACCGTCGCGGAAAACTGAACGCTGCTTAGCCATCTCCTCGGGTTTCTTTTTACCCATGGCGCGACGCAGCATATCTGCACCGCCCAGAGTGTAACCGGACAGGACCTGGGCGATCTGCATCACCTGTTCCTGATAGAGGATGATGCCGTACGTTGGCTCCAGCACTGGCTTCAGGCTCTCGTGCTGCCACTGGATATCGGGATAGGAGATCGCTTCACGGCCATGCTTACGGTCGATGAAGTTATCTACCATGCCGGACTGCAGAGGACCAGGGCGGAACAGCGCCACCAGTGCGATCATATCTTCGAAGCAGTCGGGCTTAAGACGCTTAATCAGATCTTTCATGCCGCGCGATTCAAGCTGGAATACCGCGGTGGTTTCCGAGCGCTGCAGCATATCGAAGCTTTTCTTGTCATCCAGCGGGATCGCGGCGATATCGATCGGCTCCAGTCCCTCTTTTTTCCGGCGCGGGTTGATCATCTTCAGTGCCCAGTCGATGATGGTCAGCGTTCGCAGTCCCAGGAAGTCGAACTTCACCAGGCCGGCATATTCCACATCATTTTTATCGAACTGGGTGACCGGGAACTGGCCGTGCTCATCGCAATAGAGCGGCGCAAAATCGGTGATCTTCGTTGGCGCAATGACCACGCCACCCGCATGCTTACCGGCGTTACGCGTAACCCCTTCCAGCTTGCGCGCCATGTCGATCAGCGCTTTAACCTCTTCATCTGCGTCATACATCGCAGGAAGTTGTGGTTCAGCAATAAACGCTTTTTCCAGCGTCATGCCGGGATCGGGCGGGATCAGTTTTGAAATACGGTCAACAAAGCCGTAAGGATGCCCCAGCACGCGACCCACATCGCGGATAACCGCTTTCGCCGCCATGGTACCGAAGGTAATAATCTGGGAAACTGCTTCACGACCGTACATATCGGCGACGTGTTCAATCACCTGATCGCGTTTCTCCATGCAGAAGTCGACGTCAAAGTCGGGCATCGAAACACGTTCCGGGTTCAGGAAGCGTTCAAACAGCAGGTCAAATTCCAGCGGATCGATATCGGTGATTTTCAGCGCATAGGCCACCAGCGAACCCGCACCCGAACCACGGCCCGGTCCGACCGGCACACCGTTATCTTTGGACCACTGGATGAACTCCATTACGATCAGGAAGTAGCCGGGGAATCCCATCTGGTTGATAACGTTGAGTTCAATTTCCAGACGCTCATCATATTCCGGGCGTTTTTCCGCGCGCTCAGCCTCGTCCGGGAAGAGGAACACCAGACGTTCTTCCAGTCCCTCACGGGATTTCACCACCAGATAATCTTCAGTGGTCATATCGCCGGTCGGGAACTGCGGCAGGAAGTACTCACCGAGCCGCACAGTCACGTTACAACGCTTAGCAATCTCTACGCTGTTTTCCAGCGCTTCCGGGATGTCCGAGAATAGCTCGCACATCTCCTCTTCGCTGCGCATATATTGCTGAGGACTGTAGTTGCGCGGGCGCTTGGGATCGTCCAGCGTATAGCCGTCGTGAATGGCAACGCGAATTTCGTGCGCATCGAAATCTTCTGCGTTGATAAAGCAGACTTCATTGGTGGCGACGACCGGAATGCCCTCGGCAATCGCCAGTTCAACGGCGGCATGCAGATAGCTCTCTTCGTCCTGACGACCGGTGCGGATCAGTTCCAGATAGTAGCGATCGGGGAAATGCTGCTGGTAAAACGACAGACACTGCGAAACCAGGGCATTGTTGCCACGCAACAGGCTGCGGCCCACGTCGCCACGTCGCCCGCCCGACAGCAGAATTAACCCTTCCTGCAGTTCAATCAGCCAGTCGCGATCGATGATCGGTCCGTCCACACCATAACCACGCTGATAAGCGCGGGAGATCAACAGCGTCAGGTTCTGGTATCCGGTATCACTGGACGCCAGCACGGTCAGCTGGGTCAGCTCATCTCCCATCAGCTCACTGGCAACGTTAAAATCGGCACCAATGACCGGCTTTATCCCTGCGCTGTGTGCGCCACCGTAAAATTTCACCAGACCACACAGGTTAGTGAAGTCGGTAATCGCGATAGCAGGCATGCCAAGGGCAGCCGCCTTCTTGATCAACGGCCCGGTTTTCGCCAGGCCATCAACCATCGAATAGTCACTATGGACACGCAGATGTATAAAACGGGGTTCAGCCATATCAGTTTCCGGTTAAAACAGCGTCAGGCTATTAAAGCGTAAGGATCTGGCGGGCAGCCAGTACTTCAGCGTCGAGCAGCGCGTTGCGTACAGGCGCAAAACTGCGACGGTGGTGCGGCGTGGCGCCATACTGCGTCAGTTTTTCCATATGCAGCGCCGTCGGATAACCTTTGTGCTGCGCAAAACCATACTGCGGGAACAGCAGATCCAGCTCGGCCATTTCACGATCGCGCGACACTTTGGCGATGATGGAGGCTGCACTGATTTCGGCCACCAGGCTATCCCCTTTCACCACGGCCTGTGAAGGCATTGGCAACGCCGGACAACGATTACCATCAATCAGCACATAGTCGGGCTGAATACTCAGGCCAGCAACGGCGCGCTGCATCGCCAGCATAGTGGCGTGCAGAATGTTGAGCTGATCAATCTCTTCCGGCTCTGCACGTCCCAGACTCCAGGCCAGCGCCTTCTCTTTGATTTCGTCATACAATGACAGGCGGCGCTTTTCCGACAATTTCTTGGAGTCAGCCAAACCGGTAATCGGATTAGCCGGGTCGAGGATGACGGCAGCAGTGACCACCGCGCCGACCAGCGGACCGCGCCCCACTTCGTCCACACCGGCAATCAGTCTGCCGACAGGATAGATAAAATCAGGCATTCACCAGCTCCAGTACCGCATCCGCTGCCTGCTCATCGGCGTTCCAGCGGATCTGTTGATGTAATTTATGAAACGTCTGCAGCAGGGTTTCGCGCTCAGGCCCGGCATGCAGCAGCGGATCTAACGCCGCGGCCAGGGCTTCTGGCTGACACTCATCCTGCAGTAGCTCTTTGACCAGCTCACGCCCGGCCAGCAGATTCGGCAGAGAGACATAAGGCGTCTTTACCAGCCGTTTCGCCAGCCAGAACGTGGCCGGCTTCATGCGATAACCGACGACCATAGGGCATTTTGCCAGCATGCACTCCAGTGCGGCAGTACCTGACGCCAGGAGTGCGGCATCGCTCGCAATCATCGCTTCACGTCCCTGACCATCCAGCAGATGCATCGGCAGCTCAGGAGCGACGTCAGCTTTAATTTTTTCAAACTGTTCGCGGCGACGCGCATTAACCAGCGGCACCACGATTTCCAGTGCCGGATAGTGACGACGCAACAATTGCGCTGTTTTCAGGAAATCAGCGCTGAGCATTTCCACTTCTGCGCCTCTGCTGCCGGGCAGCAAAGCCAGACAGAGTGCATCATCGGCAATGCCGAGATGACGGCGCGCAGCCTGCTTATCAGGTTGCAGCGGCATGGCATCTGCCATGGTGTGGCCGATAAAGCGACAGGGAACGTTATAGCGATCGTAGAAAGCTTTTTCAAACGGCAGGAAGGCCAGCACCAGATTGGTGTTACGACCAATTTTAAACACGCGCTTTTGCCGCCATGCCCACACCGAGGGACTGACATAGTGGATCGTGCGAATGCCCGTGCGTTTAAGGTTGCCTTCCAGCGTGATATTGAAATCGGGCGCATCAATCCCGACAAAGACATCGGGTCTGAGTTCGGTAAAACGCCGGGTGAGATCGCGGCGAATTGTCAGCAGACGTCGCAGGCGGCCCAGCACCTCAACAATGCCCATCACCGCCAGCTCTTCCATCTCATACCAGGCTTCGCACCCTTCCGCCTGCATCAGTGGTCCCGCCACGCCGACAAAGCGTGCATCAGGATGACGGGCTTTCAGGGCACGAATGAGACCTGCACCAAGAATATCGCCGGAGGTTTCTCCGGCGACCAGGGCAATCGTTAAAGGACGCGCTGACATGGATTAACGAATTAATCCACGGGTTGAACGGGTGAAGAAGTCGTAGAAAGGCTGCACTTCGCTGTGCTGCTGCGCGATGGCTTCGATTTCTGGCTTCACTTCTTCCAGCGTTCTGCCGCTGCGATAGAGCAGCTTGTAGGCGTTGCGAATCGCGTGCAACGACTCTTTGCTGAAGCCACGGCGCTTAAGACCTTCGATATTGATCCCGAACGGCGTCGCGTGGTTGCCCTGCGCAATAACGTAAGGCGGCACATCCTGCGCCACGCCGGAACAGCCACCTACCATCACGTGAGCACCGATGATGCACCACTGATGTACCGCTGTCATGCCGCCAATAATGGCGAAATCATCGACCGTCACGTGACCACCCAGGGTGGCGTTGTTGGCGAAGATACAGCGGTTACCAATCACGCAGTCATGCGCAATATGGACATTGACCATCAGCAGATTATCGCTGCCCACCGTGGTGACATGGCCACCCTGCGTGGTGCCGCGATGAATCGTCACGCTTTCACGGATGCGGTTGCGATCGCCGATCTCAACCCGTGTTGGCTCACCGGCATATTTCAGATCCTGATTCACTTCACCAATAGAGGCAAACTGATAGATCTGATTATCTTTACCGATACGCGTGTGGCCGTTCACCACAACGTGTGACTTCAGTACCGTTCCTTCACCGATTTCAACATTCGCGCCAATAAAGCAAAACGGGCCAATGTGAACGCGGGCGCCAATAACAGCGCCCTCTTCAATGACAGAACTGGGATGGATAGTGGCGGTTGGATCAATCACGAATTATGCCTCCCGGCTGCGGGCACACATCATGGTCGCTTCACAAACGATTTTACCATCGACAGTCGCCACGCCTTTAAAGCGGGTCAGACCACGGCGGGTTTTCTCGAAAGTGACTTCCATGATCATCTGGTCGCCTGGTACCACAGGGCGCTTGAAGCGGGCACTGTCGATACCGGCAAAGTAATAGAGTTCACCTGGTTCCAGTTTACCTACGCTTTTAAACGCCAGAATACCGGTGGCCTGCGCCATCGCTTCCAGGATCAGAACGCCAGGAAAAATCGGTTTACCAGGGAAATGCCCCTGGAAAAACGGTTCATTAACAGAAACGTTCTTCACTGCACGCAGGTATTTGTGCTCTTCAAATTCCAGCACGCGGTCTACCAGCAGAAACGGATAGCGGTGCGGCAGCAGCTCTAAAATCTCTTCAATTTTCAGAGTATGAGTTTCAGTAGTCAAAATACTCTTCCTGTCCTAAAAATCTGATGACATCAATAACACGGCCTGCACAGATCAAAATGATCTTCCGCAGGCCGCAAATAGGTTCTGTGGCGCCGGGCTTCCCTGCTTAACATTTTTATTATGAAAGCCGGTCAGTTTTGGGATGGCGGTTAGTCGTCTTTGCCGACCTTGCGCTCGATGGCTTTTAAGCGTTTGCTCATGTCATCGATGTTCATCACCAGCGCTGCAGTTTTGCGCCAGGTTTTGTTGGGTTGCAGCGGAATGCCTGACGAATAGACACCAGGCTCTGTGATAGGACGCATGACCATACCCATACCGGTCACCGTTACTTTGTCACAGATTTCCATATGGCCGTTAATGACGCTGGCACCGCCAATCATACAGTAACGCCCAATTTTCAAACTACCCGCCATGATCACACCGCCTGCAACCGCAGTATTGTCGCCAATAACTACGTTGTGAGCGATCTGGCACTGGTTGTCTATGATAACACCATTGCCGATCAGAGTGTTATCAAGCGCACCGCGATCGATGGTGGTGCAGGCACCTATTTCGACGCGATCGCCGATAATTACTGCGCCTAACTGCGGGATTTTCACCCAGTTACCGCGATCGTTGGCATAGCCGAAACCATCAGAACCGATGACGGTACCTGACTGAATCAGACAATCCTGGCCGATTTCGATCTCGTGATACACAGAGACGTTGGCCCAGAGGCGGGTTCCGCTGCCGATACGGGTTTTTTTGCCCACAAAGCATCCCGCACCAATGACTACGTTATCACCCAGCTCAACGTCCGCTTCGATCACTGCATTGGCACCAATGGCAACGTTATTGCCAAGTCGGGCTGAGGGATCGATAACTGCGCTGGGGGCGATATTCTGCGCCGGCTGTGGCGTGGTATCGAGTATTTGTGCCATACGCGCATAGGTCAGGTAGGGATTTTTGACTACCAGCGCTGCGGTTTTGCACCACTCCAGATCCGCTTCCGTCAGCACCACGGCTGAGGCCTTTATCAGGGCGAGTTGCTCGCGGTAACGGCTGTTTGCAAGAAAAGTGATTTGGCCAGTTGTGGCGGATTGCATAGAAGCAATGCCGGAGATGACGATATCGCCATCTCCGTGCAATTCTGCATCCAACTGCTGGGCTAAATCAGCCAGTCGAATAGATGACATGAATTATTTAACCTGTTTCAGCACGTCAGCAGTGATGTCTTTTGCGTTTGATGCATAAGCCACCGCGTTAGCGTCGATCACGACGTCGTAACCATCGCTGTCAGCGACTTTCTTCACGGCATCCTGAATACGGCTCAGCAGCTTGTTACGCTCTTCCATCTGACGACGGCGATTGTCCTGCTCAAAAGCCTGCGCTTTTGAAGAGAAAGCTTCACGCTGTGACATGACATCTTTTTCCATACGGCTGCGTTCGCTGGCCTTCATGGTAGAACCGTCACGCTGCAGACGCTGCATTTTGGTTTGCAGATCGCGCTCCTGGCTCTGCAACTCAGTTGCACGGCCTTTGAACTCGTTTTCCAGCTGTTTAGCAACAGTCGCACGTTGCGGTAACTGTTGGAAAATGCTGGACACGTTTACCACTGCAATTTTGTCAGCAGCCTGAACACCAGCGGAGACCGCTAAAGCAAGACCCAGACCTGCGGCACACAACAACTTTTTCACTATAAACTCCTTACCATCAACGTTTGTGTCAGCGACACAGTGTTTGCCCCGGAACAGCAACAAGTGCTGCCCGGCAGCAAGACTTCAGCTATGCATCCATGCTCAGAACATTACCAGGTTTTACCAATGTTAAACTGGAACTGCTCTGACTTGTCTCCATCGACTTTCTTAATCGGCTGGGCATACGAGAACACCAGCGGGCCGAGCGGTGACATCCACTGCAGCGCCACACCGCTTGATACGCGGATATTGTTTGGATCGCTGTAGTCAGGAATACCCGCAGCACGTGTTTTAGCGGTGTTTTCCCAGTGGGTATCCCACGCAGTACCGGTATCAACAAACACCGAGGTACGCACCGAGTTAGCATACTTCTCGCTCAGGAACGGCGTTGGCGTAATCAGCTCAAGGCTGGCAATCGCCATGGCGTTACCGCCCACCGCATCGTCAGACTTACAAACGCCATCCGGATCGGCAATGCGGCAGTTCGACGAGTTGTTATTGTAGTAAGCCGCTTTCGGCCCAATGGTGTTGGACTGGAAGCCACGCACGGTGCTCGAGCCACCGGCGTAGAAGTTCTCATAGAACGGCATCTCTTTGCCGCCGAGACCATCGCCATAGCCAACACGACCACGGCCCAGCAGCACCCAGGTACGATCCTGGTTAATCGGCACATACTGCTGGGTGTCCAGCGTGGCCTTATAGAAGCTGTTATCTGAGCCTGGAATCGTTACCTTACCGTTCAGGTTGGTACGGTTACCAGATGTCGGGAAGAAGCCGCGGTCCAGCGTGTTGTACGTCCAGCCGTAGTTAAAGGTGAAGTCATCGGCTGAGAATTCGCCTTTGTCATTCAACTGCTGCGGCTTGCCGACTGAATCCAGATAACGCCACATCGCAACCTGCGGCTGCATGTTTGACAGGTCATTGTGGACATAGCCCAGACCGACACGCAGGGTGTTGTTTTCGTTAACCGGGAAGCCAAGCGTGCCATCCAGACCATAACTTCGGTTGGTATAGTCAGAAAGATCCGCATTGTCCGCTTTGAAGTCGTTATAGAACAGACGACCACCCAGACTCACACCATCAACGGTGAAGTAAGGGTCAGTAAGCGAGAATTCAGCATAGGTCTGGTAGTCATTTTTGGTGCCGCTGATGCCCACGGTATTACCGGTGCCCAGCCAGTTATCCTGCGTTACCCCGACCTGGAAGCTCACACCACTTTCGGTGCCGTAGCCGACGCCGAAGTTAAAGGTACCGGTGTTACGCTCTTTAACCTTGTAAACCACATCAACCTGGTCCGGCGAACCCGGCACACGCTGCGTATCCACATCCACGGTTTCAAAGTAACCGGTACGGTTCAGACGTTCTTTACCCTGTTCAACCAGATCGCTGCCCAGCCATGCGCCTTCCATCTGACGCATTTCGCGACGTAACACCGAATCTTTAGAGGTGTCATTGCCTTCGAAACGGACGTTACGCACGTAGTAGCGGTTACCCGCATCGACGTTGATATGCAGTTTTACGGTTTTATCGGCGTCGTTGATTTCAGGCTGTGTGGCGACACGCGGATAGGCATAGCCGTAGCGGCCCAGCAGTTTCTTGATGTCATCTTCCATTTTCGTGACTTTGGCGCCGTTATAAAGCTCGCCTGCCGGAATTTTGGTCAGATGCTCAATTTCTGCTGAATGGCCCGCCATGCTGCCATTGACGATCACACCAGCAATTTTGTACTGGTCACCTTCGGTGATATTCACCGTGATGTAGATGCCTTTTTTATCTGGCGTCAGGCTGACCTGAGTCGAATCGATGTTGAAGCGGGCATAACCGCGATCCAGATAGAAGCTGCGCAGGGTCTCGAGGTCGCCCGCCAGTTTCTGCTTCTGGTATTTACGATCGCCGACCACGTTCCACCATGGCACTTCATCGCGCAGCTGGAAACGGGAGATCAGTTCATCGGAGCTGAAGGCTTTATTACCGACGATGTTGATCTGCTGAATTTTGGCAGAGACACCTTCCGTAAAGACCAGCTTCAGATCAACGCGGTTACGCGGCAGTGGCGTGACCACGGCTTTCACGTTGGCGGTATATTTACCGACGCTGTAATAGAAGTCTTCAAGTCCCTTCTCGATAGAAGAGATGGTAGTACGGTCCAGCGCTTCGCCGACACGGACACCTGAAGCTTCCAGATTTTGTTTGAGCTGATCCTCTTTCACCGCTTTGTTACCGGTGAAGGTAATGCTGGCAATGGTAGGACGTTCTTTGACCTGGACAATCAGCGTTGTACCGTCTCGCAGGACCTGAACATCCTCAAAGTTGCCAGTAGCGAACAGCGAGCGAATGGTATTTCTGACATCATCGTCATTCACCGTATCGCCGACCCGTACTGGCATGCTCAGCAGAGCCGCGCCGACGGCGACTCGCTGCAGCCCTTCGAAATGAATATCCTTCACCACGAAATCGTCTGCACCGTAAACGGTGGCGCTGCTAAACAGCAGCGACGCTATGAGCAACTTTTTCATCGCCATCGTTGTTATGCGTTTTCCTAACACATCCCTCGAATGTTCGCGTTCCAGCGGTTACAAACGTGAGAAATCATTGAAAAGTGCAAGCCCCATTAACAGCACCAGCAGAATTGAGCCGATGCGATAACTAAAGTCCTGAACTCGCTCGGACACCGGTCCACCTTTGATCTTTTCGATCGCCAGGAACAGCAGGTGCCCACCATCTAAAACCGGCAAAGGGAACAGGTTGATAATGCCCAGGTTGACGCTAATCAACGCCAGGAACATCAGGTAGTAAATCAACCCATACTCCGCTGACAACCCTGCACCCTGCGCAATCGAGATTGGCCCGCTCAGGTTGTTCAGCTTCACATCACCGGTTATTAACTTGCCCAGCATGGAAACGGTGAGCTTCATCAGTTGCCAGGTTTTTACACTGGCCTCACCGATAGCCGCAAACGCGCCATACTGCCTTACCGTCTTGTACTCTTCGGGCAGCGGAACAATGCGCGGAATCACACCCGCAAAGCCCGCTGTCGTGCCAGCTTTCGCTTCTGGCGTCATCGTCAGCGCAATTGATTCACCGCCGCGATCCACCTCAAGCGCCATGCTTTTGCCGGGATTGTCCCGGACCTGGGTAACAAACGTCTGCCACTGCGATAATGGCTGACCATCGACTTTAACGATCCTGTCGCCTGCTTGCAAACCGGCTTCACTGGCTGGCGAATTCGCCTGAACTTCTGCCAGTGTGGTCTCAATTTGCGGACCGCGAGGCTGAATGCCTAACGCGACGACCGGATCCTGCTTATCAGGCTCAAACTGCCAGTTACGCAAATCCAGCTGCTTCTGCTGAGTCGCATCCTCGCCAAATCGTGCCACCGTTAACGTGGTGCTGCTGTCGCCGATTTTACCTACCAGCGCCATACGCACAGCATCCCAGTCAGGCGTTTCGATACCGTCAACGGCCTTAAGTTCCATGCCGGGCGCAATTTGCGCTTCCGCAGCGACCGAACCGTTTAAAATTTCACCGATTACCGGGCGCACACCAGGCACGCCGTGAATAAACACAACCCAGTAGGCAAAGATGGCAAAGAGGAAGTTAGCGACAGGACCTGCCGCAATGATGGAGGCACGTTGCCAGACGGCTTTATTATTAAAAGCCTGATGACGCAGCTCGGCTGGCACGCTTTCGACACGTTCGTCGAGCATTTTCACGTAGCCACCAAGGGGAATCAGCGCGATGACAAATTCCGTGCCGTGGCGGTCACGGCGCTGCCAGAGCGACTTACCAAACCCAATGGAAAAACGCTCAACCTTGACGCCACAGCGACGAGCGACCCAGAAATGGCCAAACTCATGAACGGTAATCAACACGCCCAGCGCAACGATAAAGGCGAAGAAACTCCAGATTATGCTCAACATCTTTGCCTGTCCTTAAAGGGTGCGGAACACCAGCAGCAATAAACAGGCAAACACCGGCACCGCCGCAGTCAGACTATCAATGCGATCAAGAATGCCGCCGTGACCCGGTATCAGATTGCCACTGTCTTTGATACCCGCTTCACGTTTAAACATACTCTCAGTGAGGTCGCCCAGCACGGAGGCCAGCGTTGCGATAACCGCGCAAATCACCAGCGTACCGGTAGAGACCGTCAGCGGCGCCAGCGAGGCAAACAGCAGCGCAATCAGCGCAGAGGAGACCAGGCCGCCCAGGAAGCCTTCCCAGGTTTTACCTGGCGAGACCTTCGGTGCCAGCTTGTGCTTGCCGAACATTTTGCCAAACATATAGGCACCTGAATCCGCACCCCACACCAGCAGCAACACAAACAGCAGCCACCAGGCACCGGCGAAGTGATCGGTTTCGTAGTGATACTGCCGCAGCGCCACCATGCCCCAGAAAAAAGGCACCAGCGTTAACACGCCAAACAGTAAGCGGAGCGGGCGCGAATGACGCCAGAAGGCCGCAGATGCGGGATAGGAGAGGACCAGCAGCAGTGCAACGACCCACCACACCAGCGACGCCCAAAGCGATGTCGCGACCTGGGGCAGATGCACCGTGTGTTGATAAGGCGGCAGCGTAAACTGCATCAGCGCCAGCAGCAGACCACAAAGTACAGCCAGCCAGACGCGCTGTTGCCGTGATGCCATCCCTGCAAACTGACCCCATTCCCAGGCGGCCAGCATGCAGATAACGATGGTTGTAAGGGCAAAGCCCACAGGTGGTAACCAGAACAGTGCAGCTATTACCAGCGGAATTAATATCAACGCGGTAATCAGACGAGACTTCAGCAAAGGTTACCCCCAGATTGCTCAGGCGCCGCCTGGTGCAGCGCCGCCAAAACGACGCTCCCGCAGAGAGAATGCATTCAGTGCACCTTCAAAAACGTGTTCATCGAAATCCGGCCAGAGCACATCGGTAAAATAGAATTCAGCATAGGCAATCTGCCACAGCAGGAAGTTGCTAATCCGATGCTCTCCCCCGGTCCTTATCACTAAATCCACTGGCGCCAGCTCCTGCATACAGAGCTGCGACGTCAGGCTCTCTTCGGTAATCTGGTCAGGACGCAGTAATCCTTCCTGCACCTGCTCAGCCAGTTTTTTCACGCCTTCGATAATATCCCAACGGCCGCCATAGTTGGCAGCAATGTTGAGCGTCAGGCCACTATTATTTGCGGTCAGCGTCTCAGAACGGCGAATACGTTCCTGAATACGCGGGCTGAAACGGCTGGTATCGCCAATGACGCGTAAGCGAACATTGTGTTTGTGCAGGCTTTTCACTTCGCTGTCGAGCGCCCAGACAAACAGTTCCATTAACGCGGTGACTTCCTGCGCCGGACGGCTCCAGTTTTCACTGCTGAAGGCGTAAAGCGTCAGGGCTTCAAGATTGTTGCTGACCGCAAAGCTGACGGCGCGGCGCACCGATTTAACGCCCGCTTTGTGGCCTGAAATACGCAATTTTCCCTGATTTTTGGCCCAGCGACCGTTGCCATCCATGATGATAGCGACGTGGCGCGGACCGTTTCCCTGCTGGTCATCAGTGTTGTTGTGATTGTTAGACGACATAACGCTTAACCAATTCCTTTCATCAGAAATGCTGTGGTTTCTGAATACATTGCGCCCGATTCAAATCCCGACACGCTTTTGGTGCCGGGCCACACCGAATTCGGTGACAGACCGTGAAACGCGAGCCAGCGACTATACCATTTTCACCTGAAGCGAACAAATGGCCTCATAACGATCGGCTTCACGACGTGAAGCGCGGCAACATTTCTGCCGCCAGCGCGCGCGCGGAGCGATCAATTTCAAGGACAGCGTCCACCGAATCAGGCTCCGGACACACCTGTGCTGCCATCACCGCGCTATTAAGCGCTGCGATGTCGGTGAAGCGGATCTGGTGGTTCAGGAAAGCCGCGACGGCAACCTCGTTGGCTGCATTCAGCGTGGTGGTCGCCGCCTGCCCTGCATCACAGGCATCAATGGCCAGTTTCAGGCAGGGGTAGCGACTAAAATCAGGTTCTGCAAAGCTCAGCGCCGACATGCGGGTAAAATCCAGCGGCGTCACGCCTGCTTTGATGCGCGAAGGCCAGGCCATGCTATGGGCAATGGGCGTACGCATATCGGGAGAACCTAACTGAGCCAGCACGCTGCCATCGCAGTATCGCACCATAGAGTGAATCACCGACTGTGGGTGAAGGATCACTTCCATCTGCGCTGCGCTGGCATTAAACAACCAACGGGCTTCAATGTACTCAAGACCTTTATTCATCATGGTGGCCGAATCGACAGAGATTTTTCTCCCCATCGACCAGTTCGGATGTGCACAGGCCTGATCAGGCGACATGGCGCTGAGATCCGCTAAATCTGTGTCACGAAAAGGACCACCCGATCCCGTAAGGATAATTGACTCAATGCCATTATCCCGCAGGTCAGCGTAACCTAACTGATGCTGGATGGTAGCCGGTAAACTCTGAAAAATGGCGTTATGTTCGCTGTCGACCGGTAGTAACTGCGCGTTATGATGACGCACCGCCTCCATAAACAAACGGCCGCAGGTGACAAGCGATTCTTTGTTGGCCAGCAATACCGTTTTACCGGCGCGAATGGCGGCCAGCGTTGGCAGCAAACCTGACGCACCGACAATGGCCGCCATCACCTGATCCACCTCATCCAGCGCGGCCAGCTCACAGGCTGCCTGAACGCCGGAGAGCACTTCAGTATTGACCCTGATTGCTCTCAGTCGCTCACGCAGCGCAGCGGCAGAAGTTTCGTCTGCCATGCAGGCGTAGCGTGGCGTAAAGGCCGCACACTGTTCGGCCATCAGCGCCACGTTATGGCCGGCAACCAGCGCCGTAATCTGATAAAGCTCTGGGTTGGCGCGAACCACCGCCAGCGTACTGGTGCCGATCGAGCCGGTGGATCCCAGCAGAGTTAATCGCTTCATGAGGCTATCCGTGTGAAGTCAGCGTGCCCGCAGGCACAATGTAAAACGCCGCCAGATGTCGCATTCATACGAATACCTCTCTGTACGGCGTTTTGTCCGGCAGTGATGGAATCAGAAATCCATCAGCTCCGTTTCTTTTTCTGACAGTGCAGCATCAACTTTCTTGATGTACGCATCGGTCATTTTTTGCACTTCGTCCTGCGCACGACGTTCGTCGTCTTCGCTGATTTCTTTATCTTTCAGCAGCGCTTTGATTTTATCGTTGGCATCGCGACGGACGTTACGTACCGACACACGGCCCTGCTCGGCTTCGCCGCGCACGATTTTAATCAGATCTTTACGACGCTCTTCTGTCAGCGCTGGCAGCGGAACACGGATGTCAGTACCGGCTGAACTTGGGTTCAGACCGAGATCGGACTTCATGATCGCTTTTTCGACTGCCTGGCTTAGTGAACGATCAAACACGTTGATTTTCAGCGTGCGTGAATCTTCCACAGTGACAGAAGCCAGCTGACGCAGTGGCGTCGGCGTGCCGTAATATTCGACGACGATGCCGTCGAGCAGCGAAGGTGACGCACGACCGGTACGCACTTTGCTGATGGTAGTTTTGAATGCTTCAACGCATTTTTCCATGCGCGTGTCAGCATCTTTTTTGATGTCGTTAATCACGTTGAAACCCTTGGATTCGGTTTGACCTGGCCAGTTCCGGCATAACCGGAAGCGGGATCGATAATCATCGATAATCCTGACTGGTGCGCGATGCGTTCTCATCGCGCTGACAGAATATACCTTATTTTATCTCGCCTCGGGTATTAATGCGTAATCAGGGTGCCTTCTTTTTCACCCATCACTACGCGACGCAGTGCGCCAGGTTTATTCATGTTGAAAACACGGATAGGTAATTTGTGGTCACGTGCCAGGGTAAAGGCCGCCAGATCCATCACTTTCAGCTCTTTATCCAGGACTTCGGCATAGGTCAGTTGATCATACAGCGTCGCGTCCGGGCTTTTCACCGGATCGGCAGAGTAAACGCCGTCAACTTTGGTCGCCTTCAGTACCACGTCCGCTTCAATCTCAATGCCGCGCAGACACGCCGCAGAGTCGGTGGTAAAGAACGGATTGCCGGTACCGGCGGAGAAGATGACGACGCGGTTGTTACGCAGCAGGCTGATCGCTTCTGCCCAGCTGTAGTTGTCACAGACGCCATTCAGTGGAATCGCTGACATCAGGCGTGCATTCACATAGGCGCGGTGCAGTGCATCACGCATCGCCAGGCCGTTCATCACGGTCGCCAGCATACCCATGTGGTCACCTACGACGCGGTTCATACCTGCCTGCTGCAGGCTCGCGCCGCGGAACAGGTTCCCTCCGCCAATTACCACGCCAACCTGGATGCCCAGCTCAACCAGCTCTTTTACCTCTTGTGCCATGCGGTCAAGCACACTCGCGTCGATACCAAAACCTTCAGCGCCTTGCAGAGCTTCGCCGCTGAGTTTAAGCAGGATACGTTGATAAACAGGTTTTGCGTTGGTCGCCATGGTCAGTTCTTCCTGGAAGATTGGGTGTAAAGGAGAAGTAAATTCTGATCGATCATCCGCTTACCGCAAAGAAAATGCTATTGGGATGAAACTGAAAACGTGTCTGTTGCGATTCACAGACAAAAAAGAACCGCCATCTGGCGGTTCTTTCAGAGCATTAAGATTGTTTGGACATTGCTGCAACTTCTGCAGCGAAGTCTGATTCAACTTTCTCGATGCCTTCACCCACTTCGAAGCGGATGAAGTTGATCACGTCAGCGCCCTGCTCTTTCAGAGCCTGGCCAACGGTTTTGCTTGGGTCGATAACGAAAGCCTGACCCGTCAGAGAGACTTCGCCGGTGAATTTCTTCATACGGCCTTCAACCATCTTCTCTGCGATCTCTTTTGGCTTGCCAGACTGCATCGCGATGTCCAGCTGAACCTGGTACTCTTTATCTACCACGTCAGCAGAAACGTCTTCTGGCTTAACGAATTCAGGCTTGCTCGCTGCAACGTGCATCGCGATCTGTTTGATCAGATCTTCGTTAGCGCCTTTCGCTGAAACCAGAACGCCGATACGCGCGCCGTGCAGGTAGCTGCCCAGCTCTGCGCCTTCCAGGATTGCAACGCGACGGATGTTGATGTTCTCACCGATTTTAGCAACCAGTGCAACGCGCTCTTCTTCGAACTGCGCTTTCAGGACTTCAACGTCAGTAACACGATCAGCGGCAGCCGCATCCAGAACTTTGTCTGCGAACGCCTGGAAACCGCCATCTTTTGCTACGAAGTCAGTCTGGCAGTTAACTTCCAGAATCACACCGTAGTCGCCAACGATTTTGGTTTTGATTACGCCATCAGCAGCAACGTTGCCTGCTTTTTTCGCTGCTTTGATTGCGCCAGACTTACGCATGTTCTCAATCGCCAGCTCAATGTCGCCGTTCGCTTCAGTCAGCGCTTTTTTGCAATCCATCATGCCAGCGCCAGTACGCTCGCGCAGTTCTTTTACCAATGCAGCGGTAATGTCAGCCATTCCAGAATCCTCGGTTCGTGCCTGTGTACATACGTACATGCAGACACTTATTTGCGGAAAATTTACTCTGTCCCGCCGTCCGGTTAGGGGCGTAACAGACTTAGATAAATAAAGGGGCCACTATAGGCCCCTTACAGATCACATCTGAATGCTAAGGGCTCTTATGCAGAGCAAACCTTAATTAAGCGTTTTCTAAAGACGCTTCTTCAGCTTGCTCAGCCAGGTCCTGAGAGCGGCCTTCGCGAACGGTGGTCGCAACGGCAGTCAGGTACAGGTTTACAGCACGGATCGCATCGTCGTTACCTGGGATAACGAAATCAACGCCATCTGGATCTGAGTTGGTATCAACGATAGCAAATACCGGGATACCCAGGTTGTTTGCTTCTTTGATTGCGATGTGTTCGTGGTCAGCATCAACAACAAACAGCGCGTCTGGCAGACCGCCCATGTCTTTGATACCGCCCAGGCTGTTTTCCAGCTTGGCCAGCTCACGCGCACGCATCAGCGCTTCTTTTTTGGTCAGTTTGTCGAAAGTACCATCCTGAGACTGAATCTCCAGATCTTTCAGACGCTTGATTGACTGACGCACGGTTTTCCAGTTAGTCAGCATGCCACCCAACCAGCGGTGGTTTACGAAGAACTGGTCGCAGCTCAGTGCAGACTCTTTTACCGCTTCAGCAGCAGCGCGCTTAGTACCTACGATCAGGATCTTACCTTTACGGGAAGAGATCTTGTTCAGTTCAGCCAGAGCTTCGTTGAACATAGGTACAGTTTTTTCCAGGTTGATGATGTGAACCTTGTTACGTGCACCAAAGATGAATGGCTTCATTTTTGGGTTCCAGTAACGGGTCTGGTGACCGAAGTGAACACCAGCCTGGAGCATGTCGCGCATGGAAACAGTTGCCATGATAAAACCTCTAAAGTTTGATTGGGGTTGGGCCTCCATGTATCCCATACGACCGACCTCTTTCAAGGCACCCCGGCGTATGTGTCGATACATGTGTGTTTTAGTACACATAATGAGAGTTATGCGTTTCCTGCTGACCGAAACGGCCATACAGAGAATCGTCGGCGCGCTTTATATCACAACCAGCCCAGTGACGCCAATAAATCATCGCTGACAGAGGCCAGCGCGTTCTCTATTTGGCAGCCCATTTGCTGGCTGCTAACATGACAGCACAGAACTTATTATTGTCGAAAATTTCGACAAATGCGGATTAATTTAATGGCAATTTCAATTAAAACCCCTGAAGAAATCGAAAAAATGCGCGTCGCAGGCCGACTGGCCGCCGAGGTGCTGGAGATGATCGAACCTTACGTGAAACCGGGTGTGACCACCGGTGAGCTGGACCGCATCTGCCACGAGCACATTACTCAAAAGCAACAGGCGGTCTCTGCCTGCCTCGGCTATCACGGCTTTCCGAAGTCGGTCTGCATCTCCGTCAACGAAGTGGTGTGCCACGGCATTCCCAGCGATGACCGCCCGTTAAAAGATGGCGATATCGTCAATATTGATGTCACCGTGATTAAAGATGAGTACCACGGCGATACCTCAAAGATGTTTATCGTTGGTAAACCGACCATTCAGGGTGAGCGCCTGTGCCGCGTCACGCAGGAGAGCCTCTATCTTTCCCTGCGTCTGATTAAGCCCGGTATTCGTCTGCGCGAACTGGGCCGGGCTATCCAGAAGTATGTGGAAGCGAACGACTTCTCTGTTGTGCGCGAATATTGCGGTCACGGCATCGGCAAGGGCTTCCACGAAGAGCCGCAGGTGCTGCATTACGATGCCGATGATAGCGGCGTTGTACTGCAGGCGGGCATGACCTTTACGGTAGAACCGATGGTCAATGCCGGTGATTACCGCATCCGCACCATGAAAGATGGCTGGACGGTAAAAACCAAAGATCGCAGCTTGTCCGCACAGTATGAGCATACTATTGTGGTGACGGAAAACGGCTGTGAGATTTTAACCCTGCGTAAAGATGACACGATCCCTGCCGTGCTCGTTGCTGAAGGGTAATTTTCTTCACGCAGATCAAGCCGGCGATGAGCCGGCTTTTTTTTGGCTAAAAAAGAGAAGAGCTGCATGAGCGTGAGTCTGTCGGAAGAGGTAAAAAACGGTCTGGTCGATTCGCCAGCCGAATGGGGTGACGACCAGTTGACCCGCGACATTCTGAAGCCGCGGCTGGAGCAGTTTCAGCAGCATCTGGCTGCCGCATTTGATGCCGGTGAAGCCGTTGAGCCGCTGATAGATGCCCGCACGCTGTTTATCGATCGGCTGCTGCGTCGCCTGTGGCGCTTCTATGGCTTTGATGCGATGCCCTCTATCGCGCTGGTCGCCGTGGGCGGCTATGGCCGTGCCGAACTGCATCCGCTCTCTGATATTGATGTCCTGATCCTCAGCCGCCAGCCGCTGAATGAACAGGCTGCACAGCGTACCAGCGATCTGCTGACGCTGATGTGGGACCTCAAGCTGGAAGTGGGCCATAGCGTGCGCACTTTGGAAGAGTGTCTGCTGGAGGGGCTGTCTGACCTGACCGTTGCCACTAACCTGATTGAATCACGGATGCTGACCGGCGACGTGGCGCTGTTTCTGGAACTGCAGAAAAACATCTTCAGCGATGGTTTCTGGCCCTCATCCACCTTCTTTGCGGCCAAAATCGAAGAACAGCAGGAACGCCACAAGCGTTACCACGGCACCAGCTATAACCTTGAGCCGGACATCAAGAGCAGTCCGGGTGGCCTGCGCGACATCCACACGCTGCAATGGGTTGCCCGACGCCATTTTGGTGCCACCACGCTGGATGAGATGGTTGGCTTTGGTTTCCTCACCGACGCGGAACGCAGCGAACTCAACGAATGCCAGGAATTTCTCTGGCGCATCCGTTTTGCCCTGCACCTCTCCCTGCCCCGCTACGATAATCGCCTGCTGTTCGATCGCCAGCTCAGCGTGGCGCAGCGCCTGAATTACCAGGGCGAAGGCAATGAGCCGGTCGAGCGGATGATGAAAGATTTCTATCGCGTCACGCGGCGCATCGGCGAACTGAATCAGATGCTGCTGCAGCTGTTTGATGAGGCGATTCTGGCGCTCTCTACCAGCGAAAAACCGAGACCTGTCGATGACGATTTCCAGCTGCGTGGCAATTTGATCGACCTGCGCGACGAAACGCTGTTTACCCGCGAACCGCAGGCAATTCTGCGTATGTTCTATGTCATGGTGCGTAACGACAGCATCAAGGGGATCTACTCCACTACCCTCCGTCATCTGCGCCATGCGCGTCGTCATCTTAAACAGCCGCTGTGCCAGATTCCGGAAGCGCGACGTACCTTTATGTCGATTCTGCGTCATCCCGGCGCGGTCAGCCGGGCACTGGTGCCGATGCACCGTCACAGCGTGTTATGGGCTTACACGCCGCTGTGGGGCCATATTGTCGGGCAGATGCAGTTCGACCTGTTCCACGCCTACACAGTGGATGAGCACACTATCCGCGTGTTGCAGAAGCTGGAAAGCTTTGCCAATGAAACCACTCGGCCGCAGCATCCGCTGTGCGTAGAGTTATGGCCGCGCCTGCCGCAGCAGGAGCTGCTGCTGATGGCCGCACTGCTGCATGACATTGCCAAAGGGCGCGGCGGCGATCACTCTATTCTCGGCGCACAGGATGCACTCGATTTCGCTGAAATGCATGGCCTTAACTCGCGTGAAACGCAGCTGGTGGCCTGGCTGGTTCGCCATCATCTGCTGATGTCAGTGACGGCGCAACGGCGCGATATTCAGGACCCGACGGTGATCCAGCAGTTCGCTGAGGTGATGCAGAATGAGAACCGGCTGCGCTATCTGGTTTGCCTGACCGTCGCCGATATCTGCGCCACCAACGAAAGCCTGTGGAATAGCTGGAAGCAGAGCCTGCTGCGTGAGCTCTTTTTCGCCACCGAGAAGCAGTTGCGACGCGGCATGGAAAACAGTCCGGACCTGCGTGAGCGGGTGCGTCACCATCGCCTGCAGGCGCTGGCGCTGCTGCGGATGGACAACATCGATGAAGAGCGTCTGCACCAGATCTGGAATCGCTGCCGCGCAGATTATTTCCTGCGCCATACGCCTAATCAGATTGCCTGGCATGCCCGCCACTTACTGGTTCACGACCTGAAGAAACCATTAGTGCTGGTCAGCCCGCAGGCCACACGCGGCGGAACCGAAATTTTCATCTGGAGTCCCGATCGCCCACACCTGTTTGCCGCCGTCGCCGGAGAACTCGACCGCCGCAACCTCAGCGTCCACGACGCGCAAATCTTTACCAGCCGCGACGGCATGGCCATGGATACCTTTATTGTGCTGGAACCGGATGGCAGCCCGCTGTCGCCGGACCGCCATCCGATGATCATTCAGGCGCTGGAGCAGGCGATCACCCAGTCTGACTGGGTGGCGCCACGAACCCGTCGTCCGTCGGCCAAACTGCGGCATTTCAGCGTGGATACCGAGGTCAATTTCCTGCCGACGCACACCGACCGTCGCAGCTACCTTGAACTGGTGGCGCTGGATCAGCCTGGCCTGCTGGCGCGCGTGGGTGAAGTCTTTGCCGATCTCGGTGTCTCACTGCACGGCGCACGCATCAGCACCATTGGCGAGCGGGTCGAAGATTTGTTTATTCTGGCTAACAGTGAACGTCAGGCGCTGGACGAAGAAATGCGCAAAGCGTTGCAACAACGGTTGACAGAGGCCCTTAATCCAAACGATAAAGTGTGACCAGACTCGATTTGTAAACATTAATCTCTTTACTTGTGTCGGGTTATTGCCCGGCATCGCACATGACAGATCAGGAAAAAAATATGCAACAGTTACAGAGCGTTATTGAATCCGCCTTCGAACGTCGCGCTGACATCACACCTGCCAGCGTTGACAGCGAAACCCGTGATGCCATTAACCAGGTGATCTCTCTGCTGGACAGCGGTGAGCTGCGCGTTTCTGAGAAGATCGACGGCGAGTGGGTAACGCATCAGTGGCTGAAGAAAGCAGTGCTGCTCTCTTTCCGCATCAATGACAACCAGGTGATGGAAGGTTCGGAAACCCGCTTTTACGACAAAGTGCCGATGAAATTTGCCGGCTGGGATGAAGCGCGTTTCAAAGCAGCAGGCTTCCGCGTCGTGCCGCCTGCGGCTGTGCGTCAGGGTGCCTATATCGCCCGCAACACGGTGCTGATGCCTTCTTACGTCAACATCGGTGCATTTGTGGATGAAGGCACCATGGTAGACACCTGGGCGACCGTCGGCTCCTGTGCACAGATTGGTAAAAACGTTCACCTTTCTGGCGGCGTGGGTATCGGTGGCGTGCTGGAACCGCTGCAGGCCAACCCGACCATTATCGAAGACAACTGCTTCATTGGCGCACGCTCTGAAATCGTTGAAGGCGTGATTGTTGAAGAAGGCTCAGTGATCTCAATGGGTGTTTACATCGGTCAGAGCACCAAAATTTATGACCGTGAAACAGGCGAAGTACATTATGGTCGTGTGCCTGCCGGCTCCGTCGTGGTTTCAGGTAACCTGCCGTCCAAAGATGGCAGCTACAGCCTCTATTGTGCCGTGATCGTGAAGAAAGTGGATGCGAAAACGCTGGGCAAAACCGGTATCAACGAACTGCTGCGCACCATCGACTGATTTCACTGACGGGCTGGAAACCAGCCCGTCATCTTTTCTTTACAGTCATTATCAAATAACATGCTTCGCGCCGCGAATTAACTGGTGCGTTTAGTTTTTATCCAGGTCATAATCCGCGCCAGTTAAATCCTGTCGCGCAATGTTCATCCCGCTTATTTATGTCTACAGTTGACGGACGTCATGAACAAGTCTGCGCGCTTCTCACTTTTGATGGAAACAACGCTATGTATGACAATCTGAAAAGCTTAGGTATCAGTAACCCGGACGACATTGACCGCTACAGCCTGCGTCAGGAAGCCAATAACGACATTCTGAAGATCTACTTCCGCAAAGATAAAGGCGAGTTTTTCGCGAAGAGCGTTAAATTCAAATATCCGCGCCAGCGCAAAACTGTCGTTGCCGATCACGCGACGCAGGGCTACAAAGAAGTTCAGGAAATCAGCCCGAATCTGCGTTATGTCATCGATGAACTGGACCAGATTTGCCAGCGCGATCAGGTTGAAGTGGATCTGAAACGCAAAATTCTGGATGACCTGCGTCACCTGGAAAGCGTGGTCGCCCACAAGATCTCGGAAATTGAATCGGACCTGGAAAAATTAACCCGTAACAGCCGTTAATTTCCTGTCCGACAAGAGACAAGAGAGGCCAGCTTTGCTGGCCTTTTTTATGCCGCAAACCTGCCCCTACCCCTGCTCATCCAGTTGCAAAGCCACATAGAGCAACAGCCTGTCGTCAAAATGACCCAGATTCAGTCCCGTCAGTTCAGAAATCCGGTTCAGGCGGTACTCCAGCGTATTGCGATGAATGAATAGTGCACGTGCGGTAGCGCTCGGCTGGACGTTATGGGTGAACCAGGCGATTAGCGTACGGCGCAGCAAGCCGTTGTTATCCATGCTCTTGAGCTTCGCCAGCGGCCGGGCGAGCTCATTGGCCTGCCAGCCGCCTCGCAAGCTGTCGAGCAGCACCGGCAGCACCAGATCCTGATAAAAATAGCTGCGCACTTCGGGCATACGCTGTTTGCCTACCATCATGGTGGTGCGCGCCGTCCGGTAAGAGCGTGCAATGCTGCCCGGCCCGGTAAAGAAGTTACCCAGCGCGATACGCATCCGGAGATGGCCACTCTCTTTCATCCGCTGCAGCAACTGCTCGACGCGGCGGCGATGATCATCCTGATCGTAACGTCCATGCCCGTTCAGGGCTGGTTTCAGCACCACCATTTCGGTCAGTGAGACAATGGCGATCAGATTATCGCGCTCCGGTGTGGTCAGCAGCGTTTGCAGCTGTTGTAACTCTGACATCGCGCTGTCGACGCCAAGCTGACCGCTATCCACCTCCAGAACGGCCACCACACGCGGTTGATTGAGATCGATGCCGAGCCGCTGAGCCCATTCAGTTAGCTGTGGCGACAGGGTATCGCTGCGGATGAGATTCAGCACCAGCTCTTCACGTAGACGGCTGTCCTGTGCCAGCATATGCAGAAGCCGCGCCTGCTCCAGCATCATCTCTGCGGTCATGCAGACCAGCTCGCCGTAGTGCCGCAATGCCAGCGGCTCGCCGGTCAGGCCAATCACCCCGACGATGTCACCATCAATGCGCAGCGGCAGGTTAATGCCGGGCCGTACGCCATGAAGATGTTTAGCCACCGCTTCATCAATGTCGACTACGCGACCCTGTGAAAGCACCAGCAGCGCACCTTCGTGCAACTCCCCAATGCGTTCCCGGTCACCGCTGCCGATAATGCGGCCCCGCGCATCCATCACATTGACATTGCTGTCAATAATTTTCATAGTGCGCGCCACGATATCCTGTGCCAGCCGGGCATCAAGGTGATAGGTAGCCATCCATTACTCCTGAAAAAGAGGGGGAGAAACAGAATACGCATGGAAAGCAGGCAGAACATTGTGCATTTGCACAGAGCCAGGCGGTCATTTGCCGAATTTGCGGTGAGCATCACACTCTGCCAGGGCAAATGCCGGACATAAAAAAGGCGGACCGCAGTCCGCCTCTTCATCAGTGGTCGTTCCGTTACTGCATCAGCAGGTAGATGCTGCTATCGCCGCGCTTCACATTCAGCGCCAGAACGGCTGGCTTGGTATCAAGGACTTTGCGCAACTCGCCGAGGTTGGTTACCGGCTGCTGGTTAACGCCCTGAATCACGTCCCCCTTCTTCAGGCCGATACGCGCTGCGGCACTGCCCGCTTTCACATTATCAACGCGAACGCCTTTATCACCAGTTTCAACATTGCTAAGGTCAGCCCCTTCAATGCCGTTGTAGATGGTGGCGGACTGCACTTTCGCCTGGCTGCTCTGCTGCAACTGAACAGATACATCGACCGGTTTGCCGTCACGCAGCAGGCCCAGTTTCAGGGTGGTGCCAACCGGCAGTGAACCCACTTCTGCACGCAGTGAAGCAAAGCTGCTCAGCGGTTTGCCGTTCATGGAGACAATCACGTCACCCGCTTTGATGCCCGCTTTTGCGGCAGCAGAGTCTGGCAGTACCTGGCTGACAAATGCACCACGCTGTGCGTCGACTTTCATCGCTTTTGCCAGTTCGGAGTTCAGTTCCGTGCCCTGCACGCCCAGCTCGCCGCGTTTAACCTGTCCAAACTCAACCATCTGCGCCGTCAGGTTTTTCACCATGTTGCTCGGAATAGCAAAGCCGATACCAATGTTACCGCCATCCGGCGCCAGAATAGCGGTGTTAATCCCAATCAGTTCACCGTTGAGGTTAACCAGCGCACCACCGGAGTTGCCCCGGTTAATCGCCGCATCCGTCTGGATAAAGTTTTCGTAATTTTCTACATTCAGGCCGCTGCGTCCCAGTGCCGAAACGATACCGGAGGTTACGGTTTCACCCAGTCCATACGGGTTACCGATTGCCACGGTGTAGTCACCGACGCGCAGATTGTCAGAGTCAGCGATTTTCACGGCGGTCAGATTTTTAGCTTCCTGCAACTGAATCAGTGCAATGTCAGAGCTGGGATCTTTACCGATGACTTTTGCGTCATAGCGACGACCGTCGCTGAGCTGCACCTGAATTTTGGTGGCATTATTCACAACGTGGTTGTTGGTCACCACGTAGCCTTTTTCGGCGTTGATAATCACGCCCGATCCCAGTGCACGGAATTTTTCCTGCTGGGTATCAGGGACGGGTGCGCCACCATTACCACCTTCACCGCCACCGTTCTGGCACATGGGTGAACCCTGGAACGGGGAACCGTCCTGACAGAAAGGCGAATTGTCGCCAAAGAATTGCTGAAACTGCTGCGGCATGCGTGGGGTTTTTACTGTGGTGGTGCCCTCAACGCTGATACTGACCACAGACGGCATCACCTTCTCCAGCATGGGAGCCAGGCTTGGCAGTTGCTGGCTTTCGGAAGAGGCCGTTTGCGCAGCAGAAACAGTAACAGGGGCGAGCGCCATGCTCAGGCTCAACGCCAGCGCACTTAACACTAAAGTCTTTTTTTTCATTTTTCGTTTCTCAATAAGATTACTGTTCAGACCATTGCTGTGGTCGAAAGGTGAGATAAATGTTTTAGCGCGAAGTTCCTTTAAAAGTTTAAGCCAAAGGTAAAAATTTATTCGCGCTCTTTACAATCGGCGGCTTATTCTACTGCCATCAGCCGCCGGTACTCATCCCAGGCATAGAGATCGGTCATGCCGCTAATATAATCCTGAATAAGCCGGAAGCGATAATAACGTTCCCACAACAGCCGCTGATATTTATGCTCCACAACCAGATTACGCATCTTGTGCAAATAGGCTTTGCGGTGTTTCCCGGAGAGCTTATGAAAAAGCCGCGTTTCAATCGGGTGCTGGCGTAAAAAATCCTCATTCATCAGCGTGGTAAAGGCTTCATAATTAAGGCGCATCAGCGGCTGATAGATCTCCAGCAGCCCTTTAATCACGCGGTAACCCTGCAGCTCCAGCTGTTCAACTTCAGAATGATTAAACACCTGCTGGCGCGCAACGGTCTTAAACAGTTGCAGTAAACGGCCCTCTTCACCCTCATCTTCCAGCAGCGCATGGTTAAAACTTCCCTCGAATATTGCAGGAAGATTATCAACAAAACGTTTCACCGCGTAACTGACCAGCACGCTCTGAACATTTACGCGTAATGACATAAAAAATTGATCGCTGCGGCTGCGGCGTTTTTTACTACAGGCTTCCCGCCAGGCTTCGCCAATAGTCCGGCTAAAGGCGTCATTATTTTTCACCGGCCCCCAGGCTTTATTGAGAAATTCAAACAAACTCTCAACATTAAAGATATCTTTTTCTACAGCGTCGTCCAAATCGGCAATACAATAGGAGATATCATCCGCCGCTTCCATTATATAGGTGAGCGGAAAGCGGTGGTGTTCTTCCATATTGGTGGCAGCACGCAGGTCGGCAATATAATCCTGCTCGGAGAGATAAAAACCGGGTTTCTTCATTAACACGCTAAATTCGGCGGGCCTTTCCCCCTGCCACCAGGCAGGAGCAGTATATTTGAGGATACAGGCGACCTGAGAGTAACTGAGATTGAGCTGCAGCAGGGTGTGCACCATACGGATAGCCTGCGCGTTGCCCTCAAAATGGCAGAGATCCTGGCGGATCATGGCATTCAGCTCATCAAAGGCTTTACGCTGTGCATCCCCTTCAACGCCCGCCACCAGCGGATCGACCAGTTCGGCAGCCAGGTTCTCTTCAAACCAGTCGTTAATGGCCGCCTCGCCAAAATGACCAAACGGCGGATTACCCACGTCATGCAGCAGACACGCCATTTCGATCAGGCTTTCAAATGCGCCTTCAAGCTCATCCAGACCATACTGCGCCAGCCCGCCCTGCATCTTCAGGGTTTGCAGGATCTCTTTGGTGATGTAGCGTCCGGTCTGCTGCACCTCCAGCGAGTGTGTCAGTCGGGAACGGACGGCGGCATTTCGCTCCAGCGGAAAGACCTGCGTTTTCTGCTGCAGTCGCCGGATGGCAGCGGAGTTGATAATCCGTCCACGGTCACTCTCAAAATGGCGGGTAATGTAATATTCGCCTTCCGGATCTTTTCGACTGGTATAAGGGCGCGAGAAGCTGATCTTCTTCCTGAAATTGATCGCCGACATGATTTACCCCTGACTTTTTCGTGAATTAATCCCCTGGATGCCATGGTAGACTATGCCCTAAATTTTGATTCTTTACATTAGCGGAACTCACTATGAAAGCAGGCATTATTGGCGCGATGGAGCAGGAAGTCACACTGCTGCGCGACAAAATTGAAAACCGTCAAACGCTGTCGCTGGCGGGTTGTGAAATCTATACCGGCACCCTGCAGGGCGTTGAGGTGGCACTGCTGAAATCGGGCATTGGTAAAACCTCTGCGGCGCTGGGCACCACGCTGCTGCTGCAGCTATGCAAACCCGATGTGGTGATCAACACCGGTTCGGCGGGCGGTTTAGCGCCGTCGCTCAGCGTCGGCGATATCGTGGTGTCAGACGAAGTGCGTTATCACGATGCTGATGTCACCGCTTTTGGTTATGAGCCGGGTCAGATGGCGGGTTGTCCGGCCGCGTTTGTGGCCGACAGCAAGCTTATCGCAGCGGCAGAAGCCTGCATTAAGCAGCTGGATCTGAATGCCGTACGCGGTCTGGTGGTAAGCGGCGATGCCTTTATCAATGGTGCCGAACCGCTGGCGCGCATTCGCAACCTGTTCCCGCAGGCGATTGCCGTTGAGATGGAAGCGACTGCCATCGGTCACGTCTGTCATCAGTTCCAGGTACCGTTTGTGGTGGTCCGTGCGATTTCCGACGTGGCCGATAAGGAATCTCACCTCAGCTTTGATGAATTCTTAAGCGTAGCGGCGAAGCAATCTTCGCTGTTGGTGGAGAACCTGCTGGCGCATCTGGCGCGTGGCTAAAACGCTGCTTTTCTGCTGGCTGCTGCTGTTAAGCGGCAGCCTGCTTGCCTCACCGCCCCGTGTTATCACCCTCGCTCCCCACCTTACCGAACTCGCCTTTGCTGCCGGGATTACGCCGATTGCGGTCAGTGCATGGTCTGACTATCCGCCGCAGGCAAAACAGCTTGAGCAGGTTGCCAACTGGCAGGGCATCAAAGCCGAACGCATTCTGCAGCTCAAACCGGATCTGGTCTTAGCCTGGCGTGGCGGTAATCCGCAGCGGCAGATCGATCAGTTGCAACAGCTCGGCGTACCGGTTAAATGGATTGATCCGCAGACGCTGGATGAGATGTTCACGGCGCTGGCCGATCTGGGCCGCTGGAGTCCCAGCCCGGAACAGGCAAGCAGAGCTGCCCAGACGTTACGGCAGCAGGAAGCCGCACTGCGTCAGCGCTATGCTCACCTGACTGCGGTTCCGCTTTTTTTGCAGTTTGGACAGCAGCCGCTGTTTACCGCCGCCAGAGCCACGCTGCAGAATGAGATTATTACCTTATGTGGTGGCAGGAATATCTTTGCCGACAGCCGCGTCAGATGGCCACAGGTCAGCCGCGAGCAGGTACTGATGCGCCATCCTCAGGCCGTTGTAACAGCGGGCAGTGCCCAGCAGGCGGAGAACATCCGTAACTTCTGGCGGCCACAGCTCACTGTGCCGGTGATTGCCATCAACGAGGACTGGCTGAGCCGGCCAGGCCCGCGACTGCTGCTGGCGGCGCAGCAACTCTGTGTGGCCCTGCATCCCGCTGAATAAATCGGCGAAATGATTAAAGTTGCTGCACTTTTTGCCGTTAATCAATACCAGAGACGAGCCGGCCACGTATGCTTGCCGTCCTTTTAGCGTCACAGCGCTTTTTTAAAACACCAGGAACCATCTATGACCAGAGCACTGCTGCTGGCCATAGGGCTATCGCTCGCCGGATCTGCATTTGCGGGATCGATTAATGGCTCTATAGGCGCCAGGCTTGTCATCTATTCACGCTGTGAAATCAACATGGCTAACGGTCAGCCCGCGCCGCAGGTGAACTGCGGCAGACAGGCAAGCGCGCAGCCGCGCGTAACCCATAGTCAGATTCAGTCGCAGGGAAGTGTGAAACAGAGTAACCGGCTGGTCACAATAGAGTGGTAAACGAGGCCGTCGCGATGACGGCCTTCGTTATCAGATACTGAAGGAAGAGCCACAGCCACAGGTGGTTTTGGCATTCGGATTGGTCACGATAAAGCGTGAGCCTTCCAGACCTTCGGTATAATCCACTGAACCGCCCACCAGATATTGCAGGCTCATCGGGTCAACCACCAGCGAGACGCCCTGCTTTTCGATCGTCATGTCGCCATCATTCAGCTGATCATCAAAGGTGAAGCCGTACTGGAAACCACTGCAACCGCCACCGGTAATATAGACGCGAAGTTTCAGCGCCGGGTTCTCTTCGTCGGCAATCAGGTTCTTCACCTTGGTGGCTGCGGCGTCGGTAAACTGCAACGGCAGTGCTACTACTTCATCACTCATGTTTTACTCCGGTAAACGCCCAGGTCAGAAAACGACCTTAATAACGCTATTATCAGCCAGCACCTCAGCGCAATCAAGCTCTGCCCTTCGCACTCTGTGCCGCTTTCACCTCCGTTAAGGGCGCGGCGGGTGAATCCGCCTTTCGTCTGCTGCCCCTCTTCCGTAGAATGGTGCAATATTTTTTATGAACCGCTGGAGCCGAAAATGAGTAAGTCCGAACAACTGTTTGCCGAGGCACAACGCCTGATCCCGGGCGGGGTAAACTCGCCAGTACGCGCATTTACCGGTGTGGGCGGCGTTCCGCTGTTTATTGAACATGCTGATGGCGCGTATCTCTATGACGCCGATGGCAAAGCCTATATCGACTATGTCGGCTCATGGGGCCCGATGGTGCTGGGTCATAACAATGCGGCGATCCGCAATGCCGTGATCGAAGCGGCCCAGCGCGGCCTGAGCTTTGGCGCACCGACCGAAATGGAAGTGACCATGGCGCAGCTGGTGTGTGAACTGGTGCCTTCCATGGAGATGGTGCGTATGGTCAACTCCGGCACCGAAGCGACCATGAGCGCGATTCGTCTGGCGCGTGGCTTTACCGGCCGCGATAAAATTATCAAGTTTGAAGGCTGCTATCACGGTCACGCCGATCATCTGCTGGTGAAAGCCGGTTCTGGTGCCCTGACGCTGGGTCAGCCAAACTCGCCGGGCGTACCGGCTGATTTCGCTAAACACACCCTGACCTGCACCTTTAACGATCTCGACTCAGTGCGCAGCGCCTTCGAGCAATATCCTGATGCCATCGCGGCCATCATCGTCGAGCCGGTTGCCGGCAACATGAACTGCATTCCGCCGCAGCCGGAATTCCTGCCAGGCCTGCGCGCGCTCTGTGATGAGTTCGGCGCACTGCTGATTATTGATGAAGTGATGACCGGTTTCCGCGTTGCACTGGGCGGCGCGCAGGCTCACTACAATGTGCGTCCTGACCTGACCTGCCTTGGAAAGATTATCGGTGGCGGGATGCCGGTTGGCGCATTCGGTGGCCGCCGCGATGTGATGGCCGCGCTGGCCCCGACCGGCCCGGTCTATCAGGCGGGGACGCTCTCCGGTAACCCGATCGCAATGGCCGCCGGTTTTGCCTGCCTGACGCAGATCGCGCAGCCTGGTACGCACGAAAAGCTGGATGCTCTGACCCGCCAGCTGGCTGAGGGTCTGCGCGAGGCAGCCCAACAGCAAAATATCCCGCTGGTGATCAACCATGTTGGCGGGATGTTTGGCCTGTTCTTCACCGAGGCTGACAGCGTGACCTGTTATGCCGATGTGACCCGCTGCGATGTAGAGCGCTTTAAAACTTTCTTCCATCTGATGCTGGAGGAAGGCGTTTACTTTGCGCCATCAGCTTATGAAGCGGGCTTTATGTCGCTGGCGCACAGCGAAGAGGATATTCAGCGCACGGTTGACGCCGCGCGTCGTTGTTTCGCGAAGCTGTAATTTCGGCAGCGTTAAAGACAAAGACCGGCAGCAGCTGGTCCCGAATCTCACAGCAACATAAAACTCAACACGAAGGGAACACGGGCAGAGGAGGAAAGCGTCCCGCGCCAGGGACGGCGCGGGACGAGCGTGTCAGGGATGACGGCTTTTGCGTCTTTCCGATCTGACCGTGTTCCCTTCGCAGGCTCAGTCTCACAGCCAATCGGGCCAGACTTTGTTAATAAGCTCAGACCGGCTTGCACCGGTCTTTTTTTTAACCTGAACGCCGCAGTAGCCAGATAAAGTAAGGCGCACCTAAAAACGTCGCCATCAGTCCGGCAGGGATTTGATCCGGAAACGCCAGCATCCGCCCGCACCAGTCAGCCAGCATCATCAATCCGCCTCCCAGCAATCCCGATAGCAACAGTTGTGGCAAAGCCCGCCGGAATCCCAGCATCCGCGCCATATGCGGAGCCATCAACCCGACAAAACTCAGCGGACCGATAGTCAGCGTCGCGCTGGCGGTCAGTGCTGCCGCCAGCAGCAGCAGACTCAGCCGTGCAGGCGTCAATGCCATACCCGCCGAGCGCGCGGTCGCACTTCCCAGCGGCAGCAGCGTCAGCCAGCGACTGGCCAGCGGGGCCAGCGACACCAGCACCAGCGCGCAGATTGCGCTCTGAACTGCCTGACTGCCGCTGATGTTATAGGTCGAGCCGGAGATCCAGCTCAGCAACCCGCCCATACGCGGATCGCCGCTGGCCAGCAGCAGCATCAGCAGGGTGACAAAGGCGCTGTTAAGCGCCATACCCGCCAGCAGCATCCGCTCCGGCGAGAAGCCGCCACGGCTGGCTACCGCCATAATCACCAGCAGCGTCAGCGCGGCACCCACCGCACCGGCGGGCAGCAGCCAGGCCATCGCATCGCCTGGCACAAAGAACATCATGACCACTACGCCGCAGGCGGCCCCGGAACTGATGCCCAGTACTTCCGGGCTGGCCATGGGATTGCCGGTCAGCCGCTGAATCAGACTCCCCGCCACGCCCAGCATCAGACCGGTTACCAGCGCCGCCAGCACGCGCGGTGCGCGCCACGGCAGCAGTGATTGCAGCATCTCGCCTGTGGACCCGCTCCAGCCCTGCGCATCACGCCCAAACGCGAGCGCCCCCCACCCCAGTAGCGCCAGAACAGCGAGACCGATCAGCGCCCAGCGCAGCAGGTTCTGTCGCTCGGCGGGCACATTGTCACCCTGATTCAGCGCGGGCGGCACTGAACCGGTGCGCAGTCGCGGCAGCAGCCACAGCAGAATCGGTACGCCAAGCAGGGCCGTGGCCGTGCCGGTCGGGATATCGCGCCAGTGCGTGCTGAGCCATAATACGCAGCTGTCTGCCAGCCACAGCAGCAGCGCGCCAGTCAGCGGTGCCAGCAACATCCGGGTGAGGAGCCGTCGTCCACCCAGCAGCTTCGCCAGCAGCGGTGCAAACAGCCCGATAAAGCCGATGATACCGGCGACATTGACCAGCTGCGCACTGAGCAGAATCGCCAGTCCAAGGCCGCCCATCCGCGCCACAGAGAGCGCCAGACCCAGGTTTTTCGCGACACCATCATCCAGTCCCATCAGCGTCAGCGGACGCAGCAGCGCCAGCGCCAGCAAAAACGCCAGCAGCAGGCGCGGCCAGAGCTGCTGCACGTTTTCCCAGCTCATCTGATTCAGCGCGCCGGTGCTCCACAGAAACATGTTCTGCAGCTGATCGTGATTGAAGATAGCGAAGATTTGATTTACCGCGCCGCTGTACAGGCTCAGTACCAGCCCGGCCAGAATCAGCGTCACTGGCAACAGACGTTTGCCCCAGGCCACACCAAACACCAGCGCGCCCACCAGCAGCGCACCGCTAAGCGCAGCAAACTGCTGTGTCAGCGCCCCGCCCGGCAGATGCCACAGCGTCGCGACGGTAATGCCCAACTGCGCGCCGGAAGAGACGCCCAGCGTGGTCGGCTCCGCCAGCGGGTTGCGTAAGATCTGCTGAAACAGCAGACCGGCTAACCCCAGTCCGGCCCCCACCAGTAGCGCCAGCGCCGTGCGCGGCAGCAGGCTGTAGTGAAACACCATCTGCGGCAGGCTATTGACGGCCGGTGACCAGAATGCCTGCCACCATTCAGCCTGTGGCAAGGCGTGGTGCAGATTAACCAGCGTCAGGCTGAGTGAGAGCAGAAACAGCAGGCTGAGAAGGCCTGCGGGAAACAGAGCATGGCGCATCAGTGCGTCTCCAGCGCGCGTTCCAGCACGCGAACAAAGTGCAGCGCCGAGAGCGTTGCACCGTAATACCAGACCGCCGGGACGCGCTGAAAGCGTCCGGTGCGGACAAACGGCATGGCCTGCCACAGCGGACTGCGCATCAGCTGCTGCATCTCCACGTCGTTGTCGTGATCGAAACAGATAACATCCACTTCCCCGGCCTGCGCCAGCTGTTCGATGCCGATCACTGCGCTGCCCCAGAAATTGGTTTCACCCTGCCAGCCATTTTTCAGGCCCAGCAGGGTCATCACTTCCAGGAACAGGCTGTTTTTACCGAAGGTAATGGCGTGACGACTGTCGAGCAGCGACATCAGCAGAAGCGTGCGTCCGGCATAGGGTGCCAGCCGCTCACGCGCCGCTGCCAGCTGATCATCGACCTCACGCAGATGCTGCTCCGCCCGCTCGCTTAATCCCAGGCGCGCCGCCAGCTGACGCAGTGATGCGCGCGCGGCGGTGAAAGGTTTTCCGTCGCCGCTGTGAAGGTCGAAGCCCATGATGGGTGCGATGCGCGTCAGTTTCTCTTTGGGCGGGCCATAGCCATTGGAGCAGAGGATCAGCGACGGCTGCATTTGCGCCATCAGCTCAAGATTGGGTTCGGTGCGCAGGCCGACATCGATCACGACCGCAGGCAGCTTCGGCTCACCTACCCAGATGTTGTAGTTGTGCAGATCGGCCACGCCCCAGGGCGTAACACCCAGCGCGATCAGCAGTTCGGTGGGTAACCACTCCAGTGCAATAATCCGACCCGGATTTGGCGTGGCAGCACGCAGAGGAAGCGCACAAAACAGCGGCGAGGCCGCCAGTGCCAGCAACAGTCGGCGGCGATAAAGATCGGGCATCATCCTTTCCTTAACAGACAAAACTAACCGGCGCGCCGCCCTGCGGGTGCGGTAAAATGCCCATTGGAATGCCATAAATTGCACCCAGTACCTCAGGCTGCATAATCGCTCCGGCGTCACCTTCGGCAATCATCGCGCCCTGACGCAGCGCCACCAGATGATCGCAGTAGCGTGCCGCCATATTGATATCGTGCAGCACCGCAATCACTGTCAGGCCGCGCTGCTGGCTCAGATCTTTGATCAGCGCCAGTACCTCAACCTGATGGGCAATATCCAGCGCCGAGGTCGGTTCATCCAGCAGCAGACAGCGGCTGTTCTGCGCCACCATCATCGCCAGCCAGGCGCGCTGACGCTCACCGCCTGACAGACTGTCCACCAGCCGACCGGCAAAGGGCTTTAGCCCGACCTGGGCAATCGCATCCTCTACCCTATCGCGATCCTCCTGACCAAAGCGCCCCAGCGCCCCGTGCCAGGGATAGCGGCCAATCGCCACCAGCTCACGCACCGTCATCCCTTCGGCTGCCGGTAACTGCTGCGGCAGATAGGCCACCTCGCGGGCAAAGGCTTTACTGTTCCAGCGCCCGACCGGCTGCTGATTCAGCAAAACCTCTCCGCTGCTGGCCGCATGATGACGGCCCAGCATTTTCAGCAGCGTCGATTTGCCCGAGCCGTTGTGACCAATCAGCGCGGTCATTTTACCCGGTGGAAAAGTCAGCGACAGGGGCTGGAGGAGAGTGCGGCCGGGCACCTCGAAACTGGCGTTTTCCAGCGTAAAGGTCGCCTCTTCTGCGTGCGGATGCGGCATGATTATCCCTGTGAACGGGCGCCGGAGCGCCCGGTTAAATCAGAATCTGAAGGTCGCGGTGCCGACAATCTGGCGTTCCGCACCCCAGTAGCAGGCGTATTCACGATAGCAACTGGCGACATACTCGCGGTTGAACAGATTGTTAACGTTGACGCCTACCGTCGAGCCTGGCAGGCCGAAGCGACCCAGATCATACTTCAGCGCCGCATCCACCGTGGTGTAACCGGCTACCTTAAAGTTCTGGTTCGAGAGTCCAGCAGAGGTGTTAGTTGGGGTTTCAGCATACAGCCCCTGGCTTTCACCCACGTAACGGACCCCAGCGCCGATCGTCACCCCTGACAAAGCAGTCTCGTGGAAGGTGTAGTCGGTCCATAGTGAGGCCATATGTTTCGGCACCTGCACCGGCGTTTTGCCTTTAAGCGACGTGTCTTCAGTATATTCCGCATCGGTGTAGGTGTAGGAGGCCGTCAGGTTAACGTTGGCATTCAGCGCCGCTTTAGCTTCCAGCTCTACGCCCCGTGACCGGATTTCACCGCTCTGCACGCTAAAAAGAGCTCTGTCTGGATTGGGATCGGCAGTCAGGTTTTTGGTTTTGGTCAGCTGGTAAAGCGCGGCGGTGAGCACCACCGGACGATCTTTCGGTACATACTTCACGCCCGCTTCATACTGCTTAGCGCGTGACGGATCAAATGCCTGACCGTCATAGGTTGAACCCGCATTCGGAATAAAGGCTTCGCTGTAACTAAAGTAAGGCGCGATGCCGTTATCAAACACATAGTTCAGACCACCACGCCAGGTAAAGGCCTGATCGTTCTGGCGATCAACGCTATCTGCCACCCGATCGTAAACGGAGTTCATGGCATAGTCGTAGCGGCCACCCAGCGTCAGCACCCAGCGGTTCCACTCCATCTGATCCTGTGCATAGAGGCCGGTCTGACGCTGCTTATTCAGATGCTGATAAGGATCGGCAAACGGCGTCACGCTATCATCGCCATATTGCGGGTTAACCGCATTCAGGCTGGATGCCGAGCCAAACTGTGCGTCGATATCATTGCGGGTACGCTGGAAGTCCACGCCTAACAGCAGCGTATGATCGACCTGGCCGGTGGCAAACTTCGCCTGCGCCTGGGTATCCACGGCAAACTGATTCAGCTTCTCGCTGGAGACCGCTGAACCACGGGTAATCTCCTGGGTTGCTGTATTGAAACCATTGCCATAGATACTGCGGTAATCGGTGCGCAGGTCGGCGTAACGCAGGTTCTGGCGCAGCGTCCAGGTGTCGTTGAGGCTGTGCTCGGCGTTATAGCCCACCATTTTGGTGGTGCGCGAAATCTTATTGCTCTGCTCGCCTTCGTCGAAGTCGGTCGGCAGTTTGTACTGGCTGCCATCGGCACGAGTGATCGGCACCACGGTGCCCTGACGCGGCAGCCAGCCGTAATAGCCGGTTTCTGGCTCGTTCTGGAAATAGGTCAGCAGATCAATGCGGGTGCGATCGTCGGGACGCCAGCTGAATGACGGGGCAATGGTGTAGCGCTTCTCTTTGTTCATCGACTGCTGCGCATCCTGACTGCGCGCCTGACCGGTCAGGCGATAGCTGTAGACGCCGTTATCATCCAGCGCACCGCCAAAGTCAAAGCCGGTCGAGAAGAGATTGTCGTTGCCCATCTGGAACTGCACTTCGCGCAGGGTTTCCTGGGTGGGACGCTTGCTCACCAGTGAGACGACACCGCCCGGATTGCTTTTACCATAGAGCACAGAGACCGGACCGCGCAGCAGTTCAGCGCGCTCCAGGAAGTAGGGATCGATGGCAAACTCAGAGTAGTTATCTCCCTGCAGTTTCAGGCCATCCAGATACTGGTTGGTATTGGTTTCGCTGAAGCCGCGAATCGAAAGCGCATCAATCACATCTGAGCTACCACGGTTACCGGTCAGCACGCCAGGCGTATAGTTAAACGCCCCTTTCACGCTGGTCACATTGCGCATTTCCATCTCTTCGCGGGTGACCACGGAGACAGACTGCGGATTTTTTTCAATCGGGGTATCGGTTTTGGTGCCGGTGGCGCTGTGTTTTGCTGCCACCGTCGGTGCCGGCCCCCAGGCGCTTTCCGCCTCGACGCCGTTGCCGCCATCCGCCGAGACCACCATGGTCTCTGGCTGCGCGGCGTAAAGCGAGGAGCTCAGGCTCAGTGAGATCATGACGCCCAGAAGCGGCCGGGAAAATGTTTTTTTGGTGTTGTCTGCAAAAGTCGTTCGCGCATTCATAAAAAGGTGTCTCTTAAAATAGGCTCAGGCGAGCGAATCGAAACGATAATGATTATTATAACGGATTAGATAATATGCGAACTGCCGCGGACACTGCAAGCAGAAATCCCAGTAGTGACGCCGTTTGCAGGGCGATTTATCCGTATTGATCACAAACAAAAAAAGGGCGCCGAAGCGCCCTTTTTAACCTGTCTGACTGATTTATTTGCCAAACATATCTTTTATCCACCCTGCTACGCCGTCGCTGTCTTTCTGCTCCTGCGGTTGCTGGACTGGTTGCTGTTGCGGCTGTTGCTGTTGCTGGTCAAACAGCTGTTGCTGCTGCTGAACCTGCTGCTGCTGTTGCTGACACAGCGCATTCGGATCCAGCGCCCACACCGGCAGAGAACGCCAGGTGCTGCTGCCCGTGCCACAGACAAAGTTACCGGCCGAATCGACATTCATCATCGACACATCTTCCGGCGGCGTCAGTTGCAACGGCATCGGTGCCTGATTGTCGAGGTAGCGACGGTAGAGCTGCATCGCACCACTGGCACCATAGAGTTTGGTCGGCTGGTTGTTATCACGGCCCACCCAGGTGATCGCCACTTCTTTACCATCAATACCGGCAAACCAGCTGTCGATCAGATCGTTAGTGGTACCGGTTTTTCCGGCCAGATGGGCATTCGGGAAACGCGCGCCCAGCGCACGGGCAGTACCGTGGTCAGCGACCTGCTGCATGGTGTAAAGCGTCAGATAAGCCGCCTGCGCCGGTTCCACACGCTGCGCCTGCGGATAGCTCTGATAGAGCACGCTGCCATCTTCTGCAATCACTGAACGCACCGCAGATAGTGACGCGCGGTTACCGCCGCTGGCGATCGACTGGAACGCCTGCGCCACTTCAACCGGCGTCAGGTTCAGGGCACCCAGCAGCATCGCCGGCACCGGATGCAGCTGCTCTTTCGGCACGCCCAGCTTGTTCCAGGTATCGACTACCGCATCCAGCCCCAGCGTCATACCGAGGTTAACCGTCGGCACGTTCATGGAGTTGGTCAGCGCATCCACCAGCATCACTTTGCCGCTGAAGCGACGATCGTCGTTCATCGGTTTCCAGATGGTGCCATTTGGCTGCTTCAGCGCAATCGGCTCATCGGCGATCCAGCTGTTCAGGCGGTAGCTGTTTGGCTGGCTCAGCGCGGTGAGGTAGGTCGCCGGTTTTGCCAGTGAACCGATAGAGCGACGCGCCTGCAGCGCACGGTTGTAACCGGCGTACTGTGGATCGGCCCCGCCGACCATGGCACGGACTTCGCCGCTGAAGCGGTCAACCACCACCATCGCGGTTTCCAGATCTTTCAGGCCGCGCTGTTTTTTCAGCGTCGGAATGCCATCAACCACCGCTTTTTCAGCTGCATCCTGCGACACCGGGTCCAGCGTGGTGAAGATTTTCACGCCGGAGAGATCTTTAATCTTGTCGCCCAGTTTCGCCTGAAGCTCGTTACGCACCATCTGCATAAAGGCAGGCTGCGGCGTGATCACGCCCCCTTTTGGCTGCACGCCCAGCGGACGCGCCGACAGCATGTCATACAGCTCCTGGTCGATCACTTTCTGCTGCTGCAACAGGCGCAGCACCAGGTTGCGGCGTTCCAGCGCCAGTTTCGGGTTGCGCCACGGGTTATAGAGCGATGCCCCTTTCACCATGCCAACCAGCATCGCCTGCTGATCCAGACTCAGTTCATCTACCGGACGGCCAAAGTAGTAGAGGCTCGCCAGCGGGAAACCGCGGATCTGATCGCTGCCCGCCTGACCGAGATAGACCTCGTTCAGGTAGAGCTCCAGGATGCGATCTTTGCTGTAGCGCGCATCCATGATCACCGCCATATAGGCTTCACGCGCTTTACGCCACAGCGAACGCTCATTGGTCAGGAACAGGTTCTTCACCAGCTGCTGCGTCAGCGTACTGCCGCCCTGCACCGCTTTTCCTGCCGTGATGTTCGCCAGGAAAGCGCGACCTATGGAGTACGGGCTGATACCATCATGCTCATAGAAATGGCGATCTTCAGTGGCGATCAGCGTATCGACCAGCAGATCCGGGAAACCGGTGCGCGGCACGAAGAGTCGCTGTTCACCATTCGGCGACTGCAGCATGGTGATCAGGCGCGGATCGAGGCGGAAAAAGCCAAAATCACGGCCGGTTTCGAGGTTTTTAATCTCGCTCAGCTCATCTTTCGTGAAGCTCATACGCGCGTGGATCTGCCCCTCTTTACTGTCGGGGAAATCAAACGGGCGACGCAGCAGATCAATGGTGTTGCCCTTCACCGAAAACTCGCCGGGGCGGGTGATACGGGAGACTTCGCGATACTGGGTGCCTTCCAGCAGCGCCACCATTTCACTTTTGTTGTAGGCCATGCCCGGTTCCAGGCTGACCATGCGGCCATAGACGGTGGCGGGCAGTTGCCATACCTTACCGTCAATGCGACTGCGAATCTCCGAGTCGAGGTAGATGCCCCACGCGGCCATAACCACCACAAACACCAGGAACAGTTTAATTATCCATCCCAGCCAACGGCGTTTGCCGCGCGGCGGTTTTCCACCTTTACCTTTACGTGGCACCGGCGCTTCCTCCTCGTCATCATTAAAATCGTCCTGATCGATATCCTGTTCGATATCCCTGCGTCGTCCCCGGCCCGCACTGCTGCGCGGCGGCAACGGTTTACCTTTGCGCCCTATTGGTTCGCGATCGTTCCCAGACATTACTTTTCTTCTCCAGGCAGTGCTTACGGCAGCGCCGCTACTCTAACTGCTTTCTCGCGTGCCGCATGGCAGAACCCTCTGAATTCGATCCAGCGGACTCAACCCTGCGGGGACATTTTTTTGGTTCGCCTTGTTGGCAAGGCGGTGGCCGGATCCTCTGGCCAGAGGTGTTTCGGATAGCGTCCCTTCATCTCTTTCCTGACCTCCGGCCAGGCACCGCGCCAGAACGCCGCCAGATCGCGGGTGATCTGCAACGGTCGCTGGGCGGGCGATAGCAGCTCCAGCACCAGCGGAATACGTCCTTCCGCCACGGTGGGATTCTGCGCTTCGCCAAACATCTCCTGAATCCTGACCGCCAGCGCGGGCGGCTTATCCGCATCGTAGCGAATCGGCAGCCGGCTTCCGGTCGGCACAGTGTAATGAGTTGGCAGCACACTATCCAGCCGCTGACGTTGTGACCATGTGAGTAAATGTAAGAGCGCCGTGGTCAGGTTTACCGCCTGCAGGCTGCGCAGATCGCGTACCGCTGACATCTGCGGCAACAGCCACTGCGGCAGGCTCTCAAGCAACGTCTGATCGTCCATAGCGGGCCAGCTCTCTTCCGGCAGCCACTGTGCCGCACACTGGATGCGCAGGCGCAACTGTTCGACATCCGGCGTCCAGCCCAATACCGACAGACCTTTTTCGGCGATCCAGCGCAGTATGGCGGCGTGCAGCACGTCCGGCTCCGGACGCGCCATCGGCTGGGTCTTCAGAATCAGCGCGCCAATCTGCTCACGTCTGAACGCACGCAGCGTGCCCTTCTCTTCGTCCCATTCCACTTCAGTCCGGCGCTCAATCAGTGCGGGCTGCTGCTGGCACAGCGTTTCAATGTCGACCGGCAGTGCCAGCAGCATCCGGGCATCCGGCGTCGCACTGCTTTGCAACAGGGCGGGTGCAATCAGCCATTCGTTGCGCGTCAGGCCATCCTGCTCATCGAGTCTGGCCCCCAGCCCGTTGGCCAGTTGATAGCGACCGCTCTGGTCGCGACGCCGCGCCAGCCGATCGCCAAACCCCACCGCCAGCAGGCCCGCAAAGCGATCTTCATCGATCCGCCCGCCACGAATTTTGAGTCGCTGCTGCCACTGCTGCGCCCGCCGCTGCCATTGAGCCTGAGGCCGATGCAGCGCATCACGCAGATCGGCACTGCCGCTGCGTGGAGGATCTTCCAGAATCGCCACCAGCAGCGCGGCGCTGGCGACCGCATCCGGCTCATCGCCCGCGGCACAGAGCATAGCAGCAAGCCGCGGATCGCACCCCAGCTGTGCCATACGCCGTCCCAGTGTGTTAAGCAGGCCGTTGCTGTCCAGCGCACCCAGACGGGTCAGTTGCTGTTGTGCCGCTTCAAGATTTCTGGCGGGCGGCTGATCCAGCCACTGCAGCTGTTGCGGCCCGGTACAGCCCCACTGCAGCAGATCCAGCCACAGCGACGAGAGATCGCTGTTCACGATTTCCGGTTCGCTCTGCGCTGCTGCACGTGACGCCTGCTCCTGCGGCAGCAGATGCAGACAGATTCCCGGCATCAGTCGCCCGGCGCGACCTGCGCGCTGAATCATTGAGGCCTGGCTGATGCGCTGGGTCTGCAGCCGCGTCACGCCGCTGCGGGCGTCAAACAGGGCGCTGCGCTCCAGCGCACTGTCGACTACCAGGCGAATCCCCTCAATGGTCAGGCTGGTCTCGGCGATATTGGTGGCGAGCACCACTTTGCGACGTCCGGCGGCGGCGGGCAGGATCGCCCGTCGCTGCGCCGCCAGCGGCAGTGCGCCATAGAGTGGTGTCAGATCCACATCGTCACTGATGCGTGGTTCCAGCTCACGTTTCACCCGTTCAATTTCCGCCACGCCCGGCAGAAACAGCAGCAGCGAGCCCGCTTCGTCGCGCAGCAGCTGAGCGATTTCACGCGCGACCGCCTCTTCAAAACGCACGTGCTGATTCAGCGACGCGTACCGCCGCTCAACCGGATAGCTGCGCCCTTCTGAGACGATCAGTGGCGCATCCGGCAGCAGCGCCGCCAGCCGGGCATTGTCGAGCGTGGCGGACATCAGCATGATTTTAAGGTCGTCGCGTAATCCCTGCTGCACATCGAGCAGCAGCGCCAGCGCCAGATCGGCCTGCAGGCTGCGCTCGTGAAACTCATCGAGGATCACCAGCGACACGCCCTCCAGCATCGGATCATGCTGAAGCATGCGCGTGAGCATCCCTTCGGTAACAACTTCCAGCCGGGTTTCTGGTCCGACGCAGCTTTCGCCACGCATCCGGAATCCCACCGTGGCACCCGGCTGTTCGCCGAGCTGCTCTGCCAGCCGCTGCGCCACATTACGTGCCGCCAGCCGGCGTGGCTCCAGCATAATGATGCGTCCTGGCAGCGCCGCCTGCTGCAACAACTGCAGCGGGAGCCAGGTCGATTTGCCCGCGCCGGTAGGGGCGGCCAGCAGGATTTGAGAGGCGTCACGCAGCGCCGCCAGGATGTCTGGCAGCACCGCGCTGACTGGTAAATCGCTCACAGCAAACTCCGCTTCTGCCTGTGCTAAGATGGCGCGCATTGTAGCACGTGATATTTGCCGGAGAGCGCCATGGCGACACAACGCTTATTTTTTGCCATCAGCCTGCCTGACGAAATGCAGCAACAGCTGGTGCGCTGGCGGGCCGACACCTTTCCTGCAGAGGCAGGTCAGCCTGTGGTCGCAGCGAATCTGCACCTGACGCTGGCGTTTCTGGGTGAGGTCGCACCGGAAACCTCACAGCGCCTGCAGACGCTGGCTTCCCGCATCGTCCAGCCCGGTTTCGATCTCGATCTGGATGATGCCGGGCACTGGCCGCGTCCCGGCGTGGTCTGGCTCGGCTGCCAGCGCGCGCCTCGCGGCCTGCTGCAGCTCGCCAGCCTGCTGCGGGCGCAGGCTGCCCGGCATGGCTGTTATCAAAGCCCGCAGCCGTTTCATCCGCACATCACGCTGTTACGCCAGGCCACCCAGCCGGTTGCATTGCCACCACGCGGCTTTCACTGGCGTTTTCGCGTCTCCACCTTTTCACTGTTCGCCTCTGACTATGCCCGGGGCCGCACCCGCTACCGCGCGCTGGCCAGCTGGCCATTAACGTCTCAGGATCCGCATGCACTTCTCTCCGCCCCTTAAATCCGCCCGCCTGATCACCCGTTACAAACGTTTCCTGGCCGATGTCGAGACGCCAGAAGGCGAAGTGCTGACGATTCATTGCGCCAACACCGGTGCCATGACCGGCTGCGCCACGCCGGGCGATACAGTCTTGTATTCCACGTCCGACAGCCTGACGCGCAAATACCCTCACAGCTGGGAGCTGACCGAAACGCAACAGGGCCACTGGATTTGCGTGAATACCCTGCGCGCGAACCAGCTGGTGGCTGAAGCGCTGGACCAGCATCAGCTGCCATCGCTGGCCGGTTATTCGCATCGACAGGCGGAAGTGAAATATGGCAGTGAAAAAAGCAGAATTGATTTCCTGCTCAAAGCAGAGGCACGGCGCAACTGCTATATTGAGGTGAAATCCGTAACCCTTTTACATGAAGGTAAAGGCTATTTTCCGGATGCGGTGACGATTCGAGGACAGAAACACCTGCGCGAGCTGGCGACAGTGGCGGCAGAGGGTCATCGGGCCGTTTTATTGTTTGCCGTTTTGCACTCGGGGATTGAGGACGTTTCCCCGGCACGCCACATTGATGCGGCGTATGCAGAACAACTGGCTCAGGCGCAACGGGAAGGTGTAGAGGTTTTAGCGTATCAGGCAGACTTATCGGCAGAGGGAATGTTTCTTAAATCGCCAATCAACGTAACCATGTAATATCTTTTGCAATTTTATGTGGTAAGAATGTTCTGAGCTAAGGGCTGATTACGCTGTTCCTCACAGGCTTGTCAAGGTGTGTTCATGAAGAATTGCCAACCCTGACTGCTTCTGTTATTTATAGCGGCCTGTTTTTTTCCCCAATGGGGGATCGATGTACCCCGCAGACGTCAGATGCAGGCCGGCAGTAACGCCCCTGCGGGACGTAAGTCAGAGGGTATAGTGCGTGTTATCCAGGAGAAGCAACATGCAAGAAGGTCAAAACCGTAAAACATCGTCCCTGAGTATTCTCGCTATCGCTGGCGTTGAGCCTTATCAGGTTAAGCCTGGCGAAGAGTATATGAACGACGCGCAGCTGACCCATTTTCGCAAGATTCTGGAAGCCTGGCGTAATCAATTGCGGGACGAAGTCGATCGTACCGTATCGCACATGCAGGATGAAGCCGCTAACTTCCCGGACCCGGTTGACCGTGCCGCGCAGGAAGAGGAGTTCAGCCTGGAGCTGCGTAACCGCGATCGCGAACGTAAACTGATTAAAAAGATCGAGAAGACGCTGAAGAAAGTCGAAGACGACGACTTCGGTTATTGCGATTCCTGTGGCGTTGAGATTGGTATCCGCCGTCTCGAAGCACGTCCTACTGCCGATCTCTGCATCGACTGTAAGACGTTAGCAGAAATTCGTGAGAAACAAATGGCCGGCTAATGTCGCGTCCAGCCTGTTACCACGCAGTGGAAAAACCGTTGTGTTGTCCGCTGCGTGGTCACTTCTGAACCCTATGTCACCTTCCTGCATTGGTCGCTTCGCCCCTTCTCCCTCTGGTGAACTTCATTTTGGCTCGCTGATTGCTGCCCTGGGCAGTTACCTGAGCGCGCGCGCGCAAAACGGCATCTGGCGGGTGAGAATGGAAGATATCGATCCGCCACGGGAAGTGCCGGGTGCCGCCAGCCGCATTCTGCATCAGCTGGAACACTACGGTTTGACGTGGGATGGCGAGGTACTGTGGCAGTCGCAACGTCACGAGGCCTATCGTGACGCACTGGCCTGGCTGCAGCAGCATCGTCAGAGCTATTTCTGCACCTGTCCCCGACGTCGCATTCAGGAGATTGGCGGTTTCTATGATGGTTACTGCCGTGAACGGCAACGCGGACCAGAGAATGCCGCGCTGCGTTTACGCCAGCATGCGCCGGTCTTTGCCTTTGACGATCGATTACGCGGGCGCGTAGAGGCGGACAGCCGTCTTGCACAGGAAGATTTTATTATTCACCGTCGCGATGGCCTGTTTGCCTACAACCTGGCGGTGGTCGTCGATGACCATTTTCAGGGCATTACCGAAGTGGTGCGCGGCGCAGATTTGATTGAGCCGACGGTACGGCAGATTGCGCTTTATCAGCAGTTTGGCTGGCCGGTGCCGGCCTGGCTGCACCTGCCGCTGGCGCTTAATCACGATGGCAATAAGTTATCGAAGCAGAATCATGCGCCTTCGCTGCCCGATGGCGATGCCAGACCCCTGCTGGTAGCGGCATTACGCTTCCTCGGACAGCCTGTTTCAGGCGGCTGGCAGGACTTAACGCAGGACAAACTGCTGTCTGACGCGGTGTCACAGTGGAATATCGCTTTGATGCCGCAACAGAACGCCCTGAAACCGGATGCATAGACAACAGCATTCTCAAACGGTTCTCAACAGGCTATGATTAGCCGCTGATTTTACCTACACCCTAATTGCCACTGTCGAGGTGTCCCATTTTTACCCGAGTAGCTAATTTTTGCCGGAAAGTCCTGAAGCGTGATGAAGAGGAAGCCCCAGCAGAGGTTGAACCAGAGCGTCTGATGACCATCATCCCTCGTGAAAGCCATACCATCTCACGTAAAGACATCAGCGAAAATGCCCTCAAAGTGCTCTATCGCCTGAACAAAGCCGGTTATGAAGCCTATCTGGTAGGCGGTGGCGTGCGCGATTTGCTACTGGGGCAAAAACCCAAAGATTTCGACGTGACCACTAACGCCACGCCTGAGCAGATGCGCAAGCTGTTCCGCAACTGTCGGCTGGTCGGTCGCCGTTTCCGGCTGGCACACGTGATGTTTGGCCCGGAAGTGATCGAAGTCGCCACCTTCCGTGGTCATCATCAGGTTGAAGAGATTGCGGAAGATCGCAACAGTTCGCAGCGCGCCCAGAGCGGCATGCTGCTGCGCGACAATATCTTCGGCTCTATCGAAGATGATGCCCAGCGTCGCGATCTCACCATCAACAGCCTCTACTACAGCGTGGCTGATTTCAGCGTGCGCGACTACGTTGGCGGCATCAGCGATCTCGAACAGGGTATCATTCGCCTGATTGGCGATCCGGAAACCCGCTACCGCGAAGATCCGGTGCGCATGCTGCGCGTCGCGCGCTTTGCCGCCAAGCTCAATATGAGCATTGCGCCGGAAACCGCCGAGCCGATTCCCCGTCTGGCCTCGCTGCTGCGTGATATCCCGCCTGCGCGCCTGTTTGAAGAGTCCCTGAAGCTGTTGCAGGCGGGTTATGGCTACAGCACGTATCTGAAGCTGTGTGAATATCAGCTGTTCCAGCCGCTGTTCCCGACGCTGGCGCGCAACTTCACGGAAAACAGTGACAGCCACATGGAGCGGATGCTGGCACAGGTGCTGAAAAACACCGACAACCGCATTCATAACGACATGCGCGTGAATCCGGCGTTCCTGTTTGCAGCGATGTTCTGGTATCCGCAGCTTGAGGCGGCCGAACGCATTGCGCAGGAGAGTGGCCTGACCTACTTCGAAGCCTTTGCGATGGCGATGAACGATACGCTGGACGAAGCCTGCCGTGCGCTGGCGATTCCAAAACGTATTACCTCGCTGATCCGCGATATCTGGTTGCTGCAGTTACGCATGTCACGCCGTCACGGTAAACGCGCCTGGAAACTGATGGAGCATCCGAAATTCCGCGCCGCATACGATCTGCTGGCGCTGCGCGCGGAAGTGGAAAACAATCCGGAACTGCTGCGTCTGAGTCAGTGGTGGGGTGAATTCCAGGTCGCTGCGCCGCCGCATCAGAAAAACATGCTGAATAATCTGGGTGACGATCCGGTGCCGCGCAATAAATCGCGCCGTCCGCGCCGCCGCTCTTCCGCGCCACGTCGTGACAATCAAAACGTGTCATGACACGGGTTTACCTCGCGTTAGGCAGTAATCTGGCCGATCCGCTGCATCAGGTTGATGCAGCGCTGACAGCACTGGATGCGTTGCCGCAGACGCAATGCATCGCGACCTCGCCATTCTATCGCACGCCGCCTTATGGCCCGCCCGATCAGCCCGATTTTCTCAATGCCGCCGTGGCGCTGGAAACCGATCTCAGCGCTGAAGCCCTGCTTGACCATACCCAGCAGATTGAGCGGGATCATGGCCGGATACGCAAGGAAGAACGCTGGGGACCGCGCACGCTGGATATCGATCTCATGCTGTTTGGCGACGCAGTTATTAACACTGAGCGGCTGATTGTGCCGCACTACGACCTGCTGAATCGCGCCTTTATGCTGGTGCCCCTGCTGGCGATTGCGCCCGATGCCCGCCTGCCCGATGGCCGCGCACTCAGCACCGTTCTGGCCACCCTCGGCAGCAGCAACATCGTGCTGTGGCACGACTGATCAGACAAACGCACATCTCTGATTCCGCTCTTTCACGCTATCCAGTAAACTGCGCCCATCAGAATTCCTGAGTTGAGAGCGCCATGAAACCCACCACGATTTCACATCTGCGTCAGGCGAAAGCCAGCGGTAAAAAATTCGCGACGCTGACCGCCTACGATTTCAGTTTTGCCCGCCTGTTTGCCGATGAAGGCATTCAGGTGCTGCTGGTTGGTGATTCCTTAGGGATGACGGTGCAGGGGCACGACTCCACCCTGCCGGTTACGGTCAGCGACATCGCCTATCACACCGCCGCCGTGCGCCGTGGTGCGCCCCAGGCCCTGCTGCTCGCCGACCTGCCCTTTATGAGTTATGCCACACCAGAGCAGACCTTTGAGAGTGCCGCACAGCTGATGCGTGCCGGTGCCAATATGGTGAAACTGGAAGGCGGCAGCTGGCTGGCAGAGACCGTACAGATGCTGACCGAACGCGCCGTGCCGGTGTGCGGTCATCTTGGGCTGACCCCGCAGTCGGTGAATATTTTTGGCGGCTATAAAGTGCAGGGCCGTGATGAGGCCGGTGCCGATCAGCTGCTGGCCGATGCCCTGGCGCTGGAAGCGGCAGGCGCACAGCTGATGGTGCTGGAGTGCGTGCCGGTGTCGCTGGCGCAGCGGATCACCGGGGCGCTTACCATCCCGGTGATCGGCATCGGTGCCGGTAACGTGACCGATGGTCAGATTCTGGTGATGCATGACGCGCTGGGCGTAACCGGCGGTCATATTCCCAAATTTGCCAAAAATTTCCTGGCGGAGACCGGCGACGTTCGCGCGGCGATTCGCCACTATATCGCCGAAGTCGAGGCCGGAACCTATCCGGCGGCAGAGCACAGTTTCCAGTAATTCAGGAGAGTCACCGTGTTGATCATTGAAACGCTGCTGATGCTGCGCCAGGAAGTCCGTCGCTGGCGCCAGCAGGGTAAACGCATTGCGCTGGTGCCGACCATGGGCAACCTGCATGAAGGCCATCTGACGCTGGTGGATGAAGCCCGGGCGCGCGGCGACATCGTCATTGTCTCGATCTTTGTCAATCCGATGCAGTTCGATCGCGCCGATGATTTAGCGCGCTACCCGCGCACGCTGCAGGAAGATTGTGAAAAGCTGAACCGCCACCAGGTTGACGTGGTCTTTGCCCCGTCACCGGCTGAAGTCTATCCGCAAGGCGCGCAGAATCAGACCTTTGTTGAGGTGCCGGTGCTCTCTTCCCTGCTGGAAGGGGCAACGCGTCCAGGCCATTTTCGCGGCGTGGCAACCATCGTCAGCAAACTGTTTAATCTGGTGCAGCCCGATATTGCCTGTTTCGGTGAAAAGGATTTTCAGCAGCTGGCTATCATTCGTAAGATGGTGGCTGATATGGGCTTCGACATTGAGATTGTTGGCGTGCCAACCGTGCGGGCGAAAGATGGCCTGGCACTGAGTTCACGCAACGGCTACCTGACATCCGATGAGCGCAAACTGGCCCCGGTGCTGAGCCAGGTGATGCATCAGATGGCTCAGCGACTTGAGAACGGCGAGCGTCACATTGAAGAGATTATCGAGACAGCCAGCGAGGCGCTGCTGGCACAGGGATTGCGTCCTGATGGCCTGGCAATCTGTGATGCGGAAACGCTGCAGCCGCTGACGGTGGACAGCCAGCGTGCGGTGGTGCTGATGGCCGCCTGGCTGGGTAAAGCCCGACTGATTGATAATCAAACTGTTGACCTGACGCTGTAAGTACGCCCGCTGCAGGTTATTTTATTTCTCTGATAAGGTTTCTGGCTATGATTCGCACAGTTCTGCAAGGCAAATTGCACCGCGTAAAAGTGACGCAGGCGGACCTCAATTATGAAGGCTCCTGCGCTATCGATCAGGATTTCCTGGATGCTTCCGGCATTCTGCAATATGAAGCGATCGATATTTATAACGTCACTAACGGTCAGCGCTTTTCCACCTACGCTATCGCGGCTGAGCGTGGTTCGAAAATTATTTCGGTCAACGGTGCGGCTGCCCGCTGCGCCTGCGAAGGCGATATTTTAATTATCTGCTCCTATGTGCAGGTAGAGGATGCCGTCGCGCGTCAGTGGCAGCCTAAAGTCGCCTATTTTGAAGGTGACAACCAGATGAAGCGTCTGGCGAAAGCATTGCCGGTACAAATTGCCTGATTAATCGATCAGCTGATAAAAAAGGGCCGCCATTAACATGGGCGGCCCTTTTTGTTTCTGCTTCTGCAATTAAACCGCTTTGGTTGTCATCGGCTTCGATGACTTTTTCATCGTAAAGAGGAAATTAAACCAGCCGCGTTTTCTCATCAGACATATTGTCAATGGCAGCGCCAGCGCCACCAGAAACGCCGAAATGAATTTCAGGTCATTCACCCAGGCTGACGGACTTTCAAACTTCACAATCTTACTGAAGAACTGAATCGCCAGATAATGCGACAGGTAGAAGACGATAGAATTGACGCCAATGTAGTAGACCAGCTCAGATTTCAGCTTCAGCGCAATCCAGACAAAGAATGGCACCGATAAGAGTGCAAGCGGTGATAATAACGCCTGGGAATGACGCTCCAGAATAAAGATATTCAGGCAGGAGAGCAGCACAAAACTGATCGCTGAGATTAACAGCGTCGGGCCATGCTGTACTTTCTCTGCGATATCCACCTGCTTACGTACCACGTAATCGCCCAGGTAGAAAAAGACAAACAGATAAAGCGATTTGTTGATGTGCGTATTGTCGAAGCTGGCAAATACGCCATCCGGATCGATGGCCGGCAGCGCCCAGCTCAGCGCCATACAGATAGCAAACACCAGCAGGAATGGCAGGTGGCGGGCAAAGATAATCACGATAAAGAAGATAAATAGCGAGTGCAGGAACCAGGTCATATCCCCGCCGCCGGTCAGGTGGGAGAGAATAATATTCATCGGTGACTGCGGCGTATTTGCCATTGAGCTGAACAGGATCTTTAACCCGCCATAGACCGCCACCCAGACCACAAACGGATAGAGAATACTGCGTACTTTGTTATTAAAAAAAGGACCCAGGCCTTTTCTTAATCCGGCATCGACAAACAGACCCGAAACAAAGAACATCAGCCCCAGTCTTACCGGTGCCAGCATCTCATTTAACAGGCTGCTGAAGGCGGTAAAATGTCCGGCATTATTATGTACGGCAATAGTGCTATGCAAAAAAATAATTGCGAGAATACTCAATCCCCGCAGATTATCGATCCACGTTATACGATTCATCTTTTCCTGCCTTTGATTAAAAACTGGCCCTGTTTAAGATGCCATTTTGCTTATTAAGAAGACTCTTAACCCACCCGTTCATCCCTGAGCAGAGGAATAACTTTATTCAGGCGGTATTTTGATAATTCATAATCAAATAAACAACAGCCAGCCTTTAAGCCTATTCTTAAAAAATATTTAACAGTTAAGAATCATTAAGATAGCGAAAGATGACAGATTATTATCAGATAATACTTAGGGTTACTTTTTGTGAAAAAGGATGAAAGCGAGGCCGTGAGCGGGTTCAGAGACAGAAAAGAAATGACCAGGCAGATCTTAACATCGTTTTTAAGGCCAGGGAGAACCGTAGTTCGGGTTGTTTTTCACTCACCAAAAAAAAGCCACGCCCTTATTGCAGCGTGGCCCTTACCATTCAACGTATTGTCAGGTGCGCAGTCCGCGTCCGCGCTGAATCAGCGCATAGACCAGCCAGTAGAACACCAGAATAAAGGCCACCAGTACCGAGAGCGTAAAGACCAGTGGCACATCATTAATACCCAGGAAGCCATAACGGAATCCGCTAATCATATAAACGATTGGGTTCAGTTTAGAGACAGCCTGCCAGATCGGCGGCAGCAGACTCAGCGAATAGAATACGCCGCCCAGATAGGTCAGTGGCGTCAGCACAAAGGTCGGGATCAGGCTGATATCGTCAAAGGTGCGCGCAAAGACGGCGTTGAGCAGACCGGCCAGTGAAAACAGAATCGCGGTCAGCAGCAGCGTGATCGCCACCATCGACCAGGAGTGCACATGAAACGGCACAAAGAACAGCGAGATGGCCGTCACCAGAATGCCGACGCAGACGCCACGCGCCACACCACCGCCTACATAGCCAGCAATGATAATGTGGGTCGGCACGGGTGCAACGAGCAGCTCTTCAATGTTGCGCTGGAACTTGGCACTGAAGAACGATGATGCCACGTTGGCGTAGGCGTTGGTGATCACCGCCATCATGATCAATCCCGGCACAATAAACTGCATATAGCTGAAGCCGTGCATCTCACCAATGCGCGACCCGATCAGGTTGCCAAAGATGATGAAATAGAGCGTCATGGTGATGACCGGCGGCACCAGCGTCTGGATCCAGATACGGGCGAAACGGTTAACCTCTTTGGCCCAGATGCTTTTCAGCGCCACCCAGTACAAATGTGTCATGCTTTTGCTCCTGTTTTTCCCTGCGTCGTCAGGCCAACGAACAGCTCTTCCAGACGGTTGGCTTTATTGCGCATACTCAGCACCTGCACACCCTGCGCACTCAGCTGGCTGAAGACGCTGTTAAGGCCCTGCTCACGCAGCACTTCCACTTCCAGCGTTGAGGTATCGGTCAGCCGGTACTGGAAGCCCTCCAGTTTCGGCAGCGGACTGCGCGGTGCCAGATCCAGGATAAAGGTTTCTGATTTGAGCTTGGACAGCAGTTCTTTCATCGAGGTGTTTTCCACCAACTCACCGCTCTGGATGATGCCGATGTTACGGCACAGCATCTCAGCTTCTTCCAGATAGTGGGTGGTAAGAATGATGGTAGTGCCTTTGGCATTGAGATCTTTCAGGAACACCCACATTGAGCGACGCAGTTCGATATCCACGCCAGCCGTCGGCTCATCCAGAATCAGCAGTTTTGGCTCGTGCATCAGTGCTCGGGCGATCATCAGACGGCGCTTCATCCCGCCGGAGAGCATGCGCGCACGCTCAGTGCGTTTTCCCCACAGGTCGAGCTGCTTCAGATATTTTTCCGCACGCTCATTGGCTTCGCGACGCTCAACGCCGTAGTAACCCGCCTGATTCACGACGATCTGCATCACCGTTTCAAACGGGTTGAAGTTAAACTCCTGCGGCACCAGGCCGAGCTGGCGCTTGGCATTCACCACATCTTTTTCTAAATCGTAGCCAAACACCCGCACACTACCTTCGGATTTATTGACCAGCGAACTGATAATCCCGATGGTGGTCGATTTACCGGCACCGTTTGGCCCCAGCAGTGCATAAAAGTCACCCGCTTCAACGTTAAGATCGATGCCCTTCAGCGCCTGCACGCCGCCGGGATAGGTCTTGGTCAGCCGGGAAAGTTCCAGTGCATAAGTCATTCTGCATCCATACCCTGTTTTGATGGCATTGCAATGCCGTTTAAATTTATCAGGCCCTGGCATATAGTACGCGCGCGCACTTTGCGCAGTAACCGGTCGCTCAACGCCATGACAGACATCAATACCCTGATCAGAAACAACCGCGAATGGTCAAAACTGCTGGTTGAAGAAGATCCCAGCTTTTTTGAGCGGCTCGCCCAGGCACAAAAACCGCGCTTCCTGTGGATTGGCTGCTCTGACAGCCGAGTCCCTGCCGAGCGCCTGACCGGACTGGAACCGGGCGAGCTCTTCGTTCACCGCAACGTTGCCAATCTGGTTATCCACACCGATCTGAACTGTCTGTCGGTGGTGCAGTACGCTATCGAAGTGCTGGAAGTGGAACACGTTATCGTATGCGGCCACTACGGCTGCGGCGGCGTGCAGGCGGCCATGGATAACCCGGAGCTGGGGTTAATCGACAACTGGCTGCTGCACATCCGCGACCTCTGGTACAAGCATAGCGTGTTGCTGGGGGAACTTCCGCCGGATAAGCGCCTGGACAAACTGTGCGAAATCAACGTTATTGAACAGGTCTATAACCTGGGGCACTCGACCGTCCTCCAGTCAGCCTGGAAACGTGGCAAGGATGTCTCCCTGCACGGCTGGGTTTACGGCATTCAGGATGGCTGTCTGCGTAACCTGGATGTCACGGCAAACAGCCGGGAGATCCTTGAACAGCGCTATCGTCACGGCATTGCTAATCTGCAGATGAACGGCGAGGCCTGAGCCGATCGCGGCGTAAAGCGCGACATAGCCTACACCAGGCATCGGGTGCAGGCCTTGGAAGAATGTGCGGTCAGAGCAGTATCAGGATTCCAGCGGCACCACTTTGCCGATGTAAGGCAGATGGCGATAGTGCTGAGCGTAGTCGATACCAAAGCCCACCACGAACTCATCCGGAATGGCAAAGCCGACATACTCGACATTGACTTCAACTTCACGGCGCTCTGGCTTATCCAGCAGGGTACAGATCGCCAGTGATTTTGGCTGACGCAGTTGCAGAATCTCACGCACTTTGCTCAGGGTGTTGCCGGAGTCGATGATATCTTCGACGATCAGCACATCCTTGCCACGAATGTCTTCATCCAGATCTTTCAGGATTTTCACATCACGCGTGCTGGACATGCCGCTGCCGTAACTGGATGCCGTCATAAAGTCGACTTCATGCGGCACATCAATGGCGCGACAGAGATCAGCCATGAACATGAATGAGCCGCGCAGCAGCCCCACCAGCACCATATCGCTGCCGCTGTCGCGGTAGTGCTCGTTAATCTCTTTGCCCAGTTCAGCGATGCGCGTGGCGATTGCCTCTTCAGGGATCATCACTTCAACAGTGTGTTTCATTGCGTTCAGCCCGGTTACGTCAGAAAAGCCCCGAAGTCTACCACAGACGCAGCTATGAGGGCTCTGCCGGCTCCTGAGCAAACGATTACGTCGTGAAAATTATTCCCTGCTGCCGGCGGCTGGCTGAAATGCGCATTACCTTAGAACATTCTGGCATTTACCAGCATGATTCGCTGCGTGGTAGCCTTTATCCAACAGATCGTTACCCTACTCGCGCCGCTGGCCGGAGATCACAATGACTTCATCATCAAGCAAAAAGACGCATATCGGCGACAGGCCGCTGCACCCCGAAACCCAGATGCTGAACTATGGCTATGATCCCCGCCTCTCTGAAGGTGCGGTGAAGCCGCCGGTGTTTCTGACTTCAACCTTTGTTTTTAACAGCGCCGAAGAGGGGCGGGACTTCTTTGATTATGTCTCTGGTCGTCGTGAGCCGCCGGAAGGTAAATCGGGTGGGCTGGTCTACTCCCGCTTTAACCATCCTAACAGCGAAATTGTTGAAGACCGGCTGGCGGTTTATGAGCAGGCGGAGAGCTGTTCGCTCTTCTCTTCCGGTATGGCCGCCATCTCCACGGCCTTGCTGACGTTTGCCCGCCCGGGCGAGGTGATCCTGCACTCGCAGCCCCTGTATGGCGGCACCGAAACGCTGCTCAGCAAAACGCTGCACAATCTGGATATTAAAGCGGTTGGTTTCAGCGACGGGAATGATGAAGTCAAAGTGCGTGAAGCCGCTCAGCAGGCGATGGCCCAGGGCCGGGTGGCGGTGATCCTGATTGAAACACCCGCAAATCCCACCAACAGCCTGGTCAATATCCGCCTGATGGCGCGCATCGCCGATGAGATTGACCAGCAGCAGGGTTCACGACCAATTATCGCCTGTGATAACACCCTGCTCGGCCCGCTGTTCCAGCAGCCGCTGACGCTGGGCGCGGATCTCTCGCTCTACTCGCTGACCAAATATGTGGGCGGTCACTCTGACCTGATTGCGGGCGCGGCGATGGGCAGTAAGGCGCTGATGGCGAAAGTACGCGCCCTGCGCAGCGCCATCGGTACGCAGCTGGATCCGCACTCAAGCTGGATGCTCAGCCGCTCACTGGAAACATTATCGTTGCGGATGGAGAAAGCCTTTCACAATGCAGAAGCGGTCGCGGCGTTTCTGCGCGATCACCCGAAAGTGGCGAAGCTGCACTGGCTGCCCTATCTGGATGCGGAGAGCGCCGAAGGGAAAACGTATCGCGAACAGTGCAGCGGCGCAGGTTCGACCTTCTCGTTTGATATCGTCGGCGATCAGCCTGCTGCGTTCCGTTTTCTCAATGCGCTGTCGCTGTTTAAACAGGCGGTGAGCCTGGGTGGAACCGAGTCGCTGGCCAGCCATCCTGGCAGCACCACCCACTCCGGCGTGCCGCAGGCGGTGCGTCAGCGTATTGGTATCACGGACGCCACGGTGCGGCTGTCGATTGGCATCGAGAACGCCGGTGACCTGATTGAAGATATCAGGCTGGCGCTCGATCAGGCGTAATCAGCTTACAGTAAAGCCCAGCATCATGCCGGTGTCTTCATGCTCCAGCAGATGACAGTGGGCCATGTAAGCGTGTTCGGCGGCGGCGACATAGTTGAAGCGCACCAGCACTTCACTGCGCCAGCCGTCGACATTCACCATATCTTTCCAGCCCTGCCGATGCGGGGCGGGCGGTTTGCCGTTCTCGGAGAGAATGCGGAACTGGGTGCCGTGAATATGGAACGGATGCAGCATGGCGTCACCTTCCCCTGAAATCGTCCACTTCTCATAATCACCCAGCTTCACCGCAAATGACGGCTTCGTCATATCAAAGGCCTGGCCGTTGATCTTATTGCCGTTGCGGAAATCGTAAACGGCGGGCTTCGCCATGCCGTGCATGCTGTGATCCATCCCTTCCATGTTTTCCATTGGCGGCATCGGCTCGTCAGCCGTTTTCTCCGGCATCGAATGATGACCGCCCTTGCCCATCGCTTTCTTGCCGTAGCGCTGCATTAATGCCTGCATTCCCTGCTGGTCCAGCTGCGGGTCCATCATCAGTTGCAGCCAGCGTGTCGTCAGTCCGTCGGTGGCGGGTAGCGCAGGCAGCGTCGCCAGCTTATCCGGCAGCGTGGCGCTGGCCATCACCCGCAGCGGCAGGATCTGTACCAGCGGCAGCGGCTGGTCAAACGGCGGCAGCGTCATGCCCATCTGATCCGTCGGCAGCGTCACCAGATCAAACGCTTTACCGTCAGAAGTATCGATCATCACCTCAAAACGCTCGCCCGGCAGGATCGGCAGTGTGTCGAGCTTCACCGGCTCAGCCAGCAGGCCACCGTCGCTGGCGATCACATAAAGAGGACGTTTATCACTGGCGGCAACGTGCAGCGAACGGGCATTACAGCCGTTCAGCAGACGCAGACGCAGCCAGCCGCGCGGCACCGCATGCTGCGGATACTGCACGCCGTTGGTCAGCATCATGTCGCCAAACCAGCCCACGGCCGCGCGCATCACGTCGAGCTGATAATCGATAAGGCGCCCATCTTTGGTCAGCTGTTTATCCTGGAAAATCAGTGGCACATCATCCACGCCCCACTGCGTGGGCAGGCGCAGCGTGCCGCTCTCCTTATCTTCCAGCAGAATCAGTCCCGCGAGTCCCTGTGCGACCTGATGCCCGGTTTTGCCATGCAGATGCGGATGATACCAGCAGGTGGCAGCGGGCTGGTCAGGGGTAAAAGAGACCTGACGCGAAGCACCAGGCGCAATCACGGCCTGCGGACCGCCATCTACCGCGCCGGGGATTTCCAGCCCGTGCCAGTGCAGGGTAGTCGCTTCGCTGAGCCGGTTATGGATATTCACCGTCACCGGTTTGCCACTCTGCAACTTCAGCACCGGTCCCAGCAGGCTGCCGTTATAGCCCCAGGTCGGCACGGCTTTGCCGTTCCACTGCGTGGTGCCCTGCATCGCGGTAAGGCTGTAGCTGCCCCTGGCATCCGCTTCCAGCAGTGACGGAATCGGCAGCAGCGGACGGGTGGCTGCCATCAGCGAACGGCTCCAGAGCGGTAAGGCTCCGGCTGCACTCAGTGCGGCGGTGAGTTTCAGGAAGTGGCGACGTTGCATGGTGATCATCCTTGTGGCATCAGAGCGCACAGCCTAAACCCTGACCTTATGGGAAGGTCAAGTGTTAGCCGTGAGAATCTGATGAAAAAAGGCGGTGCAGCGGCTCACAGCGCCAAATTAATCGAAAACCTGAGAATAACTGTGCTAACGTCATGAGTAATATCCATTGAAGAGAACGACTATGAAGCAAAGTATCAGGATCCTGCTGCTGACGGGACTCCTTGGCTTCTCCTCCACCAGTTTTGCCCTGAGCGAATCCGAAGCGGAAGATCTGGCCGATCTCACGGCGGTTTTCGTTTATCTGAAAAATGATTGTGGCTATCAGGATTTACCGGACGCACAGATTCGCAAAGCGCTGGTCTTTTTTGCTCAGCAGAACCGCTGGGATTTAAGCAACTACAGCAACTACAACATGAAAGCGCTGGGTGAAGACAGCTATCGCGATCTCAGTGGCATCGCCATCACCAACGACAAAAAGTGCAAGTCACTGGCCCGCGATTCACTGAGCCTGCTGGCCTACGTCAGGTAATTACTCTGCCCTCTGCTGCCGGACATTGACCGTGCAACCACGGTCAGTGTTAGCTATCATGTGCCGCCCATCTTCATGGCGATGTCATCAGAGGAGAGCACCATGGCCCATAATGAAACGTGGTATGAAACCCTTCATGCCGGTTTTGGCCAGTATTTCACGGTCGATAAAGAACTGTACCGTGAAAAGACTGCGCATCAGGATTTAATCATTTTCGAAAATGCCGCGATGGGCCGCGTAATGGCGCTGGACGGCGTGGTGCAGACCACCGAACGCGACGAATTTATCTATCATGAAATGATGACCCACGTTCCGCTGCTGGCGCACGGCGCGGCGAAGAGCGTCCTGATCATCGGCGGTGGTGACGGCGCCATGCTGCGTGAAGTGTCACGTCATCCGGAAATCGAAAAGATTACCATGGTGGAAATCGATGCAGGCGTGGTGACCTTTTGTCGCCAGTATCTGCCGAACCACAGCGCAGGCGCCTATGACGATCCGCGCTTTACGCTGGTGATCGATGACGGGGTTAACTTCGTTAATCAGACGCAGGAAAAATTCGATGTCATCATCTCCGACTGCACCGATCCGATTGGTCCGGGCGAGAGTCTGTTTACCTCCGAATTTTATGCCGGCTGCAAAGCGGCCCTTAATGAAAATGGCATCTTCGTGGCGCAGAATGGCGTCTGCTTCCTGCAGCAGGATGAGGCCATCAACAGCCATCGCAAGCTGGGCCATTACTTTGCGGATGTCAGTTTCTATCAGGCGGCAATTCCGACCTACTACGGCGGCATCATGACCTTTGCCTGGGCGAGCGATAATCCGGCGCTGCGCCAGCTCGATACCGCCACCCTGCAAGCGCGTTTCGAGGCTGCTGGCCTGACCTGCCGTTACTACACACCAGCGATCCATACCGGCAGCTTTGCCCTGCCACAATATCTGTTAAATGCGCTATCGGCCGCGTGCTGACAGTGCATTTTTAAGGGGGTGAACAAAATTGCAAAAGCTAAAACTACATGGCTTCAACAACCTGACGAAAAGCCTGAGTTTTTGTATTTACGATATCTGCTATGCGAATACTGAAGCTGAACGCGATGGTTATATCGCCTACATTGATGAACAATATAACGCCAACCGTCTGACGGAAATCCTGACCGAAACCTGCTCTATTATCGGGGCTAACGTGCTTAATATTGCGCGCCAGGATTATGAACCGCAGGGGGCCAGCGTCACGATTCTGGTCAGCGAAGAGCCGATCGATCCCAAAGATATCGATAACTCCGAACATCCTGGCCCGCTGCCCAACTCGGTGGTGGCGCATCTGGATAAAAGCCATATCTGTGTGCATACCTATCCGGAAAGCCATCCTGAAGGCGGGCTCTGCACCTTCCGTGCGGACATTGAAGTCTCAACCTGTGGCGTGATCTCACCGCTCAAGGCGCTGAACTACCTGATCCACCAGCTGGAGTCAGACATCGTTACCGTCGATTACCGGGTGCGCGGCTTTACCCGTGACGTGAAAGGTATGAAGCACTTTATCGATCACGAGATCAATTCGATTCAGAACTTCATGTCTGACGATATGAAAGCGATGTATGACATGGTGGATGTGAATGTCTATCAGGAGAACATCTTCCATACCAAGATGTTGCTGAAAGAGTTTGACCTGAAACACTACCTGTTTAACACCCGCCCGGAAGATCTCAGCCCGCAGGAGCACAAGCGTATTACTGACCTGCTGTGGAAAGAGATGCGTGAGATCTACTACGGCAGAAATATCCCCTCAGTGGGCCTGAAGACCCTCTGATGATCCGGCGCGCAGCGTGACACCCCAAAACCTGCGCGTCTCTTCCCGCTTATCCCTCCGACTTTTCATCACGGCAACTGCCGTAATTCCCTGATCGCCAGCAATAATTTGCCTGTCAGAGCGTGCTACTTTCAGCGCTGAACGCTCATTTCTCAACCACTACAGGCAAAAAAATGGCAAGAATTAACATTATTGATTTCGCTGCCGTCCCGGACGCCACCTCACTTTCCACTCAGGCAATACAGCGCGCGATTGATAGCGCATCAGCAGGCGACACGGTACTGATCCCAGCGGGCCGCTTTCTGACCGGCGCGCTGTTTCTGAAAAGTGAGATGACGCTGGAGCTGGCGAAAGATGCCGTACTGCTCGGCAGCCAGCGGCTGGAGGACTACCCGGACATCCCTACGCGCGTGGCGGGCATTGATATGGTCTGGCCCGCGGCGATGCTTAACATCAATCACTGCCGCAACGTCACCGTCTGCGGCAGCGGCACGCTCGACGGACAGGGTGCCGTCTGGTGGCATAAATTCTGGGGCGACGACGAAAACAGCGGGATGCTGGCGGACTATACCCGTCGCGGCCTGCGCTGGGTGGTGGATTACGACTGCAGGCGTCCACGTAACGTAGTGGTTTACGAGAGCGAATGCGTGACGCTGGAGGACTTCACCTCACAGGATTCCGGCTTCTGGAACCTGCACGTCTGCTATTCGAAACAGGTGAATCTGCAGAGGCTACGTGTCATGAACGCCACCGGCCCCAGCACCGATGGAATTGATATTGATTCCAGCCAGTTAGTGCGTGTGGAGGGCTGTACGGTCTCCTGCAATGACGACAATATCTGCGTGAAATCGGGTCGCGGCGCGGAAGCACAGCAGCTCGGGAGAACCGCACGCGATATCATTATTCGCGACTGCACCCTGCTGAAAGGTTCGGGCATTACCCTGGGCAGCGAAACCTCTGGCGGTATTGAAAACGTCATCATCGAACATAACCGCTTTTCTGGAACCGGCGTCGGCTTTCGCATCAAGTCCGCCCGGAATCGCGGCGGCTGGATCAAAAACATCGTGGTTCGCCATCTGAAGATGGAGGATGTCTGTTATCCGTTTATGCTGCAGCTGAACTGGTTCCCGCAGTACAGCTACAGCGAACAGCCCGCCGACACCAAACAGCCGCCACACTGGCGTAAGCTGGCATCAGGCGTCACGGGTGATGCTGGCCTGACGCGGGTTGAGAATATCAGTATCAGTCATATCAGCAGCAGCCTGACTCAGCCTGCGGCGTTTTCCCGCGCCTTTTTTGTTGAAGGCACGCCGGAAAACCCAATCGAACAGCTGAGTTTCAGCGATATTACGCTGCAGGCGCAGGAGTTTGGCAAAATAGCGGGCGTAACGAATCTGAGGTTTGAGCGGGTTACGGTAGACGCGCCGGCAATGACGCGCGAAGAGCATGACGCCTACGCGCGTTAACGGCGACTGCAGAAGATAAACGCGCAGTGCTGCTCTCACCCTGCTTTACGATGAGGTCAGAGAAGCACGGCGCGTTCAGTTCAGGCAGAGGTCAGCGCCAGCGTAATACCGCGCTCGCGCAGCGTGCGGCAGACATCCTCGTCTAACCGGCTGTCGGTCACTACATCGGTCAGATCATCCACCGGTGACGCGCAGAACAGCGACCAGGAGCCATATTTACTGCTGTCCGCCAGCAGAACCCGACGCGCCGCATTGGCCAGCAGGTCATGTTTCAGCCCCGCTTTCTCTTCAGTCGGCGTGGTAATACCGCGCTCAAGGCTCCAGGAGTTACAGCTGACAAACGCAATATCGGGATTGATGCTGCGCAGCAACCGCCGTCCATGTTCACCCACACAGGACTGACTGGAGTCGTCGATCCGGCCGCCAATAATCGTCACTTCGATCTGCTTAAACTCAGACAGAAACAGTGCAATGTGCAGGTCGGCCGTAATGACCCGCAGCGGCAGATGGGTGAGCTGTCGCGCCAGCTCCAGCATGGTGGTTCCTGCATCCAGCACCACCGCATCGCCCGCCCGGACAAAACTGGCGGCGCATGCGGCGATCGCCTGCTTCTCGGCCAGGTTTCGCTGCATCTTCTCCAGCGTGGTCGGCTGGGCAGGAATAAAACGATTCAGGGTAACGCCGCCATGACTGCGGCTGATCACGCCCTCTTTATCCAGCTTAATTAAATCACGTCGAATCGTGGCGGGTGAGGCGGAAATCGCACTGACCAGTTGCTCAACAGTCACCAGATTATGGCTTTTCAGGTAATCCATAATCTGGTCAAGACGGCTCTGTCCCTTCATATTTCCCTATGCGAGCTGCATCGCGAGTTTAATCGAGATCGCCATGCTGTCAGACTTCGCTTTACCTGTCCAGGCGATATCAAATGCCGTGCCGTGGTCAGCAGAGGTGCGGATAAACGGCAGGCCTGCGGTAATGTTCACGCCATCATAGAAGCCCAGCAGTTTAAGCGGGATGTGCCCCTGATCATGGTACATCGCCACCACCATGTCATAGCGTCCATCCTGGCACTGCAGAAACACCGTGTCCGGCGGGCAAGGCCCGGAGACATCAATCCCCTGCGCTTTCATCGCCTCAATCGCGGGGGCAACGGTGGTGATCTCCTCGTCGCCAAACAGCCCGTTCTCACCAGCGTGCGGATTAACACCCGCGACGGCGATACGCGGGGCGCTGTAGCCGACACGACGCAGGAAGGTGTCCGCCATACCAATCACGGTTTTAATGCGTGTCTGGTTGAGCGTGTCGAGGAACTTACGCAGCGCAATATGGGTTGTGACATGAATGACTTTCAGCTTATCGGTATAGAGCACCATAGCGTAATCTTTGGTGTCAGTCAGGTGCGCCAGCAGTTCGGTGTGCCCCGGATAGAGATGGCCCGCCGCATGCATCGCCTCTTTATTCAGCGGCGCGGTAGCAATGGCATGCACCTCACCGGCCAGCGCCAGTTCGGTGGCCCGCTTCACGCAGCGCCACGCCAGATCCCCGGCCTCTTTCTGTACCACGCCAGGTTTCAGCGCGTCCGGATCGGCCAGCGGCTCATCGATGACATTGATAATGCCGGGCGCAAACCGTGCATCCTGTACCCGATCCAGCACCCGCAGCTCGGCCTGCGGGGTGATGTTCATCGCCATAATGCGGCGCAGCGTACTGGCACAGCCAATCACCACGGCAGGAATGCCGTTCAGCTCACCTTCAGAGAGCGCTTTGATGATGATTTCCGGGCTGATGCCCGCCGGATCGCCCATGGTGATCGCAATAATTTTACTCACTCGACTTCTCCTCAATAAAACCAATGGCTGCTACCAGGGTATTTTCATCACCAAAGCCACCCGCTTTGGTCATCACCGGCAGAGTAAATTCACTGTTAAGCAGGACCCCGTGCGGCACACAGCCCGCCACCAAACCCTGAATTTTAAAGCCGCTGGCCCCCAGCGCCTGAGCAACGGCTATCGCCGCGTCGCCACCCGACAGATAGAGCGCATGCGGCAGCTGTGCCCGGCACAGACTCAGGGTCATTTCGCCCAGCAGCTGACAGATCGCCTCACCCAGCTGCTGGCGCGTCATGCTGTGCTGCTGGCAGAGATCCTCGATCGCGTGTCGCTGGGATTCATGCTGGCAGGTACGGATCACCGTGTGGCGACCGGCACGCAGTGCGGCAGCCGCCTGTTCAATCCAGCTATCCCGGCCACACCAGGCGGGCTGCTGAAACAGCTGACGAATATCAACATCCACGATTTCCACTGCCTGCTGGTTAAGCAGTGCGGCGATCTGCTGCTCTGCCTGACGGCTCATCGATGCCACCACCGCCAGTACGGGCCGCGACGGGCGAACAGAGAGCGCAGCGCCCAGCGCATCGCTTAATCCGGCAGCGCCCACCAGCAGGGGCGTCTCGCTCAGCCGCGCCGCAGCGGCGATCAGTCGCGCCAGGTCGGCCTCCGTTTCGGCATCTACCACCACCACGCCCTGCGCAGCCGCCAGCACGGCATCCAGCCGATCGCTGCGCAGCGTGGCGAGATCGATCTCCATGCCGTCGATCTGCATCTGATCGAGAATGCGGGCGCTGCGGATCGGGGTTTTGGGATCGCTGGCAAATTCGGTATCCGTCAGTAATCGCTGATTCACCCACACGCTGCCCTCACGTGTGGTGCGGCCCAGGCGCGGCACGGCCGGTGCCACCAGCGCCAGCCTTTTGCCGCTGGCGCGCAGTGCCGCCACCGTTTCAGCACCGACGTTGCCACGCAGCGTGGAGTCGATCTTTTTGAACAGCCAGCCCTGCTGAAACTGTGCCGCGTAATGCTGTACCACCTGCGTGACGCGCTCTGCCGCCTGACTGATGCTGACCGCCCGGCTGTCAGTACTGATTACCAGCACATCCGCCGCCTCGTCGGGCTGCGGCGCGGCGGTGCCGAACAGCACATGTACACGGGCACCGGCCTGTGCCAGTCCACTACCTGCATCGTTGGCACCGGTAAAGTCATCGGCGATGACCAGCACCGGGGTTTTCCATACTGATGAGCCCATCCTCACTCCTGTCAGGCTATTGCCGCTGCATTTGATTATATTCAATCATGATTGATTATATGTGAGCAAGTTCAAATTAATCGAAATCGATATGCCTTATAAAATTAGCCACAGAGAGTGACTGACATCGCATTGCGCTGAGCAAAATTAATCATCTGCTCAGTCATGAAAGAAAAAAGGGTACGAAATGAACATTAACAGCACGGTGATTAGCGGTTATCAGGCGTTAAACGACATGCGCTATCTGCTGAGTGGCGTAACGACAGCGGTAGTGGTGACTGACCGGAACATTGAAGCGATTCCGGCGGTTCAGGCGCTGATGGGGCAACTCCGGGATCAGATTCCGCGTATCAGCGTGGTCAACAGCGTGCCGCCCGAGCCGAGCCAGCATGATGTGGCCGCTATTATAGAAACGCTCTCGCAGCGCCAGGCCGACATGGTGATTGGCATCGGCGGTGGCAGCGTACTGGATGTGGCGAAGCTGCTCTCGGTGCTGTGCATCGACGGAGCACCGTCGCTGGACGCCCTGCTGGCAGGCGAAAAACCGCAGCGTCGCACCCGTTCAATGCTCATCCCGACCACTGCTGGCACCGGTTCTGAAGCGACGCCGAATGCGATTCTGGCGATCCCGGAGAAAGAGACCAAAGTCGGCATTATTTCACCGGTGATGCTGCCCGATGTGGTAGCGCTGGTGCCGGAACTCACCACCAGCATGCCGCCGCACATCGCCTCGTCTACCGGCATTGATGCCCTGTGTCACCTGATTGAGTGCTTCACCGCCAACGTGGCTAACCCGGTCAGCGACAACTATGCGCTGATTGGGATGAAAAAGCTGTTCGCGAATCTCGAAACCACGCTGCGCGAGCCCGAGAATCTGCAGGCACGGCTGGAGATGCTCTGGGCCTCTTATTATGGCGGCGCATCGATTGCCCATGCCGGGACGCATCTGGTGCATGCGATGTCCTATCCGCTTGGCGGCAAATATCACCTGCCACACGGCGTTGCCAACGCCATTCTGCTGGCCCCCTGCATGCGCTTTGTCCGTCCGGCCGCGGTGAGCAAATTCGCTCAGGCCTATGACCTGCTGCCCGACGCCGACGTCCGTTTAAGCGATGAAGAGAAATCACACGCGCTGGTCGACTACTTCACCGCGCTGGTTGCGCGGCTGCAGTTGCCTGCCAGCCTGGAAGCACTGGGCATCGGCCCGGATCACCTGCCTTATTTAGTGGAAGCGGCACTCGACGTGCAGCGCCTGATGAAAAACGTGCCCATGGCGGTCACCGCCGACGATGTGCGCGCCGTCTATCTGACGCTGTTCCCTTCCTGCCAGGCGTAATGAGGATTGTCATGAATAAGAAAATCAACGGCGTACTGACCGCCATCGTCACCACCTTCGACCGTGAAGGTGCCTTTGATCCGGTAAGACAGCGTGAGCAGGTCAGACGTCAGATCAACGCCGGAAACGGCATCTTCTGTGGCGGCACCAATGGCGAGTTCTTTGTGCTGAACGAGCAGGAGAAGATCGCCGTCACCACCACCTGCGTCGATGAGATCAACGGCCGCGCGCCTGTCGTGGCGCACATCGGCGAGATTTCGACCCGCGAAACGATCCGGCTCGGCAAACAGATTGCCCGCCTGGGCGTGGATGCCGTCTCGGCGATCACCCCATGGTTTGTGCCGCTGAAACAGCAGGAGCTGATCGACCACTATCAGCGCGTAGCGGACGCGCTGACGGTGCCGCTGTTCCTCTACAACATCCCGGCGCGAACCGGCAATACCCTGCAGCCAGAGACCGTTCGCACGCTGGCCGTGCACCCGAACATCATCGGTATTAAAGACTCCGCAGGCAGCTATGAAAGTCTGAGCGGATTTCTGCAGGCCACCGCCGACTGTGAGGGCTTTGATGTGCTGAACGGCCCTGACTCGCTGATTCATCAGGGATTTGTCGATGGCTGCTCCGCCTCCATTTCCGGGCTGGCAAACGTGGCACCGGAGGCGATTAACGCCATCTGGGCGCGCTTCAGTGCCGGTGACATTGCCGGTTCGCATCAGGCACAGGAGAACGTCACCGGCCTGCGCACTGCGCTGTACAGCATCGGTTTCTCACCGGCCGCCGTGAAAAAAGCGGTCAGCCTGCAGGGCTTTGAGGTGGGTGAAAGCCGCTATGCGGTGCAGTTCAGCGCCGACGAGCAGCAGCAGATCCGTCAAATCGTGAACCACTACCTGCAATAACGTCCATCGCCTTTGTACCCTATCGGTCAGATGAGAACGAACCTGATGGTCGCCATCTGCCAGAACAATCGAGGTCATGATGAAAGCATTTTCAACTGAGAGCACCTTACTGATCGTCGGCATGGTGGTCGCCTATATCCTGTTCACCACCTGGTTGACCTGGCGGCTGCGCAGTAAAACCAGCGGCGACTTCATGGAAGGCTCCCGCGCCATGCCCGCCTTTATCGTTGGCATTATGCTGATGTCAGAGTATATCGGGGCAAAATCGACCATTGGCACGGCGCAGGCAGCCTTTGAGGATGGCTTCGCCGCCTCCTGGTCGGTGATTGGCGCGGCGATTGGGTTCCCGCTGTTTGGCCTGATTCTGGTCAAACGCATCTACAACACCGGAAAAATCACGATCTCTGGTGCCATCGCCGAGAAATATGGCAGCTCAACCAAGAACATTATCTCGCTGATTATGATCTATGCGCTGCTGCTGGTGAACGTCGGGAACTACATCAGCGGTGCGGCGGCGATCTCCACCGTGCTGAAGATCGACCTGACGCAGGCGGCCTTTATCACCGCGGTGGTCAGCACCTTCTACTTTGCGTTTGGCGGCATGAAAGGCGTCGCCTGGGTTACGCTGCTGCACAGCGCCATCAAGTACATCGGGATTCTGATTATTCTCTATGTGGCACTGAAGATGACCGGCGGCGTGGCCCCGATGATCGAGAAAATGCCGGCGTTCTACTGGACGTGGGACGGTCACGTCGGGGCCAGTACCATTGTGGCCTGGCTGATCGGGACCGTGGGATCGATCTTCTGTACGCAGTTTGTGATCCAGGCGATCTCCTCCACCAAAGATGTGAAGTCCGCGAAGCGCGCTACCTGGGTCGCCTTCATCTTCTGCCTGCCAATCGGTCTGGCGATGGCGCTGATTGGCGTGGCGGCGAAGTTCGCGCATCCCGATATCAAGAGCCTCTATGCGCTGCCAGTGTTTCTGCAGGATATGTCACCGTGGCTGGCAGGCATTGTCACCACCTCGCTGGTGGCCTCGATTTTCGTCAGCGTCGGCACCGTTGCGCTGGCCATCGCCTCGCTGGTCGTCAAAGATTTTTACGTGCCTTATCGTAACCCGACGCCGGAGCGCGAATTTAAAGTGACGCGCTGGATCTCGATTGGCATCGGCTTCTTCCCGCTGCTGTTTGTCCTGTTCTTCCCGGAAGTGCTGAAGCTCTCGTTCTTTACCCGCGCGATTCGCCTGTCGATCACCGTGGTGGCGATTATGGCGTTCTATCTGCCGTGGTTTAAGAGCACGCGTGGAGCCAACGCCGGTCTGATTGGTGCCTGCGTGGTGACGTCCGTCTGGTTCCTGATGGGTAACCCGTTCGGTATCGACAATATGTATGTGGCGCTGATTACGCCGGCCATCATTATGGTGATTGACCGCTGTATACCGTCACGCCAGTCTCAGCCTCAACCGCAACACAATGCACAAAATAGTGGAGCCTAATATGACTCAGGAAACTGTCACCGCAGAACGCACCGGCCTGGTTGCGCCGCACCCGCAGGATAGCGCCCAGCAGATTGCGATGCTGCCCTCCTCCTGCCCGCAAAACCATGCGGCTAACCTGCTGCCGCTGCCCGATGGCGATCTGCTTTGCGTCTGGTTTGGTGGCACGCAGGAAGGGATTGCCGATATCTCAGTCTGGTGTTCCCGGCTGACAAAAGGCAGCGATCGCTGGAGTGACGCGCAGAAGCTTTCTGACGATCCGGGTCGCTCAGAACAGAATCCGGTGCTGTTTCTCGATCCCGACCAGGTACTGTGGCTGCTGTGGACGGCGCAGAAATCAGGTAATCAGGACACCGCGATCGTGCGCTATCGCCAGTCTCACGATATGGGCAAAAGCTGGGGCGAGATCAAAACCCTGCTGGATAAGCCCGGCACCTTTATTCGTCAGCCGATTGTCGTGCTGCCCAACGGCAACTGGCTGCTGCCGGTGTTTTACTGCCTGACGCAGCCCGGCGAAAAGTGGGTCGGCAGCTATGACGTCAGCGCGGTAAAAATCTCAGAAGATAAAGGCCAGAGCTGGCGCGACGTCAGCGTGCCTGACAGCACCGGCTGCGTTCATATGAACGTGACCCTGCTGGATGATGGCTCGCTGCTGGCACTCTACCGCAGTCGCTGGGCCGACCATATCTACCAGAGCCGCTCGTTTGATCAGGGTGAAAGCTGGAGTGCGCCCGAGCCGCTGTCGCTGCCCAACAATAACTCCTCCATTCAGGTCACGACGCTGCGCAACGGTCATCTGGCGCTGGTGTTCAATGCGATGAGCGCCGAAGGGGCCAGCGAGCGCCGGTTGTCGCTGTATGACGAAATTGAAGATGATGAAGAAGACGGTGACGTTGCGGTTGCCGCCGAGCCGGTGGTGCACAGCGGGCGCACCGCCTTCTGGGGCGCGCCACGAGCGCCAATGACGCTGGCGATCTCAACAGATGGCGGCAAAAGCTGGCCGCTGCAGCGCAATCTGGACGAGGGCGACGGCTACTGCATGACCAATAACTCTCAGCAGAAGTTAAACCGTGAGTTCTCTTATCCCAGCATCAAACAGGGCGTGAATGGCGAACTGCATATCGCCTACACCTGGTATCGCCAGGCGATCAAGTATGTGCGGGTCGGGGAGTCCTGGGTGCAGGGAGGTGACGCGTGATTGAAAAGATGGCGCTGGTGACCGGCGCAAGTTCCGGCATCGGTCAGGCGATTGTGGATCGCCTGCTGGATGAGGGCTGGCAGGTGATTGGCCTGAGCCGATCGGCGATAAACCGGTCAGACGCGGGCTGGCAGAGCCATCAGATCGATATCAGCGACAGTGCGGCATTGCAGGCTTTACTGGACAAACTGCCGGTGCCGCAGGCGGTGATCCATGCAGCGGGAATGATGCAGGCCGCGCCGCTCGGGGAGCTGGATCTGAACGCCAGCACACGCCTGTGGCAACTGCATGTTGCCGTCGCAGAACAGCTGGCCAATCATTTTGCGCCCCGGATGAGCGCGGGCGGCAGAATCGTGCTGCTGGGCAGTCGCACGTCAGGTGGAGCGTCGGGCCGCAGTCAGTATGTGGCCACCAAATCGGCGATGATCGGCATGGTGCGCAGCTGGGCGGCAGAGCTGGCACCGCGCGGCATTACAGTCAATATCGTGGCGCCAGGTGCCACCGAAACGCCGATGCTGCAACAGCCGGGCCGGGCCAGTTCCCCGCCCCGTCTGCCACCGATAGGCCGCTATATTCAGCCGCAGGAAGTCGCCGGGCTGGTCGGGTTCCTGCTTTCGCCTGCAGCCGCGGCAATCACCGGTCAGCAACTGGTGATGTGCGGCGGTGCGTCGCTGAGTTAATGAACAGGCCGGGCGACTCGGGTGGCCCGGCCTGTATCAGCGTAAAAATTACCGTACGGGTTTACCGTACTGGTTCACAAACTGGCGGTAAGCAGCGATCACCAGCTGAAAATCTTCAATGCCGCAGAAGGAGAGGCTCTCTTCGTCGTAGTAGTTCATCCCCTCTTCCATTCCGTCATCTTCCAGTGCCAGCAGATTGGCGCGAATCATTACCTCTTCCTCATCCAGCAGGATGGTGTACTCGCTGCCGATGCGCTGCCACTGACGCACGCTGCCTTTGACGTCTTCGATTGCGGCTTCCACTTCATCCAGCAATCCTGGATCGTTTTTCACCTCTTCGTTGAACCAGTGGCCGACCGCTTCATGATCCATCGACATACGAACCTTAATCTGTCCGGTCACATCGCGTAAAAATTCATATTCCATCGCCCGTTCCTCTTAACGTCATCGCGTCACTAAATGAGTGTCAGCGCTGCCTACGCGGCATAGTGTGACACGTCGCGCATTATTACAGGCTGTCTGGCGAAATCCAGCTTTTGATCGAACCGCCCTCAATGCACAGACATAAAAAAGGGGCGAATCATCGCCCCTTAGTCATGACTGCCAGGTGAAGAATCAGACCGCGGTCTGGAAAATCACGCCGTCAGCTTTATCGGTGTACTGCGCCAGTTGGTCGAAGTTGAGATAGCGATAGGTGTCGCTGGCCGTTTTATCGACCTGCGCCATAAATTGCTGATACTCATCCGGCGTTGGCAGACGGCCTAACAGTGAAGCCACTGCCGCCAGCTCTGCAGATGCCAGGTAGACGTTAGCGCCGGTACCCAGACGGTTCGGGAAGTTACGGGTCGAGGTAGAAACCACCGTCGAACCATCAGCCACACGTGCCTGGTTACCCATGCAGAGTGAACAGCCCGGGATCTCAATACGCGCACCGCTTTTACCGAATACGCTGTAGTAGCCCTCTTCGGTCAGCTGTGCCGCATCCATCTTGGTTGGCGGAGCCACCCACAGACGGGTTGGCAGTTGGCCTTTGTGGCTATCCAGCAGTTTACCGGCGGCACGGAAGTGACCAATGTTGGTCATGCACGAGCCGATAAACACTTCGTCGATCTTCTCGCCCTGAACGTCAGAGAGCAGACGGGCATCGTCCGGATCGTTTGGCGCACACAGGATCGGCTCTTTAATGTCAGCCAGATCGATTTCGATTACGGCGGCATATTCAGCATCCGCATCCGGCTCAAGCAGCTGAGGATCGGCCAGCCATTTCTCCATGCTTTCAACGCGACGCTCCAGCGTACGACGATCGCCGTAGCCTTCTGCGATCATCCACTTCAGCAGCACGATGTTGGAGTTCAGGTATTCGATAATCGGCGCTTTATCCAGCTTGATGGTACAGCCCGCAGCGGAACGCTCGGCTGACGCATCGGACAGCTCAAACGCCTGCTCGACTTTCAGATCCGGCAGACCTTCAATCTCAAGGATGCGGCCAGAGAAGATGTTTTTCTTACCTTTCTTCTCAACGGTCAGCAGACCCTGCTTGATAGCATACAGCGGAATGGCGTGAACCAGATCGCGCAGGGTAATACCTGGCTCCATCTTACCCTTGAAGCGCACCAGTACTGATTCCGGCATGTCGAGCGGCATGACGCCCGTCGCTGCCGCAAACGCCACCAGGCCTGAACCCGCCGGGAAAGAGATGCCGATAGGGAAACGGGTATGCGAGTCACCACCGGTGCCCACGGTATCCGGCAGCAGCATACGGTTCAGCCAGCTGTGGATAATGCCGTCGCCCGGACGCAGTGAGACACCGCCACGGTTCATAATGAAGTCTGGCAGCGTATGGTGCGTGTTCACATCCACCGGCTTAGGGTACGCAGCGGTGTGACAGAAGGACTGCATTACCAGATCGGTCGAGAAGCCCAGGCAAGCCAGATCTTTCAGCTCATCACGGGTCATCGGACCGGTCGTATCCTGCGAGCCAACCGAGGTCATCTTCGGTTCACAATAGGCACCCGGACGAATACCGGCGACGCCACAGGCACGGCCAACCATTTTCTGCGCCAGTGAGAAACCACGGGTGCTCTCCGCGACATCTTTCGCCTGACGGAATACGGTGCTGTGCGGCAGACCCAGCGATTCGCGCGCTTTAGTGGTCAGGCCGCGACCGATGATCAGCGGAATACGGCCACCGGCGCGGACTTCGTCAATCAGCACTTCGGTTTTAAGTTCGAAGCTGGCCAGCAGGTCGTTGGTTTCGTGGTTGCGAACTTCGCCTTTGAACGGATAGATGTCGATGACATCGCCCATGTTCAGGTCATTGACGTCCACTTCAATCGGCAGTGCGCCCGCATCTTCCATGGTGTTGAAGAAGATGGGTGCAATTTTGCTGCCCAGCACCACGCCGCCGCCTTTTTTATTCGGCACGTTCGGGATGTCGTCGCCCATAAACCACAGCACCGAGTTGGTGGCGGATTTACGTGAAGAACCGGTTCCGACAACGTCACCGACATACGCCAGCGGGAAGCCTTTGGTCTTCAGTGCTTCGATCTGTTTGATCGGGCCGATATTGCCCGCTTCATCCGGCTCAATACCTTCACGGGCATTTTTCAGCATCGCCAGGGCGTGCAGCGGGATGTCAGGACGTGACCAGGCATCCGGGGCCGGAGAGAGGTCGTCGGTGTTGGTTTCGCCAGTGACTTTGAACACCGTAACGGTGATTTTCTCAGCCAGCTCAGGACGTGCCAGATACCATTCCGCATCTGCCCAGGACTGCATCACCTGTTTCGCGTATTCATTACCCGCTTTCGCTTTCTCTTCGACATCATAGAAGTTGTCGAACATCAGCAGCGTGTGTGAAAGGGCTTTCGCCGCGATGGGCGCCAGTTTGCTATCGTCCAGCGCGTCAATCAGCGGATGAATATTGTAACCGCCCTGCATGGTGCCGAGCAGTTCAACCGCTTTTTCAGGAGATATCAGAGGAGAGGTTGCTTCGCCTTTGGCGACAGCCGCCAGGAAACCGGCTTTAACATACGCCGCTTCATCGACGCCAGGTGGGACTCGGTTGACCAATAAATCGGTCAGAAATTCTTCTTCACCCGCAGGTGGATTTTTCAGCAGTTCAACCAGCGCGGCCATCTGGGAAGCCTCTAAAGGCTTAGGTACAATTCCCTGGGCAGCACGCTCGGCAACGTGCTTACGGTATTCTTCTAGCACGACGTTATCCTCGCTCTCATTATGTAGGGCTTTCCGACCACCTTGCTCACTTATGGAGAACACACTTCCCTTTCTCGTCCAGGTTGAGGTGCCCGGTTTCGCGGAGGGCAGAATAGCAGGATTTCGTCTGTTTGTTAATCTGTTTACAAAAATACAACATAATCCACTGCGCCCGTTCTGCCCGCTTATACTCCCGCATCAGCCAGCTAAGCTGGCTAATCGGGTCACTCTGCAGCGTACCGCATCTCAGAGTAAAAACGGCAGGATTATGTCAGCGTTGGCGCAGTTTTAGTGAGGTGATTCAGGGGAATAGATAACTGGCAGGAATAGAAGTGAACGGTCCTCCGGGTTACCGCAGAGGCGAATGCAGGCGGATAGCAACACCAGGCCGGAGATAAGCCTGGTGTCATTGGCGCCTGAGACGATTACAGCGTGGTTTTCATTTCCCGCAGTGATACCGGCCAGTCACCCGGCCAGACGTAGTGATCTTTCAGAATCCGCGCGCTGTAGTCGAGACAGATTTTCACCGGCAGGTTGGGATAGATTCGCTCCATCTCCTGTACCAGCTCTTCGCTGTTTTTGACCTTGTGCAGCGTCTTAATGAAATCGTTGATATAGGTGCGGGTAAAGCCTATTGCTGAGGGGCTGAGCGATGGCGTCGTTCGCGAATGGCCAGGGATCAGGACTTTCGGCGCCAGCGCTTCGAGTTTATCCAGACTTTCCATCCATTTCGCCATGCGTTCCGGCGTGCGCATATCGGCAATCCATACATGTGCATCCGCGAAGACCACATCGGAGGCGATCAATGTTTTCGTCGAGGGGATCCAGAGCGGTGTCACCCGGATGCAATCGCCACTGAGATCGCTCAGGATTTTAATCTCCTGCCCTTCCAGCCAGATCCTATCCTCTTCCAGTTCGGTGATCGCAAACTTAGTGCGGGCACCGTTCTCTTTTAAAACCTGCTTACCCCAGTAATCAATTTTGAAGTCAAAGGCGTCATTAACATCTTCGGCGACCTGCTTATAAGAGAGAATGTCAGCAGCCGGAAAGACCGATTTAATCACTTCAAGTCCCAGAAAATGATCGGGATGCAGATGGGTAATAAAGATGCGTTTCAGGTCGAGACCGGTTTCGATAATCTCAGCGACTAACCGATGCGCATTCGCCAGCGTGAACTGGGCATCGACTAACATCGCCTCTTTCTCACCCATGATAATGGTGGAACTGACACCGAAGCCGTCGTGCTGGTCACTGCTGATAAAAACCTTCGTCGATAAATCCATTTTTCGTCCTCATACGTTACACATCAGAAGCTACACGTCAGAAACAACTAAGCAGAAGAGGTCATGATGACCTCTTCTGTTCACTCTTAATTTTTCAGGTTTTCCGGAAAATTGGCGGGCAGCTGATCAGGCGGGCAGTCAATCACGCTTTCGTTGTTTTCACCCACATCACGAATCACGGTCAGCGTCGCGAACTCATCAATCACTTCAGTTGGATAAGCCGGACCCGCTTCGCGGAATTTCGCCATCTCTTCCAGGTGATCATTCTGGAAGCAGACGGTTTTTTCCGGATTGTTCATAATCCAGCGTGGGAAGAAGATGGTGCCGTGGAAAATTTTATCCGCCAGATTAACGGCCAGGCTGACATCAGTGCCGGTTGGTTCAGTCCAGGAGACTTTATAGACATCCTGCGCCAGGCGAACCACATAAACATGCTGATTTTTAACCCAGCGATTGCCGACCATACCACTGTGAATGCGATAGTCGATGGTGCTGGCATTTTTAATGTAGAGCTCGTAGTTCCAGCCGTTGTCATAGGTATAAACCAGATGTTTGCCAACGATGCCAGACAGGTCATGTTTATCAAAAGTGCTCATGATTAATTCCTCATTTGTTTTCCTTGAGGTGATTATTGCGCGTTACAAAAGCGATGAATAACGCTATTTTTAGCACTAAATTATTCAATTTTTAGATGGGTTACCATGTACAAAGCAACGCTGGAACAGTGGTATCTGCTCGACGCCGTCGTAAAGGAAGGGAGTTTTGCGCTGGCAGCGGAGAAGAATAATCGCAGCCAGTCCTCATTGAGCTATCAGTTGAGTCTGCTTCAACAACGGCTCGACATGGAACTGCTGGAGCAGGTGGGACGCCGTGCCGTCCTGAGTGCTGAAGGACATCAGTTACTTGCGCAGGTGCGTCCACTGCTGGAAGGATTTAGCGCGCTTGAAGCTAAGGCCAGTGCCCTGCGACGAGGTGAACGTTCGCGTATTGATTTAATGGTAGATGCTACCTTTCCAAAACCTCTGCTGTTTGATGTGCTCAATATATTTCAGCAACGCTATCCACATGTGCGCATCTGGTTCAGCGAAATTGTCCGCAGCGAAACACCAGACAGGCTGGCTGAACAACAGGCCGATCTCTGGCTGGTGGCGCAATACGGTGATACCCCTTTAGCGGGCGAAAGCCTGATGAGTGTCGATTTCGTCGCCGTTGCCCATCGCGATCACCCGCTGCACAGTGAACCTGCCCCGCTTAATGCTGCCACACTGGCGCGCTGGCCCTGCATTACCATTCTGGATCGCCAGCAACAGCAGCAGTCAGAGGTGAGTGGCAATCAGGCAGAAAACTGGTCATTCACTACCCTGTCGGCAGCGATTGAAGCGGTCCAGCACCAGCTAGGCTATGGCTGGCTGCCGGAACAAAATATCGCCAGCCTCTTAAAGAGCGGTGAACTCCGTCCCCTGCCGCTGCTTCAGGGCCGCCGACGCAGTAGTACGCTGGTGATGTACATCAATGAAGAGAGACTGCCCGGCAATAGCGCCATTGCTGAACTGGCGCAGATGTTTATGGAACGGGTGGCAGCGTGGGAGGTGCGCCGCTGAACGTAAATGTAAAGGCACGCACACAGCAGCTCTTTCTGGCCGCTCGCTCCTTATAACCCCGCTATTTCGCTAGCTCTCATCATTTCCTTTCGCTAAACTGCGGGGCTGGATTCCTCCCAGCATAAATTGCGCAGAGTAACCCATGACCCGCAAATTCAAGCCTTTCACCTCCCTTTCCCGCCGCCACCGTCGCACGCGTGTTCAGCACATCAAAAATCTTATCCATCGCGAGCGTGAGCGCTGCGGTGGTTTACATTACGATGATTGTGATTCTGAAAACGCAGAGGCTATTGCGGCGGGCTGGGTCTGGACCTGGAGTGATGTTCTTTTCCTGGATGATCAAGATCCCACCATCTACTGGAACGCCGAGATCGTTACTGCTGATGTCGCTCGCATGGATATCATCGAAAACCGGGTACTCAATGAAGCCACTGCAATGCTTGACCATACCCAACTGGAGGATGAATTCCGTTTAGAGACAGTGTCCAACTATGACGCGAAAGGAAAGATTGTCAGCTATAAGCAGGTAAAACGCACCCGCGTTGCTTATCCCCAGTTCGGCGGGATGACATATCATGATTACATTAACAAGCGCATGGCAGATATTCTCCGCGACACCCCACCCGTAATCACCCCTGGTTATCGCATCCAACATGGCTATCGTAGTGGTATTGGTCTGCAAATTATCGTCGCAGAGTCAGAGCTGACGCGTGAAGTCATCGATAATGCCATCCGCACATTTCTCGCAGGTAACATGCCTTCTCTTAAATCTATATAGCCGTTCTGATGCCCCACCTCCCCTGCCGGGCTTTTTGACACACCGCCTCGCACATCAGGGGTTAACGGCTTACCGTCATTGCTAGTCCGGCAGCACAAAGGCTGAATATCAGTAATATTGAAGTGCGATTCCGGGCGATTTTCCCTCGGCCTAACGTGTCTGTCAGAGGAATGAATGGCAGAATCTACTGACGCTTATGATCAAAATGACAGACCAAAAAAAAGCCCCCATAGCGGGAGCTTTCTCTTTGCAGCAGCAGAAACTTACTTCTTCTTCGCTTTCGCGTTAGGCAGATCGGTGATGCTGCCTTCGAAGATTTCTGCAGCCAGACCGACTGACTCATGCAGAGTTGGGTGAGCGTGGATGGTCAGCGCGATATCTTCCGCATCACAACCCATCTCAATAGCCAGACCGATTTCGCCTAACAGCTCGCCGCCGTTAGTACCGACAATCGCGCCACCGATAATACGGTGCGTCTCTTTGTCGAAAATCAGCTTGGTCATGCCGTCTGCACAATCAGAAGCGATAGCACGGCCAGAGGCAGCCCACGGGAAGGTGGAGGTCTCGTAGCTGATGCCCTTCTCTTTCGCTTCTTTCTCGGTCAGACCGACCCAGGCAACTTCTGGCTCAGTATAGGCAATTGAAGGGATCACTTTCGGATCGAAGTAGTGCTTCAGACCAGAGATCACTTCAGCCGCTACGTGGCCTTCATGCACGCCTTTGTGCGCCAGCATTGGCTGACCGACGATGTCGCCGATAGCATAGATGTGTGGCACGTTGGTACGCATCTGTTTGTCGACGCGGATGAAGCCGCGATCGTCCACTTCCACGCCCGCTTTACCGGCATCCAGACCTTTACCGTTCGGCACACGACCGATAGCAACCAGCACCGCGTCATAACGCTGCGCTTCGCCTGGTGCTTTTTTACCTTCCATTGAAACGTAAATGCCATCGTCTTTTGCTTCAACGGCGGTCACTTTGGTTTCCAGCATCAGGTTAAATTTCTTGCTAATTTTTTTGGTAAAGACTTTCACCACGTCTTTATCCGCAGCCGGGATAACCTGGTCGAACATCTCAACCACATCGATCTCTGAACCCAGCGCGTGATATACCGTCGCCATTTCCAGACCGATGATGCCGCCGCCCATGACCAGCAGACGCTTCGGAACTTCTTTCAGTTCCAGCGCATCGGTAGAGTCCCAGACGCGTGGATCTTCATGTGGAATGAATGGCAGTTCGATTGGGCGTGAACCCGCAGCGATGATGGCGTTATCGAAGTTGATGGTGGTCGCGCCGCCTTCTCCTTCAACCACCAGGGTGTTAGCACCGGTGAATTTGCCCAGACCATTCACCACGGTGACTTTACGACCTTTTGCCATACCTGACAGGCCGCCAGTCAACTGGTTGATAACCTTTTCTTTCCAGCTGCGAATCTTGTTGATATCAGTAGATGGCTGGCCAAACACAATGCCGTGCTCTTCAAGGGCTTTCGCCTCTTCAATCACTTTAGCAACGTGCAGCAGCGCTTTAGATGGGATACAACCGACGTTCAGACAAACACCACCGAGGGTGCTGTAACGCTCTACCAGTACGGTTTCCAGACCTAAATCCGCACAACGGAAGGCTGCAGAGTAACCTGCAGGACCTGCCCCAAGTACCACGACCTGGGTTTTAATCTCTGTACTCATCATGACCTCTTAATTGATATCCGGCGGGTCAGACGTTCTTATAATGCCCTTGTTCCACCGGGACTTTCACCGCAAGAGTTTACAGAATTGTTAACAAACTGCCAACAGCGGCGCGACGAATCGTTAAAGGAAGGCCGGCATCCGCCGGCCTTCTTCACATTTACATAACTAAACGACGAATGTCAGACAACATATTGCCGATAATGGTGATGAATCGCGCACCATCAGCACCGTCGATCACGCGGTGGTCGAAGGAGAGAGAAATCGGCATCATCAGACGCGGCGTAAACTCTTTACCATTCCACACCGGCTCCATCGCCGATTTAGAGACACCCAGGATAGCCACTTCCGGCGCGTTAACGATCGGCGCGAAGTGTGTGGTGCCCAAGCCGCCCAGGCTGGAGATGGTGAAACATCCGCCCTGCATGTCGCCCGCTGTCAGCTTACCGTCACGCGCTTTCTTCGAAATCGCCATCAGTTCACGCGACAGCTCGGTGATGCCCTTCTTGTTCACGTCTTTGAAGACCGGAACGACCAGGCCATTTGGCGTATCAACCGCCACACCGATGTTGATATATTTCTTCAGCGTCAGTTTCTGCGCATCTTCAGACAGCGAGCTGTTGAAGCGTGGCATCTGCTCAAGCGCCGCCGCGACCGCTTTCATGATGAACACGACAGGCGTGTACTTCACATCCAGCTTACGCTTCTCTGCTTCAGCATTCTGCTGCTTACGGAACGCTTCCAGATCGGTGATATCGGTTTTGTCGAAATGCGTAACGTGCGGGATCATCACCCAGTTACGGCTCAGGTTCGCGCCAGAAATTTTCTGGATACGACCCAGTTCGACTTCTTCGATTTCGCCAAACTTACTGAAATCAACTTTCGGCCATGGCAGCATGCCCGGCAGACCACCGCCGCTTGCCGCAGCAGGTGCTGCTTCAGCGCGTTTCACGGCGTCTTTCACGTAAGTCTGCACGTCTTCTTTCAGAATGCGACCTTTACGGCCGGTGCCTTTGACTTTCGCCAGGTTAACACCGAACTCGCGCGCCAGGCGACGGATCACCGGAGTTGCGTGAACGTAAGCGTCGTTCTCTGCGAACTCGCCTTTGCTGTCGGCTTTGGCTGCTGGCGCCGCGGCGGCTGGCTTAGCATCAGATTTCGCAGCAGGCGCCGGAGCAGCTTCCTGTTTCGCAGCTGCAGGGGCGGCCGGAGCAGCACCTTCGACTTCGAACACCATAATCAATGAGCCGGTGCTGACTTTATCGCCGGTTGCGACTTTCAGCTCTTTGACTGTACCTGCAAACGGCGCAGGGACTTCCATTGAGGCTTTGTCGCCTTCAACCACGATCAGTGACTGCTCAGCGTCAACTTTGTCGCCAACTTTGACCAGGATCTCGGTAACTTCGACTTCATCACCGCCGATATCCGGCACGTTAACTTCTTTTGCGCCTGCAACAGCAGCGGGTGCCGATGCTGCTTCTTCTTTCACTTCTGGCTTCGCATCAGAGGCCGGTGCTGCGCCTTCTGCTTCAAAGACCATGATGGCTGATCCGGTGCTGACTTTGTCGCCGGTCGCAATGGTGATCTCTTTGACCACACCCGCGAACGGAGCCGGAACTTCCATTGAGGCTTTATCACCTTCCACCACAATCAGTGACTGCTCGGCTTCGACTTTGTCGCCAACCTTAACCAGAATCTCAGTGACTTCGACTTCGTCACCGCCGATATCCGGAACCGCCACTTCTTTGCTGGCAGTGGCCGCAGCAGCGGCTGGCGCTGGCGCCGCGTCCGCTTTTTTCTCTGCGGCCGGTGCTGGTGCTGCTTCAGCAGCACCTTCAGCATCAAACACCATGATCAGTGAGCCGGTCTCAACTTTGTCACCGGTAGAGATCTTAATCTCTTTCACTACGCCAGCCTGTGGCGACGGCACTTCCATTGAGGCTTTGTCGCCTTCCACGGTGATCAGCGACTGCTCGGCTTCCACCTTGTCGCCAACTTTCACCAGAATCTCGGTGACTTCAACTTCGTCAGACCCGATATCCGGTACCTTAATTTCGATAGCCATTACTCTATTACCTCTTAAGCCAGACGCGGGTTAACTTTATCGGCATCGATATTGAATTTGGTGATCGCATCGGCCACCACTTTCTTCTCGATCTCGCCGCGTTTAGCCAGCTCACCCAGCGCGGCAACCACCACATAAGATGCATCAACTTCGAAGTGATGACGCAGATTCTCACGGCTGTCAGAGCGACCAAAGCCATCAGTACCCAGTACGCGATAATCGCTGGCCGGGACATAGCTACGAACCTGTTCAGCAAACAGTTTCATATAGTCGGTTGAAGCAACAGCAGGTGCGTCGTTCATCACCTGAGCGATGTAAGGTACACGCGCTTCTTCAGTCGGATGCAGCATGTTCCAGCGCTCACAATCCTGGCCATCACGCGCCAGTTCGGTGAACGAGGTCACGCTGTAGACATCAGAGCCGATACCGTAATCTTTCGCCAGGATCTGCGCGGCTTCACGCACGTGACGCAGGATAGAACCTGAGCCCAGCAGCTGCACTTTACCTTTGCTGCCTTCTACCGTTTCCAGCTTGTAGATACCCTTGCGGATACCTTCTTCCACGCCCTGCGGCATGGCTGGCATATGGTAGTTTTCGTTCAGCGTGGTGATGTAGTAGTAAACATTCTCCTGCGCTTCGCCATACATACGCACCAGACCGTCATGCATGATGACAGCCACTTCATAAGCGTATGAAGGATCGTAAGAGATACAGTTCGGGATAGTCAGCGACTGAATGTGGCTGTGACCATCTTCATGCTGCAGACCTTCGCCGTTCAGCGTCGTACGACCGGAGGTGCCGCCGACCAGGAAGCCGCGTGCCTGCTGGTCGCCCGCCAGCCACATCAGATCGCCGATACGCTGGAAGCCGAACATAGAGTAATAGATGTAGAACGGAATCATCGGCAGATTGTTGGTGCTGTAAGAGGTCGCCGCAGCCAGCCAGGATGAACCTGCGCCCAGCTCATTGATCCCTTCCTGCAGAATCTGGCCTTTCTCGTCTTCTTTATAGTAAGCAACCTGCTCGCGGTCCTGCGGGGTGTACTGCTGACCGTTCGGGCTGTAGATACCAATCTGACGGAACAGACCTTCCATACCAAAGGTACGCGCTTCATCGGCGAGGATCGGAACCAGACGATCTTTGATCGACTTATTCTTCAGCATCACGTTCAGGGCACGCACAAAGGCGATGGTGGTCGAGATCTCTTTGTTCTGCTCATCCAGCAGCGCACTGAACTCTTCGAGTGCTGGCATTTCCAGCTTCTCAGTGAACTTCGGCTGACGCGTTGGCAGGTAGCCGCCTAATTTCTCGCGCTGACCGTGCAGATAAGCATGCTCTTCTGAGCCTTTCTCGAAGGTGACGTACGGCAGTTCTTCGATTTTATCGTCAGCAACCGGCACGTTGAAGCGATCACGGATATAGCGTACGCCATCCATGTTCATCTTCTTCACCTGGTGGGCAATGTTTTTGCCTTCCGCGGTGTCGCCCATACCATAACCTTTGATGGTATGCGCCAGGATCAGTACTGGCTTGCCTTTAGTGTCCTGCGCTTTTTTCAGTGCCGCATAGATTTTCTTCGGATCGTGGCCGCCACGGTTCAATGCCCAGATTTCATCATCGGACATATCTTTAACCAGCGCCGCGGTTTCCGGATACTTGCCGAAGAAGTGCTCACGCACATAGGCACCATCACGGGATTTGAAGGTCTGGTAGTCACCGTCAACGGTTTCGTTCATCAGCTGAATCAGCTTGCCGCTGGTATCTTTGCGCAGCAGCTCATCCCAGCGTCCGCCCCAGATGACCTTAATCACTTCCCAGCCAGCACCGGCAAAGATGCCTTCCAGCTCGTTGATGATCTTGCCATTACCGGTTACCGGGCCATCCAGACGCTGCAGGTTGCAGTTGATGATGAAGACCAGGTTATCCAGTTTTTCACGGGTGGCGATGGTGATCGCACCTTTAGATTCCGGCTCATCCATCTCGCCGTCACCCAGGAAGGCATAAACGGTCTGAGCAGAGGTGTCTTTCAGGCCACGGTGTTCCAGATACTTCAGGAACTTAGCCTGATAGATCGCTGACAATGGACCCAGACCCATTGATACGGTCGGGAACTGCCAGAATTCCGGCATTAATTTCGGGTGCGGATAAGAAGAGAGGCCTTTACCGTCAACTTCCTGACGGAAGTTGTTCATCTGATCTTCAGTCAGGCGACCTTCAAGAAACGCACGGGCATAGATGCCTGGAGAGATGTGGCCTTGGAAATAGACCAGATCGCCGCCATCCTTGTCACTGCGGGCGCGGAAGAAGTGGTTGAAGCACACTTCATAAATCGTCGCAGAAGACTGGAAGGAGGACATGTGACCACCGAGCTCCAGATCTTTCTTCGACGCGCGCAGCACCGACATGATGGCGTTCCAGCGGATTGCGGAACGGATACGACGTTCAAGAGAGGTGTTGCCCGGATAATCGGGTTCATCTTCAACGGCAATAGAGTTGATGTAGTTGCTGATTGCAGACGAACCTGCAGCCACTTTTACGCCGCCTTTGCGGGCTGCACCCAGTACCTGATCAATCAGATACTGTGCACGTTCAACACCTTCTTCACGGATGACCGATTCGATCGCCTGTAGCCAGTCACGAGTTTCAATCGGATCCACGTCATTGTGTAAACGTTCTGACATGGGTGTGTTCCTTATCTGTGTCTAATACGTTGAATAATCGGGAGCCTGTTAAAGCAGATGCAGGCAGCCTCGTCTGATGTCCGTACGATCTTTGTCGCACGTTATTCCTTACGTTGCTGTAAACGACGCAGGGAGCGTTCTCGACGGCTCTGCTCCCGACTTCTGTCCAGCAAGATTTCCTCTATGAACGCCAGGTGACGGTGTGAAGCCTCGCGCGCTTTTTCTGGCTCACGAGCCACAATCGCCTCAAAGATTCTGGCGCGGTGACCGCTCACTTTTGCCAGCATTTCCCGGCGCGAGTAGAGCAATTCGAAATTCTGACGTACGTTTTGTTCCAGCATAGGGCCCATTGAGCGTAGCAAATGTAAAAGCACAACATTATGGGCCGCTTCTGTGACAGCGATCTGATACTGCATCACTGCGTCCGCTTCGGCGTCTAAGTCGCCGCTGTCCTGCGCCTGCTGGATATGCACATGGCAGTCGCGAATGCGCAGCAGGTCTTCTTCCGTGCCGCGCAGAGCTGCGTAATAGGCCGCGATGCCTTCTAAGGCATGACGTGTTTCCAGCAGATCAAACTGTGATTCCGGATGGTCGGCGAGAAGCTCAACGAGTGGATCGCTCATGCTTTGCCAGAGATGCTCCTGTACGAATGTTCCGCCACCCTGTCGGCGCAGCAATAATCCTTTGGCTTCTAAGCGCTGGATCGCTTCGCGGAGAGATGGACGTGAGACATCGAATTGTTTAGCGAGTTCGCGCTCAGGGAGCAGCTTCTCTCCCGGACGCAGGGTCCCTTCCATAATCAGGGATTCGAGCTGTTGCTCGATAGCGTCGGAGAGCTTGGGTTGGCGAATCTTACTGTAAGCCATCATCCCTTCTTATTAAGCCAATCGTCCGGAGTAAATTGGTAATACCAATTGCAAAGAGGTGCCGGTAAAGTAACAAAGTATTCACCTTGTGTCTATATGGTGTCTGCGACATTCACCTCCCCCGCAAGCCTGTGCTGACGCTAACTCGCGGTTAAAAAAATGAAAAATCCCCGTTCCTGTAAATGTTAAATAAATGCACTTTTACCAAACCTTACACCCGCTCAGGGCCTGAGCGCAGCGGTAACCATAAGTGAAAGCTATTCGTCATTAACGGCATTTCATGGCAGAAGTTTGCGGGGTACAGACGTGACCGGGACGGCGTTTTTTCAGTCAACTCTCAGCACGAAAGGCGAAAGCAGGTGCAAAGCGATTCGCTTATCACTATTCTTGTCGCCAGGGTAGCAGATGGCAGCATTCAGCAGGCCAGATACCGTAAAATAATCAATACGTTATTGTAACTACTTCATTACAGCGGACTGCGCTGCGAACGAAGAATAAAAACATCACGAGGTTTGTATGGAACAACAGCAAGGCGAAGCGCTGAAACGTGGTCTTAAGAACCGCCATATTCAGCTCATCGCGCTGGGTGGTGCAGTGGGAACCGGGCTGTTTCTGGGCAGTGCATCGGTCATTGAATCCGCCGGACCGGCCGTTATTCTGGGCTATGCGATTGCCGGTTTTATTGCCTTTTTAATCATGCGTCAGCTGGGTGAAATGGTGGTGGAAGAGCCGGTCGCCGGCAGCTTCAGCCACTTCGCGTATAAATACTGGGGCAACTTTGCCGGCTTCGCCTCGGGCTGGAACTACTGGGTCCTTTACGTACTGGTTGCCATGGCGGAACTTACCGCCGTCGGTAAATATATCCAGTTCTGGTGGCCAGACTTTCCGACCTGGGCCTCAGCCGCCATCTTCTTCGTGATGATCAACGCCATCAACCTGACCAACGTGAAAGTGTTCGGTGAGATGGAGTTCTGGTTCGCCATTATTAAAGTGGTCGCGGTCATCGGCATGATCCTGTTTGGTGGCTGGCTGCTGTTCAGCGGTCACGCGGGTCCGCAGGCGACCGTGCGCAACCTGTGGGAACAGGGCGGCTTTTTCCCGCATGGCATCGGCGGTCTGGTCGCGGTCATGGCAATTATCATGTTCTCGTTCGGCGGACTGGAGCTGGTGGGTATCACCGCTGCAGAGGCTGACAACCCGGAAGTGAGCATTCCAAAAGCAACTAACCAGGTGCTGTGGCGTATCCTGATTTTCTACATTGGTTCACTGGCGGTGCTGCTGTCTCTGATGCCGTGGAGCCGTGTCACGTCAGAAGTCAGCCCGTTCGTCTTTATTTTCCACGAGCTGGGCGATGCCATGGTGGCGAATGCGCTGAACGTGGTGATCCTGACGGCGGCCCTGTCGGTCTATAACAGCTGCGTTTACTGCAACAGCCGCATGCTGTTTGGTCTGGCACAGCAGGGCAATGCGCCGAAAGCGCTGCTGAAAGTCGATCGTCGCGGTGTGCCGGTCTTAACCATTCTGGTCTCGGCTGTAGCCACTGCGCTGTGCGTGCTGATCAACTACCTGATGCCGGGTGAAGCATTTGGCCTGCTGATGTCGCTGGTCGTCTCCGCGCTGGTGATTAACTGGGCGATGATCAGCCTGGCGCACCTCAAGTTCCGTCGTAAGAAAGATCAGCAGGGCGTCACCACCCGCTTCAAAGCGCTGCTCTATCCGGCGGGTAACTGGATTTGCCTGGTCTTCCTGGCGGCGATTCTGGTGTTGATGGCGACCACGCCGGGCATGGCGATCTCTGTCTGGCTGATCCCGGTCTGGCTGGTCATTCTGGGTATTGGTTACTTTATCAAGAACCAGACGCAAAAGGCCTGATGCTTTATCGCGTACTGCAACCTCCTGTGGGAGGTTGCAGTACGTCACCCGCGTTCCCCTGCCCCTCTTCAGCCCCGATCCAGTTCACACTTCTCTTCCCGCACCTGTTTTGTCCATCTTCATGACGAATTACTCCCGTTCATCTCGCTGATTTGATGACAATAATTCCTGTTCACACTGGATGCGCAGGAGAAAACCATGAAAGGTGCAGCCCTCTCGTTTCGGGAAAAACTGGGTTATGGCATGGGCGATGCCGGATGCAACATGATTGGCGGTGCCATCATGCTGTTCCTGAACTACTTCTATACCGATGTTTTCGGGCTGGCTCCGGCGCTGGTCGGAACCCTGCTGCTTTCGGTCCGGGTGCTGGATGCGATCACCGACCCGATTATGGGTGCCATAGCCGATCGCACCCAGAGTCGCTGGGGCCGTTTTCGTCCCTGGCTGCTGTGGGTTTCCGTGCCCTATGTGGTCTTCAGCGTTCTCATGTTCACCACGCCAGACTGGACTTATCACAATAAGGTGATCTGGGCCTTCGTCACCTACTTCCTGATGTCGCTGACCTACACCGCGATTAACATTCCTTACTGTTCGCTGGGCGGCGTGATTACCAACGATCCCGGTGAGCGTGTCTCCTGTCAGTCATACCGTTTTGTCATGGTCGGCATCGCCACGCTGATACTGTCGCTGTCGCTGCTGCCGATGGCGGAGTGGTTTGGCGGTGAAGACAAAGCACGTGGCTACCAGATGGCGATGGCGGTACTGGCCACCATTGGTCTGGCGATGTTTCTGTTCTGCTTTGCCACGGTACGGGAACGTATTCGCCCGGCCGTGCCGAGCAATGATGACCTGAAGAAAGATCTGCGTGACGTCTGGAAGAATGACCAGTGGGTGCGCATTCTGCTGCTGACCTTCTGCAACGTCTGTCCTGGCTTTATCCGCATGGCGGCCACCATGTATTACGTGACCTGGGTCATGGGCCAGTCAACGCACTTTGCCACGCTGTTTATCAGCCTGGGGGTGATTGGCATGATGTTCGGCAGCACGCTGGCAAAACTGCTCACCGATCGCTGGTGCAAACTCAAAGTCTTCTTCTGGACCAATATCGTACTGGCTCTCTTCTCCAGCGCCTTCTACTGGATCGATCCCCACGCTACCGTGATGGTTGTGGTCGCCTATTTTGTGCTGAATATTCTGCATCAGATCCCCTCTCCGCTGCACTGGTCACTGATGGCCGATGTGGATGACTATGGCGAATGGAAAACCGGCAAACGCATTACCGGTATCAGCTTTTCCGGCAACCTGTTCTTCCTTAAGGTGGGGCTGGCGGTCGCCGGTGCGATGGTCGGCTTTCTGCTGTCGATCTACGGCTACAATGCAGGCGCTAAACAGCAGTCACCGGAAGCGATTAACGGCATCATGCTGCTGTTCACCGTTATTCCGGGCGTCGGCTATCTGATTACTGCAGGTGTGGTGCGGCTGATGAAAGTTGACCGCAAAATGATGATTACCATCCAGCAGGATCTCGCGCTGCGCCGCGAAAACTTCCATGAGTTACACACTGTTCGCCTGCGTAACGGTGTTGTCACGCCAACCGGAGATGTTAAATGACCGCAATCCTGCCGAATCCTTTTATTGAGCAGCGCGCCGATCCCTTTATCCTGCGCCATGAACAGCACTACTATTTTGTGGCCTCGGTACCGGAGTATGACCGGCTGGAGATCCGGCGCGCTACCACGCTGGCTGGCCTGCGCAGCGCCGAACCGGTTGTGGTCTGGCGCAAGCCCGCGAGTGGTTCCTGCAGCGAATTAATCTGGGCACCTGAGCTGCACTACATTGACGGTCAATGGGTCATCTATTTCGCGGCAGCCCCGACGCGGGAGATCAAAGAAGGACTGTTTCAGCACCGGATGTATGCGCTGGTGTGTGAGGCGGCAGATCCGTTGCAGGGCGAATGGCAGCCCTGCCGCCGCGTCTTCAGTCAGTTCGACAGCTTCTCACTGGATGCTACCCACTTCGTGCATCAGGGCAAAAACTGGTATCTCTGGGCGCAGAAAGATCCCCTGATTCCCGGCAACTCTAACCTCTACCTGGCTGAGCTGCTGAATCCCTGGACGCTGAAAGGCACGCCGGTGATGCTAAGCCGGCCGGAATATGAGTGGGAGTGTGCAGGGTTCAGCGTTAATGAAGGTCCGGCGGTCATCCGTCACGGCGATCGGCTGTTTGTGACCTACTCCGCCAGCGCCACCGATGAGAATTACTGTCTGGGGCTCCTGTCGATTGCCGCAGATGCCAACCCGCTTGATGCCGCAGCCTGGCAGAAATCAGCGCGACCAGTGTTTGTGTCCAGCTGGGACAACCACCAGTACGGGCCGGGTCACAATAGCTTTACTCAGGATGAGGCAGGACGCGACGTGCTGGTTTACCACGCGCGTAATTACACTGAAATTGAGGGCGATCCGCTCTGGGATCCGAACCGCCATACCCGACTGAAATATTTCAGCTGGCGGGAAGATGGCACGCCCGATTTCGGCGTGCCACCTGCTGATTACACCAGCGTGCCGTAAATCGTCAGCAACGCGACGGCAACAACCAGCACCAGCGAAGTCCGTTTTGCTAACGCCACGGCCACCCGTGGCGTTTCAACTTTATCGGTGTGCGGATCGCGCGACAGTGAGAACTGCGCCAGCGTCGTCAGCACGTGATACTGAGAACGGTGACGATCGGTCAGCGAGGCAAACCAGGCGGGCAGCGCTTTTTCGCCGTGGCCCAGCAGCGCGTAAGCGACACCCGCCAGCCGCACTGGGATCCAGTCGAGCAGATGCAGAATCGCATCCACGCCCGATTGTGCACGCGCCATCGGTGTACCGTGCTTTGCCAGCCAGCCCTGCAAGGCACGCAGAAACGCGTAACCCACCAGCAGCACAGGTCCCCACGGCCCACCCACCACCAGCCAGAACATCGGGGCGAGATAGAAACGGAAGTTTATCCAGATCAGCGCATTCTGCAGCTCGCGCAGGAACTCACGTTCGCTGCACTCCACCGGCACACCATGGATTAGCGTCAGCTCAGCCGCCATCGCCTGATGTGCCGCGTCGTCGTCATGGCTGGCCGCTTTCAGGTAGCTATGGTAGTGCTGACGTACTGAGCCGGCACCGATGCAGAGCAGTCCGGCAACGATCCAGAACAGCAGTTGCAGTACGCCAAACAGCAATCCTTTCAGACTCCAGACCACCAGCGCGGTCAGCGCCATCGCCAGTACGGTCATCAGCAGGGTTCGCATCATGGAGTAATGGCGGCGATGGCGAAAAATCGGCTCCAGCCGGTGTTCGAGCTGCCAGTGCTCGCCCAGTTTGAACAGGCGCTCCCAGCCTAAAACCAACAACAAGGTAAACAACGTCATACTGACTCCGCAAAAATCACGATTTTTGCTGCGTTAACAGCTGTTTGTAGTAGTCCCAGTCAAAAGCAGGTCCGGGATCGGTTTTGCGTACCGGCGCGATGTCGCTGTGCCCCGTGATACGTGAAGGCGTTACCGGATAGTGTTGCAGCAGTAACTGCGTGACCTGCTGCAAGGCCCGATACTGCGCCTCGCTATACGGCTCGCTGTCAGTTCCTTCCAGCTCAATACCGATGGAGAAGTCGTTGCAGTTTTCACGTCCTTCAAACTGCGAAATGCCTGCATGCCAGGCGCGTTTGTCAAAGGGGACATACTGCACAATCTCCCCGTCACGACGAATCAGGCAGTGTGCTGCCACTTTCAGGGCGGCAATATCCGCAAAATAGGGATGAGCATCCGGCGGTAATGTGCCGGTAAACAGTCTGTCGATCCAGGGTCCGCCAAATTCACCGGGTGGCAGGCTGATATTGTGGATCACCAGCAGTGAAGGCGCCTCATTGTCAGGGCGTTCATTACAATGCGTTGACGGCACGTGACGCACACCGGTCAGCCAGCCCTGTTTGATTTTCATACCGCTTTTCCTTATATCGCCAGGCTGAGAATAGCATGAATAATAAAGGATTCTTGCCTCTTAGTGTGTCGGTCCGGTGACATTAAATTGCCCTTTGTTAAGGATACTAAACAAAATGTTATTCGTTGCTGGAACCTGATGCCGGTTCAGGCTATTGTGACCGCCTCTGTCCTTTCTGTTTCTGGAGTAAAATGCCTATGTCATCCCGTGGTTATGATCCCGACAGCCGCCGTCAGGCCCTGATTAAACGCATTGAAAGTGACATCCCGGATGCCGTTGCGCTGGCGTTAAAAGAGGATCTCGGTGGTGAAATCGACGCTGATCGCGACATTACCGCGCAGCTGTTACCTGCTGAAACGCAGGCCCATGCGCAGGTCATCACCCGTGAAGCCGGTGTTTTCTGTGGTAAACGCTGGGTTGAAGAGGTGTTCATTCAGCTTGGCTCGCATGTGACTCTGAACTGGCATGTTGAAGATGGTGATCGAATCGAAGCAGATCAGTTGCTGTTTGAAATTGAGGGGCCTGCCCGCCTGCTGCTGACCGCCGAGCGCACGGCGCTTAATTTTGTACAGACGCTCTCGGGCGTTGCCACTGAAGTCAGCCGCTATGTTGCGCTGCTGGCGGGAAGCCAGACGCAACTGCTGGATACGCGCAAAACTCTGCCAGGACTGCGGACTGCGCTGAAATATGCCGTGCTGTGCGGCGGAGGCAGCAATCATCGCCTCGGCCTCTCTGACGCCTATCTGATCAAAGAAAACCATATTATTGCCAGCGGATCGATTGCTCAGGCAGTCGAACGCGCGCAGTGGCTGCAGCCCGATGTGCCGGTTGAGGTAGAGGTGGAATCCTTAGAAGAGTTACGTCAGGCGCTGGAAGCGGAAGCCGACATTGTGATGCTGGACAACTTCAGTCTGGAAGCGATGCGTGAAGCCGTCGAACTCAACCAGGGGCGGACGCTGCTGGAGGTCTCCGGCAACGTGACCGAAACCACCCTGCCACAGATCGTCCTGACCGGTGTGGACTATGTCTCGGTTGGCGCGCTGACCAAGCATGTGCGGGCGCTGGATCTCTCAATGCGTTTTAAACAAAAATAGCCTGTCCCGCCGTAACCTGACACGGCGATTTTGCGACCCCGCTTCCGGCGCAGTTTCGACTGCGCTGCAATTCTGAAATCTCTTCACATTGCGCTTTCCAGTTCGCCGATCTCTGACTGTCTTTCACTGCCCCCGATTTTTACCCTGTCGCCTTCTTAACTCAGGAGACGATGTGATGAATTATCAACGTGGATTTACGCTGGTTGAACTGATGATTGTGGTGGGTATTGTGGCGATCTTAAGTGCCATTGGCCTGCCCGCTTATCAAAACTATCTGCAGCGTGCGGCCCTCACCGACATGCTGCAAACGATGGTGCCCTATAAAACCGCGGTAGAGCTTTGCGCCATGGAGCGCGGTGGCCCAACACAATGTCAGGCCGGAGAAGCAGGCATTCCGGCAGCCAGAGGATCGCGCTATGTCTCAACACTGAGCGTGACCAACGGGGTAATTACGCTGACTGGCCAGGAGAGTCTGAATGGTCTGAGCGTTGAAATGCTGCCGATCTGGGACAGCACAGAGGGCGGCATCAGCTGGCAACGCAGCTGCACCAGCAGTAACACCAGCCTGCAGGACAACTGCCGGGAACAATTCCGCTTTGCGGATAAAGGAGCCAGCGATGAGCAAGCCTGATGAGACGATTGCGGCATTATGCCAGCGCTATCGTGCTCTGGTTTTGCATCATGATGCCAGTCTGCTGCGCGTTGCCGTCGCGGAGAGCGTGCCGCCCGGACTGGCTGAAGCGCTCAACTTTGCCAGCCAGTGTCAGATTGAGATCGAATGCTGGCCACAGGCCCGGCTTGACCAGCTCCAGCACGCTGATAAACCGCTGGTAGCGCGCGAAGAGACACCTACCGAGTCAGCAATTGAAGCGACACAGCTTATCCTGCGTCAGGCACTGGAGCGACGAGCCTCCGATGTGCATATCGAACCCTGCCGCGAGGGTCTGCGTGTGCGACTGCGCATTGATGGCGTACTGCATCCGCTCTCTTCACTGCCTTCCACTCAGCCTGCGGCGTTGCTGGCACGACTGAAGATCCTTGGCGGGCTGGATATCGCCGAACGCCGCTTACCGCAGGATGGTCAGTTCAGCATGGAGATTGCCGGTAAACCCGCCTCTTTCCGCCTGGCGACCTTGCCCATCTATGGCGGCGAGAAAGCAGTGGTCCGGCTGTTGCAGAGTGAAAGCGCGGCGCTGTCTCTGGATAAGCTCGGCTTACCCGCTGCCCAGTTGCGTCTGTTCTGTGCCGCACTGGCCCAGCCACAGGGACTGATCCTGGTCACCGGCCCCACCGGCAGTGGCAAGACGTTTACGCTTTATAGCGGACTCAGTGCCCTGAATAAACCGGAAAAAAATCTGTGCAGCGTTGAAGATCCTATTGAGATCCCACTGCCCGGCATTAACCAGACGCAGATTCACACCAAAAACGGTCTCGATTTTAACCGTGTGCTGCGGGCGCTGCTGAGGCAGGATCCGGATGTGATCATGGTGGGCGAGATCCGCGATGCCGAAACAGCGGAGATTGCGGTGAAAGCGGCGCAGACCGGGCATCTGGTGCTATCGACGCTGCACACCAACTCCACCGCCGAAACGCTAACCCGGCTGCGGCAGATGGGGATTCCCGGTTATCTGCTGGGGTCAGCGCTGAAACTGATCGTTGCACAGCGTCTGGTCCGACGCCTCTGCCCCCATTGCCGTCAGCCCGCTGAGGCGGTGGCGCACTATCCTGCGGAACTCTGGCCCGGCACTCTGCAGACCTGGCGGGCCCCCGGCTGTGACCACTGCTTCTCCGGCTATTTTGGCCGGCTGGCGCTGTTTGAGCTGCTGCCGATCAATGCCAGGCTGCAGAATGCGATTGCAGCCGAGATGCCGCTGGAGAATCTGCTCAGTCTAGCCAAACAGCAGGGATTGCGCACTTTACTGGTTTCCGGCCTGGAAGCGGTAAGCCGGGGTGATACCTCGCTGGAAGAGATGCAACGGGTGATTGGGCTGGACGATGGCTAACGCAGCTTTATTCAGCTGGCAGGCAGTCGATAGCCAGGGGCAGTTACTCAGTGGTCAGCTACTGGCTGTCGACACTGACAACCTGCTGCAGATGCTGGCACAGCGCGATCTTCTGCCGGTGAGCTGGAAGCGGGAAAAAATCTGGCGTCAGAGGGAGTGGACGTGGCAGCACAAAACCGATCTGATTCTTCAGCTGGCTACCCTGCTCAAAGCGGGCCTGCCACTGGCTGAGAGTCTGGCTTTGCTGGCTGAGGGGCATCCGCATGCAGGCTGGCGGGCTCTGATGCTCGCCCTGCATCATCGGGTACTCAGCGGTGCCCCTTTTTCACAGGCTTTGCGTGAATGGCCGCAGATTTTTCCGCCGCTCTACCCGGCTCTGATGGAAGTGGGCGAACTGACGGGGCAGCTGGATGTCTGCTGCAGTGAGCTGGCTCAGCAGCAGATCCGCCAGCATCAGTTATGGCATCAGGTGGCAAAGGCGTTACGCTATCCGCTGTTCATTCTGCTGGTGGCGATAGCGGTCACCTGCGGCATGCTGCTGTTCGTGCTGCCAGAATTCGTTGCGGTGTATGACTCCTTTGACGCGCCCCTGCCCGCGTTTACAGCCGCGGTTATGCAGTTATCTGCCGCGCTTCAGGAATGGGGCGGTGTGCTGGCCTTTGGTATTTCGCTGATGCTGGCTGGATGGCATCAGCTGCGACGACGCTCTCCAGGCTGGCAACGTCGTGAACAGACGCTTTTCCTGCGCATCCCGCTGCTTTCCGGGTTGTGGCGTGGCACGCAGCTGACGCAGATCTATACCATCCTGAATCTCACGCAGCGCGCCGGGTTAACCCTGTTACAGGGGCTGGCCGCCGTGGAAGTCACGCTCTCTTCATTACTCTGGCGGGAAGCGATGGCCGGACTGCAGCAGCATATTGCGCAGGGGAGTCCTCTGCATCAGGCGCTGATGCAGCATCCGCTATTCACGCCCTTATGTGGTCAGTTGATTCGGGTGGGTGAAGAGGCGGGCGCACTGGATTTGATGCTGGCCCGCCTGGCGGAATGGCACGAGGCAGAAACGCGAGAGCGCGCTGACACACTGGCGGCGTCACTGGAACCAATTATGATGGTGGTGATTGGCGGGATTGTCGGCACGCTGGTGATTGCGATGTATCTGCCGGTGTTCGGGCTGGGTGATGCGATGCATTAAGGGGGCGCAAAGTGCGCCCCGAAAGACTATCGATTGAAAACGCGGTTTTCCTGCTCGTTAACCCGGATAAAGGTCGTACGCTTGGTCAGCTCTTTAAGGCGCTCAGCCCCGACGTACGTACAGGCGGAACGCAGTCCACCCAGGATATCACGCGCGGTGTCAGCCACCGGACCGCGCAATGGCAGCTTCACGGTTTTACCTTCTGCGGCACGGTATTGCGCGACACCGCCGACATGACGCTTCATTGCCGATTCGGAACTCATGCCGTAAAAGAGCATGAAGCTTTCACCATTCTCTTCGACGACCTGCCCTTCACACTCATCATGTGCCGCCAGCATACCGCCCAGCATCACAAAATCAGCGCCGCCGCCAAAGGCTTTGGCGATATCACCCGGCACGGAACAGCCGCCATCACTGACAATCTGTCCGCTTAAGCCATGCGCCGCATCGGCACACTCAATGACTGCAGAAAGCTGCGGATAGCCTACACCGGTTTTCACACGGGTTGTGCAGACCGATCCTGGACCAATACCGACTTTAACAATATCCGCGCCAGAGAGGATGAGCTCCTCCACCATTTCGCCCGTGACCACGTTACCGGCACAGATGGTTTTAGCCGGGAACATTTCACGCGCGCACTGCAGGAAATCGACAAAATGCTGTGAGTAGCCGTTAGCCACGTCAATGCAGATAAACTGCAGATCGTCAGACAGCGTCATAATCGCGACCAGTTTAGTGAGGTCGGCTTCTGAGGTGCCGGTTGAAACCATCACATGGTTCAGGACTGTCGCAGGCACGCGCTGAATAAACGCCCGCCAGTCGTCTGCGCTGTAATGCTTGTGGACGGCAGTGAGGATATTGAAGCTGGCCAGCGCCTCGGCCATCGAAAATGTGCCAACGGTATCCATGTTGGCGGCGATGATCGGTACGCCGCTCCAGCTCAGGCCTGAATGTCTGAAGGTAAAGCTGCGCTCAAGCTCAACCTGTGAGCGACTTTGCAGCGTTGAACGTTTGGGGCGGATCAAGACATCTTTAAAGCCCAGTTTCAAATCTTCTTCAATACGCATAAACAGTGTCCTGGTAAGTGGCAATGAATCGTCGTTCACGAAGTAAGCACAGCTCCAGTGACGTTATGATACGCGCCTCTGACTGCGCGACAAGACTGCGAATTTCACTTTATTTACGCTACAATCCGTTAAATTTAGTTGTGCTTTATCGGTGTGATCTGTCGCGCATTTTTGCCTTTCTTAGCCAGATCATTACCCTGTACCTATGTCGGATTATGAAGTCAGGTGAGAAACATGCCCTATATCGTCGCGCTTACAGGGGGAATCGGCAGTGGAAAGAGTACGATTGCCCAGGCATTCGCCGCGTCTGGCGTGGACATTATTGATGCTGACCTGATCGCCCGCGAAGTTGTTGAACCTGGCACGCCCGCTTTGCAGGCCATTCAGGCACGCTATGGCGCGTCAATCGTGACGGAACAGGGAATGCTTGATCGTAAACAGCTTCGCGACATTATTTTTCAGCAGCCTGAAGAGAAAAGCTGGTTAAACGCCCTGCTGCATCCGCAGATTAACGCCCGGACACGAGAACTGATCGCCCAGGCCACCTCACCTTATGTGCTCTGGGTGGTGCCATTACTGGTGGAAAATCAGTTACAGCACCAGGCTGATCGGGTACTGGTGGTAGACATTGATGAGGCAACGCAGTTAAAGCGCACCCAGCAGCGTGACCATCTTTCCGTCGAACAGGCGAAACGTATTATTGCCGCACAGGCCACGCGCCAGCAGCGCCTCGCCTGTGCCGATGACATTATTGATAACAGTGGTGAGCCCGACGACGCCTTGCCACAGGTTGCCGAACTCCATCAGCGCTATCTCAGGCTGGCGGCAACGAAACAGGATTAATACCATGAGCACACCCGTTCTGTTTGAACACCCACTGAATGAAAAAATGCGAACCTGGTTACGGGTTGAGTTTTTGATTAATCAGTTAGATGAAACGACCCCACTGGATAAAACCGTTAATGCGCTGACCTTTTTTCGCCTGACTGGCGAGTTGCTCGATATTTTTGAGCGCGGCGATATGCGGACAGAATTGTTGAAAGAGCTTGAGCGTCAACAGCAAAAATTACGGGCGTGGGCTGACGTGCCTGGCGTCGATATGACGCTGGTGGATGCTCTGCGCGATAAACTCAAAATTCAGTCAACGCAGTTGATGAATGCACCGCGTATGGGCCAGCAACTGCGCGAGGATCGTCTGATTGCCCTGGTGCGTCAGCGACTGAGCATCCCAGGCGGATGCTGCAGCTTTGATTTGCCGGGCCTGCACATCTGGCTCCATCTGCCGCAGGAAACGCGCGATGCGCAGGTCGAGGCCTGGATGCAGACGCTGGAGCCGCTGCATCGTGCGCTGGCGATGGTATTGGATCTAATCCGCCAGTCCGGCGCGTTCCATATGCAGACCAGTCTTAATGGTTTTTATCAGGATAATGCCGAGGGTGCCGATCTGCTGCGACTACAGTTGTCGCTGGACGATGCGCTCTATCCCCAGGTGTCCGGACATAAAAGCCGCTACGCCATTCGTTTTATGCCACTTGATAGTGAGCGCGGTGAAGTTCCGGCCCGCCTTAACTTCCAGCTGGCCTGTTGTTAGAGGTAAATATGCAGCAAGAAGTGATGACCGTTTCCTGTCCGCAGTGCGGCAAAGATGTGATCTGGGATGAGCTCAGCCCGTGGCGCCCTTTTTGCAGTAAGCGCTGCCAGCTCATCGATTTAGGAGAATGGGCCGCAGAAGAAAAACGCATTCCCAGCAGCAACGACATGAACGACAGTGACAACTGGAGCGAAGAAGAAGATCGCTGATGAGATGGGGCGCACTGCCCCATCCAGTCAGAGTTCGCCCGCGACCAGACGCGCAATCAGCTGGTGATTCGCGGGTGGAAACTCCTCCGCCACCAGCGCATGCTGATCAACCCAACGCTGTGGCTGACCCTCTTTGCCCCACGGCTCGCCTTTCCACCCTTCAACCAGAAAGAAATGCAGCGTTACGCGCAGATCGTCATAGCTGTGGTCTGCATGACCAATCGGGCGCGCCTCAGTGACGTCAATCCCGGTCTCTTCGTGTAGCTCCCTGACCAGCCCCTGTTCGGCACTTTCGCCCGCTTCAATCTTACCGCCAGGAAACTCCCACTTGTTCGCCATGTAAGAGCTTGCCGCGCGCTGGGCAAGGAAAATCTGTTTATTGGCATTGCGAATGATGCCAACTGCAACCTGCAGGTGCTTCATGGAAACTATCCGGTCGTCATAAGTGAATGAAGGCTGATTCTAGAGCATGCCGGAGCGGAAGTTAACCGCTTTAGCTCCGAGCTGGCGCACTCGCTGCGCTGGCACAGACCATAAAAAAAGGAGCCAGCGGCTCCTTTTTTATCAGCATTCAGTTTCAGGCAATACGGCCATGACACTGCTTGTACTTTTTACCGGAACCGCATGGGCAAGGATCGTTGCGGCCGACTTTGCGTTCGCCGCTCTGCTCCGCCACAGGCTCGGCTGCCAGCAGATCTTCTTCTACATGGCTTAGCTGCTGTTGCTGCGCCAGACGTTCAGCTTCTTCACGACGCTGTTGCTCCATCGCTTCAACTTCTTCTGGCATGCGCACCTGCACTTTGCTCAGCGTACTGATCACTTCATACTTCAGTGATTCAAGCATTGCGGCAAACATAGCGAAGGACTCACGCTTGTACTCCTGCTTCGGATCTTTCTGCGCATAGCCGCGCAGATGGATACCCTGACGCAGATAGTCCATTGCAGCCAGATGCTCTTTCCACAATGAATCCAGCGTCTGCAACATCACGCCTTTTTCGAAGTTGCGCATCATCTCTGCACCAACGATCTGCTCTTTCTCTGCGTAGCTTTCCGTGGCGTGGGTCATGATGCGCTCACGCAGCACTTCTTCGTGCAGATCAGGCTCTTTATCCAGCCATTCTGCAATCGGCAGATTCAGATCGAAGTCAGCACGCAGACGCTCTTCCAGACCCGGCACGTCCCACATCTCTTCCAGCGACTGCGGCGGAATATAGGTGTCGATGGTGGCTTTATAGACATCGTGGCGAATGCTGTTGATGGTTTCGCTAACGTCCGAGACATCCAGCAGCTCATTACGCTGACTGTAAATCGCGCGACGCTGGTCATTTGCCACATCATCATATTCCAGCAGCTGCTTACGAATATCGAAGTTGCGGCTTTCAACTTTACGCTGTGCGTTGGCAATCGCTTTGGTAACCCACGGATGCTCAATCGCTTCGCCTGGCTTCATGCCCAGTTTACGCATCATGTTGGAGACGCGGTCTGAGGCGAAAATACGCATCAGCGCATCTTCCATCGACAGGTAGAAGCGTGAAGAACCGGCGTCACCCTGACGGCCGGCACGACCACGCAGCTGGTTATCGATACGACGCGATTCGTGACGTTCGGTACCGACAATGTGCAGACCACCTGACGCCAGAACCGCATCATGACGAATCTGCCATGCCGCTTTAATCTCCTGGATTTGCGCTTCAGTTGGCTCTTCCAGTTCTTCCACTTCAGCGTGCCAGCTACCGCCCAGCATAATATCCGTACCACGTCCGGCCATGTTGGTGGCGATAGTGACCGCACCCGGCTGACCAGCCTGCGCCACGATGTCCGCTTCGCGGGCGTGGAATTTGGCGTTCAGGACGTTATGTTTGATACCGGCACGGGTCAGTTCGTTAGAAACCACTTCTGATTTTTCAATCGAGATGGTTCCCACCAGCACCGGCTGACCGTTGGCTGTGCGCTCACGGATATCTTCGATAATGGCATCGATCTTCTCTTTCTCGGTCATGTAGACCAGGTCGGCCAGATCTTTACGCACCATCGGACGGTTGGTCGGCACCACAATGGTGTCGAGCTTGTAAATAGAGCTGAATTCGAACGCTTCGGTATCAGCAGTACCGGTCATACCGGCCAGCTTCTCGTAAATACGGAAGTAGTTCTGGAAGGTGATAGAGGCCAGCGTCTGGTTCTCGTTCTGAATCTCAACGCCTTCTTTCGCTTCAATCGCCTGATGCAGACCATCGGACCAGCGACGGCCCTGCATGGTACGGCCGGTGTGTTCATCAACAATCACCACTTCGCCATCTTTCACGATGTAATCAACATCGCGGGTAAAGAGTGCGTGCGCACGCAGCGCCGCAGTGACATGGTGCATCAGCATGATATTGGTCGGTGAGTAGAGAGACTCGCCCGCTTCCATAATGCCCTGGCTGACCAGCAGCTCTTCCACTTTCACCAGACCACGCTCAGACATGTGAGCCTGACGCGCTTTCTCATCGACCCAGAAGTCACCTTCACCCTGATGGGTCTCGGTATCTTCTTTATCCTGGCGAACCAGATGAGGGATGATCTTGTTCACTTTGGTGTAAAGCTCAGAACTGTCTTCTGCCGGACCAGAGATAATCAGCGGCGTACGCGCTTCATCGATCAGGATGGAGTCGACCTCATCCACCAGCGCATAGTGCAGTTTACGCTGTACGCGCTCTTCCGGGCTGAAAGCCATGTTGTCGCGCAGATAGTCAAAGCCATATTCATTGTTGGTGCCGTAGGTAATATCAGCAGCATAGGCTTCACGCTTCGCCACCGCCGGCAGGCCTGACATGTTGATACCGATGCTTAAACCCAGGAACTCGAACAGTGGACGGTTATTTTCCGCATCACGCTGTGCCAGATAGTCGTTGACGGTCACCACGTGAACGCCTTTGCCGGACAGCGCATTCAGATAGGCTGGCAGCGTTGCGGTCAGGGTTTTACCTTCACCGGTACGCATTTCAGCGATGCAGCGGTCGTTCAGCACCATGCCGCCGATCAGCTGCACGTCGAAGTGACGCATGCCGAACACACGTTTACTCGCTTCACGCACGGTCGCGAACGCTTCCGGGATAAGGCTTTCCAGCGATTCACCTTTTTTCAGGCGCTCGCGGAACTCGTCGGTTTTTGCTTTCAGTTCATCGTCAGAGAGCTTCTCAAAATCGGGCTCCATCTTATTGATGACGTCCACCACTTTGCGCATACGGCGCAGCGTACGATCGTTACTGCTACCAAAAACCTTGGTCAATATTTTGCTTAACATAGTAAATATATTCTCAATTCAGCCGGCGCATTCCGGACTGCAAAATCTAAACAGCGTGAATAAAACCAAAAATATTAGCAGAACAATCGGGCGGGTCCGGCGCGAATGCCATGCACGCTGGCATGCCATTCTACCCATGAGCGGGTAGTGGCCGTGAAAAGAGGCGGTACAGATATCTGCTGCGGTGCAGTGTGCAGCGCAGAATGCGATGTCAGTAAATTATGCAGTGAGTCGATCAGCGCCAGCTTTTGTGCCGCCAGCGGTAACTGCTGTTGCTCCGCCTGCACCTGAGGTGCCAGCGTGAAAGAGAGGTGACGAATAACGGTGCGGATGGCGTGCTGATGCCAGTAATCCACGCTGAAGCTTGGACGTCGGGATGCTTCCTGAAGCCGGATTAAATGATCGAAGCGTGTGGCATTGCCAAGAAAGAGACTGCTGGCCGGCGATTCAGACGAGGCGTTGAGTTCGGAGCTTTGCGCACAGGCTGGCAGGCCAAAGCTGGCCGCTACCATCCCTAACAGGAGATGGGGCCAGAAGTAGCGTCTACCTAATTGTCGCCAGCGCAGAAGAATCCCGATCACAACCTTTCCATCGCGCATGCTCTGTTGCGCTCTTGATTTCGTGTACCCGCCGCGAGCCGCAACGGATTTCGGCCTGTAAAAGCGCCACAGATAGTAACATTAATGTGGGGCATCCACACCTGGGATTAAAGAGGCGGCGTGAGAAAACGCGTGTGATTGTTCAGCAATTCAGCAGAACAGACAACGCTTTGCGAGCAAGGTCGCAGTCATCAGGTGTGTTACGGAAGGCAATAAAAAAACGGCTGGTGCCGCTGACCGGAGAGGGTGTCAGCATAACCAGCCGTTTCACGTTCTGGGGTAGTTAAGCCAGAACCAGATTCGGTGCTTTGAATGCCACTGGCAGTTCAGCTTCGTCTTCGAAGGTAGCCCATTCCCAGGCTTCCTGCTTCGCCAGAACCGCCTGCAACAGCTTGTTGTTCAGCGCGTGGCCCGATTTGAACGCAGTGAATGCGCCAATAATGTTATGACCACACATAAACAAGTCGCCAATCGCGTCCAGCATTTTGTGACGGACAAACTCGTCTTCAAAACGCAGACCTTCTTCATTCAGTACGCGGAAATCATCCAGACCTATCGCACAATCTAAGCTACCGCCCAGGCACAGGCCTTTAGACTGCAGATATTCGATTTCACGCATAAAGCCAAATGTACGCGCCCGGCTGATTTGACGAACAAAGGCGTCAGCAGAGAAGTTCATCGCATAGCGCTGTGAGCTGGAATCGATAGCCGGGTGTTTGAAGTCAATGGTGAAATCGAGCGAGAAACCGTTGTACGGTTTGATCTCTGCCCATTTGTCACCCTCTTCCACACGCACGGTCTGCTTAACACGCACAAATTTCTTCGCGCTGTTGAGCTGCTCGATACCCGCATCCATCAGCAGATAGATAAACGGTGCTGCGCTGCCGTCCATGATCGGGATTTCTGGCGCATCGACTTCAACAATAATGTTATCGATACCCAGACCCGCCAGGGCGGCATTAAGGTGTTCAACCGTTGAAATACGCACGCCTTCATCATTCACCAGGCAGGTACTCAGCATGGTGTCGCGCACGTATTTTGCATCAGCCGGAAAATCTACCGGTGGATTCAAGTCGGTGCGACGATAGATGACCCCGGTGTTAGCCGACGCAGGGCGTAATGTCAGTGTGACTTTTTTGCCGGTATGTAAACCGACGCCAGTCGCCTGAACAATACGTTTTAATGTCCTTTGTTTGATCATCGCATTATCTCGCAGTATCACCTTTCCGACCGCCAGTATACTTTACCAGCGGACAGACACTTTAGCACAAAGAGCGGAGAATCCCAATTATAGGGTTAATCCTAGTCGGCCTGCTTACGTAAAAAGGCCGGAATATCAAGATAGTCTGGCTCTTTATTCGACTGCGCAGCCTGGTCGTTAACGACTTTGGCAGCAGGCTTCTGCTCCTGCGGCAGCGGTGACATACCGTGCTGCTGATAGCGATGATCCATCACTGGCTGGCTGGCTGGCTTATTGGTGACCAGCGTAATTTCCGGACGCTTGTCCATGCCAATACCGGTTGCCACGACAGTGACGCGCAGTTCGTCGTTCATTTCCGGATCCAGCGACGTACCGATTACCACGGTCGCGTTGTCAGAGGCGAAGGCACGGATAGTGTTACCCACGGTTTCGAACTCATCCAGACGCAGGTCGAAGCCCGCAGTAATGTTGACCAGCACGCCACGGGCGCCAGACAGATCGATATCTTCCAGTAGCGGGCTGGAGATTGCCATTTCAGCCGCTTCTTCCGCACGATCTTCACCGCACGCCACGCCTGAACCCATCATTGCATAGCCCATTTCGGACATCACGGTACGCACGTCAGCAAAGTCGACGTTCATCAGGCCCGGACGAGTGATCAGTTCGGCGATACCCTGGACTGCGCCTTTCAGCACGTCATTGGCCGCACCAAACGCATCCAGCAGGGAAATGCCACGACCCAGCACTTTCAGCAGCTTGTCGTTTGGAATGGTAATCAGTGAATCGACATGCTTGGAGAGTTCAGCGATCCCCTGCTCGGCAAACGCCATGCGTTTTTTGCCTTCGAAGTTGAATGGCTTGGTGACAACCGCCACCGTCAGGATACCGAGATCCTTGGCCACTTCAGCAACCACAGGTGCTGCACCGGTACCGGTACCGCCGCCCATGCCTGCTGCGATGAAGACCATGTCTGCCCCTTCCAGCGCAGCCCGCAGTGCTTCGCGATCTTCTTCTGCAGAGTTACGGCCCACTTCCGGGTTCGCACCCGCACCCAGACCTTTGGTAATGTTATTACCGATCTGGATGGTCTGGCCGACCGCTGTTTTACGCAGCGCTTGCGCGTCGGTATTCACAGCAAAGAATTCCACACCTTCGATACGTTCGCGTACCATGTGCTCTACGGCGTTACCGCCGCCGCCACCGACGCCGATGACTTTAATCACCGCGTCGTTGGTTAATTCCATAGGTTCAAACATGATTTCTCTCCGTTATGTGCCTGTCGCCTGGAGATCATTAAAGAAAACAGCATGATCCCCTTTCACAAAAATTAAAACTCTTTTTTTAACCAACTGTTAATACGCTTGAACCAGTTACCTACTGAAACCCGTTTTTCGGTCTCTGCATCACCGTTCATGTGCGACTCTTTGCCGTAATGCAACAGTCCCACGGCGGTGGAGTAGTACGATTCCTGCGCATAGTCAGTCAGGCCGGTAATATTCAGCGGCTGTCCGATACGCACCTGCGTATGGAATACGCGTTGCGCACAGGCCGCCAGTCCTTCGATTTGCGCTGCACCACCGGTCAGGACAATGCCTGCGGCCAGATGATGCTTCACGCCCTGCTGACGCAGTTGTTCCTGTAACTGCAGAATCTCGTCATTGACCAGATTCAAAAGTTCGGTATAACGCGGCTCAATCACTTCCGCCAGCGTCTGACGTTGCAGGCTGCGCGGTGGACGTCCTCCTACGCTCGGCACTTCAACGTTCTCATCTTTGCCGACAATCGAGCCCAGCGCACAGCCATGGCGCACTTTAATCGCTTCAGCATCCGTTGGTGGTGTACCAAACGCATAGGCGATATCGCTGGTGACGACGTTGCCTGCATACGGAATCACCTTAGTGTGCCGTAAAGCGCCGCCGGTATATACGGCTATGTCCATTGTACCGCCACCAATATCGACAACACAGACGCCCAGCTCACGTTCGTCTTCAGTCAGAACCGCAAAACTGGAGGCGAGGCCGGCAAAAATCAGCTGATCCACTTTCAGTCCGCAACGCTCAACGGCTTTAACGATGTTCTTCGCCATATCGTTGTGGCAGGTGATCAGGTGTACTTTTGCCTGCATGCGCACGCCGGACAGCCCGACCGGATTCTTAATCCCTTCCTGATAATCGATTGCGTATTCCTGAGGAATTACATGCAGGATGCGGTGCTCGTCACGTACTCTCACCGATTTGGCGGTATGTACAACGTTCTCTACATCATCCTGAGTCACTTCCTCTTCCGAAATCGGAACCATCCCGATTTCGTTCTGACAACTGATATGTTTGCCCGATAAAGCAAGGTAGACGGAGGAGATCTGACAATCTGCCATCAGCTCAGCCTGATCGATGGCGCGCTGAACGCATTTCACCACCGACTCAAGGTCGTTTACGCCACCTTTATCCATACCGCGGGAAGGGCAGCTGCCCACCCCAATAATGTTGACCATACCATCGGGCAGAACTTCCCCAACCAGGGCGGCAACCTTTGCAGTGCCGATTTCGAGTCCAACTACCAGTTTTCTGTCCGTTGCCTTGATCATTGTTGTTTAGCCTGTGCCTGGTTCTGTTGCTGATTACTGTCCTGTGGCTCCATCACGACCGGTGTCCAGCCAACAGAAGCGCCAGAGTCGTATCGCAAATCCACGTAGCTGATACGTTTGCTCTCGTTCTGACCTTGCTGTTGCAGCACCGGGTAGAGCTCAATAAAGCGATTCAGTCGTTTCATGGTGTCGCTGCGGCCCAGTTCGATACGTACATCATCGCTGGTGACCAGCTGCCATGAACGACGGGCCGTCATCGACGCCACCTTCAGGGTAAACTTCCGGGCTTTCAGCACATCATCCATGCTGTGATAGCCCGCCAGGACCTCTTTCTCACTCCCTTCTGGCCCATACAACATCGGCATTGTTTCTTTGCCGGCATGACTGGCGGGTACGCTGAAGGAGACACCTTCAGCATCCACCATATGCAAATCGTTCCAGCGCGCCACCGGCGTATACTCCACCAGATGGATTTTCAGTTCGTCCGGCCACTGCTTACGTACGCTGACCTGCTTAATCCACGGCAGCCGCTCAATCTGCTGCTGCAGGATATCCACATCCTGAGACATAAACGTGCCAGGCGGACCCAGCGACAGAATCGCCTGGCGGATATCGTCGTGGGTGGTGTAGTGCGTCTGTCCTGTCACCACCAGTTTTGACAGCGGCAGCCGGGACGCATCGTTCATCCACTTCAGCACTACCAGCCCGCCGGCAACCATAATCCCGATAACCATCAGCAGAAAAACAATGCCGAACAGTCGGGCTCCGTTACTGCGCCCGGTGCGAATACGCTCCTGCGGTTCACGGTTTCGAACTCTCATCGCCGCCTGTGACATATCAGTCGGCCAGCTCCAGAATATGGGCAACCAGCTGCGGGAAACTCATGCCCGCCTGTTTCGCAGCCATAGGAACCAGACTGTGGCTGGTCATGCCCGGAGAGGTATTGGCTTCCAGCAACTGAAAGCGCCCTTCCCCATCCGTCATCACATCAACCCGTCCCCAGCCACGACAGCCCAGTGCACGCCAGGCCGCCAGCACCAGCTGCTGTAATTCAGCTTCACGTTCAGCGCTTAAATCGGTCGGACAGACGTACTGAGTATCGTCAGAAATGTATTTAGCTTCATAGTCATAGAACTCACTGGCGATCTTTATTTCAATTGAGGGCAGAATACGATCGCCCACAATCGCGACGGTATACTCCGCGCCGCTGAGAAACGCTTCGACCAGTACGTCATTGTCGTGCTTAAACGCCATGTCCAGTGCGGCAGGCAGCGCGCTCAGATCGTTAACCCGGCTGATACCCACGCTCGAGCCTTCACAGGCTGGCTTTACAAACAGTGGCAGACCCAGCGCCGCAATTGCTGCGTTGCTCTCTGCATCCAGCCCGGCATCAAACTGCTGACGCGTCAGCCAGACAAACTTTCCTGACGGTAATCCGCGACCCTGCCACAGCAGTTTGGTGCGCAGCTTATCCATGGTCACAGCCGATGCCATTACGCCGCTGCCGGTGTAAGGCAGTTGCAGAAACTCCAGCACTGCCTGCATCGTGCCATCTTCTCCGCCCCGGCCATGCAGCGCGATAAAGGCTTTGGTAAAGCCCTGCTCTTTCAGTGTCAGCACCGACACATCACGGGTATCGACGCCATGCGCATTGATGCCCATTTCCCGCAGTCCGGCGACGACGGCCTGACCCGAGTTCAGCGAAACCTCACGCTCTGCTGAGGTGCCGCCCATTAATACGGCAACTTTATCCGCCATGACGATCCTCCGCTTTGCGTTCCGGCTGGAGCTTAGTCTCCGCCAGCTTGCGGGCAACCTTGCCGACGTTACCGGCACCCTGCACCAGAATCAGGTCATTGCCTGACAGCAGTGGTGCCAGCATTTCCGGCAGCGCGTCATGTTCCGGCACCAGAATCGGATCAACCTTGCCCCGGTTACGAATGGCACGGCACAGCGAACGGCTGTCGGCACCCGGAATCGCGGTTTCACCGGCGGAGTACACATCCAGCATCAGCAACACATCGACATGCGACAGCACGTTGGCGAAATCATCAAACAGATCGCGGGTACGGCTGTAACGGTGCGGCTGAAACACCATCACCAGTTTTTTATCCGGCCAGCCTGCGCGCGCGGCTTTAATCGTCGCGTCCACTTCGGTTGGGTGATGACCGTAATCATCCACCAGCATGGCGGTGCCCGGCTGACCGTTCACCGGCTCTGTCGGGAATTCACCCAGCAGATCAAAGCGACGGCCCGTGCCCTGGAAACTCTCCAGCGCAGCCAGGATGGCATTGTCTTCAATGCCCTCTTCACTGGCGACGGCAACCGCGGCTGCCGCGTTCAGGGCGTTATGGCGACCCGGCGCATTCAGCGTAATCTGCAGCGGCGCTTTGTCCTGACGGATCAGGGTAAAATGCCCCTGCGCGCCACTCTGCTCGTAGTTTTCAATGCGCAGATCCGCATCGTCACTGAAACCGTAGGTGGTGATATGACGGCCCACCCGTGGGATCAGGTCACGGATAACCACATCATCCACACACATTACCGCACGACCGTAAAACGGCAGGTTGTGCAGGAAGTTAATAAACGTCTGCTTCAGGTTCTCAAAATCGCCCTGATAGGTGTCCATATGGTCAGCTTCGATGTTGGTCACAATGGCCACCATCGGCTGCAGATGCAGGAACGACGCATCGCTCTCATCCGCTTCGGCAATCAGATAGCGGCTGTGACCCAGACGCGCATGGGTACCTGCTGCTTTGACCAAGCCGCCGTTAACGAAAGTCGGATCAAGACCGGCTTCCGCATAGATACTCGACACCATCGCCGTGGTGGTCGTTTTGCCATGCGTACCCGCAACGGCGATGCCGTGACGGAAACGCATTAGTTCAGCCAGCATCTCCGCGCGACGGATCACCGGGATACGCTGTTCACGAGCTGCTACCAGTTCCGGGTTATCCTGCGATACGGCGCTGGAGACCACCACGACGCTGGCATCGGTCACGTTTTCGGGGCGATGGTTAAAATAAATGGTGGCGCCCAGGGCGATCAGGTTCTGCGTCACCGGGTTAGGGGCCAGATCTGAACCGCTGATATGGTAGCCTTCATTTGCTAACACTTCGGCAATACCGCCCATGCCAGCACCACCGATGCCGACAAAGTGGATGTGCCGGACGCGACGCATCTCGGGCACGATAGAACGCAGTTTTGCCAATTGTTGTGTATTCATCGCTCTCAGTTACCTGCTATTTCAGTTTGTACCCACTTCGGGTACAGGTCAGACACGCTGACCGGAATGATTACTTTGCGGCGCGAGCCACTTCCTGAGCGACCCGTCCAGTCGCATCGGGGATCGCCACCTGACGGGCCTGCTCGGCCATCGTCAGCAGTGTTGCGCGGTCCCAGTGGCGTAGCAAATCCGCTACAGCCTCCGCAGTAAATTGCGGCTGCTCAAAAATTCTGGCGGCGCCCGCTTTCTCCAGCGGCAGCGCGTTCCAGTACTGCTGGCGATCTTTGTGCTGAAACGGCACGAAAATCGCCGGTAAACCAGCGGCAGCGACTTCGCTCACGGTTAATGCGCCGGAGCGACATACCACCACATCAGCCCAGGCGTAGGCGGCAGCCATGTCATCAATAAACTCAGTGACCTTATGCTGCGTCTGTCCCACCTGCTGATAGGCTTTCTCTGTTTCGGGCTGTGCCCCTTTACCGGTCTGATGCCACAGGGTGATCTCATCACCCACCAGCGCCGCAACCTGCGGCAGCGTCTGGTTCAGAATCCGCGCCCCCTGACTGCCCCCAATCACCAGCACCCGAATCGGGCCATGACGATCCGCCAGACGTTGCGCGGGTAAAGGCAGAGCCAGAACATCGGTACGAACCGGATTCCCCACCACATCGGCGGCGGGAAACGCGCCCGGAAACGCCTGCAGTACTTTGGTAGCGATTTTCGCCAGCCATTTGTTAGTCAGCCCGGCGATCCCGTTCTGCTCATGCAGCACCACCGGAATTCCGCAGCTCCAGGCCGCTAAGCCGCCTGGTCCTGAAACGTAGCCGCCCATGCCTAGCACAACATCCGGCTGCCAGTCTTTCATAATGCGACGCGCCTGGCGCCAGGCATTGAAGATACGCAGCGGTGCCAGCAGCAGTGCTTTCATGCCCTTCCCGCGCAATCCGCTGATACGGATGAAGTCGATGTCGATGCCGTGTTTTGGCACCAGATCGGCTTCCATACGGTCGGCTGTGCCTAACCAGCGAACCTGCCAGCCCTGTTCCATCAGATGATGGGCGACAGCCAGACCGGGAAAGACATGTCCGCCGGTTCCGCCTGCCATCACCATCAATCGCTTACCGCTCATCGACCACCTCGGGTAAACGCCTGCGCTTTCGCCAGGCGCGTTTCATAATCTATGCGTAATAAAAAGACGATGGCGGTCGACATAATGATCAGACTCGACCCACCGTAACTGATCAGCGGTAAGGTCAGGCCTTTGGTCGGTAACATACCGGCGGCAGCCCCGACGTTAACCAGCGCCTGGAAGCTGAACCAGACACCGATTGAACAGGCTAAAAAGCCGGAAAAACGCTGATCCAGTTCCAGAGCACGACGGCCAATCGACATCGCACGAAAAGCGACGAAGAATACCATTAAAAGTGCCAGTACCACACCGACATAGCCGAGTTCTTCCCCGATGATGGCGAAAATAAAGTCGGTATGCGCTTCCGGCAGATATTCCAGCTTTTGCACCGAGTTACCGAGTCCCTGCCCCCAGAATTCTCCGCGACCAAATGCCATCAGAGACTGCGTCAGCTGGTAGCCACTACCAAACGGATCTTCCCACGGGTTCCAGAACGAGGTCACACGGCGCATACGATAAGGTTCTGCAATGATCAGCAGGATCACCGCAAAAATGCCGGAGCCGATGATGGCCATGAACTGCCACAGCTTGGCACCGGCCAGGAACAGCATCGCCAGCGTGGTGACAAACAGCACCACCACCGTACCGAGGTCCGGCTGCGCCAGCAGTAACACCGCCAGCACGACCATCACCCCCATCGGCTTACAGAAGCCCCAGAAGTTGTTACGCACCTCTTCCACTTTGCGCACCAGGTAGCTGGCCAGATAGCAGAACAGGGAGAGCTTCGACAGCTCCGCAGGCTGGATACGCAGCGGACCCAGCGCAATCCAGCGCGAGGCACCGTTAACTGAGCTGCCGACGACCAGAACAATCAGCAGCATTGCCACCGTGACCATCAGCATCACGTTGCTGTAGCGCTGCCAGAAATCCATCGGCACCCGCAACGTGACCAGCGCCATACCCAAAGCCAGCACGATGTAGAACGCATCACGTTTGGCGAAGTAAAAGAGATCGTCATTCAGACGCTGACCTACCGGCATAGACGCCGACGTCACCATCACAAAACCAATTACCGCCAGGCCCAGCGTCAGCCATAACAGTGTGCGGTCATAGAGCACCAGCGATGAATCATCACTTTCGCGTGCGCCCATCACCCAGTCTTTCAGGCGTCCTGAGAAGTAACCCGCCAGTCCGGCACCAGGAATACGCATCAGCTCAGCTCCTTCGCCAGTTGCGCGAACTGCTCACCGCGCTGCTCAAAGTTACGGAACTGGTCAAGGCTGGCGCAGGCTGGCGACAGCAGAACCATATCGCCTGCTTTAACCTGTGGCGCGATCTGCTCCATTGCCTGTCGCATCGTTTCCGTGCGCACAGCGATGGCAGGACGCAGCGCCGCCAGCGCATCGCCGTCACGGCCAAAGCAGTAAAGGCGCACGTTGTCGCCCTGAAGCCACGGGATCAGCGGTGTAAAATCGGCTGACTTACCATCACCGCCCATCAGCAGCCACAGCGTTCCCTGAACCTGCAGGCCATTCAGCGCCGCTTCGGTGCTGCCGACGTTGGTCGCTTTGGAGTCATTAATCCAGCGCACGCCCTGGTGTTCATGGACCAGCTGGAAGCGATGCGCCAGACCGTTAAATTGCGTTAAGGCCGCGAGGCTGGAGGCGCGTGGCAGACCGACCGCATCGGCCAGCGCCAGCGCAGCCAGCGCGTTGGTGTAGTTATGCTGTCCCACCATCTTCATTTCAGCGGTGTTCAGGACTTTCTCACCTTTCACCCGCAGCCAGATACTGCCCTGCTGCTTGTTAAGGTGGTAGTCACCGAAATCGACACCAAAGCTGACACAGCGCTTATCCGCACCACGTACCGGCATCGTCAGCGCATCATCAGCGTTAACGATGCAGATCTGCGCATTCTCATAGACCCGCAGCTTGGCAGCACGATACTGCTGCATACCCAGCGGATAGCGGTCCATATGATCTTCGGTGACGTTAAGCACGGTTGCCGCAGCCGCTTTCAGACTGTGGGTGGTCTCAAGCTGGAAACTGGAGAGTTCCAGTACATAAAGTTGGGCCGGTGATTGCAGCAGACTCAGCGCGGGCAGACCAATATTGCCACCGACGCCCACCTGCCAGCCTGCGGCTTTCGCCATCTCACCTACCAGCGTGGTCACGGTGCTTTTGCCGTTAGAACCGGTAATTGCCACGATGGGAGCCTGCGCCTCGCGGCAGAACAGCTCAATGTCACCGACGATTTCAATTCCGGCTTCTACCGCTTCGCTGAGAATCGGATGCGCCAGCGCGACGCCAGGGCTGGCAACAATCAGATCGGCCGCCAGTAGCCAGTCACCGTTAATGCCGCCCAGATGGCGTTCAACCTGCCCGGGCAATTTATCCAGCCCCGGCGGCGAGACACGGGTGTCCATCACGCGAGGCGTGACGCCCTGCGCTAAAAAGAAATCAACACAGGAGAGCCCGGTAAGGCCCAGTCCGATGATGACGACTTTTCTACCCCGATAGTCAGCCATGATTAACGCACCTTCAGCGTGGCCAGGCCAATCAGCACCAGCATTAGCGAAATAATCCAGAAGCGCACGATGACGCGCGGTTCCGGCCAGCCCTTAAGTTCATAGTGGTGATGGATCGGCGCCATGCGGAAAATACGCTGGCCGCGCAACTTGAACGATCCCACCTGAAGGATTACCGACAGCGTTTCAACCACAAATACGCCGCCCATGATCACCAGTAAAAATTCCTGACGCAGTAACACCGCGATGGTGCCCAGCGCGCCGCCTAATGCCAGCGAGCCGACGTCGCCCATAAAGACCTGAGCCGGATAGGTGTTGAACCACAGGAAGCCCAGCCCTGCCCCGACGATAGCGGTACAGACAATCACCAGCTCACCGGCGTGACGCAGATAGGGAATATGAAGGTATTCAGCAAACTTCACGTTACCGGTTGCCCAGGCAACCAGCGCGAAGCCCGCAGCGACAAAGACGGTTGGCATAATCGCCAGGCCATCCAGGCCATCGGTCAGATTGACCGCATTACCCGTTCCGACAATGACAAAGTAGGCCAGCAGCACATAAAACAGGCCAAGCTGCGGCATGATGTCTTTGAAAAACGGCACGACCAGTTGAGTCGCAGGGGTATCTTTGCCCGCCGCATAAAGTCCGAACGCCACACCCAGCGAAATCACCGACATCCAGAAATATTTCCAGCGGGCGATCAGGCCTTTGGTGTCTTTACGCACCACTTTGCGGTAGTCATCGACAAAGCCGATGATGCCAAAGCCGACCAGCACGAACAGCACGCACCAGACATAGGGGTTCGACGGATAGGCCCACATCAGTACCGAAATGGTGATGGAAGTTAGAATCATGATGCCGCCCATGGTAGGCGTCCCGCGCTTACTGAAGTGCGATTCCGGACCGTCGTTACGGACGACCTGGCCAATCTGTAATTTCTGCAGCCAGGCGATGAGGCGCGGCCCCATCCAGAGCGAGATAAATAACGCGGTCAGCAGGCTGACAATGGCGCGAAACGTCAGATAGGAAAAGACGTTGAAGCCCGAATAAAAAGCGACCAGATGCTCGGCCAGCCAAACTAACATGTTCCTTTCTCCTTTAAGCTCTGTACTACCTGCTCCATGGCGGCACTACGTGAACCTTTTATCAGGACGGTAATTTCTGAGTGTTGGGACAACAATTCTCGCAAACGTTCAGTCAGCGCCGTCTTATCGCTGAAATGTTCACCAACGCCACTGCTTTCACTGATGAAGTGACTGAATTTTCCACAGGTCAGCACGCGGTCAAGGCCTGCTTCGCGTGCCGCTTCACCGATTTCGCGGTGACATTTTTCAGTCTCTTCACCCAGTTCCGCCATATCACCCGCGACCAGCACCTGGTAACCTGGCATCTCTGACAGGACCTGGACGGCGGCGGTCATTGAGCCGACGTTAGCGTTGTAGCTGTCATCCAGCAGCAGCTGATGCGCAGAAAGACGCACCGGAAACAGACGACCCGGCACCGACTGCAGGTTTTTCAGTCCCTGCTGAACGGCGCTAAGCGGCGCATCCACTGACAGGGCCAGTGCCGCCGCCGCAAGGGCGTTAGCAATGTTATGACGGCCCGGCAGCGGCAGTACGATCTCAGCCGTGCCACGCGGTGTGTTCATCACAAAATGGGTGCCATCCTGCGCAATGCGGATATCACGGGCGGAGAAATCACACTCGGCCGCCTGCGGTGAAAAGCGCCACACGGTTTTATCCTGCAGCGTGCTCTGCCAGTTCGGCCAGTCGTTGCTCTCCGCATTGAGAATGGCAATGCCGTGAGCCGGCAGGCCCTGAAAGATCTCACCTTTCGCTTTAGCAACACCCGCCAGTGAGCCAAAGCCCTCCAGATGGGCCGCGGCCAGATTATTCACCAGCGCACTTTCTGGTTTAACCAGGTCAGTGGTGTAAGCGATTTCGCCCTGATGATTAGCACCCAGCTCGATGACCGCATACTGATGTTCTGCGGTCAGGCGGAGCAGGGTCATCGGCACGCCATAATCGTTGTTGAGATTGCCTGCGGTGTAGAGCGTTTCGCCACACTGACGCAGAATCGCTGCGGTCATCTCTTTGACCGAAGTTTTGCCGGAGGAGCCGGTCAGCGCTACTACGCGGGCGGTCGACTGCTGACGAACCCAGGCACCCAGTCGTCCAAAGGCGATACGGGTATCTTCAACCACCACCTGAGGCACAGCGACAGGTAAATGCTTACTCACCAGCAGCGCCTGTGCGCCATTTGCAATGGCCTCTCCGGCGAAGTCGTGTGCATCGAAGCGTTCGCCCACCAGCGCGACAAACAGGCTGCCCGCCGTCACTTTGCGGGTATCGGTGGTCACATCGTTCAGGGTGAAATCGCTGCCGTGCAGCGTGCCGCCGGTAATTTCCGCCAGGGTCTTTAATGAAACCGGGATCATGCTGCGCCTCCCAGCAGTGCCGCTACCGTGGCACGATCGGAGTAGTCGAGACGACGATTGCCGATGATCTGATAATCTTCATGGCCTTTGCCCGCCACCAGCACGATATCGTCAGGCTGTGCCTGCATAATGGCGTTAGTGACCGCTTGCGCACGACCTGATACCACGCGGGCGCGGCCCGGATCCAGCAAACCGGTCAGAATGTCTTTTACTATCGCCTGCGGATCTTCGCTGCGCGGATTGTCGTCGGTAATCACCACCACATCCGCAAATTGTTCAGCAATCGCCCCCATTAACGGGCGCTTGCCTTTGTCGCGGTCGCCGCCGCAGCCAAACAGGCACCAGAGTTTTCCTTTGCAATGCAGACGTGCCGCTTCCAGCGCTTTTTCCAGCGCATCCGGCGTGTGGGCATAATCCACCACGACCGTCGGTTTTCCTGCAGCGCTGAACACTTCCATACGCCCGTTAACGGGCTGTAATCGTGGTGCAACGCTTATCAGCGTCGCCAGCGGATAATCCAGTGACAGCAGGGTCGCCAGCGCCAGCAGCAGATTGCTGACGTTGAACGCGCCCATCAGCGGGCTGTCGATTTCACCGTTGCCCCAGCTGGAGCTGAAGCGGATATGAGCCCCGTTGTCGTGGTACTCCACCGCATCGGCTTTCAGCCAGCGGCCATGGCAGCCCGGTTGAAGGTTATCTTCCATGGTGACGGCAACCGCATCAGGTAAGCGCGCCAGCCAGCGACGGCCGACTTCATCATCAGCGTTAAGAATCGCCTGTCCGACCTGATGCTCAGAAAACAGCAGCCATTTGGCCGACTCATAGCTCGGCATGTCACCGTGGTAATCGAGATGATCGCGGCTGAGATTGGTGAAGACCGCCGCGGCAAACGGCAGCGCCGCAACGCGATGCTGCACCAGACCGTGTGACGAGACTTCCATCGCGGTCAGGGTCGCTCCTTTTTCAGCGAGCTCGTGCAGCATATGCTGAACGTCCACGGCTGAACCGGTAGTATTTTCTGCAGCGACTAAGTGACCCACCAGCCCGTTGCCGACGGTGCCCATCACTGCGCTGGTTTCACCCAGCAGCGTCGCCCACTGCGCCAGCAGCTGGGTGGTCGTGGTTTTACCGTTGGTGCCAGTGACGCCAATCAGCGTCTGCTTCTCGCCCGGCTGCTGATAAAAACGTCCTGCTAAAGCCGACAGCCGCTGATGCAGCTGTGCCAGATAGATGACCGGTACGCCGTGCATTTCACGGATTTCGCCGTCAGTCGCTTCACCTTCAGCTTCAGCCACCACGGCGGCGACGCCCTGCGCAATCGCCTGCGGAATGAAACGGCGGCCATCAACCTGATGGCCTGCAACAGCGACAAACAGATCGCCAGACGCCGCCATGCGGCTATCCAGGGTCATGTCGCGCAATGGGCGCGCCGGCGCGCCTGGCACCCAGGGGCCGAGTAAGTCGCGCAGGTTACGATCTGTCACTTGATTCCTCACTTCTGTTAGTCACCAACTCATTCCTGTCATTGGTCGTCGGTAATGCGTCCGGCTCGATGTTCATGGTGCGCAGTACGCCGCCCATGATGGCACCAAACACCGGTGCAGAAACCGCACCGCCATAATACTTGCCAGCCTGGGGATCGTTAATCACCACCACCAGCGCGAATCGGGGATGACTGGCAGGCGCAACGCCTGCGGTATAGGCAATGTATTTATTGACGTATCGTCCGTCCGGCCCGACTTTTTTCGCCGTACCGGTTTTTATCGCGATGCGATAACCCTTGATTGCCGCTTTAACGCCACCGCCACCGGGCAGCGCCACGCTTTCCATCATGTGCATCACAGTTTTCACCAGTGACTCATCGAAAACGCGTTGTCCCGCGACGGGCGGATCCACTTTGGTAATCGACAGCGGACGGTTAATGCCATAGCTGCCAATCGTTGCGTAGACTCGCGCTAACTGTAACGGCGTTACCATTAGCCCGTAGCCGAAAGAGAAGGTGGCCCTCTCTATGTCAGACCACCGTTGTTTTTTAGGGTATAAGCCACTGCTTTCCCCGACCAGCCCCAAATTGGTCGGTTTGCCCAGTCCAAAGCGCGCGTAAGTTTCTACCAGCGCTGAGGAAGGCATCGCTAACGCCAGACGTGAAACACCGACGTTACTCGACTTCTGTAAAACCCCTGTCAGGGTCAATTCGTTGTAGCGCGCCACATCTTTGATCTCATGACCATTGACGCGGTACGGCACGGTATTCAGTACGCTGTTCTCTCTGACCACGCCGCGCTGCAGCGCGGTCATCACCACCATCGGCTTCACGGTAGAACCCGGCTCGAAGATGTCGGTAATCGCGCGGTTACGCATCAGATCTTTTGGCGTATTGGTGAGATTATTCGGGTTGTAAGCCGGACTGTTGGCCATCGCCAGCACTTCACCGGTGTTCACATCCACCAGCACCGCCGTACCCGATTCCGCTTTGTTAAAAGCAACGGCGTTATTCAGTTCACGGTAAACCAGCGCCTGTAACCGCTCATCAATGCTCAGGGTCAGGTTATGGGCGGCGCGGCTGTCCACAGAGGAGATATCTTCGATGACGCGGCCATAGCGATCTTTGCGCACCGTCCGCTCGCCCGGCGCACCGGTCAGCCATTTATCAAAGCTCTTCTCAATGCCTTCGATGCCCTGGCCGTCGATATTGGTAAAGCCAATCAGATGAGAGGTGACCTGCCCGGCAGGATAGTAACGACGCGACTCTTCGCGCAGATGAATACCGGGAAGTTTGAGTTTTTTGACGTATTCACCGATGGCCGGATTAACCTGGCGCGCCAGATAGACAAAGCGGCCTTTAGGGTTGGCATTGACGCGGGCCGCCAGCTGATCAAGCGGAATAGAGAGCGCATCGGACAGCGCCTTCCAGCGGCTGTCGAGCGTTACGCCACCACCAGCATGCAGCTCTTTTGGATCAGCCCAGATGGCATTAACCGGTACACTGACAGCCAGTGGACGTCCGGCGCGATCGCTGATCATCCCGCGCGAAGTCGGCACTGCCTGAACACGCAGCGAGCGCAAATCGCCCTCTTTCACCAGCTTGCCGGGATTAATGACCTGCAGCCAGGCCACACGCGACAGCAAGCCACCCAGCGCCAGTAAAATACAGCCGCACAGCAACGCAAAACGCCAGCTTACAAAGCTGGCTTTATCTTCCGGTTTCTTTAACTTCAGCGTTCTGCCTGTGCCGCTCATTCGCTATCTGAAATCCTTATTTCTGCACCACGATATTTTCTTGTGAAGGATCAACGTGCTGCAGCTGCAGCTTCTCGGTGGCGATGCGTTCAACCCGGCTATGATCGCCCAGCGCATTCTCTTCCAGAATCAGGTTGCGCCACTCGATATCCAGCGCATCACGCTCCAGCACCAGCTGTTCGCGCTGCGCGGTCAGCAGTCGTGTTTTATGGGTGGTGGTGACCACCAGCACGGCAGACACCACCACAGCGATCAGCAACAGCACCGGAATCTTGCCTTTTCGCAGCAAATCCCCGCCGATGACGGCGGGCAGACTGTGGCGCTCATTACCGATCATGCGTCGGTTTTCTCCGCGATACGTAATACCGAACTGCGCGCACGGGGATTCTCAGAGACTTCAGCATCACCCGGTGACATCTTGCCAAGCAGCTTCAGCTCACGCCCACCCAGCGCTCGCAGCTGATGTTCAGTCATCGGTATCCCGGCTGGCACCTGTGGCCCGCGACTCTGATCGCGCATAAAGCGCTTCACCAGCCGATCTTCCAGTGAATGGAAGCTGATAACAGAGAGGCGCCCCTGTGGCGCCAGCACCTCAACCGCCCCTTTCAGAGCAATATCGATCTCTTCCAGTTCACTGTTAATCCAGATACGAATAGCCTGGAAGCTGCGTGTAGCCGGATGCTTAAACTTATCTTTCACCGGCATGGCGACAGAGATCACTTCAGCCAGCTCCCGGGTGCGGGTCATCGGCTGTTCACGATTGCGCTCGACAATGGCCCGGGCAATACGTTTAGAGAATCGCTCTTCACCGTAGGTCTTCAGGACGAAGGCGATATCCGCTTCTTCCGCGTGCAGTAACCATTCTGCGGCGGAGTGACCGCGCGAAGGGTCCATGCGCATATCCAGTGGTCCGTCACGCATAAAGGAGAAGCCGCGTTCGGCGTCATCCAGTTGCGGTGATGAAACCCCCAGATCGAGTAAAATGCCGTCAATTTTCCCGACTAAATCCCGTTCAGCGACATACTCTGCCAGCGCGGAAAAAGGGCCATGAATAATTGAAAAACGCGGGTCGGTGATCTCAGCGGCAGCGGCGATAGCTTGCGGATCGCGATCGATGGCGATCAGCCTTCCCTTCTCTCCCAGTTGCGAAAGAATCAGGCGTGAATGGCCACCACGGCCAAAAGTGCCGTCGATGTAAATACCGTCTTCCCTGATATTGAGGCCGTTAACCGCCTCATCCAACAGTACGGTGGTATGTTTGAAATTTTCCTGCATAGCTATAGCGACAAGTCCTGCAACCGCTCAGATAAAGGCTCCTGAGCCGACTGTTCTGCGTCAATATCGTCCCTGACTTGTTGATACCAGGTCTGTTCATCCCACAGCTCAAACTTGTTGAACTGTCCAACCAGCATCACTTCTTTGGTTAATTGTGCGTGCTGCCGAAGCGTATTTGCCAGCAGCAGGCGGCCTGCATTGTCCATCTGACATTCACTGGCATGTCCCAGCAGCAAACGCTGTACGCGGCGCTCAAGTGGATTCATGCTGGAAAGGCGTGCCAGCTTTTTTTCAATGATTTCCCATTCGGGCAGGGTATAAAGCAACAGGCATGGCTGGTGGAGGTCGATGGTACAGACCATCTGCCCCTGAGATTCCCCAATCAGCAAATCGCGATATCGCGTGGGTACGGCGAGCCGCCCTTTGCTGTCGAGATTGACTAACGTTGCTCCGCGGAACATGCCAGTCTCTCCTCCTGGTCACCCATTTACGCCACTTTATCCCACTTTTTACCACGAAACGAGTTTAAGGATCCCATGAAATCCTTGTCAAGCCGGAGCGGTAGTTGAATATCACTCTTTACAGAGCGCAAAATTAATCTCTGGCGACGATATAAACGAATAAAAAGGGAAAGTAAAAATTAAGCCAATGAATACCTGAATAAAAATAAGGACCCACAAAAAAACGACTAAAAATGAAACAACATGAAGCGCTGAATATTTATCGTAGTTTCTGAGACAGCGGCGGCATTTTAGGGGATTTCCGAAAGGAAGCACAGCAGCTTCAGGCGAGACGGGGCAGGAAGTTTGTTGAAGTTGTAAGCAGATAATAAAAATAAGCCTGTCGACTTTGTTAGATTTGATGAGCAGAATTTACGCTTTTTTACGTCGACCTGTTTATTTAATCAGTACATCACGGAAATAAAATGGGCGGGCAGCATAATACTGCCCGTTACTCATTTAACTTTTCTGCTTAATTGTCCGCGACGGTATAAATTACGACGAATGCGGGTTAAACCCGGTTTCGGTTTTCTGGGTTCATCCAGCGAGGCTAAAACTAATTCCAGTACACGCTCTGCCACGTCACGATGACGCTGACCCACCGCCAGTACCGGACACTCAAGAAAGTCCAGTAATTCGTGGTCGCCAAAGGTGGCAATGGCCAGCTCGGTCGGCAGCCTTCCGTCACGTTTCAGCGTCACATCCATGACACCCTGCAGCAGACCAAATGAGGTGGTAAACAGCGCCTCCGGCATCGGATGATCTTCAAGGTATTTTTCAAACAGCGCGGCAGCGGCGGTGCGTTCGAAGCTGTTGCAGTAGATGTAGTCAATCGGACGGGGATCGTCTTTCCAGGCATCGCGGAACCCCATCTCCCGCAGGAAACTTACTGAGAGCTCAGGTAACGCGCCAAGGAACAGCACATTTTTAACCTCAAGCTGACGCAGTTCAGCGGCCAGCGTCTGTGCATCATCCTGATCGGCACCCACTACGCTGGTAAAATGTTCACGATCCAGCGCGCGGTCTAACGCGATAATCGGCAGGGGATCGTTGATCCAGCGCTGATAAAAGGGATGCTCTGGCGGTAATGAGGTAGAGACGATAATCGCATCGACCTGCCGCTGTAACAGATGTTCAATGCAGCGCATCTCGTTATCAGGCTGGTCTTCAGAACAGGCGATCAGCAGCTGATAGCCGCGCTGACGCGCCTGGCGCTCCAGATAGTTCGCAATACGGGTATAGCTGGTATTTTCCAGATCGGGAATCACTAACCCAATAGAGCGCGTTCGCCCGGCACGTAGCCCGGCAGCCACCGCATTAGGGTGATAATTATGCTCACGTACCACCGCCATGACTTTTTCAACGGTTTTGTCGCTGACACGATACTGCCGCGCTTTACCATTGATCACATAACTGGCCGTGGTGCGCGATACGCCTGCCAGACGCGCAATTTCATCCAGTTTCACGATAACCCCACCATCAAATCCGCTTTAACGGCAAAAATAGCCGCAGTTAAGCTATGGATAACTTATGACTATCATCTAACAGCAGAAAAGTGCGCGGAGCAACCGCTTTTCTGAATGTAACCCGCCTTGCGCATAAAAAATAAAAAAACCCGGCATTTCGCCGGGTTAGGTGAGGATTGATGATGACGGAGCGTAATTAACGCATGATGCGATCGCCGCGTGAAACGCCCACGATCCCGGAGCGTGCCACTTCAATAATTTCGGCAACATCGCGGACGGTATTCAGGAAAGCGTCCAGTTTGTCACTGGTGCCTGCAAGCTGAACCGTGTACAGCGTTGGCGTCACGTCAATGATCTGACCGCGGAAGATCTCGGCGTTTCGTTTCACCTCTTCACGGCCATAACCGCTGGCCTGAATCTTCACCAGCATGATTTCACGTTCAACATAGGCGCCCTGCCCCAGTTCGGTAACGCGCAGCACATCCACCAGCTTGTGCAGCTGCTTTTCAATCTGCTCCAGCACCTTCTGATCGCCCACCGTCTGAATGGTCATCCGCGACAGCGTGGGATCGTCGGTCGGTGCCACAGTCAGGCTTTCAATGTTATAGCCGCGCTGCGAAAACAGACCGACGACACGGGATAATGCGCCGGATTCGTTCTCCAGCAGAACTGATAAAATGCGACGCATAATTATGTCCTCTCCGTTTTGCTTAACCACATCTCATCCATGCTGCCACCGCGAATCTGCATCGGGTAAACGTGCTCGCTACCGTCAACGGTGACATCCACAAACACCAGACGTCCTTTCGCCAGCGTTTCCAGCGCCAGCGTCAGTTTCTCTTCCAGCTCAGCCGGATGTTCAATCGCGATGCCGACATGACCGTAGGCTTCCGCCAGACGCACGAAGTCAGGCAGCGACTCCATGTAAGACTGGGAGTGACGACCGGAATAGATCATATCCTGCCACTGCTTCACCATGCCCAGCACCCGGTTATTCAGGTTCAGCACCAGCACCGGCAGATCGTACTGCAGTGCTGTAGAGAGCTCCTGAATGTTCATCTGGATACTGCCATCGCCCGTTACGCAGATGACGGTCTCTTCCGGCAACGCCATCTTAACGCCCAGCGCAGCAGGCAGACCAAAGCCCATGGTGCCCAGACCGCCGGAGTTGATCCAGCGGCGCGGTTTGTCGAAAGGATAATAGAGCGCAGCAAACATCTGATGCTGGCCCACATCCGACGTGACGTACGCATCGCCTTTGGTCAGACGGCTGATGGTTTCAATTACGGCCTGTGGTTTAATTTTATCGCTGGTGCGATCAAATTCCAGGCAGTGACGACTGCGCCAGCCTTCGATCGCCTGCCACCAGTCGTGCAGGCTCTCAGCACGCGATAGCGTGTCGCTTTGCGCCAGCAACTCCAGCATCTGCTGCAGTACCTGTTTCGCATCACCTACGATCGGGATATCCGCCGCGACCGTCTTGGAAATCGAGGTAGGGTCGATATCGATGTGCATCACCGTGGCGTTGGGACAATATTTCGCCAGGTTGTTGGTGGTGCGATCATCAAAGCGAACGCCGATACCAAAAATCAGATCGGTATTGTGCATCGTCATGTTGGCTTCGTACGTGCCGTGCATACCGAGCATGCCGACGCACTGACGGTGGGTACCCGGAAACGAGCCCAGGCCCATCAGCGAAGTTGTCACCGGAATATTCAGGCTTTCAGCCAGCTGTAACAGTTCCGCTTCGCAGCCAGCGGTGATGGCCCCGCCACCCGCGTAAATCACCGGCTTCTTCGCGGCCAGCAAGGTGGTCAGCGCGCGCTTAATCTGCCCTTTGTGACCCTGAATGGTCGGGTTGTAGGAGCGCATGCTTACCGAGTCCGGCCAGTGATAAGGCAGTTTGTTGGCCGGGTTCAGAATATCTTTTGGCAGGTCGATCACCACCGGTCCCGGACGTCCGCTGGAGGCCAGCCAGAATGCCTTTTTCAGTACGGTTGGGATCTCTTCGGTGCTTTTCACCAGGAAACTGTGCTTCACCACCGGACGAGAGATGCCGACCATGTCGCACTCCTGAAAGGCATCATAGCCAATCAGCGACGAGGGAACCTGACCCGACAGGATCACCAGCGGAATCGAGTCCATATAGGCGGTAGCGATACCTGTAATCGCATTGGTTGCACCGGGTCCTGAGGTAACCAGCACCACGCCAACTTCACCAGTAGCACGCGCCAGACCGTCAGCCATATGCACCGCGCCCTGCTCATGGCGCACCAGAATGTGATCGATACCCCCGACGGTTTGCAGCGCATCATAGATATCTAAGACTGCGCCACCCGGATAACCGAATACCTGCTTAACGCCCTGATCGATTAACGAACGGACGACCATTTCGGCTCCTGACAACATCTCCATCTTCTGCCTCCAGGCTTGAGGACCCGGCCCGGTTACTACGCCCGTTGGTGTGTAACACGTTGCCCTGGTGCCTGCTTTGCCAATCAAAATCTTATGTTTATGCACGACAGCGAAAACATGTGCCGCTGTCCGGTTACAGAGAAATCTGTTGAGTTCATTGTTCTGAGAGTAGGTCAATTACCATAACCGCAGTTAACCGGGCAGGCAAACCGCAAACCCGCGTAAATTAAAAGGCCGGGACGTAAAGGCTCTGCCTGATAAGAATTGGCTGCGCGGATTAAACTAATTACGTCGCAGAACCGCAGACGAAAATGCTAAGTAAGAAATTATTTTCAGCGTGATATAAGAAATAACGAAAACTTATTACCGCCTGCAATAGCCCACAATCGCCTGACGCTTTTCTTTTCTGGCGTAATTAACCAGTAAATCACGCAAGCGCATTCGATTATGCTAACCGACAGGTGATAAATCCTGTGGTGCTGCCAGGCTGAAAACCAATAAAATTATTATTTTTCAATAGAATAAATCTTTAAACAGCCCATAAAAGGCAGCCTTCCGGGGCTGATTGCTTACGCAGTGACTGACACGCTGTTCATTACGCTGCCTGACCGTTAAATAACAGAATATCTTCCTTCATCGTCCCGGATAATACCCCTGCATTGAAGGTTGACATCCCTGAGCGATTCCAGTACCAATATGTACAGCACAACATTTTATAAGGTTTGAATCCATGTTTCGTTCTGTTCGCCTTCTCGGTCTACTACTAAACGCACTCAGCTTGCGCGGTAGACTTGTGGGCGGAATCAAACACTGATTCAAACCTGCTGAAAGTTAAAAACCCGCGCCTGTCGCGGGTTTTTTTATGCTCGTTGCCAGGCCCGAAAAAAGCAAAAGGATGAATACGATGAGCCAGCAAGTCATTATTTTCGATACCACTCTGCGCGATGGTGAGCAGGCATTACAGGCCAGCCTGAGTGTGAAAGAAAAATTGCAGATTGCCTTAGCGCTGGAGCGTATGGGCGTGGATGTGATGGAAGTGGGTTTCCCGGTCTCCTCACCAGGCGACTTTGAATCAGTACAGACCATTGCGCGCACCATCAAAAACAGTCGGGTCTGCGGACTGGCGCGCTGTGTGGAGAAAGACATCGACGCGGCATATGAATCACTGCGCGTTGCCGAAGCCTTCCGTATTCATACCTTCATCGCGACCTCCCCGATGCACATCGCCACCAAACTGCGCAGTACGCTGCCGGAAGTGATTGAGCGTGCGGTGCATATGGTAAAGCGTGCGCGTAACTACACCAGTGACGTCGAGTTCTCCTGTGAAGATGGCGGCCGTACCCCCATTGATGACCTGTGCCGGATGGTGGAAGCCACGATTAACGCCGGTGCGACCACTATCAACATCCCGGACACCGTTGGCTACACCCTGCCAGGCGAATATGCTCACATCATCAGCGAACTGATGAACCGCGTTCCTAACATCGATAAAGCGATTATCTCTGTACATACCCACGATGACCTGGGCATGGCAACCGGTAACGCCCTGGCTGCTGTTCAGGCCGGCGCGCGTCAGGTTGAAGGCACGATGAATGGGCTGGGTGAACGTGCCGGAAACTGTGCGCTGGAAGAGGTGATCATGGCGATTAAAACCCGTCAGCAGATCATGAACGTGCACACCACTATCAATCATCAGGAAATCTACCGCACCAGCCAGATGGTCAGCCAGATCTGCAACATGCCGATCCCGGCGAATAAAGCAGTGGTCGGCTCCAACGCTTTCGCCCACTCCTCCGGTATTCATCAGGATGGCGTGCTGAAGAATCGCGAGAACTACGAAATCCTGACGCCAGAGTCGATTGGCTTGCACAAAATCCAGCTGAACCTGACCTCGCGTTCAGGCCGTGCGGCGGTAAAACATCGCATGGAAGAGATGGGCTATGCCGAGCAGGATTACAATCTGGATACGCTGTATGACGCCTTCCTGAAACTGGCCGACAAAAAAGGTCAGGTCTTCGATTACGACCTGGAAGCGCTGGCCTTCATCAACAAACAGAATGAAGAGCCGGAGCATTTCCAGCTGCACGAATTTAACGTCCAGACCGGTTCCGGCATCACCGCCACCGCCTCTGTCAATCTGGGCTGCGGCGATGTCGCTAAATCGGATGCCGCCACCGGTAACGGTCCGGTTGATGCGGTCTATCAGGCGATTAACCGAATCACGCAGTTTGACGCTGAGCTGGTTAACTACAAGCTGACTGCGAAAGGCCACGGCGAAAACGCGCTGGGTCAGGTCGATATCGTTGTGAGCTACAACGGCCGCAAATTCCACGGCATTGGTCTGGCGACCGATATCGTCGAGTCCTCTGCGAAAGCGATGGTCAACGCCCTGAACAATATCTGGCGTGCCCGTCAGGTTGAACAAGAATTGCAGCGCAAATTTAAAGATCAGAAGGAAACCGTATAACCATGTCCACCTCCTCTCATATCGCAGTTTTATCCGGTGACGGTATCGGCCCGGAAGTGATGGCACAGGCGATGAAAGTGCTGGATGCCATTCGTCAGCGCTTTGATATGCAGATTACCACCCAGGAATATGCGGTCGGCGGCATTGCAATCGATCAGCATGGCGAACCTCTGCCACCGGCTACGGTTGCAGGCTGCGAGCAGGCTGACGCGATCCTGTTTGGCTCCGTTGGCGGTCCGAAGTGGGAGCATTTACCCCCGGCATCACAACCTGAACGTGGTGCGCTGCTGCCGCTGCGCAAGCATTTTAAGCTGTTCAGTAACCTGCGTCCGGCGGCGCTTTACAGCGGACTGGAAGCCTTCTGCCCGCTGCGCGCCGATATCGCCGCAAAGGGCTTCGACATTCTCTGTGTTCGTGAACTGACCGGCGGCATCTATTTTGGTCAGCCGAAAGGACGCGAAGGCAGCGGCCCGGAAGAGCGTGCCTTTGATACCGAGGTCTATCACCGTTTCGAAATTGAGCGCATCGCCCGTATCGCGTTTGAATCGGCGCGCAAACGTCGCAACAAAGTCACCTCGGTGGATAAAGCCAACGTGCTGCAGACCTCGGTGATGTGGCGTGAAATTGTTAATGAAGTGGCAAAAGAGTACCCGGACGTGCAGCTGAGCCACATCTATATCGACAACGCGACCATGCAGCTGATCAAAGACCCGTCGCAGTTTGACGTGCTGCTCTGCTCCAACCTGTTCGGTGACATTCTCTCTGATGAGTGCGCCATGATCACCGGCTCGATGGGCATGCTGCCGTCAGCCAGCCTGAATGAAGCGGGCTTTGGCCTGTTCGAACCGGCGGGTGGTTCAGCGCCGGATATCGCCGGTCAGAATATTGCTAACCCGGTCGCCCAGATCCTGTCGCTGTCGCTGCTGCTGCGTTACAGCCTGAATGCCGATGCGGCAGCCGACAGTATCGAACGCGCCATCAGCCGTGCGCTGGAACAGGGCTACCGCACCAAAGATTTAGCCGGTGATGGCCCTGCGGTCAGCACAGATGAGATGGGCAGCATCATTGCCCGCTTTATCGCCGAGGAAAAATAAAAAAATGAAAACCTTATACCAGAAGTTATTTGATGCACATGTCGTCCACGAAGCGCCGAACGAAACGCCGTTACTCTACATCGATCGTCACCTGATCCATGAAGTGACCTCGCCACAGGCCTTTGATGGCCTGCGCGCACACGGACGTAAAGTCCGTCAGCCGGGCAAAACCTTTGCCACGATGGATCACAACGTCTCTACCCAGACCAAAGATATCAATGCGTCGGGCGAGATGGCGCGTATTCAGATGCAGGAGCTGATGAAGAACTGCGAAGAATTTGGCGTACAGCTGTATGACCTGAATCACCCATTCCAGGGCATCGTCCACGTTATCGGTCCTGAGCAGGGTATGACGCTGCCAGGCATGACCATTGTGTGTGGCGACTCGCACACCGCCACCCATGGCGCGTTCGGCTCGCTGGCGTTTGGTATTGGCACCTCTGAAGTGGAACATGTGTTTGCTACCCAGACCCTGAAACAGGGTCGGGCGAAAACCATGAAGATTGAAGTACTGGGCCAGGCGTCCACCGGCATTACCGCCAAAGATATCGTGCTTGCGATCATCGGTAAAACCGGCAGCGCAGGCGGCACCGGCTATGTGGTTGAATTCTGCGGCCCGGCCATCCAGGCGCTGAGCATGGAAGGTCGTATGACCCTGTGCAACATGGCGATTGAGATGGGCGCGAAAGCGGGCCTGGTAGCACCGGATGACACTACTTTCAACTACCTGAAAGGTCGTCAGTTCTCCCCACAGGGCGAGAAATGGGAGCAGGCCGTTGAATACTGGCGCACCCTGAAATCTGATGAAGGCGCGAAGTATGATGCGGTAGTGACGCTGCATGCTGAAGAGATTGCACCGCAGGTCACCTGGGGCACCAACCCGGGCCAGGTGATTGCCGTTGATCAGTTGATCCCGAACCCGGCCTCATTCGCCGATCCGGTTGAGCGCGCCTCAGCGGAAAAAGCGCTGGCCTACATGAACCTGCAGCCGGGCATTAAACTGACCGATGTTGCGATTGATAAAGTGTTTATCGGCTCCTGCACCAACTCACGTATTGAAGATCTGCGTGCCGCCGCCGCTATCGCCAAAGGCCGCAAAGTCGCGCCTGGCGTGGTCGCGATGGTGGTGCCGGGTTCCGGCCCGGTCAAAGCGCAGGCTGAAGCGGAAGGTCTGGATAAAATCTTCCTGGAAGCGGGCTTTGAATGGCGTCTGCCTGGCTGCTCAATGTGCCTGGCGATGAACAATGACCGCCTGAATCCGGGCGAGCGTTGCGCATCTACCAGCAACCGTAACTTTGAAGGTCGCCAGGGCCGTGGTGGACGTACCCATCTGGTCAGCCCGGCGATGGCCGCGGCGGCTGCCGTGACCGGCCACTTTGCCGACATCCGTGAACTGACGACAGGAGCTTAAGTCATGGCGAATAAATTTACTCAGCACACCGGCATTGTTGCACCGCTGGATGCCGCGAACGTCGATACGGACGCGATCATTCCCAAGCAGTTTTTGCAGAAGGTCACCCGTACCGGTTTCGGTCAGCATCTGTTCCATGACTGGCGCTTTGAAGATGACGCTGGTACGGTGCCGACGCCCGGCTTTGTGCTGAACAAGCCTGAGTTCAAAGGCACCAGCATCCTGCTAGCGCGCGAGAACTTTGGCTGTGGCTCTTCACGTGAGCATGCGCCCTGGGCGCTGACCGATTTCGGTTTCCACGTGGTGATTGCGCCGAGCTTCGCGGATATTTTTTACGGCAACAGTTTCAACAACCAACTGCTGCCGGTGAAGTTAAGCGAAGAGGAAGTGGATGAGCTGTTCAGACTCGTTGCGGCCCAGCCGGGTATCAGCTTCACGGTCGATCTGGAAGCCCAGACGGTTACCGCAGGCGACAAAGTCTATCCGTTTGAACTCGACAGCTTCCGCCGCCACTGCATGATTAATGGTCTCGACAGCATCGGCCTGACCCTGCAGCACGAAGCCTCGATTTCGCAGTACGAGCAGAATCAGCCCGCTTTTCTGCGCTGATTGAGTTAATAAAGGGTGACATTCGGTCGCCCTCAGACTGCTGACAAACCCAAATCAGGGTGAATCTGACAGCAATAAAAAAACCTGATGCGCTGGGAACACGGTCAGAAGAGGAAAGCGTCCCGCGCCAGGGACGGCGCGGGCCGAGCGGCCAGGGATGGCTTAAGCGACTTTCCGATCTGACCGTGTTCTCTTCGCCAGCTCGGTCTTACCGCCACCGAGCCGGACGTTATCAGCACTGTGAGGGCGACATCCTGTCGCCCTTCTCTTTTATACGTCGCGCACCCGCGCCGACATCACCAGCGCCACAATCGCCAGCCCGAATGCCAGCCAGTAAACGGCCTCATGTCCCAGCCGCTCACTCAGCGTTCCCTGAATCACCCCGGCCAAAATCATGCCGGTCGAGATCGAGTTAGTGAACATCGTGGTCGCCGCGCCGGGTCGTCCTGGCATCAGATCCTGAAACCACAACATCCCGATACCCGCAATAATCCCGACAAATACCGCGTTAAACAGCTGCAATACCATCAGCGAAGTGCGGGAGTTGAACAACACCAGCCCCAGGTAAAACAGGACGCCCGCTGCCACCGCGATCAGCATTAACCGCCGCTTGCCGATGCGGCGCGCGTAATGTCCCGCCAGCAGCATCACCGGAATCTCCAGCCCGGCCGCCGTTCCCATCAGCAAACCAGCCAGCTTCTCCGGCAGCCCCAGCGTGGTGCTGATATAGAGCGGCATATCGATGATATACATGGTGTTGCAGGTCCACATCACGACGGAGGCGATGAACAGCAACCGCACATCCCGATCCCGCCAGCCGCTTATCGGCAGCCCGCCGCCTTGCATCAGCGGCTGCGTGCGTGGCACAGATGGCAGCGTAAACCAGACCAGCAGGATACAGATCAGAAACAGCGCAGCGGCCACCAAAAACAGCGTCACAAAACCGTAGTTCAGCGCCAGCGCGAACGAGAGCGGTGGCCCGATCACCCACGCCAGCGACAGCTGCGCACGCATCACCGAACTGAACATCACCGCTTCCCGTGACGACTGATCGGCATACTCCCGCGCCAGCGCAAACAGCTGCGGCATTGAGACGCTGGCCAGCGCCGACAGCAGTACACCCAGCGTCAGCAGGGTCAGATAGTGGCGGGTAAAGGCAAACAGCAGCGCATTCATCAGCGCCATCAGGCAGCAGAAGAGAATGATATGCCGACGATCGCCAACGCTGTCTGAGCGCTTAGCCACCAGCATGCTCACCACGATACCGGCCACCGCATTGATGGTGAAAAACAGCCCGACCCAGAAGGGCCGCGCCTGCACCTCGCGCGTCAGAAACAGGCTGAGCGTGGGTGCCTGTAATGCGCCCGCGATGCCCAGCATGAACGAGGCAACCATAAAAGCGAGGTAAACCGGATTGATGCGGCGCTGCCGCGTTAACAGCGATTTCATAGCGAAATCCCTTTCAGAACAAACAGACGGGAAAAAGAAGGGTAGACGATACCGCGCAACATGAAAAAAGCCAGCAGAGATCATCTGCTGGCGGTGTAAATGCACCCTACTCAGAAAAGCACTCCACTGAACAGCGAAGTGAGGGTCGAACGCCATTCACTGCTGAATGCCTCCCGCTCTTCCCATAGCGCAAAGTTTGCTCTTAAAATGGGGCAGAAAAAACAGAGCGCTTTTCACCGGGAGTTCCTCTTTTATGTCCTCATCACGTCTGAAGCAGCAGTTCATTCGCCTGTGGCAGAGCTGCCAGGGGCAAACGCAGGAGATTACCCTCAGCGAACTGGCTGACCTGCTGCATTGCTCTCGCCGTCATATGCGTAATCTGCTCAACCGGATGCAGGCTGCAGGATGGCTGATCTGGCAGGCGGAAGCCGGGCGCGGCAGGCGATCGCAACTCACCTTCTGCTACACCGGTCTGGCGTTGCAGCAGCAGCGTGCTGAGGATCTGCTGGAACAGGATCGCATCGATCAACTGGTCCAGCTGGTGGGCGATAAAAACCAGGTGCGGCAGATGATTGGGGCACACCTGGGGCGCAGTTTCCGCCAGGGCAAGCATATCCTGCGGGTGCTCTACTATCGTCCGCTGCTTAACCTGCTGCCCGGTTCGCCGCTGCGGCGCTCGGAAACGCATATTGCGCGACAGATTTTTAACGGCCTGACGCGGATAAATGAGGAAAACGGGGAAATCGAACCCGATATTGCGCACCACTGGCAGCAGACTTCCCCACTTCACTGGCGCTTCTTTGTGCGTCCGGCGATTCGCTTCCATCACGGCAGAGAACTGGAGATGGAGGATGTGCTCGCCACGCTGGAGCGTCAGCGCGCCCATCCACTCTTTTCCCATATCGCGCAGATTGACTCGCCTGCCCCCTGGACGCTGGATATCCGTTTAAGCCAGCCCGACGAGGGATTACCCTGGCTGCTCGGCAGCGTCAGTGCGATGATCCTGCCGAGCGAATGGCCGACACTGCGTGATTTTGCCCGTCAGCCTGTTGGCACCGGTCCCTACCGGGTGATCCGCAATCAGGAGAGCCAGCTGAAAATCGAAGCGTTTGATGACTACTTCGGTTTTCGCGCCCTGATTGATGATGTCTCTATCTGGGTCCTGCCCGACATCAGCGATGAGCTGGTCTATGCCGGTGTCCGACTGCAGGGCGACAGCGTCGATGAAGTTCAGGAGGAGAGCCGCCTTGAAGAGGGCTGCTACTATCTGCTGTTCGATCAGCGTTCAGAGCAGGGTCGCAACGAGGCGGTGCGGCGCTGGGTCAGCTACCTGTTTAACCCCATCGCCCTGCTCAATCATGCCGGCGTCGGCTATCAGCGCTACTGGTTTCCGGCGTATGGTCTGCTGCCGCGCTGGCATCATCGCCGTGATCTGACGCCCGTGGAAAAACCGCCCGGCTTAACGCACCTGACGCTGACCTGGTACAGCCAGCACGTGGAGCACGAAGGTATCGCTAATGCACTGCGTCCGCTGCTGGCAGCGCATGGCGTCACGCTGGAGACCCGTGAGATCAGCTACGAAAGCTGGTATCAGGGCGAGGCGGAAAGTGATATCTGGCTGGGCAGCGTGAACTTTACCCTGCCGCTGAATTACTCCCTGTTCGCGCAACTTTATGAGATTCCACTGCTGCATCACTGCCTGCCGATCGACTGGCATGGCGATGCGGCCCGCTGGCGTGAGAAAACACTGCCGCTGGCCGAATGGAGCAAGCAATTAGTCGAAGAAGCCGGTCTGCATCCGCTGTTTCATCACTGGCTGCTACTGGAAGGACAGCGCAGCATGCGCGGCGTACGGATGAATACCCTGGGCTGGTTTGATTTTAAATCGGCCTGGTTCGCGCCACCAGCGCTGTGACGCTTTCGCCCCGGCGCTGAAATGACTAGAATGTGACGTTCTCAACGGGGTGCGGCCTGCCACAAGCAAGCCGCTGAGAGAGACCCGTCGAACCTGATTCGGTTAATACCGACGTAGGGATTTGAGAGGCCTCTGTGCTCAGATCCTTTGCGACTCATCCCCTATTCTCCTGAAGGAGCGCAAAGTGTTAAACAAAGTTCTGCCGGTGCTGCTGTTACTCTCCGCCCCCGTTCTGGCGGCTAAGCCAGTTCTCACGGTCTACACCTACGACTCCTTCTCCGCCGACTGGGGCCCTGGCCCGGCAGTGAAAAAAGCCTTTGAAGCCCAGTGCGACTGCGAACTGAAATTCGTCACGCTGGAAGATGGCGTCTCGCTGCTGAACCGCGTCCGCATGGAAGGCAAAAACAGTAAAGCGGATGTGGTGCTGGGGCTGGATAACAATCTGGTGCAGGCGGCGCAAAAAACTGGCCTGTTTGCCGAAAGTCAGGTCGACACCTCGACATTAAAACTGCCCGATGGCTGGCACAACACCACCTTCGTGCCGTTCGATTATGGCTACTTCGCCTTTGTCTATGACAAAACCCGGCTGAAAAATCCGCCAAAAAGCCTGAAAGAGCTGGTCGACAGCCCGGAGAAGTGGCGGGTGATCTACGAAGATCCCCGCACCAGCACGCCCGGCTTAGGTCTGCTGCTATGGATGCAGAAGGTCTATGGCGATCAGGCCCCGCAGGCGTGGCAAAAGCTGGCGCAGAAAACCGTGACGGTCACTAAAGGCTGGAGTGAAGCCTATGGCCTGTTCCTGAAGGGTGAAGGCGATCTGGTGCTGAGTTACACCACCTCACCGGCTTACCACATCATCGAAGAGAAAAAAGAGAACTATGCTGCCGCGTCTTTTGCCGAGGGACACTATCTGCAGGTTGAAGTGGCCGCGCAGTTAACCAGCAGCAAACAGCCCGCGCTGGCACAGCAGTTTATGAAGTTTATGGTCTCGCCTGACTTCCAGCGCACTATCCCCACCGGCAACTGGATGTACCCGGTGATCGACACGCCTCTGCCTGCCGGTTTCACGGCGCTCAGCGTGCCTTCAACTGCTCTGCAGTTCTCGCCGGAAGAGGTTGCCAGCCAGCGTTCGGGCTGGATTAGCCAGTGGCAACGCGCCGTCAGCCGCTGATGCCGCGCTGGCTGATCCCCGGTTCCCTCGCCACGGTGTTACTGACACTCGTGGCGTTTCTGGCCTTCGGTGCACTCTGGAGCGCCGCACCGGACACGGACTTACGCGGCGTGCTGCAGGATGACTACCTGCATCACGTTATCGCGTTCTCTTTCGCTCAGGCGCTGCTCTCCGCCCTGCTGTCACTGTTGCCTGCAGTACCGCTGGCGCGGGCGCTCTATCGACGCAGCTTCCCAGGCCGCCAGCTGCTGCTGCGCCTGTGCGCCATGACGCTGGTGCTGCCGGTGCTGGTCGCGGTGTTCGGCCTGCTGACCGTTTACGGTAGCAATGGCTGGCTGGCGCAGCTGTGCCAGATGGCAGGGCTAGGTTATCACTTCTCGCCCTATGGTCTGCCGGGCATCTTGCTGGCGCACGTCTTCTTTAACCTGCCGCTGGCGACCCGCCTGATGCTGCAGGCGCTGGAGAGCATCCCGGCTGAACAGCGTCAGCTGGCGGCGCAGCTCGACCTGCGCGGCTGGCACCATTTTCGTCTGCTGGAGTGGCCGTGGCTGCGGCGTCAGCTGCTGCCAACCGGCGCGCTGATCTTTATGCTCTGTTTCGCCAGCTTTGCCACCGTGCTGTCGCTGGGTGGCGGTCCTCAGGCCACCACCATTGAGCTGGCAATATTCCAGGCGCTGAGTTATGACTACGATCCCGGACGTGCGGCGCTGCTGGCGCTGATTCAGCTCGGCTGCTGTCTGACGCTGGTGCTGCTCAGCCAGCGCTTTAGCAAGGCGATTCCCGCCGGAACCAGTCAGTTGAACGACTGGCGCGATCCGCAGGATTCCCGTGCAGCACAGCTGATGGATGCGCTGCTGATCGGGCTGGCGCTGATCCTGCTGCTGCCTCCGCTGGCGGCGGTCATTGTCGATGGTCTGCACGGCGGACTGCGTGGCGCGCTGGCACAGCCTGCACTGTGGCAGGCCACCTTTACCTCACTGCGCATCGCCATTGGTGCCGGTTTACTCTCAGTGGTCCTGACCATGATGCTGCTGTGGAGCAGTCGGGAACTGCGTCTGCGTCAGCGTCCGACGGCAGCGCAGTTGATCGACACCAGCGGCATGCTAATTCTGGCGATGCCAGGCATTGTGCTCGCCACCGGCTTTTTCCTGCTGTTCAACGCCACCATCGGCCTGCCCGAGTCGGCCGACGGGCTGGTGATCTTTACCAATGCGCTAATCGCCATTCCCTATGCGCTGAAAGTGCTGGAAAATCCGATGCGGGATGTCGCAGAGCGCTACGGCAGACTTTGCGATTCACTGGATATCCACGGCTGGAACCGGCTGCGGCTGATCGAGCTGCGGGCGCTGAAGCGTCCGCTAGCCCAGGCGCTGGCCTTTGCCTGCGTGCTGTCGATTGGTGATTTCGGCGTGGTGGCGCTGTTTGGCAGTGCCGACTTCCGCACACTGCCGTTCTACCTTTATCAGCAGATTGGCGCCTATCGCGGTGCAGATGGCGCGGTCACCGCCCTGCTGCTGCTGCTGCTCTGCTTATTGCTGTTCACGCTAATGGAAAAATTACCAGGCCGCCATGCTGACACTTGATAACCTCACTTACCTTTATCAGCATCTGCCGATGCGCTTCAGCCTCACTGCCGCGCGCGGCGAGCGGATCGCGATTCTCGGACCCAGCGGAGCCGGTAAAAGCACGCTGCTGAGCCTGATCGCCGGTTTCCTGCCGGTGAAACAGGGCACCCTGATGATTGACGGTCAGGAGCACACCCACAGCGTCCCGGCCAGACGACCGGTGTCCATGCTGTTTCAGGAGAACAACCTGTTTCCGCACCTCAGCGTGCAGCAGAACATGGCGCTGGGCCTGCATCCGGGATTAAAACTCAACGCTGAGCAGCGTCAGCAGCTGGCCGCGCTGGCCGACCAGGTGGGATTAGGCGATCTGCTGACTCGCCTGCCGGGCGAACTGTCAGGCGGACAGCGTCAGCGCGTGGCGCTGGCACGCTGTCTGCTGCGCGACCGGCCGGTGCTGCTGCTGGATGAGCCTTTTTCTGCACTGGATCCGGCGCTGCGTGGCGAGATGCTGCAACTGGTGCGTTCGGTGTGCGAAGCGCGCAGCATCACGCTGCTGATGGTGTCGCACAGTCTTGAAGATGCACAGCAGATTGCGCCGCGCAGTGTGGTGATTGTGGATGGACGGGTGTACTGGGATGGCGAGACCCGACAGTTGCTGTCGGGCGAGACGCGGGAGGCAGAAGTCCTCGGCATCCCGCGTCGTTAAGCGTCAGGCGAAGAACACCTGCCACAGCAGATGACGGAAAACCGGCATCATCGGATGGAACTGAATACCCACAAACGCCGCAACGGCGATCACCAGCCCCAGCGGTCCTGCCCAGCGTAAACGCTCAGGCGGCAGCCAGGCGGTCGCCCAGTCGCGGCTCTTGCCGCTGCGCCACCAGCGCCAGCATAACCAGCCGCCCAGCCAGATCAGCAGGGCTACGCCGAGTAACAGCCACTTAAAGCTGCCGCCCTGCGCGGCTTTGGGCACATCGATCGCTACACCCGCCAGAATACCGGGCAGCAGATAGAGCGGCGGCCAGAGGATGCAGCCAATAATGTTCGGCGGCAGGAATTTACGCACTGGCAGCTCCAGCATACCGGCCGCCAGCGGAATCAGCGGACGTGTCGGCCCCACAAAGCGCCCGACCAGAATCGTAAACATGCTGTGCTGATGCAGGGCATGCTCGGTTTTATCCAGCAGGCCTTTATATTTTTGCAGATACTTCCAGCGATGCAGCGGCCCCTGGAATTTCCAGCCGATACCGTAAGAGACCCAGTCACCAATCAGGCAGCCCGCAAAGCCCGCCGCCCAGGCAGGATAGAGACCAAGCTCGCCACTGCCCACCAGCGCACCCAGACTGGCCATCATTACCGTACCTGGCAGCAACAGCCCGACCAGCGCCAGCGACTCCAGAAACGTCACCAGCGCAACGGCAAACAGCGCCCACTCCAGGGACTGCGTAATCAGTTGTTGAATCCAGGCTTCCATAATCATCCTAAGTAAAAGCAGAAGGCTGGATTGTCCAGAGCCAGCCACACAGCGTCAAGGCAAGAATTGTAGGACAATGTTGACAAAAGCGGCGGCGGGAACTGTATAAATATCCATGATATACTTAAGCAGTTTTCTCATCCCTGAATTGCTGAGTCCGGAGAACATCTGAATATGGCCCGCGCAGGTTTTCTGCTCACCCGCCACTGGCGCGACAGCCCGCAAGGCACCGAAATTATCCTCTGGCTCGCCACGGATGCTGGCGCACAGCGCGTGGTACTGCCGGTACAGGAGTCCGTTGCGTTTATTCCTGAGGAATTTCAGGCGCAGGTCAGCGAATTACTCAAAGATGAACGTCAGTTTCGGATTCAGTCGCTGGCGCTGAAAGATTTCCGCCGCCGCCCGGTTTTTGGCCTCTACTGTCCGCAGAACCGTCAGCTACAGCGCATCGAAAAGCGGCTGCGCGAACAGGGCATCCCGGTCTATGAGGCGGATATCCGCCCGCCGGAGCGCTACCTGATGGAGCGTTTTATTACCGCCCCGGTCTGGTTTGACGGCGAGCAGCGCGGCGACAGCGTGGTCAATGCGCGGCTCAAACCCCACCCCGACTATCGCCCGCCACTGAAATGGGTCTCACTGGATATTGAAACCACGCAGCATGGCGAGCTTTACTGCATCGGGCTGGAGGGTTGCGGTCAGCGCCAGGTCTTTATGCTCGGCCCGCCAAACGGTGATGCCAGCGCGCTGGACTTCGAGCTGATCTATCTCGACAGCCGCCCGCAGCTGCTTGAAGCGCTGAACCAGTGGTTTGCAGAGCATGACCCGGACGTGCTGATTGGCTGGAACGTGGTGCAGTTTGACCTGCGGGTGCTGCAGAAGCATGCCGATCGCTACGGCATACCGCTGCGTCTTGGCCGCCAGCAGGCCGCGCTGGAGTGGCGTGAACACGGCTTCAAGCCCGGCGTTTTTTTCGCGCAGGCCAGCGGCCGGTTAATTATCGATGGCATCGACGCCCTGAAATCGGCGTTCTGGGATTTTCCGTCGTTCAGCCTGGAGTCGGTGTCGCAACAGCTGCTGGGTGAAGGAAAAGCGATTGATAATCCCTGGGATCGCATGGAGGAGATCAACTGGCGATTTGCCAACGATAAACCGGCGCTGGCACGCTACAACCTGAAAGACTGCGAGCTGGTGACGCGCATTTTTCACAAAACCGCAATTATGCCGTTTCTGCTGGAGCGTGCGGCGGTGAATGGCCTGGCCGTCGATCGCCACGGCGGTTCGGTGGCGGCTTTTGGTCATCTTTATATTCCGCGGATGCATCGCGCCGGGTTTGTCGCCCCGAACATGGGCGATGTCGCCCCGGAAGCCAGCCCGGGCGGCTATGTAATGGATTCGCGCCCCGGCCTGTATGACTCGGTGCTGGTGCTGGATTACAAAAGCCTCTATCCGTCGATTATCCGCACCTTCCTGATCGACCCGGTGGGTCTGGTAGAGGGACTGGCCCATCGGGATGATGCCGATTCAGTCGAAGGTTTCCGCGAAGCGCGTTTCTCACGGCATACCCATTGCCTGCCCGCGATTGTTGAGCAGATCTGGCTGGGTCGTGAGGCAGCGAAAAAGCAGAAAAATCAGCCGCTGTCTCAGGCGCTGAAGATTATCATGAACGCCTTTTATGGCGTGCTGGGTACCAGCGCCTGCCGCTTCTTCGATCCTCGTCTCGCCTCCTCGATTACCCTGCGCGGTCACGCCATCATGCAGCAGACCCGCACGCTGATTGAAGCGGAAGGCTATGACGTTATCTATGGCGACACCGACTCCACCTTTGTCTGGCTGAAGTCGGCGCACAGTGAAGACGATGCTGCCGCGATTGGTCAGCAGCTGGTGCAGAAAGTAAATGACTGGTGGCGTGACCACCTCCAGCAGACGCAGGGGCTGACCAGCGCTCTGGAGCTGGAGTATGAAAGCCACTTCTGCCGCTTCCTGATGCCGACCATTCGCGGCGCGGAACAGGGCAGCAAGAAACGCTACGCCGGACTGATTCGTGACGCTGCCGGTGAGCGCATGGTCTTCAAGGGGCTGGAGTCGGTGCGAACCGACTGGACGCCGCTGGCCAAACAGTTTCAGCAGCAGCTCTACCATCGCATTTTTCACCGTGAGCCGTGGCAGGACTACATCCGCACGACCATAGCGCAGCTGCTGGCGGGTGAACTCGACGATCAGCTGATCTATAAAAAGCGTCTGCGGCGGCCGCTGAATGAATATGAACGAAACGTGCCCCCGCATGTGCGTGCCGCCAGGCTGGCCGATGAGCAGAATCGTAAATTAAACCGGCCATTGCAGTATCAGAAGGGAGGCCGTATTCGTTACGTTATGGCGACGGCAGGCCCGGAACCACTGGAAGCGCGCAGCACGCCGCTGGACTATGACCACTATGTAACGAAGCAACTTCAGCCGGTCGCTGAGGGGATTCTGCCCTTTGTTGAAGGGGACTTTGCTACACTGATTACAGGGCAACTGGGGCTTTTTTGACAGGTGACGAACGCCCTGCCATCCAGTACCATAGCGCCCTTCCTGAAACTCACCGCTCTTACTCCCGCTCCAGACCTCGTTTGTCTGGCGGTAACGCTATTGCCTGAGCTTTGGGAACACCTCTAAAAACGTTAAAATTCGAGCAAAAAATATATGGTTTTTACATTAGGTCAGCGCTGGATTAGTGATACGGAAAGTGAACTGGGACTGGGCACCGTGGTGGCGATCGATACCCGCATGATCACCCTGCTGTTTCCGGCCACGGGGGAAAACCGCCTCTACGCCCGCAACGATTCGCCGGTTACCCGCGTCATCTTTAATCCGGGTGATACCATCACCAGCCACGAAGGCTGGCAGATGCGCGTCGATGAAGTACGCAACGAAAATGACCTGATGACCTATATCGGTACCCGGCTGGATACCGAAGAAAGCGACGTGATGCTGCGCGAAGTGATGCTCGACAGCAAGCTGGTATTCAGTAAGCCGCAGGATCGCCTGTTTGCCGGCCAGCTCGACCGGATGGATCGTTTCGCCCTCCGCTTCCGCGCCCGTAAATACCAGAGCGAGCAGTACCGCCTGCCGATCAGCGGCTTACGCGGTATGCGCACCAACCTGATCCCTCACCAACTGCATATCGCCCACGATGTCGGCCGTCGCCATGCGCCGCGCGTGCTGCTGGCCGATGAAGTTGGCCTGGGTAAAACTATTGAAGCCGGGATGATCATCCAGCAACAGCTGCTGGCGGGTCGTGCTGAGCGTGTTCTGATCGTGGTGCCTGAAACCTTACAGCACCAGTGGCTGGTCGAAATGCTGCGCCGCTTCAACCTGCGCTTTGCGCTGTTTGATGACGATCGCTATACCGAAGCGCAGCACGACAGCGATAACCCGTTTGAAACGGAGCAGCTGATTATCTGCTCGCTGGACTTTGTGCGCCGTAACAAACAGCGCCTTGAGATGCTGGCCGATGCCGAATGGGATCTGCTGGTGGTGGATGAAGCGCACCATCTGGCCTGGTCAGAAGGCGAGCCAAGCCGCGAATATCAGGTTATCGAAAAGCTGGCCGAAAAAACTGCCGGCGTTCTGCTGCTGACCGCAACACCAGAGCAGCTGGGTATGGAGAGCCACTTCGCCCGTCTGCGCCTGCTCGACCCGGACCGTTTCCATGACTTTGCCGCCTTTGTAGAAGAGCAGCAGCATTTCCGTCCGATTGCTGATGCCGTCACGGCGCTGCTGGCGGACAACGCGATCTCCCAGGAGGAGATGAATCGGATCAACGATCTGGTCGGCGAGCAGGACATTGAGCCGCTGCTGCAGGTCGCCAACAGCGACCGTGATGGCAAGCTGGAGGCGCGTCAGGAGCTGATCTCCATGCTGATGGATCGCCACGGCACCAGCCGCGTACTGTTCCGTAATACCCGTAATGGCGTTAAAGGCTTCCCGAAACGCGAGCTGCACCAGATCCGTCTGCCGCTGCCTGCGCAGTATCAGACGGCGATTAAAGTCTCCGGCATTATGGGTACGCGCAAAAGCGCCGAGGAGCGGGCGCGTGACCTGCTCTACCCGGAGCAGATTTATCAGGAATTTGAGGGCGACAGCGGGACCTGGTGGAACTTCGACCCGCGCGTCGAATGGCTGATGGGCTATCTCACCAGCAACCGTAAAGAGAAAGTGCTGGTGATCTGCGCCAAAGCCGCCACCGCGCTGCAGCTGGAGCAGGTGCTGCGTGAACGTGAAGGCATCCGCGCCGCGGTGTTCCACGAAGGTCTGTCGATCATTGAACGTGACCGTGCTGCCGCCTGGTTCGCCTCAGAAGAGAACGGCGCGCAGGTGCTGCTGTGCTCCGAGATCGGTTCAGAAGGCCGTAACTTCCAGTTTGCCAGCCGTCTGGTGATGTTCGACCTGCCGTTTAACCCGGACCTGCTGGAGCAGCGTATCGGTCGTCTGGACCGTATCGGTCAGGCGCACGATATTCAGATTCTGGTGCCGTGGCTGGAGCAGACCGCACAGGCGGTGCTGCTGCGCTGGTATCACGAAGGGCTGGACGCGTTTGAGCACACCTGCCCGACCGGCCGTACCATCTATGACAGCGTCCATTCACAGCTGATCGGCTATCTGGCCGCGCCGGAGAACAATGAAGGCTTCGATGCGTTTATCACTGACTGCCGTAAACAGCACGACGCGCTGAAATCGCAGCTGGAACAGGGTCGCGATCGCCTGCTGGAACTGAACTCCAACGGCGGTGAATCGGCGCAGCTGCTGGCCAATGCTATCAGCGAGCAGGATAACGATACTGGCCTGGTGAACTTCGCGCTTAACCTGTTTGATATCGTCGGCATCAATCAGGAAGATCGCAGCGATAACCTGATTGTGCTGACCCCTTCCGACCACATGCTGGTGCCCGATTTCCCTGGCCTGCCGGAAGATGGCTGCACCATTACCTTTAACCGCGATCAGGCACTGTCACGCGAGGATACTCAGTTCATTACCTGGGAACACCCGCTGATCCGTAACGGTCTGGATCTGATCCTGTCAGGCGATACCGGCAGCAGCGCACTGTCACTGCTGAAGAACAAGGCGCTGCCGGTGGGGACGCTGCTGGTCGAGCTGATCTATGTGGTTGAAGCGCAGGCACCGAAGCATCTGCAACTGACCCGCTTCCTGCCACCGACGCCAATCCGTCTGCTGATGGATACCAAAGGCACTAACCTGGCGGGCAAAGTGGAGTTCGAAAGCTTTAACCGTCAGCTGAATGCGGTTAACCGTCATACCGCCAGTAAACTGGTGAATGCGGTGCAGCAGGATGTGCATGCGATTCTGACGCAGGCCGAAGAGAGCGTCGTCAGTGAAGCGCGTGCGGTGATTGATGCGGCACGTGCTGAAGCGAACGAGAAGCTGGGTGCCGAGCTTTCGCGTCTTAATGCGCTGAAAGCCGTCAACCCGAACATCCGCGACGATGAAGTTGAGGCGCTGGAAAGCAACCGCGAACAGGTGCTGGAAAGTCTCGACCAGGCCAACTGGCGTCTCGACGCGCTGCGCCTGATTGTGGTGACACACCAGTAAGCTCAGGGGCCACATGGCCCCTTATTTTTGGAAAGCCCCATGGAACCTTACAATCCACCGCGTGAACCCTGGCTGCACATCCTTTATCAGGATGCGCATATCATGGTGGTGAATAAACCCAGCGGTCTGCTCTCAGTACCCGGTCGTCTGGATGAGCACAAAGATAGCGTGATGACGCGGATACAGCGTGATTTCCCGCAGGCCGAGTCGGTCCACCGACTCGATATGGCGACCAGCGGCGTAATGGTGGTGGCGCTGACCAAGGCGGCGGAACGCGAGCTGAAACGCCAGTTCCGCGAACGGGAGCCTTCCAAAACCTACGTGGCCTGTATCTGGGGACATCCTGAAAAGGAAGAGGGACTGGTTGATCTGCCGCTGATTTGTGACTGGCCAAATCGTCCAAAGCAGATGGTCTGCTTCGAGACCGGCAAAGCCGCGCAGACGGAGTATCAGGTGCTGGAGTATCGTGCGGATAACAGTGCACGCGTGTCGCTGAAGCCGATTACCGGCCGTTCACACCAGTTGCGGGTGCATATGCTGGCGCTGGGCCATCCGATTCTGGGAGACAACTTCTATGCGCACCCGGAAGCCAAAGCGATGGCAGCCCGTCTGCTGCTGCATGCGGAGTCACTGACCATTGCCCATCCGGCATTTGGTAATGCTATGACGTTTCGTCAGCCCGCCGATTTTTGAGATGTTCGACCTGTCACCCTGGCCTCCTCTGTTGCAGAAGAGGCCAGGGGACACAGTGATTATTTAAAGCCTTTCTCTTTGCGAATCAGATCGTACGCCGCCTGAATTTCCTGCGCTTTCTGCTTCGCCATCTCCATCATCTCTGGCGGCAGCCCTTTCGCCACCAGCTTGTCGGGATGATGCTCGCTCATCAGTTTACGGTAAGCGCGTTTGATCGTGGTGGCGTCATCACTGCTTTTCACGCCCAGTACGCTGCAGGCATCTTCCAGCGTTGGGCCGCGTTGTGCCTGCTGGAAACCGCCAGAACTGCGCTGACCGCCGCCAAACTGCTGGCCACCTTCCATCATGCGCAGGAACTGGTCGAACTGGACCCGTGAAATGCCGAGCTCTTCAGCAATCACATAGAGCACCTGACGCTCATTGGGATGCAGTGAGCCGTCGGCAAAGGCGGCCTGAATCTGGATCTCCAGGAACATCCGAATCAGATCGAACCGGCCAAAACAGGCGCTGCGCAGTTCACGCAATTTGCTGCGTAACGGGTAATCCGCCTGCTTGCCTTCGCGGAACGCGCGCTGGGCTGCACTGCGGGAGTCACCGTGCAGCTGCATCCGTTCCATTAACAGCGAAGCAATCTGAATATCCGCTTCCGTGACGCGCCCTTTTGACTTGGTCAGATGGCCCATCACCTGAAAGGTGGTGCTGAAAAACAGCGTCTGTCGGGTCTGATTATTTGAGAAGTAAGCCTTGCCTTGTGCGCCGCGTACTTTGTCAACCATATGGCCAATGATCAAACCGATCACAATACCCCAAAAGCCTGCGCCGGAAAGTAATCCCACCGCCAGACCCATAACTTTTCCCCAGTAGCGCATAAACTCCTCAATTCGCCATGCTTGCGGCTGAAAATTGCATTATCATACCTGTCATTTATCTCAGCGCCTAACGGCAACGCTGACAGACCAGGATTAACACTGGCGCAACGCCGGGCAGTAAGTTAGTCTCTGACCCGATTGTCGGCATGATGCCAGTTTTCATGGAATTCTCGATACCGCGTATGAAAAAACATATACCTACCCTGCTGGCCACACTGATCGGCGCAGCCATTAGCCAGCAAGCCTTTGCCGACGATTTGATGTCGCAGTGTATGTTAGGCGTGCCGAGTTACAACCGCCCGCTGGTGAACGGTGATACGAACCAACTGCCTGTCACCATTCACTCCGATGCCGCGAAAGGGAACTATCCCAATGATGCGGTCTTTACTGGCAACGTAAACATTGAGCAGGGCAACAGCCGTATGCAGGCGGATGAAGTTCAGCTTCATCAGCGTCAGCAGGAAGGCCAGACCGCGCCCGTGCGTACCGTCGATGCCCTGGGTAATGTGCACTACGATGACAACCAGGTCATCCTGAAAGGTCCGAAAGCCTGGTCAAACCTGAACAGCAAAGATACCAACGTCTGGAATGGTCAGTACCAGATGGTGGATCGTCAGGGACGTGGTACCGCCGATCAGATGAAGCTGCGCGGCGATAACCGCTATACCATTCTGGAAAACGGTACCTTTACCTCCTGTCTGCCTGGCTCCAACAGCTGGAGCGTAGTGGGTTCAGAAGTGATCCAGGATCGCGAAGAGGAAGTGGCGGAGATCTGGAATGCTCGCTTTAAGCTCGGTCCGGTTCCGGTGTTCTACAGCCCCTATCTGCAGTTACCGATTGGCGATCGCCGCCGGTCCGGTTTCCTGATCCCGAACGCAAAATATGGCAGCAATAACGGCTTTGAGTTCGTTCTGCCCTACTACTGGAACATCGCGCCACAGGCCGATGCGACCATCACGCCGCACTACATCAGTAAGCGCGGCATGAAGTTTGAAAATGAATTCCGTTATCTGACCACGCTGGGTGCCGGTCTGGTGGAGTTCGACTACCTCGGCTCCGATAAACAGTACGATAACGACAAATCAGAGCGTGGCATCGCCGAAAGCGCCAGCTCCGATCGCTGGCTGTTCTACTGGCGTCATGCGGGTGTTTATGACCAGCACTGGCGTTTCAACGCGGACTATACCAAAGTCAGCGACAAATATTACTTCAACGATCTCGACTCGAAGTACTACAGCTCGACCGACAACTACGCCACGCAGAAATTCAGCGTTGGCTATGCGGACACCAACTGGGACGCCACGCTCTCCACCAAAGATTTCCAGGTATTTGGCAATACCACCAGCAATAATGTCTATCGCGCGATGCCGCAGCTGGACGTTAATCTCTATCAGAACGATATCGGCCCGTTTGATGGCCGCGTTTATGCGCAGGCGGTGAAGTTCACCAACGTCAACAGCCGCTATCCCGAGGCGACCCGCTTGCATGTTGAGCCAACGCTGAATCTGCCACTGTCCAATGGCTGGGCCAGCCTGGATACCGAAGCGAAGTTCCTGGCGACCCACTATCAGCAGACTGACGTTGATTACTATAACAACGCTGCTAACGGTCTCCGGGGTGATAAGAGCGGCGAACTGGATGAATCTGTAAACCGCACCCTGCCGCAGTTTAAAGTGGATGGCCGGCTGGTATTTGACCGCGATATGAATTCGGCTGCGGGCTATACCCAAACGCTGGAACCGCGCGTGCAGTACCTGTATATCCCGTACCGTAACCAGAGCAACATCTATCCCTACGACTCAACATTGCTGCAAACCGACTACACCGGTCTGTTCCGCGATCGTACTTATAGCGGGCTGGATCGCATCGCGTCGGCCAATGAAGTGGCTACCGGTGTCACCTCGCGTATTTATGATACCGATCTGGTTGAACGTTTTAACGTTTCTGTGGGTCAAATCTACTCGTTTACCCCTTCTCGTACTGGTGTGAATCAAACCAGTAAAGAAGATGATACCGGCAGCCTGATTTGGGCTGGTGATACATACTGGAAAATCAGCGATCGCTGGGGCGTCAGAGGTGGGCTGCAATATGACACCAAACTCGACAACGTCTCCCAGGGCAATACCGTACTGGAATACCGTCGTGACGCCGACCGCATGGTACAGCTGAGCTACCGTTACAGCAGCCCGGAATATGTAGCGACCGCGCTGAACGATAGCAGCCTGGTGACAAACCCTATCTTTAAAAACGGGATTTCACAGGTGGGTACCACGGCCAGCTGGCCGATTGCGGATGCATGGTCTGTGGTAGGTGCTTACTACTACGATACCCGCAATACGCGTCCGGCGTCGCAGCTGGTTGGCCTGCAGTACAGCTCATGCTGTTACGCGATTCGGGTCGGTTACGAACGCAAAATTAACGGTTGGGAAAACAACGACAGTAAATATGACAACCAAATCTCATTCAACATTGAGCTGCGTGGTCTGAGTCCTAACTATGGCTTAGGCACCAACGATATGCTGCGTCAGGGCATTATCCCTTACCAGCCCGCTTTCTGATGTTGTGATGTTTGACAGGCAATCCCGCAGTGCGGAACCAACAATGGATAAAGTATGAAGAACTGGAGAATGCTGATTCTTGGTGTGGCAATCAGTGCCAACACCGCGTTCGCAGCACCACAAGTCGTTGATAAAGTTGCAGCCGTGGTCAATAACGGCGTGGTTCTTGAGAGTGACGTGGACGGCATGATGGGCACGGTTAAATCTCAGGCCCAGCAGGCAGGTCAGCAGTTGCCGGATGATAAAACGTTGCGCCATCAGATTCTGGAACGTCAGATCATGGACAACATCATTCTGCAGATGGGTGAAAAAGCAGGGATCCAGATCAGCGACGAGCAGTTGGACCAGGCGATTCAGAACATCGCTGCGCAGAACCGCATGAGCCTTGATCAGCTGCGCAGCCGTCTGGCTTATGACGGCATGAACTACAGCGTTTATCGTTCTCAGATCCGTAAAGAGATGACCATTGCTGAAGTGCGCAACAACGAAGTGCGTCGTCGCGTCACCATTCTGCCGCAGGAAGTCGATACGCTGGCTAACCAGATCGGCTCTCAGAACAGTCAGGGCACCGAACTGAACGTCAGCCATATTCTACTGCCGCTGCCGGAAAACCCGACGCAGCAGCAGGTTGATGAGCAGGAAACGCTGGCGAAACAGCTGGTTGGCGAACTGAAAAATGGCGCGGACTTCGGCAAGATGGCCGTAACCTACTCTGCCGACTCTCAGGCGCTGAAAGGCGGGAACATGGGCTGGGGTAAAATCGAAGAGTTACCAACCCTGTTTGCGCAGGCGCTGGCGACCGCGAAAAAAGGTGATATCGTCGGACCCGTTCGCTCAGGTGTTGGCTTCCACATCCTGAAAGTGAACGACCTGCGTGGCGAGAGCAAAAATGTCTCTGTCACCGAAGTCCATTCACGTCACATTCTGCTGAAGCCGTCGCCGATTCTGACAGACGACCAGGCACGCGCGCAGCTGGAACAGATCGCTGCTGACATCCGCAGTGGCAAAACCACTTTCGCCGCGGCGGCCAAACAGTACTCTGATGACCCGGGTTCGGCGAACCAGGGTGGCGATCTCGGCTGGACCTCCCCGGAAGTCTTTGATCCGGCGTTTCGTGACGCGCTGCTGCGCCTGAAGAAAGGTCAGACGAGTCAGCCGGTCCACTCCTCTTTCGGCTGGCATCTGATTCAGTTACTGGATACTCGTCAGGTAGATAAAACCGATGCGGCTCAGAAAGAGCGCGCTTACCGTATGCTGTTTAACCGTAAGTTCGCGGAAGAAGCACAGACCTGGATGCAGGAACAACGCGCCAGCGCCTACGTGAAAATTCTGGATGGCAATGCGCAGTAATCTTCGTGTGGTAATCACGCCCGGCGAACCCGCCGGGATTGGTCCCGATCTCACCGTTCAGCTGGCTCAGCAGTCGTGGCCGGTTGAATTGGTGGTGTGCGCCTCGCCAGCACTGTTGCAGCAGCGTGCGGCCCAACTTGGTCTGCCGCTGACGCTACGGACCTACCAGCCTGACGCGGCGGCAGAGCCGCAGCAGGCGGGTACGCTGACTGTCCTGCCCATTGAAACGGCAGAGACGGTTACGCCAGGTGAACTCTGCGTCGCCAACAGCGACTATGTACTGGCTACGCTGGCGCGCGCGTGTGACGGTTGTCTCGACGGTGAATTTGCTGCCCTGATAACCGGCCCGGTGCACAAAGGTGTCATCAATGATGCCGGTATCGCCTTTACCGGCCATACCGAATTTTTCGCCGATCGCGCTGGCGGGCATCGGGTGGTCATGATGCTGGCGACAGAAGAGCTTCGAGTCGCACTGGCGACTACGCATCTGCCGCTGAAGGATGTCCCTGCGGCGGTCACCCGCGACTGTCTGCATGAAGTGATCACGATTCTGCATCGCGATCTGCAGCAGAAATTTGCGATTGCCGAACCGCATATTTACGTCTGTGGTCTTAATCCGCATGCGGGTGAAAGTGGCCACATGGGACGTGAAGAAATCGAGACCATCACGCCAGCACTCAACGAACTGCGTCAGCAGGGCATTAATCTGACCGGCCCACTGCCTGCAGATACCCTTTTCCAGCCTAAATATCTGCAGTATGCCGATGCGGTGCTGGCGATGTATCACGACCAGGGCCTGCCAGTACTCAAATTTCAGGGGTTTGGCCGGGCGGTGAATATCACCCTGGGCCTGCCCTTTATCCGGACTTCCGTTGACCACGGCACCGCGCTAGAACTCGCCGGTCTGGGTCAGGCTGAACCGGGCAGCTTCATCACGGCGCTTAACCTCGCCATCACTATGATCAAGAGCAGTAATGAATAATCGCGTCCATCAGGGGCACTACGCCCGTAAACGTTTCGGGCAGAACTTCCTGAACGATCAGTACATTATCGACAGCATTGTCTCCGCCATTCATCCACAGCGCGACGAAGCGCTGGTGGAAATCGGCCCAGGCCTGGGTGCCTTAACCGAGCCGGTTGGTGAACGGCTCGATAAATTAACGGTGATAGAGCTGGACCGCGACCTCGCTGCGCGTCTGGAAACCCATCCGTTTCTTGGCCCGAAACTGACTATCTTCCAGCAGGATGCCATGACCTTCGACTTCGCCGCGCTGGCTCAGGAGAGAGGCCAGCCGCTGCGGGTATTTGGTAACCTGCCGTACAATATTTCGACCCCGCTGATGTTCCACCTTTTCAGCTATACTGGTTCGATCAAAGATATGCACTTCATGCTGCAGAAAGAAGTGGTCAACCGTCTGGTTGCCGGTCCGGGCAGTAAAGCATATGGTCGTCTGACGGTGATGGCGCAATATTACTGCCAGGTCATCCCGGTGCTGGAAGTGCCTCCGCACTCCTTTACGCCGCCACCAAAAGTGGACTCGGCCGTAGTGCGGCTGGTGCCGTTTGCTGAGCCGCCTCATCCGGTCAGCGACGTGCGCATCCTGAGCCGTATTACCACGGAAGCATTCGGCCAGCGCCGCAAAACGCTGCGCAACAGCCTGAGCCACATGGTGGCTGCCGGGGCACTGGAAGAGTTATCCATAGATCCAACCCTGCGTGCCGAGAACGTCTCCGTCGCGCAATATTGTCAGCTGGCGAACTGGCTGGCGAATCATCAGGGAAAATCGCAGGAGTAAGTCATGAGTGAAACGGCCCGCGTCTCCGTCCATGTGCAAAGCCAGTACGTCGCCTCACAATCCTCACCGGATGATGATCGTTACGTCTTCGCCTATACCATTACGATACGCAATCTGGGCCGTTCCTCCGTGCAACTGCTGGGACGTTACTGGCTGATTACCAACGGTAATGGCCGCGAAACGGAAGTTCAGGGTGAAGGCGTGGTCGGTGAACAGCCGTTTATTGCGCCTGGCAACGAATTTCAGTACACCAGCGGTGCCGTGATCGAAACGCCGATGGGCACCATGCAGGGACATTATGTGATGGTCGACGAACAGGGCGATACCTTCCACGTCGAGATCCCGGTGTTCCGCCTCGCCATTCAGACCCACATTCATTGATTTACACGCTTTTTGCCCGTTAAGTCGGGCACCTTCCTGATGGATAAAACGTTATGAGCACATACCTGATTGGCGATGTTCACGGTTGCTACGATGAATTACGTGCGTTGCTGCAACAGGTCGATTTCAATCCTGAGCAGGATACGCTGTGGCTGACCGGCGACCTGGTGGCACGCGGTCCGGGCTCCCTTGAGGTCCTGCGCTACGTGAAATCGCTGGGTGACGCGGTACGTCTGGTGCTGGGCAATCACGATTTGCATCTGCTGGCGGTTTACGCCGGGATCAGCCGTAACAAGCCTAAAGATCGCCTGACGCCTCTGCTCGAAGCGGACGATGCAGATGAGCTGATCAACTGGCTGCGCCGTCAGCCGCTGTTGCAGGTGGATGAAGAGAAAAAGCTGGTGATGGGCCACGCCGGTATCACGCCGCAGTGGGATATTGAGACCGCGAAAAAGTGCGCGCGTGAAGTTGAAGCAGTGCTCGCCAGCGACAGTTATCCGCTGTTCCTGGATGCGATGTATGGCGACATGCCGAACAACTGGAGTGAAGATTTGACCGGACTGGCGCGTCTGCGCTTCAGCACCAACGCTCTGACCCGCATGCGTTACTGCTTCCCCAACGGCCAGCTGGACATGATCTGCAAAGATGCCCCTGAGTCAGCCCTTCCGCCGCTGAAACCCTGGTTTAACATTGAGGGACCGGTCGCACGTGACTACACCATCGTGTTTGGTCACTGGGCATCATTGGAAGGCAAAGGAACACCCGAGGGTATTATCGGTCTGGATACCGGCTGCTGCTGGGGCGGAACGCTGACCCTGCTGCACTGGGAAGATCAGCGTTATGTGGTGCAGCACTCCAATCGCGAAAAAGCACTGGCCTACAGCGACAGCCTGGCACCGCCCACACTGTAAACTTTGATGCTGGCCCGTCAGGCCAGCATCCTGTTTTAGGCGCCGATAATGCCGCCATCTTCACGGGTGATCATGATCACCGATGAGCGTGGGCGTGGACTGTTATTGGGAAAGTGCGAGTCACCCTCTTCACCGGGATGCTGCACGTTCACGAACAATGTTTTGTAGTCGGGCGTGAAGGTAATGCCGGTCAGCTCGCACGATTTGGGGCCGACCATAAAGCGGCGGATCTCTCCGCTGTCAGGATCGCCCACCAGCATCTGATTATTTCCCTGTCCCTGATAATCCTCTTTATTACTGTACTTGCCGTCAGTCAGGATCCATAAGCGCCCGTGCGCATCAAAGCCCAGACCATCCGGACTGTTGAAGGTGTTTTCAGCAGTGATGTTGGGTGTGCCGCGATAGATCCCCTCGGGATGCGCTATCGGGTTACCGCACAACGCATAGATATCCCACTCAAAGGTCTGTGCCGTAGCATCACCCTTTTCATCCCAGCGGATAATCTGACCGTAGATATTTTTGGGCCGCGGATTCGCCGCATTGACCGGCATACCCTCATTGCCACGCTTGTTATTGTTGGTCAGGGTGCAGTAGGCACGGCCATCGTGCGGATTAACGGCAATCCACTCGGGCCGGTCCATCCGCGTGGCGTTCACCACATCGGCCGCAGCACGTGCATTGATCAGGACATCAGCCTGACTGTTAAAGCCTTTCTCAGCGGTGAGTCCATTTTCGCCCCACTTCAGCGCCAGCCAGCGCCCGGTGCCTTTCAGCGGTGTGCCCTGCGCATCGCCGTTGAACTGCGCCACATAGAGCGTGCCCTTATCCAGCAGTCCCTGACTGGCTTTGGCATCATCCGGAATGACCTTGTCATCGGAGACATATTTATAGATATATTCGCCGCGCTCATCGTCGCCCATGTAAACCACCAGTTGCCCGGTTTTCGCGACCGTCACAGCCGCGTTCTCGTGCTTAAAGCGGCCCAGCGCGGTGCGTTTGACTGGCACGGCGTGAGGATCAAAGGGATCGATCTCGACAATCCAGCCGTGGCGATTAAATTCGTTGGGATTTTTCGCGATATCGAAGCGGGGATCAAAGTCAGACCAGTTGCGCTCCGGCTCGGCGGCATTCAGGGTGTAACGCTTCTGCTGTGGAGTCGGGGTAAAGTCTGCCTGATGAGTGCCAAAGTAGGTGTCGTAGTTCTCTTCACAGGTGAGATAGGTGCCCCACGGCGTTTTACCGTTGGCACAGTTACCAAAGGTGCCAAGGACATGCATTCCCTGGGGGTCAGCCGCGGTCTTCAGCGCGTTATCACCGGCGGCCGGACCGGAAAACCGCATAGGCGTATTGGCAGTAATGCGGCGGTTGTAGTCAGAAGGACGTACCACCTGCCAGCGATTGTCTTCACCCCGTTTAACTTCAACGATGGAGACGCCGTGTGCCGCCTGTGACTTCCTCACATCTTCCAGGCTGGTCGCTTTGCTACCGCCGTGGGCAAACAGCGTCGGCTCATTCACATACTCATTGTTAATCGCCATCACGCCGCGATGCTCATCAATGGCGAAGAAGCTCATGCCATCGTTGTTATCACCGAACTGCTTTTCCTGCTCTTCTGCGCTGTTATTGCCCAGCGGGTCAAACGCGGCCGCGCCATTCACCAGCGGATCACCCCAGGAGATCAGCACGTCAGCACGATAGCCGGGAGCGACCACAACCTCATCGGCCGTGGATGCGGCAATCGCCTGAAAGCCCAGCAGTGGGCTGCCGACAGGCTTCGTCTGAGCCAGTGCGCTGGATGAGAGCGTCAGGCCGCCGCTGAGAAAGCCGGTCAGCCCTATTGCACCGGAACCGGCAAGAAATTTACGGCGATGTGGATCACGAAGGCGGTCAGTGCTTAATGCGGAGAGTTCGGTTTTCATTATTGATTGCTTCCTTTATGACGATCCCAGAAAAGAAGCAATGCTAATAAACAGAGATGACAGCCAGGTTACAGCCGGGCGGGAAGAGGATTAACGGCGACGGTCGAGGATCTCAAAGCAGTAGCTGTGGGAGTTCTGCTCATCAGCGTCGTGGAATTCGCTGAACGTGGACTGCCACTCATCCGGCTCGTAATCCGGGAACTGCGTATCGCCTTCCACTTCCGCATCAATGTGCGTCAGATAGAGACGATCGGCACGCTTCAGCATCTGCTCGTAGACGCGTCCACCCCCAATCACCATGATCTCTTCTGCATCACCGGCTGCCTGTAACGCCTCATCCAGCGACGTAACCCAGGTGACGCCTTCCGTGGTGCCTGGCTTACTGCTGACCACGATGTTCAGCCGGCCAGGTAACGGGCGCCCGATGGATTCAAAGGTCAGTCGGCCCATAATGACCGGTTTCTTCAGCGTATTGCGTTTGAACCACGCCAGATCTGCAGGCAGGTCCCACGGCATGGCGTTCTCCATCCCAATAATGCGATCTGCTGCTAATGCCGCGATAAGACTAATCATGTTAACCACTCACTGAAAAAAATTGGCGCCATGATACGTAAAGGTGAAACTTTCGTCGATAGGGGGAAAGGTCTATTTGCGTAAACCTTTTCAGGACGCCGTTTTTCACGGCCTGTGCAGCGTTTTTCACCGCGTAATCGCGTCAGTTTGCTGCAGCACGCCAGCGATTTGCCTCAGGCTGGCACAAAAAGCGTGCGCAAAAGAAAACGGCTTCCAGGGGAAGCCGTCAGAGTTATCAGAAGTCGTAGCGCAGACGCACCAGATTCATATCACCCAGGTTATCAGTGCTGGAGGTGAAGACATGTTCGTAATCAACACGGAAACCGTAGTCGAGGAACAGCGTCACACCCAGACCGTTGTCGATGCGCTGGTAATCACGACCTGTCGCATACTCGATGCGGTCACCCATGACATAAGGCTGCACCGCTTTCAGACCATACTGCGCCACCGGGATCTTGTAACCGGCGAAATATTCAATGCCCCACGCATCGCCCGCAAAGTAGTTATGGACATCTTTGCGTTTGGTGGTCATGAAGTTTTCATACCAGCCACCACCGGCTGACAGCGTCCAGTTGCCTGGTGTCCAGCTCAGTGCGGTGCCGTAAATGTTCTGGTCGTAATCGTGACTGTCGCCGTTGTTCGGGTTACGCATTGCCGCGCGGGTGTAGTTCCACGCCGTGCCCCAGCTCAGATCCTCTGTGATGTGGTAATCCACGCCCAGTGAGCCGCCGCCTTTGCGCTTATAGCGCAGGCCGTTGCCTGGCAGATACTCGTTGTCTTCGAACAGATAAGAAGCGTAGACATCCGCGTCGCCGAAGCTGTTTTTATACTTCAGCTGTTTACGTGAGCGGTAAGAGCCGTCGTAGTCGCCGTTGATTCCGTTGCCCGGTGCCTGGCCGACCATATCGTAATCCCAGATATCGGTTTTGGCGCCCACGGTGTCGTAATAGACGCTGTTCTGCTGACCAAAGGTAAGCTGACCCCAGGTTTTGCTTTTCAGACCGGTGTAGAGCTGGCGACGCGTGGTGTTATTGGCACCATCGGCATAGTGACGATCCCAGCTGAACACTGCCGGGATGTTAACGCCCAGCTCGTAGTAGCTGATCCAGCTAACGTCATCAAACAGGTAGTAATCCGCACCGAAACGGAAACGGGTGCCGCCATCGAAACCGTCACGCTTGTAGGATTTGTCACCCACGCCGGTCTGATGATTGACCTGAGCACGGATGCTGCCGCCAACATTCAGGGTAAGACGGCTAAGCGGATCGCCTGCCTGCGGATCCTGTTTTAACAGGGTAATTTCCGCCTGACTGGCGAAAGGAAGAGTAACCATCAGTGCAGCCACTGCACTCAGAGAAAAAGTACGCATTTTCATTTTTTATTTATGTCCTGATACGCTTTAGTGATAAGCGGCAGGCATAGTACTGGCGAAAAATCCGCACAGGAAGTGTTTATCTTATAAATTTGTGCGAACTGGCCACATTCGCACCTAAAGCTAAAAAATTAAGCCAAATCAGTGACTTTAACGCAAATACCTGGCTTTACCTGAACCTGAAATTCGGATTATCGCCAGATAAGTGGCAAAAAAAACGGCTCCCGCAGGAGCCGCTTTTCACACTACATTGTCTTACATCGCCTTTATCTGGGCATGCATTTCCTGAACGGAGATAACCTGTTCCGTCGGGTCAGCATTCAGCGCCATCGCAGTGGCGAAGCCGCCGTTCAGCGTGGTGTCGTAGTGCACTTTATACTGCAGTGCGCTGCGGCGAATCAGCTTCGAATCTTCAATCGCCTGACGACCCGCCGTGGTATTGACGATGTAGCTATACTCGCCATTCTTCAGGCGGTCCTGAATGTGTGGACGTCCTTCATGCACCTTGTTGACCAGGCGGGGATTGATGCCCGCTTCGCCCAGCACCACTGCCGTGCCGTGGGTCGCATCCAGTTCGAAACCAAACTTCTGCAGCTTCGCAGCCAGGTCGACGATACGTTTCTTGTCGCCTTCACGCACCGACAGCAGCGCACGGCCCGATTTCTTCATATTGCTCTGGGCACCCAGCATCGCTTTGGAGAATGCCTCAGCGAACGTGCGGCCCACGCCCATGACTTCACCGGTAGAGCGCATTTCTGGTCCCAGAATCGGGTCAACGCCCTGGAACTTGTTGAACGGCAGAACCACTTCTTTGACCGAGTAGTAAGGTGGAATCACCTCTTCCGTGACGCCCTGCTCTGCCAGTGTTTTACCTGCCATCACGCGCGCGGCCACTTTCGCCAGCGGTACGCCGGTCGCTTTAGAGACGAACGGAACGGTACGTGCCGCACGTGGGTTAACTTCGATCAGGTAGACTTCATTGTCTTTCACTGCGAACTGAACGTTCATCAGGCCACGAACGTTCAGCTCAAACGCCAGCTTCTCAACCTGCTGGCGCATCACGTTCTGAATCTCCTGATTCAGCGTGTAGGCCGGCAGTGAACAAGCGGAGTCACCGGAGTGAACGCCAGCCTGCTCAATGTGTTCCATGATACCGCCAATCAGCACACGCTCACCGTCGCAAATCGCATCCACATCCACTTCAACCGCATCATCAAGGAAGCGATCCAGCAGTACCGGCGCATCGTTGGAAACCGAAACCGCCGTCTGGAAGTAGCGTCTCAGGTCGATCTCGTCGTAGACGATCTCCATGGCACGGCCGCCCAGTACATAAGAAGGACGCACCACCAGCGGATAACCCAGGCCAGCGGCTTTCTCGACCGCCTGTTCCAGCGTCGCTACCGTGGCGTTAGCCGGTTGCTTCAGTTTCAGGCGATCAACCGCCTGCTGGAAACGTTCACGGTCTTCCGCACGGTCAATCGAGTCCGGGCTGGTGCCAATAACCGGCACGCCTGCGGCTTCCAGCGCACGCGCCAGTTTCAGCGGGGTCTGACCGCCATACTGGACGATGACGCCTTTTGGCTGCTCAATCCGCACAATCTCCAGCACGTCTTCCAGCGTGACCGGCTCAAAGTAGAGGCGGTCGGAGGTGTCATAATCGGTCGAAACCGTTTCCGGGTTACAGTTGACCATAATGGTCTGGTAACCATCTTCACGAAGCGCCAGAGCGGCGTGAACGCAACAATAGTCAAATTCGATACCCTGACCGATACGGTTTGGTCCACCACCCAGAATCATGATTTTTTCGCGATCCGGACTCGGGTTGGCTTCACACTCCTCCTCATAGGTGGAGTACATGTAGGCCGTATCCGTGGCGAACTCGGCGGCACAGGTATCCACACGCTTATAAACCGGGTGCAGGTTAAACTGCTGACGCAGCTTGCGGATTTCGCTCTCTGCCACACCCGCCAGCGTCGCCAGCCGCGCATCAGCAAAGCCTTTGCGCTTCAGGGTACGCAGGAACGTGGCATCCAGGCTATTCACTCCTTCGCTTGCCACCTGATCTTCAAGCCGCACCAGCTCTTCAATCTGCACCAGGAACCAGCGGTCAATGTTGGTCAGATTGAACACGCCATCAACCGACATGCCAGCGCGGAAAGCGTCTGCGATGTACCAGATGCGGTCTGAACCGGCATCTTTCAGCTCGCGGCGGATGCGGGTTAACGCTTCCGGATCGTCCAGGTGCACTTTCGGATCGAAGCCATTAGCGCCCACTTCCAGACCGCGCAGCGCTTTCTGCATCGATTCCTGGAATGTGCGGCCAATCGCCATCACTTCACCGACTGACTTCATCTGCGTGGTCAGGCGATCGTTGGCACCGGCAAATTTTTCAAAGTTGAAACGCGGGATCTTGGTGACGACGTAGTCGATTGACGGCTCGAACGAGGCTGGCGTTAAACCGCCGGTGATATCGTTCATCAGCTCATCGAGGGTATAGCCCACCGCCAGTTTGGCCGCCACTTTCGCAATCGGGAAGCCCGTTGCTTTTGAGGCCAGCGCCGAGGAGCGCGATACGCGTGGGTTCATCTCGATGACAATCAGGCGACCATCTTTCGGGTTAACCGAGAACTGCACGTTGGAGCCGCCGGTTTCAACACCGATTTCACGCAGTACCGCCAGCGAGGCGTTACGCATGATCTGATATTCTTTATCGGTCAGCGTCTGGGCAGGTGCGACCGTGATGGAGTCACCGGTGTGAATGCCCATCGCGTCGAAGTTTTCAATGGAGCAGACGATGATGCAGTTATCGTTCTTATCGCGCACCACTTCCATTTCATACTCTTTCCAGCCAATCAGCGACTCATCAATCAGCAGCTCATTGGTTGGTGAGAGGTCGAGACCGCGTTCGCAAATCTCTTCAAACTCTTCGCGGTTATAGGCGATGCCGCCACCGGTGCCGCCCATGGTAAAGGAGGGGCGGATGATGCACGGGAAGCCAACATCTTCCGCCACGGCCAGCGCTTCTTCCATGGTGTGCGCAATGCCGGAGCGCGCGGTATCCAGACCGATACTTTTCATCGCCACGTCGAAGCGACGACGATCTTCCGCTTTGTCGATCGCATCAGCGGTCGCGCCAATCATGGTGACGCCAAACTCTTCCAGCACGCCATGACGTTCCAGCTCCAGCGCACAGTTCAGCGCGGTCTGGCCACCCATCGTTGGCAGCACCGCATCCGGACGCTCTTTTTCGATGATTTTGCGCACCACTTCCCAGTGAATCGGCTCAATGTAGGTTGCATCGGCCATTTCCGGGTCGGTCATAATCGTCGCCGGGTTAGAGTTCACCAGAATGACGCGGTAGCCCTCTTCACGCAGCGCTTTACACGCCTGCGCACCGGAATAGTCAAATTCGCAGGCCTGGCCGATCACAATCGGACCGGCACCAAGAATCAGGATGGATTTTAGGTCTGTACGTTTTGGCATGAATTAGCTCCTGATTACTTCGCTTGCAGACGGAATGCGTCAATCAATTCAATAAAGTGGTCAAACAGCGGCGCAGCATCACCCGGTCCAGGGCTGGCTTCCGGGTGTCCCTGGAAGCTGAATGCGGGCTTGTCAGTGCGATGAATGCCCTGCACGGTTTTATCGAACAACGAAATGTGGGTGACACGCAGGTTCGCAGGCAGATTGTTCTCATCGACTGCAAAACCGTGGTTCTGGGCGGTGATCATGACGCGATTGTTTTCGAGATCTTTCACCGGATGGTTGCCGCCGTGGTGGCCGAGCTTCATCTTCACGGTCTTAGCCCCGCTGGCCAGCGCCAGCAACTGATGACCCAGGCAGATACCGAACACCGGGATCTCGGTTTTCAGGAAGGCCTGAATGGCGCTGATGGCGTAGTCGCACGGCTCCGGGTCGCCAGGACCGTTGGAGAGGAAAATGCCATCCGGGTTCAGCTTCAGCACCTCTTCGGCAGATGTCTGTGCCGGAACTACGGTCAGACGGCAGCCGCGATCGACCAGCATGCGCAGGATGTTTCGCTTAGCGCCGTAGTCGTAAGCCACCACATGGTAAGGCAGCGACTCCGCAGTAGCCTGCTCTGGCAGACCCGCGTCCAGCGTCCAGCTGCCCTGCTGCCAGCTGTAAGTCTCCGTGGTGCAGACCTCTTTCGCCAGATCCATTCCTTTCAGTCCCGGGAACGCCTGGGCTTTTTGCAGCGCCAGCGCAGCATCCGGATTGTCGCCAGCAATAATGCAGCCGTTCTGCGCCCCTTTCTCACGCAGCAAGCGCGTCAGCTTGCGGGTATCGATATCGGCAATCGCCACGATGTTGTTGCGCTGCAGGTAAGCCGATAAGCCCTCTTCGCTACGGAAGTTGCTGGCAATCAGCGGCAGGTCACGAATAACCAGGCCTTGCGCGTGAATCTGGCTGGATTCTTCATCGGCGGCATTGGCACCGACATTACCGATATGGGGATAAGTGAGAGTAACGATTTGGCGGGAATAGGAAGGATCAGTGAGGATTTCTTGATAACCGGTCATTGAAGTGTTGAAAACGACTTCTCCCACTGCCGATCCTGTTGCCCCGATGGCCCGACCGTGGAATTGGGTTCCGTCTTCCAGAACCAGGATTGCTGACTTGATCAAAACATCCTCCAGGGAATAAACAGTCAATATATCTGCATATTAATTCAAAATAGCCGCCTGAATCAATGCAAAAACCGCCTGAATTGTCGATTTTTGGCAAATTGCGCGCATTCTAATGATCGCCCTGGTCATTGTCTACCCTGAAGCGGTATTTTTTAATGATTATCTGCCTTATGAGGAAAAAACCGAGTATAAGCGGCAAAAAGAGGGGAAAACCCGGCGGAATAATCGTTTGCCAGGCAGCATAAAAAAGAAACCGGCGCAGCAGGGCCTTTATTTTTGACCAAATGGTCAAAAATGGTGTTTCACCGGGCTGCTAAACCTGGAAAACAGATACAAATGAGCATCAGATGAATATTTTAAATCGGAATGGTATTTTTCAGGTAAAATTAAGGGCAATGAAAACATTGCCCCTTTTCAATCAATCAATTACCGATTGAAATAACCACATCACGATGGTTCACAACACTTACAACATCGACAAATCCAGCACATCCCGCATATCAAACAGGCCAGATTTCTTATCCTTCAGCCATAAAGCTGACTTAACTGCACCATTTGCAAAGGTCATACGACTCGAAGCCTTGTGGGTTATCTCTACCCGCTCGCCAATATCTGCAAACATCGCTGTATGCTCACCGACAATGTCACCTGCGCGCACCGTTGCAAAACCGATGGTCTGCGGCTGGCGTTCACCCGTGTGGCCTTCACGCGTATAGACTGCATGCTCATCCAGTTTCCACTGCATCGCATCGGCTATCGCCTCTCCCATCGCCAGCGCGGTGCCAGACGGCGCATCCACTTTATGACGGTGGTGTGCTTCAACGATCTCAATGTCCGCGTACTCACCCATCACTTTAGCGGCCTTCTCCAGCAGCTTCAGCACCAGGTTAACCCCCACACTGAAGTTCGCAGCGAACACGATGGCGATATCTTCTGCCGCCGCGCGAATGGCCGCTTTGCCTGCCTCATCAAAACCGGTAGTGCCAATGACCATCGCTTTACCCTGCTCACGGCAGATCGCCATATACTCCAGCGTGCCCTCCGGGCGGGTGAAGTCGATTAGCACATCAAAGTCGTTTATCACCGCGCGTAAATCGTCAGCGATAAGAATGCCGTTCTTGCCGATGCCCGCTAATTCACCTGCGTCGCTGCCGGTCAGCGATGAACCCGAGCGTGCCAGTGCGGCACCCAGTGCTACGCCCTCTGCCTGCTGCGTCGCCTGAATCAGATTACGGCCCATTCGGCCCGGCGCGCCCACAATAGCAATGCGGATAGTGTTCATATTTATTCATTCCTAAAACAAAACTATGCATCCAAAGCGTCATCAGGTTAACGATGAGTTAACAGTCACGCCACTATTAATCCGTGATAATAAGAATTTTATGCCAGCCGCCTGTGATTATCAGTAAAAGCAATCATCGCCGCAAACCAGGGCATTTCTGACAGACTAAAAAAACAAAAAAGGCCGAACAGAGTCGGCCTTTTTATCAGTTATATCGAAGAGTTACTGCACATTACGTACTTCGACGCGCAGCTCTTTAGGCACCTCGAAAACAATATTCTCTTCACGGCCAATCAGCTCAATCGCCGCTTCACCGCCCAGCTCACGCAGTCGCTGGATCACCTGCTGCACCAGAATATCGGGGGCTGAGGCACCTGCGGTCACACCAATACAGGCCACGCCTTTTACCCACTCTTCCTGAATATCATCCGCAGAGTCGATCAGCTTCGCCAGCTTACCGGCACGCTGTGCCAGCTCAGCCAGACGGTTAGAGTTCGAGGAGTTCTTCGAACCGACCACCAGCACCACTTCCGCATCTTTCGCCAGCGTGCGAACGGCTTCCTGACGGTTGGTGGTGGCGTAGCAGATATCATCTTTACGCGGCCCGATGATCGCCGGGAAACGCTGACGCAGGGCATCAATGATGTCAGAAGTGTCGTCCACCGACAGCGTGGTCTGCGTCATGAAGCTCAGATTGTTTTCGTCTTTGACAGTCAGCCTGAAGACATCTTCCGGTGACTCCACCAGATACATGCCGCCATTAGGGTTGTTGTACTGCCCCATAGTGCCTTCAACTTCCGGATGACCCGCATGACCAATCAAAATCGCTTCCACACCTTTACGGCTGGCGCGCGCCACTTCCATATGCACTTTGGTCACCAGCGGACAGGTGGCGTCGAACAGCATGGTCAGATTGCGCGCTTTAGCTTCGGCACGCACGGCCTGTGAAACACCGTGTGCCGAGAAGATCAGAATCGCGTCATCCGGCACTTCGCTGATCTCTTCAATGAAGATAGCACCGCGCTCACGGAGGCTGTTCACCACGTAACGGTTATGCACCACTTCGTGACGGACATAGATGGGCGCGCCATACATCTCCAGCGCGCGCTCAACAATACTGATGGCGCGATCAACGCCAGCGCAGAAACCGCGCGGATTAGCTAACAGGATTTGCATCGTTCGCCTCCAGTGCCGGATCGATTTCCAGCACCTCTACATCAAACTGAATACGACGACCTGCCAGCGGATGGTTGAAATCCACGGTGATCGAATCACCGGAGACTTCACGGATCACGCCTGGCATTTCACTGCCGCCCATGCCGCTGAACAGCATGATGGCACCCACTTCAGGTTCGCCTGCATCGATAAAATCCCGACGCGAGAAATACTGAATAAGGTCAGGGCTGACGCCGCCAAAGGCGTCTTCCGGCTCGAGGTTGAACTGCTTAGTTTCACCCGCTTTCAGCCCCAGCAGTGCCTGCTCAAGTGCCGCAGAGAGGCTGCCATCACCAAGACGGAACAGCGCGGGCTTGCCGTTTGCACGGGTCGATTCCGCCGTCGAGCCATCTTCCAGCTTCAGCGTAAAATGCACCAACACCGCGCTTTCGCGCTGTACGGACTCAGTCATCACTTACCCTTTCTGTTTAGCCTGTTTGCCGTTGGGGCTGAAAAAGCCCTCCAGCACCACCAGTGCGGCACCAATACAGATGCCGCAGTCAGCGATATTAAATGTAGCGAAGTGCCAGTTACCGACATAGAAATCGATAAAATCGACCACAAAGCCATGATATGAGCGATCGAACAGATTGCCGATCGCGCCGCCGATAATCAGGGCATACGCGATGTTAGCGATCTTCTGGCTGGCCTGATTGCGATACATCATCACCATCAGTGAGATCACGATAGCCAGTGCGATGCCCGCAAAGAACCAGCGCTGCCAGCCACCTTTGTCTGCAAGGAAACTGAACGCCGCGCCATAGTTGTGCGCGTAGAACAGATTCAGATAAGGCATCAGCGGCTGTGTTTCATGCAGCATCATGTTGTTCATCACCCACTGCTTACTGGCAAAGTCCACAACAATCACCACCAGTACCAGCCAGAGCCAGCGCAATCCGGTTGATAAAATAGGTTTACGCATCAGGCAAATTCACGCTGTTCGCCGTCACCGGCTACGTTAGTGTAACAACGACCACAGACCTCAGCATGCTCAGGATTCTGTCCGACATCGGTAGTGTAATGCCAGCAGCGCTGACATTTCTCGCCTTGCGCCTTGTGCAGCGCGATTTTCAGACCTTTCAGCCCTTCACTCTGCTGCGCTTCGTCGTTCGCCAGGGCGTAATCCGCCACCTGTGCGCCAGAGGTCAGCAGCACAAAGCGCAGTTCATTACCCAGCGCCTGCAGCTTAGCCGCCAGTTCCGGATCGGCATACAGCGTCACCGTCGCTTCCAGTGCACCACCGATACGTTTATCCGCACGCGCCTGCTCGATTACCTTGTTCACTTCGCCACGCACTTTCAGCAGCTCAGCCCAGTAGGCGTCATTCAGCGCTTCATCTTCCGCCAGGCCAAACAGACCCTGATACCACTCTTCGGTGAAGACATACTGCGCGCGTTCACCTGGCAGATAGCCCCAGATTTCATCCGCCGTAAAGGACATGATCGGTGCCATCCAGCGCACCAGCGCTTCGACGATATGCCACAGCGCGGTCTGGCAGCTGCGACGTGCCAGGCCATCGCCTTTCGCGGTGTACTGACGATCTTTGATGATGTCGAGATAGAAGCTGCCCATCTCAATTGAGCAGAACTGCATCAGACGCTGGATCACTTCGTGGAAATCGTAGTTCTCATAAGAGGCAACGATATCGGCCTGTGCTGCCTGTGCGCGACCCACTGCCCAGCGATCCACGACGACCATCTCTTCCGGTTTCACCAGATCGGTGGCCGGGTTGAAGCCGCTGAGGTTAGCCAGCAGGAAGCGTGCGGTGTTACGGATACGACGATAGGCATCGGCAGAACGCTTGAGGATCTCATCGGAAACCGCCATTTCGCCTGAGTAGTCGGTTGAGGCCACCCACAGACGCAGAATATCAGCGCCCAGCTTGTTCATCACATCCTGCGGCGCAACGGTGTTGCCGATCGACTTCGACATCTTACGGCCCTGACCATCCACGGTGAAACCGTGTGTCAGTACCTGACGATAAGGCGCTTTGCCCTTCATCGCTGTGGAGATCATCAGCGAGGACATAAACCAGCCGCGATGCTGATCGGAACCTTCCAGATAGAGGTCTGGTGCATGTCCGCCAAATTCCGGACGCGCATCCACCACGGAGAAGCTGGTAGAACCGGAGTCGAACCAGACATCCAGCGTATCCGGCACTTTGACGTAATGATCGGCATCGTCGCCCATCAGTTCGCGCGGGTCGAGATCCCACCAGGCCTGAATGCCTTCCTGCTCAACGCGCTGCGCCACTTTTTCCATCAGCGCCAGCGTGTCCGGGTGCAGCTCTTCACTCTCTTTATGAACGAACAGCGCCATTGGCACGCCCCACGTACGCTGACGGGAGATACACCAGTCAGGACGGTTCGCCACCATCGATTCGATACGCGCCTGGCCCCAGTCAGGGATCCACTGCACGCCTTTGATCTCTTTCAGCGACTGCGCACGCAGTCCTTTCTGATCCATGCTGATGAACCACTGCGGCGTGGCGCGGAAGATGATCGGCGTTTTGTGGCGCCAGCAGTGCGGGTAGCTGTGCAGCAGTTTCTCAACGTGCAGCAGCGCGCCTTTCTCTTTCAGCAGCTCAACGATCATGTCGTTAGCTTTGAAGACGTTAATCCCATCCAGCGTCGGATAGGTGCCTGGCAGGTAGCTGCCATCCGGTCCGACCGGATTCGCCGTTTCGATGCCATATTTCTGACCGATGACGTAGTCATCCGGACCGTGGCCGGGTGCGGTGTGAACTGCACCCGTACCCGCGTCCAGCGTCACGTGATCGCCCAGCACCACCAGCGACTCAATCGCCAGGAACGGGTGCTGGAATTTCTGCAGTTCCAGCGCAGCGCCTTTGCATTCGCCCAGTACCTGCCATTCACTGACACCGGCGCGTTTCATGACGCTCTCAACCAGCTCTTTCGCCAGGATCAGGGCGCGTCCCTCGATCTGGATCAGCTGGTATTCAAATTCAGGATGCAGAGAGATGGCGCGGTTAGCCGGTAATGTCCACGGCGTCGTTGTCCAGATCACCAGTGAGATTGGGCCATTGACCTGTGCTACGCCAAATGCCTGACGCACCGCGTCGGCATCGATAGCGTTGAACATCACATCAATTGACGGTGACGTTTTGTCGTAATACTCGACTTCCGCTTCTGCAAGAGCAGAACGGCAATCCAGGCACCAGTGCACCGGCTTCGCGCCTTTATGCAGGTGGCCGTTGCCGATGATTTTACCCAGCGCACGGATGATGTTAGCTTCGGTGCCGAAATCCATGGTCAGGTAAGGACGATCCCAGTCGCCCAGCACGCCCAGACGGATAAAGTCTGCCTTCTGGCCTTCAACCTGTTCAGCGGCATATTTGCGGCACGCGGCACGGAATTCAGCGGCGCTGACTTTCTCGCCTGGCTTGCCGATCATCTGCTCAACTTTGTGTTCGATTGGCAGACCGTGACAGTCCCAGCCCGGCACATACGGCGAGTCATAACCCGCCATGCCTTTCGACTTGACGATAATGTCTTTCAGAATCTTGTTAACAGAGTGACCAATATGAATGCTGCCGTTCGCATACGGAGGGCCATCATGCAGGATAAAGGTTTTTTTCCCTTTTTTGGCTTCGCGGATAATGCCGTACAGGTTGTCGGCATACCAGCGTTGCAACATTCCCGGTTCGCGTTTGGCCAGATCGCCACGCATCGGGAATCCCGTTTCCGGCAAATTCAGGGTAGATTTATAGTCACTCATCAGATTCTCGATTCCGTTTTTCGCTCAGGTTAAAGCAGCCCAAAGAACTGCCGGGCCGTTACCACATCGTTCGCAATTTGTTCTTTCAACGCCTCCAGTGAGGCAAAGCGCTGCTCGTTTCGTATTTTCTGTTTCAGCACCACATCAATGTGACGACCATAGAGATCCATATTGATGTCGAGCAGGTGAACTTCAAGCTGCTGGCGTAAACCTTTTACGGTCGGACGGGTGCCGATATTGGCAACACCCGGCAGTGGCTCGGGCGTCAGCCCCTGGACCTCCACCGCATAAACTCCTTTCACCGGCGAGACGCTGCGGCGTAAAGGAAGGTTCGCAGTGGGGAAACCCAGCGTGCGTCCCAGTGCATCACCGTGCACGACGCGGCCGGAAATGGTGAAAGGATGACCTAACAGCGACTGCGCCAGCGCTAAATCATCTGCGGCCAGTGCCTGACGCACGGCGGTGCTGCTGATTCGCTTCCCGCCGTCACAGAAGGTTTCGGTGCTCACGACCTCAAAACCATACTCCGCACCGGCTTTCTGTAATAACAGGAAATCCCCCTGGCGACCAGCGCCGAAGCGGAAATCATCGCCTACTGCGAGGTACTTTACGTCCAGCTTGTCGACCAGCAGGTCACTGATAAAACGCTGGGCGGACAGGGCTGCGAAGCGACGGTCAAACCGCACACACAGCACTTTATCGACGCCGGCTTCCGCCATATAGCGCAGTTTTTCACGCAGGCGCGTCAGGCGTGCCGGGGCTTTATCACCGGCAAACAGCTCCAGCGGCTGTGGCTCAAACACCATGACCACGACCGGCAGATTACGCTTACGCCCCTCTTCACACAGACGGGACATCAGCGCCTGATGCCCGCGGTGTACGCCATCGAAATTACCAATGGTCAGAACGCAGCCGCGATGCTGCTCGTTAAGATTATGAATACCGCGGATAAACTTCATGGCTGGCCCAAACCGGTGGAAATCGGCGGATTATACCCTTGAAAGCGACTCAGGTTAACCCGTCAGCACGCCTTTCATGCTTTAGGTGCTGCATTTCCTGTTGCAGATGCGCATGTTAAGAATTTTGTCGCGAAATACTGTATTCAGCGAGGGGAAGCTGGTAGAATCTTGCGCCATCAAATACGTAACCGAGTGCTGCTCATAGAGCGACGCTTATTTGCACAAATCCATTGACAAAATCAGGTTAGAAGGGCATAGTCCTCGGCCTTTGATTTGTCTCTATAGAACACATTTGGGAGTTGGACCTTGGCTAATATCAAATCAGCTAAGAAACGCGCCGTAACATCTGAGAAACGCCGCAAGCATAACGCTAGCCGCCGCTCAATGATGCGTACCTTCGTTAAGAAAGTATACGCGGCGATCGCTTCAGGCGACAAAGCTGCTGCGCAGAACGCATTCAATGAAATGCAACCACTCGTGGATCGTCAGGCCGCTAAAGGTCTGATCCACAAAAACAAAGCTGCACGTTATAAATCAAACCTGACTGCACAGATCAACAAACTGGCTTAATCGCCCGTTGTTAATCGCTTTGTTGAAAAAGCCGGCTTACGCCGGTTTTTTTTCGTCTGTACTCTGGCGGGGAAAGAGTCCGCTGAAGTCAGCGTGACAGAGACGCTGCACGGCCGGATGCTGAATCATTCGCTCCGCGAAGAGGATGTGATACTCCTCTGACACCGCATCAAGCCGGCCAACTTCATAACTTCCCTCCTGCTGATCCCTGTCCAGCGCTGCTGCTACAAAAAATGCATTCTGCCGCGCACCAAACGCCTTCATCAGGGCCGCATCATCAAACTCACCGAGAATCTCCACCTGCAGCCCCTGGGTCGTAATCCAGTTGAGGATTTTGCGCCCCAGCATCGAGCGGCGACCCGGAATCAGCAGGGGATGCGTCTCAAGGCAGGCCGGAAAAGAGAGATCGGTGATCGGCTGCGCGGACCAGAAGCTGATCGGGCACTCCCCCAGCTTCACCGAAAACAGCCCTTCCTGCTGGGTCGGATCGATGGAGCAGTCAGAGATAATCATATCCAGCTTATGCTGACTGAGCTGCTCCAGCAGCATCTCGTGGGTCGACTCGAAACAGCGCAGGTGAATCTTCTCCCCGGCAGCCACTGCGGTCTCCAGCACCTTACTGACCAGTTGCTTAGAGAGCGCATCTGCCACGCCAACATCCAGCAGCAGATGGGACTCTTTGCGGTAGTTAACGATATCCAGCATCTCCTGACCCAGCATAAACATGCGGTCAGCGTAGCGGAACACCAGTTGCCCCAGTTCTGTCGGCACCAGCCCCCTCCCCTGACGCCGGAACAGCTTGCCCTGCAGGCGCTCTTCAAGCGCCTTAATCTGTCCGGTAATGGTCTGTGGCGTCAGCGAGAGGGCCTCTGCAGCACCCGCAATCGACCCCGCGCGGCAGGCGTGCCAGAAGTAATAGAGGTGATTGTAATTAATGTGCGCCATAGGCTGCCCTACGCCGCACGCTGCTTCAGACGCCAGCCAAGGATCACATAGCCCAGCACCGCCGACAGAATCGAGCCTGACAGAATCCCCAGCTTCGCCAGCGTCATCAGTTCAGCACTGATGTCGCCATAGGCCAGCGAGGCGATAAATATCGACATGGTAAAGCCAATACCGCACAGCACCCCTACCGCCGCAATATCTTTAATGTGCGTATTTTCCGGCAGCCTGGCTATGCGGGTTTTGTCTGCCAGCCAGCAGAACAGCGTGATGCCCAGAGGCTTACCAATCAGCAGCCCGGCGATGATGCCCAGCGGCAGCAGCGAGAAGAGGCTGCCGAACGAAACGCCCGTCAGTGACACACCCGCATTGGCAAAGGCAAACAGTGGCAGGATCACCCAGCGCACCCAGGGATGCAGCGCATGCTCAAGATGAATCGCCGGAGAGTGGCCCTCTTTCTTCGCCAGCGGAATCAGGAAGCCGACCACGACACCCGCCAGCGTCGCATGAACACCCGACTTCAGTACCGCCACCCACAGCACCAGCCCCACCAGCAGATAGAGACCGGTGTTGCGAACGTTAAGCAGGTTCATCAGCGCCAGCACGGCAATGGCAGCGGCGGCAACGCCCAGCGAGGCCATCGAAAGGTGATGCGTGTAGAACAGCGCGATAATTACGATAGCCCCGAGATCGTCGATAATCGCCAGCGCCATCAGGAAGATTTTCAGAGCAGGCGGCACGCGGCTTCCCAGCAGTGCCAGGATGCCCAGCGCAAAGGCAATATCGGTGGCGGTCGGGATCGCCCAGCCGCTACGGGTGGTGGCATCGGCACCGTTAAACAGCAGAAAAATGATCGCCGGGGCGATCATGCCACCCAGCGCCGCAATCAGTGGGAACAGCGCCTGTTCACGTTTAGCCAGCGCACCCATCACCAGTTCGCGTTTGACCTCCAGTCCCACCATCAGGAAAAATAGCGCCATCAGCGCATCGTTAATCCACAGCAGCAGGTCTTTGCTGATATCGAGCGCACCAAAGCGAAACTCCACCGGAATCGCCAGCAGATCGCGATAGCCCTGCTGCGTCGCTCCGCTATTGGCCAGCATCATCGCCAGCGCAGCCGCAATAATCAGCACCACACCGCCGGTAGCGTCGCTTTCCAGTATTTTTTTTAGTCTGATATTCACACGCGTTGTCCTTAATCCAGAGGTCAATCAAAGGCCCTAAGAATAGCGGTAACAACAGCTCGAAAAAAACAGTTTATTTGGCGGGAATCATTCGGAAATAGCGAATTGAGAAGTGCAGGCAAAAAAAAGCCAGCGGCTGAGCGCTGGCTTTCAGAGTGGATGAACTTAACGGGTTAAGTCATCGAAGAACTTTTTCACGCCGTCGAAGAAGCTCTTGGAGCGCGGGCTGTTATGCTCGCCGCTTGGGCCGCCAAAACTCTCTTCCAGTTCACGCAACAGCGTTTTCTGTTTCTCATTCAGGCTGACCGGTGTTTCCACCACGACACGGCATAACAAGTCGCCGACTGCGCCGCCACGTACCGATTTGACGCCACGTCCACGCATGCGGAACAGCTTGCCGGTCTGGGTTTCTGACGGCACTTTCAGCTTCACGCGACCATCCAGTGTCGGCACTTCAATCTCGCCGCCCAGCGCCGCCATCGCAAAGTTGATCGGCACTTCGCAGTAGAGATTGTTCTCTTCACGCTCGAAGATCGGGTGTTTCTTCACCGATACCTGAACGTAAAGATCGCCGGCTGGTGCGCCCTGCTCGCCCGCTTCGCCTTCGCCACTCAGACGAATGCGATCGCCGGTGTCGACCCCTGCCGGGATTTTCACTGACAGCGTTTTCGATTTCTCGACGCGGCCGTGACCATGACAGGCGTTGCACGGGTCTTTAATCACCGAGCCGCGACCATGACAGGTCGGACAGGCCTGCTGGACAGTGAAGAAGCCCTGGCGCATCTGCACCTGGCCTGCACCGTGACAGGTTGAACAGGTTTGTGGCTGCGTTCCCGCTTTCGCACCGCTGCCGTGGCAGACATCACACTCTTCCAGGGTTGGAATGCGGATCTCTTTGGTCACGCCGCGTACCGCTTCTTCCAGCGACAGCTCCATGTTGTAGCGTAAATCGGCGCCACGGGAGGCGCGCTGACGGCGTCCACCACCAAAGATGTCACCGAATACGTCGCCAAAGATATCGCTGAAGTCTGCACCGCCGCCACCAAAGCCGCCGCCGCCGAATCCACCGCCACCCATGCCGCCCTGTTCAAAGGCTGCATGACCATACTGATCGTAGGCCGCACGCTTCTGCGCATCGGTCAGGATTTCGTAGGCTTCCTTGACCTCTTTGAATTTAGCTTCGGCTTCTTTGTCACCGGGATTGCGGTCCGGGTGGAATTTCATTGCCAGGCGTTTGTAAGCCTTTTTGATTTCACGCTCGTCCGCGGATTTGGCGACGCCTAAAATCTCGTAGTAATCACTCTTCGCCATGTTTTTTTAGCCCTTAACATGATCGCACGGGCGTGGAGAGATCTCCTACGCCCGTGCTGGTTTCAACGGCTGTCAGGCCAACCGTCGCGCCCGGTCAGGGGCAATTATTTCTTGTTGTCTTTCACTTCTTCGAATTCAGCATCGACAACGTCGTCATCTTTCTTCGCTGACGCGTCACCGGCATCTGCTGCACCCGCCTGAGACTGCTGTGCTGCTTCCATCAGTTTGCCGGACACTTCCATCAGCGCCTGCATTTTGGCGTCGATTTCCGCTTTGTCTTCGCCTTTCAGCGCAGTTTCCAGCGCGGCCAGAGCGGCTTCGATTGGCGCTTTGTCATCAGCTGACAGTTTGTCGCCTGCTTCGTCCAGCTGCTTACGCGTGCTGTGGGCAATCTGGTCACCCTGGTTACGCGTCTGTACCAGCTCTTCGAACTTACGGTCAGATTCAGCATTCGCTTCTGCATCACGCACCATTTTCTGGATCTCTTCATCGCTCAGACCTGAAGAGGCTTTGATGGTGATCTTCTGCTCTTTACCGCTGTTCTTGTCTTTCGCCGATACATGCAGGATACCATCCGCATCGATGTCGAAGGTGACTTCGATCTGTGGCATACCGCGTGGCGCATTCTGGATACCGTCGAGGTTGAACTGGCCCAGTGACTTGTTGTCATTGGCGCGCTTACGCTCACCCTGCAGCACATGAATGGTCACGGCTGACTGGTTATCTTCAGCCGTCGAGAAGACCTGGCTGTGCTTGGTTGGGATAGTGGTGTTCTTGCTGATCAGCGAAGTCATCACGCCACCCATGGTTTCGATACCCAGTGACAGCGGGGTAACGTCCAGCAGCAGCACGTCTTTCACGTCGCCACCCAGTACACCACCCTGAACCGCAGCACCAACGGCAACGGCTTCGTCCGGGTTCACGTCTTTACGCGGCTCTTTACCGAAGAATTCGGTCACTTTCGCCTGAACCAGTGGCATACGGGTCTGACCACCCACCAGAATAACGTCGTTGATGTCTGATACAGACAAGCCTGCATCCTGCAGCGCAACTTTCAGTGGCGCGATTGAGCGTGCAACCAGATCTTCAACCAGTGACTCCAGTTTAGAGCGGGTCACTTTGATGTTCAGGTGCTTAGGACCAGTCGCATCTGCCGTGATGTATGGCAGGTTAACGTCGGTCTGCTGTGCAGAAGAAAGTTCGATTTTCGCTTTCTCTGCCGCTTCTTTCAGACGCTGCATCGCCAGTGGATCGTTGTGCAGATCAATGCCCTGGTCTTTCTTGAACTCAGCAACCAGATAGTTAATCAGGCGGCTGTCGAAGTCTTCACCACCCAGGTGGGTATCACCGTTGGTTGCCAGAACTTCAAAAGTTTTTTCGCCGTCAACTTCGTCGATCTCGATGATTGAGATATCGAAGGTACCGCCACCCAGGTCATAAACCGCGATGGTGCGGTTGCCCTGGCCTTTGTCCAGACCGTATGCCAGTGCTGCAGCAGTCGGTTCGTTAATGATACGTTTGACTTCCAGACCCGCGATACGGCCGGCATCTTTGGTCGCCTGACGCTGCGCATCGTTGAAGTAGGCCGGTACGGTAATAACCGCTTCGGTCACTGGCTCACCGAGGTAATCTTCGGCGGTCTTTTTCATTTTCTTCAGCACTTCAGCAGAGATCTGCGGTGGTGCCATTCTCTGGCCTTTCACTTCCAGCCAGGCGTCGCCGTTGTCAGCGCCGGTGATTTTGTATGGCATGATTTTAATATCACGCTGCACTTCTTCGTCCTGGAAACGACGACCGATCAGACGCTTGATTGCGAACAGGGTATTCTGCGGGTTGGTCACTGCCTGACGTTTAGCCGGTTGACCAACCAGAATTTCGCCATCCTGTGTATACGCAATAATTGAAGGCGTGGTGCGATCGCCCTCGGCATTTTCCAGCACACGTGCTTTAGTGCCATCCATGATCGCAACACAAGAGTTGGTTGTACCCAGGTCAATACCAATAATCTTACCCATCTAAACATCTCCCACTTAAATTCGTTGCCAATTTGGGTTGTGAACCTTTTATGTGGGCGGGTTGTTTGCATTCAACCTGCCAGCACATGCTTTTTTTCCAACGTTCACAACGCTCGATGACAAGTAGATGGGGCCGCTTCGATGCGCATCAAGGGCTAAACCAAAAAAAATTTTTCTACCTCTGGCCCTGCCGGGATCAAAGAACACGATTAACCCACTGAATATGATGCGTCGCCTTGCTCCTTTCTGTGAGCAGGCTGAAATCCTTTTATTTCATTAACGATCATCTTACTGCCGGGGAACTATGGCAAATTCAACGCTGGCTAATCCTGCCCCGCTGGGCTTAATGGGATTTGGCATGACAACCATTTTGCTAAACCTGCACAACGCGGGTCTGTTTGACATGGACGTGGCAATTTTAGCGATGGGAATTTTTTATGGCGGGATCGCGCAGGTGCTGGCCGGTCTGCTGGAATTTAAAAAGAACAACACCTTTGGGCTGACCGCCTTTACCTCTTACGGCATGTTCTGGTTAAGCTTTGTGGCGATCCTGCTGTTACCGCAGATGGGTCTGGCGAAAGCGCCTGACGAACGCTTCCTGGGTGCATGGCTGGGACTGTGGGGCATCTTCACGCTGTTTATGTTTATCGGCACGCTGAAAGGTACGCGGATGCTGCAGTTTGTCTTCGGCTCCCTCACCCTGCTATTTCTGCTGCTGGCCGTGGCTCACCTTATGCACCAGCCTTCGCTGGTCGTGTCTGCGGGTTGGGTCGGAATCATCTGTGGTGCCAGCGCCTGCTATCTGGCAATGGGTGAAGTGCTGAACGAAACCTTTGGCCGCACTCTTCTGCCGATTGGCGCAAAGGCACTTTAAGCCTGCTTCACGCCTGAAAAAGACGCGGAGCCTGGCTCCGCGTTTCCCTGCTACAACGTCTTAACGCCCTGCTGCAGGTCCGGCTCATAGCTGACATCACGCCGCAGCCAGATACCGGTCAGCAATCCCACCACCGCCAGTGCCATCACATACCAGCACGGTCCCATCACGGAGACATTCATCAGCAGCGACACAAAGATCGGGGTCAGCCCGCCAAAGATGGCATAGGAAAGGTTGTAGGAAAACGAGAGGCCGGTAAAACGCACCTCTGCCGGGAAGGCGCGCACCATCACAAAGGGCACGACGCCGACAATACCGACGCTCAGGCCCGCCATGCCATAGAGCAGAAAGAGTTGCTGAGGATAGAGGGCAGTCAGGTGATAGAACTGCCAGCTACAGAGTGCCAGCAGCAGGCTGCCGACACATAACGTTCGACTGGCACCAAAACGATCGACAGCGAGTCCGGCAACAATGCAGCCGATGCAGAGCATCACGGTGGCGATACTGTTGGCCTGCAGGGTCAGCGCGGGCGCGATGCTCAGCTGCTTTTGCAGCCAGACCGGCGACATCAGGATCACGACCACGATGCAGGCGGAGAGCAGCCAGGTCAGCAGCATGGAGATGACAATCGACTTTTTATGCTCCGCCAGCACGGTCTTCAGCGGCAGCGTTTCAGCCAGCGCTTTACGCTGCTGCATCTCAACAAAGACCGGCGTCTCATGCAGCCAGCGCCGCAGGTACATGGCGATCAGACCAAACACGCCACCGAGGAAGAATGGAATACGCCAGCCGCCGTCATGAATCGCCTGCTGCGACATCGAGGTATTAATCAGCGTCGCCACCAGCGAGCCCAGTAAAATGCCGATGGTCAACCCGGCCGTCAGCGTGCCACAGGCGATGCCGATACGTTTGTATGGCACGTGCTCAGCGACAAACACCCACGCGCCAGGCACTTCACCGCCAATCGCCGCGCCCTGCAACATCCGCATCAACAGCATCAGCAGTGGCGCAGCAATGCCAATCGTCTGCCAGGTGGGTAAAGCGCCCATCATCAGGGTTGGCAGCGCCATCAGCAGAATACTCAGGCTGAACATCTTTTTGCGCCCGAGTTTGTCGCCAAAATGCGCCATCACGATGCCACCCAGCGGGCGTGCCAGATAGCCTGCGGCAAAAATGGCAAACGTCTGCAGCTGACGCAGCCATTCCGGGATATCGGAGGGGAAGAAGAGCTCGCCAATCACGGTGGCGAAGAAGACAAAGATGATGAAGTCGTAAAATTCCAGCGCGCCGCCCAGCGCGGCCAGCGCCAGGGTTTTGTAATCCTTACCGGTCAGACGCTGCGTGTGAGTCGGATTCATAATAGTCCAGAGGCAAAAGAGACAAGGTTGTAAAGATACCCTTACTATATCGTCAATCTTTTGCCACACCAGCAGGACTATAGCTTATGCCTGAAATGCGGGATATTTAGTTATTTATCTCACGGATGGCGCTTTTAGGCCGAAATGCTGCTACCACGTCAGGATGCGTTTCAACATAAGGTCCTTCCAGCAACTGTAAACAATAAGGTACAGAAGCAAAGATACCGTGAACTTTTACCTTGCCCTGCTCATCTTTCAGCCCTTCCAGTGTCTCTTTGATCGACTTCGGCTGACCGGGCAGATTGAGGATAAGCGACTGTTTGCGGATTACCCCAACCTGACGCGACAGAATCGCGGTCGGCACGAACTGCAGGCTGATCTGACGCATCTGCTCACCAAAGCCGGGCATTTCCCGATCGGCCACGGCCAGGGTGGCATCGGGCGTGACATCGCGTCGGGCCGGACCGGTGCCGCCGGTGGTTAACACCAGATGGCAAAACCGTTCATCGACCAGCTCACAAATGGCGTGCTCAATCATCGGCTGCTCGTCGGGCACCAGCCGGGACTCAATCTCAAACGGGCTGCTGATTGCGCTGCCAAGCCAGCTCTCCAGCGCGGGGATCCCCTGATCCTGATAGATGCCGTTCGCGGCGCGATCGGAGACCGAGATCAGGCCAATGCGTAATGTATTCATGATGAGCTTCGCTGTGATTTACCGCGGTGCGGTGGAGTAAAAGGGGAATAGCAGAGAGGATAATATAAAGTGAAAGGGTCGGAAAAGAGAAAACCGTGGCAGCCTGCGCCGCCACGGTCAGCAGATTACAGCAGTTCTGCCAGCATCTTCTCAAGTTTGCCCTGATCAACGGCAAAGTTGCGGATACCTTCTGCCAGCTTAGCCACCGCCATTGGATCCTGGTTGTGCTGCCACAGGAACTCAGACTCGGTCATGCGGGCCGGACGCGCTTTCACTTCACCGCTGTAGCTCAGTTTACGCTCCAGGGTGCCTTCGCTCTCTGCCAGCTCTTTCAGCAGCGCAGGCGAAATGGTCAGACGGTCACAGCCAGCCAGCTCGATGATTTCGCCGACGTTACGGAAGCTGGCGCCCATCACCACGGTTTCATAGCCGTGCTGCTTGTAGTAGTTGTAGATTTCAGAAACAGAAACCACGCCTGGATCTTCGTGCGCGGCATACTCTTTCTTGTCGGTGTTGGCTTTGTACCAGTCGAGGATACGGCCAACGAATGGAGAGATCAGGAACACGCCCGCTTCGGCACAGGCACGCGCCTGAGCAAACGAGAACAGCAGGGTCAGGTTACAGTTGATACCCTCTTTTTCCAGCTGCTCTGCAGCACGGATGCCCTGCCAGGTAGAGGCCAGTTTGATCAGGATGCGGTCATTGCTGATACCGGCATCATTGTAGAGTTTGATCAGGCTGCGGGCTTTCGCGATGCTGCCTTCAGTGTCGTAAGAGAGACGCGCATCGACTTCTGTCGAGATACGGCCTGGGATCAGTTTCAGAATTTCCAGACCAATGTTCACGGCCAGCTTGTCAGAAACCAGCTGCAGCTGCTCTTCTTTATTGCTGCTCTGCTCACGCGCCCAGCCGATCGCTTCATCGATCAGTTTACGGTATTCAGGGATTTGTGCGGCGTTAAGAATCAGAGAAGGGTTGGTGGTAGCGTCCTGCGGCTGATACAGCTTCATAGCTGCGATATCACCGGTGTCGGCGACGACGGTGGTGAGCTGGCGCAGGGAGGTAAGTTTGTCCGTCATGTTCTTTTCTCTTAGTTAACTGTCAGTGTGAAAAAAGGCTGTTGGGATAATATCACGCGCCAACGGTGGCGCAAGGTCAGGGAATGCCGTTTACGATAGCGCGAACAAATAGGTGTGATTCGTCATTCTTTGCGGCTTTTTTGGTACACTGCAGAGCCTGATAAGCAGCCAATGCCCTGTTAAACCAGGCATTAACCGAGGAAGCAACAATGTTGATGGTGATCTCTCCTGCCAAGACGCTCGATTATGAAAGTCCGCTGGCGACCACGCGTTTCACCCAGCCTGCGCTGTTAGAAAAATCACAACAGCTGATTGAGATTGCGCGCGAGCTGTCACCCGCCAGCATCGCCTCGTTAATGGGTATCAGCGACAAACTGGCACACCTCAATGCCGAACGGTTTAACAGCTGGCAACCCGATTTTTCCCCACAGAATGCCCGTCAGGCCATCCTGGCGTTCAAAGGTGATGTCTACACGGGTCTGCAGGCCGAAACCTTCAGCGATGAGGATTTCAGCTTTGCTCAGCAGCACCTGCGCATGCTTTCAGGCCTGTATGGCGTGCTGCGTCCGCTCGATCTCATGCAGCCTTACCGGCTGGAGATGGGGATTCGTCTGGCGAATCCGGCGGGCAAAGATCTCTACACCTTCTGGGGCGATCTCATCACTGAAACGCTGAATGCCGCGCTGACGGAACAGGGTGATGAGGTACTGATCAACCTCGCCTCAGACGAATATTTCAGAGCAGTTAAGCCGAAGACGCTGAAGGCACACATGATTAAGCCGGTATTCCTCGACGAGAAGAATGGCAGCTACAAAGTGATTAGCTTCTATGCCAAAAAGGCGCGTGGATTGATGAGTCGCTATGTGATTCAGCAGCGCCTGACAAAGCCGGAGCAGCTTAAGGCGTTTGATCTGGATGGCTATCGTTTTGATGCGGCCAGCAGCAGCGAAAGCGAACTGGTCTTTAAGCGCGCGGAGCAGTAATACCCCGCGCGCGTAGTGTACTCTCTGCAAATGGGCTTCCCGCCACCGGGAAGCCATTCACAGCACTACTTCAGCAGGAACGCACGCAGTGAGCCGAAGTCCGCCTTCATCTCGTGCGACAGCAGCGGCAGCTCGGCACGCTCCGCTAACTCTGGCGGTAGCGTCAGTGTCTGTTCAAGGATCGCTTCCACGCTTTCGCGGAATTTCGCAGGGTGCGCGGTACCCAGGAACACACCATATTCCCCTTCCTGCAGCTGATCGCGCAGCAGACGCCAGGCGATGGCAGCATGTGGTTCGGAAACATAGCCAATCTCAGCCAGTTCACGCATTGCGGCGCGCGTGGTCTCATCAGAGACCGCACCACAGGCGAGATCGGTTAAGCGCCAGGTTTTACGGCGGAACAGCTCTTCCACACGCGGCCAGTTGTTTGGCTGGCTGACGTCCATCGCATTCGACAGCGTAGAGACCGTCAGATTAGGCTGCCATTCGCCGTTGCCAAGGAAGCGCGGCACCGTGTCATTGGCGTTGGTGGCGGCAATAAAGCGCTTGATCGGCAGGCCCAGCGATTTCGCCAGCAGACCGGCGGTCAAATCACCAAAGTTGCCGCTCGGCACGGAGACCACCAGCTGATTACGTTTTTCCTGCGGCAGCTGCGCGACCGCTTCAAAGTAGTAGCAGATCTGCGCCAGCAGGCGGCTGATGTTGATAGAGTTCGCCGAGTTCAGACCAATCGTCTTTTTCAGCTCTTCATCATCAAACGCCTGTTTCACAAGCGACTGACAGGCATCGAAATCGCCGTCGATAGCGATGGTTTCGATGTTGCCGCCCAGGGTACAGAAGAGTTTCTCCTGCAGCGGACTGATTTTGCCCTGCGGATAGAGGATCACCACGCGCACGTTCTTCATGCCGTAGAACGCGTGCGCCACAGCCGCGCCGGTATCACCGGAGGTGGCGGTCAGAATGGTGATCTGCTCATCTGAGCCTGAAACATACGACAGCATCTGCGCCATAAAACGGCCGCCGAAGTCTTTAAACGCCAGCGTCGGACCGTGGAACAGCTCCAGACAGGCAATATCTTCGCTGACGGCTTTCACCGGGGCCGGAAAAGCAAAAGCGGCTTTAACACGCTCATGCAGATGATGGGCCGGAATCTCATCGCCAATGAAAGCCGAGAGAATTTTGCTGCTGCGGCTGACAAAATCCATCTCCAGCATCGCGTCGATGTCAGTCAGTTCAAACTCTGGCAGTTCCAGCGGAAAGAACAGACCCTGCTGCGATCCCAGACCCTGTTTCACCGCCTGGGCGAAGCTGACCTGCTCGTTGTGATCCTTAAGATTGTAGAGTTTCATGCGTTATCCCAATTGTCGTGCGCCAGCCGTGTCGAGACGGCAGATATGGACGAAGCCTTCATCATTCTGCAGATAGTGCTGGCTCAGCCAGTCAGCCATCCGCTGTGCCGTTTCCATCTGATTGCAAACGGCGAAAAGTGTCGGACCAGAGCCGGAGATACCGCACGCCAGTGCGCCAATCTCTTTCGCGGCCTGCCGCGCCTCGGCGAAGCCTGGCAGCAGCCGGGTCCGGTAGGGTTCGGCAATCACATCCTGCATAAGTTTAGCTGCCAGCTGCGGCTGACGCGTATGGCAGGCGTGAATGAAGCCGGCCAGCAGGCGGCCATGCTTAATACAGTCCTCTTTGCGGTACTGTGCCGGTAAAATGGCGCGCGCTTCGGCAGTCGACACTTTAATGCCCGGATAGGCCATCACCCACAGCCAGTCGTCAAAGCCCGGCACCGCCTGGCTGATGATGTCATTTTCCTGCAGCATCAGCTGAATGCCGCCGAGGAAGCAGGGAGCGACATTATCATAATGTACGCTGCCGGAGATCCGCCCTTCCAGCTCACCCATCAGCGTCAGTAGCGTGCTGTCGCTGAGTGGCTTGCCGCAGAACTCATTCATTGCCATCAGACCGGCCACTACCGAGCAGGCGCTGGAGCCCAGACCGGAGCCGATGGGCATATTCTTCTCCAGGGTCATCGCCACCGGGATCTCTTTGCCAATCGCCTCGCAGAAACGCTGCCAGCACTGATAAACGATATTCTCTTTAGGATCGGCGGGCAGTTTACTGACAAAACGTCCGGCGTTGGTCAGTGAAAACTGCTCTGCCGCTTCAACGGAGACGCAGTCACCCAGCAGGGAGCCATCTACCGGCGAAACCGCCGCGCCCAGCACATCGAACCCGACGCTGACGTTACCAATCGAGGCCGGTGCGTAAATTTTTACCATGATTAAACTCCCAACTTCCATGACAGCGTGCGCAGCAGATCGGCAAAGACACCGGCCGCTGTGACATCATTTCCTGCACCGTATCCGCGCAGCACCAGCGGAATCGGCTGATAGTAGCGGCTGTAAAACGCCAGCGCGTTCTCGCCATTTTTCACTTTATAGAGCGGATCGTTGCCGTCAACGGCGTCGACCTTCACTTTGCAGACACCGCCCTCTTCAATCACGCCCACGTAGCGCAGGACTTTGCCCTCATTCTGCGCCTGTGCAACGCGGTCGGCAAAGGCGTTATCCAGCTCAGGCAGACGCTGCATAAACTGCTCCACATCCTGAATGTCGACCAGGCTGGCGGGCAGCAGCGGCTCAATCTCAATATCACTCAGCTCCAGCTGATGGCCTGCTTCGCGTGCCAGAATCAGCAGCTTACGCGCCACATCAGTGCCAGCGAGATCGTCACGTGGATCGGGCTCGGTAAAGCCCATCTCACGCGCCATGTTCGTTGCCTGCGACAGCGAAACCCCTTCATCCAGCTTGCCGAAGATGAACGACAGCGATCCCGAAAGGATACCGGAGAAGCGCAGCAGTTCATCACCCGCGTTCATCAGGTTCTGCAGGTTTTCGATCACCGGCAGCCCGGCCCCGACGTTGGTATCATAAAGGAATTTACGACGCGATTTGGCGGCGGCGGCGCGCATCTGCTGATAGTAATTCCAGGAGGAGGTGTTGGCCTTTTTGTTCGGCGTCACCACGTGGAAGCCCTCGCTGAGGAAATCCGCGTACTGATCGGCAACGGCCTGGCTGGAGGTACAATCCACAATGACCGGATTAAGCAGGTGATACTCTTTCACCAGACGGGTCAGGCGTCCGAGATTGAACGGCTCTTTCGCTTCGGCGAGTGCCGCCTGCCAGTTGCTTAAATCGATGCCGTGGACGTTTGTTAACAGCGCATGCGAGTTCGCAATGCCGCAGACCCGCAGGTCAATATGCTTCTGCTTCAGCCACGCCTGCTGGCGATGTAACTGATCCAGCAGCGCACCGCCGACACCACCGACACCGACCACAAACACTTCGATCACCTGATCGGTGGCGAACAGCATCTGATGCACCACGCGCACGCCGGTGATCACTTCGTCATTATTTACCACCACCGAGATGGAGCGCTCAGAGGAGCCCTGTGCAATCGCCACGATATTGATATTGGCGCGTGCCAGCGCCGAGAAGAATTTCGCTGAGATGCCACGCAGGGTACGCATGCCATCGCCCACCACTGAAATCACCGCCAGGTTTTCAATGATATCCAGCGGATCCAGCAGGCCATCTTTCAGCTCAAGATAGAACTCTTCTTCCAGCACGTGACGCGCCCGCGCCAGCTCGCTCTGCGGCACGCAGAAACTGATGCTGTATTCGGAAGAGGATTGAGTGATCAGCACCACCGAGATGCCGGTACGCGACATCGCCGCAAAGACTCTGGCCGCCATTCCAACCATCCCTTTCATGCCGGGACCGGAGACGTTGACCATCGCCATGTTATTCAGGTTGGTGATGCCTTTAACCGGGCTCTCATCCTGTTCGCCTTCGGCACCAATCAGCGTGCCGGGCGCCTGCGGATTGGCGGTGTTTTTGATCAGGCACGGGATCTGGAACTGGGCGATAGGCGCGATGGTGCGGGGATGCAGCACTTTGGCACCGAAATAGGAGAGCTCCATCGCCTCCTGATAGGACATTGACTTCAGCAGGCGTGCATCCGGCACCTGACGCGGATCGCAGGTATAGACGCCATCCACATCGGTCCAGATTTCACAGCAGTCGGCGCGCAGACAGGCGGCCAGTACAGCCGCTGAATAATCTGAGCCATTGCGGCCCAGCACTACCAGCTCGCCGCGCTCGTTACCGGCGGTAAAGCCAGCCATCAGGATCATGTTCTGCGGCGGGATTTGGCTCGCTTCAATACGGCGGGTTGACTCAGGGATATCGACCGTGGATTCGAGGTAGTGGCCGACCGCCAGCAATTTCTCAACCGGATCAATCACGCTGACCTCATGACCGCGCGCCTGCAGCAGCGCTTCCATGATTGCAATCGAGAGTTTTTCGCCACGACAGATAATCGCTGCGTTGACGCTGTCCGGGCACTGGCCCAGCAGGCTGATACCGTGCAGTACCTGCTTCAGCTGCGCAAACTCCAGGTCAACGCGGGTTTTCAGTCGATCGAACTCAAAGCCCGGCTGCGCGGCTGCGAGCCCCTGCAGCAGCTCGCTGAAGATGCGTTCGGCGTCGCTGATATTCGGCAAAGCGTCCTGACCACTGATGGTTTTTTCAATCATCGCCACCAGATGGTTGGTGATCTTCGCAGGTGCAGAGAGCACGGTTGCAACCTGTCCTTGTTGCGCATTGCTTTCCAGAATGTCAGCGACGCGAAGGAAACGCTCCGCATTCGCTACCGAGGTCCCGCCGAATTTCAGCACTCGCATAATATTAACTCTCCTGAATTTAAGCCGAAAAAAAAGCCCGCACTGTTTAGGTGCGGGCTTGTTTTCTGTTTTTCCTGTATGCGTCAGCCCGCACCGTTACCTGAGGTAATGGTGGTGGTAATAATTGTGGTGTTCAGGCTGATTTTACGCATTTAGATTTATTTTCTGTCTGTTTTTGTCTGTCCGTCTTGCTTCCAGAAGTAAAGCAAAGCGCACATTAAGTCAACCCGATTTGTCCGGCGGACAGTTTTCCACCACTGCGCACAGCCTCCGGTCAAACCGTAAAACGCTGCTCGATCGTTTGTAATGCAGACATTCCCTGCGATCTGTTGCTGTAAAATCAGCTTTTTGCCGAGGATTTATCTGTGATTTTTTTTTCAATATCGTGCAGCAGACGATGCAGCATCGCGCTGTCACGCTGTTCCAGCAGACCCACCCGCTGATCGATCCAGTCTGAGAGTTTCTCATCATCACTGACGTCGAGTTGCGCCAGCAGCTGATGGAAACGCTGACGCAATGCCTGCAGCTGCTGCCCGTCGGCGGCGGACGCGACCGGCGCTTCAACCTGATTCAATTTCGACAGCTGATAGCAGTAAACCATCACTGCCTGACCGAGATTCAGTGAGGGATAGTCATTTGCCATCGGGATGCCGGTGAGCAGATCGACCTGCTCCAGCTCCTCGTTGGTCAGCCCGCTATCTTCGCGGCCAAACACCAGCGCCATGCTGTTGACCCACTGACGCTTTTCCAGCAGTTGCGTTTCAACCTGTTCGGGTGTGGCGTAGTAACGGAACTTTGCCCGGCTGCGCGCCGTCGTCGCGACCGAAAAATCGATATCCGCTAATGCCTCGGCAAGAGTAGCAAAGGTCTGAACATTATCGAGGATCTCACCCGCACCATGGGCTACCCGGCGCGCTGCCGGATCCTGCCAGGCGTCGCTGGCAACGATGCGCAGCTGGCTGAATCCCATGGTTTTCATGGCACGCGCCGCAGCGCCGATATTTTCTGGCCGCGCGGGCGAGACGAGAATCAGGGGAAAAAGCATATTTATTCCATTGGTCCATTAACATAACGCCATATTAACATGGCTATTAATGATTCAGTTGTCAGAAGGTAATAAGAAAATCGGGTGTTAACAATGTTAAAACCAGTGAAAAGTGATGTCCTGAATATTTTTATCGCCGAAAGCAGCCTTATTAAAGAAAGCATTATTAATCTATTTAAATTCAAATAGATAGAATGTGATTACTCACTGGTTTCATTTTGGGTCACAAGCGTAATAAATGTAACGAAAATGATGCTTTTTGTGAGCTAAACAGGCAGTCTGCGAGAAGTTTTTCACAAAAGTGTTAACGTGCTACAATTGCATTTGATATAAGTCAACGAAGCGTTGTTTTTATGCTTATCGGTTGTAGTTGGTGCTGTTAGGTTGCTGTTAATACAGTTAGGATATGCGCCATTATCATTAACGCCCGGGGCATGCAATTTTCATCCTGACTGGCTGAGCTAAACCTGTTGTTGACGTTGATAGATGGCTTATCAAAATATGATTTCGTACAACGGTTCAGCGCGGCCCGCCGCTCTCGATGATGGAGAACGCCATACCGCTGTACGCCCTGTTTTCAATTTGTTGGCAAATTTTAGGTAGCTAAACATGCAGACCCCGCACATTCTTATCGTTGAAGACGAACTGGTCACGCGTAATACCCTCAAAAGCATTTTTGAGGCGGAAGGTTATGTGGTGTACGAGGCGACTGATGGTGCTGAAATGCATCAGGTACTGACCGACAATGACGTTAACCTGGTTATTATGGACATCAACCTGCCCGGTAAAAACGGCCTGCTGCTGGCCCGTGAACTGCGTGAGCAGGCCAATGTCGCCCTGATGTTCCTGACCGGCCGTGACAACGAAGTCGATAAAATTCTTGGTCTGGAAATTGGCGCTGATGACTACATCACCAAACCGTTTAATCCGCGTGAGCTGACCATTCGTGCCCGCAACCTGCTGTCGCGCACCATGAACCTGGCGATGCCAGGCGAAGAGCGCCGTCAGGTAGAGAGTTATAAATTTAACGGTTGGGAGCTGGATATCAACAGCCGCTCACTGATCAACCCGAACGGCGAACACTACAAATTGCCACGCAGTGAGTTCCGCGCCATGCTGCACTTCTGTGAAAACCCAGGCAAAATTCAGACCCGTGCCGATCTGCTGAAAAAAATGACCGGCCGCGACCTTAAGCCGCACGATCGCACCGTTGATGTCACCATCCGTCGTATCCGCAAGCATTTCGAATCCACGCCGGACACGCCTGAGATCATCGCCACCATCCATGGTGAAGGTTATCGCTTCTGTGGCGATCTGCAGGATTAATACGCTGTCAGATGCGATAAATAAAAAACGCCCCTGCGGGCGTTTTTTTTATGCTCAATACCGCAGTTTAATCAGTGCCACGGCATAATCGGCACGGCGCTGAGCGCATTTTTCGGTGAACCATCGACCACTTTATCGGAATAGGTCAGATAGACCAGAGCGTTGCGCTTTTTGTCGAAGAAGCGTACAACCTGCAGCTTCTTGAAGATTAAAGAGGTGCGCTGGCGGAAGACCACTTCGCCCTCCGCTTTGCCCTGCGCAATTTTATCACTCAGTTCGACCGGCCCCACCTGCTGACAGGAAATCGCGGCATCAGAGGTATCTTCTGCCAGCCCCAGTCCGCCTTTGATACCGCCGGTCTTCGCCCGGCTGATATAACAGGTTACATTTTTAACATCCGGGTCATCGAATGCTTCAACAATGATCTTGTGGTCAGGCCCGAATATCTTGAATACCGTATCAACAGAGCCAATCTGTTCGGCAAGCAGCGGGCTGGAAAAGGTGAGCGTGGTCAGCGCAGCGATCATAAGACGCGTTATTGTCATGGAGTTACCATTGCAAATGGAATAGATGAGAATGTAATGTACTGTTAATCGAACTAATGACCAAACCAAAACGGGTTTAAGCCCGTACTGATTTAGCACAACCTTCCCCGGAAAACGGCCCACGTCTTTTGAGCAATGAGTGCTAATATTCTTCGAATGCGTTTAGCTGCACCACCAGAGTATGAGGATGTTTTATGGACCAAGCCGGTATCATTCGCGATTTGCTTGTCTGGCTGGAGAGCCATCTGGATCAACCCCTTTCACTGGACAATGTTGCCCAGAAAGCCGGTTACTCTAAATGGCATTTACAAAGGATGTTCAAGGACGTAACCGGTCACGCAATAGGTGCCTATATCCGTGCGCGTCGTCTGTCGAAAGCTGCTGTCGCGCTGCGCCTGACCAGTCGCCCGATTCTGGACATCGCCCTGCAGTATCGTTTTGATTCACAGCAAACTTTTACTCGCGCATTCAAAAAGCAGTTTGCTCAGACACCGGCCTGGTATCGTCGCTCTTCCGACTGGAACTCATTCGGTATTCGTCCCCCGATTCGCCTGGACGATGAGACGCAGCCGGAACCGGCTTTCGTTACCCTGCCGGAAACGGTACTGGTGGGACAAACCCAGAACTACACCTGTATTCTGGAGCAGATCTCAAGCTATCGCGATGAGATGCGGATTCACTTCTGGAAGCAGTTCCTGCTGGAAACGGACACGGTGCCGCCGGTGCTGTATGGCCTGCATCAGGTGCGTGCCAGCCAGGACAAAGATGATGAGCAGGAGATTCTCTACACCACGGCGGTGCCTGCTGACAGCGCAGTCAACCTGCACTCCGGACAAAGTGTTATTCTGGAAGCGGGCGATTACGTGCAGTTCACCTACAATGGCCCGCGCGTCAATCTGCAGGAATTTATCCTGCTGCTTTACGGCACCTGCATGCCAACGCTGGGACTGACCCGTCGTCAGGGACAGGATATCGAACGCTTTTATACTCATGGCGGTAAAAAGCGTAGCGAGCCACCGACTGAGATCCGGTGCGAATACCTGATTCCGATTCGCCGCCAGACCGTCGCCAGCTAAGGTCAGGGCTGCCGTCTCAGGACGGCAGCTTTCACGACATCAGCGTTGCAGCTCGTCGAGCGCAGGCGCGTCAAGATGGGAAATATCTCCCGCCGTCTCCACAATCCACCCTTCTGCCAGCCAGGCACTCTGCTGATAATCGACACGTGAGATTGAGCAGTTACGCAGTCGCAGGCGACGTTCTGCATACGCGGGCAGACCGAGAATCGTGCTGACCAGCGATCCCAGCGCCATACCGTGACTGACCAGCAGCGGACGGCTTCCGGCAGGCAGTTCAAGGCAGGCATTCAGCGCGGCGTGCATGCGGGTCGCCATCTCCGTCATCGACTCGCCTTCTGGAATGCGGCCGCCTTCGGTGCCGTTGACCAGCGTGGCGCGCCACTGCTCTTCCTCCGCCGTTAAGCCATCCAGCGGACGCTTCTCCAGCACGCCCATATTCAGCTCACGCAGCCGCGGATCCAGCGTCACTGTGCATCCGCAGGCATCCGCAATAATCTCCGCGGTGCGGTGCGTACGCCCCAGATCGCTGGCAATCACGTGCGTGATGCCCAGATGTTTGACGCGCTCACCGACCTGGTAAGCCTGCTGCTCACCTTTTTCCGTCAGCGGACTGTCGGATTGCCCCTGAATGCGGCGTTCCGCATTCCATACCGTTTCACCGTGACGAACAAGATAGACCTGTAGCATGTTAGTTTCCGTTATACTGCGACAAAAATCGTCTCAGAGCCTGCCCCATCAGGCGTCATTGTTGCAGGCAGTCTGGACACGGAGCGTGCGGAATAACCCGGCGTACACGGAGTACGCGAGGATCGTGGCACTGCTCAGGTTCAGACCAGCCCGTAAAATTGCCTGATGGGCCAGGCTCTTAATCACCTGAGGGTTCAACCAATTATGTACCATGTTGTCGCAGCCACAACCAACCCAGCGAAGATTCACGCGATTGCTCAGGCTTTCAGCGACGTTTTCGGCGAGGGATCCTGCCATATTGAAGGGGTCGAGGTCGATAGCGGCGTAGCAGCACAACCGTTAACCCATCTGGAAACGCGAACAGGCGCACGTCAGCGCGTCATGAATGCCCGCCAGGTCCGGCCTGAAGCGGCGTTCTGGGTGGCGATTGAGGCAGGCATCGAAGATGACACCGCATTTGCCTGGATGGTCGTGGAAAACCAGAAGCAGCGCGGCGAATCGCGCTCAGCCAGTTTTACCCTACCGCCAGTCGTGCTGGCAGGCCTGCGCGAAGGCCGGGAGCTGGGCGAAGAGATGGCGCGGTTAACCGGCATCGACAATATCAAACACCAGGGTGGTGCTATCGGGGCGTTCACGAACGGCCTGCTCAGTCGCTCCAGTGTCTATCATCAGGCACTGATTCTGGCACTCTGCCCGTTCGTCCATCCGCTCTATCAGCAGTAATCAGACGCGTCCCAGATGCGCTTCCAGCCAGCGTTTCAGCTCTGGCGGCGCCTCTTTCAGGCTGTTGGAGCCGCGGGTAATGGTCGCGATGCCGACGCCGAGCTCATTTTTCAGCTCACGCTGGCTCATTTGGCCGTTCATCAACTCTTCGATAATCCGCAGTCGGGTGCCGAATGCTTCCCGCTCATCAGGCGTCATCATCAGTTGCATCAGTGGCAATGCATGACCATCGGCAAAGGCCTGCTGCATCAGCACGACAAAGCGTTGCCAGCTATCTTCTGGCGGATGCGCATCGGTAGAGGGGGAATCAGAATGGGTCATGAAGAGGCTTCCGTACTCGCTAAAGAGTACGGAAGCTTAGCACAGCTAGTAACGGCGATTCCACTCAGCATCTGACAGGATCCTGTCAGGCTTGCCCATGAAGTGACGATAATAGGCGTCATACGCCAGCACATTCTTCACGTAGCCGCGCGTTTCAGAGAACGGAATGGTCTCAATAAACGCGACGGCGTCGAGATTGCCTGCACTGGTTTTCTGCCAGCTTCGCACCCGGCCCGGACCGGCATTATAGGCCGCAGAGGCGAAGATCCGGTTCTGGTTAAACTGCTGATAGACATATTCCAGATACTGCGTGCCGATCTGGATATTGGTTTCCGGATCCAGCAGCTGGCTGGTATTGCTGTAGCCAGGAATGTTGTACATCTTCACGGTATGCGCCGCGGTGGCAGGCATAATCTGCATCAGACCGCTGGCCCCGACCGGCGAACGCGCTTTCGGGTTCCAGGCGCTCTCCTGGCGCGAAATCGCCATCGCATAGCTTGGCGGGATCTGTTTGACCTCAGTGTTACGCTCATAGACGCTCTGCCATGCCAGCGGGAAGCGCTCTTTCAGACTGTCCCACATTTTGGCGGTGATGGTCGCCTGCACGCTGAGATCCCACCAGTCCTGCTCATTGGCGTAACGCGCCAGCATCTGCTGCTGCGAGTGGGTGCGGCTGGCAATCAGATTGCTCCACTCGCTGCGTGCCAGATTATCCAGCCCCCAGTACATCAGTTCGCGTACGCGGGCCAGCTCCGGTCCCTGCACCGTGGCACTGTCAGGCTTCGGCGCTTCATCGACCTGCAACGGGTAGTCAACACCGAGCCGCTGGGCGGCCACCATCGGATAGAAGCCACGTGCCTGCATCAGCTTGCGCAGGATCTCTTCTGCTTCCTCTTTGCGATCTTTTTCAAACAGCAGGTCAGCCTGCCAGTACTGCCACTCATCTTTCTCTTTGGCTTCCAGCGGCAGACGGGCGATCCAGGTATTCAGGCCGCGTCTGTCATGCTGAGAAAGCGCCAGGCGCACCCGGCGTTCCACCAGCGCGGTCGACTCACTGTTCATCACCACCGCATCGCGCCAGCGCGCCTGCTCAGAAGTGAGATCGCTGCCCATCATACGCCAGACCACAATCTCCTTCAGCGCCTGCTCATCTTCCGGCCCCATCTTCTGTGCCCGGACCAGAATCGGAATCAGGCTGCGGGCATTTTCCATGTCCTGCCGCGCGACGCGCGTAAAGGCGTAAATCGTGGCCTGACGGGTGAAGTCGGTTGGCCCGACGGCGCTGGCAAAGGTGCTGACCGTTAACGGATCCTGCTGCAGGGACTGTATCGCGTCAGACATGGTCTGATAGTCGGCAGGTAACGTTTTCGCCAGATAACTCACCAGGCTGTCGTTGCCCGCTTTCATCGCCAGCCGGATACGTTCCAGGATGGTAATAGGCGAAACCTGACCGGACGCCTGCCATACCGAGAAGAGCTTATCGCAGTCCGCGGGCAGCGCCGTGCCGCGCAGCCAGATCTGCTTCGCGCCATCAAACGCGGCCTGCTGCTGACCGGTGGCCCATTTGGCGTAATACCAGTTACAGCGTGCCTGCACTGGCTTCGGTTCGGTCGGACTGAAGTTCAGCACGCCCTGCCAGTCCTGACGGTAAGCCAGCACATTAATAAAGCGGGTACTGAGCGAGCGCGCGGGTGGCAGCGTCGGATACTGGCGAATAAAATTCTGCACGGCCAGGGCGGTTTCCTGATCGAGATCCTGTGCCAGCAGGCGATATTGCAGATAAGGGTAGAGCGGATAATCCTGGAGCGTCGGCAACAGCTGATCCACGGTCGCCATCTGGTTGCTGTCCCAGGCCTGTTTAATTTGTTGATAACGTTGCCGTTGTTGATCCAGCGAATCGGCCCATGCGCTGCTGGCCGAACCGACCAGGCAGATCCCTATCATCCAGTTACGCCACTTCACCACGTAAATCTCCTCTGTTGCTGGGCGCCGGCGAGTTGCCAGACAGTCTTTCATGCTAACCGGGCCACCGGACTCTTGCCATGTTCTTCACAAAATTTACGCACACGGACACTAAACGCACCGTCATCGATCAGCGTGCGCGCCGCCATTGTGCAAATTATCATCAGAAAATCTTATCACTGCACGCATTAAACTGTTGAATCATTGCGTTAAAAAAGTGGCACACCCTTTGCTCTGTTGAATCCCATCTTGTATACCAGCTGGAATTCTTCATATGACTTCAACCATCGGCCTGACACTTCCTGCCTGGCAGCAGCGCTATCAGCAGGCTCCGCAACAGATAACCTCACTGCTGACTGAACACCTGGCAGCACTCGACACCCGTGATAATGCCTGGATCTACCTCGCGACACCGGATCAGTTAGCGGCACAGATTGCGCCACTGCTGGCCGATTATCAGCGCGATCCCGGCTCACTGCCGCTGTTTGGTGTGCCCTTTGCGGTCAAAGACAATATCGATGTGGCGGGCTGGCCGACCAGCGCCGCCTGCCCTGCCTTTACCTATACCGCCAGCGAAGACGCGGTCGCCGTCGCCCGGCTGAAAGCCGCTGGTGCCGTCGTCATCGGCAAAACCAACCTCGATCAGTTCGCGACCGGTCTGGTGGGCACCCGTTCGCCTTATGGCGCGGTCAGCAACACCTTTGATGCTGATTATGTCAGTGGCGGCTCCAGCTCCGGTTCGGCATCCGTGCTGGCGCGCGGGCTGGTTGCCTTTTCGCTGGGCACCGATACCGCCGGTTCGGGTCGCGTGCCGGCAGGCTTTAACAATATAGTCGGACTCAAGCCAACCAAGGGCTGGTTCTCTGCGCGTGGCGTGGTGCCCGCCTGTCGCCTCAACGACACTATTTCGGTGTTTGCGCTGACGGCAGAAGATGCCTTTCATGTCGCCAGTATCATGGGAGGCTATGATGCCGGTGACGCCTATTCGCGCGTGAATCCGCGCACCGCCCCGGCCAGCCTGCCGATTCATCCTCATTTTGCTATTCCGGCGAACCCGGAATTTTTTGATGATGCGGTGGCTGAAGCAGCCTGGGATCAGGCGCTGGAGGCATTGCAGACGGGCGGCGCAACGCTGCACCCCATCGACTTCACCCCATTCATCAAGCTGGCTGAACAGCTTTATTACGGTGCCTGGGTCGCCGAACGCACGGCGGCGGTGGGCGGGATGCTTGATCGTCCGGCGGAGATGGACCCGGTGGTTCATGAGATCGTCGCCAGCGGCCTGAAATATAGCGCGGTCGATGCTTATAAGGCAGAGTATCTGCGGGCCGAACTGACGCGCCAAATCCAGCAGACGCTGGCACAGTTCGACGCGCTGGTGGTGCCCACCTCGCCCACCATCCACACCCTGGAGGAGATGAAGCAGGAGCCGATTCTCTACAACTCGCATTTCGGCACCTATACCAACTTCACCAATCTTGCCGACCTCTCTGCACTGGCGCTGCCCGGCCCGTTCCGCAACGACGATCTCCCGGCGGGTATCACGCTGATTGCGCCTGCCTGGCACGATCGGGCGCTGGCGGAGTTTGGTCTTCGCTGGCAGCAGCAGCTCGCTCTGCCGCTGGGCGCCACCGGCCAGCCCTTCCCGGCCCGGCGCACTTCACTGCCCGCCTCGCCCGACCACGTCAGGCTGGCGGTCGTGGGCGCACATCTGACCGGCATGCCGCTTAATTTCCAGCTCACTGAACGCAAGGCCGTCTGGGTCGAAGAGACGCAGACCGCGCCACACTATCGCCTGTTCGCCCTGCTGGAGGGCGCGATCAAAAAGCCCGGCCTGATGCGTGACGAACAGGGCGCTGCGATCACCGTTGAACTGTGGGATATCCCGGTCGCGCGTTTTGGCGAGTTTGTGGCGGAGATCCCCGCACCGCTGGGTATCGGCAGCCTGACGCTGGCTGATGGCCGGGTGGTGAAAGGCTTTATCTGCGAAGGCTCGGCGCTGAAGAGCGCGCTGGAAATTACTGAGACGGGCGGCTGGCGCAACTGGCTGGCCTCACAGGGGAGTCACTGATCATGTTCACCACCGTACTGATTGCCAACCGCGGCGAGATTGCCTGCCGCGCCATTCGCACCCTGAAGCGCCTGGGCGTGAAAAGCGTCGCAGTTTACTCTGACGCCGATCGCAATGCGCAGCACGTTAAGCAGGCGGATATCGCTATCGCGCTGGGCGGCGACAAAGCCAGCGACAGCTATCTGCGCATCGACAAAATTCTGGCGGCGGCGCAGCAGAGCGGCGCGCAGGCGATCTGGCCGGGCTACGGTTTTCTTTCTGAAAGCCAGCCGTTTGCTGACGCCTGCGACGCGGCGGGCATCGCCTTTGTCGGCCCCACCGCGCAGCAGATTGGTGAGTTCGGTCTGAAACACCGCGCCCGTGAGCTGGCTGCCAGCGCGGGTGTCCCGATGACGCCAGGCACACCGCTGCTTGCTTCGCTGGAGGAGGCGTTACAAGCTGCCGATGACATTGGCTATCCGGTGATGCTGAAAAGCACGGCGGGCGGCGGCGGCATTGGCCTGACGCGCTGCGCCGATGCCGATGCGCTCGCCAGCGCCTGGGAGAGCGTACGCCGTCTGGGCGAACAGTTCTTCAGTGATGCCGGCGTGTTTCTGGAGCGCTGTATCGATCGCGCCCGCCACGTTGAAGTGCAGATTTTTGGTGACGGCAAGGGCAACGTGGTGGCACTAGGGGAACGCGACTGCTCCCTGCAGCGCCGCAATCAGAAGGTGGTGGAAGAGACGCCTGCACCCGGGCTGTCGCAGGCGACGCGTGACGCCCTGCTCGCCTCAGCGGTACGGCTGGGTGAGCTGGTCAACTACCGCAGCGCAGGCACCGTGGAGTATATCTACGACGTCAGCCAGCAGGCCTTTTACTTTCTGGAAGTGAACACCCGTCTGCAGGTGGAGCATCCGGTCACCGAATGCGTCACCGGACTCGATTTGGTGGAGTGCATGTTGCAGGTAGCGGCAGGCGATGCGGTGGACTGGTCACGTCTGCAGCAGCCACCCAAGGGCGCGGCCATTGAGGTGCGGCTTTACGCGGAAGATCCGCTGAAGAACTTTCAGCCCAGCCCTGGCCTGCTTACCGGCGTCACCTTCCCTGACGGCGTGCGGGTCGACAGCGGCATCGAAACCGGCAGTGAAGTCTCCAGCTTCTACGATCCGATGATCGCCAAGCTGATTGTCCATGCCGACACCCGCGATGCGGCGCTGGAAAAACTGCATCAGGCGCTGGATGCCACGCAGCTGCATGGCATCGCCACTAACCTCGACTATCTGCGCCAGATTACCACCAGCGACGCCTTTCGCACTGGCAACGTCTGGACGCGCTATCTCGACAGCGTCGTCCCTGCCGCCTCCGTGGTGGAGGTACTGCAGCCCGGCACCTTCAGTTCGGTTCAGGACTACCCTGGCCGCCTCGGCTACTGGGATATCGGTGTGCCGCCATCCGGCCCGATGGATGACTTCGCGTTCCGGCTGGCTAACCGCATCGTCGGTAACCATGACACGGCTGCAGGCCTGGAGTTTACTTTGCAGGGGCCGACGCTGCGTTTCCACTGTGATGCCATTCTGGCGCTGACCGGCGCGGACTGCGACGCCCGGCTCGATGGTGAACCGGTCAGCTACTGGCAGCCGCTGACGGTGAAAGCCGGACAGACTTTGGCACTGGGACGCGCCCGGCAGGGCTGCCGCAGCTATCTGGCGGTGCGCAACGGCTTCGACGTGCCGGAGTATCTGGGCAGTCGCAGCACCTTCTCACTGGGCCAGTTTGGCGGTCATGCCGGACGCACCCTGCGGGTGGCCGATATGCTGGCGATCTCACAGCCTGAACGGGCAGCCTGCACCACGCCTGCCCCCGTCAGCGACCCGCAGCCGCTCGATGCCGCGCTGATTCCGCACTACGGCACCGAATGGCGCATCGGCGTGCTCTACGGCCCGCACGGCGCACCGGACTTCTTCACCCAGGCCGCCATCGACGAGTTCTTTGCCAGCGACTGGCAGGTACACTACAACTCCAATCGCCTCGGCGTGCGGCTGGTTGGCCCGAAACCGACCTGGACCCGCGCCAACGGCGGCGAAGCGGGCCTGCACCCCTCCAACGTTCACGACTGTGAATATGCCATTGGCGCGGTCAATTTCACCGGCGACTTCCCGGTGATCCTGACACATGACGGCCCGAGCCTGGGCGGTTTTGTCTGTCCGGTGACCATCGCCAAAGCCGAACTGTGGAAAGTGGGCCAGGTCAAACCTGGCGACACCATCCGCTTCCACCCGATTACGGCCGACGATGCGCTGGCGCGGGAAAAAGCGCAGATGCACCTGATTGAAACCCTGCGGCCGGAACATCCACCGACCTTTGCCGTGCCGTCACTGGCCGAAACCGCCCACGGCTCCGCCACCATTCTGGCCGCCATTGAGGCTACCGGTAGCACGCCGAAAGTGGTCTATCGCCAGGCGGGCGACAAATATGTGCTGATTGAGTATGGCGACAACGTGCTGGATCTGGCACTGCGCCTGCGCGTCCACCTGCTGATGAATGCCCTGACGGCGCAGGCGGAGCCTGGCGTGGAGGAGCTGTCGCCGGGTGTGCGATCGCTGCAGGTGCGTTACGACAGCCGTATCATTCACCAGTCCGCCCTGATGTCGCTGCTGCTGGCGCTGGAAGCGACACTGGGCGATGTCAGCACGCTGAAAGTCCCGTCGCGCGTGGTGTGGATGCCGATGGCATTTGAAGACAGCGCCACGCTGGGTGCGGTCAGCCGCTATCAGGAGACGGTGCGTGCCAGCGCGCCCTGGCTGCCGAACAATGTGGACTTCATCCAGCGTATTAACGGCTTAAGCAGCCGCGAGCAGGTGCGCGACACCCTGTTCGACGCCAGCTATCTGGTGCTGGGCCTGGGCGATGTCTACCTGGGCGCACCCTGCGCGGTGCCGATCGATCCACGCCATCGCCTGCTGAGTTCAAAATACAGTCCGGCGCGCACCTTTACCGCCGAAGGCACCGTCGGCATCGGCGGCATGTACATGTGCATCTACGGCATGGATTCGCCCGGCGGTTATCAACTGGTAGGCCGCACGCTGCCCATCTGGAACACCTTCCTGAAGAATCCGCAGTTCGCGGCCGATGCGCCGTGGCTGCTGCGCTTCTTCGATCAGGTGCGCTTCTATCCGGTGAGTGAAACCGAGCTGAACCAGCTACGCGAAGATTTCCGGGAAGGTCGTGCCAGCCTGCGGATTGAAGAAACGCAGTTTGATTTTGCTGCCCACCAGCAGTTCCTCGCCGATCACGCCACTGAAATTGCCGCGTTCCGCCAGCGCCAGGCCACCGCCTTTGAACAAGAAGTGCAGCTCTGGGCGCAGGAGGAGCAGAACGCACCAGCGGCGGATGAGGCGCAGGCCAGCGCTAGCGCAGAGGAGGAAGCCGGGCTGGCGGTGCAGGCGGATCTCAATGGCAACATCTGGAAAGTGCTGGTACAGCCGGGCGACGCGGTCAGCGCCGGACAGACGCTGATTATTGTTGAGGCGATGAAGATGGAGCTGGCGATTGTCGCGCCGCAGGCCGGTCGGGTCACGCGGATTGCCTGCCAGGCGGGCCGTCCGGTGAGTCCAGGCGACAACCTGCTGTGGCTGGAATAAGGAGCGGCAATGACAACCCAACCTCAATCCCCTAAAGCGCGTCCGGAAGCGCTGGCCGAACGGGTCTATCAGGCACTGAAGGCCGATATTTTCGCCTTTCGCCTGATGCCGGGCGATCGTTTCAGCGAAAGCGAAATCGCCGGACGGATGGCGGTCAGCCGCACGCCAGTGCGCCAGGCGTTGTTCCGGCTGGAGCGCGAAGGCTTTGTCGAAGTCTGGTTCCGCAGCGGCTGGCAGATCAAAAACTTCGATTTTGCCTGGTTCGAATCGCTGTATGACCTGCGCACCGTGCTGGAGTGCGAGGCGGTAAAACGCCTATGCGCCCTGCCCACGCCGCAGTGTGCCGCGCTGTTAAGCGAACTTAACCAGTTCTGGTGTGAGGCAGAGGCGCTCACCGAGGGCCTGGTAGTGTCGCAGCATGACGAGGCGTTTCACATGACGCTGGTGGCGGCAGCGGGCAATCCGGAGATGGCGCGCATTCACGCCGAACTCACGGAGAAGATCCGCATTATTCGCCGGCTCGACTTTACCCGCGATGACCGCGTCTGGGCCACCTATCAGGAACATGCACAGATTTTACAGGCCATTTTTCAGCAGCAGACAGGCGAGGCGCAACGCATCCTGACCGATCATATCGCCGTCAGTAAGGCGGAGGTCAGGAAGATCACCCTGCACCGCCTGCAGCAGGCCCGGCTCCAGCTCACCGAATAACATAACAACCACTCAGGGGTTTAAATGATGAAAAGACGTTCGTTGATCAAGGCTTTCGCGCTCTCCGCTACCGTTGTCAGTCTGGGTTTCGCCTGGAGTGCGCACGCGGCTGACACCATCAAAGTGGGGATCATGCATTCGCTCTCCGGCACCATGGCGATTTCAGAAACGCCGCTGAAAGATGTGGCGCTGATGACCATTGATGAGATCAACGCCAAAGGCGGCGTGCTGGGGAAAAAGCTGGAGCCGGTGGTGGTCGATCCCGCCTCTAACTGGCCGCTGTTTGCCGAGAAAGCGCGTCAGCTGCTGACGCAGGATAAAGCGGCGGTGGTATTTGGCTGCTGGACCTCGGTATCACGCAAATCGGTGCTGCCGGTGTTTGAAGAACTGAACGGCCTGCTGTTCTATCCGGTGCAGTACGAAGGGGAAGAGATGTCACCCAACGTCTTCTACACCGGCGCGGCACCTAACCAGCAGGCGATTCCGGCGGTGGAGTACCTGATGAGCGAAGATGGCGGCAGCGCGAAACGCTTCTTCCTGCTGGGCACCGACTATGTCTATCCGCGCACCACCAATAAGATCCTGCGCGCCTTCCTGCACAGCAAAGGCGTGGCGGACAAAGATATCGAAGAGGTTTATACGCCGTTTGGTTACAGCGACTATCAGACCATTGTCTCCAACATCAAAAAATTCGCGGCAGGCGGTAAAACGGCGGTGGTCTCGACCATCAACGGCGACTCCAACGTGCCGTTCTACAAAGAGCTGGCTAACCAGGGCATCAAAGCCACTGACATTCCGGTGGTCGCCTTCTCGGTGGGCGAAGAGGAGCTGCGCGGTATCGACACCAAACCGCTGGTAGGTCAGTTAGCGGCCTGGAACTATTTCGAGTCGATCGATAATCCGACCAACGCGAAATTCGTCGCCGATTACCGCGCTTACGCCAAAGCACACAACCTGCCAAACGCGGCTACCGTCGTGACCAACGACCCGATGGAAGCGACCTATGTTGGCATTCATATGTGGGCGCAGGCGGTGGAAAAAGCGGGCACGACGGACGTGGATAAAGTGCGGGCGGCAATGGCCGGTCAGACCTTCAAAGCGCCGGATGGCTTTACCCTGACTATGGATCAGACCAACCATCATCTGCATAAGCCGGTCATGATTGGCGAAGTGGAAGAGAACGGCCAGTTCAGCGTGGTGTGGCAGACCGATAAGCCAGTGCGCGCGCAGCCGTGGAGCCCATACATTGCCGGTAACGACAAGAAGCCCGATCACCCGGTGAAGACCGCGCAGTAAGCGCGCGTTGCTGATGAGAAAGCGTCACCCGCAGTGACGCGGCAGTACGGCAGCCACTTTTCAGGCTGCCGTACTGACCTTGCCAAACGAGACTCCTTTTATGAATTTATGTCGCTGCTTTTTCAGCCTGCTGCTGCTGGTCCCGCTGTTTGCCAGTGCCGGACCGGCGGCTGACTTTGCCGCCGCCAGCCGCAGCCAGCAGGCCACGCTGCTGCAACAGTGGGCCGCTACGCCGGACAGCCATCGTCTGCCGCTGCTGGAAGCGCTGAAAGCCGAAACCGTGGTCATCGACCAGAACAAACAGCCATTCAGCCAGCAGGGTTCGACGCTGCAGCCGCTGGACGCTGTATCGCAGCCCACCGGCAACCTTAAAAAGCTGTTTATGAACAATCGCCTGCGCGTGCTGGTGAACAACGCGCTGGCTGCCCATCAGCTGGTGAGCAGCGATGCCACACTGCGTTTGCGCGCAGCGCAGCAGCTGCAGAATGACGGTTCTGCAGACCAGCTGCCGCTGCTGGAACAGCGTCTGGCCGCCGAAAAAGATAGCCGCGTTCACGCCGCATTAGCGCTGGCACTGGCGAACCTGCAACTGGCGGATGGGGAACCGATGGTGCGCCTGCGGGCGGTGAAACTGCTGGGTGAGTCCAGCGATCCCAATACCCAGGCCAGCCTGCAACGCCTGACCCAGCCCGCGAATGAGCCGGACGCCACCGTGCGGGCAGCCGCAGCGGAGAGCCTGCAACAGATTCAGAAGCGGCTGATGTGGGGCGATCTGCTGGGCCAGGCCTTCAGCGGCCTGTCGCTGGGTTCTATCCTGCTGCTGGCCGCGCTGGGCCTGGCGATTACCTATGGCCTGCTCGGCGTGATCAACATGGCGCACGGTGAAATGCTGATGCTCGGTGCGTACGCCACCTGGTGGGTTCAGAGCCTGTTTCAGCAGTTTGCCCCGCACTACTTAGCCTGGTATCCGCTGCTGGCGCTGCCGGTTGCCTTTATGGTCACTGCCGCTATTGGCATGGCGCTGGAGCGCACGGTGATCCGCCATCTCTATGGCCGTCCGCTGGAGACGCTGCTCGCGACCTGGGGCATCAGCCTGATGCTGATCCAGCTGGTGCGGGTGCTGTTCGGGGCGCAGAACCTGGAGGTGGCGAACCCATCGTGGCTCTCCGGAGGCTTACAGCTGCTGCCTAATCTGGTGCTACCGTGGAACCGCATCGCGGTAATCCTGTTTGTGGTGTTTGTGCTGGCGCTCACCTGGCTGCTGCTGAACCGGACCCGTCTTGGCATGAACGTTCGCGCCGTAACGCAGAACCGCGCCATGGCAGAGTGCTGCGGCGTGCCGACCGGTCGAGTCGATATGCTGGCGTTTGGCCTCGGCTCCGGCATTGCCGGGCTGGGCGGCGTCGCTCTGTCGCAGCTCGGTAACGTCGGACCGGAGCTGGGTCAGGGCTACATCATCGACTCGTTCCTGGTGGTGGTGCTGGGTGGCGTCGGCCAGCTGGCGGGCACCGTGGTTGCCGCGTTCAGCCTGGGGATTCTGAACAAAGTGCTGGAGCCGCAGATTGGCGCGGTGCTGGGTAAGATCCTGATTCTGGTGATTATCGTGCTGTTTATTCAGAAACGTCCGCAGGGACTGTTTGCGGTTAAAGGAAGGGTGACTGACTGATGACGCAACCCATCACGCTCCGCGCGGTGCACACGTCGCCGCGCCTGACGATCAGCATCGGTCTGGCGATCACCCTGGCGTTGCTGGTGATGCCGTTTCTGGCGCTGCTGCCCGCCACGCATCCGCTGGCGATCTCTACCTATACCCTGACGCTGGTCGGCAAAATCCTCTGCTATGCGGTGGTCGCGGTGGCGCTCGATCTGGTGTGGGGCTACGCCGGACTGCTGTCGCTGGGTCACGGCCTGTTCTTTGCTCTGGGCGGATATGCCATGGGCATGTACCTGATGCGCCAAGCCGCCGGTGAAGGCTTGCCCGCCTTTATGTCCTTTCTCTCCTGGCGTGAGCTGCCCTGGTTCTGGACCGGCACCGAATACTTTGCCTGGGCGCTCTGTCTGAGCATGCTGGTGCCGGGCCTGCTGGCGCTGGTGTTTGGTTTCTTCGCTTTTCGCTCGAAGATCAAAGGCGTCTACTTCTCCATCATGACCCAGGCGCTGACCTACGCCGGAATGCTGCTGTTCTTCCGCAACGAAACCGGTTTTGGCGGCAACAACGGCTTTACCGGCTTTACCACCCTGCTCGGCTTTTCGGTGACGGCGACCGGCACCCGTATCGGACTGTTTATCGCCACCGTGCTGCTGCTGCTGCTGAGTCTGGTGATCGGCTTCGCCCTGGCGCGCAGCAAGTTTGGCCGGGTGCTGACGGCAGTGCGGGACGCCGAAAACCGCCTGATGTTCTGTGGTTACGATCCACGCGGCTTCAAGCTGTTTGTCTGGACGCTCTCCGCCGTGCTGTGCGGCCTGGCCGGGGCGCTCTATGTGCCGCAGGTCGGCATTATCAATCCGGGGGAGATGTCACCGGCTAACTCGATAGAAGCGGCGATCTGGGTGGCGCTGGGCGGACGCGGCACGCTGATTGGCCCGCTGCTGGGCGCGGCGATTGTAAACGGCGCGCGCAGCTTCTTCACCGTCGCCTTCCCCGAATACTGGCTCTTCTTCCTGGGACTGATGTTTATCCTGGTGACACTGTTTCTGCCGCACGGCGTGATTGGCCTGCTGCGCCGGAGGAAAAAATGAGTGATGCCCTGTTTACCCAACCCCAGCTGGCGGATCGCCACCGGGCGCAGAGCGATCCGGTGCTGCAACTGGAGAAGATCAGCGTGTCGTTTGACGGCTTCCGGGCGCTGAACGATCTTTCGCTGCAGATTGGCATCGGTGAGCTGCGCTGCGTGATCGGCCCCAACGGCGCGGGGAAAACCACGCTGATGGATGTGATCACCGGCAAAACCCGGCCAGACGCGGGTCGGGTGATCTACGACCAGGACAGCGATCTGACCCGTCTTTCACCGGTAGAGATCGCCCGTGCCGGCATTGGCCGTAAGTTCCAGAAGCCCACGGTGTTTGAGGCGTTAACCGTGTTCGAGAATCTGGAGATCGCGCTCAAAGCCGATAAATCGGTCTGGGCCAGCCTGCGCGCTCGCCTCAGCAGCGAACAGCGCGATCGCATTGATGAGGTACTGAAACTGCTGCGGCTGGGCGGCGAACGCCAGCATCGCGCGGGTCTGCTGTCACACGGCCAGAAGCAGTTTCTGGAGATCGGCATGCTGCTGGTGCAGGAGCCGCATCTGCTGCTGCTGGATGAACCGGCGGCGGGCATGACCGACGCGGAGACGGACTACACCGCCGAGCTGTTTCGCAGCCTGGCGGGCAAACATTCCCTGATGGTGGTGGAGCATGACATGGGCTTTGTCGAGACCATTGCTGACCATGTCACCGTGCTGCATCAGGGACAGGTGCTGGCCGAGGGTTCGCTGCGCGAGGTTCAGGCTAATGAGCAGGTTATCGACGTTTATCTGGGGCGCTGAGATGTTACAGGTTACTGAACTGAATCAATATTATGGCGGCAGTCACATTCTGCGCGGCCTGTCGTTTGAGGTAAAGATTGGCGAAATTACCTGCCTGCTGGGGCGCAATGGCGTGGGGAAAACCACGCTGCTGAAATGCCTGATGGGGCTGATCCCGGCGAAGTCGGGCGAGATCCAGTGGCAGCAGCAGCGAATGAATGGTCGCAAGCCGCACCAGCGGGTGCAGGCGGGCATCGCCTATGTGCCGCAGGGGCGGGAAATCTTTCCGCGTCTGACGGTGGAAGAGAACCTGCTGATGGGGCTGTCGCGTTTTCCGGCAGCAGCGGCGCGTGAAGTGCCGGAGGAGATCTACCAGCTTTTTCCGGTGCTGCTGGCGATGAAGTCACGACGGGGCGGCGATCTCTCTGGCGGTCAGCAGCAGCAGCTGGCGATCGGCCGGGCGCTGGCCTGTCGGCCACAACTGCTGATCCTCGACGAGCCGACCGAAGGGATCCAGCCTTCGGTGATCAAAGAGATCGGCGCGGTGATCCGCCAGCTGGCGCAGCGGGGCGATATGGCGATCCTGCTGGTAGAACAGTTCTATGACTTCGCGGCGGAGCTGGCGGACAGCTATCTGGTGATGTCGCGCGGGGAGATCGTACAGCGGGGCCGCGGTGACACCATGGAAGCTGAGGGTGTGCGCGGCCTGGTAGCGATTTAAATCCGGCTCACAGTAAACCGGTCTCAACGGAGAAGTGCCGCTGTTCACCGCTGGCCAGAGTGATCAGCGTGCCAGCCTGCTGCGCGGCAAGAAAGCCCTCTGGCCGACAGGTGGCAGGCAGAATGTAGGCCGCCACCTGCTGATCGTGGTTATGCAGCAGCCAGCGGGTCGCATGCGGGAACTGCGCGGTAGAGAAGCGCGTCATCAGCGCATAACCCTGCGGCGAATGCAGCTCAAACTGCACGTCATCACCATACTGCGGCAGATCGTCCGCGAAAAAGACGATCTCCGGATCGCAGAGCTGCGGCTGATCGAGCTGCTGTAACGCTTGTGGATCGCGCGATAAGCGATCCGTGTATTCGCGCCAGGCCGGTGTCGGTCGCAGGTGCGCGGGGATCGAGCGACGCAGCTGGAATGCCTCTTCGGGGATCGACTGCCGGAAGCGTCCCTGATCGACCCACGCACTATTGAGGTGACACATATACTGCAACGGCATCGGTGCACCGGCGAGATTGGTCACCGTCATCTCTATCGTCAGACGCGGCCGATCGGCCTGAATGCGGACGGCAGGGGCCGCAAGGTAGTGATGGCCGAAACCTTTAACATATTCACACTCCCCTTCCAGCGACAGCGTCTGATCGTCCAGCACCAGCCAGGCGCTATCCATGCGGGCGCAGGCCATTTCACCGTGCAGCGGATGATCGTCCTCTGGCGCCGGGCAGCCGTTAGCCAGCAGCCCCGAATGAAAGGCAAAACAGCCATAGGTGTCGATGATCGAACTGGCGGGCAGCGGCTGTTTAAAACTGTGGCCCATGGTCAGGTTATGATCGTCGAACTGCACGTCCCAGATCATCTGACCGAGAAACGGCAGCACGGTCACGCTGCCGCGCCGGTTATGAATGCGCACCGCCTCAATGCCCGCCGGATAGCGAAACAGCTCAACCCGGAAGTCATCGCTCTCTAATAGCACCCAGGGCGTGGCGTGAAACTGCTCACGCGCTAAGGGTAAACGGGTTTTCATGATAACTCCTCCACCAGACGACCAGCGGCAACCGGCTGTTTTTTATGGCGCAGTTCGCCATAGAAGTAGAATCCGACCCAGGCAAAACAGAGCAGCGAGACGCCAAACGCCAGCTGCATTGACCCCAGCGTGTCAGACACCAGGCCCTGCAGCGCCGGAACAAAAGCCGCGCCGACAATCGCCATCACGATAAACGCGCCTGCTACTTCGGTATATTTATTATCGACCGTCGCCAGCGTACCGGCATAGATCGTTGCCCAGCAGGGGCCAAACAGCACGCTGACAAACACGGCGGCGTAGACGGCGGTAAAGTTCGGCACCAGCATCACCCAGGCCAGCGTCAGCACGCCCAGCACCGAATAGGCGATCAGCACTTTCTCTGCACGGAAGCGGGTCATCAGGAAGTTCGCCACGAACTTGCCGATAAAGAAGCAGACGAAGCTGTAGATCATAAAGTTCGAAGCGTGACGTTCATTGGCCGCCCCCAGCGTCAGCGTCAGACGAATGGTAAATGACCAGACCGCCACCTGCATGCCGACATAGAGGAACTGGGTCACAATGCCCCGTTTGAAGTGACGATTAGCCGCCAGATAGCGGAAGGTTTCGCCCAGCGACGGCCGGGATTTCTCATTACTCTCTGGTTTACAGCGCGGATAGCGGGTGAACATAAACAGCAGCATCACGACCACCAGCACCATGACCAGATATTTGTAGGGCTCCAGCGTATGTTCCAGCATCGTCAGGCGGAAGGCATGCGCCTGCTCTGCCGTCATCGTCGCCATCTGACTTTCCAGGCTGTCGCCATCCTGGAACACCAGATATTTACCCAGCACGATCCCCATCAGCGCACCAATAGGGTAGAAGGTCTGGCTGACATTAAGGCGCAGCGTGGCGTGGTCCCGATGACCAATCATCGAGCTGTAGGTGTTAGCCGCAGTTTCCAGAAAACTCAGGCCAATGGCGATGGCAAAGATCGCTGCCAGGAACATGGTGTAGGTCGCCATGTGCGAAGCGGGATAGAAGGCGATACAGCCAGCAATGTAGAGCGCCAGGCCAATCATGATCGCCATCTTGTAACTGGTTTTGCGGATCACCAGCGAGGCGGGGATCGCAATCAGAAAATAGCCGCCATAAAAGGCGCTCTGCACCAGCGCACTGGCAAAGTCGCTCAGGGCAAAGACGCTTTTAAACTGGGTGATCAGGATATCGTTGAGACTCGCCGCACAACCCCAGAGCGGAAAGAGGCATGACAGCAGAATGAACTGGAACAGCGGCGTTTTATTCAGATAGCCATCAGATTGCTGAACAATTTTCTGTTGCATAGCAGCACCTCAGTTACGGTTGAGAAAACGCTGGAAAGCCTCGGCGTCGGGATAAGCACACTGCGTGCCGCGCCCGGTGACGCTGCAGGCGGCATAAGCCGAGGCCTGGGTCATGGCGGCGGCCACATCGCCGGTTTTCACCAGCAGATACGCAAAGCAGCCGATAAAGGCATCACCCGCGCCGCTGGTATCGACCGCCTGAACCGGCGTCGCGGCCACGCGATGCACCTGGTCGCCGCTCATCCAGACTGATCCCCGGCTGCCCAGCGTGATGATCAGATTTTTAAGGCCGCGCTTCAGCAGCGACTGACCGGCGAGGATCACCTCTTCATCAGTGCTGACCGGCAGGCCGGTGAGGATCTCCAGCTCGGTTTCGTTCGGCATGAAGAAGTCGCATTTGCAGGCGTAGTGAATATCCAGCGTGGCAACGGCTGGCGCCGGATTCAGGATCACCCTGATCTGATGCTGGCGGGCAAAATCAATGGCGTAATAGACCGTTTCCAGCGGGATCTCCAGCTGCAGGATGATCAGCTCACAGGCTTTCAGCGCCTCTGCCGCGTCGTCGATATCGGCCGGTTTCAGCTGCTGGTTGGCACCTTTGATAATCAGAATGCGGTTCTGCGATTGATCATCGACAAAAATCGGTGCCACGCCGCTGGAGGTGCCTGCTGCGGTAGTGACAAAGCGCGTGTCCACGCCTTGCTGCTGTAAATTGGCTACGGTGTTGGGAGCAAAGAGGTCGTCGCCGACCTTGCTGACCATCATCACGTTGCCACCCATTTTCGCGGCCGCGACCGCCTGGTTAGCGCCTTTACCGCCGCAGCCAATGGCAAAGTCGGGCGCTTCAAGGGTTTCGCCCGCTTTCGGCAGGCTGTTGGTGTAGGTAATCAGATCGACCATGTTTGAGCCGATGACCGCAATTGTCATGACGAACCTCCCCGACGTTTTTCACATTTAAAATGTTATTAAAGTAACAATAACCTTTCTTAAAGGTTAAATATGTGACAAAAACCACATCCTAAAGCGGCGAATAATGCCGGAATACGGCATGGGCAGGGATTTAAAATGTTACTATTATAACAAGATCACATCATGGAGCGTGGCGACTGAGAGGCGTGATCGCCTGCATGGAGGGTCCGTTATCACCGTACGGCGGAGGTTTGCGGCCCTTACAGATTGCGGGTAAGATTGACTGCCAGCCTGGCGGATGAGACGCAACTCATTCAAATCTGTGAGGTTTGTAGCGTATCGACGTCGATTATGACGTCCCTTCTCCGCACTGCAGGATAGGTAACAGAGAGATGACCATGGAAACCCGGCGCGACGAACGCATTCACAAGCTGACGCAGGCGCTTAAACGCACCGACAAACTGCATCTGAAAGATGCGGCCCAGCTGTTAGGTGTCTCAGAGATGACGGTTCGCCGTGATTTAACCGAGCCGGGTTCCAGCGTGGTCCTGCTGGGCGGTTACATTGTCAGCGATCCGAAAAGTCATGCCGGCCACTATTTTGTCAGCGATCAGCATGGGCAGAATGCCGCCAGAAAGCAGCGGCTGGCGCAGGCGGCGGCCAGCCTGATCGGTGAGAACGATACGGTCTTCTTTGACTGCGGCACCACCCTGCCCTATATCGTCGATGCCATTCCCGACACCCTGTCATTTACCGCCATCTGCTGCGCCATGAACACCTTTCTGACCCTGAAAGAGAAACCGGCCTGCAATGTGATTCTCAGCGGCGGTGAATTTCATGCCGACAATGCGCTGTTTACGCCGATTGGCGTGCATACCATCCTGGACGATCTCTGTCCGACGCTGGCCTTTATCTCTGCCGCGGGCATCGACAAAGATCAGGGTGCGACCTGCTACAACACCAATGAGCTGATGATGAAACATCACGCCATGCTGCGCGCCCGAAAGTCGGTGCTGGTGGCGGACAGCAGTAAATATGGCAAAGTGCTGCCTGCACGCATCGCCGAGCTGCAGCGCTTTGATCTGCTGGTGAGTGATAGCGCGCCCGATCAGGCGTTACAAAACTGGCTGGTACAGCAGGCGATACCGCTGCGCCTGCCCTGAAGCCTGCCCCGGCACTATCGTCAGCGATTGAGCGCGGAAATCAGTCAGTTATCCCGCATGCTGCCCGGCATCACGTCCTACAGGGCATTATTCGCCGCCCCCCGGCTGGGATTAGACGGTGAAAAAGGCTAAACTTCGACATCATTCCAACGACCAACAGACCCAGAGGCTCAAACCAACGTGGCTCAATTCGTCTATAGCATGCATCGCGTCGGCAAAGTGGTTCCGCCGAAGCGTCATATTCTGAAAAACATCTCCCTCAGCTTCTTCCCTGGCGCAAAAATCGGCGTACTCGGTCTGAACGGTGCGGGTAAATCTACCCTGCTGCGCATCATGGCCGGCATCGATAAAGACATCGAAGGGGAAGCGCGTCCGCAGCCAGGCATCAAGATTGGCTACCTGCCGCAGGAGCCGCAGCTTAACCTTGAACACACCGTGCGCGAGTCGGTTGAAGAAGCGCTGTCAGAAGTGGTTGGCGCACTGAAACGTCTCGACGAAGTCTACGCGCTCTATGCCGAAGAGGGTGCAGATTTCGACAAGCTGGCCGCTGAGCAGGGCCGTCTGGAGGAAATCATCCAGGCACACGATGGTCATAACCTGAATACCCAGCTGGAACGTGCTGCCGATGCGCTGCGCCTGCCTGACTGGGACGCTAAAATTGCGACCCTTTCCGGTGGTGAACGTCGCCGCGTCGCCCTGTGCCGCCTGCTGCTGGAAAAACCAGACATGCTGCTGCTGGACGAACCAACGAACCACCTGGACGCCGAATCTGTCGCCTGGCTGGAGCGCTTCCTGCATGACTTCGAAGGCACCGTCGTCGCGATTACGCACGACCGTTACTTCCTGGATAATGTGGCAGGCTGGATTCTGGAACTTGACCGCGGTGAAGGTATTCCGTGGGAAGGCAACTACTCCTCCTGGCTGGAGCAGAAAGATGCGCGTCTGGCGCAGGAAGCCTCTTCTGAAGCCGCTCGTCGTAAGTCGATTGAGAAAGAGCTGGAGTGGGTTCGCAAAGGACCAAAAGGCCAGCAGTCGAAAGGCAAAGCCCGTCTGGCACGCTTTGAAGAGCTGAACAACACCGACTACCAGAAGCGTAACGAAACCAACGAACTGTTCATTCCGCCAGGTGCCCGTCTGGGTGACAAAGTGCTGGAAGTCAGCAATCTGCGTAAGTCCTATGGCGACCGTGTGCTGATTGACGATCTCTCGTTCTCCGTGCCAAAAGGCGCGATTGTCGGGATTATCGGTCCGAACGGCGCGGGTAAATCAACGCTGTTCCGCATGATGTCCGGTCAGGAACAGCCTGATTCCGGCAGCATCGTACTGGGTGAGACCGTTAAGCTGGCCTCCGTCGATCAGTTCCGCGACAGCATGGACAATTCCAAAACCGTGTGGGAAGAAGTCTCCGGCGGTCAGGACATCATGCGTATCGGTAACACCGAGATGCCAAGCCGCGCCTATGTCGGACGCTTTAACTTTAAAGGCGTCGATCAGGGCAAACGCGTGGGCGAACTCTCCGGTGGTGAGCGTGGTCGTCTGCACCTCGCAAAACTGCTGCAGGTTGGCGGCAACATGCTGCTGCTCGATGAACCAACCAACGACCTGGACATCGAAACCCTGCGCGCGCTGGAAAACGCCCTGCTGGAGTTCCCGGGCTGTGCGATGGTGATCTCGCATGACCGCTGGTTCCTGGACCGTATCGCGACGCACATTCTGGATTACCAGGATGAAGGCAATATCGAATTCTTCGAAGGTAACTTTACCGAATATGAAGAGTACAAGAAGCGTACCCTCGGCGCCGACGCGCTGGAGCCGAAGCGCATCAAGTACAAACGTATGACGAAGTAATTGACTAAACGGGCGGCAGCGATGCCGCCCTTTTTTATCGCTGTATCAGCGATAAAACTCCCTGAACACAGGGGACTGCAGTGCGAACTCAATAAAGCGCGCCAGCGCGGGTGAGTTCAGCTTTCGCCCCGGATAGACCAGCCATAGCTCATTCCCCTCCACTTCCCAGTCCGGCAGCACCGGCACCAGCCGGGGATCCGCCATCGCGCCATCAGTCAGAAAGTGCGGCAGCAGCGTAATGCCCGCATCGCCCAGCGCCGATTCACGCGCATAGAGTAAATTGTCGGTGAGATGACCCGGCGGCAGCAGCCAGCGGTAGAACTCATCGTCACGCTGCAAAACCCATTCATTCCAGGCGCGATGCGCAATACAGCGGTGAGCCGACAGCTGCTGTGGATGCAGCAGCGGCGGGTGCTGGTTAAGATAGTGCTGAGAAGCCACCAGCAGCCGCGGGCAGTTGCCTATCCGGCGGCCAATCAGTGAAGATTCCTGCGGCTGACCGGTGCGCAGCGCCACATCAAAGCCCTCCTGCACCAGATCGCGCATCTCATCGGAGATCGAGACATCCAGCGTCACATCCGGATAGAGACGTAAAAACTCTGCATTACAGCGCGCCAGCAGCGTAGCGCCAATCCCTGCCGGGCTGGTGATGCGCAGGCGCCCGCTGGGGTTTTCCCGCAGGCTGGCAATCGCCTGATCGGCGCGTTCACTGGCCTGCATCATTTCCTGACAGTGCAGCAGATAACGCTCACCGGCAAAGGTCAGATTGAGCTGGCGGGTGGTGCGGTTCAGTAACCGGATCCCCAGCCGCTGCTCCAGCTGGCTGATGCGCTGACTGACGCTCGATTTGGGCAGACCCGCGCGTTCCGCCGCGCCGGTAAAGCTGCCACACTCCGCCACCAGCGCAAACAGAGCCATATCCTGCCACTGACGAAACGCCATTGTTCACCTCAGACGAACACTCTATGAAAGATTGTCCATCTTATCACCGCTAAAATCAGGTTCTACACTTAAAGCCTGTCTTCATCATTACAGCCCGTCTGTCCATGGAGAGTATGTACACCGACTCCCGACCAGGCTGTCAGAGAAAAGAGCCAGACTCTTTGCTTAACTACACAGGAAAACGTTATGTCTATTCGCGCTATCGCAATTAATCCGGAAAATCCTGAACACTTCACTGAAATTTTCCCTGAAACCCCAGCGCCAGGTGAGTATGACCTACGCGTTGAAGTCAAAGCTGCGTCCGTCAATCCGGTCGATACCAAGGTGCACAAAGGGGCGAAGAAGAATGGCTTACAGCAGCCACGCATCCTCGGCTGGGATGCCAGCGGCGTAGTGCTGGAAGTGGGCAGCTCAGTCAGCAACTTTAAGCCTGGCGATGAAGTCTTCTATGCGGGCGACCTGACCCGTCCTGGCAGTAACAGCACCGAGCAGCTGGTTGACTCACGCATCACCGGTCACAAGCCAGAGAGCCTGGACTGGGCGCAGTCGGCGGCGATCCCGCTGACAGCCCTGACCGCCTGGGAAGGCCTGTTTGAACGACTGAATCTTGAGACAGCATCAGAAGATCAGACGCTGCTGATCGTCGGCGGCGCAGGCGGTGTCGGATCACTGGCGATCCCACTGGCGAAGCTGCGCAGCAAGGTGAAGATCATTGCGACCGCCTCGCGTGAAGATTCAGCCCAGTGGTGCCGCGATCGCGGTGCCGATCTGGTGATCAACTACAAAGATATGATCGGTGAGCTGGAGAAACAGGGCATTAAGCAGGTCGATTATATCTTCTGCCTGAATGACACCGACGGTCACTGGGAAACCATGGCGAAGCTGATCGCTCCACAGGGTCACATCTGCACCATCGTGGAAAACGAACATCCGCTGTCGATGGACCAGCTGAAGCTGAAGAGTGCGGCGCTGCACTTCGAGCTGATGTATACCCGCAGCATGTTCAACACGCCGGATATGGCGCGTCAGGGCGAGATTCTGGATGCGGTATCGGCATTGCTGGACGAAGGGAAGCTGCAAACCACACTGAGCGAGACGCTGCACGGCCTGAGCGTTGAAACCTTAACTGCCGCCCACCAGCGCGTGCTGGAAGGCCATATGCGCGGCAAAGTGGTGATGGTTTATTAATGCGCTGACCCGGCTGCCTTTCGGCAGACCGGGCCAATGCATGCGTTACGACTGGGCGTTTTTCTCGCCTAGCATCGCTTTCACCAGTTCAATGCAGCGCAGGAAGCGAGTGTCATAATCATCTTCCTTCACGTGCAGGAATTCGATGTTGTTTTCCCGCAGCATCGTGACCAGCATCGACTGAAACTCCCGTCGATCCACTGAACTGCCCAGGCTTCGCAAGCCATCCGCGACCCAGGGCACATTGTTCTCCAGCAGGATCACCAGATCAAAACGATATTCATCGATCAGCGCCTGCACAAACGGATGTTCACGCCCTTCATACTTGAGACAAAACGCCTGCGTGGTGACAAAATCGGTGTCGATAAACGCCACTTTGTTGGCATATTTGACGGCGAAATCGATGTACTGCGCCTGGCCCAGCGCGATCTTGTCGTAATCGGAATATTGCAGCGCCATTTCATCACCGCCCAGATGGGAAAAGACATAATCGCGGCCATATTCCCAGGCACTGGTGGTATTGAAGATGTTGGCGAGTTTATTCACCAGCGTCGATTTACCGCTCGACTCTCCGCCAAGGATCGCCACGGTGCGCACAAAGAACGGTTTCACTTCCGTGGGAATGTAATCCCAGAAGCGGAACGGATCCTGACGAATCTGCGCGCCGCTGATGCTCATAAAGGATCGGTTAGGATCGACCAGCACAGTCTGAATGCCCAGGTGCTGCTGGTACATCTCCGCATCGGGCGCTTCGCTGGTGTAGATGCAGTCTGGCGCAATGCCGTGCTCACTGAGAAACGCGCTGACGCCTTGACTCCAGACGTCCCAGCCGTGCGGATAAGGTTCGATCCCCTCCTCATCAAAGGCGTGAATGCGGATATTCTTCTGATACTTAAAGGTCTGCAGCAGCCAGCGCAGGCGATCGCTGACCGTCGGCTGCTGTGACATCGCGCTGTTCTCAAACAGCTCGCGATCGCGCGGCTCGTCATAACCCATAATGATATGCAGCTCATCCACCTGGCTACAGGCGCGCTGAATCAGATAGATATGGCCGGTATGCAGCGGATAAAACTTACCAAATACCACGCCCACCGTTTTATCACGGCGCGGAAACTCCAGGCCCAGAAAGCGGTGCAGCGCCTCCAGCTTTTGCGCGCTGGGACTTTTGATTTTGGCATTGAGCAACTGGCTCAGATAGCCTTTGGTCATGCCGCTGGCATCAGCGACCTGTTGCAGCGTATGGCCCTGCTGGCGAATGGCCGTTTTCAGATAATCAAACGACGACATGTCGTGCCTCCTGCATCAATGCGGTTAAGGTGGGAACGGCCAGCCTGCGACGCAGGCTGGCCGCAGGCGCGTTACAGATCGTCCAGAATCGCCAGCGCATCGGCCAGCTTCTTCGCGCTGAAAACCTGCATCCCGGCAATCGGTTTTTTCGGTGCATTCCCCGCCGGTACAATGGCGCGTTTGAAGCCATGCTTCGCTGCTTCAGAGATGCGCTCCTGACCGCTGGGCACTGGACGGATCTCACCGGCCAGTCCCACTTCGCCGAAGATCACCAGATCCTGTGGCAGTGGACGATCGCGCAGGCTCGACACCATCGACAGCATCAGCGCCAGATCCGCACTGGTTTCGGTGACTTTAACGCCACCAACCACGTTAACGAACACATCCTGATCCGCCATCTGCAATCCGCCGTGGCGGTGTAAAACGGCGAGCAGAATCGCCAGACGGTTCTGCTCCAGACCCACCGCCACGCGGCGCGGATTGCCCATCATTGAGTGATCGACCAGCGCCTGAATCTCCACCAGCAGCGGACGCGTTCCCTCCCACAGCACCATGACCGAACTGCCCGAGGTGACCTCTTCGCCACGCGACAGGAAGATAGCGGATGGATTGCTGACTTCACGCATGCCCTGCTCGGTCATGGCAAACACACCCAGCTCATTCACCGCGCCGAAGCGGTTTTTATGGCTGCGCAGCGTGCGAAAGCGGGAATCGGCATCGCCATCCAGCAGCACCGAACAGTCGATGCAGTGCTCCAGCACCTTCGGCCCGGCCAGCGAGCCATCTTTGGTGACGTGGCCGACCATGATGATCGCCACGCCGCGCGTTTTGGCGAAGCGCGTCAGGTAAGCAGCGGTTTCCCGCACCTGAGCCACGCTGCCCGGCGATGACTGGATCTCCGCCATGTGCATCACCTGGATCGAGTCGATCACCATCAGTTGCGGTTGCTCCTGCTCGGCGATCAGGCAGATCTGCTCAATGCTGGTTTCCGACAGCATATTCACATTTTCGGTGGGTAATCCCAGACGATGAGCGCGCATCGCCACCTGTTGCAGTGACTCTTCACCGGTGACGTACAGGGTTTTCATCCCTTCTGACAACCGGCACATCACCTGCAGCAGCAGCGTGGATTTGCCCGCGCCCGGACTGCCGCCAATCAGAATAGCGCTGCCCGGTACGACGCCGCCGCCCAGCACCCGGTCAAACTCTTTGAAGCTGGTCGAGAAGCGCGGTAACGCCTCCAGGCTGATTTCAGAGAGCTTCTGCACCCGGCTGGTGCCCGCGCTGCCGGCATAACCACTCAGGCGCTCGTTACGCGCAGCGGCGGGCGAGGCGGCGATGCGCACCTCGGTGATGGTGTTCCAGGCGTGGCAGGCGCTGCATTGCCCCTGCCAGCGTGGGTAATCTGCGCCGCATTCATTACAGACAAATGCGCGTTTTGCCGCTTTGGCCAAATCAATACCTCTGTTAACGCTCTTCGTGGATCAGGCTGCCGGTGAGGATGCAGAACACACCCATTAAATCGGCATGGCGAATGGTGACCGCAGTCTGCTCATTCACCTTAGGTTTAGCATGGAACGCAATGCCCAGCGCTGAGGCTTTGATCATCAGCAGGTCATTGGCTCCATCGCCGATCGCCACCGTCTGTTCTGGCGCAATGTCAAAACGCTGCGCCAGCTTCTTCAGGGTATCGGCTTTGTATTGTGCGTCGACAACCGGACCCAACACGTTGCCGGTCAGCTTGCCGTCGCGAATTTCGAGTTCATTGGCCACCACCGCGGACAGATGCAGCTTGTCGCGCAGGTAGTCGGCGTAGTAGGTAAAGCCGCCGGACGCGATGGCAACCTGCCAGCCCAGCGCCTGCAGTTTCTGCGTCAGCGTCGTTAAGCCTGGCATCAGCGGCAGCGCATCACGCACCTGTTTGAGAATATTGGCGTCCGCGCCCTGCAGGGTAGCGACGCGCTGACGCAGGCTGGCGGTGAAGTCGAGTTCGCCGCGCATTGCGCGCTCCGTCACTTCCGCCACCTGCTCGCCGCAGCCCGCCAGTTTAGCAATCTCGTCGATGCATTCGATCTGAATCGCGGTCGAATCCATATCCATGACCAGCAGGCCTGGCGTTTTGAGATGCGGGATTTTGCCCAGCGGCGCTACGTCCAGCCCGGCGTCGTGCGCCAGCTTGCTGGCAAACGGCGTCAGCGATCCCGCCAGGCGAATCACCTGATACTCATCGACGTTCCAGGCGCTGACGATCACCATCGCCGCACCCAGTTGGTGCTGGTAATCGGTCAGCCGTTGCTTATCCAGCCCGCGGCCATACAGCAGCCAGCCGGTGCGGCCAGCGCGATAATCCAGCGGCATCACTTCATCACCGCTAAGAGAAAGGGGCAAACCCGGCCAGAGGGAGACATCGGCGGGAAGATCGCACCAGGTTAAACGATTTGGCATCAGAGCTCCTGTAGGGACAACAAAACCACGCAAGAGGCTACCTTGTCTGCGCCGCTTCTGGCAACATAATCTCCAGGCTTTCTGTTGTGATATGACCCGGATGATTAATGGCTAAAACCGCACTGAAATTTCGCTTACATCGTACCGTGATCGTGCTTATCTCGATGGCGCTGCTGGTCGTGCTGATGCAGGGCGCCTCCTGGTTCAGTCTCGGCCATCAGACGGCGCGTTCTGAGCAGGTCGAGGAGCTGGCGCATACGCTGACCAGCCAGGTGGCATTCAGCCTTAAACCGTTGATGGACAACAGTGAAAATAACCGGAATCAGATCGAAGCCATTCTTAATCAGATGACGGCGAACAGCCGTATTCTGGATGCGTCCGTGTATGACGGCGACGGCAGCCTGGTGGCGCACAGCGGTGAAAACATCAATGTCCGTGACCGGCTGGCGCTCGACGGCAAGCGCGCGGGCAGCTATTTCAACCACCAGATTGTGCAGCCGCTGGCCGGAAACGATGGCCCGCTGGGCTTTCTGCGCGTAACGCTGGATACCCACGTGCTGGTCACCGACTCACATCAGGTCGATAACACCACCAATATTCTGCGTCTGATGATGCTGCTGGCGCTGGCGATCGGCATTATTCTCTCCCGCACTCTGCTGCGCCACCGCCGCACCCGCTGGCAGCAGTCGCCGTTTCTGCTTACCGCCAGCACCCCGGTGAAAGAGGACCGGGATGAGGACGACGAGAAGAAAGAGTAACGCGCCGGCTGCGGTAAAGATAAAACGAGAAAGGCCCGCACAGCGGGCCTTTTTTATACTGCTCAAAAAACAAAATCCGGGTTTGTATGACCGCAATGAATAAGCTGAATGCGCAGGGAACACGGGCAGAGGAGGAAAGCGTCCCGCGCCAGGGACGGCGCGGGCCGAGCGGCCAGGGATGGTTTAAGCGACTTTCCGATCTGACCGTGTTTCCTTCGCAGACTCGATCTTACCGCTGGCCCGGACTGAGTTTGTCAAAAATGGAAAAGGCCCGCTGTGCGGGCCTTTTTTATGAGAAAGTTGCGGATTTGCGAGGCAGCTTCAATCAGCCGATCAACAACGTTTCCAGCTCACCCAGCGATTTGACCTGCCAGGTTGGTCTGATGTGTTCCGGCAACGGCCGGGTGCCATGATCGAGCCAGCAGGTTTTCACACCAGCATTCATGCCGCCCAGAATATCTGATTCTGGCGTATCACCCACCATCAGCACCCGCTGACGATCCGGATTGCCCATCAGATCCAGCGCGTAATCAAAGATCTCTGCCGCCGGTTTTGGCACGCCGACCTGCTCAGAAATCACCAGCGCCGAGAAGTAATCACGAAAACCGGTGCGCTCCAGACGCGTCTGCTGCAGCGCGGTAAAGCCGTTGGTGATAATGCCCATCTTTACCCGGCCATGCAGTTGATTCATCAGACTGACCGCACCCGGCAGCGGCGTGCAGATCTCCCCCATTGCGGTGAGAAAACCGCTGTTAAGGATCTCTGGCGCAACGCTGAGCTTTTCGCTCCAGTGGTTAAAACGCTGAGTCTGCAGCTGTAACGCTGAGATGGTGCCGTTCTGATAATCGACCCACAGCGGTTTGTTGATCGCCTGATAATCGCTGTAATCCTGGTCAGTGAACTGCACGTCATAACCCGCGAACAGGCGCTGCAAACCAGCATAGGCGTCGAAATGAAAAAGGGTATCGTCGGCATCAAACAGGATGCAATCCCAGTTATCTAACATTAAAGCTCCTTAACACCACTACGGCGTCAGGGCCATGAGAATGGCATCTTCACGGCCGCTGGCGGTGGGATAATAATTGGGGCGACGACTGACCTGATTGAATCCAAGCTGCTCATAGAGCGCGATGGCGGGCAGGTTCGAGGCCCGCACTTCCAGCCACAGCGTCAGCACGTCGCGTTTGATCAGTTCATCGATCAGATGCTGCAACAGCTGGCGGCCCAGTCCCTGGCGCTGAAAGGCGGGATCGACCGCGATGTTAAACAGCGAGGCTTCGTCCAGCACCACCTGGGTAATGGCAAAAGCGGCCATTTTGCCGTCGATATCGAGACGTAAATTGATAAAGCGCTCGCCCTGATTGCTGGCAAACGTCTTTTCACTCCAGGGAAACGCGTGACTACGACATTCAATGGCGTAGGCCTGCGCCAGATCGTCAGGGGTGAGTAAAGAGATGGCTGTCATGGTTACACATCTGTTGCCAGAGCGCGCGTTTGGCGACGCCGCTACTGATCAGTTCATTGAAAGAGGCGCTGGTTAAAGCCACGCCATTAAAAGTCTGTTCGCTCTCTACGCCGAGCAGCCAGCCCGCGCAGTTCAGCGTCTCCGGCAGCATTTGCAGCTGATCCGGCGTCACCGTCATCACCTGAGCGGGTTGCAGGTTGAGAGCATGCAGCACGTCGCGCATCAGCGGTTCATGCAGACCGGGCGGCGCGTCAGCGACAATAATTAACTGCGTGTCCGGTGCCAGCGTGACGGCAATTTCGCCCTGAAGCACGCGCGGGCGGCGCAGCTGGTACTGTGTAATTCCCATTTGCTGTAAAAGCCAGTCGCGCCTGGACGTCATGGTGTTACCTGTTCTGCTGCCTGAATGCGACGCTATGCTAGCAAACCCATCGAACATGCGCCAACAAACCACTATAATCCCCGCTCAGATCTTACAGGAGCCCTACATGTCTGCTTTAACCCCGGCCAGCGAAGTCATTCTGCGCCACAGTGATGAATTTACCGCCCGCCATGTTTTATTTGCTGGCGATCTGCAGGATGACCTGCCCGCTCAGCTGGAAACCGCCTCGTCGCGCGTTCACACCCAGCAATATCATCACTGGCAAAACCTGAGCCGCCGTATGGGCGAGCAGGCGCGTTACGGCATGGTTGCGCAGGCAGAAGATGTGCAGGGCTGCGATACGCTGGTCTACTTCTGGACCAAGAATAAGCCGGAAGTGCAGTTCCAGCTGCAGAACCTGCTCTCTCTGCTGCCGGTCGGCTGTGACGTATTCGTGGTCGGTGAAAACCGCAGCGGCGTGCGCAGTGCCGAAGGCATGGTGGAGTCGTGGGTGAAACTGGAGAAAATCGACAGCGCGCGTCGCTGTGGTCTCTACCACGGTCGCCTGGACAAACAGCCTGAGTTTGATGCCAGCAGCTTTGGTCATCAGTATCAGCTGGATGGTCTGACGATTCATACCCTGCCTGGCGTCTTCAGCCGTGATGGCCTGGACAGCGGTAGTGCCCTGCTGCTCTCGACCTTTACTCCGCACACCAAAGGTAAAGTGCTGGATATGGGCTGTGGCGCAGGCGTGATTGCCGCCTCTCTGCCGGCCCGTTCGCCTAAAGTGCGTCTGTGGCTGTGCGACGTGCACGCGGCTGCGATTGAAGCGAGTAAATTGACGCTGGCCGCCAATGGCATCGAGGGAGAAGTCTTCGCCAGCAACGTCTTCTCTGACGTCACGGGGCGTTTCGACATGATTATCTCGAACCCGCCGTTCCATGAAGGTACCCAGACCAGCCTCGACGCCGCCCAGGCGCTGATCCGTGGCGCAGTGAAACACCTGAACACCGGCGGCGAGTTGCGTATTGTGGCGAACACCTTCCTGCCTTACCCGCAGGCGCTGGATGAAGCCTTCGGCAGTCACGAAGTCATCGCACAGACCGGTCGTTTTAAAGTTTATCGCGCTGTTTACGGTCGCGGAGCCAAAACGCGCTAATCGCTTTTCCCGGCGTTAATGGCGTTGCCGGGCTGAAAACGTTGCTTTTTACAGCGATCGTTTCAGCCCGACGAAATAGTTGTTGACGCAAAGAGTAAAATCTCTAGAATGCGCCTCCGTGGTTGTAACATTCTCAGGGTGTTACGGGTATGCGAAGGTGGCGGAATTGGTAGACGCGCTAGCTTCAGGTGTTAGTGTCCTAACGGACGTGAGGGTTCAAGTCCCTCTCTTCGCACCAAAATCACATGTTTCATATCGCGAGCACTGCGCGAAGGTGGCGGAATTGGTAGACGCGCTAGCTTCAGGTGTTAGTGTCTTAACGGACGTGAGGGTTCAAGTCCCTCTCTTCGCACCATTGCGGTGATATGAACAGACAACTCGATGCGAAGGTGGCGGAATTGGTAGACGCGCTAGCTTCAGGTGTTAGTGTCTTAACGGACGTGAGGGTTCAAGTCCCTCTCTTCGCACCAACGTTGTCATCCTCTGTTTTCCCCGCAATGCCCTTTTGCTTCCCTTGCAGTACCGTTTTATCCCCTGCTCATTTTAGTTTTCAGCTCGCTTTAGCTCACCCGGCACGTCGATTTCACCCTCTTCGCCTCGATTAAATCAGATGAAAATTCACAGAGATTGCCGCCAGGCCACCCGCTAATGCCAGGCAGGATGGCAACAGCAGATAGTGTCGCAGACGCTGATTAAACAGCATCACGACAGTCAGCAGCAGCGCCACCGTCATGACCATCCGCCACTGACTGAAGCTCGGTTCCCATAAGGCGAACAGCGGCAGTGCGATGCAGGGCAGCAATACGCCCCACGCGCTATCCAGTTTTTTACCCAATGCCCAGCTGACTCCCCACAGGCCGCAGGCCGCAATAATCGCTATCCCCATGACGCAAACCTCAAATGATAAGCATTCCCATTATCATATGACAGTTTTAACGGCCTTGCAGCCTGTTTTTGTCACGTCCGGCAACGAAGATGACAGACCAGTTGGAAAATGCTAGATTGCGGCCGATAACACCTTTAATAACAGCAACAGCAATAATTTGCTCACTCTCTGGCAGAATCTTTTTTTGCCGGCTTGCGCTTTGGTATTTCAGGGCCGTCACGAGTATTTATAATGAAATTACAATCATATGAAGAACTGAAACAGAGTAAATACCGGCTTTCAGTGATGCTTTTTCTCTTTTTAAATATCGCCGTTTCGCTATTTTATCTGCTGCCTGTAATGAGCAATGAGACCAATGACGCGACACTGCCGGTAATTTGTGTGGCTGCTTTTAGCGGCATCATGTTAATTACCTATTTAATATGGCCCAGACTAAAACTTCCCCTGTTAAATCCTGTGGCACTACTGCTGGGCATGCTCTGGGCCTGGCACATTAATTATCGCTTTCATCAGGTGTTCTATTTTGATGGTGGCTTTCTTATTATCAGTTTGATCAGTGTGTTATTTATCAGTGCTATCGCCCTGAGCGATTATCTGGGTGCATTTTGTCTGCACGTCGCGCCGCCGGTCTTCACCGTATTACTGCTCGACAATGGACAGCATCTGCCGCTGATCCTGCTGACCATCATCCTGCCTCTGATCGGTTTCTCTTTGCAGCATCTGATGCGCCGCCGTGCCGACAACTTTACCCTGCGTCTGATGCATCAGCTTTATGAAGAGAAAGAGACATTCAGTGACCTCAGCATGCTCGATCCGCTGACCGGACTCTATAACCGTCGCGGCCTGAAGAACCGGCTCGATAATATTCTGGAAAACCACGCCGGCAGCCACTACGTGCTGCTGCTGGATATCGACCACTTCAAGGCCTATAACGATAATTATGGGCATGCGATGGGCGATCAGGCACTGGCGCGTGTCTCTGTCGCGATTCGTGATGCGGTGCGTTCGCGCGATGTCGTCACCCGCTACGGCGGCGAAGAGTTTCTGGTGCTGATGACCAATGTGAACAGTTCGATCGCCATGAAGCTGGCAGAGCGAATTCGCCAGTATGTGCTGGATTTAGAAATCCCTCACCTTTTCAATGAGACCGTTTCCACCCACGTGACTATCAGTGCGGGCATCGCGCCCATTTATGATAATGAGTTCGATCTGGCGGTCGCCAATGCGGACAGCGCGTTATATGTGGCTAAAAATCAGGGTCGCAATACCATTCTCGCCTGGGAAGATTTGCCCCGACAGCAGCCTCAGACCTCCAGCGAACATGCCTGAGTAAGCATAACGCGGTCGTTGCTGACCGGAACAGTGGCGAGCGATGTGCTGCTCTGTCCGGCCTGATGACCGCTCTCAACCCCCGCCGATTTCCCGCCAGCAGCGACGATTTTTTACACGACTTGTAGAGTTAATCAATAACGATTATCATTTGCTTTCTTATCTACACTTTCTGCGAGTCGTCATGGCAACTGCTTCAGCTCAGGAACAGCGTTTTAGCGCTCAGTCGATGATCTTCCGGCAGAATGACCGCCCGCTGGCGGAAAGTCTGCATGAGCGGCTGCAGCAACAGCGCAGCTATCTGCTTGAATCGACGAAGTTCAGCCAGTCTGCTCCGCGCGATACGCTGACGCTTGCCGCCTGGTCGGAATCAGAGGCCTTTGCCCCGCTCATCCAGCGCTATAGCGATTATCTTTATCGCGATCATCCTGATGCCGTTCGTGAAGCGAAACCGGTGCTGTCACTCTGGGCACAATGGTATTTTGGCCTTCTGCTGCCTCCGCTCATCATGGCGTTATTGCAGGAGTCACGTGCGCTGGACTGCTCGCCTGAGCATATTCGCGTCGGATTTCATGAGAATGGCCATCCGGCCACGTTCTGGATCGATGTGCAGGAAGATGAAGAAGCGCGCTATCTTAATTCCCTGCAGCGCATCGACCGGCTGATTCAGCAGCATCTGATCCCGGTGGTCAAGGGTATTACGCAGCATGGTGATATCAACGCCCGACTCATCTGGAACAACATGGGCTACTCATTCCAGTGGTTCCTGGGTGAGCTGAAAAGCCAGATCGATGAGGCGCTGATCCTGCAACTGGAGCAGGCGCTGTTCTTCAACCAGCGGCTGCTGGATGGCAGCGAAAACCCACTTTATCGCACCATGATCCCGCGCAACGGCGAACTGGTCCGTCGCAGCTGCTGCCAGCGTTATCGCATCCCTGATGTCGAACAATGCGGCAACTGCACCCTGAGCGGCAGCTAAACAGACTTAATTACAGCGAATTCTCCGTTTATCTCGTTTACAGGCACTGAGGCTTGTGGCAATTTTTACGCCTTCGATCAGCCTGGAGAGAAAGATGAGTCTGGAGTCCGTGCGCCAGTTCTTTGCCGAACACGCCCCTGAAATTGAAATTATTGAGCTGGCAGAAAGCACTGCAACGGTCGGGATGGCTGCACGTGCCCATGGCGTGACGCCAGGAGAGATTGCCAAGACCCTGTCACTGAAAGTGAAAAACGACGTGGTGCTGATTGTGACACGCGGCGATGCCCGGCTGGATAATCGCAAGCTGAAAGCGGCTCTGGGCGCGAAAGCGCGGATGCTGAGCGTCGACGAGGTGATTAACTGGACCGGCCACCCGGTGGGCGGCGTCTGTCCGTTCGGTCTGGAGAATCCGCTGACCGTCTACTGTGATGTTTCACTGCGCAGCTTTGAAGAAGTCCTGCCCGCCGCTGGCGCTATCCACAGCGCCGTCCGCATCTCGCCACAGCAGATGGCTGAACTGACTAACGCCCGCTGGATCGACGTATGCGAAGCGATTTAACGCTTTGCATCGGCTCACAAACCCTGCATTTCTGCCTGCGCCCGAATGCTGCTGACAACCTGACAGATTTTATCAGCCGATGATAATCACCGCCCCATCATGGCAGTTAATCACGCGCAGTAAGCGGGCGCAGTTAATCGCCCATGACTTCAGGATGTCAGGCGCTTAAATGCCTGTTCGATGATCGACAACAGCAGCGTGTTATCGACGCTATGCAGCACATGCACCGATGCACCGCAGTGATCAGGCACACCGACAGTGAGCCGAAGCGGCTGACGATAACGCCAGCTTTTGCCACGCGTCGCACCGGGACGTAGTTCGATATCAACCCGGTAATCGATACCCGAGGCGACTCGCTGATTCAGCAACCAGGCGACCACCAGCGCATCGTGGATCCAGCATCCTGCCAGCTGACGGGTTTCCATTGAATAGTCGATCCACGGGCGCAGCGTGTCGCGTACAAATTCGGTCAGCGGATGATCGGCCGCGGTGAGACGTGTCAGATCCTGCTGGGTCAGCAGCGTCTGCGTGGTGACATCCATCGGCACCAGTGTTACCGCAGCACCGCTGTGCAACACCTGATGCGCCGCCTCGGGATCCAGACCAAAATTGGTGTCTTTGATGTAATCATCCAGCGAGAAGACGCCGCCCATGATCACAATTTCCGCCACCGATTCTGCCATGGCGGGATAGCGCTGCATCGCCAGCGCCACATTCGTCAGCGGACCAATTGCTACCAGTGTAATCTCGCCCGGATTGTCGCAAATCAGTTTGCCGATAGCGTCAGCCGCATCAAACGCATCCGCCGCAATATCGGCTGGCTGACGCACATCCTGCCAGAGCTTTTCCAGCGCAAGCTGATTGACCCGATGATCCAGCGTCTCGCGCCATGGCGCAGGATCTTCCTGTAACGCCTGCGTCGCGCCCTGGACGACCGGGATAGATAATCCCAGCCGGACGATCAGATCTTTGGCAACGCGTGCACCCACGTCACATGGCGTGTTACCCGCTACGGTAGTGATCAATTCCAGCGACAGGGCTGGTGAAGCTAAGGCCAGCGCAATCGCCAGCCCATCATCGGTGTTGGCACCCGCGATACCATTGCCGGGATCGCAATCAATAATGATTCTTTTCATATTTTTATAAATTAACTCTGACTTTGCGGCTGACAGCCGCAGGATTCACCAATTTCAAGATAGTGTGGAAACTCCTTTAATTGCGCTTCGCTCTGTCCCTCTTTCAGCATCTGAATCGCAGAGCGTGCCATCTCACGCAGTGGCTGGCGCACGGTCGTTAATGTCGGAACATGAAACGACGAGTGATTGGTCCCGTTAAAGCAGACCAGTGCCACATCCTGCGGCACGCGAAGGTGATGTTCGGAAAAGGCGCGAAGCGCGCCAATCGCCTGACCTTCATTGCTGGTAAACAACGCACGAGGCACACAGCCGCGGGCGATCATGGTTTGTGCCGCCTCATAGCCGCCCTGTGGGGTGTAGCTGGCGGGGAACATCAGCGACTCATCAATCGGCAGGCCACGATCGTGCATGGCATCGCGCCAGCCCTGAATACGATCCTGTGCGTTGAGCATATCGACCGGGCCGCTGATGATCCCTACCTGCTGATAACCGTGACTCAACAGATGTGCCGTCACCTGCCACGCGGCCTGACGCTCATTGACCCGCAGCATGTTCACGCCCGGCTGAGGCTCAACCCGCTCCAGCATCACCAGTGGCGTTCCGCTGGCTTTAATCAGGTCGATGTAAGGATGGCGATCGACGCTATTGTAAAACAAACCATCGACCTGCCGATTGAGCAGCCCCTGAATTAACTCCAGTTCGCGTTTGCGGTCATCACCTGCATCACCCAGCAGCATGACGTGACCGTGGTTCATCGACTCCTGCAACAACACGTGCGCCATTGACGCCACGAAGGGATTGCCGATGTTGGGCACCACCAGCCCAAACGTTTTGGTGTTGCCGGAGGCCAGCGCGCGTGCTGCTGCATTGGGCCGGTAACCGGTGGCTTTAATCGCCTCCAGTACCCGCTGACGGGTCGCCTCAGCGACCGGACGAGGCCCGTTATTGATGACATAACTGACGACTGCCACTGAGGTGCCTGCCGCTTTCGCAACTTCACTGCGGGTCACTTTTCCCGTTAACGACTTAGGCACATCACGTTCCTCCATAAAAAAAACAGGCCGCTTTACACGGCCTGCTGTTTATCGCTCTCTCCTGGCAGACGGCACCTTCAGGTAAATCTAGATGGCATCTTCAGGCAGATTGAGATTCCGCCCTCGCGTCTCAGGAGCGACAAAAGTGGTAAAGAATCCAATGGCGGCCATTGCCGAGAAGTAGACCGCAATCGGCCACCAGTGACCGGTATAAGAGAGCATAGCAGCGGCAATAAGCGGCGCTGTGCCGCCGGATAAAATCGAGCCAAGCTCTTTGGCCACTGCCATTTTGGTGTAGCGATGTTGAACGCCGAACATTTCCACGCCCCATGCCGCCTGCACCCCATAAATACCCAGTGACGCCAGCGCCATACCGACCACGATAACCGGGATCACCAGCATCGGTTCACGCGTGTCCAGCAGCGTAAAGGCGGGCCAGGCATAGATCATCAGTAACAGGCAGAAGACGCGATAAACGATCCGGCGACCAAAACGATCAGAGAGCCAGCCCGCAAACGGAATAATCAGGAAGCCCAGCAGTGAGGCAAGGAACACCGCCGTCGTCGGTACGGACTTATCCACCATCAGCACCTTCGCGACATAACCCACCATGAAGCCCTGAGCCAGATAAGAAGGGCCATTTTCGCCGATGCGCAAACCTATCATGGTCCAGAAAGCGCGGGTACGCTGGAAGAAAGGACGCGAGTCCACGACTGGCGCGGCCAGTACGCCTGCACGTTCCGCTTCCATTTCCGCTTTCCTGCGCTCAAACACTGGCGTTTCACGCAGGTGACGTCGAATCCACAGCGCAACAAGGGCAATCAGCGCACTGCTGAGGAAGGGAATACGCCAGCCCCACTCCAGCAGGCTCTGCTGATCCATCTGCACTACCAGCAGCCAGACCAGCGAGGCCAGTAACGTACCGCTGTTAGACCCCAGAGCAATAACGGATGAAACCAGGCCACGACGCTTAACGGGCGCATATTCACCCAGCATCACCGTGCCGCCCGATAACTCTGCGCCCGCGCCGAAACCCTGGGTAAAGCGCAGCAGCACCAGACAGGCCGGAGCCCAGACACCAATCGCGGCATAGCTCGGTATTAAGCCGATAAAGGTGGTGGAAGCGCCCATCAGAATGATGGTGGAGATCATCACGACCTTTCGGCCTTTGCGGTCGCCGAGCCAGCCGAAAAAGAGTGCGCCGATAGGCCGGGCAACAAAGCCGACTGACCAGGTAGCAAAGCTGGAGAGCAGTGCCATTGCGGGAGTCGATTCCGGAAAGAATACGTCGCCAAAGATGATACCGGCAGCCAGACCGTAGAGCGCGAAATCCGCGTACTCCATTGCCGTTCCGAGCCAGCATGAGAAAGTGGCGCGCCAGAAATCTTTGCGGCCTGAAGAAGTGTTAAACCGCTCGTCGGCGGCTGAGGTGGAAGACAGTGATGCCTGCTGCTTAACGGAATTGTGTGCCGTCATAACCCTATCCCTGAATGAGTATGCAGATTGATAAACGCCCGTCCATGGGTCGATTCCCTGATGAAAGCGGAATTCCCCCGGTGGCGACGTTCAGTTGACTAACCATGATGAAAGGTTAAAGGATTCCCTGGTGTTGGAATCTTGTTCTTCGCCCCGTTTCGCCGATGTATTTTTCACCGGTCGCTTAAACTGAGCGAATGTAACTTAACAATCAATGGAGCCTACTGTGCATCGCACCGTGAGCAATCACTGGGGACCTAGTGTATCTACGCGCGTAGATAAATCAAGAGATCCCGGCGCAAATTGTTAGTAAAACTTCACTATCACATTGCGTCATCACACATTTTCAGCGCAAATTCAGCCAGTTAACTCCACTATATCGCACAATAAAAAATCACTCTGCGCGGTAAGTTAGCATTTTCTCTAATCATTAAGCGTTATAAGCGGGGCTAAAATCCTTTCATCGGGTTCTGTTGTCGCACACCCGGATTACCTGCAGATGACACTTCATCTTTATTCTGAAAAATCGCGGCAAGCGCAGACAATGCGTTACCCTGAAAAAAAGCCTGACAGAGGTGTTATGACCATTATTCTGATGCGACACGGTAAACCTGACCACCAGGCAGCGGGTCGCCAGAGCGTGCAGGCACTGGCAGACTGGTGCGAAGCTTACGATCAGTCCGGAGTCAGTGACGGACCGCCACCGCGCAGTATTAAGATTGCTCGTCAGGCCGCAATTATTGTCTGCAGTCCCCTGCCCCGCGCGCAATCTTCTCTGAGCCAGCTTGGCCTGCAGCCTCATGAGATTGATGCGCTCTACAGCGAAGTCGCCGTACCGCTGCTGCGAACGGGGGATTTTCAACTGCCGACAATCTGCTGGCTGGCCTTACTGCGGCTGTTGTGGTTCTGCGGTTATGCGGGTGAAGCGGAGTCGCTGCAACATGCGCGCAGCCGGGCCTCGGCGGCGGCAGAGAAGCTGATCGAGCACTCACGGCGTGGCACGGTGCTGCTGCTGGGCCACGGCATCATGAACAAGATGATTGCGCGAGAATTACGTAAACGCGGCTGGCAGGCAGAGAAACATGCCAGCAGCCGCCACTGGAGTTCTGCGATCTATCATCGTCCGTTTATCTGACCCATCGGAAAATAGCCCAGCACCTCACAGCCCGTTCCGACACGCGGTGTGGCAATCACTTTACGCTGCGCCAGATCGATCACACTCAGCGTGCCGTCATCCTGATTCGCAATCAGCAGCTGTTGCCTGTCTGGCGTGAAGCAGCCATCCATCGGCATGTTTCCCACGCTGATATCGCCCAGCGGATTCAGCAGGTCGTCAAACAGCGTTACCAGCGGTTCTTGATCGCCAATCGCCACCAGCTGTTCGCCATCGGCGCTGAAGCGAACCACCTGGCAGGGCTGCTGATGACCCGGCAGCGTAATGCGCTGGCGAATACGGTGGCTCTGTCGGTCGATCACATAGAGCAACGGCGCATCTGCTGCGCTGGCGACCAGATAAGGGTGTTTTGGTGAGGCGGCGATACCCGCAATCGGGCCAGGCAGCAGAATCGTATCAATCACCCGTCCCTCTGCTTCACAGAGATCCACGACGGTGATGGTCGCATCCTCTTCGTTATCGGTGAACAGTTTGCGGCCGCTGGGTGACAGCGTCAGGCGATGCGCGTTGTGAGAAGGAATCGGGATGATCTTTTCCACTTTGTCGGTCTGCGGATCGATTACGGCTACGGCGGCGCTCTGCTCACAGCAGAGATAGACTTTGCCATCGCGGCCCAGTTGCCCACTGTGTGGTGCTCGCAACGGCGACAGATCGATAAAGCAGCTGATCTCACGACGCTGCAAATCAATGATCGCCACTTTGTGACCCGGATGCGGGTTATTGCCATGAACACCGTCACCATAGATAGGCACATACGCTTTACCCCAGGGTGCCAGCATCAGGAGTTCATGCGGCCGCGGTGGAAAAGCGTTCAGCTCGCGCTCGACCGCGAAGGTTTCCGGGTTAAGAAACAGGACGCGATTGCCCTGCTTATCAACCGCCAGTAAACCATAGGATTCACTCTGCATGCGCGCTCCTTTCTCAGTAAGTTCTTCTTAAGCGTAGACAATCCTCTTCAGGCTGTCCGATTCCGCAAATTGTTGAGCCGGGCTTACGCCACACGTTAAGCGCAATATTCACTGTTTCTGAGGTCCGGGCCCTGAGAGAAGCCAAAGGCTTAGCATAATATTCAGACATTCCTTAGTTATGCGTTCCGCCACATTTAAATAACTGATTAACAGTGGCGATATTATTATTCCATTAAGGTGACCGGATTATTTCCGTATTATCCTAAAGTCAAAAAAAGACATAGCTAATGTGTAAATAATGTTTTATTAAAAAGGTGCAGTGCAATTAAAAAGCCGTGAGGAAACTATCGCGCGCTCCCGCACTGCGTCGCCACCAGGGAAAACTATTCATTAATTCCCGCACTCATCGGGATTGCACTCAGTATGCAATGCCGCCCGTTCACGCCTCAGGCACAACGGGCAGAGCCTGCACTATAGCGGGAAAATAAAAATAACAGGTGTACCATGACTTCACATCGCCAACGTCCAGCGCATAAACTCTGGCGTAACTGGAAAAGAATATCGTTCAGTAGCCAGATGTTATGGAATAAGAAACAGCAGAGCCTCTGTCAGGCACCGGAATATGATCCGGGACAGGAAGATAATGTCGTATTGATTGCTCAGCAGAAAGATCTGCCCGAGATTCCAAAGATTGTCTGGATGGTCTGGCATAACGATCAGCTGCCGACGTCAATGGCGCTGAATATCAGTAAAATCCGGCGGGACAACCCCGACCACCAGGTTTATCTGGTCACGCAGCGCACTCTGTCGCAGTGGCTGCCCGAACTCAGCTTTATCTCTTCCGATCTAACGCTGGCACATAAAAGTGAAATAATCCGGCTTGAGCTGATTCACCGCTATGGCGGTATTGGCATCGACTGCAGCACCCTGCTGTTTGAAAATCTTGCCTGGGTGCATCGCGTTCACCATGCGCGGCCAATGGATCTCATCGGCTACTATCGCGAGCAATCAACGCTAAACTTGCTTGCGCCGGTCACCGAGAGCTGGTTTATTGCCGCGCCGCCGCAGAATGCCTTTATTCGCGAATGGCTGAAACAGCTGGCACCGGTTAAAAACGTCGGTATCCGCAACTATTTCCATGAGCTTAAGAAGCGTGATGATTTTCCGCTGATTGTGCAAAATGTAGATAATCCGTCACGCCAGCTTCTGTCGCTGGCGCAGCAGGTCGCGATGCGCGAATACCGGCGGGCTAATCTTTATCTGCGTAAAGGTGAAGCCAGCGCCTGGTACTATCAGCGCCTGCATGCCGACAGCAGCAGCGCGTTTGCGCAGTCTGTGATGTTTCAGCAGCGGCCAGAGACACCACCACCGATTATCAAATTAACCGGCAACGAGCGACTGCATCTCGACTTCAATCTGCGACTGGGTTTGTATAACCGCAGCAGCCTGATTGGCGAAATGATGCACACCCCATCATCTGCGCTGGCATTGCCATCAACGGTCAAAGCGCGCGCGTAGCCACTGCGTAAAAGTGGTGACCGCGCGGGGTACCTGCGCCGCCCAGGGTCGAACGATCCACAGGCGGGCGGCAAAGGCCTCCACCGGCTGCCACTCAGGTAACACCTGCTGCAAAGAGCCTGCGGCCAGCGCTTCACGGGCGCTGAAGTCGGGCAGCATCGCGATTCCCAGTCCCTGCAGAGCGGCATCACGTATCGACTCACTGTTGTTAGTGGCAAAGCAGCCCTGAATCCGCACCTGCACCTCTTCACCATCCGCTGCGGTTACAAACCGCCAGCGCGGTGATTCAACACCACGCGGATAGTAAAGGCAGTTATGCTGCATCAGATCCTGCGGCGTGTTCGGTATACCCTGTTGGTTAAGATAGGCAGGTGAGGCCACCAACACTGTCTGCGTATCACACAGCGGCAGCGCCACATGGGTTTCCGGCAGCGTGTCACTGTGCCGGATGGCCAGATCAAACCCCTCACTGCTCAGCGACACAATGCGGTCGGTCACATCCAGCTGCAGACGCAGCTGCGGATAGTCACGCAGAAACTCACCAATAATCGGCACCAGCTGCTGCCGGGCAAACGCTACCGGCGCGGTAATACGCACCAGACCACGCACTGGCCCGGCGGTATCACGCACGCTGAAAAAACTCTGTTCGATGCGGGCAAAAGGCTCGCGCAACTCCTCCACCAGCTTCTCACCCGCTGATGTCAGTCGTACGCTGCGCGTGGTACGCTGTACCAGCAGTACACCGGCTATCTGCTCCAGCTCTTTGATTTTCTGACTCATCGCAGCTTTGCTGACGTCCAGCCGCTCCGCCGCGCGGGTAAAGCTGCCCTGCTCAGCCAGTACGGTCAGCCAGTGAAGATGATCCCACAGCGTATCCGTTTTCATCTCTTTCATTGCGATTGTTCATTATAGTGAATAATCATTTCAGGCTACGCGCTTTTTCCCGCCGGATAAAGGGGTCACCATAGGCTCATTAATCACGATGAGGAATTCACCATGCCACTGCTGCAATTCGATGTTATTCAGGGTCGTTCAGAATCAGAGCTGCGTACACTGCTGGATGCGGCGCACCGTGCCGTGCTGACAGCCTTTAAGGTGCCTGAACGGGATCGTTATCAGATTGTTCAGGAAAACAAGCGCTATCAGATGGTGTTTCAGGATACCGGCCTGGGATTTAGCCGCAGCGATAATCTGGTGATGGTGCGGGTTTATACCAGCCCACGCAGTCGTGAACAGAAGCAACATTTTATGGCGGAGCTGGCGCGTGAGCTGCGTGAGCACTGTGGCGTGCAGGGCAACGATTTAATGATCAGCTTTATCACCAATGACAAAGGTGACTGGAGTTTTGCCGACGGAGAAGCGCAATACCTCACCGGCAAACTCTGAAAAACGTCCTGACTTCTGCTCTGCTGACGGTGCGCCAGCCACCGTCACGCCTGAAAACCTCACTTCTGAACCAATCTGCTCTCCACCGCACAAATCGGGCCGGATATGTTGCAGCCGGATGACAGCCAATATAGATTGTCGAAAAACTATCCCCCGAAGGTGGCCGGTTGCGTGAAGCCTCGTGCAACCCTGTAGAGAGAGGATTTACCGTTGTCCGAATTGGTCTCCGTCGTGCTGTTTCTGGCCGCTATTGCAATCTATTCCTGTAAAGCCGGGCGTAACAAATTCTGGTTTATTCTTGTTCTTATCATGCTGGTGCTTTTCGTTGTCCTGAACGCCACCCTTTATGCCAGCAACTATTTTACCGGTGACGGCATCAACGATGCGGTGCTCTATACGCTGACTAACAGCCTGACCGGCGCGGGTGTCAGTAAATATGTGGTGCCCGCGATTGGGCTGATTATTGTGCTGTTCCTGCTGTTCTGCCTGCTGTCGTGGATTCTGCGTCGGCGTAAGCGTCCCCATCACATGGGTTGGTCACTGCTGGCTGCCGCCTGCGCGCTCGGTTCGGTGCAGACCACCCCGGCCTTTCGCCAGGTCGCGACGCTCATCGTGTCGCATACCCAGATGGCGGACTCTGACTTCGACAACTTCTATAAAGTGCCGCGTAATCGCATTGAACAGCCGCGCCTTAACGTGGTTTACATCTATGGTGAAAGCTTAGAGCGCACCTATTTCGACCCCATCGCCTTTCCTGGCCTGGCGCCTGAGCTGAGCCGGCAGAAAGAGCAGAGTATCGACTTCAGCGAAACCGAACAGTTACCCGGCACCGACTACACCATTGCAGGCATGGTCGCCTCACAGTGCGGCATTCCGCTGTTTGCGCCGTTTGATGGTAATGCGTCGGCATCGCTCTCCAGCTTCTATCCGCAAAACGTCTGTCTGGGCGACATCCTGAAAAACTCCGGCTACCAGAACTGGTTTATTCAGGGTGCCGATCTGCGTTTTGCCGGTAAAGATGTCTTCCTGAAATCGCACGGTTTCGACCCCAAAAATCTTTATGGTTCGCAGGAGCTGAAAAGCCGCGTTGCCGATCCTGCTTATCGCAATAACTGGGGTTATTACGACGATACGGTGCTGGATGAAGTCTTTGAGAAGTATCAGGAACTCTCGCAGGCCGGTAAACCTTTCGCACTGTTTACGCTGACCGTTGATACGCATCACCCGGACGGGTTTATCTCACGCAGCTGCGATCGCAGGAGCTATAGCATTGATGGCAAACCGAATCAGTCCTTCAGCGCGGTCGCCTGCTCGCAGGAACATGTGGCGCGGCTGATCACACGCATCAAAGCGTCGCCGTGGTTTAAAAACACCGTGATTGTGGTGAGCTCCGATCATCTGGCCATGAACAACACGGCGCATCCGTGGCTGGTCAAACAGCCACGTCGCAATCTGTTCATGGTGATCCGGGGTGATAAACCGCAGGCGGAGCTGATGGAGGCGAAGCGCAGCACGCTGGATAATGGCGCGACGCTGCTGGATATTCTCGGCGGCGATAACGCGATTGGCCTGGGCCGCAGCAGCCTTTCTTCTCTTTCGCTCTCCACCCAGTTCGACGACATGAAGAGTAAGGTGGCGAGCTGGAAACCCGACATCATCCAGCTCTGGAACTTCCCGAAGAAGATAGACAGCTTCACGGTGGATCAGGCGAAGAATACCTTCAGCTTCTCAGGCACCACCTTTAAACTGCCGATTCTGTTCCGCATCAGCGATAAGCATGTTGAGCCGATGCCGGAAGGGGAATATTCGGCCCCGCTGCGCTATCAGCTGGCCGATTTCGCTTCAGCCGATAAATTCCTCTGGGTGGATCGCTGTTTTAAAATGGCGCGACTCTGGCAGCCTTCGCTGGCTCTTTCCGGCGATCTCTGTGTGGCGATGGGGCAGCTCGGCGGCACGCCAACCGTGACACATGTCGACAAACCGCAGTGGAAAGGCAAAGTGCAGTTCCCGGACGGCGCTGTCAGCGAGGCACGTTACCAGCAGAACCTGGCGCAGATCCGCATTGAAGATAATAACATTCGCTATAGCGCCGACAGCTTCCGGCTTGATGTGCCCGGCGCGCCGGAAACGATTAAAAGCTTCAGCGGCATCTCACGGCCAGAGAGCTGGGGGCGCTGGTCAAACGCCAATCTCGCGCCAGAAGTGCATATCGATTATGTCGATGCACTCCCGGCTAAGTTTGATCTGGTCATTACCGCACGCGCGTATGGCCCCAACGCACATCGCGCGATCCCGGTTCGGGTGGGCGATCAGCAGCAACTGCTGTCGCTGGGCGAAGAGGTATCGACGCATACCCTGCATTTCGACAACCCAGGCGCCAGCCATCAACTGGTCATTGCCCCCCCTGAGCCGCAGCTGAGTAACACCGGCAATATCACAGGTCAGGATCCGCGCAAACTGGGCATCGGCATGGTTGAAATTAAAATCGTACCACAGCCTTAAGACCCGTTTTTTCTTCTCCCGCCTCTGCGGATTACCGCAGAGGCGCCTCATCCTGTCATCGACTTCCTGTTGCGAGCCAACCCGCACTCCTCTGCACGTTACCTGTTGTACTAATTGATATTTTTCGGCAAGGCGCGAAAATATAACCGACTGAGTGGTGATACGCTTTTTGCCTGTCATAATGCGGTTATCGCCGAAGTACACAGGGAGGTGTCGTGAGACTCATCACAATGATGAGTACCCACAAAGCCTTTAAAGCGCTGCAACAGGCGGGGATCGACGATCAGCAAGCGGAGGCGATGGTGGAGGTGTTTACCGATATGCAGCAGAGGCAGCCAGGCGCACAGGTCGGGAAGCAGCTCGGTCAGATTCAGACCAAAGCCAAACATATTGACGTCCGGATCGGCCAGCTTCAGACAAAAGCCGAACAGACAGACGATCGACTCGGCAAACTTACGACCAAAGTCGACCAGATGGACGATCGGCTCGGCAAGCTTACGATGAAAGTTGACCAGATGGACAATCGACTCGGCAAGCTTACGACGAAAGTAGATCAGATTGACGAGCGGCTCGGGCATCTCACTACAAAGGTTAATCAGATCGACGAGCGGCTCGGGCACCTCACCATAAAAGTTAATCAGATCGACGAGCGGCTTGGGCATCTCACCATAAAAGTTAATCAGATCGACGAACGGCTTTGCCATGTTGAAAGAAAAACCGACAAGCTGGCCATCCGTTTTAATCACCTGGAAATCAAAGTGGATAAGATGGAAGCGATGCTCAGTGAAATGAATTTCCGATTAACGGGCGCTGTCGACAGCCTGAGAAATGACGTTGTGACACTGAGCACTGATATGCGCTGGATCAAACGGTTATCTATCCTCATGACCACCACCCTGCTGGCAGCGGTCCTGAAAGATATTCTACTGTGAGCCCACTACCCAATCAGGGTCTGTCGCGTAGTGCTTCCAGCTTCTCTCGCTGCTGACCGTCGGCGGTAAAGTTATCCTCCGCCAGCCATCGCTGAAAGCCCTTTTTCACCTGCGGCCATTCGCTATCGATAATCGAGAACCAGCTGGTGTCACGAGAACGGCCTTTGTAAACGATTGCCTGGCGGAAATCCCCCTCATAACGGAAACCGAGACGGGCCGCGGCCTTACGGGAAGGCCCATTACAGCTATCACATTTCCATTCATAGCGGCGATAGCCCAGCGTTTCAAAAGCGTAACGCATCAGCAGAAAATGCGCTTCCGTCGCCATGCGGGTCTGCTTCAGCCGGGGCGAAAACGTGACATGCCCGACTTCCACTACGCCATGTTCAGGCTGGATGCGCATTAATGAAAGGCTGCCCACCGCCTGCTCCGTAGCCAGATCGATGACGGCGAAATGTAGCGGATCGCGGCTGGCTTCAAGTTGTGCTGCATGGTCCTGCCACGCATTGTGCCCGGTAAAGGGCCCAACAGGCAGGTAAGTCCAGTCACGCCCATCTTCAGCCAGTGACCAAGCCTCATACAGTGCATCACCATGCCGTGCTGCACTGAACGGCTCCAGCCGACATGACTCGCCGGTGAAAACCTGATGCTGGGGCAAAGGACGGGGTTGCCAGTCTGGTAAAGGCTGGCCGACCGGCTGACCGAATTGATTCAGGTGTTGTGACATATCGCCTCCCGGCTGCAGATGATATCCACAGATTGCCACTATCATGGTGGGTTAAAAAGTACCACAATCAGGAAAAATGATAGATCCACGGGACCCGACTATGAAGCCAGAGATCTCCCCTTTGCTGCTGGCACCATTGATACCCGCCGCCGGGACCACACTACAGCAGCAACTTTATCAGCGGATAAAACAGGGCATTTTGCAAGGGCAGCTTGCCGCTGGCGCGATGTTACCGTCTACGCGGCAACTGGCAGTTGAGCTGCAGGTGTCGCGGAATACCGTGCTTAACGTCTGGACCCAGCTGCAGGCTGAGGGCTATCTGATGAGCGATCGACAGGGCAGCCGCGTCAGCTCACTGGCTTTGCCTGCCGGGCAGGCGGATGACGACACGCTAGCCAGCTGGCCGCTGGCAAAACGGATTGAGGCTTTTCACCAAAGCCAGTGGATCGACACCGGCTCATTGCCGCTGCGACCCGGCATACCTGCCCTGAACCATTTTCCGATGGCGGCCTGGCGCCGGGCGCTGAGTCAGGTAATGAGTCACCCGCCACCGTCGCTGCTCGGCTATGGCGATCCCTTTGGTGAAGCAGAACTGCGTGCCGTACTGGCGCAACAGTTGCCTATCACGCGCGGTGTACGGTGTGACCCCGGACAGATTGTGATTACTGAAGGTGTGCAGCAGGCGTTAACGCTGTGCGTCGCCCTGCTGAGTAATCCGGGCGATTATGGCTGGATTGAAGAACCGGGTTATCGTAATGCCAAATCGGCTCTGCAGGCCGGAGAACTTAACGTTGTCCCGATCCGCACCGATGACCAGGGAATGGCCCCCGAGCCGGAACACTGGAAACAGGCTCCACCCCGTCTGATTTATACCACGCCTACCCATCAGTATCCCACCGGCGTCGTCATGAGCGCGGCCCGGCGTCTGGCGCTGATTGAGGCTGCGCAGCAGCACCAGGCCTGGATTATTGAAGATGATTATGATGGCGACTTCCATTACCACGGCGAACCTGTAATGGCGATGCAGGGCATGACCGATAATGCTCCGGTTATCTATCTCGGCTCATTCAGCAAGACGCTATTCCCCGCGCTGCGCATCGGTTTTATGGTGCTGCCCGCGCCGCTGGTCAGGCGTCTGCGACCGGCACTGCATCAGATCCTGCGCGGCGGAAACCGGCTGGAACAACAGGCGCTGGCGCGTTTTATTCTCAGTGGTGATTATCGCCGACATCTGGGCAAAATGCGTCGTCTCTATCGTCAGCGACAGGCATGGCTGCGAACCGAACTGCAGCGCGCTGCAGGTCAGGCGATTCCGTTGCTGGGTGGCAACAGCGGTATGCATCTGGTGCTGCCACTCGATCCTCATCGGGATGACGTCACTATTACCCGCACACTGCTCCAGGCGGGCTACGCGCCCACGGCTCTCTCGACCTTCTGTCTGCGCGAACCGGTGCAGCAGGGGCTGGTTATTGGCTATGGTAATTGCAGCGACACGCAAATTACCGCAGCTATGCGCCAGCTAAGTCGCCTGCTCGGCTGGCCCGGATGACCTAATCATTCCGCGCTGACCAGGCTGGCCGGCGCAGCAATCGACTGACGAATCATCAGGCGGGCATCAAAGCGCGGCATCGGCCCGACGGCTTCGCCGCGTATCTCCGAAATCAGGCGTCGTGCGGCTTCCCGGCCCATCTCATACACCGGTTGCGCTACCACCGTCAGCGGCGGCGTGACAATCTCACTCCACGGAAAATTGTCATACATCACAAAGGAGAGATCGGCAGGGATGCGCAGTCCGCGCTGCGTGACTTCCCGCAGCAGCCACATCGCGACCACGCTGTCTGAGGCCACCAGCGCCGTAGGCGGCTGCGGACGCTGCCACAGCTCAGCCACAATACGGGCAATCTCCGCTTCATCCAGCGCGTTCACTTTCACCAGCGTCGGATCAAATGCCACGCCCGCGGCAGCAAAGGCCTGTATCATGCCACCAACGCGCTGGGCGACTGGCGTCAGGCCAAAATCGCCTGGCGTGCTGTAGTCGGTTGCCAGCGCCATGCTGGTGACATAGGCGATATGACGATGACCTGCCTCCAGCAACTGGGTAGTCGCCTGTTCAGCGACGTCAGTAAATTCGCAGCAGATTGCTTCCACATCAAGGTCAGTCACTGCGCGATCAAATAATTTCAGCGCTCTGCCCTCTTCCAGTACCTGCGTCAGATGGCTGTTGTGCTGGTGCTCCGAACAGCATGGCGCAACGATAATGCCGTCGACCTGCTTTTCCAGCATCACCCGCACTGCATCCTGCTCAGCCTGCAGTTTCTCATCGCTGTTACTGAGCAGCAGATGGTAACCCGCCGTGCGTGCCACATCGGCCATCCCGCGCAGCGCAAGGCCAAAGTGAGGATTTTCGATATCGCCGACAATCACACCGATGGTATTAGAACGCCCGGTATTCATGCTGCGGGCCAGGGCATTCGGACGGTAGCCCAGCGCAGAGGCCGCGCTGGTGACCCGCTCCTGCACCTCATCACTGACGGCCCCATAGCCTCCCAGCGCACGCGCCGCCTGAGCTTTAGAGACGTTTGCTGCACGTGCCACATCCGCCACGGTAGGCGCTTTCGATTGTCGTTTCTGACTCGTCATAATTATTTTGAATCACAGGTTGATGACAGGAATATTGACGCCGAAAAAAGGCTGTGCTTAAACTCATTGTAACCCCTTGAGACCGGTCTCACAATGCCCACGTCTTAAGGTGCCACCTGCGTTGAGACCGGTCTCAATTATAATTGCTGGCTCAACAGTCTCTGATGTTTAAACCTGCAAAAACGGATGAGCTATGAAATCGCAAACCACCCTGGGCACACTGCTCGGCACCGCCCTCGCACTCTGTTCACTTTCGTTCTGTACGCTGGCTGCCAGAGATAATAATCCTTATGGGCTGATCGAACCCGGTCAGCTTCGCGTCGCCAGCGTCGGCGACTCCAAACCGTACACCTTCACGGATGCCAGCGGTCAGTTCACTGGCTTTGACGTCGAGTTCTTCCGGGATGTCGCCCACCGTATCGGGATCGATAAGGTCGATTTTATTGGTCAGGACTTCTCGGCGATCATGCCGGCCGTGGCTAACGGTCAGTATGACGCGGCAGTGGCGGCTATCGGCATCACGCCTGCGCGGGAAAAGACGGTCGATTTTTCGACGGGGTATCTGGCGGGATTTCTCACCGTTCTCACCCGATCTGACAGCGGCGTGAAGGATGTCGCCAGCCTGGCAAAACACCGGCTCGGCGTCGTTCAGGGCACGCTGCAGGAGAGCTATGCCGTCGAACACTTCCCACAGACGGACCTGGTGCGCTTCCCGGATAACAACAGCGCCGTATCCGCGCTCAACAACGGCACGCTCGACGCCATCTTCCTGGACTACGAGGCGGCCAAAAGTTACGCCGAACGCTTTAAGCTGGTCTCTGCCGCCGACATCCCCTCATTTGATGCACCGGCTGGCATTGCCATTGCCAAAGGCAAACCCGCCTTTAAGGCCGCGCTGGACGGTGCCATCAAAGCCGCGATGCAGGATGGCACCTGGAAACGACTTTACGAGAAGTGGTTTCCCGGATCGCCGATGCCAAAACAGTATCTGCCTGGCGGGCAGTAAAGAGGCGGACGTTCGCGTCCTGAGTTAACCGGGGAAACCCCGCCCTGCATGGAGACGGCGATGGACCTGCTCACAATTCTTTCCCGCACCTTCTTTGATTTTCCATCCATGATGGAAGTGCTGCCGCAGATGCTGACCACCGGGCTGGTCAACACGGTGATTATCTCGCTGGCGGCCACGCTGCTCGGCACGCTGTTTGGGCTGCTGCTGGCGCTGATGGGCATTTCGCCCTCACGCTGGCTGCGCCTGCCGGCCCGGCTCTATACCGATCTGTTTCGCGGGCTGCCTTCGATTCTGACCATTCTACTGATTGGTCAGGGCCTGGCGCGCTTCAGCTATCAGCTGTTCGGTCCAACGCCCTATCCGCTGGGAATCTTCGCCCTCAGCCTGATCGCAAGCGCCTATATGGGCGAGATTTTCCGCGCGGGGATTCAGAGCGTGGAGCGCGGCCAGATGGAGGCCTGCCGGGCGCTGGGGATGAGCTATGGCCGGGCAATGCGACTGGTAGTGATCCCACAGGGGATTCGCCGCGTGCTGCCCGCCATCGTTAACCAGTTCATCGCCATCATCAAAGATTCCTCGCTGGTCTACCTGCTGGGCCTGATGACCCAGCAGCGGGAGCTGTTTCGCGTGGGTCAGGATGCGGCGGTGCTCACCGGCAACCTCTCGCCCCTGATGCTGGCCGGGCTGTTCTATCTGATCATCACCGTGCCGCTGACGCACATGGTCAACTATGTCGATGTGCGCTATCGCACCGGCCGCCGTCGCCTGACGGCACCGAAAAGCGGCTTAAAAGAAGTGGATGAAGTCAGAGCGCCCGGCGTTTCACTGGTCACGCAACCCCGAATCGGAGGCACTCATGAATAACCTGAACGGCGCGAGCTGGCACGGCGCCAGTCTGGAGCTACGCGATCTGACGCTGGCCTATGGCCCGATTGAGGTGCTGCGTAACGTCTCGCTGCGGGTCGCGCCAGGCAGCACCACCTGCATTATCGGGCCATCCGGCTCGGGTAAATCGACGCTGCTGCGCGGCATCAACCGGCTGCACGAACCGCAGTCCGGGGATGTCCTGCTGGCTGACCGATCGGTGCTGCACGACAAGCCTGATGCGCTGCGGCTGCGGATTGGCATGGTGTTTCAGCATTTTAACCTCTTCCCCGATCACAGCGCGCTGGAGAACGTGGCGCTGGCCCCGTGGCGGGTCAAAGGCCTGCCCAAATCACAGGCAATGGCGATTGCGCGTCAGCGGCTGGAAGAGGTGGGCCTGGGTCAGCGCGCCGATCACCGGCCACGCGATCTCTCCGGCGGCCAGCAGCAGCGCGTCGCGATTGCCCGTGCGCTGGCGATGGACCCCGAAGTCATGCTGTTTGACGAGGCGACCTCCGCACTCGATCCCGAACTGGTGAAAGGTGTCCTGACGCTGATGGCGGATCTCTGCCGTCGCGGCATGACGATGGTCGTGGTGACCCATGAAATGGGTTTTGCACGCAAGGTGGCGGATCAGGTGGTGTTTATGGATGAAGGCGAGATTGTTGAAGCCGGACCGCCGGGTGCCATTTTTGATGCACCGCAGTCGCCGCGACTGCAACGTTTTCTCTCTGAAGTGCTGTAACTGAGCAAGGAACCTGATAATGGCGTTAAAAACTGAATTGAAAGTGGTGGTACTGGGCGGTGGCGTGATCGGTGTGTCGACGGCGCTGGAGCTGACCAAACGGGGTGCGGCAGTGACGCTCGTGACCGAAGCGGCGCTCTGTTCCGGCGCATCGGGACGTTCACTGTCGTGGCTCAACTCAGCGGGTGAGCGCTCCCTGCCCTACCACGCGCTGCGCATGGCGGGTATCGATCGCTATCGCACCCTGTTTGCTCAACATCCTGACCTCGACTGGCTGCGTTTTGATGGAGGGGTCTGCTGGTTTAAAGACGATGCAGCCGGAACCCAGGCGCGGCATGCCTATGAGAAAGCCCACGGTTACGACTCACAACTCATGACGTCTGACAACGTGGCACAGGCAGATGCGGCCATCGATCCCGACGCGCTGCCGTCGCAGGCGATATTCAATCCCGGCGAAGGCTGGGTCAGCCTGCCGCACCTGACCGATTATCTGGTAAATCAGTTCCGGGCGCGCGGGGGTGAAGTGATAGAGCATGCCGGCAAAGCCAGCGTGCTCACCGAGCAGGGCCGCGCCTGTGGCATCCGCAGTGAACAGGGTGAACTGCGGGCAGATGCGGTGGTGGTCGCCTGTGGCCCCTGGACACCAGATGTAGTAGCACCGCTTGGTGTGACAATCCCCAACGGATCGCCGGTCTCCATGCTGGTTATCACGGAACCGGGTAGCCATGAGTTGAAATCGGTGCTGAACACGCCCCGCGCCGCCATACGTCCCAATCCGGGTAACCGCTATGCGCTGGATCATGACTGGTACGAAGAGGATATCCGGCTGCTGCCCGGCGGTGAGTACCATATTGATGAGCAGGTCGTGGTAAAGCTGGCAGATGAAGCGAGCAGGCTGTTACGGGGTGACGAGCCGCTCAGCGTTCAGAGCTGGAAGATTGGCCTGAAGCCGATTCCGGGCGATGGCGATCCGGTGCTGGGCCAGTTGCAGAAGGTCCCCGGCTGTTATGTCGCGTTCACGCATTCGGGCGCAACCCTGGCGCTGATTGTCGGGGAATTACTCGCGGAGGAGATCGTAAGCGGTGAGAAGCACCCGATGCTGGCAGGCTTTGGTGCAGAGCGTTTCAGCTAACAAAAAGCCGGTCATCACGACCGGCTGATTTTTATTTATCCACGGAAGAAGATATCACCCGATTTACCCATGACGATTTTGCCGGTGTCATTGGTAATCAGAATGTAGTTGGCGTTGATATACGCCCAGTGGGTATTTTCCTGCGGTGCAGGCAGATTACGCTTTTGCCACTCGGTGATGGTGAAAGTTTTATCGGTGTACTTCTCTGGCACGATGTCACCGATGTTGTACTGTTTGTAGTCAATGATGATGGTGCTGAGATCGTAATTAGGGCGCGCACCATTGACCGTTGACGGCGTGTTTGGCGTAGTCGGCGTAATACCATCATTAGACTGTGAGCTGGTCGGTGCCTGGTTTTGCGCCGCACCGGCATCCGGCTGAGCGGTGCTGGTATCTGGCGTCGCGGGCTGAGCATCAGGATTAGCGGGCTGGATCTGCGGCGGTGGCGGAACGGTGTCCGTTGCTTCGCCAGCAGCCTGTACAGCGGGGATCAGGCTCAGCGAGCCAACCAGTAATCCCATTGATAAAAGTACACGTTGAGTCCTGCGCATAATGATTTCCACGTTGAATTTTGACAGTCAGGCTAAAGTTTATCGCACTTCAGTTCCATTGTGCTGATGCTATGTGCAGGGAAAACAGCGCGGTTCGCTTTACTGCACACAGGCCAGGTAACGGATCAGACCACTTTATCCTGAGTTGCCAGATCGACCAACAACGCAATGCCTAAATAGTTGCTCCAGTTAAAGCCGTTCTGTAGCACCACGATCGCATTGCCGTGACGTTTATCGTAGCCGATAAAACTGGCGTAGCCGCCAATATAGCCCACCTGATAAGTGATTTGCTGCCCTTCGATGGTGTCGGTAACCCAGGCGATATTCTGCGCCTGCGCCCCCTGCTGATACCACGGCCGGTTCACCGCCGCAAAAGCCCGATCCCGTGCCGTATCACCGGTCGCATCAAGATGCGCGCGCAGATAAGCACTCAGATCGCGCGCATTACTGTAAAGACTGGCCGCTGCCACCATATTGCCGTGAAAATGCCAGTCGGGCGTCAGCATACCACGGCGGATAAATTTCGGCTGATCGCCGGCATGACCCAGCGCACGCAGCGGATAACCCTTCAGCGTTTCCGGCTCAAAACTGCTCTGGTCCATCTTTAGCGGTGTAAAGATCAGCTGTGACGCCAGCGTCTGAATGTCCTGATGAAAACGGGTGCGCACGATAAAGCCGAGCAGCGCATAGCCGAGATTGGAGTAGTGCGGCATGCGTACCGCAGATGCTTTGAAATCCGCCAGATAACTCAGCAGTTTGTCGTTGTCGAGATTGCCATAGAAGTTCTCGCCCGTGTCCAGATAACGAACGAACTGCAGCAGCATCGGCAGATCCATATCCTGACGCGGCAGACCGGAGGTGTGCGTCACCAGCTGCAGCAGCGTGATGCGCCGCGCGTCAGCGCTGAGATGAACGTCCTGTGGCAAAAGATCGGCCAGAGTATCGCTCCAGCGCAGCTTACCCTGATCAACCAGCTGGATGATCACTTCTGCCGTCACGCCTTTACTCAGCGATCCCAGTGCAAACAGGGTATCGGGCGTGATCGGGTAGCGATGCACCCGATCGGTGACGCCAAACGGGTAATAACGTGTCGGACCGCCGTGATGAATCACCGCAATGCTGATACCGGGCACCTGCTTCTGCTGCATGTAGTGCTGCACGATGTCATCGACATTTTGGCGAAAGGTAGCGTGCGTCAGATAAACACGGTCGCCCACCGGCGCGGAGGTTTGCGACAGGGTACCGCAGCCCGCCAGCAGGAAGATCACGGAGGGGATGCATCGCGTTGTTAATCTGCTCATCCACCGGCTGGCAGAAGCCATCCGTGTGAGGTGTACGGCCACAGCCTGCCTGCCGGAAAATCCATTTTTCATTTAATAATCATCAGGTTAATTTTCTTTGATACGCAGCAGGCCAGATATAGCGCAAAAATGTACCATAAAGTGCTGCGGGCTATCGCCTGCATAACGGGGTTAAAGTGGTGTTAAACACGGTTTAGCCACTGCGTACTGCCCTGGTTAGCTGTGTTGCAGCCCACAAGGGTGTACACTGCTGCGGTTTTGAGGCTTAACGCCGCGCTGAAATTTGATATGCCCGGGAGGCAACCGCATGAAAGAAGGCCCACTGTCCGAAAAAGAGCTGCAATGGCTGGAAGATATGCTGGAAAAATATGGCAGCGAAGCGTCGATTATTGATGTCTCCGAACTGGATGGCCTGCTGACTGCTGTCCTCTCCGGCCCTGTCACCGTCGAACCCAGCCAGTGGCTGGTGGCGCTGTGGGGTGGCGAGAAGCAGATTCCAAAATGGAGCAACGAGCGTGAAATGACGCGCTTTATGTCGCTGTGCTTCCAGCATATGAATGATGTGGCCGATCGCTTATCTGAATTCCCGGAGCAGTTCGAACCGCTGTTTGGCATCCGCGAGATGGAAGGTCTGGAGTTTACCGTGGTGGAAGAGTGGTGCTTCGGCTATATGCGCGGTGTCGCGCTGACTGACTGGTCTGCCCTGCCTGCCGATCTGCAGCCTGCGCTGGACGCTATCGCCCTGCACGGTGTGGAAGAGAACCTCGAAAAGATTGACGCCATGACGCCGGACGAGATGGAAGCCAGCATTGAGGCGATTCGCCCTGCTGCGCTGGCGCTGCACGATCACTGGATTTCCCAGCCGGAAGCCATCCCCGTGCCACAGAAACCTGTCTCAGCTGAGAAACTGCCTGGTCGCAACGATCCCTGCCCGTGCGGCAGCGGCAAAAAATATAAGCAGTGCTGTCTGCATTGATTGACTGATTAGCCCCATCATCTGCCGGGTGTTACTACCGCCCGGCAGGTCTCGCCAGATTATCTATCCGTTACTTTCCCCGACTAGACAGTGCATGCCCTGAGCAACAACAGACTTATCACTGAGGTAAGCGCGATTTTTACCGTCTGTAATAAGCATCATTCCCGATTAGGAATAAAAGTTAACAGGTTTCATGCTGCTTAGTTAAAAAAGTGAAATTTTGCTTTAAAAGCTCATCATTAACTTCACATGAGATATAGCCTGCACGGGTTTAACACTCACTACAAGCTTTGATAGATATACATCTTTATTTTAACAAAAGTTATAAAATTGCAATCTATTGCTGTTATCAATTAGCTGATTTTGAAAAGTGCATTTAATGCTAAATATGAAAGAGCTTTATTTATTGCCATATAATAACGCACGATTATTTTTTGTTAAAATAACATTAACTCTAATCGTATTTTCTACGTTTAAATTTATAATGAAAACAGTCAACCAGACCGGGAGATTACATATAACTTACTGATATTATTAGTAGTTAATCCCAGGAAAAATCAACGGAAATCATTTCTGCGCTGATAGCATTTTATTAAATACATTTACACAAGATTGACAAAAAAATCCGGCACGCAATGTCTGATTAGTTTTTTTGGAGTTTAAAATCGTAAAAAATCCATACTAAATAATTTTATCCTGCCTGGGAACCTCAAGTTAGTTTTCTTCTCTACAGCGTGTGGATGAGAGTATGTAAATTCCCTTTCATCATTTTATTTGTAAGAATGCAGATTAACGTTGATGAACTAACTAAATCGTCCATCTCTCTATCAGACAGAAGTGATGAAAGTGATAAACACTTATCTATCCACTCAGATAAGTGCCTGGTCATGAAACAGGTTAAAGCCTTGCTATGGCAATAAACAACCAACCCTATAGCAGAGCTTAGAAAAGACCGATCAGCATTATTAAACAGAGTGTCAAATAACACTGATTATTAAGCGTTAAGATAAAAAATATATTTTTATTCATTTTTATTACACCGCGTTATCGGGTCATGACTTACTGCCATCTGGAGGTTAACTCACTGTTTTAAATTTTTTTATCAACATAACACAGCAGCATCTGGCTGTTTTTTAATCGCCAGATTCATTTCAACACTATTGGTGAAAAATGAAAATACAATTAATTATTAAAGATACTCAGGGCAATGTTATTGCTACACATGCTTTACAACCTGGAAAGTCGCTGGCATTGGAGTCCATGCCACAGGCTGCGTCCTATGAAGTTCACAGTGTTGATGGGCAGCCTCCCCAGAAGATCATTGCGTCAAAAGCGAATGGCCAGATGAAATTTAAGCTGGTGGATGATGTCACGGGTGAGCAGTATGACATCGTCCTGCAAAACGTCAGCGCAGAAGAAATGCCAGTCATGACAGCCTCTGGTTCGGACGGTGTGATCTATGCGTATGACTATGATGCGACGAATAGCGTATATGAACTTGTTTCGACCTCGACGGATCCTCTTATAGCGGACAATGTCTACGTAGCGGGAGGTGTTTTAGGTGGTCTTGCTGCATTGATTGGTGTGGCTGCAGCGTCAAACTCTGGTGGCAGTGGGGGTTCAAGAAATAACAACTCTGTAGCAGCGAATGAAGACAACGCTGCAGCAACCGGTGAAGACAATAGTGCTGCCAGCGTTATTCCTGCCACAACGCCCTCTCTCGTCGACGACGCCGGTAACCCGGTGGCGGACGGATCTGCCACTAGCGACAGCACGCCGACCATCGGAGGCAGCGGCATGCAGCCCGGCTCCACCGTGACCGTCTCCGACGGCGACACCGACCTCGGCACCGCCACCGTTGACGCGGACGGCAACTGGACCTTCACACCGGATGCACCGCTGGCCGACGGCGAGCACGCGCTGGTCGTTGACGGTACCGACGCGAACGGCAACGCCAGCAGCAGCACCGTCGACGTCATCATCGACACCAGCGCCACAACGCCGGGCATGACCGATGATGCCGGTAACCCGGTCGCCGACGGCGCAAGCACCAGCGACAGCACGCCAACGATTGGCGGCGGCGGCATGCAGCCCGGCTCTACCGTGACCGTCTCTGACGGCGATGCTGAAATCGGCACCGCCACCGTGGACGCGGACGGCAACTGGACCTTCACACCTGACGCCCCGCTTGCTGACGGCGAGCACGCCCTGGTCGTTGACGGCACCGACGCGAACGGCAACGCGGTGAACGACACCGTGAACGTGACCGTCGACACCAGCGCCACCGTGCCGGGCCTGACCGACGATGCCGGTAACCCGGTCGCCGACGGCGCAAGCACCAGCGACAGCACCCCTACCATTAACGGCGGCGGCATGCAGCCCGGCTCTACCGTGGTGATCTCCGACGGCAACAGCGAACTCGGCACCGCCACCGTCGGCGAGGACGGCAGCTGGACCTTCACGCCGGACGCGCCGCTGGACGACGGCGAGCACGCCCTCGTCATTGACGGCACCGACGCAAACGGCAACGCCAGCAGCAGCACCGTCGACGTCACTGTCGACACCAGCGAGACCGTCCCGGGCATGACCGACGACACCGGTAATCCGGTCGCCGACGGCAGCACCACCAGCGACAGCACACCAACGATTGGCGGTGATGGCATGCAGCCCGGCTCCACCGTGGTGATCTCCGACGGCAACAGCGAACTCGGCACCGCCACCGTCGGCGAGGACGGCAGCTGGACCTTTACGCCGGACGCACCGCTGGCCGACGGCGAGCACGCGCTGGTCGTTGACGGCACCGATGCAAACGGCAACGCCAGCAGCAGCACCGTCGACGTCATCATCGACACCAGCGAAACCGTGCCGGGCCTGACCGACGACGCCGGTAATCCGGTGGCTGACGGCGCGACCACCAGCGACAGCACGCCAACGATTGGCGGGGGCGGCATGCAGCCGGGCTCTACCGTGGTGATCTCCGACGGCGACGCTGAAATCGGCACCGCCACCGTGGACGCCGACGGCAGCTGGACCTTCACGCCTGAAACCCCGCTGGACGACGGCGAGCACGCGCTCGTGATCGACGGCACCGACGCGAACGGTAACGCGGTGAACGACACCGTGAACGTGAACGTCGACACCAGCGCCACCGCGCCGGGCCTGACCGACGACGCCGGTAATCCGGTGGCTGACGGCAGCACCACCAGTGACAGCACGCCGACGATCAGCGGCGGCGGCATGCAGCCCGGCTCCACCGTGACCGTCTCCGACGGCGACACCGAGCTCGGCACCGCCACCGTTGACGCGGACGGCAGCTGGACCTTCACGCCCGATGCGCCGCTGGACGACGGCGAGCATGCTCTGGTCATTGACGGCACCGACGCGAACGGCAACGCGGTGAACGACACCGTGAACGTCACCGTCGACACCAGCGCCACCGCGCCGGGCCTGACCGACGACGCCGGTAACCCGGTCGCCGACGGCGCAACCACCAGCGACAGCACGCCAACGATTGGCGGCGGCGGCATGCAGCCGGGCTCAACCGTGACCGTCTCTGACGGCGACAGCGAACTCGGCACCGCCACCGTCGGCGAGGACGGCAGCTGGACCTTCACCCCGGATGCTCCGCTGGACGACGGCGAGCATGCGCTCGTGATCGACGGCACCGATGCGGACGGCAATGCGGTGAACGACACCGTGAACGTGAACGTCGACACCAGCGCCACCGCGCCCGGCCTGACCGACGACGCCGGTAACGCAGTGGCCGATGGCAGCACCACCAGCGACAGCACGCCAACGATTGGCGGCGGCGGCATGCAGCCGGGCTCAACCGTGACCGTCTCTGACGGCGACACCGAGCTCGGCACCGCCACCGTGGACGCGAACGGCAACTGGACCTTTACACCGGATACCGCGCTGGCCGACGGCGAGCACGCCCTGGTCGTTGACGGTACCGACGCGAACGGTAACGCCAGCAGCAGCACCGTCGAAGTCATTATCGACACCAGCGAAACCGTGCCCGGCATGACCGACGACGCCGGTAACCCGGTCGCCGACGGCGCGACCACCAGCGACAGCACGCCAACGATTGGCGGCGGCGGCATGCAGCCCGGATCCACCGTGACCGTCTCGGACGGCGACAGCGAACTCGGCACCGCCACCGTCGGCGAGGACGGCAGCTGGAGCTTCACCCCGGACGCCCCGCTGGCCGACGGCGAGCACGCCCTGGTCGTTGACGGTACCGACGCGAACGGTAACGCGGTAAACGACACCGTGAATATCACCGTCGACACCAGCGCCACCGCGTCGGGCCTGACCGACGACGCCGGTAATCCGGTCGCTGACGGTGCGACCACCAGCGACAGCACGCCGACCCTCAGCGGCGGCGGCATGGAGCCGGGATCCACCGTGACCGTCTCCGACGGCGACACCGAGCTCGGCACCGCCACCGTGGGCGAGGACGGCAGCTGGACCTTCACGCCGGATAGCGCACTGGCCGACGGAGAACACGCGCTTGTGATCGACGGCACCGATGCGAACGGTAATGCGGTAAACGACACCGTGAATATCACCGTTGACACCAGCGCCACCGTACCGGGCCTGACCGACGACGCCGGTAATCCGGTCGCCGACGGCAGCATTACCAGCGACAGCACCCCGACCCTCAGCGGCGGCGGCATGGAGCCGGGTTCCACCGTGGTCATTACCGACGGCAGCACGCCAATCGGCGAAGCTACCGTGGACGCCGACGGCAACTGGACGTTTACGCCAGATACTGCGCTGGACGATGGCGAACACACGCTTATCACTGGTGGTATCGATGCCAACGGCAACAACGTCAGCAATTCTGTAGAGGTCATCATCGACACCAGCGCCACCGCGCCGGGCCTGACCGACGACGCCGGCAACCCGGTCGCCGACGGTGCGACCACCAGCGACAGCACCCCGACCATTAACGGCGGCGGCATGCAGCCCGGCTCCACCGTAACCGTCTCCGACGGCGACACCGAGCTCGGCACCGCCACCGTGGGCGAGGACGGCAGCTGGAGCTTCACCCCGGACGCCCCGCTGGCCGACGGCGAGCACGCCCTGGTCGTTGACGGTACCGACGCGAACGGTAACGCGGTAAACGACACCGTGAACGTGACCGTCGACACCAGCGCCACCGCGCCGGGCCTGACCGACGACGCCGGTAATCCGGTCGCTGACGGCAGCAGCACCAGCGACAGCACGCCGACCCTCAGCGGCGGCGGCATGGAGCCGGGATCCACCGTGACCGTCTCGGATGGCGACAGCGAACTCGGCACCGCCACCGTGGGCGAGGACGGCAGCTGGACCTTCACGCCGGATAGCGCACTGGCCGACGGAGAACACGCGCTTGTGATCGACGGCACCGATGCGAACGGTAATGCGGTAAACGACACCGTGAATATCACCGTTGACACCAGCGCCACCGTACCGGGCCTGACCGACGACGCCGGTAATCCGGTCGCCGACGGCAGCATTACCAGCGACAGCACCCCGACCCTCAGCGGCGGCGGCATGCAGCCGGGTTCCACCGTGACCGTCTCGGACGGCGACGCTGAAATCGGCACCGCTACCGTCGATGCGGACGGCAACTGGACCTTCACGCCGGACGCACCGCTGGCAGACGGCGAGCACGCCCTGGTCGTTGACGGTACCGACGCTAACGGGAATGTCATGAACGACATCGTGAACGTGACCGTCGACACCAGCGCCACCGTACCGGGCCTGACCGACGACGCCGGCAATCCGATAGCCGACGGCGCAACCACCAGTGACAGCACGCCGACCCTCAGCGGCGGCGGCATGCAGCCGGGATCCACCGTGACCGTCTCGGATGGCGACGCCGAACTCGGCACCGCCACTGTCGACGCTGACGGTAACTGGACCTTTACACCGGATACCGCGCTGGCCGACGGCGAGCATACCCTGGTTGTCGACGGTACAGATGCCAGCGGTAATCATGTCAATGACACCATTAATGTCGTGGTGCAAACCGCGCCGTCTATGGAAATCGTTGATGATAACGGTACCGCTATTCTGGATGGCGACACCATCAGTGACAGTACGCCAACGTTCAATGGTAAAAACTTTGAACCTGGAACCACGATTGTCATCGCAGACGGCGATACCACGCTGACTACTGTGACTGTAGGCGCAGATGGCAACTGGACCTTCACACCAACCGCTGGATTGATTGACGGTGCGCATGCCATCGAGGTCACCGTTACCGATCCACAGGGCGTCGGTGCCAGCGGCGTCTTCAACGTCACTGTCGATACCACACCGCCGGAAGGGGTTGATATCTCTACGGTCACGATGGTCGATAACGACGGTGCCACCATCACCGCAGCCGGTATCACAGCAGATAATACGCCAATCTTCAGTGGTACAGCGCTGGAGCCGGGCGCGACCGTGATTATTCGCGATGGTGAAACCGTATTGGGTGAAACCACGGTCAGCGAAGATGGCAGCTGGTCCTTTACGCCTTCAACCTCGCTTGACGATGGTGAACATCAGTTCACATTCGAAGTCACCGATGCAGTCGGTAACAGCAGTGGCGTATCTGAAGCGCTGGACCTGTCAATCTCCGCAACTAAAGGTATCAACACCGGTGTTGTGGTTACTGATGATGATGGCAATGTGATCGTGAATGGTGAAGCCATTAACGACAGCACACCGACCTTTAGCGGCCAGGATCAGACGCCAGGCGTAACAGTCACCATCGCCGATGGTGAAACCGTGCTGGGCAGTGTCGTGGTTGCTGAGGACGGAAGCTGGAGCTTTACGCCTGATACAGCGCTGGCTGACGGTAACCATGCATTAATCGTGACCGTAACAGATGCGGAAGGAAACACCCGTACAGACACTGTTAACGTCGTGGTCGACACCGTTGCGCCAGAGATCATTGATCTGGCCGCAGTGGTCGTCTCTGATGATGCTGGTAATGCGTTAGCTGCTGGCAGCGCGATCAGTGACACCACGCCGACCTTCAGTGCCTCAGGACTGGAAGCAGGCACCACCGTTATCGTTCGCGATAACGATACGGTATTGGGTGAAGCGCAGGTTGCAGATGACGGCAGCTGGTCATTCACGCCGTCTGAAGCGCTGGCTGATGGTGATCACAGCTTTACGTTTGAGGCAGTCGACGCAGCAGGTAACAGCAGCGGTGAATCTGAGGCTGTCAGCTATGTCGTGGACTCTGTTGCACCTGAAGGCGTGGACATTACTACGGTAGTGATCACGGATGAAGTGGGTGCAACTATCGATACAGCCGAAATCCAGAGCGACAGCAAACTCACCTTCAGCGGCAGCGATCTTGAGCCGGGTACCACTGTCACAATGTACGACAAAGGCCAGGTTGTCGGTGAAACCACCGTCGCCGAAGATGGCAGCTGGACTTTTACCGCCACTGACGGATTGTATGATGGCAGCCATGAAGTGACCTTTACTGTCACAGACGCGGCAGGCAACAGCAGCGATCCATCCGGCACGCTGGATCTGAATGTGCAGGCCATTACGCTGACGGCCTCCGACAATGTCAGCTCAGGTGCCGCGGTAGGCTTTACCTATCCGGTTGATGTCAGTGAGGATCTGGGAACCATCCTGCAGGACGGCGGGTTAATCGCGTTCAACAATAAGATCGTCAGTGATCCGATTGTGGTCGCAGACGGCACCATTATCGATCTTGATGTAACCGCGACTTCTTCTGCCTTCATTAACGTCGCCAGTAACTCGACACTGGTGTTGCAGAAGTATGACTCGTCAACCAGCACCTGGGTCACCGTGTCTGAAGAGAACAGCGGAAACCTGTTTGGCATGTTTGGACTGGGCGCATCGACGTCCACCATCACGCTAACCGGGCTGACTGCCGGCCAGTATCAGCTGGTTTACACCACCAGCGGTATTAACGTCGGCGTAAGCTTTAATCTGGACGCCTCTAAAACCGTCTATACGCTGGCGGAACAGGGCACACCGACCGACTACACCACCGCAACCGGCAATGTGATAACAGACGTCGACAGCGTTTATGGTGCAGATGGTATTCCGCACAGTGCCTACACCTCTGTGAGCGCGGCGAGCGTGACCAACAGTGATGGCACCGTGACCTCTGTCACGCTGGATGCTACCACCAAAACCGCCACGCTGGTCGGTCAGTATGGCACGCTGGTCATCAACGCTGATGGCAGCTATGTCTATACCCCGATCTCATCCATGGACAGCATCGGTAAGGTGGATTCGTTTACCTATACCATTACTGACTCTGCGACGGGTCTGAGCTCATCAGCCCAGATTCACGTACAGATTGGTACAACAAACGAAGCGCTGGATCTGAGCTGGGATGCTACCGATCCTTCTGCAACAGCCGTGACGGATATCGCTTCCAGCAACGAGGCGAATGCCAGCGTTACGGTGACTTACGAGTCATCCAGCGCGACGAATACCGACGTTAAGCTGGTCGCAGGCGGGACCGAGAACTACAGTTCGACCTTTACCCTGGCAGGGAATGACGACCTGGTTACCGGTTCGCTGACGTTAACCACCGAGTGGGGATTATTCGGCAACAACTTTGACTCACCATTGAACATCACTTATGCCGTGCAAATGCAGAATAGTGATGGCACATGGACCACGGTGAAAACGCAGACTGCCGTCGTAGCAGCCGGACAGCACAATGAAGAAGTTATCCAGAACCTGGAGATGTCGTCGCTGCTGGACGGCCTGGGTGAGGGGACCTACCGCGTGGCGATTTCAACAACTGGCGCAACAAACGTGGTGAAACTGGATATGTCAGTTCAGACAGTCAGCCCCACCGAGTACGTTATCACCGCGAATGAGGTCGCAACCGGCAACGTGCTAACCGACGAAGGCACAGATGGTGCAGTTGATAAGCTCAGCTCTATCTATACACGGATGTATGCCAAGGCCGGTGACAGCACCAGCGATGTAACGGTCGATGACAGTTATACCTGGGTCACCGAAAGTGGCGTCTCCATAGCGGGTCAGTATGGCACCCTGGTGATCTATAACAACGGTGCTTATACCTACACCCCTGCCACGACTACACTGCCAGCCGGCTCTGAAGACGTCTTCACCTATGCGCTGAAAGGGGCCAATGGTGAAGTGGTTAATGCTACCGTTACGATCCATCTGGGTGTTGAAGTCAACGGCAGCAATGGCGGTGCGCTGGTGTTCCACGGCACTGAAGTCAATGATGTGTTTGATGTGTATGACACCAGCTTCGCCTCGGTAGATGGCGCGGCTGGCGACGATACACTGGCATGGCATGGCAATGGCCAGCTGGTCTTGAGCGACGTCGCGGCGAAAGTCAGCAATATCGAATCAATCATGCTGACCTCAACCACCAGCAGTGACAACCTGGTACTGGATGCGCAGAGCGTGGAAGATGTCACCAGCGAAAGTAATGCTCTCTATATCAAGGGAATCGCTGGCGACAGCGTGACGCTGGAAGGCACCTGGATCAACAGTGGTACGGTGATTGTCGACAGCATCACTTACACGCACTACACCAGCACCACTGCTGCCGGTACCCTGGTCGATATCTACGTGCAGCAGGGGGTTAATCTCTCTTCAGCCACCTATACGGATAGCCAGAATGGGACGGAATATACCGTTACCGCTGCGCAGGATGTAACCGGTACGGCAAGCGACGATATCTTTAACGTGAGCGATACCAGCTTTACCCACATTGATGGCGGTGAAGGTCTGGATACGCTGGTGTGGAGCGGTACGGGCACACTCACACTCAGCGATCTGCAGTCGAAAATCAGTAACATCGAAGAGATCGAGCTGGTGAATGACAGCGCAGTGAATAATCTGGTGGTCACCGCGCAAAACGTAGCGGACATCACCGATGCTGATAACACGCTGTTTGTTAAAGGTGTCATCACAGACACACTGACACTCTCTGGTAGCTGGACGCTGTCAGGCAGTGAAGTGGTCAACAATGTGGATTACGTCCATTACGTTGGTACCACCGCTGATGGTCAGACGGTGAATCTCTATGTTGATCGCGACATGAAACTGAGCAGCACCGAAACCGCGTCTGAAAACAATGCGGCCGACGTAACGGGCGATGTTGCCCTGCTCAGCGACAGCGTGGCACAGAGCACCACGATGAACACCGCAACCAGCAGTTTTACCAGTGAGAGCTTCACGGTTAACAGCATCAGCGATCTGCAGGAGATTAACGTCAGCGTGACCGGGGCGTCGATCAATGCCAGCAATACTGTTTCGGTGAACTGGTCGTTGCAGGTTTACAACGAGCAGACGCTGCGCTGGGACAACGTGACCACCGGCACACAGGCGATCACCAGCGGTAGTCCGCTGAATGTTTCGCTGGCGGGTCAGAATGCGGGAACCTACCGCATCGTGGTCGACAGCACGCAGTCCGGACATCCTGGCTTCCTGTGGTCTACCAGCTATGACGCGCTCACCGTGAAAGTGGCAGTGAACATCGTCAGCACCACCGACTATAAAGTCAGCACCAGTTCCAGCGTCAATGGTTCGGTCTTTACCAGCGACAGCACCAGTGACAGTTCGCTGGTAGTGACGTCGATAACGGCGGGTATTGTGACCGGTGCCGCAAGCTATACGTTGGTTGCCGCTGCGGGAACCACTATCGCGGGTACTTACGGCACGCTGACGATTAAGAACGATGGCAGCTATAGCTACACACTGAATAGCGACTCGGTGATCAAACTGACCGGCAGTGAAGATTCATTCACCTATGTTCTGGCGGATGGAAGCACCAAAAATCTGGTAATCACGCTGGGTGTCTCCGTGGATGGCTCTGAAGGTGGCGCGCTGATCTTTGCCGGTACCGTTGGCGATGACAGCTTCACCGTTCACGACACCCAGTTCACCTCGGTGGACGGGAAGTCGGGTCAGGATACGCTGGTCTGGAATGGCACAGGCGAGCTGAATGTCAGTGAGATTGCGGACAAAGTGAACAATATCGAAATCATCGATCTGCAGGATAACGCCCAGGCAACGGCGCTGCTGATTGGTGCCGATGATATTGAGAAAATCACGGATGCCAGCAATGTGCTGTATGTCAGGGGTGGCAGCAATGACTCCCTTTCACTGCAGGGCGTGTGGGCTGTTAACGGCGTGGAAACGCTGAATAACATCACCTACACCCTCTACACCAGCACGGCGCTGGATGGCACGGCAATCAAACTCTATGTTCAGCAGGGTCTGCAATTCAACGAAGTGACAGAGCATCTTGCCGGTTCCATCCAGGATGTCTCCGCCGATCTGACCGTGGTATCGGTGAGCCAGAACGGTGAAACCACCGCGATCACTGACGATGCGGTGAGCGTCAAAGGTGCCTACGGCACGCTGGTTATCGATGAAGCGGGTCACTACAGCTACGTGGTGGATGATGCGTATGCGCACAGCGGCAACACTGACACCTTCACCTATGCCCTGTCAGACGGCAGCAATGCTTCTCTGAGCTTTAACCTGGGCGTTGATGTTGATGGCAGTGCGGGCGGCGAGATCACCTTCACCGGTACCCGCGGTGGAGATGTTTTCGAAGTCTATGACACCGATTTCACCTCTATCAACGGTGCAGAGGGTAACGATACGCTGGCCTGGCATGGCACAGGAACGCTGAACCTTAGTGATATCTCCGCCAGGGTCAACAATATAGAAACCATCGACCTGATGACGGATGCCGGAAAAGACAATCTGGTCGTAAGTGCAGAAAGTCTGCTGAAGGTCACTGATAACGATAATACGTTATATGTCAGAGGGGAAAATGGCGACACGGTGACGCTGAATGGTAACTGGGAGCAGGCAGACGGAATAGTGGCAAATGGGGTTAACTATAACCATTACACCAGTTCTGCAGCCGATGGCTCCGTGGTACAGTTATATATTGAAGACGATATCACCATCGGATAATTAATATCCGCATTAAAAGCAGGCTGGGTTATTTATACCAGCCTGCTACTTCCCCGCGCTTTAAGCCACCTTTTATGACGGAGATATATTTAATTATCTAAACATCATGAAAAAAATTATTATCATTTTGCACTGCATTCTTATTACCCAATATTCTTTTGCTGCCGATCAAAAAATTTTCTCAGGCAGCGAACCAACCATTAATGAAGCACCGGCAGGTTTCTGGGGCGTATTTTCTAAAACGCCGGATCCCGGAACCTTACCTGCGGGCGGATCTGCGCTGGCAGATAAATTACAAATTAATCCGGCAGAAATTGAAATGCAGCCTGCGGAGTCGAACGGGGCTGAAAGCTTTCCGGCTGACTGGCAGGCGGCTATCCAGCTGGCGGTGAATCATCATCCCTCCATCAGCAGCAGCATTGCGACGCTGGAGTCATCAGGGTTCACCATTGATGCTGCAAAAGCGGGCTATCTGCCCTCTGTAAAAGCAGGTATCACAACCGGTCGACAGCAGGATGAAGGCAACGGCCATATCGCCACCGTCGGCCTCACTCAGATGCTTTACGACTTTGGTAAAACCGGCAGCGCGGTCGATCAGGCCAGCGCGAAATATCTGCGCCAGCAGGCCACTGTTCTGATGCAGATCGACACCATTATCGAACAAACCGCACTGGCGCTGAATGAAGTTTATCGCTCGACGCAGCTGCTTGATAACTCGAAGAAAGAGGTGAAAGCCCTGCGGGATATCCTGGCGCTGACGCAAATGCGTGCCGATGCCGGAGCCAGCACACGGGTGGATCCGGTTCAGGCGCAGGCGCGTGTTGAAGCGGCCCAGGCAGAGCAACTGGATCTGGAAATCAAACTCCAGCAGCAGAAATACCATCTGCAATCATTGCTGGGACAGCCGGTTGCCGAAAAGAAAATATCCGCGCCGATCTCGCTGCTGCCGCTGATTGAGCGTCAGAATGCCCGGATTGATTTAAACCGTAACCCGACTATTTTAGTTGCCCAGGCCGATGCCGCCGTGGCACTGGCCGAGTTACGTAATTACCAAGCGCAGCGCTATCCCACTTTATCGCTTGAAGCCAATACTAATAAATATATCGGCGATATTGCGGATTATCAGCGCCATAGCCAGTACCAGAACGTTTATCTGTCTGTTAACAGCACGCTTTATCAGGGTGGTGCATTAGTGGCGCAGGAAAGCGCCAGTGCCAGAGCGCTGGAAGCGGCCAGAACCACCATAGCCAGTAAAAAACTGGAGATCAGCGATCAGCAACGAAATTATTTTCAGAGCGTAAAGGGATTACAAAAAAATATCAGCCTGCTGACGCGTCGTATGAAAACTATTATGGAAACACGCTCCCTTTATCGTGAGCAATATTTATCACTGGGTAACCGAAACGTACTCGACTTACTTAACGCCGAACAGGAAATAAGCCGTGCTCAGCAGGATTTAATTAATGCCCGCTGCGACCTCTGGGCCTCATCCGTTAATTATCTGGTAGTAACCGGTATGGCACGCGAAGCATTTGATTTAAATAATAAGGTCATTCAGGGACTGCGCATTGCGCCGTAATTCTGTCAGCAATTAAGAGAAGATGATAATGAACACGATATCTGACAGCGAAAATGCATCAGCACAGCCTGAGGCTAAAAAGGCTTACACCCCCTGGCTCGACGCGCTGCTGCTGGTGGCAAAACATTACCGCCTTGATGGTTCACCTGAGCGAGTGAAAGGCGAAGCGGAATGGCACATGCAGCACCTTTCACAGGATGCCCTGATTGAAAATATGGCGCGCCAGCTCGGCCTGCTGGTGATTTTTGACGCGTTTGACCCGGATCAGCTCGATCCGTGGCGCATGCCGTTGATCGTCGATTTCGGTCCTCGCGGCGTCGGCGTCATCACCACAGTGGGCGAAGAGGGTCAGGTCAGCGTGATGCTGAGCGGTGAAAAACAGCTGCAGACCACGCTGAGTATTGAAGATCTGTCACAGCATGCACAGCGCGTACTGCTGGCGAAGCCGGAGTCTTCCGTGCCGGATGCGCGGGTGGATGACTATATTAAGCCACATCGTGCTGACTGGCTGTGGCAGACCATTCTTCGTGAGTGGCCAGCCTATGTAAACGTCATGTTTGCGTCGCTGATCTCCAACGTGCTGGGCCTCTCAGCGATGCTCTTCACCATGCAGGTGTATGACCGGGTGATCCCTTCCCAGTCCGTTCCCTCTCTCTGGGTACTGTTTGGCGGCGTCATGATCGCCCTGACCTGCGTGTTTGTGATGCGTATTATCCGCACGCATATCTCTGATGCAGCCGGTAAAAGCGCGGATCTGCGCATCTCCGATCGCGTCTTTGGTCACGCGCTGCGGATCCGTAACGATCAGCGTCCCAAATCGACCGGATCGTTTATTGCTCAGATCCGCGAGCTGGAACAGATCCGTGAGCTGATTACCTCGACCACCATTTCAGCAATTGCCGATCTGCCTTTTTTAATCATCTTTCTGTTTATCCTCTGGTTACTGGGTGGATGGCTGGTGCTGGTTCCGCTGGCGGCGATTCCGCTGATTGTTATTCCGGGCCTGCTGGCGCAGGGTTCGCTGGCCAAGCTCTCCAAAGCAACCATGCGCGAGTCCGCAGTGCGCAGCGCTATGCTGGTTGAGACCGTACAGGGCATGGATGACATCAAGCTGCTGCGCGCAGAGCCCTACTTTCAGAACCAGTGGAATCACCTGAATGAGGTGATCAGTAAATCTTCACAGAAGCAGCGTTTTGTCAGCGGCCTGCTGATGAGCTGGACCAGTGAAGTCCAGACCGTTGCCTATGTCAGCGTGGTGCTGGTGGGTGCCTTTTTTGCCATGAGCGGTGACCTCTCTACCGGCGTGTTAATTGGCTGCTCGATGCTGGCGTCACGCATGATGGCACCGCTGGGCCAGCTGGCGATGATATTTGGCCGCTGGCAGCAGGCCAAAGTGGCGCGTGAAGGACTGGAGAACCTGCTTAATAGCGAGGTCGATCAGCCAGAACGCAGCATCCGCATTCATCGCCCGCGCATTAACGGCGAATATGCTCTCTCTGACGTCATCTATCGCTACGACCCGAACGCCCCTGAACCGGTGCTGACGGTGAAAAAGCTGACCATTAAAGCGGGTGAGAAAGTGGCGCTGTTGGGGCGTAACGGATCCGGTAAATCAACGCTGTTGCAACTGATGGCAGGTCTGTTGCAGCCGGGCGAAGGTGCCCTGCTGCTGGATGGCGTGCGGCTTTCCTCCATTGACCCGCTGGATGTAAGGCGTGACGTCGGGCTGCTTACCCAGAACTCATCCCTGTTCTACGGCACGATTCGCGAGAACTTACGCCTGGGCATGCCGCTGGCGACCGAAGAGGAGATGCTTCAGGCCCTGGAGATTAGCGGCGCCCTCGACTTTATTCAGCGCCTGCCGGAAGGCATGGATTATCTGTTACAGGAAGGCGGCAAAGGCTTATCTGGCGGGCAGCGTCAGCAGCTGCTGCTCGCGCGCACTCTGCTCCGCCAGCCCAGCGTGTTGTTGCTGGATGAACCTACCGCCTGGCTGGATGATGCTGCTGAAAAACATCTGATTGAACGACTGATGACGTGGATGGGCAACCGCACATTAATTATCGCCACGCATCGCCCGGCGGTATTGCAGCTGGTTGATCGCATCATGCTGATGGATAAGGGCATGATTGCGCGGGATGGCTCAAAAGCAGAGATGCTGGTTACCCGGCCCGAAGCCAGTGCCGCGCCTCATCAGGGCAAAGTCAATGTTAAACCGCAGGGAGCAGAGGCATGAATTTCTCCTTATTCCGTAAAAAGAAGCATCAGCGTTCCCGTCAGCGCGTCTCTTCCGGCGGTCTGATCATCATGTCGGTGCTGGTCATGCTGCTGCTGTTCTTTGTCTGGGCTTCGAACTTCGAACTGGATGAAGTCACCGTTGGTGTCGGGAAAGTTGTACCCAGCTCACACGAGCAGATCATCCAGTCACTGGAGGGCGGGATCCTCAAAGAGCTGAAGGTTCACGAAGGCGATGTGGTTGAGGCGGGTCAGGTGCTGGCATTGCTGGATCCCACCCAGATTGACTCGGGTGTGCAGGAGAGCACGTCGCGTTTACGTGCTGCGCTGGCGACGGCGGCCCGCTTGCAGGCTGAGACCGCAGGCACGCCGCTGACCTTTCCGCCTGAGGTATTAGCGGATCCGCCACTGGTGGCTGCTGAGACGGCGCTTTACCACTCGCGTCGTGAGAACTACAGCAAAACCATCAGCGGCCTGACCGAAGCGCTGAGTCTGATTAACCGCGAACTACAGCTGACCTCATCACTGGTAGCAAAAGGCGCGGCCAGTAACGTGGAAGTACTGCGCCTGAAACGTCAGGCTAACGACCTGCAAAGTAAGCTCAACGACGCGGAAAATAACTATATCGTGCAGGCCCGTGAAGAGCTGGCGAAAGCCAACGCCGAAGCGGCATCTCAACGCTCCATTATCATCGGGCGAGCGGACTCACTGAAGCGCACAGTCGTTGTCACGCCGGTCAGAGGAATCGTTAAAGATATCGAAGTGAACACCGTTGGCGGCGTTATCCCGCAGCGCGGCAATCTGATGGAGATTGTGCCACTGGATGAGCAGCTGATGATTGAGGCGCAGATCGCCCCGCGCGATGTCGCCTTTATCACGCCCGGCCAGCGTGCGGTGGTAAAGCTGACCGCGTATGACTACAACATCTATGGCGGTCTGGAGGGCAAAGTGGCTTCTATTTCGCCCGACACTATTCAGGACGAAGTTCATCGCGACCAGTACTATTATCGCGTCTACATCCGCACCGATAAGGATTATCTGGTGAATAAAAAGGGCAAAAAGTTTCCGGTTTATCCGGGGATGATCGCAATGGGTGAGATCCATACCGGCAGTAAAACCATCATGGAGTATCTGATGAAACCGCTGAACCGGGCGAAAGAAGCGCTGCGGGAGAGGTAAACATAAGATTTGCTGCCCCTGCTGGTGGGGCAGCTAACACCGGATTTCATGCCCTGCCCCGCCCATCAGGCACCCACTCATCTTCCCCTTCCCTGTTCTGATATTCTTTAACCTCCTCTCAAAATATTTCGAAAATTCACTTTCAGGTGGTCAGCCTGACCGTCAGGTTGTGGCCATGTTTTAATATTTACATGGCATAGTCCCTTTGCTTAGATGATAACTGACAAGGTGAATAACTGATTAAGCGGACCCTGATGATGATGAAGGCGCTGACTGAGCGGCAACTGACGATTATGCGACAGCTTATTTCTCATAACAGTTATGTGAGCCTATACACTATTTCAGAAAAAACAGCCATCACCACCCGAACCTTACGCCGCGACATCGCTGATATTAATGAAAAACTCTCTGACCAGGGAATCAACCTCAGCGGTAAAAGTGGGAGAGGCATCACAATTAAATTCGCTGATGCGCAGGCAGAAATAGCCGCACGCCGGATTTTTTCAACGGAAGTGGATGATTTCAGCAGTAACTTCCGGATGCTGAAAATAGCGTCTGATTTATTAATGCTGTCACCCAAAAGTTCGTCAATCAGCGAACTGGCGGATAAGTATTTTATCAGCCGGGCTTCGATAGTGAATGATTTAAAAACATTAGAAGCCTGGTTACATCAGTTTGATTTAACCTTATTAAAAAGTCGGGTCGGCACCAGCATAAAAGGCAGTGACCAGAATATTCGCATGGCGATGAAAGCGCTAGTATTAAAATCGATTTATAACCGTCAGGACATGATGGAAAGCCGTCTGGATGAAAGCACGTTGCAGGAGCTTTCAGAGAAATTTGGTCAGCAGGCTGTCCACTTTACCCTGCAATTAATTAATTTTATTGAACAGCAACTGCAATATACGATTAGCGATCCTTACTACATCAATTTATTTACTCATATTCTGGTGCTGATCCACCGGAGTCATTCGCCGATGCACAGGACCGATGCCCGCGCGGTGACCATGAGCCGGGTCAGCGACCATCACGCCTGGCAGGTTTCGCTGGCAGTGATAGAACGCATCGAAACCGCTTACAACACGGTACTGGTAGCTGAAGAGTCTCACTCCATCTATCAGTATCTGGTCTCCTCCGGTAAGGCGGGCGGCGAGATGCCACAGCATGATGACTCGCTGATATCCGAACGTGAAACCCGCTTTGCTGAGGCGCTGATTGCCCGCGTAGCGCAGCGCATCAACATCGAAATCACCACTGACCAGAACCTGCAGGCTTCGCTGTCCTCGCATATCAAGCCGATGCTGAACCGCCTCCGATATCACATCCGGATTAAAAATCCGCTACTGCATGATATCCGGACCGAGCTGGGAACGGTCTTCGCCGCCGTCAAAGCGGTCATCAGCCAGCTGACGGAGGAGTACAGCCTGGATGAGATCAGTGACGATGAGGTGGCGTACCTGACCGTGCATATTCAGGCCGCCATCGAAAACAGCATCAAGGTCAAGCGGGTATTGCTGGTCTGCTCCAGCGGTCTGGGCACCTCACAGCTGCTTTACGGGCGGATTATCCGCGCCTTTCCCGACTGGAAGATTATCGACATCGTGCCAGGGAAAAACATCGCGGATTCCCTGAAACGACATGAGTGTGACGTGGTGATCTCCACCATCCGGCTGGAGCCGCTGGAAAAACCGGTGGTCTATGTCTCGGCCCTGTTTTCAGCGAAAGATATCGCAAGAGTAACGGAGTGTCTGGTATCGAATTCGATTAATTAATAATGGAGAAGCAACATGACGACAGCTGTAGCTATTAATGAAGTCCTGAAAGAAGAATGTATTATTCTCGATGTCGACTGCCAGACAAAAGAACAGATTATTTCTCAGCTGACTGACCTGCTCTGCCAGAGCGGCGCGGTCACTGATAAAGCTGCGTTTCTGAACGATGTGTATCTGCGTGAGGAATTAGGCTCAACAGGTTTTGAAAATCACATTGCTATTCCGCATGGCAAATCTGCTGCCGTGGCCAAAACCCGGATTGCCGTCGGGCGTTTACGCCAGGATATTCCCTGGGAGACTATTGACGGCACCAAAGTCCGGCTGGTTATTCTTTTCGCAGTGAAAGAGTCTGATAAAGATGTCGGCCATATCAAAATGCTCGCCAGAATATCCATCGCGCTAGGTGATGAAGATGTGGTCGAACAATTACTGAATGTGGAACACCGCGAAGAGATGTTTCATTTACTGCTATCCCGATCGGGGGCCTGAATAAACCGAAGCTATTTATGAAATAAAAGATTAAGGAGGTATTCCAGGTTGTAGCCATCCCTTCAGACCGAAAAACATAAATATAAAATTTTCACTGGAGAACGTTTATGAACATCATTGCCATTACCGCCTGTCCTACAGGTGTCGCCCACACCTACCTTGCCGAAAGTAATTTAAAAAAAGCGGCTAAAAAACTGGGCCTGAATGTATTAGTTGAAACCCAGGGCGCGATTGAGAGCGAATATATTTTCAGCGACGACGATATTCATCAGGCCGACGTGGTGTTAATCGCCGCAGATAAGAAAGTTGAGATGGCGCGCTTCCAGCACAAAAACGTGATCGAGGTCCCCGTCACCCGTGCCGCGAAAGACGCTGAAGGATTACTCAGCGCCATTGTGAACGGAGAATTGGCGCCCAGGCTGGTCGATTCCGCCCCTCAGAACAATACGTCTGAACCGGCTAACAGCGCGCGCGAGGCGTCAGGTTCCCGTTCCTGGATCTCAGAGTTTTATGTGCACCTGATCACCGGTGTGAACCTGATGATCCCGTTTGTAGTGGCTGGCGGCATTCTGATCGCCCTGAGCTTTTCATTCGGGATTACGGCGGCCACACCAGGGGACGCTAATTTCAGCCCGATAGCGAAGATGCTCTCTGACATCGGCGGCGGTTCGGCCTTTGCCCTGATGCTGCCGATTCTTGCGCTGGGGATCAGCCAGTCCATCAGCGGCAAAGCGGGCATCGTGGCAGGCGCGGTGGGCGGAATGATGGCGATCCACACCGGCTCCGGCTTCCTTGGCGCGCTAATTGCCGGCTTTCTGGCCGGATATATCACGCTACTCATCACCAACCATATTCATCTGCCCAAAGCGGTCGCCGGGTTAAAACCTATTTTAATCGTGCCGCTGCTGAGCGTGCTGCTGACCGGCGCACTGATGGTGCTGCTGATTGGCGAGCCCATCAAAATGCTGCTCGGCTGGCTGACCGCCTTCCTCAGTTCACTGGGTAACACCAACGCAGCCATCCTCGGCCTGCTGTTCGGCATGATGGTGGCCTTTGATATGGGCGGCCCGCTGAATAAAACCGTCTGCATGTTTGCGATCGGCCTGATGTCGAGCGGCATTTATGGACCGATTGCGGCCTGTATGGCGGCGGGCATGGTGCCGCCGCTGGGCATCGCGCTGGCGACCACCCTCTTCCGCCGCAAATTTACCGAGCAGGAGCGTGAGACTGGCAAAGTCACCTACATCCTCGGCCTCTCCTTCATTACCGAAGGCGCTATCCCTTTTGCGGTCGCCGATCCGCTGCGCGTCATCCCGGCCATTGTGGCGGGTTCCGGTTTAGCGGGCGCCCTGTCAATGATGCTGGGCTGTGCTTCCCGCGCGCCGCACGGCGGCATTTTCGTCATCTTCATTCCCAACGTGATCAGCAATGTCATGGGTTATCTGTTTGCGATTGCCGCAGGCAGTTTACTGACGGCGCTCATCCTGTTGTTCCTGAAAAAAGATATCTCCGTTCCTGCAAAACAAGGATAAAACCTATGCTTTACAACATGAAAGATCTGCTCAGCGTTGCCCAGCGTCATCAGTTTGGTGTGGGCGCGTTTAACATCGCCAGTGCGGAGTTTGGCCGCGTGGCGGTTGAGACAGCCGAGCGACTGGATTCCCCGCTGATTCTGGAGATCCATCCTGAAGAGATGGCGTTTACCGGCCCGGAATTTATCGGCTATCTGCGGACGCTGGCGATTCAGGCGCGTGTGCCGGTGGTGATCCATCTGGACCATGGCCGCTCTCTGGAAGAGGTGATGAAGGCGATCTACGCCGGTTTTACCTCGGTGATGATTGACGCCTCATCTCACCCTTTTGAGCAGAACATTGCACTGACGAAGAAGATTGTCGAGATAGCGCACACGATTAATGTCTCTGTGGAAGCGGAGCTGGGCACCATCGGTGTGGCAGAAGGCAGCGGCGAAGGCGGCAGTAACGAGATTCTCTATACCGATGCACAGCAGGCCGAGACTTTTGTGCGCGAGACCGGCACCGACACGCTGGCCGTCGCTATCGGCACCTCGCATGGCCTCTACCCCAAAGGGAAGCAACCGAAGCTGGATATCGAGCGCCTGCAGCAGATCCGTAAGGTGGTGGATATCCCGCTGGTGTTGCATGGCGGTTCGGGAAATAAAGACAGTGAGGTCGCGGAGTCGATCCGTTACGGCGTGGGTAAAATCAATATTTCCAGCGACATGAAGAAAGCGTTCTTCGTGGCGCTGGAACAGGAGCTGAAACAGGGCGGACACGAGCCTAATGCTCTGTTTGTTAAACCGATGCAGGCGGCAAGTGAAGTGGTCGCGGCGAAGATGGCGCTGTTTAGTTCGGTGGGGAAAGCGGCGCTGTATCGGTAAGGGGTTTTGGTGGTCGATGGGCTGCGAGTTGAGATTGGGAAAGGCACTGATGGAACGGTGTCTTTTTTGGATTTAATAGATGAGCTTTAAAATACGTTTCAGGCGAGTCGGCAACAGCTATCAACGTGCTCATCGCTCTTCTTTTGTATGCCAGAAATCCACAATATAGATGGCGTTATCACGGAGTTCGTAGTGAATCTCGTAGTCATCCAGTATCACCTTTCGAACTTCCCGAGGTTCATATCGAACCTGCTTAATGCCGATTGCTGGGTGCGCCTTAAGGCCAGCACTGCCGGTTATCAGGCGGTCTAAGACATCATTAGCATGCTGGCGGCTGTACTGAAGAGCAAAACGGTAGATGCGTTCCAAGTCATCCTGAGCTTTAAGCGTCCAGTAAATTTCCATTTATCAGCTTTTCTTTAAACGATTACCAAATTCAACAAGGTCCGAGTGACTTACTACACGCCCGGCATCCACATCGGCAAGGCCAGCCTGAATGCTCTGATGACGCCGTTCCCTTTCAGCCAGCATAGTGGTCAACGCTTCCTTGATGATCCAGCTTTTAGAACGATCCAGCTCAACAGCCAGATTTTCTACAGCATTAGCCAACTCGACAGGTATCTGTGCGCTAATGGTCTGTTTTGTAAGAGAACCCATAGGGAACACCTCGATTAATAACAGTTAATAACTTCTATTAAGTCTAGCATGCGTTTGTTTATAAAAACATCGGATCGCATTTTATGGGCAGCATCCTGAGGTTGGTTTTGCCCTTAAAGTCACCTATTGACGGGTCTGACAAACCACTACAAGACCTTACTATACCGGCAGATACGAACCTGATTCATTGTTTACGAAACCGATGCTCGGGCGATCGTCTTCGTCAGCAGGTTCGTGCTATCAGAGGGTTTGATTACACCAGAGTGGCTGGGTCGGAAGAGGATTCCGGGGGATGAGGTTTAGTTACTCCGCGGCTGAAACGTCAGCTGGCGGCGCTGAAAGAATAGCGCAGCGTTTATCCAGTAGCGACTCAACAGACGCCCGGTTACCCTTATCCCAGCCGCGCCGGGTGGTTAGCAGGATAAACCCTTTTTCTCCCGAAAACGTCGCCGGGATAAGCGCCACCCCAGACTCTGCCAGCTGCGGCGGCGACAGATGGAAATGGCGCGCCACGGAGGAAACAGGATAGATATCCATCGCCGTCGGCTGCAAAACGCGACGGGCATAGTAGGTGTGATTCAGCAAACGGTCGGGCAAGGGTCGCCAGTCATTATGAATAAAGGAGCGCTCGGCCTGAAGCTGGCGATACACATCCTCCCGCAGGCAGGTCAGATGAATGTGCAGTTGATTCTGGCTGCGGCCATAAGCGGAATTCAGCGCCATGCCGAGCCGATCCTCAGGTACTTCAGCACCATAGGCCGCCATCAGACGATAGCGCATTAACCAGGCGTAGCCGAAATAATCGGGACGTCCGGGGCGCGACAACGCAATGCTCTCAATGCCGGACATCGCCACCGTGGGCACCAGAATAAAGTGCAGCTTATGTCGAGGATTCTGGATAATGCTGTAGCCCTGTGTGTTGTCCTGCGGCAGATAGACTTGCTGGCAGGGTGCCGGATCGCGACGGTAGTGATAGTTATTCATGCAGAGGTCATGCGTGACCGTCCACAGCGCGTCAGAGCGGGCGCATCCTGTGAGCAGCAGCGCGATGACCAGCGGCAGAGACCGGCATGGCCACAATGATTTCCGGTTCAGTGGATTGCGTCCGATCAGGCAACTCAATGCAGGTACAACCTCATCAACAAGGGTTCATATTGGGGGAGTGTTTATCCGAATGAGAAATCAGCATTCAGCCTTGAGAAAGAGATGCACTAACCTTTTGCTTCAAAAGATTCAGGAATTCTGCAGGCGTAGTTTCCCATAAGTCTGTAGAAAATTCCGCGCCATAGCGGTTTTCAAAGTCCTCCTCCAGGTTGTCACACTCTCTCATAAACTGCTCAATGTCACCAATCAAGCCATGTCGGGAAGCAGTGGTGGAATCTGCAATCCATGCGTTGATTTGGGCATCAACACTTTCACCACTACCGAACAGGTTATAATCCTGTCCAAAATAGATGGCAATAATGCTATCCAGTCCGGCTATGTTAATGTTTTTCATAATTGTAGCCAGGGAACCTCAGTTATTCAGAATCTTAGTCAGCTCAATCTCACGGGTAGTAGGGTTAACGTACAGATAAAACAGTTCCCCATCCAGCTGACCAGGCTTTGCCCATATCTCCTTCTCACCCAAACTGCGTCTTTGCTTCTCGTATCCCAGCTTTTCGAGATAAGCGTGTAGTGAAGCCGTATCTGTAGTTCCCTTGAATATAATACTATTTGAAGGTGAGTAACCGTCACCAGGGTGCGATTCGAAGTAGTAGTTGTCCGTTATACGCGGGGCATTTTCAATATCCGGGTCTGTCAGCATATGGTAGTTAAAGAAATCATTTTCTTTATAAACAGTCGCCTCATCAGAGCCCGATGCAACAAACCAGACAAACAAGCCAATGAGAATAAGGAGGGTGGCAGCCACAAGTGCGGGCCACTTAAACAGGTTTTTCATTGCTTCGTCCCTATGAATGAGAGTGATGACCCATCATTGGTCACTACCTTAACTACCACAGATGTGAAGTCGTTAAGCCGGGCCTAATGACATGCGTGCGTTTATGAGAATCAAAGGGCCATTATGCCCCCTATTCTTTTGGATAAGAAAATTCAGCAGTGACTAAATGCGACATTGATTTATCAGATTGAATATCATAGGCGAAATAGTAACGCTCTCCCGTTGTGAACTTAAATCCGAACACAGGAAGGCACTCACCTATTGGAACATAAATAGGTTTGTCATAAAAAACCTTGTGAAGGTAGTTGCTTTTAGTGCTGTTGATTTGAATGGCAGTAATCCTTTCTTGTGGCTCCAGTGGCGACACCACACATACTTGCTTGTCTTTGATAAATGCCGTTGTAGATTCGCGATCCACCATTCGGTCGCCAGGCCCAGGGCATCCCGTCAAGAGAAATACGACACCCAACATCATCTTGTTTTTCATGATTAACGACCCTTCCCTGTTACGATTTTCTGATAAAGCGAGGGAACACAAACTACTTTACTCGTTATAAATTTATTTATTATTAATTTTCTTCTCAATCGTTCTGATTATAATCTGATAACCGATGAGCGTTACCACTGTACAGATGACTATTAACGCTATCCCCACAAAACCCTCGATATCACGCTGATTAAATAGCTTTGCTAACTCTGTCCAGAACTGCTGCTCCCTTTCTGTCGATGGATCTGATGGCCTTGCCAGTAAAAAGCTAACGACGAACAAGGACACGGCGATAAGAATTCTAAATCCCGCAGGGACACGTTTTGCTTCCATTTAAAACCACCTCAATTGTTCCATAAGACATCAGCTCATTAGGTAATTTTACCTGTGGTGTAGAGAGTAAAGCCTGCCGAATCGCGATGAAATCAATTTTGTGTCGCTTAGCGATCATCCCACACTTTCCCTTTCTTAGGCCGAAGGGTAGGCTTAAATTTTGTTCAACATCGATTAGCTTAAAATCGATGCGCGACGATGGCGCTAAAGGGACATTATGCTTCATCACTATCAGGCAAAGTCACTGGACAATATATACCTCGAGGACATTCCTCACATAATCCACCCGGACTATGCGGCACGAGATCTAGCGGATACCACCCTACCAAACCGAAACATCCAGGAGTGGAATTTACCTCAGGGCTACAGCTATTTTGTCAGCCGGTATCACCAGTTTCACTGGCAACGCCCCTGGATGTCATATCGTGACACACTGGACGACATCAAATCCGGAAAGGTTGTTCTGCTGAAAACAAACATGAGCGGCAATGCCTTAATGGGTGTGCTGACCTCCTCCGGAAACCTCCGAAATGATCTGCCCTTGTTCCTTCACTCCCGCCTGAGCTATCTCATATCAAAGCAACTAAAACGCCCGGTTTACTACCTTCACCCGTCAGCGCCCGTGCAACACGCTCAAGCAGCAAAAACCATCAACAGCAAATCAGCGGGCAGGCTTTTGGCCGCGGGAGGCGTTTATAACGGCAACATAGATGGATTCAGGAAGACAGCAGAGCAACTCGGCGGGGATGCGCCAGCGGGTTACAATCAGGTAGTGGATAACAAAGGTCTGCTGATTGCAGGTGCATCTATTGCCGCCGGGCTGACAATGGGAAGAATGCGTTTTCCTGAAATAGAGGAACTTGAGCATTTTGGGGCCAGAGGCGCTGCCTCTGGAAGAGAGTTTGATCCTGAAAAAGCCGGTGGGCCGATTGAAAACCTGACAACGGATGGCGTTAATATAACTCATGAAGGGATCGCAACCGTTGAGAAACATATATCTCGTTTCGACCACGACCCGGCAAATGACGTAATGGTAGGCAGGCTGAAAAACATCGCAAAAGGAGAAATGCCCCCTGAGCAAGTGGATTTAAACTACTACACTCATGAATGTCGGGAATATCAGCGTTACTGTAACCTGGGATGGGAAGCAGGTGAACCAGACGGTGTTGCAGGTTATGATATGTGGAACAATGCCCATACGGCAACACTGGAAGATTTTAAACTCAAAGACGGTGATTTATTCCACCCGGATGCACTGAAATGAAAATAACGAATACAGAATTTAATGTATTGAAAGTCATGGCAGAAAAAGACATAGACTGGACATGGATGATACTGGATCGCACTCTTGCTACAAGGGATATTCCAGGGTTTAGCAATGTCGCGAACATAGTAACCAACCTGATGAATGAAGGGATGGTCGATGCTGTTCATAACGAAAGCTCATCGAAACCACGTTATCGCGTATCAGAGCAAGGTCATCAGTTGTTGGGACAAATGACCAGGGATACCAAAAATTACGATATCTCATGATTTTTTGCGGCACGCGACTCCATGATTAAAGTAAAACCCCGCCGTAACGCCTATTGATCCTTCAAACGGAAGGTGGTCTGTGCGCCAGCTAATCTTCCACATCATCATGCATAAGTTGACGATAATCTTGGAGGATGATCAGACAAGGAAGGTTCACTTCGATTAAGAAACTTGCTACTGGCGCATTAACTTTGTATCAAAACGAAATGATCTCTACGTCAGTGATAACTTTTCTCGGCAAGGTAATAAGGCGCTGGGCTGCAAGCATGGGAACATGGCGAACAGTGAAAAGAGCAGGAAAGCAGATGAGATGGTGGAAGTGATCGCGACCTGATAGTTAACCGCTCCCGAAGCAATATCGGGAGCGGCTTTTCATTCAGACGATTTTCTGTTTACCCGATATAACCTGAATAAACTCCTGCACCTGCTTTTGTTTCCGCGCCGAGAGTTTGCACACCTGGCGCAGCGACTGCATCAGTTCACTCTCCTGCCGGGCGGTGAGTACAATACAACCTTCCATTACCTTTATATCTACTGCTGTGCCTGTGGCAAAACCGGCTGCTTCCAACCATTGCCCTTTCATGGTGATGGCAGGAATCCGGCTGTAATCCGGATAGCGACTCGCGTAGCCAACCGTTAATTGACGGTTATTTGCCGGGGAGACTTCTGGTTCAGACGGTTGTGCAATAGAATGGGCGTCAGTCATGATTACTATTCCTTTTCAATAGTGATTGTGATTAGCGGCGCGGGTGTGTTGCAGCACATCCGCGCCGCGCTAAATACCTGTATATATCATCAGGAAAGAGAGCTTAAGTCCAGTGTAAAACAGGTTTAAATAAGCTCTTTATAAAATCATTTTAATATAAATATTAAATTTTATCTGGCATAAAATAATAAGCAGCACACCAGTTAGGGGCGCAAAAAAAACAATAAAGGTTTTTTACTCGAGGTTTTTTCTTGGACCCCGGAATGCTTTCGCCAGGATGGGTTGAGTCAGGTTGTTGACGAGTGAAAGCGTGTTGTTGACCTGTTTTTTTATAGTGTCGGCTTAGGCTAAGAGTTGTTCTACGTGAAAAAGGAGAGATGCTCCTCTGAAAGGGAGATTCAAACTCCTACTCCCATGAATTTCGTGAATATAAGCGTTACTTTAACCTGTGATGGGAAGCAGTCGAACCAGATGGTGTTGCAGGTTATAATATATGGAACAATGCCCATACGGCAACGCTTAAAGATTTAAAACTCAAAGACGGTGATTTATTCCACCCGGATGCACTGAAATGAAGATAATGAATACCAAATTTAATGTATTGAAAATCATTGAAGAAAAAGACATAAACCGGACATGGATGATACTGGATTGCACTCTTGCTACCAAGAGTATTACAGGGTTTAGCAAAGTTGCAAACATAGTAACCAACCTGATGAATGAGGGGATAGTCGATGCTGTTTATAACGAAAGCTCATCGAGACCACGTTATCGCATATTAGAGTAAGGTCATCAGTTGTTGGGACAAATAAACAAGGATACAAGGCATTACAATATCTCATGATTTTTTGTGATATGCGGCTCTATGACTAAGGTCATCACCTTTTTGGGACTGCTTGCAGGCTGCGCAGAATCACAAACTAAATCTCTGGCAGTTTCTTTCAAAGGCTAAAAAGTCAGCAAATACATGTTTAATGCTGGAACAAGCAACGTGAAGACTGGCATTTTTTAGATTAAAGACAAAACCAGCACCAAGGGAAAATTTAACCCGCAGTTGAAACTGTAAGTACCACAGCTTTAGTTCCACACACTTTTTGAGATTTCCGGTTTCTCAGCCATCAGCCGGTATTCTTCCGGTGCCAGGTTATTCAGGGATTCATGGGGCCACTCACTCTTGTATTCATTCAGCCAGCGCTCTGTGATTTCCCGTGCTTCGTTCAGCGTTCTGAACAGGTAAAAATCCAGTATTTCTGTCCGGTACGTCCTGTTAAACCTCTCAATAAACGCGTTCTGTGTCGGCTTACCCGGCTTGATAAATTCCAGCATCACACCATGGTCTTCAGCCCATTGCGCCAGAGCCAGTGATATCAGTTCCGGGCCGTTATCCCATGACTTCAGTCAAGGGCGACTATGTTCGCTGCATTAACTGATGTGACGGAGAAAAACGGGATACCTAGCCAATACGCCCATATCACCAGCGGGGCCCAGGATGCTGCGAACCAACGCGACAAACACGAATTGGCGATGTACCTGACGTGGACACCCTTGCTACGGTCAAAAACAGTGCCCTGATTGTCATGAATGGATCTATGTGCCTGATACCAATCGTTAGAATGAAGATTTTTAAACCTAACGTTTTCAGGAGGTGTTACGAAACACGACGCCCCCCTTACGACCTCACATGGGCATCGGCATGCTTATGGCCGAAAGCTTAAAAGCGGCATCGACCCGTTGTTAATTTAACGATGTATGCACCTTGATTCCCAGAAAAGTTGGCGTGTTTAACCAAATAAAAAACATGTTATTTGTACTCTCTGGAGTTCCCAGAGAGTTCACTGATTAGATGGCTATTTAACCAATCAATTTAGTATAAGCCGACGATAAAGGTGGCTTTGCTTGTTTATCAGACTTTCCCTCCCACACCTTTGAACTTCTCGACAAACGCCGCGATCTTCTGGAAAACACGTTGCTTTGTCGGCAGATATTGTGAATTAAGCGGGCTCATTTTTGGCAGGATGGAATTGAGCTCGGTGCCATTTTCGCTGGCAAATTCACGCTTAAGCGAGGTGGTGATATAGCGTCTGGTTGCCTCATCATTCAAACTTTCAGAGCTGATCAGTTCATCAGCTTCACGTTGTTGCTCAATCTGGGCAAAAGCAAAGAAGGCCTCGATCACGCTGGCTTTATCGCCAATCTGATCCAGATCGTTTTGATTGATAAAATCAACCAGCAAGCTCTCTTTAGCGCGGTTACCTAGGCTTGCACGGATCAACCGGCGCACTTCATCAACCAGATCGGCTTTGCTTCTGGTTTTTTTGTTGTGTTCAAAGATCAGCTCTAGAATGTAATCGAGGTTGATCTCTTGGGATTTCAGCAGATCTACTTCGAACACTACATCATCCCAGTCGATGGTGGATTTGTCTTTGTCCTCTGCCGATCTTTGCCGACGCTGCCAATCGCGGATGTCGTTGTAGGTCGAACGGTAATCCTGGATCGTGCGCTCGGCGGGCAGGCGTATGGCCTGCAACTCGGCCAGCTTTGCATCGTCCAGATAGTGTTCGGCTTTAAACGCCTCAATCGCTTCTGGATCGTTCATATCTACGTTTTGCAGGGCTTTCAGGCTGGCAAACTCGTCGTAGTTTTGTAGCACATTCTCAACACGCAAGTACTCGCCAAAGAGTTTAACAAAGGCTTTTTTGTCGGCTTCTTTTTCAATGGCGGCAGGATCAGCAAAGCGCTGCTCCAACTCGCTGACAACATCCATAAAACCGCGCCGCGCCTGACCCGTCACCACATCAGTAAAGCCTTCCATGTATTCCTGGTAGCTCTTTTCCAGCACTACGTTTTTGGTGTTGTTGTTACCAAACAGAGTAATGGCATCCACCGTTGCTTGTTCCAAATCACGGAAGGTAACGATATTGCCAAATGTCTTGGTGGCGTCGTAAATACGGTTGGTGCGCGAATAGGCTTGCATCAGGCCGTGATAACGCAAGTTTTTATCCACAAACAGGGTGTTCAGCGTCGGGGCATCAAAGCCGGTAAGGAACATGCCCACCACAATCAGCAGATCAATCTCTTTGGCTTTAACCTGTTTGGCCAAATCACGGTAATAATTCTGGAAGCCATTGCTGTCTACGCTGAAATTGGTTTTGAACAACGCGTTGTAGTCGGCAATAGCTGCGCTTAAAAACTCTTTGGCGCTGCTATTCATAGCTGAAACATCAAAGCTTTCATCCTGAATATCCCCCACGGCATCCTGTTCTTCATTGGCGGTGAACGAGAAGATGGTGGCCACTTTCAGTGGGTTATGGCTGTGCTTTTGCAACGTCTTGAACGACTCATAATAAAGCTTGGCCGCATCCACGCTGCTCACCGCAAACATGGCATTAAAACCCTTGGCATTTGCTTGTAGGCGATGCGTTTTTTGCCGGAAATTGTTCAGGATGTACTGGGTAATTTCGCGGATACGATCAGGGTGCAACAAGGCCTGTTGGTTTTCAGCGGCACTGAGTTTTTTCTCATCCTTCTCGGTTTCGATGGCTTTGAACTGTGGGCGGACATCGTTGTAGTCCACTTTAAACTTCAGTACCTTTTCGTCACGAATGGCATCAGTGATGACATACGAATGCAACTCTCGGCCAAATACGCTGGCTGTATCTTCTGCGCCCAGAGCATTCTTTCCAGCAAAGATCGGCGTACCCGTAAAACCAAACTGGTAGAAGCGTTTAAACTTCTTCTTCAGGTTCTTCTGTGCTTCACCAAACTGGCTGCGGTGGCACTCATCAAAGATGAAGACCACTTGCTTGGTGTAGATGGGCAAATCACCTTCGCTTTTCATCAGGTTGTTGAGTTTCTGGATAGTGGTGACGATGATCTTATTGTCGTCTTTATCCAGATTGCGCTTGAGGCCTGCGGTACTGTCAGAGCCATTGACGCTATCCGGCGAAAAGCGCTGGTACTCCTTCATAGTCTGGTAATCCAGATCCTTTCGGTCCACAACGAAGAATACCTTGTCGATAAACTCCAGCTCGGTGGCCAAACGCGCCACCTTAAAACTGGTAAGGGTCTTGCCAGAACCTGTGGTGTGCCAGATAAAGCCGCCGCTTTCCGGCTTGCTCCAGTTTTTCGCCTCAAAGGCGCTTTTAATTTTCCACAAGATGCGCTCAGTGGCGGCAATCTGGTAAGGGCGCATCACCAACAGAGTGTTACTCACGTCAAACACTGAATAATGCAGCAACACATTTAGCAAGGTATGCTTCTGAAAGAAGGTAGCGGTGAAGTCCTTCAAATCCTTGATCAGGTTGTTATCTGCCTTCGCCCAGTTCATGGTGAAGTCGAAGCTGTTTTTATTGCGTGCCGTGGTGTTGGCAAAATAGCGACTATCAGTACCGTTAGAAATGACAAACAGTTGCAAATACTTATAGAGAGAATGCCCGCTGTTAAAACTCTCCTTGCTGTAACGGTGTACCTGGTTAAAGGCTTCTCGAATAGCAACGCCACGTTTTTTCAGTTCAATCTGCACCAAAGGCAAGCCATTGACTAGAATGGTCACATCGTAGCGATTGGCATAGCTGCCGGTTTGTTCAAACTGCTTGATCACCTGTACCTTGTTACGGGCGATATTCTTCTTATCCAGCAGATAGATGTTCTTGATGCGGCCATCATCGAAAACGAAGTCGTAGATGAAGTCATCGTGAATTTTGCGGGTCTTATCCACAATGGTATCGCTGGGCTTATCGAGGTAGGTTTCTACAAAACGCGTCCATTCACCATCAGCAAATTGCACATTATTGAGTGTTTGCAATTGCACTCGCACATTGGCTAGCATGGCTTCAGGAGTATTCAGACTGAGCAGGAACTCATAGCCCTGATTGACTAAGTCCTGGATTAGCTCCCGCTCCAGATCGTTCTCGCTTTGGTAGCTTTCAGCTGCCATCCATTCTTTCTTGTACTTATCCAACACGATAAAGTTGTTGGATTCGGCGATGGGCTTGGTGTAATCAACCATGTTGTTCTTCCTGCTTCCAAAAACCATACTCATCTTTCAAGTGTTCAAGCAACAGCTTTACCGTTTGTTTCTCGGGCTCTGTTGGCTCGGCCACTTCTTCATTGGACAATGTGCGATGGCTATAAAAATTCATCACCAGCCTTGAATAAGAATGTTTGTTTTCGGGCAATAAGTCAGACCACTGAGGGTAGCCTAGAAAGTTAGCAGATTTTTCGTACAGGTTACGAAGTAAAGTAAAATGGTAGCGTTGAACTTCGTTCTTTTCGATGGCTTGTTCAATGAGGCGCTTTATATACAGATGGTAAGAAAAGCTTTTATTGCTATCTCCTTTCTTATCTTCAATTTCAAAAGTGCCATCTTCAAAGCGTTTAAGAATGCAACCACCTTTGGCTTTAACCTCATTGTAAAGCACGTTATAAAATAAAGGGTTGTGCGTGGAAACAATGAATTTAAGCTCAGATTCGCTGGATCTTATTAGCTGTGCCAGATCAAGAGCCAGCTCAATCAAGTGATTTTCATCCAATGAGCTCACCGGGTCGTCTATAAACACATATTTCAACTGGTCAAATTGATTCGACTCGCGTTCACTAGGCTCGGCCACATTGAGAATCGTTATCACTTGGTCTAACAGGGTGTAAAAGATACTCCAGATAAAGTTACTTTGCTCACCTTTGGATATTTTCAGATTACCAAAGTGATCATCATTCCCCCGCTCAAGGGAAAATGTCACTTCTGAAAACGCTTTTACTGTAACTTCTTTTTCATCTTTGTTTTTGGTCTTATATTCCTCGTTAAACCGTGGTGTAAGCTTATCATTGGCGTAACGCTGGAAATTGGCGATGATATTTTGGTCTTGACCCTGTTCAATCAGCACCCAATCCGTGAAAGAGTTCGTCTGAATCTTCAACTTGGGTTCGGAATCACTCTGTAAATCGTTATCCCAATAGAAGAGATCTTCGGTAAATGCGTTGTAATAAAGAATTTTATTTCGTGATAACCCTACTTCGTCAGCCTGCTCATCGCCAGCATTTTTAGGCGCAACCAGCTCCTTAAATTCACGAGACAGGCGTGTTTTACCCGTACCATTAAAGGCATAGATCAACTGTACCTTCTTATCAGTCTCTTTTAGCTGCTGGGCTATTTCCGTTAGCGTCTTGCTCATATCAGGCTGCTACCTCCGAGTCCGGTTTTGGGAAGCTCAACAACAAATCGCGATAATACTCGTATTGTTTTTTTCGCTGATTGATTTCACGTGGCAAACCTTCGCTAAGAGAGTTGGTCAATATATCGAAATTGTCGAGAATTGACGCAATCTCCTTTTGCACTGAAAGTGCCGGGATAGGCACAGGCAAAGCTTTAATAATATCTGCATTCAGGTTGCTCACTGAGCCACTATTGATCTTCCCTGCCCAGTAGTTCTGCACACCATTCGATGAAAGGTAGTGATACAGATAATCTGAATTTAGCGTTCCGTTAAAACCACTGATAGAAGCCCATCCGTCATGAATAGCCCCTCTTATACCCAGAATGTAAGGACGCCCAAAACTCATTGAGTTGGAGATAATGAAATCGCCACTATTCAGGATACGTGACTTTTGAGCACCTTCCTGAGTGATTTTCTGCGCTGTCTGGTTGACGTATTTTGAGCCATGCGAAGTATCACCAATCTTGATCCAAGGCACGCCATTTTCATCATCAGTAATATATTTTGCAATTGGTCTAGGCGATGCACCGCGCTGGACGATCGCTACCTCACCTAATGCCTTCCACTCGACTCCACCTTCCTCAAAGCTCAATAACTGCTCGCGATAGTAGTTGTATTGTTTTTTGCGGGCGGTAAGCTCGGCGGTAAGCTCGGCGGTAAGCTCGGTAAAGGTATCCAGAATTCGGACGATTTTCATCTGGATTTCCAGCGATTTTTTGGGATTGTCTGGGTAGGGGATGGGGATCCGAAATTCTTTTACCTTCGCATCAGAAATTGCTGGGTATGCCGAGCCACTTTGATTTTCTTCAAGGTATTTTTTAAATTCTCTTGAGGAGAGCCAATGCAATATCCATTTAGGTAACACTTCATCTTTTTTGACTCGTAAAACACAATAGCCAGTGCTAGCAACTTCGCCAGAGTATTTTTCATCGATCAAGCAATAGCGCATTTGAGTAGGACGAGTAGTTGCAAAAATCACATCGTCTTTTTCAACAAGTTTCTGCGCCCGGCTGGGGGCATTGTTAGCTGCAACCACTGATGTCTCTGTGATTTTTTTTGTTTCAATGCTGACAGAAGCTAGATCAATATATCGATAACTGCGAGTAGAATCCGACCACTTTATATTATTAGTACGTAGAGTCACTTCTCCAATAGGCTTCCAAGCCACCTCAACCCCATCAAGCAACTTTTCCAAGAAGTTCATGTCGCTCATGCTCTAGTCCCCTCACCTTCAATTTCTGCAACTATCGCATCAATTTCGGTACGAAGTTGCTCAATTCTGGCAACGGTAGTTATCAGCTCGGCATTGAGCTGGGCAATATCCATCTCTTCACGAGTATCTTTCGCCTCGATGTAGCTGCTCACCGACAGGTTGTAGTCTTTTTCATTTGCTATTTCTTCGTAAGGTACCGACCTAGCAAAGTGATCGACGTTCTCTTTGCTAGCAAACACCCTCATTATTTGCTGAATATGCCCTAGGTTTTTCTCGTCATCATTGTCAGTCAATACGTTGTTATTGGTTTCTTTCTTAAACAGGCCGCTGGCGTCGATGAACTGGGTGGTGGTCTCTGTTTTGTTTTTTGCCAGCACCAGAATATTCACCGCGATAGTGGTGCCGTAGAACAGGTTGGGCGCGAGGGAAATCACCGTCTCCACATAGTTGTTGTCTACCAGGTATTGGCGAATCTTTTGCTCAGCCCCACCGCGATAGAAGATGCCGGGGAAGCAGACGATGGCGGCACGGCCTTTGCTGGAAAGGTAGCTCAAGGCGTGCAGCACAAAGGCAAAATCGGCCTTGGATTTGGGGGCAAGCACTCCGGCAGGGGCGAAGCGTTCGTCGTTGATCAGCGTCGGGTCGTCTGAACCTATCCATTTCACCGAATAGGGCGGGTTGGAGACAATGGCATCAAAGGGCTTATCGTCTCCAAAATGCGGCTCCGTTAGGGTATTACCCAACTGGATATTGAACTTGTCGTAGTTGATGTTGTGCAAGAACATGTTCATCCGCGCCAGGTTGTAAGTGGTGTGGTTGATCTCCTGGCCAAAAAAACCCTCTTCGATGACATGCGCATCAAAGTGCTTTTTAGCTTGCAACAACAGTGAGCCAGAGCCACAGGCCGGATCATAAATCTTGTTGACGCTGGTTTGTCCGTGCATGGCGAGCTGCGCGATCAGCTTAGAAACATGCTGCGGGGTGAAGAACTCGCCACCCGACTTACCGGCATTGGCAGCATAGTTGGAGATAAGGAACTCGTAGGCATCACCAAACAGGTCGATATGGCTCGCAGTAAAGTCACCAAAATCCAGCCCGGCTACGCCTTTAAGTACCGCGGCCAAACGGGCATTTTTGTCTTTTACCGTGTTGCCCAAGCGGTTGCTGGTGGTATCGAAGTCGGCAAACAGCCCCTTGATATCGCGCTCTGAGGGGTAGCCGCTGGCTGAAGCCTCAATGTCGGCAAATATGTAGGCAAGATCAGTATTCAAGCTCTCGTTGCTATGAGCATTTTTAGCCACGTTCACGAAGAGATCGCTAGGGCGAATGAAGTAGCCCTTTGTCTTGATCGCGTCCTCTTTGATCTCCTGAGTAATGACGCTATCCGGCAGCTCTGCGTAGTTGATGCTGTCATCACCCGCTTCTATGTAGGTGGTAAAGTTCTCGCTGATAAAACGATAAAACAGGGCTCCCAAAACATACTGCTTAAAGTCCCAACCATCAACAGCACCACGTACCTCGTTGGCAATCGCCCAAATCTGGCGCTGTAGTGCGGCGCGTTGTTGAATACTTGTCATACTGTTTTCCTATTGAAAATCGTTCAATTGATGCTTGAATGTCTTGCTCAAGTTTGGTTCGAATTAAATGAACAACTGGCCCTGCCGAACTTTGGGCTACCATCCTCATTAAGCCTGATGAGGCCTATGCCATTCAGGCGATATGGCAAAAAGTATATAGCTATGCCAGCTAGACATCACCTTTGGTGAGGCTACGGTATACCGACAATTCTCAATTCAAGGCTTCCACTTCACTAAACCAGACAAAAAATAAGCTACCACAAAAATCGGCAGTATCAGCACCACTGCTGATACTGCCGCTCCCCTTCAAAAAACCACATAAATCTAAACGCGACACTCAAAACTCCCTTGCATAATATTCCCATCACGCTCCAAGCTATCTACACAGTCGGTATGCCGCTAAAGCATCTCAAGCCAGCCACGTAAGGATGGCACATAGTTTTAAGTATCGTTCTTATCCACATGAGGGAAACTGTGTCTCAATCCAAGCCGAGTGGCCCTTGCATATATAGAACTATCCATACAATGCAGAAGAAGGCATGGTTGATCACCACCTAAGCTTTGCAAAATCAAACGGACTCACCCCCTTCTCCCGATTAGCATCCAGATAATCAGCCCACCATTGCACCATTGCACTATCAGCCTCCGCTCTCCTAAGTGCTCGGCCTTATGAATATAAGCCGCATGCACAGAGTTACGTTCCTGGTGACTCATCTGCAGCTCTACCGCATCCTTCGACCACAATCCCGACTCAATCAATGAACTACAAGCCATTGTTCTAAAACCGTGACCACAAACTTCCACATTCGTGTCGTAGCCCATTACTCGTAGTGATTTATTAACCGCGTTCTCACTCATCGGTTTACGTGGATCATGGTCACCAACGAAAATCAGCTCACGGTTTCCACTCATGCTTTTGATCTTTTCCAGAATGGCGAGAGCTTGCTGCGATAAAGGAACAAGATGAGGATTGCGCATCTTTGATCCTCGATGTGAATGCTTCACACCTTCCAGCGGTGCACGCTCACCCGGAATAGTCCACATCGCCGTTTCAAAATCCACTTCAGACCAGCGGGCAAAACGCAGCTCGCTTGAACGGATGAAAACCAACAACGTGAGTTCGACAGCCAGCCGGGTTAACGGTCTTCTAGAATAGTGATCGATGCGGTGAAGTAATTCAGGAATGCGATTAAGTTTCAGAGCAACACGATGCTGTCTTTTCGCCGTAGCTACCGCACCGGCAATTTCTTGCGCGGGGTTGTAATCGATTAAACCGCTCTGCACGGCAAATCGCATAATTGCTGTTGTTCGTTGTTGTAGACGCGCTGCCACTTAAAGACGTCCAGATATCTCTACGGCTCTAATCGGTGTAAGCAGATCTCAGGTTTTTAACTCTGCGATACTTCGTTTACCAATCGCATCGAACAAATTATCTTACAGACTTTTAAGAACACGGCCACTATGCGACTCAGACCACTTCTGATTGCTGGCATGCCAGTCTCTGGCGACCACTTCAAACGTTATCGCCTCTTGTTTCTGTTCGACCTTAACGGATTTCTTATTCTCACTGGGGGTCAACACCATTAGCTAACAACTTACGTGCTTCGTCACGCCGTGCTCTGGCATCCGCCAGCGATACTTCGGGGTATTTCCCCAGCGCCAGCATCTTTTCTTTATCGCCAAAGCGATAACGTAGCCGCCAGTACTTTGAACCGTTAGGGTGAACCAGCAACACAATGCCATCACCATCAGTAAGCTTATAGGCTTTTGCTTCAGGCTTGACAGTACGCACCTTCACATCACTCAGAGCCATGATGAATATCCTTTCAAGAGCTCTGTGTGGGTACAAATATTATCGAACTGTAATATACCCGCAGTGATACCCGCATCAGTAAGTTGATGTAGATTGAATCAAGTTGACTTAAGTTGAGTGAAAAAGCGGGGCAAGGACTTGCGAATACTGGATTTCAGACATAAAAAAAGCCGCCCTTAAGCGACTTTAATTTGCATACATGGTGCCGAAGGCCGGAATCGAACCGGCACGCCTCGCGGCGGTTGATTTTGAATCAACTGCGTCTACCGATTTCGCCACTTCGGCACTGAAGGGTATGCGGAAAACGTTGAGGATTATACCGTTACCCCCTGTTTCCGCAACCCTTATCCGCAGGCAGAGGTGCAACTGCTGAAAAAACCGTCTTTTAAGTTCTCAGGTTCATCGGCTTAACCCGATACCGGCTTCACATCCGTCACCAGCGTCGGCAGATCCCACGTGCCACCCGCATGGATATAACGACACATGCCGGTCCCGCCGTCATAGCTTTTGCGGAAGGCCTTGCCGTCCCATACCCAGCTTTCCTGACTCATGCAGTCGCCGATGCCGCGGCCTTTCTGCACGCTGGTAATCTCGCCTTTGTCGTAATCCGACCCGGAAATGGTCACCAGCTCAGGCTTGCCTTTCAGCTGATTATCAATGACCCAATAGCCATATCCTTCGTTATAAGCGGCACGCCAGCAGAGCGCCGAAAGCAAAGCGTGTGTTTCATCCAGTGGAGTAAGCGTGAGTCCGTCGGTTTCCGGATCGCTGTTTTCTGCAGGTGAATAGAGGCTGTCGCACGTGTCATCGTCATTATGATTGACCGTTGCAAGCAGTCGGGTTTTCAGTGCGTCGCTTTCTGTAGCGGTCAGCAAACGCGGTTCGCCGCCGAGGGTTTTCGCTGCCTGGATAACCGGTGCGGGCACAGCCTTAACCACGCTGCTTTCCGGTTTATTGCCCTTTTTGGTGAGCGCACCTGGCGTGCCGATACGGCCCTGTACGTCGTCCGCTTTCAGCAGCACGGCATACGCACCCTCGCCAGAAAGCTGGAATGGCTTGGTGCCGCCTTTAAACTCGACTTTACCGCTGCCTTTCACGGCGCTGATTACCGCAGAGGTCTGGCTGGCCGACATTCGCCAGTTGTCATCAGCCGCAACCAGATCACCGGCTGATTTCCCGTTGATCCACAGCGTCAGCTTTTCCGCCGGTTCGCTGTCATCTTCGGTGTCGCCCAGCGTCACTTCGCCCACTGTCTCCGTTCCCGGTCCAGCAGCACGGGTGAGCAGGATGGAGCCGGAGGGATCCTCTTCTTTGGCATAACCCGCAATACGGCAGGTCAGGGTGTTATCACAGACCACTTCCCAGTCTTTGTGCTCGAGCGTTTTTCCGCTCTGGGCGGCCTGAGCCGACAGGGAGAGCATTGCCAGCACGAAAAGCATCGGTTTACAGTTCACTTTAATCCCTCAGGTTTTATTTCTGATATCAGTGCTGATATCACTCTTACACCACGAGTGCGAGGAAACCAACAGCCATCGTTTATTGCCGCCAGACTTTGACGAGAGGATACGCCGCGTTCCTGGGCAATGCGGCTACAGGGCAACTCTTTCTTTTTTGTTACGAGCTTCTACCAGCACGCTGTGCAGCTGGCCGACAGAGAGATCGCGGATGACAGGCGCAGGAATGCCGCGTAGTCGTCTGCAAAGATAAACAATACCCAAAAAGTCGATACCTTCACTGTGGAAAAGATATTCGTTTTCTTGCAGGGAAAACGCCTTCCGGAAATCATCTTCTTCTGCAAAAAAGCTCACGCCGAAAACTTTTTCTGCTTCTTCCAGCAATTCAACACCATCATCGCCGGTAATACCCAAATCGTTTTCCAGGCAGGTATTTTCATCAATGTTTTCACGTCTGCATCCTGAAAACTCACGAACAAAAGCGATAACGTCAGCTAATGAAGGTTCCATATCCTTGCTCCTGCAAGAGCGCTCCGCACTTTTCTGTCATTTTACACTCGCCACAGAGTCATTTTCTGTACCTCAGCCGCTGGATTGGCCTCTCTCACGGCGGCAAGAAAACCCGCAAAATCCCGATTAAAAAGGGTGTAGTTGTTCAGGACTCTGAACTCCCTTTCGGTGCGATAAGACCCGGTGACGTATCGCACCAGCCACACCCGGCGACTGCTGACTTCGGTTCCGGTGACTTTTATCCTGATAATATTTTCCAGCGGAACTTTGCAGAGTGTTTCGCCTTGACGCTGCTGATACAGGAAGTCGCTGTCATAGTAATAATCTTCCGTGTTCATGCCCAATTTTTTTAATATCGGGGTGTTAGCCGATATTTTTTTCATCTCGCCTTTAGACGGAAAGAACGACTCTTTATTGAATAACGGCCAGAAGAAACACCTGATGATCCAGATGACAAAAACCAACGTTAATAGAGTGGACAGAATAGCGGAAATATCGTGCATTTAAATGACCCGGACTGCGCGGAGATTTGCTGATTATATCGAATGAGTTATGACGCCGTTATCCGTTTTTACCGCCCTGCCCGATCATCTTTCAGTGCAGTACAATCTGTCTGACCAGTGCCAGTTCCAGACAGCGCTGAGCGCCTGCCTTACGAATAAGTTGCCTTAATACAACCGGCAATGACCCAACGCTTTAGCCTGAACATCCTCCCTCTACTTACCTCTCACGCCGATGCTGTCTCCATCGACCTACAATGCCTGTTCGCCTTTAGAAACGCTTAACCCCCTACCCACCTTCACGGTTTACATTTATCTGCATTTGTTATGTGATCCTGTTACGTGAATTCTTCGAGCCGTCTCGCAAAACAGGATCCTGCATGCGCTTTTACCAGGCCGATCCCCGCCTTGAAAACTACTGGCGCGGCGTTATTCTTTTTGGCAAAAACGTCGCGTCCTATAAATTTGCGCTTGCTCATGCGCTCTATGACCTGAAACAGCCGGACAACGATTTGATTACGCTGGATGAGCTGGCCGTGCCCTTTGTGCGGCATTTATGCGCCCATCTGCGTCATGCGCCGAAGCAGATCACCAGCAAAAGCAGCGAGTTTCTGGAGGTATGCAGACAATTCAACGCAGGCGAAATCAACGAAGAACAGTTGATCACTATTACCGTTAAGCGCGGTTTTGCTAACGTCATTGATGCTTTTCATAATGTGAATCACGCTGAGATCGACAAACGCTTTTTCCTGGATGAACGGCGAAGCCATAAAGGCATCCGGCTTACAGACAACTTTTATCAGCTGACGGAAACCGAACAGTTCGCCAGTCTGGAAGCGGAAACGGATGCCAGATGGCGGCTGGTTGAAGAAGCCTGGGCGATGAACGTTTCACGCAACCTGATTGCGGTTGATTATGACGATAATGACAAGATGCTTTTCAGCCGTCAGAGCGGTCGCCGCATCAACATTACCAGCTGTCGCAGCAGCCTGAACGGCTACCAGAAAGGCCTGTGCTTTTACTGCTTCCGTACCATTGGCGTGACGGGCGGCGAGGAGAATCTGGCTGATGTCGATCACTTCCTGCCGCTGATGCTCAGCGAGCAAATCGGCAACCTCAACGGTGTCTGGAATCTGGTGCTGGCCTGCCAGACCTGTAATCGTGGCGCTCAGGGTAAGTTTGCGCGTATCCCGTCGATAACGCTGCTGCAGCGGCTGCATGATCGAAACGAATACTTTATTAACAGCCATCTGCCACTGCGGGAGACGTTAATCCGCCAGACCGGCGCAACGCCGCTGCTGCGGCACAGTTTCCTGCAAAACAGCTGGGATACGGCAAAATTTTCCCTGCTCCACGAGTGGCAGCCAGCGGCACAGGGAGACAGCGTGTTTTGAGCAACGAAGAGTATTACCGGCAGAACGCTCAGCGGTTTTTTACCGATACGGTAAGCGTGGATATGTCTGCGCTTTACCCACATTTTGTTGACTTCCTGCCACCGGGCGCACGCATTCTGGATGCGGGCTGTGGTTCAGGTCGTGACGTCAAAGCCTTTAGCGAAATGGGTTTTGACGTCGAAGCCTTTGATGCCTCGGCGGAGCTGGTCGCGCTGGCTCGTCAGTTATCCGGAAAACCAGTAGTGCAGATGCGTTTTCAGGATGTTGATGCGATTGAAAGATATGACGGTATCTGGTGCTGTGCATCGCTGCTGCATGTTTCCGACACTGAACTCCCTGAGGTCATGACAAAGCTGGCCATAGCGCTGAAACCTGGCGGCGTATGGTATCTCTCTTTCAAACATGGACGCGGCGAACGTGAAAAGGACGGGCGCAGATTTACGGATATGGATGCGGCAGGGTTACAGAAACGGGTCGAGGGGATTAATAGTGTCGGTGGTGGCATTCTGGCTAAAAATAAGATGGGGATAAAAAAAGAGGCTGGCTCTGAGGACGCAACGGGAAGCAGGTTCGCGCTTGAAACGACAAAAATCTGGCAGACCGGTGATGTTCGTATCGGACGCGGCGACGAAGTGTGGCTGAATGCGATTATCAGGAAAAGTTTAATCTTCTAGCTGCCCTGTAAAAGGCCCTGGCTCTTTCTTGCATATCACATGCTCAGCATCAGACATTATCAGTGCCCATCAGCGCCTGTCGTTGTCAGGATGAGCGCCTCAATGCGTATGGTCATGATGCAATTTTTTTTCGACCTTATCTTTCACTTCGCCAGCTTTGTCCTTCACTTTCTCAGTCAGGCTCTCTTTGTGGTCATGGTTATGCGCGCCGGGTACCCGTTGAAAGTTCATGGAAAGTTTTTTACATAAAATCTTACAGCTGTCATTTTGGTGCGGCCAGGATCGTCAAAAGATTGCCATGACAGTTACAATATTTTAATGTTAATTCATCAATGGACACGGTTTCCGAGGAAAAGCAATGGACGCAACAATGCTCGCCAGTTCAGTCTTATCGGGCGTAGTTTCAGTACCGATGGATTTTTATCTGGGACTGGAGCGAACCTTTCAGGATTTAAACCTTTCTGATGGCGGCAGAGGCATCCAGTCACGCAATATGCATGACGACGTCCGCGTTGGCCGGGCTGTCTATCAGGCCTTCAGGGACAGAAATAAGATAGCGAAAATCGTTAATATCATCATTGATGATTCGTTGCAGTTCCTTCCCGAACCTGCACTGCGTAAGGTTTATGACAAGCTGATAGGCAACGCAACGTCAATGACCAGCCGGACGGCTACGCAACTTACTTTGTCTTCTTACCTGGGATCAAAGGTCATCAGTGGTGTCATGCTGTCATTCATTTCCCGCGTGGCACTCCGTGGACTAACCGGTGGCCTGACTGGCGGCGTCATCGCTCAGGGCGTAATTTCCCGCGCCTGTGAAGCCTCCAGACGACTTCAGATGCAAAACCCTGAACTGTGGCGAAAACTGCGGATTAACGACTACGACATGCTCTATTTCATGTTTGAAGAGCCTCTGCAGAACTTCATCAAAATGGGTGAAATGTTACGTAAAAATCCCTCAGCCTCCAGAGAGTTTATTAATGCTATCGAAACTTATTAGACTTCTTCGTAAGCTCATCGCTGAAGTGTCTGGCGGTCTGGTATTAATGGCTATGGTGGTGGGCATTTTTTTGGCAGCCACGCTGAATGAGGGTGCCATGCGCATCATTGTTCCGCTGCTCGTTCTTGTCGCGGGACTGGTTGTTTACGGCCTGACGTGGCTGATAGCTGAAAAACCAGACCGCCGTTAACCCTGTGCTGACTAAAGCCCGGACAACAAGCGTAAGTCGCCATAAGTTCAGACCAGATATCTAACGAACACGCTGTCCTTGCCTCCTGCGTAATCGGTCTGTCAGGAGGTATATATGGCGATTTTCGCAAAGCAGGATAATAAAAAAACCTTTCAACCTTAAATTAATCGCGGCATTAAATTCATCGGCACACCTATTATTCCATTAAAAATAAAAGAAAAAAGGACGACTCGGTAAATATAACCTCAAAGATAAACACCATACAACCCGAGGAGGCCGCTTATAAAATTTGCCACAAGCAAAGCGGAACTTGCTTATTACTGACTTAAAAAATCACTTCACAAAAAAATAATAACCACAAGCATCTGAATATTTCATCACTTTTATTACAAAAGATTCCCAGAGCGCTATTTAATGAAGAAAGTCAGAAACGTTCTGCTACTCAGCCTTTTTTAAGAATACTGAATAAGTACATACCGAGGTTGAGATGGAACAAGCACAATGCAGTGCGTAGGAATGGGGACTGGTGGCACGTCTGGTAGCAGGCAGTGCATCAGCGGTAAGCTGGCAGGATCAGCTGAGCAATGCAGCGTTACTGCTCAGCCAGTAAAATAACGGCAGCACCACCATAACAAGCCGCAACCATAACCACTCACCTTCCCCACAAACGCAAAAGAGCCAACCTCGCGGTTGGCTCTTCCTTGCATCTTCAGCATCGGGTATCAGCGATACCCATCAGCGCCTGTTGTTGTCAGGATAAGCGCCTCAATGCGTATGGTCATGATGCAGCTTGTTTTCGACCTTATCTTTCACTTCGCCAGCTTTGTCCTTCACTTTCTCAGTCAGGCTCTCTTTGTGGTCACGGTTATGCGCTGCTGGTGACTGCGTAGCGGCGGCAGGTTTTACCCCTGCTGTCGTACCCGGCAGTTCGCTCTCCAGACCACCTCGTGCATGGTCGATGTCCACTTCCTGACGACGCACCGTGTCGTTAATGGTCTCGGTACGATCGCTGCCGTCGGTACGCACCACTACTTCTTCTTTCACGTGGGTCGTTTTGTTAATCACCGGCTGCTCATGGGTCTCAGCGACCTCGAGGGTTTTCTCGGACCAGTCCACTTCTCCGGCCAGCGCAGGTTCATTCACCGAGCGGCGGAAGATGTCAGCGTGCTGCTCATGCAGCGAGATATCTTCAGATACGGTATCGGTCACGGTATAGCGTCGTACGCGGGTCGAGCCTTCGCTCACCAGGCGTTTACCCACTTCCACCTGCTCTTCCGCCAGACGCAGAATATCAGCTTCACTCTCATCACCGGTCAGTGAGGTACGTAGAGGCTCAGCCGGACGGTCATTGGTCTCACCGGCAAACTGCTTGCCTGCGGTCGGGTTGATGCCCGGTGCAGTGGTGCCGTTCCCGACTGAACTTTGCATACGTGACGGCACATCTACCGAGTCATGAGAATGGAGAATCGTCATGGCGCGGGCCAGCTTCTCTTCCTCGGGGCGGATGGTCAGCACTACGCCGCCCTTGTCCATTGCTCGGGTGTAGACATCCGCCTCATCTTTATCGACGTCGTGCCCAAACAGACGCTGCCACAGGCTCGGATGGCGGATCGACTGCCCTTCCTGCTGCAAACGTTCTCCACTGATAAGACTGATGTCCCGATCAGAAAAGCCTGCTTTCACGAGATTTCTTTTCGCGGCCTCTGCCTGAATTGCAGAATCGAACAGTGTTACGATTTTTTCCTGTGCCATGATAGGTTCCTCTCTGTTAGCTGATTTGATCGTCATCTCTCTCAACGTTCACCTGCTGCTCACGTCGGGTCACCACTTCCTGAAAAGGAACATTCTCCTGCACTTTTCGGATGTGGATTTCCTCTTTAAGCACCAGCTTTCTGACGATTTCGATTTCTTCCTCTACTACCGGGACAATCAGTACACCGTTCTCTTCCCTGATTTCGGGCATCGTTTCAACGGGCTGTGCTTTCGCTACATGCTTAACCTCAACCTTCTCCTGGGTAAGGAGTGTACTGATGACCTCGTCATGCTCAGTTGTGGAACGGGTAACGCGGACATGTCCATCCACAATCTTTTGCTTCGTCAGGGCTATTTGCTCTTCAGCGAGTTTAAGCGTGACCTCTGCATTATTATTGTGCTCTGGCTGTCCAGCCATAATAACTCTCCCGTTAATTTAAATATTGGCCACAACTGCCTGACACAGTGATTAAGCATGAACACCCTCGCGATTTTCGCAAGGCGGGATAATAAATTTTTTTGCTGGCCCGATTTAATTACGGTACGAAAAATACCGTCTGAATCCCGCGAAATCTCTTTCACTACCGCTACGCTAAAAATAAAAAATACATATAAAACTGCAACATGCGAAGAAGTAATTGCGAAGGTAAATATTAACACCGCAGACAAAAAACTTATAAAATCGCTTATAGAAAAACGAATTATTTAATTCAGACCAGGACAATTCCTGATAAAACCGCCGAGAATATTAAAGAATGTTTCAGCAGATGAGCTAATTAACGCACCAAGGCAAGTCATCTCACGAAATAATAACACCCGTACTCATCCGCATATTTAATCGCCTTATTACAGAAGATTCCCAAAGCGTTATTTATGAAGGAAGTTCAGGAACTTTCTGCTCGTCAGACTCTCTTAGCAAAACTGAATACGCAGATACTGAGGTTAAGATGAAACAGGCACAACGCAGTGCATGGATGTTGGGCATGGCGGCACTTCTGGTGGCAGGCAGTGCATCAGCGGCAAGCTGGCAGGATCAGCTGAGCAGTGCAGCATCGCAGCTCAGCCAGCAGAACAACGGCAGCACCACCAGCACCACGCAGCAGAATGGCGGCATGTCGCTCTCTACTATTACCAGCATGCTGGGCGGCGGCGACAAAGCGGTCAGCGCCAACAGCATGACCAACGCGGCCGGTGTGATGCAGTACTGCGTCGAACACAACGTGGTGAAAAACAATGTGCAGTCGGTGAAAGATCAGGTGCTGAGCAAGCTCGGTCTGAATACGACGACCGCGCAGGAGCAGAAAACCGATTACACCCAGGGCGTGGCAGGTCTGCTGAATACCGGTAACGGCCAGCAGCTCAATCTGCAAAGCCTGAGCAACTCGCCGATGGGTGAGAAGCTGAAAACAAAAGCCTGCGACGTGGTCCTGAAGCAGGGCAAAAACTTTATCTCCTGATCCCTTCTCTTCATCTCTCCCCTCTCTTCTCTGAGGGGAGCGTTAAACCCCGCTTTGCTGTGATGCCTGACATTCCCTTAACCTGGGGTTGAGCGCTATAGTGTTGTTTTGGTTTCTACAGGACAGCACGCATGAAAGGCATCAACATCGCACTTTACTTCGACCCCGATCAGATTCAGGCCTGCGTTCACGAACAGGACGACAGCTATCTCAGCAAAAAATTCGAGTATGACGATGGCGTGATTGAAGAGATCTATCAGTGGCTGGAGCAGTACGAACCTAAACGCACCCACATCTGCCTGATTGAAAACGAAACCGCCGAGTTGCTGGCCGATGAGCTGGTCGACAGCGGCTATCGCGTCCATCAGGTCACTATGCATCAGCTGCTGAGCTGGTTCGCGACCGAGCCGCCATCCACGCCAGACGGTACGCCAATGCGCGCGATGCTGCGCTTCCTTGAAGATGAACATCCGCGTGAATATGAGTCGCGCACGCCGCAGACCGAAGCGCTGATGGAGATGTTCGACGAGCTGGATGCGCTGGAGATGGTCGATGACGGCGATGACGAAGACTCGCTGCCAGGCGATCTGCTGCGCGCCATGAAGAAGCACAAAATCACCGCCAGCGCCGCGGCCCAGCGTCTGCTACCGGACGTCAACGAACGTATCCGCGAACATCTGATGCAGTATCCCGAACTGATGACGCCCGAAATCCTGCAGGACTTCTTCCCGGAACTGTTAGAGGCGCTGGAGCGCCCGAAACACTAATCAGGGAGTTCGGACATGCTGGAGCTGATTAAAGCGATTGGCCTGGGGCTGGTAGTGATCCTGCCGCTCGCCAATCCGCTCACCACCGTGGCGCTGTTTTTAGGGCTGGCGGGTGAGATGAACTTCCAGGAGCGCAACCGCCAGGCGCGGCAGGCTTCTATCTATGTTTTCGCCATCATGATGGTGGCGTGGTACGCGGGCAGTGCGGTGCTGAATACCTTCGGCATCTCCATTCCTGGCCTGCGTATGGCGGGCGGCCTGATCGTCGCCTTTATCGGCTTCCGGATGCTGTTTCCGGCGAAGCCGGCGGGTCATTCGGTCGAAGCGAAGCACAAACTGGATGAGCAGGAGGCAACGAAAGAGCCGGTGAATATCGCCTTCGTGCCGCTGGCGATGCCAAGCACGGCGGGACCGGGAACCATTGCGATGATCATCTCCTCTGCCTCAACGGTGAGAAGTGGCGTCGATTTCCCCGCCTGGGTGATCAGTGTTGCGCCAGTGCTGACCTTCCTGCTGGTGAGCCTGATCCTGTGGATCTCGCTGCGCAGTTCAGGGGCCATCATGAAGCTGGTGGGGAAAAGCGGCATTGAGGCAATATCGCGCCTGATGGGATTTTTACTGGTCTGTATGGGCGTGCAGTTCATCATTAACGGCGTGCTGGAAGTGGTGCGCACCTTCCATTAATGCGGGTTTTCCCCTCTCCGGACAGGCAGAGGGGAAAGCGCGATTACTTCAGCGTTTTACGCACTTCATCAACCTGATCTTTGCTCACCGCAGGCGCGGTGTTGCTCCAGCCCTGACGAATAAAGGTCGCCAGCTGCGCGACTTCATCATCATTCAGCCGCTGGGCAAAGCCCGGCATCGCCAGTTTAGACGGCGCTTTCTCGGTAGAAGGCTGCTGCGCGCCGGCCAGAATGGTGTGGATCAAGCCGGTTGGATCCTTAGCATTCACGATGGTTGCGCCATCCAGCTCCGGGAAGATCCCAGGCGCGCCTTTGCCGGTCACGAAGTGACAGGCACCGCAGTTATCCAGATAGAGACGCTCGCCTTCGCTGAGGTTCTTCGCGGCGGTGAGTTTCGCTTCCGTTGCCTGCTGCGCCTGCACGTTGAACGCCTGCAATGGCGGATTGCCGCCCAGGAACTTCAGGTAGGCCGCGATAGCTTTGAGATCGGCATCGGTCATGTGTGAGCTGCTGTGCTCAACCACCGAGGTCATCTCGCCGCCGACTGCCGCTTTATCGTTACGGCCGGTCTGCAGGTAATCAATGACTTCCTGCTCGCTCCAGTGTGGCAGGCCACGCAGTGACGGGACATCCCAGTTGTTCAGGCTGCCGCCCGCCAGGAATTTATCGTCACCGCTATCCAGCGCTTTCTCGTTCATGCCCAGACCGCGCGGCGTATGACAGCTGCCGCAGTGACCCAGACTCTCCACGATATAGGCACCGCGGTTAACTTCGGCTGATGCACCGCCAATCGGCTGGAACGGTTTATCGGACGCGAACGCCCAGTTCCAGAACCGCATGCCCCAGCGCTGACTGAACGGGAAGCTCAGATCGGTTTCCGGTGGCTGTTCTGCGCTCGGCTGCACGCCTTTCATAAAGTAGACGTAGAGCGCGTGCATATCGGCATCGCTGATTTTGGCGTAGTCAGGATACGGCATGGCCGGATAGAGATGCGATCCGTCCGGTAATACGCCCTTGCGCACCGCGTCAGAGAACTGCTGCTCGCTGTAATTGCCGATACCGTGCTGCTTATCCGGCGTGATGTTGGTCGAGAAGATGGTGCCGAGGTTCGACTCAATCGCCAGTCCACCCGAATAGGCCGGTTTGCCGGGCAGCGAGTGGCACGCCATACAGTCGCCCAGCCGCGAGAGATACTCACCCTGCTTAATCAGTTGCGCTTCATCTTCGGCGTGAACCGGCAGCGCAAATCCGCTGGCCAGCAGCACCGCGTTAGCAAAAATAAAAGACTTCAGTTTCAGCTTATTCATGCGCTTATGCCTGTACCAGTGGGCCGGGATTTTTCAGGTAGTGATCTTTGATCGCCTGCGCCGCCATCAGGGTAATCGCACCGATGGTATCGGTCGGGTTCGCCTGGAAGTTCTGCGGGAAGGCGTTGCCGCCGGGCACAAAGACGTTATGCACATCCCAGCTCTGCAGATACTTGTTCAGCGCAGAGGTTTTCGGGTTATCGCCCATCACCGCGCCGCCCACGTTGTGGGTAGAGACATACTTGGTGATATCGAAGTCCGCGCCCATCGGCAGGAAGCTCATGCTCATGCTGTCCGGGTTCAGCTCTTTAGCGATGTTGCCAACGATGCCTTTCAGATGCTGCTGCAGCTTCAGCTCATTCTCTTTCCAGTTAAACGTCATACGCAGCAGTGGCAGGCCACGGTGATCGTTGTAGTTCGGATCGAGATCCAGATAGATGTCGCGATAAGACTGGCAGGTGGTGGTGATGCTGATCTTCATCGAATGGCCGTACCACTCTTCCAGACCTTCCTTGTAGCCCATGCCCCAGGTCGGCGTGCCTTTTGGCAGCGCGGTGCTGATCGGCGTGCCGGTCGCCTGTGAGCTGTGGATCTTCGCGCCGCCCAGGAAGCCGAGCGAAGGACCGTCGAAGTTGCCTGGCGAGATATCGTTAAACATCTGGCCGGTCGCGCCCGCAGTCGCATACGGATTGAAGTTTTTATCTTTGAAGAAAAGCGTTGCGCCGCCGTTCGACAGGAACGCGTAGTTACGGCCGACCACGCCCTCTTCGGTAATCGGGTTGTAAGGCTTGCCGATGCCAGAAAGCAGCATCAGACGCACGTTGTAGAGCTGGAAGCTGCTCAGCACCACGATTTTGGCGGGCTGGAAGCACTCATTGCCCTGTGCATCGATATAGATCACGCCCTTGGCGGTTTTCTTATCATCGTTCAGCACGACTTTGATCACTTCCGCATTCACTTCATACGAGAAGTTCGGCATACGCTTCAGCGAATCCATTACCGCGGTCTGCGGCGACGCTTTGGAGTAGTTCAGGCACGGATATTTACTGCAGTAGCCGCAGTAGTTGCACGGTGCGATCTGGTTGCCATACGGGTTTTTCCATGCGCGCGACACACAGGCTGACGGGTTCGGGAACGGGTGGTAACCGAGCTTCGTCGCCACCTCTTTGAACATCACGTTGTTCAGCGTGTCATCCAGCGCGGGCAGCGGATAAGGCTCGGAACGCGGGCCTTCAAACGGGTCGCCGCCTTCCAGGATTTTACCGCGCAGGTTGCCGGTGTTACCCGACTGGCCGCAAATCAGTTCGAATTTGTAGTAGTACGGCTCGATCTCTTCCCAGCTGAACGGGAAGTCCATCACCCGCATATCATCCTGCAGAATGCCGGGCTTGTAAGCTTCGTCAACGTAGGTTTTAAGTTTGATATCGGTCGGCGTCGGACGGATCAGTACCGCCGTCCAGTGCAGGCCGGAGCCGCCCACGCCAGTGCCCGGGGCGAACGCGCCCCATTTACGGGTTGGCAATGCCGTCTGGCTGCTGTTGTAGCGCACGGTGACCGCCACTTCGGCGGGTGTAGCAAACACTTTGTTGCGCACCGCATAGGCGTATTCATCCGCCGGTTTCGGGTAGGCGAATTCGTCATAATCGCGATCGCCGCCGCGCTCCAGGGCGCGCACGTCCAGACCTGCCAGTGCCAGCTCGATGCTCATCAGCGAGCCTGCCCAGCCGAGGCCGCAGACCACGACGTCGACTTCTTTTTTAGTAACCTGTGCCATGATAATCCTGTTTACCTGATGTGGAAGCGCTTATGCGCGTTCACCTTTGATGCTGACCGGGCCGAGCGGATAAGGAACGTTGTGCTGTTTCACCCATTCGGTGAAGCTGGCACGCGCCCCCGGGAAGCCGATGGCGATCCAGGCTTTCATGCCTTTATTACCGCCGTACATCGGGTCGGCCAGGTAGCCATGCTTGGTATCGGAAAGCAGCTGGCTGAAGAAATGGGAAGGCTTAAGATCGGCTTCGCCCAGCGCGGCAAAGTCGATCTCGTTTTTGTTGACCTGGGTCAGCACCGCATCTTTCTCTTCCAGCGTCAGCGCATGAAACGCTTTCTGGTGCGTGTTCTGCGACCACTGATTGATCAGCCGGATACCGGTCTGATACATCTGCTGGGGACGGAACGGGATCTGATAACCCATCGTGGCGGGTGCTTTCGTGTTGAAAGGCCCCTGCATATAGATTTCGCTGCCAAATGCTTCGCTGTGCAGCTGCTGATCGATAAAGATCGGCACGTTAGTTTCCAGCGCGCCTGGCGCTTTGCCTTTGCCGCCCGCCGGAATCAGGCGGTCGGTGGCGGCCAGAATAAACTGCCACTCATCGGCACTAAAAAAGATCGGTTTGTAATCGGCTAACTCGGGGGCGGCCATCTCTGCAGCCTGTGCCGCAGTCATGCCTTTCAGGACCAGCTCACTTAATGGCAACGCCAGCAGTGAACCGAGCAAAAATTTACGCCTGGTGGTGGGTTTTTCTAAAAGCATATCCGCACGACTCTCATCTGCTAAATACCCGCTTACGGTGTTATGACGCTGAAAGGCCTGGTGCAGGCAGGAAACTCCCCGCAGGGATGAACGCACACAGCACAGACAACGGCAGAACAGCGAAGGCAGGTAGAATTATGGTTCGGTGACTAACGGAACATATCGGTTAATAACCTGGCAATATTAGGGATATAACTATGTCTGAATGTAAAAATTGAATTTAAAATGTGTCGCAGTGAAAGTTTATCATGGTGTTGCGGAAGGGTTACGGAGAGGTAAAAGATTTACAGCGAGGAAATTGCGTCTAAAACCGCATAAACATCGGGTATTTAGCCGTTTTGACGCAGGAGCGACGGATATTATTTTCGCCCTGTCATCATCACGCAGAATAACCGATAAAAAAATATCATACTTCCATACCAGAGATTCATTCTCATCGTTAACACTATAGTGACTTTGATGGTCATACAATCAGACAGTGCGCAAATTGTGATCGCCCGAATAAATCCGGCTTTATTCCGCCTGCTGTAAAATGACGCTCAAATAATTACTGACGGACATTATCTTAATTTGTCTTTTTGCCTGAATAACTAAGCATGTAATTGTGCAAAGCTCATAACAAACCGGCATTTTGAGATTATCCGGCGCCCGATAGAGTAGAGCGATCAACGACTCAGGATAACTCTCGATGCGCAAATCGCTACTCTCACTCTCCTTATTGACTGCACTGGCACTGGTTCACCCGGCACACGCCGCGACGCCTGCCGACACGCTGGTGGTTGCCGTTCCCCTGGATGGCATCATTAGTTTCGATCCGGCGGAAAGTTTTGAAATGGTCAGCAACAGCAGCCAGCGCAATATCTATCAGAGGCTCGTGGAGCCGGACCATCAGAATCCGCAAAAATTATCGCCGCTGGCCGCTACGCACTGGCAGGCCGGGAAAACGCCGCACAGTCTCGTTTTTGACCTCAATCCGCAGGCCCGCTTCTCCAGTGGTAATCCACTGACGGCTCAGGATGTGGTGTTCTCATTAACCCGTGCGGTAAAACTCAACAAGGCGCCCTCCTTTATCCTGGGTGAGTTTGGCTGGACGCCGGAAAATATCGATCAGCAGTTCACGGTGATCAACGATCACCAGATTGAGCTGCGCTGGCCGGCTGAGATCGGCAGCGATCTGGCGCTGCGCCTGCTGACTGCGCCGGTCGCCTCCATCGTTGACAGTAAACTGGCACAGCAGCACGTCAGCAACAATGATTACGGCAACGCCTGGCTGAAAACGCATTCGGCTGGCAGCGCGGCATATGCCATCAAACAGTTTGTCCCGCTGCAGGCGCTGGTGCTGGAAGCTAACCCTTACAGCACGCAGAAGCCGCATCTGAAGCGGGTATTGCTCAAGGGCGTCGCCGAAGCCGGCAGCCGCCGACTGCTGCTTCAGCAGGGTGACGTGGATGTCGCCTACCAGCTCGGCCCGGACCAGATTGCCGCGCTGAAAAATGTGGCCAATGTGCGGGTCGACGCCTTCCCGTCCAGCCTGGTTTACTACGTTGGCTTTAATACTCAGAGCGCGCAGCAACCGGCACTGGGCAATCCGGCCCTGTGGCAGGCGGCACGCTGGCTGGTGGACTATGACAGCCTGGCAAACCAGTTGCTGAAAGGTCAGTACCGCATCCATCAGAGCTTCCTGCCGGACGGCTTCGATGGTGCACTGAACACCACGCCGTTCCATTACGATCTGAAAAAGGCGCAGGAAATCCTGCAGAAAGGCGGCATCAAACCGGGCACCCACATCGCGCTGACGGTGGTGAACCAGCCGCCGTTTATTGACGTGGCGCAGGCGCTGCAGGCGAGCTTTGCCAAAGCGGATGTGCAGCTCGATATCCAGCCGGTGGCGGAGTCAGAGCTGTGGAGCAAAATGCGCAGCCGCGACTTCCAGGCCATCTTCACTTACTGGGGCGCGGACTACGTCGACCCCAACACCAATGCCAGCACCTTTGCTTCTAACGTGCCAGGCGGCGGTAAAACCCTGGCGTGGCGCGTCGGCTGGACCATTCCGGAGCTGAGTGCGCAGACCCGCGCCGCCGCCGGAGAGAGCGATGCGGCTAAACGCCGCAATCTCTACACCGGGCTGCAAACCCGCATCCAGCAGGATTCGCCGTTTGTCGTGCTGTTACAGGGCGCGACCCAGGTGGCAGTGCGCAGCAACCTCAGTCACCTGCAACAGGGCATCGGCGTCAGCCTGCTCAATTTCGAAGAGGTGCAGAAGTAATCCCGCGTTTCAGGCCGCTGCTCTATGGGCAGCGGCCGCGTTTTTGACGAATTGTTCTCCTCCTGTCTATGCTCCGCTTGCTATCCTTCAGGCATAATCCTTTGACTGAGAGTGGAAAACTATGACTTCCCCGCTACTGATTGCCCGTACGCCAGACGTCGAACTTCATCTGTTACCGCAAATGGCCAACCGTCACGGTTTAATTACCGGTGCGACCGGCACCGGGAAAACCGTGACGCTGCAGAAGCTGGCCGAATCGTTCTCTGCGAGTGGCGTACCGGTCTTTATGGCTGACGTCAAAGGTGATTTAACCGGTGTGGCGATGGCGGGCCAGTCCAGCGAAAAGCTGCAGGAGAGGCTGGCGAAAATCGGCGTCACCGACTGGCAGCCGCAGAGCAATCCGGTGGTGCTGTGGGATATCTTTGGCGAGAAAGGCCATCCGGTGCGCGCCACCGTCTCCGACCTCGGGCCGCTGCTGCTGGCGCGGCTGCTGAACCTCAATGACGTGCAGAGCGGCGTGCTGCAGATTATTTTCCGCATCGCCGATGACCAGGGTCTGCTGCTGCTCGACTTCAAAGATCTGCGCGCCATGACGCAATATATCGGTGACAACGCCAAAAGCTTTCAGACGCATTATGGCAATATCAACAGTGCCTCAGTCGGCGCGATTCAGCGCGGATTACTGACGCTGGAGCAACAGGGTGCGGAACACTTCTTTGGTGAGCCGATGCTGGATATCGCCGACTGGATGCGCGTCGACGACAACGGCAAAGGCGTCATCAACATCCTCTCTGCGGAGAAGCTCTACCAGATGCCAAAACTCTACGCCACCAGCCTGCTGTGGCTGCTGTCGGAGCTTTACGAGCATCTGCCGGAAGCGGGCGATCTCGATCAGCCAAAGCTGGTGTTTTTCTTTGATGAGGCGCACCTGCTGTTTACCGACGCGCCAGCCGTGCTGCTGGAGAAAATCGAGCAGGTGATGCGGCTGATCCGTTCCAAAGGCGTCGGCGTCTGGTTCGTCACCCAGAACCCGGCAGATATTCCGGATCGGGTGCTGGGACAGCTCGGCAACCGCGTTCAGCACGCCCTGCGTGCCTTCACGCCGAAAGATCAGAAAGCGGTGAAAACGGCCGCCGATACGCTGCGCGCCAATCCGGCGTTTGACAGCGTGGAAGCGATTCAGGCGCTGGGTACCGGCGAAGCGCTGATCTCCTTCCTGGATGCCAAAGGCAGCCCGTCGGTAGTAGAACGCGCGATGGTCATTGCGCCAGGCTCGCGCATGGGTCCGGTCACCGGCGATGAACGTAACGGCCTGATCAACCATTCACCGCTTTATGGCAAATATGACACCGAAATCGATCGCGAATCGGCGTTTGAAAAGCTGCAAAAAGGCTTTCAGGCCGCCAGCGATGAGGCGAGTGCCCCCCCGGCCAAAGGCGATGCTGTCGCGGTCGACAATGGCATACTCGGTGGTCTGAAAGAGATCCTGTTTGGTCATACCGGCCCGCGCGGCGGCAAACACGATGGCGTGGTCCAGACCATGGCGAAAAGCGCCACCCGTCAGATCACTAGTCAGATCATCCGTGGGGTGCTCGGCAGCCTGCTGGGTGGCCGTCGCCGATGACCCCCGCTCTCTGCTAAGATCAGGTTATGGATAAACACTACGAACTCAAACGGATGAAACGTCTGGCGCTGCTGCTGTTGCTGCTCGCCGCCGCGACCTTCATCGTCACCCTTTTCCTGCCGCCCGGCTTCTGGGTCAGCGGCGTCAAAGCGATTGCAGAAGCCGCAATGGTCGGCGCACTGGCGGACTGGTTTGCGGTGGTGGCGCTGTTCCGGCGCGTGCCGGTGCCTTTTATCTCGCGCCATACCGCTATCATTCCGCGCAACAAAGATCGTATCGGTGAAAACCTCGGGCGCTTTGTGCAGGAGAAGTTTCTTGATACCGACTCCCTGCTGAATCTGATTCGCCGTCACGATCCTTCAAACCTGCTGGCCCAGTGGCTGAATGCGCCGGGCAATGCCGACCGCGTTGGCCGCCATTTGCTGCAGGTGATGCGCGGCTTCCTTGATCTCACCGATGACGCGCGGATCCAGACCTTTATGCGCCGCGCCGTGCATCGCGCCATCGACAAGGTCGATCTCACCCAGACCAGCTCCATGGTGCTGGAGAGCCTCACCAAAAATAACCGTCATCAGGCGCTGCTGGATGCGGCCATTGAACAGCTGCTGAAGCTGCTGCATAAACCCAGCACCCGCGAGTTTATTGCGATGCAGCTGGTGCGCTGGCTCAAACGCGAGCATCCGATCAAAGCCAAAATGTTGCCGACCGAATGGCTGGGCGAACACAGCGCCGAGCTGGTGGCCAACGCGGTCGATTCCCTGCTGGATGATGTGGCGCTGGATCAGGGCCATGAGCTGCGCCTCGGCTTCAACCGGGCAGTTGATAAACTGATCGTTAAGCTGCAGACCGACCCGGATATGGCCGAGCGCGCCGAAGAAATTAAGGGCTGGCTGAAAGAGGATGCCTCGTTCAATCGCTACATCGGCGAGCTGTGGAATGATATGCGTAACTGGCTCAAGGCGGATCTGAGCAGTGAGGATTCGCGGGTGCAGGAGAAAGTGCGCGGTGCGGCCCTGTGGCTGGGCGAAACCCTGGCGGCCGACCCTGCGCTGCGTGACTCCATGAACCAGCATCTGGAACAGGCGGCGCGCAGCGTGGTGCCGGAGTTTGCCAGCTTCCTGACGCGTCACATCAGCGACACCGTGAAGAGCTGGGATGCGCGCGACATGTCGCAGCAGATCGAACTCAATATCGGCAAGGACCTGCAGTTTATCCGCATCAACGGTACGCTGGTCGGCGGCACCATCGGGCTCATTCTCTATCTGTTGTCGCAGTTGCCCGCCGTGCTGCCGGTGGTGAAAAGCTGGCTGATCTGAACCTGTTGTGGCACGGTGGCCGCCACATTCCACCGTGCTCACCTGAACAAAAAACGTCGCCTCATCTATGGGATTTTCTGTTGCCTGCATCCGGTGTTAAACGGCGGCTACGCCGGGTACAGCGCAGCCTGCGCCACCGCCATAAAATGTTTTACCCTGTCGCGATCTACATCGTTCCACCAGACGCCATCGACTTTGAGCGCGCTGGCCACAATCACAGCCTGCGTGCGTTCCAGAATCTGGCAGACGTTGGCAGGCGTCACGCCCGACCCCACCAGCAGCGGCAAAGTGGTGGCGGCGCGGATCTCGTCGATTTCCTCCAGCGTGGCGCTGTCACCGGTACGTTGTCCGGTGGCGATAACCGCATCCGCTTCGAAGAAATCGACATCGCGGGTCAGCTCCTGAATGGAGCGATCGGCCACTATCGCATGGCTGCCGTGTTTAACGTGGCTGTCGGCGAACACCCGGATATGTTCGGCGCGAAGCTGGCTTCGGTAGCGCAGCGCTTTTGCGGCGGCCCCTTCAATAAAGCCTTCATTGGCGATATACGCATTGGCCCACTGATTGACGCGGATAAAATCCGCCCCGCCCGCCAGCGCGGTGGCAAAAGCAGGTAAGGCTGCGTTCGCCAGCACGTTAATGCCCAGCGGCACGCCGAAACGCTCCCGCACTTTTTCCGTAATCACCGCCATCAGCGCCGGCGTTTCCGGGCCAATATCCTCAGGTTTTGAAAAAGGAATATCGCCATGATTTTCCACAATCAGGCCATGAACGCCGCCAAGAATATAGTTTTCCGCATCACGTAACGCACGATCAATTATCGCGCTGACAGGTTTGCCGCGATATTTTGGTGACCCCGGAAAAGGGTCACAGTGAATGACGCCAATAACTGCTTTAGGGCGTGAAAATATCGCTTGTATTGCATCAATTTTTTCTGCTGATATAGCAACCATCGCTTCTTATCCTGTTCAGGAAAACACTATGCGTGTTTATGTGGCTGGTAATATTACTGTCGATGAAACCTGGTCTGTCACAGATATTCCGGCTAAGGGCACCTCTGTTCACGGTTATCAACGTTCGCAGGATATCGGCGGTAAAGGCGCGAATCAGGCGATACTTTTATCCCGTTGCGGCATTGAAACCTATTTAATTGCCGCGACCGGTTATGACAGTAATGGAAAATGGATCCGTCAGCAGCTCATGAACGAGCCCGTGACGTTATTGCCCACGCAGCCCATGACTGCGTTGAGCGATACCTCGCTTATTCTGCACAGCGCCGATGGCGATAATGCCATTATTACCAGTACAACGGCGGCAGATGCGCTGGACATCGATACGCTTAAGCACCATCTTGCCAGCTCGCGTCCGGGCGATCTGCTGGTGCAGCAGGGCAATTTCTCGCCCGATAAAACCTATGCGCTGTTCAGCCTGGCCAAATCCCACGGCCTGATCACCGTATTTAATCCCTCACCCGTGCACGCCGGTTTTGCCTCCTGCTGGCCGCTAGTGGATATCGCCGTGGTCAATCAGCACGAAGCGCAACAGTTGCAGCCCCGCGCAGTGACAACGTTAGTGACCACCTTCGGTAGCGCGGGTGCCTGGCTGACACAAGGCGACCAGCGAACGTTTTACCCGGCACAACCCGCCAATGCCGTCGATACCACCGGCGCAGGCGATACCTTTCTGGCCGTGATGCTGGCGTCCGCGATCCTGCGTGGGGGTGAAATTGATGCATTAGCACTGACTCATGCCAGTCAGGCTGCTGCGCTGACCGTCAGCCGTCATGGCACACTACAGGCCTTCCCCACCACAGAGGAACTCGCCGCGCTGCTCCAGACAGGCGGCGAGTCAGCGATTACTTAAATATCGCGCGGTAGCTGTCCACATTGGCTTTGGTGACCACCGTGGCCGGCACCAGAATGGTTTTTGACACGGTTTTGCCCGACGTAAGCGCGTTCAGGGCCTTAACCGCCTCTTCACCCATCTTTTTCGGATCCTGCTGCAGCACGGCCTCGACATAACCGCCATCAATGCCGCTAATGGCTTTTGACGTCAGATCCCAGCCAAAGACTTTGATCTCCTTCTGACGGCCCTGGTTTTCAACGGCAGCAATCGCCCCCAGGAGTGCCGGTTCACCGGTCGCATAGATAGCGGTTAAATCCGGGTTACCGGTCATCAGGTTTTCTGCCGCCGTCATTGCGGTATCCTGCACGTTCTGGCCATCAACCACATCTGCCACGGTGATGCCCGGATTGCTCTTAATGGTGTCTTCAAACCCTTTCTGACGCTGGTTCTGCACGGCTGAATTCAACGCGCCCACAATGCCCAGTCGCGCTTTGCCGCCCATACTTTTCGCCACGTAGTCGACAAAATATTTACCGATAATTTTGCCGCCTTCCAGATTATCCACGCCCACCTGCGCCGCCTGAGGGCCCGCCGGTAATACCGCATCAATCGCAATCACCGGTATTTTAGCGGCGGCCGCTTCTTTTATGGCTGGCATAATGCCGTTGACGTCAATCGCATCCACCAAAATACCCTTCACGCCCTGTTGAATATAATTTTCGATCGCATCGTTTTGCGACACAGGATTATCGTTGGCGTTAAAGATCACTAACTTTTTACCGCTGGCGTTTGCTGCGTCCTGGGCGCCCTTATTCATCTGATTAAAAAACAGGGCCTGCTGATTAATCTGAACCAGCGCATAAGTGGGAGCGGCCTGCGCCAGTGAAAATAAAGAACCCGCAGACAGTAAGCCGGTTGCCAGCGCAACAGCACGCAGTTTTCTGGTGTTAAATGCCATCATCTTAAAATTCCTCGTCGGGAATGAGCGATAACCAGTTGATCTCCGCATCGAAATGCAGAGGGAATAGTGTTGGCGGGCAAATATCGTCTGAATGGCTGCTTGAGCCAGAACCTGAATAATCGACTTTCTGCACACCGTCCATTATGGTGCACGTGTGAAAGGGATTAATCGGGTTTGGGAGTGACTCCCGGGTAATGCGGTAAACTGCCTTTAACATTCGCTTTTGGCTAAATTTTGTCAAGCGATTATTTTATCGTCAGCGGGCAGGGAAAAACTGTATTCGCTGCGCGCAACGGTGTTAACTGAGAGCCGATTCCGGGCAAGATGGCAGGTGATATGAGTAAAAAACGGGTGCTGTTATCCGATGTCGCAGCGCTGGCTGGACTGTCTAAAGCGACCGTATCCCGCTATATGAATCAAAGCATTATGCTGCCGCAGGAGACGATTAACCGTATCGAAGCGGCGATTCGTCAACTGGATTATCGCGGTAACAGCCTGGCACGCCGCCTGAGTAAGGGCGGTAGTGAAACCCTGGGGCTGGTGCTGCCTGATATTACCAATCCCTTCTTTGCCGAACTGGCAGATGCCGCCGAAGAAGCCGCCTCTGCCCATGGCTACAGCCTGGTGCTGTGTATTACCCGCAACCATCCAGACAAAGAGAGCCAGTTTATCCGCTGGCTGGATACCTGCCAGGTAGACGGCCTGCTGTTTACCACCAACCATCCTGATAACGGCCTGTTGTGCAAAGAAATTAACCGCCACCAGCGCATCGTGCTGCTGGATGAGGACATTCCTGGCAGCGAAGTGCCCAAGGTGTTTGTCGATAACGTTCAGGGTGGCCGGATTGCTACCGAAAAGCTGATCGCTGCGGGTCACCGGCATATCGCCTTTGTCGGCGGTCCGGACGAACTGATGAGTGTGCGCGAACGCTTCCAGGGGTTTTGCACCGCTATGGAGCAGGCTGGCCTGTGTATCCCGCCCGAATGGGTGATGTACGGCGAATACCAGCGTGAGTTCGGTAAACAGGCGCTGGAACAGCTGTTTAGCCGCGCTAAACGCCCTACTGCCGTCTTTGCCGCGAGCGATTTTCTCGTGCTGGGATTGATGGATGGCCTGCGCGCGCATGGACTCAACGCGCCCGACGCGCTGTCGCTGGTCGGCTTTGATGACGCGACCTATGCTGACTTTACCCAACCCCGTATTTCAACCATCCGCCAGCCCGCCCGTGAACTGGGCCGCACGGCGGTAGAGATCATGCTGCGCATTCTGAATGACGACCTCCCCGTCCCCGCCGAAACCCGTCTGCCAGTAGAATGGGTGGCGCGCGATTCAATACAAATGTGTTAACAACGTCCCGAAATGGCGCAAAAGCGCACAGTTTTAGCGCAAATAACGCGCTTTTTAATTTCTCAGCATTATAGTAAGTAAACCGGTTTACCTGAAGTTAACATTTAAATGTTCTTCATTACAAAAGGTTAGACCGCGAGTGTAGCGCCTGTTCCCAGGCTGGCACGGAAGCTGCAATGTCTTACCCGGCAAACAAATATCGTTGTAGCGTGTTGTTCTGTGTGTTGTGACAAAGGTTTTATTCTGCAGGTAAACCGGTTTACATGGGCGTAAACCGTGCCGGATAACCCTTTTTTGCATACAGAGTAACGGTCCCGTTAATGGTGATGGGAGTAATCACATGCAGCAAGCACAAACTGCCCTGACACGGGTAGAGATGGTGAATATTACCAAGACCTATGGCGCGATACGGTCTCTGCGCGGCGTCAATCTGCAACTGGCGCCGGGTGAAGTACTGGGCCTGGTGGGCGACAACGGTGCGGGGAAATCCACCCTGACCAAGGTGCTGTCAGGTGCGGTCGTACCGACCAGCGGCACGATTCGTATTGATGGTGAGGCTCAGCATTTCAGCAACCCGGCGGATTCACGCCGCTGCCATATCGAGATGGTTTATCAGGATTTGTCGCTGTGCGACACCGTCGATGTGGCAGGCAATCTGTTTATGGGACGTGAGCCGATGAAATCGATTCTCGGCATTCCGTTTCTGGATGAAGAGAAAATGCACGCTGACGCACGGGAGATGCTGAAGGGACTGGGGATTTCTATTCCGGACACACGACTGCTGGTGCGCAATTTATCCGGCGGACAGCGCCAGGCGATTGCCATTGCGCGCGCCGCCGCCTTCGATCCCAAAGTGCTGATCATGGATGAACCCACCGCCGCGCTGGCCGTCGCCGAAGTAGAGGCGGTGCTGGAGCTGATCCGGCGGGTATCGGCACGTGGCGTGAGTGTCATCCTGATCACGCATCGCCTGCAGGATCTGTTCCTGGTCTGCGATCGCATCATGGTGATGTACGAAGGCACTAACGTGGCGGAACGCCGGGTGGCCGAAACGGATCTGACCGAGATCGTCAATTTGATCGTGGGTGAGAAATTTGTCGCCCGCTCGGCCGCAGCACACTGAGCGAGGTAACAGGATGACTATTATGAATCTGAGCAGTTCCCGTATGGCACAGCACTCGCTGCCGCGTCGCCTTCTGCACAACCACTCTGGCGTGGTCAGCATCGCGCTGTTTTTCGTTTTCTGCTGCGTGGTGTTTTCCCTGATCACCGGCAACTTTCTCAGCAGCGCGAACTGGCTGAATATCATTCGTCAGAGTGCGCCGCTGCTGATCGTCGCCACAGCGATGACGCTGGTGATCACCACCGGTGGGATTGATCTTTCGGTGGGATCGACACTGGCGCTGGTCGGCGCGCTGTCCGCTATCGCCCTGAATAACTGGGGCCTGCCCTGGCCGGTGGTGTTGCTGGGCGGTCTGTTGCTGGGCGCGCTGGTCGGTGCCATCAACGGCTTCTTTATTGCTTACGAAGGCATCCCGGCCTTTATCGTCACGCTGGCGACGCTGGCGGTGGTGCGCGGCGTGGCGCTGCTGGTCACCCAGGGTTACTCCATTCCTATCCCTGCCGACAGCCTGTTCGCCTTTATGGGACGCGCCTGGGTGCTGGGCGTTCCGATGCCCGCACTGATTGGCATTGTGGTGCTGGTGGTCGGCCATATCGTGCTGAACCATATGCGTTTTGGTCGTTATGTCACGGCAATTGGCGCGAATGTGGAAGGCGCACGCCGCAGCGGGATTAACACCAAAGCTGTGACCATGAAGGTCTACATCCTCAGCGGCATGGCGGCAGCGCTGGCGGGCATGATCATCACCGCCCGTCTCGGCAGCGGATCCTCTAATCAGGGCGAAGGCTTTGAGTTGCAGGTGATCGCTGCGGTGGTGCTGGGCAGTACCAGTCTGTTCGGCGGCTTCGGCACCGTTATTGGCACGCTGTTAGGCGCGCTGTCGATTGCCATCATCCAGAACGGCCTGATTTTGTCGCATATCTCCCCGTTTTACACGCAGATCGCCACCGGTACGATTATTCTGCTGGCGATCTGGCTGAACACCCGCATTCTCAACCCGACGCGATCGGCGGCGAAAGGATAGCTGATGAAACATTCGATTTTTCGTCATCCTGACCCCCTGCCGCTGGGCATTAACAGTGGCTATGTGATGACCGTACTCGGCCCGCTACCTGTCTGTGAGATGGGTGTGACGCTGATGCACGAACATATTTTGCTGGATGCCTCCGGCAAATGGGTGCCGCCCTGCTGCTGTAGCGATCGTCATCTGGCGGAATTGCCCGTCAGCATCGAAAACCTGGGCGAGCTGTCGCTTAATCCCCTCATCAGCCGCGATAACTGCCAGCTGTTTGATGTCGATTTAGCGGTTGAGGAGCTAATGAAGTTCCGGGCGCTGGGCGGCGATACCGTGGTGGACCCCACTAATATTGGCATTGGCCGCGATCCCAAAGCACTGCAACGCATCGCACGCCTGACCGGGCTGAATATCATCATGAGCACCGGGTTATATCTGGAACCGTCGCATCCGGATTGGGTGAAAACGATCAGCATCGAAGCCCTGACTGAGAAGCTGATTTACGACCTCGGCGGCAGGGAGGAAAAACCCGAGGTGCTGGCTGGCCTGATTGGCGAGATTGGCGTGTCCAGCCGCTTTACGCCCGACGAGGAGAAATCCCTGCGGGCGGCGGGCCGTGCCAGTGCCGCGACACGTGTGCCGGTTGAGGTGCACCTGCCCGGCTGGGCACGATTAGGCCATCAGGTGCTGGATATCCTTGAAGATGAAGGGGCAGACCTGCGCCATGTGGTGCTGTGTCACATGAACCCCAGCTTCGCCGACAAACGTTACCAGCGCGAACTCGCGCAGCGCGGAGCCTTTCTGGAGTACGACATGATCGGCATGAGCTATTACTATGCCGACGAGTCCGCACAGTCACCGTCCGATGAGGAGAATGCCCGTGCTATTCGCGAGCTGATCGATGACGGCTTTATTGAACAGATTTTATTGTCGCAGGACGTTTTCCTGAAAACCATGCTGACCCGCTACGGCGGTCATGGCTATGGCTACATCCTTAAACATTTTGTTCCGCGTCTGAAACGCCACGGCGTGAGCGGCGAACAACTTGAAACCTTACTGATTGCTAACCCACAGCGTGTTTTTGGTGGGTAAGGGAGAACCGTAATGCAGAAGAAAATTTTACTGGTCGGCGAGTCCTGGACCAGCACGTCTGTTCACGTCAAAGGCTTCGATCAGTTTGCCACCGCTACCTGGCATAATGGCGCAACCGACTTTATGGCGGCGCTGGCCGACAGTGATTATGCCATTACCTACATGCCCGCCCATGCTGCTGCCACCGAGTTTCCTTTAACACCGGACGGGCTTCAGCAGTGGGACGCGATCATTCTCTCCGACATCGGCGCGAATACATTGCTGCTGCACCCGGATACCTGGCTGAAGAGCCAGCGCACGGCGAACCGTCTGACGCTGATTCACGACTATGTGGCCGCGGGCGGCGCGCTGATGATGGTGGGCGGCTACTTTAGTTTTCAGGGTATTAATGGCGGCGCGCGCTATCGCAATACGGCAGTTGAGAAAGTCCTGCCGGTGCGCTGCCTGGCCTGGGATGACCGTATCGAAACGCCCGAAGGCGTTTACCCCAGCGTGACGGAATCCCACGCGCTGTTCACCGATATGCCAGACGAATGGCCGTGGTTGCTGGGTTATAACGAAGTAGAAATGCACCCTGAAGGCACATTGCTGGCAACCATTGATGGTACGTCACATCCGCTACTGGCGGTGCGCGAGTATCAGCAGGGCCGCTCACTGGTCTGGACCAGCGATATGTCTGCGCACTGGCTGCCGCAGGAATTTGCCCGGTGGCAGGGTTATCGCCAGCTGTGGATCAACTGTCTGGACTGGTTAACGGTGCGCGGATGATGAGCCAAAGCCAGACGCTGGCGCAGCAGCTGCTGCGCTTTGACACCATTAATCCACCGGGCAATGAAGCGGCCTGCATGCACTTTCTGGCGAACTGGCTGATGGAACAGGGCTTTGACGTCACCTTGTCCTCCTTCGGTGAAAACCGCCTGAACCTGATGGCCAGTCTGCCTGGCAGTCAGCCCGGACCGCAGCTGGCGTTTACCGGCCATCTGGATACCGTCCCGCTCGGCAATGCTGACTGGCAGTACGATCCTTTCGGTGAAATCGTGGGTGACAGACTTTACGGGCGCGGGTCGAGTGACATGAAGGCCGCTGTCGCGGCGTTTGCTGTTGCCTGCGTGACGAATCAGCAGGCGATTCTGCAGGGTTCCGGCGTAGTGCTGTTGATCACCGGCGGGGAGGAAACGGGCTGTGACGGCGCGCGGGCGCTGATTGATACCGCTGACCTGCCCGATATTGGCGCATTGATTGTCGGCGAGCCTACCGCCAACTATCCGGTTATCGGCCACAAAGGAGCACTATGGCTACGCTGTGAAACCCGCGGGAAAACAGCCCATGGCGCAATGCCGGAACTGGGCATCAATGCCATTTATCTGGCGGCGGAGGCACTGGGAAAGATTCAGCACTTCTCACCTGGCGCACCCCATCCGCTGATGAAGCAGCCGACCATTAACGTCGGACGCATTGCAGGCGGCCTGAACATTAACTCGGTGCCCGATCGCACACATTTTGACGTGGATATCCGCAGCGCACCCAATCTGCAGCACGCCACCATTCGTCAGCAACTGACAACCTTACTGGGAGACAGCGTAACGGTGACGACGCTGGTGGATCTGCCGGCGGTGCTGAGCGAAGACAATCAGGCCTGGATTCATTCTGTTTATCAGCATTGTCAGGCGTTACATGACGCCCCGCTGACACCGCGCATTGTGCCCTACTTTACAGATGCGTCACTGTTGTTACCCGCGCTGGGTTCGCCGCCCTGCATTATCCTCGGTCCCGGCGAGCCGTCAATGGCGCACCAGACCGATGAATACTGCCTGCTGAGCCGGTTAGCGGAAGCGGAAGTGTTGTATGGTGCGTTGATTAACGACTGGATGAGGTAATGGAGAGATGCATCAGACGACTGGACGAATAAACTGACGCACAGTGCCTGCCATAAAAAAGGCCGCCCTGAGAGGCGGCCATTTGCGTGATGACGGTCAGCGCCGCTTAATCAACATAAACATGCTGATAGCAAAGAACGCAAAGCTCGGCAGAATCGCCCCCAGAATCGGCGGCAGGCCGTAAACCAGACTCAGCGGGCCGAAAATCTGGTCCAGCACGTAGAACAGGAAGCCGAAGCTGATACCGGTTACGACGCGCACACCCATCGACACGCTTCGCAGCGGACCAAAGATAAACGACAGCGCCATCAGCATCATCACCGCCACCGACAGCGGCTGGAAAATCTTGCTCCACATATTCAGCTGATAACGTCCCGCTTCCTGACCGCTCTGCTTCAGATACTTGCTGTAGCTATGCAGACCGCGAATCGACAACGCGTCAGGATCCAGCGCCACCACACCCAGTTTGTCCGGCGTCAGATTGGTTTTCCATTCGCCACTCAGACTCTGTGAACCGGTGATCTGCTTCGGATCGGTCAGGTTTGACTCATCGACCTGTGACAGCATCCATCGCTTTTTAGCCGCATCCCAGGTCGCTGTCGCCGCATAACGCACGCTCTGCAGACGACGCTGATCGTTGAAGTTGTAGATGCTCACACCATCAATTTCATTGTCGCCTTTGATGCGCTCAATATAGATGAAGTTATTGCCATCTTTCGCCCACAGACCATTCTGCGTCGAGACCAGTGCGCCGCCATAAAGCTGCTGTGCCCGATAGTTACGCGCCATCTGCTCACCCGATGGCGCAACAAACTCACCAATTGCCATGGTCAGCAGCACCAGCGGAATCGCCGTTTTCATCACGGACAGCGCCACCTGCATGCGGGTAAAGCCCGCCGCCTGCATCACTACCAGCTCACTGCGCTGCGCCAGCGCGCCGAGTCCCAGCAGCGCACCCAGCAGGGCCGCCATCGGGAAGAAAATCTCAATATCTTTTGGCACGCTGAGCAGGGTGTAATAACCGGCACTCAGCGCGCTATAACTACCCTGGCCGGTTTTACGCAGCTGATCGACGAACTTGATGATGCCGGAAAGCGACACCAGCATGAACAGTGTCAGCATGATGGTATTAAAGATGGTTTTACCGATATAGCGGTCAAGTACGCGAAACATCAGACCGACCCTCCGCGGGTAAAGCGGGCGCGAATCCGACGCATCGGCACCGTATCCCACAGGTTAAGCAGCACCGCCAGCACCAGATAGCTGATATTCACCACCCACATCCAGAGCGCCGGATCGAGCCGCCCTTTCGCTCCGCTCGACTTCAGCGAGCTCTGCAACAGGAAGAAGATCAGATAGAGCAGCATGGCGGGCAGCATCGATAGCACACGACCCTGACGCGGGTTCACCACGCTGAGCGGCACCACCATCAGCGCCATCACCAGCACCGCAAATACCAGCGTCAGACGCCAGTGCAGCTCGGCCTGGAAATCCGGTGTCTTATTCGCGAACAGGTCGGTCATGCTGGCCTGCTCGGCATCGTTAGGATCGAGCGTTGCCGCTTTATAGCCCACGATGGCCTGATAGTTAGTAAAGTCGGTGATACGGAAGTCACGCAGCAGTGCGGTGCCCTCAAAGCGGGTGCCTTTATCCAGCGTTACCACCTGCGAGCCATCTTTATGCTGCTCCATGTGACCGCTGTCAGCCAGCACCACCGAAGGACGCGCGTTGCCTTTTGGCCGTAACTGCGCCAGGAATACGTTGCCAAAGTTGTTGCCCTTCACATCCTCGACAAACAGCACGGCGCTGCCGTCGCTGGAGGTCTGGAACTGCCCGGCGGCCATCGCCGCAGCACCTGGATTCGCTTTGGCGTTCTGCGTCACCTCATCCTGATAGCGGGATGACCATGGCCCCAGCCAGATGACGTTCACCGCTGCCACCACCGAGGTAAACAGCATCAGTACCATCGCCGCTTTTACCAGGACGGCCTTACTCAGGCCGCAGGCGTGCATCACGGTAATTTCACTTTCCGTGTAGAGACGCCCCAGCGTCATCAGGATCGCCAGAAACAGACTTAAGGGCAGTATAAGTTGTGCCATTTGAGGCACACCGAGTCCTAACAAGGTCAGAACGAGGTTTGTCGGCACTTCGCCATCCACCGCGGCTCCCAGGATCCTGACTAACTTCTGGCAAAAGAAGATGAGTAGCAGGATAAACAGGATAGCCAGCTGGCTTTTGAGCGTTTCCCGAACCAGATATCTAATGATGATCACGCTTAGTACGCCTGTGAAAACTTGTCTTTTTGCAGGAAAATCGCTAGTTTCAACGCTTATCAGCCATTTTTCTTCATCAATGGCCGTCGCCGTAGCTAAATTTGTATGAAAAACGCGTCCGGGTGGTGAAAAAACAACATCTTGTCACCCTGATTCATTATGACCTCCAGCGGCAGAATGTCATGCTGCGACAATGAATAAATGGGTCATGAGCGCGCTACATTCTAGCGGCAGCAGCGGCCGTTGTCTTTAAGATTCAGGAGAGTGCATGGAGTTCAGTGTAAAAAGCGGAAGCCCGGAAAAACAGCGCAGTGCCTGCATTGTCGTTGGCGTTTTCGAACCGCGTCGTCTGTCACCGATTGCCGAGCAGCTGGATAAAATCAGCGACGGCTACATCAGCGCCCTGCTGCGCCGCGGCGAGCTGGAAGGAAAAGTGGGCCAGACACTGCTGCTGCATCATGTGCCAAATATCCTGTCCGAGCGTATTCTGCTGATTGGCTGCGGTAAAGAGCGTGAGCTGGATGAACGCCAGTACAAGCAGGTCATTCAGAAAACCATTAACACGCTGAATGACACCGGCTCCATGGAAGCGGTCTGCTTCCTGACCGAGCTGCATGTCAAAGGCCGCAACACTTACTGGAAAGTGCGTCAGGCGGTGGAGACCTCAAAAGAGGCCCTCTATAACTTCGACCAGCTGAAAAGTAACAAAGCCGAGCCGCGTCGTCCGCTGCGCAAGCTGGTGTTTAACGTGCCGACCCGCCGTGAACTGACCAGCGGCGAACGCGCGATCCAGCACGGATTAGCGGTCGCTGCCGGTATGAAAGCGGCTAAAGATCTCGGCAATATGCCGCCAAACATCTGTAACGCTGCCTATCTGGCGTCGCAGGCGCGCCAGCTGGCCGATGCCTTCAGCAAAAACGTGACGACCCGCGTGATCGGCGAACAGCAGATGAAAGAGCTGGGCATGAACGCCTATCTCGCCGTCGGTGCCGGTTCGCAGAACGAATCGCTGATGTCGGTAATTGAATACAAAGGCAATCCGGACGCTGAAGCGCGCCCGATTGTGCTGGTGGGTAAAGGACTGACCTTTGACTCCGGCGGCATCTCCATTAAGCCTGCCGACAGCATGGACGAAATGAAATATGACATGTGCGGCGCGGCTGCCGTCTATGGCGTGATGCGGATGGTGGCCGAGCTGAATCTGCCGCTGAACGTAGTGGGCGTGCTGGCGGGCTGTGAAAACATGCCGGATGGCCGCTCGATGCGTCCGGGCGACGTGCTCACGACCATGTCGGGTCAGACGGTTGAAGTACTGAACACCGACGCCGAAGGCCGTCTGGTGCTGTGCGATGCGCTGACCTACGTGGAACGCTTCGACCCGGAAGTGGTGATTGACGTGGCAACGCTGACCGGAGCCTGTGTGATTGCGCTGGGTCATCACATCAGCGGCCTGCTGTCGAACCACAATCCGCTGGCGCATGAGCTCATCAGCGCCTCGGAACAGTCGGGCGATCGCGCCTGGCGTCTGCCGATGGCGGATGAGTTCCAGGAGCAGCTGGAGTCCAACTTTGCCGATATGGGCAACATCGGTGGCCGTCCAGGTGGCGCGATTACCGCCGCCTGCTTCCTGGCACGCTTTGCCCGCAAATATAACTGGGCGCACCTGGATATCGCCGGTACCGCCTGGCGTTCCGGCAAGGCCAAAGGCGCGACCGGACGTCCGGTGCCGATGCTGTCGCAGTTTCTGTTGAATCGGGCAGGATTGAACGGCGACGACTAACCGCCCTCTTTTCTGACAGCAGGGGCGGATCTGAATCCGCCCCTGATCTTCTGATGAGCTAACCGATGAAAAACGCAACCTTCTACGTGCTGGAAACCGATGCAACGAGCGATGGCCTGAGTGCCGTTGAAGCGCTGGTGTGCAATCTGGCGGAAACACGCTGGCGGGCCGGAAAGCGGGTGTTGATCGCCTGCGAAGATGAACAGCAAGCCATTCGTCTCGACGAAGCGCTGTGGCAACGACCGGCAAATGCCTTCGTGCCGCACAACCTGGCGGGTGAAGGCCCGCGCTACGGTGCGCCGGTCGAGCTGGCCTGGCCACAGCGTCGCGGCAGTTCACAACGCGACCTGCTGATTAGCCTGCTGCCCCACTTCGCAGATTTTGCTACTGCTTTCCATGAAGTGATAGACTTCGTTCCTTACGAGGACGCTCTCAAACAACTGGCGCGCGACCGCTATAAAGCGTATCGCAGCGTTGGATTCCAATTGAATACGGCAGCGCCACCACAGCCGCAAACGACATAGCAGAAATGGAAAAGACATATAACCCGCAAGATATCGAGCAGCCGCTTTACGAGCATTGGGAAAAGCAGGGCTACTTCAAACCGAATGGCGATACCAGCCAGGAAAGCTTTTGCATCATGATCCCGCCGCCGAACGTCACCGGTAGCTTGCACATGGGTCACGCCTTCCAGCAAACCATCATGGACACCATGATCCGTTACCAGCGCATGCAGGGGAAAAATACCCTGTGGCAGGCCGGTACTGACCACGCGGGCATCGCCACGCAGATGGTGGTTGAGCGCAAAATTGCGGCTGAAGAGGGCAAGACGCGCCAGGACTATGGCCGCGATGCGTTCATTGAGAAAATCTGGCAGTGGAAAGCGGAATCCGGCGGCACCATTACCCGCCAGATGCGCCGCCTGGGTAACTCCGTCGACTGGGAGCGCGAGCGCTTCACCATGGACGATGGCCTTTCCAACGCCGTGAAAGAGGTGTTTGTTCGCCTCTACAAAGAGAACCTGATCTACCGTGGCAAACGCCTGGTGAACTGGGATCCTAAGCTGCGCACCGCGATCTCCGATCTGGAAGTGGAAAACCGCGAGAGCAAAGGCTCGATGTGGCATATCCGCTATCCGCTGGCTGATGGCGCAAAAACCGCCGACGGTAAAGATTACCTGGTCGTTGCCACCACCCGTCCGGAAACCCTGCTGGGCGATACCGGCGTGGCCGTTAACCCGGAAGATCCCCGTTACAAAGATCTGATTGGCAAATTTGTGCTGCTGCCGCTGGTTGGCCGTCTGATTCCAATCGTTGGCGACGAACATGCTGACATGGAAAAAGGCACCGGCTGCGTCAAGATCACCCCGGCGCATGACTTCAATGACTACGAAGTGGGTCGTCGTCATAAGCTGCCAATGATCAACATCCTGACCTTCGATGGTGATATCCGCGACCGCGCTCAGGTATATGACACCAACGGCGAAGCCAGCGATGCCTGTTCCGATGAGATCCCGGCCGCTTTCCAGAACATGGAACGCTTTGCCGCGCGTAAAGCCATCGTTGCCGCTGTCGATGAGCTGGGCCTGCTTGAAGAGATCAAGCCGCACGATCTGACCGTCCCTTACGGCGATCGTGGTGGCGTGGTGATCGAGCCGATGCTGACTGACCAGTGGTATGTGCGTACCGCGCCGCTGGCAAAAGTCGCCGTTGAAGCCGTTGAGAATGGCGACATCCAGTTCGTGCCGAAGCAGTACGAAAACATGTACTTCTCCTGGATGCGTGATATTCAGGACTGGTGTATTTCCCGTCAGCTCTGGTGGGGTCACCGCATCCCGGCGTGGTATGACAACAACGGTAACGTCTACGTTGGCCGTACCGAAGATGAAGTTCGCGCCGAGAACAACCTGGCCGCCGATGTGGCGCTACGTCAGGATGATGACGTGCTGGATACCTGGTTCTCCTCAGGTCTGTGGACCTTCTCCACCTTGGGCTGGCCGGAAAACACCGAAGCGCTGCGCACCTTCCATCCGACCAGCGTGCTGGTCAGCGGCTTCGACATCATCTTCTTCTGGATTGCCCGCATGATCATGCTGACCATGCACTTCATCAAAGATGAAAACGGCAAACCGCAGGTGCCGTTCAAAACCGTCTACATGACCGGTCTTATCCGCGATGAAGAAGGTCAGAAGATGTCGAAATCCAAGGGCAACGTGATTGACCCGCTGGATATGGTCGACGGCATTTCGCTGGAGGCGCTGCTGGAAAAACGCACCGGCAACATGATGCAGCCACAGCTGGCGGAGAAGATCCGCAAACGTACCGAGAAGCAGTTCCCGGACGGCATCGAGCCATCAGGCACCGATGCGCTGCGTTTCACTCTGGCGGCGCTGGCCTCAACCGGTCGCGACATCAACTGGGACATGAAGCGCCTGGAAGGGTATCGCAACTTCTGTAACAAGCTGTGGAACGCCAGCCGCTTCGTGCTGATGAACACCGAAGACCAGGATTGCGGACAGAATGGCGGCGAGATGACGCTGTCGCTGGCGGATCGCTGGATCCTGACCGAGTTCAACAACACGGTGAAAGCATACCGTGAAGCGCTGGATAGCTACCGTTTCGACATCGCGGCTAACCTGCTGTATGACTTCACCTGGAACCAGTTCTGCGACTGGTATCTGGAGCTGACCAAGCCGGTGATGAACAGCGGCAGTGAAGCTGAACTGCGTGGCACCCGCCATACGCTGGTTCACGTGCTGGAAGCGCTGCTGCGTCTGGCGCATCCGATCATTCCGTTTATCACTGAAACCATCTGGCAGCGCGTGAAGGGGCTGAAAAATATCAGCGACGACACCATTATGCTGCAGCCTTTCCCGCAGTACGATGCGGCGAAAGAAGATGCCGAAGCGAAAGCGGACATCGAATGGATGAAGCAGGCGATCGTCGCGGTGCGTAATATCCGTGCCGAGATGAACATCGCGCTGAGCAAGCCGCTGGATGTGCTGCTGCGTGACTGCTCACCTGCGGCACTGCGTCGCGTTGAGGCTAACCGCAACTTCCTGTCGCGCCTGGCGCGTCTGGAAAGCCTGACCATTCTGCCTGCAGGCGAGAAAGGCCCGGTGTCGGTGACCAAACTGGTTGAAGGCGCAGAGCTGCTGATCCCGATGGCAGATCTGGTGGATAAAACCGCCGAGCTGGAGCGTCTGGCGAAAGAGCTGGTTAAGCTGGATGTCGAGATCGAGAAGATTGAGACCAAGCTGGCAAACGAAGGCTTTGTGTCACGTGCGCCGGAAGCGGTCGTCGCGAAAGAGCGCGAACGCGTGGCAGACCTGCAACAATCAAAAGCAAAACTGATTGAACAGCAGGCGGTCATTGCGGCGCTCTGATTGATTTCTCGCTCTGAAAAAACCCTGCGCTCTGGCGCGGGGTTTTTTATTGTCAGTACTTGATGCTTAGCAAAGCTCGTAGTTCTGTGATGGTATCTGCTCTGCATCGTTCTTCAGTTAAATACACATGCGTATATCGACATAAGCGCTATGAGATTGATATAAAAACGTATAGCGGGTATAGATTGGAGAAAAACCACAGTCGAATTAACGGAAGAATTAATGTCTATTACAAAATTACGTTTTTATTCAATGCAACATTGATCCATATAGAGCTGCTAAAGCAGCATCAGTTCTGACCTGATTATTCCTGGCTATTAAACAATACTGACTTAAGTCTCTCAACTTGTGTTTAGAATCTTCGTCCACCCTCCATATCAATGCATTTCCTTGTAGAGCTTTTGTTCTTAATTGCTCTAAACCTGAAGGACAAATAAGCCAGACTTCATTATTCGAAAAAACCTGGAGTCCTTTAACGAGGCGGAACTTACCTACTTCTTTTGTTGGACCCCATTCTTTTTCAGGGAAATAGTATGCAGGGAAATCTTCTACATTAAAGGAAAAAAATTTTTCTTTCCAGGAAGCCATACCTACCAACTCAATTCCACGCTGATTTACTTGAATTATTAAAGCAGGAAAAACACCGAAAATAACAACAAGTATAAAAGGCGCTAGCACCAATGCAGGGTGAACTGACTGGACTCTGCCAGCTTTGTTTTTAAAAAGTATCATAAGCGCAGGCATAAAAAGTAAAACATATAAAATCACCACTATTGAGTATTGAACCAACAATTTCTCGCCAGTAAAATACACTTCTAAGTCTATTAAAATAAAAAGTGGCAAAATAGAAATGAAAGCAATACAGAGCGACATAGAACAGTAGAAAATATTTATAGTTATCTGATCTGCTTTAAACCTTTCCCAAGCGAACCATTTATTTAGTTCACAATTTACGAGACTTTTACGTTCGTGCATATTTTTCAAACGAGAAATAAACACTCGCAAGTACTCCTGCCTTTGATTATTTATGAAATAATTACATATCACATGTGTTATCAAACCCATCAAAGCAGGAATAACAAAAACCCCAACACTGGAATTTTCATTAATAAGTAGAACAGCAAGTGCAGTGAGAATAGTGATCAAAGCAGTAACAGCAGTACATCCTTCGTTATATTCAATGTTAAGTCTTTCCCGAATGCTTAATTTCTTTTTATCTTTAACTGTACTTTTAAGCCCCATTAACGAACAAAGAGCTGAAGGAATAAAGAACATGATGGAGATAGTGAGAAAGAAGACCAGAGAAGATATCAATACGGACAGACTTGCTGAAAGATTACCAATTACTAATGGAAAAAAATCCACTCGTCCAATCCACTTAAAATAAGCCCAAACGTTGATAAAACCCATGACAATAAAAATAAAAGATAAGTTCTTATAATTTTTAAATAACCAATGAAATGCTGTCATTCTTTGCCTCCTTAAAATATCAGCAATATTGCTTTTACATGACGATAATGTTACTTCTGGTAAATGTCTAACCGATTCGCATAACCCAATCCCAACATGATTTCTGACTCTCAGCACCTCCAGGTGCGGCCAATTACGGCCGCCGATAATCCGCATATTGCTCAGGTGATCCGTGATGTTTCTGCGGAGTTCGGCCTGACGGCTGACAAGGGCTACACCGTCTCCGATCCGCAGCTCGACCAGCTGTTTGAGCTCTACAGTGCAGAACAGAGTGCCTACTGGATTGTGGAGTATCAGGGCAAAGTGGTCGGCGGCGGCGGGGTTGCACCTCTGGCCTGTAGCGCGCCCGATATCTGCGAACTGCAAAAGATGTACTTTCTGCCAGAGGTGCGCGGTCAGGGTCTGGCGCGCGAACTGGCGCTGAGGGCGATAGAATATGCACGCAGCCACGGCTTCCGTCGCTGCTATCTGGAAACCACCGCCAGCCTGACGCGGGCGATTAAACTCTATGAGTCGCTGGGCTTTGAGCATATCGACAGCGCGATGGGCTGCACCGGCCATGTCGACTGCGAAGTACGGATGCTGAAACTACTGTGACAGACGGGGCTGCCCGCCCCGCCCGTGCAGCCGGATCAGAAGGCGGGAACGCCACTGTGAAAACGTAATTCGTTGTCGGGTTCGCTGATTAACCGCCCTTCTGTCACGCCAATCGCCTGAACCCGCGGCGCGATATCTTTATCGGCAATCTGTGCCGCCAGCATTAAATAGTCCTGATAATGCCGCGCTTCGGAGCGCAGCAGCGAAATATAGAACTTCGCCAGTTCATCATCAAGATACGGTGCCAGGCTGGCGAAACGCTCGCAGGATCGCGCCTCAATGTAAGCGCCACAAATCAGCTTATCCACCAGCGTTTCCGGCTCATGGGTGGTCACTTCGCGCAGCAGCGATTTGGCATAGCGGCTGGAGGTAATCTTCTGATAGACCAGCCCGCGCGACTGCATAATTTCCCACACCTGATAGAAGTGATGCAGCTCCTCTTTAATCAGCAGCACCATCTTCTCCACCAGCTCATCCGCCCACGGCAGCGCATTGCGCACAATAACGCTTTTTGTCAGGTTCTTATGGGCGTTGATAAAGTCGCTGTCGCCATCTTCGCGGAAAATAAAATCTTCATAGGGCTTCAGCCACGCCAGAATGGCGTCGCCGCTGGGTTTGTCGGCGACATATTTGCGGATCAGCCACACCGCGGTCTGGGCAGCTTTCAGCTCGCACACCAGATGGTCGGTTAACAGCAGGGTCAGGTTTTCCGGCTTGCGCGCCTCGTCAATCCAGGCCTGTGGCGTGCGGCAGTGCAGAAACTGATAGATCGGTTCAAGTAAGGGTGTGTAATTCATGATGTCAAAAGGGGTGGCAGAAGTGACAGGCGGAGAACTCTCCGCCCCGGCTACTTAGTGGCGAATACCATCATCATCTTCATCTTCGATGGCGTCGTCATCTTCGTCTTCATCTTCGGCATCAGGGTCTTCGAAATAGGTGCCCCAGCCGTCGTAGTCGACGTTGTACTTACCAATCAGGTTCACCAGTTGCTCAACCTGCACATCAATCAGTTCAGGCTTCAGCGCAGATTCGCTGATGATGTCGACGCACATCACGGTGGTGCCATCTTCCAGCTCCAGCTCTTCCGGCTCGGTCACTTCATAACCCAGCTTGAATGCGTCAACCGCGGCTTTTTCCAGTGAATCAAAATTATTGCATGAGAGATGATGCTCGATGGTATAGAGCGCATCAGGATCGCTGCCATCCTCCAGCAGCTCTTCGATAATCTGCCGTGTCTCTTCCTGCTGCTCTTCCAGTAATGCTTCATATGCCATGACAATGTCCTCTCTGAGTTCGGCAATAATCAATTATTTTCCCACACTGCCTGTCGCGCCACTACACAAAAAGAAAAGTTTATTAGCTCCAGACTTGAAAATGAATATTCATACGGTTAAATTGAATTTTAATTCATTTTAATGATTACCGGAGTGTTGTATGAGTCAACTGTATCAGCGCCATTTCCTCAGGCTTCTGGATTTTACCCCCGCCGAAATTGATCACCTGCTTTCCCTGTCCGCTGAGTTGAAACAGGCGAAAAAAAGCGCCAGCGAAGTGCAGTATCTGAAAGGCAAAAACATCGCGCTCATCTTCGAAAAAGACTCGACCCGTACCCGATGCTCTTTCGAAGTTGCCGCTTACGATCAGGGTGCAAACGTCACTTATCTCGGCCCGAGTGGCAGTCAGATCGGCCATAAAGAGTCAATGCGCGACACCGCGCGGGTGCTGGGCCGCATGTACGATGGCATTCAGTATCGCGGTTACGGTCAGGAGCTGGTGGAGACGCTGGCAGAACACGCCGGTGTGCCGGTGTGGAACGGTCTGACCACCGAGTTTCATCCAACCCAGTTGCTGGCTGACCTGCTGACCATGCAGGAGCATCTGCCGGGCAAAAAGCTCAGCGAGATGACACTGGTTTATGTGGGCGATGCACGCAACAACATGGGTAACACCATGCTGGAAGCCGCCGCTCAGGTCGGTCTGGATCTGCGTCTGGTGGCACCGAAGAGCTGCTGGCCAGAGGACGAACTGGTGGCGCAGTGCCGCGACGCTGCGCAGCAGACCGGTGGCAAAATTACCCTCACCGAAGATATTGCTGATGGCGTAAAAGGCGCTGACTTTATCTACACCGACGTCTGGGTGTCGATGGGCGAAGCCAAAGAAGTCTGGGCCGAGCGTATTGCCCTGCTGCGTGACTATCAGGTCAACCGGGCGATGCTCGATCTGACCGGTAATCCGCTGGTGAAATTCCTGCACTGCCTGCCCGCTTTCCACGATGACCAGACCACACTGGGCCAGCAGATGGCAGAGCAGTACGATCTGCCCAACGGTATGGAAGTGAGCAACGAGGTATTTGAGTCGCCGCACAGCATTGTGTTTGACCAGGCCGAGAACCGGATGCACACCATTAAAGCGGTGATGGTCGCCACGCTGGGCCAGCGCTGACCGGCGGGGTTCAGACGGGCTGAGGACGCTAAGTCACGTCCGCTGGTGAAGAGCGCGTCACCCGTCTGACGGCCCATGCGCGCTTAGCTGCTACCGAGGCGCAAACGTTTTCCTCTTGCCGCCCCACCGCGAACGGGTATAATGCGGCCCAATTTGCCGGAGGAAATATGCGACAGCACAGCGGACAATTTAACGTTCAATCACGCCTGACCGCAGGCGGCGCTGCTGTTTCTTTCGGTCATCGACCCGATCTTAAAAAAGCCCCTTAAGCAGGGGCTTTTTTTTGTCCGCAATCCGGCCGCGCAGAGGAGAGAGCTATGCCTAACCCGCTATATCGCAAGCACATTATTTCAATCAATGACCTCAGTCGTGAAGAGCTGGAACTGGCGCTGCACACCGCTGCAAAGTTGAAAGCCCATCCGCAGCCGGAACTGCTGAAGCACAAGGTGATCGCCAGTTGCTTTTTTGAGGCCTCGACCCGTACCCGCCTGTCGTTTGAAACTGCGATCCATCGCCTGGGCGCGTCAGCGGTGGGCTTTGCGGACGGCAGTAATACCTCGCTGGGCAAAAAAGGCGAAACCCTGGCCGACACCATTTCCGTCATCGGCACCTACGTTGATGCGATCGTGATGCGTCATCCGCAGGAAGGCGCGGCGCGGCTGGCGACCGAGTTCTCCGGCGGCATCCCGATTCTCAACGCTGGTGACGGCGCAAACCAGCATCCGACCCAGACGCTGCTCGATCTCTTCACCATTCAGGAGACGCAGAGCCGTCTTAATCAGCTGAATGTGGCGATGGTCGGCGACCTGAAGTATGGCCGAACCGTGCACTCCCTGACGCAGGCGCTGGCGAAATTTGATGGCAACCGTTTCTTTTTCATCGCACCCGATGCGCTGGCGATGCCGGCCTATATCACCGACATGCTGGATGAGAAGAACATCGCCTGGTCACGGCACGACAGTTTTGAAGAGGTGATGCCGCAGCTCGATATCCTCTACATGACCCGGGTGCAGAAAGAGCGGCTCGACCCGTCCGAATATGCCAACGTCAAAGCACAGTTCATTCTGCGCGCTGCCGACCTCAGCACAGCGCGCGACAACATGAAGGTGCTGCACCCGCTGCCGCGCATCGACGAGATCACCACCGATGTCGATAAAACCCCGTATGCCTGGTATTTCCAGCAGGCGGGTAACGGCATCTATGCGCGCCAGGCTCTGCTGGCACTGGTTTTAAACAGCGAACTCGCCCTGTAAGGAGAATCCCCCATGACGCAGGACAACAAATTGCAGGTCGAAGCGATCAAACGCGGCACGGTCATCGACCATATTCCGGCGCAGATCGGTTTTAAACTGCTCTCCCTGTTCCGGCTGACCGAAACCGATCAGCGCATTACCATCGGTCTGAATCTGCCGTCGGGCGAGATGGGCCGCAAAGATCTGATCAAAATTGAGAACACCTTTCTCACCGACGATCAGGTAAATCAGCTGGCGGTCTATGCGCCGCACGCCACGGTTAACCGCATCGACGACTACGAAGTGGTAGCGAAGATCGCCCCGACGCTGCCGGATCACGTTGAACGGGTGCTGACCTGCCCCAACAGCAACTGCATCAGCCGCAGCGAGCCGGTCTTCTCCAGCTTTGCCGTGAAGCAGCGTGCCGACGATGTGCATCTGAAGTGCAAATATTGCGAGAAAGAGTTCGCCCGTCATGTGGTGCTGGGTCACTGGTAATCGCCCTGCCCGACCTTATAATGGGCAACACCGGCGGCATCGCCGCCTGACGACATAATCAAAGGAGCCATGATGTCTCGTGAAATCAGTACTGAAAAAGCCCCTGCCGCTATCGGTCCCTATGTTCAGGGTGTCGATCTGGGCAGCATGATCATCACCTCAGGTCAGATCCCGGTCGATCCGGCGACTGGCCAGGTGGCAGATGACATTGCCGCACAGGCGCGTCAGTCACTGGAAAATGTGAAGGCGATTGTTGAAGCCGCGGGTCTGAAGGTGGGTGACATCGTGAAGACCACGGTGTTCGTGAAGGACCTGAATGATTTCGCCACGGTCAACGCGACCTATGAAGCGTTTTTCACCGAGCATGAAGCTAACTTCCCGGCGCGTTCCTGTGTCGAAGTGGCGCGTCTGCCAAAAGATGTGAAGATCGAAATCGAAGCGATTGCCGTCCGTCGCTAAGCCTCACGCCGCCTCTTCCCGCGTAAGCCGGAGAGAGGCGGCGAATTTGTTACCGCTTAGCCAGTCGCCACAGCCACAGCACCGTAATCGCCAGCGCAAACAGCACGCCAAAACCGACGCCCGTCGCCACCGGAGGGGCTCCCGCCTTAATCGCCAGCGTATAGAGCCCCAGCATGATCAGCATGGCGCTGTTCTCGCCCAGGTTCTGAACCGCAATCGCATTGCCTGACCCGACGCTCTCTTTGCCGCGCGCCTGCAGCAGCGCATTCAGCGGCACCACAAAGAAACCGCCCAGCGCACCAATCAGCATCAGCACCAGATAAGCATTCATCAGGGAGTGCTGCAGCGCGAAGACCACCACCATCACGCCAATCAGCACACCAGCTGGCATGCAGCGACGCACGGTCTCCAGCGTGACCAGCTTCGCCGCCGCCGCCGCGCCAATCACAATGCCGATCGCCACCATCGCATTCAGCGTGGTTGGCGTGGTGTTGTCATTGATGCCCAGCGCCACCGGCACCCACAGCACCAGCAGGAAACGCAGCGTCACGCCTGCGCCCCAGAACAGACTGGTACCGAGCAGTGAGAAGCGCGTCTCTGCGTCACGCCACAGCAGCGCAGCGGCACTGAAGAAACTGCGCGTCATCACGCCAAACTGCCAGCTCTGACCCGGCCGTGCCGCCTGCAGTTTCGGGATAAACAGGTTCGCGACCACGGCGATGCCGTAGGTCAGCGCACAGATCCCCAGTGCCGCCAGAATATGCCAGTCAGCCAGCATACCGCCTGCCACCGAGCCAAGCAGGATGGCGGCGATGGTCGACGCCTCCATCAGCCCGTTGGCTTTCACCAGCTTCTCGCCGTGGGTGATCTCACCGAGGATGCCATATTTGGCCGGCGAGTAGGCCGCTGCGCCCGCGCCCACCAGCGTGTAGCCGAGGAAGGGATTGAAGCCGAAGCAGATCACCAGCGCGCCCAGCAGCTTCAGGCTGTTGGCGAGCATCATCACCCGCCCTTTCGCCATGCTGTCCGCCACCTGCCCGACAAACGGTGCCAGCAGAATGTAGGCTGCAACAAACAGCATCTGTAATACCGGCTGGCTCCACTCGGGATAGAACTGACTTTTCAGCACCGCCAGCGTGGCAAACAGCAGCGCGTTATCGCCGAAGGCCGAAAAGAACTGGGCGATAATCACGGCAATCATGCCGCGCGACATCAGCGGCGCATTACGATCAAGGCTCATGCCTGCTCCTCTTCCGCCATTTTTTTCAGCGTGACGTAGTCGGGTTTACCGCTGCCCAGCTGCGGCAGCTGCTTCATGACACGGATATCACGCGGCAGTGCCAGCTCTGGTGCACCCAGCTCGCGGGCCGCTTTCTGCAGCCTGTCGCGCGTCAGCTCAGCATCGGTGGTGAACAGCACCAGTGCCTCACCGCGCTGACCATCCGGGCGCAGTGAAGCGGCGTGCTGTTTGTCCGGTGACGCTTTAAGGGCGATCTGCTCGACGATCTCCAGTGACACCATCTCACCGGCAATCTTCGCAAAGCGTTTGGCACGGCCCTGAATCTGGCAGAAGCCGCCTTCATCGAAGCTGACGATATCGCCGGTGTCATACCAGCCCGCTTCCATATTGCCTTCACCATCGTCGGCGGCCGGTGCTTCCAGCACGCCAGGATTTTCGACCCGCAGATAGCCCTTCATCACGTTCGGCCCACGCAGTTGCAGGCGTCCGCCGTGCTCAATGCCCGGCACCGACATCAGTCGTGAATCCATGCCCGGCAGAATGCGCCCCACGGTGTGCGTCTTCGCCGCCATCGGCACGTTAATCGCCACAACCGGTGCGCACTCGGTTACGCCGTAGCCTTCGAGAATGCGAATGCCATACTTCTCGATGTAGAGCTGACGGGTGTTCTCCTGCAGCTTCTCCGCACCCGCGACCACATAGCGCAGACGGGCAAAATCATAGGGCGCGGCAAAGCGCGCGTAGTTACCCAGGAAGGTTGAGGTGCCAAACAGCACGGTGCAGTTACGGTCATAAACCAGCTCCGGCACGATGCGATAGTGCAATGGGCTGGGATAGAGGAAGACCTGTGCGCCGGTCATCAGCGGCGTAAACAGCCCGACGGTCAGACCAAACGCATGGAACAGCGGCAGCGCCGACATAAAGCGGTCGCGCGGGGTGAAGTCCGCGATGGTGCGGATCTGCTCAACGTTTGCCAGCAGGCTTTTATGCGAGTGCACCACCCCTTTAGGGTTGCCTTCCGAGCCGGAGGTAAACAGCACCATCGCGGCGTCTTCCGGCTGCTGAGGCAGCTGGGCGCGATGCGGCATCAGCAGATGCGCGAGGATCCACAGTTTGTCCTTGCCGGTGACGGTATCTTTCAGATCTTCCAGGTAGATCCACTGCACATCGTCCAGCCCCTGCGGCAGATGCCACAGGTTGCCTTTGTCCAGGAACTGCCGTGATGTGAAGACGGTTTTGATCTGCGCGGCGGTCAGTGCAGCCCGCATGCCGTTAACGCCTGCGCTGTAGTTGAGCATTGCCGGAACACGCCCGCGCAGGGTGGCCCCGAAAATCGCTGCTGCTGTCACAGTGGTATTGGGCAGCAGCAGCCCCACCACTTCTCGCGGCTGGCTGTAGCGCTCCAGAATACGGCCCACGCCCAGCGACTTCTTCAGCAGTCCGGTGTAGCTGTCGGGTTTGAAATTCACATCTTCGATGCAGCGCTTAAACGCGCCATAGCGTGTCCGCGCCGCCAGAAACGCCTCAAACAGGGTTTCACGCGGACGCACCGCCATGCGCGCTTCCATCATCACGTGATGCAGATGCTCCCCGGCCAGCACGCGCCGGTCGCGCGCCCGTTTCGCCTCCGGCATCGGAATGCGGGTCGCGGGCAGAATGGTCAGGGTGATGCGCGGGAACAGGCGACGTTTGAACACGCCCGCCAGACGACCGAACGGCGTGTATTCAGCGCCTTCGATGCGCATCGGCACCACATTCGCGCCTGAACGCGCGGCGACAAAGCCGGCCCCGCTGTAGATCTTCATCAGCGATCCGGTCACGGTTATCCGGCCTTCCGGGAAGATCACCACCGGACGGCCCGTATCAATCAGCCGTACCAGCTGCTTCAGCGCCATAGGCCGGGTCGGATCCAGCGGCACAAAGTCGATAAAGGGTTTAATCAGACGCATAAACCAGCTTTCGCTGATGGTCGAGTAGACGGCGAATACCGGTTTAATCGGTAAAAAGAGCGCCAGCAGCATGCCGTCGAGAAACGACATATGGTTCGGCGTGATTAATACCTTCTGCTTATGCAGTTCGGCGACGTCGCCACGCAGTTCGACCCGCCATAACAGGCGAAATATCAGGCGTAAAAGTGTGAAAGCCATGCCGGTTCCTTAGCATCGTGAAAATTAGCCCCTCACGATGCAGGATTTGACGCGGTTCGACAACCGAATTATCGGCAGTCTGACGCGGCTTCAGGGGGCCTGCCAGCCACCGCCGAGCGCGGCAATCAGCGCCACGCTGCTGACCCACTGCGTGCTCTGCAGCGTCAGCAAACTCTGCTGCGCACTCAGGCTGCTGTTCTCAGTGGTCGCTACATCCAGGTAGTTAATCATACCCGCCTCATACTGCAGACGCGTCACCCGCGCCGAGGTCTGTGCAGCATCGGTGGCGCGCTGCTGTGCGGCGATTTCGCCCTGCAGCGTGTTCAGCTCCACCAGCTTATCTTCCACTTCCTGCATCGCGGACAGCACCGTCTGACGATAGGTCGCGACGCTGGCATCCCAGCTCGCCCGCGCCTGATCGACTTTGGCAGAGGTCGCGCCCGCGTCAAGCAGCGTGCCGCTCAGCTCCGGCCCCAGCGACCAGACGCGGTTCGGCAGTGAGAACAGCGAATGCAGCACCGAAGCGCTGACGCCACCGCTGGCGCTCAGGGTCAGGTCGGGATAGTAACCAGCCACCGCCACACCCACGGCGGCATTGGCGGCGGCCATGTTGCGTTCGGCGTATGCAATGTCGGGACGGCGCTGCAGCAGCTCGCCCGGCAGGGCCGCCGGAATCGCGGGCAGCGTGGCGGTCAGCGGCGCGGCGGCCAGGCTAAAGTCGGCGGGGGCTTTGCCGATCAGTAGCGCAATGGCGTGCTCCATCTGCGCGCGCTGCCACTGGTAATCCTGCGCCGAGGCGCTGGCATTCTCCAGTTGCAGCTGCGCCTGAGCCAGAGTCGCCCGCGACGCGGTGCCCGCCTGATACTGGCTGGTAATGACGTTCAGGTAGCGCTGATAGGCGTCAACGCTCTGCTGATAGCGCGCGATTTTCTGATCCATGATGCGCAGCTGGAAATAGTCCTGCGCCAGCTCAGACTGGGCGCTCAGGGTGATATTGGCCAGTTCCGCCGCACTGGCCGCGGCGCTGGCGCGGTCCTCCTCCAGCGTGCGCCGCAGTTTGCCCCACAGATCCAGCTCCCAGCTGGCACTCAGTTCCGCCTGATGGCTGCTGCTGGTGGTGCGAACGCTGCTGTTGGTTGCATGGCTGCCGCTGCGCGTCACGCTGCCGTCATAGCCCAGCGAAGGAAACAGCGCCGCGCGAGACTCCGCCGCCAGCGCCTGCGCCTGCCGGTACTGCGCGGCATAGGTCGCCACATTCTGATTCGACACGCTGACCTGGCTCAGCAGCCCGCCCAGCGTGGCGTCGTGATAGACCGCCCACCATTCGCCTTTGCTTTGCGCATCCAGCGGCGTCGCCTGCTGCCAGCCTTTCGTCTCTTTATAGTGAACCGGCATCGCCACCGCCGGGCGCTGATAATCGGGACCAACGCTACAGCCAGCCAGCAGCAGCACAATAAACGGGATAAGAGATTTCATGGATCAGGATTCCGCATGGCGCAGACGACGCCATTGACGTTGAGTGGCACGGCCCAGACGGTCGAGCCACAGATAAACAACCGGTGTGGTAAACAGCGTCAGCAGCTGGCTGAGCGCAAGACCGCCCGCGATGGCAATCCCCAGCGGACTGCGCAGATCGGCATCCCCGCCACTGCCCAGCGCCAGCGGCAACGCGCCGAAAAACGCGGCCAGCGTGGTCATCATGATCGGCCGGAAGCGCATCAGGCACGCCTGGGTGATCGCCTGCTGCGGCGACATGCCCTGCCGCCGTTCCGCGTCGATGGCAAAATCGATCATCATGATGGCGTTCTTTTTCACGATGCCAATCAGCAGGATGATGCCAATCAGCGCGATCACCGTGAGCTGCGTGTTGGTCAGCAGTAGCAGTAACAGCGCGCCGACGCCCGCAGACGGCAGCGTCGAAAGAATGGTCAGCGGATGGATGTAGCTCTCGTAGAGCACGCCGAGCACGATATAGACCGCTGCCAGCGCCGCCAGAATCAGCCACGGCATGGTAGCGGTCAGCTGGGAAAAGGCGGCGGCGGTACCGGCAAAACCGGCATGAATGGTCGATGGCAGGCCCAGCTTCGCCATCGCCTGTTTAATCAGACCCTGCGCCTGCTCCAGTGAAACGCCATCATTGAGATTGAACGCCACCGTGCTGGTCGCTGACTGGCCCTGATGGGCCACCGACAGCGGCGCATTGCCGCCGCTGAAGCGGGCAAAGGCGGAGAGCGGCACGCGGTCACCGCTGTCGTTAATCACATAGAGCTGCTGCAGCGTCTCCGGATTCGCGGTGTCGCTGTCCTGCAGCGACATCACCACGTGATACTGATTCAGGGTGTGATAGAGCGTAGCGATCTGCCGCTGGCTGAACGCATTATTCAGCAGCGTATCGAGCATTTTCACGTTGACGCCCAGCCGGGTCGCTCGGTCGCGGTCGATGGTCAGTTCCACCTCCTGACCGCCGGTCTGCGAGTCGGAGTCTACGCTGTTGAGCTGAGGGATCGCCGCCAGCGCCGCCTGCACTTTCGGCGTCCAGATCCGCAGCAGATCAAGATCGTCTGCCTGCAGACTGTACTGATACGTGGCGTTAGCGCTGCGTCCGCCAATGTGCAGATCCTGCGCCGCCATCAGGAACATCTGCGCCCCGGCGATGTGGCTGGTTTTACGCGTCAGCCGGTTGGCCACTTCGGTGGCCGTGGCATCGCGCTGGTCAAAGTCCTTAAGCCGCACAAAGAAGTTGGCGCTGTTACGGGAGCCAAACATCCCGCTGCCCATCGACGACATTACGCTCTCGACCGCCGGGTCTTCCTGAATGATCTTCGTGAACATCAGCATTTTCGGCTTCATCGCCTGAAATGAAATGTTCTGATCGGCGCGCAGCGCGCCCATCAGTAGCCCGGTGTCCTGATTCGGGAAAAAGCCCTTCTGCACTACGGTAAACAGAAAAACATTCAGCAGCACGGTCAGCAGCAGACTCAGCAGCGTCAGTTTCTGATGGCGCATCACCCAGGCCAGCCCGCGTCCGTAGGCGGCCAGCAGGCGGTTCAGCTGATTTTCAATAAACTGATAAAGCGGATGCGGCCGCTGGCTGACGGGCGGCTTTGGTTTAAGCAGGCGTGCGCAGAGCATCGGCGTCAGGCTGAGCGAGACAAACAGCGAGATCAGCAGCGATACGGTGAGCGTCACGGCAAACTCGCGGAACAGCCGCCCCACAATGCTGCCCATCAGCAGGATCGGGATGAACACCGCGATCAGCGATACGGTCATCGACAGCACGGTGAAACTCACCTCCTGCGCTCCGCGCAGCGCCGCCCGTAACGGGCTCAGCCCGCGCTCAATGTGACGGGTGATGTTCTCCAGCACCACAATCGCATCATCCACCACGAAGCCGGTGGAGATAATCAGCGCCATCAGCGACAGGTTATCCAGGCTGTACCCCAGCAGGTACATCACCGCACAGGTGCCGATCAGCGACACCGGCAGCGCCAGTGCCGGAATGATCACCGCCTGCAGATTGCGCAGGAAAATAAACACTACCGCAATGACCAGCAGCACCGCGATCAGCAGCGTCTCTTCGGTATCATACAGCGAGGCGCGCACGCCGGGCGAGCGGTCAACCACCACTTTCAGCTGGCTGTCCGCGGGCAGGCTCTTTTCCAGCAGCGGCAGCTGCGCTTTTATCGCGTCGATGGTTTCGAGCATATTAGCGCCCGCCTGACGTTTGATACCGATCATCACCGCAGGCGTGGCATTCAGAAATCCCGCCTGATAGCGATCTTCCACCGAGTCATAGACGGTGGCAACGTCGCGCAGCCGCACCGCCTTGCCCTGTTGATACGTGATGATCAGATCGCGATAGCTGGCGGCTTTTTCCAGCTGGCCGTTGCTGTCCACCAGCCACGACTGGTCACTGCCCTGTAAAATCCCCTTGGGCAGATTGGTGGTGCTGTTGGCGACGGCGGCGCGCACCGTCTCCAGCGAGATGCCGTAGTGGGTCAGCTTCAGCGGCTGCAGATCAATCCGCACCGCGGGTAAGGCGCTGCCCATCAGCGACACATCGCCCACGCCCTGCACCTGTCCCATCGCCTGTTCGATCTTGCTCTCCGCCAGATCGTAAAGCTCGCCGGGCGTGCGGGTGGCAGAGGTCAGCGCCAGCATCACAATCGGCGCATCCGACGGGTTGGCTTTGCGATAGGTCGGCAGCGAGGCCATCGCGCTCGGCAGCAGGCTGCGCGACGCGTTGATCGCCGCCTGCACGTCGCGTGCCGCGCCATTGATATCACGGTCCAGCTCAAACTGCAGGATGATGCTGCTGGAGCCCTGCGAACTGCTGGAGGTCATCTCACTGATACCCGCAATCTGCCCGAGCGAACGTTCCAGCGGGGTGGCGACCGTCGCCGCCATAGTTTCCGGGCTGGCTCCCGCCAGGCTGGCGCTGACCATGATGGTCGGAAAATCGACCTGCGGCAGCGGTGCCACCGGCAGCAGCCGGTAGCCCAGCGCGCCGAGCAGCAGGATCGCCAGCGTCAGCAGCAGCGTCGCCACCGGACGAAAGATGAATAGCCGGGTCAGATTCATTGCCCGCTCCGCGCCTGCTGCTGACGGCGTTTCACCCAGGCGTTGCCGCGCTGCGCCAGCCCGTCAAACCAGAGGTAGATGACCGGCGTGGAGAAGAGCGTCAGCACCTGACTGACAATCAGCCCGCCGACAATCACCAGCCCCAGCGGCTGACGCAGTTCGGCACCCGAGCCGGAGGCGAGCATCAGCGGCAGCGCGCCGAGCAGCGCCGCCATCGTCGTCATCAGGATCGGGCGGAAGCGCAGCAGGCAGGCCTGATGAATCGCCTCACGCGCGCTCAGGTGCTGCTGATGTTCCGCCTCCAGTGCGAAGTCGATCATCATAATGGCGTTCTTTTTCACGATGCCGATCAGCAGGATGACGCCAATCAGCGCAATCAGGCTGAACTCCGTGCCCGCCAGCAGCAGCGTCAGCAGGGCGCCCACCGCCGCCGACGGCAGCGTAGAGAGAATCGTGACCGGATGGATAAAGCTTTCGTAGAGGATTCCGAGCACCACATACATGGTGATCAGCGCCGCCAGAATCAACCACAGCGTGTTGCCGGTGGCGCTCTGGAACGCCGAGGTTTCCCCCTGATAGCGCAGCGTGGTGCTCTCCGGCAGCTGCAGCTGCTGGCGCACCTCTGCAATTGCCCGCTGACCATCCTCCAGCGAGTAGCCTGGATTAAGGTTGAAGGAGATCATCACCGCCGGGAACTGATTCAGCCGCATGTGCATCAGCGAGCCGGTGCGCTGATGAATCGTCGCGATAGAGGTGAGTTTCACCATCCCGCTGCTGGCCGTGGTGCTGTCCGAACCTGAGGTGGACGTCGACGTTGATGAAGAGGTGGATGAAGAGGTGGACGAAGAGGCAGATGACGTCGTGCTGGTGGATGACGACGTTGAACTGCTGCTGGTGGACGGCTGCAGATAAACATCATCAAACGACGCCGGCCCCTGCTGGTAAGCCGGCGCCACTTCCAGCACCACCCGATACTGATTCGACTGGGTAAAAATGGTCGAGACCAGACGCTGACCAAACGCGTTATAGAGCGCAGTGTCCACGTCCGATGCGGTAATGCCGAAGCGCGCCGCTTTGTCGCGGTTCAGCTCCACGTAAGATACACGCCCCTGATCCTGCAGGTTACTCACCACGCCATTAAACTCGGGCCGCTGCTGCAAGGCAGCCACCAGTTTCGGCGACGTGCGGACCAGATTTTCACTGTCGGCGTCGTCGAGGGTGAACTGATACTGACTCGGCGATACCTGATCGTTGACGGTGAGATCCTGCGCTGGCTGCAGATAGAGCCGGATACCCGGCACGCTGGCGGTCGCCTGGTTCAGCTGGCTGATGACCTGGCTGGCACTGAGATCGCGCGAGCCAAACGGCTTAAGGTTGATCTGCAACCGTCCGCTGTTGAGACTGGTGTTGGTGCCGTCGATACCGATGGTCGATGAGACGCTCTCCACCGCCGGGTTTGTCAGGATAAGTTTAGAGAGCGCCTGCTGGCGCGAGGCCATGGCGTTAAACGAGACATCCTGAGAGGCAACGGTGACGCCCTGAATCAGCCCGGTATCCTGCGTCGGGAAGAAGCCTTTCGGCACCATCAGATAGAGCAGCGCCGTCAGCCCGAAGGTCGCCAGCGCCACCAGCAGCGTCAGTTTCTGATGATTCAGCACCATGGTCAGCAGCCGGTCATAGCCGCGCACCAGCCGGTCAAACAGCGCGCCGCCCTTGCGGGCAAAGGTTGACTGCTGCTCTGGCGGAATGTGCCGCAGCAGATACGCGCACAGCATCGGGGTCAGCGTCAGTGACACCAGCATCGACACCAGGATCGCCACCGCCAGCGTAATCGCGAACTCCCGGAACAGCCGCCCGACCACATCGCCCATAAACAGCAGCGGGATCAGCACCGCAATCAGGGAAAAGGTCAGCGATATGATGGTGAAGCCAATCTGCTGTGAGCCTTTCAGCGCCGCCTCCATCGGTGACTCGCCCTGCTCCAGCCGCCGGGAGATGTTCTCGACCACCACGATCGCGTCATCGATGACAAAGCCGGTGGCGATGGTCAGCGCCATCAGCGACAGATTATTCAGGCTGAAGCCCGCCAGATACATCACGCCAAAGGTGCCAACCAGCGACAGCGGCACCGCCACGCTCGGGATCAGCGTGGCGGCCACGTTGCGCAGGAACAGGAAGGTCACCATCACCACCAGCGCAATCGACAGCATCAGCTCAAACTGCACGTCGCTGATTGAGGCGCGAATGGTCTGGGTGCGGTCGGAGAGAATGGTCATCTTTACCCCGTCCGGCAGCGCCGCCTGCAGTGCGGGAAGCTGCGCCTTGATGTTGTCCACCACCTGAATAACGTTTGCGCCGGGCTGGCGCTGCACGCTGATGACAATCGCGGGCTGGTTATTGGCCCATGCGGACTGGAAGCTGTTCTCCGGACCCTGCTCAATATGAGCGATATCTTTCAGGCGCAGCGCCGCGCCGTTCTCGTAAGTGAGGATCAGGTTGCCGTACTCTTCGGCGGTGCGCAGCTGATCGTTGGCGTCGATGGTGACCGAATGATATTTGCCGTCAAAGCCGCCTTTGGAGCCATTGACGTTGCTGTTGCCGATCAGCGTATTCACCGCCTCCAGCGTCAGATGATGCGCCGCCAGCGCCTGCGGGTTCATCTGCACCCGAATCGCGGGCTGATGACCGCCCGCCAGCGTCACCATGCCGACGCCGGAAATCTGCGACAGCTTCAGCGCCACCCGGGTATTCACCAGATCCTGCACCTCTGTCAGCGGCAGCGTGTCTGAACTGGCTGCCAGCGTCACCACCGCGCTGTCCGCCGGATTGACCTTTTTGTAGGTCGGCGGATTAGGCAGATCGTCAGGCAGCAGGTTATTTGCCGCGTTAATGGCCGCCTGCACCTCCTGCTCGGCGACATCCAGCGACAGATCCAGGCTGAACTTCAGAGTAATGATCGACGAGCCGCTGGCGCTGGTGGAGCTCATCTGGCTCAGCCCCGCCATCTGCCCTAGCTGGCGCTCCAGCGGTGAGGTGACCGACGACGCCATGACATCCGGGCTGGCGCCAGGATAGAGCGTGGTGACCTGAATGGTCGGATAGTCGACCTGCGGCAACGCCGAGGTCGACAGGAATTTATAGGCGAAGATGCCCGCGATCAGCACGCCGACCATCAGCAGAATGGTGGCGACCGGACGCAGAATAAACAGGCGAGACGGGTTCATTTCGATACAGCACCGGCAGCGGGCGTCTCATCCGCCAGCGTGACTTTGCTGCCGCTGGTCAGACGATCGATCCCTTCCGTTACCAGCCGATCGCCCGGCGAAACGCCACTGAGGATCGCCTGCTGATCGTCGCCGAACGCCGGGCCGGTGGTGACCGCTTTGCGCGTGACGGTGTGATCTTTGTTGATCACAAAGACGAAGCTGCCATCGCTGCTGAGCTGCAGCGCCTGCGCCGGGATCACCGTCACGCCTTTCAGCACCCGGGTCTGCAGCCTGATATTCACAAATTGGTTAGCAAACAGCGCTTCATCCTGGTTGGCAAACATCGCCTTCAGCGCCACGGTGCCGGTGGCGGTGTCGATCTGGTTGCTGATGAACTTCACTTCGCCGCTGGCAAGCGGATGCTGATTGTCCTGATCGAACAGCGTGGCGGGCAGGCTCTGTCCCTGATGCAGCACGCTGACCAGCGCCGGGATGTCGCTTTGTGGCACGCTGAAGGTCACGGCAGCGGGCTGCATCTGCGTAATGGTGACCAGGCCGGTACTGCTGGAGCTCTGTACCATGTTGCCGGGATCGACCTGACGCAGGCCGACACGCCCGCTGATCGGGGCGGTAATCCGGGCATACTCAATGCTCAGCTTCGCACTGGCAATCTGCGCCTGATCGGCGGCGACAGCGCCGCGATACTGCCCGACGGTGGCAATCTGACTGTCCAGATCCTGACGCGCCAGCGCATCCTGCGCAGCCAGTTTGCGGTAACGCGCCAGCGTCAGCTCGGCACTTTTCAGCAGCGCCTGGTTTTCGCTGAGTTCAGCCTGATACTGGTTCAGCGTCGCCTGATAGCTGCGCGGATCGATCTGCGCCAGCAGTTGCCCGGCGCTGACCTTCTGCCCTTCAGTGAAGAAAACCTGCTCCAGCTGACCATCAACGCGGCTGGTCACCGTCACGCTGGCGTTGGGGATCACCGTGCCGAGCGCATTCAGCCATACTGGCACATCCGCCGTGCTGGCGACGCCGCTGTGAACCAGCGTTGCACCGCCGCCCATCATGCCAGGCGCACCCGGTCTGCCCGGCGGCATTCCCTCACCCGGCCCGTGCCCCGAAGAGAGCAGACGCCAGATAACGCCCGCGACAATCACAACAACCAGCAACAGGAGCAGCCATTTAAGCCCAAAGGAACGCGCGGGGCGAGAAAGGTGAGTCATCGTCGAACTCTTCAGATAAGCAGAAAAAGAAATCCCGGAACGTGCGGAATGCGGCAGTGAAAACCGGTTGTGGCGAGCAAAAAAAACGCCAGGCGTCACGGCGGCCATTATCGGTGAAAGGCGACGCGCGTTTCTACCGGCAAACTGTCAGGGTTTCGTTAAGAACGATGATGATTTAACGGCGGTTGATACAGCCGAAAAGGCAGGAGTCCGGTGCGCAGGCAAAAAAAAACCCACGCATCTGCGTGGGTCGGTGTAATAACAGGGTCTCACTGCCGAAGCGGTGTTGTTTTCACACCCATCAATACCTCTGGGACTGCTATCCTCGCACTGATTGACCGCGCGGAGACAGCAGGAAAACGCAACCGAATTCGGGGAAGTGCAACGAGGTGTGACTATCCTTCACGCCTCGCTTACACTCAGATCTAACTAAGATTTATCCGAAGGGCTGGCCGCAGGTTTGGTGTAGATGGCATCCGGCGCAACGTTCATGTGTTTCAGAACCGGCCCCATGATGTTGCCGAATACCGGCGCAGCAACCGAACCACCGAAGTGATCGCCCGCCGTCGGATGGTTGATCATCACCACCAGCGCCACTTCAGGATGGCTGGCGGGCGCGATACCGGCGGTGTAGTTGACGTAGCCGCCATCATACTTGCCGCTGGTGCCCATCTTTTCCGCCGTACCGGTTTTGGTTGCCAGACGGTAGCCCGGCACCGCCGCTTTCAGTCCGGTTCCGCCTGGCAATACGTCGCTCTCCAGCATATGCACCACCTCTTTCACCGTTTCCGGGTTGGCAACCTGCCGTCCCATGACCGGTGGCGTGACGCGGGTGATCGACAGCGGACGGTAAACGCCATAAGAGCCGAGCGTGGCGTATTCGCGTGCAATCTGCAGCGGCGTGACGCGCAGGCCATAACCAAAGGAGAAGGTGGCCCGCTCAATGTCAGCCCAGCGGGCACGGTGCAGCGGGAAGTAACCGACGCTTTCGCCGGTCAGCCCTAATCCGGTCGGTTTGCCCAGGCCAAACGCATGATAGGTATTCACCAGCGCTTCCGCGGGCATCGCCAGCGCGAGGTGAGAGACCCCGATGTCGCTCGATTTTTGCAGAATACCGGTCATGGTCAGGCGCGGCCAGTGGCCAACGTCGCGGATCAGGTGGCCGTTCACGCTGTAAGGCGTGGTGTCGATCACCGAGTCCGGGCGAACCAGATGGCGCTCCAGCGCTTCCATCACCACCAGTGGCTTCACGGTCGATCCCGGTTCGTAGCTGTCGTTGATGGCCGAGTTACGCATCTGCGCCGGGGTAGCCCCTTCATAGTTGTTGGGGTTGAACGACGGATAAGAGGCCATCGCCAGAATCTCGCCGGTGTCAATCTTCACCAGCACGGCGGCACCCGAGTCCGCCTTGTTGATCAGCACGCCGTCGCGCAGTTTGCTGTAGAGCGTGTACTGGTCATATTTGTCGATGCTGAGCTGTACCGTTGGCGGCTGCGTCGGCGGCTGGTAGTTGATCATCGCGATGATATTGCCTGCCGCATCCTGACGATAAACCTCTTTGCCCGGCTCGCCCTGCAATACCTTATCGAAGCCTTTTTCCAGCCCGTTCAGGCCGACGTTATCCGCGCCAACGATGCCGATCAGTGGCGCAGAGGCTTCACTCATCGGATAGAAACGGCTGTCGTCATAAACTTCACTGATGCCTTTCAGCTTCAGCTCTTTAATGTCTTTGGCGATACCCAGTTCGACTTTACGCCCCAGATAGAGGAAGCGACGTTTCGGGTTGGCGGTGATCTGCGCCGCCAGCTCTTCAGGACGGGTGTTCAGCGCCGCTGCAAGATAGGCCCATTTGGCACTGGTAAAATCGGGGTTGCTCTCCAGCACGCGCAGTGGATCGGCAATCACGTCGCGCGATGGCACGCTGAGCGCCAGGGCTTCGCCGTTACGATCCAGCAGGGTGCCGCGGCTGGTGGGCAGCGTGACGGTTCGCAGCGATCGCTGATCCGCTTCGTGCTCCAGCATCGGCTGATTCAGGAACTGCAGGTCCGCGACGCGCGCCAGCAGCACCACCAGGCAGGTCGTGACACCGAGGCAGATCAGCCGAAAACGAAAAGGGTTAAAGGGCGCTTTTATCTGGTCTTTTCCCAGTAGTTTTTTAATCCGGGGCATGGCATTCCGCTGCGCAAAATAAAGAGAAAGGGGCTGGTGCCAGCAGTTATAAAGAAAGCGCTGGCCGTATAACAGGAAAACTGTGTATCAGTTCGTTATCGACGGTAGATTGCGGGCAAAAAAAACCTGCGCATCTGCGCAGGTTGGTGTAATCAAGAAAATCTATTGATGTTCACCCATCAATACCTCTGGGACCCTGAATGTAGCAAAGGGGATTGATCGGCTGCCATCGCCTAAACGCAACAGTTACCCGCAAAATGTAACCAGCCATGAGATCCTTACGCTATTGTGCAATCCTGATGTTTTTTGATTTCCACCAGGCAACTCATGGCGTTTGGCCCCTGCGTCAGCGACGAGGTGCCGATGTCGAGCGTCAGCACGTTGGGGTTACCCGCGCGATCGAAAGGCTGCCATGCCCTGCCGAAGCCCGGATCAAACCAGGCACCGGTGGCGATAATCACCACGCCCTGCGTTACACCCTCAGTGATGCGCACACCCGCCAGCATCACACCACGGGCGTTGCTCACCTCAATTTCATCGCCTTCCACCAGTCCGCGCGCGGCCGCATCCACTGGATGCATGCAGAGCGTTTCATGTCCGGCCGTTTTGTTGCCCTGCACCGTGTCGGTGGCATCCAGCTGGCTGTGTAACCGGTCGGACGGCTGAATGGAGATCATGTGCAGCGGATAGTCACGGCTCACGGGCGAACCGAGCCACTCCTGCGGTTCACGCCACTCCGGATGACCGGCGAAATCGTCCAGCTGGTAGTCCGCAATGGTCTGGCTGAACAGCTCGATTTTGCCGCTGGCGGTTTTGATCGGATTCGCCTGCGGATCGGCACGGAAATCCTCCATAAACTGATAAGGCTTGCCGCCTTCCGGAATTTCCACAAAGCCGCGCTGCCAGAATTCATCAAATTCGGGGAAATCGATGCCTTTGCGCTGATGGGCGGTGGCGCACTGCTGATAGAGATGCACGATCCACTGCATCTCGTTGCGTCCTTCGGTAAAGGTGTCGCGATAGCCGAGACGCTCTGCTAAATCGGCAAAAATATCGAAGTCGTTGCGTGCCTGATGCTGCGGCTTAATCGCCTGATGCATGGCCAGCACAAAGCGGTCACGTGAGGAGCCGCCGATGTCGTTGCGCTCCAGTGTGGTCGTCGCGGGCAGCACGATGTCCGCCATCTGCGCCGCTGGCGTCCAGACGATATCCTGCACCACCACCGTATCGGGCCGTTGCCAGCCCTCCACCAGCCGGTTCAGCTGCTGGTGATGGTGGAACGGATTGCCGCCCGCCCAGTGCACCATGTGGATGTCGGGATAGTGCAGCGTTTCGCCCTGGAAGCGATAGGGCTGGCCGGGATTGAGCAGCATATCGCTGATGCGCGCCACCGGAATCGACAGTCCCGAAGGATTCGGGCCGGTGCTCATCATCGGCGCTGGCCCTTCCTGACGCGGGTTGCCGACGCTGTTCATCGACCCGTGACCAAAGGAGAACCCTGCGCCCGGCAGGCCAGGCTGACCGAGCATTGAGGAGAGCGCAATCATCATCCAGTAAGGCTGCTCACCGCGATGGGCGCGCTGCACGGAATAGGAGCAGGTAATAAAGCTGCGTTTGCCGGTCAGCTGCTGCGCCAGCTGCACGATGCGGTCAGCCGGAATGCCGGTGATACGGCTGGCCCAGCCGGCGGTTTTCGCCACGCCGTCGGTTTCGCCCAGCAGATAGGCGCGCAGCTGCGGCCAGCCGGTGCAGTGGCTGGCGAGAAACGCCTCGTCAACCGCGCCGCGCTGGGTGATCTCATGACCCAGCGCCAGCATCAGCGCCACGTCGGTGTTGGGGCGAATCGGGATCCATTCGGCGTTCACAAATTCCGGGCAGTCATCGCGCATTGGGCTGATGTTGATGACCGGCGTGCCTTTAGCCGCCAGCTGCATCAGCGCCGGTTTCAGGCTGTGCTGCCCTGCGCCTCCTGAGGCGACCTGGGCGTTTTTCAGCGCCAGCCCGCCAAAGGCGACAAATATTTCGGCGTGCTCCACCACCTGCGGCCACTCGGTAACGCGTCCGGTCAGCGGCATATAGGTGCCGATCACATAGGGCAGGAAGAACTGCGCCGCGCCCCAGCTGTAGTTACCCTGCTGATCGACGCCGCCGCCACCCTGAAAGTAGAAGCGACGCACCAGCGTGCGGGCGTGGTTAACGCGACCGGCCGATGACCAGCCGTAGGAGCCGTTGAAAATACCCGATGCACCGTAGCGCTCGCGGACGCGGCGATTCTCTTCCGCCACCAGATCCAGCGCGGTTTCCCAGTCCACGGCGACAAAATCTTCCCGGCCTCGCAGCGTGCGGTCGCTCTTCTCGCGTGACTTCAGCCACGAACGGCGCACCATCGGCTGGCGAATGCGTTTGTCGGAGTAGACCAGCTCGGGAATAGTGTGGATCATCGGCGACGGATCGGCATCGGCGAAGAAAGGTTCGCAGCCAGTCAGACGATCGTTTTCAGTGACGGCGGTAAACGCGCCCCAGTGCGCCAGATGTGGCACTTTGATTTTCATCGTTGTTTTTTCACGGTAGCCAGGTGGGGAACTGAGCATAACATGGGGCGACGTCTCAGCAGAAGATGTGCCTGTGGGTCTGATTTTGCCCCTTTTTGCGACAACGCTGGCATTCTGTCGGGTTGATGTGTCCGCCCTTTTCCGTAACACTGATGCGATGTGTAAACGTTTTCCCCAAAGCAGGTCAACGCATGGCTACCATAAAGGATGTTGCGCGACTGGCTGGCGTTTCTGTCGCCACAGTCTCCCGTGTAATCAATAATTCTCCCAAAGCCAGCGACAGCTCCCGACAGGCCGTAGGCCAGGCGATGGAGCAGCTTCAGTATCACCCGAATGCCAACGCACGCGCGCTGGCGCAGCAATCGACCGAAACGCTCGGCCTGATTGTCGGTGACGTCTCCGATCCCTTTTTTGGCGCCATGGTGAAAGCCGTGGATGAAGTGGCAGGCGACACCGGTAACTTTTTGCTGATTGGTAACGGTTACCACAATGAGCAAAAAGAGCGTCAGGCGATTGAACAGCTGATGCGTCACCGCTGCGCGGCGCTGGTGGTGCACGCCAAGAAGATTCCCGACGCAGAGCTGGAAGTGCTGATGAAGCAGGTGCCCGGAATGGTACTGCTGAACCGGCTGATAAAAGGCTTTGAAAAGCGCTGTATTGCACTCGACGATCGCTACGGTGCCTGGCTGGCGACCCGCCATCTGATCCAGCTCGGCCACCAGAATATCGCCTTTATCTGCTCAACCCACACCATCTCTGATGCCGAAGATCGCCTGCAGGGTTACTACGATGCGCTGAAAGAGCACGGTCTGCCGTGCAGCGATCGGCTGGTGACCTGGGGCGAACCGGACGAAGTCGGCGGTGAGCAGGCGATGACAGAACTGCTGGGACGCGGCAGAAATTTCACCGCCGTCGCCTGCTACAACGACTCCATGGCGGCGGGCGCGCTGGCGGTGCTGAGCGATAACGGCGTCCGCGTGCCGGAAGAGATGTCGCTGATCGGTTTCGATGATGTGCTGGTGTCGCGCTATGTGCGACCACGCCTCACGACAGTCCGCTATCCGATTGTCACCATGGCGCAGCAGGCCGCTCAGCTGGCCCTGGCCCTGGCCAACGATCTGCCGCTGCCGGAAGTCACTCACATGTTCAGCCCGACGCTGGTGCGCCGTCACTCGGTCAGCGGCCCGGCCTGACGCCGCGGTGGCCGGTTCATCCAGCCATCGCGTTTACTGAAAGGCACGCAGCAGCGTCTCCAGCGGCCTGACCAGCGCTATCACCGTTTCATCCTGCACCTCTGCGGCGGCATCCAATGTCGCCTGCATCCCGGCCACTTCAGTGGCACCAGATGCCTGATTACGGACGTAAGCATTCACCAGCGCGAAGCCCATGGTGCTGAGCATTTCAGTCTGTTGCACGCTGTGTGCCAGCGGCTTCAGCGTCGCGCTGCTGGTGACGATCGGCATTACCGCCGTCGCGTTGGCCTGCCAGCGCTGCAGGAAACCTGAACCCGAACCCGATTTTTTACGTCAGTCGGAATTTTCTGCCGGGTTGAGGCTTCCTTGCTTCAGGTCAAATCAGAGCGCATTAATTCTCAGCAATCACTACATGTAGGGAATAGAATCCTCCCGAACCCCATATGTAGTTTACGGAGAGAGAAATGGCGACGGTGGTAATCAAGCGCGATGGAGGCCGGACAGGCTTTGATGCGCAGCGTATCGAGCAGGCTGTCATGGCGGCGGCACGGGCAGCAGAGGTCGACGATGCGGCCTGGTGCGCGCAGGTCGCCGAGCGCGTTGCTTTGCGGCTGGCGGATCGTCCCGAAGTGGATATTAGTGAGATTCAGTGTGCGGTAGAAGAGACGCTGATGGCGGGCCCTTATCCACAACTGGCGCGCGCCTACATTGAATACCGCCACGATCGCGATGTCGCCCGAGATCGCCAGAGCCAGTTACACCACGCCATTCGCGGTCTTGTCGATCAGACCAACGCGGCGCTGCTGAACGAAAATGCTAACAAAGACAGCAAAGTGATCCCGACACAGCGCGATCTGCTGGCCGGGATCGTGGCGAAGCACTACGCGCAGCAGCAGATCCTGCCGCGGGATATCGTTCTGGCGCACGAGCGCGGCGAGATCCACTATCACGATCTCGACTATTCACCCTTCTTCCCGATGTTTAACTGCATGCTGATCGATCTGAAAGGCATGCTGACCAATGGCTTTAAAATGGGCAACGCTGAGATCGAGCCGCCTAAATCGATCGCCACCGCCACTGCTGTGACGGCGCAGATCATCGCCCAGGTCGCAAGCCACATTTACGGCGGCACCACCATTAACCGCATTGATGAAGTGCTGGCCCCGTTTGTTGAGCAGAGCTATGCCCGGCATCTGGCGATCGCTGAACAGTGGCAGATTCCGCAGGCTGAACAGTATGCACGTCAGCGTACGGACAAAGAGTGCTACGACGCCTTTCAGTCGCTGGAGTACGAGGTGAATACCCTGCACACCGCCAACGGCCAGACGCCGTTTGTCACCTTTGGTTTCGGCCTGGGAACGGACTGGGCGGCGCGGCTGATTCAGCAGTCGATTCTGCGCAACCGGCTGGCCGGACTGGGCAAAAATCGTAAAACTGCGGTATTCCCTAAACTGGTGTTCAGCATTCGTGAAGGCGTCAACCGCCGGACGGGCGACGTTAACTACGATATCAAGCAGCTGGCGCTGGAGTGTGCCAGCAAGCGGATGTATCCCGACATCCTCAATTACGATCAGGTGGTGAAAGTCACCGGCTCGTTCAAAACGCCCATGGGCTGCCGCAGCTTCCTAGGCGTTTATGAAGAGAATGGCGAGCAGATTCATGAGGGCCGCAACAACATCGGCGTGATCAGCCTGAACCTGCCGCGCATTGCGCTTGAGGCGGCTGGGGATGAAGCCCGCTTCTGGACGTTGCTTGATGCCCGCCTGCTGCTGGCTAAGCGGGCGCTGATGACGCGTGTGGCGCGTCTAGAGAAGACCAAAGCACGCGTCGCGCCCATCCTCTACATGGAAGGGGCCTGCGGCGTCCGGCTGAATGCTGATGATGAAGTCGGCCCTATTTTCCGTAATGGCCGGGCGTCACTGTCGCTGGGCTACATCGGCCTGCACGAAACCCTGAATGCCCTCAGCGGCGGCCACCAGCACCCTTACGATGACGCGGCACTGCGCGCCAAAGGCGTAGCGATCATCGCCTATCTGCGCGCCGCCACTGACCGCTGGAAAGCGGAAACAGGCTACGGCTTCAGCCTTTATAGCACGCCGAGTGAGAATCTGTGCGACCGCTTCTGCCGACTGGATGCGGCACAGTTTGGCGTGGTACCGGGCGTTACCGACAAGGGTTATTACACCAACAGCTTCCATCTTGACGTCGAGAAGAAGGTGAATCCTTACGATAAAATCGACTTTGAAGCGCCCTATCCGCCGCTGGCGAATGGTGGATTCATCTGTTACGGCGAATACCCGAACGTACAGCACAACCTCAAAGCGCTGGAGGATGTCTGGGATTACAGCTACGACCGCGTGCCCTATTACGGTACCAATACGCCGATTGATGAGTGCTACGAGTGCGGCTTCAACGGCGAGTTCACCTGTACCAGCCGTGGATTTACCTGTCCGAACTGCGGCAATCACGATCCGGCACGCGTCTCTGTGACACGGCGGGTCTGTGGCTATCTGGGCAGCCCGGATGCGCGACCTTTTAACGCCGGTAAGCAGCAGGAAGTGCAGCGTCGCGTTAAGCATCTGGCCGAAGGGCCGCTGGGATGATGCATATTCACCGCTACTACGATGTGGATATCGTGAATGGCCCCGGCACCCGCTGCACGCTGTTTGTCGCCGGTTGCGAACATCAGTGTCGCGGCTGCTACAACCAGAGTACGTGGCGCACTGACTCCGGCGTGCCCTTTACGCTGGCGATGGAAGAGCAACTGCTGGCGGATTTGCAGGACACACGCATTCCGCGCCAGGGATTGTCGCTGAGCGGTGGCGATCCCCTTCATCCGCATAACGTGCCGCACATTCGCCGTCTGGTGAAACGGGTGCGAAAGACATGCCCCGGTAAAGATATCTGGCTCTGGACCGGCTACCGGATGCAGGAGCTGAATGCGGCACAGTGTGCCGTGCTGGACTATCTCGACGTGCTGATCGATGGCCGCTTTGTCGAAGAGGAGAAGGATGCCACGCTGCAATGGCGCGGCAGCCGAAATCAGATCGTCTGGCAGTTACGCTGAGTGACGCGGGATGTCGCCCGACTCAATGATGCTGACGCTCTCACTACCCGGCATGAATGCCTGCTGATGCAGACAGCGTGCCACGTCGCGTGCGTGAACCGCCCGCCAGTTGCCCGGCAGCAGCGAAAACAGCGGTCCCGCCAGGCTTTCGCCCTGTCGTTTCTGCGCGCGATCCCCCAGCAGCAGTGAAGGCCGCACCAGCATCAGGCGCGGCCAGCCCTGATGGCGCAGCGCATTCTCCATTTCGCCTTTGACGCGATTGTATAAAAACGGTGAGTGACGGCTGGCACCGTGCGCGCTGACCACCAGCATCTGCTTCGCCCCCAGACGTAATCCGCATAACCCGCTGTCCACCACCAGCGTGTAATCGACGTGAATAAAGGCCTGCTTGCTGCCCGCCTGCTTACGTGTGGTGCCCAGGCAGCAGAACACCGTATCCAGCGAACTCTGCAGCGGCCCCAGCACATCGGTGAGATCGGCCTCTACCGGATTCACCACTTTGTGCATTACGGGCAGTGGCCGGCGGGTAGGCGCGATGATCTCATCAACACGCGGATCCTCAATCAGTAAGCGCAGCAGATGCGACCCGACTAAGCCGGTGGCACCGGTCAGTAATACGCGATTCATCTCAGATTCGTCCTTATTTCACTGCTGACAGCTTAAAAGATAGCTGATCTTAACGGGCTGGCTTGCGTTCTCACGCTCAGCGACCAGGCTTACAACGTTATCCGGATAGCGCGCCTCGCGCTCCACAAATTTAAGGAGGAAAAAAGATGAGCAAGAAAGTTGCGGTTTTGATTACCGATGAATTTGAAGACTCAGAATTTACCTCACCTGCGGAAGCCTACAAAGGCGCTGGTTTTGAGGTGGTGACCATTGAGAAACAGGCCGGTAATGTCGTTAAAGGCAAGAAAGGCGAAGCGGAAGTGACCATCGACCGCAGCATTGATGACGTCAGCCCGGCGGAATTTGATGCCCTGCTGCTGCCAGGCGGCCACTCGCCTGACGCGCTGCGCGGCGACGATCGTTTTGTTGCCTTTACCAAAGAGTTTGTCGCCAGCGGCAAACCGATCTTTGCCATCTGCCACGGTCCACAGCTGCTGATTAGCGCGAACGGCGTGCGCGGTCGCAAGATGACTACCGTTAAAGCCGTTGCCATTGACCTGATCAATGCCGGTGCTGACTTCCATGATAAGGAAGTGGTCGTGGATGGCGATAAGCTGGTCACCAGCCGTACGCCGGACGATTTACCGGCCTTTAACCGTGAATCCCTGCGGATCCTCGAAGCGCTGTAAATCCGCCACGCCCTTTTCTGCTGAAAGGGGCGTATCTATTTCTCCCGCTGCCAGGCAATTTTCTTGCCGAATCCCAGCGCATTATCCGTCATCTTCACCTCATCCAGCTCAATCTCCCACAGCGGGGCCGACACTTTGCGTGAGACCGGAAAACGTTTCTGGTAAGCCGCTCTGGCGATCTGCTCTGATGCTTCATCCAGCCGTGTGACCCGGCCACGATACTGCACCCCTTTAATCAGCAGGACAGTTCTGGGCTGGCCATTTACGGTGCCTGCAACCTGCGGATTCAGCACCATGAGTTCACCGTGGCGGGTATCAGGTTCGGTCATGATCCAGAAGGCCATGCGCGTCTCATCAAAGACGTAGTAGCAGTTAGCGCACCAGAGTTGATCGTCGGCGGTACAGCAGAGTGAAAGCACATGCTGCTTTCGGAGGTAGCGAACAAGATGGGCGTGATCGGACAAGATAAACTCCTGGCGGTGCACCGGAGCGTGAAGCGCGCTACACTGCCCGGCACCTTTTTTTGGGAATAGATTACGTATGGCTCAGCAGTGGCAACTCTACATCGTCCGGACGGCGAAAGGGAGCCTGTACACCGGCATTACCACGGATGTGGTGCGCCGGGTTGCTCAGCACCAGAGCGGACGCGGCGCCCGCGCGCTACGGGGCAAAGGTCCGCTGGACCTGGTGTTTCACTGTGAGGCGGGCGATCGCGCCAGCGCCTCCAGACTGGAGTATCAGGTTAAACAACTGACCCGTCAGCAGAAGTTACTGCTGGTGGCGGGTCAGCCGATCAGTCTGGAGAGCTGGCTGGGTATTACGGCTGGCGATTAAAAGGTTCGGCGTAGTCGATCTGCCCTTCCGCGCCGTCAAAAGCATTGTCCGCCAGACGGTAGACCTGGAACGTTGTCTCTGTTCCCGGCCAGCGACTGCGCAGGCCATGGCGTGCAGCCGATTCAAAACCAAACCGGCTGAACAGCGCCGGATCGCCCAGCACCACGACCGCGCTGTAGCCAAATTCATTAAGCGTATCCAGCCCCTCATAAATCAGCTTGCTGGCAATGCCCTGACCGCGCAGCGTCTCATCAACGGCCAGCGGTGCCAGCGCCACCCAGCCGCGATCGTCGCCCTGAACGCTGACCGGACTGAATGCGGCATAACCCAGCACCTGTCCCTCATCATCCGTGGCGACCACGCCCAGGGTCAGCAGGCCATCTTCACGCAGCGCCTGAGTCAGTTCCGCCTCGGCGGAGGTACTGAAGCAGCGTCTGAGCAGTACGTCGATGCCTGCGGCATCAACACCAATTTCGCTACGGATCAACATGCGGCACCCGCGCGTGCCTGTGCGGCCTTCGCGTCCTGTTTCATGCCGGCGTCGACAAATGCCGCCATCTGCTCAATAGCCGTGCGTAACGCGGTGGGCATAGCCTCGGGTTCAATAGCATCCATTACGTTCTTCACCTCAAGTCCCAGTTCTGTGTCGCCTTCAATCACCAGACGGCGTTGAAAGAACAGCATGTCGGGATCTGCTTTACGTGCTGCCACCAGCAACAGATCATTGGCATTGCCCCGAAACCAGACATCCGCTTCGGACTGTTGCAATACCGCCAGTCGGCCATCCTGCAGCGTGGTTATCCATTGCAGATTGAGATCGGCAATCCCGATACCCAGCAGGCGACCGTTCAGAAAGTCTAACTCACCTTCAGCCAAAGCATGGCGAAATTGCCAGTTTAAGAGTTGTTGCAGCAGCAACTTTTTGACCGGGAATGGGGTAAGCGCTACGGGTAACCCTAAGATTTTTGGACCATTTTTCACACAATGGGCATGTATCCGCTCTAACACTTTCGTCACTCCCTTCAGAAAATTTTACGTATATTGCCATATCCTTTTCTGCGCGCCTCATCCGGGATCAATAAAAAACGCGGCTATAGAGGGAAAAAAAGCGCCGCCAGGCCGGATGAACTGGAATTTCACTGCCCCAAATCAACACGCAGACCACACCAGATGCCTAGACTCGACGCCCATCGCATGTTGAGAGGAACACCTATGGAACTGCTCTGCCCGGCAGGAAACTTACCCGCAGTGCGCACCGCCACAGAGAATGGCGCAGATGCGGTCTATGTGGGACTGAAAGATGACACCAATGCCCGACACTTTGCGGGCCTGAACTTCACCGATAAAAAGCTGGCTGAAGCGGCGCGCTATCTTCATCAGCATCGGCGCAAACTGCATGTGGCGATCAACACGTTTGCCCACCCGGATGGCATGGGACGCTGGCAGCGGGCGATTGATGTGGCGGCGCAAAACGGAGCCGACGCGCTGATTCTGGCCGATATTGCCACGCTGGAGTATGCCGCGAAGCATTATCCACAGGTTGAACGTCATCTCTCTGTGCAGGCTTCGGCAACCAATCTTGAGGCGATTCGCTTTTATCATCGCCACTTCAATCTGCAGCGCGTGGTGCTGCCGCGGGTGTTGTCGATTCATCAGGTTAAACAACTGGCGCGCAGCACGCCGGTGCCGCTGGAGGTGTTCGCCTTTGGCAGCCTGTGCATTATGGCGGAAGGCCGCTGCTATCTCTCTTCCTGGATGACCGGCGAATCGCCTAACAGCGCAGGTGCCTGCTCCCCGGCTAAATTTGTGCGCTGGCAGCAGACGCCGCAGGGCATGGAGTCACGCCTGAATGAGGTGCTAATCGATCGCTACGCGCCCGATGAGAGCGCAGGTTACCCGACGCTCTGCAAAGGACGCTATGAGGTTAACAATCAGCGTTATCACGTGCTGGAGGAGCCTGCCAGTCTGAACACACTGGAACTGCTGCCGGAACTGCTGCGGGCAGGCATCGCCTCGGTGAAAATCGAAGGCCGCCAGCGCAGTCCCGCCTACGTCGCTGATGTGGCGCGCGTCTGGCGTCAGGCGATCGATCGCTGCAAGGCGCAGCCGGAACAGTTTGACGTCGCGCCACAGTGGATGCAGACGCTGGGCGATCTCTCAGAAGGCACGCAAACCACGCTGGGTGCTTATCACCGTGAATGGCAATAAGGAGTCATGATGCAATATGCCCTTGGGCCGGTGCTCTGGTACTGGCCGACCGATACGCTGGAAGATTTCTACCAGCAGGCTGCCCGCAGTAGTGCGGATATTATTTATCTCGGCGAGGCGGTGTGCAGTAAACGCCGCGCCACGCCCTATGCCCGCTGGATGGCGCTGGCGCGTGACGTGGCGTCCAGCGGCAAACAGGTCGTACTCAGCACGCTGGCGCTGCTGCAATCCCCTTCTGAGCTGAAAGAGCTGCAGCGCTATGTAGAAAACGGCGAGTTCCTGATTGAAGCCAATGATATCGGCACGGTCAATATGGCCGCTGAGCGCCATCTGCCGTTTGTCGCCGGTCCGACGCTGAATGTCTATAACGCCGACACGCTGCAGCTGCTGGTCAAAGAGGGCATGACGCGCTGGTGTATGCCGGTGGAGATGTCGCGTGACTGGCTGCTACAGCTGCTGGCGCAGTGCGAAACACGGGGTATCCGGCAGCAGTTTGAAGTGGAGGTGATGGGCTACGGTCATCTGCCGCTGGCGCTGTCAGCGCGCTGCTTCACCGCCCGCTCTGAAAACCGCGCGAAAGATGACTGTGAAACCTGCTGCATCAACTATCCGACAGGCCGCCGCGTCAATTCTCAGGAGGGACAGCAGGTGTTCGTCCTCAATGGCATTCAGACCATGAGCGGCTACTGCTATAACCTGGGTAACGATCTGGCGGGAATGCGTGGCCAGGTCGATTGCGTGAGACTCTCGCCGCAGGATACGTCGACGCTGGCGGAGATTGACCGTTTCCGCGCTAATGAAAACGGTCAGGCCCCGCTTATGGTCGCGAAAGGCTGCGATTGTAACGGTTACTGGCGCAAACTGGCAGGTATGACGCTGGCATCCTGAGTAAAAGCACATACCGGCTATATTCCTGCTGAGGTTAGCAGTTTTAATATAAGGAATGATGCGTAATACTAAATGGTGCAGGTTTTTACGCCTGCGCCATACAACGGGAGTAGTCATGTCTGATAAAAAACCTCTTCGCCTGTCCGTGCTGGATCTTGCGCCGATTCCACAGGGCGCGACCGCACGGGATGCGTTCCATAATTCACTGGCGCTGGCGCGTCAGGCTGAAAAACTGGGCTTCGAACGCTACTGGCTGGCTGAACATCACAACATGACAGGGATTGCCAGCGCTGCGACGTCGGTATTGATCAGCTATCTGGCGGCGAACACCGAGACCCTGAAGCTGGGTTCCGGCGGCATTATGCTGCCTAACCATGCGCCACTGGTCATCGCCGAGCAGTTTGGCACCCTGGCCTCTCTCTATCCTGGCCGTATCGACCTCGGCTTAGGCCGTGCGCCCGGTTCTGACCAGCGCACCATGATGGCGCTGCGCCGTCACCAGGCCAGCATGCACGCTGACACCTTTCCCGAAGATGTGGCTGAGCTGATTCACTGGTTTGATGCTGACCCGGATGCGCAACTACCGGTTCAGCCAGTGCCGGGTCTGGGCCTGAAGATCCCGGTCTGGCTGCTCGGTTCCAGCCTTTACAGCGCCCAGCTGTCAGCGAAAATGGGCCTGCCATTTGCCTTTGCCTCCCATTTCGCGCCTGACCAGCTGTTCCAGGCGCTGCACGTGTATCGTGAGAACTTCCAGCCCTCAGCGCGTCTCGACAAGCCGTATGCCACCGTCTGTATTAACGTGGTTGCCGCTGATAATGAACGTGATGCGCGCTTCCTGTTTACCTCGCAGCAGCAGCAGTTTATTAACCTGCGCCGCGGCAAACCTGGCCCGTTACCGGCACCGGTTGAGAACATGAATAACCTCTGGTCGCCGTCAGAGCAGTATGGCGTGCAGCAGGCGCTGAGCATGTCGCTGGTAGGCGATACCGACAAGGTGCGTCATGGCCTGGCCTCGCTGATGCGTGAAACGCAGGCGGATGAAATTATGGTTAATGGTCAGATTTTTGACAGCGAGGCACGCCTGCGCTCCTTTGCCATTGCGATGGAAGCGGCAAACAGCCTGTAATCAGTTTTGCGGTGGGCGCAGGGTATCCGGGCTCACCGCCAGCTGACGACTGTCCCTGGCCGGAGATTGCCCATACAGGCGGCGATACTCGCGGCTGAACTGTGATGTGCTCTGGTAGCCCACCCGATAGCCTGCGGTACCGGCATCCAGCTTTTCCACCATCATCAGACGTCGCGCCTCGTTGAGCCGCAGTTGTTTCTGATATTGCATCGGCGTCATGGCCGTGACGGCTTTGAAGTGATGATGCAGCGAAGAGATACTCATGCCGACACTGCTGGCGAGCTGGTCTATCTTCAGCGGCTGATGAAAATTCTCACGCAGCCAGCGAGCTGCCTGCGCCACCCGGTTACCCGGCCGCTCAGCCAGCGCCATGTTCAGGATGCGCGATCCCTCCGGCCCGGTCAGCAGCCGGTAGAAAATCTCCTGCTCGATGAGCGGGGCCAGCGCTTCAATATCCTCCGGATGGTCAAGCAAACGCACCAGCCGGATGACCGCATCCACCAGCAAAGGTGAAACCTTATGCACGGTGACACCACGTTCATTGCCTGCGGTCGACAGCGGCAGCGCTGGCGGAAACTGTTCAAGGTAGCGCATAAGCCGGGATTCATTAATGGCGATACCTATTCCGAGATTCGGCTTTTCCGGCGTGGCGACAGTGACGCAGGCGCGCACTGGCATATCCAGCGTCACGAGCAGCAGATCTCCCGGTCCATAGTGCAGCACCTCATCACCCATATGCAGCGCTTTGCTGCCCTGCGCCACCAGCGCAAAACTGGCCCATTGAGCAAAGTGCATCGGCTCAGTGGGTGCTGAAACCCGGCCAAAAAACAGGCAATCGATGGCGCTGGAATGCCGGCCATCCTCCGGCGCATGACGGGCAATTAACTGTGCCAGCGCCTGCCACTTGTCACTCTCTGTCACTGTGTTCTCCCCTTCCGCTCTCTGTGCCGATATTACCTGACGTCAGGCGAAATGCCTGTCCTGCTGCCGCACTTTTGCAGGATCGTGCAAAAAGCTTGCAGGATTGCGCTACCCGCTTTTCGTCACCAGCGCGCATAGTCTTTCGACGCAATCATTACGGCGGAGAATGACATAATGAAAGCACTGCAGAACAAAATCGCACTGGTGACAGGCGCCTCAAAAGGGATTGGTGCAGCGATTGCCATCGCGTTCGCCGCAGCGGGCGCCAGGGTCGTGGTCAACTATCGTCAGGACGAGGTGGGAGCGGCAGACGTGGTGAGCGATATCGTCACGCTGGGCAGTGAAGCCGTGGCGGTACAGGCTGATATTTCTCATCTGCGGGACGTGGAACGGCTGTTTGCCACCACCGCAGAGTGTTTCGGCGCACCCGATATTGTGGTGAATAATGCGGGCAGTTTTCATCATGGCGAGTTTGCGGCGCTGACGCCAGAGGAGATGCAGCAGCAGATTAACGTTAACCTGCTCGGCACGCTGCTGGTCTGTCAGCAAGCAATTCGTCACTTTCCCGCGCACGGCGGCAGCATTATTAACCTCAGCGCCCTGAACAGTAAAAACAGTACGCCAGGTTCCGTGCTCTGGGCGGCCACCAAAGGTGCAGTGGATACGCTGACTCAGGGGCTGGCGCGCGAGCTGGGCGCAAAAAATATCCGGGTTAACGCGCTGGCACCGGGCATGATTCTGACCGAAGGATTGCTGGCCGCGAAGAGGATGAGCCCGCAGCTCAAGGCACAGCTGCTGGCGGCTACCCCGCTGGGGCGTTTTGGTCTGCCGGAGGATGTGGCGCAGGTTGCATTGTTTCTGGCGTCTGAAGAGTCCGCTTATGTCAGCGGCGAGCGCGTCATGATCAGCGGCGGTGCCTGACAGGCATAAAAAAAGGGAAGCCAGCGGCTTCCCTTTTCGTTACGACTTTAAGTCGTTATGCATCACGACGACGTGGAGCGGCAGCTGCGCCTTCTTCACGACGTGGACCACGGCTACCTTCACGGTTGAAAGTACGTCCACCGCCTTCACGACCACCTTCACGGCGTTCAGAAGAGAAGCGACGACCACCTTCACGGTTGGCTGCGCCAGGACCGCTGCGACGCTCACCGCCAGCACCGGCTGGACGACGATCGCCACGGCCTTCGTTTGGCTGTGCATCACCCAGCAGCTGCATATTCATCGGTTTGTTCAGAATACGCGTACGGGTGAAGTGCTGCAGCACATCGCCTGGCATGCCTTTCGGCAGCTCGATAGTCGAGTGGTTACCGAACAGCTTGATGTTACCGATGTAACGGCTGCTGATGTCGCCTTCGTTAGCGATAGCGCCAACGATGTGACGAACTTCAACACCATCATCACGGCCCACTTCGATGCGGTACAGCTGCATTTCGCCAACGTCACGACGTTCGCGGCGTGGACGATCGCCATCACGGCTGTCACGGCTTTCACGTGGGCCACGATCGCTACGCGCTTCACGGCTGTCACGACGGCCATCACGCTCGTCACGATCGCGGTATTCGCGACGTGCAGGACGTGGTGCTTCTGGTGGCAGAATCAGAGGACGTTCGCCCTGTGCCATCTTCAGCAGTGCGGCTGCCAGAGTTTCCAGATCCAGTTCATCTTCCGGCTGCATTTTAGTCAGCAGAGCACGGTACTGATCCAGATCGCTGCTTTCCAGCTGCTGCTGAACTTTAGCGGCAAACTTGGCCAGACGACGCTCACCCAGCAGTTCTGCGTTAGGCAGCTCGACTTCAGGAATAGTCAGCTTCATGGTACGTTCGATGTTGCGCAGCAGACGACGCTCGCGGTTCTCAACGAACAGCAGCGCACGGCCAGCACGACCGGCACGACCAGTACGGCCGATACGGTGAACGTATGATTCTGCATCCATTGGGATGTCGTAGTTTACAACCAGGCTGATACGCTCAACGTCCAGGCCACGGGCCGCAACGTCGGTTGCAATCAGGATGTCCAGACGACCATCTTTCAGGCGCTCCAGCGTCTGCTCACGCAGTGCCTGGTTCATATCACCGTTCAGCGCGGCGCTGTTATAGCCACTACGCTCCAGCGCTTCTGCCACTTCCAGCGTTGCGTTTTTAGTACGCACGAAGATGATAGCAGCATCAAAGTCTTCTGCTTCCAGGAAGCGAACCAGTGCGTCTGTTTTACGACCGTAAGCGGTCCAGTAACTCTGGCTGATGTCAGGACGCGTTGTCATGCTTGACTGAATACGCACTTCCTGTGGATCTTTCATGAAGCGTTTGGTGATGCGACGAATCGCTTCCGGCATGGTTGCAGAGAACAGCGCAGTCTGATGACCGGCTGGAATCTGAGCCATGATGGTTTCAACGTCTTCGATGAAGCCCATACGCAGCATTTCATCAGCTTCATCCAGCACCAGACCGCGCAGGTTAGAGAGTTCTAACGTGCCGCGTTTCAGGTGGTCAAGCAGACGACCAGGGGTACCCACAACAACCTGTGGTCCCTGACGCAGAGCGCGCAGCTGCACGTCATAACGCTGGCCGCCGTAAAGGGCAACCACGTTCAGGCCACGCATGTGCTTAGAGAATTCAGTGATTGCTTCAGCAACCTGTACCGCCAGTTCGCGGGTCGGTGCCAGCACCAGAATCTGTGGTGCTTTAACAGTCGGGTCGATGTTGTTTAACAGCGGCAGAGAGAACGCCGCAGTTTTACCACTCCCGGTCTGCGCCATGCCTAACACGTCACGGCCCGCCAGCAGGTGAGGAATACACTCAGCCTGGATTGGGGATGGCTTTACGTAGCCCATGCCATTCAGTGATTCAAGGATGTCGGCGTTCAGGCCAAGGTCAGCAAAAGTGGTTTGAATATCAGTCATGTAGTACACGTGCCTCTTAGATTGCGGCGGCCAGTCTACATAACTCGTCGTGAAAACTTTCAGTCATTTTCATCAAAAAGTGTGAACCGGCTCAAATTAGAAGTTTTGACGAACAGAAAAGCCTTCATCCCTTAAGATGATGACTTAACAGGTTTTACAGGCAAATTAAGTTCGTCAGCTATTGCTGGTCAGATTCTGATAAATCGTCTTGTGCCTGGCCGAGTTGCGCCAGTTCCAACAATGCGTATCGGTGTTCAACAAAGTTGTTAACGTTGTTGGCGACCGCCAGTTTGAACAACGCTTTCGCGTCGTCCTTCTCCCCCAGACTTAGGTAGTACTTACCTAAATAGAAGTTGGTTTCACTGAGATGTTCAGCGAGCGAGGTGTTATCCGTTGCGTCCGCCTTGAGACTTTCCATCAACGTTTTCTCGTTGATATCTCCAAGGTAGAACTCGACAATATTCCATCCCCATTGGTCTCTGACCGCTTTGTCGTGACGCTGTTGAAGCGCGACTTTTGCCTTGTCGACATCCATCTCACGTTCAACAAGATAGAGCCACAGACTGCGGAAAGGATCGTTAGGATCGTCTTGATAAAACGCCAGCAGATCATCTTGCGCTAACTTGTATCGACCGCCGTAATAGAGGGCGATACCACGGTTTAAATGCGCATAGTTGTAAGTTGGATCAAGCTCAAGTACAGAATCGAACGCTTCATAGGCGGCATCAAAGTTGCCCGCCTGCGTTAAATATATGCCTAAGTAGTTAAACACTTCGGGCATATCTGGTCTTATAGACAGCGCTTGCGAAAAATCGTTCCGCGCTAATGCCCGCAGACCTAAACTATCATACAACACTCCGCGCTCATATAACAGCTGTGCGCGTTCATCATCGGTGAGAGCGCGACTGGCAAGAATTTGTTCCATGCGCGCCAGTATCACTTCCTGCTGCAGTGTGGGCTGTAAAGGCACTGCAAGAACTTCGTTCTTACGCCAATTGGAGTTGCTGCATCCTGCCAGCGTCAAAGCTGTCGCAACAAAACACCAGCGCAGAAAAGGCTTCATTTCCCACTCCCGAATACAAACATTGGGATAACCATCCTGTCATCCGCCTGCTGTGCACAAGGATTCCCGCCCTCGCGATGATACAAACGCCCCTCTCTGCCAGGCAAAGAGGGGCAAATCAGCAACGACTTATTCAGCGTCAGGCGTGGTCACCGCTGCAGCTTCTTCAGTCTGCGGCTTAGATTCTGTCGCTTCTTTGATGCTCAGACGTACGCGACCCTGGCGATCAACTTCCATCACCTTAACCGGCACTTCCTGACCCATCTGCAGATAGTCAGTCACTTTCTCAACGCGCTTGTCAGCGATTTGTGAAATGTGAACCAGACCTTCTTTACCGCCGCCGATAGCAACGAAGGCACCGAAGTCAACGATACGGGTCACTTTACCACTGTAAATGCGGCCCACTTCGATTTCTGCAGTGATCTCTTCGATACGACGAATCGCTTCTTTCGCTTTCAGACCATCGGTCGCAGCGATTTTCACGGTGCCGTCATCTTCGATTTCAATCGTCGTGCCGGTCTCTTCGGTCAGTGCACGAATCACTGAGCCGCCTTTACCGATCACATCTTTGATCTTGTCAGAGCTGATTTTGATGGTGTAAATGCGTGGAGCGAATTCAGAAATCTCGGTACGCGGTGTGCTGATAGCCTGTTCCATGACGCCCAGAATGTGCAGACGCGCACCCTTGGCCTGGTTCAGGGCTTCCTGCATGATTTCACGCGTGATGCCTTCGATTTTGATGTCCATCTGCAGCGCGGTGATACCTTCACGGCTACCGGCTACTTTGAAGTCCATGTCGCCCAGGTGATCTTCGTCGCCCAGAATGTCTGACAGAACGACAAACTTCTCATCTTCTTTTACCAGACCCATTGCGATACCGGCAACGGCGGCTTTGATTGGCACACCTGCATCCATCAGCGCCAGTGAGGCACCGCAGACAGAGGCCATTGAAGAGGAGCCGTTAGATTCAGTGATTTCAGACACCACACGCACGGTGTAAGGGAAATCTTCCGCTTTAGGCATTACCGCTAACACACCGCGCTTCGCCAGACGACCATGACCAATCTCACGACGCTTCGGCGAACCGACCATGCCGGTTTCACCGACAGAGTATGGAGGGAAGTTGTAATGGAACAGGAAGCTGTCGGTACGTTCGCCCATCAGCTCATCCAGGTTCTGCGCATCACGGGTAGTACCCAGCGTTGCCGTAACCAGTGCCTGCGTCTCACCACGCGTGAACAGTGATGAACCGTGAGTACGTGGCAATACGCCAGTACGCACGTCCAGACCGCGGATCATATCTTTTTCACGGCCATCGATACGTGGCTCGCCATTCAGGATGCGGGTACGAACAACGGTTTTTTCGAGGCTATGCACGATGTCGCCGATTTCTGAACCATCCAGCGTTTCATCTTCAGCCAGCAGCGCAGCAATGGTTTCGTCTTTGATGACGCCAACCTGCGCGTAACGCTCCTGCTTGTCAGTGATGCGGTAAGCATCGCTGATGCGCGCTTCTGCCAGGGCAGCAACACGAGAAATCAGCGGGGTGTTAGCCGCTTCTGGTTGCCAGTCCCAGCGTGGTTTGCCGGCTTCAGCCACCAGAGCATTGATGTTTTCGATAACGATCTGCTGCTGGTCATGGCCAAAGACCACGGCACCCAGCATCTGCTCTTCTGACAGGATCTCAGCTTCAGATTCAACCATCAGTACGGCATTCTGCGTACCGGCAACGACCAGATCCAGACGAGACTGTTTCAGCTCATCTGCGGTTGGGTTCAGAACATATTGATCGTTGATGTAACCGACACGCGCAGCACCAATCGGGCCATTAAACGGCAGACCAGAAAGCGCCAGTGCAGCAGAGGCACCAATCATTGCAACGATGTCCGGATGAACCTGTGGGTTAACAGACACCACGGTGGCAATAACCTGAACTTCGTTAACAAAGCCTTCCGGGAACAGCGGGCGAATCGGGCGGTCAATCAGACGCGAAATCAGGGTTTCGCCTTCGCTTGGACGGCCTTCACGACGGAAGAAGCTGCCTGGGATACGACCAGCAGCGTAAGTACGCTCCTGATAGTTCACGGTCAGTGGGAAGAAGTCCTGACCTGGTTTAGATTTTTTCTGACCTACGACAGTGACGAACACTGCAGTATCGTCCATGCTCACCATCACAGCGGCTGTCGCCTGGCGAGCCATCATGCCGGTTTCCAGCGTGACGGTATGTTGACCATATTGGAATTTGCGTACGATCGGATTCAGCAAAATCAAAGTCCTTAACTTCGGGGCTGGGCTATCTGTAGCCCGCCATTGATTACCAATCTTCAGCTGCATCCTCGCGACTAATGACAACCCTCGACCGCCCCTGCGGTAAAGCCTCTCATTAGCCGCGCGAAATTCTGCAAACTAAAGATCACACTAAGCAACAATACATCAGTTTGGTCCGGATTGCTGCCGATTGCTCGAAAAAAGGGGCCATAAAGGCCCCCTCTTCACGAAACTCGCACAAATCTGATCGTAAGCTGCACACAGTGCAAAAGCTCGCATAATGCCCCGACGATCAGATTCTTCAGACTTAGCGACGCAGACCGAGACTTTCGATCAGGCTGCTGTAGCGTGCAACGTCTTTACGCTTCAGGTAGTCCAGCAGCTTACGACGCTGAGATACCATGCGCAGCAGACCGCGGCGGCTGTGGTGGTCTTTTTTGTGCTCAGAGAAGTGACCCTGCAGATGGGTAATCTGCGCGGTCAACAGGGCAACCTGAACTTCAGTTGAACCGCTGTCGTTAGCACCACGGCCATATTTAGCAACGATCTCTGCTTTAGCTTCTACGCTTAGAGACATAATAAACTCCAGTAATAAATGAATGTATGGGTGCCAATCTCTAATTCAGCATCCCGCTTTAAAGCCGCGCTATTCTACTCTGCGCCCGATAGCAACGCAAATGCCCCATCAGCGAAAAGTGAACGCCTGGCTTAATCCTGATACTCAACCACTAAACGACGTGGCGCAAGACGACCATCATCGGCAATTTCTGCCATACCGATAAACTTACGCGCTTCGCCTTCCGATACCCTGACCAGCCCGTGCGCAGGCGCATTGCTGGCCTGCACCGGCTGTCCCTGGCGGAAAAAATCTGCCACGGCGGGCGGGATATTTACTTCAGGGAAATCAGAAGCGGGACTGTCCATCGGCAACAACAGCGGATCGAGCTGCGTTTCCAGTGGGATGCCCGCTTCTGTGGCTTCCGCCAGCAGGGTATTGAGCTGTTCCAGCGTCACCATCCGTTCATACGGGTAACGGGCAACCTGTACACGACGCAGCATGATGACATGCGCACCGCATCCCAGCTTTTCGCCCAGATCATCGATGATGGTACGGATATAGGTGCCTTTGGAGCAGTGAATTTCCAGCTCCAGCTCATTATCCTGCCAGCGAATAAATTGCAGCTCATAGACCGTAATCGGACGCGGTTCACGCTCAATCACAATGCCCTGACGTGCATATTCATACAGCGGACGACCCTGATGCTTCAGCGCCGAAAACATTGATGGCACCTGCAGCGTGTCACCGCGGAAGCTCTCAAGGGCGCTATCCAGATCGGCCTGACTGAAGCTGACCGGACGCGTCTGCACGATGTTGCCATCGGCGTCTGACGTGTCAGTGCGCTCGCCCAGTCGGGCAATCACACGGTAGCGTTTGTCTGAATCGAGCAGATACTGCGAAAACTTGGTCGCTTCACCCAGGCAGATTGGCAACATGCCGGTGGCCAGTGGATCAAGCGCGCCGGTATGGCCTGCGCGATTGGCGTTGAAGATACGCTTCACTTTCTGCAGGACATCATTCGACGAAACGCCTTGTGGCTTATCCAGCAACAACACGCCATGGACGTCGCGACCGCGACGACGCGGACGACTCATTACGCCTCCTCGTCATCGCCGGTGGCATCCGGACCACGGCGCTCTGCATCGTTCTTCACGACGCTGGTGACGAGGTTAGACATGCGCATCCCTTCGACTAACGAGTTGTCGTAGAAGAACGTCAGCTCAGGCACGATACGCAGGCGCATCGCTTTGCCGAGCAGAATGCGAATGTAACCTGAGGCTTCTTTCAGCGCTTTCAGGCCATGCTTAATCGCATCTTCATCTTTGTCGTTGAGGAACGTCACGAACACTTTTGCGTAAGCAAGATCGCGTGACACTTCAACGCCGGATACGGTGACCATCATGCCAAGGCGCGGATCTTTAATCTCACGCTGCAGGATCATCGCAATCTCTTTTTGCAGCTCTTGTGACACGCGCTGCGGGCGACCAAATTCTTTCGCCATCATTATTTCTCCCAAATAATTCGGGAGGCCAGAGGCCTCCCAAATTGCAACACATCAGCAGTCTATTACTCGATGGTGCGTTTAATTTCGATGATTTCAAACACTTCGATCATATCGCCAACGCGAACGTCGTTGTAGTTCTTCACGCCGATACCGCACTCCATGCCATTACGCACTTCGTTGACGTCATCTTTAAAGCGACGCAGAGATTCCAGCTCGCCTTCGTAAATCACCACGTTGTCACGCAGGACACGGATTGGATTGTGACGTTTGATGTTACCTTCCGTCACCATACAACCGGCAATCGCGCCAAACTTCGGTGATTTGAACACGTCGCGCACTGCAGCCAGACCAATGATCTGCTGTTTGTACTCTGGTGCCAGCATGCCGCTCATCGCCGCTTTAACTTCATCAATCAGGTTATAGATGACAGAGTAGTAGCGCAGATCCAGGCTTTCTGCGTCAATGACGCGACGCGCAGAGGCATCGGCACGAACGTTGAAGCCAAGGAGGATGGCGTTAGAAGCAGCCGCCAGGGTTGCATCGGTTTCGGTAATCCCGCCTACGCCTGAACCCACAATCTTCACCTTCACTTCGTCGGTGGAGAGTTTCTGCAGGGAATCAGAGATGGCTTCCACAGAACCCTGAACGTCAGCTTTCAGAACGATGTTCAGTTCAGACACTTCGCCTTCGGTCATGTTAGCAAACATGTTCTCGAGCTTAGATTTCTGCTGGCGAGCCAGTTTAACTTCGCGGAATTTGCCCTGACGATAGAGCGCAACTTCACGTGCTTTCTTCTCGTCACGTACCACGGTCGCTTCATCACCTGCAGCCGGCACGCCGGACAGGCCCAGAATCTCAACCGGGATAGAAGGACCCGCTTCCAGAACTTCGCGACCCAGTTCGTCACGCATTGCACGAACACGGCCATATTCGAAACCACAAAGAACGATGTCGCCTTTGTTGAGCGTACCTTCACGAACCAGCACGGTAGCAACCGGACCACGACCTTTGTCGAGGAACGATTCAATCACTACGCCGCTCGCCATACCTTCACGGATAGCGGTCAGTTCCAGCACTTCCGCCTGCAGCAGGATAGCATTTAACAGGTCATCAATGCCGGTGCCTGCTTTCGCAGAGACATTCACGAACATGTTTTCGCCGCCCCACTCTTCTGGAATAATTCCGTACTGAGTCAGTTCGTTTTTAACACGATCCGGATCCGCTTCTGGCTTATCGCACTTGTTCACGGCAACCACAACCGGCACTTTAGCGGCTTTGGCGTGCTGAATAGCTTCGACAGTCTGTGGCATCACGCCATCGTCTGCGGCAACGACCAGGATAACGATATCTGTCGCCTGTGCACCACGTGCACGCATCGCGGTAAACGCGGCGTGGCCCGGGGTATCCAGGAAGGTGACCATACCGTTGTCGGTTTCAACGTGGTAAGCACCGATGTGCTGTGTAATACCGCCCGCTTCGCCAGAGGCGATTTTAGTGGAGCGGATATAGTCCAGCAGAGAGGTTTTACCGTGGTCGACGTGGCCCATGATGGTCACAACCGGCGCACGAGATTCCTGTGCCGCATCGGTATCACGATCGTCCATTACCGCTTCTTCCAGCTCGTTCTCACGACGCAGGGTCACTTTGTGGCCCATCTCTTCGGCTACGAGCTGTGCAGTTTCCTGATCGATGACCTGGTTGATAGTCGCCATGGCGCCCATCTTCATCATCGCTTTAATGACCAGAGAACCTTTCACCGCCATTTTGTTCGCCAGTTCGGCTACGGTGATGGTTTCGCCAATCACAACATCGCGGTTAACGGCCTGCGCTGGCTTGTTGAAGCCCTGCTGCAGTGCGCTAGGTTTGCGATGCTTACCGCCTTTACCGCCACGAACCTGCGCACGCGCTTCTTCACGGTCAGTTTTGGCTTCGGAATGTTTGTTGCCTTTTTTCGCCGGACGCGCAGCTTTAGCAGTCGTACGCGCACGCGCACGGCCTGCTTCAACCTGACGGTCGTTTTCGTCTTCTGCCTGGCGGGCGTGAGTCGAAGTGGTGACGTGATAGTCGCCTTTATCCTCTTCTTCCGGTTTTTCCCATTCAGCTGATTTCTCTTCAGCCAGACGGCGGGCTTCTTCGGCTACGAGGCGGGCAGCCTCTTCAAGCTTACGGCGGGCTTCTTCTTCAGCTTTACGCTTCAGTTCAGCAGCTTCAGCTTCGCGACGGGCTTTGTCTGATTGCGCAGCCCTGGTCACTTCATCGGTAGGTTGATTTGTCACTTTGTCATTTTCCGCTGCTGCACGTTTGGCCTTATCAGCGGCTTCGCGCCTTGCTTTATCTTCGGCTTCACGTTGCGCTTTCTGTTCAGCTTCGCGACGGGCTTTTTCTTCAGCCTCGCGTTGCGCCTGCTCTTCCGCTTCACGCTGCGCCTGGGCTTCAGCTTCTGCCTGAGCTTGCTCAGACTCTGCATCACCTTTCACATAGGTACGCTTTTTGCGGACTTCAATTTGCACCGACTTACTTTTACCCCCGGTGCCTGGAATATTCAAGGTGCTGCGCGTTTTACGCTGCAGCGTCAGCTTAGCTGAACCGACCTGACCGTGTTCACGGTTCAGATGAGATAGTAAGGTTTCTTTCTCTTGCTGGGTCACCGCGTCATTTTCAGACTTAGGGATCCCCGCATCAGCAAATTGCTGTACCAGGCGATCGACCGGAGTCTGAATTTCTGCGGCCAGCGATTTTACGGTTACATCTGTCATGCTGTTCCTTCCTGTTATTACGCGTCATCGCCGAACCAGCAGATATTACGTGCGGCCATAATCAGCGCGCCGGCTTGTTCATCAGACATGCCTTCAATATCCGTCAGATCGTCAACACCTTGCTCAGCGAGATCTTCCAGCGTGCAAACGCCTTTTGACGCCAGGCGGAACGCCAGCGCACGATCGAGGCCTTCAAGATTCAGAAGGTCCTCAGCGGGCTCCTGATTTCCAAGACTCTCTTCTTTCGCCAGTGCCAGGGTGGTTAACGCATTTTTTGCTCGTTCACGCAGGGCTTCAATGGTCTCTTCGTCGAGGCCGTCGACTTCCAGCAGCTCGTTGATTGGCACGTATGCCAGCTCTTCCAGCGAGGAGAAGCCCTCTTCCACCAGTACGGTGGCGAACTCTTCGTCGATGTCGAGATGTTTAGTGAACATATCGATCGCTGCATGCGCTTCAGCCTGATGCTTAGCCTGCAGATCATCGACGGTCATCACGTTCAGCTCCCAGCCACTCAGCTGCGAAGCGAGACGCACGTTTTGGCCGTTACGGCCGATCGCCTGAGCCAGATTGCCAGCTTCTACGGCGATATCCATGGTGTGATTATCTTCATCAACCACGATTGACGCCACATCGGCCGGAGCCATGGCGTTAATAACAAACTGCGCCGGGTTATCGTCCCACAGCACGATATCGATACGCTCGCCGCCCAGTTCACTGGAAACAGCCTGAACGCGCGCGCCGCGCATGCCCACACAGGCACCCACCGGATCGATACGTTTGTCGTTAGTTTTGACTGCAATTTTAGCGCGCGAACCCGGATCACGGGCAGCAGCTTTAATTTCAATCAGTTCTTCGCCAATTTCTGGCACCTCAATGCGAAACAGTTCAATCAGCATTTCCGGTTTGGAACGCGTCACGAACAGCTGCGCGCCACGCGCTTCCGGACGTACCGAGTAGAGTACGCCACGAATACGGTCGCCTGGACGGAAGTTTTCACGCGGCAGCATATCTTCGCGCAGAATGACCGCTTCGGCATTACTGCCAAGGTCGAGGGAAATGTTGTCGCGGTTAACTTTTTTCACCACACCGGTGATGATTTCGCCTTCCTGCTCACGGAACTGATCAACCACCATCGCGCGCTCAGCTTCGCGCACTTTTTGCACGATAACCTGCTTAGCGGTCTGAGTGGTGATACGGTCAAAGGTGACCGATTCAATCTGATCTTCGACATATTCGCCCAGATTGAATGCTTCATCTTCGAAGCGGGCCGCATCCAGCGTGATCTCGCGCGTCGGCTGTGTCACCTCTTCTACGATTTCCCAGCGGCGGAAAGTATCGAAATCGCCACTGCGGCGATCAATGCTGACGCGTACTTCAATTTCCTGCTCGTACTTTTTCTTGGTCGCAGTCGCCAGCGCGCTCTCCAGCGCTTCGAAGATTTTCTCACGCGGCAGGGCTTTTTCGTTAGAAACGGCTTCTACAACAGCTAAGATCTCTTTGTTCATCCTGGTTAGCCTCAATCCGGACTTTTAAAAGTGGGGGACCAGGTTCGCTTTCTGAATATTACTCAGCGCGAACACTTCATCGCTACCCTCAACGTGCACCGTGATCATCTCGCCATCAACTGACTTGATGGTTCCCTGCCATTTACGGCGGTTCTGAACGGCCATACGCAACACCAGACTCACTTCTTCACCCATAAAACGGGTGTAGTGTTCTGCGGTGAACAGAGGACGATCGAGTCCCGGTGAAGAGACTTCAAGGTTGTAAGGTACCGTAATCGGATCTTCAACATCCATTACCGCACTTACCTGGTGGCTGACATCGGCGCAATCATCGACATTGATGCCATCTTCACTATCAATATAGATGCGCAGGATAGATGTGCGACTACGAACGAATTCAATTCCAACCAGTTCGTAACCCAGCGCTTCTACGGGAGCCGATACCAACTCTGTCAATTTTTGCTCTAATGTGGACAAGCCCACCCCCAAGACATAAAAAAAGGGCCTATAGCCCAGTATTACGATTCGCTAATAACAAAAAACCCCGAATATTCGGGGCTTTTAGTCACTGGACCCTGTATGCCGCAATGCGGCCCGGACTCCATCCAAAGAATTTTCTTTCAAAAAATAGCCGTGAATGCGTCCGTCGATGCATACAGTATATTTGAAAAAGAACTCAAAGGGAAAATTGGTTGCGGGGGCCGGATTTGAACCGACGACCTTCGGGTTATGAGCCCGACGAGCTACCAGGCTGCTCCACCCCGCGTCCGAAAACGTGGCGAATAATACGCCAGACCTGCATAAAATGCAAGAGATACTGCTATTTGGTACCGAGGACGGGACTTGAACCCGTAAGCCCAATCGGGCACTACCACCTCAAGGTAGCGTGTCTACCAATTCCACCACCACGGCACTGCACTGACCACAACGATTCGTTGTGCTGACGACCTTACTTAGGAATATCGCTGCCCGGTGTAACCGGTTGAGCTGGCTTTTCAGTCTGTTGAGAAGACTGCGCCGGCGCAGAAAGATTTTCCCACTCGCTTCCTTTCGAGGCTTTATTGCTGTTCAGATTACCCAGAACCAGGCTGATGATGAAGAACAGTGCCGCTAAGATGCCAGTGGTACGGGTCATGAAATTACCTGAACCCGAAGAACCAAACACCGTACCGGATGCGCCTGCACCGAATGAGGCTCCCATATCAGCGCCTTTGCCTTGCTGCAGCATGATCATACCCACGAGGGCGATAGCTACAATAAGGAAAACAACTAAAAGAGCTTCGTACATATTCAACCTGTTCCTTGCACGATAATCGTACAGTTAAAGCTTCAACCAGTATTGATGGGGCGTCTCGTCATCACCCATCAGAAGCGGGTGTGAATACTAACCAAAGGCGCATATCTCTGCAAGTGCAATTTCTCTTACGCAAACTGATTGCAGAAAAAAGCGCCATCCCGGTGATTTTACAGGCGGATCCGCATTCTGATAACCGCCTTTAAGAGGTTTAAACCGCTTTGACCTGATCGGCAATACGATTAGCCAGTTCGGTGACCTGCGCCTCATTTTCGCCTTCGACCATCACACGAATCAGCGGCTCAGTGCCTGACTTACGCAACAGAACGCGTCCGCGACCCGCCAGCGCTTTTTCAACATCGGCGGTGACCGTTTTGACGGCGTCGCTTTGCAGCGGGTCATGCTCGCCCGCGAAGCGTACGTTGACCAGCACCTGCGGCAGCATCTTCATACCACTGCAGAGATCGTGCAGGCTCATGTGGTTACGCACCATCGCAGTGAGCACTTGCAAACTTGCCACGATACCGTCGCCTGTGGTGGTTTTATCCAGCAGGATCACATGACCGGAGTTCTCCGCGCCGAGACGCCAGCCCTTCTCCTGCATCTTCTCCAGCACATAACGGTCACCGACTTTGGCACGGGTAAACGGAATGCCGAGCTGTTTCAGCGCTAATTCCAGGCCCATGTTGCTCATCAGCGTACCCACTACACCGCCACGTAACTGCCCCTGACGCAGCGCTTCACGTGCAATGATGTAAAGGATCTGGTCACCGTCAACTTTGTCACCCAGATGGTCAATCATCATGATGCGGTCGCCGTCGCCGTCATAGGCCAGGCCAATATCCGCCTTCTCTGCCAGTACGCGTTGCTGCAGCAGTTTAAGATCGGTCGCACCGCACTCTTTGTTGATGTTCATGCCGTCTGGCTGCACACCGATTGCGATGACGGTTGCGCCCAGCTCGCGCAGGACATTCGGCGCAATGTGGTAAGTCGCACCATTGGCACAGTCGACCACAATTTTCAGGCCATTCAGATTGAGCTCGCTGGGGAAAGTCCCCTTACAGAACTCAATGTAACGCCCTGCTGCATCGACGATGCGGCTGGCGCGCCCTAACTGCGCGGACTCCACGCAGGTAATCGGCTTTTCCATCTCCAGCTCAATCGCTTCTTCCACGTCATCAGGCAATTTGGTGCCTTCGGACGAGAAGAATTTAATGCCGTTATCGTCAAATGGATTGTGCGACGCTGAAATAACGATGCCCGCCTCAGCGCGAAAGGTTCGGGTCAGATAGGCGATGGCGGGGGTCGGCATCGGACCGGTAAACGCAGCGGTCAGGCCCGCGGCGGCGAGACCCGCTTCCAGCGCAGACTCCAGCATATAGCCAGAGATACGGGTATCTTTGCCGATGATGATCTTTTTGGAACCGTGGCGCGCCAGTACTTTACCCGCGGCCCAGCCCAGCTTCAGGACGAAATCTGGCGTGATAGGTGTTTCACCGACTTTGCCGCGAATGCCGTCTGTACCGAAATATTTACGATTACTCATGATGTTCCTTTTGCTCTTCGGGTCGCTTCGACCACGCGCATCGCTTTGGCCGTCTCTTTTACGTCATGGGCGCGAATAATCTGCGCGCCCTGCATGGCAGCAATCACCGCGCAGCTCAGGCTGCCGGTTAAACGCTGTGACGGGCCGACATTTAACAACTGGCCAATCATCGATTTACGCGACATCCCCACCAGCAGTGGCAGACCAAAGTGGTGAAAATCGCTGAGATGAGCCAGCAGTTCATAATTGTGGCTGAGATTTTTACCGAAACCGAAGCCCGGGTCGAGTATCAGCTGCTCTTTTTTCATTCCCGCCGCTTCGCAACGCGCAATCTGCTGAGCGAAGTAAGTGTCCACTTCGCTTAAGATGTTTTCGTAAACCGGTGCCTGCTGCATGGTGCGCGGTTCGCCCTGCATATGCATTAAACAGACAGGCAGTCCGGTTGCGGCGGCGGCTTCCAGCGCCCTCGGTTCGGAGAGTGAGCGGACATCGTTAATGATGTGAGCACCCACTCGCGCGGCTTCCCGGATCACGTCCGCTTTAGAGGTGTCTACTGAAATCCAGACTTCGAAACGCTGGGCAATGGCATCGATCACCGGAATGACCCGCTCCAGCTCCTCCTCCACACTGACCTCATCAGCGCCAGGACGGGTTGATTCGCCGCCTACATCGATAATGGTTGCGCCGGCGTTGACCATTTCATTGGTATGCGTCAGCGCATCGACCAGCGCGTTATGTTTACCACCATCTGAAAAGGAGTCCGGCGTGACATTCAGAATGCCCATCACATGAGGAAACGATAAATCGAGATGGGAATCACGGGCAAACAACTTCATGGTGAAAACTCCTTGCTGATCAATATCTGGATGTAAAAAACCCCGGACCAGCCGGGGTTTTGTCTGACGATGATGCGTCTTATTTGTTGTACTGCTCTGACATGGTATTGCCTGGGTTCGGCGTACGCGGTTCATCAACCGGACGTGGCGCTTTTGGCGTACCGTTGCTGTCTGAGTTGCTGCCTGGATCTTCCCAGCCCGCTGGCGGACGCACTTCGCGGCGTGCCATCAGGTCGTCGATCTGTGGTGCATCAATGGTTTCATACTTCATCAGCGCGTCTTTCATCGCGTGAAGAATGTCCATGTTCTCACCCAGAATGCGGCGAGCACGCTGGTAGTTGCTGTCGATCAGGTGTTTAACTTCCTGGTCGATGATGCGGGCTGTTTCATCAGACATGTGTTTCGCTTTCGCGACAGAACGTCCAAGGAACACTTCACCCTCTTCTTCTGCATAGAGCAACGGACCCAGTTTTTCAGAGAAGCCCCACTGCGTCACCATGTTACGTGCCAGATTCGTCGCGACTTTAATGTCGTTGGACGCGCCGGTAGAAACATGTTCAACACCATAGATGATCTCTTCTGCCAGGCGACCGCCATACAGCGTTGAGATCTGACTTTCCAGTTTCTGACGGCTGGCGCTAATCGCGTCGCCTTCAGGCAGGAAGAAGGTCACACCCAGCGCACGGCCGCGCGGGATAATCGTGACTTTATGCACCGGATCATGCTCTGGCACCAGGCGGCCAATAATGGCGTGGCCCGCTTCGTGATAGGCAGTGGATTCTTTCTGCGATTCCGTCATCACCATGGAGCGACGTTCCGCACCCATCATGATTTTGTCTTTCGCTTTCTCGAACTCAACCATCGACACCACACGCTTGTTTGAACGAGCGGCGAACAGCGCTGCTTCGTTCACCAGGTTAGCCAGATCGGCACCTGAGAAGCCTGGCGTACCACGTGCAATGATTGCGGCGTCAATGTCGGTTGCCAGTGGCACACGACGCATATGCACTTTCAGGATCTGCTCACGACCACGTACGTCTGGCAGACCGACCACAACCTGACGGTCAAAGCGGCCTGGACGCAGCAGCGCAGGGTCCAGTACGTCAGGACGGTTAGTCGCGGCGATAACGATAATTCCTTCGTTACCTTCGAAACCATCCATCTCAACCAGCATCTGGTTCAGCGTCTGCTCACGTTCATCATGACCACCGCCTAAACCGGCGCCACGCTGACGACCGACGGCATCGATCTCATCGATGAAGATGATGCACGGTGCGGCTTTCTTGGCCTGTTCGAACATGTCGCGCACACGTGATGCACCGACACCGACAAACATTTCCACAAAGTCAGAACCAGAAATAGTGAAGAAAGGCACTTTGGCTTCACCGGCAATCGCTTTTGCCAGCAGGGTTTTACCGGTACCCGGCGGCCCCACCATCAGAACGCCTTTTGGAATTTTACCGCCCAGCTTCTGGAAACGGCTCGGCTCACGCAGATATTCCACCAGCTCAGCCACTTCATCTTTCGCTTCGTCACAACCCGCAACGTCGGCGAAAGTGGTTTTAATCTGGTCTTCTGTCAACATGCGGGCTTTGCTTTTGCCGAAGGACATCGCGCCCTTACCGCCGCCGCCCTGCATCTGACGCATAAAGAAGATCCACACACCGATCAGCAGCAGCATCGGGAACCACGAAATGAAGATGGAAGCCAGCAGGCTCGGTTCTTCCGGCGGTTCGCCAACCACTTTGACGTTTTTGGTCAAGAGGTTATCGAGCAACTTAGGATCATTGACAGGAATGTAGGTGGTATATTTATTGCTGTCTTTTTTGACAACGTTAATTTCACGCCCGTTAATACGTGCCTCGCGGACCTGATCCTGGTTCACTTCCGACAGGAAGGTTGAATAATCAACCCGACGGCCATTCGACTCGCTGGGCCCAAAGCTCTGGAATACTGACATCAGCACGACCGCGATGACTAACCAGAGAATCAGGTTTTTCGCCATGTCACTCAAGGGATTAACCTCATATTACATCGGTGTTAACAGATAGCGTAGGGTACTATAGTTCCTGCATACATGGAATCGCAGCAAAGCTGCGGACATCTCCAGCAATTTGGTTATAGTTTGCGCCCAGTCGCCACAATGTACACTTCACGTGAACGAGACCGTGAAGCGTCCGGCTTACGAATTTTTACTTTCGTAAACAGGGAGCGAATTTCCCGCAGGTATTCATCGAAGCCATCTCCCTGAAACACTTTCACTACAAAACTGCCGCCAGGTGCCAGGATATCCCGACACATCTCCAGCGCCAGTTCCACTAAATACATCGACCGGGGAATATCTACGGCAGGTGTACCACTCATATTCGGCGCCATATCGGACATGACAACCTGAACTTTCTGATCGCCAACGCGCTCAAGCAGCGCATTGATTACCGATTCTTCACGAAAATCGCCCTGAAGGAAATCGACACCGACTATCGGATCCATTGGCAGGATATCACAGGCAATGATGCGGCCTTTATTCCCGATTTGCTGAACCACATACTGCGACCAGCCACCAGGTGCAGCACCCAGATCTACCACGGTCATGCCGGGTTTGAAAAGCTTGTCACCCTGTTGTATTTCATCAAGTTTAAACCAGGCGCGCGAGCGCAACCCTTTTTTCTGCGCCTGAAGCACATATTTATCGCTAAAGTGTTCCTGAAGCCAGCGGCTGGAGCTGGCCGAACGCTTTTTACCCGTCATAATAATTCCAGTTAAATCGTCATCGTAGCGATAAACCTGCACGCAATGGGTTGCGTCGATTTGGTGATATACCCGAGATGGCGGTAGAATGAACCGTTTTCAATCCCTGAGTAAGTAAAAAACTACGATGAATCTAAGTACCAAACAAAAACAGCACCTCAAGGGCCTCGCCCATCCGCTCAAGCCAGTAGTTATGCTGGGTGGCAATGGCCTGACTGAAGGCGTGCTGGCCGAAATCGAGCAGGCTCTGTCGCATCACGAACTGATTAAGGTAAAAATCGCCTCTGAAGATCGTGAAACGAAACAGCTGATCGTCGAGGCTATCGTGCGTGAGACCGGTGCCAGCAACGTACAGGTGATCGGCAAAACGCTGGTGCTGTATCGCCCCTCTAAAGAGAGCAAAATTTCTCTGCCACGCTAAGTGGGCAAAGAAAGTGACATGCTCTTACCTCAGATAAAAGGCCGCAATGCGGCCTTTTTCCTTTCTTTACATTGTGCTTAAACGCTTTTCAAAGCGTAGCAACATCTTAAAGGTATTCCACCTTCAGGATCTCATACTCAACGTCGCCGCCCGGGGTTTTTACGATAGCCACATCATCGGCCTCTTTACCCACCAGGCCACGCGCCATTGGCGAATTGACCGAAATCAGATTTTGCTTAAAGTCCGCTTCGTCATCGCCCACGATGCGATACGTGGCTTCTTCGTCGGTCTCGACGTTCAGCACGGTCACCGTGGCACCGAAGATCACGCGGCCGGTTTTCGGCATCTGCGTGACATCGATAACCTGCGCATTGGAGAGTTTGGCTTCAATCTCCTGAATACGGCCTTCACAAAAGCCCTGCTCTTCACGCGCAGCGTGATATTCCGCGTTCTCTTTTAAATCGCCATGTTCGCGTGCATCAGCGATAGAGGCGATAATGCGCGGGCGCTTCACGGTTTTCAGCTCGTTCAGCTCTTCGCGCAATCTTTCAGCGCCTCTTAACGTCATCGGAATCTGATTCATTTAAGCTCCTCGCCCTCTTTCCTGTTTAACGATGTCATCCTGACCGGTGACCGCAGAAAAAAGCGCTCTGCGGCGCATTAGCCCGTTTTTGCAAATAAAAGAATCCTGACCCGGAGATGCCTCCAGGCCAGAAAAGAGTTTTGCAATTTGATACGTATTTTACCCCAGAGTTCCCTGCGGGTCATCGTTTACTTTGCACCGCCCAGCGACGTAGTATTGACGCCCTCACCTGCCAGTTACCGCGAGATTATGCGATTTTCACGACTTGTTACCGGATTAAGCTGCGCATTTATGCTGCAGGCACACGCAGCGCCAGTTGATGAATACATGCAGTACCTGCCAGATGGCGCCAATCTGGCGCTGATGGTTCAGAAAGTGGGTGCATCAACACCGATCATTGATTACCACGGCAAACAGATGGCCCTGCCCGCCAGTACCATGAAAGTGGTGACGGCGCTGGCGGCACTACTGGAACTGGGTGGCGATTTCCGTTTTCAGACCACGTTTGAGACCCGGGGTGCCATTATAGATGGCACCCTGAACGGCGATTTAGTCGCACGTTTCGGCGGTGATCCGACGTTAAGCCGTCAGGATCTGCGCAACATGATCGCGGCGATAAAGAAGCAGGGCATTAACCATATAAAAGGCAATCTGGTTATCGACACCTCGGTTTTTGCCAGTCATGACATGGCACCGGGCTGGCCGTGGAACGATATGACCCAGTGCTTCAGCGCCCCGCCGGGTGCCGCGATTGTAGATAAAAACTGCTTCTCGGTGTCGCTCTACAGCGCTAATACGCCGGGTGAAAATGCGTTTGTGCGCATCGCTTCCTATTATCCGGCGCATATGTACAGCCAGGTCCGCACCATCGGCCGTAACAGTGGTGAAGGGCAATATTGTGAACTGGATGTGGTGCCGGGTGAGCTGAACCGCTACACCCTGACAGGCTGTATGCGCCAGCGTGCCGAACCGCTGCCGCTGGCCTTTGCGGTGCAGGATGGCGCGGCGTGGGCGGGTGAAATCCTTAAGGCAGAGCTGCGGTCATCAGAGATCGACTACAGTGGCCATCTGGTACGCCAGACGCAGGTCACGGAGCCAGGTACCGTACTGGCATCGACCCAGTCTGCGCCGCTGCATACGCTGCTGCACACCATGCTGAAGAAGTCAGACAACATGATAGCCGACACGGTCTTCCGCACCATTGGTCATCACTACTTCAACGTGCCCGGTACATTCCGCGCCGGACAGGATGCTGTCCGCCGGATCCTGAAAGCCAAAGCCAATGTGGATATGGGCAACAGCATTCAGGTCGATGGTTCCGGTCTGTCGCGCCACGATCTGATTTCGCCGCAAACCATGATGCAGGTGTTGCAGTTCATTGCGAAGAATGACAACACGCTGGATTATATTTCGATGCTGCCGCTGGCGGGCTATGACGGCACGCTACAGTATCGCGGCGGGCTGCATGAGGCGGGACTGGATGGCAAGGTCTCGGCGAAAACCGGTTCACTGCAGGGCGTCTATAATCTGGCGGGCTTTATTACCACCTCCAGTGGTGCCCGTGTCGCCTTTGTTCAGTTCCTTTCCGGTTATGCGGTGCCGCCGGAAGATCAACGTGCCCGTCGTATTCCACTGGTACGTTTTGAAAGCCGACTCTACCGCGATATCAATCAGAACAACTGATAAAGCAGAGATAAAAAACGCAGCGGGCGATCACCCTGCTGCGTTTTTTTATGGCTGAACCGATCAGAAGCGGGTGTTCACGCTCATATAAAATGTGCGGCCCGATTCGTTAAAGGTATTGGCTCCCGCGCCGTAGAGGTAAGCGCCGGTGGTGGCATTGCCGGTGGTTTGCGCATTGCCCTGACGGAAATGACGCTTGTCGAACAGGTTGTCGATACCGACCGTGAGGCTGGCATACTGATTAACATCATAGGTGCCGCTCATCCCCACCACCGAATAGGGGCTGACCTGATCGGTCGCGCTGCCGGTGACGGCCTTACCCTTATAGTCATACTTCTTCGGCACCTGTTTACCGTACCAGGTCAGGGTTGTCTGGAGGGAGAGATCCTGCGTCGCCTGCCAGCTCAGCGTCGAATTGAGCGTATACGCCGGAATAATTGACAGGCGATCACCGGTCTCTTTATTTTTGCTTTGCAGCATATACGTGAAGTTGTTGTTCCACGTTACGCTGTCGGAGAACGGGACGTTAACCGTACCTTCCAGCCCCTCAACCACCGCTTTGGGCACATTTTCCCATTTGTAGATATCGGTTTTGCCGTTAGACGCCGTGCCGGTGGGAGCCGTGCCTGCCTCAATCTTGTTGCGATAGTCGTTGCGGAACCAGGTCAGACCCGCCTGATAGCCGTCGCGCTTCCATTCAAGTCCAATCTCTTTATTGATGCTGTTTTCCGCTTTCAGGTCATCATTACCCATCAGATAACAGGCACCGGCACTGGCCGCGCAGCCCTGACCATTGCTGTAAAGCAGATAGTTCGGGTTGGTCTGGTAGAGGCTCGGCGCTTTATAAGCGCGTGCAATGCCCATTTTCAGGGTGACCTCATCGCCTAATCCCTGTGAGAGGTTGAGCGACGGGCTCCAGTTATCGCCGACAATCGAATGGTGATCGAAGCGCATGCCTGGCGTCAGCATGGTGCTGTCGGTCAGCTCAATATTGTCTTCCGCAAATAGTGAGAAGATCTCCGCCTGCGAATAGGGAGAGCGTCCGGTGGAGGCGATACCGGGAATCGAACCGTAGCTGGCGGCCTGCGTCGTCGAGGACGGATCCTTCATCCGCTGCTGATTCCATTCCGTGCCAAAGGTTGCGGTCTGATTCACCAGCCACTCAAACGGCACGCTGATCTCGCTGTGCAGCAACACATCATCCAGCTGGATGGTGTTGAAGTTGCTGTTGGAAAAGATACCTTCAGTGCCGCCCGCCAGCCCTTCATTCAGGCGCGAGTTACGGGTGTTTTCATACTGCGCATAGGTATTGGTGCTGAGGCCATTATCCCAGGCGCCGGTCCACTTAACCGAAAAGTTCTGCCGATAGAGCCGGTTGGTCTCGTCACCATATTTGCTTTTCACAAGCGCGTTGGTATTGGTGTTCTGGGTGTCGCCAGCATAGAGGTTGCCCTGCCGGCTGTAACCGGCCCCCACTTCCAGCGCCTGCATTGGTGCAAACGCCCAGCGCAGCAGGCCATGAATATCTTTATTGACTGAACCTTCCCGGCCCGACGGGTAGGATCCTGCATAACTGCCGGTGCGGTCAGCGGCGTGACCTTCATTAATGTCGTAAGCGTCGGCCTGCGTTTTTGCCAGACCGCCATAGAGCCGGAAACTGACATCATCGCCCAGCGGTCCTTCAAGACTGAAGTTGGTACGCCGCGTCGCGCCCTCCTCCTTGTGTTGCGGCACGTTGTAATAGGCGCTCCACGAGCCGTGCCACTGATTATCCATCTCTTTTTTTGTGATGATATTAACTACACCGCCCGCCGCACCATTGCCGTAACGGGCCGCTGCCGGACCGCGGATGACGTCAATGCGGTCAATGATCTCTGGCGGTACCCAGTTCGTGTCGCCGCGTGTGTCGCGCTCGCCACGCCAGCCAAGCCGCACGGAATTACGGCTGGTTACCGGCAGCCCATCGATCAGAATCAGGGTGTTTTCCGGCCCCATGCCACGGATATCGATCTGACGGTTGTTTCCGCGCTGGCCGCTGGTGGAGTTACCGGTCAGGTTGACACCCGGCATGGTGCGGATAATTTCGGCAACGTCGCGCGCAGGGGGATGTTTTTTTATTTCGTCGGCGGTAATCGTCGATACGCCAGGTGCCTGCAGCGTCTGCTCAGCGGCGGTGACCGTCATGGTGCCGTCGTGGATCGTATCTGACGTGTTGTTGATCGCCGGGTCGCTGTGGGCTTGGGCAGCCACTGCGCCAGCAGAAATGAGAGAGGCAGTAAAACCCAGTTCAATCATAATGGCTAACGAAAGCCGGGATAACTTTTTCATTTTTCTGTTCCTGGAGTGCCAGCGAGCATGCCACTGCCGGCGTACCGGTAAAAAGGTCATAACCTTGCCTGCAACGCATTAACCCTCCCGCCACACCTGCTTCAGAAACGCGTTACGTCCGTCTGAAATCCGATGCGACAGAGAGAATGCGCGCGCTCCCTGTCGAGCGGAAACACCCTATTGCAAATGCAAATAATTATCAATACTATTATCTGTAACATGCATGACCCTAAGCAAGTGTGATTGAATCATGGCGCGAATGGCGTGGTTAAACGAAGAGACCGGCAGCGAACGCTGGTGGCATCATCAGCAGCAACAGGGCATTCCCCTGATTGAACCCGCTGAAAAGGGGACCTGTCAGGTCACTTTTTTCTGGCGTGATCCGCAGGGTGATCCGCTGCACTCTGATACCCGGCGCGTCTGGATCAACATTACCGGTGTAACCGATCATCATCACACAGCCTCACCTTCTTCCTTAACACCTGTTCCTGATACCGATGTCTGGTGGTGGCAAACCACCCTGCCCGCTGACTGGCGCGGCAGTTACTGCCTGATCCCTGACAACCAGACAGAGACGTTTACCGGGCAGACTGATATGCAGGCGCTGCGCCAGTGGTGGGGTCAGAAATTCCGGCACGCACAAAGCGATCCGCTCAATCCGCTGCGGAACTGGTCGGCCGGGCGCGGCATGAGCGTCTCACCGCTGCATCTGCCGCTTGCGCCTGAGCAGCAGGTCTGGCGTGCAGTTGATGAAGGTCGCGCCGCCACTCTTCCGCTGCAGCAGCATCTGTGGCGCAGCCAGCGGCTGGGCAATCAACGTCAGGTCTGGCTTTATGTCACCGGCGAGGCAGACGCTGCCGATCGTCCGCTGGCACTGCTGCTGGATGGTCAGTTCTGGGCGCACAGCATGCCGGTTGCCGGTCCGCTTCAGGAACTCACTGAGGCAGGCGAACTGCCTCCTGCGGTCTATGTCATGATCGACATCATTGACCGCGAACACCGCACGCGTGAACTGACCTGTAATCCCGATTTCTGGCTGGCGATTCAGCATGAGCTGTTACCACAAATTCAGCAGTGGGCACCGTTCCGGGCCGACAGTACGCTGGTGGCCGGACAGAGTTTTGGCGGCCTTTCTGCCGCTTACGCCACCCTGACCTGGCCGGAAACCTTTGCGGGTGCCGTCAGTCTTTCCGGTTCGTTCTGGTGGCCCGCGCGCGGCGACCCGAATGGCTGGCTGCCGCAGCAGTTACAGCAGGGTTTGCTGCAGGCGCCCTCCCGGCGCTTTTATCTGGAGGCGGGACGGCGCGAACGACTGATTCTGGCGGCAAACGAGCAGTTTCAGCGCGATCTGACTGTGGCAGGACATCAGGTCAGCTATCACCCGGTTGAAGGTGGTCACGATGCGCTGTGCTGGCGCGGCGGGCTGCTGGCGGGCCTCAAAGCTATGTGGCAATCGTCATAACCCGCTGAACTCCCGCCGCCTGTGCGCCATTAAAAGAAAGAAAAAGGATACGCAGGAGAGCGGCGTTAACGCGCCCGACGACTTCGGACAGGAGACCAACATGCAACAACTCAATCCTTTCGACGATCCCCAGCAGGATTGTCAGGTGCTGAAAAACGATCAGCAGCAATACAGCTTATGGCCCGCCTTTTGTGCGGTTCCGCCAGGATGGCGGCCTGTTTATGGGCCCGAACCACAGGTTCGCTGCCTGAGCTGGCTGAATGAAAACTGGCACGATATCCGTCCGGTTATGACGCCGGACAGTGGGAGCCACAATGTCTGAGACCACCCTGAACCCGCTGACAGAACAAAAAACATTGCCGCTGGTGGCCGCTCAGCCCGGCATCTGGATCGCTGACCAGTTATCCCCCTATTCCAATGCCTACGCCGTGGCGCATTTCGTTGAACTGCGTGGTGCGCTGAACAGCGCGCTGCTGTCTCGCGCCATCGTTGCCGGCATGCAGGAAGCGGACACGCTGAATATGGCCTTTGGCGAGCAGGAGGGTGAACCGCTGCAGTGGCCTGCCCCCCAGCATTTTCGCGAGCCTGAAATAATCGATCTGCGCGATGCCGCCGATCCGGCGGCGGCCGCACGGGCGCTGATGCAGCATGATATGTCCGGCGATCTGCGGGTGCTGAGCGGTGCGCCGCTCTATCATCACAGCCTGCTTCGGCTGGGCGAGGATCACTGGTACTGGTATCAGCGCTACCATCATCTGGTGGTCGATGGTTTCAGCTTTACCGCCCTGACCCGCCGTATCGCCCATCTCTACACCGCCTGGCGGCACGGCGACACGCCGGAGCCGAGCCCCTTTGTCCCGTTCAGCGAGGTCGTCGACGAGTATCAGCGCTATCAGCACTCTTCGACCTGGCAGCGCGATCGTCAGTTCTGGCTGGAAAAAGGGGCGCATTTACCTGCGCCCGCCTCGTTATCCTCGCTGCCGCTGGCGGGTCAGAGTGCCAGCACCGACCTGCTGCGACACACATTTGCCGTGGAGCGACACACCTTTCAGGCGTTGCTGGCGCATACTCAGCAGCAGAATCTCAGCGCGGCGGACACCGCCTTTGCGCTGGTGGCGCTGTGGCTGGCGCGCCTCACCGGTCAGAACGACTTTGCCGCCGGTTTCATCTTTATGCGCCGCATCGGCTCGGCCGCGCTCTGCGCCACCGGTCCGGTGATCAACGTATTGCCTATGGCGATCCATTACGATCCGGCACAGCCGCTGACGTCACTGGCCGCGCGGCTGGCGGGTGAGGTCAGAAAAATGCGCCGTCATCAGCGTTACGACGCTGAGCAGGTGCAGCGCGATCTGGGGCGATTGGGTGACAGTGCTCCGCTCTATGGGCCGGTGATTAACCTGAAGATGTTCGACTATCAGCTCGATTTCGCCGGCATTGAAGGCATCACTCATCAGCTGGCGTCAGGCCCGGTTCGCGATCTGGAGATTGCTATCTACCTCAGCGAACAGGGCGACCTGACGCTGGAATTACTGGCTAATGCAGCGCGCTACAGCGAAACCGTGCTGAAGCAACATGCCAGCCGCTTTAGTCTGCTGCTTCAGCAGCTTGCCGTCCGGCCAGCGTGCGCCTGTGGCGAGCTGGATATGCTGATGCCGGAAGAACATCAGCAGTTGGCAGCGATCAATCAGACCGCCGTGATGCTGCCTGCAGAGACGCTAAGCAGCCTGCTGCTGCAGCAGGCGCAGCGTACGCCGCACGCCGTGGCGCTGGCGGATGAGGCGCATCAGCTTAATTATCAGCAGATGCAGCAGCAGGTCGTCGCGCTGGGACAACAGCTGATTGCGAAGGGTGTGACGCGGGGTGACATTGTCGCCGTGGCGCTGCCGCGCTCGGTCTTTTTATCGCTGGCACTGCAGGCGATTGTCAGCACAGGCGCAACCTGGCTGCCGCTTGATACCGGCTACCCGGACGATCGGCTGAAAATGATGCTGGAAGATGCCGCGCCGAAAACGCTGATCACCTGCCGCGAACTGGCAGACCGGCTGGCGGCTCTCTCACCGGTTGCGCCGCTGTTTTACGACGCGCTGTTAACACCGGTTGATCGCGTGCTGACACAGGCTCCGCGTCCGCATGATGGCGCTTACCTCATCTATACCTCTGGTTCGACCGGTCGGCCAAAAGGCGTGCTGGTCAGTCATGAGGCAATCGTCAACCGGCTGCTGTGGATGCAGGATTGTTATCCGCTCGGCGGTGATGATGTCGTGCTGCAGAAAACGCCGAGCAGCTTTGATGTCTCGGTGTGGGAGTTCTTCTGGCCCTTGATTGCTGGCGCACAGCTGGTGATGGCACCGCCTGATGCCCACCGCGACCCGGAAGCCCTGCAGCAGCTGTTTGCCCGCTACCGCGTGACCACCACCCATTTTGTTCCCTCGATGCTGGCGGCCTTTGTTGCCTCGCTGCAGGATGACAATGCGATAGAAAGGTGCACCACCCTGCGGCAGGTGTTCTGCAGTGGCGAAGCGCTGCCCGCTGAGCTGTCGCGCCAGTGGCAGACGCTGACCCGGGTACCCCTGCATAACCTGTATGGCCCGACCGAAGCGGCAGTGGATGTCAGCTTCTACCCGGCGTTCGGACCCGCGCTGGCAGCCGTCGACGGTGCCAGCGTGCCGATTGGCTTCCCGGTCTGGAACACCGGCTTACGGATTCTGGATGCGCGTCTGCAGCCGGTGCCGCCAGGCGTGGCGGGCGATCTCTGGCTGACCGGCGTGCAGCTGGCACAGGGTTATCTGGATCGCCCCGACCTCACGGCCAGCCGGTTTGTGGCAGATCCGTGGGGTCACGGCTCCCGCATGTACCGCACCGGCGATGTGGCGCGCTGGCTGCCGGATGGTGCGGTGGAGTATCTGGGCCGCAGCGACGATCAGCTTAAAATCCGCGGACAGCGCATCGAGCTGAATGAGATCGACCATGCCATGGCTGCGCTGCCTGGCATTGTGCAGGCCGTGACGCATGCGGTGGTACTGGGCAGCAGCAGCGACCAGCAGGGTGATGCCCGCCAGCTGGTCGGCTATGTAGTGGCAGATGGCCCGATTGATGCCGACGTCATGCGCCAGACGCTGGCGACACAGTTGCCCGCGCATATGGTGCCGGTGGCGATTGTTCAGCTGGCGGCATTATCGCTCAGCAGCAACGGCAAGCTGGATCGTAAAGCGCTGCCGCTGCCACAGACCCGGACAGCGGCTGCCGGTCGTGCGCCGCACCCTGGTCTGGAAACCACGCTGGCGCAGGCGTTCGCCACGCTGCTGGAACGTGAGTCCGTCAGCGCACAGGATGATTTTTTTGCGCTGGGTGGCCATTCGCTGCTGGCGATGCGGCTGGCGGCGCATCTGCGGCGGACGCTGAATCAGCCGGTGTCAGTGGGCCAGATTATGGTGGCAGCTACGGCAGAAAAGCTGGCCGCCCTGCTCAGTAGCGAATCCGCGGAGACAGCCCGCGCCGGATTTGAGGCGGTCTTGCCGCTGCGGCGCACTACCGGCCCGACGCTGTTCTGCTTCCATCCCGCCTCCGGTTTTGCCTGGCAGTTCAGCGTGTTGCAGCGCTATCTGGATGCCCGCTGGTCGCTGCTCGGTATTCAGTCACCCGACATTACCAGCCCGCTGAATCAGGCGCAGCACCTTGATGCGGTGTGTGACGCACATCTGGCGACGGTGCGCCAGCAGCAGCCAGAGGGGCCCTACTATTTCCTTGGCTACTCACTGGGCGGCACGCTGGCACAGGGTATCGCTGCGCGGCTGGAGGCCGAAGGTGAAACGGTCGCCTTCCTCGGGCTGCTGGATACCTGGCCGCCAGAGACGCAGAACTGGGATGAACGGCGCGGCGAAAACGTGCTGGACCCGGCGGTGCTGGAAGAAGTGAATCGGGAGCGCGAGCAGTTTATCGCGGCACAGCGCGAGCAGGCCGGTGAAGGGATGGCGGCGCTGTTCACCACCATTGAAGCCAACTACGCCAGTTCGGTGCGCCTGCTGGCGACGGCACGCAGCGCCCGCTTCGGGGGACACGCCACGCTGTTCCTGGCGCAACAGACGCAGCAGCCCGGTCAGGATGTGCGTCGCGCCTGGGCGCCCTGGATTGGCGGGCTGACCGTCTGGCCGCTGGACTGTGCGCACGTCGAGATCATCTCACCACGCATGTTCGAGCAGATTGGCCCACGACTGCAGCAGTGTCTGGCGGCGCTGATTTCCTGAGCCGTCCTGACCTCGCGCTTTCTTCACCGGAGAAAGCGCGGGTCAGCCTCTGCCCAGCGGCACAATCATCGGCGTACCGGCCACGGGATCGTTAATGATGATGCAGCGCAGGCCGTAGATCGCTTCTATCAGTTCCGGCGTCACAATCTCCGCCGGTTTCCCTTCGGCAACGATTTTCCCGTCGCGCATCGCTATCAGGTGGCTGGCGTAGCGGCACGCCTGATTAAGATCGTGCAGCACCACCACCAGCGTTCGGCCATGCTGCTGATTGAGATCCTGCATTAATTCCAGCAGTTCAATCTGATGGGCGATATCCAGCCAGGTGGTCGGTTCATCCAGCAGCAATAGCGGTGTCTGCTGAGCCAGCACCATCGCAATCCACACCCGCTGCCGCTGACCGCCAGAGAGCGTATCAACCTGCTGCTGCGCTAAACCGGCCACGCCGGTGGCCTGCATGGCCTGCTGCACCGCTGCCTCATCTTCCTGTCGCCAGCGCCCGAACAGCGACTGGTGCGGATAACGCCCGCGCGCCACCAGTTCGCTGACGCTGATACCCGCAGGCGCGTTCGAGCTTTGCGGCAGCAGCCCCAGCCGGCGTGCCACCTCTTTGGTAGCGTAGTGAGCAATCGTATTGCCATCCAGCAGCACCTCGCCCTGTAGCGGCGAGACCAGGCGGCTTAAGGTACGCAGCAGCGTCGATTTTCCGCAGGCGTTGGGACCGATGATCACGGTCAGCTCACCGTCAGGGATCGCGACAGAGAGATTCTCCGCCACGATTTTTTTGTCATAGCCCAGCGTCAGCGCGTCACCCTGCAAACGTGTTGTCACTTTCATTGACGTCGTGCCTCCCGCACCAGTAGCGCAATCAGATAGAGTCCGCCCAGACTGACCGTGATCACGCCAACCGGCAGCTGATAAGGCAGGAAAAAGTGCTGCGCGGCGTAATCCGCGGCGATTAACAGCAGCGCGCCACACAAGGCAGCCAGCGGCAGCGCGCCTTTAGTACCACCACTGAGCCGCCGCGCAATCTGCGGTGCCAGCAACGCAATAAAAGAGATCGGACCGGCCAGCGCCGTCGAGGCGGCGGTGAGGATAACGCCCGTCAGCATCAGCATGATGCGGCTGCGCTCAACCGGAACGCCCAGCGCGCAGGCCGTGTCGTCACCCATCTCCAGCAGTCGCATGCGGCGGGCCAGCATGCCTGTTGCCAGCAGCGCCAGCAGCAGCACGGTGATCACCGGCATGGTTTTTGCCCAGGTAATGCCGTTAAGTGAACCGGCGCTCCAGAGCCCGGCACTCAGTGCCGCCTCCAGTGAAGCACTGATAATCAGCCAGCTGTTCAGCGCCATCAGCAGTGCCCGCACGCTGATGCCCACAATAATCAGCCGGAAGGTCTCCACGCCGTTGCGCCAGCTGAACAGCCAGACCACACCTGCAGTGAGCAGCCCGCCTGCCAGCGCCGCCAGCGTCATCCCTTCCATGTTTTGCTGGAACAGCACCAGCGCCACCAGCACACCGCTGTAAGCGCCAGTGTTGAAACCCAGAATATCGGGACTGCCCAGCGGGTTGCGCAGCAGCGACTGGAAAATCGCCCCGCTGACGCCCAGCGCCGCACCAATCAGCAGCGCCATCATGACGCGCGGCAGACGCCACTCCAGTACAATCAGCTGAACATTGCGCGCTGCCTCGCCGTTGAGAAGTGCCCATAACTGGCTGGCGGAGATCGGTAAGGTGCCGCGCGTGACGCCCAGAAAAGCCAGCGCCCCGCAGGCCATCAGCAGCAGCGCATTGATCATCGTCCGTGTCATATCTGCCCTCTTCCCAGCTTACGGCGCACCAGCACAATCAGCATCGGCGCACCGAGAATGGCCGTGACAATTGACACGCGCAGTTCACCCGGCACCAGCAGCCGTCCCAGAATATCGGCCGCCAGCAGCAGACAGGGAGTGATCACCAGGGTTCCCGGCAGCATCCAGCGATGATCGTTGCCCAGCAGCCAGCGGGCCAGATGCGGTGTCATTAACCCGACAAAGGCGATGGGGCCGACTGCCGCCGTCGCCGCACCGCTCAGCAGTGCAATCGCCAGCAATCCCACCAGTTGAGTACGCATCACACGGGTGCCCAGCGCGGTTGCCATATCTCCGCCCATACTCAGGCTGTTGAGCGAACGTGCCAGCAGCAACGCCAGCAGGCTCCCGGCTACGACCGCCGGAAAGACAGTGCGCAGAATGGCGAAATTGCGGATATCCAGCGAGCCGCTGTGCCAGAAACGCAGATGATCGTAAATATCGGGATTAAGCAGCGACAGGCCAGATGTTAAACCCTCCAGCACCGCACCCAGCGCCACGCCTGCCAGCGTCAGACGCAGCGGATTCACGCGGCCGCCGCCGATCGCACCCGTCATGGCCACCAGCAGCGACGCCAGCAGTGCACCCGTAAAAGCAAAACCCAGCCATTCCGCAGGAGAATCGGCGCCAGAGAGGGCAATGCCAAGCACCACCGCAAAACCCGCTCCGGCATTCACACCAAGAATGCCTGGATCGGCCAGGGGATTGCGCGTCAGGCTCTGCATCAGTGCGCCCGCCAGACCTAAACTGATCCCGGCCAGCAGTCCCGCAAGGGTTCGCGGCAGCCGGGCATCGCGCACGATCACGCAATCGATGCGGCTGCAGTCGGAGAGTAAGGCATGTGTGACATCATGAAAGGGTACAGGTCTGGCTCCCAGCATCAGGCTGAGCGCAATAAGCAACAATAGCAGCATCCCTGAACCGGCTATTGCACGGAGTTGACGCATAACGTTTAAACCTTCACGAATTCAACATGGCTCGCAATTGCGAGTGTTTATGATAATGATACTTGTTATCGTTATTAACTATTTTTTGTATGTTACCATGACTCTCAGATTCAATAATGAGGAAAATGGGTGCTAAAAAGCGACGCTATGAACAAACCCTCCCATTTTATCGATCTCACTCTGCTGAGAACCCATCCCGCCTTTCGCGCCCTGTTTATCGCCCGCTTTATCTCGATTGTCGCTCTCGGCATGCTGGCGGTGGCGGTCCCGGTTCAGATTCAGCAACTGACGCAATCACCATTGCTGGTAGGACTGGCGGTGACGCTGGCCGGAGCCGGTATGTTTATCGGTCTGCTGACCGGCGGCGTGCTGGCCGATCGCTATGAGCGTCGTCGCCTGATCCTGTTTGCCCGATCCACCTGTGGCCTGGGCTTTGCCGCGTTGTGCATTAATGCCCTGCTCCCTTCACCGTCGGTCATCGCCGTCTTCGTGCTGGGACTCTGGGATGGTTTTTTCGGCGCGATAGGCGTCACGGCGCTGCTGGCGGCCACGCCGGCGCTGGTCGGGCGTGAGAATCTGATGAAGGCGGGTGCCATTACTATGCTGACGGTGCGCTTTGGCGCGATTCTGTCACCCGCGATTGCGGGTATGGTGATTGCTCAGGGCGGTGTGGCGTGGAACTACGGGCTGGCCGCGTTCGGCACGCTGCTGACGGTGTTAACCCTGTTGCGATTGCCGCCGCTTGCGCCACCGCCGCAGCCGCGTGAACATCCCATAAAGGCACTAAGCAGCGGCGTCCGCTTTCTGTTCGATACGCCAATTGTAGGTATGGCGGCGCTGACTGGCGCGCTGGTAACGCTAGCCAGCGCGGTGCGTGTGCTCTATCCGGCGCTGGCCCCTCATTGGCAGGTCGGTCTGACGGCGCTGGGACTGATGTACGCCGCCGTGCCGTTGGGTGCTGCGACAGGCGCGCTGACCAGCGGACGGCTGGCACAGTCGCCACAGCCGGGCCGCCTGATTCTGGTCAGTGCCATCGCGGCATTCGTCGCACTGGCTCTGTTCAGCCTGATGCCGTGGTTCAGCCTGAGTCTGATCTGCCTCGTAGCCTTTGGTTATTTCAGTGCCATCAGCAGCCTGGTGCAGTACGCGATGATTCAGACGCTGACGCCCGATGCGCTGCTTGGCAGGATCAACAGCCTCTGGACAGCGCAGAATGTCACCGGCGATGCGATAGGTGCAGCAATAATTGGCGCGATGGGTTCACTGCTTTTGCCGCAGCAGGCCGCCGCCCTCTCTGGCCTGGCAGCCACCGTGCTGGGTCTCATCATGTGGCTGCTGATGGCCCGCCTGCGACGCTATCAACGGCCTGCCTCCGACGATGCCACATCATGATTTCACGAACAGCGCTTCCAGCCGCGTCAGTAAATGACTGGCGCTGTAGTAGTCGAGACGAAAGCTATCCAGCCCCAGCGCATAGACCGCTTTAGCGCGCACCGCTGGGGCCTGCGCCAGAAAAGCATTGCTCATTACCTGCGCAGCCGTGTTATCTTCGGCGGCAAACAGCAGATAAGTCTGTCCATTCAGGCCTTCCGCCAGATTTTCGCCTGACAGCTGAAGAATATCTTTACGCTGTCCCATGCTGTGAGCAGACTGAAGCGTCGCCGGTGGCGTTGCCAGCGTGAAGCCCAGCTCCTGCAGTAACTTCCCCTGTGCCGATGCCTCCGTCCAGAGATTCACAGCCCGGCCATCTCCGTTCCACACCATTGCAGAAACCGGCTGCGGAGGCAGGGTCAGCTTTGCCTTCAGCGCCTTTTCACGCGCGTCGAACTCGCTTATCCGGGCAGCGGCATCCGCCTCATGCCCGGTCGCCTCACCCAGCAGCGTCACCAGCTGCTGCCAGCTTTTATCGTCATAGTTAACGACCAGTACCGGTGCAATCGCCGAGAGCTGATCGGCCAGTTTGATCGCTGAATCATTACCGGTGGCGCTGACCACAATCAGGTCTGGCGCTTCCGCAGCGATCGCTTCCGCATTGGGTTCACCAATATAGAGCCGCTTTACGCCACGCTGTTTCGCCACACGCCCCCACTGCCGGAAGAATCCCTGCTCATCAGCCAGCCGGCTGCCGGGTGCGGTTGCGCCACTGGCAACTACTGGCGCATCAATCGCCAGCAGCGAGCCAGTCAGGGTGACACTGGTCGAGACAATGCGGGTCGGTGCCTGAGCCAGGGTGACCTGACCTTTTGCCCCCGCGAAGGTGCGCGGCCAGCCGGTCTGTGCAACAGCGGTCACGCTGAACAGAGTGATACTCAGCAAAAACAGCGCTAATGCCGACGTTACTCCCTGTTTAGTCATTTGTTTTCATCCTATTTCTCTCTGGTAATCCGGGCGACAACTTGTGCTGATTTAACCAACAAAACCAGCTGAATCACCGCGTATTTATTGACACCTTCGGCTATTCGACGTAGGTTACTGCACCATAATACAAATGATAATCATTATTAGTTATCTTATCATTTATAGGTGAAATTATGGTGGAATCACTGGCATTTGAACATCCCCTGCTGCAGGATTTTCCGGCACTCTGCCGTGGCTTCCTGTTTACTTCTCCCTGGCGAAGCCTGACGACTCAGGGCTGTTTTACGACACTCACTGCTCCGGTAAACCAGGGTGAGCAGCTGACCGGAGAGTTTCAGCAACAACTGCAGCATCATTTTGCCTCGGCCAGAAAACAGGGCATAGCCCATCCCATTCTGGTGGGTGCGATCCCGTTCGATGTGGATCAGCCCGCTGCACTGTTTATCCCTGAGTCGTATCAGACCTTTCAACGTGACGATCTGAAAGCCCACGCCTCATTGGCTGAAAGCAATCTGCCAAAAGTTCGTCGCCGTACGGCGCTGCCGGATCACGCCACCTTCACTGACATGGTTGCGCAGGCCGTAACGGCCACGCAGCGCGGCGATCCGGATAAAGTGGTGCTGTCGCGGCTGATGGAGATCGTGGCGGAACAGCCGGTCGATACGGCCGCCCTGATGCAGCGCATCCTGGCGCAGAACCCTGACAGCTATCATTTTCATCTGCCGCTGCCTGATGGCGGCGCGCTGGTGGGTGCCAGCCCTGAACTGATGATCCGTAAGCAGGGCCGTCAGTTCAGCTCCTGTCCGCTGGCCGGTTCAGCGCCGCGCAACAGCGATCCACAGCGTGACCAGGCCTCAGGTGACAGCCTGATGCGGTCAGCTAAAGACCGGCATGAACATAAACTGGTGACGGACGCGATGCGCATGACGCTGCAGCCGCGCAGTCGCCTGCTGTCAGTCCCGGAAATCCCTTCCCTGCTGACCACCCCGACACTGTGGCACCTCGCTACGCAGATTCGGGGCGAAGTGCTGGACGACCGCGAAAATGCGCTGTCACTGGCCTGCCTGCTGCATCCGACACCGGCGCTCAGCGGCTTTCCGCATCAGCGTGCTCAGGCGCTGATTCAGCAACTTGAACCGTTTGAGCGTCAGCTGTTTGGCGGCATCGTCGGCTGGTGTGACGATCAGGGCAACGGCGAATGGGTCGTCACCATCCGCTGCGGCACGGTGAATGGTCCGCGGGTCCGGCTGTTTGCTGGTGCGGGCATCGTGGCGGACTCACAACCTGAATCCGAGTGGCGCGAAACCGGCGTCAAACTCGACACCATGCTTCGCGCTTTTGGATTGCACTAAAGGAACCTGTATGACGATTTCTTACAGCCGCTGGCCGGACGATCTGGCTGCACGTTACCGTGAAAAAGGGTACTGGCTGGATCTGCCGATGACCGACATCCTGGAACGTCACCGCGACAGCGAATGCGTGGCGGTGATTGATGGCGACCGGCAATTTACCTATCGCCAGATGGCCTCACTGAGTGACAATCTGGCAGCGGCCCTGCAGCATCGTGGCCTGAAACCCGGTGATACGGCGCTGGTGCAGCTTGGCAACGTGGCGGAATTTTATCTGACGCTGTTTGCGCTGTTCAAAATCGGCGTCGCCCCGGTTAACGCTCTTTTCAGCCATCAACGTACCGAACTGGTCGCCTATGCCAGTCAGATCGCGCCGTGCCTGTTGATTGCCGATCGCAGCCATCCCCTGTTCGCCGATGACGCCTTTATCACGCAGCTTCGCCGGGAACAGCATTCACTGCAGCAGGTGATCCTACGTAATGACGCTCATGCGGAAAACAGTCTCGACGCCCTGCTGGCAGAACCCGCAGGTGACTTCAGGGCAACCCCGACCGCAGGCGATGACGTCGCTTTTTTCCAGCTGTCGGGCGGCAGTACCGGCACTCCGAAGCTGATCCCGCGTACCCACAATGATTACTACTACAGCATCCGGGAAAGTGACGTGATCTGCGGGGTCAACGCAGATACCCGTTACCTGATTGCTCTGCCCGCTGCACATAATTTCCCGATGAGTTCTCCGGGCGCGCTGGGCGTCTTTTACGCGGGCGGCCAGGTGATCTTAGCGGCCGATCCCAGCGCGACCCTCTGTTTCCCGCTGATTGAAAAACATCAGGTTACTGATACCGGCCTGGTTCCACCCGCGGCCAGTCTCTGGCTGCAGGCGATTCAGGAATGGGGCAGCAATGCCGCGCTGGCCTCACTGCAACGTATTCAGGTCGGTGGCGCAAAGCTGGGTGAAACGCTGGCTGCGCGCATCCAGAACGAGATGGGCTGTACCCTTCAGCAGGTGTTTGGGATGGCGGAGGGTCTGGTGAACTACACCCGGCTGGATGACGATGAACAGACCATTCTCACCACGCAGGGCCGTCCGATCTCACCGGATGACGAGGTGTGGGTCACAGACGAACAGGGGCATCCGCTGCCGGTCGGTGCCATTGGGCGCCTGATGACACGCGGTCCTTATACGTTCCGTGGCTACTACAACAGCCCGGAACATAACGCCGCCAGCTTTGATGACCAGGGCTTTTACTGCTCTGGCGATCTGGTTGAGATCACCCCCGCTGGCAACATCATTGTGCAGGGTCGTGAGAAAGATCAGATCAACCGGGGCGGCGAAAAGATCGCAGCTGAAGAGATTGAAAACCTGCTGCAGCGCCATGCGGATGTGATCCACGCGGCGCTGGTCTCTATGAGCGACGAACTGATGGGTGAAAAGAGCTGTGCGTTTATTGTCACCCGTCAGCCGGTGAAACCGGTGGCGCTGCGTCGTCACCTGCGTGAACTGGGCGTCGCCGAATTTAAGCTGCCCGACCGTATTACCTGCGTAGATGCCCTGCCGCTGACCGCGGTCGGCAAGGTAGACAAAAAACGTCTGCGCCAACAACTTGCCGATCAGCGTGCGCAAGCCTGATCTGTCCGGAGAATCTTAATGGCTATTCCACAACTGACCTCTTATCCGCTACCTGACGCCACTGAGTTGCCGAACAACAAGGTGAAATGGACGCTGGAGCCGGGCCGTGCTGCCCTGCTGATCCACGATATGCAGCGCTATTTCCTTAACTTCTGGGGCGATAACAGCCCGCTGGTTAAGCAGGTCGTTGACAATATTGTCCGCCTGCGACGCTACTGCAAAGCGCAGGGCATTCCGGTGTTTTACACCGCTCAGCCTAACGCGCAGAGCGATGAAGATCGTGCGCTGCTCAATGATATGTGGGGACCCGGCCTGAATAAACATCCCGATCAGCAGAAGATCGTGGAGGCGCTGGCACCGGATGAGCACGATCAGGTCCTGACCAAGTGGCGCTACAGTGCGTTTCACCGATCGCCGCTGGAGGCGATCCTGCAGGAGATGGGCCGCGATCAGCTGATTATTACCGGCGTCTATGCCCATATCGGCTGCCTGACCACCGCCACGGATGCGTTTATGCGTAATATCCAGCCGTTTATGGTGGCCGATGCGCTGGCTGACTTCAGCCGTGAGGAACATATGATGGCGCTGACCTACACCGCGGGTCGCAGCGGAAAAGTGGTGATGACCGCCGATCTGATGCCTGTACCGCTCAGCAAAGACGAACTGCGCATGCTGATCCTGCCGCTGCTGGAAGATGATGAGGTGCCGGACGATGATGAAAACCTGATCGACTACGGGCTGGATTCGGTACGTGTGATGGCGCTGGCGGCACGCTGGCGTCAGGTACATCGTGACATTGATTTTGTCAGCCTGGCCAGAAATCCTAGCATCGACGGCTGGTGGGCGCTGCTGTCGCGGGAGCCTGCTGAATGAGCCATCTATCCGATTTCAGCGGTAAAATCGTCTGGGTGACCGGTGCCGGTCAGGGCATTGGCTACCACACAGCGCTGGCCTTTCACCAGACGGGCGCGCAGGTAGAGGCCTTTGATCTGCGGTTCCAGGGTCATGACTATCCGTTTTCCTGTCACATTATGGATGTAGCCGATCCGGCGCAGGTAAAATCCGTGTGTCAGCGGGTGCTGGCCGCCCAGCCGCGCATCGATGTGCTGGTCAACGCAGCCGGTATTCTGCGTACTGGTGCCACCGATGCACTCTCATTTGCTGACTGGCAGTCCTGTCTTAACGTCAATGCGGGCGGTGCGTTTAATCTGTTCCAGCAGACACTGCCGCGCTTTCGCGAACAGCGCGCCGGTGCCATCGTTACTGTCGCATCGAATTCAGCGCATGCACCGCGTATTGGCATGTCCGCTTATGGTGCGTCAAAAGCCGCGCTGCGCAGCCTCTGTATGACAGTGGGTCTGGAAATGGCGCCTTACGGTGTGCGCTGTAATATTGTTTCGCCTGGCTCCACTGACACCGATATGCAGCGCAGCCTGTGGCACACACCGACCGGCGAGCAGGAGATGATTGCGGGCTTCCCGGATCAGTTTAAGCTGGGTATTCCGCTGGGCAAGATCGCGCAGCCGCAGGAAATTGCGGCCACCGTTCTGTTTCTCGCGTCGGATCTTGCCAGCCATGTGACGCTGCAGGATATTGTGGTCGATGGCGGCGCAACCCTGGGAGCCTGATGATGACTGCGATCTGGAAACGATCCCTTGATCTTCCTGCACTGAACGCGCTGGGTGAGCACTCACTGGTGGCGCATCTGGGGATCGTTTTTACCGCGATAGGCGATGATTATCTGGAAGCGACGATGCCGGTCGATGCCCGGACGCAGCAGCCGTTCGGGTTGCTGCATGGTGGCGCCTCCGTGGTACTAGCGGAGTCGATGGGCTCAATTGCCGGGTATATGGCGGTTGAAGAAGGCAGCAGCGTGGTCGGTGTTGAAGTTAACGCCAGCCATCATCGCGCAGTGTCAGCGGGACGGGTACGGGGGACCTGCCGTCCATTGCATCTGGGTAAACGCAGTCAGAGCTGGCAGATTGAGATTCGGAACAGTCGGGATCAGCTGTGCTGCAGTGCGCGACTGAGCGTAGCGGTCATGAGCTAGCGGCAGAAAGAACGATGCCCTCTTTCATACTGAAAGAGGGCATCACATATTACGCTGTAGCAGGCGTTCTGTTAACGCTGATAGATAATTTCAACGCCTTCGTCGTCTTCATCATCCCAGTCGTCATCCCACTCTTCATCTTCCACTTCGACCGTGTTTTCAATGGTTTCTTTGTGGTAATCATCCCACATGAATTCCACTTTCTCCGGCTGCTTCTCTTCAAGCTCCGCTTCTTTCGGGTTAGCGTTGATGAAGCTCATCACGTCCCAGCAGAGTTCTTTGACGCCGGTCTGGCTTGCGGCAGAGATCAGGTAATACTTATCTTCCCAGCCCAGCGCTTCAGCAACCGCTTTCGCCCGTGACTGCGCTTCTTCTTCACTGATCAGATCAATTTTGTTGAAGACCAGCCAGCGTGGTTTGTTGAACAGCTTCTCGCTGTATTTTTCCAGCTCGCCGAGGATGATACGGGCATTTTCAACCGGATCGCTTTCATCAATGGGGTCGATATCGATCAGGTGAAGCAGTACGCGGCAGCGTTCCAGATGCTTCAGGAAGCGAATGCCGAGGCCTGCGCCCTCTGCTGCGCCTTCAATCAGACCCGGAATATCGGCCACGACGAAGCTCTGCTCGCTGTCCATACGCACCACGCCCAGGCTTGGCACCAGGGTGGTAAACGGATAGTCCGCTACTTTAGGTTTGGCTGCCGAGACGGCACGAATAAAGGTCGATTTACCGGCATTCGGTAAGCCCAGCATCCCGACGTCCGCCAGCAGCATCAGCTCCAGCTGCAGGTCACGCTTTTCACCTGGGGTACCCATGGTTTTCTGGCGAGGACTGCGGTTCACTGACGATTTGAAACGGGTGTTGCCCAGGCCATGCCAGCCGCCTTTACCGACCATCAATTTCTGACCGTGGCGCGTCATGTCGCCGAGTGTCTCACCGGTACCCTGGTCGATAACCCGGGTGCCGACCGGCACTTTAACTTCGATATCCTTACCGCGTTTACCGGTACAGTCGCGGCTCTGGCCGTTCTGCCCACGTTCGGCGCGGAACGATTTTTCGAAACGATAATCGATAAGGGTATTAAGGTTTTCATCAGCGATCAGATAAACGTCACCGCCGTCACCACCATCACCCCCATCAGGGCCGCCTCTCGGGATATATTTTTCGCGGCGGAAGCTGACGCAACCATTACCGCCATCACCGGCGACGACCAGAATTGTCGCTTCATCAACAAACTTCATTTTTAAATCTCCGTCACACAATCGCCTGCAGCACTCTGCAGACGGGTCCGCCAGGGTCTTCTGCGCTGACCAGCGGCGGATAAATCAGGATTGGCTTTCGCCAGTGCGTACACAAAGTGTACAGCAAACTTTTGTGATGCGTCGCTTTTACCGCGACAGACCGCAGAATGTAAAAAGCCCCGCAGGAGCTGCGGGGCCTTCAATTCGTGCGTTCAGACGTCAGACGTCTGCGTCACGACAACCTTACTCAGCAACGATGCTGATGTATTTACGGTTGTTCGGACCTTTAACTTCGAACTGTACTTTACCGTCTGCGGTAGCAAACAGGGTGTGGTCACGACCACAACCTACATTGGTACCGGCGTGGAATTTGGTGCCACGCTGACGAACGATGATGCTACCTGCCAGAACAGATTCGCCACCGAAACGTTTTACACCCAGACGTTTTGCATTGGAGTCACGACCATTTCGAGTCGAACCACCAGCCTTTTTATGTGCCATTTGTCAGATCTCCTCTTACGCCGTGATACCAGTGATTTTCACATCAGTGAACCACTGGCGATGGCCTGCTTGCTTACGGTAGTGCTTACGACGACGAAACTTAACAATCTTAATTTTCTCGCCACGACCGTGAGCAACAACTTCTGCCTTGATCATTCCGCCTGAAACCAGTGGCGCGCCGATTTTCACGTCTTCGCCATTAGCAATCATCAGAACCTGGTCAAACTCAATCGTTTCACCGGTTGCGATGTCCAGCTTTTCCAGGCGAACGGTCTGACCTTCGCTTACTCGGTGTTGTTTACCACCACTTTGGAAAACCGCGTACATATAAAACTCCGCTTCTGCGCTTGCCTTTTAGTTCATCAGGCGGCGCGCTAAATATTCACAATAGGGCGCGAATTCTACGCAAAACTCCAGAAGAAGACAAGAGCACTTTGCACACTCTTGCAGAAAAAAAACACAGGCTGAATGCAACCGTTTCTCAGGCACAAAATTCAAGTACAATCAGTAACAGATTACCTGAACGCTGGCTGGGTAAACCACTTACCATGGCAGAGATAACGAGTCATAGCTGAAAAGACGAATGAACTTAGAACAGATTAATGAATTAACCGCACAGGATATGGCTGCCGTTAACCAGACCATCCTCGACCAGCTGAATTCGGATGTCTCGCTCATCAACCAGTTGGGCTACTACATCATCAGTGGCGGGGGCAAGCGTATCCGTCCCATGATTGCCGTGCTATCTGCACGTGCCATGGGCTACAAGGGCGACCTGCACGTGACCAATGCGGCGCTGATCGAATTTATCCACACCGCCACGCTGCTGCATGACGATGTCGTGGATGAATCCGATATGCGTCGTGGCAAAGCGACCGCGAACGCGGCGTTTGGCAATGCGGCAAGCGTGCTGGTCGGTGATTTTATTTACACCCGCGCCTTCCAGATGATGACCAGCATGGGGTCGCTGCGTATCCTGGCGCTGATGTCAGAGGCGGTAAACGTGATTGCTGAAGGCGAAGTCCTGCAGCTAATGAACGTCAACGACCCGGACATCACCGAAGAGAGCTACATGCGTGTGATTTACAGTAAGACCGCGCGCCTGTTTGAAGCGGCCTCACAGGCCTCGGCGATACTGGCTGAAGCGACGCCTGAAGAGGAAAAAGCGCTGCAGGATTATGGGCGCTATCTGGGTACCGCTTTCCAGTTAATTGACGATTTGCTGGATTACAGTGCTGACGGCGAGACGCTGGGTAAAAATACCGGCGATGACCTGAGCGAAGGCAAACCGACGCTGCCGCTGCTGCATGCCATGCAGCACGGCTCGCCTGAACAGGCGAAGATGATCCGTGAAGCCATTGAGCAGGGAAATGGCCGCCATCTGCTGGAGCCAGTGCTGGAAGCGATGAATCAGTGTGGTTCGCTGGAATGGACGCGCAGTCGCGCGGAACAGGAAGCGGATAAAGCGATTGAAGCCTTGCGGATCCTGCCTGAATCCCCCTGGCGCAGCGCGCTGGAGTCGCTGGCACACATGTCTGTTCAGCGCGACTTCTGATCCCTCACGGAGCCTGCCGGGCTCCGTTTTTACGACCCTGCTCTCACTTCTTTTTGTTCCCTCTTAGCTATTGCACTCCTGTTGCGTGCCACCACACAGACCAGACGCGGGATCCAAATATTACTGGAAATTAACAGGAAACATTTGCTATAAAATTCTGACTATTTCCAGATAATGGTAAAAGGAAAGCCAGCGTCTCGCTGGATGATGCAATGACAAGGAAAAGGAGAACAGGTTATGCAAAAAATAAAGGAAGACTGGCACCCGGCTGACATTATCGCGGCACTGCATAAGCGTGGTATGACGCTGGCAGCGCTGTCACGCGCAGCAGGCCTGAGTTCATCCACGCTGGCGAATGCACTGACGCGTCCATGGCCCAAAGGTGAATGGCTGATCGCCGACGCGATCAAAGTTCATCCCAGTGAGATCTGGCCCAGCCGCTATTACGATCCCGATACAAACTGCCTGCTGGATCGCAGAAAACGTATCCGGCCACCTGCCGGCCAGACGGATAACACCTGAGATATCTGGCGATCCTCAGGCGAAAAAAAACCAGCCCCCGCGGGGGCTGGCTATTTCAGCGCATCTGCAGGATTACTCTTCGCTGACGCGCTCGATGTTCGCGCCCATCGCTTTCAGCTTATCTTCGATGTGCTCATAGCCACGATCGATGTGATAAATGCGATCAACGAACGTCGTTCCTTCTGCAATGCAACCTGCCAGAACCAGACTGGCAGACGCACGCAAATCGGTCGCCATCACCTGCGCACCTGACAGGGTTTCAACCCCGTGACAGATCGCCGTGTTGCTCTCAATCTCAGCATGTCCACCCATACGAATCAGTTCCGGGATATGCATGAAACGGTTTTCAAAGATGGTTTCGGTAATCACGCCCGTGCCTTCCGCAACCATGTTTAACAGAGTGAACTGCGCCTGCATATCGGTCGGGAACCCCGGATGCGGTGCGGTGCGCACGTTGACCGCTTTTGGTCGCTTGCCGTGCATATCCAGACTGATCCAGTCTTCACCGGTTTCGATATCGGCACCCGCATCACGCAGCTTCGCCAGCACTGCATCCAGCGTATCGGGCTGAGTTTTGTGACACATCACTTTGCCGCCCGAAATCGCGGCAGCCACCAGGAAGGTACCGGTTTCGATACGATCGGGCAGGACGGTATAAACACCGCCACCCAGGCGCTCTACGCCTTCGATGGTGATTTTATCGCTGCCTGCGCCACTAATTTTAGCGCCCAGGGTGTTAAGGAAGTTGGCGGTATCCACAATTTCCGGCTCGCGGGCCGCATTTTCAATCACGGTAGTACCGGTCGCCAGCGTCGCAGCACTCATGATGGTCACGGTTGCGCCAACGCTGATTTTGTCCATGACAATCAGCGCGCCTTTCAGACGGCCATTGACTGACGCTTTGACATAGCCCTCTTCCAGCTTGATCTCGGCACCCAGCTGTTCCAGACCGGTGATGTGCAGGTCAACCGGACGCGCGCCAATCGCACAGCCACCCGGCAGGGAAACCTGACCCTGACCAAAACGTGCCACCAGCGGGCCCAGCGCCCAGATTGAGGCACGCATGGTTTTAACCAGATCGTAAGGCGCACAAAAGACATCTACCGCGCTGGCATCGACATGCACAGAACCGTTGCGTTCCACCTTCGCACCCAGCTGGCTCAGCAGCTTCATGGTGGTATCAATGTCGCGCAGCTTTGGCACATTCTGGATCTCTACCGGCTCTTCGGCCAGCAGGGCAGCAAACAGAATAGGAAGTGCGGCGTTCTTCGCCCCGGAAATGGTGACTTCACCACTTAAGCGGGTGGGGCCTTGCACACGAAATTTTTCCATTAACACGGCTCTCAATTAACTAGCTAAAAATTGGACTCGCCCACGGCGAGTTCACTACGCTGCGGGATCAGAAACCGTTGAGTTTACGGTCACGCGCCCATTCAGCGGGAGTATAGGTTTTGATAGAGACAGCATGCATGCGGTTATCCGCGATGAATTCCATCAGCGGCGCGTAGACAGCCTGCTGTTTTTTCACGCGGCTCAGTTCGCCAAACAGTTCGCCTACGGCGATCACCTGAAAATGGCTGCCATCGTTGCTCATCACATGAACTTCGTCTAAAGGCAATGCGGCCATCAGCACGGCCTGAATTTCACTGTTTTCCATTGGGCTTAACTTCACTTAATAATAATAAGGCTGACATAGTAGAGGAAAGCGGCTGACTCTTAAATACGCAAAAGCCCCTGTTGAAAACAGGGGCTTACGATAACAACCGGAAATCAGGCGCTTTTATCCGCAGAAACAATAATCTGTTGCAGATTGTAAAGTGTAATCAGCGAGTGCAGTTTGTCACTGATACCCGTAAAGCGTGGCGTAATGCCCTGTGCCCGGGCGATTTCCCGCAGGTGCACCAGCAAAGCGAGACCGGAAGAATCAACACGCTCCAGCGCTGCAACGTCGATGGTATCGACATCTTTAATCAGCGTTTCACGTTGCTGCCACAGGCTCATTAACGTGTCGCGATCCAGCTCGCCTTTCAGCAATAGCGTGCTGGCTTCCCGCTCCCAGCGTAACGATTCGTGCATTATTTTTGTTTATCCAGCGTAATTGGCTGTGCCGCAGAGGATTTCAGTTGCGCTGTCAGACCGTCGATACCTTTAGTACGTAACAGATCGCTCCACTCATTTTGTTTGGTGGTGATCATGCTCACGCCTTCGGCAATCATATCATAAGCCTGCCAGTTACCAGTCTGGCTGTTTTTACGCCACTGGAAGTCGAGACGAACTGGTGGGCGGCCATTAGGATCGATGATGGAGACCCGAATAGCGACAATCTGGGCATCGCCCAACGGCTGCTCAGGCTGAATCTGGTAGCTCTGACCGTTATAGAGTGCCAGTGCCTGACCATAGGCCTGTGCCAGATAGTCACCAAAGGCGCTGAAGTAGGCTTCACGCTGCGCCGGGGTCGAATCACGATAGTAGCGGCCCAGCACTAACGCGCCCGCGTATTTGATCTGTACATAGGGCAGCAGCTCCTGACGCACAATCTGACGCAGGTAGTTTGGGTCCTGCTTGATTTTCGGCTGCTCATTTTTCAGACGGGTAAACGTCTTTTCAGCCGCTTCATTCATCAGCTTGTAGGGATTGCTCTGATCGGCTGCTGTCGCCGTCAGTGGTACGGCAACCACTAGCATGGCAATCATCAGTAAACGTTTAAACATGGTATACCCTCTTCTTTAAGGTTGAGCCGGTGCCGCAGGCGCAGCACTGTCGCCTTCCTGCGCATCCTTGTTGTCACTGTTTTGCTTGTTATCGCCGCTCTTATAAAGGAACTGGCCAATCAGGTCTTCGAGCACCATCGCTGACTTGGTATCGCGCAGCGTATCGCCATCTTTCAGCATCGCCGAACCGAGTTCAGGATCGTCAAAGCCTAAGTTGAGCGCCAGGAACTGCTCACCCAGCAGTCCCTGCGTGCGAATCGCCAGCGAGCTGGTGTCTGAAATTTTATTCGCATACTGATCGCTGATCTCCATCGTGACACGTGGCAGCAGCGTTTTCGGTTCAAGCTCAATGTCCGTTACCCGGCCAATCACCACACCGCCGATTTTGACCGGCGAACTGGCTTTCAGGCCGCCGATATTGTCAAACGTGGCGTAGAGTTTCCATGTTGGCTCTGTGCCCATCGACTTTAAATCGGCGACGCGCAGACAGAGAAACAATGCGGCGATCAACGCCATAATCATAAAAATGCCAACCCAGATTTCGCTTTTTTTGCTTTGCATTGCATCAATTCCCAAACATCAGTGCTGTCAGCACAAAATCCAACCCGAGCACCGCCAGTGAAGCATGTACTACGGTACGCGTTGTCGCGCGACTGATCCCTTCAGAAGTGGGAATCGCGTCATAGCCATTAAAAAGAGCAATCCAGGTAACCGTCACGGCAAAGACGGCGCTTTTGATGATGCAGTTAACAACGTCGGTGCGGAAATCGACCGCATTCTGCATGGCTGACCAGAAGAAACCAGGATCGATTCCCTTCCAGCTCACGCCAACCAGGGCACCGCCAGCAATGCCTACCGCGGTAAAGATCAGTGCGAGTAGCGGCATACTGATAAAACCGGCCCAGAAGCGCGGCGAAACGACGCGACGCAACGGATCCACCGCCATCATCTCCATACTGGAGAGCTGTTCAGTGGCTTTCATCAGACCGATTTCAGCCGTGAGGGCCGAGCCTGCCCGTCCGGCAAACAGCAGCGCGGTCACGACCGGCCCCAGCTCACGCAGCAACGACAGCGCCACCAGCATGCCCAGACTGGTTTCAGCACCGTAAGTGGTCAGTACCAGATAACCCTGCAGTCCCAGTACCATGCCGATAAACAGGCCCGACACCACAATAATCAGTAACGACAACACGCCAACACTATAGAGCTGTTTAATCAGTAGCGGCGAGTGTCTGCGGAACGCGGGTTTTCCTACCAGCGCGTGAAACAGCATTAATCCTGCGCGTCCAAAACTGGCGCACGTTTCAATTCCCTGACGACCGAATGACGCCAGCGCCTTCAAGACCATCTGTTTAGTTACTCCCTGAGCCGGTTAAATCAGCGAGATAGTCGCCGGCAGGAAAACGGAAGGGAACCGGACCATCCGCATCGCCATCAATAAACTGGCGGACGCGCGGGTCATTATTCTCTCGCAGTTCCGGCGTGGTGCCGTGTGCGATAATTTTTTGTCCGGCCACGATATAGGCATAGTCCGCAATACTCAGTACTTCCGGTACGTCGTGCGAGACCACAATACAGGTCAGGCCCAGAGCATGGTTCAGTTCATCAATGAGTTTGACCAGCACACCCATGGTGATGGGATCCTGACCGACAAAAGGCTCATCAAACATGATCAGTTCCGGCTCAAGCGCAATCGCGCGCGCCAGCGCCACACGACGCGCCATTCCGCCCGACAGCTCAGCCGGTTTCAGTTGAGCTGCGCCACGCAGCCCCACGGCTTCCAGCTTCATTAATACCGTGCTGTGCAGAATAGGTGCGGGAAGACGGGTATGTTCGCGCAGCGGCCAGGCAACATTTTCATAGACCGTTAAGTCAGTAAATAGCGCGCCAGACTGGAACAGCATGCTCATCTTCTTGCGCGCTTCATACAATTTAGCGCGCGACAATGACGGAATGTTTTCGCCACGGAAAAAGATGTCACCGCGGGTCGGCTGAAGTTGCCCCCCAATCAAGCGTAGCAGAGTGGTTTTCCCTATCCCCGACGGTCCCATTATCGCCGTCACTTTGCCTTTCGGCACGGTCAGCGAAATGTCGTCGAAGATGGTGCGATCTCCGCGCGAAAAACTCACGCCACGAACCTCAACCAGATTCGTTTGCTGCTGGATCATTATTACCTCTTGTAAGGATCGGGCGTAAACATGGGGTACGATGGTAGCCTGTTCGGTCCTGATTCACGATAGCTTTACAGAAACTTACCGCTAAGATTTGGCGAAAATGGTCATTAAATTTACTTTTGCCGTTCAGACGGTCAAAATCAGCGGCTGTCACGCCAAACAGAACCTTAAACCGGTCGGTAAAGGCATTGCCGGCCCGGGTTTTTACGCAAGGATTTTTCATGTTCGTAGCTTCTGCACTGCTGATTATCGGTTTGCTTTTACTGGCATATGGTGCCGATCGTCTGGTGTTTAGCGCCTCTATATTGTGTCGATCCTTTGGCATTCCGCCGCTGATCATTGGCATGACCGTTGTCAGCATCGGCACCTCGCTGCCAGAAATGATCCTCTCCTTTTCCGCGGCCCAGCATGGACAGATGGATCTGGCAGTTGGCACCGCGCTCGGCTCGAATATTACCAACATTTTACTCATTTTGGGTGCCGCTGCGCTCATGCATCCACTCAGCGTTCATTCTAATCTGATACGCCGTGAACTGCCGTTGATGTTGCTGGTTACCCTGCTCAGCGGATTTATGCTGTTTGACAATCAGCTTAGTCGACTGGATGGAATTGGCCTGATCGCCATCGCCGCTATTTATCTGATGGTGGTGATTCGCATTGCGCGTAAAGCAGAACGGGACAACAACGACACCCTGACCCGCGAGCAGCTGGCCGAGCTGCCCCGTGAAGAGAGCGGAAACACGGTGGCCTTTCTCTGGCTGGCCGTCGCGCTGATAATTCTGCCGATGTCGACCCGGATGGTGATCGACAATGCCACCGCCTTTGCTGACTACTTTGGCGTCAGCGAACTGGTGATGGGCCTGACGCTCATCGCCGTGGGCACCAGCCTGCCTGAGCTGGCGACGGTGATTGCCGGGGCGCTGAAAGGTGAAGATGATATCGCGATCGGCAATCTGATCGGTGCCAACATTTATAATATTGCCATCGTGCTGGGCCTGCCGGCGCTGATTCACCCCGGCAGTATCGACTATCACGCCTTTGCTCGTGATTACTGGGTGATGCTGGGCGTCAGCGTGCTGTTTGCCCTGCTCTGCCTGCTGCGTCGCCGACGCGTTGGCCGCATCGCCGGCCTGATTTTACTCTGTGGTTTCTTCGTCTGGGTGACGCTGCTGTGGATGCAGCCGGCATTCATGGACGGCTAACAAGGACAGACTCACTATGTCATATCAGCAACCAACAGCATTTGATTTTCAGCAGGCGGGGAAAACCGTCCTGCGCATCGAGCGTGAAGGACTGGAACAGCTCGATCAATATATTAATGACGATTTCGCCCGCGCCTGCGCCCTGATCTACGCCTGTCAGGGTAAAGTGGTCGTGATGGGCATGGGTAAGTCTGGTCATATCGGCAAAAAAATAGCGGCGACCTTTGCCAGTACCGGTACGCCAGCCTTTTTTGTTCATCCGGCCGAAGCCAGCCATGGCGACCTGGGCATGGTGAGCAAAAATGATGTGGTGATCGCCATCTCTAACAGCGGTGAGTCGAATGAAATCCTCGCGCTGATTCCGGTGTTAAAACGTCAGCACATTGCGCTGATCTGCATGACAGGACGGCCTGACAGCGCGATGGGCCGGGTTGCCGATGTGCATCTGTGTGTCCATGTTCCGCAGGAAGCCTGCCCGTTAGGCCTTGCGCCAACCACCAGTACCACAGCCACACTGGTGATGGGCGATGCGCTGGCGGTTTCGCTGCTGGAAGCACGTGGATTCACGGCGGAAGATTTCGCCCTCTCCCACCCTGGCGGTGCGCTGGGCCGCAAACTGCTACTGCATGTAGCGGATATCATGCACAGCGGCGATGAGCTGCCGCACGTCACCCGTGACGCCTCACTGCGTGATGCGCTGCTGGAGATTACCCGCAAAAATCTGGGCCTGACGGTCATCGTCGACGGTCTGATGAAAATTGAAGGTATCTTTACCGATGGTGACCTGCGCCGCATCTTTGATATGGGCATCGATTTTCAGCGCGCCACCATCGGGGAAGTGATGACGCCAGGTGGCATCCGCGTCCGGCCAAATATGCTGGCGGTTGAAGCCCTGAACCTGATGCAGACCAAAAACATTACCTCGATTCTGGTGGCCGATGACGACCATCTGCTCGGTGTGGTACATATGCATGACATGCTGCGCGCTGGCGTAGTCTGAACAGGAAAAGAAAATGCAACAGGTAACGCCCACGATTGACACCTGCTATGGACCGATCAGTGCTGACGTCATGGCGCGCGCCAGCAACATTCGTCTGCTGATCTGCGACGTCGATGGCGTCATGTCCGACGGGGTGATCTACATGGGAAACAAGGGTGAAGAGCTGAAAGCCTTCAACGTGCGGGATGGTTACGGTGTACGCTGTTTGCTGACCGCCGATGTGGAAGTGGCTATTATTACTGGCCGCAATGCCCGTCTGATGGAAGATCGCTGCAAAACGCTCGGCATCCGTCATCTTTATCAGGGACAATCGGATAAGCTTTTGGCCTATCGTGAACTTCTGGATAAACTGTCTCTCTCTGATGATCAGGTCGCCTATATCGGTGACGACCTGATCGACTGGCCGGTGATGGCGAAAGTGGGATTAAGCGTGGCGGTAGCGGATGCACATCCGATCCTGTTGCCGCGCGCGCAGTATGTTACGCGGATTGCGGGTGGACGCGGCGCGGTTCGCGAAGTATGTGACCTGATCTTAATGGCGCAGAACAAATTTGAGGATGCCAAAGGGCAATCAGTATGAGTAAAAGCAGGCGTTGGATAACGCTGATTCTGACCTTGATTGCACTGGTTTTGATCGGCTGGAATCTTACCAACCAGGATGGCGATGGCACGCCAGTCGGGACGGATAGTCAGTCGCCGACCTATACCAGTGATGATTCTCACACTGTGGTGTATAACCCGCAGGGCGCGCTGTCATATAAACTGGTCTCTGACAAAGTGACCTATTTCTCGGATGACGAGCTGAGCTGGTTCGACAATCCGGTAATGACCACCTTTGATGAGAATAAAATTCCTACCTGGACGTTACGCGCAGATAAAGCAAAGCTCACCAAAGATCGTATGCTTTATCTGTATGGCCATGTTGAGCTGAATACGCTGACGCAGGATTCCCAGCTTGAGCGGATCAAAACCGATAATGCACAGATTAACCTTGTCACTCAGGACGTTACCTCTGATGACCAGGTGACATTGTATGGCCGCAGCTTTAACTCCACCGGCATGAAAATGCGCGGCAATTTACGGACAAAAAACGCCGAGTTAATCGAGAAGGTCAAAACCTCTTATGAAATCCAAAATGAACAAAAATAGCCTGAAGATTTTACTGGCCAGCATGTTACTGGCAACCAGCGTTCCGGCGCTGGCCCTGACCGGTGACTCGGACAAACCCGTCAATATTGACTCGCAGAATCAGGCGCTGGATTTGCAGGGCAATGTCGCGACCTTTACCGGCAATGTCATCGTGACGCAGGGCTCTATCAAAATCACGGCCGATAAAGTCGTGGTGACCCGTCCGGGCGGCGACAGCAAGAAAACCATCGTTGACGCCTACGGTAATCCCGCCACTTTCTATCAGATGCAGGACAGCGGCAAGCCGGTTCAGGGCCATGCGTCTAAACTGCACTACGAACTGGCCAACGATTTCGTTGAACTGACCGGCAATGCGTTCATAGAGCAGCAGGACAGCAACATCAAAGGCGATCGTATTACCTATCTGGTGAAAGAGCAGAAAATGCAAGCTTACAGTCAGGGCCAGAACAAGCGCGTCACGACCGTACTGGTGCCGTCGCAACTTCAGGATAAAGGTTCGTCCAACAGCGGAAAGAAGAGTAACTGATAGCTATGGCCACATTAATCGCAGAAAACCTGGCGAAGGCATATAAAGGCCGTCGCGTGGTAGAAGATGTCAGCCTGCAGGTAAAATCCGGCGAGATTGTCGGCCTGCTGGGTCCGAACGGAGCCGGTAAAACCACCACCTTTTACATGGTGGTGGGCATTGTGCCGCGTGACGCTGGCCGCATTGTCATTGATGATGAAGACATCAGTATCCTGCCGCTGCATGCGCGTGCGCGTCGCGGCATCGGTTATCTGCCGCAGGAGGCATCGATCTTCCGTCGCCTCAGCGTCTACGATAACCTGATGGCGGTACTGCAGATCCGTGATGACCTCACCGAAGAGCAACGCCAGGATCGCGCCCGTGAGCTGATGGAAGAGTTCCACATCGAGCACCTGCGTGACAGCATGGGTCAGGCACTGTCGGGTGGTGAACGACGTCGTGTTGAGATTGCCCGCGCGCTGGCTGCCAATCCTAAGTTTATTCTGCTGGATGAACCTTTTGCCGGTGTTGACCCTATTTCCGTTATCGACATCAAGAAGATCATTGAGCATCTGCGTGACAGCGGCCTCGGCGTTTTGATTACCGACCATAACGTGCGCGAAACGTTAGCGGTCTGTGAGCGGGCCTATATCGTCAGCCAGGGCCACCTGATTGCGCATGGTACACCCAATGAAATTCTTGCGGATGAGCAGGTTAAGCGGGTTTATTTGGGTGAAGAGTTCAGACTCTGATAAGGTGTCGTTAATACCGATGTTTACCTGGGAACTACCATCCTGTCTATGAAGCAAGGTTTACAACTCAGGTTCAGCCAACAGCTGGCAATGACTCCACAGTTGCAGCAGGCGATTCGTCTGCTGCAACTCTCCACGCTTGAACTCCAGCAGGAGTTACAGCTTGCACTGGAAAGTAATCCCCTGCTTGAGCAGACCGATCTGCATGACGAGATTGACTCCCGGGAATCGTCAGAAGCCGAAGCGCTGGATACCCGTGAAGCGCTTGAGCAGAAAGAGATGCCTGATGAGCTGCCGCTGGATGCCACCTGGGATGAAATCTACACCGCTGGCACCCCTTCCGGCACCGGTACCGATTATCAGGATGATGAGTTGCCGGTCTATCAGGGCGAAACCACGCAGTCACTGCAGGATTACCTGATGTGGCAGGTCGAATTGACGCCTTTCAGCGATACCGACCGCGCGATTGCGACCTCTATCGTCGATGCTATCGATGACACCGGATATCTCACCGTCTCGCTTGAGGAGATCCTCGACAGCATCGGCAATGATGAGCTTGAAGCGGATGAGGTTGAGGCGGTGCTGAAACGCATCCAGCGCTTTGACCCGATCGGTGTGGGCGCACGTGATTTGCGTGACTGTCTGCTGGTTCAGCTCTCCCAGTATGCGCCAGAAACGCCGATGCTGACTGAAGCACGCCTGATTGTCAGCGAACATCTCGACCTGCTGGCCAATCACGACTTCCGTAGCCTGATGCGCGTCACGCGCCTCAAAGAAGAGGTGCTGAAAGAGGCGATGCTGCTGATTCAGTCGCTGGACCCGCGGCCGGGTCAGTCCATCAACACCGGCGAGCCGGAATATGTTATCCCCGATGTGCTGGTGCGTAAGGTCGGCAACCGCTGGACGGTTGAGCTCAATGCCGACAGCGTGCCTCGTCTGAAAATCAACCAGCACTATGCGGCAATGGGCGGTGCAACGCGCAATGACAGCGACAGCCAGTTCATTCGCAGTAATCTGCAGGAAGCGCGCTGGCTGATTAAGAGTCTGGAAAGCCGCAATGACACGCTGCTTAAAGTCACGCGCTGTATCGTTGAGCAGCAGCAGGCGTTCTTTGAGCAGGGTGAAGAATTTATGCGTCCGATGGTGCTGGCCGATATCGCCCAGGCTGTTGAGATGCACGAATCGACCATTTCCCGTGTGACCACGCAGAAATATCTGCACAGCCCGCGTGGCATTTTTGAACTGAAGTACTTTTTCTCCAGCCACGTTAATACGGAAGGTGGCGGTGAAGCCTCCTCTACCGCGATCCGTGCTCTGGTGAAGAAATTAATTTCGGCGGAAAATCCAGCCAAACCCTTGAGCGACAGTAAACTGACCTCCATGTTATCTGATCAGGGGATCATGGTGGCACGGCGTACCGTCGCCAAATATCGTGAGTCTTTATCCATCCCGCCATCGAACCAGCGTAAACAGCTGGTTTGAAAGAAATGAGAAGGAAGACCTATGCAGCTGAACCTGACCGGGCAACATGTTGAAATCACGCCACCTTTACGTGAATTCGTCAGCGGTAAATTTGCCAAACTGGAACACTATTTTGAACATATCAATCAGGTCTATATTGTCCTGAAGGTTGAGAAAGTCACGCAGGTGGCTGACGCAACACTCCACGTGAACGGTGGCGAGCTGCACGCCACGTCGGAAGCGGAAGATATGTATGCGGCAATTGACGGGCTGATCGATAAACTGGCCCGTCAGCTGACCAAACACAAAGATAAACTGAAAAAACACTAACCTTCACGCTAGCTACGCGCGCCTGCCGCGCAGAGCCGACAGGATGGGGCGGATAATCCGCCCCGTTTTGTCATCTGAGCAAGCGCCGTTTGTCGCACATATCAGCGCGCTGGTGGTGAATGGCCTGGTGAACACGCAAGTGAAACGATAATGAACAACGACCTTACACTGGAATTGAGCACAGTGCTTTCGCCAGACTGCACCCGCAGCGGCGTACACTGCCAGAGCAAAAAACGTGCGCTGGAAATCATCAGCGAACTGGCCGCTAAGCAGCTCAACCTGCCGCACCAGACGCTTTTCGAAGCGATTCTGACCCGCGAACGCATGGGCAGTACCGGTATTGGTAACGGAATAGCCATTCCTCACGGCAAGCTAGAAGAGGATACGCTGCGTGCGGTTGGGGTATTTATCAGCCTCGAGCAGCCGATTGCGTTTGATGCCGTCGACAACCAGCCGGTCGACCTGCTGTTTGCATTGCTGGTTCCGGCTGACCAGTGCAAAACACACCTGCACACCCTTTCACTGGTGGCAAAACGTCTGGCAGATAAAACGGTTTGCCGTCGCCTGCGTGCTGCGCAGAGTGATGAAGAACTCTATGCCATTATTACGGAAGTCCAGACAGAGCAGTAACGCGTCTTTACCGGCCCGGTGCCGGTTTTAAAACGGGAGAGAAGGTCATGGTGCTGATGATCGTTAGCGGTCGTTCAGGCTCGGGGAAGTCAGTGGCGCTCCGTGCGCTGGAAGATATGGGATTCTACTGCGTTGATAACCTGCCGGTCGTGCTGCTGCCTGAATTGGCCAATTCGCTGGCGGAACGCAATATTTCGGCGGCGGTCAGCATCGACGTGCGTAACATGCCTGAATCCCCGGAAATTTTTGAAACCGCGCTGAATAATCTGCCTGACACATTTTCACCTCAGCTGCTGTTTCTCGACGCCGATCGCAATACCCTGATTCGCCGTTACAGCGATACGCGCCGTCTGCATCCCCTCTCCAGCAAAAATCTGTCGCTGGAGAGCGCTATCGATGAAGAGAGCGATCTGCTGGAGCCGCTGCGTTCGCGTGCCGATTTGATCATCGACACCTCAGAGATGTCGGTACATGAGCTGGCCGAGATGCTGCGTACCCGTCTGCTGGGCAAGCGTGAACGCGAACTGACCATGGTGTTTGAATCCTTTGGCTTCAAACATGGCATCCCGATTGACGCTGATTATGTCTTTGACGTGCGCTTTCTGCCTAATCCCCACTGGGATCCTAAGCTGCGCCCGATGACCGGCCTTGATCGTCCGGTGGCGGCCTTCCTTGACCGCCACACTGAAGTGCACAACTTTATCTACCAGACACGCAGCTATCTTGAACTCTGGCTGCCGATGCTGGAGACCAACAACCGTAGCTATCTTACCGTGGCGATTGGCTGTACTGGTGGCAAACACCGCTCAGTTTATATTGCAGAACAGCTGGCGGATTACTTCCGTTCGCGCGGTAAGAATGTACAGTCACGCCATCGCACGCTGGAAAAGCGCAAATCATGACCGTCAGACAAACTGTAGAAATCAAAAATAAGCTGGGCATGCATGCCCGTCCGGCAATGAAGTTGTTTGAGCTGGTGCAGAGCTTCGATGCCGAAGTGTTGCTGCGCAACGAAGCGGGCACAGAAGCCGAAGCCAGCAGCGTAATTGCGCTGCTGATGCTCGACTCGGCTAAAGGCGGACACATAGAGATTGAAGCCAGCGGTCCGGAGGAGATCCCGGCGCTGGCAGCGGTCATTGAGCTGTTTGAAGCAGGCTTTGATGAAGACTAAGTCTTAGTCGAGCTTATTACGCTGCAGGAAGCCTTCCCCGCCAAGCTGGCGCATCTGACGCATTATCCACTGCTGTCGCTCTCTGACGTAGCCTGAAGGCGCAGCCGCACGATAACGGATAGGATTAGGCAGAACGGCCGCCAGTAAGGCGGCATCGGCAGCGGTAAGCCGGCTGGCTGGCTTGTGGAAGTAGCGCTGTGAAGCTGCTTCAACGCCAAAGATACCCGGTCCAAACTCTGCAATATTAAGATAGACGGTCAGAATACGTCGTTTCGTCCAGACTGTCTCAATACCTACTGTCAGCCCCGCTTCCAGACCTTTGCGCACCCAGCTGCGGCCATCCCACAGAAACAGATTCTTTGCTGTCTGTTGTGACAGCGTGGAGGCACCACGCATCCGGCTATCGCTGTTATCCAGTACAGATTCAATCGCCGCGACATCGAAACCCCAGTGGTCCGGAAACTTTTGATCTTCTGAGGCGATAACGGCCAGCCCCATCCACGGCGAAATCTCATCATGTCCGACCCAGTCAGAATGGGCGACATAGCTAAAGTCACCGCGTAACAAGGCACCGATCTGTCGTTCAGCCATCACCGCTGAAAACGGTACCGGCAGGAACGAAAAGAGCAAAATTCCCGCCAGCCATACGCCCAGCCATACCAGCATGACACGACCAATAATACGTCTGATACGCTGTCCGACGCTTCCTTTATGCTTGTTCATGCAATCTTCCCATACCTGTTTCAGACGTTAATTAATCACTCATGTAATCACTGCCAGAAAAGCAGCTTTTTCATAAAAATCGCTGAAAACCTTGCGGCGGTTTCCAGACTTTATTCAATCATTTTGCATCAAAATGCTGCAACAGTTCGAAATAGTTCAAGGACTTCCGGTAAAAAGGAATCGGTTCCATTCATTGCCACGGCTTAGCATCTTTCCAGATAAACACTTAATAATGGGTGATAAGCGCCGGTTTAAATCATTCGATATTCTTAACTGTTATTTTTTTATGAATGATGAGCCGCCCAAAGCTTAAACAGAATCACGCTGATAACGTATAAATAAACAGCGCTTAACAGCGTTACTCAGAGTTGTTGTGGCCCTTTTTACTCTCATTAAGCGCAATGATGTCAGTGCAAGTGCAGGACAAAGTTTTAGATTCTTTTTTATCATTCCAAATCGTTTTGGATAATTCGTGTCATTTCAGGGTGGTCACTTGCAATATCAGCGCGTTAGCCTCTCTGAAGAGGCAGAGGTTAATGCCAGCTTAATTTACAGCTGCTCAGCCTTTGCTTTGCAGCTGAGCAGCGTCAAAACTATACCAAAAACCACAAATTTGATTAAAATAACAGCAATGCAGCAGAGAAAATGATTCCTTACTTGACTGTGTTGCCAAATTAATGTTTTCTGTATTTAAACGCTGCTCAATATCACAAATTTTAATGAATCTTGTCGCATGAGAAGATGAATTTGCTAAGGTGATGTCAGTGTTAACCAATACCCTGCGGCTGCATTAATTATTCAAATCATAGCGGCCGCAATGTTTTCCCTGGTGTTGGCGCAGTATTCGCGCACCCCGGCCTCGGCTGGGGTCATTTTTTTCCGGGATATGATTTATCCTGCTCTGCCACCCAGTCGCGCAATACCTGCACATCATGTCGCCACTCATGCTTCAGCTCGTCAATCCATTCAACAACGTTGTCCCACCACGCCGGTAATTCAGGACTCTGGATCTGTTTCGCCAGCATCTGCAAGCGCTGCAGCCCGACCGAACCTGCCGCCCCTTTGATCTTGTGCCCCTCTTCAGCAATGCCTTTTTGATCGCGCGCCATCAGATTCGATTCCAGCACCGCAAGATAGTCCGGCATCATCTTTTCAAACATCGTCAGGCTTTGGGTAATCAGGCCCGGGCCAACCAGCTCGATATACTGTTCGAGCATCGCGACATCCAGCAGCATCCGGGTTTTGTCATCGCTGACCTCTGCGGTTTCCTCTTCCGAATCTGCCTGATAATCCCAGTACTTTTTGATCATCGCGGTCAGCGCCGGCACTGCCAGCGGTTTGCTCAGAACATCATCCATGCCCGCGTCGAAATACTCTTTTTTGTCTTTAAGGACGTTGGCGGTCAGTGCCACCAGCGGTGGCAGATGCGTTCCCTGATACTGCTGGCGAATCGCACGCGAGACATCCAGCCCGGTCATATCGGGCAGCTGAATATCCAGCAGCACCAGATCAAACTCCAGCGGGTCGAACAGCGCCAGCGCTTCGCTGCCGGTCATGGCGACCTCGACGCTACAGCCCAGCTTCTCAAGCACCGAGCGCGCCACAATCACATTCAGCTCAATATCTTCAACCAGCAGGACATGCAGCGCAGGCAGTGGCAGGCTGTCGTCCAGGCCTTCATCCTCCACCTCTTCAGCAATGCGCGGCGCCTTAATCTCTACGGTGAAGCATGAGCCCTGTCCTGGTGCGCTATGTACATGGATGTCACCGCCCATCGCCTGCGCCAGACGACGTGAAACCGCCAGCCCGATACCGGTGCCAGTCGCCGGTTTACCGCCATGCTGATCTTTGACCTGATAGTACATCGCAAAGATCTTATCCTGCTCCTCCTGCCGAATACCCATACCGGAGTCCTGCACCTCAAAGCGCAGCGTTTCGTCCTGCTCATAGGCTACCCGCACCACGATTTCGCCCTGCTGAGTGAACTTCACGGCGTTACCAATCAGGTTCCACAGAATCTGACGCAGACGCGTTCCGTCCGTCGAAATCATATGCGGCAGCGGCAGTTGTGGCGCAAGCACAAACTTCAGCCCTTTTGGCTGAGCCAGCAGGCCGGAAAGATTTTCTAAATCGGCGAGGAAACCGGTGAAGTCGAGCGGCTGATTGTCCAGCTGCACTTTGCGGCGCTCGATTTTGTCCACCTCAATCACATCATTGAAGATGTTGCCCAACGTGATGGCAGAGACGTGAATGGTTTTCAGGTATTTCAGCTGTTCCTGATTAAGGTCGGTATCCAGCAGAATACGACTCAGGCCGACAATGCCATTAAGCGGCGTACGAAGCTCGTGGCTGATCGTAGAGATAAAGGTGGTCTTCTCCCGGCTGGCGTTCTCTAACGCGTCCTGATAGCGCTTACGCTCCGTTATATCGCGGCCAAAGCCCATCAGCCCGCTGCGCTTACCGACGCGGTCGTAATAAGGCACTTTACGGATCTCGAAACAGGCTTTGCGCCCGTCGGGATATTGCAGCCACTGTTCATAAGTCAGCGAGACGTTATGACGGAACACCTTCTCGTCCGTTTCCAGCACCTTCGTTGCCGCTTCATCATCATAGATATCGCGTGGCGTCAGGCCAATCAGCTGTTTCTCGCTTTTGCCGGTCAGCAGTTCCATCGCCCGATTACAGCCGGAGAACTGCTTATCAATGTTGCGATAGAAAACCAGGTCAGGCGAAGCATCCAGGAATGAGCGCAGGAAGGAGGATTGCTGCTCCAGCTCAATCTGTGCCTGCTCGCGACGGGTCACCTCTTCACGCAGCTTGTCCATCACCTGCTCGCGAGCCAGCTCCGCCTTTTTACGGTCACTGATCTCCTGATTCAGCTGCGTGATGGTCTCTTTCATCTGCTGGTTCAGTTCCAGGTCGCGGGTGCGCATCTCTTCCAGCTTATCCACCAGCCGTGCCAGCCGTTGCCGCGATTCCTCCAGCTGATCGACCACCACCGACAGAAAATAGACCGCCCAGGGCGTAATCAGCAGCCCGAAGAAAACCGAACGCACCACGTCAATGCTCTCGACATGACCTCGCAGTACCATCGTAACCGCCATCTGGACGATCATCGCCAGCACCACCAGCGCAGATGCCAGCAGCAGCGAGAACCTCACCAGTCCAAGCTTGACCATTAAATCAACGTAGTACTGCGCCAACAGACGAATTTGTTTCATAACAACTCCCTGGAAGAGAAACAGCCTCATAATAGCGCAGTTAGCCTGCTGACGTCCCGGCACGTCGCGTGGAGATACGGGATCAAATGCGCTTTTATGGTGCATTCGCATAGTCGATCGGCGACGTTAAGGACAAAGCGGTTAAAACCCTTGACTGATTGTGCCAAATGAATAATCTGTAATGCCGCCAGCGAATCCGTGATTTCTTCGTATGGCCTGTTTTCAATATCCTGGCAACGTCCTGTTGCGCAGGCACACCCTGTTTACATGCATACCCATTCAACTTAAATGATATTTTAAGCAAGACAGTGTTGATTAATTTTTCTTATAACCAACCGCTGTTTCATTCAAATAGACGGACATAAGAAAAACAGATACATGCTATGCATCAACGGTTCTGAACAGCATTTAATGCTGTCTAACACCCCGTCACCAGCATGGTGCAGAGATCTGACGCCTGCACTACAGTGAGTCAGTTCACATTTATGGGCCGATCGGCAGGCAGCAGAGTGATACACTTTAAACCTTAAAAAGCAATAAATTCAATATCTTACGCAGATAAAACCCCTGTTAACCCTGTCTGACCGCCCTATTTGACCTGATTACGCTTTCCCGATAAGTTGGAAATCCGCTGAAAGCTTTCCAGACGGGCCATTGTCTCGGCATATCTATGCAACAAGAAGACTCCCGCGCGGTTTAAGTCATCTCCTTTAAGAGACCGGAAATCAGAGAGCAGCTCAATTAAGGACGTTTTATCGATGTCTGGAGAGAAATGCTCAGGGCTATGACGCGCGCTCGACAGAGCATGGCGATGAAAATGATGTTGCGCCCCGTTGCGCTCAGACCCTGAAACAGTGCAGGTAATGTCAAAGCAGTTAAGGAGACCCTCAATGTCCACTAAAAAACCTCAATCCTATGGCTTGTATGATCCGACAGCAGGCAGTGACAGCTGTGGTGTAGGTTTCATTACGCGCAAGGACGGCGAGCAGACCCACGAAATTCTGCAGATGGCGCACAGCGCCCTGTGCACGGTGCCTCACCGCGGCGGTATGTCAGCGGAAGGCGTCGGCGACGGCGCCGGGGTCAACGTTGACCTTTCCCTGCATTTCTTCCGCAAGATTACCGGCCAGCCGCTGGAAGCGGGCCGCTTTGGCGTCGGCAACTTCTTTGTGCCGAAAGATGCTGCGCTGCGCGCGAATGCCGAACGTCTGGTAGATGAGACACTCAACAGCTTTGGCCTGCCGGTGATCATGAAGCGTGACATGCCGCTCGACAGCAGCGTGACGCGTCCGGCCGCCGTACAGTTTCAGTTACCGATCCTGCAGTGGATTTTCACTGCGCCACAGGACGTGGTTGACCAGAACGACTTCGAGCAACGCATCTACCGCGCCCTGTTAACGATTGAAGCCCGCGCCTTTACCGAGAGCGAATTTGGCGGCCTCTATCCGCTGTCGCTGTCGTCGCGCACCCAGGTGTTTAAAGCCCGTCTGAATTCCAATGAAGTGATCCCCTACTTCAAAGATCTGACCGATCCCGATCATCAGGTGCGTGGGCTGTTTTTCCATACCCGCTTCTCCACCAACACCGATCCGCATACCACGATGGCCCAGCCGTTCCGCCTGATGGCGCACAACGGTGAGCTGAATACGGACCGTAAAAACCGCATCGCTGAGTCCGCGCTGGCACTGGCCCGTGGCAAGAAAATCGTGCGGCCCAAAGGTCAGTCTGACAGCTCGCGTCTGGACCAGAGTATCCACAGCCGTCTGATGGAAGATGATCTCGACCTGATCACCGCCGTGGTTTCAATGATGCCACCCGCCTGGGAAAACGACAGTTCGCTGCCGCCAGAAGTGCGTGACATGCTGGAATATTTCTCACTGTATGAAGAGAAGAACGACGGCCCGGCAGCATTAATCTTTGGCAATGGTGAAGTGATTGGCGCCCGTCTTGACCGTCTTGGCCTGCGTCCACTGCGCTCAGTCGAAACGGCTGAGTATATCGGTGCGATGTCAGAAGCCGGTCAGATCGCCTTCCCACCCGAAAGCGTCTTGCGTCGCGGCCGTATCGAAGCGGGCGGCATGCTCTATTTCGATCACCGTGAAAAACGCAGCTACACCACGCTGCAGGCACTGGAAAAACTGGCGGCGGAGAAAGATTATTCAGCGCTGCTGCGTGAAGCGCGCGTCGGTCTTGACGATCTGCCTGAAATCCCGGCAGAGCAGCAGGGTTCACCGCTGCGTTATCGCGGCGATCTGAAAACCTATCAGCGCTTTGTGGCTTACTACTACAACCAGGAAAGCTTCAAGTTCATGATGGACCCGATGCTGAACACCGGCGCAGAGAAAATCTCCGCGATGGGTTACGGCAACGCCATTAACGGCTTATCCGATCATGAAGGCGGCATGGCGCACTACTTCTCTCAGCGCTTTGCTCAGGTCACCAACCCGCCGCTGGACTCAATCCGCGAAGTGGATGGTATGACGCTGCGTGTCGCGCTGGGTGCGAAACCGCATCTGGGCCGCAGCAAAGGTCGTCAGATTGTGGTGCCGACCCCAATCCTCAGCCACCTTGATATGCTGCGTTTGCGCGAGCAGACCATCGCACCTTATGCCCGCTTTGAGATGCTCTATGAGCCGGTAATCGGCAAAGATCTGCTGAGCACCACCGCGAACGCAAACGCGCTGGAAAAAGCGATTGATGACCTGGCGCAACAGGTCGTGGATTTTGCCCGTTCGCAGGGTGGCATCGCCGTGCTTACTGACCGTCACATCTCGTCAACGCACGCCGCAATCCCGATGCTGCTGGTGGTTTCTGCCATTAACCAGCGCCTGGTGCAGGAAGGCCTGCGTCTGGATGTTTCTCTGGTCGTAGAAAGCGGCCAGAGCATATCTTCGCACCACATTGCTGCCACCCTCGGCTTCGGGGCTTCCGCTATCTATCCGCTGGGCGTACAGATGCGTGCAGAGGAAAAATTTGGTGAAGGTGAAGAAGGCAACAAAGCCTTTAAGCGCTATGCCAAAGCCGCTGAAAAAGCGCTGATGAAAACCATGGGCAAAGTGGGCCTTTGTACCGTTGAAAGTTACAGCAGCGGCGAATTCTTTGAGCCTAACTTCCTCAACACTGACGATCCGGTGCTGAAAAAGTATTTCCCGAATATCAAAACCCCGGTGGGTGGCGCGGGCTTCGCAGCCATCGCAGCGATGGCCGTTGACTGGCACCAGAGCGCGCTCAGGATTCAGGGCGAATCTGAAGTGCCGTTGCTGGGCCTGTTTAAAGAGCGTGCAGAAGGTGCAGGTCACTCCTACGGCACTATCGCCGTGCGCACCTTCATCGACATGACCGAAGAGCCGATTCGCTTTGCCGACAAGGCGCGCGAAGAGGACAACTTCATTCGTCTGATGACGCTGGCAAAACTGGATAACGCGTTTGGTATTAAGCCAGAGACCTTCAAAGACAGCAGCTTTGAGCGCATCCCGGATGACGTGATCAACAACTTTGCGATTACGGCCGATTACCGTCAGTTCTCAAGTTTGATGTATGAAGAGCGTAAACGTCGCCCGGCGGCGCTGCGTGACATTCTGACATTCCCGGCTGATCTGACCCACATTGACAGCGAAGCGGAGTTCCGTCGCAAGCTGGGACGCTACTCGCTGACCAACAACGGCTTTGCTATTCGTGGCATGGAGTGTGAAGCGGTGGATGGCAGCCTGAATCACTTTATGCTGCGTCTGACCGATGCGATTGAGGGGCTGAAGCCTGAGACCGAACGCCTGCAGAACCTCTCCCGCGCCCTGAAATCCCGTTTCGGCGATGATATTGAGAGCAGCGACGTGGTCACTGGCGCTTTGAAAGTGACCGCATACGGTAAAGCGGCAGATTATCTGTCACGTATCTTCACCACCCTGCCCTCACTGCCGCTGAGCGAAGTACAGCCAGCCTGTGAAATTACCCGTACCTTTGCTTCCGGGGCAATGAGCCACGGTGCACTGGTCGCGCCGGCTCATGAAGCGGTCGCACACGGCACCAACATGGTCGGCGGCATGAGCAACTGCGGTGAAGGCGGCGAGCATTACTCCCGTCACGGCACCATCCGTGCCTCGCGTATCAAACAGCTGGCTTCGGGTCGGTTCGGTGTCTGGGCTGCCTATCTGGCGGATCCGATGCTGGAAGAGCTGGAGATCAAAATTGGTCAGGGTGCGAAGCCTGGCGAAGGCGGTCAGTTACCGGCGGCCAAAGTGACCGTAGAGATTGCTGCGGCCCGTGGCGGTACGCCTGGCGTCGAGCTGGTCTCGCCGCCGCCGCATCATGACACCTATTCCATCGAAGATCTGGCGCAGCTGATCCACGACTGTAAAGCCGCGCGCGTGCGCGTCATTGTCAAACTGGTGTCGTCAGAAGGGATCGGCACCATCGCAGTTGGCGTGGCTAAAGCCGGTGCCGACGTGATTAACGTTGCAGGTAACACCGGCGGTACCGGCGCGGCGTCGGTGACCAGCCTGAAATATACCGGACGCGTGGCCGAAATCGGCATCGCTGAAGTCCACCAGGCGCTGTGTGCCAACGGCCTGCGTGAGAAAGTGCTGCTGCGCTGCTCTGGCGCACAGCAGACCGGCAGCGACGTGGTGAAATCTGCCTTGCTGGGCGGTGACAGCTTTGAGTTCGGTACCACCGCGCTGATGATGCTGAAATGCGTGATGGCGAAGAACTGCAACGTGAAGTGCCCGGCTGGCTTAACCACTAACGCAGAAGCCTTTGATGGCGATCCGCGTCAGCTGGCGCAGTATTTCCTCAACGTCGCGCATGAAGTACGTGAAATTCTGGCACGTATGGGCCTGCGTTCCCTGCGTGAGGCGCGTGGTCGCTCTGACCTGCTGCACCTGATGGATCATCCGCTGGAAGTCGGCAAACTCGACTTACGCGCCATGCTCACCGTGGTGCCAGAGCTGAAAATCGACAAGCCGGTTTACCTGGAAAAAGATTTTGAGCTGGATGATGGCTGGATTGAGCAGGTTAAGCAGTCACTGGTGGAGCAGGGAAATCCTGACGTCTCACTGGGCAACAGCATCGTCCTGAACAACCGCAACAAAAGCGTTGGCGGCCAGCTGGCCATCGACATTGAGCGCATGCTGAACCATCAGCTCAGCGCACAGCAGTTGCAGGCGATGCCTGCGGTAATGACCGACGATCGCGGTCGCCGCTATCTGGCCCCTGAAAGCGTAAAAATTTCTACCACCGGATCTGCCGGTCAGTCATTTGGCGCCTTCTGCAACGATGGCATGCAGCTGTCCCATTACGGCACCTGTAACGACGGTGTCGGCAAAGGACAGTGTGGTGGTGAGCTGATTGTGATGTCGCCTGGGGGCGGCGCGCAGGATGGCGATGGCAACGTGCTGATCGGTAACTTTGCCCTGTTTGGCGCGACTGGCGGACGACTGTTCGTGCAGGGCCAGGCTGGCGACCGCTTCGCAGTACGTAACTCCGGCGCAACGGCTGTGGTTGAAGGCGTGGGTGACTTCTGCTGCGAATATATGACTAACGGTGCCATTCTCAACCTCGGCACCTTTGGTAAAGGATTTGGCAACGGCATGAGCGGCGGCTTTGCTTACCAGTACGACCCGTATGGATCGCTGGCCAGCCACGCTGCAGGTGATTCAGTACGCTTCGGATCGATTGCGGATCAGGATGAGATGGCGCAGGTGCACAAGCAGGCCGTGCTGACCATGCTGAACTGGCATCTGGAGGCGACCCAGTCACCACGTGCCGCGTGGCTGCTGGAGAACTGGGAAACAGAGTGCCACCACTTTGTTTACGTGATGCCGCGCTCACTGCTGCTCTATCAGGATGGCGGCGAGATCCTGAAAGCCAAGAGCCGCAAAGATCTGCTCGAAGAGCTGTCCACGGCGCTGGCAGGCCATCAGGTAGCGAAATTCAAAGCCGCGTGGCGTCAGGGTAAAACCATCGCCAACGGTGCCGTTCCGGCCTATGGCGCGACCGATACGCAGGAGATGTTTGTCCTGCTGAACAACTACACCGTGCTGAGCTTTGCCCAGCAGCTGGCACTGGCGAAGTTGCCGAAAGGCACGCCGGTTGAAGATGCGGCGGTGGAAAAAGCGGTCCGCAATCTGCTGATGACGGAAGACTTTTCACTGGTCAGCAAGCTGCAACGTCATGCCCGTTCTGCCATCGAGAGTTACAGCGATGATGAACTGGCCAGTCTGATTGGTACTAAACGCATGTCAGATTACAAAGCGGCACTGACGCAACGTAACATCCGCTCCATGGACAGTCTGGCGACCTACGGCTGGATCATGTATCAGGATGCCTGTAACCGGGAAGTGCTGGGCCACCTGCCTGACTTTGAAGAGCTGTTTGCACGTGCGGCATTGCCGGAAATTGCCGCTGCGGTGGGTAAACTCTCCTGACAGTGATACTGATCAGGCTGAACTGAATATTATTAATTGATCATTGCCCGGATTAATCGTTGTACCGGACAGAGGCAGAACCGCTTTCCCCTGCTGCACACACTGCGGCGCGGGGAGGCGGAACCGCTTTCAGACCGGGGAACGCCACTGATATCGGGCGAGAACGGGATTGAGTAAAAGTACCCATGAAAATTCCTTATATTCCAGAAGATGCACCTTTTAATGGCGATCAGAAGTACTGGCTGGCTGGCTTTCTCGCGGGCCTTCACTCCCGTTTGCTGGTTTTAGAAGACAAGCAGCAACCTGCTGCAGGTACGGGCGCAGCCGCGACCACGCAACTGCATATTCTGTACGGCTCACAGACCGGCAATGCCGAAGCGCTGGCGCAGACCGCTGCGAAATCTGCCCGAGCGAAAGGGCTGGTGCCAGTGGTTCAGGCGCTGGGCGATGTCGATCTCGACGTGTTTGCCACCATGCGCCATGTACTGATTGTCACCTCGACCTATGGTGAAGGTGAGATGCCGGACAATGCCCAGCTGTTCTGGGATGCGATCTCTGCCAGTACCGCACCGCGTCTGGAGCAGATGCATTTCGCCGTGCTGGCGATTGGCGATACGGGTTACGATGGCTTCTGTCAGGCGGGCAAATTCATCGATATGCGCCTTGAGCAGTTGGGTGCAAAACGCGTGGTAGATCGCATTGACTGCGATATCGACTATGAAGAGCCGTCCAGCGAGTGGCTGAACAGCTCAATGCCACAGTTTGCCGCCAGCGCAGGCAGCAGCGGCACCGTGCTGGAGAGCGCGCCTGAAGCGCCGGTCATTCCAGGCAGCAACAAATCGAATCCGTATGCCGCCGCGCTGATCACGAATAAGCGCCTGTCAGGCGAGCAGTCAGCCAAAGATATTCGTCACTTCGAATTCGACCTGTCTGACAGCGGCCTGAAGTATGAAGCGGGCGATGCGCTGGGCGTGATTCCGGTCAACGAACCTTCACTGGTCAGCCTGCTGCTGACCCAGCTTAATGCTGACTACCAGACGCCAGTACCTGGCTTCGACCGCAGCCTCGGCGACCTGCTGACCTATCAGTTTGAGATCTCTGAGCCTTCACGCAAGTTAATCGAGTGGGTTGGACAGAACACCACCAATCAGGAACTGCGTCATGTCTTACAGCATGATGATAAAGATGCGCTGGGAGTCTGGTTGTGGGGCAAAGATACCCTTGACCTGCTGCAGCTCGAACTGACGCGCACGCTGACAGTGCCGGAGTTTGTTGCCCTGTTGCGCCCGCTGCAGCATCGTGCTTACTCAATTTCATCCAGCTCTAAAGCCCATCCGAATCAGGTGCACCTGACCGTTGCCTCTGTGCGTTATCACAGTGGCGGCCGTAATCGCGGTGGCGTCTGCTCGACCTATCTGGCCGAACGCGTGCGTCGTGGTGAGAAGCCCGCCATCTTTATCTCACCCAATAAAGCGTTCCGCGTCCCTGCCAATAACAGCGCACCACTGATCATGGTGGGACCGGGCACCGGTATCGCACCGTTCCGCGCCTTCCTGCAGGAACGCCAGGCAACCGGCGCGCAGGGCAAAAACTGGCTGTTCTTCGGCGATCAGCATCAGGAACATGACTTTATCTATCAGGATGAGCTGCTGGCCTGGCGGGATAACGGCCTGCTGACCCGTCTGGATCTGGCCTTCTCACGCGATCAGGAGAAGAAGATCTACGTGCAGAGCCGGATGCTGGAACAGGGCGCTGAGCTTTACGCCTGGCTGCAGGAAGGGGCGTACTTCTACGTCTGTGGCGATGCTTCGCGTATGGCGAAAGATGTGGATAATGCGCTGTATGAAGTGGTTCGTCAGTTTGGTGGTCTCTCCACCGAGCGCGCTGCCGACTATGTCGATCAGCTGAAGAAAGAGAAACGCTACCTGCGCGACGTCTACTAATCGCGAAGGTCTGCTGAAAAATCCGGCTTGCGCAGGCAGCCGGATTTTTTTTATGGCTGACAGGCAAAAAAATACCCGCCGGATGGGCGGGTATTCGCTGTTATGTCACGGCTATTTCACGACGCGCAGTGAAGGCCGACCGCCACGTGGCGGTGGATCGTCATCAGGCGGTGTCTCGTCATCGCTGGCATCGTCAGGACGATCACCATCAATCACTGACATCATAGTCTCTTCCTGACCTTCTGACGCCTCCTGCATACCCAGCTCGTAAGCCGGTTCCGGTTCAAACATCGTGCCGGCACCGTTTTCACGTGCATAGATCGCCAGAATCGCCGCCATCGGCACGTTAACCTGGCGAGGAACGCCACCAAAGCGGGCGTTGAACGACACCTGATCATTGGCCAGGTCGAGGTTACCCACAGCGCGTGGCGCAATGTTCAGGACAATCTGACCATCACGCGCATACTCCAGCGGCACCTGCACACCCGGCAGATTAATGTCGACCACCAGATGCGGCGTCAGCTGGTTGTCGAGCAACCAGTCATAGAAGGCGCGCAGCAGATAGGGACGACGTGCAGTAAGTTGCGACATTTCCATACGTTAAGCCCGGGCTTGCAGGCGCATTTCACGTTCAGCTTCAGTTAATGAAGCAAGGAAAGAATCACGCTCAAATACGCGGTTCATGTAACCTTTCAGCTCTTTTGAACCCGAGCCGATCAGATCGATGCCCATGGAAGGCAGACGCCATAACAGCGGCGCCAGGTAGCAATCGACCAGACTGAACTCTTCGCTCATGAAGTAAGGCGTACGACCAAACAGTGGCGCGATAGCCAGCAGCTCTTCACGCAGTTGCTTGCGTGCGGCTTCGGCTTCCTGACCCGTGCTGTTCTCGACTTTCCGCATCAGGCTGTACCAGTCCTGCTCGATGCGATGCATCATCAGGCGGCTGTCACCACGGGCAACCGGATAAACCGGCATCAGTGGCGGATGCGGGAAGCGTTCATCCAGATATTCCATGATGATGCGTGATTCATACAGCGTCAGCTCACGATCTACCAGCGTTGGTACCGTGCGATACGGATTGAGGTCAATCAGATCCTGCGGCAGGTTATCCATTTCGACCTGCTCGATCTCTACGCTGACACCCTTCTCCGCCAGGACGATACGAACCTGATGGCTGAAAATGTCAGTAGGACCAGAAAACAGCGTCATTACCGAACGTTTGTTGGCAGCGACAGCCATGAAAACCTCCAAGTTTGTTCACAAAAAGATACTGCGAATAGCCAACCACACGGCGATTCACCAGCTTATCGAACTCGCACGCAACCTGGTTAGCCGCGTCACAGATACTGACGCCCCGACAGAGGGAAGGCGCATAACGCACCGGCCTGCGGGCGCAAAGTGACACAGAGTTTACCAGATTTTAGGCTGCTTGTGGGCGTGTAATGAATCTTTGCAGGTAAATTGAGCGCGATGTTACGGTTTTCGCGGGAAGTCGTGGGAAGGCAGAAAATAAAAAACCCGCCGAAGCGGGTTTTTTGAGCCAATTGCCGCAGCCGGAGCTGCAAACAATTAACGCTTGGAGAACTGAGGACGACGACGTGCTTTACGCAGGCCGACTTTCTTACGTTCAACCTGACGCGCATCACGAGTAACGAAGCCTGCTTTACGCAGTTCGCCACGCAGTGATTCGTCGTATTCCATCAGAGCGCGGGTGATACCGTGACGGATCGCACCAGCCTGACCAGAAATACCGCCACCTTTAACAGTGACATAGAGATCGAATTTACCAACCAGGTCCAGCAGCTCAAGCGGCTGACGAACTACCATGCGGGCAGTTTCGCGACCGAAGTACTGTTCCAGAGAACGTTGGTTAATTACGATGTTACCGCTACCCGGCTTAATGAATACGCGAGCGGTAGAGCTTTTGCGGCGACCAGTGCCGTAGTTTTGAGTTTCAGCCATTGCCTTTAATCCCGATTAAATGTCAAGAACTTGCGGTTGCTGTGCCGCATGGGTGTGCTCGTTGCCTGCGTAAACTTTCAGTTTACGGTACATAGCACGACCCAGCGGGCCCTTCGGCAGCATGCCTTTAACCGCGATCTCAATCACACGCTCAGGACGGCGAGCAATCATCTCTTCAAAGGTCGCCTGTTTGATACCACCGATGTGGCCGGTGTGGTGATAGTAGATCTTGTCAGTACGCTTGTTGCCGGTTACAGCAACTTTTTCTGCGTTCAGAACGATGATGTAATCACCCGTATCAACGTGCGGAGTGTATTCCGCTTTATGCTTACCACGCAGACGGCGCGCCAGTTCAGTCGCCAGGCGACCCAAAGTTTTGCCCGTTGCGTCAACTACAAACCAGTCACGTTGGACGGTTTCTGGTTTAGCTGTAAAAGTTTTCATCGAAAAGCTTACCCAAATTAAGTTACACGTTGGTGAAATCCCAAACGCTTAAGTAAACGAATGAGGCTCACACGACCATTTTGACCAGCAAGCCACCCCTTCGGATAGAGTTACTGGAACACAGAGGATTTGGGAAAAAAATCCTTTGCTGTAACGTGGGGTCGCAAGATTATAGAGAAGTCGGTTACAAAAATCGAACCCTATTTCGGTATTTATCCTGTTTATTCTCACGGCAGGTGCGGCAAACGCAGATACTCTTCGCTCTGCATCTCCTGGAGTCGGGATAAACAGCGCTGGTATTCAAACTTCAGTCGCGTGCCCTGATAAATCTCGGTCAGTGACGTCTCCGCCGCGACCACCAGCTTCACATGACGTTCATAGAACTCATCGACCAGTGCCAGGAAACGGCGCGCCTGATCTTCGGTTTTGTAGATCATCACCGGCACGTCATAGAGCAGCACGCTGTGAAAACGGCGCGAAAGCGCAATGTAGTCATGCTGACTGCGTCCCTCACCGCAGAGGGTCGTGAAATTAATGGCCAGCACGCCTTCGCTCACACCCAGCGTCGGCATCTGGCGATGATTAATTTCCAGAACCGGTGCCGCTTCAGGCTGGCTGCCTGACAATGCTTTGAACATCCGGCCCATCTCGGCATGCGTCTCTGCGTTGAGCGGGAAATTCCACAGATGCGCGGAGGTCAGCGTGCGTAACCGGTAGTCGATACCGGCATCCACGTTCATCACATCACAGTGCCGTTTTATCTGCTCAATCGCAGGCAGGAAGCGCGCACGCTGCAGACCATTGCGATAGAGATCGTCCGGCGGAATGTTCGAGGTGGCGACCAGCGCGATGCCACGTTCAAACAGCGCTTCCATCAGCGTGCCCAGCAGCATGGCATCGGTGATATCGGAAACAAAAAACTCATCAAAACAGAGGATGTCGGTTTCGGCTTTGAATTTGTCCGCCACGATCAGTAACGGATCGCTCTGGCCCTGAAGCTGCGTAAGTTCTTCGTGTACCCGCAGCATAAAACGGTGGAAGTGCAGACGCAGTTTGCGATCGCCAGGAATAGACTGAAAAAAGAGATCCATGACCCAGGTCTTACCGCGACCGACACCGCCCCACATATAGAGCCCGCGTACCGGTTGTGGCGTCTCGTTTTTCTCTTTGCCCATCAATTTAGAGAGGCGTCCCAGCAGGCCGGATGAGGAAGGCGCGGCGGCTTGTTGCCGGGCAACCAGCGCCTGCTGCAGCGCGTCTAAGCGGGTAATCGCTTCACGTTGTACGTCATCGGGCCTGAATTCGCCCTGCGACAGCGCCTGCTCATAGCGTGCAAGCGGAGTTGAGGTTTGCATTATTGTTTCAAAGTCCCTGAATGGTGTCTGATTGATACCACGGTTGCTGAAAAAAAGGCCGTTCTACACTAAGCCATGCTGCTCCGGAGTTCCACATCCATAAGATTAACGGGTATAGTGACTATTATTGAATATGGTGTAACGCCCTACGGAACAATGGAAATAACACGGGAGTCATTATGACCTGGGAATACGGGCTAATTGGTTTAGTGGTAGGTATTATTGTCGGCGCAGTCGCCATGCGTTTTGGCAACAAAAAGCTGCGTGAGCAGCGCAGCATGCAGTATGAGCTGGAAAAATCGAAAGCGGAGCTGGCTGATTATCGCGAAGAGCTGACCAACCACTTCGCGCAGAGCGCGGAGCTGCTGGACAACATGGCGCGTGACTATCGTCAGCTCTATCAGCATATGGCAAAAGGCTCGAATGACCTGCTGCCAAATCTGCCTGGCCAGAAAAATCCGTTTGCCTATCAGCTGACTGAAGCTGAAGCGGACAACGATCAGGTGCCGGTGCAGATGCCGCGCGACTACTCTGAAGGCGCATCCGGTTTACTGCGTGGCGAGCGCCCTGCCCGCGACTAATCTTTTTGGGGCGCAGCCTGTCTGCGCCCGCTGTTTTTGCGAACCCTGACCGCAAACGACTGTCACACTCATTAATTTCTCCCACCTTTTGCAGCGAGAGCGTTGTAGCAATGAAAAAACAAGCACGCCTGTTTAGCGCATTAGCCCTGAGTATTGGGATGAGCCTTGCCGCCGCGCCAGACGCGATGGCAACGCTGCCAGCACAAATTGCGGGCCAGCCGCTGCCAAGTCTGGCGCCGATGCTGGAGAAAGTGTTGCCCGCCGTGGTCAGTGTTCACGTGGAAGGCACTGATTCCGGTGCGCAGGCTCAGGATATTCCTGAACCCCTGAAGCGTTTTTTCGGCCAGATGCCTGGCGGAAACAGTCAGCCACAGCCATTTGAAGGCTTAGGTTCTGGCGTCATTATTGATGCCGCTAAAGGCTACGTGCTGACCAACAATCACGTGGTCAACGGTGCGGATAAGATCAACGTACAGCTTGGCGACGGCAGTGAATATGAAGCCAAACTGATCGGCCATGATGAGCAGACCGATATCGCGCTGATTCAGATTCAGGGCGCAAAAAACCTCACGCAGGTGAAAGTCGCAGACTCCGATCAGCTGAAAGTGGGTGATTTCGCAGTGGCGATCGGTAACCCGTTTGGCCTGGGACAGACCGCCACCTCCGGGATTATCTCGGCGCTGGGCCGCAGCGGCCTGAACCTGGAAGGGCTGGAAAACTTTATTCAGACCGATGCTGCCATTAACCGCGGCAACTCAGGCGGTGCGCTGGTCAACCTTAACGGTGAGCTGATCGGTATCAACACCGCGATTCTGGCCTCCAGCGGCGGCAACATTGGCATCGGATTTGCGATTCCGAGCGATATGGCGATGAACCTCGCGCAACAGCTGATCAAATTTGGTGAAGTGAAGCGCGGTCAGCTCGGCATCAAAGGCACTGAAATGACGGCCGATATGGCTAAAGCGTTCAATGTCGATGCGCAGCGCGGCGCCTTCGTCTCAGAAGTCTTACCGCAGTCTGCAGCACAGAAAGCGGGCGTGAAGTCAGGCGATATCATTACGTCGATTAACGATAAGCCGATTACCAGCTTCGCAGAGCTGCGCGTCAAAGTGGGCACCACGCCGCCAGGCGAACAGGTTAAACTTGGCCTGCTGCGCGAAGGTAAGCCGCTAACCGTTACCGTCACGCTGGAACAGAGCGCCCAGAGTACCGCCAGCGCTCAGCTGATGTCACCTGCACTTCAGGGCGCAACCCTGAGTGATGGACAGACCAAAACCGGTGACAAAGGCGTGAAGGTCGATACCATCGAAAAAGGCACGCCGGCTGAACAGGTTGGCCTGCAGAAAGATGATGTGATTATCGGCGTTAACCGCAATCGCGTTCAGACCATTGCAGAAATGCGTAAAATTCTGGAAGGAAAACCGCCGGTACTGGCACTGAATGTGGTACGCGGCGATGAAAGTATCTATCTGTTGTTGAGATAAACCTCGCATTACGGCGGACACAAGCGCGTGTGTGTCCGCCGCTCTCATGTTATTCTCCCCTGCGATCTCCCCTGGCGTGATTTAACACCATGTTTCTTAAACTTTTGCGTGCCGTGGTGCTGGGCCTGATTGTGGCGGGTATTTTGCTCGCAGCACTGCCTGCACTGCGTATGGGCAGCGACGCCCTCTATAACCACGAAAATATTACCGACGAAACGCCCTTTAGCTTCAATCAGGGGGTGCGCCGCGCCGTGCCTGCCGTTGTGAACGTTTACAACCGCAGCGCTCATGGCAACAACAATCGTGGCATCACTACCCTGGGTTCAGGGGTGATCATGAATACGAAAGGCTACATCCTTACCAACAAGCATGTGATCAACAATGCCGATCAGATTATCGTGGCATTGCAGGATGGCCGCTTCTTTGAAGCGACGCTGGTGGGTTCCGATGGCATGACCGATCTGGCCGTACTGAAGATTACCGCTTCTGGCCTGCCTGTTATCCCGATTAATCCCAACCGGCAGCCGCATATCGGCGATGTGGTAATGGCAATCGGTAACCCCTACAACCTCGGTCAGACGGTAACGCAGGGCATTATCAGCGCCACAGGCCGCGTAGGTCTGAGTTCGTCAGGCCGACAGAACTTCCTGCAGACCGATGCCTCAATCAACCAGGGTAACTCCGGCGGTGCGCTGATTAACTCGCTTGGCGAACTGATGGGCATTAACACCCTGACGTTTGATAAGAGTAATGATGGTGAAACCCCGGAAGGCATCGGCTTCGCCATTCCAACTGTCTTAGCCTCAAAAATCATGGATAAGCTGATTCGTGATGGCCGGGTCATCCGCGGCTATATCGGCATTACCGGGCGTGAGTTGCCGCCGCTGCACGGACAGGGCAGCAATCTGGATCGGGTTCAGGGGATTATTGTCAGTGTGGTCACGCCAGATGGGCCAGCGGATAAAGCCGGGATTCAGGCCAATGATGTATTGCTCAGCGTCAACGGCAAGCCAGCCATCTCCGCGCAGGAGACCATGGATCAGGTGGCCGAAATTCGTCCGGGTTCAGTAATTGATGTACAGGTGCTGCGAAACGACCAGAAGCTGACGCTGCCGGTGACGATTCAGGAGTTTCCGGATAGCAGCAGCTGATTGCCTGGGCCTTAAACTAACAGCAATGCCTTAGCCTGACGGGCAGGGGGGCCCATCTGAAGAGCAAAGCGTCCGAGCCAGGATGGCGAGGCCGACCTGCAGGGATGCAGGTTTCCTTTGCGATCAGATGGGCCATCCCCGCCCTTTTCACCCGGACGTTTAGCAACGATCCACCGGAAACGCGATCACTTCACTCAATGACTCCGCTTTCAACGCCAGCATGATCAGGCGATCGATACCCAGCGCGACCCCGGAACAGGCTGGCATGCCATGCGCCAGCGCATCCAGCAAATAGGTATCAATCGGATGCACAGGCAGGCCGCGCGCCGCACGGCGACGGTTATCCTGCTCAAAGCGCTGACGCTGCTCACGGCTGTCGGTCAGCTCACGGAAACCGTTCGCCAGCTCAATGCCCTTGTAATAGACCTCGAAACGCTCGGCCACACGATGATCTTCCGTACTGATCTCCGCCAGTGCCGCCTGGCTGGCCGGGAAGTGATAAACGAAGCAGGGTTTATCCTGACCAATCTTTGGTTCCACACCCAGCATAAACAGCAGCATCAGCAAGGTATCGCGATCCTCTTCTGCGCGCGCCAGCTCACCTTCACCCAGCTTCTCTGCTGCTTCACGCAACTGCGCTTTGTCCGCTGACAGCGGATCCAGATCCAGATGGCGGATAAATGCCTGCTGATACGAGAGCGACTCGGCGCTGTCACACTCCAGCACCTGCTGCATCAGATCGTCGACTTCGTTCATCAGACGGTACATGTCGTAATGCGGACGATACCACTCCAGCATGGTAAATTCGGGGTTATGGTGCCGTCCCGCCTCTTCATTGCGGAAGCTGCGCGCCATCTGGTAGATCGGGCCACTGCCCGCCGCCAGCAGGCGTTTCATATGATATTCCGGGCTGGTCATCAGCCAGAGATCGCGCCCCTGCGCCGCACCAGGCCCGACAAAGCGCGTCTGGAAGGGCACCAGATGGATATCGGTAATCGTTGCCTGGCTCATCGCCGGCGTATCGACTTCCAGCACGCCGCGATCGGCAAAGAAACGACGCACTTCGGCTAAAATAGCGGCGCGTTTTAACAAATTGGCGATGGATGCGCTTGGTTGCCAGCTTGCCGTTTCGCTCATGGTGATGACTCCTGATACAAATTAGGGGGGGAAGTCTACCTGCAATGCCTGCGGCAAACAATCTCGTGCCCGCGCTGCCAAAAACAGCGTTTCGGCTTCTATACTTAAGCGGTTAAATCACAAAGGAATCCCACTATGTCTCCATGGAAAACAGTTGTTGCCAGCCTGAGTGCTTTTCTCTCAGTTGCCTGTAGCACCACGCCGCCAAAGAACGTCACGGTCATTGATAACTTTGACAGTCAGCGCTATCTCGGTCAGTGGTATGAGATTGCCCGCCTCAACCATCCCTTTGAGCGTGGCCTTGAGCAGGTGACGGCAAACTACAGCCCGCGTGAAGATGGCGGCCTGAAGGTGATTAATCGTGGCTATAACGTCAAAAAGCAGCGCTGGCAGGAGAGCGTCGGTAAAGCCTACTTTACTGGTGAACCTCAGCGTGCGTCGCTGAAAGTCTCTTTCTTTGGCCCCTTCTACGGTGGCTATAACGTTATCGCACTGGATCCCGACTATCGCTATGCGCTGGTGTGCGGCCCGAATCGCCACTATCTCTGGATACTGTCACGGACACCCCAACTGGAGCCGGGTGTAAAAGAGAAACTGGTTGAGCAGGCGCGTCGGGATGGTTTCCCGGTCGAAGAGCTAATCTGGGTAAAACAGAAATAGTGCAGATTATGACAAGCCGGTACGAAAAGCCTTTCGTACCGGTTGGAATAACAGGTTACTTCGTGCTGTTCTGAATCGCCTGGCCACCCGCCTCGACATCTTCACCGACACCGCGCGTGGTATTACACGCCGTCAGCAGAGAAGAGAGCACCAGTACAGAGAAGATTGCGGCAATACTTTTCTTTAACATAACAATGTCCTTTTTGATGGATGTAAAGTACAGCGCTTTAAGCATAGCCGGATTTCAGGCAGTTGCTGCGGGCGGGACTCTAAAAAGGACAATCAGTTAAGGTCATTTTGCCGCACGCGAAATGGCACCGCCTAAGTGGGAGACATCTTCGCCAAAACCGTGGAATGTGTTGCAGGCGCTAAGCGCAGAAGAGACCAGCAACGCGAATGCGATTAATTTTGCCAGCTTGATCATTTTTTTCTCTCAGACAAGAAAAAGGCGCACCAGAAGATGCGCCTGCGAATCTTATTTCACGCGTGACACGTATTCGCCAGAGCGGGTGTCAACTTTGACCACTTCGCCCTCTTGCACGAACAATGGCACTTTCACCACGGCGCCGGTAGACAGCTTGGCTGGCTTGCCGCCAGTACCCGCAGTATCACCTTTCAGACCTGGATCGGTTTCGATAACTTCAGCTTCGATAAAGTTCGGCGGCTGAACGGCGATTGGACGACCATTCCACAGCGTAACGATACATTCAGCGTTATCCTGCAGCCATTTCGCTGCATCGCTTACCGTCTTCTCTTCAACCTGGAACTGCTCAAAGCTTTCCGGGTGCATGAAGTGGTAGAACTCACCGTCGTTGTACAGGTAGTTCAGGTTGGTATCTACAACGTCTGCACCTTCAGCGGAGTCGGTAGATTTAAAAGTTTTCTCAACGCGAGAACCCGTCAGCAGGCGACGCATTTTAACGCGTGCGAATGCCTGACCTTTACCCGGTTTAACGAACTCACTGGATTCGATGGCATACGGCTCGCCTTCGAACATGATTTTAAGACCGGGACGGAAATCGTTGCTAGAATAAGTCGCCATGAAGGCCCTCTACGAAAATTGACACTGGTACTAAGCCAAAAAAATGGCACACATTGTAACCCTAAAAACACCTTCCAGAGAAGATTGGTTGCAGCAACTTGCGGATGTTGTCACCGAACCTGATGAATTACTGCGGATTTTAGCCCTTGATCAGCACACTGAACTGGCTGAAGGTGCGGATGCGCGGCGTCTTTTCGCCCTGCGTGTCCCGCATGCGTTCATCCGCCGGATGAAAAAAGGCGATGCGCACGACCCGCTGCTGCTTCAGGTACTGACCCGCCGCCAGGAATTCATCGATGCGCCAGGTTATAGCACCGATCCACTCGATGAACAAAGCAACGTTGTACCTGGATTGCTGCATAAATACCGAAACCGGGCGTTATTGCTGGTAAAAGGCGGCTGCGCCGTCAACTGTCGCTACTGCTTCCGTCGTCATTTCCCTTATCAGGACAATCCCGGCAACAAGCGTAGCTGGCAGGCTGCACTGGACTATATCGCCGATCATCCTGAGCTGGATGAGATCATTTTTTCCGGCGGCGATCCGTTGATGGCGAAAGATCATGAGCTCGCCTGGCTGATCGCGGCGCTGGAACAGATCCCGCACCTGAAGCGTCTGCGCATACATAGTCGTTTACCGGTAGTGATCCCGGCGCGTATCACCGATCAGCTCTGTCAGATGCTCAGCGAAACCCGCCTGCAGGTGCTGATGGTAACGCACATCAACCATGCGCAGGAGATCGATGATGAATTGCGTGAGGCGATGAGCAGCCTGAAGCGTGCCGGTGTCACCCTGCTGAATCAGAGCGTGCTGTTGCGCGGCATCAACGATAATGCCCGGACGCTGGCCACCCTGAGCAATGCGCTGTTTGATGCCGGTATTCTGCCCTACTATCTGCATGTGCTGGATAAGGTACAGGGTGCCGCGCACTTCTTTGTGTCAGATGAGGAAGCCCGTCAACTGGTGCGTGCGCTGTTGTCACAGGTCTCGGGTTATCTGGTGCCAAAGCTGGCGCGTGAAATTGGTGGAGAGCCAAGTAAAACACCACTGGATTTACAGCTGCGTCAGGAATAAAAACGGCCAGCAAAAAGCTGGCCGATTAAATAAAGCAGACGCCCGATTCACATTATGGGCACTTATAAACCTGGCCGGTCATTTTGCTGTCGAGTGGCGCGAACGCGGACAACAGATTCTGCGTCGGGCTGGTTGCACCGTAAATGACGTTGCCGCCCATCTCCGCTGCGCGATTGCGCAGATCATTCGCTGCACCGCGCAGTGCGCTGGTTTCGCCGCCTGCACCGCTCAGCCAGTTGCTCTGTGAGCCGGTGATATTGCCCAGAAGCTGGCAGTTATTGCCAGGCTGCTGATCGGTAAACGTTACACGCTGTCCTGCTGAAGAGAGTTGCGTAGAGCTGCTGCAGCCCGCCAGCAATAACGCGCCAGCCGTCAGTCCGAGCAAGAGGTTAATCCGCATTGTAATCCCCATTTATTATCATCAGAGTCGGGTGGCAGCGTAGCAGAAAAAGATCACTTTTTTCTGAACATTCATTGCCTTAATCCCGTTATATCACCTCAATATTTCATACTGAGTTCAGGCTGGCAGATTGGCGCATCCCGATAAACTTACAGCAGTAAGTCAATCCGGCAGGGCGGCAACAGTCAGCGCGCAGACAGCGGGAGATATCAAGAGGAAAGACGAACGATTGCGCCACTACTTATACTATTTTCCTGCCCAAAAGAAAAACCCCCGACCGTTTCCGATCGGGGGTTCTGTGATGACTTAAGCAGTCAACGGCAATTACATCATGCCGCCCATACCGCCCATGCCACCCATACCGCCAGCGCCGCCGCCTAAATCAGGTGCATCGCCTTTTGGCAGGTCAGTGACCATACATTCGGTGGTGATCATCAGACCCGCAACAGAGGCCGCGTACTGCAGAGCAGAACGGGTCACTTTGGTTGGGTCCAGGATACCGAAGTCGATCATGTTGCCGTACTCTTCAGTCTGCGCGTTGTAACCGTAGTTACCGTCGCCCGCTTTCACGTTGTTAGCAACAACGGATGGCTCTTCACCGGCGTTAGAGACGATCTGACGCAGTGGAGATTCCATTGCGCGCAGCGCAACTTTGATACCCACGTTCTGGTCTTCGTTCTGACCACGCAGATCGGCCAGCTGTGCGGCAACGCGAACCAGCGCCACACCACCACCTGCAACCACGCCTTCTTCGACAGCAGCACGGGTTGCGTGCAGCGCATCTTCAACGCGGGCTTTCTTCTCTTTCATTTCAACTTCAGTTGCTGCGCCTACTTTCAGAACGGCTACGCCGCCTGCCAGTTTCGCTACGCGCTCCTGCAGTTTTTCTTTGTCGTAATCAGAGGTTGCTTCTTCGATCTGCTGACGAATCTGGGTCACACGGCCCTGGATTGTCGCCTCTTCACCCACACCGTCGATGATGGTGGTGGTGTCTTTGTTGATCACAACGCGTTTAGCCTGGCCCAGATCTTCCAGCGCCGCTTTTTCCAGCTCCATACCGATCTCTTCAGAGATCACAGTACCACCGGTCAGGATAGCGATATCCTGCAGCATAGCTTTACGACGGTCGCCGAAGCCTGGTGCTTTAACCGCAGCCACTTTCACGATGCCGCGCATGGTGTTAACCACCAGTGTTGCCAGCGCTTCGCCTTCAACATCTTCCGCGATGATCAGCAATGGTTTGCCTGCTTTCGCAACAGCTTCCAGCACTGGCAGCATTTCACGGATGTTAGAAATTTTCTTGTCAGCCAGCAGGATGAACGGAGATTCCAGTTCAATCGCGCCAGTTTCTGGCTTGTTGATGAAGTAAGGAGAGAGGTAGCCACGATCGAACTGCATACCTTCAACCACATCCAGCTCGTCCTGCAGGCCGGTGCCTTCTTCAACGGTGATCACGCCTTCTTTACCGACTTTTTCCATCGCCTGAGCAATCAGCTGGCCTACGGTTTCATCGGAGTTAGCAGAGATAGTACCAACCTGCGCAATCGCTTTAGAGTCTGAGCAAGGCACAGACAGCGCTTTCAGTTTCTCAACCGCAGCGATAACGGCCTGGTCGATACCGCGCTTCAGGTCCATCGGGTTCATACCCGCTGCGACCGCTTTCAGGCCTTCGGTGATGATTGACTGTGCCAGTACGGTTGCCGTGGTGGTACCGTCGCCCGCAGCGTCGTTCGCTTTAGAGGCTACTTCTTTCACCATCTGCGCGCCCATGTTCTCGAACTTGTCTTCCAGCTCGATTTCACGTGCCACAGAAACACCATCTTTAGTGATGGTCGGTGCACCAAAAGATTTATCCAGAACCACGTTACGGCCTTTCGGGCCCAGGGTAACTTTTACTGCATCTGCCAGTACGTTCACGCCACGCAGCATTTTTACGCGAGCGTCATTACCGAATTTTACGTCTTTAGCTGCCATTTCAATTGTCCCTTAAATTCGTTTCGTTCAGTGAGTTACGCGAAAAAATTACGCTTCAACAATCGCCAGAATGTCGCTTTCAGAGATGATCAGCACTTCTTCGTTGTCGATCTTTTCGGTTTTAGCACCGTAACCTTCATTGAAGATCACGACATCACCAACCTTCACGTCCAGCGGCTTAACGTCGCCACTCTCAAGGATGCGGCCATTGCCGACAGCCAGAACTTCACCACGGGTGGATTTACCTGCTGCGGAACCGGTCAGCACGATGCCGCCAGCTGATTTAGCTTCAACTTCTTTACGCTTGACGATGACGCGATCGTGCAATGGACGAATTTTCATTTGATAGCTCTCCTTTGAGAAGTCCAATCATTCAGTTTTGGGGTTGAACACCGGGCTGCATGGCTTCCGGCCTCGTGACCAGAGAGATAGGGCCATACCCACCTGCTTTCAAGGGGGCGGACAACAAATTTTTTACGCGAACGTGATAAGTGGCGGCTTTTTGAACAGAAGGCGCGACAAATAAAAAACGCAGCCCGGAGGCTGCGCTTTCAAAAGTAACCGCTGTGATTAACGATCCTTGTGATCGTCATGGTGCTCAAGGCGATCGCTGTTTTTACGTTCGAATTCGCCATCCATGGTGTAACCGCTGTCCGGTCCGGCACCCGGTCCGCGCCAGACGCGCAGATGGGGCATCAGCTTCAGCGTCAGATGCTTCTGCACCGGTGGCAGCAGCAGCAACAGACCGAGCAGGTCAGTAAAGAAGCCCGGCAACAGCAGCAGGAAACCGGCGATGATCAGCGATACGCTTTTGATCATCTCACTGGCAGGACTTTCGTTACGCGCCAGCTTCTCCTGCATCAGCATGAAGTTCTTCATGCCCTGATTTTTGACCAGCGACACCCCGATGCACGAAGTGAAGACCACCAGCAGCATGGTCAGCAGCACGCCCATGACGTGCGCAACCTGAATGAAGAGCGAAATCTCGATCCAGGCCAGAACAAAAAAGACTAATAACGGTATCCAGCGCACCGTACTCTCCTGTAAGTAGGGCTGAACGGCAGCGTGCCGGTCAGCAGAAAGCGTTCATCCTGAGGATGATAAGAAAAGAGATGGGCACCCACGCCGCCATTTTCAACCGATCCTGTCAAATTTATCCTGCGGGGTTAATTTTGTAACCAACTTCACATATCGTTAACCAGACGGCAGCATTAAGTGATCTGCATGCGTGCTTTTCTTATGCATCAGAATATGATCGCACATGCCACGGTGAAGACGGATAATATGTCGGCACGGGCACACCACAACAAAATAAACACATCCTTTGTGATGGTTAGCGGCAACAACAAGAAGGTTATCATGGCGAACAACATTCGTATCGAAGAAGACCTGTTAGGTATGCGCGAAGTTCCGGCGGATGCCTATTATGGCGTTCATACTCTGCGTGCGATTGAAAATTTTTATATCAGCAACAGTAAAATCAGCGACATACCTGAATTTGTCCGCGGTATGGTGATGGTAAAAAAAGCGGCAGCGATGGCCAATAAAGAGCTGCAGACCATCCCGCGTAACATTGCCGATACCATCATTAAGGCCTGCGACGAAGTGCTGAACAACGGTCGCTGTATGGACCAGTTCCCCGTGGATGTCTATCAGGGCGGGGCCGGAACCTCGGTCAATATGAACACCAATGAGGTACTGGCAAACATCGGCCTGGAGCTGATGGGCCACCAGAAAGGGGAATATCAGTACCTTAACCCCAACGATCATGTGAACAAATGCCAGTCCACTAACGATGCCTACCCGACCGGTTTTCGCATTGCCGTTTACAGCTCGCTGCTGAAGCTGCTTGATGGCATCAGCCAGCTGGCCGAAGGCTTCCAGCACAAAGCCGATGAATTCCAGACCATCCTGAAAATGGGCCGCACCCAGCTGCAGGATGCCGTGCCAATGACCCTCGGTCAGGAGTTTCACGCCTTCAGCGTGCTGCTGAATGAAGAGACCAAAAGCATTCTGCGCACTGCTGAACTGCTGCTGGAAGTGAACCTGGGCGCGACCGCCATCGGCACCCGCCTCAATACCCCGGAAGGCTATCAGCATTTGGCGGTTCAGCGTCTGGCGGAAGTCAGCAATCTGCCGGTGGTGCCAGCGGAAGATCTGATTGAAGCAACCTCTGACTGTGGTGCCTATGTGATGGTCCATTCATCGCTGAAACGTCTGGCGGTGAAGCTCTCAAAAATCTGTAATGACCTGCGCCTGCTCTCCTCCGGTCCACGCGCCGGCCTGAACGAAATTAACCTGCCAGAGCTGCAGGCGGGTTCCTCTATCATGCCGGCCAAGGTCAATCCGGTCGTGCCAGAGGTCGTTAACCAGGTCTGCTTCAAAGTGATTGGCAACGACATTACCGTGACGATGGCTTCTGAAGCGGGCCAGTTGCAGCTTAACGTGATGGAGCCGGTAATTGGGCAGGCGCTGTTTGAGTCAATCAGCATCCTGACCAACGCCTGCTACAACCTGCTGGAGAAATGCGTTAACGGCATCACCGCCAACCGCGCGGTGTGCGAAGCCTACGTCTTCAACTCGATTGGTATCGTCACTTACCTCAACCCTTACATCGGCCACCACAACGGCGATATCGTCGGCAAAATCTGTGCGGAAACCGGTAAAAGTGTGCGTGAAGTGGTGCTGGAGCGCGGCCTGCTGACGGAAAGTGAGCTGGACGATATCTTCTCGGTGCAGAACCTGATGTACCCGGTTTACAAAGCGAAACGTTATACCGATGAAAGTGAACAGTAAGGGTTAACCGACGCTGGTTAACCAAAGGCACACCGCGATCAACACGGTGTGCCTTTTTTTTTGTTACACAGCACACCCAGGTTTTACCGGTTTACTTTACAGGAGTGATTCATGTTTGTGGTTGAGCTGCTTATCGTCTTAATGGCGATCTGGTTGGGCGCGCGTCTTGGCGGCATTGGCATCGGGTTCGCCGGCGGCATGGGCGTGCTGGTGCTGACGCTGGGATTTGGCATGGCACCCGGTGCTATCCCGTTCGATGTGATCGAAATCATCATGGCGGTGATCGCCGCAATCGCCGCCATGCAGGTGGCGGGCGGCATGGATTATCTGGTGAGCCTGGCGGAACGCCTGCTGCGCCGTCATCCACGCCATGTCACCCTACTGGCTCCGCTGGTGACCTATCTGATGACGCTGCTGGCCGGAACCGGGCACACCGCGTTCTCGACGCTGCCGGTGATTGCCGAAGTCGCGAAGGAGCAAGGCGTTCGCCCTTCCCGACCGCTGTCGATTGCGGTGGTGGCTTCGCAGATCGCGATTACCGCGTCACCGATTTCAGCCGCGGTGGTCTTCTTCGCCACCCTGCTTGAACCGCGCGGCGTCAGCTACATCACGCTGCTGGCGATTGCCATCCCCTCAACTATGGTGGGTCTCTTCCTGGCGGCACTGGTGACCAACTTCCTGGGCCGTGAGCTGAAAGATGATGAGGTCTATCAGGCACGTCTCGCCAAAGGCGAAGTCACGCTGCGCGGTGCCAGCATCTTCCATGCAAAACCGGGCGCGAAAAAGTCGGTGCTGCTGTTTCTGACAGGGATTGTGGCCGTGGTGCTCTATGCCACCGTGACCAGCGCCAGCGTCGGCCTGATCGCCAATCCGCCGCTGCCACGTAACGAAGCGATTGTGGTATTTATGCTGACCATCGCCACGCTGATCAGCCTGACCTGCAAACTCGACACCAGCGAAATCCTTAGTGCCAGCACCTTTAAATCCGGCATGAGCGCCTGTATCTGCGTGATGGGCGTTGCCTGGCTGGGCGATACCTTTGTCAAAGCGCATCTGGCGGAGATCCAGATGCTGGCGGGCGACGCGCTGAAAACCTATCCATGGATGCTGGCGCTGGTGCTGTTTTTCGCCTCCATGCTGCTCTACTCACAGGCCGCTACCACTAAAGCACTGATGCCCGCCGCGCTGCTGCTGGGCGTGACGCCGCTGACGGCCATCGCGTCATTCGCAGCGGTTTCGGCGCTGTTTGTGCTGCCGACCTACCCGACCCTGCTGGCCGCCGTGGAGATGGATGACACCGGCTCAACCCGGATTGGCAAGTTTGTCTTTAACCATGCCTTTATTATTCCCGGTGTGATCGCCATTGCGCTGTCGGTACTCTCCGGCTTCGTCTTTGGCGGCTTGCTGTTATAGCGCCGTCATCGTGTTACGGATGGAGCGTGCTATCATCGGCGCTCTTTTCAACAGGAGTCACAGGATGAACGCTGTCGTGATCCTCTGCACCGTGCCCGATCAGGCCACGGCAGAAAAACTTGCTGCCCTGGCGCTGGAAGCCCGACTGGCGGCCTGCGTCACAATGCTGCCGGGCGCGACCTCCTGGTATCTCTGGCAGGGCAAAATGGAGCAGAGCAGCGAAGTCCAGATGCTGCTGAAGTGCGACAGCGATCATCAGCAGGCGCTGTGTGACCTGCTCAAACAGGCGCATCCCTACGACGTGCCTGAACTGCTGGCGCTACCGGTTCAATATGGAGACAGTGAATACTTGTCATGGCTGCACGCATCTCTCGCTTAATTACGCTTCTGCTGACGCTGTTTCTCTGTCTGCAGGCGCACGCATCACTCTTTTCAAATCCGGCGACCAGCCGCTTTGTGCCGGTCGATCAGGCGTTTACGTTTGACTTTGACCAGCAGGGCGCGCAGCTCAACCTGCACTGGAAAGTGAAACCGGGTTACTACCTTTATCGCCAGCAAATCCACATCACGCCGCAGAACGCGACCATTGCGCCGCTGACGCTGCCCGCCGGTCAGCCGCATGAAGATGAATTCTTCGGCAAAAGTGAGATTTATCCGCAGGACCTGACGCTGCCGGTGACGCTGAAACAGGCAGGCCCTGATGCCACGCTCAGCGTTACGTATCAGGGCTGTGCTGCCGCCGGATTCTGTTATCCGCCGGAGACACGCAGCGTGCCGGTAAGTGAGATTGCAGCCAGCAGCGCGCCAGCGCCGGTCAGTGCTCAGCCCGCGCCTGCCAGTCCGCTGCCCTTTTCTCCGCTCTGGGCGTTATTGATCGGCATCGGCGTGGCGTTTACCCCCTGCGTACTGCCGATGTATCCACTGATCTCCGGCATCATCCTTGGCGGCAAGCGCCACTATTCGCTGGGCCGACTATTTGCGCTGGCAATGGTCTATGTCCAGGGAATGGCGCTGACCTATACGTTATTGGGGATGGTGGTCGCGGCCGCGGGGCTGCGCTTCCAGGCTGCGTTGCAGCACCCCTACGTGCTGTTCACGCTCTCCCTGCTGTTCATCGTGCTGGCGCTGTCGATGTTCGGCCTGTTTACGCTGCAACTGCCCGCCAGCCTGCAAACCCGTCTGACCCTGTGGAGCAATCGCCAGCAGGGAGGATCGCTGCCCGGCGTCTTCCTGATGGGTGCGCTGGCAGGTTTGATCTGTTCGCCCTGCACCACGGCCCCGCTCAGTGCCATTCTGCTTTACATCGCGCAGAGCGGAAATCTGTGGGCCGGTGCCGGAACGCTGTGGCTCTATGCGGTCGGCATGGGCTTACCATTGATTGCCGTGACCCTGTTTGGTAACCGGCTGCTGCCGAAAAGCGGCCCGTGGATGCAAACCGTTAAAGAAGGCTTTGGCTTTGTCATCCTGGCGTTGCCGGTCTTCCTGCTGGAGCGGGTGCTGGGTGACGCGTGGGGCGTGCGGCTCTGGAGCCTGCTCGGCGTGGCCTTCTTCGGCTGGGCGTTCACCGTCAGCCTGCACGCCAGCAGCGGTAAGTGGCGCGTGGTGCAGATTATCATGCTGGCCGCTGCGCTGATCAGCGCGCGTCCGTTGCAGGACTGGGCCTTTGGCGGTCAGGCCGCGCAGCATGCTGTAGCACCGCTGCCGTTCCAGACGCTTCAGACACCGCAGCAGCTCAATAGCGCGCTGCAGCAGGCCCGCGGCCGCATCACCATGGTCGATCTCTACGCTGACTGGTGCGTCGCCTGCAAAGAGTTTGAAAAATATACCTTTAGTGATAGCGCCGTGCGCGATAGCCTGAGTCAGGTACAGCTGCTTCAGGCCAACGTCACCGCCAACAGCGCCAGCGACAACGTGCTGTTGCAGCATCTTCAGGTGCTGGGCTTACCGACGATTTTGTTCTTCGATGCGCAGGGCCATGAAGTCCCCGGTTCGCGCATCACCGGGTTTCTCAATGCCGCCGACTTCAGAGCGCATTTGCAGAAACTTACCCCGTAAACAACACTGGAGTCAGGTCATTGCCCGGTGAATGACCGGGCCTGCATACCAGAGGAGAGTCACTTGCAGCGTGAACAGATACTCGAGCATGCATTGAATGTGCTTGAACAAAACGGCCTCGCCGCCACCCTCTCATTGGAAACCCTGGCGGGACAGACTGAATTAACCCTTGAGCAGCTTCAGCTGTTCTGGCCCGATCGTGACGCTCTGCTCTATGATGCGCTGCGCTATCACGGCCAGCAGATCGAAACCTGGCGCCGCCAGATCCTGCTGGATGAATCGCTGTCACCGGATCAGAAGCTGATGGCGCGCTATGAAGTACTGGGTGAGCAGGTCAGTAAGGGACGCTTTCCAGGTTGCCTGTTTATCGCCGCCTGCAGCTTCTATCCACAGCCCGATCAGCCCATTCATCAGCTGGCCGAGCAGCAGAAACGCGGCTCCTGGCAGTTCACCCATGAGATTCTGGTAGAGCAGGCGCTGGATAATCCCAGTATGGTCGCCGATCAGATGGAGCTGATCCTTGAAGGCTGCCTGAGCAAGCTGCTGGTGAAGCGTAATGTGCAGGATGTCGCCACCGCTCAGCGGCTGGCAGAGGATGTGTACAGCATCGCACTGTGCCGTAAAAATGGTGCGCTGGCCTGAGGTTTTGCCCGCTTTGACTGAAAATCAGGCAATCAGTCACGTTTCCAGGGGTTTTTTAGTGAAAGCCGTTGACGACCCGCGGCCTTTACGGTTTAATGCGCCCCGTTGCCCGAATAGCTCAGTCGGTAGAGCAGGGGATTGAAAATCCCCGTGTCCCTGGTTCGATTCCGGGTTCGGGCACCAAAATTTAAAGAAACCCGCCTCTGGCGGGTTTTTTGCTTTTGGGACGCCAGTCCCCGTACCTCTGCCGTGTTTCCCACTATCCCTGGTTTATGTGCACTATTCTGCTGTTGTCCGCCAGCCCCGAGAGTCAGGCATGACGACTGAACTGACCCTCAATTATCCTCTGTACGCTTTAATGAACCTATTCACTATATTAATGGCCATCCCGGTAAAGACCCGGCGATCATGCTTGCTGTCACAAACAGGGATCCAGCTAGTCTCTACTTGCCCGGGCTATCCCCTTTTATCCAACAGTCCAGAATGGCATTTAAAAAATCATTATAAACGATCTTTCATGATCTTCATCAAGGCATTTTCTGTGGGCAGAAGAGATAACATCTTTCTCATTTATTACGATAGAAATACGAATCAAAATAAATATCAAATGATGATGAAATTATTATTCACTCTCAGGGAAAGGCTAAACTCATAAATCTCACCATTTCATTAAAAATAAATAACCTATTAACATAAGCTTTCAATATAGAATAGTTATTCATCAACACCCTGCCCATACAATAAAAAACCACAGGTGCTTTTTTCTTAAATAAATTATAATGCCCCCATCTTATTATTAAGAGGAGGGAATCACCCCACATACATCGAAGCAGCAAAAACAAACAATAAAGAAAAAAATAAATTATATTAAAATCCAAAACCTGTGTTTTCGCATATTTACAGTAAAAATAATTTTTATATTTATTGTCAGCCCTTATTTACAAAACACAACAAAGCAAACTCAACAATAAAGGTGATTACATGAAATTAAATAAAAAAGACCTTCTGGTATTAGGTGCTTCAGCTCTGTTTCCGATGGGCTCAGCGCTGGCGGCAACGGCCAGCGGTGGTTCTGTCAATTTTAACGGAAGCGTCGTGACATCAGCCTGCGCCATCAGTGCCAACAGCGCAAACATTGATGTTGATATGGGTGAAGTCCGTACTGCAACGCTGGCCGCTGCAGGCAGTGAAGCAAGCGTGGCAAAAACGTTCTCTATCGCCCTGGAGGATTGCGCAATTGCTGATACCTCAGCTTCTACAGAAGAGAACCCGGTTGCTGCGACCACTGTCTCGGTGACCTTTTCAGGTACGCCAGATGCTAATGATGCCAACAGCCTGGCGGCGGGTGTAAACGGTGGTACAGCCTCTGCGCAGAATGTGGCCATTCGTCTTTATGACGAACAGGGCAATGTCGTAAAACTGGGTGAAGCAGCGACAGCAACGCAACTGCGTAAAGGCTCTAACACGCTGAACTTTAGCGCTAAATATTATTCCCCGACCGGTGGTGCCACTGCGGGCGATGCCAGTGCAGTTGCCACCTACACCGTAACCTACTCGTAATCGTTATGCCCGGTTTAAAGACCGGGCATAAATAGACATTCAGGAGAAAAAAATGCGTTCTTTAACCTGGGTTTTTCTGGCTGCCGCACTGTGTTCATCCGAGGTATACGCGGGTGGCGTGGGGTTAGGTGCGACACGTATGGTCTACTCAGCTGATTCAAAACAGTCCACTCTTCAGGTCAGAAACACCCATGCAACAGCCTCATTTTTGATTCAGTCCTGGATGGAGAATGCCAGCGGTGAGCGCACGCAGGATTTTGTTATTACGCCCCCGCTTTATGTTTTAAAACCGTCAACCGAAAGCGTAGTGAAGATTATCTTTAATGGTAAATCTCTGCCACAGGATCGTGAATCCCTGTACTGGATGACGGTAAAAGCGATTCCACAGCAAACGAAAAATAGTGCAGGTAACTCTCTGCAGTTCGCCTCTGCAAATCGTATTAAGGTATTTTATCGCCCCGCTTCACTTTCCGATAATGCTAACGAAGGCTGGAAAAAAATTAGCGGTAAATACACTTCGGGCAAAGTCGTGCTGAAAAATCCAACGCCCTGGTTCATTACCACAATCAATCTCAAAGTTGATGGTAAGACGGTTAAGCCTGTAATGTTGCCACCAAAATCAACTATCACACTGGCGGAGAAATTCAGCCAGGCCACATCGCTGACCTTTCAGACCATCAATGATTATGGTGCATGGACACCTGTCACCCGCGCCCCGTTGAACCGTAAATAAACTCTTTGAGGGATGATCGCGTGAAAATGAAAATCGTTTGTGCGGTGGTGGCTTTCCATGCCATGCGGTATACCGCAGCCGCGGAAAGCGATTTGCACTTTAACCCCGCCTTCCTTAATGGCGAGAGCGCGTCAATGGCTGATTTATCCTGGGTAAATACAGGCAGTGCCTTACCACCAGGCGAATATAATATTAACGTCTATATCAATAAGAACTATGCCTTCACTGGCAACGTCATTTTTGCTGTGGATAAATCAAATGGGCAGGATATAACCGCAGCGTGCCTGACGGCCAGTCAGTTTAATGCGCTCGGCGTTGACATGGCACAGGCACAGGGTGTCAGCCTGCCGCTGGTAAAGCAGTGCTATTTTCTCAACACGCTGTTTCCCGGCAGCAGCACGGATTATGAGCCGCGAACCCTCACGCTCAACATCACTTTACCGCAGAGCATGATGCGCAATCTGCCACGTGGCTACGTTAGTCCGGAAAGCTGGGAACATGGCATTCACGCCGGGTGGCTGAACTATGTTATTAACGGCTCAAATAACACCTACCGAGGGAATAATAAAACTCGCGAGCAGCAGCTGTTTGCCAGCCTGAACAGCGGCATAAACATTGGCGCATGGCGGCTGCGTGACTATACCACCTGGACTAAAGACACCAATGAGCTGAAGCATGTACAGACCTGGCTACAGCGCGATGTTCCGGCGCTGGGCGCACAGCTTTACGCTGGGGAAACGTACACGTCATCTCAGATATTTGATTCCATAGGTGTACGCGGGCTGGCGCTTAAAACTGATGACAATATGCTGCCTGCCAGCCTGAACGGTTACGCGCCCGAAGTCAGGGGGATTGCGCGCAGCAATGCTGTCGTCACCGTTCGGCAGAACGGCAATGTTATTTATCAAACCAGTGTGTCGCCCGGGCCATTTGTGCTTAGCGATCTCTATCCAACCTCTTCCGGTGGTGATCTGTCTGTCGCTATAAGGGAGAACGATGGCTACGAAACCCAGTTCAGCGTGCCTTTCGCCAGCGTTCCTAATCTGGTTCGAAGCGGCCAGGCTAAATATGCCCTTAATGCAGGAAAATTCCAGCCCGTTAATAATCAGAATGCACCCACTTTTGCCCAGGGTGAACTCTTTTATGGCTGGCGGTATGGACTCACTTTTTATGGTGGCGCTCAGCTTTCCGAGCGTTATCGCGGAGTTGCAGCAGGCATCGGTCAGAACCTGGGCCGTTTTGGTGCCTATTCGCTGGATATTACCCATGCCCAGAGCCAGCTTGCGGATGACAAACATTACACAGGTGATTCCATTCGCCTGCGCTACAGCAAACTGCTCAATGACATCGGAACGCGCGTGAATTTCTACTCGCTACGCTACTCCACACAAGGGTTCTATAACCTCAGTGATACGGCTTATAAAAGGATGAGTGGCGGCAAGCCGGAACAAATAGTAGAAGCAGATGGAACTGTGACTTCCCGCTATGAAAATCTCTATGACCTCCGGATGTCACGCAAAGCCAGAAACCAGATGCAGCTCACGCAGCCGATGGACAAATATGGCTCACTGTCACTGTCCTGGGATCAGCAAACCTACTGGCATACTTCGAAAACGACTCAGGGAATCCAGTTTGCCTGGAATACGACATTGCGATCGGCCTCGCTGGGGGTGAGCTTCCAGCGCAGTACCAGTCTGTATGATGACAGTAAAGATAACATTCTGGCGTTATCGCTCTCGATACCCTTCGGCGATCCTAAAAATTCGACACGGGCACGTTTCTCCACCACTCAGGGGAAATCAGCAGGAACGACCTACAGCGGTGGCGTCAGTGGTTATGTACCTGGACAGGATGAGCTTTATTACAGCGTCAATCAGCGCTACAGCGCCCGGCAAGCGTATGGCGGCGATACTGCACTGCAATACAAAAATCAGCGGGGCCAGTACAACCTGGGTTACAGCTACGGGCGTGATGCTCGCAATCTCAGCTACGGCATAAGCGGTGGTGCTGTTTTACACGAAGATGGTCTGACGCTGAGCCAGCCTCTGGGCAATACCAATATTCTGATCAAAGCACCGGGAGCCAGCGAGGTTGCGGTTCTGAATCATAGAAGTATTAAAACCGACAGCCGGGGTTATGCGGTCATTCCTTACGCTACGCCTTATCGCATTAACCGGGTAGGACTGGACACCACGACCACGGGTAATGATGTTGAACCCGATAACGCCATCATCAGCAAAACGCCTACCGACGGCGCACTGGTGCGAGCCACCATTGCCACTCAGCAGGGTGCAAAAGCGATGATTGTCTTACGTCAGAACGGCACGGTATTGCCTTTTGGTACCGTCGTCGCACTGGAAGACAGCGAGGTTAGCAGCATTGTGGGTGATGGCGGCAGCGTCTATTTATCGGGCCTGCCAATGAAAGGCACACTTAACGCGGTCTGGGGCAAAGATAACATGGCACGCTGTTCTGTTCGCTTCCAGCTCAATAAGCAGGATTTCAATGCCCGCACGGGCCTCTATACACAGGAGGGAGTATGTCAGTAACAAAGCGTCTGGTATGCATCGTCCTTTTTTTCGCCGGTTCGTTACCGGTGCGCGGCTACGATGTGCTGGTTTCGGTAACGGGAAATCTGATCGCTAACACGTGTGTAGTGGCCGCCGACTCGCTGGAGAAAAATGTACCGCTTGGTGATATCGGCACCAGACAGCTAAGTAAAGCAGGTGCGGTAAGCAACATTAAAACTCCGTTCACACTCACACTGGAAGCGTGCGGCCCCACCTTTTCGGGCGTGAAGATCCGCTTCAGTGGCACGCCGGATGAGATCGATCCGCGACTGATTAAAGTGGCTGAGGGCGGAGCAACAGGCGTGGCAGTGCAAATTCTCGATCAGGAGGGCGCGCTTGTCCCACTTGATACCCAGACGACCGCCTATGGCGTAGCCGGTAACGACAGCGTACAGATGAATTTTTATGCCCGGTTAACCGCTACAGGCCCTGAGGTTACCGCTGGCGGCGTTTCAGCCATCGCCACCTGGACTACGGAGTATCAATGATGCGTATTTTACTGTTGCTTGCCTGCTTTCTCACCTCTGCCAGCGCGCTGGCTCTGGAGTGGCGATCAGACATCACGCTCTCGCCCCTGCCAATGGAATATTCCGGGCCAGCGGATTCGGTAATGCCCGGAGATATTATTGGTTCGACCTGGAGCGCGACAGCTGACGTCTCGGAAGTGTTCTGGTGCGGACTGATATGGACCTGCTCAAAGGGCACGCTGGAACCCTCTCCCTCAGCAATATCCAGCGGCATGACGGTTACCGTTGATGGAGTAAATTACACCATTTTTGAAACGGGTATACCCGGAGTGGGTTACATCCTGGGTCTCAAAGATTTTAATGGGTCGGAATATGTTCCATTACAAACTGGCATCACTCAGAGCTATCCAGCCTCCGGTACATCAGGTTATGCCCAGAACCTGGGCTGGTCAGCAAAAGTAACATTTATTAAAACGGGAACAGCACTGAAGTCGGGCACCTATACAACGCCCACAATCACTGCTGCCATTCTGACGGCCTACAATAATGAAACCAAAACAGCGCAGGTCATCATCAACCCCACCACCATCACGGTGGTCGCCAGCGGCTGTACGGTCAATACGAAAAGTGCGAATGTCGATCTGGGCACGCTGGATATCCGCACACTTTCAACCGTGGGTAGCACCTCACCTTCGGGCACGTTCAACGTCACCCTCACCTGTAATCAGAACATCGCGGTGAATGCGGTTATGACCGACCAGACAACCCCATCAAATAGTTCATCGGTTGTGACACTAACGGGCGACTCTACCGCTTCGGGCGTAGGCGTACAGTTCTTCTACAACGGTATCGGTCCTCTGAGCATGGGCCCGGACAGCACGGCTGATGGTACACTCAACCAGTTCTTTATCCAGACAACCTCATCAGCAAACCAGGTATTGTCACTGCCTTTCCAGGCGCAGTATATTCGTACGGGCGAACTGGTGCCCGGAACAGCTAATGCACTGGCGAGTATTACTTTTTCCTATCAGTAACCGAACCGCCTCGTGAGCAGATCGAGCGGCCAGAGCTGACTTCCTGAACCAGAGCCAGCCGGTTTATATCCCGGTCATGATAAATAGCACTTCTATGGGTAGAGCAAGCGTGCCCCCTGGCCCACGATAAAGGCTCGATTCAGCAGATCACCCACTCTGCACCCGCATCCGCTGATTTCACGCACTGCGCCACCCAGCGCACGCCCGCTAATCCGGCATGCACATCGGGATACCAGAAATCCTCCAGGAAAGCGGTGTCACGGCGATCGGTGGCATCCATCGCCAGCGCAAAGCGGCGATAGAGATTCGACCAGGCTTCGAATAACCCTTCCGGGTGCCCGCCGCCAATACGATCCTCTTCCAGCGCGCGCGGGTTAAGGTAGCCCATGCCGCGCTCCAGAATGCGAACCGGCTCACCCTGCACCTCGTAACGCAACTGGTTTGGCTGCTCATCCCACCACTCCAGACTGGCTTTCGATCCGACCACGCGAATTTTCTGCCCATGCATGGAACCTGCATTCACCGCCGAGGCCCAGAGCGTACCCACCGCGCCGTTGTCATACTCCATCATCACAAAGGCGTTATCCTCCAGCGGCGCACGCGAGGCGACAAAACTCTGGCGCGAACAGAGCAGACGCGTCACCTTCAGCTGGGGCAACATCGTTTCGGCGATAAACAGCGGATGCGTCGCCAGATCGCCTAACACGTAACTCGGGCCGACAAAGCGCGGATCCACCCGCCAGCGAGTGCTTTCACTCTGCAACTCCACCGCCTCATTATGAAAGCCGTGAGCAAACTGCATATTTACAATGCGGATCTCACCCAATATGCCTTCAGCGATCATCTCTCTGGCCTGATGAATCAGCTGATGCCCGGCATAGCCGTAGGTTACGCCGACAATCTTCTGCTTCTCCCGGCTAAGTTGCTCCAGCTCATCGGCCTCTTCGACCGTAAAACAGAGCGGCTTCTCGCACACCACATGCAGCCCGGCATTCAGCGCCGTGCGACAAATGGCGAAATGGGTATTGTTTGGCGTGGCGATCGACACCGCTTCAATGCCATCTTCGCGCGCCGCTTCTCCGGCGAACAGGCTGGCGTAGTCGGGATAGCAGCGTTCAGGTGCCACACCCAGCGCCTGACCAAACTCGCGGCCGCGCGCCGCGTCGATATCAAACGCCCCCGCCAGCAATGCAAAATTGCCGTCACGTTGCGCCGCCGAACGATGGATATAGCCAATCTGGCTGGTGCCGCCGCCGCCGATCATGCCCCAGCGCAATGAGCGATTAGCCGCTTTTTTACCGTTAATCATGCTGTTGTCCTCAGAATCCTGTTGATCGGAGATAGTCCAGGCTGGCTTTCACATCCTGCAGGCTGGTGTCGGCATGGCGCGGATCGCGCTCCTGTTCGATGGTGATCCAGCCCTGATAATTGCGCTCAGTCAGCAGGCTGCGCACCGCCGGATAGTCGATTGCGCCCTGCCCCAGCGGACACATCACCTCCTGCGCACAGGCAGTGAAAAAGTCGAGTCCCTGCGAGAGGGCATCACGCCAGACCGGCTGATTAACGTCTTTAAAATGGAGATAGTCGATACGGTCCCAGTACTGCTCCAGCGAAGCGACCGGGTCCATGCCGGCGTAATAGAGATGACCAGTGTCCAGGCACAAACCGGCGACCTGATGCGGAATATCACTGACCAACTGTGCCAGCTCATCGGCAAACTCAATGCAGCCGCCCGCATGCGGATGGATTACCGGCCGCACGCCATACTCCTGCCAGGCGATCTCACTCAGAATGGTGATGTGCTGCATCATGCGCTGCCAGTCGTCAGCGGAAAGCCGTGGCGCTTTTTCAGACTGACCGGCATATTTCGCCCGCTCCGGATTACCGAAATCAATGATCACCAGATAAGGCGCGCTGGCACCGGGCGTTTTAGTCGCAACAGGTACGCTGGACAGCGTGCGACACAGATTGTGGGTCAGCGTCACCAGCGCCGGAAAATGCGCCTCACTGACCAAATCATCGAAGATCGTGCCTGCCACCAGCGAAAGCTGATGCGCATTAAGCTGCCGGGTCAGTTCAGCGGCATCGGTTGGCAGATAGCCCCAGGGGCCGAGTTCAATACTGGGATAGCCGGCCTGCGCGGCTTCGGTCAGGACTTTCTGCCACGGCGGCAGAAAGGGATTAGCGGGATCATCCACGCCCCAGCTACAGGGGGCATTTGCAATATGAAAGGTCATGATATCTGCCTGTGCAGTGAAAACTGCTGGCAGTATCAAATAAAAATTTCATCTCAGACAACTATGAAAGTTTCATTTTTTGATAGAGATCGCATTTAAAAATCCCATTAAATGATAGATTACTATCAAATACTGACTAACCTGTTCTTTCTACAGGTTTTCACGCGTTACGATCTCAAACGGTACGGTCACCTGTGCAAAATGGTCAGGCTGATCCATCCGGCTGCTGAGACAGGTAGCGATCACCGCCTCCGCCATCGCATCAATACGGTGCCGCACCATCAGCGTGATGGTGCCATCAATCAGCGCCAGTTCATCGCCAGGCAGCGGGCCGTGGCACAGCAAATCAATCTGCGTGCGACCGCTCTCACGCAGCGCCTGTATCACGCCCTCTATGCCGCCACAGGGCGCATAAATCATGACCAGATCATCGTGGGCTTCCAGCAGTTGCCGGGTCGCCTGATAGCCTCCTTCACCCGACTCATGCGTTTTTAACGGTTCCAGTACCCGCTGACTGATGCCCGACTCGCGCAGATAGGAGCGGAAACTGATTTCGCTGCTCTCCTGGCAGGTGAAACGGTGGTCGCCCAGCAGCACACCGACACATCCCGGCTGACGCAGGAGATGCTGTGCCATCCAGGCCGCAGTGCGTCCTGCTTTCTGATTATCGATGCCAATAAATCCGGCATGGTCACAGGGCGAAAAATCGGAGAACAGTGCGTAAACCCGCACACCCAGCCGTGAAACATCCTGGATTGCGTGACGGATCAGCGGGTGATCCAGCGCCACCAGAGCAATCACATCGCTGCGCTGTGCCAGCTGACGCAAGGAATGCGCGACGGCTTCAACCTCGTGGATATCATGCCAGCAGAATTCAGGTTCGCTGCCCTGTGGCTGCTGCGCCTTGAGCTGCTGTTTCAGCGCCTCGCCCAGCTGCTGATAAAACGAGTAGCGGGCAGGCAGCAGGATAAAGCTCACGCGGAGTGCGGCTGCAGCCAGTGGCGCGGTGGTCTGGCTGTGTGCCTGGGTCAGGCGATAGCCCAGTTCACGGGCCGCAGCCAGCACCTTCTGCTCGGTCACACTGCGTACCGGCGCACGGCGGTTCAGCACCCTGTCTACCGTCGCCACACCCACGCCCGCCGCCTGCGCAATGGCCGTCATCGTCACTTTTGACATCACCCTTCTCCTGCTTTTCCTGTTCCCGTTAACTGACGGCTACGTCTTTATGTTCTGTTGTTTAAAACAGCACTACTTTATCGCGACAGGGCCATTTCCTCTCATTTATTTGATAGAAAATCAGAGCTAATTTTGATCTTCCTCTCAAAATGAAACATCCATTTCTTTCTGTGTTCTCTTTAAAACGTCTATTTGCTAAAACGGGTAAAAATCCCGCGTCGATCCGGTTGATGGGATCACATCATCAAAAGGTTAGAGCGGTGACGGTGAGCTTTTTATAGTGGAGACCTGAGCACCCCCAGCCTGCACGTAAAAAAGGAAAAGTAATGTTCCCATCAACGCTTCCGGCTCCACGCATAACCGATGCCCGCCAGGTTCCGCAACTGCGCTGGGGCATTATCGGGCCAGGCTGGATCGCCGACCATTTTGCCCATGCGCTGCGCCAGCGTACTCACCAGCAGATCACGGCGGTGGCTGCGCGCGACCCGGCAAAAGCACAGGCCTTTGCTGACAAATGGTCAATCGGCCATGCCACAGGCGACCTCAATGCGATGCTGGCGCGGGATGATGTGGATGCGGTCTATATCGCGACACCCCACAATCACCATTTTCCCGATGGCCTGCGCGTGATTGCCGCCGGAAAGCATCTGCTGATCGAAAAACCGCTGGCGCTGAATGCGCAGCAGGCGGCTCAGCTTAAACAGGCCGCCGCGGCCGCGAACCGGCTCTGTATGGAGGCGATGTGGTGCAATTTTGCGCCGAAGTATGACGTCATTCGTCAGCTGCTGGCGGATGGCGTACTCGGTGACGTCCACACCCTGATTGCCGATCACGGTGAGTTTTTCACTTCGGATCACCGCATCTTCAATGCCGATCTGGCGGGCGGTCCGATGCTCGATCTCGGCAGTTATCTGGTGGCGCTTAGCGTATTTGTTGGCGGCGGTGCGCCTGACACGATCGTCGCCCGTGGTCAGCCCGTCCCGGATGGCCGCGTCAACGGTCAGACGTCGATGCTGTTTACCCATCAGCACGGCATGCAGTCGGTGCTGAATACTACCCTGTTCAGCAACACGCCCGGCTGCGCGGTGATTGCCGGTCGCGACGCTACGCTGGAGCTGGCAGGCCAGTTCTATGCACCCGGTAATTTCACGCTTACTTCCAGCGATCGGCGTCATCGCCTGCAGTGGCAGGAACCCACTAACCGCTATGAACAACTCTGTCATGAAATTAACCACTTCGCCTGGTGCGTCGGCCAGAACCTGATCGATTCACCTGTCCATTCGCTTGACCAGGCGATCATCACCCTGGCCGCAATGGACAACGTCAGGCAGCAGATCGGCGTGACTTTCAACGAAGAACAGCAACCTTAATGTGCCCGGAGCAGAAAGATGAAAATCGCTTTTGATGTGGATGTGATTAAAGACTTAGGCATCACCCGAATGGTTCATCAGGTGGCCGACTGGGGCTACAAATATATCGAACAGTCGCCGCATCCGCAGATCAACCCGTTTTATAAACATCCCAAAGCCAGCCGTGAGATCATCACCGAGTATAAGAATGCATTGAGCGCCACCGGGCTGGAAATCTCTTCTTTTATCGTGGTCTATCGCTGGTCCGGCCCGGATGAGTTGCGTCGTCAGGCGGCGGTAAAGAACTGGAAGCGGATGATTGAGATTGCGGTTGAGATGGGTGTGCAGGTCATTAACACCGAACTCTCCGGCACGCCTAACGAGCCGGAAATCTGTGAAGAGATGTTCTATCGCTCCATGGAAGAGCTGTTGCCGATTATCGAACGTGAAGGTATCCGCGTCGAAATTCAGGCGCATCCGTGGGATTTCTGCGAAGAAAATAATGAAACGGTGGATATCGTGAAGTCGTTCCGTAGCGATAACGTGAAGTATATCTACAGCGCGCCGCACACCTTCTTCTATGACAAAGGCAAAGGCGATGTGAAACCGATGCTGGAGTATGCGGGTGACGATCTGTCGCACATGCTGATCGCCGACACCATGAACCATACGAAGCACTGTCGCTACATCGTCAACCCGCCAGGGGTGGATGCCACCATTCACCAGCATGTCGGCGTTGGCGAAGGTGAAGTCGACTTCGATACCCTGTTTAAAACCCTGCGCGACACCGGCTTTGCTACCCGCACGCATAAAGTGGGCGGTGAACCGATTATCGCAGCGTCACTGTTTGGCTACCCGGAAAAGATGAAGGTGCAGGCGATTGAAACCCGCGAACTGATTGAACGCGAACTGCTGTAAACCTGCCTGCCGTGCAGCCGTTGCTGGCTGCACGGTTATGTCCGCGCAGGACAAACATCGCCCCGTCTGACACACTTGTAAGCACTTTTCCGCTAAGCCGCTCCCCGCCTGACCTCGGCCCGTCGCAGTATGGCCTCGCGCAGCCAGCAGAGTTAAACCGCCTTCGCAGCACCTGCTACACTCCAGACCAATACCACACCATAAGGCGAACTTTCATTATGTCGGAAAATGCATATCAGCCCGCAAAAGTCTGGACCTGGGACCCTGAAGCCAAAGGTAACGGCGCTAAAACTAATCGTCCGTTCGCTGGTCCCACCCATGAGAAAGCGTTGCCGGTCGGCAAACACCCTCTGCAGCTCTATTCGCTCGGCACGCCTAACGGCCAGAAAGTCACCATCCTGCTGGAAGAGCTGCTGGCGCTTAACGTCAAAGATGCCGAGTATGATGCCTGGCTGATCCGTATCGGCGACGGCGACCAGTTCTCGAGTGGTTTTGTCGACGTGAACCCGAACTCAAAAATCCCGGCGCTGAGCGACCACTCGGCAACACCGCCGATTCGGGTATTTGAATCAGGCAATATCCTGCTCTATCTGGCGGAAAAATATGGTTACTTCCTGCCGAAAGATATCGCTGGCCGCACTGAAACGCTGAACTGGCTGTTCTGGCTGCAGGGCTCAGCGCCTTACCTTGGTGGTGGTTTCGGCCATTTCTATCACTACGCGCCAGAAAAAATTGAGTACGCCATTAACCGCTTCACGCTGGAAGCGAAGCGTCAGTTTGACGTGCTGGATCGCCAGCTGGCTGATAACCGCTATCTGGCCGGTGATGACTACACTATCGCCGACATCGCCACCTGGCCGTGGTACGGCAACATGGTGCTCAACGATCAGTATGGCGCAGCCGAATTCCTGGATGTGCAGTCCTATAAAAACGTGGTGCGCTGGGCGAAAGAGATCGCACAGCGTCCTGCCGTCATCCGTGGCCGCAAGGTTAACCGCGTTATGGGTGACCCGGCCGACCAGCTGCATGAGCGTCATGATGCAGCCGATTTTGACATTAACACTGAAGATAAACGCCAGGCGTAAAGGAGCCCACAATGAGCGCATATGTAATCTTTATTCGCGACAAAATTACTAATCCTGAGGAATTCGCTATTTACGGCGAGAAAGCGGGCAAAGCGCGCGGCGACCATCCCATTACGCCGCTGGCGTTTTATGGACAGCTTGAGACGCTGGAAGGACCGGAAGCGGACGGCGTTGTCGTGCTGGAGTTTCCGACGGCTGAAGCAGCGCATGGCTGGTATGACAGCCCGGAATATCAGGAAGCGAAACAGCATCGCCTGAAAGGTGCGGAATACCGTGTGGTGCTGGTTCAGGGTGTAGATAAGTAACTAAACAGGCGGCAGCAATGCCGCCTTTTTTTATTGCAGCGTAATACGCGCTACGCCATCCAGCCCCTGACTGCTGTGATCGCTATTAAAGCTCTGCTTCAATGTCACGAACAGCGTCTGCCCGTCGGGTGACACCAGCAGGCTGTTCGGGTGACTATCAAATGACCAGCTGTTTTTCACTTCATAGGTCGTGCCATCCAATTGCAGCACCTTCTTCGAGTCGCGCTGGCTGATATAAATCTCATTACGCTTGCCGTTAAACTTAATCCCCATCGAATCGCCCACATTAAGACGCTTAATCACCTTGCCGCTGCGCTCATCAAATACCAGGGTGTTTTTCGCCTTAGAATTATCCGTGACAAACAGGCGTCCCGTCGCCGGATCCTCTGCCATGTTCAGGAACAGAGTGTCCTGCCCGTCACCGGCTGTCAGACGCTGTTCGATCCTGTGATTACGTGGATTGATCATTAGGATTTCGCCGCTGCCGTTCGCCGCGTAAATCCGGTCGCTGACCGGCGAGAAGATAATGCCTGTGACCCACTTCCCGGCATTTTTAATCCGGGTTTTCAGGGTCAGTGTTTTGGCATCGACCACCCAGATCACACCCGGATCGCCTGTGCCGCCGACATAGAGAAGCCCGTCATGCAGAAAGATTTCACGCGTGCCAACAGGTAACCCTTTCTCGTTTTTGTCGTCAAACATCAGGCGCTTCAGCACCTTTCCGTTCTCCGGATCAATCTTCGAGATACCGCCGTCCAGTGAGTTGGTGGCGTAGAGTGCGCTGCCGTCCGGCTCGCTAATCAGCCCAAAGTTTTTCAGGTCGAAATGCCCCGCCCCGGTGCTCTGCAGCGTGGTGCCATCAAGACGGTAGATCATCCCGCCGCTGATATCCTTACCTTCCGGCGCACTGGCGACATAGAGCGCGTTTTTCGCGGGCAGATAAGCCATCTCATACAAACCTTCACCCAGCTCGCGCTCAATCAGGTTATCGGGGCTGGAGGGCTGCATCACTACGGCGCCGCCATCGACTTTTTTCACCGCGGTCTGGCATGCCGTCAGGCTGAAGGTGATGACCACCGCCAGTGCGAGTGCCGTTTTACGCGGGCTGAACAACGCTTTCATGCTTAACTCCCCTATCGACCTGCTCTCCCGGCTGGCCGCAATGCAGAGGGCAGGCAGGGAAGAAAATGAATGAGAATCATACGCAGCAGAAAAAAGGCTGTAAACGCAGCGGCAGCCTGAAGCCACCGAATCAGCTTAATACGGTATGTTAATTGTCCACAGGCGCTTTTTCACGCACGCCAGTCAGTCAGTCAGTCAGTCAGTCAGTCAGTCAGTCAGTCAGTCAGTCAGTCAGTCAGTCAGTATAAAAACATGATTAATCAACCGATTGCAGATTGCTCTGCAGAAACTCCACAAACGCGATGATGCGTGCCGGCAGCTGGCGCTGCGCCTGCCAGACCGCAAAAATATCGCCATCAGGTGCCTGCCAGTCGGGTAAAACATGCAGTAACTCGCCTGTTGCCAGGCTGTGCTGCGCGTCCCACCAGGAACGCAGCAGAATGCCATGCCCATCCATCGCCAGCCGCATCGCCACTTCACCATCGTTGGTGATCAGGCTGCCGCGCACTTTCTGGCTGATGCTCTGTTCGCCGCTGGTCAGCCGCCACAGGGTAAAATCGCTGTCGTGCTGGCGCAGCAGAATACAGTTGTGCTGCGCCAGATCGCGCACCGTAACGGGCAGGCCGTGGCGGGCAGCATAGGTGGGTGAGCAGCAGAGGATGCGTGGATTCGTGCGCAGTTTACGCGCCACCAGCCGTGAGTCCGGCGGTTCGCCGACGCGGATATCAATGTCCATGTGCGCATCCAGAAAATTAAGCGGCTGACTGCTGAGCGACAGCGACAGCGAGAGCTGCGGATGCAGCGCGGCAAAGGCCGAGACGCAGGGCGCAATATGGCGACGACCAAAACCAAATGAGGCGTTGATGTTAAGTGTGCCGCGCAGCTGAGCCGTTTCACCGCTGACTGCCTCTTCCAGCGCCGCCAGTTGATCCAGCAACGGGCGCGCGCCTGCCAGATAACGGCGGCCTTCCGGCGTCAGCTCCAGCCGTCTCGTGGTGCGGCGCAGCAGTTGCACACCAAGCCGCTGCTCCAGTTGGCTCAGACGTTTGCTTACCGCCGCCAGCGACAGGCCCAGTTCGCGCGCCGCCGCAGTCAGACTATCCAGTGCGGCGAGGCGAACAAAGAAGGCTAAGTCATCGGTGGAGGTGCGGGATTCTCTACTTTGATTCAACAATGGATTGCCTTTCAGGCTCATTATTTCCCCGGAATCGACAGTTATACTGCGTACACAATTCGAACATCAACCGGAAAGGTACCCTGTGACTGACAAAATCCACCGCATTGCTGTGATCCCTGGCGACGGCATTGGCAAAGAAGTGATGCCGGAAGGCGTCCGCGTAATGAATGTGGCCGCAGAGAAATTTAACATTCCGCTGCGCTGGGAGTGGTTCGATTACGCCAGCGCCGACTACTGGCAGCAGCATGGCAAGATGCTGCCTGACGACTGGTTCCCGCAGCTGAAAGCCTTTGATGCGATCTATTTTGGCGCGGTGGGCTGGCCCGATGTGGTGCCCGACCACGTTTCGCTGTGGGGTTCACTGCTGCAGTTCCGCCGGGAGTTTGATCAATACGTTAATCTGCGCCCGGTACGACTGATGCCAGGCGTCAAAGCGCCGCTGGCGAATCGTCAGCCCGGCGATATCGACTTCTATGTGGTACGCGAAAACACCGAGGGTGAATACTCCAGCGTTGGCGGCACCATGTTCCCCGGCACCGACCGTGAAGTGGTGATTCAGGAGACGGTGATGACGCGCACCGGCGTCGATCGCATCCTGAAGTTTGCGTATCAGTTGGCGCAGAGCCGGCCGAAGAAACACCTGACCTCCGCCACCAAATCCAACGGCATCGCCATCACCATGCCTTACTGGGATAGCCGCGTCGAAGCGATGTCCGGCCAGTTCCCCGAGGTTCGCGTCGACAAATATCACATCGATATTCTCACCGCCAACTTCGTGCTGCACCCGGACTGGTTTGATGTGGTGGTCGCCAGCAACCTGTTTGGCGATATCCTCTCCGACCTCGGCCCGGCCTGTACCGGCACCATCGGCATTGCGCCGTCCGCCAATATCAACCCGGAAGGCCTGTTCCCCAGCCTGTTCGAGCCGGTTCACGGTTCTGCGCCCGACATCGCTGGCAAAGGCATCGCCAATCCCATCGGGCAGATCTGGTGCGGGGCGATGATGCTGGAACATCTCGGCTACAAAGCGGCGGGTGATGCGGTGTTAGATGCGATTGAACGCACGCTGGCGGCGGGACAGCATCTGACGCGCGATCTCGGCGGCAGCGCCAGCACCGGACAGCTCGGTGCAGCCATCGCCGCCGCGCTGTAAATCAATCCGGCAACTGCACCACACACTCAGGGTGCCAGCCTGGCGGTAGCGGCTCCGGACGTGTTATCACCAGGCTGTGCAGTTGCAGGTTCTCTACCCCACGCGCGAACAGGCCCGGCAGTCCGCCGGGATAGCGCTCGACGCCAAAGGCTTCGCCGGTTTTCGGGTCAAGTTTGTAGGCGTTATCCAGCCCCATGCCGGTCGGCGAGTCCGGATTACAGGGCGGCCGCACGTCGTAGTGTCCCTGTGTCATCGGCGACACGCTCTGCCGCATCTGCAGCTGGCTGATGAGAACATCGCGTATCCAGCCCGGTTCTGCCGCATGCAGGTTAATCGCCCCTTCTGCTACGCCTGTCAGGTTACTGAACTGCACCTGCTCCACGATGCCGGGCGTGATGGCGGGATCGCGGCGGCGCACCGAAATATGCAGCGGATCGGCTTTACCCCAGTGACAGGGCGGCGCGTGGTGACAGGCGAAGGTCAGGTTGCTGAACAGCAGACGCCGCATCGCGCCGCCGTCACGCGACAGAATGCCGATGCCGCGGTTGGAATCAAAAATGGTGCAGCCGGTTACCGTGACATCTTCGACGTCATCCCAGGTTTCGGTGCCGATCTTAAAGGCGCAGCTGTAGCTGCGCAGCAGGCAGTTGGTGATCATAATCTGCCGCGCCGGACGCCGCAGCGCGGCCGGTTTATGGGTGGTTTTAATGCAGATGGCATCATCAGCGGCGCTGAGGTAGCTGTTGCTGACAAACACGGCTTCGCAGCTGTCGATATCCAGCGCATCGGTATTCGGCATGGTCATCGCATTGTCGATGGTGAGGTGGTCGATATGCACATGGCGACAGCTCACCAGATGCACTGTCCACATCGGTGCCTGCACAATGGTAAAAGCGGTGAGCGTCACCTGCTCGCAATCCTCAAACACAATAATGCGTGGCCGGTCGGCACGCGGCAGACGATAGCCCTGCTCATCCCGCTCAGCGGCAAACCAGGCTTCACCCTCGCCATCGATGCGACCGGTGCCGCTGATGATGATATTGCGCTGGCCCAGCGCATAGAGCAGCACGTTGTGGGACTTTTCCGCGCAGCTCAGCGCCTGCACCGCCTGGTAGTCGGCCAGCCGCGGACTGGCGATCAGCACCGCACCTGCTTCAAGGTGCAGTTCAAAATCAGAGGGCAGATTCAGGCAGCCGCTGCGATAACGTCCGGCAGGCAGCGTCAGACGGCCACCGCCTGCCGCCGCAATCTGATCCATCGCGCGTTGCAACACGGCCGTGTCCGGGGTTTCGCCATCGGCGACAGGGTGAAAATCAGCAAGGGAAAGGTGCATCATGCGTCTCCCGCAGGGTTGAGGAGGAGGAATTGCAGCACGACACGGCGCGGCAAACCTTTGTCTGGCCGCCAGTGCGCCGTTTCGTGCGGGACATCACAAATTACTTAACGGCCCCTTCGGTGACGCCGCTGATAAACTTGCGCTGGAAAATCAGGAACACCACGATCAGCGGCATAATCACAATCATCGCGCCCGCCATCAGCACCGGAATGTCGATGGTGTTTTTGTTCTGGAAAAACATCATGCCAATCGGCAGCGTGCGCAGCTCATCCTTGTTAACCAGAATCAGCGGGATCAGGAACTCATTCCAGGTCCAGATAAATAGCAGCAGCCCCAGCGTTGACAGAGTCGGCCAGATAGCGGGCACCAGAATGCCCCACAGAATTTTGACGCGTGACGCGCCATCCATCACCGCCGCTTCTACCAGCTCTTTCGGCACCTGCTGAAACGCGCTGGCGATCATCAGCGTGGTAAAGGGCAGCGACAGGGCGATTTGCGGCAGGATCAGCGCCAGGTAGGTGTTGGTCAGCCCCATCCAGCGCAGCTCGTGATAGAGCGGAATGATAAAGGCTTCGCTCGGCAGCACCATCCCCAGCGCCAGCATCGCCCCAATGACTTTTTTACCGGGGATTTTCAGCCAGGCGAAACCGAACCCGGCCAGAATGCCGAGCAGCACGCTGAACAGCACCACCGGGATCACCACCAGCACCGAGTTGAGGAAGTAGACGTTAAAGTGTCCCTGCTGCCAGGCGGTCACGTAGTTTTTGAAATTCAGCGAGGCGGGCAGCGTGAAAACACCCTGAAACAGCTCCATCTGGGTTTTAAACGAGGTCATCAGCGCCATCAGAAACGGCAGAATCGTCATCAGCGCCACGATCCAGATCAGCGCGCGTGAAATTACCGGCGTGCTTCGCATCAGTAACGCTCCTTCAGGGCCAGATGGATCAGATAGTTAATCCCTAAAACAATAATCATGCTGAACACCGCTACCGACGAGGCGTAGCCAAAGTAGTGCAGGTCAAAGCCCTGCTTATACATAAAGATGTTGGTGACCATGGTGGAGGTGCCCGGCCCGCCCTGGGTCATCACATAGACCAGGTCAAAGGCTTTCAGGCTGGCGATCACCGTCAGCAGCAGGGCAATCCGCAGCTCAGGCCGCAGGCCAGGCAGCGTGATGCGCATAAATTTCTGGCGACGCGATGAGCCATCCAGGTCGGCGGCTTCCAGCAGTGAAGGGTCCATGCGCTGCAGGCCCGCCATAAACAGTACCAGACAGAAGCCAAAGAAGTACCAGGTGGCGACCAGACCGACAGCGGGCAGCGCCCAGGTAAAATCACCCAGCCAGGAGAGCGCCAGCTGTGGCAGGCCGATCGCGCGTAATATCTGGTCGATCGGGCCAAACGCCGGGTTATAGAGCCAGCGCCACACCACGCCCAGTACCGCCATCGGCATGATGTAGGGCAGGAAAAAGAGAATGCGCAGTACGCTGCGTTCGCTGTTGTTGCGCGTGTCATAGAGAAAGCTGCAGAGCAGCAGGCCGACGCCAATCGGCAACAGGGTATAGAACAGCATCAGGATGGCGTTATTGCCCAGCGCAATCCAGAACACCGGATCGCTGAACATCCGCAGATAGTTGCTGATGCCGCTAAACACCGGCAGCGAGGTGCCGTCCCATTCGGTAAAACTGATGCCCAGCGAGGCCAGCAGCGGGAACAGCAGAAACACCGCATAGACCAGCACCGCAGGCAGAACATAGAGAAAATTACGCCAGCTGCTTAAATTCAACATAACCCTACTCGTGGTTCAGAACGATGCTCAGGCCCGGCTGTGCGCCGGGCCTCCGGCTTAATGCTTCAGAGTTTTCAGGTAACGCTGATAGTTGTTATCAAAATTCACCACCATCTGATCGGCAGTCTGACGACCCGCCAGCAGCAGCTGGACATTCTGATTCAGCTCGGCATTCATGGTCGGCGTGGCCCAGTCTACATAGTGACCTAAACCGTCATAGTCGTTGAGCGTCAGCCAGACCTGATACGCCTCTGCCAGCAGCGGATTATCCGCCGGCATTTTGGCCGCCTTGTTGGTGCTGGCCGGCAGGAAGCCCACTTTCAGCCAGCGGTTCGCCATGGCATCCGAGACCATATAGTTGATGAACTTCGCCGCCCCATCCTGCTGATCTTTGCCTTTAGCGGTGCTGGTAATCGAGAACGCCAGATCGGTTCCGCCTACCATCAGCGGCTGCTTCACGCCGTCACCGGCAGGCATCGCAGCAAAGTGAATATCCTTGTTGTCTTTAAACTGGCCGAGATACCAGGTGCCGCTGACCAGGAACGCCGCCTGGCCGTTCTGGAACAGTGTCGCCGCATCGTCGTGACCAATGCCCTGAAAACCAGGGAAGAAGTACCCTTTGTCGGTCCAGCTTTTCATCATGGTGGCGGCATTGACCAGCTTGCTGTCTTTGAAGGTGCCGCCCACATCGTAAATCAGGTTATCCAGCGTCTTGCGGTCGTGGCTCTCAATCTGCGCCTGCCACAGGGTGCTGAGCAGCTGCTGGCCCATGTTGCCATCGAGCAGGCCCAGCATCATCGGTGCGGTGCCCTGCTGTTTCAGCTTCGCCATGGCGCTCTCCAGCTCGGCCAGCGTTTTCGGCACCGCAATGCCCGCTTTATCCAGCAGCGCTTTGTTGTAATAGAGCCCGACCATTTCGCCCAAGCTGGCGACACCGTAGAGCTTGCCGCTGCCGAACTCGCCGCTATCTGACCAGCGGTTACGTTTCAGAATTGAGTCCGGGAAGCGGGTGGTCCAGCCATAGCTGGCGGCGTAACTGTCGAGCGGCAGCAGCAGCTTATCTTTAACCAGCGAGCCCATATCGCCGCCGCCCTGATTGACCTGGGCGATCTGCGGGCCATCACCGGCAGTCAGTGCCAGCTTCAGCGGAATGCGGGTATCTTCAAAGGAGTGAACCGAACGGTTAATCACGATGCCGGGATTCTGCTGTGAGAACTCTTTAATCCCTTCATCCACCGCAGCAGTCTGCTCCGGGTAATTGTAGATATCCCACTCATTCAGATTAACGGCGGCGTGAGCGGCATGAGAAACGCTGCCCGCCAGCAGGCCCGCTGCCAGCAGCCGACCCACATTGCGAATTCGGAACGAACGAACGGAGGAAACAGACATTATGCTCACCTTCTTCAGACCAGGATCGGCATCCTTTCATCTCACCGCCTGACATCCTGCAGGCTGCAGCCGCACACAAACGCACTCACTCATACTTACTTTAATGGAAAAATAAAGTCAAACAGCCTGCATTGGGAATTGCAACGCTGTGAGCACGCGCAAATAAACAACGATATGAGGCGAAATTCAGCACGCCACGCTGGCTTTTACGTCATTAACCGTGGCGGCACGTCGCCAGCCGCTTTTTCTTCAGCAGGAGATACCAGCCTGATAATCGCAAAATAACGTCCTGATAAAACATATGAAAATCCTATCACGCTCACACTTTTCTCTTTTGATCGGCCGTGAATCTGCCGCCAGCCGCCCTGTTCCGGGCGTGTTGGCGATCACAGTTGTGCATCCTGACGCCGTTAAACGTTGCCGAACCGCCCATGTTAGTGCGATAAGGTAATTATTCTATCTTGAAAACTAAGTCCACTTTCATTAACGTAACTTTCACCTGCGGATCTGTTCAATCCCTGACCGGTTCCCTCACTCACGAGAATTCACCATGGCGAATCAAGGTGTCATTCGTCCGGCCACGCCGGCGGACTACCCGGCGCTCTACCGCATCTGCCTGGAAACAGCCGATGCAGGCGGCGATGCCCGCGCGCTCTACTCCGATCCTGACTATCCCGGCCAGCGTTTTGCCGTCCCCTATGCGCGCTTCGCGCCAGACTTTGCTTTTGTGCTGGAGCGGGACAATGAGGTGCAGGGATATGTGGTGGCAACACCGGATACCCGCGCGTTCGAAGCACAGCTTGAGGCCGAATGGTGGCCACAGCTGCAGGAAAAATATCGCGACCGCAGCCCCAGCGCCCCGCTCGACAGCAAGGTGCTCGACGCGATCCGCCATCCCGACCAGGCCGCAGAAACGCTGGTGACACAGTGGCCCGCGCATCTGCATATCAACCTGCTGCCGGCAGCGCAGAAAGGCGGCTGGGGTCGCCGGATGATTGAGCATGAACTGGCGGCGCTGCGGGCGGCGGGCGTCAGTGGTGTCCATCTTGGCGTAAGCCTGCAGAATGAGCAGGTCTGCGCCTTCTATGCGCGCATGGGTTTTACCCCCATTCTGCGCAGCAATGCCATCTACATGGGCCAGTTACTCTGAGTGAGGTAGCCGATGACCAGCCTGCGCTTGCAGAATGTGAAGAAGTCGTATGAACACGTGAATGTCATCCATGGCATCGATCTGACGATCAACAGCGGCGAATTTGTGGTGTTTGTCGGGCCATCCGGCTGTGGCAAATCGACGCTACTGCGGATGATTGCCGGGCTGGAGGAGATCAGCAGCGGACAATTGCTGATTGAGGAGCAGGACATGACGCAGCAGCCCGCTACCGAGCGCGGTATCGCGATGGTGTTTCAGTCCTATGCGCTCTACCCCAACATGACGGTGCGCGGCAATCTGGCCTATCCGCTGGAGGTGATGAAAAAGTCCAAAGCGGAGATCAACGAGGCAATCACTCAGACGGCAGCCCGTCTGCATCTCACCGAACTGCTCGATCGCCTGCCGCGCGCGCTCTCGGGCGGACAACGGCAGCGCGTGGCAATTGGCCGGGCGATTATCCGTCATCCGCGTATCTTCCTGTTCGATGAGCCGCTCTCTAACCTTGATGCAGAGCTGCGTCTACAGATGCGGATTGAGATCGCCCGGCTGCACGCCTCACTCGGTAACACGATGATTTATGTGACCCACGATCAGCTGGAGGCGATGACGCTGGCTGACCGCATTGTGGTGCTGCGTCAGGGCCGCATTGAGCAGGTCGGCGCGCCGCTGACGCTCTATCACGACCCGGATAATCTGTTTGTCGCCGGTTTTATCGGCTCACCAAAAATGAATTTTCTGCGGGCGGAGATCAGTGCCATCGGCGAGGGTGAAGTGCAATTGCGGGTGCCGGAACTGAAGATTGAGGGGCTGGTGCTGAAGATTGCCGCCGACTGCCGCGAGGGGCAAACCGTGACGCTGGGCATTCGTCCTGAGCATTTCCAGCCTGCCGTGCAGACGCCAGACGCACAGCGCTTTCACGGCGAGCTGGCTTATGGCGAGATGCTGGGCCACACCAACTATCTCTACCTGGATATCGGACGTGAACAGATGCTGGTGGTGGAAGAGCGCGAGGCGACTACGCGCGACCTGGGTACGCAGGTTGAACTGGGCTTTTCTGCCGCACACTGCCTGCTGTTTGATGAGCAGGGAATGCGCCTGCGCTAAGGCAAACGCGGAAATAAAAAACGGGCGCCGAAGCGCCCGTTTTTTATTTGAGAGCTCAATCAGGTGACCGGCTCTTCGTCGGCCTGCGCCGCCAGCAGATCCAGCAGCCGGTTGACGGCAAAACCCGCTGCGCCCAGCGCCCACATCCGGTTCGATTCCGTCAGGAACTGCAGCGGCGTCATGTGCGGTGTCAGTTTAAGCCGGTAAGCCTGGAAGCTCTGGGTGATGTGATCGAGCAGAATACGTGACGCCATATGCGGCTCCATCGCCAGATAAACCACATCCGGGTCGTAGGCCACCGACAGGTTCGCCAGCGAAATTCCCAGCTCGCGCCCGGCTTCCTGCAGTACCGCCAGAACCTCAGGCGTGGGTCGCTGATCCAGCGCCTGCAACGTGAGGCCTTCTACCGGTTCCTGCTCAGCCAACCGCTGCAGAATGGCGCGCGATGAGGCGACATCCTCCAGCAGACGCAGCGAGCCGTCGCCCACCAGCCCGTTGCCGATCTCGCCTGCCTTGCCGTGACGACCGCGGTAGAGCTGACGATTCAGGATGATGCCCGCCCCGATCCCTTTGCCGTAGGTCGCGATCACCGCCGACTGGGCGTTGCCGAGCTGACCAAACACCAGCGCAGCCATTGCCATGGCGTTGGCGTCGTTCTCGATAAACACCGGCAGCGAGAAGCGTTCTTCCAGCAGGCGTGCAATCGGGACGTTATCCCAGTCGAGCACTTTGGAGCGGATGCAGTAGCCATTTTCGGCATCGACCAGGCCCGACAGCGCCAGGCCTATCGCCCCAACCCGCTTCTCCTCCACGCCGCGCAGGAACTTCGCCAGCGCATCGCCAAGCTGACGTGGTGTCAGCGTACCTTTCGGCATCTGCTGTTCGCCCAGCAGATTGCCGCTGAGATCGGTCATGACGATCAGGTTACGTTCCGCATTGAGCTGAATGCCAATCACGCTGGCGCGATCGGGATTGAGGCCCAGCAGGGTTTTTGGTCGCCCCATCGACACGCGACGCAGCCCCAGCTCCTGCACAATCTCCTGCGCCAGCAGCCGATTAGTGGCCTGCGACACGGTCGACATGCTCAGTCCGCTGCGGACTTTCAGGTCTGACTGGCTGATCGGCGCATTTTCAACAATCAACCGCAGAATACGCGCGGTTACGTTGGGAGCGGTCATAAATTCCTCGGGTTATCTGGCTGAGAAGGCTCAGCCAGTTTCAGATCGGTAATCGGACAGAGGTCAGCTGCTGCGCCAGTATCAGCGCCCCGCTCAGGGCATCGCCCTGTAGCGTCACGAGCCGGGCCTGGATATCGTCGTCCAGCCAGCGCTGAATTGGCGTGGCCAGGCCACCCATCAGCGCCACCCGTCCGCTGCTCAGCGCAATCAGACGGCGCACCATCAGGCCGATATCGGCGGCGGTCTGATGCAGCAGATCCTGTGCGTGGCTGTCGCCCGCATCGGCGGATGCGAAAATCTGTGGCACCACGCGCGCCCAGTCGGCAGGCGTCGCTGAGCGCGTCCAGAGCAGCATCGTTTCCGGGCTGTCACCGAACTGTGCCATCAGCTGCCGGGAAAAGGCGGTCGGCGTAATAATGAACTCATGGGCCAGCAGCGCCAGACGCAGCGCACGGCGGCCCAGCTCCGCGCCCGATCCCTGATCGGACAGGGCAAAGCCCCAGCCGCCAAGCAGCGTAAAGCGTTCGCCATCCCAGGCGGCGCCCTGACTGCCGGTGCCGATGATAAAGACGGCGCCAGGAGCGCCAGCATGCGCGCCCGCACAGGCGATTTCCACATCACTGACCACCTGTAACGCCGCGCAGGCAGGCTGCCAGCTGGCGAGCCGCGCCTGCACCGAAGCGACATTGGCACCCGCTAATCCGGCCACCAGCGCGGTCTGCGCCAGCGCCTCCGGCGCTAATCCTGCCAGTGACAATACCCGGTCAATCAGCTGTCCGACGCAGGTCAGCGCCGCGTCATAGTCTGACCAGACGTTGGCAGGCCCGCCGGTGGCTTCCGCCAGCACGCGGCCCTGCAGGTCGGTTAACCGCGCGCGACACTGTGTACCGCCGCCATCAATGCCAAGAAGATAGTGTGGTTGCACGCGCTTCCTTCCCGATTTTGGGTTATAGCCATAATGAGCGAACGATAGGATAAAAAAACTTAAATCGCAATAACAAATAAATATGGCAAAAATATATCGACACTTTTTGTTTATTTTACATTGAGATAACAAAAAGTACGCCGCAAAACGCGCAGCGTGTTATTGACATTAGTTTTTCCATCGTAATAAGTTGGTGGTCAGATTATCAACAGGCGCGCCCGATCGCAGGCGGGCTATGCATTATCCGATTTCAGGAGCAGGGGTTTAACATGAAAGTAGGCATTATCGGTCTCGGCTTTCGTCTGTCCCACGTGATCAAAGAGTTCAGCAAAGCCGACGACGCCTTCTCGGTAGTGGGTTATTACGATCCGGCCCCAGCCGGACTGCCTAATCTGCACAGCTTTGGTATCGCGCCCGGCCAGGCCTTTGCGTCCATCGACGCGCTGCTGGAACACGGCGGCATGGATGTGGTGCTGGTTGGCTCCCCCAACTTCCTGCATCTGGAGCATGTAGGTCAGGCGCTGGCGGCGGGCTACACCGTATTTACCGAAAAGCCGGTAGTGATCAATGAAGAGCAGACCATGGAGATGGCGAAGCTGGTGCGCCAGTATGGCGAGGCACGCATTCTGGTTGGCCTGGTGCTGCGCTACTCCCCGCTCTATCACGATCTGCTGGCGGCACGCGATGCCGGGCAATTAGGTGAAATCACCTCGATTGAGGCGACAGAACATATCAAGCCTTATCACGGCGCCTTTTTCCAGCGCGACTGGCGACGTCTGGAGAAGTATGCCGGTCCTTACATTCTGGAAAAGTGCTGCCACGACATCGATCTCTATCAGGGCCTGTTGCAGGAGCGTCCGATCCGCGTCGCCAGCTTTGGTGGCCGCAAATCTTTTACCCCGGCGCATGCGCCGCAGGGGGCGATCACCGCTGAATCAGCGCTCTATCACGAGAAACCTAGCGGCTGGTCGAGCACCGATGCGGTCTTCGACAGCGACGCCGATATTGTAGACTACCAGACTGCCCTGATTGAGTACGAAGGCGGCGCGACACTTGCTTTCCATGCCAACCTCAACGTTCCGGATGAGTTCCGCCGTTTCTGCGTCATGGGCACGGACGGCATGGCGGAAGGCGACTTCGTGCGAAACTACTTCCGCGTTCACAACGCGCGCAGCGGTGAGAAAGAGGTCGACACCGCTTACAGCGGCAATGCTTATGATGGTCACTACGGTGCAGATGCCCTGATGGCAGAAGAGATCGTTAAACATATTAAACAGGGAACACCGCTGAAAGTTTCAGTTGTGGACGCGCTGGAAGCGGGCCTCACCGCCATAAAAATCGATGAGGCGCGCAAAACCCGCAGCGTAGTGGACATGCGTGAAAGCTGGCTAACATTTGACGCCAACCTGGGAAAAACCGGGGCCTGATGGTCCCAGCCTGCGGGTCAGACTCCCCCTCTGACTCCGGGTTTTGAATGGCAGTATGACTGGTAACTTCCTCTACTGGCCTTCGGGCCAGTGACATTATTGATGTTGAGCGCCACCTTAATAACTCTGCCCAACTCTCAACCAACGTCTTTTCCCTTCTCCCCAGCCTGAGGCAACTTACATTCTTAAAGCGATTGGGATATAGGCCTGTATCCGATCCAGACCTGCTCTCCACAACCAGCCCTAACAAACCACTCCTCAGCCCAAGGCAACTTACGCACTTAAAGCGATGGGAGCATACGCCTGCAGCAAAGCATCGCGGGCCAGGGATGGGCCGCGCTGAGCCTGCCAGGGATGGCGTCTTTTGCGTCTTTGCGAAAGGCGTATACTCCCTGAGCCTGCTCAGTGGCCCATGACCGCTGCATACCTCTAACCAGCTCTAAACCGGATCCACCTCATTCTCCAGCTTCTGACGCCGCCGAAGATGCGGAAACAGCTTCATCCACAACGCCACCACAATCAGTGTACCGATGCCGCCAATCGCTGCCGCGGGTGCCGCCCCCATCCAGGCTGCCAGCAATCCCGACTCAAACTCGCCCAGCTGATTTGACGTATTGATAAAAATTGCGTTAACCGCATTCACCCGTCCGCGCATGGCATCCGGCGTATCCAGCTGCACCAGCGCACCCCGAATCACCATACTTACCATATCAAAGCCGCCCAGCGCACAGAGCGCAATCAGCGACAGCCACAGCTGCGTGGACAGCGCGAATACCAGCGTGGCCACGCCAAATCCCGCCACCGAGCCAAACATAATCATCCCGACATGCTTGTCCAGCTTGTGACGGCTCAGCCAGATGCCCACCAGTAATGCGCCTACCGAGGGCGCACCGCGCAGCATCCCTAACCCCCACGGCCCGGTATGCAGAATATCTTTGGCAAAAATCGGCAGCAGCGCCGTTGCGCCACCAAGCAGCACCGCAAACAGATCGAGCGAAATCACTCCAAGGACATCTTTGCGCTCACGGATAAAGTGAATCCCGGCAAACAGATTCTTCATATTCATCGGCAGACGGGTCTGCACCGGACGCTCATAACGCAGCAGACTCACCAGCGTCAGCGAAATCAGATAAAACAGCCCGGAAACGCCATACACAACATGCGGCCCGGCAACATACAGCAAGCCGCCTATCGTCGGCCCGACAATCACCGCCGCCTGGCCCCCTACCGAGTTCATCGCCATCGCGCGTGCCAGAATCGAGGGCGGCACCAGCGACGGCAACATTGAGGACATCGCGGGCCACTCCAGCGCCTTCGCCACCGCAATCATAAACACCAGCCCCCACAGCGCGGTCTTATCGGCGGTATGGAATAAGGTAAGCACCACTAATGCCACCAGTGCAGCAAATTCCACCAGTTGCCCCAGCAGCACAATGCGCCGCCGGTCATATTGATCCGCAAGATGACCTGCAGGTAGCGCCAGCAATACCGACGGCAGAAACTGCATCAGGCCAATCATCCCTAACGCCATTGCGCTGTTGGTCAGCGCATAGATCTGCCAGCTGATCGCTACCGAGAACATCTGAAAACCAAATGATGAGCAGGTGCGCGCCAGCCAGAATGCGACAAATGTCCGATGTCGCCACAGCGACTCTTCCGCTGTTGATGCCATAAATCCCATGTCTTATCCCAAATCAGGTGAGGAAGCCCGCATCGTTGCGCGGTGTTATTGGTGTGGTGATTGATGATGCTAAATTAACAGACCGGATGAGACCTGAATGGCTGCGGCTCCAGCCCTGTCTCTCTGCCCAACAAAAGGCATACCCGTCTGGCACAGGCACGTCCGACCTCTCCTGACTATTACCAGCCTATTGGTCCCGACTATTGAATATATTCCAGCACATCATCAGACGCCAAAGGAATTATCATCTCTTTGCTAATGGGTTTATTTACTTTCTCAGGCAACAAAAGGATGATTTGGATTAAGCAGATGATCTATATTTATTCACGCGTTTAAAAAAATGCGACTTTTTATATGATTAATTATCAACAAATCCTTTTTTATTGCATTTCATAGAGATAATGAAAAACAGTTTATATAACCCCTATGTTACTGAACCTATCCATCACGTTAAGCGTAATGTCTCTGGCATTTGCTATAGCGTGCCTTATCTTCAGCAAAACCAGGAAAGCAGAAATACACTTAATACAAACAACATTATTTCATTACACAATCAAATTGCCACTGAAGCAGCATTAATGATTATTCCGATCGATGATATGCGATTACGGGGAATGATTGCTGTACCGGACGCTTATTCACATTTACAGAATGGGCGTATCCGGATTGGAATCAATTATTCCAGTTTAGTGGCACATTATGCGCCACTGCTTGAATTAACTAAGAAATTTGATTTCTGGCTTTATGATTTTGCGCCGCCGGGAGCAGACTGGCGACTGCTGGAATCCTTTCCTTTTTCAGGAATTGTTTTAAACGAAGCGTTCTTTAATGACAATTATGAAAAATTTACCTTTCCCTTTTTTATGGCGACATTTCGTGAAAAAGGAGCAGAGGTCATCGTGCGAAGTCATACGCCGACTTTAACGGCTGAGCAGTTTGCTGAGATAAATATCAGCGGCTGGCAACAGCAACGCTCGGACGGCGATCTTATTAGCTGCTGATTCACAAATCCTGCCTTCCGGCGTTAAGGGCACACGGCGGTGCGCTTAACGTCCTTTAATCCCTCATAAAATGTCGCATTACTGCATTTGTTAAGCGCTTTAAGCTAAAAAAATCAAACCTCGATCTGATTTTGCTATAACATTTAACACAAAGGGATCGTCTGTCTTAGCGGAAGAGATACTCAAGAACACCCTTAATCATTTGTACTTGATAACTGGAAGCAACCTATCTGGTTGTTTTCGTGTGTTTTATGGTAACGAAACGAGGTCGATATTATGGGGAAAAACTCCTCATCATTTGGCGTAATTCGTTTTCTGACAGTGCTGTTCGCAGCGCTGACGGGCGCGTTTATGCTGATTGGCGGTGGCTGGTTAGCCGCCATTGGTGGTTCCTGGTATTACGTTTTCGGCGGTGTGGTGATGCTTATCACCGCTTATCTGCTTTCCCGTCGTAAAAGCACCGCGCTGGTTCTCTATGCGCTGCTGCTAATCGCCACCCTGATCTGGGGTGTATGGGAAGTGGGTACGGACTTCTGGGCACTGGCACCGCGCACCGATGTGCTGGTGATCTTTGGTGTCTGGCTGATCCTGCCGTTTGTTTATCGCAGTGTTAACGCAGGCAGTAAAGCCGCGCTGGGTACGATGGCTGTGGCGCTGGTTGCCAGTGCTATCGTGCTGGCCTATGCGGTGTTTAACGACCCGCAGGTGATAAACGGTTCAGTGCCAGAAACCGCTGACAACGCCCCGCAGGCTGCGCCGCTGAGCAACATCCCGGATGCTGACTGGCCCGCTTATGCGCGCGATCAGCAGGGAACCCGTTTCTCGCCGCTGAAGCAGATCAATCACCAGAACGTGAAAGAGTTGCAGGTTGCCTGGCAGTTCCAGACGGGCGACATGAAAACCCCTAACGATCCGGGTGAAATCACCGACGAAGTTACCCCGATTAAAATCCGCGACACGCTTTACCTCTGTTCGCCACACCAGATCCTGTTTGCTCTGGATGCGGCCACCGGTAAGCAGAAGTGGAAATTTGATCCGGGCATGAAGGTTAACCCAACCTTCCAGCATGTTACCTGTCGTGGTGTTTCTTATCACGAAGTGCCGGCAGCCGCCGATGCGGCAAACACGCAGCCTGCGCTTTGCTCACGTCGTATCTATCTGCCTGTCAACGATGGTCGCCTGTTTGCCCTGGACGCAGAGACCGGCGAACGCTGCCCGTCATTTGGCGTCAACGGCGAGCTGGATCTGCAGCACAAACAGCCTGTCACGACTGCGGGTATGTATGAGCCGACCTCGCCACCGATCATTACTAACACCACCATCGTCATGGCGGGTGCGGTTACCGATAACTTCTCAACCCGCGAGCCGTCAGGCGTGATTCGTGGTTTTGATGTGAATACCGGCAAACTGCTGTGGGTATTTGATCCAGGCGCGAAAGACCCGAATGCCATTCCGGCTGATGAACACACCTTTACCATGAATTCACCGAACTCATGGGCACCGGCAGTGTACGATCCGAAACTGGATACCGTTTATCTGCCAATGGGTGTGACTACACCGGATATCTGGGGCGGTAACCGCACACCAGAGCAGGAGCGTTATGCGAGCAGCGTGCTGGCTCTGAACGCCACCACCGGTAAGCTGGTCTGGTCTTATCAGACCGTGCATCACGATCTGTGGGATATGGATCTGCCGTCGCAGCCAACGCTGGCTGACATCACCGATAAAGATGGCAACACCGTACCGGTGGTTTATGCGCCAGCGAAAACCGGCAACATCTTTGTCCTGGATCGCCGCACCGGCAAGCCAGTGGTACCTGCGCCAGAAACGCCAGTACCACAGGGTGCTGCCAAAGGCGATCACGTTGCCGCTACTCAGCCCTACTCTGAGCTGACCTTCCGTCCGAAGCAGAACCTGACGGACAAGGATATGTGGGGCGCAACGATGTTTGACCAGCTGGTGTGCCGCGTGATCTTCAAGCGCCTGCGCTATGAAGGTCCGTTCACCCCGCCTTCTGAGCAGGGTACGCTGGTGTTCCCGGGTAACCTCGGTATGTTCGAATGGGGCGGTATTGCCGTCGATCCACATCGTCAGATTGCGATTGCTAACCCAATGGCGCTGCCGTTTGTCTCGAAGCTGGTTCCACGTGGCCCGGGCAACCCGATTGAGCCGCCGAAAGGCGCTGAGGGTGGTTCAGGTACGGAAACCGGTATTCAGCCACAGTATGGCGTGCCGTATGGCGTCGAGCTGAATCCGTTCCTGTCACCGTTTGGTCTGCCATGTAAACAGCCTGCCTGGGGTTACATCTCCGCGGTGGATCTGAAGACCAACGACGTGGTGTGGAAACAGCGTATCGGTACCGTTCGCGATAGCGCACCGGTTCCGTTGCCGTTCAAAATGGGTATGCCGATGCTGGGTGGTCCTATCACCACCGCGGGTAAGGTGTTCTTCATTGGCGCGACCGCCGATAACTACCTGCGTGCGTTCAGCACCGATACCGGTGAGCTGTTATGGCAGGCCCGTCTGCCAGCAGGCGGCCAGGCGACCCCAATGACCTATGAAGTGAATGGCAAGCAGTACGTTGTCATCGCAGCAGGTGGGCACGGTTCGTTTGGTACTAAGCTGGGCGATTATGTGATTGCCTACGCCCTGCCAGACCAGAAGTAATTCACGACGCTGTGAATAAACTAAGGCGGACTCCGGTCCGCCTTTTTTGATCGCGTTATTTACGCATCCCGCGCCAGTTGAGCCAGGCGCAAAACAGCATCACCACGCAGGTCGCCAGAAACACTGGCCGCATCCCGAATGTCCCACCCACCAGCCCACCAAACAGCGGGCCGCTGACCTGACCGATATACTGCGCCGAGGTTGAATATCCCAGCATCCGTCCGACCTGGGAACCGGGCACGTTATGGCGGATAATCGCTGTAATGCACGGCATCAATCCGCCCAGCGCCATCCCCATCAGAAAACGCAGCACCACCAGTTGCCAGGCCGCGGTAATAAACGCCTGCGGAATCAGCAGCAGCCCACTGACCAGTAGGCCGCCGGTCAGAACCCGCCAGTGCCCTACCCGATCGGCCAGACGACCCAGCCGGGGTGCCGCCAGCACCGTACCCAGCGCCGCCGCAGACATCACCAGTCCGGCGATCATCGTGATTTGATGGTCGCCCTGCACGAACTCGCCCACGTAGAGCGTGATGATCGGCTCAATCGACATGCTGGCGAAGATCAGCAACATGCCGGAGAGCCACATCAGCCTCACCAGGGTGTGATTCACCGGCTCGTCTGCGGACTGCGCTTGCTGGCTGGCACGCGACCTCGCAGCAGCACGCGGCTGCTCTTTGAGTAAAAAGGTGGTGGCGAGGAAGGCAAGAAAGATTACCGCGCCGGTCAGCCAGAACGTCTGACGGATGCCGATCAGCGGCGGTAACACTCCACCCAGCAGCGGCCCGACCACATTGCCCGCCATAATGCCGGAAGACAATACGCCCAGCGCCCAGCCGGTCTGCGCTTTTGGCGTCTGCGCTGCCACCAGAATGGTCGATCCCGATGCGTAGCCACCCAGCAGTCCGGCCAGCAGCCGCAGCGCCACCAGCTGCCAGGGCGCGGTCGCCATGCCGATCAGCGACATCGCAATTGCCATCCCCAGACTGGCCCGAATCAGCATCAGCTTACGACCATAACGGTCAGCCAGCCTGCCCCACAGCGGCGCAGTCAGCGCGGCGCTGAAAAAGGTCGCGCCATAGGCCAGCCCCGACCAGCGGGCGATAGCGGCGGGTTGCTCAACGCCGAGTTGCTGCACATAGAGTGGCAGAAACGGCAGCAGCAGCGTCATCGCCACGATGGTGGTAAAAGAGCCGACGACGCAGACCGCTAAGTTACGTCGCCAGTGCTGAAACTCTGCCGTTTCGGGTGACTGTTGCATGATGATATCCGTTGAATGATCAGGGATACAGGCTAACCGGAGTCGCAGAGTAACAACAGTCGTGGCGTAATAGTTACTCTGTGGCGCTGATTGTTGTCAGCAGGCAACAATTCAGCGCCGTAATCAGGGCATCGCACAGCAGTGTCACCGGCGACGCCGGTTCAGGCGTATTGTGCAGCAGCAGATAGCTTTGCAGGCGATCCATCTGCCACTCCGGCAGCAGTTGCTGGATATCACCACGTGCCACCGCCTCCTGCGCCATGTAGGACGGAAGATAAGCGATACCGCTGCCTGCCAGTGCGGCATTGAGCAGCGCCATACTGTTATTGGCGCGAAAGCGGCTGCGCACGTCCAGTGCCAGCCGCTGTTTATCACGGCGGAATGGCAGCGCAGCGGTGTGCGCCGGACCGTGAAATAGCAGCAGGTCATGGCGCGGCAGCATTTCAGGATGGGTGATTACGGGTCGCTGCGCCAGATAAGCCGGCGCGGCATAAAGCCCCCACTCGATATCGCTCAGTACCCGGAAATTGCCCTGCTGCGGCGAGCAGGATCGGATCACAATCGCCAGATCAACCTGATCGTCCAGCCGATCGTGATTGCGATCGGTCAGATCGAGATCGACGTTAATATGCAGATGGCGGCGCAGGAAATGATTGAGAACGGGAACCACGCACTGGCAGCCGAACGTGACGGGCGCCTGCAGCCTGACATGCCCAGTGGGCTGCTGATGCACCTGCTGCACAAACGCCTCGGCGCGCTGCACTTCAGCCAGCATCCGCACACAGTAGGGATAATAAGCCTGGCCCAGCTCAGTCAGTGCCAGCCGCCGGGTGGTACGCTGTAGCAGCCGGATACCGAGCCGCAGCTCCAGACGGGCAATTTCCCGGCTGACGTGAGATTTGGACAGGCCAAGTGCCCGTGCTGCCTCACTGAAACTCTGCAATTCCACGACCCGTGCAAACACCAACATGGCGGTTAAATTCTCGCCGTTTTCCATGTTCCCGACTCCGACAGTAAAAGGGGCAGGCAACAAACTAACACGTCAGGGCGGGGTCACTGTGGCGGGCGGGCAAAAAAAGACGAGGCAAAGTTCAGGAGGAGAGCGGCGCTGAGCGCGGGCCGACCTTCCCGTCTGTATGCGGTGACGGAAAGGTCTTAACAGGCATCAGCTGGCCATCGCCAGAGGAAACAGCAGCCGATCCGGCTCAACGCGACGCTGACGGCGCAACTGGCCCGGCGTCATCATAAAGTAGTTTTTAAAGGTGCGGGTGTAGGCCTGCTGGGTATCGAAGCCGAAGTTCATCGCCACCTGCAGTATCGCTTCGTTGCTGCTTAGCAGACTGAGTGCAGACTCGGTTAAGCGGCGCTGGCGGATATATTCTGCCAGTGAAAAGCCGGTGTGCTGGCGAAACAGGCGTTGCAGATGCCAGCGCGAATAGCCCGAGCGGCGTGCCACCTCATCCAGATGCAGATCGTGTCCTAAGTTGTTCTCAATCCAGTCCAGCAAACTCCGAATAAACTCGCGCTGATTCATGGTTCCTCCTGTTGATGCTGATGTGCAGTGGAGCCACTCTACCCGCTAAAATTTATCCCTTAATTAGCAGAAAATTAGCGCAGAATTAGCAACGGCGGGAATGGGCGCGGAAGGGTGCGGCCAGCGGGGCTTTGGGGGGAAATCTGTGGTGAGATTGCTGTTGAAAAAAGAGGTGAGATGTTTAAAAAACTTAGTCAGCCCGCATCATTTTTATGCGGGTTATGTGCGTGATTGTTGAGTCTTGCCTGACTTCAACCATTCTGAGGTACCGCTGATATTCCTGAGTCAGGAAATCCACTTTTCGGGATAACTCTTCCTGATAAAATTCGGGTGGCACCTCGTGGTCTGGATCCTGTTCCAGCTCAGCGACCAGTTTTTCAACAATACGGAATAAGGGGATCCTGTGTTCTGCCTGAAAACGTCTGAATGACCTATCCCAGATAAACGAAATAAAATAATCAACGTAACGCCTTCCCTGCCGGAAAGGTAATATTTGTAACTTCTCAAGTAAAAAGTTAAAAACTGGCAGAGCCAGTACCCGAATTCGCTCAGCTTCAGTCAGCCTGTCTTTGCCCATAGGCACAGTGGCGTTCGACAGACGGGAGCGGATACAGGCAACAGGGTTCAGCACCCGCACGAATTCATGACTCATGGCTGCGCCATGTCGATCAGGCATAACCAGAAAGGGTTCCGTATTAAGTGCGAGTTTATCACCGACAAAATCCCCAACTTCAAAGCCTGTGGGGCGATCGATAATATCGACAATATTTGCCTCATTAAGCGGCTCATTGAGGAACTGACCCTGAGCATCTTCCTTGACTCTGCCTGTATCTTTATCAATAAGACTGAGAACCGCAATCGAGGGCGGATTAAAAATTTCCTGAACCTGAGCTGACACGTTAAAAATTTTTGCTATGACATCAACGCCTTCTTTTCGCGTGACATAGTCGACATCAATTGAGGTAATGGATGTTATGTCAGGTTGATCAGGATAAAAGTGCAGGTAAGTCAGATACCAGTACATAACAGCCTGACCACCAACAGTGATAACCGGGGATGGCAGTTGTACGGCGTTATCGATCAGATAACGATTGAGTTTGAGGATTTGTTCTTCTGGAGGAATAGCGTGCGATGTCATAAAAAAAGCCCACCTGGATGATGAGCTTATTTTATCACTTAGCCGATTTCAGCAGGGCATGATGTCAGAAAAATGCGAGGCTGCGTCCATCTTTTGCAGGCACAATACCGTCAGGACGTTTTTCAAGAACGCGGCCCGGAGCCTGACCCTTTCGAACGGCTTCAACACGCTCCTGATACTCGCGCTGATGTCTGATTTTTGCTTCCTGAGCTGACATACTTTTCACCGCTGAAATGTCTGGCATGAATCTATTGTTCAAATATACGTCACCCCATTTACGCTTGCAATCACGGGTATCTCAGTGGGTATGGAGAGGGACGCTAAGCCACCGGTTAATTCTGTAAAATATCGGTGATGGCGGTCCGCCAAAATAATTCGTGCTGTGGCAAGGCGGCAAAGGCGCGAATCCCAGGAGCTGACATTGGTCAGTGACTGGGGTGAGCAAAAGCAGCCAACGCCGCCACAGTGCGAAGTATGAAGGCCGCGGTCCGCCAAAATAATTCGTGCTGTGGCAAGGCGGCAAAGGCGCGAATCCCCAGGAGCTGACATTGGTCAGTGACTGGGGTGAGCAAAAGCAGCCAACGCCGCCACAGTGCGAAGTATGACGGCGGAAGGATAATTCTGGCCTAACAATTGATGGATAAACTCTCTCTTATCTTTACGAAGGAGATCAGCCATGCGCGTGTTACTGGTTGAAGATGATGAAATGATCGGCGCGAACCTGCAACAGGCACTGCAGGGCGCGGGCTGGTCAGTAGATTGGGTGCGCGATGGCGTCTATGCCCAGAATGCCTGGAGCGAAGGCGGCTACAGCTGTGTACTGCTTGATCTCGGCTTACCGCGCGATGACGGTCTGCAGGTTCTGCGCCGGGCGCGCGGGCGCGGCGACGCCACGCCGGTCCTGATTCTTACCGCACGCGACACGGTGGCGCAGCGTATTCAGGGACTCGACAGCGGCGCGGACGACTACCTGCTTAAACCGTTCGATCTCCAGGAAGTGATGGCCCGGATGCGCGCCATTACCCGGCGCAGCCACGGCGCGGCAGACTCGGTGCTTGGCAGCGGCGATGTGCAGCTGGACATGATGACCCGCGAGGTGCTCTACAAAGGCCAGCGCGAGCAGCTGACGGCGCGGGAATATGCCCTGCTCTACGCGCTGCTGGAGCGGCCGGGCGCTATTCTGTCGCGCGAGCAACTGGAAAACCGCATCTACGGCTGGGGCGATGAAGTCAGCAGCAACGCGGTGGATGTCCTGATCCACGGCATGCGTCGCAAACTCGATAACGACGTGATCCGTAATGTACGCGGACTGGGCTGGCGGGTTCCGGCGATATGAAACCTTTCCCCTTTATGCGCTCACTGCGCAATAAACTTCTCTCTACCCTGCTGATTATTCATCTGCTGATGATCGGCGGCGTCACCTGGTATTTCTTCAGCTGTTACGGCGATATGGTCGGTACCATGAAGGACGATCAGCTGGCAAAAATCGCTGATGCCTGGTCCACCAATAAACAGATGCCCGCCCTGATGCCGATGCTTATTGCACCTGACAAAGCAAAGAGCGCCTTTGTAGTTCAGCTCTGGGACGATCAGGGCCAGCTGCGGGCCAGTTCATGGCCGGAGTTGCAGGCCCCGCTGCAAAACCAGCGCGGTTATCACGATGTGCATGTGGGTCAGTGCGACGACTGTGAATGGCGTATTTTTTCCCGGCCCGGCATGCCTGGCAGCGAGATCAAAACGATTCAGGTGATGCACAACCTCAGCTACATGAAAGCCTCAATGGTCAAGCGGGCGCTGTCGGCGATCATTCCGATGATCCTGATGATGCCGCTGTCGCTGCTGGTGATCTGGCTGGTGGTGCGCAAGATCACCCGCGATCTGCAGGTCGCTTCGCGTCAGATTGCGGCGCAGGAAACCCATCATCCACACAATGTCTCACCGGAAGGCTTACCGGATGAGATCCTGCCGCTGGTAGCCGCTTACAACTCGCTGCTGAGTAAGCTGCGTGACGCCTGGTCGTCGCAGCGTCAGTTCCTGGAAGATGCCGCGCATGAGCTGCGTACGCCGGTAACAGCGGTGACGTTACAGCTGGAAAACCTGCGTCAGCATATTCAGCCGGGTGAAGCGAGCCGTCAGTTCAGCCAGTTGGAAGCGGGCGTCACGCGTACCCGTCACCTGGTCACGCAGTTACTCAATGTCTCACGTCAGGATGACCAGAGCGTGGTGTCCAGCGTGGAGCATATCGAACTTGAAGATCTGCTAAAAGAGAGCATTGAGCAGTTGATGGTGGTGGCGGATAAGCGCGGCATCGATATCGGCTTTAATGGCTCCACGCAGTATCGCCTGCAGGCCAGCCGTTCCGAATTGCGCAGCCTGTTCGACAACCTGATTGGTAACGCTATGTTGCACACGCCGGAAGGCAGCCTGGTCGATGTGCTGCTGCATCGGGTCGCGGGCAAAACGGTGGTCGATATTGTTGATAACGGACCGGGCATGCCGGAATCCTTTATCGAACGTGCGTTCGACCGTTTTACCCGTTCGCCAGACGTTAAAGCCCAGGGCAGCGGGCTGGGATTATCGATTGTGCGCAACGTCGCACAGAAACATCAGATTCACGTCGCCCTTTCCAATTGCCTGACTCCACAGGGTGCAATTTGTGGTTTGCAGGTTCGCGTCACTCTTCCCTGATCCCGCCTGTTTGATCACGAACCAGACAACGTAAACGGTTGCCTGGTTCCGTTCGATCCACGCCGTTATTGTGAAGTGCATCACATTTTAGCTGAATTGTAATGCAACACTTTTTGACAAACGTGAGCAAAATCTATTTTCTATCGATCTGTTACAGGCACGCTACGCGGGCTGAAGAACGGGTTGTTATTCGCTGTGAAACCCTCATTCCCATCAAGGGACCGATTTCTCTCTGACTGCGTCTGGTGTGCAGCGGTCAAAAGCATGTGGCTGATAATAATGAAATATAAAACGTTGATAGCAGGTGCCGTGCTGGCATGTTTATTGAGTGGTGCTGCGCAGGCCGCTGAAAGCGATCCGCAGTATCTCTCGGATTGGTGGCATCAGAGCGTTAACGTGGTAGGCAGCTACCACACGCGTTTCGGACCGCAGTTTAACAACGACGTTTATCTGGAATATGAAGCGTTTGCGAAGAAAGACTGGTTCGATTTCTACGGCTATCTCGACGTGCCTAACTTCTTCGGCGTCGGCAACAGCAATGCCAACGGCGTATTCGACCACGGTTCACCGATGTTTATGGAGATTGAGCCGCGCTTCTCTATCGACAAACTGACCGGCACCAGCCTGGCCTTTGGTCCGTTCAAAGAGTGGTATTTCGCCAATAACTATATCTACGATATGGGCCGCAACAGCGACAACCGCCAGAACACCTGGTATATGGGTCTGGGCACCGATATCGATACGCACAGCGATGTCGGCCTGTCGCTGAACGTCTACGCCAAATATCAGTGGGAAAACTACGGCGCGGCGAACGAAAACAGCTGGGATGGCTATCGCTTCAAGGTGAAATACTTCGTGCCTATCACCACGCTGTGGGGCGGTAATCTGGGCTATGTGGGCTTCACCAACTTCGACTGGGGTTCCGATCTCAACGAGAAAGGCGGTTCATCACGCACCAGCAACTCCATCGCCTCCAGCCACATTCTGTCACTGGGTTACGATCACTGGCACTTCTCTGCGGTGGCGCGTTACTTCCACAACGGCGGACAGTGGGCGGATGGTCAGGAGCTGAACTTCGGCAAAGGCCCGTTTGAAGTGAAATCGACGGGCTGGGGTTACTACCTGGTGGCGGGTTACAACTTCTGATAAAGATAACGGGCGGCTGAAAAAACCGCCCGTCACGCAGGAGATCTGGCCTGGAGCGTTGTCTCTCCAGGCCAGCTTTTGAGAGGCAGTTTTAGCAACTCAGTCCTGCATCTTACCTTCGGTTATTCCTGTGGCTTCTCAACATTGATGCGCCATGGAATGTTGAACTTATCGATAAACATCGCGAATCCGTTCGACCAGAATGTCTCCTGCCACTCCGTTGTGACCTTGCCGCCTGCCGATAGTTTCTCAAACCAGGCTTTACCCTTTTCGACATCAGTAGTTGAAAGGCTGACCGCATAACCGGCATGTTCAGACGCGGGCGGCTTCTCGGTATTACCATCGCTCAACATCAGCTCACCGTCACCGATACGCAGTTGCGCATGCATGATCTTTTCTGGCGGCTGCGGCGCAGCAGACTGATCGCCTACCTGCTCACCCTGATCCGGCATATCACCAAATTTCATTTTAGAGAGCAGCTCTCCCCCGGTCGCCTGCAGGTAAAAGTCGATAGCCTCTTCACAACGGCCATAGAGAAACAGATAAGGACTGACTTGCATCGTAACCTCTATTTGTCGGGTGGATTTTTTACAGTACCCCTATAGTGTAGACGATCGACTTTACTCCCTGAATTTACTGGCAATAACGCCGAAAGAGTTGCGCCATATAACTGCTCATCGGCGTCAGCGCGGTGTCTTTGCGCTGGATCAGATAGAAGATGGCTTTCGGCAGGGGCTCGTCGAGCGTCAGCGCCACCAGCGACCGCCCCAGAATGGGATCGTCAATCACGTCGACCGACAGAATACTGATGAAATCGCTTTGCGCGACCAGGCTGGTGCAGGCCATAAAGGTTTCACAGGTCACCACGATTTTGGGTGCCATACCGCGCTCGCCAAACAAATCGTGCAGCAGACGGTAGTAACTCCCTTTTGGCGTTGGCATCGTCCAGTCCGCCTGCTGTAACGCCGCCAGAGAACGGGCCTTTTCCAGCGGGTGGCCTTTACGCACCACCACTCTATACTCGCGCTCCATCACCCGCTCATACATCAGCTCCTGATCGAGATGACTCTGATCGTAGGTGTTGATGGTGAAATCGAGCGCGCCCTGACGCAGCTCATGCACCATCGACACCAGCTGGCCCTCGACGATGCGTACCTTAATCAGCGGGTATTCGCGATGAAACTGGTTTATCACCTGCGGCATGATGGTGCGCGCGACGCTGCCCCCCACGCCGATGTTCACCTGACCGCCACCCAGCCCCAGGCGCTGCTGGATATCCTCTTCTGCGACCCGCAGTTCCGCCAGCACCAGGCTGGCATGGCGAAAAAAGTTATCACCGATATCGGTCAGTACCACGCCCTGCTGACGGCGGATAAACAGCTTTGCGCCCAGCTCTCGCTCCAGTTCCTGAATCGCTTTGGTTAACGCCGGTTGCGACAGCCCGGACAGCCGGCTTGCCGCCCGGATACTGCCCTGTCGTGCTACGTCAGTGAAGGCGCGCAGCTGATGAAGTTTGAGATTGGCAGACATAGTTTTGCGATAACCGTTGTTTATCAGTCACAAGATATTCGCATCTTATGCCACCCAGTACCATTGTGTAGATTCGACGCAGTGCATAAAAAATCAACAACGAGGAAAGAGCCGATGACCCCCCTTTCAGACCACGTCAATGCCCTGCTGCCACAGCTGCAACAGTGGCGTCGCGACTTCCATCACTACGCCGAATCGGGCTGGCTGGAGTTCCGTACCGCGACGTTAGTCGCTGAAGAACTGCATAAGCTCGGTTATCAACTAAAGCTGGGCCGTGAAGTGATCGATGCCGATGCGCGGATGGGCTTGCCCGACGACGCCGTGCTGAAGCAGCAGGAAGCCCGTGCGCTGCAGCAGGGCGCACTGCCGCAGTGGATCAGCCACTTCTCTGGCGGATTCTGCGGCATCGTGGCAACACTCGATACCGGCCGTCCCGGCCCGGTGATGGGCTTCCGCGTCGATATGGATGCACTGGATCTCAACGAAAGCCAGGCCACCGATCATCTGCCGCAGCGTGAAGGATTTGCTTCCTGTAACGCGGGCATGATGCATGCCTGCGGGCACGACGGCCATACCACCATTGGCCTGGGCCTCGCCGCAGTGCTGATGGCGATGAAAGATCAGCTCAGCGGTACGATTAAACTGATCTTCCAGCCCGCCGAAGAGGGTGTGCGCGGCGCGAAAGCGATGGTCGCCGCGGGCGTGGTCGATGACGTTGAGCGCTTCACTGCGATTCACATCGGTACCGGCGTGCCGGCAGGTGAAGTGGTGTGCGGCAGCGACAGCTTCCTGGCTACCACCAAGCTGGATGTTCACTTTACCGGCGTCGGTGCCCATGCGGGCGGTCGCCCTGAAGAGGGTCGCAATGCTCTGCTGGCCGCGGCACAGGCGACGCTGGCGCTGCATGGTTTAACCCAGCACAGCGGCGGTGTGGCGCGGGTTAACGTGGGCGTGCTGCAGGCGGGAACCGGCCGCAACGTAGTGGCCGACTGCGCCCTGCTGAAAGTCGAAACCCGTGGCGTGACCAATCAGGTTAACGACGATATTTATCAGCAGGCGCTGCGGGTGATTGCCGGTGCGGCAGCGATGTATGGCGTTGAGCAGCAGATTTCACTGATGGGTGCCGCGCGCAGCTGTACGCCTACACAGCCGTGGGTTGATTTCATCCACCAGCAGGCAGATGCACTCGGCCTTTTCGACTCGGTGGTCGATCGTAAAGCGCAGGCAGCAGGTTCGGAAGATGCGACCTACATGATGGAGCGCGTAAAACAGCGCGGCGGCCAGGCCTCTTACGTTATTTTCGGCTGTGCGCTGGCGGCGGGTCACCACAATGCGAAATTCGACTTTGACGAGCGGGTCATGCCAGACGCCATCACGCTGCTGGCAACGCTGGTGCTGAACCAGGCGCAGTTTGGGGGCTCACGATGATGGAAGCGTTTATCGCCGATTATATCGATCGCCATCAGCTCCGCTTCAGCACGCTCAGCGACGCCATCTGGGACACGCCGGAAACGCGCTTCGCCGAAACCCGTTCCTCTGCTCTGCTGGCCGGTGCGCTGGAAAGAGAAGGATTTACAGTGGAACACGGCGTGGGGGGCATCGACACGGCCTTTATCGCCAGCATGGGCAGCGGTAAGCCGGTGATTGCTATCATGGGTGAGTTTGATGCGCTGGCCGGTCTGAGCCAGCAGTCGGGCTGCGCCCGGCCACAACCGCTGGAAGCTAACGGCAACGGACATGGCTGCGGCCACAACCTGCTTGGCACGGCAGGGGTTGCTGCAGCCTGCGCCGTGAAAGCCTGGATGGAGCAGCATCATATGGGCGGTACGGTTCGCTTTTATGGCTGTCCTGGCGAAGAGGGCGGCTCGGGCAAAACCTTTATGGTGCGCGAGGGGCTGTTTGACGACGTTGACGCCGCCGTGACCTGGCATCCGGAAGGTTTCAGCGGGATGTTTAATCTGCGCACGCTTGCCAATATTCAGGCGGCCTTCAGCTTCAAAGGCGTCGCCGCTCACGCCGCCAACTCACCCCATCTGGGCCGCAGCGCACTGGATGCCGTCACGCTGATGAACACCGGCGCCAACTTCCTGCGCGAGCATATCGTACAGGAAGCGCGTCTGCATTACGCCATCACCAACAGCGGCGGCGTCTCGCCGAATGTGGTGCAGGCCGATGCGGAGGTGCTCTACCTGATTCGTGCCCCGGAACTGCCTCAGGCGCAGGCGATCTATGAGAGAGTGATCAATATCGCCAGGGGCGCAGCGCTGATGACCGACACCACGCTGACCGTGCGTTTTGACAAAGCCTGTTCTGACTACGTGCCTAATCGCGCGCTGGAAGCGGTGATGGAGCGTTATTTGCATCAGTTTGGTTTGCCCGGTTACAGCGACGAAGAACGCGCGTTTGCGGCTGAACTGCGTGCCACCCTGACCGATGACGATCTGCGCAATGCCCGGCTCAATGCCGCCCGCACCGGTGGCGAAGCCGGTCATACCTGGGCTGAACAGCTGGGCGATAAACTGTTTATGGATGAGGTCGCGCCCTATGCGGTCACGCGCGAGCTGCTCTACGGCTCCACCGATGTCGGCGATGTCAGCTGGGTGACGCCGACCGCACAGTGCTTTGCGCCCTGCTTTACCTTCGGTACACCGCTGCACACCTGGCAACTGGTGGCGCAGGGCCGCACCAGTATCGGGCATAAGGGGATGTTTCTGGCGGGCAAAGTGATGGCGGCCACGGTGTTAACGCTGTTAACGGATCCGCAGGCGCTGGCTGGCTGCCGGGCCGAGTTTGATCGAGTACGCGCCGCGCAGCCTTATATCTGTCCGATCCCGGCGGGGATCACACCCACAAAACTGGCCGAATGAGCCAACGGCCGTGTCTCTGACGCGGACCATTATAAAAATATTGCAAACACTTCCCTGATTCAGCGGAGCTGGAACTGAACTCACCGTCTGTCGTCTACCACGACCGGCGCCAGGCCGGACCTCCGCCGATAAGGGGAATACAAGACGAGAACCAATACCATGGAAGCAACCTCGGGAAACCGCAGCCCTGGCCGGCTTTTCAGCTGGATCGAGCGCGTGGGCAATAAAGTGCCCAACCCTTTTTTACTGTTTGTCTATTTGATTGTTGTTCTGATGGTGGCAACCGCCGTTATCAGCGCGCTGGACCTGGCGGTAAAAAACCCCAGCAACGGCGAAATTGTCCGGGTGAACAACCTGCTGAGCGTCGCAGGCATTCAGTGGATACTGCCCAATATCATTAAGAACTTCAGCAGCTTTACCCCACTGGGATCGATTCTGGCGCTGGTGATTGGTGCCGGACTGGCAGAAAAGGTCGGCCTGTTACAGTCGCTGATGGTAAAGATGGCATCGCGCGTCAGCCGCCGCTATGCCAGCTACATGGTGCTGTTTATCGCCTTCTTCAGCCATATCTCCTCGGATGCCGCGCTGGTAGTGATGCCGCCGTTGGGTGCGCTGATCTTCCTGGCGGTAGGGCGTCATCCGGTGGCGGGCCTGCTGGCCGCGATTGCCGGTGTGGCTTCTGGCTTTACCGCCAACCTGCTGATTGTCACCACCGATGTGCTGCTCTCGGGGATCAGCACCGAGGCGGCTAAAGCGGTCAGCGACACAGTGCACGTCAGCGTCATCGATAACTGGTTCTTTATGGCTACCTCGGTGATTGTACTGACGATTGTGGGTGCGCTGCTGACCGACAAATTTGTCGAGCCGCGCCTGCCAGAGTGGCAGGGCAATGGTGAGAAGCTGGCGGCACTGACGCCGCTGGAGAACCGCGGCCTGCGGGCAGCCGGGATCGCCGCATTACTGTTTATCGCCGTAATGGCGTTGCTGGTGGTGCCGGAACATGCGCCGCTGCGCAACCCCGCTACCGGCGCCATTATCCCCTCCCCCTTTATTCAGGGCATCGTACCGATCATCATTCTGTTCTTCTTTGTGGTCGCCATTGCTTACGGTGTGGTCACCCGACAGATCCGCCGTCCGGATGATATCCCGCAGTTGCTGGTCGATCCGATGAAGGGCATGGCGGGCTTTATCGTGATGGTGTTTCCGCTGTCGCAGTTCGTGGCGTTCTTTAACTGGAGCAACATGGGCAAGTTCATGGCAATCGGGCTGACCGACGTGCTGGAAAGCGCTGGCGTCAGCGGTGCGCCCGCGTTTCTGGGGTTGATGTTCCTGTCGGCGTTTCTCTGCATGTTTATTGCCAGCGGCTCAGCAATCTGGTCGATTCTCGCCCCGGTCTTCGTGCCGATGTTTATGCTGCTTGGCTTCCATCCCGCCTTTGCCCAGATGATTTTCCGCATCGCCGACTCCGCCGTGCTGCCGCTGGCACCGATGTCGCCGTTTCTGCCGCTGTTCCTGGCCTTTTTGCAGCGTTACCAGAAGGATGCGCAGCTCGGCACTTATTACGTGCTGATCTTCCCCTATCCGCTGGTGTTCTTTATCAGCTGGATAGCGCTGCTGATGGTGTGGTATCTGCTGGGTCTGCCAATCGGGCCAGGCGTCTGGCCGAAACTGCCTTAAGGCGCCGTGCCATGGATGGCAAAACCTGCAACGTACATTGCTAAATCGTCAGCAACGACGCTCTCGGCAACGGCGGATGAATTGATTATCCTGCTATCTCTTCGCTTGCTAACGGTTAACTATTTTAATAAGCCTCTGACCGGCTGCGAGTCGTATCCACACTGCCTGAGGTTCACGCTGATATGACCACCACTTCCACCAGACTGCCGCCGATGCACGCTTCATCGGCGGCCCGTAACAGCTTAGCCGCACGCGTTGATGCGCTGCCCTCCTCTGCCGGATTATGGCGCTTTATCACGCTACTGGCGCTGGGCGGTTTTTTTGAGCTTTATGATCTGTTTGAAACCGGTTATATCAGCACCGGCCTGCTATCGGCGGGCGTATTTCACACCGGCGCGGCGGGTGTACTGGGCTTCTCCGATCAGGCCGCGTTCGCCTCGGCCACCTTTCTCGGTCTGTTTTTCGGTGCCAGCCTGCTGGCACCCTATGCTGACCGCTTTGGCCGCCGCCTGACCTTTATGTGCGCGCTGCTCTGGTATGGACTGTTTTCGCTGCTGATGGCGTTTCAGCAGAGTGCGGAGATGATTATTCTGTTTCGCTTCCTGGTGGGGATCGGGCTGGGTGTCGAACTGGTGACCATTGATACTTATCTGTCGGAATGGGTGCCGAGCCATCTGCGCAGCCGCGCTTTTGCCTTCTCCTTTTTCGTGCAGTTTTTGTCGGTGCCTGCCGTGGCGCTGATGTCGTGGTGGCTGATTCCGCAAACGCTGCTCAGCCTGGAAGGCTGGCGCTGGGTGGTGATCGCGGGCGCGGTCTGTTCGCTGGTGATCTGGCTGGTACGCAGGAACCTGCCGGAATCAGCACGCTGGCTGGCGCAGCAGGGGTGTCATCAGGCGGCGCATCAGGTGTTGTCCGCGATGGAGCAGCGCTGTGGCATCCCGGCCGGACCCGCATTTTCAGCCGATGATGCGGCGGCACAGTTGCCAAAACAGGGGCGTTTCAGTGAGATCTGGTCACCCGCTTACCGTAAGCGCACCCTGATGCTGGTGGTGATGAACTTCTTCCAGGCGATTGGCTTTTTCGGCTTTGGTAACTGGCTGCCTGCACTGCTGTCAGGCCGCGGTGCCACGGTGACGCATAGCCTGCTCTACGCCTTCTTCATCACGCTGGCCTATCCGCTGGGATCGCTAATCTGTAGCCGCTACGCTGACAAAATGGAGAATAAGTGGCAAATCGTCCTGTCGTCGCTGATGACGGTGGTGTTCGGTACGCTCTTTGCCTTCCAGACGCAGCCGGTATTGCTGATTATGTGCGGCTTCCTGATCACCTGGTCAAATGCCTGGCTGACCTTCAGCTTCCACGCCTATCAGACCGAGATCTTCCCCACCCATATTCGGGCGCGGGCAGTCGGTTTTTGCTACTCCTTCAGCCGCCTTTCTACAGTCTTCAGCAGCATCCTGATCGGGGTGATATTGCAGTATGCCGGAACGCCAGGGGTGATTACCTTTATCGTGCTGAGCATGGTGATGGTAATGCTGTCGGTGGGAATTTACGGGCCGAAAACGCGCGGAATCGATCTGGAGAATATTTAAAAGAAGAGGCCGTCATCCTGATGATGACGGCCTCATTTATTGCCGGTTATTTGCCTTCCAGTACGTTGGTATCCGCACTGCCCAGCCGATCTTTCTCATCTTTGCGCAGCTCAGCCACCTGTTTCGCGCTGACCTGCTCCGACGCCTTGTTGCCCCAGCTGTTGCGCACGAAGTTCACGACGTCTGCCACTTGCTGATCGTTGAGGCGCCAGCCGAATGCCGGCATGGTAATGGTCGACGGCGCACCATTCACGCCAGGCAACTGTCCGCCCACCAGCACAATGTGGATCAGCGAGGTCGGATCATCCGCCATGACGACCGGATTACCGCGCAGCGCCGGGTAGAAGCGTTTATAGCCGCTGCCATCGGTCTTATGGCACGCCGCACAGCTGTCGACGTAGGTCGCCGCACCGGTCTGGCTGTCATCGCCACGCCACAGCGCTTTTGCCGTGGCATCATCCACGCTGAACGCTGCCTGATGCGGGTCTTTTGCGCCCAGCGACTTCAGATAGCGTGCAATAGCCGTGATATCGGCCTCGCTAAGGTGCTGCAGACTGTGTTCTACCACGTCGGTCATGCCACCGAACGCGGCGGTCTGATCGTTGCGGCCATAACGCAGGAACTGACGCAGGTCCCCTTCACTCCAGCGACCCAGCCCATCGCGGTTATCGCCGCGCAGGTTGCTGGCGGTCCAGCCATCAATGGGTGCACTGCTGCCCGCCAGATAGTCGCTGCCCTCCTCGTTGGTCAGCGCCTTCTCCTGCATGGTAATGCTGCGCGGTGTGTGACAGGCCCCGCAGTGACCCAGTCCTTCAACCAGATAACGACCCCGCGCCAGCACCGGATCTTCCTGCGCTGCAGGCTGGAAGGCTTTTACATCGGGCGCAAAAATTCCGCGCCAGATCGCCAGCGGCCAGCGCATCGACAGCGGCCAGGGAATGTCGCTCTCACGGTTGGGTTGGCTGACCGGCGCAACGCCATGCATGAAGTAAGCGTAAAGCGCCTTCATGTCTTCATCGCTGACCACCGCGTAGGAGGGGAATGGCATTGCCGGATAGAGCGTATCGCCGTTCTTCGCCACGCCGTGACGCACCGCTTTCTGGAAGTCGTCGTAGCTGTATTCGCCAATGCCGGTGTCGCGATCGGGCGTGATGTTGGTGGAGTAGATGGTGCCAATCGGTGTCGCCATCGGCAGACCACCGGCAAACGCCGCGCCGCCTTTGCTGGTGTGGCAGGCCACACAGTCACTGGCACGCGCCAGATATTCACCCCGTTTAACCAGATCGTCCTGGCTGTTATCCGCCAGGGCGGCGAACGACAGGGAGCCGAGAATCAGAGCCAGAATGCCATTTTTCATCGCCATCTCCTTATGCCTGCACCAGTGGACCGGGGTTTTTCAGGTAGTGTTCGCGAATCGCTTTGGCTGACCAGTAGGTCAGCGCCGCCACCATGCCGGTCGGGTTATAACCCAGTCCCTGCGGGAAGGCGGATGCGCCTGGTACAAACACATTTGGCACGTCCCAGCTTTGCAGATAACGGTTCACCGCACTGGTTTTAGGATCGTCGCCCATGATCGCCCCGCCACTGATGTGGGTGGTCTGATACACCGTCGAGTCAAAATGGGTGCCCGGCTTTTTCGCGCCGCCGATGATCATCTTCGGATTCATCGCTTCCGCGATATTGCGCATCTTGCCAACCATAAACTGTGCCATTTTGATGTCGTTATCCTGCCAGTCAAAGGTCATGCGCAGCAGCGGCTGCCCATAGGCATCTTTGTAGTTGGGATCGAGATCGAGGTAGTTGGCGCGATAGGACTGATGTGCACCGTGCGCATCCATCGACAGATGGTGGGTGTAGGTATCCGCCACCGCCGCTTTCCATTTGCTGCCCCAGTTAGGGGTACCCGCTGGCACCGGCAGGCCAGAGATCGGTTTAGTGCCCGCCTGGTTAACCCAGAATGGCGAACCGCCGACAAAGCCCAGCGGCCCGTGATCGAAGTTATCCGCGTTGAAATCATCAACCGCTACGCCTGCACCACCCGCGCCGATAAACGGATTGGTAGTGGTGTTCTTATCAAACAGCGCCTTGAGCGTAGAAAGGTTCTGATAGGCGAAGTTGCGGCCTACGGTGCCTTCATTGGTGATCGGGTTGTACGGTTTACCAATGCCTGACAGCAGCATCAGGTGAACATTGTGGAACTGGAAAGCGGAAAGGATCACCAGATCAGCAGGCTGAACCTGCTCACGACCCTGACCATCCACATAGGTCACGCCAGTTGCGCGCGTTTTGTCATCGCTGAGATTGACCCGCAGTACATAAGAATTGTTGCGCAGCTCAAACTTCGGCTCCTGACGCAGCGCAGGCAGGATGTTGACGTTTGGCGAGGCTTTGGAATACATGTAGCAGGCGTAGCCGCTGCAGTAACCGCAGAAATTGCACGGCCCCATCTGCGCGCCATAGGTGTTGGTGTAAGGACCCGAAGTATTGGCGGACGGCAGATCGTAAGGGTGATAACCAACCGACTCGGCCGCCTGAGCAAACAGCTGTGACGAATAGGTGCGCTTCTGCGCGGGCAGCGGGAAGTTATCGGAGCGATCCGGCGCAAACGGGTTGCCGCCTTTATCTTTGCCGACCACTTTCCCCTTGATGCTCCAGGCGCTGCCGGAGGTGCCAAAGACTTTTTCTGCTTTGTCGAAAAACGGCTCCAGCTCATCGTAGCTGACGCCAAAATCCTGAATCGTCATGCCTTCCGGGATGAAGTTCTTGCCGTAGCGCTCTTCGTAATGGCTGCGCATCCGCAGTTCAACCGGATCGACACGGAAATGGACGCCGGACCAGTGCAGGCCCGCGCCGCCAGTACCGGTGCCGGGCAGAAACGCCGCCAGCTGGCGATAGGGAACGGCCGTCTGCGAGGCGTCATGACGAATGGTCACGGTGCTTTTCGACAGATCCTGGAACAGCTTTTTGCGGATGTTATAGGTCAGCTCATCAATGGACTGCGGATAAGAGCCATCAGGATAGGTGTCGCGATGCGGTCCGCGCTCCAGCGCCAGCACGTTAAGGCCCGCTTCGGTCAGCTCTTTCGCCATAATTGCGCCTGCCCAGCCGAAGCCGACAATCACTGCATCCACTTTTTTCATTTCGTTAGCCATGCTTAGCTTCTCTCCCCGCGAATCGACACTGATGGGAACGGATATCGTTCGCCGCGCTCTACCCAGTCCATAAAGTCGGCGCGTGCGCCAGGGAAGTTGATCAGCTTCCAGCCGACCATGCCCTGATTTCCGCCGTGGATGGGATCGCTGAAGAAGCCTTCGCGGGTGTTCTGCAGCAGGAAGCTGAAGAAGACTTTTGATGGCAGCTGACTGAATTCCGCGCTGCCACTCTCCATCGCCTGCAACAGGGCATCCTGCTGCTCGCCACTGAGCTGGGCGAAAACCTTGCCGTGCTGCTGCTTGCTGTAACTGTCGGCATCGGCCAGACCAAGACGGTAGATCTGCTGGGGTACCAGCGGCAGCTGATAGCCCAGCTCTTTCGGCAGATCGGGATTAAACGGTCCCTGCATATACCAGTTTGAACCCGTGGCATACGGTGTATTCATCTGACGATCAATAAACTCCGGCACGCCGGCTTCCAGCGCACCCGGCCCGCGTTCATCGCTGGGGATCAGGCGAGCTACGGCGGCAGTAATAAAGGCAAACTCTTCGGCGGTAAACCAGGCTGGCTGGTAGTCACGTGCCTGCTGTGGACCCGCCGGGGTTTCAGCCGCCTGCGCAGCGAGCGGCAGGGAGAGCGCGCCCATCGCTGTGGAACCTACCGCCATTGCAGGCGCCAGGGTAATAGTCTTCAGCAAAAAATCCCTGCGTGAATGACCCTTTTTTTGTTCTGACATGACATTGCCTCATTCCCGCTATCGTGAGCGGTATGAAAAAGTAGAGGGTTGCGTTGTAATGGTTTTTATAAGCAAATTCAGGGTGACAGATTTTTGTTACCGGTAACAAAGCACCATATTGTAACACTGCCATTCACAAAGATTTAGTTCCACGAAACAAAACCGCACAATTTCATTAACATCTATCACCGTCCTGTCATGAGCAGAAACAACAGACTACAGACAGCGACCCGCCAAAAACGTTATAACAGGCAACACACAACAGCGGAGTGCCTATGTTTAAGTCTTTTTTTCCGCGGCCAGCGCTGTTTTTCAGCTCTGCGGCTGTCTGGAGCTTAGTAGCGATTTTTGCCTGGTTCGGCTTTGCCGCACATCTGCCCGGCATGTGGCCGACTTTTGAAACGGCAATGAAACAACCTTTACCGACCACAGCGGCACGTTTTATCGCTGCGAGTCAGATCTGGTTTTATCTCTATTACTGGATCATGGTAGCCATTTTTGCCCTGGCCTGGCGGCTGATTGATGCGCATCCGTGGCAACGCTGGTCAGTATGGGGTTCCGCGCTGATTATCTTTGTCACCTGGTTTGGTGTGCAGGTGGGCGTGGCCATTAATGCCTGGTATGGTCCGTTCTATGACCTGATTCAGAAAGCCCTGACCAAAGCGGGATCGGTGCAGATTGCAGAGTTTTACCATGAGGTTATCTCTTTTCTCGGCATCGCATTAATCGCGGTGGTGATTGGCGTTCTCAACTCCTTCTTTATCAGCCACTGGGTTTTCCGCTGGCGTACCGCCATGAATAACTACTACATGCATAACTGGCAGCGTCTGCGTCATGTGGAAGGTGCCGCACAGCGTGTGCAGGAAGACACCATGCGGTTTGCAACTACGCTGGAAAACTGGGGTGTTAGTTTTATTCAGGCGATTATGACGCTGGTGGCGTTTTTACCGGTGCTGGTGGCGCTGTCACATCACGTGAAAGATATCCCGATCCTCGGCAATATCCCTTACGCGCTGGTGATTGCAGCGGTGCTCTGGTCTGTGTTCGGCACCGGCTTGCTGGCGCTGGTCGGGATTAAGCTACCGGGTCTGGAGTTCCGTAATCAGCGGGTTGAAGCTGCATACCGTAAAGAGCTGGTCTACGGCGAAGATAATGCCGATCGTGCACAGCCACAGACGGTGCAGGAGTTGTTCAGTCGGGTACGGGTTAACTACTTCCGTCTCTACTTCCACTATCTCTACTTCAACATCACCCGCATTCTTTATCTGCAAGTCGATAACGTGTTTGGTCTGTTCCTGCTGTTCCCGTCGATTGTGGCAGGCACCATCACGCTGGGCTTACTCAACCAGATCACCAACGTGTTTGATCAGGTGCGCGGTTCGTTCCAGTATCTGATCGCCTCCTGGTCAACGCTGATCGAGCTGATGTCGATCTACAAACGTCTGCGCAGCTTTGAACAGATCCTGGATGATGTGCCGCATGATGAGATGATGCGCGAGGCATCGGAAGAGGTTTAGTGGTTTAGGGGAAGACTCTTCCTCTCTGGCTGGAGAGGAAGAGGAATCACTTACAGTACAATACGCATCACGCTATCAGGATTTTTGGGCGGTTCCTTGCGCGAGCCGGGCTGTTTTACGCTGACGTACAGCACCTTACCATCCGCCGAGAGCGCCATGCTGTTAGGCAATGCCGGGGTTTTTACCGTGCGCTTCACCTTATAGCTGCTGGCGTCGATGATGCTGACTTCACCAGCTTTGCGGTGGGTAACATAAAGCTCATCACGCTGCGCATTGAACAACACCGCCAGCGATTCAGGCACATCAATCCGCTGAATTACCTGCTGATTACGCAGATCCACAACCAGCACCTGCGCCTGCTTTGAATCTGTCAGGAAAGCGCGCTGACCACCGGTATCCAGCGCAAGGTTCAGGAAGAAGTGTTCTTTATCGCCGTCAATCTTCTGCTTCTTCTCAACCGCATTTGTACGCGCATTAATCGTGACCAGTTCGCCATCGGCATTGGTGACGTAGACCTTTTGCGCATCGGCATCCACAGCCAGACCGGTGCCCATTTTGCCGGTATTCGGAATGGTGCTGACAAGCTTCATCGTGCCGCCATCCACCACCCAGACCACGCTCTGCGGTCCCAGTCCGGTGATATAAACCCGGTTAGTTTTCACATCCACCGCCACCTGGCGCGGCTGCAGCGGACGCACGGTCTCACTGCGCGGACGGCTATCCAGCACCAGCGTATTCAGTACCTTACCGCTACTGGCATCAATAGCGGTGACCGAACCGTTTACGGTATTACCAATATAAAGCACGTTGGTTTGTGGATTGATTGCTGCACCAAAGGATTTCAGCTCAGTGTTGATTGCCTGCTGTACCGCCAGCGTAGCTGGGTCGAGACGGAAAACCGTGCCGCCGTTACCGCTGCTGTTCTGCGCTGTCGCCACGAACAGCGCGTTGTCTTTCGGGCTGACCGCCAGTTCATAAACACCTTTACCCACGGACTGATTAAGATCCGCCGCCTGCGCTGCCAGCCATCCTGAGGCAGAGAACAGGGCCGTAGCCAGTAACAGCGGACGCAGAGTCCGGCGCGTAATGGTAATCGCTTTCATAACTTCTCCAGAGTTAATCCACTGCAGACGCAGTGATAAGAAAGCCCGACATTGCAACCAGAAAGGCCTGACGCACAGGCTGATTTACGTTTTTTTGAGAATGATAATTATTTATGAAGGAAAGGGACAGGATTATTCGCGGAGAAACGAAGCCAGGACGCCCGGAGGCGTCCTGTCAGCATAAGAGGGTAAAGCGTTTTATTTCAGCAGCTCAGCGGTCATGTGAACGCCGTTGTTGGTGTAAGCTTCAGTGATTTTATATGAAGCACCAGCTTCCTGCGCCTGTGCAGCAATTTTCGCTTCTGCACCATCCAGCGTAGAGTCGATGGCGGTCACAGATTGCGCGAAGCTGGCGAATGGCAGAACAGAAAGCGCGATAAAAGCTGCAAAAGTTTTGATAGATTTCATGGTCAATTCCTCGGTTAATTTTTATCAGGTAAGGCGTGCTGCCTTGTTGATAGATATATTAGTCCGGAATTTGATCAGTAAAAAGCGGAGGGTTTTGCTTATCTCTTTCAGTAAAATTGAACATAAAAAGCACGTATCGCACAGTTATCGCTCAAAAGGTTAATAACCCACTTCCATAAAAAAAGGCAGCATAATGCGCTGCCCTCAGAAGTTTAACCGTGATGCCGCACCCGCGTGAAGATGGTCAGTGCAGCCAGCAGCATCAGCACGCCACTGGCAACGAACACGCCGCCTGCTCCGCGCAGGTCAAACATCCAGCCGCCCGCAGCCGCGCCGACGGTAATCGCCAGCTGAATGGTGGCGACCAGTAACCCGCCGCCTGATTCCGCGTCATCCGGCACCGCGCGCGAAATCCAGGTTGACCAGCCGGTTGGCATCGAACCAAATGCCATGCCCCAGATTGCCACGCCTGCGCCTACCATCCAGCTGACATCGCCAAAGCTCACCAGCATCAGCGCAGTGACGCTCATTAACAGCGCCATCCCGCTCAGCGTCAGCGATACGCTGCGGGTGACCAGAAAACCCGCCAGCGAGGTACCAAAGAAGTTCGCCACGCCAAAGGCGAGCAGCGCCAGCGACAGCTGATTAAGGTTGAGCTGTGCAACGCCTTCCAGGAATGGACGCAGATAGGTGAAGAAAGCGAAGTGGCCGGTAAACATCATGATCACCGCCAGCATGCCCCAGCGCATCACGCCGATACGCAGGAGCCCCAGCACGCCGCCATTGCGGGCTTTGTTCTCTGCTGGCATGGCGGGCAGGGTAAAGAACTGCCACAGCAGCGCCACCGCACCCAGTCCGGCGGTCAGCATAAAGATGTTGCGCCAGCCCACCAGTCCACCGAGATAGCTGCCAAGTGGCGTGGCGATAATCGTCGCCAGCGAGATCCCGCTGAAGACAATAGAGAGCGCACGCGGTACCTGATCGGTGGGTACCAGACGCATGGTGATGGCCGTTGAGAGCGTCCAGAAGCCGCCAATGGCCATCCCCAGCAGCACCCGCGCCAGCAGGATCACCGTCAGGTCAGCCGCAAACGCCACCATCAGCGCCGAGGCAATCAGCAATAGCGAAAACACCAGCATAACGATGCGGCGATCGATGCGCCGCGTGACGCTGCCGGTAACCAGACTGGTAAACAGCGCCACCAGCGCGGTGATAGTGACGGTCTGTCCCGCCTGCCCTTCTGAAACGCCCAGGCTGTGGGCCATTGGCGTCAGCAGACTCACGGGTAAAAATTCGGCGGTAATCAGGCTGAACACCCCAAACGCCATAGCAAACACCGCGCCCCAGGCGGGACGGGTCGGCGAGGAAACCTCATCAGCCACTTCGGTTGTCAGACTCATGCTGCTTCTCCGGAAGATAAAAAAGTGAGTGAGAGCATAGAGTGGAGCGTCAGGACGATCTATGATGCTTACACCTTCATTTTTGATAATTCGTCTGGAATCGTATGAGCCACTATGGAGATCTGACCAGTGAACTGCTGATGGGAATGCGTCTGTATGGCGTGAACTATCAGCGTATCGCGGTAAGCGCGCCGTTCGGGCTGCATTATGAGCACGCGCCGGGGCGGGCGCAGTTTCACTTTGTCGGGCGCGGTTCACTGCTGGTACGCGGCGCCTCCGGTGAGGTGTTTCAGCTCAACAGCGGCGATGCGCTACTGGTGCCGCACGGTAAGCCGCACAGCCTGATCTCCAGTGAGGAGGCGGACTGCCAGTGTATTAAGAACATGGCGAGTAAGCCGATTTGCGACAGCGTCTGTGCGATTGCTGCACCGGAAGATGCCTGTGATGACGAGCACAGCGTGCTGCTGTTCAGCGCCTGCATGGCGTTTGAGCTTGGCGGCATGCAACCGCTGATCAACACCATGCCGGATGTGATGCTGGTGAGTACGCTGCTGTCGCAGTACCCGGAGATTCAGCCTATTCTGGCGGCGATGGAGCGGGAATCGCGGACCCGCCAGGCGGGATTTGCCGGGATTCTGTCGCGTCTGGCTGATGTGGTTGCCGCGCTGATAGTTCGCGGCTGGGTAGAGAACGGCTGCGGCCAGAGTAGCGGGCTGGTGCAGGCGATGCGCGATCCGCGTCTGAGCCAGGCGATTGCCGCGATGCATCGGGAGCCGGGCGAAAACTGGACGGTGGCGCGACTCGCCAGCGTAGCAGGCTGTTCGCGTTCGGTGTTCGCCGGACGTTTTCTCACGGCTACCGGCATGACGCCGCTGCGATATCTGACCGAATTGCGGATGCGGCTGGCGGTGCAACGGATTGTAAACAATGGCGAAGCGGTGGAAGCCGTCGCTTATCATCTCGGCTACGGCTCGATTGCGGCGTTCAGTCGCGCCTTCAAGCGGATTGTCGGGCAGTCGCCAGGCGCGCTGCGTGCCGGACGCGACGGCACGCAGGCGCTAGCCTCGTAATCGGATCTCTTAACGAAACACGCTAATCGCTTCCACCAGCCGGTTAGCCTGGTGGGTCATGCGACCTGAAGCCTCGGCGCTTTCTGTTACGCGGGCGGCGTTCTGGTGGGTGATGTCATCGAGATCTTCCACCGCTGAACTGACTTCGCTGAGCGCGGTTGCCTGTTCGGCCGTGGCGGCGCTAATCTGAGCGATCAGGGCAGTCACATTCTGTACCTGTGACACGATATCCTGCATCGTCCGGCCCGCCGCGCTGGCGTGCTCATTGCCCGACTGAACGCGGCTGGCACTGGTTTCGACCAGCATTTTGATTTCGCTGGCGGCTTTGGCGCTGCGTTGTGCAAGGCTACGGACTTCGCCTGCCACTACTGCAAAGCCTTTGCCCTGCTCACCGGCCCGTGCCGCTTCTACTGCGGCGTTCAGCGCCAGAATATTGGTCTGAAAAGCAATGCCGTCAATAACGCTGGTAATATTGGCAATCCGCTTTGAACTGTCAGCAATTTCGCCCATCATACCCATCATCTCGGTCATTACCTCACCGCCTTTACTGGCAGCCTGGCTGGTGTCAGCTGACAGGGTATTCACCTCGTTCGCCGTTTCAGTATTGCTCTTCACCGTGGCGGTCATTTCGTTCATGGTGGCTGCGGTCTGCTGTACGTTGGCGGCTGCCTGCTCGGTACGGCGGCTGAGTTCGTTGTTGCTGCGGGCAATGGCGTCGCTGGCGCTTAGCACGTTGATCGCCTGACCGCTGACATCATCCACCAGCCAGCGGAACATCAATCCGAGCTGACCGATAGCGCGCAGCGTGACGCCGACCTCATCAACGCGATCCATCTGCTCGACCTTGTGACTCGCACCGGTCGCCACGCTCAGCGCCTGTTTGCACATCCGCTCGATAGGCCGTGAAATCTGCTGCTCCAGCCACAGACTGCTCAGTGTGAGTAGCGCCGCCATGCCTGCGGCAAAGCCGGCCAGTGCTGCGTGCGTCATACCCAGCGCCCAGACGCCTGCCACCGAGAGGGGCAGTAATGCCAGCAGCGTACTGCGGATCCGCCAGCGCAGGGGCAGCGTCTTCAGAATGGAGGCGGGACGACGCCAGCCGCTGCGAACCAGCAGGCCTTTGTAAAAACGTCGCCCTCTGGCCCGGCCTTCACGAAAATCCTGATAGAGCACTTCAGTCTGACGGACTTCCTCTGCCGTGGGTTTGGTGCGCACTGACATATAACCCTGCACTTTACCGTCGCGCACCACCGGAATGGCATTGGCCCGCACCCAGTAGTGATCGCCATTTTTACGACGGTTTTTAACCAGTGCAGTCCAGGGCTCGCCCTGTTTCAGCGTCGCCCACATGTCGGCAAACGCTTCTGGCGGCATATCGGGGTGACGCACCATGTTATGCGGCTGGCCGTTAATCTCTTCGGCAGTGAATCCACTCGCTTCGATAAACGCGTCGTTGGCGTAGGTGATGTGGCTGTTGAGATCGGTGGTCGACATGAGTGTCGCATGATCGTCAAACTGATATTCACGCTGAGAGACAGGCTGGTTGTTACGCATCAAAAATCCTTGAAGACCCGACCGCCTTCACGTGACAGTCTGCGTGTCAGCGTGAAAACGGTGGGCTGAGAAATAACGATTACCTTTTTTTATGTTTTCGGCATGCTTCCTTACTCTCTTTAACGTTTCAGTTAAATTTCCGCCGCGAAAAAAGCCGCTTTGCGGCAGATTTCACATTTTCAGGTGATTATTTATCCGTTAGCCGGATTTCAGAATTCCGGCAGGCGCTCAGCTGAGGTCGACATTCCGGGTGCCAAACCACCAGGTGAGCAGGAATCCGCCGGTCCAGGCCACCATCAGTCCGGCCAGGTAGACCGCCATACCCGCGAAGATCCCCTGGCTGGAGGTCATCAGCGGCAGCGTGACCAGCCCGGACGGTCCGAATACCGTGTTCATCCCCACCGGCAGACCCAGCCACGCTACCAGCCCGATAAAGAACCCGCCCAGCGCCCCGCCACCGCAGGCAGTAATAAACGGCTTGAGGCGCGGCAGCGTGACGCCATAGATCAGCGGTTCTCCAACGCCCAGCAGGCCGGGCACAATGGCACCTTTGATCTGCGCCCGCAGCAGCGCCCCTTTTTCTGCTTTGCACCAGAGCGCCAGTGATGCGCCGACCTGCCCTGCGCCCGCCATTGCCAGAATCGGGAACAGCGAGTTAAACCCCTGCGTTTCCATCAACGCAAAGTAGACCGGAATAAAGCCCTGATGGATGCCGAACATCACCGCGATCAGGAACAACCCGGCCAGCAGCGCACAGCCAAAGGGATTGTTATTGAGATGGATAAACAGCCACGACATACCCTTAAACAGTTCACCACCCAGCGGCATGATGAGCAGATAGGTGATGGCCCCGGTAATCACCAGCGTAAACAGTGAAGTCAGGATAATATCGAGGTTGTCGGGAATGATTTTGCGCAGCTGTTTCTCAATCCACGCCCCGATAATCGCCGCCATCAGCACGCCAATAATGTTGCCGCGCGGGTCGATCGTCAGGCCAAAGAAGCTCTCCATGCCGCTGTAGTAGCCGGTGGTGGCGGTGGGCACATAGCCGAGCACAAACAGTGAAGCGATGATGGCACCATTGACGCCGCTGCCGCCAAAGGCTTTTTGCGCGTTATAGCCAATCAGGATGCTGAGAAAGGTGAACAGTCCTTTGCCGAACACTTTCATGTACGCCACGGTGTGCAGCAGCCAGGGCGCATGGTCGCCGGGCGCATTAAGGTGGAGGCTCTGTTCAATCAGCGTGGCAAAGCCCAGCAGCAGCCCCGCGCCGATAAAACCCGGAATCAGCGGGGTGAAAATAGTCGCGAAGCGCGACAGGAACTGATGCACGCCGCTGGTCTGTTTTGCCTTTAGCTGCTGCTTTTGCTGCGCCGCCCGCTGGCTAAGATCGGCTGTTTCACCCCGCGGTGCCAGCGCGGTATCGCCCTGCGCCAGCAGGCTCTGCATCCCCTCGGCGGCGCTTTGCGCTTTGCCTGGCCCCAGGACAATCTGTAACTGCGCCTCGCTGTCGATAACGCCCAGCACGCCCGGCAGGCTTTTTAATCCTGCCAGATCAGCCTGTTCCGGCTGATTTAGCGTCAGGCGGAGCCGCGTCATGCAGTGACCACAGGCCGCGATATTTTGCGGGCCACCGACCGCCTGCAGGATGTCACGCAACAGTGCTTCGGTGATTTTCGCCATTAGCGTGCTCCCGCTGCCTGCAGAGCCTGACGGATAAAGCCCTGATGCTGACAGAGCAGCGCTTTCGCCTCATCGGCGGCCAGGTCAGCCAGCACCATCAGGATCGCGGTTTTGCAGTGTCCGCCGCAGGCGGTAAGCGCAGCGCTGGCGGTCGCGTCATCACAGTCCGTGGCCTGCATGACGATGTTGACCTGGCGCTGCACCAGTTTCTGGTTGGTCGCTTCCACATCAACCATCAGGTTGCCGTAGACTTTTCCGCTGCGGATCATCGAGCCTGTGGTGAGCATGTTGAGCACCAGTTTTTGTGCCGTGCCCGCTTTCATGCGGGAGGAGCCGGTGACCACTTCCGGGCCGACCACCGGCGTGAGCGCAATCGCAGCGACCTGCGACATGGCGCTGCCGGGATTACAGGTGAGCGACACGGTAGTCGCACCAAGCTCGTTGGCGTAAGCCAGCGCACCGAGCACGTAAGGTGTGCGACCGCTGGCGGCGATACCGACCAGCACATCGTGGCGGCTGAAGTGGATATCTTTCAGATCCTGCGCGCCCTGCTCCCGGTTATCTTCGGCATTTTCGACCGCCTGGAGTATGGCGGTATGACCGCCGGCAATCAGGCCGATGACCTGCTCGCGTGGCGTACCAAAAGTAGGCGGACACTCGCTGGCATCCAGGATGCCCAGCCGCCCGGAGGTGCCCGCACCGCAATAGATTAATCGCCCACCTGCCTGGAACGCAGCGCAGATGGCGTCAACGGCGTCGGCGATCTGCGGCACGATGGCCTCTACCGCCAGCGCCACCTTTTTATCTTCATCATTAATGACGCGCAGCATCGCTTCGGTAGAGAGTTCATCGATGTTCTGGCTGGCCGGGTTGCGGCCTTCGGTGATCATCTGGCTGAGGTCGAGTTTCATGGCGGGCTCCGTTAAGGAATAAATTATTCAAATTACAAAACATCATAACGAATGATTAATTCATTGAGTGAGATCTTTTTTCAATGGATGTGGGGTGAATCATGTTGCGGGGAGTGGGCGGGACAGCGTTGAGTTTAAGCAGGGTGACTGGTATACGGGGTTTAAATGCTGTGCATTCCGGCCTGGGCGCAGGGTGTGTGAGTAGTGTTGCTGGGAAATCGGAGCCGGTCAGAAAAGGTTCACCTGATCGTAAAGACGCATTCGTCATCCATGACGCTCGTCCCACGCCGTCCCTGGCGTGGGACGCTTTACTCTTCAGGTGAACCTTTTCTTCCCTCAGGCTGTTTTACTGCTGTTCGAACAAGTGTGGCGAATAAACATGAGTAGCGGAGTAAAGCATCCGCCGCATGGACAAAAACGCCTGGAGCGTTTTTGAACAACGTAAAGCGCTGGCCCGCTTGCGGGCGAGCCTCATGGATGAGGCGAGTAACCGGCGGCCGAGGCCCAGGGACGGGTTTATGCCGACTTTACGCAGCCTGCCTTTGTGCCCGACTGAACGGCACAAAGGCTGATCTTTCATTTCTGCTCTATTGACCAGGTAAGAACTAAGCCGCACAAACAAAAAGGGCCCAACTTTCGTTGAGCCCTTTTTTACGTTAGCGCTGTTCTCAGCTTGCCGTCTGCGTCCGCAGCTGCAGCTCATACGCTTTCGCCTGTTCGGCGTCGAACTGGTTTTCCCAGCGGGCAATCACCAGCACTGCCAGCGCGTTACCGACCACATTCAGCGCGGTACGCGCCATGTCCATGATGCGGTCAACACCGGCGATAAACGCCAGACCTTCCAGCGGAATGCCGACGCTGCCCAGCGTAGCCAGCAGCACCACGAAGGATACGCCTGGCACGCCAGCGATCCCTTTCGAGGTCACCATCAGCGTCAGAACCAGCACAATCTCATCAGTCAGCGACAGGTCAATGCCGTACAGCTGCGCAATAAAGATCGCCGCGATGCTCTGATACAGCGTTGAACCATCCAGGTTAAATGAATAACCGGTCGGCACCACGAAGCTGGTGATCGCTTTCGGCGCGCCGTAAGCTTCCATCTTCTCCATGATGCGCGGCAACACGGTTTCCGAGCTGGACGTGGAATAAGAGAGAATCAGCTCATCTTTCAGGATGCGCATCAGCGTGGTAATGCGCAGCTTACAGAAGCGCGCTACCCCGCCCAGCACCACAAAGGCGAAGAACAGAATCGCCGCATAAACCAGCAGCACCAGCTTAGCCAGCGGCCACAGCGAGGCAAAACCGAAGTTAGCAATCGTCACCGCGATCAGCGCAAACACACCGACCGGCGCATAACGCATGATCATGTGCGTCACTTTAAACATCGCTTCAGAGATACCACGGAACAGGTTCACCAGCGGATCGCGCTGTTCTGACGGCAGTGACGACAGGCCTAAGCCAAACAGCACCGAGAAGAAGATAATCGGCAGCATGTCGCCCTTCGCCATAGAGGCGAAAATATTCTGCGGGATCAGCGACAGAATGGTGGTCACCAGGCTGTGCGGACCGCCCTGTACCTCTGCCGTTGTGGCTTCATATTTAGAGATGTCCACCGTTGCCAGCGTTGACATATCAATGCCGGTGCCGGGTTGAAATACGTTGGCCAGCGTAATACCGACCACAATGGCAATGGTGGTGATCACTTCAAAGTAGAGAATCGTTTTGACGCCGATGCGTCCCAGCTTCTTTGCATCACCCACGCCAGCGATGCCGACAATCAGGGATGAAATCACAATCGGTACCACAATCATCTTGATAAGATGAATAAAGATATCGCCTGCAGGACTGAGAATGTTGGTGACTAACCATTCACGATTGTCTGGCTGATTATGCAACACAGCACCCACAACGATGCCGAGCACCAGGGCTGTCAGAATCTGCCAGGCCAGGCTGATTTTAAAACCTTTCATAACGCGTAATTTCCTCAGTCAAAACCCGTTTCTCTCTACTGCGAAGGTGCAGAAGACAATACACACAGGGAGTGAGCAAAAAGCCCGGTAAATTAGAGGGTGTTTAGAAACAGCGCCTCGTATGAAAATCTGATGATTCCCATACCCATTTTCAGACGCGGTCTGAGTTGATACCTGCAGAACAGGGGCGAGATAAGTACCATTTTCACTGTGGTAAATGCAACCCCTGGCGAATCCGATTAAAAGTTAGCCACCTGAGTAGCATAAAGTGCTGCCGGAAGTAAAAATCCCTAACCTGCTGTTATGAAAAGTAATACTTAGATGAATTTCCGCATAGCTATGCAGAGTGGGTTAAAAACGCGTCCGGCGCGTTTGCTTGCTTTTTATCCAGTCTAATCCCGGATGACACCGCTTCTTAATTCCCCCTCGCCGCCAGAGAGTTAACCGGAAATATCAGAACGGCTTCACGCTTCTCCCGAAGAGGTTTATCTCGTGATCTGTGGCGCAAAAAAGAAACAAAGCTATGGCGCAGGCTTCAATTAACCATTGATTGACATATCATTAACATCTTCAAGGAGATCCGCCATGAGCCAAATACATAAACATCCCGTTCCAGAGAACATTGCAGCAAACACCCTGATTACGGCTGAACAGTACCAGGCGATGTATCAGCAATCTGTCGACGATCCAGACAGTTTCTGGGGCGAACAGGGCAAAATCCTTGACTGGATTAAACCTTACAGCAAGGTGAAAAATTGCTCGTTTGCGCCAGGTAACATTAACATTCGCTGGTACGAAGATGGCACGCTCAACCTGGCGGCAAACTGCCTTGACCGTCATTTAGCGACGCGCGGCGATCACCCGGCGATTATCTGGGAAGGCGACGACGCCAGCGAAAGCAAAACCCTGACCTTCCGCCAGCTGCATGCTGAAGTCTGTCGCTTCGCCAATGTGCTTGAGTTACTGGAAGTGAAAAAAGGCGACGTGGTGGCGATCTACATGCCGATGGTGCCGGAAGCGGCGGTGGCGATGCTGGCCTGTGCGCGTATCGGTGCCGTTCACTCCGTGATCTTTGGCGGCTTTTCACCGGAAGCGGTCGCTGGCCGCATCGTCGACTCCAGCGCCTCGCTAGTGATTACCGCCGATGAAGGGATCCGCGCCGGTCGCAGTATTCCGCTGAAGAAAAATGTCGATGACGCGTTAAAAAATCCGAATGTCACCAGCGTGAAAAACGTGGTGGTGTTCCAGCGCACCGGCAAAGATGTAGGCTGGGTTGAAGGCCGAGATCGGTGGTGGCATGACCTGATGCGGGACGCCAGCACCAACCACTCTGCAGCCGAAGTTGGCGCGGAAGATCCGCTGTTTATCCTTTATACCTCTGGCTCTACCGGCAAACCCAAAGGCGTGCTGCATACCACCGGCGGTTATCTGGTCTATGCCGCCACCACCTTTAAGTTCGTCTTTGATTATCATCAGGATGACATTTACTGGTGTACCGCCGATGTCGGCTGGGTAACAGGACACAGCTATCTGATTTATGGCCCGCTGGCGTGCGGTGCCACCACGCTGATGTTTGAAGGGGTGCCGAACTGGCCAACGCCGAGCCGTATGGCGGAAGTGGTCGATAAACATAAAGTCACCCTGCTCTACACCGCACCCACCGCCATCCGTGCACTGATGGCCGAAGGAGACAAGGCCATTGAAGGTACCGATCGCAGCAGCCTGCGCATTATGGGATCGGTCGGTGAGCCCATTAACCCGGAAGCCTGGGAGTGGTACTACAAAAAAATCGGCAACAGCCGCTGTCCGATAGTGGATACCTGGTGGCAGACCGAAACCGGGGGCTTCATGATCACGCCATTGCCGGGTGCGACCGAACTGAAAGCAGGTTCCGCCACCCGACCCTTCTTTGGCGTGCAACCGGCGCTGGTGGATAACGAAGGTCAGCCCCAGGAAGGTGCCTGTGAAGGCAATCTGGTGATCACCGAGTCCTGGCCAGGACAGGCGCGCACCCTCTTTGGCGATCATGACCGTTTCGAGCAGACCTACTTCTCCACTTTTAAAAACGTCTACTTCAGTGGTGACGGTGCCCGTCGCGATGAAGATGGCTACTACTGGATCACCGGACGTGTCGACGACGTGCTCAACGTCTCCGGTCACCGTCTTGGCACTGCCGAGATTGAATCGGCGCTGGTGTCGCATCCTAAAATTGCCGAAGCGGCCGTGGTCGGGATTCCGCACAGCATTAAAGGTCAGGCGATTTACGCCTATATCACGCTGAATCACGGCGAAGAGCCGTCGCCCGAGCTGTACACCGAAGTGCGTCAGTGGGTCCGCAAAGAGATTGGCCCGCTCGCCACGCCGGATGTACTGCACTGGACCGACTCACTGCCGAAAACCCGCTCCGGCAAAATCATGCGCCGTATTCTGCGCAAAATTGCCACCGGCGATACCAGTAACCTGGGTGACACTTCTACCCTCGCCGATCCTGGCGTTGTCGAAAAATTGCTTGAGGAGAAACAGTCGATCAAAATGCCTTAAGCGCACGCTGTCCGGCGGGAAGATCGCTTCCCGCCACACCCGCCCTACGCAGTCTGTTTCGCTAGTCACAAAAATTATAACCAGCTGAATCCGCGCCCTGTCGTGAGGTTCTCGCCTGCAAGCCCTCTGGAGAAAATGTGATGAATGACGCCCTTTCGAATCAGGATGCAATCAATCAGCAGATTGAACGTAATCCCCGTTTTCATGAGTTAGTCCGTAAGCGCCAGGCGTTCGCGACGCTGCTGTCGCTGATCATGCTGGTGCTCTATGTCGGCTTTATCCTGCTGATTGCATTTGCCCCCGGCTGGCTCGGCACGCCGCTGCATGCCGGTACCAACGTCACGCGCGGTATCCCGATTGGTGTCGGGCTGATTGTGATGTCGTTTGTGCTGACCGGCGTCTATGTCTGGCGCGCCAACGGTGAGTTTGACCGTTTAACCAAAGCGATCCTCAGCGAGGTGAAATCATGACCCGTCTCACCTTATGGCTGCTGGCCTTAATGTTGCCGTTTTCAGCGCTGGCCGCCGATGCGATCACCGGTGCGGTGCAGCGCCAGGCGACTAACTATCAGGCGATTATCATGTTTACGATTTTCGTCGGTGCCACCCTGGGGATTACTTACTGGGCATCAAAGCGAACCCGTTCGCGTAACGACTACTACACCGCAGGCGGCAATATCACCGGCTTCCAGAATGGCCTGGCGATGGCGGGTGACTTCATGTCAGCGGCCTCGTTCCTGGGCATTTCGGCGCTGGTTTACACCTCCGGCTATGACGGGCTGATCTACTCGCTCGGCTTCCTGGTCGGCTGGCCGATGATTCTGTTTTTAATCGCCGAGCGGCTGCGCAACCTGGGCCGCTACACCTTTGCCGATGTCGCCTCCTATCGTCTGAAGCAGATGCCGATCCGTACGCTGTCAGCCTGCGGTTCGCTGGTGGTGGTGGCGCTCTACCTGATCGCCCAGATGGTGGGAGCCGGTAAACTGATCCAGCTGCTGTTTGGTCTTAACTATCATGTGGCGGTGGTTCTGGTCGGCATTCTGATGGTGATGTATGTGCTGTTTGGCGGCATGCTGGCGACCACCTGGGTGCAGATCATCAAAGCGGTGCTGCTGCTGTTTGGTGCCTCCTTTATGGCCATAATGGTGATGAAAGCGGCCAACTTCAGCTTTAACACACTGTTCACCGAGGCGATGGCGGTCCATCCCAAAGGCATCGCGATCATGCAGCCTGGCGGGCTGGTCAAAGATCCTATCTCGGCGCTGTCGCTGGGGCTGGGGTTGATGTTTGGTACGGCCGGATTGCCGCATATTCTGATGCGCTTCTTCACCGTCGCGGATGCCAAAGAGGCGCGCAAAAGCGTCTTCTGGGCCACCGGCTTTATGGGCTACTTCTACTTCCTGACCTTTATTATCGGCTTCGGAGCGATTCTGCTGGTGGGTGCGAACCCGGCCTTCAAAGATGCCAGCGGCGCGCTGATTGGTGGCACCAATATGGCGGCAGTGCATCTGGCTAACGCGGTCGGCGGCAGCACCTTCCTGGGCTTTATCTCTGCGGTGGCCTTCGCCACGATTCTGGCGGTAGTCGCAGGCTTAACCCTGGCGGGTGCATCAGCGGTGTCGCATGACCTCTACGCCAGCGTCTATCGTAAAGGCAAGGCGAGCGAGAAAGATGAGCTGCGGGTTTCCAAAATTACCGTGCTGGCGCTGGGCGTGGTGGCGATTGCGCTGGGAATACTGTTTGAGAAGCAGAATATCGCCTTTATGGTCGGGCTGGCCTTCTCGATTGCGGCCAGCTGTAACTTCCCGATCATCCTGCTCTCGATGTACTGGTCAAAACTCACTACGCGTGGCGCGATGGTGGGCGGCTGGCTCGGTCTGCTGACCGCGGTTATCCTGATGATCCTCGGCCCGACCGTGTGGGTACAGGTGCTGGGCAACGCCACGCCGATTTTCCCGTATGAGTATCCGGCGTTGTTCTCGATGGTGGTGGCCTTTGTCAGTATCTGGCTCTTCTCGATTACCGACCATTCGCAGCAGGGCGCAGAGGAGCGTTCACGCTTCCGCGCACAATTTATTCGTTCGCAGACCGGTACCGGCATTGAACAGGGCAAAGCGCACTGATCGCCATTTTCATTCCTGACGATCGGACAATAAAAAAGGGCGGCTACCTGGGTAGTCGCCCTTTTCTTTCACGCAGCAGAATCAGAAGCGCAGTGATGCACCCACGTACGGGCCATCGACCAGCACGTTATCTTTGCGTCCATCTTTGTTGTTCAGTTCGATGTACTGATAACCCACACGCAGGTTAAGCAGTGAAACCGGCGTGAAGCTCAGGCCGCCAGCGGCTTCCTGATAGCTGTCGAGCTGATCGGTGAACGACTCTGGCGCATAATAATATTCGCCATACAGGCCCCACATGCTGTTCAGGCTGTAGTGCGCTGCACCACCCACCGCCACCGCAAACCCATCTTTTCCATCTTCAGGATGGGTGAAGATCGCTTTTGCGGTCGGCGCCAGACGCAGCGGCCCGAAGTCAACGTTGTAGCCCAGACCGGCACCGTAGGTGCTGCCGTCATGGTCGCTACGCAGCCAGTTACCTTTCAGAAACAGACCGGGGGTAGTGGTGCCCAGACCCAGATTCAGGTTGGTGTTGTGTTCGCTGACATCAACACTCCCTTCAATCGCCTGAGCGGCACCGCTCAGTAAAACCAGCCCGAGGGCGCTCCCGGTAACAAGTTGCTTAAACATGATTCCACTCCGTGAAGGACAATTAATTCGGCCGCAAGGTTAACAGCCTGAAACGGGGAGACAACAAAATCCGGGAAACTTTACGTAAAAATACGTGTCGCGTTCAGAATTACAGCTGTCCCTGCGCAACGCAGTGTAGACTATATTGTCCACATCAGGTGTCCAATCACCGGAGCCAGTATCACGGTCACGACGCCCGAGAGCATCATGACCAGGCTGGCGACGACGCCCTCCTGCTGCCCAAGCTGATAAGCGCGAGCTGTGCCGGCACCGTGTGACGCAGCCCCAAACCCGGCCCCTTTCGCCACCCCCTGCTTAATCGCGATGCGCAGAAACAGCACGTCACCCACCGCCATGCCAAACACGCCGGTAATGACCACAAACAGCGCCACCAGATCGGGCTGACCGCCAATCGGTCCGGCTGCGGCCAGCGCAAACGGCGTAGTAATGGATCGCACCGCCAGACTACGCTGGATCGACTCCGGCAGCGTCAGCAGCCGCGCCAGCCAGACCGAACTGCAGACGGCGACCAGCGTGGCGGTCAGAACACCCGCGCTCAGTGACAGCCAGTGGCGTTTTATAATCTCCACGTTCTCATAGACCGGCACCGCAAACGCCAGCGTCGCCGGGCCCAGCAGCCAGAGCAGCCAGTGGTTTTCTGCAATGTAATCCTGCCAGCTGATGTGGGTCAGCAGCAGCAGTGCCACCAGCACCAGCGGCGTCATCACCAGCGGCATTAACAGCAGCGTCCGCCAGCGGCGGTAAAGCCGTTTATTCAGCGCATACACCAGCAGCGTAACCGCCACACACAGCAGGCTGAGCAGAAAATCACGCATGAGGATCCTGCTTACGCGCGGCGCGCGCGACTTCATAGTGATAAAGCCGATCCACCACCCAGGCGGTGGAGGCCAGCACCAGCAGCGTGCTGACGCCGATCACCACGCAGATGCGCCAGCCATCGACCCGCAGCAGATCGCCATAATTTACCACCGCCACCACCGCCGGAATAAAGAACAGCAGCATCTCGGCCAGTAGCCAGCGCGATCCGGCTTTTACCCAGTTCAGCGGCACAACCCGCGTCACGATTAACGCCAGCAGCAATAGCATCCCGACAATGTTGGCGGGCAGCGGCAGATGTAGCCAGCTCACCAGCCGGTCACAGGCGACAAACAGGCCGATATAGAAACCCAGCTGCAGCGGCAGGCTGATCCACTGCATGGCACGGTTGCTGCGTAAAGTGAGTGCTGACGCCATCACCTTGTCTCCCCGATTAAATTGATGTCACCAGTATAAAACGCCAGCACAAGGTGAAAAAAATGAATTAAAATTATCGCAATCATGCCTTAAAGGAATAGTTATGGATGTCCGCGCCCTGCGTTACTTTACTGAAGTGGTCCGCCAGCAGAGCTTTACCCGTGCGGCGCAAAAGCTGTTTGTCACCCAGCCGACCATCAGCAAAATGCTGCGTCAGCTGGAGGAGGAGTTGGGCTGCACGCTGATCCTGCGAGATGGCCGTCGTCTGTACCTTACCGACAGCGGCCAGGCAGTTTATCAGCGCGGCCTGGCGATCCTGCAGGAGTTTCATCAGCTGGAGGCGGAGATTGGTGACATCAACCAGCTCAAAACCGGCGAGCTGCGGCTCGGTATTCCGCCGATGGTGGGTATGCAGATAGCGGGATCGATTTCCGCCTTTCGCCGTCGCTATCCCGGTGTGAAGCTGAAAATTTCAGAGTTCGGCGGCCTGACTGTACAGCAGGCGGTGCTGGCGGGCAGTCTGGATATTGCCCTGACTGCGTTGCCGGTTGACCCTGAGCTGCCGCTGAACACGCTGCCCCTGATGCATCATCCGCTCTGCGTGCTGTTGCCGCGCCGCCCGGAGTGGCTCAGCCGCCAGCAGGTAGGACTGGCAGAGCTGGCAGAGCATCCCTTACTTATTTTCAATGAGGAGTTCTCGCTGAATCGCCAGCTGATGCAGGCGTTTCAGCGGCTTAACCTGACGCCAACGGTGGCGGTGCGCAGCGGTCAGTGGGATTTTCTGGCGGCAATGGTGCAGGCGGAGATGGGGCTGGCGATTCTGCCGGAGCCGATCTGTCAGCGGCTGGATAAGCAGTCATTATTGTGGCTGCCGCTGGAGTCGGAACTGAAGTGGAGTCTGGGATTGATCTGGCGGGAAGGGAGTTATCTGTCGCGCAGTGCGCAGGCGTGGATCAACTGTTGTCGCGAGCACTGGCCGGATGAACCACCGCGCCTGTCGGTGTGAAAAGCTGGCACGCCTGCATGAATGTGCAGGCGTGCAGGTCAGGGCTTACTCTTCTTTTTCGATCAGCAGTGCTTCCAGCAGATCCAGGTCGTGCAGTAACGTCTGCATCGTCTCATTGGAGATCTGCTGGGTGGCGCGCAGATGATAGACCTCTGCGCGTTCGGCACGCAGCCCGGTCAGGCGGAAGCGACGCTCAAGGTTCTCAGCGTAAAGCGCATGCTCAAGATCATTCTTCCCTTCAGCGCGACGGCGTAAGTTGCCAATCACGCGCAGACTGACCTCTTTCAGCAGTTCCGGATCGATGTTCTCTTCCGACTCATTCTCCAGCCGATCTTCCATCTTATGCAGGCTTTCAATGGCGGCACCCGCCATCACCGCACGGGCATTCTGCAGCTCACGGCGATGGGCACCTTTATCGATGCTATCAATGCCGCGCAGCAGAATCGGCAGGATCACGACCCCTACCAGCAATGAGACCAGAATCACGCCGGTGGCGATAAACACCAGCTCATAGCGCGCCGGGAAGGGATCACCCGTGGTGAGATACAGTGGAATCGACAGCACACCCGCCAGGGTAATCGCCCCGCGCACCCCGGCAAACGTGGCGATCAGCAGCTCACGCAGCGAGTAGTTCGCGAACTCCAGCGGCTTCTTCTTCAACAGGCGTTTGCTCAGACGCTGCATGATCCACAGCCAGCCAAAACGCACCAGCATCAGCGCGGCATAGACCAGCCCGATATCGGCGAACAACATCCACAGCTCGACGTTGGTGTCGGCCTGCGCCTGGTCGATAGAGGTCTGCAGAATGTCCGGCAGCTGCAGGCCCAGCATCAGGAAGACCATGCCGTTGAAGATGAATTCCAGCATCTGCCAGACGCTGTTAGCACGCAGGCGCATAGCCAGCGGTGCCTGACGAATAATACCGGAACGGGTAATAGTCATACCGGCAGCCACGGCCGCCAGGATGCCTGAGACACCCAGATGTTCGGCAATCAGGTAAGAAGCGAACGGCAGCAGCAGCAGCAGCACGGTCTGGGTCGCCGGGTCATCCCCGCTCCAGCGGCTGAACAGGCGCAGTGATTTCCCGTACAGCCAGCAGATGGCCACACCGGCAATCAGGCCGCCAATGGCGACTTTCATGAACTCAACGCTGGCACCGCCCCAGGTAAATACCATGGTGCCCATGGCCACGGCCACGGCAAACTTCAGTGATACCAGGCCCGATGCATCGTTCATCAGGGCTTCACCCTGCACGATCGACATAATCTTCTTGGGAATGCGGCCTTCACCGACAATGCCGGAGAGCGCCACGGCATCGGTCGGCGACAGCACCGCCGCCAGCGCAAACGCGGGGATCAGCGGGATACCTGGCACCATCCAGTAGATCAGATAGCCGATACCGATCACGGTAATCAGCACCAGCGCCAGTGCTAAGCCGATGATCTCTCGACCATGATGCAGGAACTCACTGATCGGCGTTTTCCAGCCATCAGCGAACAGCAGCGGCGGGATGAACAGCACCAGAAACAGCTCCGGATCAAAGTCGACATGCAGACCAAACGTGGGCCAGGCCAGCATCGCACCTACGGCGATCTGCACCAGCGGCAACGGGATCTGAAAAGGGAGAATGCGGGCCGCGACGCCAGAGAGCGACACGACCAGCGTCATGATGAGAATAGTAAAAAAGATTTCCATGCTTTCCTTAGGCGTCGTTTCTTTCAATCATTGGTTAAGCGCTAAAGTGTAAAACAAACGGCGGTGAAGGTTGTCAGCTACGCGTGCGCCGGGCGGGAAAAAAGTGAAAAATTCCGGGCGCGCAGTCGCACGCCCGGTTATACAGTCAGATCGCCCAGCCACCGGCGTAAAACGCCACCAGCGCGACGGCAATGATCACGGTGCCGACGTTGAGCTTACGCCATTCACCGGCGAACAGACGCCCCACTACGAGGCTGGCGAAACCGATCATGATGCCGGTCACTATGTTGCAGGTAAGCACGATGATCACCGCCGTGAGCAGGCCCGACATCGCATCGACAAAATCACCGAAGTCGACTTTCGCCACGTTACTGAGCATCAACAGACCGACATACATGAGTGCAGGCGCAGTCGCGTAAGCGGGAACCAGATAAGCCAGCGGCGACATAAACAGGATGGCGAGGAACAGCAGGCCCACCACAATCGCGGTCAGGCCGGTCTTACCGCCCGCCGCCGTTCCTGCCGCCGATTCGATGTAAACCGCAGCCGGTGACGCGCCTACCAGACCTGCGAACAGGCTGCTGACGGAGTCGCTGGTCAGCGCACGACCGCCATTGATAATCTGGCCCTGTTTATCCAGCAGGTTAGCCTGCCCTGCGACCGCGCGGATGGTGCCGGTGGCGTCAAAAACAGCCGTCATTACCAGTGCCAGCACGCTGGGCAGCACCACAGGCTGCATCGCGCCCATGATGTCGAGGCTGAACAGCAGCGACTGACCGCTGGCGTCACGCAGGCTCGGCAGGGCAAACAGTCCCTGCCAGGTCACCGACGGGTCAAAGATCAGGCCGAGCAGCGAAATAGCGATAATGGTCAGCAGGATGCCGCCCGGTACCCGGCGCTTCTCCAGTCCGATAATCGCGGCCAGTCCCAGTAGCGTCATCATCACCGGGAAAGTGGTGAAGTGACCCAGCGCTACCGGCAGGCCCGGAGCCGGGTTTTTTACCACCAGACCCACGCCATCAGCGGCGATGAGCAGCAAAAACAGGCCAATCCCGACGCCGGTGCCGTGCGCCACGCCCATCGGCAGGTTACGCAAAATCCAGGCACGAATGCCGGTCACGGAGATCAGCGTAAACAGCAGGCCCATCAGGAACACTGCGCCCAGCGCCACCGGCACGCTGATATGCTGACCCAGCACCAGACTGAAAGCGGTAAAGGCGGTTAAGGAGATGGCACAGCCAATCGCCATCGGCAGGTTGGCCCACAGTCCCATAAGGATGGAACCAAAGCTGGCGACCAGACAGGTGGCGACAAACACGGCGGAGGGGGAGAAACCGGCTTTGCCCAGCATTCCCGGTACCACGATGACGGAGTAAACCATCGCCAGGAAGGTGGTGAGTCCGGCCAGAATTTCCTGACGCACGCTGCTGCCGCGCGCCGAGATCGAGAACCAGGCGTCCAGTTTTCCACTGGCCGGGCGTGATTCAGTTGACATAGTTGAGCCTCAAAAATTTTTGTTGTGTGGATCGCTCTGCGACCATCGCTGTCCCTGGAATAAGCGGGTAAACGGCGTCACTGTCGGGATTAACCCGCCAGGCAAACGTTTACCTTGCCGCAGATAATTAGCCGTCAAAAGCGGCCAGATAAAAAGGCATGCGATTATCCGGCGTTTAGCGCCACGTTTTCAACTCTAAGAGGGAGATTCTTTGGCATAAAGATTGGGCGTAACAGGCTGGCCGACACCCGGCGGAAGCCAGTCTGAAACGCTGAGGCCATAAACTTAATGTCATATAAAGAGAGGATTCACACCGGCGCAGCGGTGATCGTACAGCACGCGCCGGTGGAGAGAGACGATTAACCTGGCAGCGAAAGCTCGCCGCCCTGCGCAATCGCGCGTTGCCAGGCGGCGCGCTGCTGCACCGTCTGCAACCATTTCCCGGTGGCGGGCATCTGATCGAGTCCGGCACGGCGCGCCAGTGCCAGCAGCGGAAAGCTCATCTGGATATCCGCAATGGTGAAACGCTCACCGGCAAACCAGGGATGCGTCGCCAGATGCTGTTCGATCATCTGCCTGTGCGGCTTAAGCTGTTTATCCAGGAACGCCTTCTGCACCCCTTTGCCAAATGCCGCGCCGACCGGACGCAGCAGCCACGGCACCGGCGCTTTGCCCATCTGCCCGAAGATCAGCTTCATTACCAGCAGCGGCATCAGTGAGCCTTCAGCATAGTGCAGCCAGTAGCGGCACTGTAACCGTGACGCCTCATCACTCACTTTCAGCCGGAATTCGCGATCATATTTCTCTTCAAGGTATTCGAGAATAGCACCCGATTCAGCTACCACCTGGTTTCCGTCAGTAATGACCGGCGATTTTCCCAGTGGATGCACTTTTTTTAGTGCCTCCGGGGCCAGCATGGTGGGTTCGCGTTGATAGTGTTTAATCTGGTACGGCACTTCCAGCTCTTCCAGCAGCCACAGCACCCGATGCGAGCGCGATTTTTCAAGATGGTGAACGGTGATCATCATGATTCCCTGTGTGTTGACCTTCACCAAGTATAGACATCACTCCACAGGTGGATGTTTATCATCCTGTTCCGGGTCAAGCAGCACTGCACCCGAGCCCTGCTGACCCAGCCGGTCGCCAGGATTGCGCAGCGGACAGTCGCGCATCGACAGGCAGCCGCAGCCGATACAGCCATCCAGGTCATTGCGCAGGCGAGTCAGGGTTTCAATGCGCTTATCCAGCTCTTCGCGCCAGTGCCGGGTCAGCGCATCCCATTCCGTCGTCGACATGCGCTTATCGGGCGGAATGTGGTCAAGACTGTCGCTGACCGTCGCCAGCGGGATGCCAATGCGCTGCGCAATCTTGATGATCGCCACGCGTCGCAGCACGTCGCGGCTGTAACGGCGCTGATTACCGCTGTTACGGGTGCTGAAAATGAGGCCTTTGGTTTCATAAAAGTGCAGCGCCGAGACCGCCACACCGCTGCGGCGCGCCACTTCACCGGGTGTTAAAACCGGTTTTGGATAGTTGCGTTCTTTTTTCATCAGACCCTTTACCTCAAGTTAACTTGAGGAATTATACTCCTTCTCCATTGAAACCCCTAAACTCCCATTACCCCTTATTAAGCACCAGAAGGATGAGGCCATGATGCAAGAAGAGATCATTCATTCCCTGACGGACTGGATTGACCAGAACCTCGATAAGAGCCTGTCGATTGATGAGGTTGCGGCAAAATCAGGCTATTCGAAATGGCACCTGCAGCGTATGTTCCGTTCCGTGACGAAACAGACGCTGGGTGGCTATATTCGTGAGCGCCGCCTGACGCTGGCCGCAGAAGCGCTATCGCAGACACAGCGTCCGGTGTTTGATATCGCGATGCAATATGGCTATGACTCGCAGCAGACCTTCTCCAGGGTGTTTCGTCGTCAGTTTTCACAGACCCCGACCGCTTACCGCCACACCATGCGCCGCCAGACGATTCAGCGCCCTCGCCTGCTGAGTTTTGGCTGTAACGACGGCATTACCAGCTTTACCCAGCGCACCACCGGCGAGTGCTGCCCGGTCCGTTAATTCTTTGCTGCGCCCGCTCCGGGCGCATCTGCCTGATTTCCCCCGCCGTTCTTCTTCTGCTGCTCACTTTTTCCGCACGTCACTACCATACAAGAGTCAAATTTTGTTCAAAATTTAAAATCGGGTGATATAATGTGACCCAAGTCACACTTTGAACCTGGGTTGACGGCAAAAAAGTCCTACCTGACACACTTTTTTGTCGCCGGTGATGTCCGCAGATTGTCAGGAATACTTACTGATATTGAGGTCCGGCCGATGGCTACGTTAACCGCCAGTTTTCTTGTTATGCGTTGGGAACTGCTGAGCGCAATCATGATGTTTTTTGCCAGCACCCTGAAAACCAAACTTCGTCAGGACAGCCGTCACGTGATGGCCTTTATGTGTGGCGGGATTGGTTTAGGCATGACCTGCTGGTTTGTTACCGGTCTGATGGGCATTACCCTGAGCATGGAAAACGTGCACAACTTCGTGGAAATCTCAAAGCACGCCTTTATTGATGCGATGAGCCAGGCGCCTGCTGACTGGCCGATGCCCTGATTTTTACGCATAAAAAACCCCGCTTAGCGGGGTTTTTTATATTGCTGTGTGAACTTAAATTTTCTTCAACATGGCAGGGATATTAACATCCTGCACTGTAACGCCCGGGCTCTGCGTTCCGCGGCGGTCCTGAATCCACATATCTCCCATCATCTGGTTTAAACCACGATCCAATCCGGTAACCAGCCCTGCACCTGGGGTGAAGGTCAGTTCGCCAAAGTAGATGTGCTCGTCATGGATATACCAGTCCACACGCACGTAGTCGAAATCACTGGCCAGCTTTTTGCTCAGTTCGAGCGCATGTTCCAGTGACGGCATAATCGGTGAAACATCCAGACCGGTATCGCGAATCTTGTGGTAGGCCTCATTGAGGTTATTCACGTAGAAATTCATCGACAGCAGCGGCTGACAGCGGTTGTAGATCACCTGCAGCACATATTCGAACCGGCCATCACGCTTGTTGAACATATGAAACTTGTAATCGATCGGCGCGCTTTTGCCATCACCAATGTACTTCTCAACCAGGATGCGTGGCTTGATGTAGCGATAGTGAATCTCACGCGCTTCGTTGGCGAAGTCGGTCTTCAGCCAGCGATAGCAGTCATGAATGATCTGCTGCTTGCGCAACGCGTCCGGCTCTTCCAGCAGAATTTCTACCATGTTGGAAGCGTGGTTCGGCTTGATCACCGTTCCCTTCCAGCAAGGCAGGCTGTTCAGCGTGGTCGGGTCAGTGGTTTCGTGTACCAGCGGGATCAGGTATTCATTACCGATTTTTTCAGCAATGAATTCGCGCACCGAGTACTTATCTGACAGACGACCGTAGTTCTGGTAATCGCCGAAGATAAACTTACGGTACAACACCTTCTCGTTGAACACTTTTGGCTGACGCAGATTGGGCAGCTTTCTGAACTTATGGAAGTAGTAGATGCGGTCCTGATAAGCCCAGGGCATCTTCTTGATAAAGTACTGCACACTTTTTCTGAGTTCTTCTTTCAACTTGAGCATATCTGACCTCATTTGTATGTTTTGTAGTTGAGTGAGGAAACCTGAATCTTTTGAATGACGCCGTTTTTAAAGAAGTAATTCATTACGGTCAGGGACAAAAGTTCTGAAAGGAAAACGCTCCACGCGGCCCCCATGATGCCGTGACCCTGGATCAACCACCAGGAGAGCGGCAGACTGATGACCATCAGGCAGATGATTTTCCTCAGCAAGTAGTTAAATCCTCCCTCTTTGACCATGTAGCGATACGCTACAGTCCCCATTGCCGAAAAGCTGGTCGCTATCGACAGCAACGTAATGAGACTTCCTGACTGTGTGTATTCCGGTCCGTACAACGCGATGATGATCTGCTCGCCGTAAAGCGAAATGACCAGCAGCATCAGCAATGAAACTGCCATAACGTAGCCATTGAGCCGGGCAGCCAGCTTAATAGCCACCTCGCCGCGCTCCCTAAAGATTTCAGTGAAGCAGGAGGTGATCAGCGCAACCGGGATAAAAATCCAGGAGGCGGAAATGGTATTTGCCGCCGCAAACAGACCGAGGTCGCGCGCAGGCGCCGTGCCTGCCAGAAACATCTGCGCCGCTTTAACCTGCACCGAGATAAAGATGCTGGAGATCGCCAGCGGCAGACCGGCATACATCAGATAGCGCAGATAGGCGGTGCGCTTTTCGCGCGGCGGCATCTGATCCTGATGGTCCTGATAGAAGTTGTGACGCTTGATCAGGTAAGGCACCAGCGTCACGGCAACAATCGACAGCGTCAGCCAGAGCGGATTAAGACGCAGCCAGGCGACGGTAAAGCTGATGCCGAAACTCAGCAGCATGCCCACAGCGTTAGCGATGGTGTTAAGACGCGAAGCAAGACGTGCGTTGTTATAAACGCTGAAGGTGTCCTGGGTGACAAAAACCGAGGCAACAAATGAGGCCAGTGCAAACGCCAGGAAGTTTTCCTGCATGTTGTACCAGACCCAAATTAAGACTGGCACCGACGTGACCAGCAATAGCACCATGCGCAGCGTACGGGCGATGGTCATCAGGCGCAGGCCTTTCGACGCATTTTTGCTGACGCGCTTAAACAGAATGGTTTCGGTGCCAAAGATTGCGACGGTTTGCACCATGGCAAATAGTGAAGTAGAAAACGCCATCTGGCCAAACACCGTTGGACCAAAGGATTTAGCCACGTAAGACGTCACAAAAATGACGCCAAAAACGGAGATGATCTTCTCAGACATCATCCAGGCGGCATTAGACATTACGCTCAATTTCATCGACTCTTCCTTAGTATTACTCAACTACAACCGCTTCGGTACAACATCCCTGTAACGAATTAATAAGCGCTCAGTGGGCCTGGCGAAAATGTATGACTTCAGACCAAACTGGTCCGAAAATTGAGATGTAAATCATGATCCGGAGAGTGAATTCAGGATAATTCTTATTATAAATGGCGCGAATCACTTCTGATGGAAACGATTTCAGGCTGAAAATAAAACAACCTTAAACAGCCATACCGGCATATTAATCAAGTCGGCGAAGCTAAATATCCACTGTACGTAGAATTTTTTCGTATTTTGGATGCGATGAATTTATAACAAAAACCCGCCTCCAGGAAGGCACGCCCCCCGGATAAGAATAAAATAAGATTTATCCCATGATGATATTTCTTCTAAATATCTTAATTTAGGCTTCGCAATTCAATTCGCGCACTTTAATACTGCCTTAATAAAATCTTACAGTGCCAGAAATTATTAAAGTCATTCTCATCCATTAATCGATAAGAAAGGTAAGAGCATTTATGAGAAAGTCACGATACAGCGAAGATCAAATCACAAATGCCATTAAAGCTTCTGAATCGGGCGTGAAAGTCAGAGAGATTTGTGAAGAGTTAGGCATCTCTGAAGCCACGTTCTATAGCTGGAAAAAGAAGTTTTCTGGGTTGTCTTCGGAAGAAGGCAGAAAAATCAAGGAGCTGGAAGAAAAACTGCAGAATGTCACACGTGAACTGCAGACGCTCAACTCGGACAAAGAGATGCTGCAGAGCGTTCTGAAGCACTTCTTTACTACTAATGAAAAACGACAGGCTGTGGATTTCCTGCAGACCACCTTCGACATTGGCACCCGCCGCAGCTGCCGCTTATTAGATATCAGCCGCAGCGTATACCACTATCCGTCAGGCACGGAGAATCGCTAAACCTAATGCTACCGCGCTTTTTAGACTTAACGCTGAGATTTGTTCTTACCAGAAGAGATGAAGATCATTTAACAGGACAATTGCGGCACCCTTTTCCGCTCCATTTATAACTAATGAATGGCTTCACGGCTAAGCTTCTTTTTTTGCGGTAAAATTGATTCACAACAGCAAAAGTCTCGCATTCCACGCCTTATCTTCCCCTCCCAATCTCGTTTACGCGGGATTGGGCCTTCCCTTTTTTAGTTTAGTCCTGCTAATCGTCGGAACTAAATCGTCTCAATATCATTAAGCCACTTTAAACATCGCACAAACATTAATCACCGTAAATTTGAGTTAATGATGGACCTGCCTGAAATTTTGCGGTTGCGCTTTAATTCCCGATGATGGGTTTATTGCATTAACTTTCTCCAGGATTAATCCGGGTTAAATAGTTTATTACTCCTTATCACTAACGTTATGGGTCTATCTTTTGACTCTCTTCATTGCGCATCATTGATGCCAGAGATTAATCTTTAATTATTAACGCAGCGGCGGAATTCTCTTACTCATTTATCACTGAGTGAAGTTAATGGTGGTTTTTAGTCCCCTTTTCTCAGGTCCATAACGCAATAAACAGCACTGGATAAAAGCGTAACGTCCATAATGCTGCGCTATTTTTCCTGATTAATGACCGATATCTGACCGGTGAACGGTTGCCAGCGCTGGAACAGGCCACTTTCAGCCGCCAGAAAGGGCCGTTTTTTTACTGACAAAGGGAGGATGAAGGGGGTTATCGGGGGATACCGGACAACAGTGCGGAACCATGAAATCGATTTCGCGGTATAAATCTGCCGGAGAGCGAGCAAATCAGGATAGGGTTTAATCTTAAAAAGCCGCGCGGCGTCTTGTCCGCGCGGTAAAGGCATTCAGGTGAGCTTTACGGTTTACTCTTTAATCGCGACGACCTGGGGTTGGGGTTTGATGCGCATTGCCCAGATCACACCCGCCATCAGACAAACAATGCCCATCAGAGTGAGCTGCGGCGGCCAGCGTTGATACCAGAGAAAAGTCCATAACAGGCCAAAGAGTATCTCGAAAACGATCAGCGGTCCCATCAGTACGGTAGGCAGACGCTGGCTGGCAGCATTCCAGCATAAGGTACCCAGCCAGGAACAGAGCAGGCCAATCGTCAGCATCAATGCGATGAATACCATGGGTCGCGGCCCGAACGGCAGCGAAAAATCGGGCTGCTGCCAGGCGAGCTGAACGCTGACCAGCGCGTACAGGATCAGTGCCATCGGCAGCGTCACCAGCCCCTGCGCGGTAGCCCAGGTTGAGGGGCGCAGTTCGGGATGCGTACGCAGCCAGCGGGCATTACGCAGCGGATACCAGGTCCAGCAGACTACCGCCAATAGTGCCAGCACGATACCGGTCAGATAACGACTGAGATCCAGCGTAGCACCCTGACTCTGCAGCTCCGCCGCGTTCACGCAAAGCAAGCCAGCCGCCATCATGACCAGTGCCGGGAACAACCGCCGCCACGGCAATCGTCCTTCAAGATGGCCATAACAGAGATTAGCCGTGACGGCGATCACCACCGGCAGCGTGCCGATAATCATGGTGGAGACCGGCCCGCCGGTTCGCTGAATGGCGTTCGCCAGAAACGCATAGTAAAAGAGGTTTCCCACCAGCGAGAGCTTTACGGCCTCAAGCCAGTCAGCGCGTGACAGCTGACGCAGACGACGACGGCTGTGCCAGGCCAGCGGTAGCGCAATCAGCCCAAACGCCACATAACGTCCCGCCGATTGCAGCGCGCCAGGATAGTCCGGCACCAGCAGCGGCCCGACAAAGATTAGCCCCCACATCAGTCCGGCAGTGACGGCAAACATAATTCCCGCAAACATGATTTCTTCCTTATACAGACTTTTGGCAGAGTGTGGCGGGTTCGGGCGGGAAATGCTTGTAGCAGATTGCGGTGGTATCAGGGCTGGCGGACCTGCTTTTGATAGCGGCCCGGCGTAATGCCATAACGGTGAGCAAAGGCGCGGGTGAGATGAGCCTGATCGGTCAATCCCACCGCCGCCGCGACGCTGGCGGCCGCTTCACCCTGTGCCAGCCTTTGCTTGGCGTCATAGAGCCGGAAAGCCATCAGCATCTGATGCGGCGTAACGTGATAGTGCTGGCGAAAGGCACGTAAGAAGTGCCACGGCGACAGTGAAGCCAGCGCCGCCAGCTCCTCCAGCCGCACCGGTTCTGCGAGGTTTGCGCGCAGAAAATCTCTGACCTGATCAAAACGATGCCGGGCATCGGGTCTGCTCTGTGAAGACATACGCGCCAGCGGACGGATTTGCAGCAGCAGCTCAGCAATCAGGCTCTGGCGCGCCAGTTCAGACTCTGCCTGCCAGAGTGCGGCAAGCAGGCGGGAGAGCGGCTGCGCCACGCGCGGATCGGTCAGCAGCGCCTCGTTAAACCACCAGCCGCGGTCGCCGGTCAGTTCATCCATCAGCTGCGGCTGAATGTAGATCATCTGATAGCGCCAGCCCTCTTCGCACGCTGACTCACCCGTGTGCAGCTCATCCGGGTTCATCATGACCAGTGAGTTTTCCGGCGCAGTATATTCGGTGCCGCGATAGCGAAAGCGCTGCGCGCCCGCTTCAATGGTGCCGATCCCAAAGGCTTCGTGGGTATGGGGTTCAAAGGCGTAGCGGGAGATGTGGGCCTGATAGAGTTCCACACCGGGCAGCTCTGCGAGTTGCCGGAACCGGGCGCGATCTTTCTCACAGGGGAAACTTGCCGGAACACCGTCCACTTCTCTCTCCTTATTTAACCAGTCTGCTAAGCATGCCTGTGACCGGGTCTGAAATGCAAAAGATTGCTATCTGCAATGCCACAGGTAACACTGTTTTTTTCAGACGGATGGGGTCAAGCATGGCACAGCGTGTGGCAGTGGTTATCGATATGCAGAATGGGGTCTTCAGCTCGCCACGCTTCGACCAGGCGGGTCGGGTGGCGCAGATTAACCGGCTGACTGAACGCGCCGACATCACCATTTTTATCCAGCACCGCGAAGGCGCGATGTGCGAGGGGAATGAGGCTTTTAATCTGCTGCCGGAACTGGTTCAGCCTGCTGGCGCGCATTACGTCACAAAAACCGCCTGCGACAGCTTCTGGCAGACAGAGCTGGCCGCACTGTTAAAGAAGCTGGCGGTGGAAGAGTTTGTGGCGTGCGGTTGTGCCACTGACTACTGTCTCGATACCACCATAAAAGTGGGTGCCAGTGCGGGCTATGCCATTACCGTGGCTGCTGATGCGCATACCACCGCCGATCGTCGCTGGGTCAGCGCTGAAGCGTTGATAAACCAGCACAATGAGGTCTGGTCCTCATTGTCGATTCCCGGCCACGTGCCGCGCGTGCTGAGTACCGATGAGATTGTGGCGGAATGGTCGTAACCGCCCGCAAAAGCCGCGCATAAAAAAGCCCGCATAAGCGGGCTTTTTTGCACTGTCTGTCCAGCGGAATCAGAATGGAATGTCGTCGTCGAAATCCATTGGAGGTTCGTTGTTGTTGCTGGCCGGTGCGCTCTGTGGCTGCTGCTGCGGACGGGACTGCGCGCCGCCACTGAACTGGTTGTTGTTGCCCTGCGGCTGCTGCGGCTGACCCCAGCCATTGTTGTTGCCACCGCCCTGCGCGCCACCACCTGCTGGTGCACCCGCGTTGCCGCCCTGCTGACGGCCACCCAGCATCTGCATGGTGCCGCCAACGTTGACCACGACTTCGGTGGTGTAACGTTCCTGGCCGCCCTGATCCTGCCATTTACGGGTACGCAGCTGACCTTCGATGTAAACCTGCGATCCTTTTTTCAGGTATTCGCCTGCGACTTCAGCCAGTTTGCCAAACAGCACCACACGGTGCCATTCAGTGATCTCTTTGTTTTCACCGGTCTGCTTGTCGCGCCAGCTTTCCGACGTAGCCAGCGTAATGTTGGCAACCGCGCCACCATTTGGCATGTAACGTACTTCCGGATCCTGACCCAGATTCCCGACAAGAATCACTTTGTTAACGCCACGACTGGCCATGTTGCTGTCTCCCGATGAGTTAATGCATACAGTCTAATCTATCAATTCTAACACGTCCTGCGGACTGTTTCCCACTTTCGAGCGGGGTTCCAGTTTTAATCCCTCTCAGCTTCCCGGCCGAGAGTACTGGATATATATTCAGTCTATTTTTTGTGCCATAATGACACGTTTATTCTGGCCGTGTCGGCAAGGCACGGTGAGTGCAGCTAATCCGGGAAAGGTGAATGGATAAGATCGAAGTTCGTGGTGCCCGCACCCATAATTTGAAAAACATCAACCTGACCATCCCACGCGACAAACTCATTGTGGTAACCGGCCTGTCAGGGTCCGGTAAATCCTCACTGGCGTTTGATACGCTGTATGCGGAAGGTCAGCGCCGCTATGTGGAGTCGCTCTCTGCATATGCGCGCCAGTTTCTTTCGTTAATGGAGAAGCCGGACGTCGATCATATCGAAGGTTTGTCGCCCGCCATTTCCATTGAGCAGAAATCCACCTCGCACAACCCACGCTCGACGGTGGGAACCATCACAGAGATCCATGACTACCTGCGTCTGCTGTTTGCCCGCGTAGGCGAACCGCGCTGCCCGGATCATGATGTGCCGCTGGCGGCGCAGACCGTGAGCCAGATGGTGGATCAGGTGCTTTCCCAGCCGGAAGGTCGTCGCCTGATGCTGCTGGCCCCGGTGGTGAAAGATCGTAAGGGTGAGCACACCAAGACGCTGGAGAATCTGGCGACGCAGGGCTACATCCGTGCGCGTATCGATGGCGAAGTGTGTGACCTCTCCGATCCGCCGAAGCTTGAGCTGCAGAAGAAGCACACCATTGAGGTGGTCATTGACCGCTTCAAAGTGCGTGAAGACCTGGCAACCCGTCTGGCGGAGTCGTTTGAAACCACGCTGGAGCTTTCCGGCGGCACGGCTATCGTGGCGGACATGGATGACAGCGACGCAGAAGAGCTGCTCTTCTCGGCTAACTTCGCCTGTCCGATTTGTGGTTACAGCATGAGCGAGCTGGAACCGCGCCTGTTCTCGTTTAACAACCCGGCGGGCGCCTGCCCAACCTGTGACGGCCTGGGCGTACAGCAATATTTTGATCCTGACCGCGTCGTGCAGAATCCCGAGCTTTCGCTGGCGGGCGGCGCCATTCGCGGCTGGGATCGTCGTAACTTTTACTATTTCCAGATGCTGCGTTCGCTGGCGGAACACCTCGATTTTGATATCGAAGCGTCATTCGGCAGCCTGCCAGACAATGTGCAGAAAGTGATTCTGTATGGCTCAGGCAAAGAGAGCATCGAATTTAAGTACATCAACGATCGCGGCGATACCTCGGTTCGTCGTCATCCGTTTGAAGGCGTGCTCAATAATATGGAGCGCCGCTATAAAGAGACGGAATCCTCTGCGGTTCGCGAAGAGCTGGCGAAGTTTATCAGCAACCGCGCCTGTGCCAGCTGTGAAGGCACCCGTCTGCGTCGTGAAGCGCGCCACGTCTTCGTGGAGAACACCACGCTGCCGACCATCTCTGAGATGAGCATCGGCCATGCGATGTCCTTCTTTGAAAACATGAAACTCAGCGGCCAGCGTGCGCAGATCGCCGAGAAAATTCTGAAAGAGATTGGCGATCGCCTGAGCTTCCTCGTCAACGTCGGCCTGAACTATCTGTCGATGTCACGCTCTGCGGAAACCCTATCCGGGGGTGAAGCACAGCGTATCCGCCTGGCCAGCCAGATCGGTGCCGGTCTGGTCGGCGTGATGTATGTGCTGGATGAGCCTTCTATTGGCCTGCACCAGCGTGACAACGAACGACTGCTTGGCACCCTGATTCATCTGCGCGACCTCGGCAACACCGTGATTGTGGTTGAGCATGATGAAGATGCGATTCGTGCCGCAGACCACGTGATCGACATCGGTCCGGGTGCAGGCGTACACGGCGGTCAGGTGGTCGCAGAAGGCACCGTTGATCAGATTATGGCGCAGGAAGAATCGCTGACCGGTCAGTACCTGAGTGGCAAGCGTGGCATTGTGGTGCCAGAGGAGCGCGTTAAAGGCGATCCGGCCAAAGTGCTGAAGATTACCGGCGCACGCGGCAACAACCTTAAGGATGTTACGCTGACGCTGCCGGTCGGGCTGTTCACCTGTATTACCGGTGTTTCTGGTTCGGGTAAATCGACCCTGATCAACGATACGCTGTTCCCGATTGCTCAGCGTGCGCTGAACGGCGCGACCATCGCCGAACCGGCACCTTACCGTGACGTGGCAGGCCTGGAGCACTTCGACAAAGTGATCGACATCGACCAGAGCCCGATTGGTCGTACACCGCGTTCCAACCCGGCCACGTATACCGGCATCTTCACGCCAGTGCGTGAACTCTTTGCGGGCGTGCCGGAAGCGCGTTCGCGCGGCTACAATCCGGGTCGCTTCAGTTTCAACGTGCGGGGCGGACGCTGTGAAGCCTGTCAGGGCGATGGCGTGCTGAAAGTCGAGATGCACTTCCTGCCGGACATTTATGTGCCGTGCGACCAGTGCAAAGGCAAACGCTATAACCGTGAAACGCTGGAAGTGAAATACAAAGGCAAGAGCATTCACGAAGTGCTGGAGATGACGATCGAAGAGGCGCGTGAGTTCTTCGATGCCGTGCCAGCGCTGGCGCGTAAGTTGCAGACGCTGATCGATGTGGGTCTCACCTATATCCGCCTCGGTCAGTCCGCCACCACCCTTTCCGGCGGTGAAGCCCAGCGTGTGAAGCTGGCGCGTGAGCTGTCGAAGCGTGGCACCGGTCAGACGCTCTACATTCTGGATGAGCCGACCACCGGCCTGCACTTTGCCGATATCCAGCAGTTGCTGGAAGTGCTGCATAAGCTGCGCGATCAGGGCAATACCATCGTGGTGATTGAGCACAACCTCGATGTGGTCAAAACCGCAGACTGGATTGTCGATCTTGGTCCGGAAGGCGGCAGCGGCGGCGGTGAAATCCTGGTGGCGGGTACGCCAGAAACCGTGGCGGAGTGTGAGAAATCCCACACAGCGCGCTTCCTGAAGCCCCTGTTACAGAAGTAATTCTCTCAGGCCCGCCGCGTGCGGGCCTTTTTTATCCCCTGCCGATTCAGCCAGAAAAATGCAGAATCAGGCAAGATTCAGACATGTATAGGCATATACGCTTTTCCTCACGCTGACTATCCTTAAGCGGTTCCTCTTTGGCACGCCCCTGGCGTCGCCCTGTTTTCGCAGCACATCCACGCTGCTGCACATCATCAAAAAACACTCACGACACATCGAAACTGGAGACACCATGAATATTACGCATGCGTATGCTGCTCAGGATGCAAAATCCAAACTGGCACCGTTCGATTTTAAGCCGCGTGAGCTGCGCGCCCATGACGTTCAGCTTGAGGTGCTGTTCTGTGGCGTTTGCCACTCAGACCTGCATCAGGCCCGTAATGAGTGGAAAAACACTATTTTTCCCGTCGTTCCGGGGCATGAAATTGTGGGTCGCGTAACTGCTGTTGGTCCACAGACGCAGAAATACAAAGTCGGCGATCTGGTTGGCGTCGGCTGTATGGTCGATTCCTGCCGCAGCTGTCCGAGCTGTCAGCAGGGTCTGGAGCAGTACTGCGAAAACGGCTTTGTCGGCACCTATAACGGCGAAGATCGCGAAACCGGCGCCATTACCTACGGCGGCTACTCAACGTCGATGGTGGTTGATGAAAGCTTTGTGCTGCGGATCCCGGAAAACCTGGAGCTGGCGGGCGTGGCACCGCTGCTGTGTGCCGGTATCACCACCTATTCGCCGCTGCGTCACTGGAATGTCGGTCCTGGCAAGAAAGTGGGTATCGTAGGCTTAGGCGGCCTGGGCCATATGGGCGTGAAGATTGCGCATGCCATGGGCGCACATGTGGTGCTGTTCACCACCTCACCATCCAAAATTGAAGATGGCAAACGTCTGGGTGCCGATGAAGTGGTGATCTCCAAAGATGCGGATCAGATGGCGCAGCACGCGAACAGCTTTGACTTCATCCTGAACACCGTGGCGGCTCAGCACGATCTCAATCCGTTCATCACCCTGCTGAAGCTGGATGGCAACATGACGCTGGTGGGCGCACCGGAGCACGATCATCCGGCACCGCAGGTCTTTAACCTGATCTTTAAACGTCGCAGCATCGCCGGTTCACTAATTGGCGGCATCGCGGAAACCCAGGAGATGCTCGATTTCTGTGGCGAGCACGGGATTACGTCAGACATTGAGCTGATCGCGATGGACCAGATCAACGAAGCGTATGAGCGCATGCTGAAAAGCGATGTGAAGTATCGCTTTGTTATTGATATTAACACCCTGCGCGATCAGTCTGCCGCGTAAGCGGTCTGATCTGAAACCCTCCTGCTCAGGTAAGAGGGTTTTTTATTGCCGTTTAACGGGCAGCCGCCGCCTGCTGGTATGAGGCATCGACCAGATAGTAGATCTGCGAATCTTTCAGCGAACCGTCGAGGAACAGCGTGCTCCAGTGAGACTTATTCAGATGCTCGCTGGGAATAATATCGCTGTGCTCATCGCGCAGCAATTCGGCCAGCGCTGGCGTCGATTTCAGCGAGACGGCGGGCCGCCCTTTTACCTCGTGCACCATTGCAAACAGCACGCCGTTACTTTTAATCTGTGTAGCCTTCCAGTCATTGTGGACGCTCTGCTCCGCGCCCGGCTTGCTCATGCAATAGGTCAGTAAGTCTGAGTTATTCATTACGACTCCCCTTGTAAAGTGGCGATAATCCGCCTGGCACCGCCATCAATGCGATGCTCGCCCAGCCAGATACCCTGCCAGGTGCCCAGCACCAGACGTCCCCGCTGAACCGGTAATAACAACGAACCCCCTAAGGTCGATGATTTGATGTGCGCTGGCATATCATCACGTCCTTCGTAGTCGTGCTGATAAGGCGCATTCTCCGGCACGTGCCGCATGAAATGCTGCTCCATGTCGCTGCGCACCGTCGGGTCGCAATTCTCGTTTAAGGTTAACGACGCCGAAGTGTGCTGCAACAGCAGATGCAGCAGTCCGGTTTTGATATCACGCAGTCCGGAAAGCGAATTAACGATCTCATCGGTGACCAGATGAAACCCGCGCGACTTCGCCCTCAGCGTTATAGTTTGTTGATGCCACATAGCTTATTCCTGAAACGGTTATCCCGTTTAAGTGTGCAGCATGTCGCCGAAAGGTAAACCCTGACCCATAAAAAAACCGCCAGAGAAAACCCTGGCGGTCTTGTTTACAGCCTGGCTGCTGTTACATCACGGCAGCAAACGCTTCCGCTACCTGATGCACATTTTTGCTGTTCAGACCGGCCACACACATGCGGCCGCTGCCCACCAGATAGATGCCAAATTCGTTACGCAGGCGATCAACCTGCTGCGCACTCAGGCCGGTATAGCTGAACATGCCACGCTGCTTCAGCAGGTAGTCGAAGTTTTTACCTGGCAGCGCGGTGCTCAGTACGTCCACCAGCGACTGGCGCATCGCAAGAATGCGCAGACGCATCGCCTCTACTTCAGCCAGCCAACTGGCCTTCAGCGCCTCATCGTTGAGGACGCGTGCCACAACCTGCGCACCAAAATTTGGCGGGCTGGAGTAGTTACGGCGAACGGTAGCTTTTAACTGGCCCAGCACACGTGCTGACTCTTCGGCACTGTCGCAGACGATAGAGAGACCGCCTACGCGCTCGCCATAAAGCGAGAAGATTTTGGAGAAGGAGTTACTGACCAGCGCAGGCAGACCAGCCGCCGCGACCGCGCGCAGGGCATAGGCATCCTGTTCCATACCCGCACCAAAGCCCTGATAGGCGATATCCAGGAAAGGAATCAGCTGCTGTGCTTTCAGCACCTCAACGGTCTGATCCCACTGCGCATCCGTCAGGTCAGCGCCGGTCGGGTTATGACAGCAGGGATGCAGCAACACGATGCTCTGCGCGGGCAGGGTTTTCAGGGTGCTGATAAAGGCATCAAACCGCACACCGTGGGTTTCGGCGTCATACCAGGGATAGGTATTTACCTCTAAACCTGCACCGTTAAAAATCGCGATGTGGTTTTCCCAGGTCGGATCGCTGACCCAGACGGCAGACTGCGGGAAGTAGCGCTTGAGGAAATCCGCGCCGACTTTCAGCGCGCCAGAACCACCCAGAGTCTGAATCGACGCAATACGGCCCGCTTTTAATACCGGATGATCGGCACCAAACAGCAGCGGTGCAATCGCACTACGGTAGCTGTTCAGCCCTTCCATTGGCAGATAGAGCGATACCTGATGCGGCTCAGCATAGATCTGCTCTTCGGCAGCCGCTACAGCCTTCAGTTGCGGGATAATGTTCTGTTCGTCGTAATAGAGTCCGATACTCAGGTTAACTTTGTGTTCGCGTGGGTCTTGTTTGAAAGCTTCCATCAACGACAGAATCGGATCGCCAGCATAGGCATCAACGTTTTGAAACACGGTGTAGGTCTCCATGATTGGTCCGTAAGCGGCGGATTAAACCCGATAGCGTCCCGGACGGTGGTTCATTGCAATAATCAGGTTCAGGATCACCGCACCCGCAATCGACGCGAGCAGGATGGGGCCACTCACCACAAACAGTGACGCCAGCACGACGCAGGTATCGACTGCCATCTGCAGTTTACCCGCGCGGATCCCAAAGCGATCCTGTAGCCACAGCGCCAGAATATTGATGCCGCCCAGGCTCGCCTTATGACGAAATAACACTATAAACCCGATTCCCATGATGACGTTACCGAACAGTGTCGCATAGAAGGGGTTAAGGTCAGAAAAGTGGACGAACAGCGGGTGCAGCTGGGTGAAGAGCGACACCAGCCCGACGGCGCAGAAGGTTTTCAGGGTAAATTCCCAGCCCATGCGTTTAACCGCCAGCCAGTAAAACGGGATGTTGATCAGGAAGAACGCGCTGCCGAACGAGAGCGGCGAGAGATAGCTGATCAGAAAGGCGATACCTGCGGTGCTGCCGGTCAGCGCACCGGCCTGTTTCAGCATAATGACGCCGAACGAGACCATCAGAGTGCCGAGCACCATCGCCAGCGCATCTTCAATGCGCGAATGCGGAACGCGGGTGGGTTCTGCGATGTTATCCATGGGGGTTTTCTCAGTGCAAATGATGCGGTTCCGATGCAAAAAACGCACCATCGTCACAGCACTGAACGGCTGTAAAGCGGATGCCAGCGATATCCCGTTGATATCTAAGGCGCTTTATAACGGAACTTTGTGCATGAATTTCGACTGATGCCGTCAACCTATGCGCCAAAGCCATCTTAAATGCGCGTTATTTGCATTAACTGCCGCCAGTGTGCACCAAAATCGCACAGCACGCACTCTTTTAGCGCGTCTTCTCTCCGGGGATCATCATCAGCCCGTTCTCTTTCATTCGTCCCAGTACCACGGAGGTTTTCACATGGGAAACGCTCTGGTGTCCGGCAACTAACTGGCTGATTAACGCACTGAGGGAGTTGAGATCGGCCACCGCCACCTTGAGGAGATAGTCTGCATCACCCGTGGTTTTGTAGGCATCCACAATCGCCTGCTCCTGCTCCACCATGCGGTGAAAGCTCTCGACATATTCGGCGGTGTGATTAATCAGGCGCACCTCTATTAATCCCACCATGCCAAGCCCGATGGCATCAGGTGACAGCCGGGCGTGATAACCCAGGATGAGGTTAGCCTGTTCCAGATTGATACGGCGGCGGGAACATTGAGAGGCAGAAAGGCCGACCAGATCGCTGAGTTCCTGATTGGTCAGACGGCCGTTAGATTGTAATAAAGTCAGGATTTTAAGGTCGTAATCGTCTACGTGAGTCATTCCGTTTCCACAGCGTAATGGGCGTCGCTTTGTTACAGATAACCCGATAACCCGAGAGGTTGTCCAACACTATTTTCTGATGATGAGGGCTGTCATGCACAGATCGTGCATGACAGCACAAAGCGGAGATTATTCGTCGTCGTATTGCGGACCCGCGTAGTTGTCGAAGCGTGACCACTGGCCATTAAAGGTCAGGCGCACCGTACCGATCGGGCCATTTCGCTGTTTACCCAGGATGATCTCGGCAATCCCTTTCAGATCGCTGTTCTCGTGGTAAACCTCATCGCGATAGATAAACATGATCAAATCCGCATCCTGCTCGATCGAACCCGATTCACGCAGATCCGAGTTGACCGGCCGTTTGTCAGCACGCTGCTCCAGTGAGCGGTTAAGCTGCGACAGCGCCACCACCGGCACATTCAGTTCTTTGGCCAGCGCTTTCAGCGAGCGGGAGATTTCTGCAATCTCCAGCGTACGGTTGTCCGACAGTGACGGCACGCGCATCAGCTGCAGGTAGTCGATCATGATCATACTTAAGCCACCGTTTTCACGGTAGATGCGTCGGGCGCGCGAACGCACCTCGGTGGGCGTCAGGCCAGAAGAGTCATCGATGTACATGTTCTTCTTCTCCAGCAGGATGCCCATGGTGCCGGAGATGCGCGCCCAGTCCTCATCATCCAGCTGTCCGGTTCGGATGCGGGTCTGATCGACGCGGGAAAGTGACGCCAGCATACGCATCATGATCTGCTCGCTGGGCATCTCCAGACTGAAGATCAGCACCGGCTTCTCCTGCAGCATGGCGGCGTTTTCGCACAGGTTCATCGCAAAGGTGGTTTTACCCATCGATGGACGGGCGGCAACAATAATCAGGTCAGAGCCCTGCAGGCCGGCAGTCTTTTTATTGAGGTCCTGATAGCCAGTATCCACGCCGGTGACGCCGTCATGCGGTGTCTGATAGAGCGATTCGATACGGGAGACGGTTGATTCCAGAATCTGCTCAATGTTTTTCGGGCCAGCATCTTTATCCGCACGCGCTTCCGCAATTTTAAAGACGTTCGACTCTGCGAAGTCGAGCAGCTCTTCGCTGTTACGTCCCTGCGGATCGTAGCCGGCATCAGCAATCTGGTTGGCAACGGAGATCATCTCACGTACCACTGCGCGTTCGCGCACAATGTCAGCATAAGCGCCGATGTTCGCCGCACTCGGGGTATTTTTCGCCAGCTCAGCCAGATAGGCGAAGCCACCGGCCATCTCCAGTTCGCCGCGGGTTTCCAGCGATTCAGAGAGCGTAATCAGGTCGATGGGTTTGCTGTTTTCCAGCAGCCGCTGCATCTCGGAAAAAATCAGCCGATGCGAGCGGTTGAAAAAATCATTCGCGACGACGCGCTCAGAGACGTTATCCCAGCGCTCGTTATCCAGCATTAACCCACCGAGCACCGACTGCTCCGCTTCCAGAGAATGCGGGGGCATTTTCACGCCTGCGAGCTGGCGATCCTGCGTTTCGTTCGATTTGTTGGTGGGTTTATTTCCTGCCATAGTGAATGCATTACCGATCTTCTGTGGGGACGCGCAAGTATACCTTAGTTGGGGTGCGCGCCTCACCCTCATGATGAAACAATCACAGGAGTCAGAATGGCAAAGCGTATTCAGTTCAGCGCGCATGGCGGCCCGGACGTCTTAGAGTGGACAGATTTTGAACCTGCTGACCCGGCTGAACATGAAGTGCAGGTTGAGCATCGCGCTATCGGGATTAATTACATCGATACCTATGTTCGCAGCGGGCTCTATCCGGTTGCCGCTTTTCCCTCTGGCCTGGGAACGGAAGCCGCAGGTGTGGTGTCGCGGGTTGGCCGTGGCGTGACTCTGTTTAAACCTGGCGATCGCGTAGTCTACTGTCTGGCATCGATGGGGGCCTATAGTGAAGTGCACAACGTAGCGGAAGATCGCCTGATGCATCTTCCGGAGGCGATCAGCTTTGAGCAGGGTGCGGCAAGCTATCTGAAAGGGCTGACCACGCAATATCTGCTGCGCCAGACCTATAAAATCAGCGCCGGTGAGACCTTTCTGTTTCATGCCGCGGCGGGCGGCGTCGGGTTAATCGCCTGTCAGTGGGCAAAAGCGCTGGGTGCGCATTTGATCGGCACCGTGGGTTCAGCGGAAAAAGCCACGATGGCGAAAAATGCTGGCGCATGGGAGACCATTAATTATCGCGAAGAGAATATTGCACAGCGCATCAGCGAACTGACAGAAGGGAAAAAAGTGGGTGTCGTGTATGACTCCGTGGGTAAAGATACCTGGGAAGCATCGCTGGATTCGCTGCGCCGTCACGGTCTGATGGTCAGTTTTGGTAATGCATCGGGTCCGGTGACCGGCATCGATCTGGGCATTCTGAATAAGAAAGGCTCGTTGTTTGTGACCCGACCTTCCCTGTTTGGCTATATCACCAATCGCCAGGAGCTGGAAACCGCCAGTGCCGAGCTGTTCTCCCTGCTGGCGAGCGGCGCGATCAAGGTTGATGTGCCGGAGCAGCAGAAGTTTGCGCTGAAAGAGGCCAGCCAGGCGCATCAGATGCTGGAGAGCCGTGCCACGCAGGGATCCTGCCTGTTAATCCCGTAACAGCCAGCACCCCGTAAGCAGCAAAAAGGGCCTCCCGTGGGAAGCCCTCTTCTTTTTTTTATTTTTTTTTCGCGCTGGTGTAGGGACAGCGGCGATAAATTCATGTCGAGTCGATGGCACATCGATTTGACGACAGGCATCCTGCCAGAAAACATAAGTAAAAAATATGTTTAATTGCAGATCAGCGCCGAACAATCTCTCACACTGTGATCGCTACCGCATTTAGCGCCAGCCTTTGCGGTCTAACCTGTTGATCTTACGTCTCAGCTTACGGCGCGCTCGCGCATCGCTATCGCCAAAAAAGGCACGATGCAGCCATACAGCGATGACCGCCAGCACCAGCCACGGCAACACTTTGATAACAAGTGCAAACAGTCCACCGACAAACATCACGAGGGTAGCGACCACCAGTGCCGCCAGCACGCCCAGCAGTGAAACGCCGGTCAGCAACAGCATCAGGAAAAACCCCAATACGAATAAAATTTCCACGTCAGCGCTCCTTTTAAAATCAGTTGTTATAGCTATTACAAAAAGCGTGCCAACTGATAACTTATTGATTTAAAGCTGAAAAGGATTAAAAAAGGTGTAGCGACCTGGTGAGAAAAACCACATTCTGGCGTAAAAAAAACCAGCTTATCAGAGCTGGTTTATCAGGGTTACGATCACGGATCAGACTTCCTGTGGGATCTCATCCGCCACCAGCGCCAGCGCGGCTTCCAGTACGCGAACATCCGCCCCCGGCTTGTGAGCGTTTTCACTCAGGTGACGTCGCCACTGGCGGGCGCCCGGAATACCCTGGAACAGTCCCAGCATATGGCGTGTGACGTGTCCCAGATACGTGCCCTTCGCCAGTTCCGCTTCGATATAGGGATACATGGCGCGCACCACTTCCACCGGGTTTGCCGCCGGGTGCTGACGACCAAACAGCGTCTGATCGACCTGCGCCAGAATGCCGGGGTTTTGATAGGCTTCGCGTCCCATCATCACACCGTCCAGGTGCTGCAGGTGGGTCTGTGCCTCTTCCAGCGTTTTTACGCCGCCATTAAGCGCGATCGTCAGATGCGGGAAATCCCGTTTCAGCTGATATACGCGTGGATAGTCCAGCGGTGGAATTTCGCGGTTCTCTTTGGGGCTGAGGCCAGAGAGCCAGGCTTTGCGCGCATGGATGATAAACGTCTCACACTCACCGCGACCTGCCACCGTGCCGATAAAGTCCGTCAGGAATTCATAGCTGTCCAGCTCATCAATCCCGATGCGGGTTTTCACCGTCACCGGAATCGATACCACATCGCGCATCGCTTTAATCGCATCCGCGACCAGATTCGCCTCGGCCATCAGGCAGGCACCAAAACGACCATTCTGAACCCGATCCGAAGGACAGCCGACATTCAGGTTTACTTCATCGTAGCCGCGCTGCTCTGCCAGCTTCGCACACTGCGCCAGCGCCGCCGTATCGCTACCGCCAAGCTGCAACGCGACCGGATGTTCCGCCTCGCTGTATGCCAGGTAATCCCCTTTGCCATGAATGATCGCGCCTGTGGTCACCATTTCGGTGTAGAGCAGCGCGTCACCGGTCAGCTGACGATGAAAATAGCGACAGTGGCGATCGGTCCAGTCGAGCATGGGGGCGATAGAGAAACGTTGCGAAGAGAAATTAGGCATGAAGCGCAGACAATCCGGTAATTAAGGGTGATGGAATTCTGTGCAAGGATAACACAAGGGCGGGCGATAGTGCATCGCCCGCCCCCGAACAGCCTGAATATCGTGCTTAGAAGTTAAAGCCCAGCTGCATCATCGCGCCCCAGGTGTTGTTAGCCCCCACCGAGCCAGCCAGATCCAGATGGACAGCTTTGTTAAACGGTGACAGACCAAAACCTGCGGTGGCAACATTTTCGTCGTTAGACCGCATGTCCGCACGATAACCGGCACGCAGTTGCAGCCAGTCAAGCACGCGGTACTCCGCGCCCACTGCCGCATACTGGCTGTTATCCTGGGTTTTGAAGCGTTTGGTTTCAGTCAGATCCACATCGCCTGTCACGGTAAACGGCCCTTTATCCCAGGATAGTCCGGTGGTGACCAGCGGGCGAATCTGGTAGGTATCGCGGAACCCGTTGACCTCTTTGGTCTGCAGATCGCGCGAAACCAGGTTCTGTCCGGTCACACCCAGCGTCCAGTTTTCAGCAAAGGTAGTCGCCAGACCGGCATCAACGTTAAAGCCGGTGTCGGTGCTGCGATACTGGCTATTGTTGATGTCGTTCTTGTCGTAGTTATAGATGCTGGCAGTGTAGTTATAGAGCGAGGTTTTCTGCACTTTCGGCGTTACGCCCACCGAGACCGGCTGACCGGCGATGGTGAACTCATGCGCGACCGCCACACCATAATCAATGGTGAGTGCCGCTAAGCCATTTGCACTGGAGCGAAGGTTATTTTGATCGCCAGGACGTGGCAGCACCGTTCCGTTAGCAACACCGCGCAGATAGTCGATATCACCCTGGACCACGTTGGCACGGACGTGCGCCGTACCGTAGGCTTTGGTAATAAACGCAAAAGGCAGGGTCTCATTAGGGATCGTGACGGCCACGGCCACGCCTGCACTGCCGTCCGCTTTGTTACCGCGCAAATCGCTGAGCTTGTCAGCAACATCGCCGGAGGCAGCACGCAGTTCAGGGTAGCCACGCAGATAATCCGCAAAAGTCAGGTTACCAATCACGTCGCGATAGCGATCCACTGTGTCGGTAATATCATCGACTTTATCAATCAGCTTATCTTTGTCAGTAACCTGAATTCCTGCCGAGGGAATAATAATGCTGACGTTATCGTCAGATTTAGCACGCGTCATTAATGCCGGGTTCGCCAGCACTGCTGAGCCATAAACAGAAGATGCTACGCCGGTGCCGCCCATGGCGTCATTACGTGCATCATACCAGGTCCCTGCCGCCATGGCGGAAGAAGAAAGGAAAAGCGCGGTCGCTGCAGCGGAATACTTCAGCGCTGAACGTTGAGCGGATTTTTTCACCATTTGCCTGCCATCACCTGAGAAATTGTCATTGAAACATTCAACGACTGAATAGTTTGTTAGCCCTATTGTGAACCCTGGCTAACGCGTTATTGCTGTGAATTCAAAGGAAACAGTGTCTTAATTCAAAGGATTGGACGTTTTCCAATCAAAAAACCGTTGTAATTGTTCAGACTGTGTCGGGTTATTTCAAATACTGCCAGACTTTCCTTAAGTCTTTCTGAACATTACTTCTTAACTCAGTGAGATGCAAAGCAAAATGCCAACAAATTCCGCTTCATGTCGATTGAGAATGGATCTGATTTCTCGTCAGATTTGAGATAGATAGCGGCTTAAATTCTTAAAATGCTGTTTTAACAGGCAAATAATGCTGTTTTAACAGGCGAAAACGAACATCAGCGCCGCAAAACTATGTGTGATAAAATAACATCACTTATCCAGCGGAGAATTTTTCATGACAAACATGACATCGCAGCAAATTTTGATTCAGGCTGAAAAAATGTGCCTGCAGCGCGGTGTACGTCTGACTTCGCAGCGTGCTGAGGTATTGCGCCTGATGGCCGAACAGCCTGGCTCGATCAGCGCCTACGATCTGCTGGATCAACTCCGCATCAGCGAACCGCAGGCCAAGCCGCCCACCGTCTATCGTGCGCTGGATTTCCTGCTGGAGCAGGGTTTCATACATCGGGTGGAGTCCAACAATAGCTACGTTATGTGTCACCACTTCGAGGCACCGGCACATACCTCAGTGATGCTGATCTGCGACCGCTGTGCAGCAGTAACGGAGAAACAGGCGCAGGGCGTGGAGAAGATTATCGCGACGCTGGCGGGTGAAGCGCAGTTCGCTTTACGCCACAGTGTGATTGAAGCGCATGGTTTATGTGAAAATTGTGCTGCAGTAGAAGCCTGTACGCACCATGAAAGCTGCGAACACGATCATCAGGATGAGGGGAAAAAGCGGGGAAAACGCGGGTAACTGGCGCATCCTTGTGTGGTTCCGGTGCGGGTGCACCGGAATGTGTTAACTGATCAGCGCTGCATTACCAGCGGTGGTCTTTATTCTGGCCTTCCCAGTCCGTCACTTCACGCTCTGCTTCATCTTTCGCATAGCCATAACGTTCCTGGATTTTGCCGACCAGCTGATCGCGTTTGCCTTCGATAACCTGCATGTCATCGTCGGTCAGCTTGCCCCATTTCTCTTTCATTGTGCCTTTGAACTGCTTCCAGTTGCCGCTCGCTTCGTCTTTATTCATGGCAGACCTCCAATCCTCGGGGTTTAACAATTATCTTGTTACTTAACAAAATAACGATATAAAGCGCTGGTTAACTGCGCCGGATAAAGTTAATTGTAGCAACCAGATTCAAAAACCCGGAATAATACGGAATAATCTGTATCAATCTGTGCAGCGTCAGGCATCAAACCAGCTGTTCTGACGCCAGTGCCTGCGCCAGATGAGCCACAGTGACAGACCGCGCAGCGCCAGGAAAACCGTTACCGCCAGCCACAGTCCGTGATTGCCCAGCGCCGGTACGCTCAACAGCGTCAGAAAGTAGCCTGCTGCTGCTATCACCATGCTATTACGCATCTCACGTCCGCGCGTCGCGCCGATGAACATCCCATCCAGCAGATAACACCAGACGCCGATCAGCGGCATAACGATCTGCCAGACCAGATAGCGGTCAGCACTTTGTTGCAGCGAAGGAAGGGAGGTCAACAGGGTAACAATCTGCGAGCCAGCAATGGCATAGATCAGCGAGAAGAAAAGCGCCACCACCACCGCCTGCCGACAGGCAGAGTGCCAGACATGCCACAGTTTGCTGCCATCTTTTGCACCATGCGCCTCGCCGGCAAACGCTTCAACCGCGTAGGCGAAGCCATCCAGCGCATAGGCCGTGAACGTAATGAACATCAGCAATACCGCGTTAACTGCCACCACATCCGGGCCAAGCCGCGCGCCCAGCACGGTCAGCGAGGCGAAACAGAGTTGCAGCATTAGTGAGCGCAGCATGATATCCCGGTTCAGCCGCAGCAGTCGGCCGCTGTCACCGCGCCAGCTCTGCTTCAACAGGCTTAGCGAAATGCCGCGCAGCTTCAGGACCCGCCAGACCATGATGCTGCCGACACCCAGCGTAATGTACTCCGCCAGCGCCGTGGCGGTTGCTGCACCCGCGACACCCCAGTGCAGACCCATCACCAGCCAGAGATCGAGCACGATATTAACCACATTGCCCACCACCAGCAGGATCACCGGCGCGCGCGCATACTGCACGCCCAGCAGCCAGCCCAGAATGACCAGATTTGCCAGCGTAGCAGGCGCGCTGAGCCAGCGAATCTGAATAAACAGCGCCGCCTGTTCCAGTACCGCGGGATTGCCGCCAACCAGATGGGTCGCCAGCTGAATAATCGGATAACGTAAAGCGATGAACAGTACACCTGCCAGCAGCGCAATAATCAGCGGCTGCGTCAGCGCGCGTGCCAGCGCAGTTTTATCGCCCGCACCAAACGCCTGCGCCGTAAGGCCAGTCGTACTCATTCGAAGGAAAAGCAGCAGCATAAAGAGGAAGCTGGTCACCGTGGTCCCGACCGCAACCCCGCCAAGATAGACAGGGCTGTCGAGATGACCTATTACTGCCGTATCAACCACCCCCAGTAAGGGAACGGTGATATTTGAAAGGATCATTGGCAGCGCAAGCCGCCAGAGATTTTTATCGGTTGCCGTGATAAAGCGCATTCGCCGTTCCGTGCTCGGTGTCGCTGCGCAAAACAGGCAGCGACAAAATTAGGGCAGACAGAATAGCATCAGAAAAGGCGAATGCACGCAGGCCTCAAATCAGAGCCACTCGCCGTTGCGCACCACACCAACCGCCAGACCTTCAATGGTCAGGGACTGTGCACGGGTATCGACAACAATCGGGTCAAAATCACTGTTTTCAGGCAGCAGATGCACGATAGCACCCTGCTTTTTCCAGCGCTTAACGGTGACTTCATCATCAATGCGGGCAACGACAACCTGGCCGTTGCGTACATCCTGGGTTTTATGTACCGCGAGCAGGTCGCCATCCATAATCCCGATATCTTTCATCGACATTCCGCTGACGCGCAGCAGGAAGTCGGCAGACGGCTTAAACAGGCCCGGATCGACCTTGTAGTGGGTTTCGATATGTTCCTGCGCCATGATCGGCTCACCGGCAGCAACCCGGCCAATCAACGGTATGCCTTCTGAGGCTTCTTCTTCCATTAGCAGACGAATGCCGCGCGATGCACCGGAAACGATCTCGATAACGCCTTTACGCGCCAGCGCTTTCAGGTGCTCTTCTGCCGCATTCGGTGAGCGGAAGCCCAGTTGTGCAGCAATCTCTGCGCGCGTAGGCGGCATGCCTGTTGAAGAAATATGGTCGCGAATCAGGTCATAGACCTGCTGCTGCCTGCTGGTTAATGCTTTCATCCCGCCCCCTGGTTGTTTATACAGTCGCTGTGAGTATATACAGGTATTGGCGAAATGGAAACCGATTGTCAGGCAAAACGCGGCTTCCGGCGCGATATGGAACGCTTATCGCAAATGTGTCCAGAGCAGCGCGATCCAGACAAACAGTGCCAGTAAGATGCTGATCAGTACCGCCGCAGAGCCCATATCTTTGGCCCGGCCCGCCAGCGGATGATGCTCCTGACCGATGCGGTCAACGACCGCTTCAATGGCGCTATTGAGGATTTCAACAATGACCACCAGCACCACCGACCCAATCATCAGGATGCGTGAGACCACATCGACATCCAGCCAGCAGGCGATAATAATGGCGACCAGCGCAGCCAGTGCCTCCTGACGAAACGCCGCTTCATGTTGCCAGGCGGCACGCAGTCCCTGCCAGGAGTAACCTGCGGCTTTAACTATTCTGATAAGTCCGGTGGCATTATTTGCCATGATGTGGGAACCCTTTTATCGGATTGACGTCAATGTCTGGGCTGCGTGCAATTGGCACCACCACAGATCTTCGCTGCACTTTCTGGTATGCTTGCGGCGCTTTGCTAACAAGAGGCTTCATGTTGTCTATGTCAGGTTGGCGTAAACTCTATTACAAATTGCTTAATTTACCACTGTCGTTTTTGGTAAAAAGTAAGGCCATTCCGGCCGATCCCGTGTCTGAACATGGTCTGGATCCGACCCGACCTATTATGTATGTTTTGCCTTACGATTCGAAGGCCGACTTACTGACTTTACGCGCGCAGTGTCTGCGGCATCATCTGCCTGACCCACTCTCTCCGCTGGAGATTGATGGTTCACTGCTGCCGCGCCACGTATTTATCCACGATGGCCCGCGCGTCTTTCCCTATTTCGTGCCCAGCGTGGAATCGGTGAAAATCTTTCACGATTACCTCGATCTGCATCGCAATAATCCTACGCTGGATATCCAGATGCTGCCGGTCACGGTGATGTTTGGCCGCGCACCAGGACGTGAAGTCCAGGGCGAAGCCACGCCACACCTGCGGGTGCTGAACGGCGTACAGAAATTCTTTGCGGTGATCTGGCACGGACGCGACAGTTTTGTTCGCTTCTCGCCGACCGTTTCGCTGCGCCGCATGGCCACGGAACACGGTACGGATAAGTCGATCGCCCAGAAGCTGGCTCGCGTGGCGCGCATCCATTTTGCCCGTCAGCGGCTGGCGGCGATTGGCCCGCGGTTACCGGCGCGTCAGGATCTCTTTAACCGTCTGCTGCAATCCAAAGCGATTGAAAAAGCCGTCGAAGATGAAGCACGCAGCAAAAAAATCTCCCATGAGAAAGCGCAGCAGAATGCTGTCGAGATGATGGAAGAAATTGCCGCCAACTTCTCTTATGAAGCGATTCGCGTTACTGACCGCGTGATGGGCTGGCTATGGAGTCGTCTCTATCAGGGCATCAACGTTAATGGCGGCGAAAAAGTGCGCCAGCTGGCGCAGGATGGCCACGAGATTGTCTATGTGCCGTGCCATCGCAGCCACATGGATTATCTGCTGCTCTCCTACGTGCTCTATCATCAGGGCCTGGTCCCGCCACACATTGCTGCCGGTATCAACCTCAACTTCTGGCCAGCCGGCCCGATTTTCCGTCGTCTGGGCGCATTCTTTATTCGTCGTACTTTTAAAGGCAACAAGCTCTACGCCACGGTGTTCCGTGAATATCTCGGCGAGCTGTTTACCCGCGGCTATTCGGTTGAGTACTTTGTCGAGGGTGGACGTTCTCGTACCGGCCGTCTGCTGGACCCGAAAACCGGCACCTTAGCCATGACATTGCAGGCGATGCTGCGCGGCGGTAACCGCCCGATCACGCTGGTGCCGATCTACATCGGCTATGAGCACGTGATGGAAGTGGGTACTTACGCCAAAGAACTGCGCGGCGCGGCGAAAGAGAAAGAGGGCTTCATGCAGATGGTGCGTGGCTTGCGCAAGCTGCGCAATCTCGGTCAGGGTTACGTTAACTTTGGCGAACCGCTGCCGCTGGTCAACTATCTCAACAAGCAGGTACCGGAATGGCGCGATGCCATCGATCCGATTGAGCCGCAGCGTCCGAGCTGGTTAACACCGACGGTCAATGATATCGCGGCCAGCCTGATGGTACGTATCAATGAAGCGGGCGCGGCCAATGCCATGAACCTCTGTGTTACCGCTTTGCTGGCGTCACGTCAGCGCTCACTCACCCGTGAACAGCTGATTGAACAGCTGGAATGCTATACCCAGCTGCTGCGCAATGTGCCTTATTCACCTAACGCGACCGTACCCGATCTTTCAGCGGAAGCGCTGCTGGATCACGCCATGGGTATGAATAAGTTTGAGAATGAAAAGGACAGTATCGGCGACATCATCATTCTGCCGCGTGAGCAGGCGGTGCTGATGACCTACTATCGCAACAATATTCATCACATGCTGGTGATGCCGTCGCTGATTGCCGCCATAGTTCAGCAGCATCAGACGCTGACTGAAGCCGAACTGCTGCGTCAGGTAAGCCTGATCTACCCGATGCTGAAGAGCGAACTGTTCCTGCGCTGGCAGACCGATGAGTTGCCGCAACTGCTGACCGATATCAGTCAGGAGCTGGCGCGTCAGGGCCTGATTACCTTCGAAGCCGGTGAGTTGCGCTTTACTGCGGCGCGCTACCGCACGCTGCAACTGCTGGCTGCCGGTGTGCGCGAAACGCTGCAGCGTTATGCCATTACCTTCTCGATTCTCAGCGCCAAGCCGACGATTAACCGTGGCACGCTGGAGAAAGAGAGCCGGACGCTGGCACAGCGTCTGTCGGTGCTGCACGGTATCAATGCGCCGGAGTTCTTCGACAAAGCGGTCTTTACCTCACTGGTGCTGACGCTGCGTGACGAAGGGTATATCAGCGACAGCGGTGATGCCGATGTCGCGCAGACTCTGGCGACCTGGCATATCCTGGCTGACCTGGTCACCAGTGATGTGCGCATGACGATTGAAACCGCGGTGGCGCACGACTGACACACGCGCCCAGTAAAAAGGCGACCTCATGAGGTCGCCTTTTTTATGCCCAAAACTCTCTATCAGAACAGCTGACTGAACGGCGGCGTATTCATCAGTACGCCCAGGAACAGCACCATCCCGACATAATTGTTATTCAGGAAAGCCTGGAAACAGGGCTGGCGTTCGCGCCCGGCGATCAGCTTCTGCTGATAAACAAACAGCGCAGCCGCCAGCAGCAGCGTCCAGTAGAAGGCGCCGTTCAGATGCAGCATCATGCCCACCAGCGCCATCAGCAGCAGGGTTGCCAGTTGCAGCAGACCAATAATCAGCTTATCGAAACGGCCAAACAAAATCGCCGTCGACTTCACGCCAATCTTCAGGTCATCGTCCCGATCGACCATCGCATACTGCGTATCGTAAGCGACCGTCCAGCAAATGTTGGCAATAAACACCAGCCAGCAGACCAGAGGTAAGGACTCACTAACTGCGGACCAGGCCATCGGAATCGCCCAGCCAAACGCGGCCCCCAGCACCACCTGCGGCAGGTGGGTGTAGCGCTTCATAAAGGGATAAACCCAGGCCAGCGCCAGTCCTACGACGGAGAGCATGATCGTCATCAGGTTCATGGTCAGCACCAGCGCAAAAGCTATCAGCGCCAGGATCACGAACAGCAGCTTCGCCTCTTTTGCACTCACCGCGCCGCTGGCCAGTGGCCGGTGCTTCGTACGCTCCACATGACCATCAACTTTGCGGTCGGCGTAGTCATTGATCACACAACCCGCCGCGCGCATCACAAACACTCCGGCAACGAATACCACCAGCACCGGCAGTGGCGGGATCGCCATGTCAGCCAGCCATAATGCCCAGAGCGTGGGCCACATCAGCAGCAGCGTCCCGATCGGTTTGTCGATACGCATCAGGCGAGCGTAGGCCCGCCATTTATTCATACTTAAGCTCGTTTGCACCACAAAATCCTCAGACCAGATCGCGATAGAGCGGCGATGCCGGTAAAAACAGTTCAGTCAGCAGCAGCGGTTTGCCGGAGAGACGCAGACGGGAACGCCGTCCCCACAATCCCTCCACCTGCCCCGGCTCAATAAAATCGCGGGTCAGCGTCGACGACGAAAAAAGATAGCGCCCCAGAGGACGGGTGCCGAGCTGTTGCAGCATCGCCTCTGGCCCGTTAAGGGTGCTTTCCGGTACCAGCGTGCGGCCAGCCAGCCAGGGCTGATCGTCGCCGGACAGCAGCACTTCGCGTAGCCAGAAGCGTTCATCGTCTGGCAACAACGCCCTTTCCTCACCCAACTCGCTGGCGTCGATAAAGCCTTCACGCAGCGGCTGAACCGTGACCCGCTGACAGTGCTGTTCAAAACGGCGCGTCATCGAATCCTCCTCCATCAGCCAGTCGAGCAAGGGCGGCGCAAGGGTGGCCTGCGACGGAGAAAGCCAGTTGAGCGAACGTAATAAGCTGAGTGCGTCTTGCGACATGGCACCACTCCCGATAATTTTCAGGACGCTAGTTTAGCGCAGAGCGGCGATGCGAACACCTGCCGTCGTGTCAGACGGCAGGGGGATTACTCGCGTTTCAGCCGGTTACTGTTGGCCAGCCACAGCGTGACCACCAGAATCAGAATCGCCGCTGAGTAGCAGAGGGTATCGAAGGGATTTTTATGGTCGACGATAATCAGGCGGATAATAGCCGTGATACCGATATAGACAAAGTAGCGCAGGGGAAAGTGATAGCCCGACTGAAAGTACTTAACAATCAGGGCAATAAATTCGAAGTAGAGGAAATAGATAACAATTCCCTCAATCAGCAGGTAAGAAGAGGCCTGCTCGCCGGTGTTAAACAGGACATTTGCCAGATGAATAGTCTCTTTGCCTAAAAAGACGATCAGGATGATCGCCAGACTCAGCAGACCCAGATTCAGCACCCATTGCAGAACCGTTGCAAGGTGGCGGGCCAAAGGATTTTTGTCACTCATGTTGCGCCTTTAAAAAGGAGTTATTAGCGCGCAACATCATGCGTGAGTGTGATGCAAATCACAATAACCCTAAGCTTCCACATCCACACAGAGCGCGTCGTACCGCCAGTATTCACAGTCGCAATCAATCACCTCTTTTTGCTGATTGCGGTTGATACGGGTGATCAGCAAACCGGGGCTGCCCGGCGCGACATTCAGCGTAGGTGCAGCAATCTCCGGCAACGGGCCGGGCAGAATCGTGAAGCGCGCGCCGCCGTAGCGAATACCGTAGCGCTGGTCATAGAGATCGGTCAGGGAGCGGGTCAGATCTTCATCGAGCAGGCCAGGGAAAAAACGCGGATTGAGGTAGTGTTCTACATAGAGCACCGCGCGCCCATCAATGCGGCGCAGGCGGCGAATACAGTAAACCGACGAACCTGGAGCCAGACGCAGCGCGATCGCTACGCTGTCGTGCGCTGCGACCTGCTCAGCAGCGATCACTTCCGTGGTCGCCTGCCTTCCCTGCTCCCTCGCCATGGCATGAAAGTGGCTGTGATGCAGCGGGTTGTAAATCAGACGTGGTGGCGCGATAAACCAGCCGCGACGCAGTTCCCGGTAGATCATCCCCTGGGCCTCCAGCTTACCCAGCGCTTCCCGCAGGGTAATCCGCGTGGTGCTGAACGCCTCGCTTAAGGCACGCTCCGCTGGCAGGCGCCCGCCGCTGAACTCACCGGCCTTGATGCGCGTCAGCAGTGCGCTGGCTATCGCATCTGCCGTTTTGAGTGCTATCGACTCCACAACAGTAGCCTCATTTTGGTGCGACTTCGCACTCTTACTGTTCAGGTAAACGCGCCTGAGGTGGGCGAACGGGCCGCGTCTTTTGTCGCCCCTTCCCCGCACCCCGCCGCCTTGTCATAAATCGTTCATATAGAGGGGCTACATTGGCTCGGTTCTTGCTGGACTAGACCAGCCAGGCCCATCAACTTACACCCGGAGCAACTGAGATGAAAGCGTTTATCGCCTCTGTAGTAGCCAGTGCTGTAGTCCTCACCCTGCCCGTTGCGCAGGCCGCCGATAACGACCTCGCCGCACTCGAAAAAGCCGCACGCAGTGAAGGTCAGGTCAACAGCGTCGGGATGCCGGATAGCTGGGCCAACTGGAAAGATACCTGGAACGACATCAGCAGCAAATATGGCCTTAAGCACAGCGATACCGATATGTCATCGGCGCAGGAGCTGGCGAAATTCGATGCAGAGAAAGAGAACGCCAGCGCTGATATCGGTGACGTGGGCGCCGCCTTTGGCCCGATCGCCGTCGCCAAAGGGGTAACCCAGCCTTACAAACCGACGCACTGGGATCAGATTCCTGCCTGGGCCAAAGATAAAGACGGTCACTGGGCGCTGGCCTACACCGGCACCATTGCCTTTCTGATCGACAAGCAGCAGGTGAAAGATATTCCCCACAGCTGGGCCGATCTGAAGAAAGGTAAGTATGTGGTTACTATCGGCGACGTCGGTGTGGCAGCTCAGGCGGCTAATGGCGTACTGGCTGCAAACTACGCCTTAGGCGGCGATGAAAAGAACCTGAAACCTGCGCTGGCGTTCTTTGCCGATCTGGCCAAACAGGGTCGTCTTGGCGTGACCGATCCGGTCATTGCTAACATCGAAAAAGGCGAAGTGCAGATGGCAGTGGTATGGGACTTTAACGCCCTGAACTACCGTGACCAGATCGACAAAAATCGCTACGAAGTAGTGATCCCGTCTGACGGCTCCGTCACCTCCGGCTACACCACTATCATCAACAAATATGCGAAACACCCTGCCGCCGCAAAACTGACGCGCGAATATATCTTCTCAGACCAGGGACAGATCAATCTGGCGAAGGGCTATGCCCGCCCGGTTCGTGCCGAGCATCTGACCCTGCCAGCGGACGTTCAGGCTCGCCTGCTGCCGCAGTCCGAATATAAAAATGCCCGTCCGGTTAAGGATCAGGCTGCCTGGGATAAATCGTCGAAAATGCTGCCGCGCCTGTGGCAGGAAAACGTCATCATCAACATGCAGCAGTAATTCGCGGCAGGGAGAACGGAATGAAGACCATCCTGGTGGTACTGGACGGGCTGAGCAATCAGGTCGCACAACATGCAATGGGTTACCTGCATGCCGAGTGTTCACAGTGCAACGGGTTCTATTACCGTATGACCTGTGAATTACCGTCGCTGTCGCGCCCGCTTTATGAGTGCATTCTGACCGGCGTTCCGCCGGTCAGAAGCGGCATTATTCATAATGGCGTCAGCCGGTTAAGTCGCGAACGCAGCGTGTTTCACTTTGCGCGCGCGGCAGGGCTGACGACAGCGGCGGCGGCCTACCACTGGGTAAGTGAGCTTTATAACCGCACACCGTTCGTTCCGGCGCGCGATCGTCATACCGACGCGCCGGACCTGCCGATTCAGTATGGTCATTTTTATTCTGACGATAGCTATCCTGACTCACATCTGTTTGAGGATGCAGAGAGCCTGCGGCTGCGTCACGATCCCGATTTCCTGCTGATCCACCCGATGAATATCGACGATGCCGGTCATAAGTCGGGGCTCTCCTCGCCGCAGTACCGCAACCGGGCGCGCATCGCTGACGGCCTGCTGTCGCAGTGGATGCCGCTGTGGCTGGCCGAAGGCTACCAGGTGATGGTGACGGCCGATCACGGCATGAATGACGATCGCTCCCACGGCGGAATTCTGCCGGAGGAGACAACGGTGCCGCTGTTTGTCTTTGGCCACGCTTTCTCGCTGCAGCCTGACCTTGCGCCGCAGCAGACGGATCTGTGCGGCACGCTGTGTGAACTGCTGGAAGTGGCGCATGACAAACCGGTCTGTCGCGGGCTGCTGGCGGAGCCGCAAAGATGAAGGGAAAAGGATTCGCGTTGCTGATGCTGTTGCCTTTCACCCTATTCTGGGTCGCCTTTCAGCTGGCCCCACTGCTGTGGATCGCCATCAACAGCTTCTGGAGTGACATGAACAGCCAGTGGGGCTGGGATAACTATCACGACATCATCACCTCACCGTTCTACCAGCAGGCATTTCGCTTCTCACTGGATATCTCGCTCTGGTCCAGCGTCTGGGGACTGCTGATTGCGCTGATCACCGGCTATTCATTGCATCAGCTCGGCGGCGGACGACTGCAGCGCTTCCTTATCTCTTTTACCAACATGACCAGCAACTTTGCCGGTGTCCCGCTGGCGTTTGCCTTTGTGATTCTGCTGGGGCTGAACGGCTGCCTGACGCTGCTGCTGCGCCATTATGGTGTGATTGAGAGCTTCCGACTCTTCTCGCGCAACGGGATGGTGCTGGTTTACACCTGGTTTCAGATCCCGCTGGGTGTGCTGCTGCTCTACCCGGCGTTCGACGGACTGAAAAAAGAGTGGCAGGAGTCTGCTGCGCTGCTGGGTGCCAGCCGCTGGCGCTACGTCTGGCACATCGCTCTGCCGATTCTTTTCCCGGCGCTGCTCGGAACCTTTGTGATCCTGCTGGCGAATGCGCTGGGCGCTTATGCCACGATTTACGCGCTGACCACCGGTAATTTCAACGTGGTGCCGGTGCGCATCGCCGCGCTGGTCTCCGGTGATATTTCGCTCGATCCCAACACCGGCAGCGCGCTGGCGATGCTGCTGGTGGCAATCATGGCGCTGATCACCCTGGTACAGCAGTATCTGGTGCGCCGCAGCTATCTCAATGCGAAACAGCCATGAAAGGAGCCGTCATGTCACGTGCTGAGCATCTCTATCACCGGATCATGGTCGGGTTACTCTTTACTCTGCTGGCGCTGCCGTTGCTGGCGACGCTGCTCTATGCGATTTCGTCCGACTGGAGCAATACCATTCTGCCGCAGGGATATAGCCTGAAGTGGTTCATTCAGCTCTGGAGCGATTCACGTTTTCTGACAGCGCTGGGCCATTCGCTGCTGATTTGCTTCGGTGCGCTGCTCTTCTCTCTGGTGCTGGTGCTGCCTGCCATGTTTGTAATCGCTTACTACTTTCCCCGACTGGATGCGGTGATGAACATCCTGATCCTGATGCCTTTTGCCGTGCCGCCGGTGGTGTCATCTGTGGGATTACTCCAGCTCTACTCTTCGTCACCGCTGATGCTCACCGGCACGCCGTGGATCTTAATCGGCTGCTACTTCACTATCGCACTGCCCTTTATCTATCGGGCGCTGGCGAACAATATGCAGGCGATCAACCTTAAAGAGCTGATTGATGCTGCACAGCTGCTGGGTGCCAGCACCTGGCAGGCGGCGCTGTGGGTGGTGCTGCCTAACCTGCGTAAAGGGATGCTGATCGCCGTGCTGCTCTCGTTCTCCTTTCTGATTGGTGAGTTTGTCTTCGCTAACCTGCTGGTCGGCAACCGCTATGAAACCCTGCAGGTTTACCTCTTCAACATGCGTAACGGCAGCGGTCACTTCACCAGCGCGCTGGTGATCTCCTACTTCTTTGTGGTGTTGCTGGTCACCTGGCTGGCCAATGCCCTGAATCCTGAACGAGGCTGAATATGAGTTACCTTGAGGTCAGAGAGCTGAACAAGTCTTATGGACCGACGCCGATTTTTGAGCAGATCGATTTCAGCGCCGCCGAAGGAGAGTTTGTCACCCTGCTCGGCCCCAGCGGCTGCGGCAAATCGACGCTGCTGCGCTGTCTGGCGGGATTAACCGGCGTCGACAGCGGTGAAATCAGGCTGGAGGGCAAGGATATCGTGCCGCTGGCCCCGCAGAAACGCGCCATTGGCATGGTGTTCCAGAGCTATGCGCTGTTTCCCAACATGACGGTGGAGAAGAACGTCGCGTTTGGCCTGAAGATGCAGAAGCTGCCCGAGGCACAGATCCGCCAGCGGGTGCTGGAGGTGCTGGAACTGGTGGAACTCAGTGACTATGCGCGTCGTTATCCGCATCAGCTGTCAGGCGGCCAGTGTCAGCGCGTGGCGCTGGCGCGTTCGCTGGTGACGCGTCCGCGTCTGCTGCTGCTGGATGAGCCGCTGTCGGCGCTGGATGCGCGCATCCGTCGCCATCTGCGCGATCAAATCCGGCGCATTCAGCGCGAGCTGAATCTCACCACCCTCTTCGTCACCCACGATCAGGAGGAGGCGCTGACGCTCTCCGACCGCATTGTGCTGATGAACCGGGGCAAAATTGTGCAGAACGGCGATGCCGAAGCGCTCTATACCCAGCCGGTCGATCTCTTTGCTGCCGGATTTATCGGCAACTACAACTTGCTGAGTGCCGAGCAGGCGACGCGGCTGACCGGCCAGCCTTTCCACAGCCAGGTCGCCATTCGCCCGGAGTCGATGCTGTTTACCGCGCCGGGCCAGGGGATTCCTGCAGAAATCCTCAGCCACAGTCTGCTGGGTAACGTCATCCGCTACCGTATCCGGGCGCATGACGTGGAGCTTTCGGTCGATGTGCTGAACCGATCAGCGGCGGATTTGCACCCCGCTGGCAGGCAGATTGGTCTACAATTAGAGCTGTCGACTTTGCGCCAGGTGGCTTAAAACACAGGAAAAAATCACGCATAGCACGGCAATCCCCTTCACAGATTGCTCTTGCTGTCAGGCTGGCAGTCTGTGCTGTTTGAAGCCTGACAAACGAGGAGCGATACCCCGTGTTAACTCTGCTTAATCTGCTTTCTGCAGTGGCCCTGCTGGTCTGGGGCACACATATCGTGCGAACCGGCATCATGCGGGTTTACGGTGCCGATCTGCGCCGCGTGCTGAGCCGCAGTATAGAAAAAAAACCGATGGCGTTTCTGGCGGGTCTCGGCGTGACTACGCTGGTACAGAGCAGCAATGCCACGACGTTGCTGGTCACCTCGTTTGTGGCACAGAATCTGGTCAGCCTGACGCCTGCGCTGGTGGTGATCCTGGGCGCGGATGTTGGTACCGCCATCATGGCGCGCATCCTGACCTTTGACCTCTCCTGGCTCTCACCGCTGTTTATCTTCTTTGGTGTGGTGTTCTTCCTCAGCCGCAAGCAGACCCGCGCCGGTCAGTTAGGCCGTGCCAGTATCGGCCTGGGCCTGATATTGCTGGCGCTGCAGCTGATTGTCGAAGCGGCGCGTCCGATTACTCAGGCCGCGGGCGTGCAGGTACTCTTCTCCAGCCTGACCGGCGACGTGATGCTTGATGCGCTGCTGGGCGCAGTGTTTGCCATTATCAGTTACTCCAGTCTGGCCGCGGTGCTGATCACCGCGACACTGACTGCCACCGGCGTGATTTCGTTCAAGGTCGCGCTCTGTCTGGTGATTGGTGCCAATCTCGGTAGCGGCCTGCTGGCGATGATCAACGCCAGCGGCTCGAATGCCGCCGGTAAGCGCGTTGCGCTCGGCAGCCTGCTGTTCAAGTTCATTGGCTGCGTCCTGATCCTGCCGTTTGTCGATATTGTGGCGACCTGGCTCGATAAGCTGCCGGTCAACGATGAAGAGTTAGTGATTTTCTTCCATGTGTTTTACAACCTGATCCGCTGCGTGGCGATGGTGCCGTTTGCGGACCTGATGGCGCGCCTTTGCCGTCGACTCATTGCTGACGACGTCGACAACGCGCTGCAGCTTAAGCCAAAGCATCTCGATCGCAGCGCGCTGGACACCCCGGCGCTGGCGCTGGTGAATGCCGCCCGTGAAGCGCTGCGCATGGGTGACGTGCTGGAACAGATGCTGGAGGCGTTTAATAAAGTCGTGCATGGTGAGTCCCGCGAGGAGCGCACGGTGCGTCGGCTGGATGATGATGTCGATGTGCTTTATACCGCCATCAAACTCTATCTGGCGCGGATGCCCAAAGAGGATTTGCCCGAAGAGGATTCGCGCCGCTGGGGCGAAATTATTGAGATGTCGCTGAATCTGGAGCAGGCCGGTGACATTATTGAGCGGATGAGCGGCGATGTCGCTGACAAGTCGCTGGCAGCGGGCCGCGCGTTTTCTGCCGAGGGATTAAAGGAGCTGCAGGAGTTGCAGGAACTGTTGATCGCCAACCTCAGAATGAGCCTGTCGGTGTTTCTGTCGCACGATGTCACCAGCGCCAGACGTCTGCGCCGCGCGAAACATCGCTTCCGCCTGATGATTCGTCGCTACTCTCACGCCCACGTTGATCGCCTGCATCAGCAGAATGTGCAGAGCATTGAAACCAGCTCGCTGCACCTCGGTTTACTCGGCGACATGAAGCGCCTGAATTCGCTGTTCTGCAGCGTGGCCTATACCGTGCTGGACCAGCCCGACGATGAACGGGATTATGAATAAGGGGTGTGAACAGACAGTTACGCCGGAGCACTCGTCCGGCGCAACAGCAGTGAGAAGCGGCGCATCGCAATAATGCGCCGCCACGGTTACTTCTTCTTAATCGGCTTTCCGGACCAGTAACCCGCCAGCAACGAACCTGACAGGTTGTGCCACACCGAGAAGAGTGCGCCCGGCAATGCCGCCAGCGGCGAGAAGTAGAGTTTGCCCAGCGTCGCCGCCAGACCGGAGTTCTGCATGCCGACCTCCAGCGCCAGCGTACGGCAGGTTGACTCATCAAAGCCAAACAGTTTGCCGCCCCAGTAGCCGCCAAGCAGACCAATCGCGTTATGCAGGATCACCGCCGCGATCACCATCAGACCCACCGACCCGATAAAGCCCTGACTGCCCGCCACTACCGCGCTGATGATCAGCAGAATGCAGGCCATCGAAAACGCAGGCAGCCACGGCTCCACCCGGCGAACCACGCTGTTCATGCTGTGATGAATGATCAGTCCAAGACTAATCGGGATCACGACGATCTTCACGATGCTCAGCAGCATGCCCACCACATCAACCTGAATGTGGGTATCCACATAAAAGCGGGTTAACAGCGGCGTAGCGAACACGCCCACCAGCGCAGAGACGGAAGAAATGGTTACCGACAGCGCCACATCGCCTTTCGCCAGATAGATCATCACGTTGCTGGCGGTGCCGCTGGCAACTGAGCCGACCAGAATCATGCCGGCGGCCAGATCGGGCGGCATATGAAACAGTTTTGCCAGCCCCCAGGCAGCTAACGGCATCACCAGATAGTGCAGAAAAGTGCCGGCAATCACCGGCGCAGGCCGGGTCAGCACCCGTTTGAAATCGTCGATATTCAGGGTCACGCCCATGCCGAACATAATCAGCATCAGCAGATAAGTGACCCAGGGTCCGATGCCGAGAAAGGTACCTGGAGAGTAATAAGCGGCGACAGACAGCAGCACGGCCCAGAGCGGGAACAGGCGGGTTAACGTGGCGAGCATAGCCAGACTTCCTTATAAGAATGTTATGTTTAGTGCAGATTTGCCATAGAGCGTCATCATGCAGGAACGACTGTCGTGACGAGGCCGGGATCATAACATTTCATTATCATGGCGTAAGGCGAAGATGGGGCGAGGCAGGAAAATGCGGATCGACTGCTGCCGATCCGCTGAATATCGACGAAATTACGCTGCTTTATCCTCTAAACCGCGGTAGATCAAACCACCAATCACGGCGCCGATAATCGGCATCAACCAGAACATCCACAGCTGAGCGATCGCCCAGTCGCCCTGGAAGAGGGCTGCTGCGGTGCTGCGTGCCGGGTTAACAGAAGTGTTAGTCACCGGAATGCTGATCAGGTGGATTAGGGTTAACGCCAGCCCAATCGCGATCGGCGCAAAGCCTTTTGGCGCGCGTTCGCTGGTCGCGCCCATGATCACAATCAGGAAGATAGCCGTCATCACGACCTCAGTGATCATGCCTGCCTGCAAACTGAAGCCGCCCGGCGAGTGTTCGCCGTAGCCGTTCGCCGCAAAGCCGCTGGCCGCTGCGCTGAAGTCGCCTTTACCGCTGGCGATCAGATAAAGCACCGCGCCAGCAGCAATGCCGCCTACCAGTTGCGCGATGATGTAAGGAATGGCCTGCGAGGCGGAGAAACGTCCGCCTGCCACTAATCCCAGAGTGACCGCCGGATTAAAATGACCGCCTGAGATATGACCAACTGCATACGCCATGACCAGTACACTCAGACCGAAAGCCAGCGCGACGCCCATGAAGCCAATGCCCAGTTCCGGGAACGCCGCTGACAGTACGGCACTACCACAACCGCCTGCGACCAGTACAAAAGTCCCCAGCGCCTCTGCGACTAACCTTTTCATGATATTTCCTAAATTTGGGTGAATTGATTCAGCGGCGGGATTATAAATCTGAGGAAAGGGAGCGCAACGCCGGTACACGAAATGCGCAAAGAAAGGGGTTGCCATTTGGCAATAGTGGGCAATAAGTCGTTGGATTAATTTAATTATCTGAAAGAAGGAAACCAGCGGAGGATCAGAACGAAGTGAAGTTTTTTTGCCGCTGTTCAGGCCGCGCAGACGCGGCCTGAACAGCAGATAAATTTACTCGAACAGATTGCGGTGCAGCGTACGGACTACGCTTTCCGCGTCGTTGCCCGGCACCAGGAAGCAGAGATTGTAGCTGCTGGCCCCATAGCAAATCATCCGCAGGTTGAACGGGTCGAGCACACCAAACACCTCTTTGCCGACACCGCAGGCTTTTGACAGCTCATTGCCGATAATCGCCACCAGCGCCAGATCTTCCTCCACTTCTACCCGGCACAGCGACGAGAGTTCAGTCAGCAGCGCCTGCGTCAGCAGACTGGCGCTGGTTGAGGTCGATCCGGTGGTGTCCAGCGTCAGCGCCACGCTCACTTCGGAGGTGGTGATCAGGTCAACGGAGACGTTATGACGCGCCAGAATGTTAAACAGTTCGGCGAGGAAACCAAACGTATGCAGCATGTTAAGGCTGTGCAGCGTTAACAGCGTCTGCTTACGACGTAACGCCAGCGCCCGGAACAGCGGCGGATTGCGGGTTTCGTTGCAGACGCGGGTACCGCCTGCGGCCGGATCCTTGCTGGAACCGACGAAGACCGGAATACCCCGGCGCACGGCGGGCAGCAGCGTCGCCGGATGCAATACTTTGGCACCAAACGTCGCCATCTCAGCGGCTTCTTCGAAGGTGATTTCATCAATACGCTTCGCCGTCGGCACCACGCGTGGATCGGTGGTATAGATACCTGGCACATCCGTCCAGATATCGACTCGCGCCGCATTCAGCGCTTCGCCCAGCAGCGCGGCGGTGTAATCACTGCCGCCACGCCCTAAAGTGGTGGTACGCCCTTCGCTTTCACTGCCGATGAAGCCCTGGGTAATCACCAGCGCCTGCTCAATGCGCGGCTGCAACTGTGCCGTCGCCTGCTCCGCCAGCACCTGAACATCCGGGACTGCGCGGCCAAAATGATCGTCGGTGCGCATCACTTTACGAACATCAAACCACTCTGCATTCACCTGACGTTCACGCAGAATTTCAACAAACAGCAGTGAAGACATCAGCTCGCCGTGGCTGACCAGTTCATCGGTCAGGGCATTTGAGGTGGCGAGTGACGCCGCTTCTGAGAGCATGCTGATATTGTCGATCATCCGATCGATTTCATCGCGGATCACGTCCGGACGCTGCAGGCGATCGACGATGGCGTACTGGATACGGCGGATATCATCAAGCAGAGCAGCGCGCTGGGGTGCCTGCTGGCCTTCAGCCAGCGCAACCAGAAGATTGGTAATGCCTGCCGAGGCAGAGAGCACCACCAGACGCGTGCTGGCGTCCTGCAACACCACATCGGCGCTGCGGTTCATCGCTTCAAAATCGGCTACGCTGGTGCCGCCAAATTTTGCCACTATCAGAGTTTGAGACATGTAGGACCTCGTGTCAGGTTATCTTGTTCTCGCCGATGAAAGGGTCGAGAAACATGCTTTCAGCCAGGCACAAGGAAAGAGCAGAAACGGGCGGACAAGATCGGATAGACGAGTCACCCAGAAGCGCCCCACCTTGCAAAACGTCGACTGCAGACGTTTCTGGTGACAACCCAGAGGATTCAGCCCCTGTAGCCGACAGGCAACACACCGCGTGCTGACCCACCTCGGCGTCGCTCCCCATGATGTGTTTTCACCGGATACGGTTCCTCCAACACACTGCCTGGGCGACGCGCCTCTTCTGGCTTGCACACAGGTGCGCAAGTAGGCGCATAGATCTAGCCTTTTCTGGACCTGCTGTCAATGTCAGCGATGGCCGGAGAGCCGCATCAGAAAACAAATGACCCTGCGCCGCAGCGACTACAGTGCTTAATGGGTTCAGCCCCTGCAACAATCCCTGACACGGCACAACGTTTTGCGCAGACTTTCGCGTCACACTTTAGCGCGTGATACTGCTGCCATCCGCAGGCTGTTCGCGCCAGTGAATGCTGACGTCAGATCGCAGCGTTCACCTCACCTGCGCGGCGTACGCTGACAAAATTTTTCCTTTCAGTTACAAGTGTGGTCATACTGAAACGCTAAACGGGCATGATGTGCCTCCGATGGAATGACGGTTCTTAATATCAACAAGAGTGTTGCCATGAAAAATATCAATCCGACACAAACCGCAGCCTGGAAAGCGCTGCAACAGCATTTTGAGCAGATGAAATCGGTAGAAATTGCCGATCTGTTCGCTCAGGATGCCGATCGTTTTGCCAAATTCTCTGCCACCTTTGATGATCAGATGCTGGTGGATTTCTCCAAAAACCGCATCACCCAGGAAACCCTAGATAAGTTACAGGCGCTGGCCAAAGAGACCGATCTCAGCGGTGCCATTAAGTCTATGTTCTCGGGTGAGAAGATTAACCGTACCGAAGATCGTGCGGTGCTGCACGTCGCACTGCGTAACCGGAGTAACACGCCGATTCTGGTGGATGGCAAAGATGTGATGCCAGAGGTCAACGCGGTGCTGGACAAGATGAAAGGCTTCTCAGAGCGCATCATCAGCGGCGAATGGAAAGGCTATACCGGTAAAGCGATCACCGACGTAGTGAACATCGGTATCGGCGGCTCCGACCTTGGCCCGTTTATGGTGACGGAAGCGCTGCGCCCGTACAAAAATCATCTGAATATGCATTTTGTCTCCAACGTTGACGGCACTCACATCGCCGAAACGCTGAAAGATCTCAGCCCGGAAACCACCCTGTTCCTGGTTGCATCCAAGACCTTCACGACTCAGGAAACTATGACCAACGCCCACAGCGCGCGTGACTGGTTCCTGAAAACCGCAGACGATCAGCAGCATGTAGCGAAACACTTTGCTGCACTGTCGACCAATGCCAAAGCAGTGGGTGAATTCGGTATCGACACCAATAACATGTTTGAATTCTGGGACTGGGTTGGCGGCCGCTATTCACTGTGGTCAGCGATCGGCCTGTCGATCATTCTCTCGATTGGTTTCGATAACTTCGAGCAGCTGCTGAGCGGCGCACATGCCATGGACCAGCACTTCGCCTCCACCCCGGCTGAACAGAACCTGCCGGTGCTGCTGGCGCTGATTGGTATCTGGTACAACAATTTCTTTGGTGCCGAAACCGAAGCGATTCTGCCTTACGACCAGTACATGCACCGCTTTGCCGCCTATTTCCAGCAGGGAAATATGGAGTCAAACGGCAAGTATGTGGATCGCGACGGTCACCCGGTGGACTACCAGACGGGCCCTATTATCTGGGGCGAACCCGGCACTAACGGTCAGCATGCGTTTTATCAGCTGATCCATCAGGGTACTAAACTGGTTCCGTGTGACTTTATTGCGCCGGCTATTACTCATAACGCGCTGGCGGACCACCATCCAAAACTGCTCTCTAACTTCTTTGCCCAGACCGAAGCGCTGGCGTTTGGTAAGTCACGCGACGTCGTGGAGAAAGAGTTTACCGATGCCGGCAAATCTGCAGAATCTGTGGCCCACATTGTGCCGTTCAAGGTGTTTGAAGGTAATCGCCCGACTAACTCCATCCTGCTGCGTGAGATTACGCCGTACAGCCTGGGCGCGCTGATTGCGCTGTACGAGCACAAAATCTTCACGCAGGGTGCCATCCTGAATATCTTCACCTTTGATCAGTGGGGTGTGGAATTAGGTAAGCAGCTGGCGAACCGTATTCTGCCGGAACTGGAAAATGAGGACGAAATTACCTCTCATGACAGTTCCACTAATGCCTTAATTAACCGCTATAAATCCTGGCGTTAATCGGCGTTAATTTCATCGGGCGGCAACGTTGCCGCCCTTTTTTTGTCTCTTTTTCCATCCGGATGACCTGATTATCGATTCTGTCATTCACGCCAGCGCGGGAAAAGTCTTAAAATACCCTAAGATAATTCTGAACATCTGGTGATAAAACAGAGTGGCGTCCAGTATAAAATGGATCTGAAAACAGGCGGCACGCAGGGTTAACTATTGATTTATAGTCATATTTAATTTGAGCTCTTCTGAGTAAATTCTGATTATTCTTATTCCGTACCAGATATAACTAAAAAAGAACATTCCGCTTTGCAATTACCTCACCCGTAGCGAAATATAGGGTATCAACCAGAAAAACTCCGATTTAAAAAGTAGTTATCCCCAATCCAGCTGATTAAATCACGCAATCACCCCGCTATTTGCCCTGGTTTTTATGGCACTGAACTCTGATATTTTGTTGCCCTATAATGAACGCGCCCGCAATGGGACTGTCCGTCGCTCTGGTTGCAGCCTGTCTGTATAGCCCTTGTCGCCGGTCAGAGATCCTTCATTCACTCAATGCAGGAAACGTTGTTATGAAAAAAACTATGGTTGCCGGTGCAGCCCTGATCCTCGTTGCCGCTTCTTCCAGCGCATTTGCTGCGCCGCAGGAAGCAGGTGAAGCAGGTACTGCAGCTGGCGCGCAGGCGGGAGCAATCTCTGCTGGCACGTCCACGGCTGTGGGTATCGGCGCACTTGGCGCGCTGGTCGGGCTCGGCATTGCTGCTTCTGGCGGTGGTGACGGCGCAAATACCGGTACAACAACCACGACCACGACGAGCACCACTCGTTAATGGATGCCCGACTCCCGTCTGATTGCTGATGTGCAGCAAACGGGCCGAGGCTGAATCACTGACTTCGTTAAGTGATGACGCTGAGCCTTGTAACCTGTATCTCTGCAGCCAGCCGTGACGGGCAGAGCACCTTTAAACATAACCACACGCCTGTGTGGTTATTTTTTACTTTGGCATGACTTATCAGGGACACACAGTGCGCCGACTTCCTCTGCTGCTCGCTTGCCTGCTGCTGCAGGCCTGTACACAAACGCAAAAAGGTCTTGAACAGACCCTGCTGCTCGCGGTTAACGGTCCGGATGACGTGACCGTCACCGATCAACAGGTCAACAATCTTCCCTATGCCAGTCTCTATGCTCGTCTGAATGACGGTCCGCGCATTTTTGTGGTGCTGGGCTACAGCGAGAAGGGGCAGCAGAAATGGGTGACGCAGGATCAGGCGATGCTGGTGACACAGCACGGCCGCCTGGTTAAAACCCTGGGCTTACCGGATAACCTGCTGAGCGTCAGCAATCTGCAACAGGATCCGCTTGCTGACAGCCTGCATATCAGCAATGGCGCAGGCTGGACCCGCATCGTGCAGTGGACCGAGCAGGGCAAGGTTCGCGGCGCGACCGTGCGTTCCACCTTCCAGCGCGGCACCGACGAAGTGCTGACCGTGGCGGGCAACCGTATCCCGTGCCGTGTCTGGCATGAGCAGGTAAGCATCGACAGCAGTAACCGCGAGTGGGAAAACACCTTCTGGATCGACAACAGCAGCGGTGATGTGGTGCAGGCCCATCAGATGCTGGCGGCCGATGCCTTCCCTGTCGATATCACTATTCTGAAGCCGGCGAAATCATGAAAAAAATCACTATTTTGCTGGCCGGGCTGAGCCTGCTCAGCGCCGCAGAAGCGCAGGCGACTGCGCAGGTTATCGTTCATGCACCGCACAACGGCGGTCAGGCTGAGCTGAGCCAGATCGCGGATCTCTCACAGTTGGCGACACTGCCTCCGCTGCAGGCCAACACGGACTGGCGCCGTACCGTTATTGCCGAGCGCGGTGCCAGCGCAGTCGCACAGCAGCAATATCAACAGACGCTGGGTGCTTTACGTGCCTGGCGTGCTGACAGCAGCGGCGATCGGGCGGCGGCTATTGATGAGGTCATCCGCCAGATGAGCGCCATCAACGTGACAGGTCGTCAGTTCACCCCGCTTGACCCGGACTGGATCCGTCTCCATCCGGCGGACAACCGTCGACTTGAAGGCAGCTATGACCTCTGGCTGCAGACGCCATCCGATTCAGTGCTGCTGCTCGGCGCACTAAGCGGCGCAGGCAAAGTGAGCTGGCAGCCGGGTAAATCAGTACGCGACTATCTGGAGGGACACCCGTCACTCTCCGGCGCAGAACGCAATTTTGTCACGGTGATTGCGCCTTCCGGCGCCACACAGCAGGTGCCGGTTGCTTACTGGAATCATCGCCACGCGGAAGTGGAGCCAGGCAGCGTTATCTGGCTCGGCTTTTCCTCATGGAGCCTGCCAGGCAGCTATGAAGATCTGAACGATCGCATTCTTTCCGTACTGACTCACCGGATACCAGACTGATGAAAAAACGTTATCTCTTCAGCCTGTTGGCTGTTTCCGTGGCGGCAGCCTGTCAGGCGCAGGCCGACACCTTCCCCGCGCCGGTGGGCCCGTCACAATCTGATTTCGGTGGTGTGGGCCTGATGCAGGTGCCGACGGCGCGCATGGCCAAAGAAGGCGAGTTCAGCCTCAATGCGCGCGACAACGATCAGTACCGCTATTACTCTGCGTCACTGCAGCTCTTCCCCTGGCTGGAGACGACCGTGCGTTATACCGACGTGCGCACCCGGCAGTACAGTGCAGTGTCAGAATTCAGCGGCACGCAGAGCTATAAGGATAAAGCCTTCGACCTGAAACTGCGTCTGTGGCAGGAAGGCTTCTGGCTGCCGGAAGTGGCGGTGGGAACCCGCGATCTCGGCGGTACCGGCCTGTTTGACAGTGAATATGTGGTGGGAACCAAAGCCTGGGGACCGTTCGACTTCACCCTGGGCCTCGGCTGGGGCTATCTCGGCAACAGCGGCACTGTGAAGAACCCGTTCTGCTCCTATAGCGACAGCTATTGCCAGCGTCCACGGGTGGGCGAAGCGGGTTCCATCAATGGCTCGCAGATGTTCCACGGTCCGACAGCATTTTTCGGCGGCGTGGAGTATCAGACGCCCTGGCAGCCGCTGCGTCTCAAGATGGAGTATGAGGGCAACGACTACCAGAATGACTTTGCTGGCCGCCTTGATCAGCGCAGCAAGCTCAATGTCGGCGCGATTTATCGTGTGACCGACTGGGCTGACATCAACGCCAGCTACGAGCGCGGCAACACCTTTATGTTTGGTGTCACCATCCGTACCAACTTCAACGATCTGCGTCAGGCGCACATCGACAGCGAGAAGCCGGCCTACAATCCGCAGCCGCAGCCTCAGTTGCTGGAACCGACGGTAGTCGGGACTCAGCTGACCGATCTGAAATACAACGCTGGTCTTGATGGTCCGCGGATTCAGACTCAGGGCCACACGTTGTATGTGTCAGGCGAGCAGACGAAGTATCGTGATACCCGTGAAGGGGTGGATCGCGCTAACCGCATCATCATGAACCACTTGCCGGACGGCATCGACACCATCAATGTGACCGAGTCGCGCTTTAACATGCCGCAGGTGACCACTGAAACGAAAGTTGCCAGTCTGCGTAACGATCTGGAAGGCTACCCGCTCGGCCACGAACAGCCGCTGCAACAGACCCGCAAAGAACCGGTCGATCCGGGTAATACCGAGCAGGGGATGTTCATCCGCCAGGATCGCCTGAACTACAGCCTGTCACCAGTGCTGAATCAGTCGGTGGGCGGCCCCGAAAGCTTCTACATGTATCAGGTTGGCGTGATGGCCAGCGCGGATTACTGGCTGACGGATCACCTGCTGGTGGGCGGCAGTCTGTTTGGTAACCTCGCCAACAACTACGATAAGTTCAACTACAACGGCGCACCGGCGGACTCTTCGCTGCCGCGCGTGCGTACCCATATCCGCGACTACGTTGAGAACAACGTCTACGTCAACGATCTGCAGGCGAACTATATGGGCCACCTCGGTAACGGCTTCTATGGTCAGGTCTACGGCGGCTATCTGGAGACGATGTACGGCGGCGTGGGCGGCGAGTTGCTTTATCGTCCGGTCGATGCGAACTGGGCGGTGGGCGTCGATGCCAACTACGTCCGTCAGCGTGACTGGGACAATATGATGCAGTTTAACCGCTACAAAGCGTCAACGGGCAACCTGACCGGTTACTGGCGTCCGTGGTTCATGCAGGATGTGCTGGTGAAAACCAGCGTCGGTCAGTATCTGGCAAAAGATAAAGGCGTGACGGTCGATGTGTCGAAGCGCTTCGACAGCGGCGTGATGGTCGGTGTTTATGCCACCAAAACCAACGTGTCGTCTGAAGAGTATGGCGAAGGCGACTTCACCAAAGGCTTCTATATCTCTATCCCGATGGATCTGTTCACCGTGACGCCAACACGCGGTCGCGCGCAGGTGAACTGGGTGCCGCTGACGCGTGATGGCGGTCAGATGCTGGGTCGTAAGTACCAGCTGTATGATCTGACGTCGGATCGCGACGCTCGCTTCAACTAAGCAGAGGCGGCCTCCGGGCCGCTCAACGCTGTTTACAGAAGCAGGCTCAGGGAGCAAACGCCCTGCGTAAAGACGCAAAAACGCCATCCGTGGCATGCTCAGCGCGGGCCATCTGTGGCCCGCGATGCTTTACTCCTGGCGTATGCTCCCATCGCTTTGACTTTGGCACGCGTTTCAGGAAGTCACCTGTATGCATGAGTTGGCTGACAGGCCCGGTCAGGGTGACTCTCAGCAATGAAGAAGCCTGATGCGCAGGGAACACGGGCAGAAGAGGAAAGCGTCCCGCGCCAGGGACGGCGCGGGCCGAGCGGCCAGGGACTAGCTTTAGCGCCTTTCCGATCTGACCGTGTTTCCTGTGCTGGCTCGATATTACAGCTGACCAGTACGGTGCGGCTGATCTCCCTTCAGGCGGCCCTCAGGCCGCTTTTTTTATTTAGTCCGCATCGTAGCCGAGATTGGGTGCCAGCCAACGCTCCACCTCACTCACCGACATCCCTTTGCGTGTCGCATAATCTTCCACCTGATCACGCTTAATCTGCGCCACGGCGAAATAGCGGCTGTCAGGATGGCTGAAATACCAGCCGGACACCGCCGCACCCGGCCACATGGCAAAGGATTCGGTCAGTTTCATGCCGGTCTGCTCTTCAACCGCCAGCAGACGCCAGATGGCAGCTTTTTCAGTGTGATCCGGGCAGGCCGGATAGCCTGGCGCCGGACGTATCCCCTGATAATTTTCGCGAATCAGCTCTTCATTGCTGAGGTTTTCGTTGGGCGCAAAGCCCCAGATCACCTTACGCACCCGCTCGTGCAGGTATTCAGCAAAGGCTTCCGCCAGACGGTCCGCCAGCGCTTTGACCATGATCTTGTTGTAGTCATCGTGCTGACGATCATAGGCCTCCGCCAGCGCATCCTCTTCCAGTCCGCCGGTCACCGCGAACGCGCCAAGGTAATCCACTTTTCCCGCTGACTTCGGGGCAACGAAATCCGCCAGGCAGTAGTTGGCGAAGTCGGTTTTCTCGGTCTGCTGACGTAAGTGATGACTCACACACAAAATTTCATCGCGTCGCTCATCGCGGTAAACATGGATATCATCGCCAACCCGGTTAGCCGGGAAAATACCGACCACGCCACGCGGCTTCAGCAGCGACTCCTCACTTAATCTGTCGAGCATCGCACTGGCATCGGCAAACAGACGCTGCGCTTCTTCACCCACCACCTCATCTTCAAGAATGCGGGGATATTTACCCGCCAGCGACCAGGTCATAAAGAACGGCGTCCAGTCGATGTAGTTGCGTAGCGTCGCAATGCTGGCCTCCACCTGACTGACACCAGCGCGATGCGGTACCGGCGGCGTGTAGCTTTCCCAGTCAATTGAGGTGGCGTTGTGGCGCGCCGCCTGCAGCGGGACCGGCGGCGTGCGTGGCTTTTTACGCGCATGCTGGATGCGAACGGTTTCGTACTCTTTGCGCGTTCGGGCAACGAAGTCGTCTTTCAGCGTGGCGGAGAGCAGCGACGACACCACGCCGACGGTGCGTGAGGCGTTCTGCACATAGACCGTCGGGCCGCTGTAGTGCTGTTCAATTTTGACGGCAGTATGCGCCTTCGAGGTGGTCGCGCCGCCAATCAGCAGCGGTAAGGTAAAGCCCTGCCGCTCCATCTCTTTCGCCATATTGACCATCTCATCCAGCGACGGCGTAATCAGGCCAGACAAGCCGATGATGTCCGCCTTCACTTCACGCGCCGTTTTGAGGATTTTCTCGCCCGGCACCATCACGCCAAGGTCGATAATTTCGTAGTTATTACACTGCAGCACCACGCCGACGATATTCTTGCCGATGTCATGCACGTCGCCTTTAACCGTGGCCAGCACGATTTTACCGTTGCTGCGCCCCGCCTCTTTGCTGGCTTCGATAAACGGCTCCAGATACGCTACCGCCTGCTTCATCACGCGCGCCGATTTCACCACCTGTGGCAGGAACATTTTGCCTTCGCCGAACAGGTCGCCGACCACGTTCATCCCGGACATCAGCGGCCCTTCAATCACCTCTATCGGGCGTGGCACCTGCTGACGCGCCTCTTCGGTATCCTGCTCGATGAACTCCGTGATGCCTTTGACCAGCGAATATTCCAGCCGCTTCACCACGTCCCAGCTGCGCCACTCGGCGAGTTGCTTGTCCTGCGCACCATCACTTTTGCCGCCACGGTATTTTTCCGCCAGCGCCAGCAGCCGCTCAGTGCCATCATCCCGTCGGTTGAGGATCACATCCTCCACCGCCTCGCGCAGTTCTGCCGGTAGATCGTCATAGATGGCCAGCTGGCCTGCGTTGACGATGCCCATATCCATGCCGTTACGGATAGCATAGTAGAGAAACACCGCATGTATCGCTTCACGCACCGGGTCGTTGCCACGGAAGGAAAACGACACGTTTGAGACGCCGCCGGAGATCAGCGCATGGGGCAGTTCACGCTTGATGTCTTCACAGGCACCGATGAAATCCATGGCGTAGTTGTTGTGCTCGTCGATGCCGGTGGCGACCGCAAAGATGTTGGGATCGAAAATGATATCTTCCGGCGGGAAGCCGACCTGTTCGGTCAGAATCCGGTAAGCGCGACGACAGATTTCGATTTTACGGGCGCGGGTATCTGCCTGGCCCACTTCGTCAAACGCCATGACCACCATCGCCGCGCCGTAACGCCGGACCTGGCGCGCATGATGGATAAAGGCCGCTTCCCCCTCTTTCATCGAAATCGAGTTCACAATCCCTTTGCCCTGAATGCACTGCAGCCCTTTCTCAATCACCGCCCATTTCGAGGAGTCGATCATAATCGGCACGCGGGCAATATCCGGTTCGCCCGCAATCAGATTCAGAAACCGCACCATCGCCGCTTCGGCGTCGAGCATTCCTTCATCCATGTTGATGTCGATGATCTGCGCGCCGCTCTGCACCTGCTGCAGTGCCACTTCCAGCGCGTCGTTGTACTTCTCTTCTTTGATCAGCCGCTTAAATTTTGCTGAGCCGGTGACGTTGGTGCGCTCACCGACGTTAACAAACAGCGACTCTGCGGTGACGTTCAGCGGCTCCAGACCGGAGAGGCGACAGGCCACCGGAATCACCGGCAACCTGCGCGGCGCGATGCCGTCAACCGCCGCGACCATGGCCGCAATATGTTGCGGCGTAGTGCCACAGCAGCCGCCAATAATGTTCAGGAAGCCCGAGGTGGCCCATTCACCAATCTGCTCCGCCATCAGTTCTGCATCGAGATCGTATTCGCCAAAGGCGTTCGGCAGTCCGGCGTTGGGATGGGCAGTGACGTAGCCCTCGGCGATGCGCGACAGCTCCGCCACATACTGACGCAGCTCATCCGGCCCCAGCGCGCAGTTCAGGCCAAAAGAGAGCGGTTCGGCATGACGCAACGAGTTGTAAAACGCTTCGGTGGTCTGGCCGGAGAGCGTCCGGCCGGACGCATCGGTGATGGTGCCGGAGATCATCAGCGGCAGTTTCACACCCAGCGCGTCCATCTCGGTCTTCACCGCATAGACAGCCGCTTTGGCATTCAGCGTATCGAACACCGTTTCGATCATGATGAGGTCAGCACCGCCCTCCACCAGCGCACGGGTCGATTCACGGTAGGCTTCCATCAGCTGATTAAAGGTGACGTTGCGATAAGCAGGATCGTTGACGTCGGGTGAGATCGAGCAGGTGCGGTTAGTCGGGCCGAGCACACCCGCAACGTAACGCGGACGATCCGGCGTTTTCGCCGTCCACGCATCGGCGCAGGCGCGCGCCAGCCGGGCTGCTTCGAAATTGATCTCCGCCGACAAGCTTTCCATCTGGTAATCTGCCATCGCAATCGACGTGGCGTTGAAGGTGTTGGTTTCGAGGATATCTGCACCGGCAGCCAGATAAGCGTCGTGGATCTCGCGGATCACCGACGGTTTGCTCAGCACCAGCAGATCGTTGTTGCCTTTGAGATCGCAGGGCCAGTCAGCAAAACGGCTGCCGCGATAATCCTCTTCCGCCAGTCGGTAGCTCTGGATCATGGTGCCCATGCCGCCATCCAACACCATAATGCGTTGTGCGAGCTGCTGATGTAGCGCGTCGATTTTAGTGCTCACTGTTGCCCCATTCACGTCAGTCTGCTGGCGGAAAACCCTGTTTTTCATTCTGGCACAAGCCTGTCTGGCGACAAAGTAACCTCTTCTGCGACAGGTTCCATCCATGGCCATACAGGTCTGACCAGAAAACCAGCGTTTGCAAACGGTGTGATTAAAACGAAAATGATTTCCACAATGCAAAAGGAGAGACAACGATGGCAACGCCCGTTCCTGTTAAGCGCGGTAAGAAACCCCGCGGCACCCCTGTCGCCGCACCGGCGGGCGGTCAGGTTCAATCGCTGACGCGCGGCCTGACGCTGCTGGAGCTGATTGCGGATTCACATGGCAGCGTGGCGCTGACCGAGCTGGCACAGCAGGCGGGCCTGCCTAACTCCACCACGCATCGCCTGCTCAGCACCATGCAACAGCAGGGCTTTGTCCGTCAGGTGGGCGATCTCGGGCTGTGGACAATTGGCGCACACGCCTTTGTGGTCGGCAGCAGTTTCCTGCAAAGCCGGAATCTGCTGGCGCTGGTCCACCCGGTGCTGCGCAGCCTGATGGAGCAGTCCGGTGAGACGGTGAATCTGGCGGTGCTGGATCTCAGCGACCACCAGGCGGTGATCATTGATCAGGTACAGTGCACCCAGCTGATGAGGATGTCTGCGCCGATTGGCGGCAAACTGCCGATGCACGCGTCAGGCGCAGGCAAAGCCTTTCTGGCCCATCTGGGTGATGAGCAGGTCACCGCCCTGCTGCATCAGAAAGGATTGCATTACTACACGCCGAAAACCCTGATGTCGCCACAGAGTCTGAAAGAGAATCTGGCGCAGGTGCGCAAAGCGGGTTTTTCGCTGGATGATGAAGAGCATGCGCTCGGACTGCGCTGTGTCGCCGCGCCCATTTATGATGAACATGGCGAGGCGTTTGCCGCTCTTTCGATTTCCGGCCCCATCGCGCGCATGACAGACGATCGGATTACGGAATTAGGTGCGCTGGTCATCCGCGAAGCGCGTCAGGTTACGCTGGCGTATAGCGGCCGTTGACCGTCTCCGCCGCATAGCAGACGCTGAAACGCTGCGTCTGCCGCCAGGCGATCACCTCCTCCACATGACCCAGGGCGAGGCGTTGCTGCTGCGCGCGCCACCAGCGGGCGTCGAATATCTCGGGATGCAGTTGCAGCAGCAAGGCACCGGTCGCGGCTTCACTGCATAACGCATAGCGGAAGGTTTCCGGGAAGACATCGTCCGGCCCGACGCTGTACCACGGTTCGGCGCTGAGTTCATCCTCCTCATAGCGCGCCGCGGGCACCTCGCGAAAATTCAGCTCCTGCATCGGGCGGATCTCATCGTAGTCGTAGAAAATCACGCGCCCATGGCGGGTTATGCCGAAGTTTTTAAACAGCATGTCGCCAGGAAAGATGTTGGCGGCTGCCAGCTGTTTAATGGCATTACCATACTCCTCAATGGCGTGTCGTCGCTCAGCGTCGCTGGCCTGAGCCAGATAGAGATTAAGCGGCTGCATACGACGCTCCAGCCACAGGTGACGGATGACCAGGCGATCGCCTTCGATATGCAGCTTCTCTGCCACGCAGGCGTGAAGTTCCGCCAGCAGCGCCGGTGAGATACGCGACAGTGGCAGCGCAAACTGCTCGAACGCCTGCGTATCCGCCATCCGTCCCACGCGATCGTGCTCTTTGACCTGCTGATAACAGGCGCGGACCTGCGCTTCCGTCACCTCTTTTTGCGGTGCGAAGCGATCCTTTATTACCTTGAACACCCAGTCAAAGCCCGGCAGCGTGAAGACCAGCATCACCATGCCGCGCACGCCAGGCGCGATCTCAAAAGCGGTGTCACTCTCTGCCAGCGCCTGAAGATATTCACGATAGCTTTCAGTTTTACCGTGCTTCTGACAGCCAATCGCCATATAGCGCTCCGCCAGGGTTTTACCGGGCAGAATCGGTTGCAGCCAGGCGACCAGCGCTGCAGGCACCGGGGCATACACCATGAAATAGGCACGGGCAAAACCAAACACAATGCTGGCGTCATTCACATCAGTCAGGCAGGTGTCGATCCACAGTTCGCCAGCTTCCGTGCGCTGGATCGGCAGCAGACAGGGAAAAATGCCTTCCGGCAGCTGCAGGCGCGCCACCAGCCAGGCGGTTTTGTTGCGATAGAAGAGTTCACTGTTGACCTCCAGCCAGCCCTGATCAAGCCGGGGGAAATGCGACGCCAGATGGCGGACAATCCACCCGACATCACGCGCGCGGTGCTGCCAGGGCAGCGTCAGCGGTAAATCTCCCAGCACCTGATCCACCAATGCCTGCCAGCCCCGCTCCGGCTGATAATGGCGCGACAACGGTCGCAAAGGTGTCACCGGCGCAGTCTGGGCCTGAGAGCTGAAAATAAACAGCCGGTCCGGCTGCAGGTCGGTATGTCCATGCAACCGGCAGTAAACCGAGTTAAAGAAGCTTTCAGCAATTTCATGCCGGGGATAGCCGGGCAGCAGGCTTTGATAGTGTTCCTTGACCCGCAGCCAGAAAATCTCATCCCAGCTGGCCGCGCCATTCAGCACCCGCAGTTGATCGGCGACAAGACTGACGTGATGATCATAGAGATGAATGCGGGCCTTCATCGCATGCTGCACTGCCTGCCATTCTGCCTGCTCGAACCGCTGCTGCGCCCCGGCGGTAATATCCAGAAAACGGCCATACTGAGCATCAAAACCCTGCAGGATAGTGTGGGCGATCAGGGATTCACGTGGCGGCATAGTCAGCTCCGGTCAATGCCCGCCCGCGTGGTGCGGGCGGGGAATCCGTCATAGGAGAAGCGTCAGAACTGATGCTCTTCGGTCGAACCGGTGAGCGCGGTGACCGAAGACTTACCGCCCTGAATGATGTTGGTCACCTGATCGAAATAGCCGGTGCCCACTTCCTGCTGATGTGACGAGAAGCTGTAACCGCGATCGCGGGCGGCGAACTCAGGCTGCTGCACCTTTTCCACGTAGTGACGCATGCCTTCGCCCTGGGCATAGGCATGCGCCAGATCGAACATGTTGAACCACATGCTGTGGATGCCCGCCAGCGTGATGAACTGGAAGCGATAGCCCATGTCGCTGAGCGCCTGCTGGAACTTCGCGATGGTGCGGTCGTCGAGGTTCTTCTTCCAGTTGAACGATGGCGAGCAGTTGTAGGCCAACAGTTTGCCGGGGAAGCGCGCATGGATGGCATCGGCAAAGCGCTGCGCCATCGCCAGATCCGGCGTTGAGGTTTCACACCACAGGATGTCAGCATAAGGGGCATAAGCCAGCCCGCGACTGATCGCCTGTTCAATGCCAGCGTGTGTGCGGAAGAAGCCTTCTGCCGTCCGGTCGCCACGGATAAAGGGACGATCGTATTCATCGCAGTCTGAGGTAATCAGGTCCGCGGCGTCGGCATCGGTGCGGGCCAGCAGTACCGTTGGCACGCCCATGACATCCGCAGCCAGCCGCGCCGCCACCAGTTTCTGAATCGCTTCCTGAGTCGGTACCAGCACTTTGCCGCCCATGTGACCGCATTTTTTTACCGCCGCCAGCTGATCTTCGAAGTGAACCGCAGCCGCGCCCGCCTGAATCATCGCCTTCATCAGCTCATACGCATTGAGTACGCCGCCAAAACCGGCTTCCGCATCAGCGACAATCGGCAGAAAGAAATCGGTGTATCGGCTGTCACCCTTTTCGATACCGCTGGACCACTGAATCTGATCGGCGCGCTGAAAGGTCTGATTGATGCGCGTCACCACTTCCGGCACCGAGTTCACCGGGTAAAGCGACTGATCGGGATACATCTGCCCCGCTACGTTGGCATCCGCAGCCACCTGCCAGCCAGAAAGGTAAATTGCTTCAATGCCCGCTTTGGCCTGCTGCAGTGCCTGCCCGCCGCTGAGCGCCCCCAGACTGTTGATATACCCTTTCTTCGCTTCGCCGTTCAGCAGCGCCCATAACTTCTCCGCACCGCGCTCTGCCAGCGTACAGGCGGGCAGGACCGAGCCGCGCAGATTGACGACCTCTGCGGCGCTATAAGGTCGGGTAATGCCCTCCCAGCGTGCGGTCTGCCAGAGTTGTTCCAGTTGATCGATCTGTTGAGTACGTGTCATGGCAATAGCTCCTCTGTTCAGGGGATCAGGCGGTAGCCTGGCAGGGTAAGAAAGGAAACCAGCTCGCGCTCGGTGGTGATCTGCGCCATCAGCTGCGCCGCGTCATCATAGCGACCGGCACTAAAGCGGGCTTCACCCAGCGCGTTTTGCAGCAGATGCAGCTCTTCGTTCAGCCAGCGCAGAAACAGTTCGGCCGTGACCCGCTGGCCACTGTTCAGCATTTGCTGGTGACGAATCCATTGCCAGATTGAGGTGCGTGCAATCTCAGCGGTAGCGGCATCCTCCATCAGCCCGTCAATCGGCACACAGCCGTTACCGCTGATCCAGGCTTCAAGGTATTGCAGGGCGACGCGGATGTTGGCGCGCATCCCCGCTTCGGTGCGCTCACCCTGACAGGGTGCGAGTAATTGCTCCGCCGTGATCGGGGCATCTTCTTCACGCATGACATGCAGCTGATTCGGCCGGTCGTCCAGCGCAGCATCGAAGACCGCCATAGCGGTATCTGCCAGGCCCGGATGCGCAATCCATGTGCCGTCATGCCCGTTGCCCGCCTCCCGTTGTTTATCTTCCGTCACGCGCTGCAGCACCCAGGCATTGCGCGTCGGATCTTTAGCGGGGATCAGCGCTGACATACCGCCCATCGCGAATGCTCCCCGGCGATGACAGGTTTTAATCAGCAGACGCGAGTAAGCATCCAGAAACGGCTGAGACATGGTGACGGACTGGCGATCCGGCAGGACGCGATCCGGATGCTGTTTCAGGGTTTTGATGTAGCTGAAGATGTAATCCCAGCGGCCACAGTTGAGTCCAACGATGTGATCGCGCAGATTCCACAGGATCTCATCCATCTGAAACACGGCGGGTAAGGTTTCAATCAGCACTGTTGCTTTGATCGTGCCGCGCGGCAGATCGAACTGATCCTCGCTGAAGCTGAAGATCTCACGCCACCATGCGATCTCCTGCCAGCTCTCGGTCTTAGGCAGATAGAAGTAAGGTCCGCTGCCCTTAGCCAGCAAAGGCCGGACGTTGTGGAAGAAATAGAGTGCGAAATCAAACAGCCCGCCCGGAATCGCCTCACCCTGCCAGCTGACATGTTTTTCTGACAGATGCAGGCCGCGAACCCGGCACATCAGCACCGCTGGATTAGCGCCGAGCTGATAAATTTTGCCCGTGTCGCTGGTGTAACTCAGGGTGCCCTGCACCGCTTCGCGCAGTGTCAGCTGCCCGTCAATCTGTTTTGACCACTCCGGTGACAGCGAATCCTCAAAGTCGGCCATAAAAACTTTTGCGTTTGCGTTCAGGGCATTAATCACCATTTTTCGCTCGGGTGGCCCCGTGATCTCGACCCGACGATCTTCTAAGTCTGCCGGAATGGATTGAATACGCCATTCGCTGGCTCTTATGGAAGCGGTTTCCATATCGAAGTCTGGCAGATAGCCCTGGTCATATTGCTGCTGACGCTGCTGGCGATCTGATAACAGCACGTCGCGTTGCGGTGCAAAGCGCGCAACCAGCGCCTCCAGAAAAGAGACGGCCTCGAGGGTTAATAACTGCTGTTCGGCATGGTTAAAGGGCTGGCTGAAAGAGAGGATATGGCTGATCACTGAGTCTGTCATGCTGGTTTTCTCCTGTATTCAAAGGATCGAATGCAGCGGATCCACACGGTGTTCGTTTTGTGAGCGACAGGATCAGAGCATAAGCATTTATTTTTCTAAATCAAAAACTATTTCCATTTTTGTATATAAATTATTCTATCCCGATGTTTTACATGCAATTAAAGTTATTTTTATTAAAGGAACGGATTTCATTAGCGTTTTACAGACGAAAAAAAACCGTGTTGCCTTTGGCTAACACGGTTCAGTTGATCGTCAGGTGGGACTATTCCAGCGTTGGATTCATGCGGCGCAGATCGAACGGAGTGATCTGGTAAACATAGTAGTTGAGCCAGTTCGAGAACAGCAGATTGCCGTGACTTCGCCAGGTGGCGCGCGGTGGCAGAGCCGGATTATCCTGCGGGAAGTAGTTATACGGAACTTCCGGGCTGACTCCCGCTTCATAATCGCGATGATACTCACCCGACAACGTCAGCGCATCATACTCCGGGTGACCGGTAACAAACACCAGACGTTTGTCTTTACTCGCCATCAGATAGGCGCCGGTTTGTTCCGATTCAGCAAACAGCTCAAGATCGGTGTAATCCGTTATCAGCTGAGTAGGAAAATCAGCATAGCGTGAGTGTGGCGCAAGGAAATTATCATCAAAACCCCGGGTCAGTAACGCATGGGGATGCAGAATCTGGTGCTCATAGACGCCAGACAGCTTGTTATGCCGGGTTTGCTTGGGAATGCCATACAGAATATTAAGCGCAGCCTGCACGGCCCAGCAGACAAACAGGGTGGAGGTGACATGCTCATTGGCCCAGTGCAGTACGCGCTGAATCTGGGGCCAGTAGGCGACATCATTAAAATCAACCAGTCCCAGTGGTGCACCTGTCACGATTAAGCCATCGTAGTTGTCGTGCTGGATATCTTCAAAATTGCAGTAGAAATTGTTGAGGTGCTCAGTGGGCGTATTACGTGACTCGCGGCTGTCGATGCGCAGCAGCTGAATATCGATCTGCAAGGGCGAGTTGGAAAGCAGACGCAGAAACTGATTCTCCGTTTCGATCTTTTTCGGCATCAGATTCAGTATGAGCACTTTAAGCGGTCGGATCTCCTGAACACTGGCGCGCGACGATGTCATGACAAAGACATTTTCGTCACGCAAAAAATTCACTGCCGGTAATTCGTCGGGAACCCTGATTGGCATAGCCTGCTCACCTCTCGCAACCATATAAACGTTTAGACATCTGGATGCCCAACATTAGCCTGATCGTTGTAAGATGTCGAGGTTTCATGCAGAAAATGAAAATGTTTCAGCTTAAAGTGGCAAACAACAGACGTAAAAAAGCCCCGCACTCGCGTGCGGGGCTTCTTCACTTATTTGATGCCTGGCAGTTCCCTACTCTCGCATGGGGAGACCCCACACTACCATCGGCGCTACGGCGTTTCACTTCTGAGTTCGGCATGGGGTCAGGTGGGACCACCGCGCTAAAGCCGCCAGGCAAATTCTGTCTCCGCGCCGCCACAGGGGGCCGCGCAGAATATCCGGTAACAAGGCTGAAAATCGTGTCTCTCAAAAACGCCTCTGGCGTTGTAAGGTTAAGCCTCACGGGTCATTAGTACCGGTTAGCTCAACGCATCGCTGCGCTTACACACCCGGCCTATCAACGTCGTAGTCTTCAACGTCCCTTCAGGACCCTCAAGGGGTCAGGGAGAACTCATCTCGGGGCAAGTTTCGTGCTTAGATGCTTTCAGCACTTATCTTTTCCGCACTTAGCTACCGGGCAATGCCATTGGCATGACAACCCGAACACCAGTGGTGCGTTCACTCCGGTCCTCTCGTACTAGGAGCAACCCCCCTCAATTCTCCAGCGCCCACGGCAGATAGGGACCGAACTGTCTCACGACGTTCTAAACCCAGCTCGCGTACCACTTTAAACGGCGAACAGCCGTACCCTTGGGACCTACTTCAGCCCCAGGATGTGATGAGCCGACATCGAGGTGCCAAACACCGCCGTCGATATGAACTCTTGGGCGGTATCAGCCTGTTATCCCCGGAGTACCTTTTATCCGTTGAGCGATGGCCCTTCCATTCAGAACCACCGGATCACTATGACCTGCTTTCGCACCTGCTCGAGCCGTCACTCTCGCAGTCAAGCCAGCTTATGCCATTGCACTAACCTCACGATGTCCGACCGTGATTAGCTGACCTTCGTGCTCCTCCGTTACTCTTTAGGAGGAGACCGCCCCAGTCAAACTACCCACCAGACACTGTCCGCAGCCCGGATCACGGGCCTACGTTAGAACATCAAACATTAAAGGGTGGTATTTCAAGGTTGGCTCCACGCAGACTGGCGTCCGCGCTTCAAAGCCTCCCACCTATCCTACACATCAAGGCTCAATGTTCAGTGTCAAGCTGTAGTAAAGGTTCACGGGGTCTTTCCGTCTTGCCGCGGGTACACTGCATCTTCACAGCGAGTTCAATTTCACTGAGTCTCGGGTGGAGACAGCCTGGCCATCATTACGCCATTCGTGCAGGTCGGAACTTACCCGACAAGGAATTTCGCTACCTTAGGACCGTTATAGTTACGGCCGCCGTTTACCGGGGCTTCGATCAAGAGCTTCTCCTTGCGGATAACCCCATCAATTAACCTTCCGGCACCGGGCAGGCGTCACACCGTATACGTCCACTTTCGTGTTTGCACAGTGCTGTGTTTTTAATAAACAGTTGCAGCCAGCTGGTATCTTCGACTGGCTTCGGCTCGGGGAGTAAATCCCTCCACCTACGCGCCAGCGTGCCTTCTCCCGAAGTTACGGCACCATTTTGCCTAGTTCCTTCACCCGAGTTCTCTCAAGCGCCTTGGTATTCTCTACCTGACCACCTGTGTCGGTTTGGGGTACGATTCTGTGTTACCTGATGCTTAGAGGCTTTTCCTGGAAGCAGGGCATTTATCACTTCAGCACCGTAGTGCCTCGTCGTCACGCCTCAGCGTTGATAAGGGACCGGATTTACCTGGACCCTCCGCCTACACGCTTAAACCGGGACAACCGTCGCCCGGCTGATATAGCCTTCTCCGTCCCCCCTTCGCAGTAACACCGAGTACAGGAATATTAACCTGTTTCCCATCGACTACGCCTTTCGGCCTCGCCTTAGGGGTCGACTCACCCTGCTCCGATTAACGTTGAACAGGAACCCTTGGTCTTCCGGCGAGCGGGCTTTTCACCCGCTTTATCGTTACTTATGTCAGCATTCGCACTTCTGATACCTCCAGCATGCCTCACAGCACACCTTCAACGGCTTACAGAACGCTCCCCTACCCAACAACGCCTAAGCGTCGCTGCCGCAGCTTCGGTGCATGGTTTAGCCCCGTTACATCTTCCGCGCAGGCCGACTCGACCAGTGAGCTATTACGCTTTCTTTAAATGATGGCTGCTTCTAAGCCAACATCCTGGCTGTCTGTGCCTTCCCACATCGTTTCCCACTTAACCATGACTTTGGGACCTTAGCTGGCGGTCTGGGTTGTTTCCCTCTTCACGACGGACGTTAGCACCCGCCGTGTGTCTCCCGTGATAACATTCCTCGGTATTCGCAGTTTGCATCGGGTTGGTAAGCCGGGATGGCCCCCTAGCCGAAACAGTGCTCTACCCCCGAGGATGAGTTCACGAGGCGCTACCTAAATAGCTTTCGGGGAGAACCAGCTATCTCCCGGTTTGATTGGCCTTTCACCCCCAGCCACAGGTCATCCGCTAATTTTTCAACATTAGTCGGTTCGGTCCTCCAGTTAGTGTTACCCAACCTTCAACCTGCCCATGGCTAGATCACCGGGTTTCGGGTCTATACCCTGCAACTTAACGCCCAGTTAAGACTCGGTTTCCCTGCGGCTCCCCTATACGGTTAACCTTGCTACAGAATATAAGTCGCTGACCCATTATACAAAAGGTACGCAGTCACCCCCATAAAGAAGGCTCCCACTGCTTGTACGTACACGGTTTCAGGTTCTGTTTCACTCCCCTCGCCGGGGTTCTTTTCGCCTTTCCCTCACGGTACTGGTTCACTATCGGTCAGTCAGGAGTATTTAGCCTTGGAGGATGGTCCCCCCATATTCAGACAGGATACCACGTGTCCCGCCTTACTCATCGAGCTCACAGCACGTGTGCTTTTGTGTACGGGAGTATCACCCTGTACCCTGCGACTTTCCAGACGCTTCCACTAACACACATGCTGATTCAGGCTCTGGGCTGCTCCCCGTTCGCTCGCCGCTACTGGGGGAATCTCGGTTGATTTCTTTTCCTCGGGGTACTTAGATGTTTCAGTTCCCCCGGTTCGCCTTGCAGCACTATGTATTCATGCTGCAATGATGCACAGAGTGCACCGGGTTTCCCCATTCGGACATCGACGGCTGTAGCGGTTCATATCACCTTACCGTCGCTTTACGCAGATTAGCACGTCCTTCATCGCCTCTGACTGCCTGGGCATCCACCGTGTACGCTTAGTCGCTTAACCTCACAACCCACAGGCGTTTTTCAACGCTGCGAGCTGCAAGCATTTGAGAGACTCGAACGCATCGTATTTTTCATTCTTATTACGGAGAATGAAAACGACACGTCGTTTCAATTTTCAGCTTGTTCCGGATTGTTAAAGAGCAATATCTTAAACATGACTCGTAAGTCATCTTTAAGATATGTGGGTAACATCTTTCACCTGTCACCAAGCTTTGGCGTCCCCTAGGGGATTCGAACCCCTGTTACCGCCGTGAAAGGGCGGTGTCCTGGGCCTCTAGACGAAGGGGACAATTAAGTCTGTCTTCGAAAGACACTTTGCTCGTTATTTTCTATCAGACAATCTGTGTGGACACTGCGCCGGAAGGTATCTTCAGGTAAGGAGGTGATCCAACCGCAGGTTCCCCTACGGTTACCTTGTTACGACTTCACCCCAGTCATGAATCACAAAGTGGTAAGCGCCCTCCCGAAGGTTAAGCTACCTACTTCTTTTGCAACCCACTCCCATGGTGTGACGGGCGGTGTGTACAAGGCCCGGGAACGTATTCACCGTGGCATTCTGATCCACGATTACTAGCGATTCCGACTTCACGGAGTCGAGTTGCAGACTCCGATCCGGACTACGACGCACTTTGTGAGGTCCGCTTGCTCTCGCGAGGTCGCTTCTCTTTGTATGCGCCATTGTAGCACGTGTGTAGCCCTACTCGTAAGGGCCATGATGACTTGACGTCATCCCCACCTTCCTCCGGTTTATCACCGGCAGTCTCCTTTGAGTTCCCGACCGAATCGCTGGCAACAAAGGATAAGGGTTGCGCTCGTTGCGGGACTTAACCCAACATTTCACAACACGAGCTGACGACAGCCATGCAGCACCTGTCTCACGGTTCCCGAAGGCACTAAGGCATCTCTGCCGAATTCCGTGGATGTCAAGAGTAGGTAAGGTTCTTCGCGTTGCATCGAATTAAACCACATGCTCCACCGCTTGTGCGGGCCCCCGTCAATTCATTTGAGTTTTAACCTTGCGGCCGTACTCCCCAGGCGGTCGACTTAACGCGTTAGCTCCGGAAGCCACTCCTCAAGGGAACAACCTCCAAGTCGACATCGTTTACGGCGTGGACTACCAGGGTATCTAATCCTGTTTGCTCCCCACGCTTTCGCACCTGAGCGTCAGTCTTTGTCCAGGGGGCCGCCTTCGCCACCGGTATTCCTCCAGATCTCTACGCATTTCACCGCTACACCTGGAATTCTACCCCCCTCTACAAGACTCAAGCCTGCCAGTTTCAAATGCAGTTCCCAGGTTAAGCCCGGGGATTTCACATCTGACTTAACAGACCGCCTGCGTGCGCTTTACGCCCAGTAATTCCGATTAACGCTTGCACCCTCCGTATTACCGCGGCTGCTGGCACGGAGTTAGCCGGTGCTTCTTCTGCGGGTAACGTCAATCGACGCGGTTATTAACCGCACCGCCTTCCTCCCCGCTGAAAGTACTTTACAACCCGAAGGCCTTCTTCATACACGCGGCATGGCTGCATCAGGCTTGCGCCCATTGTGCAATATTCCCCACTGCTGCCTCCCGTAGGAGTCTGGACCGTGTCTCAGTTCCAGTGTGGCTGGTCATCCTCTCAGACCAGCTAGGGATCGTCGCCTAGGTGGGCCATTACCCCGCCTACTAGCTAATCCCATCTGGGTTCATCCGATAGTGAGAGGCCCGAAGGTCCCCCTCTTTGGTCTTGCGACGTTATGCGGTATTAGCCACCGTTTCCAGTGGTTATCCCCCTCTATCGGGCAGATCCCCAGACATTACTCACCCGTCCGCCACTCGTCACCCAAGGAGCAAGCTCCTCTGTGCTACCGTCCGACTTGCATGTGTTAGGCCTGCCGCCAGCGTTCAATCTGAGCCATGATCAAACTCTTCAATTTAAGTTTGATTTGCTTAAACAAGTTAAGCGGTGCTCATCTGTAAAACGTCATAATGAATTTCATTATGTGTTCACTCGTGAGGCTTTGATATTTTGTTGCGTCCTAAGACGCTGATATCAATCCTGCGAGTGCCCACACAGATTGTCTGATAAATTGTTAAAGAGCAGTGCGAACAGTGCGTTAGCGTCCTGTCGCGAGGTGGCGTATATTACGCTTTCCTCCTGCAGAGTCAACCTCTTTCTCAGAAGTTTTTCTCCGGCGGCGCAGTCTCCTGTGCCTCTCAGCCCGTTTCCCGTTGCCGGTGTTCCGTGTTGATGGATGCGCATTATAGGGAGTTCGCACAGAGGCGCAACCCATAAAATGCATAAAAAAGCGCGTTCGCTGCATTCCACAGCAAAAGCCGCTGTTATACGCAGTTACGCACAATGTTATCCACACAGAGCGGGCTAATCAAATTTAGGCGAGCATCACGCAAACGTTTTCGCTACAATGCCGGGCAATATTCCGGACCCCCTTATCGGGGCGTTACCTGAGGTTTTTGATCTTTTCTTCTTATATAGAAGAGAAAACCGCGATAAAACCTGATGTAACGCTCTTATATACGCGAAACAAAGCCAAGGGATAAACCACCATGCAACAACCTCGTCCTGTACGCCGCGCATTGCTCAGTGTCTCTGACAAAGCCGGTATCCTCGAATTTGCTCAGGCGCTCTCCCATCGCGGTGTCGAACTGCTCTCCACAGGTGGAACCGCTCGCCTGCTGGCGGATGCGGGCCTGGCTGTCACTGAAGTCTCTGACTACACCGGTTTTCCGGAAATGATGGATGGACGCGTCAAAACCCTGCATCCGAAAGTGCATGGCGGCATTTTAGGTCGTCGCGGCCAGGATGATGCCATCATGGCACAGCACGACATCAGCCCAATCGACATGGTGGTCGTTAACCTCTATCCCTTTGCACAGACGGTCGCCCGTGAAGGATGTTCACTGGAAGATGCGGTGGAAAACATCGATATCGGTGGCCCGACCATGGTGCGCTCTGCTGCCAAGAACCATAAAGATGTCGCCATTGTGGTCAGCAGCGGCGACTACGACGCCATCATTGCTGAAATGGACGCTCACGAGAACGCGCTGACGCTTGAGACCCGTTTCGATCTGGCCATTAAAGCGTTCGAACACACCGCCGCGTATGACAGCATGATCGCTAACTACTTCGGTACCCTGGTGCCTGCCTATCACGGTGAACGCAACCAGCCCGCCGGCCGTTTCCCACGGACGCTCAATCTGAACTTCATCAAGAAGCAGGATATGCGTTACGGCGAGAACAGCCATCAGGATGCTGCCTTCTATATAGAAGAGAATATCACTGAAGCCTCAGTAGCGACCGCGCAGCAGGTTCAGGGCAAAGCGCTCTCCTATAACAATATTGCTGACACGGATGCGGCACTGGAGTGTGTGAAAGAGTTCAGTGAACCCGCGTGCGTCATCGTTAAGCATGCCAACCCTTGTGGTGTCGCAACCGGTGACGATCTGCTGGCAGCCTACGAGCGTGCTTACCAGACCGACCCCACTTCCGCGTTTGGCGGCATCATTGCCTTTAACCGCGAGCTGGATGAAGCAACGGCGCAGGCCATTATCAGCCGCCAGTTTGTTGAGGTGATCATCGCGCCCGCCGTTTCTGAAGCCGCGCTGAAAATTACCGCTGCGAAGCAGAATGTCCGTGTCCTGATCTGCGGCCAGTGGCAGAACCGTACCGCCGCGCTGGATTTCAAACGCGTCAACGGCGGCCTGCTGGTCCAAAATCGCGATCTTGGCATGGTGGAAGCCAGCCAGCTGCGTGTCGTCAGCAAGCGCCAGCCAACCGGGCAGGAACTGCGCGATGCACTGTTCTGCTGGAAAGTCGCGAAGTTCGTTAAGTCCAATGCCATTGTCTATGCACGCGACAACATGACTATCGGCATTGGTGCGGGTCAGATGAGCCGCGTCTACTCCGCAAAAATTGCAGGTATTAAAGCAGCTGATGAAGGTCTGGAAGTGAAAGGCTCAGCCATGGCGTCAGATGCCTTCTTCCCGTTCCGCGATGGTATTGATGCTGCCGCCGCGGCAGGCGTGAGCTGCGTTATCCAGCCAGGCGGCTCCATCCGCGATGAAGAAGTGATTGCGGCAGCGGATGAGCATGACATTGCGATGATCTTCACCGACATGCGTCACTTCCGCCATTAATCGATTCGGAGAGTAACAGATGAAAATTTTAGTAATCGGCAACGGCGGACGTGAACATGCTCTGGCCTGGAAAGCGGCCCAGTCACCACTGGCGGAAACCGTATTTGTCGCGCCGGGTAATGCGGGCACGGCATTAGAACCTGCGCTGCAGAATGTCGCAATCGGAGCCACCGACATCCCTGCTCTGCTTGAGTTTGCTCAGCGTGAAAAGATCGATCTGACGATTGTCGGACCGGAAGCGCCGCTGGTGATCGGCGTCGTAGATGCCTTCCGTGAAGCGGGGCTGGCTATCTTTGGTCCGACGCAGGCCGCGGCACAGCTGGAAGGCTCTAAAGCCTTTACCAAAGATTTCCTGGCGCGTCATCAGATCCCCAGCGCAGCGTATCAGAACTTTACCGACGTTGAGCCTGCTCTTGCGTATCTGCGTGAGAAAGGCGCGCCCATTGTTATCAAAGCCGACGGCCTGGCCGCAGGTAAAGGCGTCATTGTCGCGATGACGCTGCAGGAAGCTGAAGATGCGGTTCAGGATATGCTGGCCGGTAACGCCTTTGGCGATGCCGGACACCGTATTGTGATTGAAGAGTTTCTGGATGGCGAAGAAGCCAGCTTCATCGTGATGGTGGACGGCGAGAATGTGCTGCCTATGGCCACCAGCCAGGATCATAAACGTGTCGGCGATGGCGATACCGGTCCGAACACCGGTGGCATGGGCGCTTACTCGCCGGCACCGGTGGTCACCGATGAGATCCACCAGCGCGTGATGGATCAGGTTATCTGGCCGACCGTGCGTGGCATGGCCGCTGAAGGTAATGTCTACACCGGTTTTCTCTATGCCGGCCTGATGATCGATCACACCGGGCAGCCGAAAGTGATCGAATTCAACTGCCGCTTCGGCGATCCGGAAACGCAGCCGATCATGCTGCGCCTGCAGTCGGATCTGGTCGATCTTTGCCTGGCTGCCTGCGACGGCAAGCTGGATCAGAAAACGTCACAATGGGATCCCCGCCCTGCGCTGGGTGTGGTACTGGCGGCCGGCGGTTATCCGGGTGATTATGCTCAGGGCGATCAGATTCATGGGCTGCCACTGGAAGAAGTGGCTGACGGCAAGGTATTCCACGCCGGAACACGTCTGGAAGAGGATCGGGTACTGACGAACGGTGGCCGCGTGCTGTGCGTCACCGCGCTGGGTGACGATGTCGCTGCGGCACAAAAGCGGGCTTACGAGCTGACAAAGCCGATCTCATGGCAGGGCAGCTTCTGTCGCCGCGATATCGGCTATCGCGCTATTAATCGCAAATAAGCAAAGGGGGCACATGGTGCCCCCTCTTCAATTCACATATCGTCTTCTGTCGGCTGCTGTGAGCAGTCATCCTGCTGGCTGACCCGCAACAACTGTATCCCTTCAGGCGCTTCAAGCCATGACACCATCAGCGGTGCCGATGCGCTACGCTGCTGCTGTATCAGCATCTGCAGATCGTCAGCATCAAAAGCGGGTCTGGCCTGCCGGCCTTCACAACTCTCCAGCACATTATTTCCCAGCCAGTGCCCCTGTTTCAGAAACACCTGACCGCTTAACAGCGCATCGCTGAGGTTACGCATGCGCTGAGCATCAAACTTATAGAGTTCAATCGAATCCGGGCTGACCGCTTCACGCCGGCCTGCAAGCTGGCGCTGCATAAAGTTGAGACCACCGGCCTGGTCGAAGCGCAGGGTCACATCGTCAGGTTGCTTGCCCTTCACCTGTCGCTGAATGCTGATCAATGACTCTTCCAGCCAGACATAGTCAGTCACTTCACCTTCCCCGCCACTGAACGGCGTATAGAGGGTGCGAATATGAACCGACTGATGATCGCTATTTTTGCGCCAGATTCGCACAACACCACGATCGGCAAGATAGCCACTGGCAGAAAAGGGAGGAATATCCGGCGTCGAGCTACAGCCGAAAAGAAACAGAGAGAGAAACAGAACAGATAAACGCGGTAACAGCGAAGTCATGATGGCTGGCCTCTTAAAAACAAAAGGGGCGAAACGCCCCCTGTTTTAAAGCTTAACCGCAGTGCGACGTCTTACTTAACGGCGTCTTTCAGCGCTTTACCAGACACGAATGCCGGTACGTTTGCTGCAGCGATTTTGATCTCTTTGCCAGTCTGCGGGTTACGACCGGTACGCTCAGCGCGGTGGTTCACTTTAAAAGTACCAAAACCAACCAGTTGTACAGCATCACCATCTTTCAGAGACTCAGTGATCGCAGCCAGAGTAGATTCCAGCGCTGCCTTTGCCTGGGTTTTAGACAGGTCAGCTTTTTCTGCGATCACATCAATCAGTTGAGTCTTGTTCATAAGTTATCCTTAAAGTGTATTTATCGCTTGCTAAGCAACGAGTGCGAGGGAAAAGCCATATTCTGGCACTCTTCTGCCTGCACGCACCGATAGCCACAATTTTCAGCCCCCCAAATGTAGACCAGACAGGGGGCCAATGTGAAGCCTTCAGGCGCGCTAATTCGGGCCTGAAGTCACGTTTTATCGCCTTACTGCTGGAAATTTATACCGATGTTGCTAATTCCCGCTTCACGCAGGTCAGATCGCAGACCTTTAATCAATTCAAGGTCGCGCTCTTCACACTCCGCCAGCAGACGGAAAATCTCCCACTGGAGGTCCCACTCATCGATGATAGCCGGATTTTCACGCAGCTCTTCATCGGTCATTTCGCGTCCAGCCTGGGTCATCTCCAGCATAGCGACAGTGGTAATTGAGGTCTCGCTGACTTCAATAGCATGCTCAAGCGTTTCGCCGCTCAGCTGCGCATGGACGACTTCGCTTAATGCCACACAGGCATCGATAGCCGGATAAACGCCGTAAACCTCAAATGCATCGCCATCAGGAATGGCGGCTTCGAGTTTTTCCAGCTGGCTGTCGAAGTTAATCTTCGCATCTTTAACCGTCAGGTTTTCCCAGATCAGATCAAGAATCCGGCGATAGAGTGCCGGATCGGCAAATTCAGTCTGCTCGCAGAATGCGCGATAGTTGGGATACATGCGTTCGCACAGGCAGGCCATAAAAGTCAGGTGCTGCCAGCTTTCCAGCTTCGCCAGACGCAGATGCACGGGGTTCTGTAACATAATGGTGGCTCTTATTCGTTTCTCTGGCCGCAGTGTAACTGCAAAACCGCAGCACAAACAGTGTTAAAGCGCGTTTTGCCAGCGCTGGAAAGCGGTTCGGTTAGAGGCAACCGCATCGGCCCAGCGGGTGGGTTCCGGCAACCGGTAACCGCGCGTACAGTTTTCGACCCACTGCAGCGCCGTATCCAGGCTGACACGATGACCGGTGGCGACAAACAGCGGATTACAACGCAGCTTGCTGCGCCATACCCAACCTATCTGCTCACCTTTGTCGATCAGCGGCTGACGGCTGCCAGGCTGCGCATCCAGATCGTCAAAACGTCCGCAGAGACGACTTTTCGCAACGCCAATCGTGGGGACATCGACCAGCAGGCCAAAATGCGATGCGACGCCCAGCCGTCTTGGATGCGAAATACCGTGCCCATCCACAAACAGCAGATCAGGCTTTTGCTCCAGCATCTGCCAGGCAGCCATCAGAGCCGGATATTCACGGAAGGAGAGAAAGCCCGGAATATAGGGCATGGTGGTCTCAACGCGCGCGATGCGATGCTCCACCAGCGTTAACGAAGGATATTCCAGTATCACCATCGCCGCCCGCGTGATGGTGCCGTCCTGCTCAAATCCAACGTCTGCCCCGCCAATAAAGCGGGGAGGCAGCACGTCAAAGTCATCTTCACGCACCACGTCAGCGGCGCGTTGTAACTGCTCAGCGCGAAGTGCGGCAATGTCCATGATTACTCCTGATGCCAGGGACGTGATAAACGATGCACAGCGTCAACAAAAACACCGGCATTTTCGGGCGGAACATCCTGATGAATGCCATGCCCCAGATTAAAGACGTGACCAGTGCCTGAGCCAAAACGCTCCAGAATACCGGCCACCTCCTGTTCGATACGTTCAGGTGCCGCATAGAGCATAGAGGGATCCATGTTGCCCTGCAGCGCAACTTTGTCGCCTACGCGACGGCGCGCATCATCAATATCGGTGGTCCAGTCGAGACCCAGCGCATCACAACCGGTGGCTGCCATCGCTTCCAGCCACTGTCCACCGCCTTTGGTAAAGAGCGTCACCGGCACGCGGCGGCCGTCGTTTTCACGCAGCAGGCCATCGACAATCTTGTGCATGTAGTGCAGGGAGAATTCGCGATAGTCACGACCGGTCAGCACGCCGCCCCAGGTATCAAAGACCATGACGGACTGCGCACCGGCGCGGATCTGAGCGTTGAGATAGAGGATGACGCTGTCGGCCAGCTTATCCAGCATCGCGTGCAGCGTCGCCGGATCGGCATACATCATCTTCTTAATTTTGGTAAACGCCTTGCTGCTGCCGCCTTCCACCATGTAGGTGGCCAGCGTCCACGGACTGCCGGAGAAGCCAATCAGCGGCAGATCGCCATTCAGGTTTTTACGGATGGTGCGGACCGCATTCATCACATAGCCCAGCTCCATTTCAGGATCGGGCACCGGCAAACGCTCAACGTCGGCGCGACAGGTGACAGGGTTAGAGAAACGCGGGCCTTCGCCGGTTTCAAAGTAGAGACCCAGTCCCATCGCATCCGGAATGGTCAGGATGTCACTGAAGAGGATGGCGGCATCCAGCGGATAACGGCGCAGCGGCTGAAGGGTCACTTCACAGGCCAGCTCGGCGTTTTTACACAGCGACATAAAATCACCCGCCTGGGCGCGTGTCGCTTTGTACTCCGGCAAATAGCGCCCGGCTTGTCGCATCATCCATACCGGCGTGACATCGACCGGCTGACGTAGCAGGGCACGCAAATAACGATCGTTCTTCAGTTCACTCATCTCAACACTCTCTCAATAACAGGCGTGTAGTGTAGCACTTTCACGCTTCGGCGCGGCACAGGGCGACGGTATCTTCAATCAGGCGGCGTGCCACGGTGCCTGGCGGTGGCAGCAAAGGCAGCGCATCAAAACGGAACCAGGCGGCATCCAGCAGCTCTTTACCGTCGTGTTGCAGATCGCCACTGTCATATTCCGCCATAAAAGCGGTCATTAGCGATTGCGGGAAGGGCCACGGCTGGGAGGTCACGTAACGGACGTTTTTGACGCGGATATTGCTCTCTTCCATCACTTCCCGGGCAACGGCCTGCTCCAGCGTCTCGCCGACCTCCACAAAACCGGCCAGCACGGTGTAGACCTTGTTGCGATGGCGGGCATGATTCGCCAGCAGGATTTCATCGCCACGACGGATAGCCACAATGATGCAGGGCGCGATCTGCGGATAGTAACGCTCACGGCAATGGCTGCAGAGACAGGCAAATTCATGTTTGCTGTGGTGCATCTCATGGCCGCAATAGCCGCACCAGCGATGAGAACGGTAGAATTCCGCCAGCTGTACACCGCGACCCACCAGCTGAAACAGCTCCACATCCTGATCGATCAGCTGTCGCACGGAGAACATATCGGAAGAACGCGGCTCACAAATCAGCCAGACTTTTTCGCCCTGCCATTCACCAATGGTCCGGGCCTTACTGCCGGTTAAACCAAATTTTTCGGCGTTTCCGTGGGGTAAATCACCTTGTGGCAACCAAAGTTTCTGTTCATGGCTGACAATCCACCATCCAGCGTCTACGCTTGAGATTTCGCATTGCATTTATTTCGTCATCCTTAGCGTCAACCCGCACGCTGAAGCCCTGATGTTAAGTGTGTAGATAAACAACTATAACTCACATGGAGTTAGATATGCTTAACCAGTTAGACGTCCTGGCTGAACGCGTAGGTGGCAGTAATGAACTGGTCGATTCGTGGCTTGAAGCACGCCGCCAGCTACTGGTGACCTATTATCACCTGGTCGGTCTTAAACCTAAAAAAGAGGCGCTGACGCGTCTTGACGAGCAGGCGCTCGACAACTTCTGTCACGGCCTGGTCGACTATCTTTCTGCCGGTCACTTCAGTATCTATGAGCGCGTAATCAGCGAAATGAGTGGCGACAGCCCGATGATCGCTGCCGCGCAGATCTACCCTCCGCTGGAAGCGAATACTGAGCGTCTGATGCAGCTGTATGACGGTCACCTGCAGCAGGCGATTGACGATGAAAACTGCATGACCTTCCAGCAGGCACTCTCCGAAGTGGGCGAAGTGCTGGAATCACGCTTTACGCTGGAAGATAAGCTGATCCAGCTGGCCTGGGATAACCAGCTTGCTACGCCGCCAGTGGCGAATGACAGCCATATCGCGCGTCCGGCTTGATGGTTAACAACGGCAAAGGGCTTGAGATTATCCCGTAGCCCTTTTATGCTGAACAGGTTCTGAGGAGTACTCTCCAGAGAACCTTTGTTATTTTAGCGTTGAAATGTAAGGTTTTTACGCCCGGGTCTGTTATCAGACACCCGCGTAAAAACTGCTTCTTGTCGGAGTGCCCAGTTGGGCTGAGACCGTTAATTCGGGATCCGCGGAACCTGACCAGGTTAGAACCTGCGTAGGGAACAAGAGTAAAAATTCTCTGTATGCCAGCATGCCTGTGCTGTCTATACGGTTACTCCTTCCGAACTCCGGACAAGCATCGTTCCCCTTTAACAGGAAGATTGCTATGTCTGACCCAAAAATGACCCGTCGTGAACAACGTGCCCAGGCGCAGGAATTTATCGATTCCCTGCAAAGCGGCAGTGCTTTTCCCCAGTCCCGTCGCATCTGGATTACCGGCAGCCGGGAAGATATTCGCGTGCCGATGCGTGAAATCACCCTAAGCCCGACCCACATCGGCGGCACCAAAGAACAGCCTCTCTATGAGCAAAATGAAGCGGTGCCGGTCTATGACACGGCGGGTGCTTATGGTGATCCCGCGGCGCAGATCGATGTGCATCGTGGTCTGGAAAAGCTGCGCGCTCGCTGGATTGCTGAACGCGACGACAGTGAGCTTCTCGAACAGAACAGCTCGGGCTATACCCAGCAGCGGCTGGCTGACGAGGGGCTGGATCATCTGCGCTTCGATCACCTTCCGACACCGCGCCGCGCCCGTGCAGGCCGCCGTGTCACGCAACTGCACTATGCCCGTCAGGGCAGGATTACCCCGGAAATGGAGTTCATCGCCCTGCGGGAAAACATGGGCCGTGAGCGAATCCGCAGTGAGGTGCTGCTGCAACAGCATCCGGGACACAGTTTTGGCGCACATCTGCCCGCCGACATCACCCCCGAGTTTGTCCGTCAGGAGGTCGCTGCCGGACGCGCCATCATCCCTGCCAATATCAATCACCCGGAATCGGAGCCGATGATCATTGGTCGTAACTTCCTGGTTAAGGTCAACGCCAATATCGGTAACTCGGCAGTCACCTCTTCTATCGAGGAAGAAGTGGAAAAGCTGGTCTGGTCGACCCGCTGGGGTGCCGATACGGTGATGGATCTCTCTACCGGTCGCTATATTCATGAAACGCGAGAATGGATTTTGCGAAACAGCCCGGTGCCCATCGGTACCGTGCCGATCTATCAGGCGCTGGAAAAAGTGAATGGCGTGGCTGAGGCGCTGAACTGGGAAATATTCCGGGACACGCTGCTGGAGCAGGCGGAACAGGGCGTCGATTACTTCACTATCCACGCGGGCGTGCTGCTGCGTTATGTCCCGATGACGGCGAAACGTCTCACCGGGATCGTGTCGCGGGGGGGATCGATCATGGCCAAATGGTGCCTGTCGCATCATCAGGAGAGCTTCCTGTATGAGCACTTCCGGGAGATCTGTGAAATCTGCGCCGCTTACGATGTCTCCCTGTCGCTGGGCGATGGTCTGCGTCCGGGTTCGATTCAGGATGCCAACGATGAGGCGCAGTTTGCCGAACTGCGAACCCTGGGTGAACTGACGCGTATTGCCTGGGAGTATGACGTTCAGGTGATGATTGAAGGTCCGGGACATGTGCCGATGCATATGATCCGCCGTAATATGACCGAACAGCTCGACCTGTGCGATGAAGCCCCCTTCTACACGCTTGGCCCGCTGACCACTGACATCGCGCCCGGCTACGACCACTTCACCTCGGGTATCGGTGCCGCCATGATTGGCTGGTTTGGTTGCGCCATGCTGTGCTACGTCACGCCCAAAGAGCATCTGGGTCTGCCGAACAAAGAGGACGTGAAGCAGGGATTGATCACCTACAAAATCGCGGCGCATGCTGCCGATCTGGCGAAAGGCCACCCCGGTGCGCAGATCCGTGATAACGCCATGTCCAAAGCGCGCTTTGAATTCCGCTGGGAAGATCAGTTTAACCTGGCGCTGGATCCCCATACGGCAAGGGCGATGCATGATGAAACCCTGCCGCAGGAGTCGGGCAAGGTGGCCCATTTCTGCTCAATGTGCGGCCCCAAATTCTGCTCAATGAAAATTTCCCAGGAGGTGCGCGAGTTTGCGGCACGCCAGGATGCCCGTGCCGAGCCGGTTGAAGTTGGCATGGCGCAGATGTCAGATCGTTTCCGCAGCCGCGGCAGTGAGCTCTATCACCCTGCCGATGCCATTAAGGAGGAGTAAGGATGCCTGCATTTCCCGCTACCGCCCCGCGTCTGGGACTTTATCCGGTGGTTGATAGCCCCGAGTGGCTCGAACGCCTGCTGGAGATGGGCGTTCGCACGCTGCAGCTGCGTATCAAAGATCAGCCTGATGAGGCCGCCGAGCCCGCCATTGCTCAGGCAATTGCGTTGGGCAAACGCTACGACGCGCGTCTGTTTATCAATGATTACTGGCAGCTGGCGATTAAACATCATGCTTATGGCGTACATCTGGGTCAGGAGGATCTGGATGTCGCCGATCTTGCCCGCATTCATCAGGCCGGGTTACGACTGGGACTCTCTACCCACGACGATGCGGAACTGGATCGCGCTCTGGCAATCCAGCCCTCTTACATCGCACTTGGGCATATTTTCCCGACGCAGACCAAAGAGATGCCTTCTGCACCGCAGGGCATTGCACAGCTGAATCAACACCTGACACGTCTGTCGCATATTCCCACCGTGGCGATTGGCGGTATCTCGATTGCACGGGCACCTGAGGTGCTGGCCACCGGCGTCGGCAGCATTGCGGTGGTGAGTGCGATTACTCAGGCAGATGACTGGCGTGCCGCAACGCGCACGCTTCTGGCGCTGGCAGGACCAGGCGATTAAGCATTTATGGAACCTGCCGCGCATATTGGCTGCAAAATCGGTAACGCCAGCGTTCTTCCGGGAAAGCAGCGCGCAAAGTGGAATGTTGCCGCTGGCGTGCTGTGATCCAAAACCTTAACGTGGCATCCGTCAGGTTAAGGTTATCTGACCAGGGCCGGTTCCCTCCTCTTGCCGGCCCTGCTTCTTCTTTTCGCTATGCGGGCGTCGAGGTGGAAGTCTGCGTCTCATGCTGGCACGAGAGCATGGCACGTTCGACGGCCGCACCCACCAGCGCCAGCGCCTGTTCAGTCTGCTCGTTGATCGGCAGCCCGTAGTTTAAGCGCAGACAGTTACGATATTTACCCGACGCTGAAAACAGTGAGCCTACAGCAATCTGAATTTTTGACTCGCGCAGTTCCCGGTTAAGCCGGACCGCATCAAACGCTTCGGGGAGTTCAATCCACATCAGAAAGCCGCCCTGAGGACGGGAAACGCAGATACCGCAGGGAAAGTAGTGGCGTACCCAGCAGCTAAAGGTTTCATAGTTACGATGATAGATTTGCCGCATCCGGCGCAGATGGGGCTGATAATGTCCCTGGCGGATAAACTCAGAGACCGCATGCTGAGGCTGCGTCGCGGTTGAGCCTGTGACAATATATTTCATGTGCAGCACGCGATCGCGATAACGACCAGGTGCAACCCAGCCGACGCGCAGACCTGGCGCCAGCGTTTTGGAAAAGGAGCTGCACAGCAGAACCCGGCCATCGAGATCCAGCGCTTTAATTGTGGAGGGGCGCGGGTATTCCCAGGCTAACTCACCATAAACATCATCTTCAATCACGGCGGCATCAAACCGCTGCGCCAGCGCCAGCAATGCCCGCTTACGCTGTTCGGGCATGATGAATCCCAGCGGATTATTGCAGTTCGGCACCACGACCACCGCTTTGATCGGCCATTGATCAAAGGCCAGTTCCAGCGCTTCCAGACTGATGCCGGTGACCGCATCCGTCGGGATTTCAATGGCACGAATGCCAAAGCCGCGCAGGGTTTGCATGATGCCGTGAAACGACGGTGACTCAACAGCAATGATATCGCCCGGCTCACAGACCGCGCGTACGGCGACCGATAACGCTTCGTGGCAGCCAGTCGTAATGACAATGTCATCGGCCGTGAGCTGACAGCCGCTGTCTATCGCCAGCCGTGCAACCTGTTGCCGCAGCGCGAGCACACCATAAAGGTTGTCATAATTCAGCAGCGCCATGTCCTGCTTCTGCGCCTGGCGGCTGAAAGCTTTCCACAGCGGCTTAAGCGTCGGCTGGGTCAAATCGGGCATGCCACTGCCCAGCTGCAACACATCATCTTCCAGACGGCCGTTAATCAGTTCCAGCACCGCATCCCACTGTGTCACCTCAACCGGCCGCTGGGCGGGACGGGTCAGCGCAGGGATCGGCGGCGTTGCTTTGCGTGACGCCACAAAATAGCCGGAGCGCGACTGCGGTGTAATCATCTGCTTCTCTTCCAGCAGATGATAAGCCTGCTGCACGGTACTGATACTGACGCCATGCTCCGTACTCAGACTGCGTACTGAAGGCAGGCGCTCACCGCTGCGATATAAGCCTTGTTCGATACGCTGAGCCAGCAGCGTAGCCAGATGTTCATAGCGGGTCATTGTATCTCCACAGGCTCAGATGCTGAGCCGTAACCAGTACAGTTCCGTCTCTTTTTTACCATTCAGATCGTCATGACGGCAAACTGTATGTTAAATAAAAGTGATTTTTGCGTCTGTATCATACAGAGAAATCCACTGAAAATGGTCCTCAGACACTTCACTGAGGGCACTATCATGGGATATGACGAGAATCGCGCAGCTAAACCGTTTACAGGCACGCCTTACCACCTGGTTCGTTATCTGTGGCGCAGTTACAAACGCTGGCAACTGCGGCGTGAGACGCGCCTCATCCTGTCGAAGTTAAGCGACAGTCAGCTGAAAGATATTGGTATCAGCCGCAGTGACTGGAATGGCTGAATCTGAGACAAAAAAAACCCTGCCGAGGCAGGGTTTTTATCAGGCAAAGGACGATTAATCGTCTTTGTTGCCGCCGAGACCGGCGTTCAACAGTTCAGCCAGGCTGGCTGAGGCTTCATCCGCAGTCACCTGCGGTGCAACCGGAACTTCACCTGCCGCTTTGCGGCGCATACGATCCTGATGGTACGCATAACCGGTACCGGCCGGGATCAGACGACCCACGATCACGTTCTCTTTCAGGCCGCGCAGTTCGTCACGCTTGCCTGCTACTGCTGCTTCGGTCAGGACACGTGTGGTCTCCTGGAACGAGGCTGCAGAGATGAACGATTCGGTAGCCAGTGACGCTTTGGTAATACCCAGCAGGTCACGCATGAAGGTTGCGCCGACTTTTCCGTTCGCTTCCAGATCACGGTTAGAGATCTTGATGCGAGAGAATTCAGCCTGCTCACCTTCCAGGAAGTCTGCACTTCCTGCGCTCACGATGGTTGCTTTACGCAGCATCTGACGAACGATGACTTCGATGTGCTTATCGTTAATCTTAACGCCCTGCAGACGGTAAACTTCCTGCACTTCGTTAGTGATGTAACGGGTCACCGCATGCACGCCACGCAAGCGCAGGATGTCATGTGGAGACTCTGGGCCATCGGAAACCACGTCACCGCGCTCAACACGTTCACCTTCGAACACGTTCAGCTGACGCCATTTCGGAATCATCTCTTCGTATGGCTCACTGCCATCCAGCGGAGTAATGACCAGACGACGCTTACCTTTGGTCTCTTTACCGAAGGAGATGATGCCGCTGATCTCCGCCAGAATAGCTGGCTCTTTCGGACGACGCGCTTCGAACAGGTCAGCAACGCGTGGCAGACCACCGGTAATATCCTTGGTACCGCCAGATTCCTGCGGAACACGCGCTAACGTGTCACCAGCACTGATCTTAACGCCATCTTCCAGCTGAACAATCGCTTTACCTGGCAGGAAGTACTGAGCCGGCATATCGGTGCCTGGGATCAGAACGTCGTTGCCGTTGGCATCAACAATTTTCAGCGCAGGACGCAGATCTTTACCGCCTGCAGTACGTTCAGCACTGTCCAGAACCACCAGCGAAGACAGACCGGTTAAGTCATCTGTCTGACGGGTAATCGTCTGGCCATCAACCATATCCGTGAAGCGAATGAAACCGCCCACTTCGGTGATGACTGGCATGGTATGCGGATCCCAGTTTGCGACGGTTTCGCCCGCTGCAACCTGCTCACCATCACCTTTCGCCATGGTAGAACCGTAAGGAACTTTATAGCTCTCTTTGGTACGACCAAATTCGTCGATCATTTTCAGTTCAACGTTACGCGAGGTGATCACCAGCTTGCCTGCCGAGTTCGTTACCGACTTGGCGTTGGTCAGCTTGATGGTACCTTTGTTCTTCACCTGAATGCTGGATTCAGCAGCCGCACGTGATGCCGCACCACCGATGTGGAACGTACGCATCGTCAGCTGTGTACCTGGCTCACCGATGGACTGTGCCGCGATAACACCGATCGCTTCACCTTTATTGATGATGTGACCACGTGCCAGGTCGCGACCGTAGCAATGCGCACACACACCAAAGTCGGTTTCACAACCTACTACCGAGCGGACTTTCAGGCTGTCGACTGAGTTCAGTTCCAGCACGTCACACCAGTGCTCATCGAGCAGCGTGTTGCGTGGGACCAGAATATCAGCAGTACCCGGCTTCAGAACGTCTTCAGCAGTCACACGACCCAGTACACGTTCACGCAGTGGCTCTTTAACGTCGCCACCTTCGATGACAGGCGTCATCATGATGCCTTCGTGTGTACCACAGTCATCTTCGGTAACCACCAGATCCTGGGCAACGTCAACCAGACGACGCGTCAGATAACCGGAGTTCGCTGTTTTCAGTGCGGTATCCGCAAGACCTTTACGTGCACCGTGGGTTGAGATGAAGTACTGGAGTACGTTCAACCCTTCACGGAAGTTCGCCGTGATTGGTGTTTCGATGATGGAGCCATCTGGCTTCGCCATCAGACCACGCATACCGGCCAGCTGACGAATCTGTGCAGCAGAACCACGCGCACCGGAGTCAGCCATCATAAAGATGCTGTTGAAGGAAACCTGGCGCTCTTCTTCGCCGTCACGGTTAATGACGACTTCGGTAGAGAGGTTTTCCATCATCGCCTTGGCAACACGTTCGTTGGCTGCAGCCCAGATATCGATGACTTTGTTATAACGTTCGCCTGCGGTTACCAGACCAGACTGGAACTGCTCCTGGATCTCAGCCACTTCCGCTTCCGCTTCAGTGATGATTTCCACTTTCTTCTCTGGAATAACCATGTCGTCGATGCCGACTGACGCGCCTGAACGGGCAGCATAAGCGAAACCGGTGTACATGGTCTGGTCAGCAAAGATAACGGTCGGCTTCAGGCCCAGAATGCGGTAACAGGTGTTCAGCATTTTGGAGATAGCTTTTTTGCCCAGCGCCTGGTTAACGATGGAGAAAGGCAGACCTTTTGGCACGATCATCCACAGGATGGCACGGCCAATCGTGGTATCGATGATGCTGGTTTTAGCAACCCACTCATCCTGCTCATTCTTCTCGTGTTCGGTGATACGCACCTTAACGCGAGCATGCAGAGAGGCGAGGCCGGCGCGATAAATACGCTCAGCTTCTTTCGGGCCAGTCAGCACCATGCCTTCGCCTTTGGCGTTAACACAGTCACGGGTCATGTAATACAGACCCAGTACAACGTCCTGAGAAGGAACGATGATTGGCTCGCCGTTCGCAGGTGACAGGATGTTGTTGGTCGACATCATCAGTGCACGCGCTTCCAGCTGGGCTTCCAGCGTCAGCGGTACGTGAACAGCCATCTGGTCACCATCGAAGTCGGCGTTATAAGCCGCACAAACCAGCGGGTGCAGCTGGATCGCTTTACCTTCGATCAGAACCGGTTCAAAGGCCTGAATACCCAGACGGTGCAGCGTAGGCGCACGGTTCAGCAGAACCGGGTGCTCACGGATCACTTCGTCGAGGATATCCCAGACAACCGCTTCTTCGCGCTCAACCATTTTCTTCGCGGCTTTGATGGTGGTGGCCAGGCCACGCAGTTCCAGCTTGCCGTAAATAAACGGTTTGAACAGTTCGAGTGCCATTTTCTTCGGCAGACCGCACTGATGCAGACGCAGGTATGGACCAACGGTGATAACCGAACGACCAGAATAGTCGACACGTTTACCCAGCAGGTTCTGACGGAAACGACCCTGCTTACCTTTGATCATGTCAGCCAGCGATTTCAGCGGACGCTTGTTAGAACCGGTGATCGCACGACCGCGACGACCGTTGTCCAGCAGTGCATCGACCGCTTCCTGCAACATACGCTTTTCGTTGCGCACGATGATGTCTGGCGCAGCCAGATCCAGCAGGCGCTTCAGACGGTTGTTACGGTTGATCACGCGACGATACAGATCGTTCAGATCCGACGTAGCGAAACGACCACCATCCAGCGGTACCAGCGGACGCAGATCCGGTGGCAGAACAGGCAGCACGGTCAGGATCATCCACTCTGGCTTGTTGCCAGACTGGACGAACGCTTCCAGCAGCTTGATGCGCTTGGTCAGTTTTTTACGTTTGGTTTCGGAGTTAGTTTCGTTCAGCTCTTCACGCAGCTGCTCGCACTCCTGCTCCAGATCCATGTTTTTCAACAGGGCCTGGATCGCTTCGGCGCCCATTTTGGCGTCGAACTCGTCACCGAACTCTTCCAGAGCGTCAAGGTACTGCTCTTCAGTCAGGATCTGACGCTTCTCGAGGTTGGTCATGCCACCTTCGATTACCACGTAAGATTCAAAGTAGAGCACGCGCTCGATGTCACGCAGTGGCATATCCAGCAGTAAGCCGATACGCGATGGCAGTGACTTCAGGAACCAGATGTGCGCAGTCGGCGACGCCAGTTCAATGTGGCCCATACGCTCACGGCGTACTTTAGTCTGGGTCACTTCAACGCCGCACTTCTCACAAATCACACCACGGTGTTTGAGGCGCTTATACTTGCCGCACAGGCACTCATAGTCTTTTACCGGCCCGAAGATACGGGCACAGAACAGACCATCGCGCTCTGGCTTAAAAGTACGGTAGTTAATGGTTTCTGGCTTTTTCACTTCACCAAAAGACCAGGAACGGATCATGTCTGGCGAAGCCAGCGCAATTTTGATCGCATCAAACTCTTCGGTCTTAGTTTGCGCTTTCAGAAACTTAAGTAAGTCTTTCACGGATTAGCTCCCGTCGGAGTGAGACTCAGGGGGCGTCCAACCGAAATTGAACGCCCCGTAACCAGTACAATTGCGAGCGCTTTAAACCCTGCGCTTTCAGGCGGCGGCAAGCCGCAGCCTGAAAAGGGGTTACTCGTCTTCCAGCTCGATGTTGATACCCAGCGAGCGAATCTCTTTCAACAGTACGTTGAAGGATTCCGGCATGCCCGGTTCCATCTGATGGTTACCGTCAACGATGTTTTTATACATCTTGGTACGGCCGTTGACGTCATCAGACTTAACGGTAAGCATTTCCTGCAGGGTATACGCGGCACCATATGCTTCCAGTGCCCATACTTCCATCTCACCAAAGCGCTGACCACCGAACTGCGCCTTACCACCCAGCGGCTGCTGAGTAACCAGGCTATAGGAACCGGTAGAACGTGCATGCATCTTGTCATCAACCAGGTGGTTAAGTTTCAGCATGTACATGTAGCCAACGGTTACCTGACGTTCGAACTGCTCACCGGTACGGCCGTCAAACAGGGTAATCTGACCGGAAGAAGGCAGGCCGCCGAGCTGCAGCAGCTCTTTGATCTCGCTCTCTTTCGCGCCATCAAACACCGGCGTGGCGATTGGCATACCTTTCTTCAGGTTCTCAGCCAGACGCAGTACTTCGTCATCAGAGAAGGTGTTCAGATCAACACGCTGACGCAGATCGGTACCCAGGTCATAGGCGCGCTGGATGAATTCGCGCAGTTTCGCGACTTCTTCCTGCTTCTTCAGCATGGCGTTGATTTTCTCGCCGATACCTTTCGCTGCCATACCCAGGTGCGTTTCCAGAATCTGACCGATGTTCATACGCGATGGTACGCCCAGCGGGTTCAGAACGATGTCAACCGGCGTGCCGTTTTCATCGTAAGGCATATCTTCGATCGGGTTGATCTTGGAGATAACACCTTTGTTACCGTGACGGCCTGCCATTTTGTCACCCGGCTGAATCTGACGCTTAACAGCCAGATAAACCTTAACGATTTTCAGCACGCCTGGTGCCAGATCATCGCCCTGGGTGATCTTACGACGCTTACCTTCGAGTTTTTTCTCAAACTCGTGCTTCAGTTCGTCGTACTGCTCTGCCAGCTGCTCCAGCTGGTTTTGCTTGGCTTCGTCAGTCAGACCCAGTTCCAGCCAGCGCTCGCGCGGCAGCTTGTCCAGTTTGTCTGCTTCAACGCCACCCGAAATCAGTACGTTCTGGATACGGCTGAACAGGCCCGCTTCCAGGATCTGCAGTTCTTCAGACAGGTCTTTTTTGGCCTGCTTCAGCTGCATCTCTTCGATTTCAAGCGCACGTTTGTCTTTTTCCACGCCATCGCGGGTAAAGACCTGAACGTCGATCACAGTACCTGACACGCCATTCGGCACGCGCAGTGACGAATCTTTCACGTCAGAGGCTTTTTCACCGAAGATAGCGCGCAGCAGTTTTTCTTCTGGCGTCAGCTGGGTTTCACCTTTAGGCGTTACCTTACCAACCAGAATGTCGCCACCGGTCACTTCAGCACCGATGTAGACGATGCCTGACTCATCCAGTTTAGAGAGTGCAGCTTCACCCACGTTCGGGATATCAGCAGTGATCTCTTCCGGCCCTAGTTTGGTGTCACGCGACACGCAAGCCAGTTCCTGAATGTGGATAGTCGTAAAGCGATCTTCCTGAACCACGCGCTCGGAGACCAGGATGGAGTCTTCGAAGTTGTAGCCGTTCCACGGCATGAACGCCACGCGCATGTTCTGGCCGAGAGCCAGTTCACCCAGATCGGTGGACGGGCCATCTGCCAGCACGTCGCCGCGCTCAACCGGCTCACCCAGAGAAACACATGGCATCTGGTTGATGCAGGTGTTCTGGTTAGAACGGGTATATTTGGTCAGGTTGTAAATGTCGATACCGGCTTCGCCAGCATGCATTTCGTCTTCGTTAACTTTGATAACGATACGTGATGCGTCAACGTACTGTACGGTACCGCCACGTTTCGCCACGGCTGTTACACCGGAGTCAACGGCAACAGCACGTTCCATACCGGTACCAACCAGCGGCTTATCAGCACGCAGAGTCGGAACGGCCTGACGTTGCATGTTCGCACCCATCAGGGCGCGGTTGGCGTCATCGTGTTCCAGGAACGGGATCAGGGATGCACCGACAGAAACCACCTGCTGCGTGGAAACGTCCATGTAGTCAACCTGATCGCGGCTGAACAGACTCGATTCGCCTTTGCTACGGCAGGTGACCAGGTCATCAACAAACGCGCCGTTGTCATCCAGAGGGGCGTTCGCCTGAGCGATAACGTAGTTACCCTCTTCGATAGCAGAGAGGTAGTGAATCTCGTCAGAAACCAGACCGTCGATAACACGGCGATAAGGTGTTTCAAGGAAACCGTACTCATTGGTCTGTGCATAGACAGACAAGGAGTTGATCAGACCGATGTTCGGACCTTCAGGGGTTTCGATTGGGCAGACACGACCGTAGTGCGTTGGGTGTACGTCACGCACTTCGAAGCCGGCACGCTCACGCGTCAAACCACCCGGGCCGAGAGCAGAGATACGACGTTTGTGCGTAATCTCTGACAGCGGGTTGTTCTGATCCATAAACTGAGAAAGCTGGCTTGAACCAAAGAACTCTTTCACCGCAGCCGAAATAGGCTTCGCGTTGATCATGTCCTGTGGCATCAGCGTATCAAGGTCGCCCAGAGACAGACGCTCTTTAACCGCACGCTCAACACGGACCAGACCAACACGGAACTGGTTCTCAGCCATTTCACCCACTGAACGAATACGACGGTTACCGAGGTGGTCGATATCGTCCACTTCGCCTTTACCGTTACGGATGTCGATCAGTTTCTTCATCACTTCGATGATGTCATCTTTGCTCAGGATGCCTGAACCTTCGATTTCATCACGCAGCAATGAGCGGTTGAACTTCATACGACCGACCGCAGAAAGATCGTAACGATCTTCTGAGAAGAACAGGTTCTCAAACAGGTTCTCTGCAGCTTCGCGTGTTGGCGGCTCACCAGGACGCATCATGCGATATATCTCAACCAGTGCGCTCAGGCGATCGCTGGTTGGGTCGACACGCAGGGTCTCGGACATATATGGACCGTGGTCCAGATCGTTGGTGAACAGCGTTTCGATGCGCTTGTGACCGGACTGGCTCAGTTTAGCCAGCAGATCCAGTGACAGTTCCATGTTCGCTGCAACAATCAGCTCACCGGTGCTCTCATCGATGTAATCTTTAGCGACCACTTTGCCCGCGATATATTCAACCGGGACTTCGATGTGCTGAATGCCATCTTTTTCCAGCTGACGAATATGGCGCGCAGTAATGCGGCGACCTTTTTCGACGTAGACGGTGCCGTTCGCTTCGATATCGAAGGTAGCGGTTTCACCGCGCAGGCGCTCAGGCACCAGCTCCATCTGCAGCTTGTTGTCACGGATTTCAAACACCACTTTCTCGAAGAAGATATCGAGGATCTGAGGTGTAGTGAACTGTAACGCGCGCAGGATGATAGTGGCCGGCAGCTTACGACGACGGTCAATACGGACAAACAGGTTATCTTTCGGGTCAAACTCAAAGTCGAGCCATGAACCGCGGTAAGGGATGATACGTGCGTTGTACAGCACTTTACCCGATGAGTGGGTTTTACCCTTATCGCTATCAAAGAACACGCCGGGACTACGGTGCAGCTGAGAAACGATAACGCGCTCGGTACCATTGATAACAAAGGTACCGTTGTCGGTCATGAGCGGAATCTCGCCCATGTAGACTTCTTGTTCTTTAATGTCTTTTACGGTGCCTTCTGGCGCTTCGCGCTCATAGATCACCAGACGCAGTTTCACGCGCAGCGGTGCCGAATAGGTCACGCCACGGATCTGACACTCTTTCACGTCAAAGACAGGTTCACCCAGGCGGTAGCTGACATACTGCAACTCAGAGTTGCCGCTGTAGCTCGCAATAGGGAATACAGAGCGGAATGCAGCTTCCAGTCCGTACTGACCTTCTGGATCTTGCTCGATAAACTTCTGGAACGAGTCGAGCTGGATGGAAAGGAGATAAGGTATGTCCAGTACTTGCGGACGTTTACCAAAATCCTTACGAATACGTTTTTTCTCGGTATAGGAGTAAACCATAGGGTTCCTCAGCTAGCTGACAAGTCGACCCACGCTGTCCGTCCTGACAGGACAGTTCATGCAACACGATTTTGTTTGATTCACTGGCTGCGCGGCAGCAGTGCAATACCTCTTTCTATCACGCTTAAATCATTTCATCGCTTTTGTGAAGGCAGGGAACCCGCACAGGAAAGCGGTATATTAAGTCGTCGATAGAGAAAGATATTGAAGAGCAACAATGGACAAACAGTGTGAAACCCCATTGAGACCCTGTAGCGCAAAAAGGCTGGTGACCAAAAAGTCACCAGCCATCAGTCTGAAACTACTCAGACTGCAACCCGAAGGCTGTCTTACTTAACTTCAACTTCAGCGCCAGCTTCTTTCAGAGCAGCTTCAAGTGCAGCTGCGTCATCTTTGCTGATGCCTTCTTTGATTACGCCAGTTGCTTCAACCAGGTCTTTGGCTTCTTTCAGGCCCAGACCAGTTGCAGTACGTACGGCTTTGATGACTGCTACTTTGTTCGCGCCAACAGCTTTCAGTACGACGTCGAATTCAGTTTTTTCTTCAACAGCTTCAGCCGGGCCCGCAGCAACAGCTACAGCAGCAGCAGCAGAAACGCCGAATTTTTCTTCCATAGCAGAAACCAGCTCAACAACTTCCATTACGGACATCGCTGCAACAGCTTCCAGAATTTGGTCTTTAGTGATAGACATGACAATTGTTCCTAAGAATCAGAAAAAGTTTATACGTAAGCAGGTACGAAGAAAAGAATAAGGCCTTAAGCCGCTTCTTTTGCATCGCGTACGGCAGCCAGAGTGCGGACCAGTTTGCCGGCAGCGGCTTCTTTCATGGTCGACATCAGACGTGCCAGTGCTTCTTCGTAGGTCGGCAGCGTTGCCAGACGGTCAATATTGGCCGCCGTGATCAGCTCACCTTCAAAGGCTGCAGCTTTGACCTCAAATTTTGCATTCGCTTTCGCGAAATCTTTGAACAGACGAGCAGCAGCGCCCGGGTGTTCCATAGAATATGCAATCAGGGTCGGACCAACAAACGTGTCTTTCAGGCACTCAAATTGAGTACCTTCAACGACGCGGCGCAGCAGGGTGTTACGAACAACACGCATGTAAACGCCAGCTTCACGGCCTGCTTTACGCAGTTCGGTCATTTTATCAACGGTAACGCCACGGGAATCCGCAACAACCGCTGAAAGCGCACCTTTGGCTACTTCGCTGACTTCAGCAACAATCGCTTGTTTGTCTTGAAGATTTAATGCCATTAGCTTTTGCTCCTGGATTTGACCGGGAAAGGATTTCCCCGGAACTCACTTCACTTACTCACCCCGAGGGGTAATAAGCGCTCGAACACGGTGAGCAGAATCCAGCTAAGAAAATATTCTTTTGGTTCTGTCACCGTCTACGCAGGGGATTAAGCGGAATATCCGGAGATAAACAGCGCCTGCGGTCTTGGACGGAGGCCAGGATAAGGCCTGGCTCCAACCTAAATTCTGTGCGACGCAGCAGAGTCAGAGGGAATGGCGATAAACGCAACAGTCGGTTCTGGCTCTCTGGTGTCCCGTTCTGCTAATAACAGAACAACGGGCGTAAGATTCTAGGTGAATTTTTCGCCCGTTTCAAGCAGCAATTAGTTTGCTGTTGCGTTCAGACCAGCCTGGTCAACGGCAACGCCGGCACCCATGGTGGTTGAAAGGCTGACTTTCTTGATGTACACGCCTTTGGCCTGTGATGGTTTAGCTTTTTTCAGCGCAACCAGCAGGGATTCCAGGTTTTCTTTCAGTTTGTCAGCGTCAAAGTCCACTTTACCGATGGTAGTGTGGATGATGCCGTTTTTGTCGTTACGATAACGAACCTGACCGGCTTTAGCGTTCTTAACCGCTTCAGCAACGTTAGGGGTTACAGTACCGACTTTCGGGTTTGGCATCAGGCCACGTGGACCCAGAATCTGGCCCAGCTGGCCAACAACGCGCATTGCATCCGGAGAAGCAATAACAACGTCAAAATTCATTTCGCCTTTCTTGATCTGATCAGCCAGGTCTTCCATGCCTACCAGCTCTGCGCCAGCTGCTTTAGCAGCTTCAGCGTTAGCGCCCTGGGCGAAGACAGCAACACGTACTGAACGACCAGTACCGTGTGGCAGAACGGTCGCGCCGCGAACGTTCTGATCAGATTTACGTGCATCAATGCCGAGGTTGACAGCAACGTCAACGCTTTCAACGAACTTGGCAGTTGCCAGTTCTTTCAGCAGAGCAACAGCTTCAGCAATGTCATACTGCTTGGTCGCGTCAACTTTGTCGCGAATTACGGTCATGCGCTTGGTCAGCTTAGCCATTTCTTAGTCCTCTACTACCAGGCCCATGGAACGAGCAGTACCTTCGATTGAGCGAGTCATCGCTTCAACGTCAGAACCAGTCATGTCCGCAGCTTTGGTTTCTGCGATTTCACGTACCTGAGCACGAGTCACTTTACCGACTTTATCTTTGTTCGGCTTACCAGAACCAGACTTGATGCCCGCTGCTTTTTTCAGCAGTACGGCAGCCGGAGGCGTTTTGGTAATGAAGGTGAAAGAACGGTCGCTGTATACGGTGATAACAACAGGAGTCGGCAGACCTTTTTCCAGAGATTCGGTCTTAGCGTTGAACGCTTTACAGAATTCCATGATGTTAACACCCTGCTGACCCAGAGCTGGACCAACCGGTGGACTTGGGTTCGCCATACCAGCTGCAACCTGCAGCTTGACGTAGGCTTGGACTTTCTTAGCCATGATATTTCCTCAATTGGGTTATAGCGCCTGTAAAGGCTCCCCGTGATAACGATTTATACGCTGTTGCCAGCGCATAAAAACAAAAGGCGCGAAATTGTAGTTAAATTTCGCGCCTGCTGCAACAGCTAATTTGTGAGCGGAAAGAGGTTAACCTTTCTCCACCTGACCGAAGTCGAGCTCAACCGGTGTTGCACGACCAAAGATGGAAACGGATACCGTCAGGCGGCTCTTCTCGTAATCCACATCTTCAACCACACCGTTAAAGTCAGCGAACGGACCGTCATTAACACGAACCATTTCACCTGGTTCAAATAGCGTTTTAGGACGAGGCTTGTCGCCGACCTGCTGCAGACGATTCATGATCGCATCAACTTCTTTATCGCTGATAGGTGCAGGACGGTCAGAGGTACCGCCGATGAAACCCATCACGCGCGGGACGCTGCGTACTAAATGCCAGCTGGCGTCATTCATCACCATCTGAACCAGTACGTATCCCGGGAAAAACTTGCGCTCGCTCTTACGACGCTGGCCACCACGGATTTCAACGACTTCTTCAGTCGGAACCATGACTTCACCAAACAGCTCTTCCATGTTGTGCAATTTGATATGCTCGCGCAGCGATTGGGCTACGCGGCCTTCAAAACCGGAAAACGCCTGTACGACGTACCAGCGTTTCTTTGGAGCTTCAGACATCTCAGAACCTCAGGCCAGTGATAAACGATACCAGACGGACCAGAATACCATCCAGCCCCCACAAAATCAGTGACATCACGGCAGTAACCGCGGCAACGATTAACGTGGTGTGCAGCGTTTCCTGGCGGGTTGGCCAGATAACCTTACGCATTTCTGTTCTTGCTTCACGAGCAAAAGCCACGGTCGCCTTGCCTTTGGTCGTTAAAAGCGCAATGCCGCCAGCCGCTGCAATCAGTACAACTACGGCTAATGCACGCAGTGGCAGTGACACATCACGATAGAGGTAGTTACCTACAATCGCTGCAAGCAGCAGTAATACAACACCTACCCACTTTACCGCTTCCAGGCCACGCCCGCTCCCTTGAGCTTCGGTATTCGCACTCATAAACCAACCTGCCACAATAATTCAGAAACTATTCTGCCCCGCAGTGCGAGGCGTCCAAACCGAATGAGCTTTTGGGGCGTAACTCGGTATCCAACGCCGCATAACAGAGCCTGTCTCAGCAATGATTATGATTCAAAAAATCACTGATGAGCCAGGTTCTATGAAACAGCGTGCAAAAAGGGCATCAAATGATGCCCTTTCCGTGTGCATTGCGTCAAACGTTATCGGTAATTATGCGATAACTTTAGCAACAACACCCGCGCCAACGGTACGGCCACCTTCGCGGATTGCGAAGCGCAGACCTTCGTCCATTGCGATTGGGTGGATCAGGGTAACAACCATTTTGATGTTGTCGCCTGGCATGACCATTTCAACGCCTTCTGGCAGCTCTACTGAGCCGGTTACGTCAGTTGTACGGAAGTAGAACTGTGGACGATAGCCTTTGAAGAACGGAGTATGGCGGCCACCTTCGTCTTTAGACAGAACGTAAACTTCTGACTCGAACTGGGTGTGTGGCTTGATTGAGCCTGGCTTAGCCAGAACCTGGCCACGCTGGATGTCTTCACGCTTGATACCGCGCAGCAGAACACCACAGTTTTCGCCTGCCTGACCCTGGTCCAGCAGCTTACGGAACATCTCAACACCGGTACAGGTTGATTTCGCAGTATCTTTGATACCCACGATTTCAACTTCGTCGCCGACTTTAACGATGCCGCGCTCAACACGACCGGTAACAACAGTACCACGGCCAGAGATTGAGAATACGTCTTCGATTGGCAGCAGGAACGGCATGTCGATCGCACGGACTGGATCCGGGATGTAGTTGTCCAGGTGTTCAGCCAGTTCGATGATTTTCGCTTCCCACTCAGGAACGCCTTCCAGCGCTTTCAGAGCAGAACCACGAACGATTGGAGTGTCGTCGCCTGGGAAGTCGTACTGTGACAGCAGGTCACGAACTTCCATCTCGACCAGTTCCAGCAGCTCTTCATCATCAACCATGTCGCACTTGTTCAGGAACACGATGATGTAAGGAACGCCAACCTGACGACCCAGCAGGATGTGCTCACGGGTCTGTGGCATCGGGCCATCAGTCGCAGCAACAACCAGGATCGCGCCGTCCATCTGCGCAGCACCGGTGATCATGTTTTTCACATAGTCGGCGTGGCCTGGGCAGTCAACGTGAGCGTAGTGACGTGCAGCAGTCTCATACTCAACGTGAGCGGTGTTGATGGTGATACCGCGGGCTTTTTCTTCAGGCGTGCTGTCGATCTGGTCGAACGCACGAGCCTGGCCGCCGTTGGTTTTAGCCAGTACGGTAGTGATAGCTGCAGTCAGGGTGGTTTTACCGTGGTCAACGTGACCGATGGTGCCCACGTTTACGTGCAGTTTGTTACGTTGAAATTGCTCTTTAGCCATCGCTAGTCCCTCTAAGACACGGATATATCAATGATATCATCACATTAACCAGGCAATGCCTGACTGCAAGGAAGTTACAGAGAAAATCAGGAGGGAGATTAAAGGAAGTGGTGCTGATACCCAGAGTCGAACTGGGGACCTCACCCTTACCAAGGGTGCGCTCTACCAACTGAGCCATATCAGCACATCTGGAGCGGGCAGCGGGAATCGAACCCGCATCATCAGCTTGGAAGGCTGAGGTAATAGCCATTATACGATGCCCGCATCCTGGAACTCGGCTACCTGTTCTTTCTGTAGCTTGCAGATAACAGTGAATGCTTCTCTGCTATCTACTGTCTGCCAGCGAAGCTGACCGACGTTGACTTCGCTAACGCTCAGTCTGAATTCAGGGTGATAAGTGACTCACCTGACAGATAAACAGGCCGTTTATCTGTACTCAACCGCGAGGCTGAGATGGTGGTGGGAGAAGGATTCGAACCTTCGAAGTCTGTGACGGCAGATTTACAGTCTGCTCCCTTTGGCCGCTCGGGAATCCCACCTACTTGATTGGTGCCGGCTACCGGAATCGAACTGGTGACCTACTGATTACAAGTCAGTTGCTCTACCAACTGAGCTAAGCCGGCATCAAGTGGAGCGCATTCTAGGAAGGTCGGGCCCTGGATGCAACTAAAAAATCGCATATTTTTTTCTATCGCTTACTATTTGTGCAAATCATCGCATTTTAACGTTTTTATGCAGATTATTTGTGCAATCTGGCTCTGTTTTCACAGGATCAGACTAAAGCGCGCCACCATCTTAACTCCCTCTGCCCTTCTCTTTTATGCGAATAAAATGAGTGGCCAGCACCCTTTTTTTTACGTCGGGGTGCTGAATGAGGTTTTTTTGCCCCTGGCTGAACCCTTTTTTCTCATGGAGCGGCGCACTTCTATCGAAAGCAGGGGCATATTGTCATGCGCATTCTTTCTCACTATCACGATTTGCGCTGAAGGAAGCGTTTAAAATGTCTTTGTACTGTTTGTTTTTTTGCGAAAGGTTGCGCGTGACATGTATTAGCCTCACTGCAAGCGTCTTATTACGCCGTTCAGCCAATCAGGCACAGCGATGACCGTATAAGCAGATTAAACGTCGCACATTACCTGTGCCGGCCTGCAATATCATAAACAACGATAAAGCAGTAAAAATTAAAGGCACTGCAACGTTTTGTGGGTATGCCGACGAAAGCGCGATCGCGTTTATCTTTTTACTTCTGTTAAAAGCCATACTGGTGATACCCTCCAGCCCATTGTTCTCACTGATAAACCAGCGATTCGTGATTCACTTCACCCGTGCTGTCCTGCTTATCGGCTAATACGCGGTTGATAGTAATGAATTTGCGGTCAGATGCATGCTTATGGATAAAACAACCCCCCTGACAACGCCTTATCTGGAGTTCACTCGTGAGCAGTGGGCTGCATTACGTGATTCTGTACCTATGACGCTGTCAGAGGAAGAGATCGCGCAGCTCAAGGGCATCAACGAAGATCTTTCGCTGGAGGAAGTTGCAGAAATTTATCTGCCACTTTCGCGTCTGCTTAATTTCTATATCAGCTCTAACGTTCGTCGGCAGGCGGTACTGGAGCAATTTCTTGGCACCAATAGCCAGAAAATCCCCTATATCATCAGTATCGCGGGGAGCGTCGCGGTCGGTAAAAGTACGACTGCGCGTGTACTGCAGGCGTTGCTCAGTCGCTGGCCTGAACATCGTAAAGTGGAATTGATCACGACGGATGGCTTCCTTCACCCTAATGCCGTGCTGAAAGAGCGTGGCTTAATGAAGAAAAAAGGCTTCCCGCAATCTTATGATATGCACCGGCTGGTCAATTTCGTCTCCGATTTAAAATCCGGCGCCAGTCAGGTGACCGCCCCGGTCTATTCGCACCTGATTTATGATGTCATCCCTGATGGCGATAAAGTGATACAGCAGCCAGATATTCTTATTCTGGAAGGTCTGAACGTATTACAGAGCGGCATGGACTATCCCCATGACCCTCATCATGTCTTTGTTTCGGACTTCGTTGACTTCTCTATCTATGTAGATGCAGAGGAAGACCTTCTGCAAAGCTGGTATATCAATCGATTCCTGAAATTCCGTCAGGGTGCCTTTACCGATCCAGACTCCTACTTCCACCATTACGCCCAGCTCTCAGAGGCAGAAGCGGTTGAGATAGCAGGTAATCTATGGAAAGAGATTAACTGGCTTAACCTGCAGGAAAATATCCTGCCGACACGTGAAAGGGCCAGCCTGATCATGACCAAAAGTGGCGATCATGCGGTCGATAAGGTTCGCCTGCGTAAATAACAGCGGTCATAAAAAAGCCTGCATTAGTGCAGGCTTTTTTGATCAGACAGGACGCAGTGATATTTCCCCGCCCACCCAGGCTTTTATTTCACCATCCTGCTCCAGTAATAAACCACCCTGGCTGTCGACACCCCGTGCAATACCATGCACTTCACGTTCGCCGATGAGCAACTTAACGGGCCGGTTAATAAAATTGTCCAGTGCCGCCCAGCGCGAGATGAAGGCAGTTAATCCCTCCTGCTCAAACAGCGGCAGGGCCTCGCGCAGGCTGTTGATCAGACGGGCTGCCAGCTCATTGCGGTTCACGCTTACTCCGGCCTCCTGCAGGTTAATCCAGCCCTGATTAATCTGTGAAGCATCCGCTGTTCGCATCGCCAGGTTGATGCCAGCTCCCATCACGATCTGCGCAGCATCACCGGTTTTCCCGGTCAGTTCGACCAGAATACCTGCCAGTTTCCGATCGTTGAGGTAAATATCATTGGGCCACTTTACCCGGACATCATCGGCCCCGAGTGCACGTAATGTTTCAGCCATAACAATGCCAATGACCAGGCTAAGACCCATCGCCGCAGCCGGACCCTGCTCAAGACGCCAGTACATGGACATGTAGAGGTTGGCACCAAAAGGAGAGAACCATTGACGACCACGACGGCCACGACCGGCCTGCTGATATTCAGCGATACAGGCGGCACCCGACTGCAGGTCATGCATGCGTTCCAGCAGATACTGGTTTGTGGAGTCAATGACCGGGATAACCGAGACATTGCCCTGCTTCACCTGTGACAGAATTGCCTGCTCATCCAGCAACTGTATCGGGGCAGAGAGGCTGTAGCCTTTCCCTGTCACGGTATAGACGTCCAGACCCCAGCTTTTTAGTGTCTGGATGTGCTTGTTGATGGCGGCACGACTCATGCCCAGAGTGTCGCCCAGCTGCTCGCCAGAATGAAACTCACCATCAGATAAAATATCGACCAGTTTTAGCGGGACACTGTGGTCTTTCATGCGATCACCCCGACAGCATTGCACTCACCCTGCGCCTGAATAAAGCGGACTTCAGGCTCCAGCCAGACATCAAATTTTTCACCCACCCGGGCGCGCACAGTTTTTGCCAGCGCAACGATATCCTCAGACGTGGCATGGTCAGCGTTAATCAGCACCAGAGCCTGTTGCTGGTGAACGGCGGCGCCTCCGATGCGATACCCTTTCAGCTGACACTGATCGATAAGCCACCCTGCGGCCAGCTTGGTTTCTCCATCTGGCATCAGATAGTGTGGCATAGCGGGAAATTGGGTTAGCAGGGAGCTACACTGCGCCTCGGTGACGACCGGGTTTTTAAAGAAGCTGCCGACATTACCGGTGACTTTCGGATCCGGTAATTTGCTCTGCCGCATCTGGCAAACCGCGTGATAGACATCCCAGGCATTAGCCGTCACCGGATTAAGCGTTTTCAGATCGCCATAGGTTAATACCGGCTGCCATTGCTTAGGCAGGATCATCCCGACGGCGACGATGACATAGCCTGACTGGTAGCGATGTTTAAAAATGCTGTCACGATAGCCAAACTCACAGGCTTCACGATCGAGGCGTTCTGTCTCACCACTGTGCAGATTAAGCACATCTACGTATTCGCAGACATCTTTTAATTCCACACCATAGGCACCAATGTTCTGAATCGGTGCCGAACCCGTCATTCCAGGGATCAACGCCAGGTTTTCCAGGCCAGTGATCCCTTTTTCCAGCGTACTCTTAACCAGCTGATGCCAGTTTTCACCTGCCCCGACATGCAACTTCCAGCACTCAAATTCATCCTGAATTTTGATGCCTTTAATGCGATTCAGCACCACGGTACCGGCAAAATCCTCCAGGAAGAGGACGTTACTGCCTTCCCCGAGCACAAGGAAAGGTGTCTGATTACGCTGGCTATCCTGCCATGCGGCCAGAATAGCGGCTGGCGTCTCTGCGACGATGCGTTTTTGTGTGTGTACTTCAAGCCCAAGCGTATTGTCGGCTTTTAAGGAGGGATGCTGGCTGGACATTTGACGGCCTTTACTGAGTTATCTGGCCGTAGTTTACCGTATCAGAGAGGGGTTCTCAGGCTGTTTTCGGAGATTATGGTGCGGTTTTTCACGATCTGCAGACGTAAAAAAGCCCCGCACTCGCGTGCGGGGCTTCTTCACTTATTTAATGCCTGGCAGTTCCCTACTCTCGCATGGGGAGACCCCACACTACCATCGGCGCTACGGCGTTTCACTTCTGAGTTCGGCATGGGGTCAGGTGGGACCACCGCGCTAAAGCCGCCAGGCAAATTCTGTCTCCGCGCCGCCACAGGGGGCCGCGCAGAATATCCGGTACAAGGCTGAAAATCGTGTCTCTCAAAAACGCCTCTGGCGTTGTAAGGTTAAGCCTCACGGGTCATTAGTACCGGTTAGCTCAACGCATCGCTGCGCTTACACACCCGGCCTATCAACGTCGTAGTCTTCAACGTCCCTTCAGGACTCTCAAGGAGTCAGGGAGAACTCATCTTGGGGCAAGTTTCGTGCTTAGATGCTTTCAGCACTTATCTTTTCCGCACTTAGCTACCGGGCAATGCCATTGGCATGACAACCCGAACACCAGTGGTGCGTTCACTCCGGTCCTCTCGTACTAGGAGCAACCCCCCTCAATTCTCCAGCGCCCACGGCAGATAGGGACCGAACTGTCTCACGACGTTCTAAACCCAGCTCGCGTACCACTTTAAACGGCGAACAGCCGTACCCTTGGGACCTACTTCAGCCCCAGGATGTGATGAGCCGACATCGAGGTGCCAAACACCGCCGTCGATATGAACTCTTGGGCGGTATCAGCCTGTTATCCCCGGAGTACCTTTTATCCGTTGAGCGATGGCCCTTCCATTCAGAACCACCGGATCACTATGACCTGCTTTCGCACCTGCTCGAGCCGTCACTCTCGCAGTCAAGCCAGCTTATGCCATTGCACTAACCTCACGATGTCCGACCGTGATTAGCTGACCTTCGTGCTCCTCCGTTACTCTTTAGGAGGAGACCGCCCCAGTCAAACTACCCACCAGACACTGTCCGCAGCCCGGATCACGGGCCTACGTTAGAACATCAAACATTAAAGGGTGGTATTTCAAGGTTGGCTCCACGCAGACTGGCGTCCGCGCTTCAAAGCCTCCCACCTATCCTACACATCAAGGCTCAATGTTCAGTGTCAAGCTGTAGTAAAGGTTCACGGGGTCTTTCCGTCTTGCCGCGGGTACACTGCATCTTCACAGCGAGTTCAATTTCACTGAGTCTCGGGTGGAGACAGCCTGGCCATCATTACGCCATTCGTGCAGGTCGGAACTTACCCGACAAGGAATTTCGCTACCTTAGGACCGTTATAGTTACGGCCGCCGTTTACCGGGGCTTCGATCAAGAGCTTCTCCTTGCGGATAACCCCATCAATTAACCTTCCGGCACCGGGCAGGCGTCACACCGTATACGTCCACTTTCGTGTTTGCACAGTGCTGTGTTTTTAATAAACAGTTGCAGCCAGCTGGTATCTTCGACTGGCTTCGGCTCGGGGAGCAAGTCCCTCCACCTACGCGCCAGCGTGCCTTCTCCCGAAGTTACGGCACCATTTTGCCTAGTTCCTTCACCCGAGTTCTCTCAAGCGCCTTGGTATTCTCTACCTGACCACCTGTGTCGGTTTGGGGTACGATTCTGTGTTACCTGATGCTTAGAGGCTTTTCCTGGAAGCAGGGCATTTATCACTTCAGCACCGTAGTGCCTCGTCGTCACGCCTCAGCGTTGATAAGGGACCGGATTTACCTGGACCCTCCGCCTACACGCTTAAACCGGGACAACCGTCGCCCGGCTGATATAGCCTTCTCCGTCCCCCCTTCGCAGTAACACCGAGTACAGGAATATTAACCTGTTTCCCATCGACTACGCCTTTCGGCCTCGCCTTAGGGGTCGACTCACCCTGCTCCGATTAACGTTGAACAGGAACCCTTGGTCTTCCGGCGAGCGGGCTTTTCACCCGCTTTATCGTTACTTATGTCAGCATTCGCACTTCTGATACCTCCAGCATGCCTCACAGCACACCTTCGACGGCTTACAGAACGCTCCCCTACCCAACAACGCATAAGCGTCGCTGCCGCAGCTTCGGTGCATGGTTTAGCCCCGTTACATCTTCCGCGCAGGCCGACTCGACCAGTGAGCTATTACGCTTTCTTTAAATGATGGCTGCTTCTAAGCCAACATCCTGGCTGTCTGTGCCTTCCCACATCGTTTCCCACTTAACCATGACTTTGGGACCTTAGCTGGCGGTCTGGGTTGTTTCCCTCTTCACGACGGACGTTAGCACCCGCCGTGTGTCTCCCGTGATAACATTCCTCGGTATTCGCAGTTTGCATCGGGTTGGTAAGCCGGGATGGCCCCCTAGCCGAAACAGTGCTCTACCCCCGAAGATGAGTTCACGAGGCGCTACCTAAATAGCTTTCGGGGAGAACCAGCTATCTCCCGGTTTGATTGGCCTTTCACCCCCAGCCACAGGTCATCCGCTAATTTTTCAACATTAGTCGGTTCGGTCCTCCAGTTAGTGTTACCCAACCTTCAACCTGCCCATGGCTAGATCACCGGGTTTCGGGTCTATACCCTGCAACTTAACGCCCAGTTAAGACTCGGTTTCCCTGCGGCTCCCCTATACGGTTAACCTTGCTACAGAATATAAGTCGCTGACCCATTATACAAAAGGTACGCAGTCACCCTGATAAATCAAGGCTCCCACTGCTTGTACGTACACGGTTTCAGGTTCTGTTTCACTCCCCTCGCCGGGGTTCTTTTCGCCTTTCCCTCACGGTACTGGTTCACTATCGGTCAGTCAGGAGTATTTAGCCTTGGAGGATGGTCCCCCCATATTCAGACAGGATACCACGTGTCCCGCCTTACTCATCGAGCTCACAGCACGTGTGCTTTTGTGTACGGGAGTATCACCCTGTACCCTGCGACTTTCCAGACGCTTCCACTAACACACATGCTGATTCAGGCTCTGGGCTGCTCCCCGTTCGCTCGCCGCTACTGGGGGAATCTCGGTTGATTTCTTTTCCTCGGGGTACTTAGATGTTTCAGTTCCCCCGGTTCGCCTTGCAGCACTATGTATTCATGCTGCAATGATGCACAGAGTGCACCGGGTTTCCCCATTCGGACATCGACGGCTGTAGCGGTTCATATCACCTTACCGTCGCTTTACGCAGATTAGCACGTCCTTCATCGCCTCTGACTGCCTGGGCATCCACCGTGTACGCTTAGTCGCTTAACCTCACAACCCACAGGCGTTTTTCAACGCTGCGAGCTGCAAGCATTTGAGAGACTCGAACGTATCGTATTTTTCATTCTTATTACGGAGAATGAAAACGACACGTCGTTTCAATTTTCAGCTTGTTCCGGATTGTTAAAGAGCATAATACTTCGCAGCACACCGTTGCCGGTACGCTCTGAGGTATTCAGAAAAAACAGTTAAAACGGTATGGTGGAGCTAAGCGGGATCGAACCGCTGACCTCCTGCGTGCAAGGCAGGCGCTCTCCCAGCTGAGCTATAGCCCCATACAGTTACTGCAGAGACCACTACTACCAGGAGTAACATTCTTCATGTAAAGAATGCGATTTTTTCTCAGGCAAGGCGTGTCGATGCGAAGCATAGTGAACTATGCGAGCCGTCGACACAACGCAGCATGAGGACAAATCTGGTAGGCCTGAGTGGACTTGAACCACCGACCTCACCCTTATCAGGGGTGCGCTCTAACCACCTGAGCTACAAGCCTGTAGAGGTTTTTTCTGCTCGTTACTTTTTATCAGACAATCTGTGTGGACACTGCGCCGGAAGGTATCTTCAGGTAAGGAGGTGATCCAACCGCAGGTTCCCCTACGGTTACCTTGTTACGACTTCACCCCAGTCATGAATCACAAAGTGGTAAGCGCCCTCCCGAAGGTTAAGCTACCTACTTCTTTTGCAACCCACTCCCATGGTGTGACGGGCGGTGTGTACAAGGCCCGGGAACGTATTCACCGTGGCATTCTGATCCACGATTACTAGCGATTCCGACTTCACGGAGTCGAGTTGCAGACTCCGATCCGGACTACGACGCACTTTGTGAGGTCCGCTTGCTCTCGCGAGGTCGCTTCTCTTTGTATGCGCCATTGTAGCACGTGTGTAGCCCTACTCGTAAGGGCCATGATGACTTGACGTCATCCCCACCTTCCTCCGGTTTATCACCGGCAGTCTCCTTTGAGTTCCCGACCGAATCGCTGGCAACAAAGGATAAGGGTTGCGCTCGTTGCGGGACTTAACCCAACATTTCACAACACGAGCTGACGACAGCCATGCAGCACCTGTCTCACGGTTCCCGAAGGCACTAAGGCATCTCTGCCGAATTCCGTGGATGTCAAGAGTAGGTAAGGTTCTTCGCGTTGCATCGAATTAAACCACATGCTCCACCGCTTGTGCGGGCCCCCGTCAATTCATTTGAGTTTTAACCTTGCGGCCGTACTCCCCAGGCGGTCGACTTAACGCGTTAGCTCCGGAAGCCACTCCTCAAGGGAACAACCTCCAAGTCGACATCGTTTACGGCGTGGACTACCAGGGTATCTAATCCTGTTTGCTCCCCACGCTTTCGCACCTGAGCGTCAGTCTTTGTCCAGGGGGCCGCCTTCGCCACCGGTATTCCTCCAGATCTCTACGCATTTCACCGCTACACCTGGAATTCTACCCCCCTCTACAAGACTCAAGCCTGCCAGTTTCAAATGCAGTTCCCAGGTTAAGCCCGGGGATTTCACATCTGACTTAACAGACCGCCTGCGTGCGCTTTACGCCCAGTAATTCCGATTAACGCTTGCACCCTCCGTATTACCGCGGCTGCTGGCACGGAGTTAGCCGGTGCTTCTTCTGCGGGTAACGTCAATCGACGCGGTTATTAACCGCATCGCCTTCCTCCCCGCTGAAAGTACTTTACAACCCGAAGGCCTTCTTCATACACGCGGCATGGCTGCATCAGGCTTGCGCCCATTGTGCAATATTCCCCACTGCTGCCTCCCGTAGGAGTCTGGACCGTGTCTCAGTTCCAGTGTGGCTGGTCATCCTCTCAGACCAGCTAGGGATCGTCGCCTAGGTGGGCCATTACCCCGCCTACTAGCTAATCCCATCTGGGTTCATCCGATAGTGAGAGGCCCGAAGGTCCCCCTCTTTGGTCTTGCGACGTTATGCGGTATTAGCCACCGTTTCCAGTGGTTATCCCCCTCTATCGGGCAGATCCCCAGACATTACTCACCCGTCCGCCACTCGTCACCCAAGGAGCAAGCTCCTCTGTGCTACCGTCCGACTTGCATGTGTTAGGCCTGCCGCCAGCGTTCAATCTGAGCCATGATCAAACTCTTCAATTTAAGTTTGATTTGCTTAAACAAGTTAAGCGGTGCTCATCTGTAAAACGTCATAATGAATTTCATTATGTGTTCACTCGTGAGGCTTTGATATTTTGTTGCGTCCTAAGACGCTGATATCAATCCTGCGAGTGCCCACACAGATTGTCTGATAAATTGTTAAAGAGCAGTGCGAACAGTGCGTTAGCGTCCTGTCGCGAGGTGGCGTATATTACGCTTTCCTCCTGCAGAGTCAACCCCTTTCTCAGAAGTTTTTCTCCGGCGGCGCAGTCTCCTGTGCCTCTCAGCGCGTTTCCCGTTGCCGGTGTTCCGTGTCGATGGAGGCGCATTATAGGGAGTTCGCGCGGGCTGACAAGTGTTTATTACGAAAAGATTATCGTTCGCAGTAATTTTCATCAAATCGCGCTATTTCGCTACGATTTGCCTGGTAACTGTGCAAAATCATTGGCAAAAGTGCGAACCTGCTGCCAGTCCGTGTATTCCACTTCTTTCGTTGAATCTGTCTCGCCACCGGTCATACGCATAATCAGCTGAATCATGACGCGATCGAACCAGCGATAGCGCGGATAATAAAGTGCGCCCGCGAACACGGCACAGCAATCGGGTTGCCACGGAGAGTTAGCCAGAAACTTTTGCGTATAGGCGTTAGTTTCAGGAGAACGCTTCTCCGGTTTCCGCGCTGTCAGGTTCACCGAAAAGAAACCGCTGGTACGCTGCTGCAATTCCTTGAGGTGCTGCTTAACGAACTTATCGACGACCGGCTGGAAATGGCCGTAGCGGATCGAGGCGCCAATCAGCACGCGATCATACTGCGTCCAGTCAGGCAGGGTAGCATCCTGGATGTCCAGCACATCACATGGTTGCTGCTGACGGATCACCTCAGCAATAGAAGAGGCAATCTTCTTTGTTTGTCCGTCGCGAGTGGAATAGAGAATCAGCGCTTTCATGTCAGCATCCTTATTAATTATTCGCGCCAGAAAGTAGGCGTGAACAGCACCAGCAAGGTAAATACCTCGAGACGCCCAAACAACATGGTAGAAATAAGAATCCATTTCGCCACGTCATTCATTGAAGTGAAGTTATCAGCCACAACCCCTAAACCCGGCCCGAGGTTGTTGAGCGTCGCGGCAACCGCAGCAAAAGCCGAGAAGTCATCGACACCGGTGGCGATGATCGCCAGCATGCTGACCAGGAACACCAGTGCATAGGCCGAGAAGAACCCCCAGACGGCTTCAAGGATACGTTCCGGAAGCGCCCGATTACCCAGCTTAATGGTGTAGACCGCATTGGGGTGAACCAGACGCTTAAGCTCACGGTTACCCTGCTTGCATAACAGCAGGATGCGAATCACCTTCAGGCCACCGCCGGTTGAACCGGCACAGCCGCCAATAAAGGCTGAGCACAACAGCAGCACCGGCAGGAACAATGGCCAGCGTGCGATGCTGTCGGTCGTGAATCCCGCCGTCGTTGCCATGGAAACGACCTGAAAGAAGGCCTGATTCAGCGTCTGCCAGCCGCTGGCATAGACATTGTGGAACCAGAGCACCAGCGTGCAGATCAACACCAGCGTCAGCTGAACGCCAATGAACATGCGGAATTCCGGGTCGCGCCAGTACACGCGCAAATTACGTCCGCTTAACATGGCAAAGTGCAGGCCGTAATTACAGCCTGAGATCAGCAGAAACACCGCCACGATGGTATTGATGGTGCCACTATGAAAATAGCCGATGCTGGCATCGTGGGTAGAAAAGCCGCCAATGGCGATGGTCGAGAAGCTGTGGCCGATAGCATCAAACGCCGGCATGCCCGCCAGCCACAATGCCAGCGCACAGGCCACCGTCAGCAGAACGTAGATTAGCCAGAGTGTCTTGGCCGTCTCGGCGATACGTGGCCGCATCTTGTTATCTTTCAGCGGCCCCGGCATTTCAGCGCGATAGAGCTGCATGCCCCCGACGCCCAGAATCGGCAGTATCGCCACCGCTAACACGATGATCCCCATACCGCCCAGCCACTGGAGCATCTGCCGATAGAAGAGAATCGCCTTAGGCAACGAGTCCAGCCCCACCAGCGTGGTGGCACCGGTTGTTGTCAGGCCCGAGAACGATTCAAAGAACGCATCCGTCACCGAAAGATGTGGCTGCTCGGCAAAGATAAAGGGCATGGCTCCTACGCTGCCCAGCACCGTCCAGAACAGGACGACGATCAGGAACCCTTCGCGCGGTTTGAGTTCGGTTTTCTTTTTACGATTCGGCCACCACAGCAGCGAGCCAATCACCAGCGCCATCATAAAGGTCTGGCTAAACGCCCGCCCCGCCCCATCGCGATAAATGAGGGCGACCAGACCGGGCAAAATCATCGTCACTGAAAAGAGGATCACCAGCAGACCGACTATGCGGGTAATGGCGCGAAAGTGCATTCAGCCGTTCCTTTAAATAATAGAGATGAACATCAGGGTGTGAGCGGGATCAGCGATAACGCGCCCCGACTAAAGTCTGACAGATTTTTTTTGAATCCGTCGATTTGTCCGTAAGGTACAGCCAGCGTCAATGCAATGCGATCCTGAAACTGACTGTCGGTCACCTTACCGTCGAAACGCTGAACCAGCCGTTCAATATCGCTGAGCTGTGGATAGTCGCATTGCAAGGTGAACAGCTTCATCGGTACTTTGCGCTGCCGTGGCAGCAGCTTAAGTCCCTGCTGGACCCCACCGCCATAGGCTTTTACTAAGCCGCCGGTTCCCAGCATGATGCCGCCGTAATAACGTACGACGACGGCGGTAATCTCGCCAATATCTGCGCCCATCAGCTGCGCAAGCATCGGTTTGCCGGCCGTGCCCGAGGGTTCCCCATCATCAGAGAAGCCAAGCTGCTGGGAATCATTCGGTGCGCCCGCGACCCACGCCCAGCAGTGATGCCGGGCAGCAGGATGCTCGCTTTTCACCTGCTGGACAAACGCGCGTGCCGCCTCAGCGCCTTCGGTGTGTGCCAGTAGCGTAATGAAGCGACTCTTTTTGATCGTCTCCTCACTGCTGCTGACTGGCACAGCCGGAATATCAAAAGCGTCCATCAGGCCAGATGCAGATCGCGGGTCATATTCTCAACGCGATGCGCATGGATCACCACGTTGTCCTCGATACGAATCCCGCCATAAGGCCGAAGCGCATCGATAGCCTGCCAGTTAAAGTGCTGACTGAAACGGCCCGCACGCAGCGGCGCCAGTAATGAGTCAATAATATAGAAGCCCGGCTCGATGGTTAAGACCATGCCCGGTTGCAGCACGCGGGTGCAGCGAAGATAAGGATATTGCGCGGGCGCGGCCAGATGGGTGCCCTGATCATCCTGCATAAAGCCAGCCACGTCATGCACCTGCAGACCCAGCGGATGTCCCAGACCATGTGGCATAAACGGACCGGTCAGATCTTCAGCCACCAGCGCTTCTTCGCTAATCCCGTGCACCAGCTCAAACTTCAGCAACATCTTCGCAATACGCTGGTGCATCTGAAGATGATAATCGGTATAGCGCACGCCCGCTTTCAGCGTAGCGATCAGCGCCAGCTCTTCCGCGTTCATCGCCTCAACCATTCTGGCATAGAGCGAACTGCTCTGCGCCGCATAGCTGCGGGTTAAATCGGCGGCATAGCCAAGATACTCAGCACCGGCATCAATCAAAAAGCTGTGGCGTTTCGCCGGTGGCTGATGATCCAGCCGGGTGTAGTGCAGCACCGCAGCGTGTTCATTCAGCGCGATGATATTGCCGTAAGGCACATCAGTATCGCGATGCCCGGTTGCGGTCAGATAGGCCTGGTTGATATCGAACTCGCTTAAGCCTGCAGAGAATGCCTCTTTCGCTGCGCGATGACCCGCAACCGCCAGCTTCTGTGCCTGGCGCAGGCAGGCAAGTTCATAATCTGTTTTGATGCTGCGATGGAAATGCAGGAAGTCGATCACCGCTTTCGGATTGATATTGCCGGAAGTGATACCGAGCTGAGCCGCACGCGCGTTAACCGGGCCGATATAGGCGACGTTATCGCGCTGTGCAGGCAGCAGTTGCGCAATCTCATCGGCATTTTTCAGGCCGATAACCTCAACATCCGCGGTCCAGAAGCTATCCGGCAACGGTTCAACGTTGTGCCAGTAATCCACCGGAGAGTAGAACCACAGTTTCGGTTTGTTCACCCCGTCAATCCACAGCCAGCAGTTAGGCACCTGCGTTACCGGCACCCAGGCCTTGAACTGCGGATTCACCTTAAATGGATAGGTGTGGTCATCCAGAAACACCGTCAACAATTCACCGGAATGGATCAACATCGCATCCAGTTTATTGCGTGCCAGCACCTGCTGCGCCCGTTGTTGCAACGTGGCGATATGCGCGTGATACAAGGTCTTCAGTGAATCCATTGACGTCTCTCCAGTGTCGCGAAATGGCCGCAAGTTTAGCATACCCCTTGTGCAGATGCCGAAGTCGGCGCAGCTGTGATCTTGTTAGCAAATAAGCAAAGAGCAGTTTGCAAATAATTAACATCGCTCCCACACTCACGATCATCTGGTATGACCAGATCACCTTTCGCGGTTTCAGGAGACGCACATGCTCTACCAAGGCGCTAACCTTACTCTTCACTGGCTGGACGATGGCATCGCCGAGCTGGTTTTTGACGCTACAGGCTCGGTCAATAAGCTCGATACGCAAACGGTCGCCAGTCTGGGCGAGGCGATTGCGGTGCTGGAACAGCAGCCAGACCTGCGCGGCCTGCTGCTGAGCTCCGCTAAACCTGCTTTTATTGTGGGCGCGGATATCACCGAGTTCCTTTCTTTGTTTGATGCACCCACCGAAAAACTGAGTCAGTGGCTGAGCTACGCCAACAGCATCTTCAACCGTCTTGAAGATTTACCGGTGCCAACCCTGGCCGCCATTGACGGCTATGCGCTGGGTGGCGGATGCGAATGCGTACTGGCAACCGATCTGCGTATCGCCACTGCGGATGCCCGTATTGGCCTGCCGGAAACAAAACTTGGCATCATGCCCGGCTTTGGTGGCAGCGTGCGATTGCCGCGCCTGCTGGGTGCCGACAGTGCGCTGGAAATTATTGCAGCGGGTAAAGATGTGGATGGCAATGCCGCCCTGAAACTCGGTCTGGTCGATGCGGTCGTGGCGCGTGAGAAACTGCGCGAGGCGGGGATCACCATGCTTAAGGCCGCTGCCGCAGATGACAGCTGGCGCGCACGCCGTGCACCGAAACTGGCACCGCTGAAACTCAGCCCGATTGAAGCGGCGATGAGCTTCACGATTGCGAAAGCGATGGTGCTGCAGACCGCAGGTAAACACTATCCCGCTCCGCTGATGGCCGTAAAAACGATTGAAGCGGCGGCCAGCCTGGGTCGTGATGATGCGCTGAAACTTGAAACGGCAGCGTTTGTGCCGCTGGCGCAGTCTGATGAAGCCCGCGCACTGGTCGGCATCTTTCTCAACGACCAGTACGTTAAAAGTCTGGCGAAAAAACGCGGCAGCGAAAGCGGCGCTCCGGCTCATGCAGCGGTACTGGGCGCGGGCATTATGGGTGGCGGCATCAGCTACCAGTCTGCCTGGAAAGGCGTGCCAGTCAGAATGAAAGACATTAATCCGCAGGCGTTAACGCTGGGGATGAATGAAGCCAGCAAGCTGCTCAATAAGCTGCTGGAGCGCGGCAAAATCGACGGCAGTAAACTCGCCAGTGTGATCGCCACTATTCAGCCCACCCTGGATTACGCCGGTTTTGACCAGGCCGATGTGGTGGTGGAAGCCGTGGTCGAGAACCCGCTGATCAAGGCCAAAGTGCTGGCGGAAACCGAACAGCATCTGCGTCAGGATGCGATTCTGGCCTCCAATACCTCAACCATTCCTATCAGCCAGCTGGCGCAGGCGCTGCAGCGCCCGGAAAACTTCTGTGGCATGCACTTCTTCAATCCGGTGCCGCGTATGCCGCTGGTCGAAGTGGTTCGTGGCGAGAAAACCAGTGAAGCGACACTGAGTAAAGTGGTGGCATGGGCCAGCAAAATGGGCAAAACGCCTATCGTGGTGAATGACTGCCCCGGCTTCTTTGTGAACCGGGTGCTGTTCCCCTACTTCGCTGCTTTCAGCCTGCTGCTGCGCGACGGCGCTGATTTCCGTCAGATCGACAAAGTGATGGAAAAACAGTTCGGCTGGCCGATGGGGCCTTCATGGCTGCTGGATGTGGTGGGCATCGATACCGCGCACCACGCGCAAAGTGTTATGGCGGATGGTTTCCCGGATCGCATGAAGCACGACTATCGCGATGCGATCGATCTGTTGTTTGATGCCGGTCGTTTTGGTCAGAAAAATGGCAAAGGATTCTGGCGCTGGGAAGAGGATAAAAAGGACAAGCTGAAGAAAGTGCCGGATGCTGAAGTGGATACGCTGCTGCAACAGGTCTGTCAGCCCGCGCGGGTCTTCAGCGATGAAGAGATCCTGAACCGTATGATGCTTCCGATGCTGAATGAAGTCGTGCGCTGCCTGGAAGAGAAGATTATCGCTTCGCCAGCAGAAGCGGATATGGCGCTGGTCTATGGCCTCGGCTTCCCGCCGTTCCGTGGTGGTGCTTTCCGCTACCTCGATACCCTGGGCAACAGCAATGTGGTCGATCAGGCCCGGCGCTACAGCGCGCTTGGTGGCCTGTATGCCCTGCCTGCGCTGCTGGTACAGAAAGCCCATCAGCATGAAAGCTGGTATCCCGCCGCCAAACCGATTGATGAAGCCGCGCTGAAAAGCGCCTGAGGGCAAGAAGATGGAAAATGTGGTGATTGTTGATGCGGTGCGCACGCCAATGGGACGTTCAAAAGGCGGAGCCTTTCGGAACGTGCGCGCTGAAGATCTCTCCGCGCACCTGATGCGCGAAATCCTGAGCCGCAACCCGGCGGTGAACCCGGCATCCCTCGACGATATCGTCTGGGGCTGCGTACAGCAGACGCTGGAACAGGGATTTAATATCGCGCGTAACGCCGCGCTGCTGGCCGAAATCCCGCACTCTGTGCCGGCCACGACCGTTAACCGGCTGTGTGGTTCGTCAATGCAGGCGCTGCACGATGCGGCCCGCGCCATTATGGTCGGCGATGCGCAGTGCTGCCTGATTGGCGGTGTGGAGCATATGGGACACGTGCCGATGAATCACGGCGTCGACTTTCATCCCGGCCTGGGCCGCACCGTCGCTAAAGCTGCGGGCATGATGGGCTTAACCGCCGAGATGCTGGCGCGTATGCATCATATCAGCCGTGAGCAGCAGGATGCGTTCGCCCTGCGTTCGCACCAGCGCGCATGGCAGGCCACACAGCGCGGGGACTTCGCAACGGAAATTGTCGCCACCTATGGTCACGACAGCGACGGCATTCTTAAGCGCTATGATTTCGATGAGGTGATCCGCGAGGAGACCAGCGCCGAAGGCCTGGCGGCGCTTAAACCCGCCTTCGATCCGGTGAATGGCACCGTCACAGCGGGTACGTCGTCGGCCCTGTCCGATGGCGCGGCCGCCATGCTGATTATGAGTGAATCACGCGCCCGTGAACTGGGACTGACGCCACGTGCACGTATCCGCAGCATGGCAGTGGTCGGCTGTGATCCGTCGATCATGGGCTACGGACCGGTTCCGGCCAGCAAACTGGCATTGAAACGGGCGGGACTGAGCGTCAGTGAAATCGACGTGTTTGAGCTGAACGAAGCCTTTGCCGCGCAGACCCTGCCCTGTATTAAAGACTTAGGTTTGCTGGAACTGATGGATGAGAAGGTCAATCTGAATGGCGGCGCGATTGCTTTAGGTCATCCGCTGGGCTGTTCCGGTGCGCGCATCAGCACTACGCTGCTGAACATCATGGAACGACGCGATGCCCGTTTTGGCCTCGCCACCATGTGCATCGGACTGGGCCAGGGGATCGCAACCGTATTCGAGCGTCTTTAATACGTTGAGTCTTACTTTGTCAGATTTACCCGCCGTTGATCGGCGGGTTTTTTCTGTCTGCTACCGGGAATCAGATAAAGGCAAACGCATCGCCATACATCTGTGATTCCACTGCGCCACGCTCGGCACAGAAACGATCGCGGGCAATCTTTGCCATCTCAAAACGTCCGGCAATGTAGATCTCATGCTCACTCAGCGTGCTGAAGTCCTGCATCACTGCGGTCAGTACCGTACCAGAACGGCCCTGCCAGCCTGCTTCAGGCTGCTCGACGACCGGGATCACCTTCAGGTTCGGGTGCTTCACGGCCAGCGCATCCAGCTCATCCATATCGTACAGATGCTTAAGCTCACGTCCGCCCCAGTAAATGGCGATGTCGCGCTCTGGCTGTTCCGCCAGTGCGGTGAGCAAAATCGAACGGGCATAGGAGAAACCGGTGCCGCCTGCAATCAGGATCAGCGGTTTAGTGCTCTCTTCACGCAGCCAGGCATCGCCGTGCGGCATATCAACCGTGATCTGGCGATCGTTACGGATGCGGTCCATTACGGCCATGGCATAGAGATTCAGATCGGACGCGCCGATATGCAGCTCGATAATATCTTTTTCCATCGGCGTTGAGGCCAGCGAGAACGGACGCTTGTCGCGCTCATCCATCACTACCATCAGATACTGTCCCGCGCGAAAACTGAATTCCGCTTCAGGGATCAGGCGAACGCGATAGACCGTGTCGGTAATCGCCTCAACCGAAGTTACTTTACAGCTTAACGTTGTCATGCGTTCCCTCTGTCGGGTCGTCTTTATGGTTGTGCTCGCCATCAACGCTGTGGCGGCTGATCAAAAATACCTAGCTCATCCCAGATAGCATCAATGCGCGCGGTAACCGCCGGATCTTTAACGATGGGTGTGCCCCATTCACGCTGCGTTTCACCTGGCCACTTATTGGTCGCATCCATCCCCATTTTCGACCCCAGCCCGGAAACAGGTGAGGCGAAATCGAGATAATCGATCGGGGTATTTTCTACTAATACCGTATCGCGGGCCGGATCCATACGGGTGGTAATGGCCCAGATCACGTCGTTCCAGTCACGCGCATTAACATCATCGTCACACACAATAACAAATTTGGTGTACATGAACTGCCGTAAAAACGACCAGACGCCAAACATGATACGTTTCGCATGCCCGGCATACTGCTTTTTAATCGTTACAACCGCCAGCCGGTATGAGCAACCTTCCGGTGGCAGATAGAAGTCCACGATCTCCGGGAACTGCTTCACCAGGATTGGCACCAGCACTTCATTCAGCGCCACACCCAACACCGCAGGCTCATCCGGCGGCCGGCCGGTGTAGGTGGAGTGATAGATAGGCTTATGGCGCTGCGTAATATGTGTCACGGTAAACACCGGGAAGCTGTCTACTTCATTGTAGTAGCCGGTGTGATCGCCGTAAGGTCCTTCTGGCGCCATATCGCCCGCTTCGATATACCCTTCCAGTACGATTTCCGCACTGGCCGGCACTTCAAGATCGTTCGACAGGCACTTCACCACTTCGGTTTTATTGCCGCGCAGCAACCCGGCAAACGCATATTCTGACAGCGTGTCAGGCACCGGCGTGACGGCACCGAGAATGGTGGCGGGATCGGCACCCAGCGCCACCGAGACCGGAAAACGCTCACCCAGATGCGCTTTCGTCCACTCCAGATAATCGAGCGCGCCGCCACGGTGCGACAGCCAGCGCATAATCAGACGGTTTTTGCCGATCACCTGCTGTCGATAAATGCCAAGATTCTGCCGCTCTTTATGCGGGCCGCGCGTGACGGTCAGTCCCCAGGTAATCAGCGGTGCCGCATCGCCAGGCCAGCATTTCATCACCGGAATACGCGTCAGATCGACTTCATCGCCGCTGAACACCTCTTCCTGACAGGGTGCATTGCGCAGGCGTTTGGTTGGCATGTTCAGGACCTGCTTAAACTGCGGCATCTTATCGAACAGATCGCGGAAGCCTTTTGGCGGCTCCGGCTCTTTCAGGAAGGCCAGCAGTTTACCCACTTCACGCAGTGCGCTGACTTCTTCCTGGCCCATGCCCATGGCCACGCGCTTTGGCGTGCCGAACAGATTGCACAGCACCGGCATGTCGTACCCTTTCGGGTTTTCAAACAGCAAGGCGGGGCCACCGGCACGCAGGGTACGGTCGGCAATTTCGGTCATTTCCAGTTCAGGATCGATCGTCTGGGTAATGCGCTTTAGCTCACCGCGCTGTTCGAGCAGCGCGAGAAAGTCTCTTAAATCGTGATATTTCATGCGGCTTTAGCTTTCCGGCCAGAGTGAGTCGGCCATTATAGGTCTGATTACACGGAGTTGCTGAGGTTTATATGGCCGCCTCATACGCACTGAAAGGGAACCAGCGGTTGTAACGCACGGGCATCGTGATACCCCTGAATCGGCTCGCCGTGGCGAAACAGTTTAAAATCTTCGTTACGCACGCTGTGATAACGCAGCTGGTTGTCATGTAGATGCAGAAAACTGCCTTCACGCAGCGCAATGACCGACTCAGCAGGGTTAACGGCACAGAACTCCGCCAGACGTTCGTCACGGGTTTCGCCCATGTGGCCGCTGACGCTGGCATCCAGATAGTGGGGATTGATCTGCACCGGAAAGAGGCCCAGCGCAGGTAACACCACGCTGCTGCGTACCGGCATATCGTTAGTGGTACGGATTGAGGGCGTTGCCACGTTGCAGCCTGCGCTCCAGCCGACATAGGGTACCTGCCGCTCCCGCACCGCGCGCTGAATCGCTCCGATCAGACCCTGTTCATGCAGCATCTGATTCAGAAACCAGGTGTTGCCACCGCTGACTAAAATCAGCTCTGCCTGGGCAATTGCATCAGCTGGCGAAGCGAATGCCTGAACCCGCTCCACCTGAATTCCAAGAGAAGCGCTGAGCTCATCAGCGCGCTGCTGCTGATCGCCACGAATAATTGCGTAGGGGATCAGTACCGCCGACCGGATAGCGCGTCGCGCGATCATGGCGTGCAGCTGTGGCTGCGCATAGCCCAGCAACGGCGCATCATCCGCCAGCTTGCCATTGCTCAACAGAAAGAGTTCCATCAGAGGATCCTTGTGCAGATGTGATGGTCATCGAGTCTGATACAGAGCAATAGCCGCCGTCAATTACCCATCAATGCTTTTACTGCCATCCGGCATGTTAGGAAAAGTCTCAGTTTATTTTCGCTGCAGGACGCTTTACCCTGCCCCTGCGCTATAACTCTGGCAGCAGGTTTGCTATTCTTAGCGTCCATTCAATGGGAGCAGTTATGGAATCCTGGTACTTACTCTATTGCAAACGTGGACAGCTATTGCGCGCGAAGGAGCATCTGGAGCGGCAGGAAGTGCATTGCCTCAGTCCAATGATCGCTCTGGAAAAAATCGTGCGCGGCAAACGCACCACGGTGAGTGAGCCACTGTTTCCAAATTATCTGTTTATCGAATTCGATCCGGAAGCGATTCACACCACGACGATTAGCAGCACACGCGGTGTCAGTCACTTCGTGCGCTTTGGCACCACGCCCGCAACCGTGCCATCGGCGGTGATAGAAGCGCTGGAAACCGACGTTCCGCAAATCCTGCTTGACCCTGAGACACCACAAAGCGGCGATGAAGTCGTCATCACCGAGGGGACGTTTGAAGGGCTGCGCGCCATTTTTGCCGAGCCGGATGGTGAAACGCGCTCGATTCTGTTGCTGAATCTGCTGAACAAGCAGGTGATGCGCAGCGTCGATAACAAGCAGTTCCGTAAGATTTAAGCCAGTCGGAACAACGTCCGCGCATTCTGATCGATGCGGGTCGCCAGTTCCTCAGCACTCTCGCCTCGCCATGTCGCCACCTGATTAACAATATGCGGTAAAAAGCAGGGTTCGTTCCGGCGTGAGGTTGGGCGCGGACGCATGTCGCGTGGCAGCAGATAAGGCGCATCCGTTTCCAGCAGCAGCCGGTCAGCCGGAATCAGCGGCAGCAGCTCGCGCAATTCCAGCCCACGACGCTCATCGCAAACCCAGCCCGTAATCCCCACCGATAATCCCATCGCCAGACAGGCCTCCAGCTCATCACGGGTGCCGGTAAAGCAGTGAATCACCGCACCAGCCAGTTTCGGCAGCCAGGGTTCAAGTACCGCAGCGAAACGGGCATGGGCTTCACGGCAGTGCAGAAACACCGGCATGTTGAGTTCGGCCGCCAGCGCCAGCTGCGCGTCAAACGCATACTCCTGCTGCTCATGCGCCGACAGGTTGCGGTTGAAATCGAGCCCGCACTCACCGATAGCTACCACTTCCGGTTTTTCAGCCAGGCGACGCAGGGTACTGGCGATTTCCGTGGACCATTCGCTGGCATGGTGAGGATGAACGCCCGCAGTAGACCAGCAGAAGCCGGGTTGAGCTTCAGCCAGTCGCTGAGCCTGCTGGCTCTCCAGCGCGTTAGTGCCGGTAATAAGCATGCCGGTGACGCCCGCATCACGCGCGCGTTTAACCACCTTTTGCCGGTCGGAGGCGAATTGCGTGCTGGTCAGGTTTACACCGATATCAAACATAATATTTCCCACTGTTTATAAACAAAAACCGCCCATCAGGGCGGTTTGGAGTGAACGCTTCCCGCCAGTGCGGGTAAGGCTGTCAGCATCAGGCGTCGGTGTTCTCTTCCTCATCCTGTAAGCGTCGGCCTTTACCCACGTAGTACCGGGAAAAGAATACGCCGACTTCAAACAGGCAGTACATCGGAATAGCGAGCAAAGTTTGGGAAAAAACATCCGGCGGTGTGAGCAACATCCCGACCACGAAGGCACCCACCAGAATATAGGGGCGCTTCTTCTTCAACTCTTCCGGACTGGTGATCCCGGTCCAGCACAGCAACACAATCGCTACCGGCACTTCGAACGCCACGCCAAATGCCATAAACAGCGTCATGACAAAATCGAGGTATTTAGAGATATCCGTTGCGACGGTGACGCCAATCGGTGCGGTCTTGGTAAAAAAGCCAAATGCCAGTGGGAAGACCACGAAATAGGCAAAGGCCACACCGAAATAGAACAGGAAGGTGCTGGAAAAGAGCAGCGGCATAACCAGCTTACGCTCATGCCGGTAGAGCGCCGGGGCGACAAAGGCCCAGACCTGATAGAGGATCACCGGCACCGCAAGAAACACCGACACAATAATGGTCAGCTTAATCGGGGTGAAAAACGGTGAGGCCACATCGGTCGCGATCATGCTCGATCCAACCGGCATCTGGCTGATCAACGGTGCCGCGACCAACTGATAGATGTCATTGGCGAAGTAAACCAGCACCAGGAAAATCGCTAATACAGCGAGAATGCAATTCAGTAGTCGCTTACGCAGCTCAATCAGATGACTGATGAGCGGTTGGGTATCTTCAACGGCCATTATCGTTCATCACTTGCAGAAGAGGAGGCTGCGGGATTACGCGCAGAATCTGCCGGTCTGGCAACATCACTCGCAGGCGCCTGAGCCGGAGCGCTGGCCACAGCGGCAGGTGCGGCAGAGGATTGCACAGCCGGAGCGGATGAAACCGCGGATGGAGCCTGTGCCGGAGCCGTGGCGACTGCGGCAGGTGCCGCAGAAGGTTGCACGGCCGGACCTGAATCTGAAACCGCAGCGGGAGCCTGGGCCGGGGCACTGGCCTGATGTTCTGCGCTAGCCGGCGTTGCCGAAGGCTCAACCGGGCCAGGTTCAGATGCCTGCACCGTCTCAGAAGCCGCCTGAGGTACATGCCTGTGCTGAGCCGAATGAATGGTGTTCGCCTCATCTTCCTCTTTTTCAATGTCGATACTCTGACTGACCGAGCGTTTCATTGAATCCGCGGTTTTACGCAGCTCTTCCATCGACTCTTTCAGCTCAGGGGAGAGCGTACCGCGGCCCGCTTCTTCCACCTTTTTCAGGCTCTCCTGCAATTCCTGCAGCTTGAGCTCCTGCGCCAGTTCATGTTGTACATTGGCTGCCAGCGAGCGAATCGCCCTGATCCAGCCGACCACTGTTTTCACCGCAACCGGTAAACGTTGCGGGCCGAGAACAATCAGCCCGATAACGAACACCAATACCAGTTCACTAAAACCAATATCGAACACGGTTTACACCTGCTTGTCGTTCTTGGCTTCTTCTTTGTTAGCCGACGTTTGCTGTTTGTCCGCCAGTGTTTTGGCCGCGAAGTCAGCGTCCTGCTCTTTCGGCTGATCCTTTTTGTCATCCTCGTCACTCATGGCTTTTTTGAAGCCACGAATCGAAGAACCTAAATCTGAACCCAGATTACGTAATTTGTTGGTACCGAACAGAAGAACAACAATCACGGCAATGATTAACAATTGCCAGATACTGATACCGCCCATGAGATAGCCTCTAATATTCTGTGAAAACGATAAGGTAATGCAGGACAGAGTGCCCTTTTTAACCGGGCTTTAGCCAGCGACATTACCTTTTTTTAAACAGACGTGACAATCAGTTTGTCTTACGCCAGCCGATTAACCAGGAGACGATTCCCGCTGCCATCAGCACCGCCGGGAAGAAGTCCCAGTCCGGTCGGGTGAGCAGCACCGCCGTTCCACTTAACAGCAACGTTGCACCGACGCCAAACAGGTATCGCGCCTGATGATGACGGACGCGTTGCGCGTTCATGTCGCCCACTAACTTATCGACGCTGTGCCGTAAGAGTTTGTGCTGGCGCATGCTGTCGTAAAAGAGTTCTGGCAACTCAGGTAACTTTTCAGCCCAGAATGGCGCTTTCTCTTTGACCGCACGAATAATAGCGGGCAAACCGACCTGATCCTTAATCCAGTCTTCCAGGAACGGCTTAGCCGTCTTCCACAGGTCGAGCTGCGGATAGAGCTGACGGCCAATCCCTTCCACATAGAGCAGCGTTTTTTGCAGTAATACCAGTTGCGGCTGCACTTCCATATTGAAGCGGCGTGCGGTGTTAAACAGATTCAGCAGCACATGGCCGAAGGAGATCTCAGCCAGCGGTTTTTCGAAAATCGGCTCACAGACCGTACGGATCGCAAACTCGAAATCTTCAACGTTGGTATCGGGCGGCACCCAGCCTGAGTCAACGTGCAGCTCCGCGACCTTACGGTAATCACGGTTGAAGAAGGCGATGAAGTTTTCTGCCAGATAACGCTTATCTTCTTTGTTCAGCGAACCCACGATACCGCAGTCGATGCCGATATATTGCGGGTCTTCCGGATGCTCATAGCTGACAAAAATGTTGCCCGGGTGCATATCCGCATGGAAGAAGCTGTCGCGGAAAACCTGGGTGAAGAAGACCTGCACGCCACGCTCTGCCAGCAGCTTCATGTTCACACCATGACGCTCCAGCGTCGCTACGTCTGAAATCGGAATGCCGTAGATGCGCTCCATCACCATCATAGTTTCGCTGCAGTAATCTGAATAGACTTCCGGCACATAGAGCATACGGCTATCTTCAAAGTTCCGGCGCAGCTGAATGGCATTGGCGGCTTCGCGTAACAGATTCAGTTCATCAAGCAGGGTTTTCTCATAATCGCGCACCACCTCGACCGGACGCAGACGACGGCCATCCGGCAGCAGACGCGGAACCCAGCGTGCCAGGCGATAGATAAGCTTCATGTCCGCTCTGATGACCGGCAAAATATCGGGGCGAATCACCTTGATGACCACTTTCTTACCGGTCGATTTCAGTGTGGCGGTGTGTACCTGCGCAATGGATGCCGACGCCAGGGGCTTGATATCAAAATCATCAAACCAGGTTTCAATCGGTGCGCCCATTGAGGCTTCAATCTGCGCTTTGGCTTTGACGCCATCGAACGGCGCAACGCGGTCCTGCAGGATTGCCAGTTGATCGGCGATCAGCGGCGGGAAAAGATCGCGACGCGTCGACAGCATCTGGCCAAACTTGATCCAGACCGGCCCAAGTTGCTCCATCGCCATGCGCATGCGTGCGCCAATCGGTTCATGCTTATACAGATTCGGGATCCAGAAAACAGAGCGACGCCACAGACGAAACAGGAAAGTGAGGCGTGTCTGAGGGATCAGTTCATCAAGGCCATAGGTCAGAAAGACCTTCATGATCAGATATAAACGGCGGATCTCTCCAAAACTCATTTTGCCTCCAGCTGCGCCAGACGCGCATCAAGCGCCTCAAGCGAACGTTCCATCGCGTCGACCTCCTCAGAAAACCAGGCTAACTCCAGCGAGCCAGGCGCAACACGCCACTCTTCGGTAATGGCCTGTCCGAGATAATCCTGGCGACGCTGCACTTCACCTTTGAAAAAGCGGAATGCCTGTTGTGAGCGCTGACTGATGCCCTGAGCGGCGATATCGCCGACCCAGGGAGCCAGATATTCTGCCGGATCCAGCTCAGCCAGATCCATCAGCGCTGATAACTGCTGCACCACCTGCAGGTCACCTTCAACCTGCAGCTCACCGCTGCGGATCAGCGGCGTCAGCTGCTGGCGATCGCGCAGCTTAGGCAGCGTTTTCAGCGAGGTGATCACCGTGCAGTCACTGCGATCCTGCCAGTCCGCTAATACGTCCAACTGCTGCTCACTGAAAACCAGCACCAGCGGATGCGAAAACTCACTCAGGCGCAGCGTCAGCACTTTGCCATTCAGGCGTTGCCGCGCCGCTTTCAGGCCACGATCACGATAGAGAATACGGTTCAGCGCCGTTTCCAGACCCGCGGTAATCAAGGGCGTCAGGTTCATTACCATCTCACTCAGAACTTAAATCCGCGATGCAGCGCAACAATGCCGCCGGTCATATTGGAGTAAGTGGTATTTTCAAAACCGACATCGTTCATCATCGCTTTCAGGGTCTCCTGATCGGGATGCATGCGGATTGATTCGGCCAGATAGCGATAGCTCTCTGCATCCTGCGCTACCAGCTGTCCGATGCGCGGCAGAATGTGGAACGAGTAAGCGTCATACGCTTTGCTCAGCGGATCCAGAACAGGCTTAGAGAACTCCAGCACCAGCAGGCGTCCGCCCGGCTTAAGGACGCGGAACATGGAGGCCAGCGCCTTCTCTTTTTCCGTGACGTTGCGCAGACCAAAAGAGATGGTGATGCAGTCGAAATAGTTATCGGGGAAAGGCAGCGCTTCTGCGTTAGCCTGGACGTAACTCACGTTGCCCACCACGCCCTGATTGCGCAGTTTTTCGCGGCCCATCTTCAGCATGGAGCTGTTGATATCCGCCAGGACAACCTGACCGGTTTCGTCCACCAGGCGAGAGAATTTGGCGGTGAGATCGCCGGTACCACCCGCCAGATCTAACACGCGCTGACCGCGACGTACGCCGCTGCTGTCAATGGTAAAACGCTTCCAGATACGATGGACGCCAAACGACATCAAATCGTTCATCAGGTCATATTTTGCTGCTACGGAGTGAAACACATCCGCGACTTTGTCAGCTTTTTCGCTTTTGGCGACCGTCTGAAAGCCAAAATGGGTAGTTTCCTGCTGTGATTCATCTGCCATCGGTTTTACCTGCTCCACAAACAATACTTCCCGAAGTGTATCAGAGTCACGGAAGTCAGGCACGCTGCGCCCATACTATTCGTGGAGGCGTCTCACACGACTCTCACTTTCATCCGCATCCCTGTCGTCATCTGCGTCGTCAGCGGCCCGGTTTTCCGGCATGGCCCGCTCGGCCAGCTGGGGATTGATGGGTCGTTTGATCTCCACGCCCAGCGCACGAAATCCTTCCGTCTGCGCAATCAGGTTGCCGCGCCCTTCTGCCAGCTTTTTCATCGCCTCGCGATAGCTGTTCTGCGCCTTATCCAGGCTGTGACCAATGCCGCTCATGTCATCGACAAACAGTCGCATCTTGTCATAGAGGCGCGTGGCCCGGTCAGCAATACGCTGCGCATTGCGGCTCTGATGCTCATAGCGCCAGAGATTGTTAATGGTACGCAGCGCCACCAGCAGCGTGGTGGGACTGACCAGCATAATGTTTTGCTGCAGCGCCTCGCCAATCAGCTCAGGCTGACGGTCAATCGCCAGCAAAAAAGCCGGCTCGACCGGAATGAACATCAACACATAATCCAGCGACCGTAAACCGGGCAATTGTTGATAATCTTTTCGTCCCAGCAGGCGAATGTGCGCTCGCATCGCGCTGACATGTTCCTGGATCGCCTGCTCACGTTCGATCTCATCATCCGCATTGAAGTAGCGCTCATAGGCCACCAGCGTCATTTTGGCGTCCACCACCACATCTTTACCCTGCGGCAGACGCACAATGACATCCGGCTGCATCCTGCCCTGCTGTTCTGACTGGATGCTGACCTGGGTTTCATATTCGTAGCCTTCACGCAGCCCGGAGGCCTCCAGTACCCGGCTCAGCACCACTTCACCCCAGTTACCCTGGATTTTATTGTCGCCCTTGAGCGCTTTGGTCAGGTTAAGTGCCTCCTGCGCCATCTGCGCATTCAGCTGCTGTAACTGCCGGATTTCATGAGTCAGGGTGTGCCGTTCACGCGCTTCTGCACCAAAGCTTTCATGCACCTGACGGCGAAAGCCATCCAGCTGTTCACGCAGCGGGCCAATCAGCCCGTCCAGACTCTGGCGGTTCTGTTCATCGACGCGACGGCCGCTGTTTTCGAAAATACGGTTGGCGAGGTTTTCAAACTGGGCGCTGAGGCGTTGTTCGCTGTTGGTCAGCAGGCGCTGTTTCTCTTCAGCGGCAAAACGGGTCTCTTCAAGGCGGATGGTCACTTCGCGCAGCTCTGCTTCCTGCGCGCTGTTCACCTCCAGCTGATTGCGCAGTTCACGATTAAGCTGTTCGCTTTCATTGCGCCAGTAATCGAGCTGTTGCAGGCGCTCATTCGCCCCGCTCAGCGCGCCATGAAGCTGACGCAGCTCATGCTCACGCTGCTGCGTCTGCTGCTGAAGCTGTTCGATTTGCTGCTGCTGGCGCTGTTGCGCCTCTTCCTGCAGACGGCGCTCGGTCTGAAAACTGGCGACCTGATGGCCGGCACGTAACTGTGCCAGCATCCAGCCAATCCCCAACCCGGCCAGCGCCAGACAGGCGCTGATAATGATGTGCTGATCCATGATTTCCCCGCGACTCAGGCTGCTGAGGAAAAAGGTAGAGTCGCACTGTATGAATGTCCAGATAAATTTACCGGCATTCAGCGCCTTACAGGGCCGCTACCGTCAGCTTTCCAGCCTGCCACTCATCAATCAGGAAGAATGGCATCGGCAATAGCCACTCGCCGTTTTTGACCTGCGCCAGATAATGCCAGGTTGTCTCGCCGGAGGTGATCGCAACGCGCTGTCTGCTGCCCTCAGGGGCGCTGGATTTACCGGTCATACTGGCAAAACCGGCATTGCTGCCAACGTGGAAATGCGGCGTCTGCCAGCGCACGGGCGCATGATCAGGCCACGGCCGGGCCTGATGAAAACTGAACAGCTCATCATGGCTCAGGAGGCTTTCACGCACTGTCGGCCATAACGCCACTTTAAGAAAATATTGATCGGTGAAGCGCTGACTGCCCTGATACCGGGCAATGAAATCACGCATCGCCTGTTCCACGTTGTGAAAGACGCCGTGACAGCCGCCCCACATTCCCGCCAGCAGCAGTTCGGTATGAGAGAAGTAGTCGCGCATGTGGTGGAACCAGTAAGGCGACGCCAGCCAGGCGTTAACCGCGGCCGCTTCGCGCTCCGAAAGCAGCGAGTCGGCATCGCGCACGATAAAGCGCTTCACCGTCGGATCGTCGAGCACCAGAAAACGCCACAGGGTCGGAAACAGCGTTTTCTCGTGAGACATATCGACCAGCTGGACGTGTGGCTGGTTCAGGCGCTGCCAGACATGCTGCGGCACGCTGTCATCAAGATAGATGCGGCAAACCCAGCCAGGATAGAACTCAGGCGCTACCTCAACGTTTTTAATCAGCGTTTCGCAATAGCGGGGCTGATCGCCATACAGGCAGAAAGCGATGACATTCTGGTGCGGTTGACTGAGATCGACAGGCTCAGGTTGCGGAGCAGGAAACGCGGCACGCTGTCCCTGACTGAAACGCGCATCAGAGCGCATCAGCGACGCCAGACCAAAACGTGCCACCTCTTTCTTTTTATCCAGCCAGCCGCACACTTCGGTTAAGCCATCCAGCCAGGTTTCAGAGGCCGTGGCCTGCACCGCGGGCGGTGACTGATAAATTTTCTGGTAGATTTTGTACGATTTATTGTACTGACCCAGACGCAGCAGGCAGAGCGCGTAGTCGCTCAGCACCTGCATCTGATTGGGCATTGAGCGCAAGACTTCTTCGCAGCACCGGGCAGCCAGCGCGTGGTCACCCTCCTGCATGGCAGCGCGAAAACGTTCGGCACTGCGTTCCAGCCGGGCATTGATTGCCGCAGGATTAGCGCCAGGGACAGGACGTCGGACAGGAATCGTATTGCGCATAAAAACTCTCAGGTTTCACTGATGTTACGCGCCGTTAACTACCGGCAACAGGTTTTGAGTCTGGACAAAAAACCTGCTGCCAGACGCGGGCGTTATAATAAACGACGCGCCGCTTCGACCACAATCTTCACTGCGTCACTTTCAGTCTGCTTCATGGTAACCGCATCCGGAATCTCTTTCTGAGTGCGGTTCACAATCACGCCAGCTACCATGCCGGCTCGCAGACCCTGGCTGGCGCACATGGTTAACAGCGTTGCAGATTCCATCTCATAGTTAAGCACGCCCATCTCCTGCCATTCTTTCATCGATCCTTTGAAGCGACTGACGACGCGGCCTGAAACGGTGTCGTAGCGCTCCTGGCCCGGATAGAAGGTGTCAGAAGAGGCGGTGATGCCAATGTGGGTTTTCGTGCCACAGGCTTCAGCGGCGGCAACCAGCGCGGTGGTGCAGGCGAAGTCAGCGACAGCCGGGAATTCCATCGGGGCAAAATGCAGGCTTGCTCCGTCCAGGCGAACGGACGCGGTGGTCACCAGCACATCGCCGACGTTGATGTGTGGCTGAATAGCACCTGTGGTACCGACACGCAGGAAGGTACGCACGCCAAGCTGCGCCAGCTCTTCGACCGCAATCGATGTAGAAGGACCGCCGATGCCCGTTGAGCAGACCACGACCGGCTTACCATCAAGTTTTGCCAGCCAGGAGGTAAATTCACGGTGTGAGGCGAGATGCGTGGCATCTTCCATCAGTCCGGCAATTTTCTTCACACGCTCCGGGTCGCCCGGCACAATCGCCAGGGTCGCGCCCTGCAGATCGGCTTTTGTCAGGCCAAGATGGAAAACGTCAGACTGTGTCATTTTCAGACTCCTGTTAAGGGAAGGTAGCGCGTCACTCTACGCCAGCACGCCCGATAAATATGTGACAACATTCACTTAAGAAAATGAAAGTTACATTTCACGGAAGATTAAATGTGATTTTAATCACACAATTACGTCTTATTCTTCCGGATAGCCCTTAGCGAGGCTGTGTCAGGGTCGGCGCAGTGTTAAAGAGGTGGATGATTTTATTCGCTGCTGATTCTGTTACCCGACACCTGGACGCAGACGCTTTACGGCCAGGCTATAGTTACGTGATTGCGCAAATGCTTGCACGGAGAGAATAATGAAACCCAGTGACACTATGGCACAAAAACCGGCGACGGGCGGCTTTGCCCCTGCCGTGCAGCCCACCGCCTCTACCACCATTATTACCGAAAGCCCGGCAATTCACTCAGGTGAAACCTCAGTGCCCAGCCAGGGCGAAAACATGCCAGCGTTTTTTGCAAAACCGCACTCAGCGGAAGGCCCATTGCCTGTGGTGCTGGTAGTGCAGGAGATCTTTGGCGTCCATGAACACATCCGGGACATCTGCCGTCGTCTGGCACTGGAAGGCTATCTGGCGATTGCACCTGAGCTCTATTTCCGCGAAGGCGACCCGACTGAGTATAACGATATCCCGACCCTGTTCAGCGAACTGGTCAGCAAAGTGCCGGATACGCAGGTGCTGGCCGATCTCGATCATGCCGCTAACTGGGCAGCACGTAACGGCGGTGATATCCGTCGCATGGGCATCACCGGTTTTTGCTGGGGTGGCCGCATTACCTGGCTCTACGCCGCGCATAACCCACAGCTACGCGCCGCGGTTGCCTGGTATGGACGATTAATCGGTGAGCGCACGCTGAAGCAACAGAAGCATCCAATTGATGTTGCGGTCGATTTGAGTGCGCCGGTGTTAGGTTTGTATGGTGGTCAGGATGACGGTATTCCATTGGAGAGCGTCGAGCAGATGCGTCAGGCGCTGCATGCCGCTAATGCGACCGCCGAGATCATCGTCTATCCCGAGGCGGGACATGCGTTTAATGCTGACTACCGCCCGAGCTACCATGCTGAATCAGCCAATGATGGCTGGCAGCGGATGCTGGCCTGGTTCAGGCAGTATGGCGTTGCAGCAAAATAAATGAACAAGAGGCGCTTCTGCGCCCCTGTTTTTGCCACCCGGTCCCTTTCCTACGCCGTCTCACCACGCAGTTTCTTTGCCGCCGTCACCATATTCGCCAGCGCCTGACGCGTCTCCGTCCAGCCACGCGTTTTCAGACCGCAGTCCGGGTTCACCCACAACCGCGCTTCCGGAATCCGTTTCGCCGCCTTCAGCAACAGTGCCTCTATCCACGCCACGCTGGGAACATTAGGCGAGTGAATGTCATAGACGCCGGGGCCGATTTCATTCGGGTAGTCGAAGTGTTCGAACGACTCCAGTAAGTCCATGTCAGACCGTGAGGTTTCAATCGTGATCACATCCGCATCCAGCGCCGCGATGGCGTCCATGATGTCGTTAAACTCGCAGTAACACATATGCGTATGAATCTGGGTTTCATCCTGCGCCACCGCCGCATTCAGCCGGAACGCCTCCACCGCCCAGTTCAGATAGTCCGCCCACTCAGACTGATGCAGTGGCAGACCTTCACGCAGTGCAGGCTCATCGATCTGAATAATACCAATGCCTGCTTTCTCCAGATCTTCCACCTCATCACGCAGCGCCAGCGCGATCTGCTTCGCGATGGTTTCCCGTGACACATCTTCACGCGGAAATGACCAGCACAGAATCGTCACCGGGCCAGTCAGCATTCCTTTTACCGGCTTGTCGGTCAGCGACTGCGCATACTTCGCCCACTCAACGGTAATCGCCTCTGGACGACTGACATCGCCGATGATCACAGGCGGTTTCACACAGCGGGAACCGTAGCTCTGCACCCAGCCATTCTGGGTAAAGACAAATCCCTCCAGATGCTCGCCGAAGTACTCAACCATGTCGTTACGTTCCGCTTCACCGTGCACCAGCACATCCAGTCCCAGTAGCTCCTGTTCGGTAATCGCCTGTCTGATGTGCTCCGCGATGCCGGTGCGGTAATGGTTGCTGTCGAGACGGCCCTGTTTAAAGTCGAGGCGCAGGCCGCGAATTTCAGTGGTCTGCGGAAATGAGCCGATGGTGGTAGTGGGCCACGCGGGCAGATTGAAACGCTGACGCTGCAGCGCTGCCCGCACCGGATAGGCGTTCTGGCGCTCACTGTGCTGCGGCGTAATGGCCTGCAGCCGCTGTCCCACGGCCGCATTATGCACGCGGCGGGAGTGAGCACGGGCACGCACCGGTGTGCTCCAGGCGTCCAGCAGCGTCGCATCATTGTTATTCAGTGCCTGACTCAGCAGTGAAAGCTCAGCACATTTCTGCAGCGCAAAGGCGAACCAGCTTTTGACCTCATCATCCAGACGGGTCTCGACGCAGAGATCGATTGGGCTGTGCAGCAGCGAGCAGGAAGATCCGATCCACAGTTGTTGACGCTCTTTGATCAGCGGTTGCAGGCGACTGAACCAGCGGCTCAGATCGGCGCGCCAGACGTTACGACCGTTAATCACGCCCAGCGACAGCAGCCAGGTGGCGGGCAGTTGCTGATTCAGATGCTCAATATCATCGCGGCCATGGACCAGATCGACATGCAGGCCCTGTACCGGCAGCTTACGAATGACATCAAGGTTCTGGCCGATGCTGTCAAAATAGGTTGTCAGCAGCAGCTTACTGTGCCCCTGCAGGGCGTCATACGCCGGTTTAAACGCATCGCGCCACGTCTGTGGCAGCTCCAGCGCCAGGGCGGGTTCCTCGATCTGAACCCATTCGATGCCGCGCTTCGCCAGTTCTGCCAGCACCTGCTGGTAGACCGGCAGAATCCTTTCCAGCAGCGACAGACGTTCAAACGGCTCACCTTTAACTTTACCCAGCCACAGATACGTCACCGGTCCCAGCAGCACCGGTTTGATGTTGTGGCCCAGCGCCAGCGCCTCATCCACTTCATCCAGTAGCTGAGTCCAGGTCAGTTTAAAGGTCTGGTCCTGAGTAAATTCCGGCACCATGTAGTGATAGTTGGTGTTAAACCATTTCGTCATTTCTGCCGCCGCCGCAGGCTCGCCAGTCGGCGCACGACCGCGCCCCAGACGAAACAGCGTGTCGAGATCAACGGTCCCTTCTTTGTTCTGATGACGCGCGGGCACGTTACCCAACAGCAGGCTGGTGGTCAGCACATGATCATACCAGGCGAAATCGCCGACCGGCAGCAGATCGACCCCCGCCTCTTTCTGTTGTTGCCAGTGTCGGGCGCGCAGCTCTCGGCCCGTTGCCAGTAAAGCCTGCTGCGTGCTGTCGCCCGCCCAGTAACTCTCCAGGGCTTTTTTCAGTTCACGGCGCAGGCCAATTCGGGGAAAGCCGAGGGTATGGTTCAGGATAGTCATATGCTGTTCTCCAGATAATCTTTCACTTTGGCTTAAATGGGCAGCCCAAAGATGTTTAGCCGTCCAGATGTTTACACTGCTATACTCTGCGGGTACTGTATGTTGCTCAAGCGCAATATGTTCATTTTCGATGTGAAGGACTCTCATGATCGAACTCAAGCACCTGCGGACGCTTCAGGCTCTGCGCAATACCGGATCGCTGGCGGCGGCGGCGGCCCAGCTTCATCAGACGCAGTCGGCGTTGTCTCACCAGTTCAGCGATCTGGAGCAGCGGCTGGGATTCCGCCTGTTCGTGCGTAAAAGTCAGCCACTGCGTTTTACGCCGCAGGGCGATATTCTGCTGCAGCTGGCGGAACAGGTGCTGCCGCAGATTCAGCAGGCGTTGCAGGCCTGCCATGAGCCGCATCAGACCACGCTGCGGGTAGCGATTGAGTGTCACAGCTGCATTCAGTGGCTGACGCCCGCGCTGGATAAATTCCGGCAGAGCTGGCCGCAGGTGGTGATGGATTTTAAATCGGGTGTGACCTTTGATCCCCAGCCCGCTCTGCAACAGGGTGAGCTGGATGTGGTGCTGACCTCCGACATTCTGGCGCGCTCGGGCCTGTTCTACTCGCCGATGTTTGATTATGAAGTGCGGCTGGTGCTGGCGACGGATCATCCGCTGGCGCAGGTTGAGCAGATTTCGCCAGAAGATTTAGCCGATGAAGTGCTGATGATCTATCCGGTGCAGCGTCAGCGTCTGGATATCTGGCGTCACTTCCTGCAGCCCGCTGGCGTCAGTCCGGCCCTGAAAAGTGTGGATAACACCCTGCTGATGATTCAGATGGTGTCGGCACGGATGGGGATTGCCGCACTGCCGCACTGGGTGGTGGAGAGTTTTGAGAAGCAGGGTCTGGTCGTCACGCGCACGCTGGGTGAGGGTCTGTGGAGCCGTCTTTATGCCGCCGTGCGTGAAGGTGAGCAGCGTCAGCCGGTGCTGGAAGCGTTTATCCGTTTTGCCCGTCAGCATGCCTGTGAGCATCTGCCGTTTGTGCGTGATGCCGCGCTGCCCGGCACGGTGTTGCAACGGTAATCCGGCCAGCACAAACCTGCGCGAACGCGGGCAAAATCCCCTATAATGCGCAGCCTGTCGACTGACCATGAGAAGATCTCACCATGACTAACAACGATATTCTGCGCAGCGTGCGCTACATGCTCAACCTGAGCGATGCCAAAATGGTGGAGATTTTTGCGCTGGCAGAATGTGACGTGCCGCAGACAGATATTCAGGCGTGGCTGAAAAAAGATGACGATGCGGCGTTCCGTCCCTGCCCCGATGTGCTGATGGGTTATTTCCTGAATGGCCTGATCTTTTACCGTCGCGGCAAGAGTGAAGATGCGCCTGCACCGTCGATTGAACGCAAGATGACGAACAACATCTTCATGAAAAAACTGCGTATCGCTTTCGATTTAAAAACCACCGATATCCCTGACGTGCTCAAACGCGTGAACTTTACCGTTTCGCAGGCGGAAGTCGGCGCGATTTTCCGCAAGCCCGATCATAAAAATTACCGCGAGTGCGGCGATCAGATTCTGCGTAACTTCCTGAAAGGGCTGGCGATGATTCAGCGCCCTAAGAGTGAGAAGCCAGCTTAATTTCTGATCGCTTCTGACCCCTGCGTGGTCAGAGGTGGCGCATCTGATCGCAAAGAAAGCCTGCATCCATGCAGTACGGCCTCGCCATCCCTGGCTCGGACGCTTTGCTCCTCAGCTGCGCTCCCGCTTCATCATTGCTTTGACAAGAGCAGCACCGGGCCAGCCATGCGGCGGACGCTTTACTTCTCAGCCCGCCATTCCCTCCTTCATGCTCGCGCTGAGCCACGCATTTAACAGCGATGAGGCTGTCGCACCTCATGGGCTGGCGCGTCAGAAGAGCGAAGCGTCCGGGCCAGGGATGGCCCGGCCGATCGACAGGGAGGTGAGATTCCTTCGCGATCGGACGCCCCAGCCCGGGAGGCGGCACCCATTCAACAGCCACTTTTCAAAGCCTGTTTATGGTCTGTGGCAGCGCACCCCTTTCACCTTATGACCGGTCACCGCGCCCCACCACCCAGCGCTTATGCACCCACAGCGAGGCGATGATCACCAGCGCGCCCGCAATAAAGCTCGGCCAGTGCGGTTTCTGCTGCCAGATAGCCAGATTCACCAGCAGCCCGGCAGGGACGTGCATGTTATTCATGATGCCCAGCGTACCGGCATCGACCTGCGTCGCACCGTAGTTCCACATAAAATAGCCGAGACCGGAAGCCGCAACGCCCAGCCAGACCAGAATGCCCCACTGCAATGAGGTGGTCGGTAACTTCTGTGGGTTGCCCCAGGCGCACCAGGCGATGACGGCAATCAACACCGCCCCCAGATAGAACCAGGAGAAGGCCGTGTGCTGCGGCATTGGGCGGGTCTCCTGCAGACGCTTATAGCCCACCATGCCTGCCGCAAAGCAGATGTTAGCCAGCTGTACTAACAGCAGACCAAACCAGAAATGATCGCTGACTTTGTCATAGCGAATAATGGCCGCACCCGCTACCGCCAGTAACGCACTGAAGATATAGCCGATGCGCAGCGGACGACGGCTGATCAGATCGTAAATCAGCGTCACATAGAGCGGCGTCATCACCGTAAACAGCAGGAATTCTGACACGCTAAGGTAGAGATAGGCTTCGAAGCTCAGCAGATACATCACGCCCAGTTGCAGCATTCCCACCAGCATATACAGCAGTAGCGTCGAAGGGCGATAACCCCGCCAGCGCAGGAAAGGCAAAAATACCAGCGCAGCCAGCGCCAGCCGCATCAGCACAGAGAACCAGCTATCCACCTGCCCGGCGAGGTATTCGCCAATCAGGCTGAACGAAAAGGCCCACAGAATGGTGGTAATAATCAATAAAAACACGGCAACGACCCCGAAATTAACAGGCCGACAGTGTAAACAATGTGCCACCGTCAGGCTGTGAAATCTGGTTGACATCTGATTATAAACCAGGCGATTAAAAAGCAGACCGGATAGCCTGCTTACACTTCCTGACACATCAATCGACAGAATAGGCTTTCAGCCAGATAAAATGCGCGAAATGATCCATCCGGTGATCACTTCCGCTCCTGACTGTAATAAAACTGTAACAAATGTGTCATTCATCACAGTAACGTTGCGCAACTAACACTATTCTTTGCGCGAAATGGAACATTCTGCATCCATTTTGTTCTGCACTTTCCTGCTCCAACCTGCCGGGAATGAAAAACCATAATGTGCCCTGGAGGGCCTCACTGATGCTGAGCATTTTTAAACCTGCACCACGTCAGCCGCAGGTGGCGGCGGATCACGTTGATCCGCTCTACCGTCGTCTGCGCTGGCAAATTTTCATCGGGATCTTCTTTGGTTATGCTGCCTACTACCTGGTCAGAAAAAACTTCGCACTCGCCATGCCCTATCTGGTCGAGCAGGGTTTTTCACGTGGCGATCTCGGGTTTGCCCTGTCCGGCATCTCCATTGCCTACGGCTTTTCAAAATTTATCATGGGCTCGGTCTCTGATCGATCAAACCCGCGCGTCTTCTTACCGGCTGGCCTGATTCTGGCCGCAGCAGTGATGCTGATCATGGGATTCGTCCCCTGGGCGACCTCCAGCATCATGGTGATGTTCGTACTGCTGTTTATCTGCGGCTGGTTCCAGGGCATGGGCTGGCCACCCTGTGGGCGCACCATGGTTCACTGGTGGTCGCAGAAGGAGCGCGGCAGGATCGTTTCGGTCTGGAACTGTGCGCATAACGTGGGCGGTGGTATTCCGCCACTGCTCTTCCTGCTCGGCATGGCGTGGTTCAACGACTGGAAAGCAGCACTCTATATGCCCGCGTTTGGTGCCATTGCCATTGCGATTATTGCCTTTGCGCTGATGCGTGACACGCCGCAATCCTGTGGCCTGCCGCCGATTGAAGAGTACAAAAACGACTACCCGCCCGACTACGATGCCAGCCACGAAGAGGAGCTGACGGCAAAACAGATCTTCATGAAGTATGTGCTGCCGAACAAGCTGCTGTGGTACATCGCGCTGGCCAACGTCTTTGTCTATCTGCTGCGCTACGGCATCCTCGACTGGTCACCCACCTATCTGCGCGAAGTCAAACACTTCACGCTGGATAAATCGTCGTGGGCCTACTTCCTGTATGAATACGCGGGAATTCCGGGAACGCTGCTGTGTGGCTGGATGTCGGACAAAGTGTTCCGGGGTAATCGCGGTGCGACTGGCGTATTCTTTATGACACTGGTGACCATTGCGACCGTGATTTACTGGCTCAACCCGGCGGGCAATCCTGGCGTCGACATGGCCTGCATGATCGTGATTGGCTTCCTGATCTACGGTCCGGTGATGCTGATTGGTCTGCATGCGCTGGAGCTGGCACCGAAAAAAGCAGCAGGGACGGCGGCGGGCTTTACCGGCCTGTTTGGCTACCTGGGTGGCTCGGTCGCGGCCAGTGCCATTGTCGGTTACACCGTCGATTACTTCGGCTGGGACGGCGGCTTTATGGTGATGATTGCGGGCTGTGTGCTGGCGGTTATTCTGCTGTTACTGACCATGGTCAGCGAACACAAACACAAAAAGACCCTCGCCTGACGGCAATAAAAAGGGCCGGTTATCCGGCCCTTTTAACGCAGGCTGCTTAAGCAAGATAGAGCGTGCGCAGTGTCTGCGGCACCGCATCATCGGCATTCGAACCAATCACATCCAGCTCCGGCAGCGTATCTTTTAAGCGCTGATGGGCGTTCTGCATGATATAGCCCTTGCCCGCCATGCTCAGCATCTCCACATCATTCATACCGTCGCCAAAGGCAATGCAGCTCTCCAGTGAGTGACCCAGCGTTTTCGCGACCGCTTCCAGCGCATGTCCTTTCGACACGCCGCCCGCCATGACTTCCAGGCAGGTTGGCAGCGAGAAACTGACGTTAACCCGATCGCCCCAGCGCGCTTCAATCGCCTGCTCCATTGGGATCAGATGCTCAGGGTTTTCGCAGGTAAAAAAGACCTTGCTGATGTTGCTGGTTGGCAGCAGGCCCGGCTCATAGACCTGATAGTTGAACACTGACTCGCGGAAATAGTCCTGCTCAGCCGGGCTTGAACGGCTGACAAACCACTCATCGTCGCGGTAAACGTGCGTCAGAATATCGCTGTGATGATACTGCAGGCCAAACAGGTCGCTGGCGATATCCTCATCCAGATTATGACTGAACACCAGCTCGCCCTCTGCGTTGTGCACGCGCGCGCCGTTCGAGGTGATCATATAGGCCGGAATCGCCAGGCTGTCGCGCATCTGTCCGACATCGATATGATGACGGCCGGTGGCGAAGACAAAGTGAATATTCTTAGCGACCAGCTGCTGCAGCGTTTCACGCGCAAAAGGGGTCAGACGATGTTCGGGGGAAAGCAGCGTGCCATCCAGATCGGATGCAACGATGTGATACATGAAAACCTCGGGTATCTGGTTCTGCCGGTTTAAACCGGTCGGATAAATAACGTCAGTGGTGCGATGAGAAGAAGTCGACCACTGCATTGAGTGCTTCGGCGCGCATCTCATCCTTTTCAAACAGGATCTCATGACGTGCACCGTCGATCACCCGTGGCTTATTGCCCTCACACGGATGACCCGCCGCCGCCATCGCGGCACAAAAAAGGTCCTGCGAGCGATTGTCGACCACCCGATCGTCGCTCGCCTGTAACAGCAGCAGCGGCGTGGTGATCTTATCGACCTGGCTGATGATGTTGCGCCCCGCATGGATGCCTTCCCGTACCCAATGGTAGGTCGGTCCGCCCACACGAATCGCCGGATCGTCCGCATAAAAACGCAGGTTACGCCGGTAACGCTCGGCGCTATGGGTCAGCCGGTTAATGCCAAACGGATGCGCGCGCCAGCGTCCGGTGCCGAGCGCATAGCCATCGCGCAAGGCTGGACGTTTCTCCGCCCAGTCCAGGATACGATGAGCCAGAAAAGAGGGCAACGGTAAGGCGATGCCAAACATCGGTGCCACCAGCGCGACTGCATGAAACGCCTGCGGCTGACGCGCCAGAAACAGCGTTAAGATTGCGCCACCCATTGAGTGAGCCAGCGCATAGCGCTGCTGGTAATGGCCGCTGACGATCTCTTTCAGATAGAGCGTTTCAAGATCGTCAACGTAATGGGTAAATTCCGCCACGTGACCGCGGTGTGAATCTTCCAGCAGGCGATCGGAACGCCCCTGACCGCGATGGTCCAGGATCACCACATCAAATCCGCAGTGAAACAGATCGTACGCCAGCTCAGGATATTTTATGTAACTCTCGATGCGTCCCGGCACAATCAGGATCACACGCTTGTGTTGCGGCGATGTGAAGCGAACATAACGCAGCGTCAGATTGCCGACGCCGGTAAACTCAAGCTCCTCACGACTGTGCCAGAAATCGAGCAGCGGCCCGGTGGCGAAGGCAGCAAAGGCTTTTTCCCGTCGCAGCCAGCTGGCTTTGTGTTGATTCATTCGCCCTCCTGATGACCGGATACAGAGTCCTGAACGCCCTGCGCAGGCCGTAGCGCCGCGCTTATTTCTGGCGTATTGTGTCACAAATCCGCGACTAAAGAGAGCCTGACCCATGACCATCGAATGGTGGCTGACCTACCTGCTTACTACCACAATTCTCAGCCTGTCACCCGGTTCCGGCGCAATCAATACCATGAGTACCGGTATCAGCCACGGCTATCGCGGCACGGTGGCCTCTATCTCTGGTCTGCAGGTCGGCCTGGCGTTGCACATCGTGCTGGTCGGTATCGGTCTGGGCGCGCTGTTTTCGCAGTCGCTGCTGGCGTTTGAAATTCTGAAATGGGCCGGTGCAGCCTATCTGGTCTGGCTGGGTATTCAGCAGTGGCGCTCAGCAGGCGGCATCGATCTGGATGCGGTCTCCAGAGCGATGCCGCGTCGTCGCCTGTTCAAACGTGCCGTGCTGGTTAATCTCACCAACCCGAAAAGTATCGTTTTTCTGGCGGCGCTGTTCCCGCAGTTTATCCAGCCGCATCAGCCGCTGTTTATGCAGTATCTGGTGCTGGGCGTGACCACCGTGGTGGTCGATATCATCGTGATGATTGGCTACGCCACGCTGGCAACGCGCATTGCTGGCTGGATTAAAGGGCCAAAACAGATGAAGTTGATGAACCGTATTTTCGGTGGGCTGTTTATGGCGGTGGGCGCACTGCTGGCCAGCGCCAGAAAAATCGCTTAAGACCTGACGCGCCGAATCCGGCGCGCAATTTCTTCCTTACCGCTGCTACGGTGCAGTCAGTGGCACCGCACGCAACACAATCATGCCAGGCTTCGACCGCATATATTCCCTGAACGGCGTATCGACAACCCTGCGATTAACGGCCAGTGATGAGGCGTTCCTGAACCACAACCGGCCATCATGTCGGACGGCAATTCCGGCATGCGTGACATCCAGCCCCTGCGCGGGGGTGTAAACCCCGATGTAATCGCCAGTCTGGATCTGCGCCAGCACCTTTGGTGTGATCGCCCGGGCCGGAATGTAGGTGATGCGGCGAGGAATGATACCCAGACCGGGCACCTGTTCTTTTCCACGAGCCTGATGATTGAGCTGCTTCACTACCGTCACCGCATCCGGGCTGAGGGTGCCGGTGACATCATCGGCATTGCGCGGGTTCTCAGCGAACCAGTCGGAAAAGAAGTGGCGGCGCTTCAGAAAGCTGACCTCACCGCCAGCGTAGCGGGTCCGAATCAGGCTAGCCTCAAAGCTGGCGCGGTCATGGCTGCGGCTCAGCGCCTGGACATAATCAAGCAGCGTGAAACAATCCACTCCGTTGAAATTGATCACCAGCGCTTCCGGCGTATTGATCGAACCAGTTAACGTATGCGCCTGATAAGGCGTACCGAGAAACGCGGCAGAGATTTGGCTAATCCTTTCGCCCTGCAACTGCTCTGACGCCGGGCGTGCCTGCGACAGGATAGCCGACACGCTATCTACTTCTGCCGTTTCAGAGACGCGATTATGGGCAGCATCAGGGGAAGCGCAGGCGCTGATACAGGCCGCGATAAACAATAGTAAAAGGGGTTTTACTCGCATCATCCTCTCCATGAAAAAGAGTCCGTCGATACGACCATACCGGAGGTGATGGTTTCATTAATTAACGAAGGGTGACTTTTTGTCAGCGATGACAGCAGAAAGACGTCAGCAGGCCTGGATTGTGATAGCCGTCACCCAGGTGAAGTTCAGAAAGAGGCAGCAGCAGGTGAAATGACTGCCGGATGCGCAGCACGCTCTCCGGCATTAGGGCTTAACGCGAAATAATCAGGTGGATACCAAAACCGGCGAACAGAACGCCAGCCATACCATCTACCCACTTCGCCAGCCGCTGATACTTCGCGCGGATCCACGGCAGCGCAAAGATAGCCGCCACCAGCGTAAACCACGCAAAGGTTTCACCAACAATCAGCAGGAACAGACCCCAGCGCTCTGCTGAACCGACATCGTCACCGACGAACAGCGAGAATACGCTGCCGAAGTAAATAATCGCTTTAGGATTCGACAGGTTGGTCAGCAGGCCCTTGAGAAAGCTCATGCCGCGTTTCGGCAGCTCTACCACCGGCTCATCCTGCTGCGGCTGCTTATGACGCTGACGCGCCGAGCGCATCAGCTGCCAGCCCATCCAGAGCAGATAGAGGCCACCGCCGACCATAATAATCTGATGCAGCCACGCCATTTTTTCCAGGATCAGATGCAGGCCCATCAGCGCCACGCCCGCCCAGACAACGATACCCAGCGTAATACCCAGTACCCCCATCATCGCCTCTTTACGCGAGCGGCTGGCGGCGGTTTGCGATACGAAAAAGAAATCAGGGCCGGGGCTCATCAGCGCCACCAGATGTACCAGCGCCACGGTTGCGAATAACATCAGCATGATTAGTGTCCTTTACTCTTCATCATCAAGATGCTCTTTGATCATCACCAGGAAGGGTTTGCCAAAGCGCTCCAGTTTGCGGTGCCCCACGCCGTTGACGCTAAGCATCTCGGACGCGCTGACCGGCATCTGTTCTGCCATCTCTATCAGCGTGGCGTCATTGAACACCACGTAAGGCGGAATATTCTCTTCGTCGGCGATCGCTTTTCGCAGCTTACGCAGCTTAGCGAACAGTTTGCGATCGTAGTTACCACCGTGAAACTTCGCCGGACCGCTGCTCTTTGTTTTCGCGGTGATTAAACGCGGCACCGCCAGCATCAGTGGCACTTCACCGCGCAGCACCGGCCGCGCTGCTTCGGTGAGTTGTAATGCCGAGTGCATAGCAATGTTCTGCGTCACCAGCCCCAGATGGATTAACTGACGTAACACGCTGACCCAGTGTTCGTGGCTCTGATCTTTGCCCAGTCCATAAACCGGCAGTTTGTCATGACCCTGTTCACGGATGCGCTGGTTGTTGGACCCGCGCAGGACCTCAACGATATAGCCCATGCCGAACCGCTGGCCGACGCGATAGATGCCGGAGAGCGCTTTTTGCGCTTCAACCAGGCCGTCATACCGTTTCGGCGGATCAAGGCAGATATCGCAGTTGTCGCACGGCTGCTGGCGACCCTCGCCAAAATAATTCAGCAGCACCAGGCGGCGGCAGGTCTGTGCTTCAGCAAACGCGCCCATGGCGTTGAGCTTGTGGCGTTCAATATCCTGCAAGGGCCCCGGCACTTTCTCTTCCAGGCATTTACGCAGCCAGGCCATATCGGCCGGATCGTAGAGCATCATCGCTTCGGCGGGCAGACCATCACGTCCGGCTCGTCCGGTTTCCTGATAGTAGGACTCGATGTTGCGCGGAATATCGAAGTGGACCACAAAACGGACGTTGGGCTTGTTGATACCCATGCCAAAAGCCACGGTCGCCACTACGATTTGCAGATCGTCACGCTGGAACGCTTCCTGCACGCGGGCACGCTGTTCGCTGTCGATGCCGGCATGATACGCCCCGACGCTGAAACCCCGGCTTTGCAGCCGCGCGGCGGTGTCTTCCACCTTCGCCCGGCTATTGCAGTAGATAATGCCGCATTTGCCGCGCTGATCCTGAACGTAGCGCAGCAGCTGATCGGTGGGTTTGAATTTTTCCACCAGCGTGTAGCGAATATTGGGGCGGTCAAAGCTGCTGATCTGAATCAGCGGATCCTGCATGTGCAGCAGGTTAACGATGTCGTTGCGGGTGGTTTCGTCCGCAGTCGCCGTCAATGCCATGACCGGTAATTCCGGGAAGCGCTGACGCATCTTCCCGAGTGCACCATATTCCGGACGGAAATCGTGGCCCCACTGTGAAATACAGTGCGCCTCATCTATCGCCAGCATCGCCGGTTGCCAGTGCGCCAGACTTTCCAGGAAATTATCCATCATCAGGCGTTCTGGGGCGATGTAGAGCAGCTTAACCCGGCCGGTACGGCAGTCAGCCATCACCGTCTGCTGCTGATCGCGCGTCATGGTGGAATTGAGATAGGCTGCCGCCACGCCGTTCGCCAGCAGCTGATCGACCTGATCTTTCATCAGTGAGATCAGCGGCGACACCACCAGTGTCAGCCCTTCGCGCACCAGCGCCGGGATCTGATAACAGAGCGATTTACCGCCGCCGGTGGGCATCACCACCAGACAGTCGCGTCCGCTCAGCGCCTGATTAATGATCGTCTGCTGACCGGGACGAAACTGCTGGTAGCCGAAGGTATCCTGCAATACCTGCTGAGCCAGCGCTTCCTGATTAAGAACTGCCGAGGTTGCCACGCGATTCCTGTCTTACGTTAGGGATTAGAACAAGTCGTTAAGCGTTACACCCACACCCAGACGCGTCTGGCGATGGTTGTAATCGATCAGTGATTCACCGTAGCCGCTAAACACCTGAGTATAGAAGCGGACGTGCTCGCTGATAGGGTAGCTCCAGCCCATTGTCGCGCCGCCATAACCGCTGTTCCAGTTATAGTTGCCCTCTACGCTGAAGATACTGTCGCCGAGCTTATAGCCCAGCCGGGTGCGGTAGTAACCCATATATTTGGTGATGTCGGGATTATCATCGCTGCTCGCCCCTTCAGGGATGCGATACCAGGGTTTGATTTCCGCCAGGAAGTTACCGTTCTCCGCCATCAGACGCGCATAGACACGGTTCCAGCTGCGTGAGGTCGGGTCACTTCGTCCGTTAGATTGGTGATTCAGACCCAGTTCGACATCACGCAGCGTCCAGCCACCCAGCGAGTAGTCGGTCGCCCAGCCGAGAAAAATCTGCGGCTCATAGTTGGTCTCACGGAAAGGTGATGACTCAGCACTATTCGACAGCTGCCACCAGGAACGCTGGGTATAAGAGGCTGCCAGCACCGAGTTGTCGCCCAGAATACCGCGCCATAACGGAAATGCCAGACTGAGCTGGAATTTCACTTCATCTTTGCGGGCGTTTTCACCCCAGTTATAAGAGGAGATCGCCTCTTTATTGAGGTCGCTGGTATAGGTGTAGAGCAGATAGTTGTTCTCGTAAGGATAGAGAACAAACGGGTTATCATGCTTCTCCAGCAGGTTAGCAATAATGCTGCCCTGAACCTGTGGCGCGTCATGAACCTCTTTAATCCGGGCTTCATCCGCCTGCGCCAGCGCAGGAAATATCAACATTGCCGCCAGCAAGGCGCGATGCTTACGCATAAAATTCTCCGGTGAGCAGCTGCGTATCAGAATAACTGAAAGGGTGTTGTCAAAAGCAGGCCATTCTACACGCAAATGGCAGTGAGCATGAGTGCTGATTTCTTAAACTGGAAACACCCTCGCAGGCGGCATAGAATACACAACTCATTCATGTTCCGCGCCCCTCTGGCCCGATTTTTTCAGGACACATCATCATGTCATCACCCGTGCTGACACCGCAGGACGCTCGCCAGCTGGTCGGCGAAATTTTTGTTTATCACATGCCGTTTAATCAGGCGCTAGGCCTGGAGCTGATGCGTCTTGACGCAGACTACGCTGAAATCAGCTTCAATAATAAATCCATGCTGGTGGGCAATCAGGCGCAGCAGATTCTGCACGGTGGTGTTATCGCGTCCGTCCTCGATGTGGCCGCGGGCATGGTCTGCGTCAGCAATGCGTTAACCCGTCAGGAGAGCATCAGCGAAGCGGATCTGCGTCAGCGTCTGTCACGCATGGGCACCATCGACATGCGCGTTGACTATCTGCGTCCCGGACGCGGCGAGCGCTTCACCGCCACCAGCAGCCTGCTGCGCGCTGGTAACAAAGTCGCCGTGGCGCGCGTGGAACTGCACAATCAACAGGGCGATTATATCGCCACGGCTACCGCCACCTATCTTATCGGCTAACCACGCCACTGAATGGATCGCATATGGATACGCAACAAACCCGCCAGGGCGTTGGCTTTGCACTGGGCGCTTACTTTATCTGGGGCATTGCGCCCGCCTATTTCAAGCTGGTCAAACAGGTTCCCGCCACAGAAATCATGACGCACCGGGTGATCTGGTCGGCACTCTTTATGCTGTTGCTGATTACCCTGAGCCGCAGCTGGCCCGGCGTTCGCAGCGTATTGCGCCAGCCCAAAAAAGTGCTGTTGCTGGCGCTGACGGCCGTGACTGTCGGCAGCAACTGGCTGCTGTTTATCTGGGCGGTCAACAATCAGCATATGCTGGAAGCCAGCCTGGGCTACTTTATTAACCCGCTGATCAACGTGGTGTTCGGCATGCTGTTTTTGCGCGAACGTTTTCGTCGTCTGCAATGGCTGGCCGTGCTGCTGGCAACCATTGGCGTGCTGGTGCAACTGTGGCAGTTTGGATCGTTGCCGGTTATCGCGCTGGGGCTGGCCCTGAGCTTTGCCGTTTATGGTCTGATGCGCAAAAAGATTCAGGTCGATGCGCAGAGCGGCATGCTGATTGAGACCCTGTGGCTGTTTCCGCTGGCAGCCATTTATCTGTTTGGCTTTGCCGACAGCGCCACCAGTCATCTGTCCGCTAACCCGCTAAGTCTTAACCTGAAGCTGATCGCGGCCGGCATTGTGACCACCATTCCACTGATGCTGTTTGCGGCGGCCTGCAGCCGGCTGCGCCTCTCAACGGTCGGTTTCTTTCAGTACCTCGGCCCGACGCTGATGTTTGTGCTGGCGGTGGTGTTTTATGGCGAAACCATCACACCAGACAAGATGGTGACCTTTGGCTTCATCTGGCTGGCGCTGCTGGTGTTTGTCTGCGATGCGGTGGCGTTTTCATTCCGTTCCCGCGCGCGCATAGCGTGAAATAAAGCGCGCTAAAGCCGGGCCGGTCAGCAGAATAGTGAACAGGCGCAACGTCTGCATCGCCATCACAAATGCCATGTTGACCTGAGTTCCCGCAGCAATAATCGCCACCGTGTCCAGCCCGCCTGGACTGGTGGCGAGATAGGCCGTCATCAGATCGATATCCAGCATGCGCGTCAGTATCCACGCCAGCCCGCCACACAACAGCATCAGCCCGAAGATTGACGCCAGCATCTGCGGCAGCGTGCGCAGTGCCAGCAGAAAAATCGGGCGGGTAAAACGTAAACCCACGCTCCAGCCAATCAGTGCATAGGCTACGGCCAGCAGCCATTCCGGCACCTGTAGCACTGCGATTTCGCTGCTGTTCAGTACCGCACCCGCCAGCGCGGGCAGCAGTAATGCGCCAGAGGGAATGCGCAGTCGTGTGCCCAGCCACGCGCCCGTCAGCATCACCACCAGCGTAATGGCAAAGCCATAATTCAGCGCGGGAAACCAGAGCAGCGAGATGCTGTGCGCTTCATCGCCCAGCCCGATACGCGCGACCAGCGCGGCGGCCGAGGCGACAAACAGCACCCGCAGATACTGCATAAACGCCACCAGCCGTACATCAGCGCCGAAGTCCCCCGCCATTGCCACCATGGCCGAAGCACCGCCCGGTGACGAGCCCCATGCGCCGGTCGGGCCAGGCAGATGACTGAAGCGCACCAGCAGAAAACCGGACAGGCCGCTGGCCGCCAGCGTCAGCAGCAGCACCGCCAGCACGATCGGCCACTCCTGAATCAGCGGTGTCAGAATCGAAGGCGAGAGGCTCTGGGCAATCATGCAACCCAGCACCGCCTGGGCAAGCAGGAAGAATCGTTTATCAATCCGCAGTGTGGCACCCGACAGGCCCATCACCACGCCCACTATCATCGGTCCCAGTAGCAGCGCGGCAGGCACGTGAAAATAGTGCAGCACCGCACCTAGCAATACGGAAATCAGCAGCAGCAGCGTCCACTGCGTGCGTAACGAAAAAGCGTCCATAAGAAGTTAATTTTTTGTAAAAACAGGAGGGTCAGAGTACGCAGAAATCGGGACGGGAGCCAGCAGAACGGGCCATCTCAGATGGCCCGTTGCTTTTCTAAAGCCAGTTTTTACGTTTGAAGTAGAGATACGGCGCCAGTCCGGCCAGAATCATCAGGCCGATAGCCGCGGGATAACCGAAGCTCCACTTCAGTTCCGGCATAAACTCGAAGTTCATCCCGTAGCTGGAAGCGACCAGCGTCGGCGGCAGAAACACTACCGAGACCACCGAGAAGATCTTGATGATGCGGTTCTGTTCGATATTGATAAAGCCCATCGCCGCCTGCATCAGGAAGTTGACCTTCTGGAACAGCGATTCGTTATGTGGCAGCAGCGATTCGATATCGCGCAGAATTTCCCGCGCCTGCTCCAGCTGATTACCCGGTAAGCGCGCTTTACGCACCAGGAAGTTCAGGGCGCGCTGAGTATCCATCAGGCAGAGACGCACCTTCCAGCCGATATCTTCCAGTTCCGCTAAGCGTGACAGCGCCTGATCGTACTCTTCGCCCTGCTGACCTTCCATGATCACCCGGCTGAGTTTCTCCAGCGCGCTGTAGATGTTCTCGATTTCATCCGCCAGCTGTTCGATTTTGGTTTCAAACAGGTCCAGCAGCAGCTCAAAGGCGTTGCCGTCGATCAGGGTCTGGCTACGGGCACGCATGCGATAGAGGCGGAAAGCGGGCAGCTCACGTTCACGCAGCGTGTAGAGGCGGCCTTCACGAATGGTGAATGCCACGGTGGAGTTACCGGCGTGATCGTCAGCATCTTCATAGAAGAAGAAGGAGTGGATATGCAGACCATCTTCATCTTCGAAGAAGCGTGCCGAGGCCTCGATATCTTCCAGCTCTGGCCGTGTTGCCAGGCTCTGGCCCAGCTCGGTCTGCACCCGGTCACGTTCGCCCTCTTCCGGCTCGATCAGATCGACCCAGACGGAGGTGGTCAGTTTGTCGTTTTCGTCTTCCAGCTCCAGTCGCGTCAGGCGGCTGTGATCCAGTTTAAATGCGCTCAGCATAGCAATACTCCCCATTGCAGACTAAATGGGACAAGGCGGTCCGCCGTTCCTCAACATGGAACGTGCGGCCTGAACACGGAAACAGAGTTTCAGAGATAAATCAGTGCTGACTCGCGCGACGGAATCAAAAAGGGAGGTCGCTGATAACCGCTAAGGCTACCCGCGTAAAGAGGTAGCCTTAGATGTTATGCCTGGTATCCAGGTCATTGAGCCAGCATCGACTGGGCGTGTCCAAGGCATTGTCCTCTCATGATAATAGTGGGCGCATGTTACGCTGAGACGAAAAAGCCGTCAACCGCACGCTAAAGCGTTTCCAGCTTCGCGTAAGCCGCCACCAGCCACTTGATTCCCTGCCCCTGAAACGCCACCTGCAGGCGGCTGTGTTCGCCGCTGCCTTCCAGATTTATGATGGTGCCTTCGCCAAATTTTGCGTGATGAACACGCTGGCCCAGCGCGAATCCACTGTCATTTTTGGTCACCGGCGCACCCATCCGCTGATGGTTGACCGGACGGCTGACGCTGGCGCGCAGACGCACTTCTTCAATGCAGGTCTCGGGCAGTTCGCCGATAAAACGGGAAGGCCGGTGATACACTTCCTTACCATAGAGTCGGCGGGTTTCAGCGTAGGTCAGCGTCAGCTTGAGCATCGCGCGGGTCACACCGACGTACGCCAGACGACGCTCCTCTTCCAGCCGTCCACCTTCATCCAGCGACATCTGGCTCGGGAACATCCCCTCTTCCATACCGACGATAAAGACCTGACTGAACTCCAGCCCTTTGGCCGAGTGCAGCGTCATCAGCTGAACCGCATCCTGCCATTTGTCTGCCTGACCTTCGCCCGCTTCCAGCGCCGCATGGGATAAGAAGGCCTGCAGCGGCATCAGATCTTCATCTTCATCCTGATAGCTGAACTGACGCGTTGCCGTCACCAGCTCCTCAAGGTTTTCGATACGCGCCTGACCCTTTTCGCCTTTTTCCTGCTCATACATCAGCCACAGGCCGGAGTCTTTGATAACCCGGTCGGTCTGAACATGCAGCGGTAAATCGGCAGTTTCGGTGGCCAGTGAATCGACCAGCTCACAGAAGCGTTGCAGCGCAGACGCGGCGCGGCCAGCCAGTGCGCGACTTTGCAGCAGTTCGCGCGTGGCCTGCCACAGCGTCATCTGACGTTCACGCGCCGTCTGACGCACCACGTCGAGCGTGCGATCGCCCACGCCGCGCGTCGGGGTATTCACTACGCGCTCAAAGGCGGCGTCGTCATTGCGGTTCGCCATCAGACGCAGATAGGAGAGCGCATCTTTGATCTCCTGACGTTCGAAGAAGCGCATGCCGCCATAAATACGGTACGGCATGCTGCTCTGCAGCAGCGCCTCTTCCAGCACGCGCGACTGGGCGTTGCTGCGATAGAGAATGGCGCAGTCGTTGAGCGCACCGCCGTTCTCCATCCAGACCTTGATGCGGTTGACCACGAAGCGCGCTTCATCCAGCTCATTAAAGGCGCAGTAGATAGAGATCGGTTCGCCATCGCTGCCTTCAGTCCAGAGCTCTTTACCCAGACGGCCATTGTTATTGGCGATCAGGGCGTTAGCCGCTTTCAGAATGTTATTGGTTGAGCGGTAGTTCTGCTCCAGACGGATCGTTTCTGCACCAGGGAAATCCTGCAGGAAGCGCTGAATATTCTCGACCTGTGCGCCGCGCCAGCCGTAGATCGACTGGTCATCATCGCCCACAATGATCACCCGGCCGCTGTCGCCCGCCAGCATCCGAATCCAGGCGTACTGAATGTTGTTGGTATCCTGAAACTCATCCACCAGCACGTTGGTAAAGCGTTCGCGGTAGTGATTGAGGATATGCGGCTTGTTGAGCCAGAGTTCATGGGCGCGCAGCAGCAGCTCGGCGAAGTCGACTAAACCGGCGCGATCGCAGGCTTCCTGATAGGCCTGATAGATGCGCAGCCAGGTCTGCTCAATCGGATTGCCATAGCTTTCAATGTGCTTTGGCCGCAGGCCTTCATCTTTTTTGCCGTTGATGTACCACATGCCCTGACGCGCAGGCCACTGCTTGTCATCAAGGTTCATTGATTTAATCAGGCGCTTGAGCAGACGCAGCTGGTCTTCGCTGTCGAGGATCTGAAAATCCTGCGGCAGACCGGCGTCAAGATGGTGGGCGCGCAGTAAACGGTGCGCCAGACCGTGGAAAGTCCCGATCCACATCCCGCCCTGGCTGGTGCCGATCAGATGCTCGATACGGTGACGCATCTCCGCGGCTGCTTTATTGGTAAAGGTCACCGCCATAATCGAATAGGGTGAGCAGTTCTCTACTGACATCAGCCACGCAATGCGATGCACCAGCACCCGCGTTTTACCACTGCCCGCACCTGCCAGCACCAGCAGGTTACTGCGCGGAGCCGCAACGGCCGCGCGCTGATTGTCATTCAAACCGTCGAGCAGTTCAGAAACGTCCATAAGCACCGTTTACCAGAGAAAAACGCCGTCGCCGCGTTGTTTATTCCGCCTGCCGCAAGGCAGTGTCACGGCCAGTCAGGCGGCGACACAGATGCCGGATAAGGGACGGCGGCAAAGCAGAGAAGAGGAGACGACTGGATAAATTTACAGCCATTATAGCAGTGAGGTGAGTGATGCCAACCGCGAAATTTCGACATGCGGCAACAGGCGCGCGTCCGGGATATGCATCAGGTTGCCCTGCCGCAGGTTAATCCAGCAGGCCTGCATGCCGCAGCGCAGTGAGCCAGCGACATCGGTAGTCAGGTCGTCGCCCACATGCAGAATGTGTTGTGGCGCGATATCAAGGCGTTGCGCGGCAAGCTGATACATATCCTGCCACGGCTTGGCGCGCCCGTCAGGCCCGGCCCGCAGCGTGAACTGAAAGTATTCAGCGATGCCCATTTTTTCCGGGCTGGCGTTGCCGTTGGTGACTGCCACCAGCGGGATTTTTTCCGCCAGCGCCTTCAGCGTCTGATGCGTCTCATCCGGCATCTCGACCTGACTCCGCCACTGATGGAACACCGCCATGACCTCTGCCGCGCCAGCGGTCGCTTCCGCAGCAGAGAGGCCGATATTGAGCATCGCCAGCTCTACCGAACGGCGTCGCCACTCTGAAACGTCATGATAGATTTCAGGCTCGCGCTGCAGCAGTTGATCGCGCAACTGCTGATAATCCTGCGGCGTGAAGTCACGCAGCGCCGGATGAAAAGCCTGCAAAGCGGCGTGAGACTCCAGCGTGGTGCGACGGATCACCGGATAGTTATCGTAGAGCGTGTCATCAAGATCGAAAGTCATGGCTTTAATGGCCGACAGCGGACGATAAAACTTCATTCGTTCTTTCCTCGTTTGGCGCGGGGATGCGCAGCGTCATACACCGAAGCCAGATGCTGGAAGTCGAGATGGGTATAGATCTGGGTCGTCGAGAGGTTCGCATGCCCCAGCAACTCCTGTACGGCGCGCAGGTCGCCGCTGGATTCCAGCAGATGCGTGGCAAAAGAGTGCCGCAGCTTATGCGGATGGATATGGCTCGCCACACCCTGTCTGACGCCCCATTCGGCAAAGCGTTTCTGCACGTTACGGGGCGAGATGCGGTTGCCGCGCGTCGACAGGAACAGCGCATCATCCTGGCCGCCGAAGGTTTCACGCAGCGGCAGCCAGTGCTGGATCCAGGTGACCGCCGTGCGGCCAATCGGCACCCGGCGCTCTTTGCTGCCCTTACCCACGACCCACACTTCGCCGGAATCGAGGTCGACGTGGCGGCAATCCATATTCACCAGCTCGGAGAGACGCAGCCCGCCGCCATACATCACTTCCAGCATCGCGCGATCGCGCACCGCCAACGGATCGTTAAGGTCGATCTCCAGCAGCTGATTCACTTCATCCACATCGATATTCTTAGGCAGATGACGCGCTTTACGCGGCGTCATTACCCCTTTAGCCGGATTGGCGGAAAGCAAACCCTGGCTTACCTGCCAGTCGAGAAAACTGCGCAGGGCGGAGAGGCGCAGCGCGAGGCTGCTGGCTGAGAGTCCGGCGCGACGGCTGCGTGCCGCCATGCTACGCACCTGCGCCGGTTCCAGCTGTGCCCAGCTGCCGAGCTTCATCTCATCCGCAATTGCCACCAGCGCGGCAAGCTGGCGCGCATAGCTGCTCTGGGTTAACGGACTCAGCTGGCGCTCCACTTTCAGGTAGCGCAGAAATCCGTCGACGGCCTCCTGCAGTCCGCTGCTCATGCGCGCTCCACCCAGCGGGAAAGCAGGCCAGGCATCATCTGTGACAGGTGCTGCAACAGCAACGTCCCCATGCCCGACTGATAGTGCTGGCTGTCACGGCTGCTGAACACCAGCACGCCGAGATCGCCCTCTTCGCCCATCAGCGACATCGCAACCGAGCCAATTGCTTTGGCCTGTGGCAGCAGCAGCAGCAGTTCCGGCCCATTGATATTACCGAGATAGTGGTGCTGGTTGCCGAAACGCTGAATACGCAGCGGCTCAAACGCCTGACGCGACAGGCTCAGCTGGAAGAAATCGGAGGGGGCACCCAGCAGCCATTTGTCGCTGAACAGCCGCACATTGGCACCCGCCAGGCCCAGCTCACGCGCCCAGCGATGCAGACGGTTGAGCATATCCTGCAGCGAATCAGCCGCGGCCAGATGACTTTCCAGCGACAGCAAACGGTCAAACAGCTCATGGTTCGCGCTGGCCTGCTCCATCAGCAGTGTGATCTCTTCTTCCAGCCGCTGAATGTGGTTGCGTTGCCGCGCCATATGCCACTCGACCAGGGACACACTGCCGCGCACCGGATGCGGCACCGCCATCTGTTCAACTTCACGGGCATTACGGATGAAGAAATCGGGATTCTGCCGCAGATAATCACTGACGGCCTGATCGTCCAGCAGAACCGAACTGTCAGCCTGCTCTTCGATATTTTTCATAGATGAATAAACCCATCGTAGACGTGTGTCGCAGGCCCGGTCATATAGAGCGGCTGACCGGCGCCTTTCCAGGAGATATGCAGCGTCCCGCCAGGCAGATCGACACGCACTTTCGGTGCCAGAATGCCCTGCTGAATGCCACATGCAACGGCAGCACAGGCGCCGCTGCCGCACGCCTGCGTTTCACCCGCTCCGCGTTCGTAGACGCGCAGCCGGATATGTTCGGGATTAATGATCTCCATAAAACCGACATTGACGCGATCCGGGAAGCGCTCGTGGCTCTCCAGAATCGGGCCAAGCAGTTCAACCTGCGCGGTTTTAACACTTTCAACCTGGATGACGCAGTGAGGATTCCCCATCGACACCGCACCCAGCATCACCGTCTGTTCGGCCACGCGCAGCAGATAGAGATTTTCGGCTTTGTTGGCGCGGAACGGCACCTGCTGAGGCTCAAAGTTGGGCTCACCCATGTTCACGCGCACGTGGTCATCAGGCGTCACGGTGAGGACCATGCGGCCATTCTGGGTACTGACCCGAATATCGCTTTTGTTGGTCAGCCCTTTCAGCTGAACAAAGCGGGCAAAACAGCGCGCACCGTTACCGCACTGGGCCACTTCACTGCCGTCAGCGTTGAAAATGCGATAGTGAAAATCGAGATCGGGATCGTAAGGCGGTTCAACAATCAGCAGCTGATCGAAACCGATCCCCAGATGACGATCGGCCAGCCGGCGGATCAGTTCCGGCGAAAAGAAGACGTTTTGTGTCACCGCATCCACAACCATAAAATCGTTGCCGAGACCGTGCATTTTGGAGAACTGCATTTTTTGCTCCGCCGGATAAGCCATCAGATTAGTTCGCTTTTACGCCTGAATTGCCGGTCACCAGCCCGCCGACATCGGCTTTAGTGGCATCCGCTTTCTGGCGTTCGGTTGGGACTTGTTGTTTCTTCGGCTGGTCCTTCGGCGGGAAGTAGAGCGGTCCTTTCAGACCACAACCTGCAAGGCTGATTACTGCCAGTGTCATGGCCAACAGGCTTATTACTTTCTTCATTCTTTATGCTCTTAATGTCCTTTACCTGGATGCTTATCATCGCAGTTGAAGGTGGAAAAGCAACAGGAAATCCCCGCAAATAGCGTGAACCGGGTGACAGGCCAGGAAGATAGCGGCCACCTGCAGAGCGCAGGCAGCCCGTCAGCATCAATGCACCTGATAGCGCGGTTGATAGTCGCTGTTGTCGTTGTCAGGCTGCGTTGTACAGAGCTGCGTCAGCGTCTGACTCCGGAATGGGATCACCTGGAATCGCTCACCGGTGTTCACAATCTGGTAGAACTGCGGCAGGTTGAAGTTGATGAAGCTTGAGCCATAGGTAAAGCGATCGTGTGACGAGGAGTAGAAGCGGCTGACGTCGCGCACCAGCTCCTCTTTGCTGCCTTCACAGTGATGATAAACCTCAACCCGATTGCTCTCATCGAGGATATAGATGTTGAAGCCGCGCTCATCCGTGGTGTTTTCAAAGAAGAACTGAATGATGCCTTCGCTGGCATAACCGTTCACTACCGGTGGCAGCGGCGTCTGATTCGTTTCGACTTTGATCGACAACCCATGCAGCTTGTTATTGGAGATCGCGCCATAAAATTCTACCGCGTTTTCCAGCTTCTGCACCGAGACGCTCATGCGTTCAAAGAACAGACCCCAGGTCTCACCCGCCATGCGCAGCGCTTTAAAGCGGCCCGGCTCCTGACGCGTGCTGGAGAGGCGCAGCTCAATGCACTCTGAGACCAGCTGCTGGACGCGCGTGCGAATCAGCCCGCGCAGATGCTGGCTGTAGCAGAACACTTCTACCGTATCCGGCGGTGCGGCATCCTGATGCATCTTGCCGAGAATAGTTTTCAGCCCTTCGATCATCGCCTGTTCGCCGCTGAAGTGCAGCGTACGCACTTCATTCCAGGAGTTGCGATAGAGCAGATCGATGCTGCCAATCAGGCACTGCTGCTGCTGACCAAAACTAAAGACATCCAGTTTGCGGAAGTCGAAGTGCACCACCTGATTGCGGAAGGCCGCCGTCGGATCGTGCTCAAGGTTAACGATAATCGCGAGGTGCCGGATTTCGCACGGGCTGTAGAGCGCTTTTGGCGTCGGCGAAGGGAGACGCAGCGGGAAATGGCTGGAAACATCGTTGACCAGTTCCTGAAGACGCGCCAGATCGCAGGTCTCATTGCCTTTAATATGCAGCCGGGTTTTGCGGGTCAGCAGACCATTAAACCAGGCCCACGCCACCAGCTTGTTCAGGTAGCGGTTATATTCCAGCGGCTGATGGCTGATGATCGAATCCATGTCTGGTGCCTGGTTATAGAGATACCAGCCGGAACGGTTAGCGCGGCCAGGCGGCACATGAATAAAGGTCAAATTCGGTTCAGAAAGATCGGGCGAAATCTGTGGATTCACCAGCGTCACTTTGCCCGGCAGCGCTTCAAACGCGGCATACAGTTTACGGGTCAATACACCGATATCCTGCGGGCTGGCGCTGACGCTTAAGTTATTGCGACGGGCAAAGCGGATCAGGTTGCGATAACTCTGCATCATCGCATCCAGCAATTCGTTATGGGCTTCGCGCACCCGCTCGATTTTCCACCCGGCACGGTTGTCCAGAATGGCGATCTTCTCTTCGTTCCAGCCCCAATCTTTCACCAGCTGCGATAAGATCTCGCGACGCCAGCCGGTGCGTTGCTGATGATCGTCGGTGCTGAGCTTTTCACACACTTTGAGATAGAAGCAGCGACGCACCAGGTCAAGGCGCGGCTGATCGTCAACGCTGGTCAGGTAGTGCGTAACGCGCTCCAGCATCATGCAGTAAGGATCAAGTCCGAAGCAGATGATTTCGCCGTCGTGCAGGCGCTGTTTGATATCCATCGCCAGCAGCTGCGTGTTCGGGTATTCCCAGCTGTAAGCTTCCAGCAGCAGCGTTTTCAGTACGGCTTTATAAGGCGAGTCGATACTTTTATAGAGCTGCCACAGGCTGGCACCGAAATACTCTTCCGCCGACAGCGTGCCCAGGCCGCCCAGGTCAAGCCACTCATTGGGTGTCAGCACGCCTTTGGCATACAGCGACATCACGTAGTCGTCGTAATGATGCTCTTCTTCGCCCGGCACCATATTCCACAGGATGCGTTTGCCCGCCATACGAACCGCGGTACGGTAAAACTCATCCAGCAGTAAAATGTGCTGGGTTGAACCGCAATCTTCACCGCCCAAGCTGCCGCTTTCGTTGTGACGGAAGCGGTTTTCGTCAATCAGGAAGAAACTGACTTCCACGCCCATTGAGACGCACCACTTCTGTAACAGCGTGCATTTGCGCTGCAGATTCAGGCGCTCTTCATTATCGAGCCAGGATTGATGGCAGACCCAGATATCAAGATCGGAGATGCTGTTCTGGCCGACAGACGAGGTGCTGCCCATAGAGTAGATAGCGGTGATCGGCATTTCGCCTTTCGGCGCATCGGCATGGCGCAGATCGCTGTCGCCGGTGAGGTCGGCCAGCAGCTGGCGTTGATTTTCATCAGGCGTGAAGAAGCTGATGCCATGTGGAACGCTACCTTCAAGGTAACCCGGCATCTGCGGATGTTGATAATGTAATAAGGTTGGCAGCAGACTGTAGACGCGCTGAAAAGCGGGTCCCATGGCAGCCAGCGCACGATCAACGCGCAGCTGGTTGATTGCATCCAGTCTCTGTTTCAGTGTCTCAATGTAGAGGTACAAGACGTTTCGCCTGATTGTCCCAGTGTTTAAGCACCCTGTTTCCACGCTCTGCCGCTTATTAAAAGTAAAAAAGTGGGCAGATAATTGCTGGAAACGTGATCAATCTATCACTCGGCTGATTGACCGTAAAGAAAGTTGCGCTACTTAACAGTTTAGCACGTTCTTACCAGCTTCCCGCCTTTTCGGCACGGGTTGCCACGCTATGGCTTGATAAACCGGGCCTGAAACCGCACACAGGCCGTTTTCAATCCGTTGAAACTGACAGTATTCACCCAGAGATGATAGGATATTCAGTGAACGATAAAAATGGTTAACAGCATGTTAGACAAAATTTTCAGAATTGCTACAAGACAAAGCCCGCTCGCATTATGGCAGGCACATTATGTACAGCAACGACTCATGAGTGCCCATCCGGGACTGCGCGTTGAGCTGGTGCCTATGGTCACCAAAGGTGACATCATTCTTGATACGCCACTGGCAAAAGTCGGTGGCAAAGGGCTGTTTGTCAAAGAGCTTGAGCTGGCAATGCAGGATGGCCGTGCCGATATGGCCGTGCACTCTATGAAAGATGTGCCGGTCAGTTTCCCTGAAGGTCTGGGCCTGGTGACCATCTGCGAGCGCGACGATCCGCGCGATGCGTTTGTTTCTCATCATTATGACTCCATTGATGCGCTGCCACAGGGCGCCGTTGTCGGCACCTCCAGTCTGCGTCGTCAGTGCCAGATTAGCGCGCGCCGTCCGGATCTGGTGATCCGCTCGCTGCGTGGCAACGTCGGCACCCGCCTCGGCAAACTTGATGCCGGCGAGTATGACGCGATCATTCTTGCCGTCGCCGGGCTGAAGCGTCTGGGGCTGGAAGATCGCATTCGCCAGGCGATGCCTGCCGAAGTCTCCCTGCCCGCCGTGGGCCAGGGTGCGGTCGGCATTGAATGCCGTCTGGACGACACCACTTTAATCAGCCTGTTACAGACGCTGAATCACGATGACACCGAAGTCTGTGTCAGAGCAGAACGTGCCATGAATACGCGCTTAGAGGGTGGCTGTCAGGTGCCCATCGGCAGCTTCGCGGTGCTGGAAGGCGATGAGCTCTGGCTGCGCGGCATGGTCGGCGCGCCCGATGGCCGGGTTATGGTCAGCGGAGAACGTCGTGGCCCCCGCGCGCAGGCTGAACAGATGGGCATTTCACTGGCCGATGAGCTGCTGAACGGCGGCGCGCGTGAAATCCTGAAAGAGGTCTACCAGGGGCAGCCGCCGGCATGACCATCCTGGTGACGCGCCCGGAACCCGCAGCGGCAGAGCTGGTGTCACGCCTGCATGCCCTTGGCAAACAGGCGTGGAGCCTGCCGCTAATCGAATTTGCACCGGGCGCTGACCTCAATTCCCTGCCTCACAAGCTCGCCGGACTTCGTGCTGGCGACCTCGTCTTTATTCTTTCTCAGCAGGTTATTCACTACGCCCAGCACGCGATCAAAGCATGGCCCACTGAGCTGGACTATTATGCAATTGGTCGCAGCACCGCGCTGGCGTTTCACACCGTCAGCGGACAGCAGGTGACCTGGCCTCATGCGCATGAAACCAGTGAGGAATTGATCAGGATAAACACGCTTCAGCAGGTTGCCGGTAAACGTGCGCTGATTCTGCGTGGCGATCCTGGACGCGAATTGCTGGCGGAGACATTAAACCGGCGAGGTGCTGAGGTAACGTTTGCTGCCTGCTACCAGCGCTGCCAGAAGCATTATGACGGGCCGGTTGAAGGCCGCCGCTGGCGCGATCGCGGCGTCTCTGTGCTGGTGGTGACCAGCGGTGAAATGTTACAACAGCTTTTTTCGCTATTCCCCGCGGTTGATCGCGAGGAATGGCTGCTCAACTGCCGACTGATAGTCGTCAGTGAACGTTTGGCTACCCTGGCCGCAGGATTGGGTTGGCAGGATATTCAGGTAGCCGATGGTGCCGATAACGATGCGCTGCTGCGCGCGTTACGCTGAACTTTAACAATGGGATGTGCCACATATGACGGAACAAAAAGACTCCTCCGCCATGGTTGAAGAAACCACCCCAGCGGTCGACCGCTCTCCTTCCAGCAACAGCACACCACCGCGTAATGCGAAAAATGGTGGCATGGTGTTGGGTGCAGTTGCGATTGTCATCGCGCTGGCGATAGGTGCGGGTTTATACCTTAACGGGAAACATCAGGCTGATTTACAGGCACAAACCAATCAGAAGCTGAGCGATCAGTTAAGCGCGTTGCAGCAGCAGGCCAGCAGCGATAAACAGCAGCTGACACAGCAACTGAGTGGCGCTGAAACTGCCCTGCAGACGGCACAGCAGCAGCAGACCGCGTCAGCAAAAGAGCTGGAAACGCTGCGTGAAAAAGTGGCTGTAATTTCTGGCAACGACGTGCGCAGCTGGCTGCTGGCACAGGCGGACTATCTGGTGAAACTGGCTGGCCGCAAACTCTGGAGCGATCAGGATGTTACTACCGCCGCGGCACTGCTGAAAAGCGCCGATGCCAGCCTGGCTGACATGAACGATCCCAGCGTCATGAATGTGCGTCGTGCGCTGACCCAGGATATCAGTAACCTCTCTTCCGTTACGCAGGTCGACTACGACGGCGTGATCCTCAAGCTGAATCAGCTGTCGAATAACGTTGATAATCTGCGTCTGGCCGACAACGACAGCGATGATGCGCCGATGGACAGCGATGGCGGCGAACTCTCAGGTTCCGTGCGCGAATGGCGTCAGAATCTGGTGAAAAGCTGGCATAACTTTATGGATGACTTTATTACCATCCGCCGCCGCGATAACACCGCACAGCCGCTGCTGGCTCCGAATCAGGATGTTTACCTGCGTGAGAATATCCGCTCGCGTCTGCTGATCGCTGCGCAGGCCGTACCGCGTCATCAGGATGAGATTTATAAACAATCTATCGACACCGTGTCCGCCTGGGTTCGCGCCTGGTACGACACCAATGATGCCGCTACCAAAGCCTTCCTTGCCCAGCTGGATGAGCTGAGCCAGCAGAACATCAACATGGATCTGCCGGATAACCTGGAAAGTCAGCCGTTGCTGGAACAGCTGATGCAGACACGCGTGCGGAACCTGTTGGCGCAACCGTCTGCCGCTGCTAATCAGCAGGGAGGCTAAGCATGCTTAAGGTATTTATCCTCTTTATCCTGCTGATTGCGGGCGTGGTGCTGGGACCGATGATTGCCGGTCATCAGGGCTACGTGCTGATTCAGACCGATAACTGGAATATCGAAACCAGCGTCACTGGCCTGGTGATTATCCTTATCATCAGCCTGCTGGTGATTCTGGCGGTGGAATGGCTGCTGCGCCGCGTGCTGCACACCGGGGCGCGTACCCGCGGCTGGTTTACCGGCCGTAAGCGCCGTCGCGCCCAGCGTCATACTCAGTCTGCGCTGATGAAGCTGGCAGAAGGCGACCACCGTCAGGTGGAGAAACTGCTGTCTAAAGATGCCGATCACGCCGATGTGCCGGTAGCCAACTATCTGCTGGCCGCCGAAGCTGCCCAGCAGCGTGGCGATGAAATTCGTGCCAATCAGCATCTTGAACGTGCTGCTGAGCTGTCCGAAAGCAATACCATTCCGGTTGAAATTGCCCGCGCTCGTATTCAGCTGGCTCGTAACGAAGATCATGCGGCGCGACACAGCATTGACCGTCTGCTGGAAGTGGCGCCGCGTCACCCTGAAGTGCTGCGCCTGGCCGAACAGGCGTACGTCCGTACGGGTGCCTGGAGTGCATTGCTGGATATTCTGCCTGCTATGCAGAAAGCGCAGGTTGGCGATGAGCTGCATCGTGATGCGTTGCAGCAGCAGGCCTGGCTGGGTCTGATGAATCAGGCAATGGCCGATCAGGGCAGTGATGGCCTGAAGCGCTGGTGGAGCACGCTGAGCCGCAAAACCCGTCAGGACACGACCCTGCAGGTGGCAATGGCGGATCATCTGATTGAATGCAACGATCACGACACCGCACAGTCGATCGTGCTGGAAGGCCTCAAGCGTCATTATGACGATCGTCTGGTACTGCTGATGCCGCGCATCAAAAGCGGCAATCCGGAAGCGCTGGAGAAGGCATTACGCCAGCAGATCAAACAGCATGGCGCAACGCCGTTGCTGCACAGTACGCTGGGACAGTTGCTGATGCGTCATGGTGAATGGCAGCAGGCAGCAGATGCGCTGCAGCAGGCGCTGGCACAGCGTCCGGATGCGTTCGATTATGCGTGGCTGGCGGATGTTTATGATCGTCTGCATCGTCCGGAAGAGGCCGCGAAGATGCGCCGTGAAGGATTGTTGCTGACGTTGAAGAATAATCCCAACGCCTGATGCGGTTGTCAGACAGGATAAAGCCGGGCTTGCCCGGCTTTTTTGTGCCCGCAATCTGCCGCTCTATTCTTACAGGCAAAAAAAACACCTGCCAGTGGCAGGTGTAAGATCAGGTCGGTAAGACAACCGGGAGGTACCTGACTCAACGTGGTGTCTGTTAACCCTGTAAGGCTTTCGCGATACAGGCAGGCAGACAACAGGTACCTAAAATTGGCTCTGCATCATTCCCAGGTTTATGTAGCATCAGCAAACATAAGAGGTGGAATGAGCATCTACAGCAGAAGTATTGCACAAGCCGTGCCAGGTTAAGGTTTATTTTTAAAATAACTATAAATCAATGCCTTAAACAGATCGATAAGTCTGGTCATAGCGGGATATGGCATGAAGTGTCGGTATCAGGCGACAGCTGGCATTTTCTCTGTCTCTGGATGGAGACAGCAAGGTAATTCTTACGGTGATTTCAACAATAACAATGGTTTATTTGTCTGCGATTCACGACGTTGCTTAGACTATTGGTCATATAAAGCAGAGTAGCTTTGGTTGCCACGGATAAGCTCAAACGCACCGCCCGCACTCACCGCAGTGCGGGCTTCAGGGAGCATACGCCTTTCACAAAGACGCAAAAGACGCCATCCCTGGCGGGCTCAGCGCGGGCCGTCCCTGGCCCGCGATGCTTTGCTACAGGCGTATGCTCCCTTCGCTTTAAGTCTGGCAGACGCATTAAGTACTTACATAAGCTTCAGAGGGTTTACAGCAATGAAGAAGCTCAATGCGCAGGGAACACGGGCAGAGGAGGAAAGCGTCCCACCGCCCGGAAAAAAACGCCGGGAGCGTTTTTGAACAACGCGAAGCGTTGGCCCGGATACGGGCGCACCTCAGGGATGAGGTGCGTAATCGCGCGGGCCGAGCGGCCAATGGATGGCTTAAGCGACTTTCCGATCTGACCGTGTTCTCTTCGCAGGCTCGAACTCACAGCAACATTGTTCTACAGCACCCAACCCGGCCCGGCCCATATCTCCCGCAGAAATTCAAATCCACTTTTCTACAGACGAAAAAAAACCTGTCTTTTCAGACAGGTTTCTAAAAATGGTCGGCGAGAGAGGATTCGAACCTCCGACCCACTGGTCCCAAACCAGTTGCGCTACCAAGCTGCGCTACTCGCCGATTTTTTTAACTGTTTTGCCTGGTGCGAAGAGAGGGACTTGAACCCTCACGTCCGTTAGGACACTAACACCTGAAGCTAGCGCGTCTACCAATTCCGCCACCTTCGCGTTTCCCAGCAAAATCTGGGGTGGCTAATGGGACTCGAACCCACGACAACTGGAATCACAATCCAGGGCTCTACCAACTGAGCTATAGCCACCACTATTCTTAATGTTACAAGTTTAAAACCTGCAGCATTTAAATCTTTACTGCCAACCGCGGTAAATCAACCACCGAAGCTCATGCGCACAAACGATATGGCGCGCCCGACAGGATTCGAACCTGAGACCTCTGCCTCCGGAGGGCAGCGCTCTATCCAGCTGAGCTACGGGCGCGTAGCGCCGTTGCGGATGTGCATACTAGAGATAAGCGCCCATCGTGTCTAGTGCTTTTTAAATAAAAAGACGCGTTTGATTACGCTTTGTGCATTTCGTCGACAAATAGTACATTTCCACTCTCGTAATGCCTGAAAATGCGGCATTTATCAGCAATATCAGAGATCGCCGCGCCAGTGATAGCGCAAATATTTAAGCAGTTTTAATTGCCTGCGCAGGCGGCTCGGCTGCCGAATCAGACGATAGAGCCACTCCAGACCCAGCCGCTGCCAGATTTTGGGCGCGCGCTTCACATGGCCGGTGAAAACATCATAGGTTCCGCCCACGCCCATATAGAGGGCATCAGGCCAGTACGCACGGCACGCTAGCATCAGCAGCTCCTGACGTGGCGAGCCCAGCGCGACGGTCACCAGCTTCGCACCGCTGGCCGCAATCCGGGCAAACAGCGCATCCTGCTCGGCTGGCGCAAAATAGCCATCCTGCGCGCCGACAATATTTACATTCCACTGACGACGTAGCTTATCGCAGGTTTCATCCAGCACCTGCTGGCGACCGCCGATAAGAAACACCGGCGTCCCTTCACGCCCGGCGCGTTCCATCAGCGCTTCCCATAAATCAGCACCCGCAATGCGCTGCACTGACGCCTGCGGATACTTTTTACGAATCGAGCGCACGATGCTGATGCCATCGGCATACGCATATTCCGCCTGCGCTAACAGCGCGCGCAATCCTTCATCCCGCTCAGCGGTCAGGATCTTCTCCGCATTGATGGCCACTAAAATACCGCTGCGGACGCTCTGCGGCGGCATTAGAAAATTCACTGCCGACGGCATATTTTCGAAGCCATACAAATCAACGCCGCGAATACGGTACTGCGGCGTCTCAGTTAACGTTGTCATATCTTCCGTCAATCCCAGAGGTTAATCAGAGCGGGCTGTGCAACACCCGCCTGCTGCGGTCGCGAATCAAACCTGCGCGATCCAGTAACCAGAAAAGTAATTTAGCCATGCCCAGACAGGCAGCAAAAATGAGGCAGAAAAACACTACTCGTGAGCCGAACGCATCAAGACCTTCGCGGGCCAGTACGATCATGTTAAACACTGCGCCAAAACAGAAGCTTTGCAGGATGGCACCGGTATAGCGGTTCGTCTCAAGGCAGCCACGCTGATAGATCGCATCAAAGGCTTTAATAATCATTCCTACCGCAACAGCACCAACTGGAATGGCCCAGACGCCGCCCATCACCACCAGCGACCCGATCAGCGTGGGTGAAATCGCCAGGCCCGAATGGTTATTCAGCACTTCCCATGTGAAGTAGTTGGCACTGTTCAACACCGCCAGCGGTCGATCCGGCCAGAGCCAGGTCGGAATAAACACGTAGAAATCACGCCACAGAGGTGCCAGCCCCTGAAACTCAATTTTGTCGTAGTTATCCAGCAGCCTGGCGAGATTTTCCCACGGCGAGAAGGTATCACGCGTCAGATACAGGAAGGTATAGAATGCTTCATCGCCCATCACGTCGAGGTTATAGCGGCGCAGCGCCAGCCAGAACATCCCCCCAATCGCCATCACACCCGCCGTTGCCAGCATCCACAGGGTGATCCAGCCACGGGTAATCCCGATAAACAGGAACAGGGCAAACGCAATAATGATATTGGCGCGGGTTCCGCCCACCAGTGCATAAGTCAGTAAACCAAAGGCCACCGTCACCACCAGGAACAGCAGCCAGTTGCGCCGGGTCGGGCGTAAAAAGTAGGGGATCAGCATCGCCGGAATAAAGAAATAGAAGAAGCGTTTAAGCGCTACGCCCGATACTTCGCTGGAGAAAATCTGGTTATAGGCGGTCAGGCGGAACAGCAGAAAACCGTTGTGAATGAAGAACACCGTCACGGTACCCAGCGCGACCAGCGCCAGAATCACACAGGTCAGGTGGGTTTCAACCCGGTTCATCTGCAGCCAGGGCTTCGCCGGCGGCGCACCCGCCGGTTTCAGCCGCACTTTATAGCTGACGTAATAAATGGCGTAAAACGCCGTGGCCGACAGTAGCGCCTCCAGCAGATTCTCAACCGGCATTACGTCCACGTTGAAGCGAAACACCAGCACGGAGGTCAGCGGGAAGCCGAAGTAAAAGGTCAGTAAGAACAGCAGCGTAAAGAACAGATGGAAGTTAAAACGGACGCGCTTAAATTCCCGCCAGGTCAGGGTCAGAATAAAAACCAGCGACAGCAGATAGACCACCAGCAGGCCGCCAAACTGCATAAGACTCATGACAACTCCCCTTCGCTGAGCTGTAACGCTGTACGCCAGCCTGCCAGATAACCCGGCGCAAAGAAGGCGATAGCCTGTTTATCACAGCGCATCAGCTGCCGGCGTGCCTCGGCGATGACTGCAGGCGACAGCGTATCTTCGCTGAACAATACCGGAAGCTGCTGCTCTGCCACATCACGCCAGAATGGATTTTTGCGGGTCAGAACAAACGGCACGCTGGCTTGGATCAGCAGGCAAAGTGTGCCCACCCCCTGCTGACGTTCAAACATAAAATAGCCAACATGGCAGCGCGCCAGCAGCGCTAAGTAATCATCAAACGCCAGATTTTCGCGCAGCAGATTCACCTGCCCGTTCGGGAACAGCGCCTCTGCTGCGGTCTGAATCTGGCTGATATACGCCTCATTGCCCGGCGGATAACCTAATGGGACTTCGATGCGCACCTGCTCGCCAAACTGTGCGTGAATCGCTTTTAAGCCTTCAATGTGCCGGTTACTCGGATCGCCCGAGTTACCCAGCAGCAGCGTAAACGGCTCTGACGGCGCCGACTCAACGGCAGCATCTGGCATTCGGGTCGGGAAATAGAGCAGTGAACCCGGAACCCGGCGATAACGCTGCTGGTAGTGATGCAGGTCGCCACGGGTCGCAAAAACCTGTGCAACCCGCCCCTGCGCTATCCGGCGCACCAGATAGAACAGGCGAAACTTCAGGCTGCGCGAATCTTCATAGAGATCGGCGCCCCAGACATGCCAGAACAGCTGTGAACGGCGCAGTTTACCGCTAAGTAATGCCAGCCAGATCCACGGGTTAAACTGACCGTGACAGAAAAAACGCTGCTGCCGATTCCTGGCTCGCTGCAGTACCGCCTGCGCCAGCGCTTTCTTGCTGGCGAAACACTCGATCTGTAACGCACTGAACGGAGCCAGGCTCTCCGGCTGCTGCGTCACCACCATAAAATGGCGTGGCGAAGCCACAGGCTGCTCAACGCTGAGTACGTCGTTGAAAAAGCGCAGCACCGTAAGATTGTGGTGGGGAATGTCCGATCCCAAAACGTGAATTAAAGTCATTTTTTCCGGCAGTAAACAATAAAAGCGCCACAACACAGGGCAAAGTAAGCCATATAGGTAAACATATAGGCCTGCGCCGCACCCGTCGCGCCATGTAACGGGATCAGCCAGCGTGAGAACAGGGTCAGTAACAGAAACTGGCTGATCTCAGTCAGAACATAAAAGCGCAGCGAGGCTTTGGCGATAACCAGATATCCGAAAACATAGGCACCGACTTTAAAAACATCGCCGCACAGCTGCCAGACAAAGAGATCGCGCATTCCGCGAAAAGCCTCAGAGAACAGCAGGCTGATGGCGAAATCGCGCAGTACCCAGACGCCAAAGCTGGCAACCGCCACGGCGGGCAGGACAAAGCGCAATGCACGGCCAATCTCACGTGCGATGTCGCGTTTGTTGTCGAGCCGCGCCAGCGTCGGCAGCAGCCAGACGCTAAACGTTGCGGTGATAAACTGCAGGTAGGCATCGGAAATGCTGGTGACGCCCTGCCACAATCCGACCTGCGCCCAGCCCTCCTGCTCTGCCAGCAGGTTACGCATCATTACCCAGGCAACCGGCAGGGTCACGGCCGTGATCAGCGCCATCAGGGTATATTTTGCCAGATTACGCGCCAGCTCAGGGTGCCACTGTGGCCGTAGCCAGCTTAGCGGCAGCGGCGCGCGGCGTTTCAGCATCAGTAGCGCAGGCAGCAGCAGCAAAGCCGGCACCAGCGCCAGGCCGATCAATGCGCCCTGATAGCCGCCCAGCCACCAGCAGAGCAGATAGCCCACCACGCCAGTCAGACTGCCGAGAATCAGCGCCAGCGCATTACCATGCGCGTCGCGATACCCCTTCAGCAGCGCCAGCGTAAAGTTGGCCCAGGCGATACCGAGCTGAAGAAAAGCGACGACGCGGATGACGCCCTGATAGCGGTCGTGACCAAATAGCGCGGTGCTGATGGGTGCCGCCGCCAGCAGAAACAGCAGCGCCAGCATGCCGGAAAAGCCCAGCACCATAGCCGATGCCGTGCCCACCATCGCCCGGAGTTGTCCGGGCTGCTGCTGATACTGCGCGACATAAGTGGTAACGCCGTTGAAGATGCCCGCGCCCGCCAGCACACCCAGCACGGTGATCAACTGGCGGAAGTTACCCGCCTGGCCGACACCTTCAGGGCCGAAGCTGACCGCCAGCAGTTTGACCACCAGCAGACCAGACACAATTTTTACCAGCGTGGACGACGCGGTCCACACTGAGGCTCTGGCTAATGACATCAGGAAAAGAAGCTCAGCAGCGAGCTGATAACCGTGCTCTGATTATTATCCGACAGGTTATAAAACAGCGGCAGGCGCAGCAGACGTTCACTTTCCAGCGTGGTAAAGCGGTCGTCGCCGACAAACTGCGAGAAACGCTCGCCGGCAGGTGAACTGTGCAGCGGAATATAGTGGAACACCGTCAGTATCTCGGCTTCTTTCATCCAGTTGATCAGCGCCTGGCGATCGTCCTGATCGCGCAGTTTGATGTAGAACATGTGCGCATTATGTTCGCAGCTGGCGGGGATCACCGGCAGGCTGATGCGTCCCTGAGCCGCCAGCGGCTGGAGTGCGTCATAATAACGCTGCCAGATGCGTAACCGCTGCTGGTTGATGCGTTCAGCGGCTTCCAGTTGCGCCCAGAGATAGGCGGCCTGCAGATCGGCCATCAGGTAGCTCGATCCCATGTCACGCCAGGTATATTTATCGACCTGACCCCGGAAGAACTGGCTGCGGTTGGTGCCTTTTTCCCGCACGATCTCGGCGCGCTCGACCAGGCTGGCGTCGTTGATCAATGTCGCGCCACCTTCGCCACCGGCGGTGTAGTTCTTGGTTTCGTGGAAACTGAAGCAGCCAATATGACCGATGGTGCCCAGCGCGCGACCTTTGTAGCGTGACATCACGCCCTGCGCCGCATCTTCAATCACAAACAGCTTATGTTTTGCCGCCAGCGCCATAATGGTATCCATTTCACAGGCCACGCCTGCGTAATGGACCGGCACAATGGCGCGGGTTTTTTCAGTGATGGCCGCTTCGATCAGCGTTTCGTCAATGTTCATGGTATCCGGGCGCACATCGACAAACACGATGCGCGCGCCGCGCAGCACAAAGGCGTTGGCGGTTGAGACAAAGGTGTAGCTCGGCATGATCACCTCATCGCCGGGCTGCAGATCGATTAACAGCGCCGCCATCTCCAGCGAAGCGGTGCAGGAAGGGGTCAGCAGCACTTTTTTGCTGCCAAAACGCTGCTCCATCCACTGCTGACAGCGACGGGTAAATCCGCCGTCACCGCACAGCTTGCCGCTGTTCATTGCCGACTGCATATACTCAATTTCTGTGCCCACAATCGGGGGCGCATTAAATGGAATCATGACCTTTCCTGTAAAACCAGTAGGCGGTGCTGTCGAGCCGGGCACCGCTGCGTAAATAGAGGCGCATCGCCGTGAGATTACTGAGCTGGGTAGCCACCCGAAGCTGAGCCAGCTGTCTTACCCGCGCCCAGTCCGCCGCTGCCAGCAGCAGTCGCTGACCCAGCCCCTGGCCCTGCGCGTCAGGCAGCACGCCCAGCAGGCCAATGCGGGCATCGCCGTCCACTGCGCGCAGCGACACAAAACCCTGCAGCTGGCCGGTGGCATCACTGGCCACCAGACACTGATCGTCAAACGTTCCGCGCACCGCATTCTCAATCCACTGCGCATAAAAACGGCCGCTGGCGTCCGGTGCATACCAGGGCGCGCGAAAACGACTCTGGCTGAAGAGCTGTGACGCTGCATCACGCAGCTGCGGAATTTGTGCTTCGCGCGCAATGCGAATCCCCGCCTGCCGTTCCGTCTCGTTAACCGCCAGCGCCAGGTCCGCCTCGCCTTCTGCCAGCTGAAACTGATGCTGCTGCAGTGTATCAATCAGCGCCGTCTCGCTGGCCGCAACTTTCATCTGCATCAGCGCACAGGGATGACGCAGCGCCTGCTCCAGCGGAATGTCACCTTCCGGCTCCAGCCGCACGGTCTCAACACCGAAGAATGCACTTTCCCAGCTAAGGGGATTAATACTGACGTGGACGGGCATGTAATAAATCCAGCAGGTATTGGCCGTAGCCGGTTTTTGTCAGCGCTTCACCTGCAGCACGCAGCTGGTCATCACTGAGCCAGCCGTTACGCCAGGCGATCTCTTCCAGGCAGGCAATTTTAAAGCCCTGACGTTTTTCCACCGTCTGCACAAACATGCTGGCTTCCACCAGGCTGTCGTGGGTGCCAGTATCAAGCCAGGCAAAGCCGCGTCCCAGCAGTTCGACCGTCAGCTCACCGCGCTCCAGATACATCTGGTTAATGGCGGTAATTTCCAGCTCGCCCCGCGAAGAGGGCTTAACCTGTTTTGCGAATTCGATAACCTGGTTGTCATAGAAATAGAGTCCGGTGACCGCCCAGCGCGATTTCGGCTGCTGGGGCTTCTCTTCAATCGATATCGCTTTGAAGTTATCGTCAAACTCCACCACACCGAAACGCTCCGGGTCCATAACCTGATAGCCGAACACCGTTGCGCCACGATTCTGTTCGACGACTTTCCGCAGCTTGGGACTGAAGCCCTGACCGAAATAGAGATTGTCACCCAGCACCAGGCAGCAATTGTCATCGCCGATAAAAGATTCGCCAATGATAAAGGCCTGCGCCAGCCCATCAGGACTGGGCTGCACCGCATAGCTCAGGCGTATCCCAAATTCACTGCCATCACCCAGCAGGCGTTCAAACTGTGCCCGATCTTCCGGCGTGGTGATCAACAGAATGTCGCGAATCCCCGCCAGCATCAGCACGGAAAGCGGATAGTAGATCATCGGTTTGTCGTAGACCGGCAGAAGTTGCTTTGATACTGCCCGGGTTATCGGGTGTAACCGCGTGCCCGAGCCTCCCGCTAAAATGATGCCTTTCATCACTGCTCCTTACGCGGGTTTATTGCGATAAGCCGAGGCGTTCGCCCTGATAGCGACCATCCAGAATGGCCTGCCACCAGGCGGGATTAGCCAGATACCATGCCACGGTTTTACGCATGCCGCTTTCAAAGGTTTCCTGCGGCACCCAGCCAAGTTCATGCGCAATTTTACTGGCATCGATGGCGTAGCGCTGATCGTGACCGGGCCGGTCAGTGACATAGGTAATCAGGTCGCGATAATGCGCCAGCCCGGCAGGTTTCTGTTCTGCGGCCAGCTCTTCAAGCAGGCTGCAGATGGTTTCGACTACCTCAATATTGCGGCGCTCGTTATGGCCGCCAATATTATAGGTCTCGCCTGGCTTGCCCTGACTGACCACCTGATAGAGTGCGCGAGCGTGATCCTCAACGTAAAGCCAGTCACGAATCTGCTGGCCGTTGCCGTAAACCGGCAAGGCTTTACCAGCCAGCGCATTGATGATGGTCAGCGGGATCAGCTTCTCCGGGAAATGGCAGGGACCGTAGTTGTTCGAGCAGTTGGTAACCAGCGTGGGCAGACCGTAGGTTCGAAGCCAGGCCCGTACTAAATGGTCGCTGCTGGCCTTAGAGGCGGCGTAAGGACTGCTTGGCGCATAAGGGGTGGTTTCGGTGAAGTAAGCCTGGCTGTCATGCAGATCGCCAAACACTTCATCGGTCGAGATATGGTGAAACAGAAAAGCCGTCTTGCGCGCGTCATCCAGGTTTTGCCAGTAAAAACGCGCGGCTTCCAGCAACTGATAAGTCCCGACAATATTGGTCTCAATAAAGGCCACCGGTCCATCAATCGAGCGATCAACATGACTTTCAGCCGCAAGATGCATCACGCAGTCTGGCTGATGACGGGCAAAAACCTGATCAAGCGCCGCACGATCACAGATGTCGACCTGCTCAAAACAGAAGCGGGGCGAATCGGCCACGCTGGCGAGTGACGCCAGATTTCCGGCATAGCTGAGTTTATCGACCACCACCACCTGATGTCTGGTTTCTGCGATCAGAAAGCGCACCAGAGCCGAGCCGATAAAACCGGCACCGCCCGTAATCAGAAAGCGCTTCATCGCCAGACACCTTTGGTATCGACAATCCAGTTCTGCTGAACATCAGCGGCATCAATGGCGCGGAAGGCGCGGTGATCAACCAGCATCACCAGAATATCGGCCTGGGCCAGCGCCTGCTCGCAGGAGACCAGCTCTGCTTTGTCAGCCAGCGAGTCAGCAAGCTGCTCAATGTGCGGTTCAACCACCCAGGTGGTGCCGCTGTGCCATTCGGCAATCTTCTGGGCCACGCCCACCGCCGGGCTTTCGCGCAGGTCGTCGATATTGGGTTTAAAGGCCAGGCCAAAGCAGGCGATGGTGATATCGCTGGCGCGCTTGCCGGTCTGGGTCAGGCAGTCCGCCAGCGCGGTTTTCACCTGGTCCAGCACCCACTGCGGCTTGGCGTCATTCACCTCGCGCGCGGTGCGGATCAGGCGAGCTAATTCGGGATTCTGCGCCACGATAAACCAGGGATCGACGGCGATACAGTGCCCCCCAACGCCCGGACCCGGCTGCAGAATGTTGACGCGCGGATGGCGATTCGCCAGCGCAATCAGCTCCCAGACGTTAATTCCCTGGTCGGCACAAATCAGCGACAGCTCATTTGCAAAGGCGATATTCACGTCACGGAAGCTGTTTTCGGTCAGCTTGCACATCTCGGCTGTACGGGCGTTGGTTTCAACGCATTCACCTTTTAAAAACAGCCGGTAAAGCTCGCTGGCGCGGGCGGAACAGGCGGGCGTCATGCCGCCAATCACCCGGTCATTGTTAATCAGCTCAACCATCACCTGGCCGGGCAGCACGCGCTCCGGGCAGTAGGCGACAAAAATATCGGGCGTCTCTCCGTGCTGCGGAAAACGCAGGTCGGGACGCGCCGCAGCCAGCCAGTCGGCCATCTGTTCAGTGCTGCCCACCGGCGAGGTCGATTCCAGAATCACCAGATCGCCCTTTTTAAGAACCGGCGCGATCGACTCCGCCGCGGCTTTCACAAAGCGCAGGTCGGGCTGATGATCATCTTTGAATGGCGTCGGTACGGCGATCAGAAAGGCGTCGGCGGCTTCAGGCTGCGTGGTGGCGCGCAGGTCGCCACGCGTCACGGCCGCATGCACCACCTGATCTAAATCGGGTTCCACAATGTGGATCGCGCCACGATTGATGGTTTCTACGGCGCGCGCGTTGATATCCACGCCCACCACTTTTTTTCCCTTTGAGGCAAAAACGGCTGCCGTCGGCAGCCCAATGTATCCCAGTCCAATCACGGAGATGGTTTCAAAACTCATAATTCGGCTCGGTTATCTTTTAAGGCTTGTAAAATACGACCACAGGCTTTGCCATCGCCATACGGATTATGGGCATGGCTCATCGCCTGCCAGGCAGCGTCGTCACTCAGCAATTCGCTGACGCTGGCTACGATTCTGGCGATATCGGTTCCCACCAGTCTGACGGTTCCGGCATCGACGGCTTCAGGACGCTCGGTGGTGTCGCGCATCACCAGCACCGGCTTGCCCAGTGAAGGCGCTTCCTCCTGGATGCCGCCGGAATCGGTAAGGATCAGCCAGGCACGGTTCATCAGCCAGACAAAAGGCAGGTACTCCTGCGGTTCAATCAGAATGATATTCTCAATGCCGCTGAGTATCCGGTTAACCGGCTCGCTGACATTGGGATTGAGATGTACCGGATAGACAATCTGCGCCTCGGGATGCTGGCGGGCAATCTGCGCCAGCGCGCTGCAGATACGTTCAAAACCGCCGCCAAAGCTCTCACGCCGGTGACCAGTGACCAGCACCAGTTTCTTATCCGGGTCGAGAAACGGATAGCGCGCCGCCAGTTGTGCGTTCAGATTACTGTCGTCCAGCACCCGATCGCGAACCCACAGCAGTGCATCAATGACCGTATTACCGGTGACGACGATGCGCGCATCGGGCAGATTCTCCTGCAACAGGTTCTGACGCGAGCGGGTGGTAGGCGTGAAGTGCAGGCGGGCAAGATGGCCAGTGAGCTTACGGTTACCCTCTTCCGGCCACGGCGAGGCGAGATCGCCGGTACGCAGACCTGCCTCCACATGCCCGACGGGGATTTGCTGATAAAAAGCCGCCAGACTCGCCGCCAGCGTCGTGGTGGTATCACCATGCACCAGCACGATATCCGGTCTGAAGTCGAGCAGGACGGTTTTCATGCCCTCTAAAATGCGGCAGGTGATCTCGGTCAGCCCCTGTTCAGGACGCATAATATTGAGATCATAGTCCGGCTCCAGCTTGAACAGACGCAGCACCTGATCGAGCATTTCGCGATGCTGAGCGGTCACGCACAGTCGCGATTCAAAAGCGGGATCCTGCGACAGCGCCTGCACCAGCGGCGCCATTTTAATCGCTTCCGGACGAGTACCAAATACGGTCAGAACTTTCACACTGTTTCTCTCAATCATGCGCGTCTGACATCAGACGCGGACGACGTGCCAGCGCCACTCCCGCGCCTGTTAATGCCCCAACGGCACCCCACATAATCATCATGAACAGACGTCGCGGACTGTCACGTGATACCGGCTCTTCCGGCGTACGCAGATAACGGTAGGTCTGGAACTGGCTGTTCAGTTTTGGCCCGGTCTGCAGCGTGGTCAGCATTGCTCTGTTCTGATCATAGCTGATATCAAATTCCGGACCGGTGGCGCGCAGGGTATCCAGCTGTCCCTGCAGAACGGGCTGGCCCAGCAGGAACAGGTCGCTGTCTGCCAGGTTCTCACCCGCTTCGCGCGTCTGTTTCTCGTTGATGCCCTGCTGGCTGGCAATCTTCAGCGCCTGCTCCAGCCGATGCTGCTGGCGCTGGAATACCGCATTAGACACATTTTCCTGACGTTTTACCTGCGCCTGCAACTGATCGGTACGCGCCCGCCAGGCCCCTTTTAACTCATCATTCAGATGACGCGCGGCGCGCTCACTGGCGTAAGCGATGTACTGCCGCAGCAGATTGTTAGCGTCGCCTGCTGTTTCCGCTTTAAGTTTGACGTTATCGGGCAGGTTATGTGCTGCGTCTGCGGGCGTGAACAGGATGTTGCCGATCAAATCGTCGAGCAGCGCAGCATCGTTATGCGCATTGCCGGTTTTACGGTTCTTATAGTAATCCGTTTGCTGCCAGAACTCCCGACGCGTATCCCAGGAGGCAAGCTGCATGGTGAACTCCTGATAAACCTGATCCATCACCGTCGGTGACGGTGCAGCCAGCGTCAGGGCATTGTTGCGCACATCCAGATTGGTCAGGAACTGCTGCTGCGCATAGTAAGAGCCCAGCATGTTCACCGTCGGGCGATCGGTGATCGCCGTGGTGCTCCAGACCTGTTTCAATAGCAGCGTCGCCAGCCAGGCAATCAGAGCAAACAGCAGCGCCAGCCCGACAATCCAGCGTTTGCCACGCCATAAACGGCAGCTCAGGCCGCGAATATCCAGTTCGTTGTCCACAACGTCAGCAGGCATGGCAGAGGTATCCTTTTTCAGCATCGGGTTCATTTATTTTTTGCTTCGCGATGATGGCTCAGACGACGCTTGATACGCCGGACGCGTCGCGCCACGCGCCACGCATGCTTCAGGCAGTAGCCATAAACCATAAAAGCGCCCAGGAACAGCAGCAGCATCACCCACTCCGGAATGAACGCCAGATATTCACCCAGTACACCGATACCAGCGAGGATGGCCGCCGCAACGGTAATCAGGACAAAGGCCTGACGCGAGGTAAAACCGGCACGCATAATCAGATGGTGGATGTGCTGACGATCGGCCGAGAACGGGCTCATGCCTTTGCGCAGGCGACGATACATAATCGCCACCATATCCATCAGCGGAATGGCGATCAGCCAGAGTGCGGTAACGGGTGTAATGGGATGGCTCAGACCCTGCGTCGTTTCCAGCAGAATCCAGATAATGGTGAAGCCGATCATGGTGCTGCCGGCATCGCCCATAAAGACTTTGAAGCGACGCCCCAGGAAGCCGAGGTTAAGCAGGATATAGGGCAGCGTGGCGGCAATCATCGCAAAACACCACATCGCGAGGCTGGTCTGGCCATCGAAGTAGAGGATGATACCCATTGCGGCAAAGGTGACCGAGGAGAGTCCGCCCAGCAGACCATCGATCCCGTCTACCATATTAAAGGCGTTGATCGCAGCCCAGACGGCAAACAGGGTCAGCACATAGCCGAAGGGCCCCACGATAAGCTCGAACGGACCCACGATAAAGCCCAGGCTGAGCAGATAGAGTTTTGCGCCAAACATCATCACCAGCGCGACGATGGCCTGTACGACTGCGCGAATTTTGACGCTGATATCGAATCGGTCATCCAGTGCGCCAACCAGCACCAGAACCCCGGCGCAGCCCAGATAGAGCAGCGCGTGTGGCAGATAGTAGTTGGTGATGGCAAACGTAAAGCAGATACCTGCGAACACGGAAATGCCGCCCACCAACGGAATCGCGCCATGATGACGTTTACGTGAGTTAGGCTTGTCAACTAAACCAATTTTTTTAGCTGCTTTTCGAGCAAAAAAGAGGAAAGCCAGGGAAAAGAGAAAAATTAAACCAAGCTCAGTACTCATAGTGAGTAAATTCACGTTAAACGCTCTCAGCTAACATCCCGCACCACAATACGCGAAAAAGCGCGCCTGGTGCTGTGTCGGATTCCGAATTCTGCATAAAGAGACAGACGAACGGTCATAAATTCGCCATCACTACCACAGTCATTATAAATGCTCCTGCCAGTGTTCAATCCTATAGCTCACAAATGAAAAACGCCACGTTGAGACGTGGCGTAAGGTCGATTTTCTGCGCATTTGAACTAAAAAAGCCGAATCTGTGGTCCGGCCTGGCAGTATCGGATTATGAACGCTTCATCATATCGAAGAATTCATCATTGGTTTTGGTCATCGCCAGTTTGTTGATGAGGAATTCCATTGCGTCGATTTCGCCCATCGGGTGAATAATCTTACGCAGGATCCACATCTTCTGCAGCTCTTCCTGAGAGGTGAGCAGCTCTTCTTTACGCGTACCAGAACGGTTGTAATCAATCGCCGGGAAGACGCGTTTTTCAGCAATTTTACGGGCGAGATGCAGTTCCATGTTACCGGTACCTTTAAACTCTTCGTAAATCACTTCATCCATCTTCGAACCGGTATCAACCAGCGCGGTCGCGATGATGGTCAGGCTTCCGCCCTCTTCCACGTTACGTGCAGCACCAAAGAAACGCTTTGGACGATGCAGGGCGTTGGCATCCACACCACCGGTCAGGACTTTACCTGAAGCAGGCACCACGGTGTTGTAGGCACGCGCCAGACGTGTGATGGAGTCGAGCAGGATGATGACATCTTTTTTATGCTCAACCAGACGCTTGGCCTTTTCGATCACCATTTCAGCAACCTGAACGTGGCGCGAAGCAGGTTCATCGAAGGTTGAGGCGATAACTTCGCCTTTAACCAGACGCTGCATCTCGGTCACTTCTTCCGGGCGCTCGTCAATCAGCAGCACCATCAGCACGCAATCCGGGTAGTTGTACGCCAGACTCTGCGCGATGTTCTGCAGCAGCATGGTTTTACCGGCTTTCGGCGGTGCCACGATCAGACCACGCTGGCCGCGACCGATCGGCGATGCCAGATCGAGTACGCGAGCGGTTAAATCTTCCGTTGAGCCATTACCCCGTTCCATACGCAGACGTTTATTTGCGTGCAGCGGCGTGAGGTTTTCGAACAAAATCTTATTACGCGCGTTTTCCGGCTTGTCGTAGTTAACTTCGTTAACTTTCAGCAGCGCAAAATAACGTTCACCTTCTTTTGGTGGACGGATTTTGCCAGAGATGGTGTCACCAGTGCGGAGGTTAAAGCGGCGGATTTGGCTGGGGGAAACGTAGATATCATCAGGGCCGGCGAGGTAGGAGCTGTCTCCGGAACGGAGGAATCCAAATCCATCCTGAAGAATCTCCAGCACGCCATCACCAAAGATGTCTTCGCCGCTTTTCGCGTGCTGCTTCAGGATGGAAAAGATAATGTCCTGCTTGCGCATGCGAGCCTGATTTTCCAGCCCCATATTTTCGCCGAGAGTAATCAGCTCAGCAACCGGCGTATTCTTTAATTCGGTAAGATTCATAGTGATGGGTTCTTAAACTCGGGGTAATACTCGGAATGTTTGTCGTGAGTGGTATGGCAATTAATCCATGCCGTTAATGGCTCTTTTCGGCTCTTCCCGACGATCATCGTATGAAATGGCGATCGGTATGCAGGCAGATGTCCGAATGTGATGCCAGAGTTGGAGCTAACCGTAAGATTGCTGAACCGTTCTATCTTTATAAGGTACAGGGCGACAGGGTTCAACAAGGGAAAACTTTCAGATGCAAACTACAAGGTAAGTTCGTAATGCAGTATTGGTAACTTAGCACGCCCGAAAGCGAACGTCCAGCAGCAGGAGATAAATTCACCACTGCCAGACGTTCAGCCCTGAATTACGCCAGGTTGGCGTTCAGGAACTCTTTCAGCTGGCCTTTAGACAGCGCGCCCACTTTGGTCGCGGCGACTTCGCCATTTTTAAACAGCAGCAGCGTCGGGATACCACGAATGCCGTATTTCGGTGCCGTGCCTGGGTTATCATCAATATTCAGCTTAGCGATGGTCAGCTTGCCATCATACTCTTCTGCAACTTCATCAAGGATGGGCGCGATCATTTTGCAAGGACCACACCATTCAGCCCAGAAATCTACCAGTGTAACGCCGTCGGCTTTCAGCACGTCGGTGTCGAAACTGTCATCAGTCAGATGAACGATTTTATCGCTGCTCATGTTTTACTCCAAAGATTATGCCTGGCGAATTGGCGTAATATATACCAATGTTGGTTGACTTTATTTCATCGGATACGCTTTCGTAAAGCGATAGTAAGCTGATATTCTACCACACTATGAGCAAAACACACTTAACTGAACAGAAGTTTTCCGACTTCGCCCTGCACCCAAAAGTGGTGGAAGCCCTTGATAGTAAAGGCTTTCAATACTGCACGCCGATTCAGGCGTTAGCTCTGCCTTTTACGCTTTCAGGGCGTGATGTTGCAGGCCAGGCGCAAACCGGTACCGGCAAAACGATGGCGTTTCTGACGTCAACGTTTCATCATCTTCTCTCTCATCCTGCGGCGGAAGGTCGTCAGGTTAACCAGCCACGGGCTTTAATTCTTGCGCCGACGCGTGAACTTGCTGTGCAGATTCATGCGGATGCCGAACCCCTTACCGCCTCAACCGGCCTGAAACTGGGTCTCGCCTATGGCGGAGACGGTTATGATAAACAGCTGAAAGTGCTGGAACAGGGCGTTGATATTCTGGTGGCAACCACCGGCCGCCTGATCGATTACGCGAAGCAGAATCATGTCAATCTCGGTGCCATTCAGGTCATGGTGCTGGACGAAGCCGATCGCATGTTCGATCTCGGCTTTATTAAAGATATCCGCTGGCTGTTCCGTCGCATGCCGCCTGCTACGCAGCGTCTGAGCATGCTGTTCTCGGCGACGCTCTCTTACCGCGTCCGCGAACTGGCGTTTGAGCACATGAACAGCGCTGAATATGTCGAAGTGGAACCGGAACAAAAAACCGGCCATCGCATTCAGGAAGAGCTTTTCTATCCGTCTAACGAAGAGAAAATGCGCCTGCTGCAGACCCTGCTGGAAGAAGAGTGGCCCGATCGCGCCATTGTATTCGCCAACACCAAGCACCGCTGTGAAGATATCTGGGGCCATCTGGCTGCCGATGGACACCGTGTTGGTCTGCTGACTGGCGACGTGGCTCAGAAGAAGCGCCTGCGCATTCTGGATGACTTTACCAAAGGTGATGTGGATATTCTGGTCGCCACCGATGTAGCCGCTCGCGGCCTGCACATTCCGGCTGTGACGCACGTCTTTAACTACGATCTGCCAGATGACTGTGAAGATTACGTTCACCGTATTGGCCGTACCGGTCGTGCCGGCGCCAGCGGACACTCGATCAGCCTGGCCTGTGAAGAGTACGCGCTGAACCTGCCTTCAATTGAAGAGTACATTGGCCACAGCATTCCGGTCAGCAAGTACAGCAGCGAGGCGTTGTTAACCGATTTACCGCCGCCTAAACGTCTGCAACGCAGCCGTACCGGCAATGGCCAGCGTCGCGGAGGGAATAACGCCAATCGTCGCGGAGCTCCACGCAACAACAACCGCAAACGTTCAGGTTAGGCCACCATGCTCAGCGCGTCGTCACTTTATGCAGCGATCGATTTAGGGTCTAACAGCTTTCATATGTTGGTGGTGCGCGAAGTCTCTGGCAGTATTCAGACCGTCGCAAAAATTAAGCGCAAGGTTCGCCTTGCTGCCGGTCTGGATAAAAATAACCTGTTGTCAGCCGACGCGATGTCGCGTGGCTGGCAATGCCTCAGACTCTTCTCTGAACAACTGCAGGATATTCCCCCCGATCAGATTCGCGTGGTGGCGACCGCCACGCTGCGTCTGGCTGCCAATGCGCAGACCTTCCTCGACACCGCCCAGCAGATTCTCGGCTGTACCATTAACGTCATCAGCGGTGAAGAAGAGGCGCGCCTGATTTATCAGGGCGTGGCCCACACTACCGGCGGTTCCGACAAGCGCTTAGTGGTCGATATCGGCGGCGGCAGTACCGAACTGGCTACCGGCGACGGCTCACACGCATCCGTGTTGTTCAGCCTGTCGATGGGCTGTGTGACGTGGCTGGAGCGCTTCTTCAGCGATCGTCATCTGGCAAAAGAGAACTTCGACCAGGCTGAGCAGGCGGCCCGTGAGATGATCCAGCCGATTGCCGCGCAGCTGCGTGCGCAGGGCTGGCAGGCCTGTGTCGGTGCATCCGGCACGGTTCAGGCGCTGCAGGAGATCATGGTGGCGCAGGGTATGGATGAGCGCATCACGCTGAATAAACTGCAGCAGCTGAAGCAGCGCGCCATTCAGTGCGGCAAACTGGAAGAGCTGGAAATTGAAGGACTGACGCTGGAACGGGCACTGGTGTTCCCCAGCGGCCTGTCGATCCTGATCGCTATCTTCCAGACGCTCAGCATTGATAGCATGACGCTGGCTGGTGGTGCACTGCGGGAAGGACTGGTTTACGGCATGCTTCATCTGCCGATTGACCGCGATATCCGTACCCGTACGCTGCACAACGTCCAGCGCCGTTTCAGCATTGATGTCGAACAGGCAGACCGCGTGCGTCAGCTGGCTGAGAGTTTTTTCCGTCAGGTTTCCACGCCGTGGAAGCTGGATCAGCGCTGTCGTGAGCTGCTGCTCAGCGCCTGCGCGATCCACGAAATTGGCCTGAGCGTCGACTTCCGTCATGCGCCACAGCACGCGGCGTATCTGGTGCGTCACCTCGATCTGCCTGGCTTCACACCGGCGCAGAAGAAGCTGCTGGCCTGTTTACTGCAAAATCAGAGCGGCAGCATCGATCTGGCATTGCTGACTCAGCAAAACGCGCTGCCGCCGCGTCTGGCGGAACGGATGTGCCGTCTGCTGCGGCTGGCGATTATTTTCTCCACCCGCCGTCGCGATGACACCCTGCCTGCAGTGCGGCTACTGGCAGACGATGATGCCCTGCATCTGACCCTGCCCGCAGGCTGGCTGGAGGCGCATCCGCTGCGCAGCGAACTGCTGGAGCAGGAAAGCCACTATCAGTCTTACGTCCACTGGTTGTTAACCCTGTCGTAATAGCACCCGCGTGAGGCGAATTTCCTTCGCCTCCTGCGAGGTTTAACTCTTCTTCGCCTTATCCAGCATCGCTCTCAATCCGGCGACCCGACTCTGCCCGGTTTTCATCCGCTCTTCCGCACTGACCACTTTGCGCTCGGTCTCCCATTGCAGATCGTCCTGCGGCAGCTCCAGCAGGAAACGACTCGGTTCTGGCCGGATTAACTCGCCATACTGCCGGCGTTCGCGACACAGGGTAAAAGTCAGTTCTTTCTGCGCCCGCGTGATCCCCACGTAAGCCAGACGACGCTCCTCTTCGATGTTGTTCTCATCGATGCTGCTCTGATGCGGCAGCAGTCCCTCTTCCATGCCCACCAGGAACACATAGGGGAACTCCAGACCTTTAGAGGCGTGCAGCGTCATCAGTTGCACCTGATCCAGCTCTTCATCGCTTTCACTGCGCTCCATCATGTCGCGCAGGGTAAAGCGCGTCACCACCTGCGCCAGCGTCATTGGCTCATCGATATCGCTGCCTTCGAGCATTTCAGTCATCCACTGAAACAGCGTGTTGACGTTTTTCATCCGCATTTCGGCGGCTTTGGGGCTGCCCGAGGTTTCGAACAGCCAGCTTTCGTAGTCGATGCCGCGAATCAAATCGCGGACGGCATTCACCGGCTCTCGTTCGCTCAGCTGGATAATCTCATTCAGCCAGTGGGTGAAGCGCTGCAGATGCTCCAGACCACGGCTGCTCAGCGTCTGCCCCAGACCGACATCAAAACTGGCGTTAAACAGACTCTTGCTGCGCAGGTTGGCCCATTCACCGAGCTTCTGCAGCGTGGTCGGGCCAATCTCGCGGCGCGGCGTATTAACGATGCGCAGAAACGCGCTGTCATCCTCAGGATTGGTCAGCACACGCAGATAGGCGAGCAGATCTTTAATCTCCGGCCGGGAGAAGAAAGAGGTGCCGCCAGAGATGCGATAAGGGATGCGGTTCTGCATCAGAAACTTTTCAAAGGTCCGTGACTGATGGTTGCCGCGATACAGAATCGCGTAATCTTTGTATTGCGTGCGGTTAATAAAGTGATGCGCGATCAGTTCACCGGTGACCCGCTCCGCCTCATGCTCTTCACTGTTGGCGGTCAGCACTTTCAGCTCGCTGCCCTGCCCCAGCTCCGAAAAGAGCCGCTTCTCAAAGACGTGCGGATTATTGGCAATCAGGATATTGGCCGCCTTCAGGATGCGCTGCGAAGAGCGGTAGTTCTGCTCCAGCTTCACCACCTCCAGCGCCGGGAAATCCTGATTCAGCAGCACCAGATTCTGCGGCCGTGCGCCGCGCCAGGAGTAAATCGACTGGTCATCGTCGCCGACGACCGTGAAGCGCGCACGTGTGCCAACCAGCAGCTTAACCAGCTCATACTGGCTGGTGTTGGTGTCCTGATACTCATCCACCAGCAGATAGCGGATACGCTGCTGCCAGCGCTCACGCACTTCCTGATTACGCTGCAGCAGCAGCGTCGGCAGCAGGATCAGGTCATCAAAGTCCAGCACGTTGCACGCCTTGAGATGCTGACTATAGAGGGCATAGCAGTGGGCAAAGATATTATCCTGCTGTGATTTCGCCTGCGCAGCAGCGCCCTGCGGATCGATCAGATCGTTTTTCCAGTTCGAGATGGTGGAGATAAGCTGCTGTAGCATCGTCTTATCCTCTTCCAGCCACTCTTTGGTCAGTTCTTTCAGCAGGGCGAGCTGATCCTGATCGTCGAACAGCGAGAAGTTCGACTTCATGCCCAGCGCCGCCGTTTCGCGTTTGATGATCTCCAGTCCCAGCGTATGGAAGGTTGAGATCAGCAGGCCGCGCGCCTCTTTGCGGCCCAGCGTCTGCGCCACACGCTCTTTCATTTCGCGCGAAGCTTTATTGGTAAAAGTTACCGCGGCGATGTGGCGCGCCTGATAGCCACATTCACGAATCAGATGGGCGATTTTGTTGGTAATCACGCGGGTTTTACCCGATCCCGCGCCCGCCAGCACCAGACAGGGACCGGTAACAAATTCGACGGCACGTTGTTGGCTGGGGTTTAAACGCATAAAAGAAATCGCCTGATTGAATCAAAAGAAAGGGGTTTATACTGGGCGGCAATTATACACAACCGAGATACCAACATGGCGAAAACCGCGGCGGCTTTACACATCCTGGTCAAAGAGGAAGCGCTGGCAAAAGAGATTCTGGCGAAACTGGCGAAAGGCGGCAATTTTCAGGAGCTGGCAAAGAAGCACTCAACCTGTCCTTCCGGCCGTAAGGGGGGCGATCTGGGCGAGTTCCGGCAGGGACAGATGGTGCCGGCCTTTGATAAAGCGGTCTTTACCTGCCCGCTGCTGACGCCTTACGGGCCGGTAAAGACCGGCTTTGGTTATCACATTATCAAAGTGCTCTACCGCAACTAGTTACTTCTTCTGTTTCATCTGCTGCAGGACGGTGCTGCACTGATTGTCTTCGTTATCACTTGGCGAGATCATGGCCAGCAGGGCCGCTGCCGGACCGACGACCGCACCCAGAGCCACGGCAGCGGCACCGCGGGCCAGCAGTGGCCCCGCTTTCACGCCTGCATCCGGATTTTTAAAGGTGCCGCGCACGTAGAGCGGGGAGCGCAGCGTCACGATGCGGATGCCCTTGCTCTCCGGATTCACCGACAGATCCAGCCGCTCACTGGCGAAGTTCGCATTACCTGACACATTGATAATCGCGTTCTCGGTATCAAACACAAACAGGTTAGGCGTCGCCACACCGTTCTGCAGTCTGAGATCGGTCGCAGCACAGTTGATACGCACCTGGTCATCGCCAAACAGCTTGCCCACCACGTAGTTACCGACGTTGAGTCCGGCAATCTCCATCAGGCTGCGGCTGATCAGTCCATCATTCATCAGCAGCTTAAGCTGACCGTTGCTGGTCGCCAGCAGATCGGCCACTGAGTTACCAGTGCCGGTAAAGCTGGCATCGCCATTGAGCTGACCACGGCTGTTCTTCATTGCGTCCACCGTCGGGAAGAGCTGACGCAGCTGCAGCTTACGGACATGAAGGTCAACCCGGCCACGCATCGGCGATCGATCGCCCTCCAGCCGGATGGTACTGTTGAGACTGCCGCCTGCCACACCAAAGCGCAGCGGATCCAGCAGCAGATCGCCGCTTTTCAGCTGTAAGTGGGTATAGAGATCGCTTAACGGCAGGGAATTACTGTGTTCGATTCGTTTGCCGCTGAACTTCACATCGGCATCCATCACGTCCCAGTTTTTAGTCTCAAATTTATCGTGCGGCAGCACGCGGTCGGCAGGCTGATTCGATTTCTCACCACGACGGGCTTTGGCCTGCGCGGTTTTTTCACTGCCTTTGCCGGAGTCCACGCCAATCAGCGGCCCCAGATCGGCCATACGCAGCTGCTCCGAGGTCAGTTCGCCGGTCAGCGTCGGACGGGGTTTGCCCTGCGTGTAAATCAGCGAGCCATGAATATCGCTGTCGCCAATGTGTCCGTTGAATTTCTCATAGCGGTAGACCGCACCCTTTTCGCCATTGAATTTCGCAATCAGATGGCCGTCAGTTTCATAAGGGGGTGTGTCAGGCAACAGGACGCCGGTCAGACCATAGAGATTCGCCAGCGTATCGCCTGCGAAGCGCAGCCGCACGTTAAGCCCGCCGAGGTTCATCGGATCCTGCAACCCGCCCGTCACCTGCACGCGCGTGGAGCCGTTGCGCACATCGGCCTGAATCGGGAACGGAGTGTTCTGGCTGCGCAGCGACAGCATGCCGCCAATTTTGCCGTCGCCAGTGAGATTCTCGTTGTTATAGGTGCCACTGGCTTTCCAGCCAAAGACAAAATCGCCCGCGCCCTTCTGCTGGTCATCGCCTCCGGCAATCTGCGCATAAGGCACTGGTTTACCCAGCGGATTAATCTGTACCGTCACATCCGCACGGTTAACGGCATCGCGATAACGGATTTGTCCCTGATCAAACAGAATATTATCCAGACGGAAGGACCACGCAGACGGCGCGGCACTCTTCTCGTCTTTGTCACTATTGGCCAGGGTAAAGGTCCAGTTGTTCTTTTTATCTGCGGTCTGGATCAGCCGGGCATCAGGCCGCTGCAGCTTAATCCACGGGATAAACAGCTCTTTATGTAGCAACGACAGTGGTGACAGCGTGGCATCCACACGTTGCAGATGCACCATCGTGACGTCAGGAATGTCTGGCGGATTGCCCAGCATTATATCTTCCGCGTGCACCTGCGGCCACGGCACCCAGCGCCGCCAGCCTGCCTCGTCGCGATTTCTTGCCCAGTCGATACCCAAATCTCCCCGTATCGCAAAGGGACGGTTTAATTCGGCAGAGACTTTCTGATTGATGGTGGGCTTCAGGCGATTCCAGTCAAAGGTGGCGATGACGACGATAATCACCACGATTAATAACACCAGAATTCCTGCTACCCAGCTGACTATTTTCCCGGTACGCGACATTACGCTTTCTCCTTGCACATTCACGGTCTGCGTTAAAGATAGTCGAGACGGCGAGCAACGGCATCAGGGAAGCTGGATAGTGAGATGATTCAGTTCAGAAAATGGGACAGGCCGCGAAAAGTAGTAGCCCTGGGCTGCGATAGCGGGGGACGCTTTCACCTGCTGCCACTGCGCTTCCGTCTCAACGCCTTCAACAATGACGCCGTTACAGTAGCGATTGATCAGCGCCAGCAGCATCGAAAACAGGCTGCGCCCTTCATCGGTGGTGCCCAGCAAAACAAACAGGTCGCGCGAGAGCTTGATGTAATCATAGTTGAGCTGGGTCAGCGCCGAGAAATTGGCCATACCCGAACCGAAATCATCCAGCCACAGCGCTCCCAGCTCAGGAATTTTCGCTACTTTCTCCTCCTGCGGCAGCACCTGATGCTCGGTGAGTTCAAAGCGTAACCAGGGCAGCCGGGCAATAAGCTGGCGAATAGCAGGTCGATGCTGAATGGCGAGCAGTGAGGGGCCGTCTATGTTGACCGAGGCGACCACATCATTGCGTTCAAAAAATGCAGTCCATTCTGCGAGGATTTCAAGCTGCTCATACACGACGTTCAGGCGCTGAGCGATGTCGAGTCCGGCAAACCAGGCTTCAGGCGAGAGATTCCGTTCCGGCGCCATGGGATGATAGACGGCGGTCAGCAGTTCAATGGCGAGTAACCGACCGGTTACCCGATAGATCGGCTGAAACCGATAGCGTCGATGACATTGTTGCCAGAAGAGCGGCGTTTCCGTGTGGAGATTAAGGTCGGTTGAAGACGGCAGCCATTGGCTAATACTCTCCATCACCATGCTATTTTCCTGGTTGGTAACACGTCCCCAAAACGGGAGACTGAAGTGATTATCGTAAATGCCTGTGATAATGAGATGAATGGGGCGGCCGTATGAAAACGGAGAGTTTACCAGCCGATTCGTTAGCATAATCGGTAAAACAGGCCGAAATTAGCCGCTCTTATCGCCCGGATCGGGGCCTTTTAGCGCCTTAAGTTAAATTAAAACACCGTTTTAAAACCATTGACGTCTGCCATACCAGACGCGAGACTAAGGCGATATTTCACTACAGGTCTGAAACCATGACGCAGAAGAAAATCGCCATCATCGGCGAATGCATGATTGAGCTGTCCGAAAAGGGTGAGAACATTAAGCGGGGCTTTGGCGGCGATACCCTTAACACGGCCGTTTATCTTGCCCGCCAGGTTGATGAGCAGCAGTTACGGGTCGATTATGTTACCGCGCTGGGCACGGATTCGTTCAGCGATCAGATGATCGCCGCCTGGCAGCAGGAAAAGGTGAATACGGACCTGATTCAGCGCCTCGATAATAAGATGCCGGGCCTGTATGTGATTGAAACCGATGCCGATGGCGAGCGTACCTTCTGGTACTGGCGCAGTGATGCTGCCGCGCGTTACTGGCTCGACAGCCCGCAATCCGCAGAGATAGCCGAACAGCTGTCGCACTACGATTATCTCTACCTTAGCGGCATCAGTCTGGCGATTCTGCCGCCGGCAAGCCGTGAGAAGCTGATGGCGCTGCTGGCCCGCTGCCGGGCGAATGGCGGCAGGGTGATTTTTGATAACAACTACCGCCCGCGTTTATGGGCCGATCGCGCCAGCGCGCAGGCTGCGTATCGCGCCATGCTGAATTGTACCGATATCGCTTTCCTGACGCTGGATGATGAACATCTGCTGTGGGGCGAGCAGCCACTCGATGACGTTATTGCGCGTACCCGTCAGGCCGGTGCCAGCGAAATCGTCATTAAGCGGGGTGCAGACTCCTGTCTGGTCGCTATCGGCGATGCGCCGCTGATCGAGGTGCCTGCGGTACATCTGGCGAAAGAGAAAGTGATCGATACGACAGCCGCTGGCGATTCATTCAGTGCCGGATATCTGGCGCGTCGTCTGACGGGTGCCTCAGCGGAGGCCGCAGCGCAGCGCGGACACCTGACCGCCAGCACCGTGATTCAGCATCGCGGCGCGATTATTCCGGCGGCGGCGATGCCTGAGTGATACTGAAGCAGTTAGCGTCGTAAAGATCGCTCTGCGAATGCAGATGACGGAAAATGCGCCCCTGGGCGCATTTTTTAGCTTTGGGCATTCATGCCTCTTACGCACAAAGCGGCTGACTGAACTGCATCTGATAGAGCCGCGCATACGCGCCGTTCTGTTGCAGCAGCAGCTGATGCGAACCGCGCTCCACAATTTTCCCCTCTTCTATCAGCAGAATTTCATCTGCCTTTTCAATGGTTGAGAGCCGGTGAGCGATGATCAGCGTGGTCCGGTTCTGTTGCAGCGTCTCCAGCGCAGACTGAATTGCGCGTTCAGACTCGGTGTCCAGGGCCGAGGTCGCTTCGTCGAGGATCAGAATCGGGCTGTCGCGCAACAGGGCGCGGGCAATCGCGATGCGCTGACGCTGTCCACCCGACAGCAGCACCCCATTTTCCCCAATCACCGTATCCAGTCCGTTATCCATTTTATTAATGAATTCCATGGCATGAGCCATCTCTGCCGCCTTTTCAATTTCCTCGCGGCTGAAGACGTCGGTGCGGGCATAAGCAATGTTGTTGGCGACCGTGTCGTTGAACAGGTGAACATGCTGAGAGACCAGCGCCATCTGCTCGCGCAGCGAGGCCAGGGTGTAATCACGCAGGTCATGCCCATCCAGCAAAATTTCGCCGCTGTCGATGTCGTAAAAGCGCGTCAGCAGGCTGGCGAGGGTCGATTTCCCCGAACCGGAACGGCCAACCAGCGCCACGGTTTTACCGGCGGGAAGGGTCAGACTGATATGCTGCAGCGCCGGGGTTTCCGCCCCCGGATAGGTAAAGGTGACGTCGCGAAATTCAATGTTGCCGATGGCGCGCTTAACCACGCGTGTACCTTCATCTTTCTCCTGCTCCGTATCCAGAATCGCAAACAGCGTCTGACAGGCCGCCATGCCGCGCTGGAACTGGGCATTGACATTGGTCAGCGATTTTAACGGACGCATCAGCATCAACATGGCGGAAAACACCGCGCTGATGGAGCCCGCCGTCAGCGTGGCCATCACCGAGGGGAAGCTGGCCGCATAAAGCACAAAGGCGAGTGCCGAAGAGGCGAGCAGCTGAATAATCGGATCGGAGAGCGAGGTCGCCGAGACCATTTTCATTCCCTGGTGACGCATTTTGTTGCTGACCTGGCCGAAGCGGTCGGTCTCAACCTGCTGACCGCCGAACATTAGCACCTCTTTATGCCCTTTCAGCATCTGCTCTGCATGAGAGGTCACCTGCCCCATGGTGTTCTGCATATTTTTGCTGATGCGGCGGAAGCGCCGGGAGACGATGCGGATCGCCAGCGACACAATGGGAGCCAGCACCAGCAGGATCAGGGAAAGCTGCCAGCTGTAGTAGAACATCATGACAAACAGGCCGAGAATCGAGGCCCCTTCACGTACTACCGTGACCAGCGACCCGGACGAGGAAGACGCGACCTGTTCGCAGTCGTAGCTGATACGGGAGAGCAGCGTGCCGGTTGATTGCTGATCAAAGAACGATACCGGCATGCCCATCATGTGACTGAACAGCCGACGCCGCAGGGTCATGACCACTTTGCCTGACACCCAGGAGATGCAGTAACTGGAGATATAACCGCTGACACCGCGGATCAGGATCAGCCCGATAATCACCAGCGGCATCCAGGCCAGAATGCCGTGGTTATTTTTGCCAATCACATCGTCCAGCAGCGTCTTCAGTAACGTCAGCATAAACGGGTCTATAGCAGCATTGACGATCAGGGCAACACCCGCAACCAGCAGTCCCAGCCTGAAGGGAGAAATTGTCGGCCACAGGCGACCAAAGGTTTGTCTGGTGGAGAGATCGGTATCAAACATGGCATGCATCTTACCGTTGTGAACAGACGGGTGATGTTATGTTAAACCGCATCAACCAACAGGAAACTGCCTCATGGTCAATGATGCTGACCATTCCCAAATGAGACTGGCACATTCATCTCAGCATCGAGGCGGAGATCACTCTGTCATTAAAAGCATTATGTCGTCTTAACAGCAAACAGTGTGATATCCGGTAAATTGCGGCTAACAAAGCGGCCCGTGCCAGCCATTTACCTTAAGCTGAAAATTAGTGGTTAATAAAAGACACCCTGCGGCAATCCCCGTTAATCCCTCTTATAATTTATTGATTAAAATTAATCATTTACGCAGACAGATCTCACTCCAGGCATAGTCCGAATCTGGTCAGATTCACCCTTTTCGGATGGACGACCGCCTGAAAAAAGACCATCTTTTAATCAAAAGACAGCAGGACGCTGTTCTCTCCGGCCGCGAACAAAACAATTAAAATATTCCCCGCATCAGGATCTATTTATGCACACAGAAATTATTAATATCTGGCCACACGGTGATGCGCCAGGCGCCAGCGACTCCCGCGCCGAACCGCAGATTGTCGATATGGCAAAAGAGTATGAGCCTTACGATCGCGCCGCGACCGGCGTGCGTTGCCCGGAGATGGCGATCTGGCATCCGGTCGAATCCAACGGCATTACCCTGCTGGTTGCACCGGGCGGTGGCTATCAGCGTGTAATGATCGATCGTGAAGGCAGCGCGCTGGCGACCTTCTTTACCTCCATGGGCTATACCCTGGCGGTCATGACCTATCGCCTGCCCTACGACGGGCATCACGAAGGCCCCGATGCGCCGCTGGCCGATGCACAGCGTGCGGTTCGCGTCCTGCGCGATCGGGCACAGCGCGGCCTGAACGGTAAATACATTGTGATGATGGGCTTTTCGGCAGGTGGCCATGTGGCAGCCAGTCTGGGCACGCGTTTCGCAGAGAAACTCTATCCGGTGCAGGATGGCGCTGAAAACTTCTCGCCGCGTCCGGATGCGATGGTGCTGGTCTATCCCCTGATCAGCATGCGTGACGGCATCGCCCACGAAGGTGCCAGAACCCGCCTGCTGGGTGCGTGGCCGGATCAGAAAACGATTGAAGCCTACTCAATGGAAACCCGGGTTCATCCGCTGGTGCCGCCGACGCTGTTAATCCACGCCGCCGACGATGATGATGTCTCCGTGAATCACAGCATGGCGTTTTTCGGCGCGCTGCGTGAGCATAAGGTCCCGGCAGAAGTGCATTTCTATCAGAAAGGCGGGCACGGATTTGGTATCCGTGGCGTGGCAGATTTGCCCCTCGCCAGCTGGCCGATGTTAGTGACCGAGTGGCTCAGGGCAAAAACCTGACGTTACGCGGCGGGCGGAACGTCTTTGACGTTGCTATCCGGCGGACTGGCTTCATTGCTGGTCGCCGGTGCCGCTGATGGTGACATCACTTTGTCCCAGCTGTTTTGCAGGCTCTTCACGTTGGTTTCTGCTTCGCCTTCCGGCTGAATCAGAACCATCATCAGTTCCTGCGTCAGCTGCTGGCGCAGCTCCTGGTTCAGCTGTTCACGGGTCAGGCCGGCCAGGAAAGTCTGACGCAGCTTCTGATACTGCTCAGGCGCGATATCGACCACGGCGTTCTGCTGCGAGCGCAGGCGCTGACTCATCAGCACATCGGTGTCGGTGCGGGCATACGTGGTAAACAGCTTGTTCAGCTCCAGCAGCTTCTGCGCCATCAGCGCATCAAACTCCTCCTGCGGTAAACCTTTATCACGCACGTTTGCCAACTCACGCGCCACCAGATTCATATTCTGCGCCAGATTTTCATTGCGCCCATCCAGGTTGATGGAACACTGCGCACGCTGATAAAGCACACGGCAGTCAAATCCGACCTGGATGCCCTGTGCCTTGCTGTCGCTGAGTGCACGCTGCACATGCCAGAACAGCGCTTCACGGGCCAGATCGCCCTGCCAGTAACGCTGCAGATTCTGAGAGTCACGGATCGGCTGCCACGGCGTATCCCACACCAGTGAGAGACGATCCTGAGTCATGTTGCTGCTGACCAGATTCACCGGCTCGTGCGGCAGCGGCGACAGGGTGGGCAGTGGCGCAGGGGTTTCACGTTTGCCGGTTAACGCCGAGAAGGTTTTGTTAATCTGTTCAGAGAGGTTACGGCTGTCGACGTTGCCTACCACGTAGAGCGTCATCGCGTCCGGGGTGTACCACTGATGATAAAAATCGCTGAGCTGGGTTAAATCAACCGGCGCACGGGGCTGTGCAGCGGGATCGTGCGCCAGCAGCGCGGAGCCTTTCAGTCGGTAGCGCCACCAGACATCCTGCGGATCTTTCGGCCAGGTCGCCACCGGATCGGAAGCGGCCAGCGCGGTGTTAACCACTTCTTCAGTGATCGCCATATTGCCTGCCGTGGCCGCCAGCCAGTTCAGCGCTTCTTTCAGCAGCTCGGGGCGGTTATTCGGCAGACTCAGATTATATTGGGTGGAATCATAGGAGGCGATGACGGGCGGCAGCGGATGCTGAGGATCCATCGCCTGTTGCCATAGCGCGCGCTGCTGCTGCGTATTGAGCGCCGTGTTATGCACCATCGCCAGACGCGACAGCAGATGGCTGAAGCCGGTCTGTTGCGCACTTTCTACCAGCGAACCGGTGTTCACCACCAGCCGCAGTTCAATGCGGTCACTGGGGCGCTGCGGTGTGGCCAGTAACTGCCAGTTAAATCCATTATCCAGCTTGCCTTCCTGCCAGGCCGGATCCGGTTGCAGCGTTTCTGCCTGGAGACCAAAGCTGCCTGCCAGCACTAATCCACCAACCAAAAGCCGAATTCTGGTGCCCTGCATGTGAACCCCTACTCAAATAATTCAAATATCGTTATCACTGGCGCATATTGCCGCTGTTATTAACGAATCGGCTGGCGCCGAATCGCGCTGTTATCCAACAACAGAGTGTTTGACCACAGGAAGCTCAGGATGTCGCGCAACGAAGTGAAAAACGTCAAAAAAAACAAGTGGGGTTCATTATGCAAATGCCCGCTGTCAGGGCAAGCGACAGCGGGCATTTGTGGGGATTTAAGTGAAATTCAATGATTAAATTGAAGATTCAGACGCTTTATTCTCCTTATTACGGCCTGCCAGCGTGTCGGTCAGCTGTTTATGATCCAGCTGATCGACCCACTTCGCGACCACTACGGTCGCCACACCGTTACCGATCAGGTTAGTCAGCGCACGGGCTTCGGACATAAAGCGGTCAATACCGAGTATCAGCGCCAGACCCGCCACCGGCAGATGTCCTACCGCAGAGAGCGTCGCCGCCAGTACGATAAATCCGCTTCCGGTTACCCCCGCTGCGCCTTTCGAGGAGAGCAGCAGCACCACCAGCAGCGTAATCTGATGGAAGATATCCATGTGCGCATTGGTCGCCTGAGCGATAAATACCGCCGCCATGGTCAGGTAAATCGAGGTGCCGTCGAGGTTAAAGGAGTAACCGGTGGGGATCACCAGCCCGACCACTGATTTCTTACAGCCCAGTTTCTCCATCTTATCCAGCATACGCGGCAGCGCAGACTCGGAAGAGGAGGTTCCCAGCACAATCAGCAGCTCTTCTTTGATGTAGGCAATGAACTTAAAGATGCTGAATCCGGCAAACAGACGCGCAATCAGCCCCAGCACGATCACCACAAACAGCACGCAGGTGATGTAGAAGCAGATAATCAGCTGGCCGAGCTGCACCAGTGATCCCACGCCATACTTACCGATAGTAAACGCCATTGCGCCAAATGCTCCTATCGGTGCCAGACGCATGATCATGTTAATGATGCCGAAAATCACTTTTGAGAAATTTTCAATCACGTTGAAAATCAGCGTGCCGGTGTTACCCAGGCGATGCAGGGCAAAACCAAACAGAATGGCGAACAGCAATACCTGCAGAATGTTGCCGCTGGCAAAGGCGCCAATCACGCTGTTAGGAATAATATCCAGCAGGAAGGGAACGATGCCCTGCTGTTCTGCCTGCTGGGCGTACATCGCCACGGCTTTGGCGTCCAGCGTGGCAGGATCAACGTTCATCCCGGCACCTGGCTGCACGACGTTCACCACGATCAGGCCGATAATCAGCGCGATGGTGCTGACAATTTCAAAATAGAGCAGGGCTACTGCGCCGGTCCGCCCTACCGCTTTCATGCTTTCCATGCCAGCGATGCCGGTCACCACGGTACAGAAAATCACCGGGGCGATAATCATCTTGATTAATTTAACAAAGCCATCTCCCAGCGGCTTCATCTGAGTCCCTAACTCCGGGTAAAAATGGCCTAACAAAACGCCGATGCCAATCGCCATCAGCACCTGGAAGTAAAGGCTTTTAAAAAGTGAGGTTTTCATAAACAGGTGTCCACTAACGCCGTGAGGTGATGTTGTCGGATTCGTTATTGTGACTGGCGGGCAACAGAGGTGGCGCCTGACAGTAACCCGAAAATAACACTCTGTTTACGTGATTAATACAGGGTGACAAACGCCCAGGAAACCCTGGGATCGTAATTCTGAACTGAAACGCTTCAGCAAGGGGTTTTGTAACTAAAATTCTCGCAAAATCAATGAATCAGGCAATTATTGCGGCAGTGAGGAGTTTTCGATCCACGTCTCGTTGAATCGGCTCACCGGCAGCGCTTCTGCATAGAAATAGCCCTGACCGATAGCGATACCGCGCGCCAGCAGCCAGTCGCGCTGCTCCGCCGTTTCCACGCCTTCAGCAATCACCTCAAGATGGATAATCTCGGCGATGGCCGCCACGATGCGGACCATGGTGTCGTCATGCGGCAGTGCCGCCACAAAGCTGCGATCCATCTTCAGTTTGTTAACCGGCAACGCTTTGAGCTGATGGAGATAGTTCAGGTTGGAATAGCCCATGCCGAAATCATCCAGCGCCACCGCCACGCCGGTCTGCTGCAACAGTCGCAGCATCGATATCGCCTGTTCCGCATCGTCAAGCTGAGCCGTCTCTGTCACTTCCAGCACCAGGGTGCCTGGTGCGATGCGGTGGCGCGCCAGCAAAGATTGCAGATGAGAAACTACGCCGGTATCCCGCAGTTGCACCGCGGAAATATTCACACTCAGCGGCAGCATAATGCCCTGTCGCTGCCAGCCAGCCAGAATGCGGCACGCCTCTTCAAACACCCAGCGGCCAATCGCGCTAATCACGCCAATCTCTTCGGCACTGGCAATAAACTCTTCGGTCAGACCGTAACTGCCATCTGGCTGGCGCATACGCAGCAGCGCTTCTGCGCCGGTTAACGTGCCGGTGCGCATATCCACCTGAGGTTGCAGGTAGAGGGCGAACTGCTCATCGTGCAGCCCCTGCAGAATGTCATGCTCCTGCGTCAGGCGTTTCTGCGCGCGCTCGGTCAGGGCAGCGTCAAAGAACAGGATCTGATTTTTGCCCTGATGACGGGCCGACATCATCGCCGAGGTCGCGCGGTCAAGCAGCTCATTCGCGCTCAGCGGCCGATCGTCGCGCAGCGCCAGACCGATACTGACGTTAGGACGCAGCTGCAGCTGATGCAGGTTGACCGGCTGATTCAGGCGAATCATCAGGTTGCGCGCCAGGCGCAGCGCACGGAACGGATTACTGGCGCGCTTCATTAACAGCACGAAGTCGCTGACACCGGTCTGTGCCAGCAGGGTATGGTCATCCAGCGTATGCCGGATCTTCTCCACCAGCGTCAGCATCAGCGTATCGCGCTGCTCATCGCTCAGTACGCCGTTAGCTTCCTGCAGCGTTTCAATGCGGATCACCATCAGACCCAGTGGCTGTTCAGGGTTGCACATAAACTGCTCGACCAGCGCCAGAAACAGCGTACGGTTAGGCAGATCGGTGACGGCAAAATGGGTGGTCAGCCGACTCATCTCGTCATGAATCGACTCCAGCACCTGCTGATTGCGGTTGTAGCTTCGTATCAGCATGCCGATTTCGTCATCGCGGTGGCTCTGCGGCAGGGTCAGTTTATGCGTCAGAATCGACTGCGGTGGCAGCTCCTGCAATTCCCGTGAGAGATTGCGCAGCGGATGCACCACCAGCCGGTTGATGCACCAGCTGATCGCCACAGAGAGGATCAGCGCCAGTAGCAGGTAGGTGATGATCATGGTCGAGAGCGTGCTGAGGATAAACTGGTAGACGCGCGTCGAGTTAGCCTGCAACACCAGATAGGCCAGCGGCTTCGGCATCCCGGTATTTTCCACCGAATAGAGCGGCAGGGTAATCTGCACCGGCAGCTCAAACAGGCGGGCCACCAGAAGCGGCACCGGTTTTTCCGTCTCGAAGTCGGCGTGCAGGGCCTGGAACGCATTCGGCAGCACCACATCGGCGCGCGATAAAATACCGGCTGGCTTCAGTGAATGAAGAATGCGTTCGGCCTGAGAAATATCGGCACGCAGCACCGCTTCCGACAGCGGCTGGCGGACGGTGTGTGCGATATTCTCCATCTGCTGGGCATAGTCAATCCTGCGCTGCTGCACAAAATGAAACAGTTGGATGACGATAAAGATACTGATGGTGATAACCGCAACCAGCGAAACTGTCGCCATCTGCTTTATCGTAAGTGACCGGCTTACGCGCAAAAAAATTCTCTCCCGACGATGAAAAAAGCCCAGATAGCAGACAGGACAATGCCCGCCAGTATATCCCATAAACTGACTTTTTTACCGTCTGAAAAGTCCTGCTTTTTCCCGTTCCGTGTTATTTAAAATCTGCGTAAGGGATCAGCGGCTGTGGCGGCATATCGAGATCGCCTTCCCAGCCGTCGGCAGCATAGCGCACATAGAGCAGACCATGACTCGGGGTGTAATCCTTCGCCTGCTGAATATCGACACCCGCACCAATAAACCAGTTCGACGTCAGCCGTCGCTCAATCACTGCCTGCAGCGTATAGCCCGTACCGCCGCCGGAACTGCTGGCAGAAGACGGATTACTGGCCAGGGTATAACCCGGATTAACCGGATAACGCTGCTGCGCACTGGTTTTCGAATGGGACCAGGAGACGGAGCCGCCCAGATCAAACGACCAGTTCTCTGTCCGCTGCCGCCAGGTCACCGGCACGGAAAAAGAGAGATACTGCTGCGGACTGTAGTAACCGCCCTGGCCGAAGGTGTAATCGCTGAGATCCTTCTGATAGTGCCAGATCATGCTGTTCAGCCCGACGGTCGCACGGCGATTGTCGCTGTTGATGAGCTTGTAGTAATAGCCGCCCATCAGCCGCTCGCGGCTGTTATCGGCAACATTTTTACCGGTGATCTGATGCGCACTGATGTCGCCCCAGACGCCATGCGCCCCGCCCTGATCGTAACTCAGCCCGATGCTGCCGCCCGTGGCCACTACGCCGCCCCAGCTTTTGCCACCATTGGCGGCGGGATCGCGCGTCCCGGCATAGGAGAGCAGCGAACTGGCGATCGGCCTGCGTGAGGCAGTGAGTGTGACGCCGAGCTGTTTCACATCGGTTTTCCAGCTCAGCCCACCGGTCCAGTTCGTGACTTCAAAACCCAGCGGCGTAGTACCGAGGTCAGCCGACCAGGTCGCGTTATGCCAGCCAGCGGCCAGCGCCGTACCCTCATCGCGCTGGCGGGTCTGACGACTGCAGCCGCCGGAATTCGCATCGTCACAGCTGCCAAACAGAGCGTCGATGTTGCCGTTTTGGGTGGTAAAGGTGCCTGCGGAGACATCCACCCGATCAAGACGGACAAAGCCCCGGCCATCAGCAAACGGACGTTCCGCCTGCAGCATGGTGGTGTGCGCCGTAAAATCAGAGATGCCGCCGGTGCCGCTGTTGCGTGAATAGTCCTGCTGCACCGTCAGCGTGGTCTGCTGCTGACGATAAAGATCGGCCGTGTCGCTGCGCAGGCTGCGCTTCAGCCAGTCATCCTGGGGATCGTTGCGGGTTGCACGGCTGATATTGCCACTGCTATCGATACCGCTGGCCGTCATCGCCTGACGATAGTCTGCCAGTGCCTGTTCAGGCTGCTGCTGTGCGCCCTCCAGCCGTGCCGAATCACGAAACACCAGCGCCTTATCCTGCGAAGGCGGCAGCGCGGCGGCGCGCTGTTTCAGATCGGTAAACTGCGCAGCAGCCCGCGTGGTTTCACCCACCGCCCGCCACGCCAGCGCAATACGGCGATCCGCATTGACACTCGCCTGTACGGGCGGCTGTTGCGCCAGGGCCTGGCGGGCTTCGCTGTTGCGCTGCAGGGCAACCAGCGCTTCGATTCGCCCCAGCGCCGCATCGCCGTTATCCGGCTGGCGCGACAGCACCTGCTGATATTCCGCCAGCGCCTGCGGCGCTTCACCACGTTCCAGCGCCCAGTCGGCCAGCATCAGGTCTCGCCGGGTAGAAACCGGCTGCTGCTCAAGCAGCGTCACCGCTGCCTGCTCCTGCCCGGCGGCGCGCAGCGCCTCAGCCTGGGCAAAGATCTGATCCTGCTTCAGGCGGTCAGCCAGCTCGCGCATATCGCTGCTCCACTGCGCGTCGGGCAGCCGATGCAGCGTGGCCATCGCCTCGCTGTTGTTATCATTGCCTGAGAACCAGAGTGCGGTCGCATAAAGCGCGGTGGCGTCCTGAGGATGCTGCTGCGGCAGTGCGCGCATTACCGCATCCGCCTGCTGTCCGGCTCCGCTGTTACGCAGTGCGCCTGCCAGCCGGTAACTGAGCCAGACGTCATCCGGTGACAGCTCGCGCGCCTGACGATATTTCTCTGCGGCCTGCGACCAGCGCGCCTGCTGCGCCAGGGCATCCGCTTCCGCGCGCAGGCTGTCGCTGCGCAGCGTCCGGATCGTGTCGGCCAGTGCGCGCTGCTGTGCAGCAGGTAAGGTATTGATGAATTCCATCTCGCGGGCGGGCGACACCGTCTGATACAGTCCCGCCAGCCGACGCACCGCGGTGATATTAGTGCCATCCAGCCGTCGCGCGCGCTGCCAGAACTGTTCAGCCGCCGCCGTCTCTTTGCGGGCCATCGCCACATCGCCCAGGCCAATCAGGGCATAGCTGTCGCTGCTGTCATACGTTTGCGCCGCGCGATAGTGCTTTTCGGCAGCATCAATATCGTGCTGTGCCAGCGCTTTATCGCCCTGCTCAATCGCCAGCCAGTAGCGATTGCTCTGCAACAGTGACTGCCATTTGCCGATCAGCGTGCTCTGCTGGCCCGCTTTGATGGCGCGTTCCAGCCACAGAATCGCAGTCTCACGATGGCCCGCGCGGGCCTGGGTCTGTCCCATCGCGCCCATTAATTCGGCATCATCGGGATTCGCTTTCAGCGCCCGGTTAAGGGTCGTCATCGCGTTATTCACATCGCCTGCGTCGACCAGCGCCAGCGCCCGCATCCTTTCCCGATAAGCGGGATCGGCCAGTGTCGTCTGCTGCTTCGCGAGCGCCTCTGCGCCCTGCTGGTACGCATCGCCCTCAGTGAACACAGCCAGATAGGCTTTAAGCTGCGCCACGCTGCTGTCGCTGATCGGCTGACTGGTGATCTGCTGCAGCCAGAGGTCGGCGGCAGCGGTACGCCCGCCGTTGCTGTTTGCCAGCTTTTTCAGCTGCGCTATCGCCTTTTCTGGCTGCTGCTGATTAAACGCCATGCGTGCAATTTGTAGCTCAACCCCGATATTGCCCGGATAGCGCTGTTCCAGTGCCTGAAGCTGCTGATAAGCCACACTCTCCTGGCCGGGAAGGCGCGCCAGCAGCCGCCAGTACTCCAGGGCGGTATTGGGATCGGGGAAGACGCCGTTAAACAGCGCATCATAAGCGCTTTTCGCCTCGGTCAGTCGCCCCGATGTGGCAAGCAGACGCGCCTGCTGCAGTTGCTGCCGTCCATCGGATGAGGTCAGCGCCAGGCCGACAGCTGATTCGCGCGTCTCTGCCGAATCAGGTGCAACCTTTTTCAGTTGATCCAGCAGCAACTGCGCGCTGGCGATATCGCCCTGGTGCAGTGCCAGCCGCAGACGTGCCGCCAGCACCTGGGGATTATCGGGATCGATTTTCTCCAGCCGATAGAGCGACTGCTGTACCAGATCGTATTTGTTGGTCGACTCGCCGGTACGGACCTGGGTCAGCAGCCAGTCGACCGGCGAGACTTCCGATCCGTCAGCGGCGACGGCCATGCCCGGCAGCGCACTTAGTGCGCCGAGCAGCATGCCTGTCCGCAATAACTGAGCGTTATTCATCTTCATCCAGTAAACGACGACGGGTAATAATTCGCATCAGACGCCATGTCATCAGCGCGAACAGCACCACCACAAAGAGCGCACAGAGTGCCAGCCAGAAGGGATGTGAAGAGAGCAGCGACCAGAGACGCTCCCACCACGGCAGATGGCCGACAAAGTAGGTCTCTCCAACGCGCAGGCTGTTGACGCCCGACTCACGGATAATCGCCGTGGAGCCTGAGATCGCCTGGCGTTTGCCGCTGTCAGCCAGCGCCTCATCAAGCAGCTGCCAGCTGCGCGGACTGCCATCGGCGAGCAGCGCGACGACACTGCGCTGATCGTAAAACGGCGACTGGAAACCAATCACGGTCGCCAGCGGGCCGCGTGACCCAATAGCCGTAGTGCTTTCCGCTGCTCTTTCAGCCTCGCTCAGTGGCTGAACAGGCTGAGAAACCCTGCGCGCCGGGGTTTTCAGCCAGCTGGCGGTAGCATCGACCAGCGCCGTGATCCGGCGGTCATCCTGAAGATCTTTGGGGATATCGCCGATCATCAGCAGATCCGCATCCTGCTTTTTCGCCGTACCCCAGTCATCGGTAAGCTGCACGCGCAGCGCCGGATAGCCGGTCTGCGCGCCCATATTGCCCAGCGCATTCAGCAGCGTACTGACCTGCTGTGCATCGGGATTGGGCTGGACCAGCACCAGCGTCTGGGCCAGATCGGCGTAGCGACTGAACGGGAAGCCCGCATTCGCCCAGCTCTGCAATGAGGGCATTTCGATGTAGTGGCGATAGCCAGAGAAGTCGATGCTGGAACTGTCGTCCACCACAACATGGTGTCCTACCGGCGTCACGGTTTCACAACGCCCGTCGGCGGTGCCACCCATAAAGGTATTGGCATAGTCAAAATCAAAGCGCAGCTGGTTTACCACGCCCAGCCGCAGCGCCGGGATCAGCAGCTCATGATTCTTGTCCATCATTCCCTGAATCAGCGGAATATGCAGCAGTTGCTGCCCGGCAGTGTTTTTCGGCACCAGCGGGTAGTCCTGAATAAACTGATTATTCAGGTTAACGGCCAGCCGTGAGCCATCCGGGTGGACAGGCGAGGTATAGCGATAGCTCAGATCCATATCGATACCGCGCGCCCGTACCAGGAAGAGATCGGGCGGCAGGTTCAGCGTCAGGCTGATCGGGTTGGGCTGCAGACCGTCGGACTGTAACTGGTTTTCATACTGCGTCAGCTCAGCAAATGTGGTGCGGCGATCGGTCCGCACCCAGTTTGGCGCATCATAGGGCTGACGCGGTGCCAGCAGTGTGACACGGTCGACGGTCGCGCTGTCACCGCGTAACAGCAGCTCACCCTGCGCAATCCCCTGCACCGCCGTCAGCAGATCGTCGTCGTTGCGTCCCAGGATTAGCAGCATTTTTTCATAAGGACTGTCAGGCTGGCTTACCATCGCCACGGTCGGCTTCATCACCGGCGGCAAATTTTTCAGGAAATCCGGGCGTGCATCGTTGGTGGCAAACACCACCGCATGCTGCTGTTGCGGCAGCTGATTGTAGAGCACCGGAAAATGCTGTCCGCGCCAGGCGGCTTTGCTGCCGAACCATGAGGCCAGGATCGCGGCGGCACGCTGCTGGTTAACGTCTGGCCGGGCAGCAAACACCATCGGCAGAGTCAGCGGTCGCGTGTCGCGCGTATCAAGAAAGGGCTCCGGGAAATGAGACAGGTCATTTTTCAGCGGCAGCTTTTGTAGCGTCAGATCCAGACCGCTCTCTTTGCCGATATCGAGCCAGATGGTGCTGTTAGCCGGATTTTCACAGATGTTGGCGTAGTGACCGACCAGCTCAAAGCGCACGCGGTTAAAGTCGGTGATAAAACGGGGATCGATCGCCAACTGCATCTGATTCTGTTTGCCAGGCTGTTCCGGCGTCAGGGTGATCAGGCTCACCAGCTCATCATTGAGATAGACTTTCAGCTGCGACAGCGTGGGCAGCAGCGCAGGCGACGGCCGGTAGCTGAGATTAAGCAGCGCACGTGTCACCACCTCATCACTGCGCACCCCGAACTCGATCTGCCCGCTGGGGCGCGTTCCGCTCAGCGTCATGCTGCCCGGCGGCGGCGCCAGCTTAGCAAAGCTCAGCTGACTGCTACGCAGCGGCGCGGCAGGCTGCTGCGGCAACGATTGCACCGCCGTTTCTCCGGTAGCCATGACCGGTGCACTCTCCTGCGCCACGGCACTGCTCAGCGTTGCCGAGCCCAGCAGCAGTGCAGCGACCCACCTGTTTATTCCTGTTGTCGTCATATCATCAACTCAATGCAGATTTTTTGAAGCGGGCACGCGTCCGATGCCTTGCGGCAACAGCGAAGCCAGCCAGCTTACCCCAGCGGTAAGCAGGTTAAACAACCGACGTAACTGCGGCGGACCATATTCCGCCAGGCGCAGATAACCTTTAAAGCCGAGGATCATGATGTCGGCCAGACTCTGCACTGGCTTATCCTCCGGAAAACCGTCCTGCCACAGCGCCCAGGTATCAGCACGGGCGAAGGTGCACTGGATAAAATCAATATGTTGCTGGGTGGTCAGCTGATGCAGACGGACACCCGCCCGACGGCCAAAGACGCGCTGAACCTGGCACGGAAAGCTGAACTCCTGCTGTCCACGACGCAGCAGCAGCCAGACTTTTTCATTCTCCCGCAGCGCATCCGGTTCGCGCATCTCCAGCCCCACACCGCCGTCAGAGTAGTCACGCAGCGTACAGGGCAGCATATGACCATCTTCACGTGCGATGGCTGCGGGCATGGCAATCTCTACCCGATGCGCCTCGCGGATCTGTCGAGCTTCAACCGACACCGCCACCGCGCCACCGAGAATAATCATGTTGTAAATCACCCAAATCAGGCTTACGCATACCGTCAGTATCTCGTTTGCCGGGCCATGCTGTATGCGCCAGAACGCCATCAGCACCCCCGCCAGATTGAGCAGCACCAGCAGCATATAGGGCTTGGTGATCACCCAGTCCAGATGCTGCTCCTCAACCAGTCCGCCTTTGGCGGTAACGTTAAACTTGCCTTTGTGGGGATTGAACAACGCTACGGTGGTCGGGCGGGCGATATACCAGGCCAGCACCGTCTCGTAGACTTCGCTCCAGAAAGAATGACGCCAGCGCCCCTGGATACGCGAGTTGGTGAGGCTGGTATGCAGCATGTGAGGTAAAACATAAATCGCGATCGCCAGCGCAGGCGCGTAGATGATGTAGGCGTGGCAGAGTAAAAATGCCAGCGGTGCCAGCAGGAAGACCAGCCTTGGAATGCCGGACAGGAAGTGCAGCATGGCGTTGGCATAACAGAGCCGCTGCACCCACTTCAGCCCTTTACCAAACAGCGGGTTGTCCAGGCGGAAAATCTGCACCATGCCGCGTGCCCAGCGGATACGCTGCCCGATATGCGCTGACAGGCTTTCGGTTGCCAGTCCGGCCGCCTGAGGAATGCGGATGTAGGCTGAGGTGTAGCCACGCCGGTGCAGACGCAGCGAGGTATGGGCATCTTCAGTGACGGTTTCTACAGCAATACCGCCAATCTCTTCCAGCGCGGTGCGACGCAGAATGGCGCAGGAGCCGCAGAAGAAGGTGGCGTCCCAGGTATCATTACCGTCCTGCACCAGCCCGTAAAACAGCGACCCCTCGTTCGGCGTACGGCGAAACCGCCCGAGATTGCGCTCAAACGGATCGGGTGAAAAGAAGTGATGCGGCGTCTGCAGCATCGCCAGCCGGGGATCCTTGATAAACCAGCCCATGGCCATCTGTAAAAATGAGCGTGTCGGCACATGGTCGCAGTCAAAGATCGAGACGAAGTCGCTGCGGCAATACTTTTTCAGCGCGTGGTTGATGTTGCCTGCCTTGGCATGTTCGTTAGAGGGACGCACGACATAGTTGATACCCACGCTGGCAGCAAAGTCGCGAAATTCCGGCCGGTTGCCGTCGTCGAGCAGATAGATAGTCAGGCGGTCTTTCGGCCAGTCGATGCCCAGCGCAGCATAGAGCGTCGGTCTGACAACGCTGAGCGGTTCGTTATAGGTCGGCACCAGCAGGTCCACCGAGGGCCACTGCGAACGATCCGCTGGCATAGAAACCGGCTGGCGATTAAGCGGCCAGAGCGTCTGGAAATAGCCCAGCACCAGCACCACCCAGGCGTAGGTCTCTGCTGCAATCAGTAGCAGACCAAAGATCAGGCTCAGCGGATCGTCCCAGTTCAGCGTCGAGGTATAGCGCCACCAGAGGTAGCGGCACGACACGGTCAGCGACAGCACGATGAGCATCATCGTGGGAAAACGCCCCGGTATGCGCCGTACCAGCATCGCCAGCCCCCAGAGCAGTACGACAAAAATAAACTGGGTCATCAGACCAAAGGGCTGACTGATACAGAGCAGTGCCAGCAGTGAGGCAAAGAGGGCAATGACGACGAAAAGGCTGCGTCGCATCAGCGGTGACAGGCGCTTCAGCCGCTGTTCAAGACGCGTATCAATGCTGTGGGTTTGCGAGCGGGCGACAAGATTATCCAGCCAGCGATAACCGTGGTGCCGCCAGCCAGTCAGCACGCTCAGGCGATTAACGCCGTCGCGCCTGCCCGCACCCGGTAGCCGGATCACAATCAGCCAGAGTGTCTGAATCAGATAACGCAAAATATCCAGCGGACGCGGACGCTCCGGAGAAATGTGCGGATAAAGGCGGCGGCGCTGCTGAATAACACGCTGCCAGGCCGGGCTTTCGAAACGGAGCAGCATCAGCCCCAGAACAGACCAGAACAGGTGGAGTGCACTGGCAAAGCGGGAAGCGCCATTGCCTCGCGCGGTGGTATAGCCGCTGTGCAGTGATTGCCAGGCGGGAGCAGTCAACAGCCAGCGCAACGGGTTCACGACCTCACCCCATTCAGGTTGAGCAGCAGCCAGTTTGCCAGCGTGATAATCTCTTCGCTGACTAACGCATGTGGCCGATATTCACCAACTGGCTGCTTCATCATCAGCGATTCAGCCAGCGCCTCATCGCGGTGGATCAGCAGCGGTATCAGCTTTGTCAGCGAAGCCATCCAGAGCTGATGGAGGTCCTGCTGCAGACGGCTGTTGGCATTGAACTGATTGATGATAAAGCGCGTACGCGCCGGAAAATGGCGCTGGCTCAGACGTAAATGACAATTCGCATCTGGCTGAGTGACGCACAGTATACCGTCCAGTCCCGGATAGAGCGTTTCGTGCCACGGCAGGGGATCGGCGGGCAGATCGAAAATAATCCACTGATAGCGCGCCTGCAGGTCCGGCAATGCCTGGAGCAGCGGCGCGGCCACCGCTTCACTCTGGTGGGCAATAGTCAACGCATGCTGATGAGAAAGCACACCATGTGGAAGCAAATCAGGTCCATTGGGATAGCGAAGCGCGGCATGCTGCCACTCCCCGTCATCGCACAGCGCCTGCATCCAGCCATTCTCCTGTTGAGGGGGCAGATTAAAATGCACGCCGAGCTGACTGATCGGCGAGCCGTCGATCAGCAAGACCCGCTCGCCGAGGGTGGCGAGCGCCCAGCCGAGTCCGGCACAAAGAGAGGTTGTGCCAACGCCGCCCCGCACGCCCTGAAGCGCTATCAGCGGCATCAGTCAGGTTGCTCAGGCTTGCTGGGGAGCGTTTCCGCTAACAGCGGCCAGCGCGACACAATCTCTTTCAGGCGCTCTTCACGTGCAATGTCGACATAGCGAAAAGAGTGCAAAGAAAAGGCGTCACGCAAAGCGCTAATATCATCCTGACGATCGCCCGCAGTGGCGACAGGGGTATAAAGATTTTGGTTTTTCATTACTTTTCGCCAAAAATAAAACAATGTCAGATTCAGAATGACCGCCTGCGCGTAAAAAAGGGCGTTGAAAAAAAATTTCCTGAAACGCGGCATTTGCAGAACATTGTGAGTCAGCCTGTCATTAGCAATGTTCAAATTTCTCAGGTTACATCCAGGCCTGTCTATAATAAGCTAGCCTGGACTGGAAAAATAACGAATTCAATATGAAAAATTCTTTTTCGCTAGGGCTGTTGCATGTTCAGCCTGAATTAACGGCATTGCAAACCCCTGGCTGTTATTGGGTCACTTGTGCACGTCAGGATGACGCCCGCACGTTTATTCGACAGGTGATTTCACATCAGCAGGCCGTCACGCTGATCAGCGCTGATCAGCCGCCGCGTGATTTACTGACGCCCGACCCGGTCGGCGGTCCTGACCGTATCCCGCTGTTTTCTCTTCCCAAAAGCAAACGGAGTCTGCTGCAGCTGGAAAGCGATTTTCTGCGCACGCTCGGCAGCAAAAACGGCCTGGTGATATTTAACAGCAGCGCAGCGCAATGGGATAAGCTCGATGACGCCGAATTAACGCGGTGGATAAAGGGTATGCGCCACACGCTGCATAAAAGAAAACTCACGCTGTTAATCGTGACGTCCGGCTCCACCATAATAAACCTGAGTAATAATCTTCAGCGTTATTTTCGTCAGCTGGATGGCGTGGCGCATTTGGGCTTTCAGCAGGATAGCTGGCAGTATCGAATTAACTGGTGGTATGCCGCAGAACGCCTGCTGGCCGATCGTGCAATACGCCTGGGCTGTGAAGAAGATCGTTTCTTTACGTTAAATGAAAACCAGGAACCACTGAGCCTTAATGACGAGCAGCATTATCTTGCGGACAAAATCGTGCTTGAGGGTGCACCGCCACTTTCACGCCAGTGGCAACTCTTCGATGATAATGAGCAGGTCTGGTTACGGGCTCAACAGGCCAATGCCGCAACGGTTATTTTCAGCCTGACCCGAAGCGACCTGATCAACGAACTGGCGAAGTTTGTACACAGCCTGCGACGCGGACGCGGCAACGGCCTGAAAATTGTAGTGCGCGAGATGGGTGCCAGCCTGCGTTACAGCGACGAGCGTCTGCTGCTGGCCTGCGGGGTAAACGTTATTGTGCCGACCAACGCGCCCATGTCGCGGTTTCTGACCACGCTGGAAGGCGTTCAGGGACAGGTGTTTAACCGTCGCGTTCCCGCCAGTCTTGAGGCGTTAACCGCGTCATTGCAGCCTCTGCATGAAAAAGGCTACCTGCGGCTTGACGCCTTCTGCCAGTCAGTCAGCCAGTTGATCAGTAATACTTTGCTGCCGGAAAATGATAAGGGCCTGCTGGTGGCGTTGCGGCCGGTGCCACAGCTTAAACCGCAGCAGATCCTGACACTTTGTAAGCCGCGCCGCTTTGGCGATCTGGTCACGGTACTGGAAGATCGCGTCATTCTGTTTCTCTCCTCCTGCCGCTATAACGATCTTGATAAAGCATTGAAATATATATTTTCACTGCCTCACGACGAGCTGTTTGCAAACCGAATGGTCTGGTTCGAGGATAATCAGATTCTTGCGGAAGTCAGCAATATTAAGAAACTGACGCCCATGGCGATTCAGGATCTGACGCCGGTATCAGAGACAACACGTGCTGCCGTTGAGAGCCGGCACGAAACGCAGGAACGCTCAGCCCCCCTGCCCATCACTTTACTGCCGGAGAATGAATCCCGATGAACCTGATGGATTGGGTACAGATTGCGCTGCTGATCGTTGTTATTTTGCTGATTTTAAAGCCGGTCTGGCATCAGTGGCTGCCGCGTCGCTGGAACGGCCTGCTGAATCGGCTGTTGCCTGCTCGCGCGCTGAAGTCTGAAGGTCACTGGCAGCGTCAATCTCCAAAAACGGATGCAAAAATTAATGAAAAATGATCAACCCGCTGCGGCCCACTCTTCCCGTTTGTGGTCCTGCTGGCGCGGACTGGGCGGCTGGAACTTCTACTTTTTAGTCAAATTTGCCCTGCTGTGGTACGGCTACCTCAACTTTCATGCTTTGAGCAATCTGGTGTTTCTCGCCTGGCTGCTCTTCCCGCTGCCGTCGGTTCGCCTGCATCGCCTGCGCCACTGGGTCTCGATCCCTGTTGGCTTCGCGCTGTTCTGGCATGATACCTGGCTGCCGGGACTCAGCAGCATTCTCAGCCAGGGCGATCAGCTGGCGGGCTTCTCGGGTGCTTACCTGCTCGATCTGGCTGACCGTTTTATCAACTGGCAAATGGTGGGTGCCCTGTTTGTTCTGCTGGTGCTCTATCTGTTTATTTCGCAGTGGATTCGCATCACCGTGCTGGTTTCATTGATGCTGATCTGGCTCAACGTGCTGACCATTGCGGGTCCGGCGATGTCGCTGCTGCCGACCCGCGCGACAACCCCGCAGGTGGTGCTGAATCAGACACCGGCTGCTGCCAGCCAGGCGGCGGCCGTGCCGGATGGGCTCGATCAGTCAGCCGCGCCCACCAGCGCCAGCCTGACCGCCTGGCTCAGCCGTTTTTATGAGAGTGAGCGCAAGCGCGTCACCCATTTCCCTGACAGCCTGCCGGCCGATTCGCAGCCGTTCGACATCCTGGTGATCAACATCTGTTCACTCGCCTGGTCCGACATGGATGCCTCCCAGCTGCGTAATCATCCGCTGTGGCAGCATTTCGATATCATGCTGACCAACTATAACTCCGCCACCAGTTACAGCGGACCGGCGGGGATCCGTCTGCTGCGTGCCAGCTGCGGTCAGACTTCGCACAGCGAACTCTACAAACCCACCGATTCTCGCTGTTATCTGTTCGATAATCTGGCGAAGCTGGGCTTTAAAGAGCAGCTGATGATGGATCACACCGGCGTGTTCGGTAACTATCTCAAGGAACTGCGCGAGGGCGGCGATATTCAGGCACCGCTGATGTCGCAGGCAGGCATTGCCCCGGAACTGACCTCATTCGACGGCTCGCCGGTGCTTAACGATGCGCAGCTGATGCAGCGCTGGCTTGACGATCGCAGCAAGAGCAGCGATGCACGCAGCGCCACCTTCTACAACCTGATCCCGCTGCACGACGGCACCCGTGAACTGGGCAGCACCCAGACTGCCCCGTGGAAGCCGCGCGCTCAGCTGCTGTTTGATCAAATCGACGCCTTCCTCACCCAGCTGGAGAAGTCGGGCCGCCGGGTGATGGTGCTGGTGGTGCCGGAGCATGGTGCCGCACTTGAGGGCGATAAGATGCAGATGTCAGGCCTGCGGGATATTCCCAGCCCTGCCATTACGCATGTGCCGGTGGGGATTAAGTTTGTCGGCATGAAGGCCCCGCATCAGGGTCAGCCTCTCAATATTGATGCACCGACCAGCCTGCTGGCGATTTCAGAAATTGTGTCGCGGGTGGTGGATGGACAGGTATTTAATGCGCCGAATGTGAATATGTCGGTATTGACCGACAAGCTGCCGCAGACGCCGGTGGTGTCGGAAAACGACGGTGCGGTGGTGATGATGTATCAGGGCAAGCCCTGGATCAGGCTCAACGGCGGCGACTGGGTGCCCTATCCGCAGTAACGCATTATTGCCGGATAGCAGAAGAGTGTGTCAGGCGCGACTCAGCGCCTGACACACCGGGTTATCAGCTCCAGAACGGCGGCCAGCGCCGCCGTTCTGCGATTGATCAGCGCTTCTCCTGAAACGCCTGCCAGGTCAGCAGCTGCAGGCTGGCAGAGAAGTAGTTCTGATCGGCAGCCAGCTTATCGCTCAGATAGCCGGTCTCATTCAGCGTCAGGTCACGCACCGCCAGCAGACCGCCCTCAAGGTGGTAAGGAGCGGGTGCATTCGCCAGCACATCGAACCAGGCGGGGGTCAGCATGCGGCTGTAACCCTGCCAGACGCGCTGAAACGGCACCAGCGCCAGACTGTGCGGGTCATACCACCAGATGTTCAGCGGCACGCGGATCGCGTCGTAGCTGAAGCGGTTTGAGTAACCCACCGCTGGCGCAACCGACCCATCCGCATTCAGCGCGACCCAGTCCAGCGGCAGGCCGGTTTTACCAAAGCTCAGCTTACCCAGCAGATCAAAACCATCGTTAATCAGCTTATCCCAGACCTGCAGATGACTGCGCTCGCCAAACTCCCGCCACGCCTGAAACAGGAAGTACGAGGGGTTCAGCACCACATAGCTGGTTTTATTGAAGCCCTGCGCGCCCGGCAGCAGGACGGTATGGCCGCCAAAGCTCGTGACATCCAGCTTGATGATGGCGCGCTGAATGCGGTCTGACTCCTGCTGATAGCTCTCCACCTGCCATTTCTGTGCGGCGCGCTGTAGCGCCCATGCCAGCAGCACATCGCCATCCGAGGCGTTATTTTTGTCGGCAACCGGGTTGTCACTGCCCGGCACATAGCGCCAGTAGAAGAGATCGGTCTGCGGATTACGCAGCTGAGTGCGTGTCCACTGCCACAGCCGATCGAAGGTGGCGCGATCGTTGTTGGCCACCGCCAGCAACATGCCATACCCCTGACCTTCGGTGTGACTGACATTGTTATTGGCGGTATCCGTGATCCGCCCTTCGGCGGTCAGAAAACGACTTTTAAAGGTATCCCAGCCGCTGGCATTGGCCTGCGCGCTGCAGGCCAGCAGTAAAACAGTGCAGATCCAGCCCATCCAGAATGGCTTACGTTTCATTTCTGATCCTATTGATATCGATAGTGCAGCGTGCTGCCATCGTTGAGTTCAAGCGTCACCGGTACCATTCTACTGCCGCCCTGGCCCTGCAACCAGCCTGAAAAAAGCCCGGCGATGACCGCACCAAACGCCGCCTGCCAGTCAGCCGGAGAATGGCGATTGTCGCCTGCCGGTAAGGCGTGATACGCAATCAGCAGCGCCTTCTCTTCCGGCTGAAGCTGCACAAAGCCCCAGTTAAACCGCGCCAGTTGCAGGTTGGTCTCGCGCTCCAGATCCTGCACGGTGCGCGACTCTGGCAAAGGATAGCGGGTCGCCAGCGATTCACCCATCCTGTAGAGAAAGGCTTCCGCCTCCTGCTGACCGGCGTTGGCGATCATCCCGTCAATCAGCACGCTGACCAGGTCAAACCAGCCCGGCTGATAAGGATGTGATACCCCCGAATGCTCACTCATTACTTCTCTCCGAACAGGTAACGGACATAGAGCCTGGCGCTGCTTTCGTTGTAGTCACCAAAGGTGTCATAACCCAGCTGGCCGCCAATCGTCACATCTTTATTGAGTTTGTAGTCCGCCCCGGCATGCAGGTTATAGCCGATGCCGTTTTTACTGCCGCCAGAGTAGTACGCGTCTTTCACGCTGCCGCTGGCAGCAAGGGATTCCAGCTCTGACTGCAGGCTGGCATCCGCCGGGAAGTACGCGCTCTTATCCTGACTGTAGGTCTGATAACCGGCTGCCCCGCCAATATTCACTTTGAGATCGTCAAACTTGCGTGAGAACTCTATCGGGAACGAGACCGACGCGTAGTTCTGCGGGCTGAAGTAACCGCCCTGCCCGTAGCTGAAGTAGCTGAGGTTTTTTGAGAAGTCCATCCACGCCAGACTCATGCCCACTTTCAGCTCGCGGTCGTCACTGTGGAACGGACGAACATACACCCCGGCGGTCGCCTGCAGATTGTTGTTGCTGGCGACATTTTCACCAAGATAGCTGTACGCGCCGCCGCCAGCGTAGAAGCCCGCATCGCCATTATCGTAGCTTAACAGGGCGTTCGCGCCGTTCTTCGTGACACGTCCCCAGCGTTTGCCGCTGGCTTTATCTTCTGCGCCGACGTAAGAGAGCAGGCTGTCGGTAATCGCGCGACGCTCACCAGTCAGGATCAGCGTCAGGAAGTCGGTGAGTTTCGGTGACCACTGCACACCCCCGACCAGCGTACTGAGATCCTGGCCCAGCGGCGTACTGCCGATATCTACTTTATAGCTGTCGCCCTTCAGCGCCAGATTCAACTCGACGCCAGAAGCGGTCTGCGAATCGGTGGTCGCGGTGGGCAGGTCATTCACCGTCGCGCCGCCTGCGGCCACAACGCGGCCCTGGCTCAGCGCATTGGTGCCGAAACGACGCCAGGCATCGGCGGCGCCACTGCCTGCCGTGAGTGAGACCGGCGTGGCGGTAAAGTCGAGGCGCGCCGTTTCAAACGGCACGGTAGAGAAGGTCAGCGGCGCTTTGGCTTCCGTCAGTTTGCTCAGGCCCGACTCGCCGTCGCGCCCGCGCACCTGCACCATGCCCTGACTCCAGGTAGCCGTTTTCTCCTGTAGCGAATCCATCATGGTGTTAACGTCATGCAGAACCTGTGACTGCTGAGAAACCGTTGTGCTGCCCGCAGCCGGTTCGCCCTGTGATGTCACGCCAGCAGTCTGGCCCGCCGGTGCGGCCTGCCACGGCAGCACGGTGCCGTAGCTGGACGGTGAGCGTCCCACTGGCGAGGTGGTGCGGTTGATAAACGGATTGTCCGCCAGCGCCAGGCCGCCCACGGTCGGCACACTGCCAGACTGCGCGCCCTGCAGGCCAGTCAGTTGCCCGCGTGCCGAACGCAGATACGCCATCGCCTGTGAATGGTTGCCATTGGCTTCGGCGACACGTGCCAGCAACAGCAGACGATCCGGCGTCTGCGTGGTGGTGTTAAGGCCGCGGCTCAGCTCGTTAGCACGCGGCACATTGTTCTGCGCCAGCGCGACGTTGATGGCCCCGACGCGCGCATCCTGGGTCGGCGTATCCTGGGTCATCAGGTAGTCATAGACTACGCCCGCATCCCGGTTCATCTTGCCGTCCTGATAGAGACGGGCCATCGCGAACATCAGATCGCGGTTCTGCGGATCCTGCTGCAGCGCGCCAATCAGCTTGTCATAAGCCACCGCGTACTGACGCTGCTGCCGCAGGCGATCCACTTCGTTAATCAGATAACCGTTGCGGATACCGGCGAGCTGGGTCGGGGTACTGCGCGCCTGCAGCTCCGGGTTGCTGAGGAAGCGCTGCGCCTCACTGCCGAGGCCCGCCTGATTCAGCACCGCCATCTGCGCGGCATAATCGCCCGCATTGCCCTGCACGCCACGCTGCAGGTTCGTCCGCACCACCGACACCGCGCTGCTGAGATCGCCCGCCTTTGCCAGCTTCTGCGCCAGGTTTCCGGCATCCACCGGATTAGCGGGCGGCGTGACCGTGAGCGCTTTCAGGGTATTGGCGGCGGCGGCCGTCGCGCCCTGCGCCAGGTACTGATCGGCGGTGCTCATCTGCAGATTGAAATTCACCCGCTGCGCCAGTTCACGCATCGCCGCCGTCTGCGCATTGGCAGGAATGCGCGCCAGCAACGCGCTGGCCTGCTGCCAGCCACCGCTTTCGCTGGCGTTCAGCGCACCGGCATAGAGTTCGCTGGTGCTGGCCCCGTTGCGCATCACCGGCTGCATCACGTTGGCCGCCAGCAGCGTATCGCCCTGCTGACGATAGAGCCGGGCTAAATCGAGCCGCAGCCAGCCATCAGAGGGATAGCGCTGAATACCCTGCTGCAGCGTCGCGATAGCAGCGGCGTTGTTACCGGCCGCCAGCTGACGCTTCGCCTGCTGACGCAGCGCATCCGCTTCATTGGCCCGTGGCGTGACGCTCTGACGCACGCTGTCGGGCAGTGCCCCCAGCAGCGTACTGGCTTCGGCACTGCGATTCTGCTGACGCAGAACGTAGAACAGCCCTTCTTTGGCGCTGCGGTTATCCGCATCACTTTGCAGAATGGTGCGATAGATCTGCTCCGCCTGCTCAGGCTGATTGGTGCGGCGCAACACGTCGGCGCGGAACAGCCTGGCGGCCAGCCCTTTTTCACCGTCAGCCTGGACCAGCGGTTCGCTTAAGGTCAGCGCCTGCGCGCTGTCGCCGTTTTTCAGCGCCTGCTGCGCGCTGGCCAGCTGCGCATAAAAGCGGGCATCGTCGGCCTGCTGCTGGCGTGAGGAACCCTGATCGCCGCCCTGCTGAGCAGAGCGTTGCAGATAATCAGCCGCTTCCTGATAACGTCCGGCTCGCTGGGCCACATAGCCCATGCCCGCTAGCGCATCGGCATCCTGGGGATTGGCTCCCAGCACTTTTTCAAAGCTGGTCTGTGCTCCGCCGACGTCACCGCTGTTCAGCGCACTGAATCCGGCTCCTTTTTCTGCGCCACCGACATTTTTACGGTAGTAGTCGATGACGGCGGAGTCCTGCGGATGACGCTGCTGCCAGGTCTGATAGAGGGCCGCGTCTGACGGCTGCGGACCGAGCCACAGCAGCGCCTGGCGCAGTGAACGATCGGCATCCTGATTACCACTCGCCAGCGAACTCAGCACCTCAATGCCTTCGCGACGGGTCGGTTCCTGATAAGTCAGCGCCTTACCCAGCGCCAGCCGTGCGCCGGTGTCCTGCGGATGCTGAGCCGCAAACTGCCGCAGCGCCTCAACCGCCTGCGGCAGCAGCGTACGGTCACCCGCCATCGTAAGATAATATTCTGCCGCGACGCTCGGTGGCGGCTCATTACCGCTGAAGGTGTTGCGCCAGGTCTGTAACGCCGCCGGAATGTTGCCGCTGCGCGCCTGCTGACGCGCCAGCGAAAGCTGCGCCTGCGGAATGGTCTGCATCTGGCGCGCATTATCCAGCTCGCTCAGGTGCGGATCGCTGGGGGAGACCTGGCTGAGACGGGCGCGATACTCCATTGCGGCAGCCGTGTCGCCACCCTGCTGTGAATAGAGGGCCAGCAGATAAAGCGCCTGGGTATTGCCGGGTTCAACCATCAGCACCTTTTGCAGCGAGGCTTTCGCCAGGTCGTCATGCGCTTTCTGATGCCAGTAGGAAGCCTGATCGAACAGGGCCTGCAACGCCGGATTAGCGCTTTCCGCCGCCAGCAGCGGCGGCGACAGAGCCAGCGCGCCTCCCAGCAGTAACGCTTTACGGATACCGGCACTTAACAGATTTTTTTTCATTATTATTGTCCTTACTTCCTGCCGGAATCATGGCTCTGCTTTGGGTTCAGACGCCGCCAGGCATGACGCTTCAGCATCACCCAGGCCGCACTGCCCACCAGCGCAGAGAGCAGCATCGCCGCCACCGCCAGCAGCACCGAGTGCTGGTTGGCATACCAAACCACCATCATGTACCAGGGCATCTCGCCGCTGGGGAACTGTGCACCGACGCGGAAACTACGAATGCCGTTTTCATCGGTGATAATCGCGGTGTCGCCACGCACTGCGGCGTTAATCTGCGCCGAACTTAAATCGTTGTGCAGTCGCAGCAGCTGATCGTCGCTGGTTGCCACCGTCATCACCACCAGCCGATCGCGATTCCACGGCGACCGGTAGCTGAGAAAGCCCCGCCACGCTTCGTTGGAAGAGAAGTAACGATCTGCATCCAGCTGCTGACGACTCCAGTCGCCGGTCAGCCAGCCGCGTAATTTTTCCAGCGTGTCCGGCTCTTTCACCCCAAAGGTGCTGCTGGTGGCATCATAAGGTGACGCCGCCAGCATCGCCTGATTGAAAGCGCTGTTGCCGGTGGTGCTGACTGCCAGCAGATCGCTCTGCTGGATGCGCGCCAGATGGGTGCCGCCAGTGGGCAGACCAAACAGCACCTGATTCTGCGTCAGCGCTACGCCGGTCGCGGTTCCGGCCCGCGCCGCCAGATCCAGCAGCGTCGACAGCTCGGCATTACTGGGTGTTTCCGGCAGCAACAGCGTGGTCTGGCCGAAGTCAGCCAGCCGCGAGAACGGGAACGAGGCACCGACAAAGTAAGAGAGGTTCGGCAACATGCTGAAGTGGCGGGTATGGCTCAGATCGATCCACGAGTCCTCTTCAATCCGACTCTTGATGTTGTTATTCAGGAGCACACCGCAGGGCGCATCGGCGCGCGGTTTGATATTGAAGTAGAGCGCCAGCTGGTTATCGCCATAGATCAGATAGGGCTCGAGATTCAGCTGATACTGTTCCTGACGTGCATCACCGCCTAAACGATGCCAGGCGTTCTCCAGCAGGCCAACTTTGTTGACCGTCAGGTTACGCAGGAAAGTGCCGTTGAGCATGACGTTAAGGAACGAGTTGTCCTCATCAATCCAGCTTTCGGACGGGAAACGATAGTGCAGATTAACCGGCACCGTGTCGCCATCCCACAGGAACAGATCAGGCGCGGCGCGGAAGTTCACCCGCAGCGCATCATGCCAGATGCCGCTGCTGGTCAGGCTCTGGTCTTTACGCAGCAGTTCGCTCAGGCGGACCGGGCGGTCAGTGTTAATCCAGCGTGGCGCATCGTAAGGTTTGCGGTTGCCAATGGTCTGTACAGGAACCTGCAGCTGGCTCTCATCGGTGGTAAAGGGCTGGGTTGTCAGACGGTTCGCCGCCTGACGCAGCTGATCGTCATTGTTACCACTGACCAGTAGTAATTTGTAAACCGGGTTACTGGGGTTATCCACCACCTGCAGCATCGGGCCATGACTGGCCGGGAACGTCAGGATGCCGATTCGATCGCCAGGATGACCAAACAGGATGCCGTTGTTTTCCGGCAGTTCGCCGCGCACCACCGGGAACCGGATGCCGCGATAATCACTCTGAATGCCAAGCCAGGAAGCGACCAGTGCCGCCGCGCTGACCGCATCAGGTGAAACGTTACTGGCAAAGCCCATCGTGATGGTGGACGCCGTCATCCGCTGCGGATCCAGGAACGGACGCGGGAAGTTGCGCAGGCGCGTACCGATATTAAGCTTCTGCCCTTCAAGGTGCAGCGCGGTATTCGGCAGAATGGTGACCTGATACTGCTGCGCGCTCTCCTTCTCACACAGCAGCTTGTCCGCATCGTTGATTTTAAAACTGAGGTTGTTGTTCGACACCACCATCGCCGCCGGAATATCCAGCTCATAATCACTGACGTCGCTGTCCGTGGCACCCAGCGGCAGCGTACCGAGCGGCTGACCATTCAGCATCAGCTGCAGCGAAGTATTGCGAGCTGCCAGCGCGGCTGAGACGCGCAGCGTCAGATTCAGTCGCGCATTGGTAATGACCTCATCGCCGGGCAGGGTAAAGGTGATGCCCGACTGTAACTGGCCGCCGGTCAGCGTGATACCGCGCGACTGGCCCATCTGGGCTACGGAGATGACGCTGCTGATCGGCTGATTGATAGCCGCCGTGATCGGCATCTGCGGTTCTGCAACCGGCGCAGTCGTCTGGCCTGGCGCGTAGGGCAGCGCACTGGCGGCCGCTTCCAGCGCGGGATCGGCACTGCTCAGCCCCTGCGGCAGCGGCACCGCGGAGAGCGCGCTGCTGTCCTGCGTCACAGCGCCGCTGCTCGTCACCGGTGCGGTGGCTGGCGCGGCGGGTGAAGCTTCACCGGTTACTGACGCCTGAGGTGCGGCGGCGGCTTCTGCAGCCGGAGCATAAGATGGGGTCGCAGATGTCTGTGAGGCATCCGGTACTGCACTCTGTGACGCAGAGGCCGGTACAGATTCTGCGGGCTGGGCCGCGGATGGCACTGACGGCGTTGCTGACCCGCCAACACTCACCGGGGCCGTCACCTGCGCTGAACCGGCATCTGGTGTGGCAGTGTTATTAACAGGCGTTGCAGGTGGCGTCGCCGGAGCCTGGTTTTCCGCTGGCACACTGACAGTGGCATTGGCTGACTGTGTGGTTGCAGCAGCCTCAGGCGATGCCGGAGCCGCACTGTTTACCGGCGCACTGACGGCGGCATTAGCAGATTGTGAGGTTCCAGCGGCATCAGACGATGCCGGAGCCGCGCTGTTTACCGGCGCACTGACGGCGGCATTAGCAGATTGTGAGGATCCAGCGGCCTCAGACGACGCCGGAGCCGCGCTGTTTACCGGCGCACTGACGGCAGCACCCGCTGGCTGGCGGGTTGCAGCAGCCTCAGGTGGCATCGGTGCCGCGCTGTTTACCGGCGCGGCACTGCTGTTATCAATCGCTGTCGGCGTTTCCGCGCCAGCGGGCGTCAGCCATAACGCGGCGGTCAGTGAACTGGCCAGCAACGTGTGCGTCAGGATCTTCATGCCGCGCCATCCTCTTTCGCCGCCGCGGCAACCGGGTCGACTTTTTTACGTTTATCGTGGCGACCTTTCCAGGTCAGCCAGAACAGCTCAAATACGGTGCGGATAATGGTGCCCAGCGAAATCAGCGGGTTGTCCTGCTTATACTCCGGCTGGATCCAGGCATCCGCACGCGCGAGCACCACACGCACCAGTTCGCGACGGCGCGCCAGCGGCATCGCCTCAAAGCGCAGGCGGATGCTCTCCTCATCGCCGGAAATCTTACTCACCGGGATGGTAATCGCGCCGGATTTCAGCAGCAGGTCGATCTCTTCAATGACATCCGTTTCATGACGCCCATCCGGCGCATCGAGTTGCGCACCGCCCATCGACAGGTTACTGGTCAGCGTGCGTGATGAAATGCCGCTGGCGTAGTGAATAATCGCCGGGATTTGTACGTCAACGCGGATGGTTTTACGCACCTGTTTGGTTTCGCGCGCTACGGCAATCGCCGCCATCAGAATGATCAGGCTGAAAATCGCCCAGCCGACGTTAAGCGCAATAACGTAAGGGTCGACGCCAAAATAGTCATGCATCACCGCACGTACCACGCCCGCGACAATCCCGATGCCCAGCAGCAGCGCCACAATGACGTGCGGACGCACGATGTGGAAATCGAAGAAGCCCTGATCCAGCACGCCGCCTTTATCGGTCACGTTAAACTTGCCATGTTTCGGCGACAGCAGCGTCAGGATGGTCGGGATCACCAGATGGAAGCACATTACCGTCTCATAAATCTCACCCCAGAAGGTGTAACGGAAGCGGCCATTCATGCGCGAGTTAACGTAAAGCGACATCACCAGGTGCGGCAGCACATAGGCAAAAATCAGCGACGCCGACGAGTGAATAATATTCAGATTAAACAGCAGGTAAGCCAGCGGCGCGGTCAGGAAGGCGACGCGTGGCAGGCCGAACTGGAAGTGGAGCATGGCGTTGAGGTAGCAAAGACGCTGCTGCCACTTCAGGCCACGACCAAACAGCGGATTATCGACGCGGAAAATCTGCGTCATGCCGCGCGCCCAGCGGGTTCGCTGGATGATGTGCAGACCCAGACGTTCGGTCGCCAGACCGGCCGCCAGCGGGATCGACAGGAACGCTGAACCCCAGCCCAGGCGCTGCATTTTCAGGGCGGTGTGTGCATCTTCAGTGACCGTTTCAACGGCAAAGCCGCCAATCTCTTCCAGCGCCGAACGACGGATTACCGCACAGGAGCCGCAGAAGAAGGTGGCGTTCCAGTTATCGTTACCCTGCTGCACCGGGCCATAAAACAGCGCGCCTTCGTTGGGAATGCTGCGCGCAGCGCGCAGGTTGCGCTCAAAGGGATCGGGCGAATAGAAGTAGTGCGGCGTCTGCAACAGCGCCAGCTTCGGATCTTTCAGAAACGGTCCCACCGTCGCCTGCAGGAAAGTGCGGGTTGCCACGTGGTCGCAGTCGAAGATGCAAATCAGCTCACCTTTGGTGATTTTCATCGCATGGTTGAGGTTACCCGCTTTGGCATGTTTGTTGTCGTCGCGGGTGATATACCCGACCCCGACATCCGCCGCAAAGCGGGCAAATTCGCTGCGTTTGCCATCATCCAGCAGATAGATTTTGAGTTTGTCACGCGGGTAGTCGATACACTGCGCCGCCAGCACGGTATCGCGCACCACATCCAGGCTTTCATTGTAAGACGGCACATAAATATCGACCGTCGGCCACAGACGAGTATCGTCCGGCAACGGCTCAATGGTGCGCTTTAATGGCCAGGTGGTTTGCAGGAAGCCGAGAATTAAGATCAGCCAGACGTAAAGCTCCGCCAGATATAAGCCAATCCCTAATATCGCCTCGACTTCGGAATTAAAGTGCAGCGTCTCAGTGGTGCGCCACCAGATATACCGGCTGGACATCAGGGCAGAGAGAATCACCATCACCACGGTTATTTTGCGGCTCTTGCTGAAACCCAATAAAAACATCATGCCGATGCTGATCAGACCAAAAATATACTGTTTCTGGCTGTCCATTGGCGTAATGATGATCACCGCGGCAACGGGTGCAAGCACCAGCAGCAGCAGGTAAAACCCGATTTTACTCATGATTCACCCTGAGAAGAGCTGTGTAAGGCAGTCGCCTGCAGTAGCCGACTAAAAATGATTTGTGCGGATGGAAGCCTGAACTTCGCCATTTCCCACGGTGATATTCAGAATGCTGCTGACCCGTTTGGCGATCAGTTCAATATCAAATGCCGCTGCTGAGGCAGGACTGAAATCATATACGGACTGCTGGGAAGCATTGGCTTCACCCACACTTTCATCACGGTGAACCACGCCCAGTAAATTATCGCCCAGACGCTGCTGCATAAATGCAGTGACATCGCGATTAATATTCCGGCGATTATCGCACTGGTTCAGGATAAAATAGTGTCCCTGCTTATTATTGAGCGGTTTCCCGGTCATCCGGTTCTCTTCAATCTGCGGTAATAACGACACAGAAGCGGTATCCGCTAACATCACCACTAAATGCATATCGGCCAGCGCCGTCATTGCTTTAAGGGCCGGGCCCGGACCAGGCGGAAAATCAGCGACAATGACCAGACCGGGATAATTAAGTACCGTATCAAGACCACGCTTAATAAAGTTGGGATCTTTCATCAGGTTCTCTTCGAACCGTTCGCGCTGTGGCTCGGTGACATCGCCATAAGGCAGGACAAAGATATTGCCGCCAGTGGTGAGGATCGACTGGCTCCAGTCCGCCTGCTCTTCTGAGCGCGCCACAAATCCGCGACCATCATGCAGCGGCACGCCAAAGTGAAGACGCAGTGCATTCTGCACATCAAAATCAATAGCCAGAACTTTGCTACCGGAACGCGCCAGACTCCAGGCCAGATTCGCCGCAAGCGTGGTTTTCCCCACGCCTCCCTTCGGCGAGCACACACAAACTAACGGCATAGCGCAATCTTCTCCAGTAACGGTTTGAGTAAAGTTTCTTTCGGCAGATTCGACGGTTCGCTGTCACGCGAGCGGAACAAGGCACTAAACCGTTCCGGTTCAGAATGGGGTGTGACAGGCGTGAGGGCGGGCTTTAAATTTGCCGCCATGGCGGGCCGGACGGGCTCAGGATGTGATACAGCAACAGGCTCAGCCGCAACCCGTTTTTGCGGCGGCGGCGGAAACAGTGATGAAGGGTCACGTTCAGCCGTGCGGGCTGCGGGCAGGCTGCTGCCTGACAGGCTATCGAGAATTGAGCTGCGGGCTGATGTCGTCGGTTGCGCACTGAGTGTGGCGGGCCTTGCCGGTGCCTCAGGCGGTGGCGCGGTGAATTCATCCCCGCGCAGCGGCTGAGGCTGCGGCAGGTCGATTCGCTGACCGCCTCCCAGTGAAGTCTGATGGTCCTCTTTCGCCAGTTGGCGAATCAAAGACCATTTACTGTGTTCCGCCGCTTCCTGCGCCTGGCCAGACATATCTTTAAAGTCGATGTCGAGCGTTTGCGTTTTCTCTTTAAAACGCTGCAAATCATCGTAATTATTCTTCATTGGCCGTGGCCTGCAACAAGGGAGGAATTTTCCTGGAATATAACACATCCCTTTAATGTCAGTCAGAAAAACCTGATTACAAATAAAGCAGATTCAATAAAATAGTTTAATCATAAAGATTCACTTACAGCGGAATAAAGCCAACATAAGATGATTAACCCCTATAATTAATAAGTGATGTTTAAGTTAAATTAATCTGCGATGTTTCAATAATTTTTAAGACTTAGCCGCTCTGACAACCACTGGCACAACCAGGCGGGACACGATAAGCGCAATGTTAAGCCGCAATCGGGCTGCCGCAGGCGCAAAAAAGCCTGATCGCTGTCATAAGGGATGGGGAGTGTTTATCTTTTTTCGCTGCGAATATTGCCAGCAGAAAAACAGGTTAAATCTGATTACGGAAAAAGACGGGAAATAACCAAAACGTGATGGCTGGTCCGCCAGCGGTGCTGGTTTACAGCGGAATTGAGATAAAAAAAAGCGCCAGAAAGGCGCCTTTGGCTGAGAAGAGAAGTGAGAACGCAGGGAGTATGACACTACCCACTCAGAAGCACAGACGGTTAACCCTCTTCAGGAGAGGGGAGCATACACCTGGAGCAAAGCAACGCGGGCTACAGAGGCGTTTTGCGTCTTTGCGAAAGGCGTATGCTCCCTGAGCTATCACTGAATCAACGGCCTGAGCCGCCAATCCTCAGCTGACCTTTTCTGCCACACCCACCGGCTGGTTCTCATCCTGATCGACCGCGAAGCAGGCAATCTCCTGACCACTGTAGTTTTTCAGCTTCGGCTGTAACTGCACGCAGGTGCCAAAACGTCGGTGGCAGCGTGCATTGAAAGCACAGCCTGGCGGCGGATTAAGCGGGCTGGGCAGCTCGCCGGTCAGCTTAATACGCTCACGACGGTCGTCCGGATTCAGACGCGGCGTCGCTGACAGCAAAGCCTGGGTATAAGGATGGCGCGGGTTGGCAAAAATCGCCTCTTTACTGCCCTTCTCGACGCAACGGCCGAGATACATCACCATCACCTCATCGGCAATGTGCTCTACTACCGACAAATCGTGCGAGATAAAGACGTAGGAGAGACCCATATCCTGCTGCAGATCCATCATCAGGTTCAGCACCTGAGCACGCACCGAAACATCGAGCGCCGAAACCGGCTCATCGGCAATCAGCACGTCCGGATCGAGCATCAGCCCACGCGCGATGGCGATACGCTGACGCTGACCGCCTGAGAACATGTGCGGGTAGCGATCGTAATGTTCGGTTTTCAGGCCCACTTTCGCCATCATCTCCAGCGTCTTCTCGCGGCGTTCCGCTTTGGTCAGCTGGGTATTGATGACCAGTGGCTCCTCCAGAATCTGGCTTACTTTTTTACGCGGATTGAGTGAGCCATACGGGTTCTGGAATACGATCTGGATTTTCTGACGACGCAGCTTCTGCGCCTGGGGATCGTGCTTCAGCAGATCCTGACCGTGCCAGTAAAGCTGCCCTTCTGTCGGGGTTTCAATCATCGTCAGCAACCGGCCCAGCGTGGATTTACCACAGCCTGACTCGCCGACGACCGCCAGCGTTTTGCCGCGCTCCAGATTAAAAGAGACGCCATCCAGCGCTTTGACCAGACGCTCCTGACCAAACAGCCCCTTCTTCACCGGGTAGTGTTTTTTCAGATCAATCGCCTGCAGCAGGAACTGATCTTTCGTGGTTTCATGACTCATAAGTGGGTCTCCCGGCATCATCCAGAGGATAGTGACACTTGGACTGACGTCCTGGAATGGTGCGCAGTTCCGGTTCTTCCTGGCGACAAAGGTCAGTCGCATAGGGGCAGCGTGGGTTAAGCAGACAGCCAGCCGGGCGGTCATATTTGCCCGGCACTACGCCAGGCAGTGACGCCAGACGCGCTTTATCAGCCGCAAACTCCGGCAGCGCGCGCAGCAGCGCCTGGGTATAAGGATGGCGCGGCGCTTTGAAGATATCGGTCGCTTTCCCGCTCTCCACAACCTGTCCGGCATACATCACGATAATGTGGTGCGCCGCTTCTGCCACTAACGCCAGATCGTGCGTAATCAGGATCAGCGCCATGTTCTCCTGCCGCTGCAGATCCAGCAGCAGTTCGATGATTTGCGCCTGAATGGTCACGTCGAGCGCCGTCGTCGGCTCATCGGCGATCAGCAGCTTAGGCCGGCAGGCGATCGCCATGGCAATCATCACACGCTGGCTCATCCCGCCCGACAGCTGGTGCGGATAGACATCAAGCCGTGACGCCGGATCGGGAATGCCGACCTGATTCAGCAGGTCGATTGCCCGCTGACGCCGGGTGCGTTTGTTGCCGCCCTGATGCACCTTGATCGCTTCCATAATCTGGAAGCCCACGGTGTAGCAGGGATTCAGGCTGGTCATCGGGTCCTGAAAAATCATCGCCACTTCAGCGCCCACCAGCTGGCGGCGCTCGCGTTCAGAGATGCGTTTCAGATCGCGCTGGTTGAACTCCAGCTTCTCCGCCATCACTTTGCCAGGGAAGTCGATCAGTCCCATGATCGCCAGTGAACTGACCGATTTACCGGAGCCGGACTCGCCCACGATACCGACGACCTGGCCCTGCTCAACCTGATAACTGATGCGGTCAACCGCACGGAACGGTGCTTTATCGTCGCCGAAATGCACCGATAGTTTGTCTACATTTAATAACGCCATCTCGGTGCCTCTTTACTGCTTGAGTTTCGGGTCGAGGGCATCACGCAAACCGTCGCCCATCAGGTTAAATGCCAGCACGGTAAGCAGAATGACCAATCCAGGGAAGGTCACGACCCACCAGGCACTTTGCGCATACTGCAGAACGTCGGAGAGCATGGTGCCCCACTCCGGCGTTGGCGGTTGCGCACCCATACCGAGAAAGCCCAACGCCGCCATATCGAGAATGGCGTTGGAGAAACCTAATGAAGCCTGCACGATCAGCGGTGCAAGGCAGTTAGGCAGAATATTCACAAACATCTGGCGCAGCATACCGGCACCGGCCACGCCGGAGGCGGTCACATAGTCGCGGTTCACTTCCACCAGCACCGCCGCGCGGGTCAGACGGATATAGTGCGGCAGCGCCACAAAGGTCAGCGCGATAGAGGCGTTAACGATCGAGGGGCCAAAGATGGCGACCAGCACCAGCGCCAGCAGCAGGCTTGGCAATGCCAGCATGATATCGACCACGCGCATGATGATGGCATCGACCACGCCGCCGAGATAACCGGCCAGCAGGCCGAAGATCACGCCGAAAATCAGCGACAGCACCACCACCAGACAGCCGACCAGCAGCGACAGGCGCGCACCGTACATCAGACGCGACAGCACATCGCGGCCCACGTCGTCGGTGCCCAGAATGTAGCTCCAGTTACCGCCCTCCTGCCAGACCGGCGGATGCAGCAGCGCATCGCGGAACTGCTCAGCAGGCGCATGCGGGGCCAGCACATCGGCAAAAATGGCACACAGCAATACAATGATGATGTAGACCAGGCCCACGACGGCGCCTTTGTTACGTTTGAAGTAGTGCCAGAATTCCTGGAATGGGGTCATCGGCTTGGGTGCAACGGTAACGCTGCCGGGATCAACAACAGACATGATGCCCCCTTATTTCTTGTGACGTATGCGCGGGTTAACCACGCCATACAGCAGATCAACCAGCAGGTTGACCACAATAATCAGTACCGCGGTCAGCAGCACACCGCCCTGCACCACCGGATAGTCACGGCGCTGCAACGCTTCAATCAGCCAGCGCCCCAGACCCGGCCACGAGAAGATGGTTTCGGTCAGAATCGCCCCGGCCAGCAACGTGCCGACCTGCAGGCCGATGACCGTCACCACCGGCAGCATAGCGTTACGCAGTGCATGCACGACGATCACGCGCATCCGCGTCAGGCCTTTGGCGCGCGCCGTACGGATGTAATCTTCACCCAGTACTTCGAGCATTGCCGAACGCGTCATTCGTACAATTACCGCCAGCGGAATGGTGCCGAGCACGATGGCGGGCAGGATCATGTGCATCACCGCATCGTGGAAGTCGCCCGGCTCACCCCAGAAGAAGGTGTCAATCAGCATAAAGCCGGTCAGCGGCATGCTGTCATCCAGGAAGACGGTATCACCGACCCGCCCGGAAACCGGTGTCAGGTTGAGCTGCACCGAGACCAGCATGATCAGCATGATGCCCCACCAGAAGATTGGCATGGAGTAGCCGGTCAGTGAGATGCCCACAGCGGTGTGATCGAAAATTGAACCGCGTTTTACCGCCGCCAGCACCCCAACCGGGATACCAATGGCCACGGCAAATATCATGGCGCAGATGCCAAGTTCCAGCGTCGCTTTGAAGCGCGGAACAAACTCATCCCAGACAGGGATGCGGCTCTTGAGTGAAATGCCCAGGTCGCCATGTAATACGCCGTTAATGTAGTTCAGGTACTGTTTCCACAGCGGCTGATCCAGACCTAACAGCGCCATTAACTGTGCATGACGTTCAGGAGAAATACCGCGCTCGCCGGCCATGATCAGCACCGGATCGCCGGGGATCATGTGAACAAACGCGAAGGTGAGTAATGTAATACCGATAAACGTTGGGATGACAAGGCCCAGACGTCGGAGTATGAACTGCAGCATAATCCGGGTTCTCTCTTGTCCGCGCGACCGTCGCCGCGAGGGTTGTTATTGCTTACATCTGACGATCGGGTAGGCCCGACCGCGACGCAGACAGGCTGCGCCTCTACCGTTTCCAGTAAAACAGGGAGATAAAGCCGGGGCGACGCGCAGCCGCCCCGGAAAAGGCGACAATTATTCTTTAATGTCTACCTGAGCAAAGTAGTGTCCGCCCAGCGGATCGACTTTGTAACCGGAGACTTTTTTGCTGACCGGTTCGTATACCGTTGAGTGCGCGATCATCAGCGCCGGTGCCTGGTCATGCATCACAACCTGAGCCTGCTTGTAGTACTCGATACGCTTCGCCTGATCGGCGGTGGCGCGAGCGGGCTGAATCTGATCCTCGAAGGATTTATCACACCAGCGCGAGTAGTTAGAGCCATCTTTCGCCGCTGAGCAGCTGAACAGGGTGGCCAGGAAGTTATCCGGATCCCCATTGTCGCCAGTCCAGCCCATCATGACGGTCTGGTGCTCACCCGCTTTGGCGCGCTTCAGATATTCGCCCCACTCGTAGGTGACGATTTTGGCTTTGACGCCAATTTTCGCCCAGTCGCTCTGAATCATCTCAGCCATGCGGCGAGCGTTCGGGTTGTACGGACGCTGAACCGGCATTGCCCACAGGTCGATGGAGAAACCGTCTGCCATGCCCGCTTCTTTCAGCAGCGCTTTGGCTTTCTCAGGATCGTAGGCGTAGTCTTTTACGTCGTCGTTATAGCCCCACATCGTTGGTGGGATCAGGTTTTTAGCAGGCTGGCCTGCACCCTGATAAACGGCGTCGATAATCGCTTTTTTGTTGACCGCCATGGTCAGTGCCTGACGCACTTTCAGGTTATCCAGCGGTTTTTTCTCAACGTTGTACGACAGATAGCCAACGTTAAGGCCAGCCTGCTCATACAGGTTGATGTTTTTGTCCTGCTTCATACGCGCAATGTCAGCCGGGTTCGGATATGGCATGACCTGACATTCGCCCTTCTGCAGCTTGGCGTAGCGCACCGACGCATCCGGGGTAATGGAGAAGACTAAGCGATCGATTTTTGGCTTGGTGCCCCAGTAATCCGGGTTAGCTTTGTAAAGAATGCGCGAATCTTTCTGGTACTGCAGCAGCTGGAACGGACCGGTACCGACCGGGTTCAGGTCGACGTTTTGCGGGGTGCCCGCTTTCAGCATGTTGTCTGCGTACTCTTTCGACAGAATCGAGGCGAAGTCCATGCCGAGGTCAGCAAGGAACGGTGACTCAGGGCGGGTCAGCACGAAGCGAACGGTATTCTCGTCCACTTTTTCGATTTTGCTGATCAGCTTCGGCATGTCCATGCCTTCGAAATATTCGTAGCTGCCGCCGGAGACGCCGTGGTAGGCGTTGTTTTTATCCAGCTGGCGCTCAAAGGTGAACACCACATCATCCGCATTGAAGTCGCGCGTCGGTTTGAAATCTTTGGTGGTCTGCCACTTCACACCTTTACGCAGGTGGAAGGTGTAGGTTTTACCGTCTTCACTGACATCCCACTTCTCTGCCAGCGCAGCGTGCAGTTCGGTGGTGCCGATAGTGAACTCAACCAGTCGATTGTAGATCTGACGTGAGCTGGCATCGTAGGTGGTGCCCGAGGTGAACAACTGCGGGTTAAAGCCTTCCGGAGAACCTTCAGAACAGTAAACGAGGGTTTTTGCCTGAACACCGGCGGCGACAGTCATAGCAATCAGGCTCAGACCGACCTTCAGCATCCCGGATTTAGCCAGGGAGTTGATCATGCTTTTGCTCCATTGTGATGTGATGTTGTGTGTATTGCCCGACCTCTGATTTTTTTATGCGGTTCAGGCGTACCACCGAACAGGTGGTTAACGCGCGCTGCGTTTTTTATGTTTTTTCTGACGCAGATTGTGCATTCAGAAAATTCCGTAACTGCGCGTTTATTGACGCATCAATTTGTCAACAGTTGCAAAGAACGTCAATACAACGGTTACTTATTTACACAGAGTGTGAGGAATAGCATGCAACGGTAATAAAAACCGTTTCTGTCTGAAAGCCATACAATGCACAGCGTAGCTGGCCTGAATTCCGTGCATTGTGCTGGATAGCGGCTCTATCGCTAGTGATTCTCACCGCTAAAAAACTTAAAACTTTTACCGGCAAATGTTGAATAACTGAACGATTCACCGTGCGTTATGACGTTCAACCAGCGGAATATGCTGGGAAAGAAGCATAAGAAATCAGCATGTTGCCGCTTTCGGTCATAAGAAGAATGTGTCGCGAATTATGATCGTAACTCTTACAGGGCAAGGCCTGACAGCGGGAAAGGGGTAACAATAACGGCGGGTAAGCGAAATGCGCGGCGGATGGAGTTTACTGGAACTTTCTGGAAGGCAGCGAGGCGGGCAACAAAACAAAATGTGGTAAGCGGGAGTGGCGTTAAGATCGAGATCTGCTTCGGGAACACGGGCAGATCGGAAAGGCGCTTAAACCATCCCTGGACGCTCGGCCCACGCCGTCCCTGGCGTGGGACGCTTTCCTCCTCTGCCCGCGTCCCCTTCGCCTTGAATTTATGCACTGCGGTCAGATTCCTAGGGTTTAGATCTGCCAGCCGTTTGTAGTGCTTCTGTAAGTACCTGATGCGTCTGCCAGACGTAAAGCGAAGGGAGCATACGCCTGTAGCAAAGCATCGCGCCGCCCGGATAAAAACGACGGGAGCGTTTTTGAACAACGCAACGCGTTGGCCCGGCAACGTGCGCACCTCAGGGATGAGGTGCGTAATCGCCCGCGCAGAGCTCGCCAGGGATAGCGGTTTTGCGTCTTTGCGGAAGGCGTATGCTCCCTGAAGCCCGCACACCACTAATTTTTTTGCCTGCCCATGACTTTTCTACAGACGAAAAAAAACCTGTCTTTTCAGACAGGTTTTCTTAAATATGGTCGGCGAGAGAGGATTACTCTGCTCTTCGAGCAGCGCCCTCCGGGCCGTTGCTGAAGCAACGTTGTCTCGCTACGCTCGGCTCAAACCTCCTTCGGAGGTCCTCATCCTCATTTTCTACAGACGAAAAAAAACCTGTCTTTTCAGACAGGTTTCTTAAATATGGTCGGCGAGAGAGGATTACTCTGCTCTTCGAGCAGCGCCCTCCGGGCCGTTGCTGAAGCAACGTTGTCTCGCTACGCTCGGCTCAAACCTCCTTCGGAGGTCCTCATCCTCATTTTCTACAGACGAAAAAAACCTGTCTTTTCAGACAGGTTTCTTAAATATGGTCGGCGAGAGAGGATTCGAACCTCCGACCCACTGGTCCCAAACCAGTTGCGCTACCAAGCTGCGCTACTCGCCGATGGGGGCGCATGTTACTGCTACCCCCGATCAGCGTCAACCGCTTTTTATGCTTTTGCCGCCAATCGCCTGGAAAGCACGCGGTTACCGGAAATTAACCACCTGCCCTGCCCTTTTCGCTCACTATTACAGCGCTTTAGCCTGACTTTTAGCCGGTGCCTGACACCAGTTGTTAGCCGGGTTAATGCCGCCATCTGGCGAGGTGTAGCCCAGACAACCCAGGATGGTATCGAACAACTCAACGTGACGATGCGTGCGGCCCACACGTTGTTGCGCCTGCAGGCGCTCGAAGTTGCTGCGGTTCTGACTATCTTCCAGATACTTATCTGACGCCCAGACCATCATCGGCACACGGAACTGCTCCGGCGGTGCCATCTCACGCGGCGTACCGTGCAGGTGCATATTTTCGCTGATCGACTCACCGTGATCAGCAGCATAGAAGACGATCGCCTTCTTATCACGCAGCTGATCCAGCACGCTATCCAGCATGCTATCGACATACAGCACCGAGTTGTCATAAGCGTTAATCAACTGCGCTTTGCTGCAGGTCTCATCGACGCCCATACACTCCGGCTGATACTTCGCGAAGCTACGCGGATAACGCTGTGAATAAAGATAGTGCGAACCTTTGGTGTGCAGCACCACCAGATGCTTACCTTTCGGAAAACGATCCAGTGACGCTTTCATCTCCGGCACCAGCAGCATGTCATCGACCGCTTTGCCCTGATTGCGCTTCTCTGAACCAATCTGCTCACGGAAAGCAAAGTTGTTGGCATTGACGTTGTCGTAGAACCAGACTTCACTCTGCATCGCAAACAGCTCAGAGGTGAAGCCCAGCTCTTTCATCACCGCAAACACATTCTGCTCTTTCAGCGTGCGGCCAGGGTTATCCATGGTACCGCCTTCGCGTACGAACATGCAGCGCAGCGACAGCTTCGTCGCGGTATCACAGGACTCGCCGCGGAACGCGACCAGGTTCTTCTCTTTCGACAGCTTAGGCGTCGTGTCGCGCTCATAACCCAGCATTCCCATGTGATCCCAGCGGGTGGTTTCGCCAATCACAAACACCACATAGGTATCGTCCAGACCGGCAGGCGCAACGTAGGTAAACTTCTTCGCCGGATCCAGCAGCTCCTCGCTATTTAGCGACTCATCCACGCGGGTCCAGGCAAACAGTCCTACAGCCGCCAGCCAGTTGGAAGGAAGATACGAGTGGGCGACCACACCGCCGTAGCTCGGCAGATCGATGTTAGTGATCTCTTCATTATGCTTCTGCAGCTTGTCGAAATAACGGATCGGCAGCCAGACCAGGGCTACGCAGAGCAGCATAATCAGGGTCGGTTTCAGGCGCTGCCCTGGCGTACGCAGCTGTTCATTCAGTGTCATGCTCAGCCTGTTGCGCCAGATCATCAGCAGCGGCAGCGCGCTGACCAGAACCATCCACAGGATGAAATGGTAGCCAACCACTTCTTTAGAAAGATCGGTATCGGTCGTCATCACCGACGCCACAATGCCGTAGCCAATTACAACGTTAAAAAACGCCATGTAATAGGCGGCGGCAACAGAGATCAGAACAATCATCGTGGCCAGCACGCGATAAAACCACTTTCCGCCCAGCGACAGCAGACGCATCAGAAAGAACGTCAGCAGCACAATGGCCACGACCTCGGTGACGGCAGTGAGCCAGTTCGTTACCGTGGATTGCCTGAGAAAACCGTCAAAACGACGATAGAAAATCGGTAAGTTCAGTAAGATACCGAGGTAGAGCGCCAGCAGTAGCGATAACTTCTGCTGAGTCAGGGTTTTAATATAATTCATGAAAAAAGGAGTTTCTCCGGTGTGAAGCGCTTGACCAAATCTTTTATGTGACTGCCGAAACGCGGCAGAGTTCGCTGAATAAGCGGACCGGACAAGATGAAGGAAAATTCTGAACGGATTTACTGGCTATAACGCGAGGTGGCTCAGTAAAACATGGCCGCGGTTGATAGACCAGAAAATAATCGTTGTCGACCGGATTAGCACATTTTTTGTACATGGCGGAGAGTGACTGTTGGCTGGCTGACGCAGAAAACAGCAGGAGAGAGGATGTGATGAATGAAAAATGCGGGCCTGATGGTTCAGGCCCGCGGCACGCTTAGCGAATGATGTTCAGCGTAACGTCGATGTTGTTGCGGGTAGCGTTTGAGTAAGGACAAACGATATGCGCCGCATCAACCAGCTTCTGCGCTTCTGCTTCATCCATCTCTGGCAGATGAATATTCAGGGTCGCTTCGATACCAAAGCCATCAGGGATAGGACCGATACCGACTTCACCTTCAATCCACGCATCTTTTGGCATCGCGATTTTGTCGCGGCCAGCAACAAACTTCATCGCACCCAGGAAGCAGGCAGAGTAGCCTGCAGCAAACAGCTGCTCAGGGTTAGTCACTTCGCCGCCTGCACCGCCCATCTCTTTTGGCACGCCCAGTTTAACGTCCAGTACACCGTCAGAAGAGGTTGCACGACCATCGCGACCACCGGTTGCTTTGGCTTTGGCGCGGTAAACCACTTGTTCTAAAGACATGACATTTCTCCGTTACGCTATTTAATCGCCTGCTACTTATTTAACCGTAATCAGGCGGTGAGGTTCAACGGATGCAGCGCATCCGTCGGCAATATTTATCGTGATTGATTCAGGTTATCACGCAACCCATCGAGCTGTAATTTCAGCGCCAGCAGGGCATCATCGTCACAGGCTGTGGCACATTTAACCGCTTCAGGAATCGCTTCAGCCTTAACGCGCAGCGCGCGGCCAGCCTCTGTTAGCGTTACCGCAACCTGGCGTTCATCCTGCCGGGTGCGCTGTCGGTTAATCAGACCTGCGCTTTCCAGCCGCTTCAGCAGTGGCGTTAATGTTGCCGAATCTAAAAAAAGCTGCTCGCCAATCTCTGACACCGTGACATCATCTTTCTGCCACAACACCAGCATCACCAGATACTGCGGATAGGTAATGTCGAGCTGGCTCAGCAACTGTCGATAGACTTTATTCATCGCCAGATTGGCAGAATAAAGCGCAAAACAGAGTTGCTGATCGACCAACAGTGGCATCGTTTTCACTTTTTTGTCATCTTGATCACAGTTCATGATGATTAATATAGATAGCGCGCTAGATAATTGCAAGCAAACTTTTTTGTCAGGAGAAATAGCATGCAGGATTCACTGGAAGAACAGGCGCGTCGTTTCGCCACTGAGGCACATGCCGGTGCCGGTCAGCGCCGGAAATATACCGATGAGCCTTACATTGTTCATCCGGCTGCGGTAGTGGAGCTGGTGCGCAGCGTCACTCATGACGATGCCATGTTAGCCGCCGCCTGGCTGCACGACACCGTAGAAGATACCTCTGCCACGTTGGGGGATATCGAAGCCCGGTTTGGTGCGCACGTGGCCAGCCTGGTGGAGATGCTGACCGACAGCACACCCACAGCGGCAAAAAATCGGGCGGCCCGTAAACTGGCGCACTTTCGCCATACGGCCAGTGCCAGTCCTGAGGCGCAGACGATCAAACTGGCTGACATCATCGACAATACCCGCGCGATTGTGCGTTTTGATCCTGACTTTGCTCGGGTCTATCTGGTGGAAAAACAGATACAGATTGCGCTGCTGAAGGAGGGTGATGCGCAGTTATGGCAACAGGCGTCAACGATCATTGAAAGCGGCCTTGCCCAACTGCGGGAGCCTCCCTACAACGTGCCAGAGAGCTGGTTTGTGAAACAGGCCGCTAAATACAGCGAAATGCGCGCATAAAAAAACCCGCCAGCGGCGGGTTCTTCTCGTGATGCCTGATTATTCAAGCAACTGCCGTCCCAGATAGGGATTGGCATGCAATAACTTCATTAATTTCTGCGCCGTCGCGGAAGGACGGGTACGTCGCGCTTCCCAGCTTTTCACGGAAGAGACGCTCACGCCCATCACTTTTGCAAATTCATCAACCTGCATGCCGGTCATTTCACGCAGACGCTGCGGCTCTGGCTGGGCGGGTTGCTGACGCTGAATAAGTAACTCGGCGGCGCGATCATCACGTGTCAAAACAATCTGCTCAAGGCTGCTGAGCAATTCAAACATCGGGTCTTTTAATTCCATAGAGAACTCCTTAAAAACTCACTATGAAGCACGTGAAAGTAGAGAGGTACGAGCCTGAAGTCAGGACTCTGAAACCGGGCCTGTTTCAGGCTGGATCCCGCAAGGGTTTGTTTTTGTTATGAGAAAAACCATTACGGGACACAGCCTGCGGTGCACTGCTTAAATGATGTCAGGTCAATGCAACAAATGCCGGGAGACTAAGTATGGATAGAGACCTGACTATTTGCCGCGCAATTTATAATTATTTTTTTCACTATGGTTTGCCGGAAATGTTCCAGCACCTCTAACCTGCTGAGGCAGTTGATTTTTGTGCTGGCATAGCGTGCAAAAAAATCAAGTGGTGTTTGCGATTTATGTGGATGCCATCAAGCTTTTCTCAGGCATATTCTCATTTCTGTGAAGCACTACACCTCTTCACCTTGTGAGTGCAAAATATACGCCAATGGTTTACTTCCTGAACACTTATATTCACGGTTCTGATTAATTTAAGAATAGTCCTGGTTAGCGCCTGAACCCTGGCGCGCGGCGGCTCACAGTGCAGTGCGGAGAAATCTTTTACTCTTAACGCCCCTGCATCGTCAGATGAATCAACAGTCATCCTAACGAAACGGCTGACGCCTCATAACGGTGCAGCTGGCGGCTAAAAACGAGCCCTTTGCGCGCTAAACGTGCAGCTGTGGAATCACGTGCTGATGACGGGAAAATTCACTCCTGACCTCTTTAAGGAAAAGCGATGCGTGAAACAGATTTTAACGTCGGCTATCCCTCTCATCGCGTGCCGATGATGGGCCGCAATGCCGTCGCAACCTCGCAACCGCTGGCGGCACAGGCGGGTTTACGGATGCTGCAACAGGGTGGGAACGCCGTGGATGCGGCTATCGCCACCGCCATCGCCTTAACCGTGCTGGAGCCGACCGGAAACGGCATCGGCAGTGATGCGTTTGCGATTGTCTGGGACGGCAGCGAGCTGCATGGCTTAAATGCTTCAGGTCGGGCGCCCGCCGCCTGGCGTCCCGAACGCTTTGCCGCTCTGAGCGCGATGCCTGAAACCGGCTGGGAGTCTGTCACTGTGCCGGGCGCCGTCTCGGCGTGGGTGACGCTGGCGCAGCGCTTCGGCACCTTACCGCTGACCACCCTGGCGCAACCGGCAATTGACTATGCGTGCGACGGCTTTCCGGTCTCTCCGCTGATTGGTCAGCTGTGGCAGCGCGGCTATGACAAGCTGCGGGATCAGCCTGGTTTCAGCGACTGCTTTGCGCCGCAGGGCCGTCCACCGCGTACGGGCGAACTGTTCCGCAACCCGGCGCAGGCCCGCACCCTGCAGGAGATTGCTGAGACTGAGGGTGAAAGTTTTTATCGCGGCGCACTGGCGCAGAAAATGGCGGCCTTCGCCCGCGAACATGGCGCGGCGCTGACGCTGGAGGATTTAAAAAACCATCGTGCTGACTGGGTTACCCTGCTGTCGCATCCGTTTGCTGGCGGATCGGTGCAGGAGCTGCCGCCGAATGGTCAGGGGATCGCGACCTTAATTGCGCTCGGCATTCTGGAAGCGTGGGAGATCAATCGCTATGCACCCGATTCACCGCAGTGGCTGCATCTTTCTATTGAGGCGATGAAACTGGCGCTGGTTGATCTGGACCGTTATGTCACTGACGAGGATCACCTCGAATTTCCGGCTGAATTACTCCTGAGCAAAGAGTACATCCGCCAGCGGGCAGCATTAATCGACCCTGATAAAGCAGGAGATTTCCGCTTTGGATCACCGCAGCAAAGCGGCACGGTGTATGTCGCGGCAGCGGATGCCAGCGGCATGATGGTCTCTTTCATCCAGTCCAATTACATGGGCTTTGGCTCTGGCGTGGTCGTACCCGATACCGGCATCAGCCTGCAGAACCGTGGCGCAGGCTTTTCACTCGACCCGGAGCATCCCAACGTTGTGGCGGGCGGTAAGCGGCCTTTCCATACCATCATTCCGGCCTTTGCGCTGGATCAGCAGGGCCAGCCGCTGATGGCGTTTGGCGTGATGGGCGGCCCGATGCAGGCGCAGGGACACGTTCAGCTGGCGCTGCGGATTATGCTGCACCGGCAGAATCCGCAGGCCGCGATTGATGCGCCGCGCTGGCGCGTGGTACAGGGACGTGAGGTGGTGTTTGAATCCACTCTCGATCGCAATACCCTGAGCACGCTGCGCCGTATGGGGCACAATGTGGTGCTGGAAGACCCTCTGAGTAACTACAATTTTGGTGGCGCACAGGTAATCGTACGCGATCCGCAGGGCTTCTATATCGCAGCCAGCGAGAGTCGCAAAGATGGTCAGGCGGTAGTGTTTTAAGGCCGCGCCAGCGCGCGTCATGTCGCTAAGCGTGCCTTTCAGCTACACGCTTTGCCCGCAATGGCAGGCAAAGCAGCTTGCCCTGACACGCAGACAATCCCGTTCTTTAACCGGCGTTTCAGAAAGCGTCTGTTTCACAGGTGGTTTCACATTGTGCCGTGATGCGGGTTTGTTCTATTCTTTAGGCCATTCTTACCTGGACATCCGACAGTATCACCGACAGGAGTTGAACCCATGGCTTCAGGACTTACACGCCTTATGGCACGCGGCGGCATGATGCTCGCTGGCGCGCTGATTGTGCTGCAACTCACCGCGTGCGGTGATAAAGAAGGCGAGCAGCGCAAAGCATTTATCGATTTCCTCCAGAACACCGTCATGCGCAGCGGCGAGCATCTGCCCAGCCTCAGCGAGAATCAGAAGCAGAGCTTTGGCAACTTCGCCAGCGATTACGCCATCATGTATGGCTTCTCACAGCAGGCGAACAAGGCCGTTGAGCAGGGTATGCGTCCGGTGGTGGATGAGCTTTCGGCCATTCGCGTTCCGCAGGATTATCTTAGCCGTCGTGATTCCCTGCGTCAGGCGAACAGCGCACTGGTGATCGTTACCCAGCAGATTGAAAGCGCAAAAATGCAGGCGGACAGCAGCAAAGCGGCCCTGAAGCAGCCGGATGACCTGAAAAAAGTCTATGACACCGCCTATAACAAAGTGGTGACGGTGCCTGCCAATCAGCTGATTCCGCTGCTGCCAAAACTCCAGGCGCTGAGTCAGGGTGCCGTACAGGCCGGCGATTTCCTGCAAACGCAGGGAAACCGTGTCAGCTTCAATGATGGTGGCGTGCAGTTCCCGACGCAGGATCAGGCTTCACAATATAACGCGCTGATGAGCACTTTATCAGCCAATTCGCAGGCACTTCCTCAGGCACAGGCTGCCGTCCAGGGTGGTCTGCAGTAAAACCGTTTAACGGGCAGGCGTTATTCGTCTGCCCGGCTCATTCCCCTTTTCATTTCTCTTCCTGTCACCTGGATAATGAAGTGTGATCTGGCGCATTTTCGACCAAAAATAGTTTGTGATCTAAGTCACATTTATATAACAAATACCCTGCCGATAAGTGTGATTCATCTCACAGATAACCTGCCAGTCCGGCCAGAAACCAGGCAAAACGATCATTAATGCCGACAAAAATGTGATCAAAATCACGCAAATCACCCCTTCCACCACCCTCAATCAGTGACACAGATCACACTTGCTCCATGCGCTACGCAGCGTCAAATTCGCGTGATAGAGTCCGCGTGCATACAGTAATACCACCGGCTTTGCGTCGGGGTGGCTAAACAAAAACAAGCGCGCTCTCCTATTGCAGCGCGTCTCAATAAGGGGTGGGTTTATGTCCTCATCAGTGAAGGTCAAAGTACAGAGCTTTGGTCGCTTTCTGAGTAATATGGTGATGCCGAACATCGGGGCGTTTATCGCCTGGGGTATCATCACCGCACTGTTTATTCCAACTGGCTGGATCCCTAACGAAACGCTGGCAAAACTGGTTGGCCCGATGATCACCTACCTGCTGCCTCTGCTGATCGGTTTTACCGGTGGGCGTCTGGTGGGCGGCGATCGCGGCGGCGTGGTTGGCGCGATTACGACCATGGGTGTGATTGTCGGTGCAGATATGCCGATGTTCCTCGGTGCGATGATTGCCGGTCCGCTGGGCGGCTGGGCAATTAAGTCGTTTGACCGGGCGATTGACGGCAAAATCAAAAGCGGCTTCGAGATGCTGGTTAACAACTTCTCGGCCGGTATTATCGGGATGATCCTGGCACTGCTGGCGTTCCTGGCAATCGGTCCGTTGGTTGAAGGTCTGTCACACATTCTCGCCGCAGGCGTGAATCTGATGGTGCAGAACAACCTGCTGCCACTGACTTCCATCTTCGTGGAACCGGCGAAAATCCTGTTCCTGAACAACGCCATTAACCACGGTATTTTCTCACCGCTGGGTATCCAGCAGGCGAGCGAAGCGGGTAAGTCGATCTTCTTCCTGATCGAAGCCAACCCGGGTCCGGGTATGGGCGTACTAATGGCCTACATGTTCTTTGGCCGTGGCAGTGCTAAACAGTCTGCGGGCGGTGCGGCGATTATCCACTTCCTCGGCGGCATCCATGAGATCTACTTCCCGTATGTGCTGATGGCCCCTCGCCTGCTGCTGGCGGTTATCCTGGGCGGTATGACCGGCGTCTTCACGCTGACCGTGCTGAACGGTGGCCTGGTCTCTCCTGCCTCACCAGGTTCTATCCTAGCCGTGCTGGCAATGACGCCAAAAGGTGCCTACTTCGCCAACATCGCCGCTATCGCTGCAGCCTTCGCCGTCTCCTTCGTAGTTTCCGCTATCCTGCTGAAAACCAGCAAAGTCAAAGAAGATGACGATATTGAAGCCGCGACCCAGCGCATGCATGAGATGAAAGCGCAGTCTAAAGGCCAGAGCACAGCAGGCGGCGCCGTCGCCAGCGATGCCATGAGCGTCGAGCTGCATCACGTGCGTAAAATCATCGTGGCCTGTGACGCCGGTATGGGTTCCAGCGCCATGGGTGCAGGCGTGCTGCGCAAGAAAGTGCAGGACGCCGGTCTGAGCAATGTGTCGGTAACCAACACCGCCATCAACGCCCTGCCGGGTGATGTCGATCTGGTGATTACGCATCGTGACCTGACTGAACGCGCGATTCGCCAGGCGCCGCATGCCCAGCATATCTCGCTGAATAACTTCCTCGACAGCGCGCTCTACAGCACCCTGACCGAGCGTCTGGTGGCGGCGAACCGCAGCGACGTACATCGTGAGACGGTGAATACCGCGCTCTCAGACAGCTACGATGAAGGCAATGCGCACCTGTTTAAACTGGGCGCGGATAATGTCTTCCTCGGTCTGACCGCCAGCAACAAAGAGCAGGCGATTCGCTTTGCCGGCGAACAGCTGGTCAAAGGTGGTTACGTTGAACCTGAATATATTGATGCGATGCTGGCGCGTGAAAAACTGACGCCGACCTATCTCGGTGAGTCGATCGCAGTACCACACGGCACGGTTGAAGCGAAAGATCGCGTGCTGAAAACCGGCGTAGTGTTCTGTCAGTATCCGGCAGGCGTTCTGTTCGGCGAAGAGCCGGACGATGTGGCGCGCCTGGTGATTGGTATTGCGGCCCGCAACAACGAGCACATCCAGGTGATCACCAGCCTGACCAACGCGCTGGATGATGACAGCGTGATTGAGAAGCTGGCGAATACCACCAGCGTCCAGGAAGTGCTGGATTTGCTGTCAGGTAAGCCTGTAATCGCGTAATTTATAGCAATTATTTTCCCTGGGGCGGTCATGCCCGTCCCGATTTCCTGGGGCGGGTTTGCCCGCCCCATCGTCATTTGATATGGGTCAAAAATTATGAAAGCGTTACATTTCGGAGCAGGAAACATTGGTCGCGGCTTTATCGGCAAATTACTGGCTGATGCAGGTATCGAACTGGTTTTTGCTGATGTGAATCAGACGGTGCTGGATGCACTGAACGCGCGTCATGAGTATCCCGTTCATGTGGTTGGCGAGCAGGCCAAAGTGGAAACCGTTAAAGGCGTCAGTGCGGTCAACAGCACCAGCGATGAGATCATCACCCTGGTGTCTGAAGTCGATCTGGTCACCACCGCCGTGGGTCCGCAGATTCTGGAGCGTATTGCCGGCAGTGTGGCTAAAGGGCTGGCAAAACGCAGCGACAACGGCAACACCCGTCCGTTAAATATCATCGCCTGTGAAAATATGGTGCGCGGCACCAGCCAGCTGAAACAGCACGTGCTGAAAGCCTTGCCGGAGCAGTATCACGCCTGGCTGGAGCAGCATGTCGGCTTTGTGGATTCCGCTGTCGATCGCATCGTGCCCCCGTCTGAAGCCGGCAGCACCGATCCGCTGGAAGTGACCGTTGAGACCTTCAGCGAATGGATCGTCGATAAAACTCAGTTTAAAGGCGACCTGCCGACCATTCCGGGCATGGAGCTGACGGATAATCTGATGGCCTTTGTTGAGCGTAAACTCTTTACCCTGAACACCGGTCACGCCATTACCGCCTACCTCGGCCAGCTGGCCGGTCACCAGACCATTCGCGACGCCATCCTCGACGAAAAAATCCGGGCCGTGGTGAAAGGCGCAATGGAAGAGAGCGGCGCGGTGCTGATCAAACGTTACGGTTTTGACGCGGAGAAGCATGCGGCCTACATCCGGAAGATTCTGGGTCGTTTTGAAAATCCGTATCTGAAAGATGATGTGGAGCGCGTGGGCCGTCAGCCGCTGCGTAAACTCAGCGCGGGCGATCGCCTGATCAAGCCGACGCTGGGCACGCTGGAGTATGGTTTGCCGCACGCCAGCCTGGTGCAGGGCATTGCCGCCGCAATGCACTATCGCAGCGATCAGGACCCCCAGGCGCAGGAGCTGGCTACACTGCTGGCTGAAAAAGGCCCACAGGCGACCCTGGCTGAGATTTCAGGGCTGGATGCTGACAGCGAAGTGGTGGCTTCTGTGGTGAGCGCCTGGCACGCTATGGCATAATGCGCGCGTGTTAGTGATGCAAGCCGGGCGCAGTTCACCTGCGCCCGACGGCGGTATTGAACCCATGCAGGCAATAATGGAAGAGAAGCAGGCTTTTGAGAACCGGGTGCTTGAGCGCCTGAACGCCGGTCGTTCGGTGAGAAGCTTTCTGATCGCCGCCGTTGAGCTATTGGCTGAGGCCGTCAATCTGCTGGTGCTGCAGGTGTTTCGTAAAGATGACTATGCGGTGAAATATGCGGTAGAACCGCTGCTGCTGGGCGATGGTCCTCTGGGCGAACTCTCGGTTCGCCTGAAGCTGATTTACGGACTTGGCGTCATCAGTCGCCACGAATATGAAGATGGTGAACTGCTGCTGGCGCTGCGCGAAGAGCTGAATCACGACAGCGGCGATTATCGTTTTACCGACGATGAGATCCTGGGCCCGTTTGGTGAGCTGCACTGCGTCACCGCCTGGCCACCTGCGCCGGTGTTTCACACCGACGATGCTGAGCTGCGCAGCATGCAGCAGCAGCGCTATCTGCAGATGGTGCGATCCACCATGGTCCTGTCGCTCACCGAGCTGATCGCCCGCATCAGTATGAAGCAGGCGTTTAAAAAGTCCGGTAGCTAATCCTGTCAGGCGTCATCACGACGCCTTTTTCGTCTTAACCTGGCCGGGAATATACGTCAGATTTGGTGTATCCTTGGCCTGTTTTCCTCAACGAGTTGTTGTCATGAAAGAGCAAGAAAAGAACGAAATTAAACTTCTCAGCGATAAGCTGGACGCACTGAACCGCAAAGAGCCGCAGTTACTGGAATCAGGTGATGTCGAGAAACTGGGCGCGTTGCTGAAAGAGAAAGAAGCGCTGGTCATTGAGATCGAGCGTCTGCGCGGTCAGCGGGTTGAAAAACTGAGTGCCGAAGCGCAGAAGCTGCAGAAGATGGGCTTCAGCCGCGAAATTACTAAAAAAGAGCAGGCAAATCTGGGTGCGCTGAAGAAAAGCGTGCGCGGCCTGGTGGTGGTGCATCCAATGACCGCGCTGGGACGTGAGATGGGTCTTAAAGCGATGACGGGCTTCGCTAAAACCGCATTCTGACGGGTCGATCAGGCAGCAGCCTGATCGACATCGGCTTTGCGTTCGCCGGCGGCGGCATAAACCTGCTCCGCCAGCGCATCCAGCAGTTCATAACGGCGGCGATACTCTGCCCGCTTCTTACTGGCAATCTCCTCCAGCGTTTTACGCGGCAGGCTCAGCGGCAGCGTAAACATCCCATCCCTGCGCGCTTCACCACTCAGCGACAGCCAGAATTCACTGTAGCTGGCAAAGAATTTATCCCCTTTGCTGTGGCGATAACGCAGGCTGCGAAATACATGGGTCTCATCGCCTACTGCCTGAATACTTTCCACGCCGCACTGCTTCGCCACAATAAATACCGCTTCCATTAACAGGCGTTTCGGGAAGAGACCGTGAGCCGCTTTGGTCGCCTCGCGGATCATCTCATTATTAATATGTTTCCGCGGCCCCTGTAATCCGCCAATTAATAAGGTGCGCTGGTTATTCTCGTTAAGAATCGAAAATGAGAGTGAAGCAATAATTTCGTCGTTATAACGCAATACCAGCGTCACTTCCCCTTCACGATCAAAATAACCGGAACTGCAGGAGAGTAAAAAAGCTTCGCCATTTTTTCCGGTCAGCGCGGCCAGCGGATTTTCTGAAGCGCTCTGCAGCAGCTGACGCAGCACAGGATTGTCGAGATTGTTCATCAGCGTGTAGTGGTCGAGAATCGCCTGCGCACGCGCAGCAATGCTCATGCCTGAACGCAGATAGGGCCGGTGCAGCTTGGCTGGCAGCAATCCCTGAGTGCTCATCAGCAACGGGAGTTGCGGCAGATGCGACAGTGCATCCAGATAATGCAGCGTGGTCAGCGGCGATATTAAGGTTCTTAACACAAATTTCAGACGAAAACGTTTACTGTTCCAGAGTTTATCCGGAATGTATTTGCCACTGATTAACTGGAAAAAAAGTGAAGCAGAGGATTCGGTCGTATTTTCGTGAGTAGTTATAATTGACATAGTCAGCGACACACAGTGAGTTAAGCAGGAATGTCACTGAACATAACATAGTCAATATCAACAGAAAGTTAATGTGGAATAACATTAAAACCGATAATTGACGATTTTCATTTCATTTTGGCAATGCACAAAATAAGGACAAAAAAAACCGGCGAAATAGATTTCACCGGTTTTATCTTCATTACGTTTACGTTTGGTTAACTTATTTAGCAGATGCGAAGCGGGCTGCCGCTTCGTCCCAGTTAACCACGTTCCAGAACGCTTTGATGTAGTCAGGGCGCTTATTCTGATATTTCAGATAGTAAGCGTGTTCCCACACATCCAGACCGATGATCGGGAAGCCAGAAACGCCGGCAACCGCTTCACCCATCAATGGGTTGTCCTGGTTTGCGGTTGAAACCACAGCCAGTTTGTCGCCTTTCTTAACCAGCCATGCCCAGCCAGAACCGAAACGGGTGGCGGCAGCTTTCTCAAACTCTTCCTGGAATTTTTCCACGCTACCGAAATCTTTCTCGATAGCCGCTTTCAGGTCGCCCTGCAGCGTGGTGCCGGTTTTCAGGCCTTTCCAGAACAGGCTGTGGTTAGCGTGGCCGCCAGCATTGTTACGCAGTGGGCCTTTTTTGTCTGCTGGCAGCTGATCCAGTTTGGTGATCAGCTCGTCTACCGGCAGATTAGCAAATTCAGTACCTTCCAGCGCTGCGTTCGCGTTGTTCACGTAGGTCTGGTGGTGTTTAGTGTGATGGATCTCCATCGTCTGCTTGTCGAAATGCGGTTCCAGTGCGTCGTATGCGTAAGGCAGGGATGGCAGTGAATAACTCATGTTCTTCCTCTCCATTTAGTGTGAGCAGCACGACGAATTCGGGACGTGCCGCGTAAGCAGTCGAATCATTATAGTTAAATTCATGTAGCGTAAAAGGGTAATCAATGCCCTATTAACCATAAGGATTTGCGAAACCCGGCAAAAGCAACCCATTGTTTTTTCAGTGTGCTGCTGCTGACTCAGGCTTTTCTGACTTATCCGACAGCGCACGCGGCGCGCTTAAGCCAAGGCAGCAGCAAGCACGCTGCCTGCCCGGATGCCGCGTCTGCCCTGCCCTGTGCCTTACTGACCCAGCTCGCGCAGTGAGTTGTCGAGTGCGCCAACCAGCCAGTCGATGTCGCTTTCCTGGAAAGCCAATGGCGGACGCAGTTTCAGTACATTCCCATACGGGCCAGCGACCGAGGTCAGCACACGATGTTCACGCAGCTTCTCGATCAGGTTCAGCGCCAGGGTTTTATCCGGCGTTTTGCTGTGACGATCGGTGACCAGTTCAAAGCCGATAAACAGTCCGGCACCGCGCACGTCGCCCACGCACTCATAGCGATCCATCAGGGTCTGCAACTCCGCCAGCAGCTTCGCGCCGACCACGCGGCTGTGTTCCTGTAATCCCTCTTCGGTGATCACGTTCAGCACTGCCTGCGCCGCCGCCATCGCCACCGGATTACCACCAAAAGTATTGAAGTAGGGAATCGAGTCACTGAAGGCGGCCAGCACGTCGCTTTTTGCCAGCAGCCCGGACACCGGAATACCATTGCCCATCGGCTTACCGGTGGTAATCACATCAGGCACCACATCGTGGCGGCCAAAGCCCCAGAACGCATCGCCGGTACGGCCAAAGCCAGGCTGGACTTCATCAGCAATAAAGATACCGCCGTTGGCATGCACCACATCGACCGCCTTTTTCAGGAAGCCGCGCGGATTCGGCAGCACCCCGTCCGAAGAGAAGATCGAGTCCGCCAGGAAACCAGCAAATTTAATGCCATGCGCCGCCATATCATCAATCTGCTGCTGAATCTGATCAGCGAACCAGTCACCCAGGTCCGGCGCATCCACACGATACGCATCCGGTGGCATCACCAGCCGCGTGGTAGGTGCCAGCGGCTGTCCACTACCCAGCGCCGGAGAAGCGCCAGAGGTCAGCTCACTGGTGCCATGATAGGCCTCTTTACTGACGATAATTCCGGTACCGCCGCTGAAAGCGCGCGCCACGCGGATCGCCAGGTCATTGGCTTCCGACCCGGTGCACATGTACATCGCGCGATCGATCGCCGCAGGCGTTGTCGCCAGCAGCGCTTCGCTGTAGTCGAGTATATTTTCATGCAGGTAACGGGTGTGAGTGTTCAGCATTTTCATCTGCTGCGTCACCGCCTCAATCACGGCCGGATGGCAATGGCCGATGCTCGCCACGTTGTTGTAGACGTCGAGATATTTATCGCCCGCCGCGTCCCACAGATATTGCCCTTCACCCCGCACCAGATGAACCGGTTTGCGATAGAACAGGCGATAGGATTCGCCAAGCACTTTGCTGCGTTTATCGGTCAGTTTGCGCGTTTCGCTGTCGAGCGCATCGGCATGTTCGGCGCGGAAACTGTTGGTATCCATAATGGTAGAACGCGTGGCCATAATGACTCCCGTGACAAGGATGAAGGAGGAAGAGCTGACCCCTGTATCATGCCTGCCTGAATCCAAAATGCAACCAAATACACAAATACAATAAAATACACATGACGCTGGCCGATCCCCGCGCTAAGCTTCCCTCTGATTCAGACGGCATCTTTCGCGTCAGTGGCGTATCATCCGTGCTCTTCGCGCTTTATAAGGAAATCTCTATGCTGCAGGAAACGCGCCTTCATCGCATCCGTGCCTTACTGACCCGGCTTAATCAGGTCAGTACCGAACGCATCATCAGGGAGCTGGGGGTGTCTCGCGAAACCGCGCGCCGCGATATCATTGAGCTGGAAGCGTTGGGTCTGGCGCGTCGCGTTCACGGCGGATTAGTGGCGATTGAAACGGCGGCTGAACCGCCGCTGACACAACGCCGCAGTACGCAGACCCGCGAGAAGCGCGCCATCGCCCGCGCCGCTGCACAGTTGCTGCAGCCGGGACAGACGCTGTTTCTGGATGCGGGCAGCACTACTACCCTGCTGGCAGAGGAGCTGCACGCCCTTTCCGGCCTGACGATAGTCACCAATAGCCTGCAGGCCGCGCTGGCGCTGAGCGCCGGAGAAGAAGATCGGCCGCTGAATAACCAGATTATTTTGCTGGGCGGGATGATGTCAGCGGGTGCGCACCAGACGCGCGGCGAAATCACCGTAGGCGAGATCGTCCGCTATCGCGCCGACGTCGCGCTGCTGTCGCCGGTCGGCATTGAGGCGAATCGGGGTGCCAGCAGTTTTCATCCGCACGAAGCGGCCATTGCCAGAGCGATGGTGCAGCAATCTGCAGCCTGCTATCTGCTGGCCGATCACACCAAACTGGGCGTGGTCAGCCGCACGGTTTACGCGCCGCCGCAGACAATCTCTCTGCTGATTACCGACAGCGACGGCGACAACGGTGCCGCCCTTGAAGCATTGCAGCAGACGCTGTCAGGAGTGATGGTGGTTTAACGCAGTCGCTGAGGATGGCTGTAGACAGTGGCGCGGCCAGGTTTACTGAAGCCGACCAGCGTCAGATTGCAGCGCTCAGCCACCTCAACCGCCAGGCGGGTCGCGGCTGAAACCGCGAACAGGATCTCGACGCCGCACATGGCGGACTTCTGCACCATTTCATAGCTGGCGCGGCTGGAGACCAGCACCGCGCCCGGTCCCCACTCTGACTGGCTGCGATACCCCAGCAGCTTATCCAGCGCCACATGGCGACCCACATCTTCACAGCCTCCGGCCAGCTGACCGTCGGGCTGGATCCACGCGGCCGCATGGGTGCAGCCGGTTTTCTGTCCGACCGGCTGATAATCTTTCAGCTGGCCCAGCGCCCGATCCAGTTGCTCCAGCGCGAAGGTCTGGGTAAACGGCAGCGGAGAGAGCGGCTTGCCAATCTGATCCAGCTGTTCAACGCCACACACGCCGCAGCCGGTCCGGCCTGCCAGCGCGCGACGCTGCACTTTCAGCGCCATAAAACGGCGGCTGGAAAGCTCAATCTGAACCTCAATGCCGTCACAGCCCGGCACGATGTCCATGCCGAAAATGTCGCCCGGCGCGTCGATAATGCCCTCTGACAGCGAGAAGCCCAGCGCAAACGCCTCCAGATCTTTGGGCGTAGTCATCATCACCACGTGCGAGATGCCGTTATAGACCAGCGCCACCGGCACTTCATCCGCCAGCCAGTCATCCTGCGCATCAGTCAGGTCTTTACGCTGCCACACCTGCGTCCTGCTGACGCCGGCCTGAATTGTTAAATCTTCGCCTGAGTCAGGCTGGATAGCTTTCAAAAAGTATGACCTGTTGTTAATAAATTATGTAATTCAGTGCCCGAGTCGGCAGAGCACTGACGCGCTCTGATTCTGCCTTTTAGCCCCATTCAGCGCAAATAAACAGCGGGGCAATTCATGCGGTTTTCTCCCCCAAAAGGCGTAGCCGCGCCTGCTGGCGGACACAATGCGAATAGTTCTCTTTTACGCGTTAACATCAGTAAGCATAAAACAACAGTAATTATCTGCGCCGTCTGAAAATCTGCTTGCAGCACAAATACACCACCGAGGATTTTTAACAAAATTGAGAAAAAGAATTACTAATGACTAACGTGTTGACCCTGGTCAACTTACAGTCAACCAGGACTGCTATTTTGCAAGGCTTCGCAATGGAGCCAATAAAGAAGAACGATAAAATGCAGATTAACAGACGGAGTTTTTTCAAAATCTGTGCTGGCGGGCTGGCAGGCACCAGCGCGGCATTACTCGGTTTTGCCCCCACCACAGCGTTAGCCAGCGTCAGAGAATTCAAACTCATTCGTGCCAGAGAAACACGCAATAACTGCACCTACTGTTCAGTCGGTTGCGGCATGCTGATCTACAGTCTGGGCGATGGTGCAAAAAATGCCCGTGCCTCGATTTACCATATCGAAGGCGATCCTGACCATCCGGTCAGTCGCGGATCGCTCTGCCCGAAAGGCGCAGGCGTGCTCGACTTTATTCACAGCGAACAGCGCCTGAAATACCCGGAATACCGCGCTCCGGGTTCCGATAAATGGCAGCGCATCAGCTGGGATGAGGCATTTGACCGCATTGCCCGCCTGATGAAGCAGGATCGCGATACTCATTTCCAGACGACCAACGCCGCTGGCGTAACGGTAAACCGCTGGCCGACCACGTCGATGCTCTGCTCCTCCGCCGCCAGTAATGAAACCGGCCTGCTCGATCAGAAATTTGCCCGCGCGCTGGGTATTCTGGCGCTGGAAAACCAGGCGCGCCTGTGTCACGGCCCGACCGTAGCGGCGCTGGCCCCGAGCTTTGGTCGCGGTGCGATGACCAACAACTGGAATGACATCAAAAACGCCAACGTGGTGATGATCATGGGCGGCAACCCCGCCGAGGCGCATCCGGTTGGCTTTAAATGGGTGATTGAAGCCAAGATCCATAATAATGCACAGGTTATCGTGGTCGATCCGCGCTTTAACCGATCTGCAGCGGTCGCCGACTTCTATGCACCCCTGCGAGCAGGCAGCGACGTGGTGTTCCTGATGGGGGTGATCAACTATCTGCTGCAGCACAATCAGATTCAGCAGGAGTATGTTCGCGCCTTTACCAACGCAGCGCTGATTGTCAGCGAAGGCTTCAGCTTCAGCGACGGTTTGTTCAGCGGCTACGATGCGGAAACCCGTCAGTACGATCGCCAGAGCTGGCACTATGAGCTGGATGAAAACGGCCATGCGCGACGCGATGAGAGCTTCAGCCATCCACGCTGTGTACTGAACCTGCTGAAAACCCACGCCAGCCGTTACACCCCGGAAATGGTGACGCGGATGTGCGGCACTTCGCAGGACGCCTTTATTACGGTGTGCGAGCAGCTCGCCTCCACCTGCGTGCCTAATCGCACCGCAACCATCCTCTATGCGCTGGGCTGGACCCACCACACCAACGGTTCGCAGATTATCCGCACGGCGGCGATGATCCAGCTGCTGCTGGGCAACATCGGTATGCCAGGTGGCGGTATCAATGCGCTGCGCGGTCACTCCAACGTGCAGGGTTACACCGACCTCGGCCTGCTGGCGCAGAGCCTGCCGGGCTATCTGCCGCTGCCGTCCGAGAAGATGACCACGCTGGCGACTTACCTGCAACAGGCCACGCCGGTGGCGGCGCTGCCGGACCAGGTCAACTACTGGCAGAACATCGACAAGTTTTTCGTCAGCCTGATGAAGAGTTTCTATGGTGATAACGCCACGGCGGAGAATCAGTGGGGCTACGACTGGCTGCCGAAGTGGGACAAGGCCTATGACTGCATGGCGCAGGCGGAGATGATGGAGCAGGGCGCGCTGAACGGCTGCCTGATTCAGGGCTTCAACCTGCTGGCCGCCTTCCCGGACAAAAACAAAGCCGTTCGGGCCCTTTCGCGCCTCAAATATATGGTGGTGATCGATCCGCTGCGCACGGAAACCGCCAGCTTCTGGCAGCATCATGACGAATTCAACGACGTCGATCCATCGACTATCCAGACCGAAGTATTCCGCCTGCCCTCCTCCTGCTTCGCCGAAGAGTCGGGTTCGGTGGCGAACTCGTCGCGCTGGCTGCAGTGGCACTGGGCAGCCGCCGAGCCACCTGCTGAAGCGCTGCACGACGGCAAAATCCTCGGCAATCTGTTTATGCGTCTGCGCGCGCTCTACCTCCTGGAAGGCGGTGCAGCCCCTGAGCCGCTGATGGCGATGCGCTGGGACTACCACGACCCGTTCAATCCTGAGCCGGAAGAGGTGGCGAAGGAGAACAACGGGCAGGCGCTGGCCGACATTTATGACGCCAGCGGCAAACTGCTGCTGAAAAAAGGTCAGCAGCTCAACGGCTTCTCTGAGCTGCATAACGATGGCACCACTGCCAGCTCCTGCTGGATCTACAGCGGCAGCTGGACGCCGGAAGGCAACCAGATGGCACGACGCGACAACGCCGATCCGTCGGGACTGGGGGCCGTCTCAGGCTGGGCCTGGGCCTGGCCCGCTAACCGCCGCATTCTTTATAACCGTGCCTCCGCGGATGCACAGGGTAAAGCCTGGGATCCGCAGCGCCGCCTGATTGAATGGGATGGCACACGCTGGCACGGCATCGACGTACCGGATTACCCGGTGACGCTGTCGCCGCAGAAGCAGGCCGGTCCGTTTATCATGCAGCCCGATGGTCTAGGCCACCTGTTTGCACTCGATAAAATGGCCGACGGCCCGTTCCCGGCACACTACGAACCGATGGAAAGTCCGCTCGCCGACAATCCCCTGCATCCGCAGCAGCGTCACAGTCCGGTGGTCCGTCTGTTCAGTAGCGACGCCGCGCAGCTGGGTGAGGCCGCCGACTATCCCTGCGTCGCCACCACCTACTCCATCACCGAGCTGTTCCGCCACTGGACCAAGCATGCCCTGCTGAATGCAATCGCGCAGCCGGAGCAGTTTGTCGAGATCGGCACTGAGCTGGCAGAGGAGAAAGGCATTCAGGCCGGAGACAGCGTCAAAGTCACGTCACGTCGAGGCTATATCAAAGCCAAAGCAGTGGTCACACGTCGTCTGCAGCGTCTGATGATTGACGGCAGGCCGGTTGATACCGTGGGCATTCCCTGTCACTGGGGCTTTGAAGGCACCACGCGTAAAGGTTTCCTCGCCAATACGCTGACGCCTTCGGTTGGCGACGCCAACTCGCAGACCCCGGAGTACAAGGGATTTTTAGTGAAAGTTGAAAAAGCGTAACGGCAGATGACTATGGCTTATCAATCACAAGATATTATCCGTCGCTCTGCGACCAATGGCTTTACCCCGCCGCCGCAGGCGCGCGATCACCAGCGCGAAGTGGCGAAACTTATCGACGTCACCACCTGTATCGGCTGCAAAGGCTGCCAGGTCGCCTGCTCTGAGTGGAACGACATCCGCGATGAGGTCGGCCACAACATCGGGGTTTATGACAATCCCACCGACCTGACCGCCAAATCCTGGACGGTGATGCGCTTTTCTGAAGTCGAAGAGAACGGCAAGCTGGCCTGGCTGATTCGCAAAGATGGCTGCATGCACTGCGCCGATCCAGGCTGCCTGAAAGCCTGCCCGTCGGCAGGCGCCATCATTCAGTATGCCAACGGCATCGTCGATTTTCAGTCGGAGCAGTGCATCGGCTGCGGCTACTGCATCGCAGGTTGCCCGTTCAACGTGCCACGACTCAATAAAGAGGATAACCGCGCCTACAAATGCACCCTGTGCGTGGATCGCGTCAGCGTCGGTCAGGAACCCGCCTGTGTGAAGACCTGCCCGACCGGTGCCATTCATTTCGGCAGCAAAAGCGACATGCTGACGCTGGCGGATGAACGGGTGGCGGAGCTGAAGTCACGCGGGTTTGCGCAGGCTGGCCTCTACAATCCGGAAGGCGTGGGCGGCACCCACGTAATGTATGTGCTGCATCATGCGGACAAGCCTCAGCTTTATCACTGCCTGCCTGCGAATCCGGGCATCAGCCCGACCGTGACCTTCTGGAAGGGGATCTGGAAACCGCTGGCAGCGGTCGGTTTTGCCGCGACGTTTGCCGCCTCAATCTTCCACTATGTTGGCGTTGGCCCGAATCGCGTCACTGAAGAGCACGACGACAACGACGATCAGCCTGAGGAGCATCAATAATGAAGAAGCCCGATCATCTGGTGCGCTATCGCGCACCTGAACGCATCAATCACTGGATCGTCGCGATTTGCTTTGTCATGGCCGCATTAAGCGGATTAGGGTTTTTCTTTCCGTCGTTTAACTGGCTGATGCAGATATTTGGCACACCACAACTGGCGCGTATTCTGCATCCTTTTGTTGGCGTGGTGATGTTTGTCGCTTTTATGCTGATGTTTTTACGTTACTGGAAACACAACCTGATTAATCGCGATGACCTTTACTGGGCCAGAAATATTCACCGGATTGCGCTGAATGAAGAGGTCGGTGATACCGGTAAATATAACTTTGGTCAGAAGTGTGTGTTCTGGGCTGCTATCATCAGCTTAGTATTGCTGCTTGCCAGCGGCATTGTGATCTGGCGACCATACTTTGCTGATGCCTTTGCCATTCCGCTGATTCGTCTGGCGCTGGTTGTGCATTCGGTGTCAGCGGTGGCGCTGATCATCGTCATTATGGTGCATATTTATGCTGCATTGTGGGTCAAAGGCACACTGACCGCGATGGTGGAAGGCTGGGTCAGCGCCGAATGGGCCAGACAGCATCATCCTCGCTGGTATCGTGAGCAGCGTAATCCGCCAATAAAACAGGAAAAACGCCCCTGATGAGTATTCGCATAATCCCGCAGGACCAGCTGGAGAAAGGCGAAAAGACAACGGCGGAGATGATTCCGCCGTTACTTTTTCCACGGCTGAAAAATTTATACAGCCGTCGTGCCGCGCGACTGCGCGACATGGCGGCGAAAAATCCACTCGGCGACTATCTGCGCTTTGCGGCGGTGATCGCTGAAGCACAGGAGATTGTGCTGTATGACCATCCGCTGCACATCGACCTGCATGCCCGACTGACGCAGAGCGCCAGCGAGGGCAAGCCGCCGCTGAACATCCATACCCTGCCGCGCGATGCACACTGGCAACGGCTGCTGCACTCGCTGATTGCCGAGCTGAAGCCGGAGATGAGCGGTCAGGCACTGGCAGTGCTGGAGAATCTGGAGAAGGCGTCAGCCACCGAGCTGGAAACCCTGGCCAGCGCGCTGTTTACCGGCGAATATGCCCAAGTCAGCAGCGATAAAGCCCCCTTTATCTGGGCGGCGCTTTCGCTCTACTGGGCGCAGATGGCGGCCCTGATCCCGGGCAAAGCACGCGCGGAGATGGGCGATCAGCGCCAGTTCTGTCCGGTCTGCGCCAGCATGCCGGTCGCCAGCGTGGTGCATATGGGCAGTCATGAAGGTGCGCGCTATCTGCACTGCAATCTGTGCGAAAGTGAATGGCACGTGGTGCGCAGCAAATGTACCCAGTGCGAACAGTCCCGCGATCTGCATTACTGGTCGCTCGACAGCGAGCATGCGGCGGTGAAGGCAGAGAGCTGCGGCGACTGCGGCACCTACCTGAAGATGCTCTATCAGGAGAAAGATCCGGCTATTGAACCGGTGGCCGATGACCTGGCGTCGCTGATACTCGATGCAAAAATGGAGCAGGAAGGCTTCGCACGCAGCAGTCTCAATCCCTTTATGTTTCCTGGCGAATAGTCACTGAATCCGGAGAACCCGATGAAACTGATTGGCAGCTATACCAGCCCGTTTGTGCGTAAGATTTCGATTATCATGCTGGAAAAAGGCATTACGTTTGAATTCGTTAACGCATCGCCTTATAGCGATGACAGCCACGTGCCGCACTACAATCCGCTGGGCAAAGTCCCGGCGCTGGTCGCTGACGATAAGCAAATCTGGTTCGACTCCAGCATCATCGCCGAATTTCTGGAACTGCGCGGCGCGGAGCCGGCTTTACTCCCTGCCGATCCGCTTGAGTCACTTAACATTCGTCAGCTGGAGAAGCTGGCGGATGGGGTCAGTGATGCCGCGCTGGTGATCGTGCGCGAACAGATGCGTCCGGGGGATTTGCAGTCGGAAGAGGTGCTGTTGCGTAATCGTGAAAAAATTCAGCGCAGTCTCGATATGCTGGAAGCGAAGGCCGCAGAGGGCAAATGGCTTAACAACGGTCAGCTTAATCTGGCGGATATCGCCACCGGCTGCTTGATCGGCTACCTCAATTTTCGTCGCGTGGTGCCCAACTGGTGTGTCGAACGTCCGACACTGGTGAAGCTGGCGGAAACGCTGTTTCAGCGCGAGAGCTTTGCGCGGACGACGCCGCCTGCGGCGTGATGGGTGCGGTGGCTGGCAGCTGTCAGTTTCATACCCTGCGGAGTCACTCTCTCAGAAATCGGATATTTACAGATGGCGTTGCGAGTATCCGGTTTTCAACAACGCGCCAGCGCATTTTACCAGCGGTTCAGCCACGGTCATTACCGGATAGGGTAAAACCATACAGATTAGAGAGGAATTCAGGGATCTTCAGCACAACTGAAACGCAGGCAATCCACTTCATCTGCAGTCGTCAGCCAGAGCTGAGCATTAAGACAGGTGCTTTGAGTAAACACGCTATCGGGAGGCCCTCCCGGCCTGAAAAATCCCATAAAAAAAGGGACGATTGCTCGTCCCTTTTCCGCACTACGCTAAGAGGATTACTGCAGCAGCGAGATATCCGCGACCTGCAGGAACAGCTCACGCAGTTTTGACAGCAGCGTCAGGCGATTGACCCGCACTGCCTGATCGTCGGCGTTCACCATCACTTTGTCGAAGAAGTTGTCTACCGCGGTACGCAGCTGGGCCAGTTCGACCAGCGCATCCTGATAGCGGCCTTCAGCAAAGTAAGGTTGCAGCTTGCTGCTCAGTGCGGTGACAAAGGTCGCCAGCTGGATCTCTTCGTTCTCTTTCAGCAGCGATGCCTGCACGCTTTCATTCAGCGTTTCGGTCGACTTTGCCAGTATGTTAGAGACGCGCTTGTTCGCCGCTGCCAGCGCTGCAGCGGCTTCCAGCGTACGGAAGTGCGACACTGCTTTCATACGTGCATCAAAGTCAGCCGGACGGGTCGGACGACGCGCCAGAACTGCCTGCAGCGTATCGATGCTGTGACCCTCTTCCTGATACCAGGTGCGGAAGCGACCCAGCATAAAGTCGATCACATCATCCACCACGCGAGCGTTGCTCAGCTTGCTGCCATACAGACGTACCGCTTCTTCGGTCAGCTTTTGCAGGTCGAGCGGCAGGTTCTTCTCAACGATGATACGCAGCACGCCCAGCGCCGCACGACGCAGTGCGAACGGATCTTTGTCGCCTTTCGGATGCTGACCAATGCCGAAAATACCGGCCAGCGTATCCATTTTATCGGCAATCGCCAGCGCACAGGCAACCGGGCTGGATGGCAGATCGTCACCGGCAAAGCGCGGCTGATACTGCTCGTTCAGCGCAACCGCCACATCTTCGGCTTCGCCGTCGTGACGCGCATAGTGCATGCCCATCACGCCCTGGGTGTCGGTGAACTCGAAGACCATGTTGGTCATCAGGTCACACTTCGACAGCAGGCCCGCGCGGGTAGCGTGATTCACATCGGCGCCAATTTCACCGGCAATCCAGCCCGCCAGGGTCTGAATGCGATCGGTTTTATCGCGCAGCGTGCCCAGCTCTTTCTGGAACAGCACCGTCTCCAGACGCGGCAGGTTATCTTCCAGACGTTTTTTGCGGTCGGTATTAAAGAAGAACTCCGCATCGGCCAGGCGTGGGCGTACCACTTTCTCGTTGCCGGAGATAATCTGGCGCGGATCGCTGGATTCGATGTTGGTGACGAAAATGAAGTTCGGCATCAGGTTGCCGTCATTGTCGTAAACCGGGAAATATTTCTGATCGCCTTTCATGGTGTAGACCAGCGCTTCCGCAGGCACCTTAAGGAATTTCTCTTCAAAGGTCGCGGTCAGGACGACCGGCCACTCCACCAGCGACGTCACCTCTTCCAGCAGGCTGTCGCTGATATCGGCGTTACCGCCTAAGCGACGTGCGGCCGCTTCGGCATCAGCTTTAATCATCGCTTTGCGGACCTGATAGTCGGCAATGACCTGGCCGCGTTTTTCCAGCACATCCGGGTACTGATCGGCGTTGTCGAGCGTGATTTCGCTTTCACCCATAAAGCGGTGACCACGAATAACGCGATCTGACTTAATGCCCAGAATAGTGCCAGGAATCAGCTCATCGCCCAGCAGCATCGTCACGGTGTGAACCGGACGAACGAATTGCACATCGCTGTCGCCCCAGCGCATCAGTTTTGGCACGGGCAGCTTGCTGAGTGCGGTCGCAATCATCGCCGGCAGTAGTGCCTGAGCCGCTTCGCCTTTGACCTGGGCGCGATAAACCAGCCATTCGCCTTTATCGGTGGCGAGGCGTTCAGCCTGATCGACCGTAATGCCGTTGCCACGCGCCCAGCCTTCTGCGGCTTTGGTGGCGTTGCCGTCAGCGTCAAACGCCGCAGCGACCGCCGGACCGCGCTTCTCCACTTCCCGATCGGGTTGTGAGGCGCTCAGGTTTGCGACTTTCAGCGCCAGACGACGCGGCGCAGCAAACCAGCTGACCTCGCCGTGGCTCAGGTTGGCGGCATCCAGTTCAGCGGTAACCTGCGCGGCAAAGGCTTCTGCCAGGCTGCGCAGGGCTTTTGGTGGCAGCTCTTCGGTGCCGATCTCCACCAGGAAAGTTTGTTCAGTCATGGCTGCCTCTTACTTTTTGTTATTGCACATCGGGAAGCCCATTGCCTCGCGAGAGGCGTAGTAAGCTTCAGCCACGGCTTTGGTCAGGGTACGAATGCGCAGAATATAGCGCTGACGCTCTGTTACCGAGATCGCTTTGCGCGCATCCAGCAGGTTAAAGCTGTGCGCCGCTTTCAGAATGCGTTCGTAGGCGGGCAGTGGCAGCGGTTTTTCCAGCGCCAGCAGATGCTGCGCCTCTTTCTCGTACTGCTCAAAGCAGGTAAAGAGGAAGTCGACGTCGGCGTATTCGAAGTTATAGGTGGATTGCTCCACTTCGTTCTGATGGAACACGTCGCCGTAGGTGGTTTTGCCCAGCGGGCCGTCGCTCCAGACCAGATCGTAAACGCTGTCGACGCCCTGGATGTACATCGCCAGACGCTCCAGGCCGTAGGTGATCTCACCGGTCACTGGCTTACACTCCAGGCCGCCAACCTGCTGGAAGTAGGTGAACTGCGTCACTTCCATGCCGTTGAGCCACACTTCCCAGCCGAGTCCCCAGGCACCCAGCGTCGGGTTTTCCCAGTTATCTTCCACAAAGCGAATGTCATGCACCGTCGGATCCATACCCAGCTCTTTCAGCGAGCCGAGATAGAGCTCCTGAATGTTGTCCGGTGACGGCTTAATGATCACCTGAAACTGGTAATAGTGCTGCAGACGGTTCGGGTTTTCACCGTAGCGGCCATCGGTAGGACGGCGGGATGGCTGCACGTAGGCGGCGGCGATCGGCTCCGGGCCGAGTGCACGCAGGCAGGTCATCGGGTGTGAAGTGCCAGCGCCCACTTCCATGTCCAGCGGTTGGACAATGGTGCAGCCCTGACGCGCCCAGTAATCCTGCAAGGTCAGGATCAGCCCCTGAAAGGTTTTGGTATCAAACTTTTGCATGTTAAGTGTGCACGCGCTTCGGTTAGATTAAAAAAAGAGGCCGACAGTATACCCTTTGACCGCGCGATGTGCAGCCGTAAATCCCGGACGGTTCCAGCGCGTTTTCACGGTAATTTCGGGGGCCGGCATACAGATGGCTCCGAATCCTGCTGGCAGCGGTTGTTGCTCTGGTCGCATTTGACTACCCTTTTGCGCACGGAGCTATGCGCAAGAGGACGCCATGCCGCAAAAGATTTACTGGATCGACAATTTACGCGCGGTTGCCTGCCTGATGGTGATCGTGATTCACACTACTACCTGGTATATCACTGGCCCGATGGCGGTAACGGGTACCACCTGGGATGTGGCGAATCTGCTGAACTCCGCATCACGCGTCTGTGTTCCGCTGTTCTTTATGATCTCCGGCTATCTGTTCTTCGGTGAACGCAGCGCCCAGCCGCGCCATATGCTCCGGCTGGTGCTCTGCCTGCTATTTTACAGCGCGGTCTCGCTGGCCTATATCACCTGGCTGACGCCGATCAGCGAAGGACGGTCGATCCTGAAGATGCTGCAGAAGCCGGTGTTTTATCACCTCTGGTTCTTCTTTGCGTTGATTGGCCTCTATCTGATGTCGCCGCTGATTCAGGTGAAAACCGTGCAGGCACGCTATGTGGCGCTGCTGGTGCTGGTGCTGGCGGTGCTCGCTAATCCGAATACGGCCAGCCAGTCGCTGGGCCCGTTTCATTTTCTGCCGGTGAATCTTTATGTCAGCGGGGACAGCATTTACTACCTGCTTTATGCGCTGCTGGGACGGGCGATCGGCACAATGGACACGACCCGGCGCGGCCTGACGCCGCTGGCGGCCGGGCTGTTTATCGCCTGCGTAATTGGCATTACGTTAGGGACGAAAAAGGCGCTGATCGTCAACGGAGCGTTTAACGATACCTGGTATCTCTACTGCGGACCGCTGGTGTTTATCGCGGCCATTAGCCTGCTGATTGTGTTTAAAAACAGCCTGAATCAGCGCACGCTGCCCGGTTTTACGGTGATTGCACGCTATTCACTGCCGATCTACGGCTTTCACGCGCTGTTCATTCACTATCTGCGTACGCATCACTACGATGATATGTCGCGTCCGTGGCTCGACCTGCCTTGGGTGTTCGGGCTGACGCTGGGCGGCAGTCTGCTGCTGGGGATGGCGCTGAAACGTGTCGATACCCGTCACTTCGTCAGTTGATCGGTTTCCCGCTGGCGGGCGCGTCGCAGCTGGCGCGCCGATGAAAATCCCGCCGCCAGCGCCGCTTTTTCGGCCGATTCCCCCTGCTGCTGACGCTGGCGCGCCACGCCAACTCGCAGCTGCTCATGGTATTCCCGCACGCTGATCCCCAGATGCTGACGAAACAGCCGCGCCAGATGGCGGCTGCTGACGTGGGTGCGCCCTGCCAGCTCGGTCAGCGTCCAGCCGTGTTCAGGATGGGCAATCATCAGATCCTGTGCCCGATGAATGGCCGGATGCATATGATTGCGGTAACGCAGCCAGGGTGAAAGCTGCGGATCGTCCCCGGCGCGGCGGAACCAGACCACCATTTCCCGCGCCACCGCCAGCGCGGTAGGCGTATCGCAGAGCTGCTTCACCAGATGCAGCGCCAGATCGATGCCCGCCGTGATGCCCGCGCTGGTCCAGATATTCTCATGCCCGACAAACACCCGATTCTCCTGCACCCGTGCGCGCGGGGCGGCTGCTTTCAGGCGGGCGATCACATCATGATGGGTGGTGCAGGGCACGTCATCCAGCATGCCTGCCTGCGCCGCCAGCAGTGCCCCCGAGCAGACGCAGACCAGCATAAAGGTCTGCGCGCGCAACGCGGCGTGCTGGCGCATCAGCCAGTCGCGTGCTTCTGCGGCTTGCTGTGTGGAATAACAGATCTGTGAGTCAAAGACGCCCGGCACCACCAGCAGGCTCCCGGCGGGCAACTGTTCCGGTAAAGGTTCGATGCCGCCAATAGTCATGCCGGTGGAGCAGACCACCTCCGGCTGCGGGCCGATGTAGCGCAGCGTAAAGCGATCGCCCGCCAGCTTCAGCGTCTCGGCAGGGCCGGTCAGATCCAGCGCCATGACACCGGGCAGAGTTAAAAACCAGACGGTATGCGTCATGCTGGCTCGCTACACCAGATCCCAGCCGCGGGCGCGCCACAACGCAGGCAGCTGCGCCATGTCGTCGAAGCGCGTCACCAGCGGATGGTCCAGTTCAGGGTTGTGCGGGTCAGCGCAGTAGTAGTAGACCGGAATGCCGGCGGCGATACCGGCGCGGGCACCCGCTTCGGAGTCATCCACCAGAATGCAGCGCTCAATCGGCACCTGCATCTGTTCCGCCGCGTGATACATCAGTTCCGGATCGGGCTTCCAGTGCAGAATGTCATAGCCGCTATAAAGGTGCTCCTCAAACAGCGGCAGCATGCCGGTTAAGCCCAGCGAGTGCTGCATCTTTTTTACCGTCCCGTTTGAGACCACGCACATCGGCACTTTGATCTGCTCAACCAGCGCTTTTGCGCCTGAGATCGGCTGCAGTTGCTGATCAAACAGTCGCGCGACTTCCGCGCGATAGGCAGTTTCCACCTCTTCCATCGGCAACGTCACCTGATGTGCATCACCCACGTCACGAATGATGTCGTAGAGTTTGACGCCCTTATACTTTTCAAACATCTGCTGCAGCGACAGCTCGAGATCATAACGGGCAAAGGTGTTGACGTAGGCCTGGGTGCAGAGCAACTCACTGTCCACCAGCGTGCCATCGCAATCAAAAAAGACGCATTCAACTGACATCAGACTCTATCCTTCGATTCAGGGGGGTGCTCCACACTCTACCGCACTCAGCGCAGATTGCGAGACTGGCAATCGGTTGCGAAAAATCATTGTATTGCCCCGGTAAAATCGCCAGGATACGCGCCGATGATTTTTTCTTCTGGATGGATGGCATGAGCAAGCAAGGCGTTTTGCAGCGCATCTTCAGGCTGCAGGAACATGGCACCACGGTGCGCACCGAAGTGATCGCGGGTATCACCACCTTTCTGACGATGGTCTATATCGTCTTCGTCAACCCGCAGATCCTCGGCGTCGCCGGCATGGATACCCAGGCGGTGTTTGTGACCACCTGTCTGATTGCCGCCTTCGGCAGCATTCTGATGGGGCTGTTTGCCAATCTACCGGTGGCGCTGGCCCCCGCAATGGGCCTGAACGCCTTCTTCGCTTTTGTGGTGGTCGGGGCGATGGGCTATTCGTGGCAGGTCGGTATGGGCGCGATCTTCTGGGGCGCGGTCGGCCTGCTGATCCTGACGCTGCTGCGGGTTCGCTACTGGATGATTGCCAATATCCCGCTGAGCCTGCGCGTTGGCATTACCGCCGGTATCGGTCTGTTTATCGCCATGATGGGGCTGAAGAACGCCGGTATTATCGTGCCGAATCCCGATACCCTGGTGGCGGTAGGCAACCTGACCTCGCACAGCGTGCTGCTGGGTGCGCTGGGCTTCTTTATTATCGCCATTCTGGCATCACGTAATATCCACGCGGCGGTGCTGATCTCAATGGTGATCACCACCGGTATTGGCTGGATGCTGGGCGACGTGAAGTTTGTTGGCCTGTTTTCAGCGCCGCCGTCGATTACGTCGGTAGTGGGTCAGGTTGATATCAAAGGCGCGTTTAACATTGGCATGGCAGGCGTGATTTTCTCGTTTATGCTGGTCAACCTGTTCGATTCGTCCGGCACGCTGATCGGCGTCACCGACAAAGCGGGACTGACCGATGAAACCGGCACCTTCCCGCGGATGCAGCAGGCGCTTTATGTCGACAGCATCAGTTCGGTGAGTGGCGCGCTGGCGGGCACCTCATCGGTGACCGCCTATATCGAGAGCACTTCGGGCGTGGCGATTGGTGGCCGTACCGGCCTGATGGCTGTGGTGACCGGCCTGCTGTTCCTGCTGGTGACCTTCCTGTCACCGCTGGCCGCGATGGTGCCCTCCTACGCTGCCGCGGGTGCGCTGATTTATGTGGGCGTGTTAATGACCGCCAGCCTGTCGCGCGTGCGCTGGGACGATCTGACCGAAGCGGTTCCGGCGTTTGTGACCGCCGCCATGATGCCCTTCAGCTTTTCCATCACCGAAGGGATTGCGCTGGGGTTCATTGCTTACTGTGTCATGAAGCTGGGTACCGGCCGCTGGCGTGAGATCAGCCCCTGCGTGGTGATTGTTGCGCTGCTGTTTGTGCTGAAGATTGTCTTTATCGACGCGCACTAAGCGCAGTCAGAGCCGCAACCCACCGGTTGCGGCTTTTTACATTTCAGGATGCAGATTGCGCTCGCTGGGCAGACTGGTCAGCCGCAGGGCATGAGGCCCGATGTTGGGCTTACCCATCTCAATTTCACGTAATGCACGCCATTCAAAGTCGTTATCCATCTCCCACAGGTACAGCCGCTGCGTCGCAGACGACAGCGCACACGACCAGACCAGCATGGGTTCCGCATCACACACCACCTGAATGTCGGGATAGAGTGACGATCGCAGCCGACCGGCACCCGGCAGCAGCCGCAGCGAATCCAGTCCCCGATCGCCTTCTCCCGTCAGCTTGAGAATGCTCTGGCGTAACGTCCAGATCTGCGTCACCGCTTCCATGGCATCCTGCTGGGCATTAATCCAGGCGATTTCGCCCGACGTTAATCCCTGAATCAGCTGCGCCTGCGTCTGACGGCTCCGCGCATGCACAATCTCCATATCCAGACCGGCACGTCCACCCTCTTCAGCCAGCAGTACACCCACCGTATTGCCCGCATAGGCAATGCTGAAATCGGGCAGATCGCTGTCAGCAAACACGGGACGTCCGTTGCTCTGGATAATCAGGCGTGGCAGCTCTTGAATACCATAAACGCGCAGCATCAGCTGTGCCAGCAGGGTTCGCGCGGCAAGGAAACGTCCACGGCGTTTGTCAGCGAACTGCTGTGCCGTGTCGGTAATCGCCTGGGGAATGCACATCTCTTTAGCCGGGAAGCCGGGATCGCCCGTCCAGCGTACAAAATGACCAGCCATCTGTCGCTCCGTGAAAATGGTCAGATAATCATCAGAAACATTGTAGGAATTTTCCTACCTTAATGCACTCAGCAACAGCACAGATTGGGTTAAATTCAGAATAGGATGATCAGGCAGCACAGGCTGGCAGGAATGGATCAGAGTTACGCGCCGCGAACCGAATCGCGACGCGGGCCGCATCAGGCGAAGCGGCTTGCCTGCTCAAAACTCAGACGCGGCAGGCGCGGATGCAGTTTTGATGCCTCACCGTAACCGAGGTTAATCAGCAGGTTAACCTGATACTGGCCGTCGGGGAAAAAGGCATCATTGACTTTGGCCGGATCGAAACCGGACATCGGACCGGCATCCAGACCCAGCGAACGGGCTGCCAGGATCAGGTAACCCGCCTGCAGGCTGCTGTTACGGAAAGCCGTCTCTTTCGCTGCTTCCGGGCTGCCGGTAAACCAGCTGCGCGCATCTGCATGCGGGAACAGCGCAGGCAGCTGCTCATAGAACTCACGGTCCCAGGCCACGATCACCGTAACCGGCGCGCTCATGGTTTTGTCCAGATTGCCGGACGAGAGGGCCGGTTTCAGCTTCTCTTTGCCTTCCGCTGAGGTGACGAAAACAAAACGCGCAGGCAAGCAGTTCGCCGAGGTCGGCCCCAGCGCCGTTAAGGTATAGAGCTGTTCCAGCAGGGCGTTATCGACCGGCTTATCCTGCCAGTAACTGTGGGTGCGGGCGTCATTAAACAGCGTATCCAGTGCGGCAGTGTCGAGCGGTGTACTCATGCAACTCTCCTTTTTCAGGCAAAAATTTCGCCTGACGGTGTTCACGTAGTGGGTTTGCGTGCGGCCCGACACGGCGGGATGAAGCGGGGTTCACTCACCGCGATCATAGCCGCACGTCAGATCGGCGCATCTACCGTTATACGACAACGCGGTGCCGCCGCAAAATAACATATCAGCAAGAATCAACGCAGAGGCGGGAATAACAGGGAAGGCAGCGAGACGGGAAATCAGGCCTGACAGCGCGATGCCGCCAGGCCCGGAAAGCTATTTACCAATACAGAAGCTGGAGAAGATACGGCCCAGCAGATCGTCAGATGTGAATTCACCGGTGATCTCGCTTAACGCCTGCTGAGCAACACGCAGCTCCTCCGCCAGTAACTCACCGGCCTGGGCACCGAGCAGTTGCGCTTTCCCCTGCTGTAAGTGTGTGGCCGCCAGCTCCAGCGCCTGCAGATGGCGACGACGCGCCAGGAAGCCACCTTCCATGTTGCCCGCGAAGCCCATGCTCTGCTTCAGGTGATCCCGCAGCGCATCGACGCCCTCGCTGGTGCGTGCCGACAGGCGAATCAGTGAGTGACCGTTTACTTCTGTCAGGCCCAGCGCTTCACCGGTAACATCCGCCTTGTTGCGCACCACGGTAATTGGCAGCTCCGGCGGCAGACGGGAGACAAAATCGGGCCAGATAGCCGCCGCTTCGGTGGCATCGGTGGTGGTGCCATCTACCATAAACAGCACGCGGTCAGCCTGTTCAATCTCCTGCCAGGCGCGCTCAATGCCGATGCGTTCGACTTCGTCGCTGGCCTCTCGCAGACCGGCGGTATCGATAATATGCAGCGGCATGCCATCTATATGAATATGTTCACGCAGGACGTCACGGGTGGTGCCCGCAATGTCCGTAACGATAGCGGCGTCATGGCCTGCCAGCGCATTCAGCAGGCTCGATTTGCCCGCATTAGGCCGGCCCGCAATCACCACCTTCATTCCTTCACGCAGCAGGCTGCCCTGACGCGCTTCGGCACGGACCGCATCCAGGTCCCCGATCACCGTATTCAGCTGTGCTTCAATTCGGCCGTCAGAGAGGAAATCGATCTCTTCATCCGGGAAGTCGATAGCCGCTTCGACATAGATGCGCAGGTGAGTGAGCGCTTCCACAAGATGATTGACGCGGGTGGAGAACGCGCCCTGCAGCGAGTTCACGGCCGAACGCGCCGCCTGCTCAGAGCTGGCATCGATCAGGTCGGCAATCGCTTCGGCCTGCGCCAGATCGAGCTTGTCGTTCAGAAACGCACGCTCAGAGAACTCACCCGGCTGAGCGATACGCACGCCCGGCAGCGCCACGATGCGCTTCAGCAGCAGATCGAGAATTACCGGGCCGCCGTGGCCCTGCAGCTCCAGCACATCTTCGCCGGTAAAGGAATTGGGGCCAGGAAACCACAGCGCAATGCCCTGATCCAGCACGCTGCCGTCGCTGTCAGTGAACGGCAGATAATCGGCGTATCGCGGCTTAGGCAGTTTACCCAGCAGCTGGCGGGCGACCTCTGCCGCCTGGGCACCGGAAACGCGCAGAATGCCGACGCCGCCGCGTCCGGGCGGTGTTGCCTGGGCAACAATGGTATCGCTGTGGCTCATAAATTTTCTCTCGCTACAAAAAACACAGGCGGTCGCTTTGACCGCCTGAGAATAGACTATTTTAGAGCGGGATGGCTCCCGCGCTGGATCGCTTACGCTTTCTTCTTGTCGCGGCTATGCAGACCACGTTTTTCCAGGCCGCGATAAATCAGCTGCTGCTGGAGAATGGTTACCAGGTTGCTGACGATGTAGTACAGCACCAGACCTGACGGGAACCACAGGAAGAACACGGTGAAGATCACCGGCATGTAAGTCATGATCTTCTGCTGCATCGGATCGGTCACGGTGGTCGGTGACATCTTCTGAATGAAGAACATGGTGATGCCCATCAGAATCGGCAGGATGTAGTACGGGTCCTGCGCTGACAGGTCATGGATCCACAGAATGAATGGCGCATGACGCAGTTCAACTGAGCCTGACAGCATATAGTAGAGCGCCAGGAAGATTGGCATCTGAATCACCAGCGGCAGACAGCCACCCAGCGGATTCACTTTCTCTGCTTTATACAGCGCCATCATTTCCTGGCTCTGCTTCTGCTTGTCATCACCCAGACGCTCACGCATCGCCTGAATCTTCGGCTGCAGCATGCGCATCTTAGCCATCGAGGTGTACTGCGCTTTGGTCAGCGGGTACATGATGCCGCGCACGATGAAGGTGATCACGATAATGGAGAAGCCCCAGTTACCGATGAAGCTGTGGATAAATTTCAACAGCTTGAACAGCGGCTGAGAGATAAACCACAACCAGCCGTAATCCACGGTCAGATCAAGGTGCGGCGCAATCGCGGCCATCTTGTCCTGAATTTCCGGGCCGACCCACAGCGTTGCACCCAGATTCTGCTGAGCGCCTGCAGCGATGGTGACCGGTGCAGATTTATAGCCAATCGCTGCCACGCCGTTACCCAGGTTGCTGGTGTAAAGGGTGTTGGTGCCTTCAGTACGCGGAACCCATGCAGTCGCAAAGTACTGCTGCAGCATCGCCACCCAGCCATTGCTGGTGGTTGCGTTCAGGTTCTCGTTGTCCGCGATGGTGTCGAATTTATACTTCTCATATTTCGACTCGCTGGTGGAGTAGGCCGCGCCACGGAAGGTGTGCAGAGCAAAGTTGTTGCTGCCGGTATCGCGATGCTTAGGCAGATCAATCGTCTGCTTCAGCTGGCCAAACAGTGACACTTCCAGCGGCTGCTGAGTGGTGTTGTTGACATGATAATCGACATTAACGGCATATTCGCCACGCTTGAAGATGAAGGTTTTGGTGTAAACCACGCCATTTTCAGCGGTATAGGTCATCGGCACACGCAGTTCGGACTGGCCATCAGCCATCTCGAAGTGATCCTGCGCAGTGGTGAACAGCGGACGCGCACCGTTGTTCGGGTTATCCGGACCATTACGACCGGTTAAACCACTCTGAGCCTGATAAAGGAACGCTGGCGTTGTTTCAAGCAGCTGGAACGGCTGGTCTGAACCCAGTTTGTCCGGGAAAGTCAGCAGCTGTGCCTGTTCAACATCACCGCCGCGGGTGTTGATATTCAATGACAGGACATCAGTCTTAACGGTGATCGTCTGGCCCTGACCGCTGGCCGGTACACCCTGACTGGCGGTATCACCCGCTACGCTGTTGGTGCCCTGTGTGGTCTGCGTCTGCTGTGGCTGCGGAGCGTGGTCCGTCTGCCAGGCTTGCCAGATCATAAAGGTCACGAACAGAAAAGCGATGAGAAAGAGATTGCGTTGCGAATCCATCGTTAATGTTCTCTGGTATCAAAGGTTTTTGGCGGCACAGGATCGTCACCACCCGGGTTCAAAGGGTGGCATTTTAATACGCGTTTTAATGTCAACCAACTGCCTTTTATCAGGCCGAACCTGCGTAACGCCTCAATTCCGTAATGAGAGCAGGTCGGGTGAAACCGACAGTGTGGTCCCAGTAATGGACTGATACCGCGTTGATAGACGCGTATCAGGACGATCAGGAGCCGCGCGCCAGGCGACAGTGACGACGCCATAATTTCTCCAACGCTTCCGCCAGCATACGGTTATCCAGATCGGCAACCCCCTTCTTCGCGACCACCACGAAGTCCATCGACGGCAGTTCATGTTGACGCAGACGAAAGCTTTCGCGGGTCAATCGCTTGATCCGGTTGCGTTCATGAGCGCGTTTCACATGTTTTTTAGCGACGGTGAGACCGATGCGGGGATGCCCCAGCGCGTTAAGGCGGCCGAGAATAGTAATTTGCGGCGTGCCAGCCCGTTGTGGCTGCTGGAAGACGAAAGTGAAATGAGTGGGAGTTAACAAACGTAACTCCCTGGGAAATGCGAGCTTACCCATCAGGGCTTGCTTTATTACTTAGAAACGGTCAGACGAGAACGGCCTTTAGCACGACGACGTGCCAGAACCTGACGACCATTTTTTGTTGCCATACGAGCACGGAAACCGTGTGAACGGTTGCGCTTCAGTACGGACGGTTGAAAAGTGCGTTTCATGGCGGTTTCTACCTAAACTTGAAAATTTTCACTGGATGACGCGTTTCGGGCCAGTAAATCGACCTACGCCTCAATGTGTCTTTAATAAAGAGGCGGGATTGTAATAATTGTACAGTCCCGAGTCAATTTACTTCGCGTGTTGTCGTGCCTGAAAACCCGCATACAGCCCGCTGAGACCCGACGTTGCGCCTTACAGCATAATGTCGGGTGAAGGATTATACGGGCTCCGTTCCAAAGCGCAAGGATCGTACGGGATCTTATTGCGATCGGCTTGCCGGATCCTGGGGATAAAATGAGATGTCGCCCGAAAATTTAGCGCATTGCGCCAGATCCCTGCTGGTTTTTCCCGCAACTGGCGTAAACTTCTTTGCGCGTCTCCGGCCTGTGGATAAAAAGGATCAAAACTGTGTAGAAAGGGAAGATCTCTGTCTCGCTTTGCGCTATGATCCGCCCTTCCGCTGACGATCCTCCGGTGATTGCAGGACGGGAAACCGCTGATAGCGGTCGCAGGCGCTTTCTTAGCGTCTGTGTCAAAAATGAACGTTTCTTAGAGTAACGCCTACTATTCTTTTCGAATTTGTACGAGTGGAGTCCGCCGTGTCACTTACGCTTTGGCAACAGTGTCTTGCCCGTTTGCAGGATGAGCTTCCTGCCACCGAATTCAGCATGTGGATCCGTCCACTGCAGGCTGAGTTAAACGACAATACGCTTGCCTTGTATGCTCCAAATCGCTTCGTACTCGACTGGGTCCGGGACAAATACCTTAACAGTATCAATGCACTGCTGAATGAATTCTGTGGTCCGAACGTGCCTGCGCTGCGTTTTGAAGTGGGTACGCGCCCGGTTCAGCAGCCAGCGGCAGCGGTCAGCCAGCCGGTGATGGCCAGCGTCAGCGCGCCCGTCATGCCCGTGCAGAGTCACATCCGTCCGGCCCCAACGCAGATCCTGCGTCCCAGCTGGGATAATGTCCCGGCACCGGCCGACGTCACCTATCGCTCGAATGTGAATAACCGTCATAACTTCGATAACTTTGTCGAGGGTAAATCCAACCAGCTGGCGCGCGCGGCGGCACGTCAGGTGGCGGATAATCCAGGCGGCGCTTACAACCCGCTGTTTCTGTATGGCGGCACCGGTCTCGGTAAAACGCACCTGCTGCACGCCGTAGGCAACGGCATCATTGCCCGTAAACCCAATGCAAAAGTGGTTTACATGCACTCCGAGCGCTTTGTGCAGGATATGGTTAAAGCGCTGCAGAACAACGCGATTGAAGAGTTCAAACGCTATTACCGTTCTGTCGATGCGCTGCTGATCGATGACATTCAGTTCTTTGCGAATAAAGAGCGGTCGCAGGAAGAGTTCTTCCACACCTTTAATGCCTTATTAGAAGGCAATCAGCAGATCATCCTCACCTCGGATCGCTATCCAAAAGAGATCAATGGGGTGGAGGATCGTCTTAAGTCACGTTTCGGCTGGGGTTTAACGGTGGCGATCGAGCCGCCTGAGCTGGAAACGCGCGTGGCAATCCTGATGAAAAAAGCAGATGAGAACGACATCCGTCTGCCGGGTGAAGTCGCCTTCTTTATTGCCAAGCGTTTACGCTCTAACGTGCGTGAACTGGAAGGCGCGCTGAATCGCGTGATCGCCAATGCCAACTTTACCGGCCGGGCGATAACCATCGACTTCGTGCGCGAAGCGCTGCGCGATCTGCTGGCGCTGCAGGAAAAGCTGGTCACCATCGATAATATTCAGAAGACCGTGGCTGAGTACTACAAGATTAAGGTGGCGGATCTGCTCTCCAAGCGCCGTTCGCGCTCGGTAGCGCGTCCGCGCCAGATGGCGATGGCGATGGCAAAAGAGTTGACGAACCACAGCTTGCCAGAAATTGGCGATGCTTTCGGGGGTCGCGACCACACAACGGTGCTTCATGCCTGCCGCAAGATTGAGCAGCTGCGTGAAGAGAGCCATGATATCAAAGAAGATTTCTCTAATCTCATCAGAACATTATCTTCCTGACGCTATGAAATTTATTGTTGAACGTGAGCAGCTGCTGAAGCCGCTGCAGCAAGTAAGTGGCCCGCTGGGCGGTCGTCCGACACTGCCGATCCTTGGAAACCTGCTGCTGCAGGTAACGGAAGGATCGCTGTTACTGACCGGTACCGATCTGGAAATGGAGATGGTCGCGCGCGTAGCGCTGACGCAGGCGCATGAGCCTGGCTCCACCACCGTGCCAGCGCGCAAATTCCTCGATATCTGTCGCGGATTGCCCGATGGCGCAGAAATTACGCTGGCGCTGGAAGGCGATCGCATGCTGGTTCGCTCTGGCCGCAGCCGTTTTTCGCTGTCGACCCTGCCCGCCAGTGACTTCCCGAATCTGGACGACTGGCAGAGTGAAGTTGAATTCACCCTGCCGCAGGCAACGCTGAAACGGTTGATCGAAGCAACGCAGTTCTCGATGGCGCATCAGGATGTGCGTTACTACCTCAACGGCATGATGTTTGAAACCGAAGGGGAAGAGCTGCGCACCGTGGCCACTGATGGTCACCGTCTGGCCGTTTGCTCTATGCCGATTGGTCAGGCGCTGCCGAGTCATTCGGTAATTGTGCCACGTAAAGGCGTGATTGAGCTGCTGCGTCTGCTTGATGGCGGCGAGAATCCGCTGCAGGTTCAGATTGGCGGCAGCAACATCCGGGCGCATGTCGGTGACTATATCTTCACCTCTAAGCTGGTTGATGGTCGTTTCCCCGATTATCGCCGCGTATTGCCGAAGAATCCCGACAAAGCGCTGGAAGCCGGCTGCGATCTGCTCAAACAGGCGTTTGCCCGTGCGGCGATCCTCTCGAATGAGAAGTTCCGCGGCGTTCGCCTCTATATCACTGAAAATCAGCTGAAGATCACCGCTAATAACCCTGAACAGGAAGAAGCGGAAGAGATGCTGGACGTCAGCTACAACGGCACCGAGCTGGAGATTGGCTTCAACGTCAGTTATGTGCTGGATGTGCTGAACGCGCTGAAGTGCGAAAACGTCCGCCTGCTGCTGACGGATTCGGTGTCGAGCGTGCAGATTGAAGATGTAGCAAGTCCCGCAGCGGCCTACGTCGTGATGCCCATGCGCTTGTAGGTGTTACATATCGTCCTGGTGACGGCGATATCGGGCAAACCTGCTTCGCCGTCAACGCACTGGATTGTGTTATTAGGCAAACCCATTTCATCCCGACTATTGCCCTTCACGCTGGATTGATTCATGGCTTTAACCCGCCTTCTTATCAAAGATTTTCGTAATATCGAGCAGGCTGACCTGCAGCTGGCACCCGGCTTTAATTTCCTGGTGGGCGTCAACGGCAGCGGCAAAACCAGCGTTTTAGAGGCGATCCATACGCTGGGGCATGGCCGCTCGTTTCGCAGCCTGCAGGCGGGCCGCGTGATCCGTCACGACGAGGCAGCGTTCGTACTGCACGGACGACTGGAAAGCAAAGAGCGGGAAATCTCCGTCGGGCTGACCAAAAACCGGGCCGGTGACAGCAAAGTGCGCATTGACGGCAGCGATGGTCACAAGGTCGCGGAGCTGGCGCAGCTGCTGCCGATGCAGTTAATTACGCCGGAAGGCTTTAGTTTGTTGAATGGCGGCCCCAAATACCGCAGAGCCTATGTGGACTGGGGCTGTTTCCATAACACGCCGGGCTTCTTTAACGCCTGGAACAACATGCGCCGCCTGCTTAAGCAGCGAAACGCGGCGCTGCGCCAGGTTTCACGTTACAGCCAGATTCGTCCCTGGGATCAGGAGCTGGTTCCGCTGGCGGAACAGATCAGCCAGTGGCGGGCGGAATACAGTGCGGCGATTTCAGCGGAGATCACTGCCACCTGCGCCCAGTTTCTGCCGGAGTTTGAGCTGCGCTTTTCCTTCCAGCGTGGCTGGGACAAAGAGAGCGACTACGCCGAACTGCTGGAACGTAATTTTGAGCGCGATCGCGCACTGACCTATACCGCCAGCGGCCCCCATAAAGCCGATTTTCGTATTCGCGCTGAAGGGACGCCGGTCGAAGATTTACTCTCACGCGGGCAGTTGAAACTGCTGATGTGTGCATTGCGTCTGGCACAGGGCGAGTTCCTGACAAGCCAGAGCGGACGCCGCTGTATTTACCTCATTGATGACTTTGCTTCTGAGCTGGATGAAAGCCGTCGGCGCCTGCTGGCGGACCGGTTAAAAGCCACTCAGGCTCAGGTGTTTGTCAGCGCCATTTCTGCCGGACATGTAATCGACATGACCGACGAAAAGGGCAAGATGTTCCGCGTGGAACAGGGTAAAATAGCGGTTCAACCTGAAGATTAAAATGAGCGAGAAACGTTGATGTCGAATTCTTATGACTCCTCAAGTATTAAAGTCCTGAAAGGACTTGATGCGGTACGCAAACGCCCGGGCATGTATATCGGCGATACCGATGACGGTACCGGTCTGCATCACATGGTATTCGAGGTCGTGGATAACGCAATCGACGAAGCGCTCGCTGGTCACTGTAGTGACATCGTAGTCACTATCCATGCGGATAACTCCGTCTCGGTGCAGGATGATGGACGCGGTATTCCAACCGGTATTCACGAAGAAGAGGGCGTTTCCGCCGCTGAAGTGATCATGACCGTGCTGCATGCGGGCGGTAAGTTCGACGATAACTCCTATAAAGTCTCCGGCGGCCTGCACGGCGTGGGCGTCTCTGTCGTTAACGCCCTGTCGCAGAAGCTGGAGCTGACCATTCGTCGCGAAGGCAAAGTCCATCAGCAGATTTACGTCCACGGCGTACCTGAGGCACCGCTGGCGGTCACTGGTGATACCGACATCACCGGTACCCGCGTGCGTTTCTGGCCAAGCTATGAAACCTTTACCAACGTGCGCGATTTCGAGTATGAGATTCTGGCAAAACGCCTGCGCGAACTGTCGTTCCTGAACTCGGGCGTGTCGATTCGCCTGGAAGACAAGCGTGATGGCAAAACCGACCACTTCCATTACGAAGGCGGTATCAAGGCGTTTGTTGAGTACCTCAACAAAAACAAAACTCCGATTCACCCTACCGTGTTCTATTTCTCTACCGAGAAAGATGGCATTGGCGTGGAAGTGGCGCTGCAGTGGAACGACGGCTTCCAGGAAAATATTTACTGCTTTACCAACAACATCCCGCAGCGCGATGGCGGTACGCACCTTGCCGGTTTCCGCGCAGCGATGACGCGTACCCTGAATGCCTACATGGATAAAGAGGGTTACAGCAAGAAAGCCAAAGTCAGCGCCACCGGTGATGATGCGCGTGAAGGCCTGATCGCCGTGGTTTCGGTAAAAGTGCCGGATCCAAAATTCTCCTCACAGACCAAAGACAAACTGGTCTCGTCAGAGGTGAAATCGGCGGTTGAGCAGCAGATGAATGAACTGCTGGCAGAATACCTGCTGGAAAACCCGTCAGACGCCAAAATCGTCGTGGGCAAAATTATCGATGCCGCACGTGCCCGTGAAGCAGCACGCCGCGCCCGTGAAATGACCCGCCGTAAAGGCGCGCTGGATCTGGCTGGTCTGCCAGGCAAACTGGCGGATTGTCAGGAGCGTGATCCGGCGCTCTCTGAAATCTACCTGGTGGAGGGTGACTCCGCAGGCGGCTCGGCCAAACAGGGCCGTAACCGTAAAAACCAGGCGATTCTGCCACTGAAAGGTAAGATCCTTAACGTTGAGAAAGCGCGTTTCGACAAAATGCTTGCCTCGCAGGAAGTGGCCACGCTGATCACCGCACTGGGTTGCGGTATTGGTCGCGATGAGTACAACCCGGACAAGCTGCGCTATCACAGCATCATCATCATGACCGATGCCGATGTCGATGGTTCACACATCCGAACCCTGCTGCTGACCTTCTTCTATCGTCAGATGCCTGAAATCATTGAGCGCGGCCACGTCTATATCGCCCAGCCGCCGCTCTACAAAGTGAAGAAAGGCAAGCAGGAGCAGTACATCAAAGATGACGAGGCGATGGACCAATACCAGATCGCTATCGCCCTTGATGGTGCAACGCTGCACACCAATGCCAGCGCGCCTGCGCTGGGCGGTGAGCCGCTGGAGACGCTGGTCTCTGACTTCAACAGCACCCAGAAGATGATCAAGCGTATGGAACGCCGTTATCCGATGGCCATGCTGCGTGCGATGATTTATCACGACACGCTGAGCGACCTGAGCAACGAAGCAGAGGTCACTACCTGGCTGAACGGCCTGGTGAGCTATCTGACGGAGCGTGAAGCGCACGGCAGTACTTATCTGGCACAGGTGCGTGAAAACCGCGAACTGAACCTGTTCGAGCCGGTGCTGCGCGTCCGTACCCACGGTGTGGATACCGACTATCCACTGGAAGCTGAGTTTGTTCAGGGACCTGAGTACCGCAAAATCTGTGCTCTGGGTGGCAAACTGCGTGGTCTGCTGGAAGAAGATGCTTACATTGAACGTGGTGAGCGTCGTCAGCCGGTGGCAAGCTTCGAACAGGCGATTGAGTGGCTGGTGAAAGAGTCGCGTCGTGGCCTGTCGGTCCAGCGCTATAAAGGTCTGGGCGAGATGAACCCGGATCAGCTGTGGGAAACCACCATGGATCCAGACAGCCGTCGTATGCTGCGCGTCACTATTAAAGATGCGATCGGTGCTGACCAGCTGTTCACGACCCTGATGGGCGATGCGGTCGAGCCGCGCCGCGCCTTCATCGAAGAGAATGCGCTGAAAGCGGCCAATATCGATATTTAACAGATAGCGGACATAACAGGCCATCACTGAGGTGATGGCCTTTTTTTTGTGCCGTATGGGCGAAAACCCGGCGAGGCGGGTCCTGCTGCCCGCATGCTGCGACCCCGATCACGTTTTAACCCGGTCAGCTCCCTTACTCTTGCCTCTCTTTGCGCTATTCCGGCGCACTCATTTTTACAGGGAGTTACACCATGATTGTTTGCGATCGTCACGACTGGGACAGAGAACGTCACGCCTTTCATCCGGTCATCGATCAGGCGATAAGCTGGATTGCGGAAACCGATTTCAGCCAGCTGGACACCGGCAAATATGAGATTTTGCCTGACAACAAAATGTTCTGTCTGGTGCAGGAGATGATGACCGAACCCGCCAGCGCGCGTCGTGCAGAGTCCCACTTAAACTACATCGATATTCAGTATCTGCTGGCAGGCACCGAGAATATTGGTGTGGCCCGCGCCCATCCCGATCAGCACATCACCGAAGATTTCGCCCAGGAGCGTGACGTCGTTTTTTATCAGAAAATATTAAATGAGTCAGTGATTACGCTGCTGCCCGACATGTTCGCGCTGTTTTTCCCGCACGATATTCATCGCCCCTGCTGCGCGCCAGGCGAACCCGCAACTATCCGAAAAGCCGTGATTAAAATCCACCGCGATCTCTTTACCGCCTGACCCTGGCGGTTTCCTGGCCATTCCCGCCTGCCAGGAAACTAGTCAATGTGCGCTGAATCGCGCTAGCATTGAACAAAACCCAGACGCTACGAGGACTCTATGGCTATTAAATTGATCGCTATCGACATGGATGGCACCCTGCTCAATCCGCAACATGAGATCACGCCGGGGGTGAAATCCGCCCTGGATCGTGCCCGTAAGCAGGGCGTGTCGATTGTGCTGACCACGGGTCGGCCGTTTGTAGGTATCCAGCGCTATCTGATGGAGCTGGATATGCAGGCGCCCGGCCAGTACGCGATCAGCAACAACGGTGCGCTGGTTCATCAGGCGGCAGATGGTGAGTGTGTGGCAGAAGTGACGCTGACCTTTGACGATTACCTCTACATTGAGAATCTGGCACGTGAGCTTGGCGTCCATTTCCAGGCGTTCGACAAATCTCATCTCTACACGCCGAACAAAGACATCAGTGAATACACCATCCATGAAGCGAGCCTGACCGGCATTCCGGTGCGCTATCGCGCGGTGGAAGAGATGGATCGCGCTATGCGCTTCCCGAAACTGATGATGATCGATCGGCCCGCCCTGCTCGACGCGGCGATTGCCCGCCTGCCCGAGCATGCTCAGCAGACTTACACCATCCTGAAAAGTGCGCCGTATTACCTCGAAATCCTCGATCGCCGGGTGAACAAAGGCCAGGGCGTCAGAATGCTGGCGGAGAAGCTCGGCCTGAAGCAGGAAGAAGTGATGGCGATTGGCGATCAGGAGAATGACCTGGCGATGATTGAATATGCTGGCACGGGTGTCGCCATGGGTAATGCCATTGATTCTGTTAAGAAAATCGCGCAGTTTATCACTAAAACCAATATGGAAGATGGCGTCGCTCATGCCATTGAAGAGTTAGTGCTGTAACGGCCCTGTTCTCTGCCGGGCCGCAGCGGCCCGGCTCCCTTACCCCGCCAAAAAAGCTGCACCGCAAAACGGAATCGCGTAATTTGTCGGGCAACGCTTTCTCCGTGGGTTTCATCATGTCAGAAAAACAGATCACCTTTGCTGCCCGTCAGCATCAGCTCACCAATATCAATGTCTGGACGGCCGACAGCCAGTGGCTGGCGTTTGACGTCCGTCCATCAGGTGCCTCCTTTACCAGCCAGACCATTGAGCGGGTCAATGTGATGACCGGTGACGTTGAGGTGCTCTATCAGGCCCGGCACGGTGCCCACGTCGGCGTCGTGACGGTCAGCCCCGATCTGCCCCCACGCTACGTCTGCATTCATGGCCCGGAACATCCCGATGACAGCTGGCAGTATGACTTCCACCACCGGCGCGGTGTGATCGTTCAGAACGGCGCGGCGGTGAATCTGGATGCCTGCGATATCACGCCGCCCTTTACCCCTGGCGCGCTGCGCGGCGGCTCGCATGTACATGTCTTCAGCCCCGATGGTTCACGCCTGAGCTTTACCTACAATGACCATGTCATGCATGAGCTGGATAGCCGTCTCGATCTGCGCAACGTCGGTATCGCGGTGCCGCTTCACGCGGTGACGCCGGTTAAACAGCATCCGCGCGAGTATGACGGCAGCTATTTCTGCCTGCTGGTGAGCAGAACGCATGCGGAACCGCAGCCAGGCAGTGACCAGATTAATCGTGCTTATGAGGAGTGCTGGGTCGGTGAGCGTGGCTATCAGAAACCGGACGGCAGCTGGCAGCGCTGGGCCATCGCTTTTATTGGCGACACGCTGACGGCGCAGGGCGAGAAACGGCCTGAAATTTTTATTGTTGATCTGCCGGACGCGCTGGAGGATTACGCCCGCGCCGGAGAGAGGCCGCTGGAGGGCAGCAGCCAGCAGTTACCTGCGCCACCGGCTGGTGTGCAGCAGCGTCGCCTGACGCACAGCCGTGGCGTGGCGCTACAACCGCGCCATTGGCTGCGTACTGCGCCCGATGGCAGCCAGATCGCGTTTCTGATGGCGGATGCCGGTGCGGTGATCCAGCTCTGGACGGTCTCTCCCAACGGCGGCGAACCGCGTCAGATCACCGAACTCAGCCACAGCATTCAGTCCGCTTTTAGCTGGCATCCTGACGGCCAGTCAATTGCCTTTATCTGCGATAACAGCGTGATGCGATGTGAGGTTGAGAGCGGCACGTGTCAGCGTCTGACACGCAGAACGGAAGAAGCACCGTCAGGTGACGCGGTAGTCTGGTCACCGGACGGGTCACAAATTGCTTTTATGCGTGAGGTGAATGGCTGGCGGCAGCTCTTTACGGTTGCGGCTGTGACCGCATAGGTGGCATAGGCTGCGCCTGCGCAAGGCTTTCCTGGGTATGCGCCAGCCTTTCGCTCTGCAGGATACGTTCACGTGGGGAGTCGAGAGATTTGTCTTTGTCGCTACGGTAGTAGTCCCACGGCAGCAGCAGCGTATCCAGCACGGCAGAGAAAGGAAGATCGATTAACGCCAGCGGCTTCAGCGCCCAGCTGGTATCACCATCCGTCAGCATGTCGGCACTGGCACGGGTGCCGGGATAATAGCCCTGACTCGCACCGGTATGAGACATCACGCTGGAACAGCCTGTTGTTGCCATAGCGCAGCACACCATTCCAGCCAGAGGTAAGGTCTTCATCAATTTCATCATCATCATCCCTTCAGCCATGGCATAAGCCTGGCTGAGTTGGCTTGCCAGACAACGTCAACACTCTGGGGCGAAGTCCGTCTGCGTCTGGCAAAAGTAGTCCTGAGTGTATGTCATTTCCGCAATTTGGCGAAAAAAATTGCATTTCGCCCTCTTGAAAATCGTTTTGTGACACCCATTTTTATTTTACGGACTCACTCACCGTCGCCGCAAGGGACAGTGAGGTGCCGTATCCAGCCTGTCCAGTTGTGGAAGGTTGCCAAAACTTGCTGAATTTCAGGAGTCTTAATATGCGTAACTTTGATCTCACCCCACTTTATCGCTCTGCTATCGGTTTTGATCGCCTGTTTAACCTGCTCGAATCTAATCAGAATCAGAGCAATGGCGGCTATCCTCCCTATAACGTTGAACTGGTCGATGAAAATCACTATCGCATTACGATTGCGGTGGCCGGTTTTTCTCAGAGCGAACTGGATATCACGGCGCACGATAACGTGCTGATTGTGCGGGGTGCCCATCCTGAAGAGCAGGCCGAGCGTAAGTACCTGTATCAGGGTATCGCCGAGCGTAACTTCGAGCGTAAATTCCAGCTCGCCGACCACATTGTGGTACGCGATGCCCGCCTTGAAAATGGTCTGCTGAGCATCGATCTTGAACGACTGGTGCCGGAAGAGGCGAAACCACGCCGTATTGAGATTCTGAAGTAATTTCTGACAAACGCCGCGTTAGCGGCGTCAGACTGCTGACAAAGCCAAAGCTGGGTGAACCTGGCAGCAACGCATTCGCTAAAAGCGCAGGGAATAAGGCCAGAGGAGGAAAACGTCCCGCGCCAGGGATGGCGTGGGCCGAGCGTGCCAGGGATGGCGGTTTTTGCGACTTTCCGATCTTACTTTGTTCCCTTCGCTGGCTGGATCTTACAGCGAGCCAGGGCAGACTTTTTCAACAATCTCAACGCCGCGCATGCGGCGTTTTTTTTTGCTCTTATGGCTATCTTTAAAGCTGCGTTCGCATCGCCAGACGCTGACCCAGCACGCCACCAAACACATTCACCAGCAGCCCCAGAATAATCACCCCCGCCCCCAGCATCTGCTGACCAGAGAGGTGCTCATCCAGCACCAGCGCGGCGGTAATAATCCCTACCACCGGTACCAGCAGCGACAGCGGCGCGACGCGCCAGGTTTCATAGCGACTCAGTAAATTCCCCCAGATAGCGTAACCGACAATGGTGGCGACAAACGCCAGGTAGAACAGCGCCAGCACGGTCTGCAGGCCGATGTGCAGCAGGCTATTAACGATGGCGGCCTGCCCCTCAAACAGCAGCGAACAGGCAAAGAAGGGAATGACCGGCACCAGCGCACTCCAGACCACCAGCGACATAATCGGCACACTGCGGTTCCGCATAATAATCTTATTGGTGATATTCCCCAGCCCCCATGACAGCGCCGCCGACAGGGTCAGCATCATGGTGGTCAGCGTAATCCCGGCGCTGGTCTGCCCTTCCATCCCCGCCGTCGCCAGCATAAACATTCCCAGCGTGGCGATGATAATCCCGACGATATGATTCCAGCGCAGTTTCTCCGCCAGCAGCAACGCCCCCAGCAACAGGGTAAAGAACGCCTGTGCCTGCAGCACCAGTGAGGCCAGACCGGCTGGCATGCCGAGCTTGATCGCCAGAAACAAAAACGCAAACTGACCAAAACTGATGGTCATGCCGTAAACCACCAGCCAGCGCAGCGGGATCGGCGGGCGACGCACAAAGAAAATAGCGGGAAAGGCGACCAGGGCGAAACGCAGTCCGGCCAGCAAAAAAGGCGGCATGCCCTGCAACCCGAGCTTAATCACCACAAAATTCACGCCCCACGCTACCACCACGCACAGCGCTAACAGCATATCTTTTACCGACATCTGAAACTCCTTGAGCCGCCGTCAGGCGGTGATCGCAATCGGGGAGGCGATATCAGCACAACAGCCTTCACCCACGATGCGAAAATAGTCATCTGCAGCCAGCGCGATCGACTTCTCCAGCTCGCCCGCGTTAAACCATAATGTGCCGACCTGCTGCAGCCGGCTATCGACCCGCAGCGCCAGCCGGTCATCAAAACTAAACGGCGGCACCGCGCCCATCACACAGTCGGTCAGTGCCTGCGCCAGCTCTGGCGCGGCGAACGAGGACTTTTTGCCGCCAATGGCGCGCGCCGCGCTTTTGAAATTGATCCGACAGTCACCCGGCACAATCGCCAGCAGCTGACGCGATGGCGCACCGTCCGGCATAGTGACCTCCAGTACCATCGCTTTGGCCGCCTGGCCCAGCGCGTTGCCGCGGATCTGGCTGATCTGATCGGTCTGTCCGACCGCTTCATGCTCCACCACGCGGTAGCTGGCCTGATGCTGATCCAGCAGCGCAGTAATTTTTTCAAACGTCGTCATTCCCTTCTCCTCTTCTGGCACAACCCGGCTTAGCTCCAGGCGATAGCGTGTTTCATCTTTTTATCGGTCAGCCCGAAAAAGAACCCCATGGTGATGCGGGTATCACCTTCAACCCGGTCGATCTCGTGATAAAAAGCAGGATTAAACAGATAGATATCACCACTGCGTGGTGAAAATTCGCAGATCTCGCTGTTTTCAATCACACCACTACGATAGCCCAGCTCACCGGCGGTTTTGAACTGCTCATCCTCCGGCATCCACTTTTTGTTGTAGATACGTAGCGCGCCACCTGCGTTGCACTCCTGCAGGCAGACCACGCAGCTGAGCTGATGCAGGATTTGCGTCACCACCAGTGAGGTCTTTGCGGCGTCGCGCACGATATTGTCGTTATGCAGCGGGTTCGCGACGCCATCGGCATGAAAGCGCACGATAGAACCGGCGTAGTCACCACGACCCGGCTCATGGGCGATGTTTAAACTTTCCAGCCGCAGCGCATGCTGCACCCAGCCGTAAATCAGTTCGCGCAGTGAATTCAGCGAGGGCGGCAACGCCGGCTGGATATCACGCAGCTCGGTAAAATAGTTATCGGGTGCCGCCGTATGGCGCGCCAGATAGGGACCAAGCGTGGTCAGCGCGCCATTGGGATAGTGAGAGACACGGATCTTTTCCCGGCAGCGCTGCAGGTCAGCCACCACCGTTTCCCGCACCTCTGGCGTCAGGAAATTACGCAGCACCAGCAGCGGCACCCGTGCAGTGACGATGTCATCCAGCCAGGTCGATTCCACAAACATGTTGGGATTAATCACGCGGAACTGATTGAAAATAGCCATGTTTATCACTCCCTAAACGGTATTTCATAGAGTTCATGATTGATCATTCGCCGCCAGCTGCCGGCGCTGCCTGGTATTGTTACGGGTTCAGAGGCGATCAGCGTGCAACCGTCCTGTTGCCGAAAATGCATCGTAAAGTAGTCAGGGAAAGGCGTATCGTGCGGATGCCACTGCCACGCCCAGGCTTTGTCGCGGGTGACAAAAATGGCATTGCCTGCGCTACCGCCTGGCTCAACCTGCGCCATCTTTGCGCGCAGATAGTCACGGGTGAAATCGGCGGGTGTGGTCTGATCCACTAGGTAGCGCAGATACTCTTCGGAATCGAAGCGGGATTCCGCCAGGCCAAGCTGGCGGTAAATCGTCGGCAGAAAGCCGTTATGCATCATGTACCACTGATGTCCGGCGCTGTTGCGCCACAGCGGATGCGAAAATTCGATCCCCTGATTTTTACTCAGCGTGGCGTGACGCACATGCACCGCCAGAAAGCGGCTGCGCAGGCGATCCACATCAATGCCCGGCAGGGCGTCGGCGAACGGGCCGGTGCCGTGCAGGGTTCGAATCTCGCCCTCTTCCAGCCACAGACAGCCCCAGCCGTTGGGATGCGATTTAATCGGGCCATCGTGTTCAGCGCCTTCACCGCAGCTCATGGCGCGCGCCGCCTCTAAAATCTGTGCGCTGTCGAACTGACCATGCGCCAGAATCATCCTGCACATACTTTGTCTCTCCCGGCTGTAACGGATTGCGCGGCAATCACCTGCTGAAAGGTGGTCATAATGGGTTCGCGCGTAGCGGCCGTCAGGCTGAACGTTGCCAGAATGCCCGCGTGTCGGGTCAGATCGGCATAGAGTGAGGATCGGGGTGAAACCTGTAATGCCGGCAATCTGAGTGGTGGCAACAGCGCACCCTGCTGATGCTGATCAATCCAGCGTTCAGCCGCCTGAAGCTGCGCCGGTTGCCGTAACCGCAGCTGGCCGACCGCACCGGGTGGGGTGAAGGTAAAGACAGGCAGTGCACCGCCCGCTTCCAGCCGGAAGGTGACTTCCGCCCAGTTGATGCCCGTCGTCGCCTGCACCAGCGTCGCCACGCCCATGCCGGAGAGCCGGAATCCCATCTCCAGGAAATGCGGCACGCCATTCACCACGATGAAATCGATGTGAAACGCGCCCTGACGATAGCCAAAGGTTTCGCAGCAGAAGGTCATCAGACTGCTGAACGACGCTGGCAGGGCTGCTGCCGCCATCGCTACATGGCCCGACTCATAAAAGCTGACGCAGCCTTCGCTATCCCGGTGCTGCTCAATGATCTTCTGGCAACAGGTCAGCGCCAGGGGATGCGCCTGATGCACCACGCCCTGCAACGAAAACTCCTCGCCGATCAGCGCACTTTCCACAATAAAGCCGCTGAAGCCGCGCCCGCCGTAGTTCATGGTCTGTACCAGCTGTGTTACTACGCTGTGCAGCTGATCGGCGCGCTCAATCAGCCAGATGCCCAGCCCACCGCCACCATCCACCGGCTTCACGACACAGGGATAGATCAGCGCCTGTTCCGCATCCAGAATGCTGAGCGGCGAGGCAAAAAAGCGGAACTCCGGCTGCGGAAAGCGCGGCCAGGCTTTTTTCAGCGCCATGCGCTGCGCATATTTATCCAGCGGAATAAAGGCGGCGGGCGCGTCAGGCCCGGCCAGCATCTCGCGCAGCCGTCCGGCGCTGGCGTTGTAGGCTTCAAAACCCGCCAGCACCACCAGCGGATGCGCCAGCAAACCGGCATGGAGATAGGCCTGCATGACCTCCCACGGATTCTCAGGACGGTCGAGGCGGATGATCAGATCAAACGGCAGCGCCAGGCTTAACGACTGGTAATCGACAAAATCGCCCATTTCCGCCAGTACGGTGAAATAGCCATCGCGCTTTGCCACCTCGCAGTAGGGGTTCTGGCCATCGCGGGTGGCGCCAATTTGCAGAAAAATCTTTTTCATCGCCTTGCCTTACCGGGTTAACGCCCGGAAATGATTTCTGTCACGATGTCGTTGAGCACACCGTTATTGACCTGAATCACCGCTTTATGGGGATCAAAACGCAGGACGCGCGACAGCGGATCGCGGCTTTTGCCCTCCAGCAGCGAACTGACCGGCTGACTCTGCCAGCAGTGCTGCATCTGCGTCAGCGTCATGCCAGAGAGCTGTGTTAGCTGCTGTGCCAGCGTGAGATCCTCGCTGCGCTGCTCAAGCAGGTCGCGAATGGCTGTTTCATCCAGCGCAATCTGCTCCTGTGACAGCCACTGTCCGAGCTGTTCTCCCTGTGCCAGGAAGGGTGAGTAGATCATGCAGATCAGCTGGTCGTCGTTAAGGTCAAACGCCTGCAGGGCGAAGTCCGCCGCGCGCTGCCGCTGCTGGTAGATGGCGTCGTCATCCTGATAACGTGCCGCCATCTCATCAATCAGCTGTGGCGGAAAATCTTTCTTCACCATCAGCCCCAGCGCAAAGCGCACATATTCGCGGATCCCTTCGGCATAGTTACGCTGCAGCAGCGTTTCTGCCCGCAGTCCCCGCAGGTGCGCCATCAGTGTCGGATTACCGCAGTCGGACTCAGAAAAGCTGAACATCAGCTCATCAAAACGGAAACGCATAAATTCGCTGAGCAGTGCCCAGTGCGCGCCCGCTTCATAGGCGGTGTCCTGATAGATGTTGAAAAACAGCGGATCGCGCGCCAGCTGGTGGGTAATGCGGTGCGCGGGTGTCAGTTGATCGGCACCGTAAACGTCAGAGAAGTAGCGATCAGCTACGCCGTCCAGCGTCTGGAGAAAGCCGCTGAAGCCCCGGTCTTTGTCCGCTACCGGCGCATCAAACAGCCGTGAAAGGTGCCGCGCCCAGGCAACATAGGCAGCCTGCTCCTGCGGCGAGTCGCCGGTAACAATCAAATCCACGCCGCCGTTGTAGTCTGCCGCCAGGCCAAAGGAGTTCACCATGCTGAGATTACAGGCATTGCAGAAGGTCGAGCGCCCATCGGCGCGAAAGCGGTGGCCATTCATCAGCACATCATGGCGGTTCTGCTGCCGCACGCTCTCCGGCATCGGCAGGTCGCGGGCAAACGGCCGGATCAGCAGGCCATCCACCACCAGACATTCCGCCCGTTCATCGTCATGCATCGCCAGCGCCTGATACACGCGATGGATATTCTCCATCACGCTCTGATTCATTGCCGCATGGCGGTTGGTGCTGACCCGAAGAGAAAAAGTGCTGCCCTGCTGCTGCCAGATCAGGCCCTGAATGTATCGCACATACGCCACCATGTAGCTGCTGTCTTTTCCGCCGCCATAGGCGAGCAGCACACGGTTGTTCTCTAGCTGCAGCTTATCCGGTAACGCCGCCAGCAGGCGGGCGGAGCAGCGCTGAGCCGACTCCATGATCGCGGGCGACAGATACGCTTCAATCTCCTTCATCATGGCGGGCAGATTATTCATTTCTCGCATTTCCCTCAGGTGAACAGAATCGCTTTATGGCCTGAAGCCCGGTGGCTGGCGGGGTCGCCGTGCCGTTCAGCATCATGAATAATTAAGAGATGCAGCCTAAAGTACTTTGAATGTACTCTGTTGAATATGCACAGATCAGCGCGATATGGGGTGGAACAGATGGCCGATGTTATCGGGGAACAGGAGAGTCAGAGCAGTCGTTACCGCCAGATAGCAGAACAGATCAAGCAGGCCATTCATGCCGGTTCGCTGGCTCCCGACAGCCGTCTGCCGTCGGTACGCACGCTGGCGACGCAGTACAATGTCAGCCTCACCACCGCCCTGAAAACATTGCGCACGCTGGAAGATGAGCGCTACGCCGTCGCCCGGCCTAAATCGGGCTTTTTTGTCGCCCCGCAGCGGCCTTCTTCACGTCAGTTGCCCGCCATCAGCGAACAGCCACACGCCATCGCACCGCTGGATGAACAGACCGAACTGCATCTGGCGATGCTTGGCTCAGACTGCCGGGTGCGCCTCGATCTGGCTAACGGCGACAGCGCGCTCTATCCGGTCAAACGCATCGGCCTGCTGATGCGCCAGATGGGCTACAGCAAACCGGCCCTGCTCGGCAATACGGTCAAGGGCACCGGCTATGCGCCGCTGAAAACCGAGATTGCCCGCCGCGCGGTCGATTATGGCTGCAATATCAGCGCTGACGATATTCTGATCACCAACGGCTGCATCGAGGCGATCTCACTGTCGCTGCGCGCCACCACCCAGCCGGGTGACGTCGTGGCCGTAGAGTCACCCTGCTATTTCGTGCTGCTGCAGATGCTGCATAACCTGAATCTGCGGGTGATTGAAGTGGAAGCCGGGCCGGAAGGGTATGTGAATGTGGCGAAGCTGACCGGCCTGTTTCAGCGCAAGGCGGTGCGGGTTTTTCTCACCCTGTGCAACGTCAATAATCCGCTGGGCAAGAGTATTCCCAACGAGCATAAAGCCTATATCGCGCGGCAGGCGGATGAGAACGATGTAGTGATCATTGAGGATGATATTTTTGGCGATACCGCCTTTGGTGAGCGTCGCCCCTTCCCGATGCGCGCCTTCAGCCCCAATGCCATTCTCTGCAGCGGCTTCTCTAAAACCGTGGCACCGGGCATTCGTATTGGCTGGGTGCACAGCGTTAACTACATGCGCAAAATTGCCTCGCTGAAATATACCTCCACCATGGGCACCTCCGTGCTGTCACAGGCGGCGGTGGCGGAGCTGCTGCGCAGCGGCGGCTATGATGCTCACCTGCGCAAACTGCGGCGCGAGCTGGCGCGGCAAATCCGTGAAATGCGGCAGTCGGTATTGCGGGAATTTCCGGCGGGAACCCGGGTGTCCGATCCGGAAGGAGGCTATGTGCTGTGGGTGGAAATGCCACGGGGGGCACTGAACGTGCGCGAGCTGTTTCTGAAAGCGCGCAATGCGGGCATCGGGATTGCGCCCGGCCACATTTTTGCTACCGATCAGCGCTACGATCACTGTTTCCGGCTGAATGCCGGTTTCGGCTGGAATGCGGAAGTGGAACAGGCGATTCAGCAGCTGGCACAGTGGTGCCAGCTGTCGTTAACCGATTCACAGGAACAGCAGGATTAACTGTCGCGCCAGGCGATCTCAACCTCTTCCGCCAGAATCTGCACCGCCCGCTCGATGTTCTCTGCATCCGGCACGTAGTTCATCCGCATACATTGATGAGTATGCGGCCACGCCTGTTCCAGTCCCGGGAAGAAGAAGTGGCCTGGCACCATCAGTACGCCGCGCGCTTTAAGCCGCTGATAAAGCAGTTCGGTGGTGATCGGCAGATCGCGGAACCAGAGCCAGAGGAAAATCGCCCCTTCCGGCTTATGGATCAGGCAGCGATCTTCCGGCAGATAGCGCCGCAGGATCGCGATAGTCTGCTGCACCTTCTGCTGATAGAACGGCTTAATCACCTCTTCGGAGAGCCGCAACAGATCGCCACGACGGATCATCTCATTGGCGATGGCCGGACCGATACTGCCTGGCGCCAGGCTGATAATCCCGTTCATATTGCTCAGCGCAGTAATGGTCTTCTCATCCGCGATAATAATGCCGCAACGCGCACCCGGCAGGCCGAGCTTCGACAGGCTCATGCAGAGAATAATGTTGGGATTCCACAGCGGGCGCACCTCGCTGAAGATGATGCCGGGGAACGGCACGCCATAGGCATTGTCGATCAGCAGCGGCACGTCATGCTGCTGTGCCAGCGCATCGAGCTGCATCAGCTCATCATCGGTGATCACATTGCCGGTGGGGTTGGTCGGGCGCGATACGCAGATTAACCCGACATCATCGTTCATCGGCAGATGCTCGAAATCGACATGATATTTAAACTGGCCTTCCGGCAGCAGCTCAATGTTCGGCTTCGCCGACACAAACAGATCCTCTTCCAGACCGGCATCCGCATAGCCAAGATACTCAGGCGCCAGCGGGAAAAGCACCCGCTTTTTGCTGCCATCGGCCCGGCGACCGGCGTACAGGTTAAACAGATAGAAGAAGGCACTCTGGCTGCCGTTGGTCAGCGCGATGTTCTCTGCGGTAATCGGCCAGCCAAGCTGTTCGCTCAGCAGTCCGGCCAGCGATTCGAGCAACGTCGCTTTGCCACGCGGACCGTCATAATTGCACAGCGCCTCGCTGAGTTTGCCCTCCTCATGCATCTGCTGCAGCAGTTGCTGAAAATAGTCGTTCATGGCCGGAATTTGCGCCGGATTGCCGCCACCCAGCATGATGGTGCCGGGCGTACGCAGGCCTGCGCCCATATCTTCCATCAGACGTGAGATGCCGGAATGTTGGGTAAATTTGTCACCGAACTGAGAAAAGGACATAGCGGTTAAATATTTGTAATAGCGAATCGGGGGTCCACCATAACGCCCGCCATCGGCGGGCGCAATGGGAAGGCGTGGGGATTACTTCAGCGCCTGCGGGTTCACGCAGTTTTTCTCAACGTTTCCGCCGAGCGCGGCGATGAGATTCTCTACCGCATCCTGCATCATGCCGTAACGGGTTTCATGCGTGGCGGAACCGATGTGCGGCAGCGTCACAACATTAGGCAGCGACAGCAGCGGAGAGTCGGCTGAGACCGGCTCCTGCTCAAACACATCCAGCCCGGCAGCGTGCAGTTTGCCCGCCTGCAACGCGGCGATCAGCGCCTGCTCATCCACCACCGGCCCGCGACCGGCGTTGATCAGCACTGCATCCGGCTTCATCAGTTCCAGTTCGGCAGCACCGATCAGATGGTGCGTCTCTTCCGTCAGCGGCAGGCTGATGCAGACGAAATCACTCTGCTTCAGCAGCGCCTCCAGTTCACAGCGCTGCGCGCTAAAGCGCAACTGCGCCTCTTCATGTTCGCGGCGGGCGTTGTAGAGGATTTTCATGCCGAAACCAAAGTGGGCGCGCTGCGCCAGCGCCATGCCGATGCGTCCCATGCCAAGGATACCCAGCGTTTTATGGTGCACGTCGATGCCGAACTGCGCCGGCCCGATGCTCTTCTGCCAGTTGCCCGCTTTCACCCAGGCATCCAGTTCCGGCACCCGGCGCGCCGTGCTCAGCACCAGCGCCATCATGGTGTCCGCCACGGTTTCGGTCAGCACGGTCGGCGTGTGCATCAGCACCACGTGACGCTGATTCAGTGCATCAACATCGAAATTGTCATAGCCCACAGAGACGCTGGAGCAGACGCGCAGATTGGGCATTTTCGCCAGCAGCTCGCCATTCACTTTACCGCCCGATCCCAGCAGCCCTTCTGCCTGCTGAAACACCGCAGCATGCTGCTGCTGGCTTTCCGGCGACAGATCGCTGATTTCCGTCACGTCACACTGTTCAGCCAGGCGTGCGTAGAGATCGTCAGGCAGTTTTTTATAAAGAATTACAGCGGGTTTCATTCGGTTGCTCCCGTTCAATAAGTAGCGGGCGGCTTGCAGGCCGCCCGGAGAAACAGAGATTAACGATTACGCTTTTAATGTGCTGACTAAGCCTTAGGCGTTTATGAATCAGCACTCTCTAGCGTTTACGCTTTCAGGCCGGTTTCGCACCCTGCAGCGGCGGGGCTTTATTCTGCGCCGGTTTCACAATCAGCGTCAGCCACACCGAAACCAGCAGGGCCGATCCCATAAAGATGTAAGACGCCGACGGGCTGCCGGTAGCACCATTAAGATAGCCGACAATCCATGAACCGATGAACGACCCCAGCGCGCCCATGCTGTTGATCAGCGCCATTGCGCCACCGGCGACATTACGGGGCAGCATCTCAGGAATAATGGCGAAGAACGGTCCGTAAGGGGCATACATCGCGGCTCCGGCAATCACTAACAGGGTGTAGGACATCCAGAAATTGTTCGATCCCATCAGATACGAGCCGAGGAACGCCAGCGCGCCAATCAGCAGCAGCGGCCAGACGAACAGCTTACGATTCTGGGTTTTGTCCGACGCCCAGGAGACCACCACCATCGCAATGGTCGCTGCCAGATAAGGAACGGCAGAGAGCCAGCCCGCTTCTACCATGCCCATCTGCGTACCGTTGCGCAGAATCGACGGCAGCCACAGCACAAAGCCATACACGCCGATGCTCCAGGCAAAGTACTGCAGGCAGAGAAGGATGACGTTGCGGTTACGGAACGCTTCGCCGTAGTTACGCACCGCTTTGATGTTTTCCTGCTCTTTCTGCAGTTCAGCCTGCAATGCCGCTTTCTCGGCATCACTCATCCAGCGCGCCTGTGCCGGTTTATCCTGCACCAGGAACCACCAGGCAATCGCCCAGACCACCGCCGGAATCCCTTCGAAGATAAACATCTCACGCCAGCCAAAGGATTCAATCAGATAGCCCGACACCACAGACATCCACAGCACCGTGACCGGATTACCCAGAATCAGGAAGGTGTTGGCGCGCGAACGTTCCGATTTAGTGAACCAGTTGCTGATGTAGATCAGCATCGCGGGCATCACGGCGGCTTCCACGACGCCCAGAACAAAGCGAATCGCGGCCAGCATCGGAATGTTGCTGACCACGCCGGTCAGCGAGGCACAGCCGCCCCACAGGATCAGACAGACGAAGATCAGTTTCTTGACGCTGCGGCGTTCGGCGTAAATCGCACCCGGGATCTGAAAGAAGAAGTAACCCAGGAAGAACAGCGCACCCAGCAGCGAGGACATGCCTTTGGTGATGCCGAGATCGTCGTTAATCCCGGCAGCAGAAGCGAAGCTAAAATTTGCACGATCGAGATACGCCAGGCTGTAGGTGATAAACACGATGGGCATGATGAACCACCAGCGTTTTGGCGCGATTGTCTGCTTTTTCATCGGGAACTCCTGTGACTGTAGAGGGGCGCGAACTACACGTCGCCCAGTTGCTGACGCGTCGGCAGACCTTCGCTGTCACCAATGACCTGAATTGCCATCGAACCAATCTTGTTACCGCGGCGAATCGCCTGCGGCAGCGACTGACCTTCCAGCAGCGCGCTGATGACGCCAACGGCAAAGCCGTCACCGGCACCCACGGTATCCACCACGTTATCGACCTTGATCGCCTCAACCTGGCCCTGTTCGCCCTGCGCGGTTTTATACCATGCACCGTCACAACCGGTTTTAATCACGACGGCTTTCACACCCCTGTCGAGATAGAAATCCGCGATCGCTTCCGGCTGACGATAACCGGTCAGAATCAGACCCTCTTTTTCGCCCGGCAGTACCCAGTCGGCATACTCCGCCAGCAGATTGAGCTGCTTACGCATCTCCTCTTCGCTGCGCCACAGCACCGGTCGCAGGTTCGGGTCAAACGAGATAGTTTTGCCGCGTGCGCGCATCTCTTTGGCGGTGTGCTTCAGCAGTTCTAATGAGCTTTCTGACAGCGCCGCCGCCACACCGCTGAGGTGCAGATGGCGCGCCGAGCCGAAATAGTCCGCGTCAAAATCATCGACCGAGAGATGGCTGGCCGCCGAGCCTTTACGAAAATATTCCACCAGCGGATCGGAACCGTCATCCACTTTGGACTTGAGCTGAAAACCGGTGGGATAGCGCTTATCGACCGTCACACAGGCGTGATCGATACCCTCTTTTTCCAGCTGCTGGCAGATAAACCGGCCAAAAGCGTCATCGCCGACACGGCTGACCCAGCCCACTTTCAGGCCAAGACGTGCCAGGCCGGTCGCTACATTGAGTTCCGCGCCCGCGGCACGTTTAACAAAGGTCTCTGCTGCGGCCAGGTCGCCGGTTTCACGGGCGATGAACATCGCCATCGCTTCACCGATGGTGACAACATCAAGCGGACCGTTGTGATGCATAGTGTGATGCGTCGTCATCTTCACTCCTTACACGTTACGCAACAGCGACACATAGTGACGTGTCACCGCAGTCAGATCGTTGCCTTCCAGCGGAAATTCAATACCGCGCGGCGCGCGGGCGGGCAGCTTTTGCAGCAGCGTGCGCCAGTGGTCATCAGCCTCATCCAGCGCAATCGCCCGGAAGCTATCCTGATGCGGTACGGCGGCTTTGACATGCACATAGCCCACCTGCGCGGCCAGCTGCTCTGCTGCCTGATCGGCGTTTTCGCCGGTCCAGCACCAGTTACCCATATCAAAGGTCATGCTGATCGGCAGATTGGCTTCGCGCACCGCCGTGAAAAACGCGACGGACGGTGCCAGTCGGCCATGTTCGGTCTGGTCGTTTTCCACGGTCAGCTGGAATGGCAGATCTGCCAGCAGCGCCTGCAACGTTTCGCGAGGCAGCGCACCAGTAAAGTCTCCCAGCGCCACTTTCAGCCGCTGCGCGTTTAGCTGTCGTGCCTCTTCAACGTAGTGGGTTATGCGTGGATTGATTTCGCCGCCGTCACAAAACAGCGTATCCGGCACGGAATAGCTGGCGTGCAGCTGATGCTCCGCTATCGCCCTGGCCAGCGCCGGCAGATCGGCCAGCGCCGCGTCATCAAGCAGTTCACGGCGGATTTCGACCCCGTCAGCGCCCGCCTGCTGGATTATTGGCAGCAACGCAGCCTGACCGCCGAGAGCGGCAATCTGCGTGTGGCCATAAGCGGCGGTCACCACGATAATGTCAGGTTTCATGTTCTACTCCATGGCAGAGGTCTGCCCATAATGAATAGAAAAACCCTAAATGGAACCGGTTCCAAAGCAAAGCAGCAAACTGTGAAATTATGATCGTGCTCACGAAGCGAGCATGTAAACGGAAGGTTAAATCTGAAAGTCAGCCCAGAGGCTGGCTGGAGCCACGAACGATCAGTTCACCCGAGAAGACCTGCTCAGCAACAGGCAGTTCACTGCCCTCGATGCGCGCAATCAATCGCTCCAGCGCGCTGTAGCCAATCTGCCAGGTCGGCTGTTTCAGCGTGGTAATGCCGACACCCGCCAGCGCCGCCCACTCCAGTTCGTCGAAACCGAGCAGGCCGATATCACGGCCCCAGTGCAGGTTAAGTCGTTGCAGCGATCGCGCCACCTGCAGCGTCAGCGCGCCGTTGGCCACCATCACCGCGCAGCGTTTACCGGTGTGACGCTGCTGGAAGGCCAGCAGCGCCTGGTCCAGTGCGGCGGGCTGGTGCAGCGGCACTTCCGCATTTTCATGCTCAACCTGCGGATGCGCCGCCAGCAGCTGGCGGAAAGCCTTCAGACGCTCGCGTCGCGTATTCACGCTGCCCAATGGCTCGCTGAGAAACAGCAGCGCGTCATAGCCATTGTCGACCAGATGGCGTGTGGCCGTCTCGGCCGCTTCGGCATTGTTCAGGCCCACCACATCGCAGGGAAAGTCGGGGATTTTGCGGTCGATCAGCACCATCGGCAGCAGGGATTGTTGCAGATGGCTGAGTACCTCTTCACGCATGCCGACCGCGTTAACCACGATGCCCTCAACCTGATAACTGCTCAGCAGTTGCAGATAGTGCTGCTCCAGATCCACTTCGTTGTTGGTGTTACACATCAGCAGCGTGAAACCTTGCTCCCGGCAGGCAGCTTCAATGCCGCTCATCACATCGACGGAATAGGGATTGGTAATGTCGGCGATAATCAGCCCAATCAGGCGGGTACGTCCGCGCTTCAGGCCGCGCGCCATCTGACTCGGGCGGTAGCTGAGATCCGCAATAGCCTGTTCAATCCGCGCTTTTAAGTCGGCAGAGAGCAGATGCAGCTCGCCATTGAGATAGCGTGAAACGCTGGTTTTACCGGTTCGTGCCGCGTGAGCAACATCGCTGATGGTGGCGCGAGGCGGCCTGATTTTCATGAGATATCCTGCGAAATAAGAAACCCGGCAGAGACTAGCACAAGCGAAGCCCGGCGCAAAAAGTGCTAGGCCGGTAATTGCAGCCAGGGTTGCCAGAGGGTCTGTAACGTTTCCGGCGGCGCGCCATTGATCAGCCTGATAACCATGTCAGCCACCTGTTCGCCGGCCTGATGCGGCGTTGCCTGGCGAATCGCAGCAATGGGATGATCGAGAATCGCATCACGCGGTAATCCTTCCCAGCCTGCGAGCAGAATGGCGTCCTCGCCCGCTGCCCGACCGGCCTGCTGCAGCGCCAGAGCTGCCCCTTCAGCCAGCGCAGCGCAGTCGGTGATAATCACTTCCGGCGCGGGTTCCTCTGCCAGCCACTCACGCGTCTGGTGATAGCCGGCACGGCGCGACGGTGCGACCGCCGCCATCGCGTAAGGCGCAACGTCACCCAGCGCCGTCAGATAACCCTGACGCCGGTCACGTACCCGCGTGCTGTTTTCATTGCTGCCGAGCCAGGCTATCCGCTGCCGCCCCTGCGCCAGCGACCAGCCCACTGCCAGTTGTGAACCGGCAAGGTGATCAACATCAAACCAGGCGTAGGCGGCTGGCAGATCGCTGCGGCCCAGCGCCAGAAAGCGAAAACTGGTCTGCATCAGCGCATTCAGTCGGCTGTCTTCTGGCGTGGTATGGCCGACGATCAGAGCATCGACGGCCCCACTGCGCAGCAGGCGCGTCAGGGTTGAATGGCTCTGCTGCTGTTTATCCGCCAGCAACAGCAGGTTAATTTCATGACGGGCAAGATGATGATCCAGCGCCAGCAGCATGTCGCTGAAGTCGCTGCCACATAGAGGGGATACACTGATTGGGCAGACAAATCCCACCGCGTTTGCACGGCCGGTTTTCAGCCGTCGGGCCGCCGCATTAGGCCGGTAGCCGCGCCGCTGCGCTTCCTCTTCGATGCGTTTACGCGTCTCCTGAGCGACATCCTGATAACCATTAAGGGCGCGGCTGACAGTCGTAACGGAAAGACCTAAAACTGCAGCGATGGCTTTAAGAGACATGGGGCAAGTCCACTGATCAATTTTTGATCAGACTACCATAAGGCCTCTGCTGGCTCTATCCGCAGAAACATTACTGGTGCTTTTAACGTGATGCTTTACAGAAAAGGTACGCCCCCGTTCGGGGGCGACCGCGATTATCCCAGCGGGCTGAGCGTGATCTCAACACGACGGTTTTGTGCTTTGCCTGCTTCGGTGCTGTTGGTGGCAACCGGGTTATCCGGTCCTGCACCCTGCGTACGCAGGCGATCGCTGGCAACACCCTGCACGATCAACGCACTGGCAACACTTTCAGCACGCTGCTGTGACAGACGCATGTTCAGCGCACGGCTGCCGGTACTGTCGGTGTAACCCACAACGTTTACCGCGGTTTTCGGATACTCTTTCAGCACCATTGAAACACCGGTCAGGGTGTTGGCGCCGGCAGGTTTCAGATTGCTGCTGCTGGAGTCGAAGGTGACATTGTTTGGCATATTCAGGACGATGTTATCGCCGTTGCGGGTTACGCTGACGCCGGTCCCGCGCATCTTGTCACGCAGTTTCGCTTCCTGCACGTCCATGTAGTAACCCACGCCACCGCCCAGTGCAGCACCACCTGCGGCCCCAATCAGCGCACCTTTACGACGATCTTTCTTCGATGAAGAGAGCACGCCGACACCGGCACCGACTAATGCGCCAAGGCCCGCGCCCACGCCTGACTTACCCGCCTGAGATTCGCCGGTGTAGGGATTGGTCGTACAACCTGGCAGGGCCAGACTGCCGCTTAATAACAAGGTGATGGCGATTAATTTCTTCTGCATTTTTGTTCCCTTATATTCGACACACAGGGGAAAACCTTTCCCATAAGTGGCACGATTATGACGTCTGGTGACCGGGAATGTAGTGCGGAAAAATCCTGATTTACCGGGAATCACGCCTTTTGATTGTCAGGATGGCAAAAACAGTTGCTCTGATGATCGTTTATCAGCCCGCAGGCCTGCATAAAGGAGTAGCAAATTGTAGGGCCGATGAATTTGAAACCACGCAGCTTCAGCGCCTTCGAGAGCGCAATGGCCTGCTCTGACGTGGTGGGTGCCTGGCTGTAATCAGGATAATGGTGGACAATTTGCACGTTATCGACAAACTGCCAGACGAAGTCGCTGAAATCCTCGCCTTTCGCTTCCATCTCAAGAAAAGCGCGGGCGTTAGCGATAATGGCAGCGATTTTGCCAGGGTGGCGGATAATGCCGCTGTTGAGCATAAGATCGTCAATGTCGGCAGCGTCCATCTGCGCAATAGCCTGAGGATCAAACTGGTGAAACGCCGCCCGATAGTTTTCACGTTTTTTCAGCACGGTGATCCAGGATAATCCCGCCTGCTGTCCTTCCAGACAGAGCATCTCGAACAGTGCACGCGTCTCTCTCTGCGCCACACCCCATTCCCTGTCGTGATACGCCAGATAGAGCGGATCCTGCGTTACCCAGCCACATCGTTGCATCGTTTTGTTCCTTTATAACGAGAATATTTTAGCGGTCCGCTTGATCTTAGAATTAATCGGTTGATAGTTAAACGATCACCGGTTAAATAACAGAGACGGGCCGAAAAATTCATTAAGACGCCATAACTTCAGCCTTGCCCGGAGAAGCGATGTTGCCGAGAAGCGGTTGGAAAGGTCTGCGGACCTGCTGTGCTGTAGGGCTGTTAATGTTCATGCAACCGACTTTTGCCCGCGGTGGTATCTCTGCGCCTCAGCATCCTGACTTTCTGCCCGACTACGACACAATTCTGGCGGAGAAGATCGCCCTGACGCCACTTGCGTTCAGCGATGAGAGCCGCGCCCTGTTTGAAGCTGCAATTAATTCTCCCACTGCTTCCCCCATCGCCCTGCACAGTGAAACCGGTAGCGTAGGTACCACGCCGCTGGGTAAACGCTATCGGGCGGGTGTTGATATGCCCATTGCGCCGTCATTGACCACCGGACCCGTGGCGCAGTATGCGGTCGATCCCCAGCAGATGAACTGTCTGCAATGCGACTACAGCGATCAGCAGAGCCGTGAACAAAGCGCCAGCGTCGGATGGCGCATTGATTCGCAGCAGGGATGGATATCGCCCTGGGCGCAGCTGAGTTACCACTATCTGATGGCAGATGCGCCGCAAAGCCCACGGCGCGAGGCAACGAATGGCTCGGACCAGTCCGACGGTATCGATTTAAGCATCGGCGCACAAATGCCACTGAACGATAATCTGGCGGCTTTCGCGTCATTTTCACAAAGCGAAGCGCTAAATAACGACGAGCAGCAACTTTATAGCTTTGGCTTCAGCGCCAGCTTCTAGCGGGGCATGAAAAGAGAAAGGGAATCGGGCGTTTAAAATATAATGAGTCCGCTAATCATTATACTGGTAACAAAATGCGCAACGATTTGACAATTATTGGCCGTGAAATCGCGGTCTTCCTGATGGCCGCCCTGGTTCTCGCCCTGACTATCGTCCCCGTCTACATTGATGTGGCCTGGATGAACGACGCACTGCACGAAACCTCTTTTACTGAAACTACCCAGGAAATCATGCTGGCGATGATCGCCGCGCTGTTTTTCATTGCGGCCCGCCGTCGTCCCGCCCAGCGTGGAGCGCTGACCCTGGTCGCCGGCTTTTACAGCTGCATGCTGATCCGCGAGCTCGACTTCGTGTTTGATGTCATTCAGCACGGCAGCTGGGTCTGGTTCGCCCTGGCGGTCACGGCGGGTTCGCTGGCCGTTGCACTGCGCACGCCGAAAAAAACCCTGCATGCGCTGGCTAACCTGCTGCTGCATCGCAGCTGGCCGGTGATGGCGTCCGGCTTTTTAGTAGTGCTGGTTTTTTCACGTCTGTTTGGTATTCACGCGCTGTGGCAGCATCTGATGCTCGGTGATTACAACCGCGTGGTGAAAAACATGGCCGAAGAGGGCACCGAGCTTCTGGGATACAGCCTCTGCTGGCTCGCCTCGGTTCGCTATTTATGGCAGACCCGCCCGGCCGCCGCTGCCATCAGCGTGTGCGCCACTGAATCTGCATCGGCCCGCCACGCCTCTTCTCCGGCCACGTCGCACTGACTGCGGTGTTGCTTTTTAAGCGATCCGCACCCTCAAAACAGGTACAATAAACACTTCTGCGTCGACGACAGGTTCCCGGCGCAAGGTGTTCGTTAACCTCAGGTCTTTTCATGTCAGCTAAAATCTTAACTTCAACGCTCATTGGCCTGGATGCCTTCCGACAGGATCCGCTGACTGCCCTGCAGCAGGCGGAAAAGGGCACGCTGGCGGTGTTAGACAACTATGCGCCGGTGATGTATGCCATCACACCGGCGCGTCTGGCTGAGCTGCTGGCGCTGGAAGCCGCCGCCCGGCAGCCAAATGATGTGGTGCTGGATGACAGCCTCTATGACGATGCGCCCGCCGCGATTCATACGCCGGCAGGCAAGTTCGCCATGTATCCGGGCTGGCAGCCGGATGCCGACTTTACGCGTCAGGCCGCCATCTGGGGCGTGGCGCTGAGTGAACCGGTGACGCCCGGCGAGCTGGCGGCCTTTGTGGCCTACTGGCAGGCGGAAAGCCGGATGTTCCATCATGTGCAGTGGCAACAGAAGCTGGCGCGCAGCATTCAGATGAACCGCGCAGCAAATGGCGGGCAGCCGAAGCGTGATATCACGCAGTTGCCTGATCCTGACCGTACCATTCCCGATGGTTTCCGAGGTGAATGATGAAAACGCCAGATGATCTCTTTAACCGTCTGAAAAGAATGATGCCTGCGGGCACCCGTCCCAAATTTGCCAATGGTGAAGAGCTGCTGGCGTGGAATCAGGAACAGGGTCGTCTGCGATCGGAGGCGATTGTGCGTGAGAATCGCGCAATGAAAATGCAGCGCGTGATGGGCCGTTCCGGTATTCGCGAGCTGCACATGAACTGCTCATTTGATAATTACCGGGTAGAGAACGAGGGACAGCGCAAAGCGCTGGAGCTGGCGCGTCAGTACGCCGCTGAGTTTGATGGCAGCATCGCCAGCTTTGTCTTTTCCGGGCGTCCTGGCACCGGTAAAAACCATCTGGCCGCGGCGATTGGCAATGACCTGATCCTGCGCGGTAAAAGCGTGCTGATCGTGACGGTCGCCGATCTGATGTCGAGCATGAAGGGGACCTTCAGCGGCAGCAGCGGCATTACCGAAGAGCGCCTGATTCAGGATCTCAGCAGTGTCGATCTGCTGGTGATTGATGAGATCGGTATGCAGAGCGAATCGCGCTACGAAAAAGTGATCATCAACCAGATTGTCGATCGCCGTTCTTCGTCAAAGCGGCCAACGGGCATGTTATCCAACCTCGACCATGCGGGCATGAATGCGCTGCTGGGCGAACGCGTCATGGACCGTATGCGCCTGGGCAACAGCCTGTGGGTACGTTTCGACTGGGAAAGCTATCGCTGTCGGGTACGCGGCGACGAGTATTAACAATGACCCGGCTACGCCGGGTCACTCTGCTCATCAAATATGATCTCCCGCGTCATCATTATCAGAACACGGCTTGCATGTGGCTTTCCTCATCTTCTCCTGAAACAGGGTATTAACCCGGCGTTCTGATCGCCGTCACGATCTTAGCCACAGGCGATCTCGTTATGTGAAACAGCCCACAAAGTGTAGGGCGAAGAATACGCATGGACTGATACACTCAATTCTTACTCCTCTGTTGACTGAACCCGTCATGAAAACGAACGGCAAAGGCCCTGCACTACTGCGACTGAATAACCAGAAACGGGTGATGACTCAGCTGCGTAAACGCCGCGTAACCTCGCGTCAGGATCTGGCGGAGGCGCTGGCACTCAGTAAAAACACCGTCTCATTAATCATTGATGACCTGCTGGAGCAGGGTCTGATAGAGGAACTGGGGCCGGTCAGCGTCGCGGCTGCCGGACGGCCTAAAATCGGGATCACCCTGAGACCGGAAAAGCTTAAGAGCGCTGGCGTCATGGTGGAACGCAACGTGATCCACTGGCGGGTCTGCGACTACTTTTCCCAGGTGCTGGCTGAAGCGACGCTGCGTACCGATACCAGTCATCCGACCCGCCTGCTGGCTGAACTGGCTATGCTGTGCCGGGAACTGTCAGAACGCTATCCCGATCTGCTCGGTATTGGCCTCGGCTTCCCCGGCATCGTCGATCCCCGGCGCGGCTGGATGCATATCTCATTGCCGCTGGAATGGCAGGATGTTGACCTGCTGACCACGCTGCGCAAGCACGTGCGTCTGCCTATCCGCATTATGAATAATGTCAAAGCCGCTGCGCTACTGGCTGTCGAGCAAAGTGGATTATCGCCGGAGAGCGGTCATTTTTATCTGCGTATTTCCGAGGGGATTGGCGGCGCACTGGTACAACAGGGTCAGGTATTTACCGGGCATAGCTGGACGGCGGGCGAAGCAGGACATCTGGTTGTCCAGCCTGAAGGGCCACGTTGCAGCTGCGGCCGCCGGGGGTGTCTGGAAGCGCTGGTCAGCAAGCCTGCAGTGAATCAGCAGCTGGCGCAGCGTCAGCCTGGCCTGAGTTGGCAGAACCGTGACAGCGCCCCGCGCGTGGTGGATGAGGTGATGGCGCAGGCGGGTGGCTATCTGGGTGCGGCGCTGAGTCAGATTATGCTGCTGCTCAATCCCGCTACCATCATCATTGATTGTCCGTGGAACGCCAGTGAGCGCTTCTGCAAGGCGGTGCGCGATACCGCACACGGCAACGCGCTGGCCTTTACCGCCGCGCACACTCAGCTGCACTTCCCGGAAAACCGGATTGACCCGGCAAACGGGCTGGCACTGGCGGTGCTGGAACAGAGTGAGCAGCGTGTGGGGTGAGCGTGCCCCCACAGACTGCCCTCTTCTTTACGATCGCGTCTCGCTGACCGGAGCATCTGTCCGTTCGCCCGCCTCACGCGGGTCAATATTAAACTTCTCCAGCACGCGCGCGTGAATTTTTTCCAGCGGCATCCCAGCCGTTTCCGGCAGATAGCGGAAAGTGAAGAAATACATAGCCAGTGAAAAAAGCGCAAACAGTAACAGCGGGAAGCCACCGTGGAAAATCTCAAGCAGAAAAGCACTACTGTTCAGAATCGGGAATGTGGTGCTGATGACAAAATTGGCCATCGACATGGCGCAAATAGAGATGCCGACACAGATTGAGCGGATTTCTGTCGGAAACAGCTCGCCCAGTACGGTCCAGACAATCTGTCCCCAGGTCATGCCAAAGAAAACCATATAGGCAAACAGTCCCACCACCGCCAGCAAGCCGGGCAAACGGTAATAGAAAGCGATAAAGGTGTAGGCAAGGAAAACGGCAGAGGTAATCGCCCCCAGCAGTAACAGCTTACGACGTCCGACTTTATCAATCAGCGCCATACCCATCAGCACTCCCACAAACTGACATACAGACAGCCAGAAGGTCTGGAGCAGCGCCGAATCCGTGCTGCCGGACACATTTTTCAGCAACGTTGGTCCGAAATACTGAATCACATTGATGCCGCTAATCTGGTTGCCGACAGCCAGGCCAATACCAATGATGAGCAACGGTACCGTGGTTTTGTTCAGGCGGAATCGGGATTTATGGCGGGTCGCCGCCTCATCAGAGAATGAGTGTTTAATTTCATTGAAAACGGTGCGGGCATGGGCCGGGTCAGAGATTTTGCTCAGCGTATCCAGCGCCTCTTTGTCTTTGCCTTTCAGAACGTTCCAGCGCGGTGATTCCGGTATAAAAGCAATGAAAAAGATAAACAGCGCACAGGGCACCAGCGCGGTTGCCAGGATATAGCGCCAGCCTGTATCGACCATCACCTCCGGCAGCATCGATTTATTAATGAAGTAGTTGGTGAGCAGTACCACCGATTGCCCACCGACACAGCAGACCGCATAGAGCGCGCTGGTGCGGCCACGATACTTCGACGGTGAAAGCTCCGCCAGATAGATTGGCGAAATCACCGAGGCCAGCCCGATGGCTAATCCGCCAAGAATACGAAAGGCGACAAAGGTGAAGAAGTTATGGGCGATGGCAGTCCCCACCACCGAGGCAGTAAACAGTAGCGCCGTGATAGCGAGCGACTTTTTGCGGCCAAATTTATCGCTCAGCTTTGGCGCAATAAAGCAGCCCACCAGACTGCCAAGCAGGATGTTAGACACTGCCCAGCCGGTTTCTGCCGGGGTCAGCTGGAAATAGTCACTAAGCGGCTCGATAGCGCCAGAGATAATTGACGAGTCATAGCCCATCAGCAGGCCACCAAAAGCGGCGACGGTGCAACAGAGCATGACATATTTCATGTTGTAACGTTTTTGCCGGGTTTCCATTTTTACAGGCTCCTTTTCTCTACTGCCTGAACCGTATCGGTTCAGAAAGAGGAGGCGTGATTGTCAGGGGTTCAGGAATTGCAGCGATCAGATACCCGTGAAATATATTTTCTAAATGGAGAGATTTGGATTAATTCTTTCGGAAGTGTGAGGCAGGTTGGAAAAAATTATAAACTTGTTGAGTGGTAATCCTTAATAAAGCTCATATAAATCAATGATATAAGAGATAAATCCGGGCAGTGATGTTTTCCCATCAAGGGTAAACATCTGATGACAGACGAAATATCGTCTGAAGTGGCCTGTCTGGGGCTGATAAAACACTACGCCAGCATTCATCCTTAAGTGCTGATTTTTAAGCTTTAAATTCAATGAAGCCGGGCCGTTCCGGCTGGCAGATTAAGCCTGCGAAAATAGCCCCTGGACTGACAGCGAGGCATCAGGATGAAATATAATTTTCATCCTGGTCATTATATGAAAACACTGGCGTTCTTTACGCCAGTCTGTCGTTAAAGCAGGTTTTCGCCAAAATGCTGGCGATACTCTTTCGGCGTGGTGTCGTAGCTTTTGCGAAAAACTGAGTAAAAGTATTGCAGCGAAGGGTAGCCGCACATCTGTGAGATTTCGTTGATGTTGAGCGACGAGGAAGCCAGCAGTTCGCGGGCTTTTTCCAGCTTTTCGCGGTGGATCATCGCATGGATAGTGTCGCCGGTCTCATCCCGGAAGCGCTTTTCCAGGTTAGAGCGCGACAGTCCTACCGCATCCAGCACCTGCTCCACTTTAATCCCTTTACAGGCGTTGAAGCGGATATAGTGCATCGCCTGAATCACCGCCGGATCGCGCAGCGAGCGGAAATCAGTTGAGCGCCGGGCGATCACTTTCACCGGCGGCACCAGAATGCGCTGAAGCGGCAGAGGCTGCTTATCCAGCAGCCGATGCAGCAATTTGGCCGCCTGGTAGCCCATCTGTCGCGAGCCCTGTGCTACGGACGAGAGTGCCACGCGTGACAGATAGCGGGTCAGCTCCTCATTATCAATCCCGATCACCGTAAGCTTCTCCGGCACCGGTATTTTCAGATGTTCGCACGCCTGCAGCAGGTGCCGTGCCCGTGAGTCGGTGACGGCGATAATGCCGGTTTGCGGCGGCAGCGTCTGCAGCCAGTCGGCGAGCCGGTTCTGGGCGTGCTGCCAGTTTTCCGGTGCGGTTTCCATGCCCTGATAAACCACGCCCTGATAGCGCTCACGCCCCACCAGCTGGCGGAACGCCTGTTCCCGCTCCTGTGCCCAGCGCTTGCCGCTGGAGGCCGGTAAACCATAAAAGGCAAAACGGTTAATGCCCTTCTCTTTCAGATGCAGAAAGGCTTTCTCCACCAGCGCGGCATTGTCCGTAGCGATGTAATGCACCGGGGGATAATCTTCCTGACGATGGTAAGAGCCGCCAACGCCGACAATCGGCACAGAGACATTTGACAGCAGGGTTTCGATGGAGCGATCGTCGTAATCGGCGATCACCCCATCGCCCAGCCACTCGCGGATGTTGTCGATGCGACAGTGGAAATCTTCCTCGATGAAGATATCCCAGTCAGTCTGCGACGCCTGCAGATACTCTCCGACGCCCTCAACAACCTGGCGGTCATACACTTTATTGGCGTTAAACAGCAGCGTAATGCGATAGCGTTTATCATGCATGGTGGCGCGTTCCCTTAAATCCTCAGCGCATTGCATAACACGGCTGAAAGGGGCAAAAAAATTGTTTGCGCCACAATGTGATCGCCCGCGCGATTACACCCGACGCCGCGTTGCGGTATCCATCCACACCGCCAGCAGCAGAATCGCGCCTTTGACGATGTACTGCCAGAAAGTCGGCACATCCATCATGCTCATGCCGTTATCCAGCGAGGCCATGATAAAGGCCCCCATTACCGCGCCCGCCACCGACCCCACACCGCCCGCCAGGCTGGTGCCGCCGATGACGCAGGCAGCAATCGCGTCGAGTTCTGCGATGTTACCCGCCGATGGCGAACCTGCGCCCAGCCTTGAACTCAGAATCAGCCCGGCAATCGCCACCATCACACCGTTGATGGCGAACACCGCCAGTTTGGTGCGCGCCACGTTAATGCCAGACAGCCGGGCAGCATCAATGTTGCCGCCGATGGCATAGATACGACGGCCAAATGCAGTGCGGGTGGCCATAAACATGCCCGCCAGCAGCAGCACAGCCAGCAGTAAAACCGGCGTCGGCACGCCGCGATAGTCGTTGAGTAACCAGATGGCACCGAGCACTAAGATGGCGGTAATCGCCTGACGCCCCACGGTGCTGCTGGCTGCGCCCTGCGGCAGTCCGAGCTGCTGACGACGCAGACGCAGACGCCACTGCCACAGCATAAACAACGCCAGACCGGCCACGCCAAAGCCGAAACCAACGCCACCCGGCAGATAACTCTGTCCAATCTGCGACATGCCCGGCGTGATGGGCGCAACCGTAGTGCCGTCAGTAATTCCGACCAGAATGCCGCGGAACGCCAGCATCCCTGCCAGCGTGACGATAAACGACGGCACTTTACGGTAGGCCACCCACCAGCCATTCCAGGTACCGAGCAACAGCCCCATCACCAGTGTCACCACGATGGTCAGCGGCAGTGGCCAGCCGAGCCAGACGTCGAATATCGCCGCCGCCCCGCCCAGCAGCCCCATCATGGAGCCGACTGACAGGTCGATCTCCGCCGAGATAATCACGAACACCATGCCCACCGCCAGGATACCGGTGATGGCGGTCTGACGCAGCAGGTTGGAGACATTACGCGCACTGAGCCACGCGCCTTCGGTGGTCCAGGTAAAGAACAACGCAATCAGCACAATCGCGCCCAGCATCACCAGCACCTGCAGATTAGGCAGCGTGAACCTGCCCGGTGACGGTTTGCCCGACGTGCCGGTGAGGCGGCTTTGGGTACTTTCACTTTTAAGCATAATGTTCACTCCGCAGGGCAGCTTCCATCACCTGCTCCTGAGTCAGGTTATCGTTAATCAGATCGGCTTTGATCTGCCCTTCATGCATCACCAGCACCCGATCGCTCAGGCCCAGCACCTCCGGCAGCTCAGATGAAATCACAATCACCGCGATACCCTGCTGCACCAGCGCATTGATCAGCAGGTAGATCTCCTGACGGGCGCCCACATCGATGCCGCGCGTCGGTTCATCCAGGATCAGGATTTTGGGATTAAGCAGCAGGCACTTCGCCAGAATCGCTTTCTGCTGATTGCCGCCGCTCAGGCGGCCAATAGGCAGTTCCGACGAGGAGGTTTTCACCCGCAGCCGGCTGATCGCGTCGTTGATCGCCTGCTGCTCCTGCGCTTCATCCAGGGTAGAGAGGCGGTGACTAAACTGATCCAGCGCCGCCAGGGTGATATTTTTGCCCACCGCCATCAGCGGCACGATGCCATCCTTTTTGCGATCTTCGGGCACCATCGCGATGCCGTGCGCAATCGCAGCGCGGCAGTCGGTGATGCTGACCTGCTGGCCATTGATCCAGATATCACCCTGCCAGCGTCCCGGCCAGACGCCAAACAGACACTGCACGGTTTCGGTTCTGCCCGCACCCACCAGCCCGGCGATACCCAGGATTTCACCACGTCTGAGCGTGAACGAGACATTGTTGACGCGGCGGATGTGGCGGTTAACCGGATGCCAGGCGGTGAGGTTGTCGACTTTCAGTATCACCTCGCCAATCTGATGCGGCGCGTGAGGATAAAGCGCGGTCAGCTCGCGTCCGACCATCATGGTGATGATGTCATCTTCGCTCAGGCCTGCCGCCGGACGGGTGGCGATATGCTGGCCGTCACGGATCACGCAGATGGTGTCGGAGATCGCCTTCACCTCATTCAGCTTGTGTGAGATGTAGATGCAGGCGATGCCGTGTTCGCGCAGATTACGGATGATGCCCAGCAGCACATCTGTTTCCTGCTCCGTCAGCGATGAGGTTGGCTCATCCAGAATCAGCAGCCGGACCTGTTTGTTAAGCGCGCGGGCGATCTCCACCAGCTGCTGCTGGCCCAGGCCTAACTCACCGACACGGGTCGCGGGAGAAACGTTCAGCCCGACCCGCGCCAGCAGCTGCTGGCAGCGCAGGGTCATGGTTTCGTCATCCACCATGCCGAAACGGCTCAGTTCGGCACCGAGGAAGATGTTCTCCATCACCGTGAGTTGCCGCACCAGCGCCAGCTCCTGATGAATAATCACAATGCCTTTACGTTCGGTATCGCGAATAGTCTGCGCCTGAATCTCGTCGCCAGAGAAGTGAATCTGCCCTTCAAAATCGCCGTGCGGATAGAGGCCGCACAGGATTTTCATCAGCGTCGATTTGCCCGATCCATTCTCACCGCACAGCGACATTACTTCGCCCGCCTCCAGTTGCAGACTGACATCATTAACCGCCTTCACGGCACCGAAACGCTTGGTGATGTTTTTCATTTCCAGCAGCATCGACTGTTCTCCCTCACGCTATGCGCGGTCAGAGTTCGCTCTGTTTATGGAAACCGTCTTTCACCACGGTGCTTTCGATATTGTCTTTGTTGACCGGAAGCGGCTTCAGCAGTCGCGACGGCACATCTTTCAGGCCATTGTTCAGCTTGCTGTTGCTGGCTGGTGTTTTGCCATCACCCAGTTCGACGGCAATTTTCGCCGCTTCGGTGGCCAGTTCGGTGATCGGTTTATAAACCGTCATGGTCTGGGTGCCCGCTTTGATGCGCTTAATCGCGGCCAGATCGGCATCCTGACCCGAAATCGCCACTTTTCCGGCCAGTCCCTGTGCACTCAGCGCCTGAATCGCACCGCCTGCGGTGGCATCGTTAGAGGCCACGACCGCATCGATGTGGTTACTGTTAGCGGTCAGGGCGTTTTCCATAATTTTCAGGGCGTTTTCCGGCAGCCAGGCATCGACCCACTGATCGCCGACAATTTTAATACTGCCGTTGTCGATATAAGGTTTTAACACTTTCATCTGCCCGGCACGGAACAGGCGGGCGTTATTATCTACCGGCGATCCGCCCATTAAAAAATAGTTGCCCTTAGGCACCTGTTTCACAATGCTTTCGGCCTGAAGTTCGCCCACTTTTTCATTATCGAACGAAATATAAAAATCGATATCGGCATTATTTATCATTCGATCATAGGCCAGCACTTTAATGCCTTCCCGTTTCGCTTCAGCGACAACGTTACTCAAGACCTGACCATTGTAGGGAATAATCACCAGCACATCGACACCGCGGTTGATCATATTTTCAATCTGCGACATCTGTGTTTCTTCGTTGCCGTTGGCCGACTGAACAAACACCTTAGCGCCCAGCGTCTCCGCCTGTTTAACGAAAATATCGCGGTCTTTCTGCCAGCGCTCGAGGCGCAAATCGTCAATTGCCATGCCGATCTTCACTTCTTTTGCCACGCTGGTCTGGCTGAAGAGCGCCAGCGCCGCGCAGGCGGCTAACAGTGCATGTTTCATCTTCATTGTGATCATCCTGTAGGTGGAGGCTATTGTTATCGCAGGCCGATAAACCAGGCGGATGAATTGTTGCCCTTCTTTTCCTGTCGCAGCAATTACTGATTTTTATCCGGCTATTACGTTTTTTGGTTTATTTCTTTTTTTATGAGCGCGATCGAGGTTTCATCTTTTTAGGACAAAAGAGTGACAGGGATAAACCGCCCCGCAAATAACATTATTTTGCGAGCCAGCGCACAAATAATAATTATCTGACACCCGTAATGAAATATCGTAATTGAGCTGAGGTTACAGCCCATATTGAATATTGCTTCAACGCAGACCATCCGGGTACTGATGCTAAGGAGCAAACCATGCACGCTTATTTCGATCAGATCGATCGGGTTCGTTATGAAGGCACCCAGTCGACGCATCCTCTCGCTTTCCGCCACTACAATCCCGATGAGGTCATCCTCGACAAGACCATGGCGGAGCATCTGCGCTTTGCTGCCTGTTACTGGCACACCTTCTGCTGGAATGGCGCGGATATGTTTGGCGTCGGTGCCTTTGATCGTCCGTGGCAGAAAAACGGGGATGCGCTACAGCAGGCAAAACTGAAAGCGGATGTCGCCTTTGAGTTTTTCCATAAGCTGAATGTGCCGTGGTACTGCTTCCATGACGTTGATGTCTCACCGGAGGGTGATTCGCTGCACAGTTACAAAGAAAACTTTGCTGCCATGACCGATAAACTGCTGGAGAAACAGCAGGAGACCGGCGTGAAACTGTTATGGGGTACGGCTAACTGCTTCACCCATCCGCGCTACGGTGCGGGCGCTGCCACCAATCCCGATCCGGAGGTCTTTGCCTGGGCGGCGACGCAGGTCTGCAGCGCCATGCAGGCGACCAAAACCCTGGGCGGTGAAAACTATGTGTTGTGGGGCGGGCGCGAAGGCTATGAAACTCTACTGAATACCGATCTTCGCCAGGAGCGCGAGCAGATTGGCCGCTTTATGCAGATGGTGGTCGAGCACAAACACAAAATTGGCTTCCAGGGAACGCTGCTGATCGAACCCAAACCGCAGGAGCCGACCAAACATCAATATGACTACGATGTCGCGACAGTTTATGGCTTCCTGAAACAGTTCGGACTGGAGAAAGAGATCAAAGTTAACGTTGAGGCGAACCACGCCACGCTGGCCGGTCACTCTTTCCATCATGAAATTGCGACGGCCATTGCGCTGGGTATTTTTGGTTCCGTGGATGCTAACCGCGGCGATCCGCAGTGCGGCTGGGATACCGATCAGTTCCCGGTCAGCGTGGAAGAAAACGCGCTGGTGATGTACGAAATCCTTAAGGCGGGCGGCTTTACCACTGGCGGCTTAAACTTTGATGCCAAAGTGCGTCGTCAGAGCACCGATAAATATGATCTCTTCTACGGCCATATCGGCGCGATGGACACCATGGCGCTGGCGCTGAAAGTGGCGGCCCGCATGATTAGCGACGGTGAACTCGATAAGCGTGTGGCGCAGCGCTACAGTGGCTGGAATGGTGAGTTCGGCCAGCAAATTCTGAAAGGTGAGTTTTCACTGGAGGCGCTGGCGGCGCATGCTCAGCAACAGCAGTTCAATCCGCAGCATCAGAGCGGGCGTCAGGAGCAGCTGGAAAATCTGGTGAATCACTACCTGTTTGATTTCTGACCCTTCAGGAGCAGCGCATGTTTATCGGGATCGATTTAGGAACCTCTGGCATCAAAGTGGTGCTGATGGATGCACAGGGCAACGTGGTGGCGACAGAGACGTCGCCGCTGCAGGTTTCGCGTCCGCAGCCCTTGTGGAGCGAGCAGGATCCTGAAAGCTGGTGGCAGGCGCTGGATTCAGCCATGCAGGCGCTGAGCGCACAGCAAAACCTGCGTACGGTGCAGGCTATCGGGCTGAGCGGACAGATGCATGGTGCCACGCTGCTCGACAGCGCTAACCAGGTATTGCGTCCGGCCATGCTCTGGAATGACGGGCGCAGCGAGGCGCAGTGCCGTGAGCTGGAGCAGAAGGTGCCGGATTCACGGGCGATCACCGGCAATCTGATGATGCCCGGCTTCACGGCCCCCAAGCTGCTGTGGGTGCAGCAGCATGAACCGGCCATCTTCAGTCAGATCGCGCATGTGCTGTTGCCCAAGGATTATCTGCGCTGGCGATTGAGTGACGACTTCGCCACCGATATGTCCGATGCCGCAGGGACGATGTGGCTGGATGTAGCGCAGCGTGACTGGAGCGATGTGATGCTGCGCGCCTGCGACCTCAGCCGCGATCAGATGCCGCAACTCTGTGAAGGCAATGCCCTGACCGGCACGTTGCATGCCGATCTGGCGACGCGCTGGAAGATGAACACGGTGCCGCTGGCCGCTGGCGGTGGTGACAATGCCGCGGGCGCTGTTGGTGTCGGTATGACCGAACCGGGCCAGGGGATGCTGTCGCTGGGGACGTCGGGCGTCTACTTCGTGGTGAGCGACGGCTATCTCAGCAATCCGGAACGCGCGGTTCACAGCTTCTGTCATGCGTTACCGCAGCGCTGGCATCTGATGTCGGTGATGCTCAGTGCGGCTTCCTGTCTCGACTGGGCAGCCACGCTGACCGGATGCAAAGATGTTCCAGAACTGCTGGCTGAAGCGGCGCGCGCACGCGATGACGAGCCAGGGCTATGGTTTCTGCCCTATCTTTCCGGTGAACGCACGCCGTATAACAACCCCGGTGCCCGGGGCGCTTTCTTTGGCTTTACTCACCAGCATGGTCGTCCCGAGCTGGCACGATCGGTGCTGGAAGGCGTAGGGTTCGCCCTGGCGCAGGGCATGGACGTGCTGCATGAGTGTGGCGTTCAGCCAAATAGTATTATGCTGATCGGCGGTGGCGCACGCAGTGCCCTGTGGCGTCAGATGCTGGCAGACATCAGTGGTCAGACGCTGGATTACTGCCACGGCGGTGACGTTGGTCCGGCGCTGGGGGCAGCAAGGCTGGCGCAGCAGGCGCTTGACGCCGACGTCACCGTTCCACGGCCGGCGCTGGTGCAGCGCCATCAGCCCGATCCGGCCAGGAGGGCGTACTATCAGCCGCGTCGTGAGACGTTTGCGACCCTGTATCAGCAGCTCCTGCCGCTGATGAAATAAAGAGGACGCCAGGCATCTGAACCGTTTTGCCTGGCGTCCTGCTTAGCGGATGACCATCATCCCTGATCTGTTGTTGCCGGGAGAAAATCATCCGGCGAACGCGCACTTCGCATCAGCCAATCGCGCCCAGCGTATCTTCCTGACCCTGTTTCTTCGGCAGCAGGAACAGCGTTGCCGCAATATCCAGCAGGTAGATCAGCGCCAGCAGGGTAATCGCCGCGGTGAAAGAGAACTGGCTCGCCAGCAGACCAATCACCACCGGGCCGAAGCCGCCCACGCCACGACCCAGGTTGAACAGGACGTTTTGCGCGGTGGCACGCACCTGCGGCGGGAAGGTATCGGAAATCAACGCGCCATAGCCGCCAATCATGCCGTTAACAAACATTCCCATGATCGCACCGGTAAACAGCATGATGTCAGGGTCGCGCAGCTGAGCATAAACCACCACCATCACGACGGCACCAAACTGATAGAGCAGGAAGATTTTCCAGCGCGCAAAGCGGTCGGCCAGCACGCCAAACAACCAGATGCCGAAGGTCATCCCGACCACGGTTACCGCAGTCCAGAGGCCAGATTTCGTCAGGCTAAAGCCAAAGCTGGAAGAGAGGTAACTCGGCATCCAGATCATCAGCCCGTAGTAACCAAAGTTCTGGACTGAACAGAGGATAAAAATACCGAGACTGGCTTTGGCGGTCGCGCAGTCGCGCACCAGCAGCTTCAGGCGCGCCGGAAACGAGAGCGACGGCACATGTTTAACCTGCCGCTGAAACGCCTCCGGTTCGCCCATGCCGCGACGAATGGCAAACGAGACCAGCGCCGGTAATAATCCGACCAGGAACATGCCGCGCCAGCCGATGATATTCAGCAGCGGCGGCGTGATAAAGGCTGCCATCAGCACGCCGAGCTGCCAGCCGATACCGACCCACGCTGAGGCGCGGTTACGCTTCTCAGCAGGCCAGGCTTCGGCAATCAGCGCCATGCCGATACCGAATTCGCCACCCAGGCCCACACCTGCCAGCGTTCGCCAGGCGAGCAGGTCCCAGTAGCCCTGCGCCACCGCGCACAGGCCGGTAAAGATCGAGAAGACCAGAATCGTGACGGTCAGCATGCGGATACGGCCATAACGGTCGCTGAGATGACCGAAGACGATGCCACCGATAACCGCGCCAATCAGCGTCCATGTCACCAGCGATCCCGCCTGTGATGGATTGAGCGCCAGCGAAACACTGATAGCCGGCAGCATAAAGCCGAGTATCAGCAGGTCAAATCCATCCATGGCATAACCGCTGACCGCAGCCAGCATCGCTTTGCCCGGCGTTACGCCCGGCTTAGATTGGGGAGAAGGGGACATCGTTGCGCACCTCTGAAAGAAAAGTGCCGCAATTATAAAGAGAGTTCAGGATGTGACCAATTGAAAAGGCTTATCCCTGCGCCGCTCCGGCACAGGGATAAGATGGATCAGGAAGGGCGGTTGCTGCCATCGTCACCTGACAGTAATTCATCGAGCCGATCTCCACCCACGTGACGGAAATCCTGACCTTTGACGAAGTAGAAGATAATTTCGCAGATGTTCTGGCAGCGATCGCCGATGCGCTCAATCGCGCGGGCGCAGAACAGCGCTGTCAGCACGCTGGGAATCGTGCGCGGATCTTCCATCATGTAGGTCATCAGCTGGCGCACAATGCCTTCGTACTCTTTATCCACCTTTTTGTCTTCACGGTAGATAGTGATCGCTTCATTGAGATCCATTCGCGCGAAAGCGTCCAGCACATCATGCAGCATCTGCACGGTGTGACGACCCAGCGACTCAAGGCTCACCAGCAGGGGAAGATGCTGCTGACCAAACTTCTCCAGCGCCGTGCGGCTGATTTTCTCCGCTACGTCACCAATGCGCTCCAGCTCGGAAATGGTTTTGATGATCGCCATCACCAGCCGCAAATCGATCGCGGTTGGCTGACGTTTGGCGATGATGCGCACGCAGGCTTCATCAATCTCCACTTCCATCATATTGACCTTCTGGTCGCCGTCGATCACCCGCTGCGCCAGCTCGCCATCCAGATTATGCATGGCGGTAATCGCATCGGTCAGTTGCTGCTCGACCATGCCGCCCATGATCATTACCTGAGTTCGGATATGCTCCAGTTCGGCATTGAACTGACCGGAGATGTGCTTATTCAGATTCAGATTATCCATGTCGATCTCCTGTCAGATCAGCCGTAGCGGCCAGTAATGTAGTCTTCGGTTTGTTTCTGCGCGGGCTTGGTGAACAGCGTGTCGGTGTCGCTGAACTCAATCAGTTCGCCCAGATACATGAAAGCAGTATGGTCAGAGCAGCGTGCCGCCTGCTGCATATTGTGCGTCACGATCACCACGGTATAGTCCTGCTTCAGCTCGGTGATCAGCTCCTCAATACGGCCAGTGGAGATGGGATCCAGTGCGGAGCAGGGCTCATCCAGCAGTAAGACTTCCGGCCGAATCGCGATGCCACGCGCAATGCACAACCGCTGCTGCTGGCCGCCGGAGAGACTGTAACCGCTCTGATGCAGCTTGTCTTTGGTTTCATTCCACAGCGCCGCTTTGGTCAGCGCCCACTGGACGCGCTCATCCATATCGGCACGCGACAGCTTTTCAAACAGGCGGACGCCAAAGGCGATGTTGTCATAGATCGACATCGGGAACGGCGTCGGCTTCTGGAATACCATGCCGACGCGGGCGCGCAGCAGCGCAATATCCTGCTGTGTCGCCAGAATGTTTTCGCCATCCAGCAGAATGTCCCCTTCGGCCCGCTGCTCCGGATAGAGCGAGTACATCTTATTGAAGGTACGTAGCAGGGTCGACTTACCACAGCCCGATGGGCCGATAAACGCGGTGACCTGATTCTTAGCGATATCCAGGTTAATGTTCTTCAGCGCATGAAACTTGCCGTAATAGAAGTTCAGATTACGGACCTGAATTTTATCGGCTGTTGCTGTCGCGATACTCATAATTAATCTCTCTTATTCGGCGCCGCGCAGGGCCACGCCGGAAGTTAACCGTGTTTACCTTTGGCGAAAATCACCCGTGCCACAATATTCAGCAGCAGCACGCAGAGGGTAATGATCAGCACGCCCGCCCAGGCCAGGCTCTGCCATTCGGCGAACGGGCTCATGGCGAACTTAAAAATGGTGACCGGCAGGTTTGCCAGCGGCTGCATCATGTCGGTGCTCCAGAACTGGTTCGACAGCGCCGTAAACAGCAGCGGAGCCGTTTCCCCTGCGATGCGGGCAATCGCCAGCAGCACGCCGGTGATGATGCCCGAGACCGAGGCTTTCAGGGTGATGGCCGAAATCATCTTCCACTTGGGCGTGCCAAGCGCATAAGCCGCTTCACGCATGCTGTCTGGCACCAGCCGCAGCATATTTTCGGTGGTACGAATCACAATCGGCACCTGCAGCAGCGCCAGCGCAATTACCCCGGCCCAGCCGGAGAAGTGCTGCATCTGGGACACCACCAGGGTGTAGACGAACAAGCCGACCACAATGGAGGGGGCAGAAAGCAGAATGTCGTTAATAAAGCGGATCACTTCTGACAGGGCCGATTTGCGCCCATATTCCGCCAGATAAATCCCGGCCATGATGCCCAGCGGCGTGCCGAAAAAGGTCGACCAGAAAATCAGCAAGCCACTGCCTGCCAGGGCATTCGCCAGCCCGCCGCCCGCCGTATTCGGTGGTGGCGTTGATTCGGTGAACAGGGACCATGACAGCCCATCCACGCCACGCGATACGGTGGTGAAAAGGATCCACACCAGCCAGAACAGGCCAAACGCCATGGTCAGCAGCGACAGCGTCAGTGCAATTTTATTTTTCGTGCTGCGCCAGGACTGCATTTTACGACGTGATGCGTCCAGTTCGGCGCGCGCCTGAATTTCAATCGTGGTCATGAGCGCGCTCCTTCACTTTTCGCCAGTCGCATAATCATCAGCTTTGAAATCGCCAGTACGATAAAGGTAATCACAAACAGGATCAGGCCCAGCTCCATCAGCGCGGCGACATGGACACCCGATTCCGCTTCCGCAAACTCGTTGGCCAGCGCCGAGGTGATGCTGTTACCCGGCATAAACAGCGACGGGCTGTCGAGCTGGTAGGTGTTGCCGATAATAAAGGTCACTGCCATGGTTTCACCCAGCGCACGACCCAGTCCCAGCATTACGCCGCCAATCACACCGTTTTTGGTAAATGGCAGGACGATGCGCCAGATCACTTCCCAGGTGGTGCAGCCGATGCCGTAGGCTGACTCTTTCATCATTACCGGGGTCTGCTCAAAGACGTCGCGCATCACCGAGGCGATGTAGGGGATGATCATGATCGCCAGAATCACTCCCGCCGCGAGGATACCGATACCGAAAGCGGGGCCGGAAAAGAGCTCGCCGACAATCGGAATACCCGACATCACGTCGTTAACCGGTGTCTGGAAATATTCGGCAAACAGTGGTGCGAAGACAAACAGGCCCCACATGCCGTAAACGATGCTCGGAATTGCTGCCAGCAGCTCAATGGCGGTACCCAGCGGGCGACGCAGCCAGCCTGGCGCGAGTTCAGTCAGGAACAGCGCGATACCAAAACTCACCGGCACGGCGATAATCAGGGCGATAATGGAGGTCACAAGGGTGCCGTAGATCGGAACCAGTGCGCCAAATTGTTCGTTGGGCGCATCCCAGGTTTTGGTCCACAAAAAGGCGAAACCAAACTTCTGGATGCTGGGCCACGAGGAGATGATCAGGGAGACAATAATGCCGCCCATCAGTAACAGCACAATCAGCGCAGCCAGCCTGACCAGCGCGCCAAAAATTCTGTCACCTTGTTTGCCTGGGGCTTTGAATGCCGGCTTCGTTGCAGCCATAGAAGTCTCAGTCTTCAGAAGTTATCAGGGCGGCATGAGCCGCCCGTTGGGTCTGACCGGACAGCCGTCCGGCCAGGGTCGGTCAATTACTGATAAAGCGCTTTACCAGAACTGTCTTTGATGTTGGCTTTCCAGGCGGCGCGAATCTGCTCGGTCACGCTCTCTGGCAGCGCAGCATAATCCAGCGCTGTAGCGGTTTTGCTGCCGCTTTTGTAAGCCCAGTCGAAGAACTTCAGTACTTCAGCGCCTTTAGCCGCATTCGCCTGATCTTTGTAGATCAGAATGAAGGTGGTTGAGGAGATTGGCCAGGCATCCGCGCCCTTCTGGAAGGTCAGATCCTGCGCGAACGATTTGCTCCAGTCAGCGCCTTTCGCGGCATTACTGAAGCTGGTTTCGCTTGGCGCGACCGCTTTACCATCGGCATCGATCAGTTTGGTGTAGGTCAGGTTGTTCTGTTTGGCGTAGGCGTATTCCACATAGCCGATTGAACCCGGCAGACGCTGAACAAATGCAGCGACGCCGTCGTTGCCTTTACCGCCCAGACCCACCGGCCAGTTAACAGTGTTGCCTTTACCGATTTTGCTGTTCCAGTCCTGGTTTACCTTCGCCAGATAGCTGGTGAAGACGAACGAGGTGCCTGAACCATCAGCGCGACGCACCACGTTGATGTTGGTCTCTGGCAGTTTCACGCCCGGGTTAAGTTTGGCAATCGCCGGGTCGTTCCACTTTTTGATGGTGCCGAGGTAGATATCCCCCACAGTTTTGCCATCCAGCGTCAGCTGGCCTGACTTGATGCCCGGCAGGTTAACCGCCAGTACCACACCACCGATCACGGTAGGGAACTGGAACAGACCATTTTTCTGCAGATCTTCATCTTTCATTGGCGCATCGGACGCACCGAAATCAACGGTTTTGGCAATGATCTGTTTCACGCCGCCAGATGAACCGATGCCCTGGTAGTTAATTTTGCTACCGGTGGCTTGCTGATATTCTGCTGCCCACTTGGCATAAACCGGCGCCGGGAACGTCCCGCCTGCACCGGTGAGATCGGTGGCCGCAAAAGCAGATACCGCGCTTACGGCGAAGGTGGTGGCGAGGATTCGGGCTACGGTGCTACGCATCAGTGTCATATTCCCTCCAGGGGAGAAAAGTCAGGCTAGGGGCCGTTTTAGTAAGAGTCTGTGATTGCTGCAGGAGGGAAAATAGGACAGTTTGATGACAGTGAAATGTACGAAATATGACAGTTATATGACAAAGGGCCAGAATGAAGTGGGCCCGCGACGGGGCCCACCAGGTTATTCCACGGTAACCGATTTTGCCAGGTTACGCGGCTGATCGACGTCGGTGCCTTTGATCAGGGCAACGTGATAGGAGAGTAACTGCAACGGCACGGTGTAGAAGATCGGCGCAATCACCTCTTCAACATGCGGCAGCGGGATAATCTTCATCCCGTCACTGTCGCTGAAACCCGCATCCTGATCGGCAAACACATAGAGCAGGCCGCCGCGTGCGCGCACCTCTTCGATGTTGGATTTCAGCTTCTCCAGCAGTTCGTTGTTAGGTGCCACTACGATCACCGGCATGTCCGCATCAATCAGCGCCAGCGGGCCATGTTTCAGCTCGCCTGCGGCGTAGGCTTCCGCATGAATGTAGGAGATCTCCTTGAGCTTCAGCGCCCCTTCCATGGCAATCGGGTATTGATCGCCACGGCCCAGGAACAGCGCGTGATGCTTGTCAGAGAAGCCTTCGGCCAGATTCTCAATCAGCTTATCCTGCGCCAGCATCTGCTCAATCCGGTTCGGCAACGCCTGCAGGGCATGAACGATCTCATGCTCAGTCTCCACAGACATCCCTTTCAGACGACCCAGTTTCGCCACCAGCATCAGCAGCACCGCTAACTGAGTGGTGAACGCTTTGGTGGAGGCGACGCCGATTTCGGTGCCCGCTTTGGTCATCAGTGCCAGGTCAGATTCCCGCACCAGTGACGAACCCGCCACGTTGCAGACGGCCAGCGACCCCAGGTAGCCCAGCTGTTTCGAGAGACGCAGCGCTGCCAGGGTATCTGCCGTTTCACCCGACTGTGACAGGGTGATCAGCAGGCTGTTTTTGCGCACCGCTGACTTGCGATAGCGGAACTCTGAGGCGATCTCCACGTCACAGGGGATATTTGCCAGCGACTCAAACCAGTAGCGTGACACCATCCCGGAATTATAAGAGGTGCCGCAGGCGATAATCTGGATATGCTCCACCTGACTCAGCAGTGCTTCAGCGCCCGCGCCCAGCTCGCTGAGGTCAACCTGCCCCTGACTGAAGCGCCCACTCAGGGTGCTTTTCAGCGCCATCGGCTGTTCGTAGATCTCTTTCTGCATGTAGTGACGGTAAATACCTTTATCACCGGCGTCATATTGCAGGTTCGATTCGATCTCGGCACGCGTCACGGTATTGCCTTCACGGTCGATCACCGTCACATCACGACGACTGATCTCGGCGATATCACCCTCTTCCAGATAGATGAAGCGGCGGGTCACCGGCAGCAGGGCCAGCTGATCCGAGGCGATAAAGTTTTCGCCCATGCCACGGCCAATCACCAGCGGGCTGCCGGAACGGGCTGCCACCAGCAGCGACGGATCGCGGCTGTCCATGATCACCATGCCATAAGCACCACGCAGTTGTGGGATCACGCGCAATACGACTTCGCGCAGCGAACCGCCCTGCTTCTGCTCCCAGTGAACCAGATGCGCCACCACTTCGGTGTCGGTTTCAGAGGCAAAAACGTAGCCGCGTTCGATCAGCTCAGCACGCAGCGGCTCATGGTTTTCGATGATGCCGTTGTGCACGATGATGATGTGCTCTGAGACGTGCGGATGCGCATTTGCTTCCGACGGCTCGCCATGAGTTGCCCAGCGCGTGTGCGCGATGCCGGTACCACCGATCAGCGGCTGCTGTTCAGCGGCTTCCGCCAGTTTCTGCACTTTCCCTAACCGCCGCAGGCGCGTGACGTGCCCCTGACGATCGACCACGGCCAGACCGGCCGAATCATATCCGCGATATTCAAGACGACGCAGACCTTCCAGCAGAATCTCTGCGATATCGCGTTGCGCTACTGCACCAACAATTCCACACATAATGATGTTTTCCTGACTACATGGCTTTTCGCCACTTCTGTTGTCATGCGACCTGATATCCGGCTTTGCCGGTTCCCCGAGCCTTGTAGAGAGTGGGGATTATAGTTTTGGCACTGCACTGTATCGGCCCGCATAAAGCGGGCCGTTAAAAATTTTATTTTTTCTTCACCGGACGCTGCCAGTCCGCTTTGTGATTCTGCTCTTTACGGTTATAGACCAGACCGGCTTCGGTCACATCTTTCATGATGGTGGTGCCTGCCGCAATGGTAGCACCTGCCGCGACGCTGACCGGAGCCACCAGCTGCGTATCTGAGCCGACAAATACGTCATCGCCAATCTCGGTTTTGAATTTGTTCGCGCCATCATAGTTGCAGGTGATAGTGCCTGCACCGATGTTCACGTTGTCGCCAATCTCCGCATCGCCAAGATAGGAGAGGTGGCCCGCTTTCGATCCCTTGCCCAGACGCGCTTTCTTCATTTCGACGAAGTTGCCCACGTGCGCAGCGTCGGCCAAATCGCTGCCAGGACGCAGACGGGCAAAGGGTCCGACGGTACAGGCGGTAGCGAGATGAGCATCCTCGATCACTGTATAGGGGCTGATTTCACAATCATCGCCGATCACGCTGTTTTTGATGATGCAGCCCGCGCCGATTTTGACGCGCGAGCCCAGCGTGACCCGGCCTTCAATAATAACGTTGGTGTCGATTTCGACATCCCGTCCATGCGCCAGCGTCCCGCGCAGATCAAACCGTGCCGGATCGCGCAGCATCACGCCGGCCAGCAGCAGTTTTTCGGCCTGTTCAGCCTGGTATGTGCGTTCTAATGTCGCCAGCTGCAGACGGTTATTCACGCCATCGGTTTCACTGATGCGTGCCGGATGAACCGCGTTGATCACCCGACCTTCCTGATGTGCCAGCGCGATAATATCGGTAATGTAATACTCACCCTGCGCATTGTTATTGGTGAGCTGTGACAGCCAGCGTTTTAAATCGCCGCCGTTGGCGATCAGAATACCGGTGTTGATCTCTTTAATCATGAGCTGCGCCGGGCTGGCATCTTTCTGTTCGATAATGCCGGTGATGGTATTGTTCTCACGCACGATGCGGCCATAGCCGGTCGGGTCGTCCAGTACCACGGTAAGTAAGCCAATGCCGCCCTGCGGTTTTGCTTCGCGCAGACGCTGTAATGTCGCCTGAGAGATCAGCGGCACGTCGCCATAGAGCATCATGATATCTTCATCATCGGCGAAGGCAGGCGCGGCCTGCTGCATGGCATGGCCAGTGCCGAGCTGCTCAGACTGCAGTACCCAGTTCAGCGTGCTGTCGGTAAGTGTCGCTTTCAGGCGATCGCCGCCGTGACCATAGACCAGATGCACCTGCTGTGCGCCCAGCCCTTTGGCGGCATCAATGACGTGCTGAACCATCGGTTTGCCTGCCAGCGTATGCAGAACTTTAGGCAGATCGGAATACATACGGGTGCCCTTGCCAGCAGCAAGGATCACCACACTCATCGCACTGTTAGACATAACTATCCTGAGTGAATTTTTACGGGTGAAAGTAAAACGGTTTGGGGTTGAGATTACTACATTTTTCTCAGGCCGAAATTAGGCGGACGGGCAGATCGGGCACCGCAGGCAAAAAAAATGCCAGCCCGAGGGCTGGCATTTCGTGACGCATAAAGCTGGATTACATCGCTTTTTTGGTCAGTTCGATCACGCGCAGTTTAGCAATGGCTTTCGCCAGCTCGGCAGAGGCCTGAGCGTAGTCCACGTCGCCGTGGCTGCTGTTCATGTGCTCTTCTGCTTTGCGTTTTGCTTCCAGAGCTCGCGCTTCGTCCAGATCGGTACCGCGAATCGCGGTATCGGCCAGAACGGTGCTGCTGCCCGGTTGCACTTCCAGCACGCCGCCAGAGAGGTAGATATACTCCTCTTCGCCGTGCTGTTTCACGATACGGATCATTCCAGGCTTAATGGCAGTCAGCAGCGGCGCATGGCCAGGGAAAATCCCCAGTTCACCTTCGCTACCTGACACCTGAATTTTCTGTACCAGACCAGAGAACAACTGCTCCTCTGCGCTGACCACATCCAGGTGATAAGTCATAGCCATAATCTTCCTCCCGGGAAACCGTTATTACAGTTTCTTCGCTTTTTCCACGGCTTCTTCGATGGCACCAACCATGTAGAAGGCCTGCTCTGGCAGGTGGTCAAACTCACCTTCCATGATGCCTTTAAAGCCACGGATAGTGTCTTTCAGCGTAACGTATTTACCCGGTGAACCGGTGAATACTTCCGCAACGAAGAACGGCTGAGACAGGAAGCGCTGAATTTTACGCGCACGTGCCACCAGCAGTTTGTCTTCTTCAGACAGCTCATCCATACCGAGGATGGCGATGATGTCTTTCAGTTCCTGATAACGCTGCAGCAGTGACTGAACGCCACGCGCAACATCATAGTGTTCCTGACCGACAACCAGCGGATCCAGCTGACGGCTGGTAGAATCCAGCGGGTCAACGGCCGGGTAGATACCCAGAGAAGCGATCTGACGGCTCAGCGTTACCGTTGAGTCTAAGTGCGCAAAGGTGGTTGCTGGTGACGGGTCAGTCAGGTCATCCGCAGGGACGTAAACGGCCTGTACGGAGGTGATTGAACCGGTCTTGGTGGAGGTAATACGCTCCTGCAACACGCCCATCTCTTCTGCCAGCGTTGGCTGGTAACCTACCGCAGATGGCATACGACCCAGCAGTGCAGAAACTTCTGTACCGGCCAGGGTATAACGGTAGATGTTATCGATGAACAGCAGAACGTCGCGGCCTTCATCACGGAATTTTTCCGCCATGGTCAGACCGGTCAGTGCAACGCGCAGACGGTTACCCGGCGGCTCGTTCATCTGGCCATAGACCAGCGCAACTTTATCGATAACGTTTGAGTCAGTCATTTCGTGGTAGAAGTCGTTACCCTCACGAGTACGCTCACCCACACCGGCAAACACAGAGTAACCTGAGTGTTCAGCCGCGATGTTACGGATCAGTTCCATCATGTTGACGGTTTTACCGACACCCGCACCACCGAAAAGACCCACTTTACCGCCTTTAGCAAACGGACACATCAGGTCGATAACCTTGATGCCGGTTTCCAGCAGTTCCTGCGAGTTAGACTGATCTTCATAAGAAGGCGCTGCGCGGTGAATAGAGGCGATCTCTACTGCACTGCCGTCTTCTTCTTTCAGCTCGCCTTTCATGTCGATTGGCTCGCCGAGAACGTTCATGATACGGCCCAGGGTCGCTTTACCGACCGGAACCTGAATAGGTTTCTGCAGGTCGTTGACGTTCAGACCACGCTTCAGGCCGTCAGACGTCCCCATTGCGATGGTACGAACTACGCCGCCGCCGAGCTGCTGCTGTACTTCCAGCACCAGACGCGCATCACCATTCATTACCTCGAGGGCGCTGTACACTTGCGGTACCGCGTCCTGAGGGAATTCGACGTCAACAACGGCGCCGATAATCTGGACAATCTTTCCAGTTGCCATCTTGAATCCTCTACCTAATTCCAAACCTGGTTAAACCGCGGAGGCCCCCGAGACGATCTCGGTAAGTTCCTGGGTGATGCTGGCCTGACGAGCTTTGTTGTATACCAACTGCAGCTCTTTGATCAGATTTCCGCCGTTGTCGGTTGCGGCTTTCATCGCCACCATACGTGCAGCCTGCTCACTGGCCAGATTTTCCACCACACCCTGATAAACCTGCGATTCGACATAACGACGCAGCAGGGTATCCAGCAGCGCTTTCGGATCGGGTTCGTACAGGTAATCCCAGGTCTTCGCCTTCATCTCTTCTTCACCTTCCGCTGGCGCTAACGGCAGCAGTTGGGTGATGGTCGGAGTCTGAGACATGGTGTTATTGAACTTGTTACTGACGATCATCAGTTTGTCGATGCGGCCTTCATCATAAGCCTGCAACATCACTTTTACCGGGCCAATCAGATCAGACAGGGCAGGTTTATCGCCCATGCCGCTGACTTGCGCCACAATGTTGCCACCCACAGCACTGAAGAATGACGCCCCTTTTGAACCGATAATCGACAGATCGCTCTGCACGCCTTTATCGGACCAGGACTTCATATCCGCCAGTAATTTTTTGAACAGGTTAATGTTCAAACCACCACAAAGCCCGCGGTCTGTAGAAACGACCAGGTAGCCGACGCGCTTGACGTCGCGCTGTTCCAGGTAAGGGTGCTTGTATTCCAGATTACCCAACGCAAGGTGACCAATCACTTTGCGCATGGTGTCTGCATACGGACGGCTGGCCGCCATGCGTTCCTGCGTTTTACGCATCTTGGAGGCGGCGACCATTTCCATCGCTTTGGTGATCTTCTGCGTGTTTTTCACGCTTCCAATCTTGCTTCGTATCTCTTTTGCGCCGGCCATTAGCTTCTCCTCAAAGCCTTGCGGCCTGCCTTTTCAGACAAGCCGCCAGACATTACCAGGACTGGGTTGCTTTAAACGTATCGATCAGGCCTTTCAGCTTCGCTTCGATATCGTTGTTAAAGTTACCCGACTGGTTGATTTCAGCCATCAGCTCAGCGTGGTCGCGATCGGCGAAGGCCAGCAGTGCAGCTTCGAAGCTGCCAATTTTTGCCAGTTCAACGTCGTTCAGGTAGCCACGCTCTGCAGCGAACAGAACCAGACCCTGCTGCGCGACAGACATCGGCGCATACTGTTTCTGCTTCAGCAGCTCGGTCACTTTCTGACCATGGCTCAGCTGTTTGCGGGTGGCATCATCCAGATCAGATGCGAACTGCGAGAACGCCGCCAGTTCACGATACTGTGCCAGCGCGGTACGGATACCACCGGACAGTTTCTTGATGATCTTGGTCTGTGCAGCACCACCAACGCGGGATACCGAAATACCTGGGTTAACGGCCGGACGAATACCGGAGTTAAACAGGTTCGATTCCAGGAAGATCTGACCATCAGTAATCGAGATTACGTTGGTCGGAACGAACGCAGAAACGTCGCCCGCCTGGGTTTCGATGATCGGCAGCGCGGTCAGTGAACCGGTTTTACCTGTCACTGCGCCATTGGTGAAACGCTCTACATAATCAGCGCTTACGCGTGATGCACGTTCCAGCAGACGGGAGTGGAGATAGAACACGTCGCCAGGAAACGCTTCACGGCCTGGTGGACGACGCAGCAGCAGAGAGATTTGACGGTAAGCGATAGCCTGCTTGGAGAGGTCATCGTATACGATCAGCGCGTCTTCACCACGGTCACGGAAGTATTCGCCCATCGCACAACCTGCGTACGGAGAGAGATACTGCAGTGCAGCTGATTCAGAAGCAGACGCCACAACAACGATGGTGTTCTGCAGTGCGCCATGCTCTTCCAGCTTACGAACCACGTTAGAGATGGTTGAGGCTTTCTGACCAATCGCAACATAGACACACTTGATGCCTGAGTCGCGCTGGTTGATGATCGCATCGATCGCCATCGCGGTTTTACCGGTCTGACGGTCACCGATGATCAGCTCACGCTGGCCACGGCCGATTGGAATCATCGCATCGACTGACTTATAACCGGTCTGAACCGGCTGGTCGACTGACTGACGATCGATAACGCCAGGTGCAATCACTTCGACCGGTGAGAAACCGTCGTTGTCGATTGCGCCTTTACCGTCGATTGGCGCACCCAGGGTGTTCACAACGCGGCCCAGCAGGCCACGGCCTACCGGTACTTCAAGAATACGGCCAGTACACTTAACCTTCATGCCTTCGGCGAGGTCAGCGTAAGGACCCATCACCACTGCACCAACCGAGTCACGCTCGAGGTTCAGGGCGATAGCGTAACGGTTACCCGGCAGGGCAATCATCTCACCCTGCATCACATCGGCCAGGCCGTGTACGCGGATGATACCGTCACTTACAGAAACAATCGTACCTTCGTTGTGAGCTTCACTCACGACATTGAACTGAGCAATGCGCTGCTTGATCAGTTCGCTGATTTCGGTGGAATTCAGTTGCATATGCTCCAGTCCCCTTAAGACTGCAAGACGTCAGCCAGACGGTCAAGACGGCCGCGTACGCTGCCATCAATAACCAGATCACCCGAACGGATGATCACGCCTGCCATCACAGACTTATCAATTTTGCAATTCAGCTTAACTTTGCGTGACAGACGTTTTTCCATCGCGGCGCTGATTTTACTCAGCTGGTCGTCACTCAGCGTACTGGCGGAGATAACATCAACTTCAGCGGTGGCTTCATGAGCGTCACGCAGTTCGATGTATTGGGCCAGTACAGCCGGAAGCGCTGTCAAACGTCCGTTTTCCGCCATAACCTTAATCAGGTTCTGCGCGGGTTCATCCAGTTGATCACCACAGACTGCGTTAAACGACGCTGCCAGCGCTTCAGGTGCTAATGCACCGGAGAGAAGATCAGCCATCTGTTCATTGCGAGCCACTTCTGCGGCAAACGCCAGCATCTGTTGCCAGCGTTCTATACTTTGATGCTCAACAGCAAAGTCAAAAGCTGCTTTGGCGTAGGGGCGAGCTACAGTAATCAGATCAGACATCAGCCCCTCCCTCCTTACAGTTCAGCGACCAGTTTATCAACGATGTCGCTGTTAGCAGCTTCATCCACGGAGCGTTCGATGATCTTCTCGGCGCCAGCCATAGCCAGCAACGCAACCTGCTTACGCAGTTCTTCACGTGCACGTTTACGTTCGGCATCAATTTCAGCCTGCGCTTGTGTCACGATGCGATTACGTTCGTTTTCAGCTTCGGTTTTCGCTTCGTCCAGAATCTGCGCGCGACGCTTGTTCGCTTGCTCGATAATGACCTGAGCGTCTTCTTTGGCTTTTTTCAGCTGGTCGGTCGCATTAGCCTGCGCGAGATCCAAATCTTTCTTTGCACGTTCAGCAGAAGCAAGGCCTTCAGCAATTTCTTTCTGGCGCTTTTCGATAGCAGCCATGAGCGGCGGCCATACGTACTTCATGCAGAACGCGACAAACAGGATGAACGCGATAGCCTGGCCGAGGATTGTTGCATTAATGTTCACAGCACAATGCCTCTAGATTGAGTATTTAACTTTTCTGCCGTTATCGTTGTGATAAGCGGCAGAATCCGTTCACCCCTGCACATTGTGCGCTGAGTGAACACAGGGCTTTAGGCGACAGCAAACATCACGTACAGACCCAGACCAACAGCGATCATCGGGATTGCATCCACCAGACCCATTACAACAAAGAACTGCGTACGCAGCAGAGGAATCAGGTCAGGCTGACGAGCAGCGCCTTCCAGGAATTTTCCTCCGAGGATGCCGATACCGATCGCAGCACCGATTGCCGCCAGGCCCATCATCACAGCGGCAGCCATGTACAGCAGATCCATATTCAGGTTTTCCATGACAGTCTCCAGTTTGTTTCAGTTAAATGCTCCCTTCATCTTCCGGGCTTCAGCGGAGTACGCTGCAACCCGGAATCAAGAGGGAAAGTAGTGTTGAGAAAAAAATCAATGCTCTTCAGATGCCATCGACAGATAGACAATCGTGAGGACCATGAAAATGAAAGCCTGTAGCGAAATGATCAGGATGTGGAAAATGGCCCACGGCACATTCAGCACCCACTGCGACCACCACGGCAACAGACCGGCAATAAGGATAAAGATCAGTTCACCCGCATACATGTTACCGAACAGTCGTAAACCCAGTGACACAGGCTTAGACAGAAGGCTTACACCTTCCAGAATCAGGTTGATCGGGATGAAGATCGGGTGGTTAAAAGGCTGCAGCGTCAGCTCTTTCGTGAAGCCGCCAATGCCTTTCATTTTGATGCTGTAGAACAGAATCAAAATAAATACGCCCAACGCCATAGATAGCGTGATGTTCACGTCTGCAGACGGTACGACGCGCAGCGCCGGTAACCCCAATACGTGCTCACCAATATATGGCAGCAGGTCGATTGGCAGCAGATCCATGAAGTTCATCAGGAAGACCCAGACAAAAATTGTCAGAGCCAGCGGGGCGATAAGTTTGCTCTTACCGTGATACATGTCGCGCACGTTACTATCAACGAAACCGACAACCAGTTCGATAGCCGCCTGCATTTTCCCTGGTACACCGCTGGTAGCAGACTTCGCCACGCTACGGAACAACACCAGGAAGATGATTCCCAGCACCATAGAGAAAAACATGGAATCGATATTTAATACCCAGAACGTCGCGGGAGCGTCGTGCGGATTCACTAACTCGAAGGTACGCAGGTCCAACTGAAGATGAGTCAGGTGGTGACCAATGTACTCTTGCGGAGTAGAGATTTCTCCTGCAGCCATGATGCCTCTTACCCTTTGTTGTTAATTACCGCCGGTGCCAGCATTTGAACCACCAGCACCGATAACCAGGTTATTCCGACCGGCCAGAAGACCGCCCCGAACAGACCCAACGCCACAATGAGCAAAATGATGGTCGCAAACACTTTAGCAATTTCACCTAAAGCGAAGCTCCACGCGACTCGCCCCGAAGCGGGGGGTTGCCCCTGCAGGCGCCAGGCTAAAAACAAAAACAATACGTTTGGCAGCCAGGCTGCCGCTCCGCCAGCAAGAGCAGAGACACCCCAGGTGACATCTTTAACAGCAAAGAGTCCGCCGATGATGACTATCGTCACCAGCTGAATCATCAGCACCGTTCGGGCGAATTTTACACTGTAAAGAGACACTGACATGACGCTGATACTCTCCTGCCCCATTAGGGGTATGTCGCGTGTCGTATAAGACTGCCTTTGCGCAGTTGAGTCAAGCAGCAAAAGCCGTGCAAATTATACGGGCCGCACCTGCGATTTCAATCGGTAAGTAGCGAAAAGGTGAACAATTATTTAAATTTCTTTCCGGAGGGCTATTTTTCCAAAGATTACCCTGCAGAGATTCACCCGAATCTGACTGAAAATTCACTCGCATCTTGCTTTTAAAGCGTGCTTTAGATCACATAATAAGCACTCACACGACATTGAGTTTTATCTGCGGTCTATTTAAGAACAATCTGCAAAACAGATTAATCCTTTAAAATCAGAATATTGAAATTACAAAAATGTGTCCGCAAGACTATTTTCACAGAAAACACGCTATTGACATCGAACTGTGCATGAGAATCGTGAAATTGATATTACGTACGCAAAGTTATTACCACGATATATTTTCCGGCGTGACTACTTTTATTCCGCGACCCGCCTATACAAGTGATATTTCTGATAACTGAATGTGAATTAAACGTTAAATGTAACAGAGCTTTTCGGATAATTTCCGTCTCCGTTTTTAACCTTCGCTCAGCCAGGGCTTAATCAAAATCTTTTATTGATAGCGCATCATCTGCACTTTTTTCATCCATACCCTGATAAAAACCCTGGCAGATAAGCGTTAAATTTCTGGAAACTCAGGCCTGCTGGTGACGAATAATGACCAGATGACGGTCACCTTCCAGCTGAGGCACCTGCAGCTTTATCACTGCATCTGAGAGATAGCCAGCGGGTAACTCAGCCATTTCATCGTCCGGGCGGACACCTTTGAGCGCATAAAAGCGCCCTTCCCCGCCAGGCAGATGGTGACACCAGTTCACCATGTCGGTCAGCGAGGCGAATGCACGGCTGATGACGCCATCAAAAGGTGGCTCAGCCGGAAACGCCTCAACCCGGCTCTGTACCGGAGTAATGTTAGTGAGTCCTAACTCATGCTGAACCTGACGCAGGAAGCGCACCCGCTTGCCCAGACTGTCGAGCAGCGTAAAATGCGCATCGGGCATCACGATAGCCAGCGGAATGCCAGGCAGACCGGGACCGGTGCCGACATCAATGAAACGCGAACCTTTCAGATGCGGCGCCACCACAATGCTGTCGAGGATATGGCGAACCAGCATCTGCTGCGGATCGCGCACGGATGTCAGATTGTAGGCTTTGTTCCACTTATCCAGCAGGCCGACATAGGCAACCAGCTGCTGTTTTTGTTGATCGGAGAGGGAAATACCGGCTGCCTTTAGCAGCGACGTGAGTGTGTTAATCACAGCATAAGTCCATTCAGCGGGGGCGAGTCGCCTCGCCCCGTTTCAGATCAGGCGCTTTTGCGCAGCAGACCCTGTTTTTTCAGATAGATCAGCAGTATTGAGATGGCCGCCGGAGTAATGCCGGAAATACGCGTTGCCTGACCAATCGACACGGGTTTGTGATCGTTCAGCTTGGCGATCACCTCGTTCGAGAGGCCATTCACCTGACGGTAGTCGAGTTCCACCGGCAGCAGCGTATTCTCATTACGCAGCTGCCGATCGATCTCTTCCTGCTGACGCGCGATATAGCCTTCATATTTGACCTGAATCTCAACCTGCTCAGCGGCCTGTTCATCAGCCAGTGCCGGACCAAAGGCATCCAGCGTCATCAGCTTCAGATAGGTCAGCTCAGGACGGCGCAGCAAATCTTCACCGCTCGCTTCTTTAGTCAGCGGCGCGCTGAGTACCGTATTCACTTCGGTCACATGCTCTGACTTCGGATGAACCCAGATATCGCGCAGGCGCTGACGCTCCTGTTCAATCGCTTCCAGCTTCTGATTGAAACGCGCCCAGCGCGCATCATCCACCAGGCCCAGTTCACGGCCGGTTTCGGTCAGGCGCAGGTCAGCATTGTCTTCGCGCAGCATCAGGCGGTATTCCGCACGGGAGGTAAACATCCGGTACGGCTCTTTGGTGCCAAGTGTGCAGAGGTCATCCACCAGTACGCCGAGATAAGCCTGATCGCGGCGTGGTGCCCAGCCCTCTTTGTCGGCAGACTGACGGGCCGCATTCAGACCGGCCAGCATTCCCTGCGCAGCCGCTTCTTCGTAGCCGGTTGTGCCGTTGATCTGTCCGGCAAAGAACAGGCCGTGAATGAATTTACTTTCCAGCGTCGGTTTGAGATCGCGCGGATCGAAGAAGTCATACTCGATGGCATAGCCCGGACGCACGATCTTCGCATTCTCCATGCCCTGCATCGACCGGACGATCTGAATCTGCACATCAAAAGGCAGACTGGTCGAGATACCGTTCGGGTAGATCTCATTGCTGGTCAGCCCTTCCGGCTCCAGGAAGATCTGATGCGAGTTGCGATCGGCAAAACGCATCACTTTGTCTTCGATCGACGGGCAGTAGCGTGGGCCGATCCCTTCAATGATCCCGGCGTACATCGGGCTGCGATCCAGGTTATTGCGGATCACCTCATGGGTTTTCTCGTTGGTATGCGTGATCCAGCACGGCACCTGCTGCGGATGCTGAGAGGCATTGCCCATAAACGAGAAGACCGGCATCGGGTTATCACCGTGCTGCGGGCTGAGCACTGAAAAGTCGATGGTGCGCGCATCGATACGCGGTGGCGTACCGGTCTTGAGGCGGTTTACCCGCAGCGGCAGCGCACGCAATCGTTTTGCCAGTGGAATAGACGGGGGATCGCCAGCGCGACCGCCGCTGTAGTTGTCCAGACCGATATGAATTTTGCCGTCAAGGAATGTTCCGACGGTAAGAACGACGGTTTTCGCGCGGAACTTCAGTCCCATCTGAGTGACGGCACCCACGACACGATCGTTTTCCACGATAAGATCGTCGACCGCCTGCTGGAAGATCATCAGATTGGGCTGATTCTCCAGTGCCGTACGCACCGCCTGGCGATAGAGCACGCGATCGGCCTGAGCACGGGTCGCCCGTACTGCCGGGCCTTTACTGGCGTTTAGTATCCTGAACTGAATACCCGCCTGGTCAATCGCACTGGCCATCAGACCACCCAGGGCATCCACTTCCTTCACCAAATGTCCTTTGCCAATACCACCAATCGCCGGGTTACAGGACATTTGTCCAAGCGTATCAATGTTATGGGTGAGTAACAGGGTTTGCTGACCCATTCGGGCTGCCGCCATTGCGGCTTCGGTGCCCGCATGACCACCACCAATTACGATGACGTCAAAAGGATCCTGATAAAACATGAAGTGGTACCTCGGTTGATGAACTTGCAGGATCGTCGTCCTGGGGCGTGGATTCTACTCAAATTCCGTCTGGGGTGAAAGCCGCGGGATCGTCCGGTTTTAAAAGAAAGGATCTTAGATCTGTATATGATCTTTCTGTTAGATCTCTTATTAGGATCCCTGCTTTCTGTGGATATGTGCCAGAAGCATTGCAGAAACAACAGGATGAAGAGGATCACTACCTGTGAGTGATCGGTGATCCTGATCCGTATAAGCTGGGATCAAAACGCCATGTTATCCACAGCTCAAAAATCATTCTACCGTTGTTCTTTGGATAACTACCGGTTATACGCAGTAAAATAGGGTAGTTATCCACAAAATAAACGAGCGGAAAAGGATAAAATCAGCATCTTCCACTGGGGATCGTGACTATTTCGCGATCCCCAGCCCCATTCAGATCGCCTTTTTCCAGCTTTCCAGCCAGGCTTCCGCCGGATCTTCAGGGATCTCATGCTCCAGCACGTCAATCTCCAGGCGATCGCCGATCTGACGGGCACCCTGAGCAATTAACAGCGCTTCTATCTGGCGGATCGCGCCACAAAAGAGATCATATTCATGATTGCCGAGTCCAATCGCACCAAACCGGACCTGAGAGAGATCGGGCTGGCTTTCCGTGATGGCTTCGAACAGTGGCAGCAGATTGTCGGGAATATCCCCTGCACCATGAGTTGAGCAGACCACCAGCCAGATACCCTCCTGCGGCACCTCATCCAGCTCCGGGCCATGCAGCATCTGCGTTGAGAAGCCCGCTTCCTGTAATTTTTCTTCCAGATGTTCAGCCACATACTCTGCGCTACCCAAGGTACTGCCACTGATTAAGGTAATATCGGCCATCTTGCTCTCCCGGAGATTAAGGCGAGCATTGTACGCTGTGATCAAGCAGTGATCCACCTGTGGACAACAGGGTTAATAGATCAGAAGAAGCGAACGCAGCCGTTGTCAGCCGCTACATTCGTCAGGGATAAGATTATGCACAAGGCGGGATGGATCAGGGCTTGATAGTACGCATGATCGGGTTTTGCAGCGAGATCAGGGTTTCTGTCGACTGAATTTCATCGATGGTCTGGATCTTGTTGATCAGCACCTGTTGCAGAGCGTCGATTGACCGGCACATCACTTTAATAAAGATGCTGTAGTGGCCGGTGGTGTACCAGGCCTCAACCACTTCATCCAGCGCCTCCAGTTTGCTCAGCGCCGCCGGATAGTCTCGTGCGCTCTTGAGGATGATGCCGATAAAACAGCAGACATCAAACCCCAGTTGACGCGGATCGATATCAACCCGGGTGCCCAGGATAATGCCCGCCTGCTTCATCTTTTCCACCCGCACATGAATGGTGCCGGGGCTGACATTAAACTGTTTTGCCAGCTCGGCGTAAGCGGTGCGCGCATTATCCAGCAGGGCATTCAGAATGCCGCGATCCAGGTTATCGAGCTGCAGATGTTCGGCCATGGCCATCCTCGTTATTGGTCTGCTTTAAGTAAACAAGGGTGAATGTGCAGCAAAATAGCGGTTCAGGCAACTACCGGCAGCGACGGGCGCCGCTGCCGGTTCACTTAGCGTTTGCGCCAGACGGTGACCTGCGCCAGCGTGTGCTGGAATTTGCGGGCCGTTTCGCGGATTACAAAGGGTTTATCCTGCGGTTCACCGACCAGTTCGAAGTCGGCTGCCAGCAGACGCTGCAGTGCTTGCAGCGTCGTCAGCGCCTCACCATTTTCACGCACGCCGCCCAGCCAGTTCTCCTTCGGCGTGAAATCCTCCAGCCAGGTATAAGGCGATGAGAGCAGCAGGATGCCGCCCTGACGCAGCATCGGCGTGACATCCCGCAGGAAACGAGCAGGCTGGCGCAGGCGGTCGATCAGGTTGGAGGCGAGCACCAGATCGTAACGACCCGGCTGCGGCTTCAGGTTACAGGCGTCGCCCTGAACAAACTGAATCCGCTGTGCCAGTTCACTCTCCAGCGCAAAATCTTTCAGGCGAACCTGCCGATACTCCACCAGATCGCCTTCCTGAGGCAGCAGATAGCGGAAGTCTTCGCCGCTGGCCAGCTGCAGCGCCACGTCGATGAAGCGTGCCGAGTAGTCCATTCCGGTAACGCGCTCAAAGTGGCGAGCCAGTTCGAAACTGGCGCGTCCGGTGGCACAGCCGATATCCAGGGCATCACCACGGGCTGAGGTGTAATTCAGCGCCAGCTTCACCAGGCTCTCGGCATAGTTATCCACGCCGAAATAGCGCGGGCCATACTGGAAGTCGAGGTACTGCGACACCATCGCGTCGGATTCATACGGGTTCAGCGCCATGGTTTCCTGATGGCTGGACACCACGTATCGGAAACCGGCGTGCTGGAAGAAGTGGCGGCGGAACGCATAGCGTGCCGATTTCAGCGCCTCATTGCCGGTCGAGATCCAGCTGCCGCCTTTGATCAGGGAATGTTTGCCATCGAAGGTTGGGGTAGAGAAATCATCGTAAAGCGGGTGGACTTTGAAGCCTTCAAAGCCATTGGTCGGCGTGGTCGTCCATTGCCAGACGTTACCGACGATATCGAAGAACGCGCCCTGAGCGAAGAGATCCACCGGCGATGAGGACGCCCAGTACGCCAGGTTAATGTTGCCCGGTGCCCGCTCCCAGTCCGGCTGATCGCCCGCGACCTGTTCGCGCAGCTGAGCCCACTCCGCTTCACAGGGGAGCTGAATGCTCATACCGGTCTGTTCCGCTTTCCAGTGGCAGAAAGCCGCCGCTTCCAGCTGATTGACCTCGGCAGGCCAGTCCCACGGCATCGCCACTTCTTCACACATCAGACGCAGTTTAAGCTGATCGGGCATCGCAGGCGTGCCGACCCAGAAAGTGGGCATCTCTGCTTTGGCAAACTGACACCAGCCCCAGCCTTCATCATCCCACCAGCGGGCATCCTGATAACCGCCCGCATCAACGAACGCCATGAATTCCGCATTGCTGACCAGCATTTTGCTCGCCTGGAACGGCTGCAGCGTAACCTGCTGGCGGCCATATTCATTATCCCAGCCGTAGGTATCGTCGGTTTTACCCAGCGTGACGGTGCCGCCTGGCATCGGCAGCAGGGCATTGGCCGGAACAGCTTCGCGCTGATGGCGCGCCATTGGACAGACCGGCCATGCGGCCTGCGGTCTGACCCACTCAATCGGTAACTGGCGGATCAGCACGCTGGAGGTTTCCAGATGAATACGCTCATGCTCAATGCCCATCAGGATCACCCAGGCCGGGCTCTCCCAGCTGATCGGCAGCGTGAGCGGTAGGGTCTGGATCAGATCGCTGACCAGCGCTTTAACGCGTCCGCGGTATTCACGGACTTCATCAATGGTGGGCCAGTTATAGTGACTGTCGTTGAGATCGTCCCAGCTCATCTCATCCACACCAATCGCCATCATCGCTTCGATACGATCGTCCAGACGCGCATCAATGAGGCGTCCGGCCATCAGCTTATTAATGTAGAAGGTGGCGGTGTGACCAAAATAGAAGATTAATGGATGGCGCAGCGGAATGGCTTTGGTAAACCAGGCCTGTGAATCGGCCAGACAGGTGAACAGACTTTCATACTGTTCCCAGGTCTGATGAAAATAGGCCAGCAATTCGGCACGTTTTTGTTCTATGTTCTGGCCGGAGAGCATTAACGTCCGCGTCGGTGCAGGCAGATCGCGATGGGGTTGAGCAAGCGTCACAGGAAGCTCCAGATTGCTGAGTAAGTGAAACGGTAATTCACTATAGCAAATAAGCATTTCTGCAAGATGACTTAACGGCGCCAGTGGCGCAGCAGGCGGCTTTTCATGCCGGTGTCGAAGCGCCAGATATGGTCGAAGATGCGCAGAATACCTGGTTTCCCGTGGGCCGACATTGCCACGGCGTGAAAACGTTGCTGATTATGTCGCTGGCGCTTTTTGATCGCCCCGATGACCTCTTCCGGCAGACGCTGGGCAATAAAATCGGAAACGATCACCGCATCGGCTTCCTCCCACAGTGCGCCTTCCATTCGGGTGACAACCGAAGAGAGACAGGCGGCCAGATCGGTGCCGCCACGGAAACGCTGGCTCAGAAAGCGAATCGCCTGCTCCAGTCCGTCCTCACCGGTCAGCTCATAGCCAATCACCTCATGCGCAAACAGCATGATGTAGCAGCGACGGCGATCGGCCAGCGCGACCTTCAGCAGTGCCAGACAAAAGGCTTTAGCGCAACGCTCATTAAAGCCACCCATCGAACCGGAGGTATCCACGCAGACGATAAACGGCCCGCGCGGCTGCTCTTCATGCTGCTGGTGGCTGGCCGGACGCATCGTCACCTTTTCATGCCAGGCATCGCCCTGCAGCTTATAGGTCAACAGCCGTTTCTCGACCAGCCGCCGGTAAAATTCCAGCTCCAGTTCGCTGATGCTCAGCGCGGCTAACTCCGGCGGTAACAGTCGCAGCACGTCATCGCTCTGATGAATGCCGCTGACCTCTTCCGGCACGGATGCAGGCTCCTGCACCAGATGATGAAAAGCTTCCATCGGGGCATCCTGTGACGGTACCGATTTTGCCTCGCGGCTGCGACCCAGCTGCTGGGCCAGCTTCAGCAGCTCCGGTTGCTGCGCCAGAAAGTCGCCATATTGCAGCATCAGCTGATAATCGCCGGGCTGCAGTGACGCTTTGCTCATGTCCCACAGCCGGCCAGCGGCGGCTTCATCATCGTCACTGAGAATCGGAGCCAGCTGACCGCTCAGTGCCATGCGCTGCTGCAGTTCCGCCAGCAGGCGTTCGCGCTGCTGCTCCAGCAAATCCTGATTCAGCGTCAGAGTCTGTAAGGTCAGGCTCAGCCGCCAGCGCTGTAAAAAAAGCTGGTGCTGCGCGCTGCTGAGATGGCCGATATCGGTGTGTTGCAGCAGCCGGTTAGCTTCATCAAGAAAAGGAGACGGCAGGCTTTGAAGCGCCTCAAGTGTGGCAGTCAGCTGCTGGCTGAATTCACGATCGCTGAGGAGCTGGATGCGCTGGAACAGCTGAAACTCTTCGGCCAGCGTGGCCGGAACCGGCGTGTCTTTGAGTTCAGCACTAATCTCCGCTCGCCAGCGTGGCACATCGCGCAGCAGCGCTTTTTTCAGTCCGGGGAATTTTTCAAAAAACAGCGCCAGCTGTGGGGACGCCAGCAGGGCAATAATCAGCTCTTCAATCAGTTCGGTCTCACCCACTGAGAGCAGCGTGCTCAGCGTCTCGACTGAGATCATTTACGCGCCTGTTTCAGCTGTTCTGCCACATCCTGCAGGCTGGTTTCGACCCGCGCCAGCCAGTCATCACTGATAAACAGGCAGCGCTGATGCTGGCTGAACAGATGACGCTGCGACCGCAGCTCACTTTCCAGCGCATCCAGTGCTTCGGTGATTTCACCGGGCAACGGCTCGCTGTTGCTGACGCCTGGCAGCATCAGACGTGACGATTGCAGGCTCACATCACGGATAGCCAGGCAGTGCTGCGCATCCACCTGTAAATCCAGGCTTTGTGCAAAGCCAATCCCGTTGAGCTTGCCGCGAACCTCACCGCCTTTCTGCAGCCACTGATTCAGGGCATCACGCGCAATCATAATATGGCTTACCTGCATGTCGTGCAGCATCAGCGGCTTTTGCAGCATCAGCGTCAGTTGCTCATCGGTAAAGCTTTCCGGCAGATCGTAATGGGGCTTGCGGCTGAACATGCCGCTGTGTCTTTCCAGAGTGATCGCCTGCGCGATGCTCTGCTGCTGTTGCAGAGCCAGACGACGCGCTTTTATCTGCTGCAGTTTCAGCAGCATTGGCTGCTGCTGCCAGGCATGCTGCGTCATCAGCTGATCGATTTCTCGTTCCAGCAGCTGCATGGAGGCGACGTCGTGCCAGAGGCAATCTTTCAGCAGGATCAGGTCTATCGGGGCAATGGTATTGCGACCGCTGTAGAAGGCGCTGGCCTGCAGCAGATGGATGGCTTTTTTCCAGCGACGATCGGAAATGTAAGGTGCGGCAGGCTGGCTCTCCAGTTGCTGACGCAGCTGATAAATCAGCTCAAAGACGGCATCGGGCAGGCTGACCTGGCTGATGCCGAGCTGCCACTGCGCATACTCTTCATCACTGATGCGCAGGGACTCCGCGACCGGATTGGTGTGCTCATCCTGCTGGTGGGTCAGCATGCTGCGAAAGTTCTGCTTCTCATGCACGTTATCCAGCCACAGGCGGATCAGCATTCGATCATAAAGCGCCTCAAGGCCGCTATCCGCTTCCGGCAGTTCGTTGGAGGCGGTGACCAGCAGCCGCATCGGGATGGTCTCTTCGCTGTCACCATTGCGGAAGCGGCGTTCATTGATAGCGGTCAGCAGGGTATTCAGAATCGCCGGGCCGGCTTTCCAGATCTCATCCAGAAAAACAATCTCGGCGTCGGGCAGATACCCTTTAGTGAGACGCTGGTAGCGTCCTTCGTCTTTCAGTGCCTGAATGGAGAGCGGGCCAAACACTTCTTCCGGCGTGGAGAAACGGGTCATCAGATATTCAAAGGCGCGGGCGTGCTGAAAGGCATATTTAAGGCGGCGGGCAATCAGGCTCTTGGCGATGCCCGGCGGTCCCAGCAGAAACACGCTTTCACCGCTCAGCGCGGCCAGCAGGCAAAGGCGAATGGCATGGTGCCGTTCATATAATCCTTTTTCTAACGCATTGCTAAGGCGAGAAATTCTTTCTGCCAAAAGATGGGGTTGAGCCATAATCACATCAATGTCCTTACGATCGTCGGGCCGCCGCGCTTAAGCAAGCGCCTTACTCTATAGATCATCATGCGTGAAAGCGTTGATAGCTGTCAGCTTTTTTGTTTCAGAAGGTTTGCCTGTTTTAAAGTGGTGCCGGATGACAATTTATCGTCTGAAATGACCCCGTTACCCTGACCGCGAGGCGAAGCGGGTATAGGAATTTTCGTTAAACCGTGCATACTGTGCGCTTTTTGATGGCCTGAGCGAGGGGTTTTTGTACCTCTTAGACTCCAACAAAAGATAACTCTATGAGCTCGGATAATAAGCAGTCACTTCGCGGATTAACGCTGGCCGCTATTGGTGTTGTTTACGGGGATATCGGCACCAGTCCGCTGTATACCTTGCGTGAATGTCTCTCCGGACAGTTTGGTTTCGGCGTTGAGCGGGAAGCGGTATTTGGCTTTCTGTCGCTGATTTTCTGGCTGCTGGTGCTGGTGGTCTCACTGAAGTACATCAGTTATGTGATGCGCGCCGACAACGCCGGGGAAGGCGGGATTCTGACCCTGATGTCGCTGGCAGGTCGCCATACCGGTGCACGCGCCACGGCGGTGCTGGTGATCATGGGCCTGATTGGTGGCAGCTTCTTCTATGGAGAGGTGGTAATCACGCCAGCCATTTCGGTGATGTCCGCCATCGAAGGCCTTGAGATTGCCGCGCCGTCGCTGGATCCCTTTATTGTGCCGATGTCGATTGCGGTGCTGACGCTGCTGTTTGCCATTCAGAAGCATGGCACCGGTATGGTGGGCAAACTCTTCGCGCCGGTAATGCTGGTCTGGTTTCTGGTGCTGGCGATCCTGGGTGTCATGGGCATCATGCGGAACCCGGACGTACTGCATGCGCTGAATCCTGCCTATGCGGTGGAATTCTTCCTGCACTATAAGTCCGTTTCGTTCTTCGCCCTCGGTGCAGTTGTGCTGGCAATTACCGGGGTCGAGGCGCTTTATGCCGATATGGGGCACTTCGGTAAAGTGCCGATTCGGCTGGCCTGGTTCTCGGTGGTGCTGCCGTCGCTGGTGCTGAACTACTTTGGTCAGGGCGCGCTGTTACTCAGCGATCCTAAAGCAATTAAAAACCCCTTCTTCCTGCTGGCTCCGGACTGGGCGCTGATCCCGATGCTGATTCTGGCAACACTGGCCACCGTTATCGCTTCACAGGCGGTGATCTCCGGTGTCTTCTCGCTGACGCGTCAGGCGGTGCGACTGGGTTATCTGCCAGGGATGCGTATCATCCACACTTCTGAGCGCGAATCGGGCCAGATTTATATTCCGGTAATCAACTGGGTGCTCTACTTCGCCGTGCTGATTGTGATTATCAGCTTTGAGCATTCAAGTAATCTGGCTGCGGCCTACGGTATTGCGGTGACCGGCACCATGGTGCTGACGGCAATGCTCTCCTGCACGGTGGCGGTTAAAAACTGGCACTGGAATAAGCTGGCGGTCGCCGTCATCCTGGTGCTGATGCTCTGCATCGACGTGCCGCTGTTTACCGCCAACCTGGTAAAAATCTTCTCAGGTGGCTGGCTGCCGCTCTGTCTCGGCCTGGTGATGTTTATCATTATGACGACGTGGAAAAGCGAACGTTTCCGTCTGCTGCGCCGTATGCACGAACATGGTAACTCCCTGGAGGCGATGATCGCGTCGCTGGAGAAATCGCCACCGGTTCGCGTGCCGGGCACGGCGGTCTATATGTCGCGTGCCCTGAATGTGATTCCGTTTGCCATGCTGCACAACCTCAAGCACAACAAAGTGTTGCATGAGCGGGTCGTGCTGCTGACGTTGCGCACTGAAGATGCGCCATACGTGCACAACGTGCGTCGTGTCACCATTGAGCAGCTGTCGCCGACCTTCTGGCGGGTGGTGGCAAGCTATGGCTGGCGTGAGACGCCAAACGTTGAGGAGATTTTCCACCGTTGCGGGCTGGAAGGACTTAACTGCCGCATGATGGAGACCTCGTTCTTTATGTCGCATGAGTCGCTGATCATCGGCAAACGGCCGTGGTATCTGCGCCTGCGCGGCAAACTCTTCCTGGCGTTGCAGCGCAATGCGCTCCGTGCGCCAGACCAGTTTGAGATCCCGCCAAACCGCGTGATTGAGCTGGGCACCCAGGTCGAGATTTGATTGGCTGCGCCCGCCTTACGGGGCGGGCGCTGACCAGCGTAGCGTGACGCACAAGCCGCCGCCGGGTCGCTGGCTGAACGTAACCTGCATCCCATGCAACTGGGCAATATTACGCACTATCGATAATCCCAGCCCGCTCCCGCTCTTCTCCTGACCTGGCGGTCGCCAGAAACGCTCACCGAGCCGTTGCAGGTCGGCAGCACTCAGACCCTCACCGTTATCCTCTACCGACAGGCTGTTTGCCTGCAACCGCACATCGACTTCGCTGCCCGCAGGCGTATAGCGAATGGCGTTATCCAGCAGATTCCGCACCAGCAGTGACAGTAACAGTGGATGACCCTGAATCTGCGGATCGGCCTCCGCGTGCAGCCGCAGGGTGACGCCGGTTTTATCGGCCAGCGGCAATTGTGCGGCGATCGTCTCCTGCACCGTGCGTTTCAGCGCCACCGGTTCGAAGGCGCTGCGTGCATCATCGGCTTCAACCCGCGAAAGCGTCAGCAGCTGATCCACCAGCCGCGTAGCGCGTGCAATGCCGGCATCCAGCTGTTGCAGCGCATGGGTTCGCATCACTTCGTCATCCGCCGTCAGCTGGATCACTTCGCTTTGCACCTGCAGAGCGGCCAGCGGACTGCGCAGCTCATGTGCGGCATCGGAGGTAAAGCGACGTTCACGCTGCATCATGGCGCTGATGCGGCTGAACAGGCCATTGAGCGCCATCATCAGCGGCTGTACCTCTTTCGGCACGCGGTCTGCCTGCAGCGGCGTATCGTCATCAGGCGCGCGCTGCGCCAGCTGCTGCGCCAGCGTCTTCAGCGGTCGCAGTTCAGACCAGACCAGTCCGATGAGCAACAGCAGCATAAACGGCAGCGCGATCAGCCAGGGCAGCATACTGGCTTTCATCAGATCCTGTGTTATGTCGTCGCGGTATTCCGACTCCTGACCGACGACTACCCGGAACTTCTGATCCGGCGTGGTCAGCCAGACAAACCGCCAGCGATCGTCATCATTGGTGAGCTGTCCTTCATGAAATCCCTGATAGTCCGCCTCAAACGGCAGATAGCGGCCATTATCGCCATCATTCATCACCTGCCTGCCGTCACGTGTGAAGACAGCAAAGGCCAGGGCATCGTCATCCTGATCGCCACGATGGTGCCGCAGCATCGCTTTGGTTCGGGGCAATGTGGTGTTGTCCAGCGAAGAGAAATCCAGCGTCAGCAGGCGCTTGGCCAGCAGCATCTGCTGGGTATCAAACAGCTCATCAAGGGTTTCACGGGTCTGATGCCAGGCACTCAGGCTGGCACTGGCCCAGCAGAGGCCGAGCAGCAGCACGAAACCGAGGCCCAGCCGCAGAAACAGGCTCATTGATCGCATTCAGCGGCTCCCAGGGTATAACCGACGCCGTGCAGCGTGCGGATAAACGCGCTGCCCAGCTTTTTACGCAGATGATGGATATGCACTTCTACCGCGTTGCTGGAGACGTCGGCATCCCAGCTGTAGAGCTTCTCTTCCAGCTGGCTGCGCGTCAGCACCCGGCCCGGGTTGCGCATAAAGAGTTCCAGCAGCGCCAGTTCACGGCTTTTCAGCTCAATCGTCTCGCCCTCGCGCATCACACTGTGACTGCCGGGGATCAGTACCACGTTACCGTGACGGAGTTCGGGCTGCAGCTGACCGTGACGGCGGCGGATTAGCGCCTGTAAGCGCGCGGCCACTTCGGTTAAGGCAAAGGGCTTGCACAGATAGTCATCGGCTCCCATCTGCAGGCCTTCAACCCGCTGATCGAGCGCATCGCGGGCAGTCAGTATCAGGACCGGCACATCATTTCCCTGCTGCCGCCACTGCCGCAGGATATCGAGTCCATCCCGCTCAGGCAGAGAAAGGTCCAGGATCACCGCATCCCAGGGCGCGGCCTCCAGCGCGTTACAGCCCGCCTCACCAGACGTAAACCAGTCAACGCTGAAGCCCAGTTTACTCAGCCCCGCTTTGATACCGTCGCCAATTAAGCGATCGTCTTCAATCAGTAAAATACGCATCACGTCTCCCTGTTCCGATAGCGTTTTATACGAAGCAACTTCCTCACTGTACAGCTGATTTCGGCGAAAATGGCTTATTTTTCATGCTTAAGAAGCTGTTAAGAACTCTGTGGTCAACTGGGCGTATTCAAACCGAAAACACCACTGAGAAAGGGGTACACCATGAAAAAGCACGCTGCAATTCTGGCCGTCGTTATGCTGGCTTCCGCCCCGGTTTTCGCTGCACAGCAGGGCGGATTTGTTGATCCCAGTGCGCCAGCCGCACAGACGCCGTCAGCATCCGGTCAGGGCGGCTTCAGTGCCGATTACACCAGTGTGGTGACCGTGAAGCAGGCTGAAGAGATGAAAGATGACAGCTGGATCACCGTACGCGGCAAGCTGGAAAAACAGATCGGCAAGGAAGATTATCTGTTCCGTGATCAGACCGGCACCATGAAGGTCGAAATCGACCACAAGCACTGGAACGGCCAGACCATCACGCCCAAAGATAACGTTGAGCTGACGGGTGAACTGGATAAAGATTTCAACAGCATTGAGATGGACGTTAAGCAGGTTAAGAAACTGCCTTAATTCCCTCCTGCCGGGCCGCATTCGCGGCCCTTTTTTCGTTCCTTTGCTCGCCTTAATGCAAATTTCCTCCCGCGTAAGCGAAACGTTTCGATAGTGATCACAGATTTCTTCTTTGCCGGTTGAGTTGATGGCGGCTTTTCATACACTCCAGACAGCGAAACGTTTCGCTGTGGAGTGAAAAGATGAAAAAAGGTCGCCTGTTAAACGCTGAACTCTCACATGTGATTGCCCGCCTGGGACACACGGATACGCTGACGATTGCCGATGCTGGCTTGCCGATTCCGGCTGGACCGCAGCGCATCGACTTAGCGCTCACGCCGGGTACGCCCGATTTTATGCAGGTGGTTAATGCTGTCGCACTGGAGATGCAGGTAGAGAGCGCCCTGATCGCGGAGGAGATTAAGCAGCATAATCCGCACCTTCATAGCGCGCTTGTCGCCGTGCTCGAAGCCTTGCAACAGCACCAGGGGAATCGCATCACCATCAGCTACACCAGTCATGAACAATTCAAACAACAAACGCAGCGTAGTCAGGCGGTCATTCGGAGCGGAGAGTGCTCTCCGTTTGCGAATGTCATCCTCAGCGCCGGTGTGACCTTCTGAGGCCGCTATGCAACCTTTACTGCAACTCGACGGCATTGAAAAATCCTTTCCGGGTGTAAAAGCCCTGAAGGGGGCGTCGCTGAATGTCCGTGCAGGACGCGTGATGGCGCTGGTGGGCGAGAACGGCGCAGGCAAGTCCACCATGATGAAAGTGCTGACCGGGATCTATCAATATGATGCCGGTACGCTGCGCTGGCTCGGCAAAGAGACCCGTTTCAGTGGACCAAAAGCGTCACAGGAAGCGGGCATTGGCATCATCCATCAGGAGCTGAACCTGATCCCTCAGTTAACCGTGGCGGAGAATATATTTCTCGGTCGCGAATATGTGGGGCGTTTTGGCCGTATCCAGTGGCCGCGAATGTATGCCGAAGCCGATGCGCTGCTCAAAAGGCTCAATCTGCGCTTCAACAGCCACAAGCTGGTGGGCGATTTGTCGATTGGCGATCAGCAGATGGTCGAAATTGCCAAAGTGCTGAGCTTTGAGTCGCAGGTCATCATCATGGATGAGCCGACCGATGCGCTGACCGATACCGAAACGCTGTCGCTGTTCCGGGTGATCAATGAACTGAAAGCGCAGGGCTGCGGCATCGTCTATATCTCGCATCGCATGAAAGAGATTTTTGAGATCTGCGATGACGTCACGGTATTCCGTGACGGTCAGTTTATTGCTGAACGTCCGGTCAGCGAGCTGACCGAAGAGAGCCTGATCGAGATGATGGTCGGGCGCAAGCTGGAAGATCAATATCCGCATCTTGATCAGGCGCCAGGCGACGTGCGGCTTAAAGTGGAGAACGTCAGCGGGCCGGGCGTGGAGAACGTCAGCTTCAGTCTGCGCAAAGGTGAAATCCTTGGCATCTCGGGTTTGATGGGCGCGGGCCGCACTGAACTGATGAAGGTGCTCTACGGCGCGCTGCCGCGTCGTGAAGGTGCAATGTGGCTTAATGGACGAGAAGTGGTGACGCGTTCGCCGCAGGACGGGCTGGCTAACGGTATCGTCTACATCTCGGAAGATCGTAAGCGTGATGGTCTGGTGCTGGGCATGTCAGTGAAAGAGAACATGTCGCTGACGGCGTTAGGCTATTTCAGTCACGGCAGTGGCACGCTGAAACATGCGGCAGAGCAGCTGGCGGTAGGCGATTTTATCCGGCTGTTCAACGTGAAAACGCCTTCTATGGAGCAGCCGATTGGCCTGCTTTCAGGCGGCAACCAGCAGAAAGTGGCGATTGCCCGGGGTCTGATGACCCGCCCTAACGTGCTGATTCTGGACGAACCGACCCGCGGTGTGGATGTCGGTGCGAAGAAAGAGATCTACCAACTGATTAACCAGTTTAAAGCCGAAGGGCTGAGCATCATCCTGGTCTCCTCGGAAATGCCGGAAGTGCTGGGCATGAGCGACAGGATTCTGGTGATGCATGAAGGCCGTATCAGCGGCGAATTTACCCGTGAAGACGCCACTCAGGAAAGCCTGATGGCAGCCGCCGTAGGCAAGCAACACAGCGAGGATTTAGTGGTATGACGACCCAAACTTTACCGGCCAGCCGTCGCTGGTTTAGCAAAAGCTGGCTGCTGGAACAGAAGTCGCTGATTGCGCTGATGGTGCTGATCGCCGTGGTGGCCAGCCAGAGCCCGAACTTCTTTACCGTGGCAAATCTGTTCAACATTCTGCAGCAGACCTCGGTTAACGCCATTATGGCGGTCGGGATGACGCTGGTGATCCTGACTTCAGGTATCGACCTCTCGGTGGGATCGCTGCTGGCTCTGACGGGCGCAGTGGGTGCATCGCTGGTGGGCATGGAGGTCAACGCCCTGGTCGCGGTGGCGGCTTCGCTGGCTCTGGGTGCGGCAATCGGTGCCCTGACCGGGACTATTGTGGCGCGCGGTAAGGTGCAGGCCTTTATCGCCACGCTGGTCATGATGCTGCTGCTGCGCGGTGTGACCATGGTCTACACCGACGGCAGCCCGATTAACACCGGTTTCAGTGCCAATGCCGATCTGCTGGGCTGGTTTGGTATTGGTCGCCCGCTGGGTATCCCTGCGCCGGTCTGGCTGATGGCGCTGGTCTTTATCGCCGCCTGGTACATGCTGCAGCACACGCGTCTGGGTCGCTATATCTATGCGCTTGGCGGTAACGAAGCGGCAACGCGTCTCTCCGGCATCAATGTGAATCGCGTCAAAATCATCGTCTATTCACTGAGCGGCATGCTGGCAGCGCTGGCGGGCACCATTGAAGTGGCGCGTCTCTCATCAGCACAGCCGACAGCGGGTACCGGCTATGAGCTGGATGCGATTGCTGCGGTCGTGTTAGGCGGAACCAGTCTGGCTGGCGGTAAAGGCCGTATTTTCGGCACCCTGATTGGCGCGCTGATCCTCGGCTTCCTGAACAACGGCCTGAACCTGATGGGCGTCTCTTCGTACTACCAGATGATCGTTAAAGCGGTAGTCATCCTGCTGGCGGTGCTGGTGGATAATAAAAGCAGTAAATAACTCTGACCTTACACAGGATAATAAGATGAAAAAGTTAACCGCACTGGCCATGATCCTCGGCGCAACGCTCAGTACCAGCGCCATGGCAAAAGATACCATCGCGCTGGTGGTTTCAACCCTGAACAACCCGTTCTTTGTCTCCCTGAAAGAGGGTGCACAGAAAGAAGCGGACAAACTGGGCTACAACCTGGTCGTGCTGGATTCACAGAACAATCCGGCTAAAGAGCTGGCAAACGTACAGGATCTGACCGTTCGCGGCACTAAGCTGCTGCTGATCAACCCGACTGACTCTGATGCTGTGGGCAACGCAGTGAAGATGGCTAACCAGGCGAATATTCCTGTCATCACGCTGGACCGCGTTGCGGCACAGGGCACGGTGGTCAGCCACGTCGCTTCCGATAACCGTTTCGGCGGTAAAATGGCCGGTGACTTCATCGCCAAAAAAGTCGGCGAAAATGCCAAAATTATTGAGCTGCAGGGCATTGCCGGAACCTCTGCTGCCCGCGAACGTGGCGAAGGCTTCAAACAGGCCGCTGATGCGCATAAATTCCAGATCCTCGCCAGCCAGCCTGCTGATTTTGACCGTACTAAAGGTCTGAACGTCATGCAGAACCTGCTGCAGGCGCATCCGGATGTACAGGCAGTATTCGCTCAGAACGACGAAATGGCGCTGGGTGCACTGCGTGCGCTGCAGACTGCCGGAAAAACCGGTGTGATCGTGGTGGGTTTTGATGGCACTGCTGATGGCGTTAAAGCCGTGGAAGCTGGCAAACTGACTGCGACCGTGGCACAGATGCCAGAAAAAATTGGCATGATCGGCGTGGATACCGCTGATAAAGTGCTGAAGGGTGAAAAAGTGAAGGCGATCAATCCGGTCGACCTGAAGCTGGTCACTCAATAACTCAAAGAAAAGCAGGGCACCGCGCCACCCTCCCGGTGGCGCACTTATTCCGGACTCCCCTAATGAGCAAAAACGCAAAACTGGCCGTTCTTGGCAGCATTAATGCTGACCACATCCTTAATCTGGCGCACTTCCCTCGTCCCGGTGAAACGGTGATCGGGCAGAATTATCAGGTTGCGTTTGGCGGTAAAGGCGCGAATCAGGCGGTCGCCGCGGGTCGTGCGGGTGCCGATATCGCCTTTATTGGCTGTGTGGGCGCTGACGACATTGGCGAACGTATTCGTGAGCAGCTCGCGCAGGACAATATTGATACCACGCCCGTAGAAGTGGTTGAGGGCGAGTCGACCGGTGTGGCGATGATTTTCGTCAACGGTGACGGTGAGAACAATATCGGCATCTACTCCGGTGCAAACGCGGCGTTAACACCCGATTGCGTAGCACGTCATCAGCAGGTTATCGCCGATGCCGATGCACTCTTAATGCAGCTGGAATCGCCGCTGGAGAGCGTGCTGGCCGCCGCGACCTTCGCCCGACAGCATCAGACGCAGGTAATTCTCAATCCGGCACCCGCTACCCCTCTCTCCGATGAGCTGCTGGCGCTGATCGACATTATTACGCCGAATGAGACCGAAGCCGAGAGTCTGACCGGTATTGCGGTTTACAATGATGAAGATGCGGCCCGCGCGGCGGCAGCACTGCATGCGAAAGGCATCGGCACGGTACTGATTACGCTGGGACGCCGCGGTGTCTGGCTGAGCGAGCAGGGAGACGGTCAGCGTATTGCGGGCTTCAGCGTTAAAGCTATTGATACCATCGCCGCAGGCGACACCTTTAACGGTGCCTTTATTACGGCACGACTGGAGCAGAAGCCGATGTATGACGCGGTGCGATTTGCCCATGCCGCCGCCGCGATTGCCGTTACGCGTTCAGGTGCACAGCCCTCCGTGCCGTGGCGCGCGGAGATCGATGAATTTTTGCAGCAGCAGGGTTAAGCGATTGAGTACCATGAAAGATGTCGCTCGCCTGGCGGGCGTCTCTACCTCCACTGTCTCGCACGTTATTAATAACAACCGCTTTGTCAGTGAAGGCGTGCGGGAAAAAGTTGAGCAGGCGATACGTCATCTTAACTACGCCCCTTCTGCACTGGCGCGCAGTCTGAAGATCAATCAGACGCACACCATCGGTATGCTGCTGACCACCAGTAGTAACCCCTTTTATGCCGAAGTGGTGCGGGGCGTGGAAGAGAGCTGTTATCAGCGTGGCTACAGCCTGATTCTCTGCAACACGGCGGGTGATGAGGAGCGGATGAACCGCAGCCTGGAGACGCTGATGCAGAAGCGCGTCGATGGTTTGCTGATCATGTGCACTGAAAGTCACCTGCCGTCGGCAGACATCCTGAATCGTTATCCCTCTATACCTGCGGTGATGATGGATTGGGCACCGTTTGAAGGTCGCGGTGACATCATTCAGGATAACGCGTTGCTGGGCGGCGAGCTGGCCACTCAGCATCTTATCGACAGCGGCTATACCCGCATCGCCTGTATCGCCGGTCCCCAGGATAAAACCCCGGCCCGTATGCGTCTGGAAGGTTATCGCAACGCCATGACTAAGAGTGGGCTGGAGATTTTGCCTGGCTATATCGTGAATGGTGACTTTGAATTTCAGGGTGGCTACAACGGGATGGTCGAGTTGCTGGCGCTGGAAACGCTGCCGGAAGCAGTATTTACCAGTAACGATGCGATGGCTGTCGGCGTTTATCACGCCCTCTATCAGGCTGGCATGCAGGTTCCGCAGCAGATGGCGGTCATGGGATATGACGATATTGAACTGGCGCGCTATCTCACTCCGCCACTGAGTACGATTCACCAGCCCAAAGATGCGCTGGGCGAACTGGCGATAGATACCTTAATTCATCGTCTCAGCGATCCCGACGCCAGCCAGCAAACGCTGGTGCTGACGCCGGAGCTGGTGGTACGTGGCTCAGTTTAGCGCTTTTTCTTCCTGTCGCGATTCGTGATCAGATTACGTCCATCGCCATTTTTCAGCAGCAGAAAAGTCAGCGCTGAAAGCACGGTAACGACACCCATGGTCAGGAACGTGGCATGGAACTGTGAAATGGTGCTGGTTTCAAACTCCTGATAGAAGCGCAGTACCGCAGCACTGACCGCCACACCAAAACTGATCGCTAATTGCTGCGTCACGGCCAGCACGCTGTTACCCCCGCTGGCGTTATCATCATCCAGATCGGCCAGAGTAATGGTGTTCATGGCGGTGAACTGCGTAGACATCGCCATGCCGAGAATAAACAGCGGAAGCAACAGCACAAAGATGCTTTCAGCAGGCGACTGCAGAGAGAAGCTGGCGATCAGGATGCCAATAATAGCGGTGATGCCGACCAGCAGACGGCGGTAGCCCAGCCAGCGCAGCAGTTGTGTCACCGTGGACTTCGCCAGTATTGAACCAATGGCGGTAGGTGCCATCATGCAGCCTGCAATAATAGCTGAATAGCCAAAGCCAACCTGCAACATGAGCGGCATTAAAAAGGGGACGCAGCCGGTACCGAGACGTGATGCAATGTTGCCGCCAATGCCAACCGAGAAGGTCCGGGTTTTAAACATCGGCAGGTTGATGAGGGGCGACGGGTGATTTCGGGCATGCACTATATAGAGAAGTAAAAGCACGATGCCGCTGAGTAATATCCCGCCAGCCAGCCAGGCGGAAACAATCCGCTCACCGAACAGCTCAATCCCAATCGAGATCATTACCAGCCCAGCCCCGAACAGTATAAAACCCAGAAAGTCGAAGCGGCGCTTAGGCGTGGTGAAGTCCGGCATATATTTGCGTGCGTAGATAATGCCGAGAATACCTATCGGGATATTAATCAGGAAGATCCAGTGCCACGTCGCATAGGTGACCAGCACACCGCCCAGCATCGGGCCCAGTATCGGGCCAACCAATCCTGGCATGGTGACGAAATTGAGCACCGGCAGCAGTTCACTGCGCGGATAGGCGCGTAGCAGTGCAAGTCGTGCGACCGGCATCATCATTGCGCCACCCACGCCCTGCACGATTCGCGATATAACCAGCACCGAAAGCGTCGGTGAGAGCGCACACGCCAGCGAGCCGAGGGTGAACAGCGAAACCGCAATGATAAATACCTTACGCGTGCCGAAGCGATCGGCGAGCCAGCCGCTGACCGGAATCAGCATCGCGACAGTGAGGGTGTAACTGATAACGGCGGATTGCATGGCCAGGGGAGAGCGGTCGAGGCTGGTGGCGATAGCGGGCAGGGCAGTATTCAGTATAGTGGCGTCGAGTGACTGCATGAAAAAGGCCATAGCCGCTATCCATGGCAAACCGGCCATGCTGCGCGAGGATTTTATCATTGAGTGTCCTTCCTGGGGTTATCCTGCGAGAAGAAGCAAAATAATAGCACCCGTAACCCCCAACGGCAGGTCTCTTTACAACGTTTGATCGCTGTTTTTGTGCGTTATTCGGCCATGAAACGTCTCTTTTTAAGCCGTTCGTTTAAAAAAGATGCGCTCAGTAAATTAATTCGAAGAAACACTTGTCAGCCTGAGGAAACTCCCTATAATGCGCCTCCATCGATACGGAACACCGGCAACGGGAAACGGGCTGAGAGGCACAGGAGACTGCGCCGCCGGAGAAAAACTTCTGAGAAAGAGGTTGACTCTGCAGGAGGAAAGCGTAATATACGCCACCTCGCGACAGGACGCTAACGCACTGTTCGCACTGCTCTTTAACAATTTATCAGACAATCTGTGTGGGCACTCGCAGGATTGATATCAGCGTCTTAGGACGTAAAAAATATCAAAGCCTCACGAGTGAACACATAATGAAATTCATTATGACGTTTTACAGATGAGCACCGCTTAACTTGTTTAAGCAAATCAAACTTAAATTGAAGAGTTTGATCATGGCTCAGATTGAACGCTGGCGGCAGGCCTAACACATGCAAGTCGGACGGTAGCACAGAGGAGCTTGCTCCTTGGGTGACGAGTGGCGGACGGGTGAGTAATGTCTGGGGATCTGCCCGATAGAGGGGGATAACCACTGGAAACGGTGGCTAATACCGCATAACGTCGCAAGACCAAAGAGGGGGACCTTCGGGCCTCTCACTATCGGATGAACCCAGATGGGATTAGCTAGTAGGCGGGGTAATGGCCCACCTAGGCGACGATCCCTAGCTGGTCTGAGAGGATGACCAGCCACACTGGAACTGAGACACGGTCCAGACTCCTACGGGAGGCAGCAGTGGGGAATATTGCACAATGGGCGCAAGCCTGATGCAGCCATGCCGCGTGTATGAAGAAGGCCTTCGGGTTGTAAAGTACTTTCAGCGGGGAGGAAGGCGGTGCGGTTAATAACCGCGTCGATTGACGTTACCCGCAGAAGAAGCACCGGCTAACTCCGTGCCAGCAGCCGCGGTAATACGGAGGGTGCAAGCGTTAATCGGAATTACTGGGCGTAAAGCGCACGCAGGCGGTCTGTTAAGTCAGATGTGAAATCCCCGGGCTTAACCTGGGAACTGCATTTGAAACTGGCAGGCTTGAGTCTTGTAGAGGGGGGTAGAATTCCAGGTGTAGCGGTGAAATGCGTAGAGATCTGGAGGAATACCGGTGGCGAAGGCGGCCCCCTGGACAAAGACTGACGCTCAGGTGCGAAAGCGTGGGGAGCAAACAGGATTAGATACCCTGGTAGTCCACGCCGTAAACGATGTCGACTTGGAGGTTGTTCCCTTGAGGAGTGGCTTCCGGAGCTAACGCGTTAAGTCGACCGCCTGGGGAGTACGGCCGCAAGGTTAAAACTCAAATGAATTGACGGGGGCCCGCACAAGCGGTGGAGCATGTGGTTTAATTCGATGCAACGCGAAGAACCTTACCTACTCTTGACATCCACGGAATTCGGCAGAGATGCCTTAGTGCCTTCGGGAACCGTGAGACAGGTGCTGCATGGCTGTCGTCAGCTCGTGTTGTGAAATGTTGGGTTAAGTCCCGCAACGAGCGCAACCCTTATCCTTTGTTGCCAGCGATTCGGTCGGGAACTCAAAGGAGACTGCCGGTGATAAACCGGAGGAAGGTGGGGATGACGTCAAGTCATCATGGCCCTTACGAGTAGGGCTACACACGTGCTACAATGGCGCATACAAAGAGAAGCGACCTCGCGAGAGCAAGCGGACCTCACAAAGTGCGTCGTAGTCCGGATCGGAGTCTGCAACTCGACTCCGTGAAGTCGGAATCGCTAGTAATCGTGGATCAGAATGCCACGGTGAATACGTTCCCGGGCCTTGTACACACCGCCCGTCACACCATGGGAGTGGGTTGCAAAAGAAGTAGGTAGCTTAACCTTCGGGAGGGCGCTTACCACTTTGTGATTCATGACTGGGGTGAAGTCGTAACAAGGTAACCGTAGGGGAACCTGCGGTTGGATCACCTCCTTACCTGAAGATACCTTCCCGCGCAGTGCTCACACAGATTGTCTGATAAAAAGTAATGAGCAGGACGGCTGCGAAGTCGTGACACTATCGTGTCCCCTTCGTCTAGCGGTTAGGACTCCGCCCTTTCACGGCGGCAACAGGGGTTCGAATCCCCTAGGGGACGCCACCTGCTTGGTGACAGGTGAAAGGTGTCTCCATACAGTATCTCAAAACCGTTCGGGTTGCGTAAGCAGCCGGGTCGCGTTTGAGATATTTGCTCTTTAACAATCCGGAACAAGCTGAAAATTGAAACGACGTGTCGTTTTCATTCTCCGTAATAAGAATGAAAAATACGATACGTTCGAGTCTCTCAAATGCTTGCAGCTCGCAGCGTTGAAAAACGCCTGTGGGTTGTGAGGTTAAGCGACTAAGCGTACACGGTGGATGCCCAGGCAGTCAGAGGCGATGAAGGACGTGCTAATCTGCGTAAAGCGACGGTAAGGTGATATGAACCGCTACAGCCGTCGATGTCCGAATGGGGAAACCCGGTGCACTCTGTGCATCATTGCAGCATGAATACATAGTGCTGCAAGGCGAACCGGGGGAACTGAAACATCTAAGTACCCCGAGGAAAAGAAATCAACCGAGATTCCCCCAGTAGCGGCGAGCGAACGGGGAGCAGCCCAGAGCCTGAATCAGCATGTGTGTTAGTGGAAGCGTCTGGAAAGTCGCAGGGTACAGGGTGATACTCCCGTACACAAAAGCGCATATGCTGTGAGCTCGATGAGTAAGGCGGGACACGTGGTATCCTGTCTGAATATGGGGGGACCATCCTCCAAGGCTAAATACTCCTGACTGACCGATAGTGAACCAGTACCGTGAGGGAAAGGCGAAAAGAACCCCGGCGAGGGGAGTGAAACAGAACCTGAAACCGTGTACGTACAAGCAGTGGGAGCCTTGATTTATCAGGGTGACTGCGTACCTTTTGTATAATGGGTCAGCGACTTATATTCTGTAGCAAGGTTAACCGTATAGGGGAGCCGCAGGGAAACCGAGTCTTAACTGGGCGTTAAGTTGCAGGGTATAGACCCGAAACCCGGTGATCTAGCCATGGGCAGGTTGAAGGTTGGGTAACACTAACTGGAGGACCGAACCGACTAATGTTGAAAAATTAGCGGATGACCTGTGGCTGGGGGTGAAAGGCCAATCAAACCGGGAGATAGCTGGTTCTCCCCGAAAGCTATTTAGGTAGCGCCTCGTGAACTCATCTTCGGGGGTAGAGCACTGTTTCGGCTAGGGGGCCATCCCGGCTTACCAACCCGATGCAAACTGCGAATACCGAGGAATGTTATCACGGGAGACACACGGCGGGTGCTAACGTCCGTCGTGAAGAGGGAAACAACCCAGACCGCCAGCTAAGGTCCCAAAGTCATGGTTAAGTGGGAAACGATGTGGGAAGGCACAGACAGCCAGGATGTTGGCTTAGAAGCAGCCATCATTTAAAGAAAGCGTAATAGCTCACTGGTCGAGTCGGCCTGCGCGGAAGATGTAACGGGGCTAAACCATGCACCGAAGCTGCGGCAGCGACGCTTAGGCGTTGTTGGGTAGGGGAGCGTTCTGTAAGCCGTTGAAGGTGTGCTGTGAGGCATGCTGGAGGTATCAGAAGTGCGAATGCTGACATAAGTAACGATAAAGCGGGTGAAAAGCCCGCTCGCCGGAAGACCAAGGGTTCCTGTTCAACGTTAATCGGAGCAGGGTGAGTCGACCCCTAAGGCGAGGCCGAAAGGCGTAGTCGATGGGAAACAGGTTAATATTCCTGTACTCGGTGTTACTGCGAAGGGGGGACGGAGAAGGCTATATCAGCCGGGCGACGGTTGTCCCGGTTTAAGCGTGTAGGCGGAGGGTCCAGGTAAATCCGGTCCCTTATCAACGCTGAGGCGTGACGACGAGGCACTACGGTGCTGAAGTGATAAATGCCCTGCTTCCAGGAAAAGCCTCTAAGCATCAGGTAACACAGAATCGTACCCCAAACCGACACAGGTGGTCAGGTAGAGAATACCAAGGCGCTTGAGAGAACTCGGGTGAAGGAACTAGGCAAAATGGTGCCGTAACTTCGGGAGAAGGCACGCTGGCGCGTAGGTGGAGGGATTTACTCCCCGAGCCGAAGCCAGTCGAAGATACCAGCTGGCTGCAACTGTTTATTAAAAACACAGCACTGTGCAAACACGAAAGTGGACGTATACGGTGTGACGCCTGCCCGGTGCCGGAAGGTTAATTGATGGGGTTATCCGCAAGGAGAAGCTCTTGATCGAAGCCCCGGTAAACGGCGGCCGTAACTATAACGGTCCTAAGGTAGCGAAATTCCTTGTCGGGTAAGTTCCGACCTGCACGAATGGCGTAATGATGGCCAGGCTGTCTCCACCCGAGACTCAGTGAAATTGAACTCGCTGTGAAGATGCAGTGTACCCGCGGCAAGACGGAAAGACCCCGTGAACCTTTACTACAGCTTGACACTGAACATTGAGCCTTGATGTGTAGGATAGGTGGGAGGCTTTGAAGCGCGGACGCCAGTCTGCGTGGAGCCAACCTTGAAATACCACCCTTTAATGTTTGATGTTCTAACGTAGGCCCGTGATCCGGGCTGCGGACAGTGTCTGGTGGGTAGTTTGACTGGGGCGGTCTCCTCCTAAAGAGTAACGGAGGAGCACGAAGGTCAGCTAATCACGGTCGGACATCGTGAGGTTAGTGCAATGGCATAAGCTGGCTTGACTGCGAGAGTGACGGCTCGAGCAGGTGCGAAAGCAGGTCATAGTGATCCGGTGGTTCTGAATGGAAGGGCCATCGCTCAACGGATAAAAGGTACTCCGGGGATAACAGGCTGATACCGCCCAAGAGTTCATATCGACGGCGGTGTTTGGCACCTCGATGTCGGCTCATCACATCCTGGGGCTGAAGTAGGTCCCAAGGGTACGGCTGTTCGCCGTTTAAAGTGGTACGCGAGCTGGGTTTAGAACGTCGTGAGACAGTTCGGTCCCTATCTGCCGTGGGCGCTGGAGAATTGAGGGGGGTTGCTCCTAGTACGAGAGGACCGGAGTGAACGCACCACTGGTGTTCGGGTTGTCATGCCAATGGCATTGCCCGGTAGCTAAGTGCGGAAAAGATAAGTGCTGAAAGCATCTAAGCACGAAACTTGCCCCAAGATGAGTTCTCCCTGACTCCTTGAGAGTCCTGAAGGGACGTTGAAGACTACGACGTTGATAGGCCGGGTGTGTAAGCGCAGCGATGCGTTGAGCTAACCGGTACTAATGACCCGTGAGGCTTAACCTTACAACGCCAGAGGCGTTTTTGAGAGACACGATTTTCAGCCTTGTTACCGGATATTCTGCGCGGCCCCCTGTGGCGGCGCGGAGACAGAATTTGCCTGGCGGCTTTAGCGCGGTGGTCCCACCTGACCCCATGCCGAACTCAGAAGTGAAACGCCGTAGCGCCGATGGTAGTGTGGGGTCTCCCCATGCGAGAGTAGGGAACTGCCAGGCATTAAATAAGTGAAGAAGCCCCGCACGCGAGTGCGGGGCTTTTTTACGTCTGCAGATCGTGAAAAACCGCACCATAATCTCCGAAAACAGCCTGAGAACCCCTCTCTGATACGGTAAACTACGGCCAGTGATCTCCTTTATATTGACTATTACGACACTCAACAGGTGAAAAATAGAATAAATATCGAGTTAATTACTTTTAATATTCTACAATTTAATATTTAACTAACTTATTAACTTAATGTGATTGTGGATTTTATAACAGACGGAAAATATATTGCTGGAATAAATGGATTTTATTCTATTTACATTTATTAGTAACTGATTGAAACTAATGATGATGTTTAATTAAGTTAAATGTCTTAGATGGATTTCAATTGCGTATTAACTAATTTAAGGAAGATTAAAATGAAAGAACTTACTATCGCTGAAACAGAATTAGTATCAGGTGCTGCCTCTACTGGATTCTTAGACAGCATCGGTGGCGCAGTGGTTGGAATGATCGCTGGCGCAATGGGCGTTGCATGGTCCTGCTATAATATTTCTGCTAATACTGACGGCGTAACCAGTGGAATTCTGGCTCCAGCACAGGGTGTCCTTGGTGGCCTGTTTGGCGGTATTTGGGGTGCTGTTTTTGGACTGGTAGTCGGTGCTGCTGAAGGGACTACTGACTCAGTGGCCCGTGCTGATGCAGTTTGGACTAATATCCTCACTGCTGGCTGATAGCTCTCTAAAGCGCTTGGGCAGTAATGACTATTATTGCCCATTTAATGTAGTCCGCTGACTTCCCGTTAACAATTTTATTGGTCACTTTCAGGAAAATTCAACTCAGATACAATTCTATTATTTTAAATGAGTAACGGATTATTTTTTCGAGCGTGATAAATTGCCTGCCTTATTTTTAATAAAAAAACATTGTTAACTGAGCTTCGTTTTTTAAATTTTATCTATATTAATCCCCTCCTCAGTTGGTTGAGCTAGTATGATTTAGATCATCAGGCGTATTGATATTGTGGAAGGCAGCTTCATCATTATCCAGCTGAACAGCATGGCCGCCGTGGTCGCGCAGGAAATGCATCAGACGTCGTTCACCGGCGTGAAGATAGTCATGAAGAGGCACTGCCATCTTCCGATGAATCAGCGCCAGCGTGGGGTGGTCGCGTGATTGTGAGCGGACCCAGACTGCAGGGGCGTCTCCACGTTGTTCAGCCAGCTTTTCAACGAAGTTAAGAGGAACTGCAGGCGTATCACAGGAGCAAAACGCAGCCCATTCACCGTCGATGGCTACTAATGCACTGTAGATACCGGCCAGCGGACCCGGATAGCCATCAAAAACATCCTGCACAACCCGACACCCGCTTAACTGATAGCGATCAATATTACGATTGGCATTAATCATGACAATGTCGACTTGTGGCCTGAGCCGTTCAAGGACATGCTGATAAAGCGGCCTGCCATCCAGTTGCACTAATCCTTTATCCTGACCACCCATACGGCGGCCCTGACCACCAGCCAGAATGATGCCGGTCAATATTGTCATGGCTTTGCCCTCGCTGATGACGCACTGTGAATAACGGAGAAACCTCAATGAAATGCCATCGTTTAAACGAGTTGATCGAACTGCTGCAACCCGCCTGGCAAAAAGAGCCTGACCTGAATCTGGTCACATTTTTACAGAAACTGGCGCAGGAATCTGGTTTCCGTGGCCCGTTAAGTGAATTAACCGACGATGTATTAATTTACCATCTCAAAATGCGTGACTCAGCCAGCGATGATGCGATCCCAGGCCTGAAAAAAGACTATGAAGTTGATTTCAAAACCGCACTGCTCCGCGCACGGGGTGTCATTAAACAGGACGAGTAGTGTTATCCTTGGCTGCTATTTGCAAGGGCAACTACAGGTAATATGATGAGCGACGCTGCTTTCAACTTCCAGACATTGAATCCCGACGTATTGCTTGATGCGCTCTGGGATACAGGAATTCGCGTCGAATCAGGTCTGACAGCCCTGAACAGCTATGAGAACCGGGTTTACCAATTCAGCGATGATGAAAAACGCCGCTATGTCGCGAAGTTTTATCGCCCACAGCGCTGGCGTGCTGAACAGATCGCTGAAGAGCATCAGTATGCGCTCGATCTGCTGGCTGATGAGGTGCCCATCGCGGCACCATTGCGGTTAAAGGGCGAGACACTGCACAGCCACGCTGGCTTCTTCTTTGCCGTATTTCCCAGTCTGGGCGGACGGCAATATGAGACAGACAATGAAGATCAGATGGAATGGGTAGGCCGATTCCTGGGCCGCATTCATCAGACCGGGCGCAAAGCGCTGTTCAACCATCGTCCTGCCATCGGTCTTGATGAGTATCTGCATGAACCCCGACAGGCGCTGGAGCACTCACAATTAGTGCCTGCTTCGCTTAAGACCGCGCTGCTACAGGCTATCGATAAGCTAGGTAACACGCTGCAGCAACAGTGGCGTACCACGTGGCAGCCGCTACGATTACATGGCGACTGTCATCCGGGGAATATCCTGTGGCGCGATGGACCGCTATTTGTCGATCTGGATGATGCCCGTAATGGTCCGGCGGTACAGGATTTGTGGATGCTCATCAGCGGCGATCGACAGGAACAGCGTATACAGTGGGATATTTTGCTGGAGGCTTACAGTGAATTCAGTGACTTTGATATTAATGAATTGTCACTGATTGAACCTTTACGCGCTATGCGCATGGTTTATTATCTGGCCTGGGTTGTCCGACGCTGGCAGGATCCCGCTTTTCCGCGCGCTTTCCCCTGGATGACAGATGAAGATTTCTGGCGCAGGCAAATTTCACTCTTTACCGAGCAGGAGAAGCTGTTGCAGGAACCTCCTCTGCAGCTGACACCGCAATATTAACGACGTAGTCAGGAGAAGTTTTCACGATGAAAAAAATTTGGTTTGCACTGATGGGTTTAGTGCTGGCATTCAGCGCGTCTGCTGCCCAGTTCACTGAAGGTAAACAATATGTGAGTCTGCCAAAACCTGTGGCCAGTGAACCTCAGGTGATGGAGTTCTTCTCCTTCTTCTGCCCGCACTGCTATCAGTTTGAACGTATTTATCACGTTAATGACGCGGTGAAAAAGAATCTGCCTGCTGATACAAAGCTGGTGAAATACCACGTCGATTTCCTTGGTGGTGATCTGGGACCGGTTGTGACTCAGGCATGGGCTGTCGCCATGGCGCTGGGCGTTGAAGATAAGGTGACAGCACCGATCTTTGATGGCATTCAGAAAACGCAGACCATTACCGATCCTGCCAGTCTGAAAGAGGCTTTTGTTAAAGCGGCCGGTATCTCCGCTGCTGACTACGATGCTGCCTGGAACAGCTTTGCCGTAAAAGCGCTGGTTGCACAACAGCAGAAAGCGGCTGCGGATGTTGATCTGCGCGGTGTGCCAGCGATGTTCGTGAATGGCAAATATATGGTGAACAACGGCGGCCTCGATACCAGCTCTATGGACAATTTCGTTGCTGATTACGCGAACGTGGTTAAATTCCTCGTAAGCCAGAAGTAATCTGCCTTACCACCCCATCTGACGCCAGCTCTGCTGGCGTTTTTTTATGCCATTAAACAGAGACGTAAATTTTGTCCATCTCCAGGGCATAAATTTAATATCCACACAAGGGATCACGTAATTAAAAATGGCGATCGGGTCACGGAAATTAAATAAGCTAATGAAAATTATGTATTTTATTAATAGCCAAATCATTTAAGATCCTGAATAGCAGCGCGTTATAATTTTTACGCACAAAGTTATCCACAGAATGATCGTTGCGATCTTTCCTCCAGAACCGTTAAAAACGCGATATATCCTGTGCCTTAGTTCACCATTTCCGCCAGCTTGTGGCATCCTTATAGACCAACCCATAGCAACGAAGACAACACAGACTTATGGCGCAAATAGCAGAAAATCCCCTCATTCTGGTCGATGGCTCATCCTATCTTTATCGCGCGTATCACGCGTTTCCGCCGCTGACCAATAGTGCAGGTGAACCCACTGGCGCCATGTACGGCGTGCTCAACATGCTGAAAAGCCTGCTGGCGCAATATAATCCGAGTCACGTTGCTGTAGTGTTCGATGCCAAAGGCAAAACCTTCAGGGATGAGCTGTTCGAGCATTATAAATCTCATCGTCCGCCGATGCCTGACGAACTGCGGGCGCAAATCGAGCCGCTGCATGAGATGGTGCGGGCGATGGGTCTGCCGCTACTGGCTGTGAGCGGCGTTGAAGCCGATGATGTTATCGGTACGCTGGCGCTGGAAGCGGAGAAAAAAGGCCTTTCAGTGCTAATCAGCACCGGCGACAAGGATATGGCGCAGCTGGTCACGCCAGCCATCACGCTGATTAACACCATGAGCAACACCATCCTGGGGCCGGAAGAGGTCGAGCAGAAATATGGTGTGCCACCAGCCTTAATCATCGATTTTCTGGCCATGATGGGCGACAGCTCAGATAACATCCCTGGCGTTCCCGGCGTGGGTGAGAAAACGGCACAGGCTCTGCTGCAGGGTCTGGGCAGCATGCAGACCATCTATGACAATCTGGATAAAGTAGCGGATCTCGGGTTTCGTGGCGCGAAAACCATGGCGACCAAACTTGAGCAGAATAGGGATGTGGCGTTTCTCTCTTACCAGCTGGCGACCATCAAGACGGACGTCGAGCTGGCGCTGCCCTGTGAAGAGCTCACGGTCACTGAACCCAATGTCGAGGCGCTGCAGACCCTGTTCAGCCGTTATGAGTTCAAACGCTGGCTGAGTGACCTGCAGGATGGGAAATGGCTGCAGGGCAAGAAAAGTAATACTCAGGCACAGAAAGCGCTCTCCGATGAGCCGGTTGCTGTGCCTGAAACCAGCAGCGTATTACCGACCGAGAATTATGTCACCATTCTGGATCAGGATCTTTTTGACAGCTGGCTGGAGAAACTGAAAAACAGCGAGGTCTTCGCCTTTGATCTGGAAACCGACGCGCTGGATACCCTGAGCGCTAACATCGTGGGCATCAGCTTCGCGATTTCGCCCGGCGAAGCCGCCTACCTGCCGGTTGCCCATGACTATCTCGATGCGCCTGAACAACTGGATCGCGCGGCCGTTCTGGCACAGCTCAAGCCCCTGCTGGAAGATGACAGCGCCTGGAAAGTGGGCCAGAACCTGAAATACGATCGTGGCGTACTGAAAAACTACGATATTGAACTGGCCGGTATCAAATTCGACACCATGCTTGAGTCCTATATTCTCAACAGCGTGGTGGGTAAACATGACATGGATAGCCTGGCTGCTCGCTGGCTTAACCACAAAACGGTCACCTTCCAGGAGATCGCTGGTAAAGGCAAAAATCAGCTGACGTTCAATCAAATCGCATTGGAGCAGGCATCCCATTATGCTGCCGAAGATGCCGATGTGACCCTGCAGTTGCATCTGAAGATGTGGCCAGAGCTGGAGAAAGAAGCGGGCCCGAGAAAAGTCTTCGAGCAGATTGAGATGCCATTACTGACGGTAATTTCCAGGATTGAGCGCAATGGCGTGTTAATCGATCAGGCTATTCTGGCGCAACATTCGAAAGAGCTGACTGCCCGACTGGCTGAGCTTGAATTAAAAGCACATGAGCTGGCGGGAGAACCCTTCAACCTCTCATCCACCAAGCAGCTGCAGGTGATCCTGTTTGAAAAACAGGGTATCAAACCCACCAAGAAAACACCGGGCGGTGCGCCGTCAACCAGCGAAGAGGTGTTAGCTGAGCTGGCACTCGACTATCCGCTGCCCAAAGTGATTCTGGAACATCGCGGCTTATCTAAACTTAAGTCGACCTATACGGATAAATTACCCCTGATGATCAACCCGCTGAGCGGGCGGGTGCATACCTCTTATCATCAGGCCGTTACCGCAACCGGTCGCTTATCCTCTGCCGATCCGAATCTGCAAAACATCCCGGTGCGTAATGACGAAGGACGCCGAATCCGTCAGGCCTTTGTCGCGGCCAAAGGTTATCGCATTGTGGCGGCAGACTATTCACAAATCGAACTGCGTATCATGGCGCATCTCTCTCAGGATAAAGGATTACTGGACGCTTTTGCCCAGGGCGAAGATATTCACCGTGCCACGGCATCCGAAGTATTTGGTGTACCACTGGACAAGGTCAGCGCCGAACAGCGCCGTAGTGCGAAAGCGATCAACTTTGGTCTGATCTATGGCATGAGTGCATTTGGTCTTTCGCGCCAGCTGAACATTGGCGCAGGCGAAGCGAAAAAGTATATGGACCTCTACTTTGAACGTTATCCGGGCGTACTGCGCTATATGGAGAACACCCGCCAGCTGGCGGCAAGTAAAGGCTATGTCGAAACGATTGAAGGCCGTCGACTGTGGTTGCCGGATATTAAATCCAGCAATGCCATTCGCCGGAAAGCCGCTGAACGTGCCGCGATCAATGCGCCGATGCAGGGAACGGCAGCAGATATTATCAAGCGGGCGATGATTGCTGTTGATGCGTGGCTGGAACAGCAAAACGACAATAGTGTCAGAATGATCATGCAGGTTCACGATGAACTGGTGTTCGAAGTGAAAGCGGAGGCCGTTGAAGCAGCCAGTCAGAAAATCCGCGCGCTGATGGAAGGTAGCGTGCAGCTCGACGTGCCTTTACTGGTTGAAGTCGGTGTGGGTGACAACTGGGATGAAGCCCACTGATTCACGGCTTCAGGTCGGTTCCACAGAGCGGAATCGACCCTTAGTCAGGTATAAGTAAATCGTTTAATTACCTGGTTTAACCCGGCCAGCGCTGGTACTGAGATTACGCGCTTTTCTAACTGCTTATCGGCTAAACACTTTTTTCGTTATTTAACTACATCGCAACGCTATTTTTGTGATGTGTATGGTAAAAAAAGCCCTGTTTGATGTAAGTAAGCAACAAAAAAGCCTTTGTCACGCACACAAAATCAGGTAAAGTTCGTCGCGTAGGGTACAGAGGTAAGATGTTCTATCTTTCAGACCTTTTACTTCACGTAATCGGATTTGGCTGAATTTAGCCGCCCCAGTCATTCTGTGACTGGGGCGTTTTTTATTGGGCTTTTTGTACCGCCAGCTTCATCGGCACCGTGTTGCCAGTTACTCTTCCCCGTCCTGATCCTCAACCGCCGGTTCAAGCGTATTAAACCAGCTGTCCAGCTTCTGACGAACCTTATCCACGCCGATTTTCTTCAGCGAGGAGAAGAGCTCTACCTGCACATCACCCACGAATTCGAGTGCGGCTTCACGCACGACATTGAGCTGCGCTTTACGGGCACCTGAGGCCAGTTTGTCTGCTTTGGTCAGAAGCAACAGCACCGGAATACCGCTTTCCACTGACCACTGAATCATCTGTCGATCAAGGTCTTTCAGCGGATGACGGATATCCATCAGCACGACCAGTCCTTTCAGGGCCTGACGTTTTTGCAGGTATTCTCCTAATGCACGCTGCCACTTCAGCTTCATCTCTTCCGGCACTTCGGCATAACCGTAACCTGGCAGGTCGACCAGACGCTTACCTTCTTTCACTTCGAACAGGTTAATCAGCTGCGTACGTCCCGGCGTTTTACTGGTACGTGCCAGACCTTTCTGATTGGTTAACGTATTCAGCGCACTCGATTTTCCCGCGTTCGAACGGCCAGCAAAAGCCACTTCAATTCCGGTATCGGCAGGCAGATGACGGATATCCGGCGCGCTCATGACAAAGTGGGTAACGTGATAATTCAATTCAGACAAGGTAACACTCCAGAAAACGCATTAAGGCAATGGCGGCGATTATACGCGTTATGGCGCGAAAGTGCTCAATCACATCTCGATAACAAAGTGTGTAAGAGATTTGCCATTCAGGCTGCAGGTTATTTCGCTTTTTACTTTAATTACTAAAAATAAAAAACATTAAAATTCATAACGTTGACAATAATCGTTCTTTTTTTGAACTAACTATTTTTGACACCGACTTGAGGCTTTTACCAGTTGGTCTACATTATTGTGCAGTGAACGGCAGCACACATCAGGATGATGCGCTCAGGGATGTCAGGAAGGCAACGAGCGGTGGAATGGAAACGGTCAGGGATACGGCCAGAAAGGGATAAGGAAAAGCTCAGGAGTTGAGCAGGCGCGGGATTGACCGGGATGTTACGAGCCGAAAAGGACTTAAAACATGATTCCTTCTTATGAAGGTATGAAATAAGGCGACAGCTTGAGCTGTCGCCTTTTTTCTTTGTCTGGTTTCTGCTAGATTTCGCCGCAATTCTATACTGAATAAAAAAGCCGGGACCGAATACTATGAAGCAACCTGCACGAGCTGCTAACGGCAAACCTGCCGTCAAAGCCAAACGCAAATCGCGTGACGATATCAACCATGAAGCACGCGATCGCAAACGTGATAAAAAGCATCGCGGACACGCATCTGGCAGCCGTGCTAATCCGGCTGCGTCCGAAAGCAACGGCGGACGTCAGGAGAGCAGCGTAAAAGATCCGCGTATCGGCAGTAAAAAACCGGTGGCCCTGATTGCTGAGGGGAAAACCGCAGCCGTTAAGCCAAAGAAAAGCGTGGCAAAACCGGCAGCTGAGAAGAAAGTGCGTCTGACGCCCGAAGAAGAGCTGGCGAAGCTGGAAAATGACGAGCGTCTGGATGCGCTGCTGGATCGTCTGGAAAATGGCGAAACGCTGTCGGCTGAAGATCAGGGCTGGCTGGATGCCTCGCTGGATCGTATCGACGAACTGATGGAGCAGTTAGGCATTGTGATGGATGATGCTGAAGATGAGCAGGCTGAAGAAGATATGTACCGTCTGCTGAAGGGCAACTAAGCAGATTTGATCGGCATGCGGTTTCCGCATGCCGTACTTATCAGGTAAACAACAATGTTTTGGCCTGGATCAATTTTCGCGCTGCTGGCGACATTTTATCTGCTGTGGTTATTGTTTAAACTACGACGCCTGTCGCGGCTGAAGCAACGTTTACGTCGGGTCTCAACCCGCTCACCTTTCATCTCCTCTTCTTCGCGACCTTCTCTCAGACGACGTCATCGGAAGGAGTGAGCATGCCATCGCAGCAGATTGAGTGGGATCAGGCGTTAATTGAAAAGTACAATTATGCCGGCCCGCGTTACACCTCTTATCCCACCGCGCTGGAGTTCAGCGAGCACTATGCGGAAGGCGATTTTCAGCGAGCCGTGGCGCGCTACCCTGACCGTCCGCTGTCACTCTACGTCCATATTCCCTTCTGCCATCGTCTCTGCTACTTCTGCGGCTGCAATAAGATTGTGACCCGTCAGCGCCACAAAGCGGACCGTTATCTGGATGTGCTTGAGCAGGAGATTATTCAGCGTGCGCCGCTGTTTCGTCAGCGTCAGGTCACGCAGCTTCACTGGGGCGGCGGCACGCCAACTTTTCTCGACAATGCGCAGATTTCACGGCTGGTGGGTTTACTGAAGCAACACTTCAGCGTGGCCAGCGATGTTGAAATGTCAATCGAGATTGATCCCCGTGAAATTGAGCTGGATATGATTGATCACCTGCGATCGCTGGGATTCAATCGTCTGAGCATGGGCGTGCAGGATTTCAATAAAGCGGTGCAGGAACGGGTTAACCGGGTGCAGGACGAAGAGGTGATTTTCGGCCTGATGGCGCGCGCCCGTGAACAGGGCTTCAGCTCTGTCAGCATCGACCTGATCTATGGCTTGCCCCTGCAGACGCCAGCCAGCTTTGCCTGGACGCTGGAGCGGGTACTGGCACTCAATCCCGATCGCCTTAGCGTGTTTAACTATGCGCATCTGCCAGCGATGTTCGCGGCACAGCGTAAAATCAAAGAGGACGAACTGCCCTCCGCTCAGCAAAAGCTGGATATCTTACAGCAGACCATCACGACGCTGACTCAGCAGGGCTACCAGTTTATCGGGATGGATCACTTTGCGAAGCCGCAGGATGAGCTGGCCATCGCGCAGCGGAAAGGGCAGCTGCATCGTAATTTCCAGGGATACACGACGCAGGGCGACAGCGATTTGCTGGGGCTTGGCGTTTCAGCCATCAGCATGATTGGCGACAGTTATGCGCAGAACCAGAAAGACCTCAACACCTGGTACAAGAGTGTTGAACAGCAGGGGAATGGCCTGTGGCGCGGCATCGCCTTAACCGACGATGATTGCCTGCGTCGTGACGTGATTAAAACGCTGATCTGTAACTTCTCGCTGGATTTTGCCGCGACAGAAGCGCAATGGGGAATTTGCTTCAGCGACTATTTTGCTGAGGACCTGGCGCTGCTGAAACCGTTAATCGCCGATGGGCTGTTGGTACAAACGGCTGGCGGGCTGGAGGTGACGGGGATTGGCCGGTTACTGATTCGTAATATCTGCATGTGTTTTGATCGTTATCTGCGTCAGAAAGCGCGTCAGCAGCAGTTCTCGCGCGTTATCTGAAGAAACGGGCTGGCAGACCACACCAGCCCGTACTGAACCGCTTACTCCATGCCCAGCTCTTTCAGCTTGCGCGTCAGCGTGTTTCGGCCCCAGCCCAGCAGACGTGCTGCTTCCTGCTTGTGGCCTTGCGTATGACGCAGCGCAGTGGTGAGCAGCGTACGCTCCATCTCTGGCTGGGCTTCTGACAGCAGATTCTGATGACCGGAACGCAGGGCGCGGTCGGCCCACTGTGCCAGCAGGGTTGCCCAGCTGTCAGGCAGCGACTGCACCGGATTTTCCGGGGTACTGGATTCAAACAGTTCTCCGGGCAGATCCTGAATCAGTACTTCCTGGCCCGCCGCCATCACGGTCAGCCAGCGACAGGTGTTCTCCAGCTGACGAACGTTACCGGACCAGTGAAGACGGGTTAAGGCTGTCTCGGTTTCCGGATGCAGAATCTTCGCTTCCACCCCCAGCTCACGGGCCGCCACCTGCAGGAAGTAACGTGCCAGACGCGGGATGTCCTCACGACGCTCACGCAGCGGTGGCAGATGCACGCGAATCACATTCAGGCGGTGGAAAAGGTCCTCACGGAACTTGCCTTCCTGCACGCGTAATTCCAGATTCTGGTGGGTTGCGGCGATAATACGTACATCCACTTTCACTGGCGCATAACCACCAACGCGATAGAACTGGCCATCGGCCAGCACGCGCAGCAGACGGGTCTGCACATCCAGCGGCATATCACCGATCTCATCCAGAAACAGCGTGCCGCCATCCGCCTGCTCAAAACGGCCCTGACGGATCTGGTTGGCGCCGGTAAAGGCACCTTTCTCGTGACCGAACAGTTCGGATTCAATCAAATCTTTGGGAATCGCCGCCATGTTAAGCGCGATGAAAGGCGCTTTGGTACGCGGACTATGGCGATGCAGCGCATGAGCTACCAGCTCTTTACCGGTTCCTGACTCACCGTTGATCAGCACACTGATCGACGAGCGCGATAACCGGCCGATGATACGAAACACATCCTGCATCGCTGGCGCTTCACCAATGATATCGGTGGTGGGTCCGCTGACCGGCTGATTTCGCGGCTGCTGCTGTTCCTGATAGTGACTGATGGCTCGCTCGACCAGCGCCACCGCTTCGTCAATATCAAACGGTTTAGGCAGGTAATCAAAGGCACCCTGCTGATAGGCGCTGACAGCGGCGTCCAGATCCGAATGCGCCGTCATTATGATGACCGGAAGCATCGGATGACGCTGCTTAATCTGTTTCAGCAGCGCCAGGCCATCCATACCGGGCATGCGAATATCTGACAGTAAAACGTCCGGGGTCTTGGTTGAGAGGGCATCCAGCACCTCGCTTGCGCTGTCAAAGGTCGCACAGCTCAAACCGGCTCCAGTGAGCGCGCGTTCAAGCACCCAGCGGATGGAGCTATCGTCATCGACGATCCAGACTATCCCTCGTTGCATAGAAACCTCACTGGCGAATAGGCAGGTAAACCGAAAATTCGGTGTGTCCCGGCCAACTGTTAAATTCTATTTTTCCTGAATGTTGATCAATCAGGCTACGGGCGATGGAGAGGCCTAAACCGGTTCCGCCTTCACGTCCGCTGACCATCGGATAAAACAGCGTATCCTGCAGCTGGGCCGGAATGCCGGGGCCATCATCTTCAATATCAATACGTGCCACCAGGCGATAACGCGTGCCGTGCAGCGTCAACTGGAAAGCAGTGCGGGTGCGGATAACAATGGTGCCACCGTCGTCGCCCAGCGCCTGAAGTGCGTTGCGAACTACGTTAAGCAGCACCTGTTCAATCTGGTCGGGGTCATGCGGCAGTTCCGGCAGGCTGGGGTCGTAATCCCGTACCAGCGAAACATTCTCCGGCAGCTCCATCGACACCAGATTGACCACCCGTTCGGCCACCTGATGAATGCTCTGCGTGATGTGCATGCCTGGCTGCTGCGGACCTAACAGACGATCCACCAGATTTCGCAACCGGTCGGCCTGTTCAATAATCACTTTGGTGTATTCATTCAGTGACGGATCGGGCAGGGCGCGGGATAGAAGCTGTGCCGCGCCGCGTAATCCGCCCAACGGATTTTTAATCTCATGTGCCAGACCGCGAACCAGATCGCGAGCGGCGACCTGCTGCGCGTGCTGTAACTGCTCCTGACTGAGGCGACGCTGATTATCCATCGGCGCCATTTCCATCAGGATTAAGCCATCGGGTAACCGCTGGGCGGTCAGCGACATAATATGTGCGCGACCATCTACCACCAGCGTGACCTCACTGTCAGTAAATCCCTGGCCAGCCTCAAGACTCTCGCGCATCACCTCAATATTCAGCGAAAAGTAGCCGGTTAATTCCGGTAATGGTGTGCCGAACAATTTGCGTGAGCTTTGCGCCAGTAATTGCTGCGCCGCCGGATTGGCGTAATGAATAACCAGATCGTTATCCACTAACAAAATACTGTTGATTAACGCGTTGAGAATCTGCCCTGCATCGGGCAGAGAGCCAGTTGCCATACAACGTTCCTCTGCACCAGTCAGGTGCATTTTAGTCTTTAAGCCGAAAAGAGGGCGAATGAACGGTGAATTCGCGGAGAAAAAAGCCCATCCGAAGATGGGCTAAAAGTTTCCACGGCAACAAAAACGTCTGACCAGTTAAACGCTGTAGTAAAGCTCGAACTCAACCGGGTGTGGCGTCATGCGAACGCGATCCATCTCTGCTTTACGCAGTTCGATGTAAGCATCGATCGATTCGTCTGTGAATACACCGCCACGAGTCAGGAACTCGCGGTCTTCGTTCAGTGCATTCAGCGCTTCTTCCAGCGAGCCTGCAACTTTTGGAATCTCAGCTTCTTCTTCCGGTGGCAGGTCATACAGGTTCTTATCCATCGCGTCGCCAGGATGGATTTTGTTGATGATGCCATCCAGGCCAGCCATCAGCAGAGCGGTGAACGCCAGGTATGGGTTAGCGGCTGGATCCGGGAAGCGCGCTTCGATACGACGAGCTTTCGGGCTGGCAACAACCGGGATACGGATTGAGGCAGAACGGTTACGGGCAGAGTAAGCCAGCATAACCGGTGCTTCATAACCTGGGACCAGACGCTTGTAAGAGTTGGTTGTCGGGTTCGCCAGGGCGTTGATCGCTTTCGCGTGCTTGATGATACCGCCGATGTAGAACAGCGCCATTTCAGACAGGCCGCCGTACTTATCGCCGGCAAACAGGTTCTGGCCACCTTTAGAGAGTGACATGTGGCAGTGCATGCCTGAACCGTTGTCGCCAAACATTGGCTTCGGCATAAAGGTCGCCGTTTTGCCGTAAGCGTGCGCAACGTTGTGGACGACATATTTGTAGATCTGAATTTCGTCCGCTTTTTTGGTCATGGTGTTGAAGCGGGTTGCCACTTCGTTCTGACCTGCGGTCGCCACTTCGTGGTGATGCGCTTCAACAACCAGACCCATCTGCTCCATGGTCAGACACATGGCAGAACGGATGTCCTGTGATGAGTCAACCGGTGGAACCGGGAAGTAGCCGCCTTTCAGACCCGGACGGTGACCTTTGTTACCGCCTTCGTACTCTTTACCGGTGTTCCATGCCGCTTCGATATCGTCGATAGCCACATGTGAGCCGGACGTTGATGAACCGAAACGGATGTCATCGAACAGGAAGAATTCGGGTTCTGGTCCAAACAGCACGGTGTCCGCGATGCCGGAAGAGCGCAGGTAATCTTCAGCGCGCTTGGCGATAGAGCGTGGATCGCGATCGTAGCCCTGCATGGTGCCTGGCTCAAGAATGTCACAACGGATGATCAGCGTAGAATCTTCGAAGAAAGGATCCATGACTGCCGTAGTGGCGTCAGGCATCAGCACCATGTCTGATTCGTTAATGCCTTTCCAGCCGCCAATAGACGAACCATCGAACATTTTGCCTTCTTCGAAGAAGTCAGCGTTAACCTGGTGAGCAGGGATCGTAACGTGCTGTTCTTTACCTTTGGTATCGGTAAAACGCAGGTCAACAAACTTAACTTCATGCTCGTTCATCATCGAGAGAACGTGTTCAGCGGACATACTCAACTCTCCTGGAAATGGTCTTTCATTATCTACATGGCGAGGAAACGTCGTTTCCGGAATCCATTGCGGGAAAACACCTCCCTGACCAACTTCACCCGGCACGCTCTTCAACCGACATCTGTCTGGCGTTTACGCTTGATTTAGATAAAGCGAATTCTGTGCCAACTTTTTTGATGTTGCTTAAATCGCCTTGTGATGCACCTTTTTGTCATAAAGCGCCTGCACCACAATGGTCTTAATGCACCATTGTGGTGCTTAGCGGTGATTTTTTAGCACTATTTTGGTGCGCAGGACCAACTTAGTGCATTTTCTGCACCGGGAACAGGGCAAATTTGCGCCGATGCAATAAACTTTCAGTGAAAAGTGTGATCCTGTTCAGTCTTCCGCTTAATCCGTGTACAATACCGCGCTATTTCTAATGCCTGAGGCAAAGCTGTGATCGAAAATTTGCGTAACATCGCCATCATCGCGCACGTTGACCATGGAAAGACCACCCTGGTTGACAAACTGCTGCAACAATCCGGTACTTTTGATGCCCGTACCGAAGCAACCGAGCGCGTGATGGACTCCAATGATTTGGAGAAAGAGCGTGGGATTACCATCCTCGCAAAAAACACCGCCATTAAGTGGAATGACTACCGTATCAACATCGTTGATACCCCAGGACACGCCGACTTCGGTGGTGAAGTTGAGCGCGTCATGTCCATGGTGGACTCGGTGCTGCTGGTTGTAGATGCGATGGATGGCCCTATGCCGCAAACCCGCTTTGTGACCAAAAAAGCGTTCGCGCATGGTCTGAAGCCGATTGTGGTTATCAACAAAGTAGACCGCCCTGGTGCGCGTCCGGATTGGGTTGTGGATCAGGTATTTGACCTGTTCGTAAACCTGGATGCCACTGACGAGCAGCTCGACTTCCCTATCATTTTCGCCTCTGCGCTGAATGGTATTGCGGGTCTTGAGCACACCGACATGGCTGACGATATGACCCCGCTGTATCAGGCTATCGTTGATCACGTTGCGCCTCCGCAGGTTGAGGCTGATGCCCCACTGCAGATGCAAATCTCTCAGCTGGACTACAACAACTACCTGGGCGTGATCGGCATCGGCCGTATCAAGCGCGGTAAAGTTAAGCCTAACCAGCAAGTCACTATCATCGATAGCGAAGGCAAAACCCGTAACGCTAAAGTCGGTAAAGTCCTGACTCATCTGGGTCTTGAGCGTATCGATAGCGATCTGGCAGAAGCGGGCGATATCATTGCTATCACCGGTCTGGGCGAGCTGAACATCTCCGACACTATCTGTGACACGCAGAATGTGGAAGCGTTGCCAGCACTGAGCGTCGATGAACCAACTGTAACCATGTTCTTTAACGTCAACACCTCACCGTTCTGCGGTAAAGAAGGTAAGTACGTGACTTCACGTCAGATCCTTGAGCGTCTGAACAAAGAACTGGTTCACAACGTAGCACTGCGTGTTGAAGAAACTGAAGATTCTGACGCCTTCCGCGTATCAGGTCGTGGTGAACTTCACCTGTCAGTCCTGATCGAAAACATGCGTCGTGAAGGTTTCGAGCTGGCGGTATCCCGTCCGAAAGTTATCTTCCGTGAAATCGATGGCCGTAAACAAGAGCCATTTGAGAACGTTACGCTGGATATCGAAGAGACGCATCAGGGTTCCGTTATGCAAGCCATGGGTGAGCGTAAAGGCGATCTGAAAAACATGGATCCGGATGGCAAAGGCCGCGTACGTCTCGACTACGTGATCCCAAGCCGTGGCCTGATTGGCTTCCGTAACGAATTCATGACCATGACGTCCGGTACCGGTCTGCTCTACTCTACCTTCAGCCACTACGACGATATTCGTCCAGGCGAAGTGGGCCAGCGTCAGAACGGCGTACTGATCTCTAATGGTCAGGGTAAAGCCGTCGCGTTCGCCCTGTTCGGTCTGCAGGATCGCGGTAAGCTGTTCCTGGGTCACGGTGCAGAAGTCTATGAAGGCCAGATCATCGGTATTCACAGCCGTTCTAACGACCTGACCGTAAACTGTCTGACCGGTAAGAAGCTGACCAACATGCGTGCTTCCGGTACTGATGAAGCAACGACCCTGGTTCCACCGCAGAAAATGACACTGGAACAGGCTATCGAGTTCATCGATGATGACGAACTGGTAGAAGTAACACCACTGTCAGTGCGTATCCGTAAACGTCACCTGACTGAAAACGACCGTAAACGTGCTTCACGTGGTCCTAAAGACGCATAAGTGCGCCTTTAACTGATAAAAAGCCCCGCATGCGGGGCTTTTTTTTGCCTGAAATTCCGGCTTCTCCAGTCGGGCCAGTAAATATCTGGGTGCGTTCTATCCACCTTCTGGCGTTTACGCTTTTCTCTCCACGCGTGCCTGTTCAGCCTGCACTTTTGCCGCTAGAGTGAATACTCCAGGGAACAGAAGGAGACACACCATGCTGTATATCTTTGATTTGGGCAACGTGATTATTGATATCGACTTTAACCGCGTGCTGGGTGTCTGGAGTGACCTTAGCCGTGTGCCGCTGGCCTCGCTGCAAAGCCATTTCCAGATGGATGAAGCGTTTGAACAACACGAACGTGGAGAACTCAGCGATGAAGACTTCGCGCTGGCGCTGTGTGAAAAGCTGGCAATAGCGCTGAGTTATGAACAGTTTACTGCTGGCTGGCAGGCGGTCTTCGTAGACGTGCGTCCTGAAACCCTGGCGCTGATGAATCGGCTGCGGCTTGAAGGTCATCGGGTGGTGATTCTCTCTAACACCAATAAGCTGCATTGTGAATTCTGGCCGACGCAGTATCCCGACGTACAGCAGGCAGCTGACAAACTCTATCTCTCGCAGGAGCTGGGTATGCGTAAACCGGAAGCCCGGATTTATCAGCATGTGCTGGACGCGGAGGGTGTGACTGCCGATCAGGCGGTGTTTTTCGACGATAACCCGGAGAACATTGAGGCGGCACGCGCTCTGGGCATTGAAAGTGTACTGGTTACTGACAGTAAAACGGTACCTGACTGGTTTGCAGGTCAACCGTAACTCATGATGTCACGTAAATTTCGTCCCGGGCTGCATGCGTTCTGGTTGTGGCTCAAATTGTTGTGGAAACGCATAGATGAGGATGGCATGACGACGCAGGCTGGTAATCTGGCCTATGTCTCATTGCTGGCGCTGGTACCACTGATTGCGGTGGTGTTTGCGCTGTTTGCTGCGTTTCCGGTCTTCTCTGATATCAGCGTGCAGTTAAAACAGTTTGTCTTTAACAATCTGATGCCGGCTGCAGGCAACACGCTGCAACGCTATCTTGAGCAGTTTGTGGCTAACGTCAACCGGATGACGGCGGTTGGTGCCGTCGGCCTGATCGTAACGGCCTTACTGCTGATGCATTCGGTTGATACCGCGTTGAATACCATCTGGCGCAGCAACAAGAAGCGGCCGATGGTTTACTCCTTTGCGGTCTACTGGATGATCCTGACGCTCGGCCCGCTTCTGGCCGGTGCCAGCCTGGCGATCAGCTCCTATCTGCTGTCACTGCGCTGGATTAATGCGACCGGCGTCACCAGCCTGGTCGACCAGATGCTGCGCATTTTCCCGCTTCTGCTGTCGTGGCTCGCCTTCTGGTTGCTCTACAGCATTGTACCCACCCAGCGGGTGCCGCCACGCGATGCGCTGATTGGCGCGCTGGTAGCGGGTGCGCTATTTGAGCTGGGTAAAAAGGGCTTTGCGCTCTATGTTACTATGTTCCCCTCTTATCAGCTGATCTACGGCGTACTGGCCGTGATCCCCATTCTGTTTCTCTGGGTCTACTGGACCTGGTGTATTGTGTTGTTAGGCGCTGAAATTACCGTCGCGTTAGCCGACTATCGGCAGTTAAAACAGCAGCACAAAGAAGAACAACACGAGGAAACATGATTGCATTGATTCAACGCGTGCAGCGTGCCAGCGTCAGCGTCGATCAGAACGTAATCGGCGAAATCGGTGCCGGTTTACTGGTTTTACTGGGCGTGGAAAGGGGTGATGACAATGCGCGTGCGGAACGTCTCGCAGAACGCGTACTGGGCTATCGCATCTTTAGTGATGAACAGGGCAAAATGAACCTGAGTGTTCGTCAGGCGGGCGGAAGCGTGCTGGTGGTGTCGCAGTTTACGCTGGCCGCAGATACGCAAAAAGGGATGCGCCCCTCCTTTTCAGGTGGTGCGGAACCTGCTGAGGCCGAACGCCTGTATGATTACTTCAGCGATTACTGTCGCCAGCAGGGCATGACCACGGCGAATGGCCGTTTTGCGGCGGATATGCAGGTCTCGCTGGTGAATGATGGTCCTGTGACGTTCTGGTTACAGGTGTGAGATCGCAAGCGGAGCGGCAGGGAACAGGCCACCTATCCGAGCGGGAGAAACATTACATGTATCACCTTCGCGTGCCACAGACGGCGGAAGAGCTGGATATCTATTATCAGTTCCGCTGGGAAATGTTGCGTAAACCATTGCGTCAGCCGCAGGGGTCGGAACGTGACGCCTGGGATGCCCTGGCGCATCATCAAATGGTGGTTGATGAGCAGGGAAATCCGGTCGCCATAGGCCGTCTCTACATCAACGCCGACAATGAGGCGGCTATCCGCTTCATGGCCGTTCATCCGTCGGTGCAGGGGAAAGGGCTGGGTACGCTGATGGCGATGACCCTGGAGTCGGTCGCGCGTCAGGAAGGCGCTAAGCGGGTAACCTGCAGCGCCCGCGAGGATGCGGTCGCCTTCTTCGCTAAGCTCGGCTATATCAATCAGGGTGAGATTACCGCGCCGCAGACGACGCCGGTACGCCACTTTCTGATGATCAAGCCGGTCGTTACGCTTGATGATATCCTGCATCGCGCCGACTGGTGCGGTCAGCTGCAACAGGCCTGGTATGATCATATTCCGCTCAGCGAGAAGATGGGGGTGCGTATCCTGCAGTTTACCGGGCAGAAATTTATCACCACTATGCCTGAAGCGGGCAACCAGAATCCACATCACACGCTGTTCGCCGGCAGCCTGTTCTCGCTTGCCACGCTGACCGGCTGGGGATTGATCTGGTTGCTGCTGCGCGAGCGCCATCTCGGCGGCACCATTATTCTGGCAGATGCGCACATTCGCTACAGCCGTCCGATCAGCGGACGGCCTGGCGCGATTGCCGATCTCGGCTCACTAAGCGGCGACCTTGACCGTCTGGCACGCGGACGTAAAGCACGCGTTCAGCTTGAAGTGGAGCTGTTTGGCGATGATGAATGTGGCGCGGTGTTTGAGGGCGTTTACATCGTTCTGCCAGCCGATCCGGATGGGCCGCTGGAAGAGGGCGGTTCCGGCGCACGTATCAATTAATCATAAGGGCCGCATTTGCGGCCCTTATGTTATTAACGTACCTCGCCTGCCTGCATGGTCTGCTGCACCTGCTGACTGTCGGTTGTCACCGACAGTGTGCCATTAACCGTCGGGCGTATTGGCTGGCCTGCGGCTAAAGCGCCGCTCAGTTGCAGCTGCATATTGCTGTCACCGGTTAACGGCAATGCGGGCCATCCCCAGTTCTGCAACACATTCACCGGCACTGCTCGCCCCGTCAGTTGCAGCGTAAGCGGACGGGCTGGCTGCTGGCCGACGGTAGCCGTCCCTTCCATCAGGCCCTTGTTACTGAACGCACTCAGCTCGGTCACCTGAATCTGTTGTGGGTCGGCACTCAGCGCAATCGACGGGTGACGCAGATCGGTGCGGTTAAAGGTCGACTCTGCCGCGTTCAGGCTGAGCTTACCCGACCAGATCCCCCACTGATGCTGCTGCGCCAGCAGCAGGTTCTCGCCGGAACCATCCAGTGAGGTCAGCTGGAAGGGAAACGCCGGATTGATGTCGATAATCAGGTTACGATTAGAGGTGAAACGCGTCACCGCTACGCTATCCAGCCACGCGGGCAGTGCCGCCTGCCAGCGGTCGCGCCAGTCCTGCGGCAGGGTATATTCCAGTCCGGCAACAGCCAGATTTTTCAGCGTCAGGCGTTTATCGCTGCGTGACCAGTCACCGTCAGCCCGAATCACCCCGTTCGCCCAGCGAGAACTGAACTGCGTCAGCGCCAGGCCCTGCGGAGAGAAATCCAGGGTAACGATAGGGTCATTAAGCTCGAATCCACCGTTGATAAAATTGCTGGCATTCAGCGCCAGCGAACCATCATTACTCTGCCAGTCATCGCCCTGCCAGTTAACGTTTCTCAGCGTCAGGTCAAGATCTGTCACCGCCCAGTCAGGCCCCTGCAGGCGGGCATCAGTCATGTCGAGGCGCGTAATCGCAATCGAGGGAACCACCTGCAGGCTATGCAGGAAATCTTTCAGGCTGCTGGCGGTCTGCAGACGAATATCATTCAGTCGCAGCTGATTAATTTTCCAGTTGCCCTGGGCATCGCGCTCACCGTTGCCGGTCATGGAACCACGCGCCAGGTCGGCACCCATATTGTCAAAGCGCATTCGTCCTTCGGAAACACTGCCCTGAATCAGGACGTTTTCAGCTGGCACCTTATTCAGCGTCATGCTGCCTGCGCTCATCTGGAAGCGGGCATCGCGGCCCAGCATATCAAGGGCTGTGGGTTTCCACGGCAGAATGCCGCCATTAACCTGCTGAGCAAACAGCGGTAGCGTGCTGTTGGGGCTGTCGATACGCATGTTATTGAGCTGCAGGCGATCGGCCTGAATGGGTAGCGCACTGCCTGGCGTCAGGTTGGCCAGATTGACTTCCCCGTCGCGCAGTTCAAGACTGCTGAAATGCAGCGGATCGCTGAACTGAATCAGTGCCAGACCGAGATCGACCCGTTTCGCTACCAGAACCGCAGGCTGCCCATCATGACCAAAGCTGAAGTCATCCAGAATGATGTGAGAGGGAGAAGAGAAATTGTGTTCAATTTTACTCAGGGAGAGATGCCATTCGGTTTTGTCGCTCACCCAACGGCTAAACCAGCCTGCACCCCACTGTGTCTGCAGAAGCACATAGATCACCACGAGGATGAAAAGCAGCAGCAAAAGTAAGGTGAGGAAAAACTTTCCAATAAATTTCATAGCATCCTTCCCGAGTTAAATCCGGTGAGAGGTTGTTATGCCTGAATTACCGTTACAGCTCAACAGCCTGGATGTAAATCCGAATAATTAGCAGGCAGGCCGAAGCCTGCCTGTGGACTTACTTCTCTTGCGGAAAAATCAGGTTGAGCACGATGGCGGTAATGCCACCTGCCGCAATGCCGGAAGAGAGCAGGGTTTTCAGCCACTCGGGCGCAAACTGCAGGATTAAGGGTTGCTGAGAAACACCCAGCCCCACCGCCAGCGACAGCGCGATGATCATGATGGCGCGACGGTTAAGCGGCTCGCGTGACACGATGCGAACGCCCGAGGCGGCGATGGTGCCGAACATCACAATGGTTGCGCCGCCGAGCACCGGCTCAGGAATGAGCTGAACCAGACCGCTGACCGCCGGGAACAGTCCCAGCACAATCAGCATCAGTGCGACCACAAAGCCCACGTAGCGGCTGGCCACGCCGGTCAACTGAATCACGCCATTGTTCTGACCGAAGCAGGAGTTAGGGAAGGTATTAAACAGCGCGGAGACAAAGGAGTTAAGACCATTCGCCAGCACGCCACCTTTCAGGCGTTTCATATAGAGCGGTCCGCTCACCGGCTGCTCTGAAACATCCGAGGTGGCGGTGATATCGCCGATGGTCTCCAGAGAGGTGACCATAAACACCAGCATCAGCGGGATAAGCAGATTCCAGTCGAAGCCCAGTCCGTAGTAGAGCGGCGCTGGCACCATGATTAACGGCTGATCAGCAGAAATACCTGCTGCAGGCAGCATGCCCATCGCCCAGGCCAGCAGATAGCCCACCGCCATGGCAATCACCAGGGAGGCAACGCGCAGGTAGGGATTCTTCTGTCGGTTCAGCAGCACGATCACCAGCAGCACGGCTCCGGCCAGCATCAGATTTTTCGGCGCACCAAAGGTATGGTCGTTCATCGCACTGAAACCGCCGCCAATGGAGGTCAGGCCGACCTGAATCAGCGACAGGCCGATAATCATCACCACAATACCGGAAACCAGCGGCGTAATGATCCGGCGCGCCAGATGCAATACGCGCGACAGCACCATCTCGGTACAGGAGGCCACCATCAGCGTGCCAAACAGTGCCGCCATCATAGTGGGCACGTCAGCACCGCCATTTTTCAGCGCCATCCCGCCCATAATCAGAGGCGTCACGAAGTTGAAGCTGGTGCCCTGAATCGACAACAGGCCCGAACCCACCGGTCCCCAGGTTTTTATTTGCAGCAGTGATGCCAAGCCCGATGCAAACAGCGACATGCTGATCACGTGCCGGGTATCTTCTGCAGGCAGGCCCAGCGCCTGACAAATCAGAATCGCAGGCGTAATAACCGCGACAAACATTGCCAGCAGGTGCTGACCGGCGGCAAACAGCGTTTGTGGCAGGGGTGGACGATCTTCAAGACGATAAATCAGTTCACTTTTCGTGGCGGAAGGCTGATCTGGCTGAGGAGTGGTAGACATCTTCTGTTCTTCCCAAAAAATAGTGTGGCGATTGTAATCATCCGTCGGGCAAAAGCAATCGTTTGCCCGGCGAGGATAAAAAAGGCCGACTCAGATGGAGATCAATCAGACGTTGGTATAACGGGTGTTCTCTGGCAGCCAGCGTTCAATCAGGGCGCTGGCCTGCTCGGGATAGTGCTGGTGGATGTGGCGCGCCACACGCTGAACTTCCGGCACCATTGCGGCATCGCGTAGCAGGTCGGCGACTTTGAACTCCGCGTTGCCGGTCTGACGCGTGCCCAGCAGTTCACCCGGCCCGCGAATCTCCAGATCGAACTGAGCAATGACGAAGCCGTCATTACTGTCACGCAGCACCTGAAGACGCTTCTGCGCCGTTTTGCTCAGTGGCGCTTTATAGAGCAGCACACAGTGCGATGCCACGGCACCACGACCTACACGGCCCCGTAGCTGATGCAGCTGCGCCAGCCCTAACCGCTCCGGGTTTTCGATAATCATCAGGCTGGCATTCGGCACGTCAACGCCGACCTCGATGACTGTCGTCGCCACCAGCAGCTGTAGTTCATTCGCTTTAAAGGCCTGCATTACTGCCTGCTTTTCCGCGGGCTTCATCCGGCCATGCACCAGTCCGATATTTAAGTCGGGTAGCGCCGTTTTCAGGGATTCCCAGCTGGCCTCTGCCGCCTGCGCTTCCAGCAATTCGGACTCTTCAATCAGGGTGCAGACCCAGTAAGCCTGACGCCCTTCGCGGCAGGCATGCTCAACCCGCGCCACAATCTCATCGCGTCGGGTATCTGGGATCGCCACGGTGGTCACCGGAGTACGTCCCGGCGGCAGCTCATCGATGGTTGAGGTATCAAGATCGGCATAGGCGGTCATCGCCAGGGTGCGCGGGATCGGGGTAGCGGTCATGATCAGCTGATGCGGATGGAAACCCTGCTCCTCGCCTTTTTCCCACAAGGCCAGTCGCTGGTGGACGCCGAACCGGTGCTGTTCATCAATAATGACCAGCGCCAGACCGTTGAACTGCACCTGCTCCTGAAACAGCGCGTGTGTACCCACGACCATTGCCACCTGACCGCTGGCTATCGCTTCCTGTTGTGCCTGGCGGGCTTTGCCTTTCTGTTTTCCGGCCAGCCAGCCCACTTCAATGCCCAGCGGCGCAAACCACTGGCGGAAGTTACTGGCATGCTGTTCAGCCAGCAGTTCGGTCGGCGCCATCAGCGCAACCTGCTTACCATGGGCGATAACGTTCAGCGCAGAGAGCGCGGCTACCAGTGTCTTGCCCGAGCCGACATCGCCCTGCACCAGCCGCATCATCGGGAAATCGTTGGCCAGATCTTTCTCTATCTCCGTCACCACGCGTTTCTGCGCATTAGTCGGTGAGAAGGGCAGCGCGGCAAGCAGCTGGTCGCTAAGATTGTGTCGCGGCGTCATTGGCAGCGCGTAATAGCGCTGAGCACCGGCGCGCACCGCCAGCATGCTGAGATTGTGCGCCAGCAACTCTTCCAGAATCAGTCTGCGTTGCGCCGGATGACGGCCACTTTCCAGCTCACTGAGACGAAGATCGGGCGGAGGGCGATGCAGGGTACGGAGCGCATCAGGCAGGCTGATTAAACCGCCGCTCAGCTCCTGCGGCAGCAGCTCGGCAATCGGGCAGCTCTCCAGCAGCGTCAGCGCCTGGTCGGTAAGATTACGCAGCGTGGCCTGCCGGATGCCTTCGGTGGTGGGATAAACCGGCGTTAAGGTCTCTTCCAGCGCCACATTGCTCTGTTCGCCCTGGATGCGGTATTCGGGATGAATAATCTCCGCGCCGCGCTGACCGCGTTTAATCTCACCATAGGCGGTGACGCGACGGCCTGGCGACAGGTTGTTCTTCATACCGGCATTGAAATTAAAGAAGCGCATCGTCAGGACACCACTGCCATCGCTGATCTGGCACACCATCATCCGGCGGCGACCAAAGGTGATGTCAGTGTGCAGTACTTCACCTTCTACGGTGGCCCAGATACCGGGCAGCAGATCGTCAATGGCATAGAGCTGGGTGCGATCTTCGTAGCGTAGCGGGAGATGAAGCAGGAGATCCTGAATGGTATGCAGGTCAATTTTGGCCAGTTTTGCTGCCTGGCTGGCACCGACGCCGGTCAGGGTACTGAGCGGGATGGCATCCAGCAGACGGCCTTTCATCTTTTTTTACCGGTCGATTGCATGGTTGCCCACCAGCTGGGATCGGCGTCGACTTCGCCCTGCGCATTGATGCGCGGATAGGGTAAACCTTTCTGCTTTGCGACCCTTGCCAGTACCGGGAATCCGCCTTCAAACAGCAGGCGTTGCTGCTCATCGTCGTCCAGCAGGCTGTAATCGCGCAGGTAAAGACCGGCATTTTGTCGCTGCCGCTGCGCTTCATAAAGAATCAGCGCACAGGCGACTGAGACATTCAGCGACTGCACCATGCCTACCATGGGAATCACGATCTTCCGGTCGGCCAGCGCCAGTGCTTCTTCGGTAATGCCGGTTTTTTCCTGTCCCATTAGGATGCAGGTGGGAAGGGTATAATCGATTTCACGGAAATCCACGGCATCGTCAGAAAGATGGGTCGCCAGAACCTGCATCTTCTGCTGTTTAAGCTGTTTTACAGCGTCGCCGATGGTGGGATGGGTAACCACTTTCACCCAGCTGTTGCTTCCGGCAGACGCGGAAGCCTGGGTGCGCATCCGCTGGCTGGGCCAGACAGCATGCACTTCGTGGATGCCGACTGCGTCGGCCGTGCGGATCACCGCCGACACATTGTGCGGCTTATGCACCTGCTCCATACAGACCGTAAGGTCGTGCTGGCGCAGTGCCAGCATCGCCTGAATCCGGGCAAAACGTTGATCGTTCATGCCTAATTACGGTTACGGTGGACTTTGATCACATCCGGCATCACGCGAATTTTACGCATGATATTCGCCAGATGGACACGGTCGCGTGCGGTCAGGCGGATAAAGGCGCTGTAGACGCGGCCATCACGCTCTTCAGTATTCAGGCTCTGAATATTGGAACCGGCCGTGTTGATTGCTGCCGTCAGGTTCGCCAGTGCGCCCTGATGGTTAAACATGTCGACTTTGATTTCCGCCACGAACTCCTGCTCGGTGACTTTATCCCACTCGACCGGCATGAATTTTTCCGGCTCTTTCTGGTAGCCGCGGATATTGCGACAGGATTCATGATGCACCACCAGTCCTTTGCCAGGGCTGACATGAGCAACAATCGGGTCACCGGGAATCGGTCGGCAGCATTTAGCGAACGTAATCAACACGCCATCAGCACCTTTGATCGGCAGCTTACCACGCTTGCTGTTACTGCTGATGGTCTTGCTGTCCGCCTGCAGCAGGTTCTTCGCCACGACCACGCTCATCGCATTGCCCAGACCAATTTCCGCCAGCAGATCGTCAAGCGAGGTCAGCTTCATACGGTCCAGCTCCTGACGGATATTCTCCGCCGGGATCTCCGCCAGTTTACGGCTGCCGCCCAGCGCATGGCTGAGCAGACGGCGCCCCAGATTAACCGAGTCTTCACGCTTGAGGTTTTTCAACAGCTGGCGAATTTTGGCGCGGGCTTTGGAGCTGACGACAAAGTTGAGCCAGGCGGCGTTGGGACGGGCGCCTGGCGCGGTGATGATCTCAATCGTCTGTCCGCTGGTCAGGGATTGCGACAGCGGATAAGGCTGACGATCAACGCGTGCGCCGACGCAGGCATGGCCGATGTCGGTGTGAACCGCATAGGCGAAGTCCACCGGCGTCGCGCCGGTTGGCAGCTCAACAATGCGGCCTTCAGGCGTAAAGACGTAGATCTCATCCGGGAAGAGATCGGACTTCACGCTTTCGATAAATTCAAACGAACTGCCCGCACTTTGCTGCAGCTCCAGCAGGCTTTGCAGCCAGCGCTGAGCGCGAATCTGTGCGGTAGTGCCACTTTCGCCCGCCTGTTTATACGCCCAGTGCGCAGCGACCCCCATTTCCGCCATCTGATCCATATCCTCGGTGCGAATCTGCACTTCAACCGGCACGCCGTGCGGACCGATCATGGAGGTATGGAGCGATTGATAGCCGTTAGCTTTGGGGATGGCGATGTAATCTTTTACGCGGCCCGGACGCGGCTTATACAAGCTGTGCATCTGGCCCAGAACGCGATAGCAGGTATCCAGATCTTTCACGATGACGCGAAAGGCATAGATATCCATGATCGAGTGAAAACGCTGCTCTTTAAGCGTCATTTTGCGATAGATCGAGTAAAGATGCTTTTCGCGACCGCTGACGCGGCAGGGAATGCCTGCTTCCTGCAGACGGCCATCGATCTCAGAAAGAATCTTCTGGATCATCTCTTTACGATTACCGCGCGCGGCTTTCACCACCTCTTTAATCACCCGATAGCGGTTCGGGTAGAGAGCCTCAAAACCGAGCTCTTCCAGCTCCGTTTTAAGATGATGAATACCCAGGCGATGCGCCAGCGGACTGTAAATGTCTAACGTTTCCAGCGCGATGCGGCGACGTTTGTCCGGGCGTAATGACCCCAGGGTGCGCATATTGTGGGTGCGGTCAGCCAGCTTGATGAGAATGACGCGGATATCCTGCACCATCGCCATAATCATCTTGCGGAAGTTCTCTGCCTGCGCTTCTTTCTTGTCGCGGAATTTCAGCTTATCCAGCTTGGAAACGCCTTCGACCAGCTCCGCCACGCTTTTACCGAACAGCTGTTCCATGTCCTGGTAAGTGGCAGGCGTATCTTCAATCACGTCATGCAGCAGCGCGGCCATGAGGGTTTCATGGTCGAGCTTCATTTCCGCCAGAATACAGGCCACGGCAACCGGATGGGTGATATAAGGCTCACCGCTGGAGCGTGTCTGTCCCTCGTGGGCATCACGTGCGACAAGGTAGGCTTGCTGGAGGCGCTTGATCTGCTCCTCTGGCAAGTATTTTTCAATCAGTTGATTGAGACTTTCAAACAGATACAAGGGCGACCTGCAGGTGGCTGTTAACGACGACCTTCAGCGATAGCGGTAACGGCCTGTAACTCAGCGGCTTCCTGCTCTTGCTGTTCCTGACGGTCACGCACATCTAAAATCTGATTGGTGACCAGACCTTCTTCGATTTCGCGCAGAGCGATAACGGTAGGCTTGTCGTTCTCTTCCGGAACCAGCGGATCTTTGCCGCCAACCTGCATCTGACGTGCACGACGTGCAGCGACCAACACCAGGTCAAAACGATTACCAACTTTTTCTACTGCGTCCTGAACGGTTACGCGTGCCATAGGTGTGCTACTCCACAGATGAAGAAATGACTGCGCATCATACTGAAACTGTATTCAGACTGCCAACAGTTTGCTGATTAAAGCATCGTGACGCGCCTTCTGGCGCGCCATACGCAGACGTTCGGCGCGAATAATGGTTTTCAGATCGGACAGTGCCAGATCGAAATCATCATTCACAATTAAATAGTCATACTCGGCGTAGTGGCTCATTTCCGCTACTGCCTGCGCCATACGACGCGTGATGACCTCTTCGCTGTCCTGGCCACGACCGCGCAGACGGCGATCGAGCTCTTCTTTCGACGGCGGTAAAACGAAGATGCTGCGTGCGCCTGGCATTCTGGCGCGGATTTGCTGCGCACCTTGCCAGTCGATGTCGAGAAACACATCAACGCCGGTTGCCAGCACCTGCTCAATAGCATGGCGCGACGTACCATAATAGTTGTCGAAAACTTTAGCGTGTTCGAGGAAAGCATCTTCCGCGATCATCCGCTCAAATTCATGTTTCTCAACGAAAAAATAATGTTCGCCATGGGCTTCACCCGGACGCATGCCGCGCGTCGTGTGCGAAACAGAGACCTGCGTATCATACAACGGCTGGGTCTTTAACAGTGCCTGAATCAGGCTGGATTTCCCTGCGCCGCTGGGTGCAGAAACAATATAGAGCGTGCCTTGAGCCATGGTTTTCTTGAATTGATTAAAAGCGGAGTCGATTTCCTGCACAGTATACACAGCTTCCCGCTGCCACGCAGCGTTTGCGCAGCGGCAACAGCCAACTTTTGCGTCTCTTCGCGCAAATGTCTGTCAGACCGCTGCAACTAATCCTTTATTGCCACGATACCCCTTCCTGAACCGGACATCGTTTCTGGCTGACGCCAAAGCATGGCTATTGAATACCGAAAAACGTCAGGGGAAAGAGTATGAAAGGATTCGGCTGGCCGCTGTTTGCGGCTGTTTTATGGATCGTTACATGGCCTGTGCATAGCGCCGTTTGTCCGGTCTGGACACCGAACCGGGCGACGGAAGAGATCCGCCGCCTGCAACAGCAACTGCAACACTGGGATGACGCTTACTATCGTCAGGGCCAGAGTCCGGTGGCGGATGCGGATTATGATGCTCTTCAGCAGCGACTGATTCAGTGGCAGCACTGCTTTAGCCCTTATCAGCCGGCTTACGCCCCACAACTGCCGGGTAATGGCACGTCATTGCACCCGGTCGCCCATACTGGCGTAAAAAAGATGCGGGACAAGCTGGCACTGGCTTACTGGATGCAGGGGCGACGCGATCTCTGGGTGCAGCCAAAAGTCGATGGTATCGCCGTTTCACTGGTGTATCGCCAGGGCAGACTGGTGTCGTTGTTAAGTCGTGGCGATGGATTGCGCGGTGAAGAGTGGCTGGCTAAAGCCGCCTGGATCCCGGCGATTCCGCTGAATATCGAGACCCGACTCGACGAGGTTGTGCTGCAGGGTGAGCTATTTCTGCCGATGACCGATCATCAACAGGCCATTGATGGCGGTAAAAATGCTCGCGCACAGGTGGCCGGGGCCATGATGAGTAAACAGCGTGTTCCCCTGCTGAATTCGCTCGATGTTTTCATCTGGGCCTGGCCAGATGGCCCGGCAACAATGACGGAACGCCTTGAGCAACTCAGTCGCTGGGGACTGGGCATTGCGGCAAAATGGAGCCACAGCGTTAAAGATGAAGAGGAGGTCGCTGCCTGGCGGGATCGCTGGTTCCATGCTGCGCTGCCCTTTGTCACTGACGGTGTGGTGGTTCATCAGAGTCTTCGTCCTGCGGGCAAAAACTGGCTGCCGGGAGAGGGAACCTGGGCTGTTGCCTGGAAGTATCAGCCTCCGGAAGTCAGCGCTGAAGTGCTCTCCGTTGATTTTCCGGTTGGTCGAACCGGGAAAATAGCTGCCGTCCTTAATCTGCAGCCGGTGCAGCTGGATGACAAGACCGTCAGGCGGGTTAATGTCGGATCCCTGCGTCGCTGGCAGGAAAGCGATATTGTGGCGGGTGATGTGATTACGCTGAGTCTGGCGGGTCAGGGGATTCCCCGGCTGGAGCGGGTGATCTGGCGCGTGGCAGAGCGCGACTATCCTCAGCCTCCCGACGCGTCGCATTACACGCCGCTAAGCTGTTACACCTTTAGTGCGGAGTGCCAGAAGCAGTTACTGGCAAAATTACGCTGGCTCAGTCAGAAAACGGTGCTGAATATTCCGGGTGTTGAGCGCAGCACCTGGCTGCGCTTACTGGAAACCCGCAGTATGACGCATCTGTTCGGCTGGCTGACGTTAACACCGGAACAGATCGCTGACGCAACGGGCTTCTCTCCGGAACGGGCAGGTCAGCTCTGGCACCGTTTTAATCTCACCCGTCAGCAGCCGTTTCGTCGCTGGGTGGATGCCTTAGGTATTTCACTGCCGCGGAAAGCCCTGAAGTCGCTACCCGATCAGCAGTGGGAGAGCTTAATGCAGCGGGATGTGACGGGCTGGCAGGCGCTACCGGGCGTTGGTGCTGCGCTGGCAAAGCGTCTGGTTGCGCAGTTCCATGATGCTCGTGTGCAGGCGCTGATCGCGTTCCTGCAGCAGCAGGGCATACCTTCTTCCTTAATGCTCGGGATGGGGATAGTTGAAAATCGGCAAACCGAGGCGGAAGCGCAGCGCCAGTAAACGGGCAAAGAAGCCGAACAGCAGGGTAATGATAATCACCGCTTCATGTGCCAGCGTAGTTTTCAGCAGCAGGATATAGATCCAGCCCGAGGCGAAAGCGATACCGGCGTAAAGCTCCTTCTGAAACACCAGCGGAATGCGATTACAGAACATGTCACGCAGTACGCCACCGAAGACGCCGGTAATGACCGCGCTTATTGCGGCAATAATCATGGCATGTCCGGAATCGAGCGCAACCTGCGCGCCGATAATGGAAAAAACCACCAGCCCCAGCGCATCAAGCACCAGGAACACTTTGCGCAGATGTGTCATCAGTGGCGCCAGGAAAGTGGTGATGACCGCTGCTGCTGCCACAATCATGATGTATTCGGGATTTTTAACCCAGCCCAGCGGGTAGTGACCCAGCAGTATGTCGCGCACCGAACCACCGCCGATGGCAGTCACTGACGCGATAATAATGACACCGAACAGATCCATTTTGCGGCGGCCTGCCGCCAGCGCACCGGTCATGGCTTCAGCAGTAATACCAATGATGTAGAGAACGGTCAGTAACATAGCAGACTCCGGTAAAACGGCGGCAAGGCGACGCCTTTGCCTGAAAGACGGCGACAGAGATTTTCAGGTGATCAGCGTCCGTGATAAGCGCAGTGTATACCAGCCAGCCCTGGCGTCCGTATAGAAAGACTTTTCTGCACAGAGCCTGCGGTGAGTGCCTGTTTAAATCTGAGAAGAAACAGTCTGCAGAAGGTTTGTGCGTTGCGGCCCGCTGTTTTCCGGTTCCGGACGGGCGGATATTAACCGACCGTGAACGCCAGACAACGGCTGGAGGTAAGTCAGTTTATAAGTGAGGTAAAAAGGCTGGATGCGGCAGATAAAGAAGGGAATCGATCAGAGAAATAAAGCAACAGGCTTAATAAAAAGAAAAGGCGTGCTGGTTAACAGCACGCCAACGCATCGTTTCGGATGCTCAGAGCCCACCATACAGACTTATTTTATTATTTGTTTCTTGCACGAATTTTAGAAAAGGCTTTCAGGCTAAAATGGTATTCCGGCTGGAACCATGAACGACCATAGTAGCAGTAAATCAGCATGCGAATAGATGCCATCGCCAGATAACCCCAGATCGCACACAATACTGAAGGTGTCAGCCAGACGGTAAATAAAGTGACGGCAAGACCGGCTAATACTGATGAGGTTTCAGCAAAAGCGATACGGGTATATTGTTTTTCGCGCTGTAATATCGCACGGTAATGCTGACCCTGCGGGATGATAATAAACACCACTGAGACCATCTGCAGCATTAACGCCAGTTCAGGTTGACCAAACAGACTGTTCAGCAGGTGACTGCCCGTAAATAACAGACCAAACACCGCGACACCCATCAACATATTACCCCAGTAGATCGTGGAGAGGTCGTTGATAGAGAGCATACAGCGGCGGATCAGCTTATTTGAGAAGCCGCGATCGGCCAGCGTATCGATAGCCAGTAAAGCTATCACGGCGATCGCCAGCAGGTTCAGTTCATTCGCCTGCAGAATCTGCGCCAGCAACGAAAGCTGCAGTACGCCGATGCCAATAATTTTGATTGAAGAGAGCAGAGACCACTTTGCGCTATTAAGACTGCTTTCACGTATTGCCATAATATACTCGTTAGAGTTCATTGACTCTGTGAGAATTAAATCGTTGTGTAACAGCAATGAGAGGTTGCTGTGACACCGTTGGTTAGTGCAATTTTTCCGGCCGGAGTCCTGAAATACCTTTCCAGGCTTGCCATGTTATTATGGATTCAATCAAATGGTGCCCGGATAAAAAACAGATATCCCTGGTAAATTCTCTGTTTCGTGTCATGGCGGAATCCCCTGCAGCGAATAAGAATTCCGCCAGATCACGAATAAATCCTGTTGTAGTTTTATATTCTCCTGCCAGCATCCTTGCGGCAATCTCAACGAATTCTTTTTCTGATAACAAAGGATACGCAGAGCGGTCCATGACTTTTTTCCTGCTTTATCATTATGGGTATTGCTGTGTGTGGAATGATTTATACATTGTTTTATTTAATTTAACACCATAAGAAAAGTCTGATTACGCTACCGCAGAAATAAATGGTTTCACTTCATGCATGATAAATATTAAATCTCCAGTACGAGAGTAATAAACGATTGTTGATGATTAATGTATGTGTTTTAGCGAAATTGTTTACACAGCAGATGAAGATGCCTGAAATCAGTGGGGACAGCCTGCCTGTCAGGCACTTTTGCCAGGAATTTTCCTGGCAACAATGCTTAAGCAGGGTTGGTGATAAACGTGTAGAAGGGGCATGCAATCAGATAAACGCTTTATGCTTTATCATCGGAAGTTTTTCTGTTTTTTTTCATAAACAGCCAGTGATAAGTACAGAGAAAAAATCGAGCTAAGTCATTGATTTACTGTGTCAGAAGCTGGTTAAGCTTCTCAAGATCGTTGCTAACCCATTCAATATCCTGCTTAAATCTCTCATCTGAAGTAAATGGCTGGCGGTAAACCGTCACCATCACCTCGGCACCCTGCTCGTTGGCTATCACGCGCATCGGCACATAGATTTCCTTTCCTGAGCCACTGTCAATCCAGTGATCCATTACGCCAAACGGATTATGTGGCGAGAACCGGAGCTTTACATTTCCCTGAGGGCCTTTAGCACGCCAGCGATTGCCATCAGGCTCTAACGCACTATTCGTCAGTCCGGACGCCCACTTTGGAAAAAATTCCGGCTTCCAGATGGTTTCATAAAGATCTAACCAGTGACGCGGAATCGTCAGGCTCAGCGTGCGCGAGGAGAACATATAACCTCCGGAGGATAAGCTAAAAAAGCATTAAAGCATGGGGTCAGGCTCGTTAATACGTTGTAACAGCAGAAGTGTGGTGTTGAGAGGGTTTCGTACAAACGGCAGACAACGGATGAGGCTGTCTGCCGCTGACTCAGATGAAATTGCCGCGTGCAGAAACTGCGTGCTCTTCGCTATGCCCACTGGCACGACGCAGAACAAAGCCATCCGACTGAGCCATCACTGCGCAACTGTGATTCGGGAAGATACGAAGCAGCGTGCCGACTTCAGGACGGCGATCCTGATAAAGCAGAAAACCATGCTCCTCAGATAACTTTGTCACCTCATACGTGTGGCCCGCTTCGTCGGCTGCAACACCAAAGCCGCTGGCATTGGTGCCGTGTGGCCCTTTATCCGAACTCAGCATTTTCGATCCGGCATCCACAATTGCGAAATGATCGTTTACCGCTACCACACGGGTAATGACGCTCATTGCCAGCTGGTCAACGTGACTTAGCCCGAGGCGACAGGCGGTAAGGTCCAGCAGTGCATAGTTGCCAGGCCGGATTTCACTGATGCCGGGCGCAACCTCGGCTGCCAGGGCCGTAGGCGTTGAACCCACAGAGAGCGGGCAGTCGGTAAATCCCGCAGCCTGCAGTTTTGCCTGAAGCTGCTGCATCAATACCGTTTCCTGCCTGGCAACATCAACAATAGCCGCGGCATTACCGGCACCATAAGCGTGACCGGCATGCGACACTAATCCGGCAAAGCGTAAGCCTCTGTCCCGCAGCGCCTGAGCAATTAGCACGGCTTCATCACTATCAGGATTAACACCAATCCGGTGTAATCCAACATCCACCTTAATCGCCACCGCCAGCGCGCAGTCTGGCTGTTGCTGCCACGCATCCGCAATCGCTGCTACACCCTGCAGCCTGTCCGCGATCAGGGTAAGTTTTGCCTGATGAAGCACGGCGAGACGCAGCAGCTCAGCTACGCTTTGCGGTTGCACAACCGGGTAGGCTAACAGCAGATCGCGAACGCCCCCCTGAATAAAGCTGATACCTTCGCTGGGTTTAGAGACCGTGACACCCTGAGCACCATATTCAAGCTGACGCTGAGCAATCCAGACACTTTTATGTGTTTTGATATGCGGACGCAACGCGACGCCTGTTGCACTGGCTTTGCGCTGCATATGCTGCAGATTCTGCTCCAGGCGCTCTGCATCCACTTCAATATAGGGCGTAAGGCGGTCATCAATCAGCGGCCTCTGCCACTGCTGTGTATCGTTGATATCCATAAGCTTATCCGGCTTTAACGAGGTAAGAGAATTCATCATTCCTTAATTAACTTTCTGATACCAGCCTGGTGGCCGTGAAAGAGGCGCTGAACAGCAAAAATTAAAGCGTGTGTTAACCCAGGATAGAGCATGCAGCACATGGATGAACCGGAGAGGATATTTAAGCAGACGGGATTAGCAGAATAAAAAAAGCAGGCGCGGTGCCTGCTTTATCTGTTTACTCAGACGTAGAGTGATTGTTCACCCGGCGGACGGGTTTTGAATCGGCGATGCAGCCAGAGGTATTGTTCCGGTGCACGCAGAATCTGATTCTCGATCACTTTATTCATATAAGCTGCAGCAGCAGCCTCGTCCGTATGAGGATAATTTTCCAGCATCGGCTCAATGATCAGATGATAGCCCTCATTATCTGCATTACGAATCAGCATAATCGGCACCATCGCTGGCTTCGCCAGACGCGACAGCACAAAAGTGCCGTTGGTGGTGGCCGCTTTTTCTACCGCAAACAGTGGCGCAAAAGTGCTGCCTTTCGGGCCATAATCCTGGTCCGGCGCAAACCAGACCGATTCACCCTGTTTCAGAGCATTAACCATGCCGCGCAGATCGCGGCGGTCGATCATCGCTTTGTTTGAGCGCATCCGGCCTTTGGTCTGCACATATTCCATTGCCTGATTGTTGTGCGGGCGATACATCGCCATCATCGGCTGACAGAGACCGCTGATGCGGCCGCCCAGCTCCAGTGACATGAAATGCACGCCAATCAGCATCACACCGCGCTTTTCACTCTGCGCAGCGTGGAGATTATCCATACCTGACACTTTAAACAGACGTTTTACCGCACGGTCAGACCAGAACCAGGCAATACCGGTTTCAGCCAGCGCCATACCTAACGACGCAAAATTACCGGCAATCATATGTTCTGTTTTTTCTTCACTGATGCCAGGAAAGCAGAGCTCAATGTTACGACGGGTGATGCGCTCACGGCGTTGCAGGAAATGACGGGAAATTTTGCCGGCACCGGCACCGAGACGCATAAGAACAGGGTAGGGAAGCTGGACCAGAAGCCAGAGTACACCAAGACCAAACCAGGTAAACCAATAACGCGGATGCAGCAGCGAACTGCTAAATTTTCCGGTGTTTTTCATTAACAACCTTCATGAGATAGATGGATGTATCGCATAAAGAGCACTTCCATAAGTCTCCAGGCGGTACAGCTGTACTGATTTCGACCAACACTTTATCAAAAAGTGCCTTCAAAGAAAGGGAAACTACGGAATCTACAGGATTGACCTGTTTCATGGAGCCAGCGTTTCGGGTGCGAAAAAAGGGTTCACAACAGGAAAAAGATTTTAAATTCAAAAAATTAAAAAAGACAGACCTGAAATGCGAAGTGTGACTGACAGGCGTTCCGGAAGAGTCCGGAAATGTTTATTTATCAATCTTTACGTAGTGTTGAAGCCAGCCACGGTAATAAAAGGTCGGAGGTGTTGATGAATCTCAAACTTTAGTGCCTGAAAAATGAACAAAGCGCCATCAATGGCGCTTCATTAATGACCTGCCGGAAATGTATTACTCAATATTCTGAATCTGCTCGCGCATCTGTTCAATCAGCACTTTCAGTTCGATCGCTGACGCGGTGATATCGGCATTGATCGACTTTGATGCCAGCGTGTTCGACTCACGGTTGAACTCCTGCATCATGAAATCGAGCCGACGGCCAACCGCTTCTTTCTTTTTCAGGATGTTGTAGGTCTCTTTAACGTGCGCATCCAGACGATCCAGCTCTTCGGAGACGTCGACACGCTGCGCCATCATCACCAGTTCCTGCTCAAGGCGATTGTTCTCCAGCTGAACTTCAGCATCTTCCAGTTTGGCGACCAGACGTTCACGCTGCCATTTGATGACTTCAGGCATCTGCGCACGCACTTTACTGACTTCCTGCGAGACCCCTTCCAGACGCTGCTCAATCATCGCTTTCAGCGCGGTGCCTTCGCTTTCACGTGCCGCAATGAAATCATCCAGCGCACTATCCAGCGCCTTCAACAACTGTGTGTTAATGGCATCCAGATCCTGCTCCTGTGCAGACATCACACCGGGCCAGCGCAGGATATCCAGCGGATTAATCGCGCCTTCATCGCTCTGCATTTTCACCCAGTTGGCTGCCTGCACCAGCTGTTTCGCCAGCGTTTCGTTGAGCATCAGCTCGCCCTGTGCACTGGGGTCTGCGTCATAACGCAGGTTGCACTCAATTTTACCGCGCGTCAGACGCTGACGAATGCGTTCGCGGATAACCGGCTCCAGCCCACGAAACTGTTCCGGCAGACGGATGTAGGTTTCCAGATAACGCTGGTTAACAGAACGCAGCTCCCAGGCGGCGCTGCCCCATTCGCCTTTGGCTTCGCTGCGGGCATAAGCGGTCATACTGCGGATCATAAGCGGTACTCATTTGCGGAAAGATGGGTGAAGTATAGCGAGGCGAGCCACGGCATAACAGGCATAAGCGTCTCACCGGAAAATAACGAACCATTTCCGCTTTCCGCGAGAGCCACTTATGATGACCACTAACCCCTTGTGAGGATGATCGATTTATGTCACGCGTTATTGCTCTTCCTGTTGTGATGGCTCTGCTGCTGGCAGGTTGCCAGACGCGCCACGCGCCGCCCACGAAACCGCAACCCATCTGTGCGGGTGGCGACATGATGATGCAAACCACACTGTGGTTTGGACTGAGCAAACCAGATGGCGGCAGGGTGAGTTCACTCGACTGGATGAACTTTGTGGATAATGAGGTCACGCCACGCTTCAAAGCGGGACTGTCGGTTTATGACGCTAAAGGGCAATGGCTGGGCGAGAACGGCAAACTGGCACGTGAGAACAGTAAAGCGCTGATGCTGATCCACGGTATCGATCCTGCCACCAATCAGGACATTGAGGCGTTACGTACCCTCTATAAAAAACGCTTTGGTCAGGAGTCGGTGATGCGGGTGGATGCACCCGTCTGTGTCGGATTCTAGGATGAACGCGGGCGGCAGCGAGGCCGCCCGCGGAGTACTCAGATAAACAGACCGGCAAAAGCCGCAGAGAGCAGGCTCACCAGTGTGGAGCCATAGACCAGCTTCCAGCCAAACCGGGAAACCACATTTCCCTGTTTCTCGTTCAGGCCTTTAATTGCGCCCGCCACAATGCCGATAGAGGCAAAGTTAGCAAAGGAAACCAGGAACACCGACAGAATACCCAGCCCACGCGCACTCATGCCCGCCGCGACTTTCTGTAGCTCAATCATCGCCACAAACTCATTCGCGACCAGCTTGGTTGCCATGATGCTGGCCGCCTGCAGGGCATCCGCTTTGGGAATGCCGATCAGCCAGGCCAGAGGATAGAACAGATAGCCAAGCAGCTGCTGGAAGCTGTAACCGAACACCGCCGCAAACAGCGCGTTGATGGCAGCAATCAGGGCAATAAAGCCAATCAGCATGGCCAGAATGATCATCGCCACTTTGAAACCAGCCAGGATGTACTCACCCAGCATCTCAAAGAAACTCTGCTCTTCATGCAGTTTTTCCAGCGCGATAGGCTGCTCATTCTGGCTCTCCATCGGGTTGATGATCGACAGAATGATGAAGGTACTGAACATGTTAAGCAGCAGTGCGGCAACCACATACTTCGGTTCAATCATCGACATATAAGCACCGACAATCGATAGCGAAACGGTAGACATCGCGGTCGCTGCCATGGTGTAGAGCCGGCGCGGCGGGATATCACCCAGAATCCCTTTATAGGCGATGAAGTTTTCCGACTGACCGAGAATCAGCGTGCTGACGGCGTTAAATGACTCCAGCTTGCCCATGCCGTTAATCTTCGACAGCAGCGTCCCGAAAATCCGGATCAGCAGCGGCAGGATGCGCCAGTGCTGCAATATGCCGATGAGTGCTGAAATAAAGACAATCGGGCAGAGCACGCCAAGGAAGATAAATGCCAGCCCCTGTTTGCTCATTCCGCCAAACACGAATTCTGTACCCTGTGCGGCAAAGCCAAGCAGCGTCTCAAAGAATCCCGCGAACGAGCCAACCAGCGCCAGCCCTCCGGCAGAGTGAAGGAAGAACCAGCCCAGCGCGGCTTCCACCACAATCAGTTGAACAATAAAGCGCAGGCGAATCTGTTTACGGTCATGACTGACCAGCAGCGCAAGGGCGAAAATCACCACCAGCGCCAGCAGGAAATGAAGAATGGCGGCCATATGTCTTTTTTATCAGAGAGAAAGGAAAGCGCATTTAGCCACAGCTGGCCGGGAATTTCATCTGGTGCCTGCGTCAGACCGGCGCAAGAGACAGCGGGCAAGGAAGTCCGTATAATGCGCAGCCAATCATTAGCAAGCCGGAGAATACCCATGCGTCCAGCAGGCCGTAGCGCACAACAGGTGCGTCCAGTCACATTGACCCGCAATTACACCAAACACGCAGAGGGTTCCGTTCTGGTGGAATTCGGCGAAACGAAAGTGCTTTGCACTGCCTCCGTAGACGAAGGGGTTCCGCGTTTCCTTAAAGGCCAGGGCCAGGGCTGGGTCACGGCTGAATATGGCATGCTGCCGCGTTCTACCCACAGTCGTATGGCGCGTGAAGCCGCAAAAGGCAAGCAGGGTGGCCGTACGCTGGAGATTCAGCGTCTGATCGCCCGTTCACTGCGCGCCGCGGTTGATCTTAAAGCGCTGGGTGAATTTACCATCACGCTCGACTGTGACGTCATTCAGGCCGATGGCGGCACCCGCACCGCGTCAATTACCGGCGCCTGCGTGGCGCTGGCCGATGCGCTGAACAAGCTGGTGGCCAGCGGCAAGCTGAAAGCCAATCCAATGAAGGGCATGGTCGCGGCGATTTCAGTAGGTATCGTTAAAGGCGAAGCGCTGTGCGATCTGGAGTACGTTGAGGACTCCGCGGCAGAAACCGACATGAACGTCGTGATGATGGAAGATGGTCGCATGATCGAGGTGCAGGGCACCGCTGAGGGCGAACCGTTCAGCCATGAAGAGCTGCTGACGCTACTGGCGCTGGCACGTGGCGGCATTGAGGAATTGATTCAGGCGCAGAAAGCAGCGCTGGAAAATTGATGTAACAGGCGACCTCAGGGTCGCCTTTTCTTTATTTGAGGAGTGAGAAATGAAAGCCTGGCAGCGTCAGTTTATTGAATTCGCCCTGAACAAGCAGGTGCTGAAGTTCGGTGAGTTCACTTTAAAGTCAGGGCGTAAAAGCCCCTATTTCTTTAATGCTGGTCTGTTTAACAGCGGACGGGATTTAGCGCTGCTGGGACGCTTCTACGCGCAGGCGCTGGTGGATGGCGCTGTCGATTTCGATCTGCTGTTCGGCCCGGCCTATAAAGGCATTCCGATTGCGACCACCACTGCGGTGGCGCTGGCGGACCATCATGACCGCGATGTGCCCTACTGCTTCAACCGCAAAGAAGCCAAAGATCACGGTGAAGGCGGCCTGCTGGTGGGCAGCCCGCTGCAGGGCAAAGTGATGCTGGTGGACGATGTGATCACGGCAGGTACAGCGATTCGTGAGTCGATGGATATTATCGGTGCGCATAACGCTACCCTGGCAGGCGTGCTGGTGTCGCTTGATCGTCAGGAGCGTGGACGTGGAGAGATGTCGGCGATTCAGGAAGTGGAACGTGATTACGGCTGCAAAGTGACCGCCATTATCACACTGGCCGACCTTATTAGCTGGCTGGAAGAGAAACCGGAGATGGCCGATCATCTGGCTCAGGTTCGTGCCTATCAGAAAGCGTACGGGATTTAACAGAGGCGGGCGCGATGCCCGCCTTCTTTGACTCTTTACACCAGCTGAGCGGCCATCAGCGGCCAGCGAGCCTCAAAGTCTGCGGTGGGACTGAAACGAAACTCAGAACGGACATAGCGCGACAGTAAACCTTCACAGAAAGCCAGCAGCTGGCTTGCCAGTAACGCCTCATCAGCCTGAAAAGCTTCGCCCTCACGCATTTTCCGTTCACGCATCACCTGTCGCAGTTGCACTTCAATCCGCTCAAACAGCTGATTAATACGTCCCTGCAGCCGGTCCTGCTCGAACATCAGCGCATGGCCGGTCAGGATGCGCGTCAGTCCCGGATTACGCTCACCAAATCCCAGAATCAGTTGCACGATCAGACGCAGGCGCGTCATGGTCTCTTTTTCATCTTTGAGGATCAGATTGATGCGGGTAATCAGACTGTCTTCGATAAACTCAATCAGGCTATCGAACATGCGTGTCTTACTGGGGAAGTGACGATACAGCGCCGCTTCGGAAACGCCTACCGTGGCTGCCAGCTTGGCGGTGGTAATGCGCTGACTGCCATCACCTGACTCCAGCATCTGTGCCAGCGCCTGCAAAATCTCTTCGCGACGGTTCCGCTTCGCGACTTTTTTTTCTGCCATGACCTTAAAAACCCCTGAAATTCACCTAAAAACAGGCAACACCTACGCATCTGCCACAGGAACGCGTCCCATGGCGATGAGGAAAAATAACGGGCGTAAGTGAAAGTCGGTAATGCGGGTTACTGGCGACCTGAGTGGCCGAAGCCGCCTTCGCCGCGCAGGCTAGCGTCGAAATCGTCGACCAGGTTAAATTCCGCCTGTACCACCGGTACAAAGACCAGTTGTGCCATGCGATCGCCGGGTTGCAGAGAGAAACTTTCCTGGCCGCGATTCCAGACCGACACCATCAGCTGTCCCTGATAGTCGGAGTCAATCAACCCGACCAGGTTGCCCAGCACGATGCCGTGTTTATGGCCAAGACCGGAGCGCGGCAGGATCACAGCGGCCAGATCGGGGTCGGTGATATGAATCGCCAGACCGGTCGGGACCAGCGTGGTTGTGCCTGGTGCGATGTCGAGCACCTCATCAATACAGGCGCGTAAATCTAACCCAGCGGAACCTGACGTGGCGTAGGTCGGCAGTGGAAACTCTTTGCCGACACGCGCATCCAGAATTTTAACGTCTATTTTTTTCATCATAACGGCTGACAATCTCGTCTATTAATTGTTGGCCAAGGAGAGACTTATCGCTGAGCGGTAAGCGTTTTTCTCCATCCTGCCAAAAAAGGTGAAGAGCATTGGTGTCGCTATTAAATCCCTGTCCGGCTTTAGCGACATCATTAGCGCAGATCAGGTCCAGATTCTTGCGCACCTGTTTTTGCCGGGCGTATTCTTCCACATTCTGTGTTTCAGCAGCAAATCCAACCACAAATGGCCGGTTTTCCTGAAGTGCGGCGACTCCGGCAACAATATCGGGATTCTTTACCAGGTTCAGCGTGACGTTATCATCGCCGCCCTGTTTCTTGATTTTATCGGCCGCAATATCGGCTGCCCGGTAGTCTGCCACGGCTGCGCTTGCAATGAAAATATGTTGTTTATCTATCTCGCTCATGACGGCGGCCTGCATCTCCAGGGCGCTGGTAACATCAATGCGCCGCACACCCGCTGGTGCCGCCAGGCTGACCGGACCACTGACCAGCGTTACCTGTGCGCCACGCCAGGCAGCAGCGGCGGCAATCGCAAAGCCCATTTTGCCGGAGCTGTGATTCGAGATGTAGCGCACCGGGTCCAGGGCCTCACGGGTTGGACCGGCGGTTATCATAATGTTGAGATGTTGCAGATCGTTGACGGGCGCCGCCCACTGCACCGCATGGTCAACAATCACCAGCGGGTCAAGCATCCGGCCCGGCCCGACATCACCGCAGGCCTGGCTGCCGCTGTCCGGCCCCCAGATCAGCACGCCACGCTCATGCAGCGTCTGCAGGTTGTACTGGGTCACCGCCGCACGATACATCTGCTGATTCATGGCGGGCACTACCGCTACGGGTGAGGCCGTCGCTAAGACGGCGGTGGTCACCAGATCGTTTGCCATACCGGCAGTGATACGGGCAATCAGGTCGGCAGTGGCCGGTGCCAGCACAATCAGGTCGGCCCATTTTGCCAGTTCAATATGACCCATCGCCGCTTCCGCTGCCGGATCAAGCAGATCGTCAAACACCGGATAGCCTGAAACGGCCTGCAGGCTGAGCGGAGTAATAAAGGCCTTTGCCCCCTCCGTCATCATTACGCGGACATCAGCGCCGCGGTCGCGCAGGCGACGCACCAGCTCAGGTGCTTTATAAGCAGCGATACCGCCACTCACGCCAAGAAGAATTTTTTTGCCGGCTAATCCCATCATGATGTTGGCCTCACTAAGCTCTCTGCCGCCCGCGGCGGCGAATGCACGGACTTTATCACAAAAGCGTGTACGCGCCTTTTCACCAACTGCGTTTGCGAGCTGCCTCGAAGATTGATGCGCCACTGATAGCGGTACGCTTCAGGATGGGCCACTCTTAGGCGCATCTCAGGGAGAGCAAAGATGAAAATCAAGGGACCACGGGAAAAACTGCAAAAACTGGGCGCGCATTCGCTCAGCGATACCGAACTGCTGGCCATCTTTCTCCGCACCGGCTCGCCGGGGCAGAACGTCCTTGAGCTGGCCGGGCAGATGCTGGAGGGATTTGGCTCGCTTTATCAGCTCATGACGTCAGACAAAGCGGCAATTTGCAAAATTAAAGGGGTCGGTGATGCCAAGCTGGCGCAACTGCACGCGATTGCCGAACTGGCGAAGCGCTTTTTCGCCAGTAAGCTGGCGCGCGAAAGCGTGATGGAAAATCCACAGATTACACGCCAGTATCTGCAAAGTCTGTTAGCCCACCAGGAGCGGGAGATCTTTATGGCCCTGTTTCTGGATAATCAGCATCGGGTGCTGCGGGCACAAAATATGTTCTCTGGCTCCATTAATAGCGTGGAAGTTCACCCCCGCGAGATCGTCCGGGAAGCGCTGAAGCTCAACGCAGCCGCCCTGATACTGGCGCATAATCATCCGTCGGGGATGGCGGAACCGAGCCGTGCTGACCGTGAAGTGACCCATAAAGTCAGCGAAGCCTGTCAGCTATTCGACATCCGTCTGCTCGATCATCTGGTGATTGGCCATGGCGAATATGTCTCCTTTGCTGAGCGGGGATGGCTCTGATTCAGGGAAAATTCGCGCCAGGTGGCGGCTTTTTGCCCGATCATTCGGGATCTTTATCTGTTCGGGACTTGAGCACTTGGGCTGAGCGGCGTATACTACGCCACCTTTGAGAATCTCGGGTTTGGCGGTTAGGCCAGCTTAGCGGGTTCCATGGAACTCGCCTGGCGGGCTGCAAGCCTGACGAGGCGGCCAAAACCTAATTTTTAAAGCTCGAGCTGATTTGATTTTTGGAGATATAGACATGTCACGAGTCTGCCAGGTAACTGGAAAGCGTCCGGTAACGGGTAACAACCGTTCCCACGCAATGAACGCGACGAAACGCCGTTTCCTTCCGAACCTGCACTCACACCGTTTTTGGGTTGAGAGCGAGAAGCGCTTCGTTACTCTGCGTGTATCTGTTAAAGGTATGCGCATTATTGATAAAAAGGGCATTGATACGGTTTTATCCGACATGCGTGCCCGTGGTGAGAAGTACTAAGGTACTAAGGAACTGAATCATGGCTAAAGGTATTCGTGAGAAGATCAAGCTGGTTTCCTCTGCTGGTACAGGTCACTTCTATACCACCACGAAGAACAAACGTACTAAACCAGAGAAGCTGGAACTGAAAAAGTTCGATCCGGTTGTACGTCAGCATGTGATCTACAAAGAAGCTAAAATTAAGTAATTTTAGTGTTCTGCTAAAAACCCGGCTCCGGCCGGGTTTTTTGTTTGTGTAAAACGCTGAGGAGAAGGTATGCCAGAGTTGCCAGAGGTTGAGACCAGCCGCCGCGGTATCGAGCCGCATTTGGTCGGTGAAACCATTCTTCACGCCGTGGTGCGTAATTCACGTCTGCGCTGGCCTGTTTCGCAGGAGATCCTGGCGCTAAGCGATCAGCCGGTGCTCAGCGTGCAGCGTCGGGCGAAATATCTGCTGCTGGAACTGCCGCATGGCTGGATTATTATCCACCTGGGCATGTCGGGCAGCCTGCGGGTGCTTTCCGAAGAGCTGCCAGCAGCGAAGCATGACCATGTTGATTTGGTGATGAGCAACGGCAAAGTACTGCGTTACACCGACCCGCGCCGCTTTGGTGCCTGGCTCTGGAGCAGCGATCTGACGGGCAGTAGCGTGCTGGCACATCTTGGGCCTGAGCCGCTTAGCGACCAGTTTGACGGCGCTTACCTGTTTGATAAGTCACGTGGCAAACGGACGTTCATCAAGCAGTGGCTGATGGATAACAAAGTGGTGGTGGGCGTGGGCAACATTTACGCCAGTGAGTCACTGTTTACCGCCGGGATCCTTCCCGATCGTGCCGCAGGTAGTCTGTCGCAGGCTGAAGCGGAGCTGCTGGTCAACACCATTAAAGCGGTGCTGTTACGTTCAATTGAGCAGGGCGGTACTACGCTGCGTGACTTCTTACAGACCGACGGCAAGCCTGGCTATTTTGCCCAGCAGTTGCAGGTTTATGGCCGGGCAGGTGAACCCTGCCGGGCATGCGGTACGCCGATTATCAGTGGCAGGCACGGGCAGCGCAGCACCTACTGGTGCCCCAACTGCCAGCATTAAGCCAGTTTAGCCAGCAGTGCCTGATGCACGGGCGCGGGCAGAAAGGCGGAAACATCGCCGCTGTGACGCGCCACCTCTTTGACCAGCGAAGAGGAGATAAACGAGAAGCCTTCAGACGGCATCAGGAACACACTCTCCAGCGTTGGCAGCAGGTGACGATTCATCTGCGCCAGCTGCATTTCATATTCAAAATCTGACACCGCACGCAAGCCACGGACCAGCACATTCGCCTGCTGGTCACGGGCGAAATTAGCCATCAGGTCGCTGAAGCCGATCACCTCAACGTTCGGCAGATGGGCCACCACCTGACCGGCCAGCACCACGCGCTCATCCAGGCTGAACATCGGTTTTTTACTGGGGCTGGCAGCAATGGCCAGAATCACCTGATCAAACATCTGCGCTGCCCGCGTCACGATGTCGAGATGACCGAGCGTTACAGGATCAAACGTACCGGGATAGATGGCTTTAGTGGTCATACTCGCCCTTTTGCCGAAGCGTGATTCAGCGCCCAGAGGGCTGAATATTTATTGAAGGTATATTGCGCGTTGACCACCGCCAGAATCCAGCCCTGCTTACCGTCGAGAAAACCGGCACGCAGCAGCAACGTTTTAACAAACGCGCCAAGCGTATGGCTGAACACAGAAAAGAGACCACAACGCTTACCGCGCTGGTGACGTTCTTTGGCCCAGGCTTCGGCATAGGCTAGTTGTTTGCGCTGAAAGGCGATTAAATCGCGGCAGGTCAGATGTTCCAGATCGCCAGGCAACGCCACCACCGGTGCGCCGTCACTCTGCAGTGATTCATGCACCAGATTGTCATTGTAGCGGAAGGTGCGTGGATAGAGGCGCATCACGCGGTCGGGATACCAGCCACTGTGGCGCATAAAGCGGCCGAGGAACAGATTACTGCGGCCCAGGCTGTAAACCGTGCGGCTGGGTGGGGCGACCAGCACCTGCTCAATGGCGGCACGCAGTTCGGGTGAAACACGCTCATCTGCATCGATCATCAGAATCATGTCGCCGGTGGCATAGCCCTGTGCGCGCTGGCGCTGAATGCCATAGCCCTGCCAGTCATCACTTTTATAGACCTGCGCCCCAGCCTGCGTGGCGATCTCAACACTGTCGTCACTGCTTCCAGAATCCAGCACAATAATTTCGTCGGCCCAGCTGACTGAGGCCAGACAATCCGGCAGCAGCTCCGCTTCATTTTTGGCGATCATCACCACAGAAAGACGCTGGCGTGCTGACATTAGTGGGCCCGTGGTGGCAGATGCGGTTCGAGTAACTGTAGCAGACGCTGAAGCGCACCCTGGTTCTGGTGCAGTACGTCTACCGCATGGCGTCCGTAATAACGGCGATAATCATCATCCTGTAACAGGTTGGTGACCTCTTTTTCCAGTGAAATCACGTCGGTGACGGTGATCAGACCCTGGCCTTCCTGCAACTTGCTGCAGATATCTTTGAAGTTCCAGATGTGAGGCCCCATCAGCACCGGAAGGGCATGGGCCGCGGGTTCCAGCGGGTTGTGTCCGCCCCGCTCAACCAGGCTGCCGCCGACAAACGCCAGATCGGCGATGCCGTAAAGCAGCATCAGTTCACCCATTGAGTCGCCGATGACCACCTGCGTGGAACCCGAAGGGATCTCACCGCTGCTGCGCAGGATAAAGCTGAAGCCGCGTTCCTGCGTCAGTTCGCGCGCATCGTTAAAGCGTTCAGGATGGCGGGGAACCAGAATCAGCAGCAGATCCGGAAACGTCTGCAGCAGGCGACGATGGGTATCCAGCACGATGGCCTCTTCGCCTTCGTGCGTGCTGGTGGCAATCCACACCGGGCGACGCGGCGCCCACTGGCGACGCAGTGTTACCGCTCTGGCGGCCAGTTCTGGCGTCACGGAAATATCAAACTTCAGGCTGCCGGTAATCGCCAGCTGTGAACGTTTCAGGCCCAGACTCAGGAAGCGGTCGCCATCTTCCGTATTCTGTGCCGCAATCAGCGTGATGCTCTGCAACAGCTGGCGCATAAATTTACCCAGCTTGCGATAGCCTTTGGCGGAGCGGGCCGAGAGGCGGGCATTGGCGATCACCAGCGGAATGTTACGCTGGTGCAGAATGCGGATAATGTTCGGCCACAGCTCCGTTTCCATGATGATCACCAGTCGTGGATTAACCGTATCCAGAAAACGATTAATCGAACCTGGCAGATCATAAGGCAGATAGACGTGATGCACATCTTTGCCAAAAGCAGATTGCGCCCGCTCAGAACCAGTTGGCGTCATGGTGGTGACGGTAATCGGCAGGGTCGGGTAACGATGACGCAGTGCGCGCACCAGCGGAATCGCGGCCAGCGTTTCACCCACAGAGACCGAGTGCAGCACAATGCCGTCAGGCTTCACTTTGCCGACACAATAGCCATAGCGTTCTGCCCAGCGTTTGCGATAGGCAGGCGCTTTACGACCGCGCAGCCACAGGCGCAGCCAGATCAGTGGCTGAATGAAGTAGAGCAATGCGGTGTAAATGGTCGTCATAGTTACCGTTACAGCAGGTTCGCGTCTAAAAACAGATTAAAATGAGATGGCGGCATGGTATCAGAAACCCTGCATGCACTCATCCCACATTGTCAGTTGCTACTCACTACCTGCTGATAAAGCGAAGTCAGCGCCTGCGCCAGCCGTTGTGGACCATAAGGCTCAATTTTACGTCGCGCTGCGTCACCCATTCGTGAATCGACGGAAAGTGCCGGTATGGCGTTAATTGCCTCATTTAAGCCATTGATATCCAGGGCATCACAGACGAAGCCTTCCTGACCAGCAGTAATAAATTCCGCGCCACCGCAACCGGTGCTGGTAATTACCGGTAAGCCGCAGGCCATCGCCTCCAGCACCACATTCGGAAAGGGATCATAGAGCGTGGGCAGCAACAGGCCATCCGCCGCGTGATAGAACGGCTGCACATTCTGCTGTACGCCGACAAAGCGCAGGCGGTCCAGGCAGTGAAGCTGGTTTGCCAGCTGCTGATAACGTTGTAATTGTTTATCCTGGCCCACTACAATCAGATAACGATCGCTGGCAGCCAGCGCCTGTATCGCCGCTTTCAGTCCTTTGCGCTCAAAGCCGGAGCCGACATAAATCAGTACGGTCGCTGCATCGGGCAGTGACAGCTGCTGACGGGTGGCGCGACGGGTTGCTTCCGTGGCGGGCTGGAAACGGCTGGCATCGATAGCGTTATGAATGACATGGATTTTTCCGGCGTCGAGCGAAAAGCAGCGCAGGATATCGCGCTTAACCATCTCTGAATTACAGATCACCGCTTTCAGCGTCGGAGAGTTGAACATATCCGCTTCCGCCTGCAGAACATAGCGGTGATAAGGACTGAGTGCAGCACTCAGCCGTTGCCAGGATGACACGATGCGGGCGCGCTGTTCCAGCCACACGCGATGCACGCCATCACCCGCACGGAAAATGTCACAGCCCGCAATGCGCTCATGGCTTTGTACAATATCAAACTTTTCGCGCTCCCAGCAGGCGCGTGCTGCCCGGGCAAAACCGCGCTCACGGGAGACCCGGCCTAGCTTTGCCGGATTACAGATATGCAGATGCCAGTCTGGGTTGGGCGTGCCCTGCCAGCTGCGGGTAATGATGTTGAGATCGAGCTTTTCGCTGCCCAGCGCCTCCAGCGCGCGTGAGATAAAACGTTCAGCACCGCCATCCGGACGATATTTCTGCCGGACAATCGCCAGCCGTAACTTACTCATTCAGGTAGCTCCTCGCTGCCGCGACCACATCCGTTACCGGAATGGCCGAGAGATAACGCTGGTCAGTTTTGGTGTCGATGGAATCGGGTGAGGGCAGCGGGCCATAATCGCCCGCCCAGATAACCTGATTGTTGTCACCCCAGGGCCGCCAGTGCTGCAACTTGGTCGGGCCAAACAGCGCAATGCAGGGGGTTTCAAGCGCAGCAGCCATATGCATCGGCGCAGAGTCGACGCCAATAAACAGACGGGCATGATCGATCAATGCCGCCAGCTGCGGCAGCGTGAACTGACCCGCCAGCGAAACCACATCCTTTGATACACAGAGCGCGCGAATGCGGTTAATCATCGCCAGCTCCTGCTTGTCCGGCCCGGCGGTCAGCACCACTTTGCGGCCCGTCTGCGCCAGCTGATCAAGTGTGGCTGCAACGCTCTCCTCTTCCCAGCATTTGAAGCCCCAGCGTGAGGTCGGCTGCACCACAATATAGGGCGCAGTGACATGATGTTCCGCCAGTCGGGCCAGCACAATTTGCTGGTCAGCATCGCTGTAGTGCATTGAGACGCGAGCGCCTTCGCTGCTGATGCCGAGGGGCGCCAGCGCCGACATATTCTGCTCAACGGTATGCAGTTTGCTGTGATTGTGTGTGGGGACCAGGCAGTTGTGACACCATCGCCACAGCACGTTATCGCGTTTTTTATAGGCAAAACCGATGCGAACGGGTGCCGCAGAGAGACGGGTAATCTGAGCAGCGCGCCACTGATCGGCCAGATTGATCACCAGATCATAATGGGCGTCGCGCACGGCGCGAATTAATGCACGCTCATGGCCCAGCTTGCGCCAGGTGCCTTCCTGCTTCCATTTGCGATCGATGACGTGCAAATGGCGGATGGCCGGATGCGCTTCCAGCATCGGACGCGTTTCCTGATAGAGCAATACGTCGATGCTGGCCTGCGGATAACGCTCATGAAGCGCATTGATGGCGGGCGTTGTGAGCAGCATGTCACCATGATGGCGCAGCTTAATCAGTAATATATTTTTTGGAGAGAAGTTTGCTGGAATCAGGCTGGCCATAAACAAGAGTTCTCAGAATTCAGTGAACCGATTGTAGGGCAAACCCTTTTTAGGATAAAGCCAGCCTCAAAGGTTATTTATCACGCCAGCGATAGAGCCGCGCCAGCCATAACAGCAACTGATACCACTGCTTAATTCCCCGGGCATTACGTAGCATGCGCAGGTGTGTACCGGTCGTGAACAGATCGGCAATGATTGCCTGGCGTGCGCGGGCATCAGGCTCACGTCTCACACTGTGGCAAACGCTGAGCGCTTCATGCGTTACCTGATAGTGAAACGACGGGTAGATCTTCACGCGGTCACGATAACGGGTGTTTAGCTCTTCCAGCAGCCGCGCAATCTTCAGGTAGTGACGCTGATATTCCACGTTGCGCTCGCCGGTCCGTTTGCGGTTGCTGATGGAGGCGTCGTGCATATAGTAGCGATAGAGCACTGCGTCGGTATACCGCACGCGTTTCGCCAGCAGCATAAACTCGGTGGTCCAGGGAATATCCTGATGATGCAGGCCCGGTTCAAACTGCAACTGATGCTGCTCAATCAGTTCCCGACGATAGATCCCCAGCCAGACCACATGCATATAACGATGCGTTTTCAGCGCGGTATTGAGCCAGTCGGCACCGCTCAGCACCGGCGTGCTGCGCAAACGGTCCAGCGGAATCAGCGGTTTTACCCGCTGGCTGTGTTTGAAAAACCACTCGGCGTTGCACTGTGCCGCATCCAGATTGTCCGCTTCTGCCATCGTCACCAGCGTCTGATACATATCGGGCTGCATGGTGTCATCTGCATCCGGGAAGGTGACATATTTCCCGCGGGCTATCGCCAGACCGGCGTTACGGGCCCGCGACACGCCACCATTTTCCTGATGAATCACACGAATATGAGCGTGCTGCTGTGCATACAGGTCAGCGCGCTCACCTGAGCCGTCGGTGGAACCGTCATTGACAATGATGATCTCCAGCGCGGTCAGCGTCTGCGCCAGCAGTGACTGCATGAACTCGTCAAACATGCTGCCCGCATTGAACATCGGCGTAATGATACTCAGCAAAGGAGAAGTACTCATCACACTATCTTCACCCGCGTTGAATTCACTGCGAAAGGGCATTGCCTCGTCATAAATCATTTCCAAATCAGCAGAGTGGAATCAGGAAGTTAACGATTATAAGACGGTGTAGCTTTCCTGCTTTACTAAAAACCACGCCCGACAATAATAATGCGCTATATGCGCTTTTTTACGCAAAGTCGCTTTACAGGTAAACAGATTATTATGCTGGTGTTCATTCAGCGTCTTTTTTATAAGAGATGGTGGTAAACAGCAGGCGGGATAAATGACGGGAAAGTCAGGCGCTGAAATAACCGCGCCCGTATCAATTATGATAAACCTGAGAGCGCTATTGCTCGCTCTGCTTAAAAAACTTGAGACTGACATACTTCATCATCCAGCTCATGCTTTCAGCATACTGTTTCTGATGCCACTTGATGCGGGAAAATCGCTTCATCTCTTTATAATGTCTCGGTGTATCAAGCGGTTGTGAAGCCCAGGGGGAGCGCTGGTAATAGCGGTAGTAGAGCTGAGCAAGATCGCTGCCCGCCCAGGCATGCCAGGGTTTGCATTTACCGGTGTAGTGAATCATCACGGTGTCCGCTGGAACGGCAGTATGATCCCAGACTTTATTGGCGATGATGTCGTAAATATGGTTATAGCGGTCCGGCAGGATCAGAATCTCATTCTCCAGCACGATATTCAGCGCATCCTGATCGGGAAAACCAAACTCTGCGCCCTGCGTCACCAGCACGTCAGTAATGCGCGCCGTAGTCTGCCTTTCGAGCCAGCGCGGAATATTGATCAGCATAAAGCCGGAGTTGAAATAGTGATGATGCTTCAGCCCCAGCCTTGCGCACTGGTTCTGCCGCGCACGTGGTGTGTCGTTACAGGCCGCCAGCGTGTAATCCGCGATATCCAGGGCGAACAGGGGCGAGTAGTCACCCACTACAAGCGTGTCAGCATCAATATAGATCACCCGATCGCTGTAGCTCGCCACAGTTTCAGGGATCAGGAAGCGGTAGTGGATGCTTTTAGGATAGCGACCCACAGCAGGCAACTGATCAACCCAGGCACTGTTAAAAATATGCAACGTAATCGCCAGACGGTGGCCTGTGGCCAGCAAGTGCAGTTTTTCCACATCTTCATCACGCAGGGAATCGGAGAAAATATGGGCGTGGAACGCGGTATCAGGATGATGATGGAGAAGTGAAAACAGCGTAATGCCCAGGCCACGCGCATAGGCGTGGTTGATGCCAAACGCAACGTGAACCGGATTATCATCCGTGTCAGCAAGCGTGTTGACCAGCAGCTGACTTTGCTGAACGGCATCAGCAAGAGGGGTAATTGCCATTACGCTTTACTATTCCAGATTATGAGTAATAAACGTTTGTATTCTAGTCAGTTTATCGCGATCCAGCCCGAATAATTTTTCAGCGGGCTGATCAAACTTAAAACGGGTAGCAAAAACGAACGTCGAGGCCGCAATATTATCGGGTCCGATAAACAACACGTTATTGACCGGACGCTGCTCCCTGACTTCACACGGCCCGTAAAGCATGATCACCGGAATCTGCTGGGCATCAGCAATATACGCATTGCCAGAATCAGAGGCGATATAGAAATCCATCTGCGCAATGGCCCAGGGAACCTCTTCCAGTTTCAGCTCACCAATCAGGCTGACGATATTCTCTTTGGGGCCGGTCAGGCTCAGTAACTCATCCAGCCACGGTTGCTCAGCCGGTGGGCCAAAGACATAAAAGGTACAGGGCAACTCAGCCAGCGCCGCCATCAGCTGCTGCCAGATGCTGGCAGGAATGGTTTTGGCCCGATTACCGGCAGAAATACTGATACCTATTTTAATACCGCTGCACGGATTACGCAGCGCGGCGGGCGGCTCAGCCGGCTGCAAGAGCGGCGAGGTCGCATGTTTGGGAAAATCGGTATAGCGGTAGTCACGGTTAATCAGCTTCAGATAACTGTCGAGCGTTAAATCCGTTTTGCTATGGTCGACAATGCCGCTGGCGCTGCGATAGAAGGTTGCATGATAGGACTTAAGCACATAGGTGCGCAGAAACTGCTTGTTCGGTGCGTTACATAACGCGGCGAAAAACAGGTTCACGCTGTTGGGCTGCACCAGATAGACGTTGTCATAACGGTTCATCAGCGTGAACGCGAGCTTCAGTTTGGCAAAAAAGCTGCGTTTAGCATCTTCAATCAGAAAGTAACGGCTGACCGTGTCATCGTAACGCACCAGCGGCTCGACCGCCTTGCTGATCAGCAGTTCAGACTGGCCCAGGGCGCGCAGCATCGGGGTGATATTGATGAAATCACCAATCTTTGCCGTCTGAATGATTAAGCTGCGTCCGGTTGGACGGTAAAACAGCCGCATTACCGTCCGCAAAGGCACCAGCAGCAGATAGATCAGCACATAGTTCATGGCGTATTTTCCCTGATAACGGCCTGAAGTTTTTCTGCCACCGCGTCAGCAGTCAGCTCCGCCAGATTATGATTCGGGGCGCTCAGTGCCTGTTGGTTCTGCCCATAACCACCAATCAAACCAGGATCGGTCGGGCCATACAGCGTGAGGTTGGGACGATCCAGTGCCGCCGTCAGGTGACTTAATCCGGTATCGACCGAGACCACCGCCCGTGCGCCCGCCAGCTGTTGGGCTATCGCTTCCAGCGTCAGCTTAGGCAGCACCTCGACATGTTCAAATCCTTCAGCAAGACGCAAGGCGCGTTGATGCTCATGTTCTGCACCCCAGGGCAGTTTCACCCGCAGACCGCTGGGCTGCACCAGCTCAATCAGCTGACGCCAGTGGGATTCCGGCCAGTGCTTGTTGTCACGTGTCGTGGCATGCAGAAAGACCAGATAATGATGTGCGTCAGCGGACAGATGATGCAGAAAGTGTCCGGCAATCGCGTAGTCACCCTGACTTTGCGGCTTTTCATAGCCCAGGCTTTTGGCGAACAGTTCACGCGTTCGCTCAACCGCGTGTTGTCGCTTACTGACTTCATGGCGGACGTCATACCACCAGCTGGCAAACGGCTCACGCGCGCTACGGCTGTCCTGCCCGTGCTTTACCCCTTTCGATAAGCGGGTAACCAGCGCGGCACTTTTGATTAGCCCCTGCGCATCAATGACGACATCGTACTCACGCGACTGTAACGCGCGCTTAAACAGCACACGCTCTTCACGCTGCTGACTGCCAAACCAGTGTTTGCGCCAGCGGCGGATTGCGACCGGTAACACCTTATCGACCGCAGGATGCCAGCCAGGGATCTGCGCGAAGTTCTCTTCCACCACCCAGTCGAAACGGATGCCGGGGATAGCATGCATCGCATCGGTCAGTGCCGGCAGTGAATGCAGTACATCGCCCATTGAAGAGGTTTTAACAATCAGGACGTGCATGGCACCTCCTGTGGTGCGAGCAGTTCGCTCAGCGTCTGATGTACGCGCTCAGGCTGAATATCGATCAGGCTCTGGTGATAGCCCTGGTCGGCATCGCCTTTACGCACTTTGTGATAGCCGGTAATCAGGCGAATAATACGCGCCTGTTTTGCAAGCGGCGGCGTAAAGTCAGGGCTGCTCGGCCCATAGAGCGCCACCAGCGGACGGTCCAGCGCCGCAGCAATATGCATCAGGCCGGAATCGTTACTGACCACGGCCCGGCATTGCGCCAGCAGAATCACTGCCTGCTCCAGCTGGGTTTCACCGGCCAGATTACGGCAGTGGCCGCGTGCATCTTCTGGCAGCGCAGCGATAATCTCGTCGCCGGTCGGGCGATCTTTGGCGGAGCCAAACAGCACAATCTGGAAGCCTTCAGCAATCAACTGACGGGCCAGCGTGGCGTAGTGATAGTGCGGCCAGCGTTTGGCCGGACCAAATTCGGCACCCGGACAAAAACCGATGATCGGACGGGTTGCCGCCAGCTGAAACTGTGCGGCGGTTTCAATCTTTTCCTGCTCTTCAACCTGCAGCTTTGGCCACAACAGCGGCTGTGGCAGCTGCGCCGCCGAGGCAACCGGTGTGTCGTAGCCCAGCGCAACGTAGCGCTCAACCATGAGTGGAAACGCGGTTTTATCCAGCACCCGCAAATCGTTCAGCAGGCCATAGCGCATTTCACCGCGCCAGCCGACGCGGCGTTTTATTCCGGCAAAGAAGGGGACCAGCGCCGACTTAAAGGAGTTAGGCAGCACATAAGCACGGTCGTAGTGACTGGCGCGCAGCACTTTCCCCAGCCGGCGACGCTCACCAATCTCCAGTGCGCCATGCCCGAGCGGCATCGCCAGCGCCTGATTCACCTCCGGCATGCGTGACAGCAACGGACGGCACCATGCCGGTGCCATCACATCAATCACTGCATCCGGATGTTCGGCCTTGAGTGTGCGATAGAGACTTTGCGACATCATCATATCGCCGACCCACGACGGGCCGATTACCAGAATTTTCATCGCCGGAGCAGCTTCCTTTATGCGTTGCGGTTCAGCCAGACCATATATTCAGCGACGCCCTGCGCCACCGTTTTAAAGGGCTTGTCGTAACCGGCAGCACGCAATTTAGTGAGATCGGCCTGGGTATAAGCCTGATAGCGTCCTTTGAGTTTTTCCGGGAACGGGATGTACTCGATCTGACCTTTTTGATGGAATTTCAGAACCGCATCAGCCACTTCCTGGAAGGATTCGGCGCGGCCTGTACCACAGTTATAGATTCCGGAGACGCCATTTTCCCAGCACCACAGATTCACTTCTGCCACATCATCAACGTGGATGAAATCACGTTTAAAGCCATCGCTGCCTTCAAACAGTTTTGGATTTTCATCGTTGCTGATCTGCGTGTTCAGATGGAAGGCAACGCTGGCCATGCTGCCTTTGTGGCCTTCGCGCGGGCCGTAGACGTTGAAATAGCGGAAGCCGCACACCGGCGAGTTCGCTTCCGGCAGCATCTGACGGACGTAGTGGTCGAACAGCATCTTGGAGTAGCCATAGACATTCAGCGGCTGCTCATACTGGCGCTCTTCAATGAAATTCTCGTTGCGTCCGCCGTAGGTCGCAGCAGAAGAGGCGTAGAGGAACGGGATCTCGCGCTCAAGACAGAAGTGAAGCAACTCTTTGGAGTACTGATAGTTGTTTTCCATCATGTACTTGCCATCCCACTCAGTGGTGGAGGAGCAGGCGCCCTGATGGAAGACCGCTTCGATCGGGCCTAAATCATCGCCCGCGATCACGCTCATCAGGAACTCTTCTTTGTCCATGTAATCGACAATATCCAGGTCGACTAAATTGGCAAACTTGGTGCCATCCTTCAGATTATCCACCACCAGAATGTCGGTGTGACCGCGATCGTTCAGCGCTTTGACGATGTTGCTGCCAATCATTCCTGCGCCGCCAGTTACGATAATCATGTTGTTACCTTCAACGTTGTGGGGTGAAACAGGAGGTTTCACACACGAATACCTCACATCATAACATTTCATCAGGGTGCAGACAGCCAGATGACTCTGTAACGCGTTACGCGTACATCGTCGTGGCGTGAACTATGCTGCAAAAATGACATTCTGTTGGGCGATTTATCGTGAAGAAGCGGCCTGTTCAGTAAGATATGCCAGATTTTTGCCATCTGAGGAGAGCAATGATGCCTGCGCAATTTTATCAACAACTTCGTCAGCAACTTGATGATGCACGTCAGGAAGGACTGTTTAAACAGGAGCGGATCATCACCTCTGCTCAGCAGACGGAAATCGCGGTTGGCAGCGATCCGGCAGTGATTAACTTCTGCGCCAATAACTACTTAGGTTTAGCGAACCATCCGGCGCTGATTCAGGCGGCGAAAGAGGGAATGGATTCGCATGGTTTCGGCATGGCGTCGGTGCGCTTTATCTGCGGCACGCAGGACAGCCATAAGCAGCTGGAAAAGCGGCTGGCAGCGTTTCTCGGGATGGAGGATGCCATTCTCTACTCCTCCTGCTTCGACGCCAACGGCGGTCTGTTCGAAACCCTGCTTGGTGCGCAGGATGCGGTGATCTCGGATGCGCTGAATCATGCCTCCATTATCGACGGCGTCCGGCTGTGCAAAGCGCAGCGTTATCGCTATGCCAATAATGACATGGCAGAGCTGCGGATCTGTCTGCAGGAAGCACGCGATAAAGGTGCCCGTCATATCCTGATCGCCACCGATGGCGTCTTCTCAATGGATGGGGTGATTGCAAATCTGCCCGCCATCTGCGATCTGGCCGATGAATTCTCCGCGCTGGTGATGGTAGATGATTCCCATGCGGTGGGTTTTGTCGGGAACGCCGGACGCGGCACCCATGAATATTGCGACGTCATGGGCAGGGTCGACATCATTACCGGCACGCTCGGGAAAGCACTCGGCGGTGCGTCCGGTGGCTACACCGCAGCAAAGGCCGAAGTGGTGGAGTGGCTGCGTCAGCGTTCCCGTCCCTATCTGTTCTCTAACTCGCTGGCGCCGGCCATTGTGGCCGCCTCGCTGCGGGTGCTGGATCTGCTCAGTGAAGGTGACGGACTGCGTCAGCGTCTGTGGGACAACGCCCGTTACTTTCGCGAGCAGATGACGGCGGCAGGCTTTACGCTGGCGGGGGCCGATCACGCCATTATCCCGGTGATGCTGGGTGAAGCCAGTGTTGCCCAGGAGTTTGCCCGCCTGCTGCAACAGGAAGGCATCTACGTGACCGGTTTCTTCTATCCGGTGGTGCCAAAAGGTCAGGCACGCATCCGCACCCAGATCTCTGCGGCGCACACCCAGCAACAGCTGGAGCGTGCGGTGGCAGCCTTTACCCGCATCGGCAAACAACTGGGCGTCATCGCCTGAGGAGTCCGTCATGAAAGCACTCGCCAAACTGAAGAAGGAAGCGGGCATCTGGATGGTGACCGATGCCCCGGTTCCTGAGCCAGGGCATAACGATCTGCTGATTAAGATCCGTAAAACCGCCATCTGCGGCACCGATGTTCATATCTACAACTGGGATGACTGGTCGCGCAAAACCATTCCGGTGCCGATGATTGTCGGGCATGAGTATGTAGGTGAAGTGGTCGCGATTGGACAGGAAGTGAAAGGCTTTACGATTGGAGATCGGGTTTCGGGCGAGGGGCACATTACCTGTGGACACTGTCGCAACTGCCGCGCCGGACGCACTCATTTATGCCGTAACACGATGGGTGTGGGCGTTAACCGTCAGGGCTGCTTTGCGGAGTATCTTGTCATCCCCGCCTTTAATGCATTTAAAATTCCCGACAATATTTCCGATGAACTGGCGGCAATCTTTGATCCGTTCGGCAACGCAGTGCATACCGCTCTCTCGTTCGACCTGGTCGGCGAGGATGTCCTGATCTCGGGTGCAGGTCCAATCGGCATCATGGCCGCTGCAGTCTGTCGCCACGTCGGCGCACGCAATGTGGTGATCACGGACATCAATGAGTATCGCCTGGCACTGGCGCGGAAAATGGGCGTCACACGTGCGGTCAATGTGGCGAATGAAGATCTGCGGGACGTGATGCACTCGCTGGGGATGACGGAAGGATTTGATGTCGGACTGGAGATGTCGGGCGCGCCTCCTGCCTTCCGTTCACTGCTGGAGGTGATGAATCACGGTGGGCGGATCGCACTGCTGGGTATCCCGCCGGGTGAAATGGCGATCGACTGGAATCAGGTGATCTTCAAGGGGCTTTTTATCAAAGGCATTTATGGCCGTGAGATGTTTGAAACCTGGTACAAAATGGCGGCGCTGATTCAGTCCGGTCTCGATTTAACGCCGGTCATTACGCATCGCTACGGTATCGACGATTTCCAGCAGGGCTTTGATGAGATGCGTTCAGGACGCTCGGGGAAAGTGATACTAAGCTGGGATTAAAACAACGGCCGCTGGCACGGCGGCCGCAGGATTAGCTTTGCTTCTTCTCTTCGTCGGTCAGGTAGCGCACTTTGCGCGTGTAGTCCTGGCCTTTGAAGTTCAGCGGCTGCTGCGGGTCAGCAAGGTATTTTTGCCATTCCGACAGCGGAAAGCCGCCATGCGCGCCAACCACTTCCGGCGGGATGACTGCTGACTGACCACCGATTTTCTTGGAGACCGGCCAGTTAGCCCATTCGCCCAGATTGACGGTTTTAATATCCAGCATATCCAGCAACACCGCGAGCGGCAGCTGATCGGTCGGCGGCTGGCTGTCGTTCATTAAATTCCAGGTGTCATTAAACAGTGTCAGCCACAGTGGCGAAATACGCTGCCAGACTTCACGGGTGGCAGCCAGGTAAGCGCCATTCACGTGGTCCACCAGATAAGGCCGGATACTGTGCGGATAGTAGGCGGGAATCGCCTCTTGCGGCGCACCGTCCAGCTTGGCAATCATTTTCCCCTGACGGAAGCTGGAATAAAGATGGTCCGGCTTCATCATGATCTGCGGCATCTTAAGCAGATTGAGGTCGGAATCGATCATCAGAATACCGTCGCCTTCTGCCTGCAAGGGCGCCTGCAATTTGATCAAACGACTGCGATAGATCTGCTTATAGCGATAACTCTCTTCCCGGTGCGGCACATCCAGCGTCGCCACGCGGGTTTTAGCGGGCAGGTTACCAAAGGCGTGCGCTGGCTGATCGCTGACAATCACGACCTCTTTTGCCTCCGTCGCGAAACGTGCCGCAAAATCGGCACTTAGCAAAGCCTCTTCAATATAGTCCGCGCCGGTGCAGGGGATCACGACAGACGTGACCGGCACAGTGCCCTGAACCTCTTTTTGCGAATAAGGCAGGTTATGGCGCGCTCTGATATGGCGGTAACGGGGATTTAAAAAATTAAGCATGAGGTTTCTTTTTGGCGACGCTTTGCAGAATATTCTCGACGCCGCTGATATAGGTTTCAATGGCGTACTGTTCACGTACGCGTTTCGCTGCCGCATTGATCAGGCGTTGACGCAAATCCGCATCCTGCCATAGTGCGGTCAGGTGCTGGGTCAGTTGTACCACGTTGCCATAATCAAACAGCAGCCCGGTTTCGTCATGACTGATCAATTCGGCAGTGCCGACCACACGGGAGCCCACAACGGCGGTATTTACCAGCATCGCCTCCAGCACAACCCGGGGTAAGCCTTCACTGCGTGAGGCCAGAATAAACGCATCAAAAGCCGTGAGGTAATCGAGAGCATTGTTCTGAAAGCCCGTAAAAACCACGTGATGCTGGATGTTCTCTGCAGTCGCAAGTTGCAGCAGATGCTGAAGTTCCGGACCTGCGCCGACAATCACCATCCGCCAGTCTGCATCGGGATTGGCGCGTTTAAAACGGCCCAGCGCCTGCAGGATATGGTGATTAGATTTGCGCAATATCAGAGAGCCGATAGTGCCAAATACGAAGGTCGAAGGGGAGAGTTTGAAACGCTGGCGGACTTCAAGGCGGTCGGGCAGAGTCTGGTGAACGTCGATGGCATTACTGACGGTAAAACAGCGTTCCGCATCGATACCATGGCGACGCAGGGTGTTATTGACGCCCTGAGATACGGCAATCACAGCCTGGCAATCCTGATTCACCATGCTGACCAGCCGCGGTTCCAGAACCGGATCGATACGGCAGTGTTGAACCACCGCAACGTCAAGGCTGCGCGCGGCCAGATAACCTTCCACATTAGTACTGGGCTGGTTATTCATATAGAGCGTGTCGAAGTTACCCAACTGCAGCAGGGAATTAATTTTGCTGGCATTAGGCATAATTCGCCAGCGCGTATCAATCTCGTCGATAACACGCTTCTTAAGCTTTTTGTTGAAAAACAGCAGCGCCCGCACGGCTTCTTTAACAAGTTTTGCCCAGCGTGGCTGTTTGATTTGCGGAATAAAAAAGACCGGAATGGCCAGCGCATTCAGCGTGGCCTCAATCGTTTCGTCGTTACCACGGCTGTAGTTGTGGTAGAAGCAGCAGGTGATATCAAATTTTTGACGATCGATACGTTTCAGCAGCTCCAGCATACTGTTGGTGCCGCCGCCCCACTCTCTGCCGTTATCCAGCAGCAGGATTTTTTGTTTATTTATCGTCATCCCTATCACTGTTTCCGCACAGCCCGTTATTGTCCGACCCTGGATTATAGTAATTTCTGCGTATAAATGAACGCTAAGCCTGAGACTTAGCATTCATAGCAAATCAGAAGAGATTTTTTAGCGTGGTAAACAGTGGGCTGTGATTCACACTTTCAGCGATTACCGCTAAGGCTCGGGTCGCCGGAACCGGTGCCAGTGGCTGTTTCGCTTTACACAGGCCGGCAGGTTGGAAGCGTGGTGGCACCGGTTTTGCCGGAGCGGCAGGCGTCGGTGAGCCGCTTCGCAGTGATTCGTTCAGCAGCTGGCTGGGGCGAACCAGCGTAATGTCGGCTGGCAGCGTGGGTAACATCTGCTGCAGCACCCGAACGGTAGTCGGATGGGGATGGCCAATGGCAATCGCATAACCGTCGCGCTGCGCCAGCTTCACCGCCCGGCTGAACTGCTGGCGAATGGCGTTAATATCCTGGCTGTCATCAAGGAATACCCGGCGTTTTAACACCTTGACCTGGGTACCCTGCGCGGCAGGTATCGCCTGACTGTTAGCGATGGTCATGCTATCCAGGAAGTAGAGATTGTAGTGGTTCAGCGCCTGCATCACTTTCTGCATGCCGGGCAGGCTTGAGGTCATCCTGCTGCCCATATGGTTGTTCAGACCGACGGCATAAGGCACGTTGTTAACCGCATTACGCATGATGCGGGTAACCTCTTCACTGCTCATCTCCGGCGTTAAGGTATCTTTTTCCAGCGGCTGTTTGCTGAGCGGCGCCATCGGCAGATGGATCAGGACTTCATGACCACTCTGATGTGCTTTAGTCGCCATCTCATGCGCATGGGGTGCGTTGGGCAAGACCGCCACTGAAATGGCCTGCGGCATCTGCAGGACTTTGTTCTCTTCGGCAGGGCGATAGCCGACATCATCGATGACAATGGCCAGTTTGCCCGCCTGTGCAGCATAGCTGAACAGTAAGGCGCTCAACAGAACGGAGATTTTTCGACGTTGCAGCAAAACTTATTTTCCTAACCACGGGAGTGGATTGACGGCCTGTCCCTGACGTCGGATTTCAAAATAGAGCGACGGGGTACCGCGGCCACCACTGGTGCCCACCAGTGCGATAGGCTGTCCTGCCTTCACCTGCGTACCCACGCTCACCAGCGCACTTTGGTTGTAGCCATACAGGCTCATATCACCTTTGCCGTGCTCCAGCACCACCACCAGACCGTAGCCCTGCAACCAGTCGGCCATCAGCACACGACCATCGGCAATCGCTTTCACCTCGGTGCCTTCCCGCGCATCAATCACCAGTCCTTTCCAGCGCAGTTCACCCTGCAGCTGTTCACCAAAGCGATGTTCAATGCGTCCGCGCACCGGCCACAACGCCTGTCCGCCCGCGCGCCCCAGTCCACCCGTGCGGGCTACCAGTTCACGTTCGCTCTGAGTCGGCTGATAGCTGGAGCCTTTGGCTTTCGCCTGCGCCTGACGCTGACGCACTTTTTCCGCCTCGCGCGCTTCACGAGCTGCGCGCTCGCGCGCCTCACGTTCCGCCCGGGCGATCTTATCCTGCAGACGGCTTTCGTTCTGGCGCATCTCGACCAGATCGGCCTGATCTTTTTCCAGCGCGCTTTCCAGTGACGTCAGGGTCTTTTTACGCGCGTCGCTCGCCTGTTGTAGCTTCTGCTGCTGCCCCTGCTGCTGCGCTAATAACTCTTTCTGCTGCTGCTGCTTCTGCTCCAGCGAGGCGCGTTGCTGGTCTAAATCCTGTCGCGTTTTTTGCAGCGATTCGATACTTTTCTGGCGGGCAGCGTTCAGATAGCCGAAATAGGCCAGAATACGCTCACTGCGCTGGCTCTCTTCACCGCCCATCAGAAGCTGCACGCCGCTGTGCTGACCCTGACGAAATGCCGCATCAAGTTGCTCAGAAAGCAGGTTTTCCTGGCGGGTTTGCTGTTTTTCAAGCCGGGCGATGGAGGTGGCGAGTTGTTTCATCTCATCATTCAGGGCAGTGAGACTATTGCGGGTATCTCGCAGCTGACGACTTGCCTGAGCAATGATCTTTTCCTGGCTCTGCAACTGATCCAGCAGTTTGCTGCGCTGCAATTTCTGCGCTTTAACGCTTTTCTCTTTTGCAGCAATGTTTTGCTGAATGGATTGCAACTGAGATTTACTGTCTTCTGCACTGTGAACAACGGCAGGCAACAACAGTGCTCCCGCACAAAGCAGACTAAGGGAGAGGCTGGACAGGTGTGTGAACAACGGCAGGTTATCGCCGTTGGGACGGGTCCTTGTGTGCGAAACGGTTGTTTTTCCCTTCATAGGCCAATGATTATTCCACGATGAACCGCCGCTTACCAGTGCTGCCAGCGGGCATTTGCTTTTCCAGTTATGTCCACTTTCGCCATGACATGGATTAACCCTTACGCCATTTTTGCCTTTCAGCCACTTTTTTTGGAAAATGGAGCACAAATCGATACTCTGGCCGCATAGCATCTGTACATGCGAAGTGGCGCAGGTATACTCAGAACCCTTGTTTTAGCTTATTAGCCCGGTCTGGAGTCGTTACCCCTCATGCAAGAAATTATGCAGTTTGCAAGCAATCACCCCATCCTGAGTCTGGCATGGGTCGTTTTACTCGTTATGGTGATTGTGACTACCGTTAAAGGAATGTTCTCTAAGGTAAAAACGATCAGCCGCGGTGAAGCCACCCGCCTGATTAATAAAGAGGACGCGGTAGTAGTAGACGTGCGTTCGCGCGACGATTTCCGCAGGGGGCATATTTCAGGTGCGCTGAATGTGGCAGCCGCTGAGATTAAAAAAGGCAACCTCGACGAACTGGCAAAGCATAAAGCGCAGCCCATAATTGTGGTGTGTGCAACCGGACAAAGCGCAGGCGATTCTGCTGCACATCTAAGCGCGGCAGGCTTTGAGCAGGTTTCAGTGCTGAAAGAGGGTATCAGTGGCTGGAGCGGCGAAAATCTGCCGTTAGTTCGCGGTAAATAATCTTACAGAGGTGCTGATCATGGCAAATGTTGAAATGTATACCAAGGCCACCTGTCCTTACTGCCATCGTGCGAAGGCGCTGTTAACGCAAAAAGGTGTTTCGTTTCAGGAAATCCCCATTGATGGCGATATGGCGAAGCGCGAAGAGATGATCAAGCGTAGCGGTCGTACCACCGTGCCTCAGATTTTTATTGATGCGCAGCACATTGGCGGCTGCGATGACTTATTCGCACTCGATAATCGCGAAGGTTTAGATCCCTTACTGCAGGCGTAATTTTACGCCGGACAACCTCATATATAGGATTTGGTCACATGTCAGAACACAACACCAACGAAATGCAGTTCCAGATTCAGCGCGTATTCACTAAAGATATCTCCTTTGAAGCGCCAAATGCCCCGCAGGTTTTCCAGAAAGAGTGGGAACCGGACGTTAAGCTGGACCTGGATACTGCATCTTCTCAGCTGGCTGACGAAGTTTACGAAGTGGTACTTCGTGTGACTGTAACCGCAACTGTGGGCGAAGAGACCGCTTTCCTGTGTGAAGTTCAGCAGGCCGGTATTTTCACCATCAGCGGTATCGAAGGAACGCAGATGGCACATTGCCTGGGCGCATACTGCCCGAACATTCTGTTCCCATACGCACGCGAATGCATTACCAGCCTGGTATCCCGTGGTACCTTCCCGCAGCTGAACCTGGCACCGGTTAACTTTGATGCGCTGTTCATGAACTACCTGCAGCAGCAACAAGGTGAAGAAGGTGCTGAACCACATCAGGATGCCTGATGACAACTCACGCTTCGATTAGCGTCATCGGTGCCGGTTCCTACGGCACCGCTTTGGCGATTACGCTGGCCCGTAACGGCCACCCGGTGCTGTTGTGGGGACATAACCCGGCGCATCTGGCGCAACTTCAGACTGACCGCTGCAACACTGCTTTCCTGCCCGATGTCCCGTTCCCCGATAACCTCTCCCTTGAGCCTGATCTGACCAAAACCATTGCCGCCAGCCGCGATTTATTAATCGTGGTGCCGAGTCATGTGTTTGGCGATGTGCTGCAGCAGATTAAACCTCATCTGCGGCCAGACTCGCGTATTGTCTGGGCGACCAAAGGGCTGGAAAAAGAGACGGGCCGTCTGTTGCAGGACGTGGCACGTGAAATCGTAGGCGATGCCATTCCGCTGGCCGTGATCTCCGGGCCGACCTTTGCGAAAGAGCTGGCGGCAGGATTACCGACGGCCATCGCGCTGGCCGCCACGGATGCGCAGTTTGCTGACGACCTGCAGCAGAAGCTGCACTGCGGTAAAAGCTTCCGCGTTTATAACAATCCTGATTTCATCGGCGTACAGCTGGGCGGCGCGGTAAAAAACGTGATTGCTATCGGTGCTGGTATGTCCGACGGAATTGGTTTTGGCGCGAACGCGCGAACTGCACTGATCACCCGTGGTCTGGCTGAAATGAGCCGGCTGGGCGCAGCGCTGGGTGCCGATTCCACTACCTTTATGGGTATGGCGGGTCTGGGCGATCTGGTGCTGACCTGTACCGATAATCAGTCACGAAATCGTCGTTTTGGCATGATGCTGGGCCAGGGCGAAGATGTAGATAGCGCGCAACGCATTATCGGACAAGTTGTAGAAGGGTACAGAAACACCAAAGAAGTCAAAGCATTGGCTGCACGTTTTGGTGTGGAAATGCCGATCACCGAGCAGATTTATCAGGTGTTGTATTGCGAAAAACCGGCGAGAGATGCAGCATTGAGCCTGCTGGGACGAACAAGGAAGGACGAAAACAGCATCAGCTAACGCAGGACGCGTAGCATCATCACCTGCAGCGCCATTCAGGCGCTTTTTTTATCGGGAGAAAGCAGCAATGTCGTCTGATGAGTTAGAACTGGTCTGGAATAATATCAAAGCAGAAGCGCGCGCCCTGGCTGATTGTGAGCCGATGCTGGCCAGCTTCTTCCACGCGACATTGCTCAAGCATGAAAATCTCGGTAGTGCACTGAGTTACATGCTGGCCAACAAGCTGGCAAACCCGATTATGCCTGCTATCGCCATTCGTGAAATCGTTGAAGAAGCCTACCGTGAAGATCCGTCAATGATACTGTCAGCGGCTTACGATATTCAGGCGGTGCGTCAGCGCGACCCGGCGGTCGATAAATACTCCACGCCGCTGCTCTATCTCAAAGGGTTCCATGCGCTTCAGGCCTACCGTATTGGTCACTGGCTGTGGAATGAAGGCCGACGCGCGCTGGCGGTTTATCTGCAGAATGAAATTTCCGTCTCCTTTGCTGTCGATATTCATCCCGCTGCGAATATAGGCCACGGCATCATGCTCGACCATGCCACCGGCATTGTGATTGGTGAAACCGCGGTGGTTGAGAATGATGTCTCGATCCTGCAATCGGTGACGCTGGGCGGTACCGGCAAAACCAGCGGCGACCGCCATCCGAAAATCCGCGAAGGGGTGATGATTGGTGCCGGTGCGAAAGTGCTGGGCAACATTGAAGTCGGCCGGGGAGCAAAAATCGGCGCGGGTTCTGTGGTGTTACAGCCTGTGCCGCCACACACCACGGCAGCAGGCGTACCTGCGCGTATCGTCGGCAAGCCAGGCAGTGAAAAGCCGTCAATGGATATGGATCAGCACTTCAATGGCAGCCTGGCCGGTTTTCAGTTTGGCGACGGCATCTAGTCTTTAATCAGTGCGCCCGCGTAATCCAGCTGGCGCCACGCTTCATAGACCACCACCGACACGGCATTCGATAAATTCATGCTGCGGCTCTCCGCTCTCATCGGGATACGGATTTTCTGCTGCGCCGGTAATGCCGCCAGAATTTCCGCTGGCAGTCCACGGCTCTCAGGTCCAAACAGCAGATAATCGTCCGCCTGATACGTGACGGCACTGTGTGCGGGCGTTCCTTTGGTCGTCAGCGCAAACAGACGTTCAGGCGACTCCGCGGCAATAAACGCCTGATAGTCAGCATGGAATTTTATGGCCGTGAATTCGTGGTAATCCAGTCCGGCGCGACGTAAACGCTTGTCATCCCACGCGAAGCCGAGCGGCTGAATCAGATGAAGCTGGAAGCCCGTATTGGCGCACAGACGAATGATATTGCCGGTATTTGGCGGAATTTCTGGTTCAAACAAGACAATGTTAAGCATAAGGCCCCCGATGACAGGGGCCGAAGCATAGCAAATTATTGACGACCGGAGGAGTAGAGTGGCAACCAGAGGGTCAGACGCAGGCCGCCCAGTGGGCTGTCATCGGCTTTAACCCAGCCGCGATGCTGCTGCACTGCTGTTTCGACAATCGCCAGGCCAAGGCCGGTACCGCCTGACTCACGATCGCGTGCTTCATCAGTACGATAGAAGGGACGGAAAATCTGTTCGCGATCTTCCGGGCTCACGCCAGGACCGTCATCATCAACGTGTACCGTGATACCAGAAATATCGACGGAGAAGCTGACGCTGATATGCGTGTGTGAATAGCGCAGCGCATTGCGGACGATATTTTCCAGCGCACTCTCCAGCGCATGAGGGTTGCCATAGAGCGGCCACGGGCCAGGCGGGTAGGGGATATCCATCTTCTTGCCCATCTGTTCCGCTTCGAAACGGGCATCTTCCAGCACCCCATTCCACAGCTGATTCGCCTTCATCGCTTCGCTGACCAGTGCATTTTTATGCTGGGTGCGTGACAGCACGAGCAGGTCGTTGATCATGCCATCAAGACGCTGTGCTTCCATCTCAATCCGCTCCAGCTCTTTACCTTCGCCCTGACGCCGACGCAGCAGCGCGGTAGCCAGTTGCAGACGGGTAAGCGGGGTACGAAGCTCATGGCTGATATCCGATAGCAGACGTTGCTGACCGGTCATCATCCGCTCCAGCGCACTGACCATCTGGTTAAAGCTGGAACCCGCCGCCAGAAACTCCTGTGGGCCCGATTCCAGTTCCGGATGCTGACGCAGGTTTCCGCTTGCGACTTCATCGGCGGCATATTTCAGCTTACGCGCCGGACGCGCCAGGCTCCAGGCGAGCCACAGCAGCAGCGGTGAGCTGATGAGCATGGTGACAATAAGCAGCAGTAACGGACGGTCAAACAGCAGGTTGACGAAATCGAGCTGGGAGCTGTTGGCGGGACGGATCATGTAAAGCTGGTAGTTATCTTCGCCATCCCGGACGGCAAAAGGCCCTACCAGCTCAACACGACCATATTTCTTCTTCTGCGGATGATCGGCGTTATCAGACTGGCCGATAAAATTGCGGATAACCTGCATTTCGTTATGTTGCGCGCCAATCACCCGACCTTCACTGGTCACTAACAGCAGCCGCTGACCCGGCGGTGCCCACTTCTCCACGGCGCGAAACAGACGACGCCACCACATCAGATCGTTAGGGGGATCCTGTGACAGCTCAGCTTCGACGTGTTGCTCAATCATGATGCCCTGCCGCTGCTCACTCTCCAGCAGCGAGGTCATCTGTCGTGAATCGAGCTTGGGCACCATTAGCACCAGCATCAACACCAGCGCCAGCGTTAACCAGAAGATGGCGAAGATACGGGTGGTCAGACTTCCAATCATGATGCCGAAACCATCAGATAGCCGCGGCCACGTAAGGTTTTAAACCAGGGATGACCGTCACGGCGTTCAGGCAGCTTGCGACGCAGATTTGAGATGTGCATATCAATGGCGCGGTCAAAAGGCGTCAGGCGCTTGCCCAGCACTTCCTGACTCAGATGTTCACGCGATACAACCTGGCCCAGGTGCTGCGCCAGCAGATAGAGCAGGGTGAACTCCGTGCCGGTAAGATCCAGCGTGACATCATCAAAACTCGCTTCCTGACGGCCAGGATTGAGTCGCAGGCAGTCCACTTCCAGTGTGGGCGAGCTATTGTCGTGTTGCTGCTGCTGTTCACTCCAGTTGGAGCGCCGCAGAATAGCGCGGATACGCGCCACCAGTTCGCGATCGTTAAACGGCTTGGGCAGATAGTCATCTGCACCCAGTTCAAGGCCCAGTACGCGATCCAGCTCGCTGCCGCGCGCCGTTAGCATGATGACGGGGGTCTGATGTTGCTGTCGCAGTTCTTTCAGGGTGTCGATACCGTTTTTCTTCGGCATCATGACATCCAGTAAAAGCAAATCAATAGAGTTATCGAGCAGGTTCAGCGCTTGTTCACCATCGCTGGCTACCACCACTTCAAACCCTTCCATTTCTAACAGTTCTTTTAAAAGCGAAGTTAATTCGCGGTCATCATCTACCAACAGGATTTTATTCATTTTTGTAGCCCTCCGCAGGCAAAATACCGTGTTCCTGGCGCACCTATCTATCGCTTTACGTAGTTTTACACCCCCTGACGGATGTTTGCAGCTGTCGCCGTACACTGGCTCTCGTTGAATCGCAAAACGGAACGAACTGGAGTACACGATGCGCAAATTAACCGCCGTCGTCCTTGCCTCAGCGATGGCTCTGAGTCTCGCCAGCGCAGGTGCTAAAGATGCGACGACGATTGACGAGATGCATCATGGCGGATTGCCGACAGGCAGTATGACGCAAAATCCGCAAAGCCACATGTTCGATGGTATCGAGCTGACTGAAGAGCAGCGTCAGCAGATGCGGGACCTGATGCAACAGGCCCGACATGAGCGCCCGGTCGTTCATATTGACGATATCGCAGCACTACACGACTTAGTGACTGCAGACCAGTTTAACGAAGCGGCCATCCGCGCAAAGGCGGAAGTCATCGCCAGAGTTCAGGTTGAACAGCAGGTTGAGATGGCGCGCGTACAGAATCAAATGTTTCAACTGCTAACGCCGGACCAGCAGGCCACGTTGCAGAAGAATTACCAGCGGCGACTTAACGAGCTGCGACAGTTTTCGAATCTGCAGTCAGTGTCATCGCTGCAGGCAGTGAGTAGTACCAGCAGTAACCAGTAACATAGTATCCCTGTTTTCCTTGCCATAGACACATCCCTGTCTTCCCCCGCCATGATGGTGGGGGTTTTTTTTATCTTTTTTTCGCTTTTTTTAATTTGACTGGAATCATCACCGCGCAACAAAACCTCCATTTTATTAGCGCTTGTTTAACGTTTGTTTGTCAGGCCCGACGATTATTGACTATTCAGGCCATAACGTAAATTTAAGCGTACCGGTAAGCATCTTAAAGCCATTTAAATACTTTAAGCCACTGAAAATGATAGATTTATAACCTTGTGGTGTAAGCTTTTATCTTAACTATCAACGTGTTGGTTTTCCCGCGTTACGCTTGCCGGTTCAGGCGCACCCTCTACACTTAATCCTGTCACTGCAGGGAAGTTAAGTGTCTTTGCGAAGTCTCAGGGAGCAACAACCACATTATGTAGTCCTGAATGAATCTATTAACGGAGTAAGTTATGGCAGAGCATCGTGGTGGTTCAGGTAATTTCGCAGATAATCCGCAAAAAGCGTCTGAAGCCGGTAAGAAAGGCGGCCAGAGCAGCGGCGGCGGAAACTTCAAAAACGATCGTGAAAAAGCATCAGAAGCAGGGAAAAAGGGCGGCAAAAAGTAATCGCCGCGTCTTTCTCAGCCCAGACCAGCACATGACTGTGGTCTGACACTGATGTGTATGACACTTTGCCCCGTCCTCCCCGAGGTCGGGGCTTGTTTTTTATGCCTGCCAGGCTTTTACAAAAGAAACTGAGCCGTTGAATGACCCGCTAAGCACTGCCCGCCTCCTGGTGTTAAACTTTAGCCATTCTTTCATTTGAGTACGCATCGTCGCTGATGCTGCATAGGGAATCTGGCATGCAACCCTCTTATGGCCGACTGGTAAAGCGTGCTGCGCTGGCCGCCACCATTCTTGCATCTGTGCTGTTAATCGTGAAAATTTTTGCCTGGTGGTACACCGGTTCGGTGAGTTTGCTGGCCTCACTGGTGGACTCGCTGGTGGATATCGCTGCCTCGCTGACCAATCTGCTGGTGGTGCGTTATGCGCTGCAGCCTGCCGACGAAGATCACACATTCGGGCACGGCAAAGCAGAGTCGCTGGCAGCACTGGCGCAAAGTATGTTTATCTCCGGCTCGGCACTGTTTCTGTTTCTGACCGGCCTGCAGCATCTTGCCTCGCCCAGTGAGATGCGGGCACCCGGCGTCGGTATTGTGGTGACCGTTGTGGCACTGAGCTCAACGCTGGTGCTGGTCACCTTTCAGCGCTGGGTGGTGCGTAAAACCCGCAGCCAGGCGATTCGGGCTGACATGCTGCACTATCAGTCGGACGTCATCATGAATGGTGCCATTCTGATCGCGCTGGTTCTGAGCAGCTATGGCTTTGCGCGGGCAGATGCCCTGTTCGCGCTGGGGATTGGCATTTTCATTCTCTACAGTGCGTTACGTATGGGCTATGAGGCGGTGCAGTCATTGCTGGATCGCGCGCTACCGGAAGAGGAGCGGCAGCAGATTCTGACGCTGGCGACAAACTGGCCACAGGTGCAGGGCGTCCACGATCTGCGAACCCGCCAGTCAGGCCCGACTAAATTTATTCAGCTACATCTGGAACTGGAAGACCAGTTGCCACTGGTGCAGGCGCACCGGGTAGCCGATCAGGTTGAGAAGGCGTTGCGCAAAGAATTTCCTGGGTCAGACGTAATTATCCATCAGGATCCCTGTTCTGTGGTACCGTTCGAGAGAGAAGATTCTTTAGGTTTTTAACGTAAATGAATCAAACCGATACGAAAGGAATGACGTAACGCTAACATTGCTGCAAAAAATAGTGAAAAGTTGTCTGACCTGAATCAATTCAGCAGCAAGCCTTTGATATACTATCTGCCATCACATGTCGCGCTAATCGTAAAATGACCTTCAGCAGCGATCGACAGGCAGGATTAACCCTTAGTTTTGAACAATCCAGAGGTTGTCATGATCAAAAAAATTGGTGTATTAACCAGCGGCGGTGACGCCCCAGGCATGAACGCAGCTATTCGTGGAGTGGTTCGTTCCGCGCTGAGTGAAGGACTGGAAGTTTTTGGGATCTATGACGGTTATCTGGGATTGTACGAAGATCGCATGATCAATCTTGATCGCTACAGCGTCTCCGACATGATTAACCGTGGCGGCACATTTCTGGGCTCAGCGCGTTTCCCTGAGTTCCGTAATGAAGATGTGCGCCAGGTTGCCATTGAGAACATGAAAAAGCGCGGCATCGATGCGCTGGTTGTAATTGGTGGCGATGGTTCTTACATGGGTGCTAAGCGCCTGACTGAAATGGGCTTCCCCTGCATCGGTCTGCCAGGCACCATCGATAATGACGTGGCCGGAACGGATTACACCATCGGTTATTTCACTGCGCTGGAAACCGTGGTTGAAGCGATTGACCGCCTGCGTGATACCTCTTCTTCGCATCAGCGTATTTCGATTGTTGAAGTGATGGGCCGCTATTGTGGTGATCTGACCCTGGCGGCGGCGATTGCCGGTGGCTGTGAGTTCATCGTCCTGCCAGAGTTCCCGTATACCCGCGAAGAGCTGGTTGCGGAAATCAAAGCGGGCATCGCCAAAGGTAAAAAGCACGCTATCGTGGCGATTACCGAGCACATCTGCGATATCGACGATCTGGCGCGTTTCATTGAAACAGAGACCAAACGTGAAACCCGTTCGACCGTTCTGGGCCATATTCAGCGTGGTGGTGCACCTTGTGCTTATGACCGTATCCTGGCGTCACGCATGGGCGCTTACTCAATTGAACTGCTGATGCAGGGTTACGGCGGCCGTTGTGTCGGTATTCAGAATGAGAAGATGGTGCATCACGATATCGTCGACGCCATTGAAAACATGAAGCGTCCGTTCAAGCGCGACTGGCTGGACACCGCGAAAAAGCTCTATTAATTCCCCTGCGGGGGTGTGCTGCACAGCATGCCCCGGCATTTTCCTTCTATATTCCCCGCGGTTATAACAGCTTATTTTTAATTCTTTTAGCTCTGTAATAGTTTATGTCACGCTTAGCCCATAACGACATTGGGAGAGTGCGTAATGAACAAGTGGAGTATTGGCGTTACCCTGTTGCTGGCCTCAACCAGCGTGCTGGCGAAAGACATTCAGCTGTTAAACGTTTCCTATGATCCAACGCGTGAGCTGTACGAACAGTACAACAAAGCGTTCAGTGCGCACTATAAACAGGAAACCGGCGACAATGTCGTGGTCCGCCAGTCGCATGGTGGCTCTGGCAAGCAGGCGACCTCCGTGATTAACGGCATCCGTGCGGATGTGGTCACACTGGCGCTGCAATCGGATGTTGATGCCATTGCCGAACGTGGTCGTATTGATAAGAACTGGATCAAGCGTCTGCCGGACAACTCTGCGCCTTACACCTCGACCATTGTCTTCCTGGTTCGTAAAGATAACCCTAAGGGTATCCATGACTGGAGTGACCTGACCAAACCTGGCGTATCTGTGATTACCCCGAACCCGAAAACGTCCGGCGGCGCACGCTGGAACTATCTGGCGGCCTGGGGCTGGGCACTGGATCATAACAACGGCGATCAGGCAAAAGCACTGGCTTACGTCAGAGCGCTCTTCAAAAACGTTGAAGTACAGGATTCGGGTGCACGTGGCGCAACCAACACTTTCGTTGAGCGCGGGATTGGTGATGTGCTGATCGCCTGGGAAAACGAAGCTTATCTGGCCGTTAACAAACTGGGCAAAGATAAGTTCGAGATTGTTACCCCGAGCGAATCGATTCTGGCTGAACCGACCGTGTCGGTGGTCGACAAAGTGGTGGATGAAAAGGGCACGCGTAAAGTCGCTGATGAGTATCTGAAATATCTCTACTCGCCAGAAGGCCAGACCATCGCTGCACAGAATTACTATCGTCCGCGTGATGCTGAAATCGCGAAGAAATTTGCCAGCACCTTTGCGCCAGTGAAGCTGTTTACCATTCAGGACAAATTTGGTGGCTGGGCGCAGGCTCAGAAAGCCCACTTCGCCGATGGCGGCAGCTATGACGAGGTCATGAAACCATAGTGTATTGCGGTCAGCGCGCTCTGCGCTGACCGCTTATCCGCCACTATCACGTCTTTTCTCTTCTCTGCCCAGCCGCCAGTTCATCAGCCCGAATTCCCCGTGACATTCCTTTCTCGCCAGGCGAGGATGCAGGCTGCTAAACCATTCAGGAAGCGTTGTTATGCCGACCAATCGTCGTGCAACCCGCCTGGTTGCCGTTCTGCTGGCGCTGGTTGTTGTGGGGATGCTGGCCGCCGCACTGCATTTCAAAAAGAACAGTGATGCACTCTGGCAGATCGTCAGCGAGAAATGCCTGCCTCATCAGCAAAGCAGCGGAGACCCTGCGCCCTGCCAGCGTGTCGACCAGCCGCATCGCTATGCCATGCTGAAAGATATGAACGGGCCGTTGCAGTATCTGCTGATCCCGCTCGACAAAATCACCGGTATCGAAAGCCCCCGGTTACTGCAACCCGCGACGCCCAACTATTTTGCCCTTGCGTGGCATGAACGAACCCTGCTTGCACAGCGACGCGGCTCACCCATTGCTGATCGGGTTCTGTCACTGGCGATCAATTCACAATATGGCCGCACGCAGAATCAGCTCCATATTCATCTCTCCTGTCTGCGACCCGATGTGCGTCAGCAGCTGGATAAGCTGAAGCCGCAGCTGGGCGGTAAGTGGCAGGAGCTCACGCTGCGTAAGCACCGCTACTGGCTGCGAACCCTGACGGCAGATGAGCTGACTCAGCAGAGTGCCTTTATCCGGCTTGCCGATGAACGGCCACAGGTACGCACAGAGATGGGGAAATATGGGCTGGCACTGGCTGAATTAAGCGATGGGCGACTGGTGTTAATGGCGATAGAGCGGAACTGGCTGCTACTGAACAGTGGTTCGGCGGAGGAGTTGCAGGATCACGCCTGTCAGCTGATTGCGCCCATAAAAAAGGCGGCTTAAGCGCCGCCTCTGACCGGAATGCTAATGCTTAAGCGCTTTTTGCAGCCGCCGCAGCTTTAACGATTACCGCGAAAGCGTCTGCTTTCAGTGACGCACCGCCAACCAGCGCGCCATCGATGTCAGGCTGGGTGAACAGCTCAGCAGCATTCTTATCGTTAACCGAGCCGCCGTACTGAATGATGACCTGTTCTGCGATAGCCGCATCTTTCTTCGCGATATGATCACGGATGAATTTGTGGACGGCCTGTGCCTGAGCAGGGGTCGCAGATTTGCCGGTACCGATGGCCCAGACGGGCTCATACGCGATAACCGCATCTTTGAACGCTTCAGCGCCCTGAGTTTCCAGAACGGCATCCAGCTGACGCGCGCAGACTTCTTCGGTTTTACCCGCTTCGTTTTCTGCTTCGGTTTCACCAATGCACAGCACCGGGACCAGGCCCACTGACTTCAGTACCGCGTATTTCTTCGCGATGAACTCGTCGCTCTCTTTGTGGTAAGTGCGGCGTTCTGAGTGACCGATAATGATATATTTCGCGCCGATATCTTTCAGCATTTCAGCGGAAACTTCACCGGTAAACGCGCCAGACAGGTTAACGTCTACGTTCTGCGCACCCAGTGCGATGTGGCTACCGGAGATGGCGTGTTTTGCCTGCTCGAGATAGAGCGCTGGCGGTGCAATGGCGACGCCACAACCTTCAACGCCAGAGAGTTCCTTGCGCAGACCGGCGATCAGTTCAGCTGTGATCTGCTTGCTGCCATTCAACTTCCAGTTACCCATAACCAGTGGATGTCGCATTCTATCCTCCGCATAACGCGATACATGAAAAATCGCTGCCAGCCGGCAGCGTTGTCTGCCAGACAGTATAGAGATCAAATGTAGTGATGGCTTTGCTTTTCGTCATTTTCAGCCACATCATCAGGGACTCGCGAGCGCCAGTTTGACCGGTTCGACCGCGAAGGTCAGCCCCTTGTCGCCGTTGTCAGCGACCACAAAACGCAGCGCACCGTCGACCTGCGCAAAGTAGGGTAAATCCTTACCTTCCTTCAGCAGACCCTCCAGCTTTTTACGCCCTTCGTCGGCACTTAATCCCGGTACAAAGAAGCGCAGCATGGCGGTCATGTAGGCCAGAGCTTTTTGCTGCGAGGCGCTCTGGTCCGGGCCAGGCAGTGGCAGCCAGGTAATCTGCAACGTCTTGATTTTGCCGGTGCCGGGCTCCAGCGCGGTAGAGGCATAGAGCGTTTCATTGATTTTGCTGGCGGCGCGCGTCAGGTTGCTTTTATCACCCCGGTTATCAATAGCGCGATACTCCGGCAGCATCAGCGCTGCATTGGCAAGATTATATTTTTCGCGAAACTGGCCGATAGTCATATCAAAGGTGGGCGCGCCCGCCAGCAGATAAGGCGCGGTGGGCAACGCATCGGGCCGTTCCGGCGGTGGCGGATCGGCGGCAAAGACCGGAACCGTCAGCGCAAACGATAACAGCAGTGCGCCAGGCAAATTCTTCATTTTGTCGATCCTAACCCGTAAACTCAGGCGCAAATTAAAACGGTTTTTATCCGCGAGGTCAAAAGCGCGGCGGTTCTCTTATCTCTGGATGATAATGCATGACGTTACAACAAGGGTGTTTTTCCTGGCGCGGCCGGCTGGGACGACGTGATTTCTGGATCTGGCAGGCGGTCTGGTTGCTGACCACGACACTTTTATTCGTCTTAGCAGCAAACGACTGGATTGATACCCAGATGGCGGCCTTTGGCGTGGTCTGCCTGCTGTGGCCCGCCAGCGCGGTTATGGTTAAACGGCTGCACGACCGCAACCGACGCGGCTACTGGGGATTTCTGGTGATTCTCGCCTGGCTGCTGGTGGCGGGAAACTGGAGCATGCTGGCGGGTGTACTGCCCTGGCTGCTGGGCCGCGCCATTCCGTTTATGCTGATAGCTGGCCTGCTGCTCGATCTCGGCGTCTTTCGCGGTACCCCCGGCCCTAACCGGTTTGGTACCGCGACGCAGCCAGTGCGATACCGGCAAACGGCTCACCAGTAATGTTCACTGGTGATATGGCCCGGCTTACGCTTCAGGTGTTTGCGCATCTCGCGCGTCTCTTTCAGTAACTGCTGCGTATCACGCACCATCTGCGGGTTGCCGCACAGCATCACATGGCTGCTGTCGGCATCCAGCATTAATCCGGTGGCACGCTCCAGCTCGCCATTTTCGATCAGCGCCGGGACCCGGCCCGTCAGCGAACCGGGGATCGCTTCGCGACTCACTACCGTCTGGATGTGCAATTTACCGTGATAGCGCTGCTGCAGCTGCTGCATCATCGGCAAAAAGCTCAGGTCAGCCGCATAGCGCGCAGCATGCACCAGCACGATGTTTTCAAAGCGATCCAGCCCTTCGCCCTGCTGCAGCATCGACAGGTAGGGACCAATCGCGGTGCCGGTTGCCAGCATCCATAAGGTTTTGCACTCCGGGACTTCATCCAGCACAAAGAATCCCGCAGCTTCTTTGGTGACCATCACCTGATCGCCCGGCTGAAGTGCCTGCAGATGCGGACTCAGCTTGCCGTCTGGCACCGTAACCAGATAAAACTCCAGCAGGTCATCTTTCGGCGCATTAACGTAGGAGTAAGCGCGCTGCACCCGCTCACCGTCGATTTCCAGCGCCAGCTTGGCAAATTGCCCGGCGATAAAGGGATCGATGGGCGCTTTTACCCGGAGACTAAACAATGCATCAGTCCAGTTTTTGACTTCCTTTACTTCACCATTGACCCACTCAGCCATAATCACTCCCTGGTTGTTGATTATTCAGGCAGGTCACTATTTTCGCGACTCGCCGGTGAGATTGCCAGCCTGCGCCCTGGCAAAGGCTCTAATCGACAAACTGTTGCTTTGTCTTTACAGGCTGGCGCATAAACTTGACAGGCGCAAGCCGGGACCTTTTCGCTTACCTCTCGCTTTGTCATCTAATCCTGATATTTTGCCCGCCATAACAAGATGACTGGCGGGTGAACCGCTGTTTTAACCTCCTTTCACAGAAAGAAATTTTGCATAATCATGATTAGTAAACTGGAAAATCGCCCACTGCTGGTGATGCTCATTGTGCTGGTGGCTGTCGGGCAGATGGCACAGACTATCTACGTCCCGGCGATGTCGGTGATGGCGGACGCCCTGAATGTGCGGGATGGCGCGCTGCAGCGAGTGATGGCGGCCTATCTGATGACCTATGGCGGATCCCAGCTGATCTACGGTCCGCTGTCAGACAGCGTGGGCCGTCGTCCGGTGATCCTGGCGGGCATGATGATCTTTATGATCGGCGCAATCACGGCTCTGATGGCGACATCACTCAATATGCTGGTGCTCGGCAGTGCTATTCAGGGGCTGGGAACCGGCGTGGCAGGCGTGATGGCCCGTACCATGCCGCGCGATCTCTACGAGGGTCACGCGCTGCGCCGCGCTAACAGCCTGCTTAATATGGGCATTTTGGTCAGCCCGCTGCTGGCGCCGGTGATTGGCGCACTGCTGACCCAGCTCTTTGGCTGGCACGCCTGTTTTGCCTTTCTGCTGCTGCTCTGTCTGGCGGTGACCGGTTCCATGGCGCGCTGGCTGCCGGAGACCCGGCCGCAGAGTGCAGAAGTGACCCCTTTCTTTAAACGTTATGCCCGCCTGCTCAGCGACGCGAATTTCGTCCGCTATATTGTGCTGCTGATTGGCGCGCTGGCCGGGATTGCGGTCTTTGAGTCGAGCTGTGGCGTTCTGCTGGGCGGCGTGCTCGGCCTGCACAGCCTCACCGTCAGCATCCTGTTCATCCTGCCGATTCCGGCTGCGTTCTTTGGTGCCTGGTTTGCCGGGCGCGAGCAGGGTTCATGGCACAGCCTGATGTGGTGGGGTGTGAATAGCTGCCTGCTGGCGGGCATTCTGATGTGGATCCCGGCGTGGTTCGGCGTGATGAATATCTGGACGCTGCTGGTCCCCGCCGCGCTGTTCTTCTTTGGTGCCGGTATGCTGTTTCCGCTGGCGACCTCAGGCGCGATGGAACCGTATGCGTGGCTGGCGGGTAGCGCGGGCGCACTGATTGGCGGCATGCAGAATCTGGGATCGGGGCTGGTGGCGTGGCTCTCAGCCATGATGCCGCAGCGCGATCAGTTCAGCCTTGGCATGCTGATGTTCTTTACCGCGCTGGTGATGCTGCTCTGCTGGTTGCCGCTCTCACGTCAGCCGGAGCGCGGCAACCAGCCGGTTACAGGATAAACGGATGGAGCGCCGGATCTTTACGGTCAAGATAGTGAATCGACTGGATGCGGCGAATGGTGCGTGATTTACCGCGAATCAGCAGCGTTTCGCTGGTGGCAATATTGCCCTGACGCGTAATGCCTTTCAGTAGTTCGCCACTGGTAATGCCGGTGGCGGCAAACACCACGTTGTCGTTGCGCGCCATCTCACTCAGCGTCAGCTTTTTACCCGCTTCAATCCCCATCTCTGCACAGCGCTGCAGCTCCTGCTCACCGAGCCGACGGTTTTCAGCGCTGTCGCCTTTCACATGATGACGTGCCAGCAACCGGCCCTGCATATCGCCGTCCAGTGCACGGATCACCGCCGCAGAGACTACGCCTTCCGGTGCGCCACCAATGCCATACATCACATCCACTTCGCTGTCCGGCATGCAGGTCAGAATCGAGGCGGCGACGTCGCCATCCGGGAAGGTAAATACCCGCACGCCCAGCTGCTGCAGCTGGCTAATCACCGCATCGTGACGCGGCTTTGCCAGAATCGATACGGTCAGCTGCGACAGCGGCTTGTTCATCGCTATTGCGATATTACGCAGGTTGGTTTCCAGCGGCAGGTCAAGGTCGATCGCACCATGCGCTGCCGGACCGACAATCAGCTTCTCCATGTACATGTCAGGGGCGTGCAGAAAGCTGCCTTTATCGCCGACGGCCATCACAGCCAGTGCGTTAGCCTGGCCAAGCGCCGTCATGCGGGTGCCTTCAATCGGATCAACAGCAATATCGACCGCATCGCCGCGACCGGTACCGACTTTTTCGCCAATATAGAGCATCGGCGCTTCGTCGATTTCGCCTTCACCGATCACAATCTGACCGTCAATTTCAATGGAGTTCAGGACATGACGCATGGCATGGACTGCCGCACCGTCAGCCGCATTTTTGTCGCCGCGTCCTAACCAGTGATAGCCTGCCAGGGCGGCAGCTTCGGTTACGCGGGAAAATTCAATGGCAAGTTCTCGTTTCATGGCATCTACCTGACAAAAAACCGGCAGGCAGTGTAACACAGCGGGGCAGTGGGGCGGGGAAAAGGCCCGCGACGGCCAGCGTCGCGGGCACAGAGATTACTCCTGGTCTTCCCACGCCTGTGCGCGGGCAACCGCTTTTTTCCAGCCGGCATAGCGGAAGTTACGCTCGGTGGTTTCCAGGCTTGGACGGAACTCACGCTCAATAACCGCTTTAGCGCGCACTTCATCCAGATCCTGCCAGAAGCCGACAGCCAGACCCGCCAGATAGGCAGAACCCAGCGCGGTGACTTCACGCACTTCCGGACGCTCAACACGGGTACCGAGGATGTCAGCCTGGAACTGCATCAGGAAGTTGTTGGACACCGCACCACCATCCACACGCAGCGCCTGCAGGCGGGTGTTGGCATCGTTCTGCATCGCTTCAAGCACGTCACGCGTCTGATAAGCGATCGACTCCAGCGTCGCGCGGATGATGTGGTTAGAGTTTGCGCCGCGCGTCAGACCGAAGATTGCGCCACGGGCATACGGGTCCCAGTAAGGTGCACCCAGGCCGGTGAAAGCAGGCACCATGTAAACGCCGTTGGTGTCTTTCACTTTCATTGCGAAGTATTCAGAGTCAGCCGCTTCACTGATCAGCTTCATTTCATCACGCAGCCACTGAATAGAGGCACCACCGATGAATACGGCACCTTCCAGCGCATAGTTCACTTCACCGCGCGGGCCACAGGCGATAGTGGTCAGCAGGCCATGGGTCGAGGTCACCGCTTCAGTACCGGTGTTCATCAGCATGAAGCAGCCGGTGCCGTAGGTGTTTTTCGCCATGCCAGGCTGTACACACAGCTGGCCATACAGCGCGGCCTGCTGGTCACCGGCAATACCGGCGATAGGAATACGCGTACCGCCTTTACCACCGATGTTGGTCTGACCGTAGACTTCAGACGAAGATTTCACTTCCGGCAGCATTTCACGCGGGATATCCAGGATATCCAGCATGCGCTGATCCCACTCCAGCTTGTGAATGTTAAACATCATGGTACGTGAGGCGTTGGTATAGTCGGTGATGTGAACGCGGCCCTGAGTCATTTTCCAGACCAGCCAGGTATCAACGGTACCGAACAGCAGTTCGCCACGTTTTGCACGCTCACGTGAGCCTTCAACGTGATCCAGGATCCACTTCACTTTTGTCCCGGAGAAGTAGGGGTTAATCACCAGACCCGTCGTGTGCTGGATATACTCTTCCAGGCCCTCTTTCTTCAGTTTGTTACAGTAGTCAGCGGTGCGGGGATCCTGCCAGACGATGGCGTTATAGATAGGTTTGCCGGTCTCTTTTTCCCACACGATAGCGGTTTCGCGCTGGTTAGTGATACCGATAGCCGCAATCTCATCAGAGCGGATGTCGGCATGGGCCAGCACTTCCACCAGCGTAGAGCTTTGTGAAGCCCAGATATCCATTGGATCATGCTCAACCCAGCCCGCTTTCGGGTAGATCTGAGTAAATTCGCGCTGCGATACCGCAACGATATTGGAATCGTGGTCGAGAACGACAGCGCGTGAGCTGGTTGTGCCCTGATCGAGCGCGACAATATATTTTTTATCTGTGGTAGTCATAAATTCAGTCCTGATGATAAAAGGTGAAACTTACGCTTTACGCTGCTGAGCGCGTGCAACCGGTTTGTCTGCTGGAATTTTTGCAGGTTCTTTAGCGGCACCTGGCAGGTAGCGGCCAATCAGGGTGCGATAACCGACTGCACCCAGGCAGGCACCGACCAGCGGGCCAAAAATAGGGACCAGGAAGTAAGGAATATCTTTACCACCTGTGAAGGCAACGTTACCCCAGCCAGCGAAGAAGGCGAACAGCTTAGGTCCGAAATCACGTGCCGGGTTAAGAGCAAAGCCGGTCAGTGGACCCATTGACCCACCAATGACCGCGACCAGCAGACCGATTAACAGCGGTGCCATCGGCCCACGCGGTACACCGTTGCCATCGTCGGTCAGTGCCATAATCACTGCCATCAGCACGGCAGTAATCACCATCTCGACCAGGAACGCCTGACCTACGCTGATGTGAGGGTTAGGATAGGTTGAGAAGATACCCGCCAGATCCAGACTCTGAACCGTACCGCGTACCATCTGATGACTTTGTTCGTAATCGAAAAAGAGGCTGTAGTAGAGGCCATAAACCAGCGCGGCCGCGCAGAATGCCCCGGCAATTTGCGCCAGAATAAACGGCACCACTTTACGGCCTTCGAAGTTGGCAAACAGGCAGAGCGCAACCGTAACGGCAGGGTTCAGATGCGCACCTGATACCCCAGCGGTAAGATAGACAGCCATTGAGACGGCTAAGCCCCAGATAATGCAGATTTCCCACTGACCGAAGGCGGCACCGGCGAGTTTCAGTGCAGCCACACAGCCTGCGCCGAAGAAAATAATCAAGCCTGTCCCCAGAAATTCGGCAATACACTGACCTTTGAGCGTGTTAGTTGTCTGACTCATAATAGTGGTTCCTGAAGCGAGGTTAAATTTTATCAGTTTTTGTTCTCAGTCCATGAGGCACCCAGCTTTTATGTAGGGCTGATGTGAATTTATCGTTAACGAACATAAACGAGAAATAGCGAAATCGTTTTTTGTGTACTGTGTCATAAAAATGCGCGTTTTCGCGTATTCTGGCTTTCTTAAGCCATTATTCGCGCCTCATTACAGCGATAACGGGCCAGTGCCGGAACGCAGCTTCAGTAAGCGCAGCGTAAATTCAGGGATTGGCTGAAAAGTGTTACAGACTACGCCCGCAAAGGCCGCGTTGCTGGACTTGCGGGGTGAGGCTACATACAATCGGGACAACGTTGCTGGCTTAAGCTGGCATCATCAACGCCTTGCAGGAATTTAGGAGAGGTCAGAAAGATGTCATTTGAAGTGTTTGAGAAACTGGAAGCGAAAGTACAGCAGGCGATTGATACCATCACCCTGTTGCAGATGGAAATCGAAGAGCTGAAAGAGCAGAACAACTCACTGCGTAACGATGCGCAACAAGTCGCGGGCAACCACGATGCGCTGATGCGTGAAAATCAGCACCTGAAAGAAGAGCAGCACGTATGGCAGGAACGTCTGCGTGCCTTGCTGGGAAAAATGGAAGAGGTTTGAAGCCTCAGCTGATGTGAAAAACGGGTGCTCAGGCACCCGTTTTCATGTCTGGCCTATTCGAGGTCCAGCGCATCCTCTGACAGAATGATACCGGTGTTATCGGCATAGAGATGGTCGCCGGAGAAAAAGGTGACGCCGCCGAAATTGACGCGCACATCGCTTTCACCAATCCCTTCACCCGCAGCGCCTGCCGGAATCGCGGCAATGGCCTGAATGCCAATCTCCAGCTCTTCCAGCTCATCAACCTGGCGTACCGAACCGTAAATCACCAGGCCTTCCCACTCGTTGGTGGCCGCCAGACGTGCCAGCTGCGCATCGACCAGCGCACGACGCACGGAGCCGCCGCCATCGATCACCAGGACGCGACCCCGGCCATTCTCTTCCAGCAGATCGTAGAGTAAGCCGTTGTCTTCAAAGCATTTCACTGTGGTAATCTGACCACCGAATGAAGTGCGCCCACCAAAGTTTGAAAAAAGCGGTTCAACAACATTCACTTCTTCATGGTAGATATCGCAGAGTTCAGATGTATCGTATTTCATAGGGGTTTCGTCTGTTTGCCACAGGAAGGGTAAGTATATCGCTATATGCAGATTGTTGGCAAAATCATCAGTATGAAAAAAGCATCGTTCGATCAAGAACATGCATAAAAAAGCCCAGCCGGATGGGCTGGGCTTCGGAAAAGCGCTGATTAAGTGAATCAGAGAATGAAGCGGCTGAGGTCTTCGTCAGCCACCAGTTCATCCAGATGTTTACCGACATAATCAGCATCGATGGTCACGGATTCACCGTGACGATCGCTGGCGTCATACGAGATATCTTCCATCAGACGCTCCAGCACGGTATGCAGACGGCGCGCACCAATGTTTTCGGTGGTTTCGTTGACCTGCCATGCGGCTTCTGCGATCCGGCGAATACCCTCTTCGGTGAACTCGATGTTCACACCCTCGGTATTCATCAGCGCTTTGTACTGTACGGTGATGGAGGCATTCGGCTCAGTCAGGATGCGCTGGAAATCATTCACGGTCAGCGCCTGCAGCTCTACACGGATTGGCAGACGACCCTGCAGTTCCGGAATCAGATCGGAAGGGCTGGCCACCTGGAACGCGCCTGAGGCGATAAACAGAATATGGTCAGTTTTCACCATGCCATGTTTGGTCGAAACGGTACAGCCTTCAACCAGCGGCAGCAGGTCACGCTGAACACCTTCGCGAGAAACATCCGGGCCGCCGGCATTCTGGCCGCCGCGCTTACAGATTTTATCGATCTCATCGATAAACACGATACCGTGCTGTTCAACGGCATCAATCGCGTCCTGCTTAAGTTCTTCAGGGTTAACCAGTTTTGCCGCTTCTTCTTCGATCAGCAGCTTCATCGCTTCTTTGATCTTCAGCTTACGGGCTTTCTGCTTCTGACCGCCGAGGTTCTGGAACATCGACTGCAGCTGGCTGGTCATCTCTTCCATGCCAGGAGGCGCCATGATCTCAACACCAGGCGCGCTGGCGGCCAGATCGATCTCAATCTCTTTATCATCAAGCTGGCCTTCGCGCAGCTTTTTGCGGAACGACTGGCGCGCCGCAGACGGCTCAGCGCTCTGCTCTGCCTGGCCCCAGTTGTTTTTCGCAGGCGGAATCAGCACATCGAGAATGCGCTCTTCGGCCATCTCTTCGGCACGGTATTTGTTCTTTTCAATCGCCTGACTGCGCACCATCTTAATGGCCGAATCGGTCAGATCACGAATGATAGAGTCCACTTCCTTACCGACATAACCCACTTCGGTAAATTTAGTCGCCTCAACTTTGATGAACGGTGCATTGGCCAGCTTAGCCAGACGACGCGCGATCTCGGTTTTACCGACACCGGTCGGACCGATCATCAGAATGTTTTTAGGGGTCACTTCATGACGCAGCTCTTCGTCGAGCTGCATGCGGCGCCAGCGGTTGCGCAGTGCAATCGCCACGGCGCGCTTGGCGCTGTCCTGCCCGATGATAAAGCGGTTCAGTTCGCTGACGATTTCGCGTGGAGTCATCTCAGACATATTTATACCCTTACGCCTTAGACGTTAATTCTTCGAAATTAACGTTGTGGTTAGTGTAGATGCAGATATCACCCGCGATATTCAGCGACTTTTCGACGATGTCGCGTGCGCCCATTTCGGTATTCTCCAGCAGCGCACGTGCCGCTGCCTGGGCGAAAGGCCCACCGGAGCCGATGGCGATCAGATCGTTTTCAGGCTGGATGACATCACCGTTACCGCTGATGATCAGAGAAGCTGACTCATCCGCGACGGCCAGCAAGGCTTCAAGGCGACGCAGCATACGGTCAGTACGCCAGTCTTTCGCCAGTTCCACCGCGGCTTTCACCAGATGGCCCTGATGCATTTCCAGTTTACGTTCGAAAAGTTCAAACAGGGTGAAGGCGTCTGCGGTGCCGCCAGCAAATCCGGCAATCACCTTATCGTTGTATAAACGACGCACTTTTTTAACGTTGCCTTTCATCACGGTATTGCCGAGCGTAGCCTGGCCATCACCGCCAATCACTACCTGGCCGTTGCGTCGTACACTTACTATTGTTGTCACGGGCAGACCCCTTGTTGCAGTCGGAAAAGGACTCCGCGCACGGGGCGCGGAGTATCATGCAACAGATATGGGGCGGGTTTGACGGGTTTCAACCCCCGACGGAGAGTGGAATACAGCTGGAGTGTCCGGAACTGCGCAGGCGTTTCAGGGTGCTGTCAGCGGATGCGCGGTCTTTATACGGACCGATAACCACACGATTCCAGCCGCCACCGGTCGTAATACGGCTTTCAAAACCTTCAAAGGCTAAGCCTGCACGCACCGATTCCGCCTGGTCAGTGCCTTTGAACGAACCACACTGCACCATCCAGCGCTGCGAAGAGGCTTTCTCCGCTGGTTTCGCCTTCGCTGTCTCCTGCGGTTTAGACTGTACGTCCGGTTCGCGCGTAATGGGGGCAGGCTGCGACTGGCGCTGTACGTTTTGCTGCTGCTGCTGCTGCTGCTGCTGACGTTGCTGTTGCTGTAATTGCTGCTGTTGCTGACGCTGTTGTTGTTGCTGCAACTGTTGCTGGCGTTGCTGTTGGGCCTGCAACTGCTGACGCTGTTGCTGAACCTGTTGTTGTTGCTGATGTTGCAGTTGCTGCTGCTGTTGTTGCTGAACCTGCTGCTGCTGACGTTGCAGCTGTTGCAACTGCTGCTGATGCTGCAGCGTCTGCTGACGTTGCGCCGGCGTCTGTTCGTTCCACGGCACTTCGTTGAGCTGCGTCGGCTGCTGACGCATATCAGCCTGCATTTGCTCCAGCAACTGGCGCTGCTCGTCGGTCAGCTGTGTCTGCGACTTCACTTCGCCACCTGAAGAGGGTTCGATAGGCGTCGGCACGGTGACCTGACGGTTTTCCAGCTCTTTAATATATTTCCAGCGCTCTTCTGGCTTCGGCGGCAAGCCATTGCCGTTGGCTTTATGATCCGTAATGACCGGCACGTCTTCTTTCTTGTGATGCGCCAGGAACCATAAACCACCGGCAAAGGTCACCAACACTGCGACCGCCAGTACAATCATCAATTTAGATATTCCCGAACCGCCTTTGCTCTTCTTGCCACGGCTGGGGCTTTTTTTGCGACGCGTCCCTGTTGAACGCCCGCGGCCTACGTAATCTTTTTGTGCCACTCTCGTTCTTATACCCTTCAAAAATAGTGCCAGTTGGGCGAAATGATGATTTTACGCGCCCGGCAAGGAGTCCGCCATGTTACTCAAGGGTCGGAACTTTGACCAGCAGTGTTCGCTTTAAGAATCTACTGAAAAAACCAGACGAACAGGCTTATTTTTCACGTTTTTTTGCGCGCGCCGTACTGCCACGAATCGTTAAGCCGGCATCCAGCAACCGCGATCCGCTGATCACCCGTTTACCATTTAACTCATCCAGCAGCAGCAGCATCGCTTCCCGACCAATCTGGTAACGTGGCTGTGTCACCGTGGTCAGCGGCGGCTCGCAGTAACGTGACAGCTCAATGTCATCGAATCCCACTACAGAGAGATCCTCTGGTATGCGCAGTCCACAGCGTCTGGCCTGATTCATCGCCCCCAGCGCCATAATATCGCTGTGACAGAACAGGGCGCGCGGCGGTTGTGGCAAAGTCATCAGCTGATTCATGGCGGCAACGCCTGCTTCAAACGTGAAATCACCGCGCACAATATAGGTGGGATCAACCGTCAGCCCGCTGCGACGCATCGCCTGTACATAGCCCTGCAACCGATACTGACAGAGCGGCATCTCTTCCGGTCCGGCAATACAGGCGATCTGCGTGTGGCCTAACTGCAGTAAATGATTGACCGCTTCAAATGCGGCGGTCAGGTTATCGATGTGGACCGTGGGCAGCGACATTTCCGGCGCAAACTCATTCGCCATCACCATGGGCGGCAGGTTGCGTTGCTCATCAATGCTGGCATCAAAGGGCAACTGTGACCCGAGCAGCACCATGCCATCGATCTGTCGTGTGACCATCAGATTGAGAAAGGTTCGCTCCTGCTGATTCTGATGAGCGCAGTCACCAATCAGCACCAGATAGCCCTCTTCGGCTGCCGTGACTTCGACGCCACGAATGATTTCACTAAAGAAGGGATCGCAGATGTCAGGGACAATCACCAGAATGGTTCGCGTTTCGTTACGCCGCGCGTTGCGCGCAGGGCCGTGTGCTGCATAGCCGACGGCGGCAACGGCCTGCTCGACTTTCTGACGGGTCGCCGCAGAAACCTTCTCCGGATTCATCAGCGCACGCGATACGGTGGCGGTTGAGACGCCCGCGTGCTCCGCGACATCCTTCATCGTGGCGGCGGGCGATTGTTGATTCTGCTCCAACACATGCTCCTGACGCGTTATGGCGCGTTCGATTCTGTTTTTGCCTGACCTGAAAGCAATCCGGGCAACATTGTTAACGATTGCCCGGCTGGTTGTTACTTAATTTGCATAAAAATTGTGACTTATGCGACGTTTTTCGATCTGGCTCGCAGTGTCAGCAAAAATCAGCTCTCGGTCGGGTCGATATCCAGCGTCCATTTCACTTTGCGCGCAGCGGGGAGCGTTGAAACCAGCGGCAACGAACTGCTCAGTAACTGTTGCAGACGTTGCCGGGAAGGATGCTGCAACAGCAGTTGCCAGCGCCAGCGTCCACTGCGTTTGGGCTGCAAAGCGGGCAACGGACCCATAAACCACATCGCCTTATCGTTCAGCGGGCTCGCTTCCAGCAAATTGCGGAGTTGCTGCAGGAATTCCGCCGCCTGCTGGTTATCCATATCTTCCGCGCGGAACAGCGCATGGCGGCTCCAGGGCGGCAGATGAACCGCCTGTCGCTCCAGCAGTGCCTGCTGCGCGAAGGCCGAATAACCCTGATGCAGCAGTGTCTGCAGTAAGGGGTGTTCCGGATGGTGCGTCTGCAGCAACACTTCGCCCTGCTTTCCGGCACGGCCAGCGCGACCGGCGACCTGGGTATAGAGTTGAGCAAAGCGTTCCGCTGCACGGAAATCGGCTGAGAACAGCGCGCCATCGACATCCAGCAGCGACACCAGCGTGACATCGGGGAAGTGATGGCCTTTGGCCAGCATCTGCGTGCCGACAAGGATACGTGCGCCGCCGCGATGGACGTCAGCCAGATGCTGCTCCAGCGCCCCTTTGCGGCTGGTGGTATCACGATCGATGCGCGACACCGGCACGCCAGGGAAGAGTGTGCCGAGCTGCTGCTCCAGCTGTTCAGTCCCGACCCCGACCGGCAGCAGATGGGTTGAACCGCACTGCGGGCACTGATTTGGCAGCGGACGCTGGCTGTCGCAATGATGGCAGCGTAGCTGGCGGTGGCGCTGATGCAGTGTGTAGTAGCGGTCACAGCGGGTACATTCTGCAATCCAGCCGCAGTCGTGACAGAGCAGGGCGGGGGAAAAGCCGCGGCGGTTAAGAAACAGCAGCACCTGATTATCAGCCTGCAGATGCAGGCGCATTTTACCAATCAAACCGGGCGCCAGGCCGCCGATCAACTGCACGCCTTTTAAGTCGATAAGCTGTTGCAGCGCCGGTCGGGCGTTGCCAGCGCGCTTTGTCAGGTCGAGCTGGCGATACTTACCGCTGCGGACATTGTGCAGTGTCTCCAGAGCAGGCGTCGCCGATCCCATCACAATCGGGATATCCTCTTCATGCGCACGGAAGACAGCCAGGTCGCGCGCCTGATAGCGCCAGCCTTCCTGCTGTTTATAGGAGCTGTCATGTTCTTCATCAATAATGATCACGCCCGGACGGGCCAGCGGTGTAAACAGCGCCGATCGGGTGCCGATCACAATGGCCGTTTCGCCGCGCCGCGCACGCAACCAGACCGCCAGCCGTTCACTGTCATTTAAGGCGGAGTGCAGCACATCGATGGGCGCATCAAAACGTTCGCGAAAGCGGGCGATAGTCTGCGGGGTTAAGCCTATCTCCGGCACCAGCACCAGCGCCTGTTTACCGCGTGCCAGCACATTTTCCAGCACGCTGAGGTAAACCTCGGTTTTGCCGGAGCCAGTGATGCCCGCCAGCAGCCAGGCGGAGTAATGTTCATCATCTGCCCGAATCGCACCCACGGCCATCGCCTGATCGGTGTTTAATCGCAGACGTTCGCCTTTCACGGCATAGGTGGTACGCCAGTCGTGCATCTGTGGCTGATGCTCATGCAGTTCGCATAAGCCTTTGGCCCGCAATGCCTGTAATGTCGCCTCGGTGAGATCGTGTTCACTGACCTGATGCCGATAGAGCGGTTGCTGACGCAGTGCTGCCAGCGCCTGCTGCTGTTTTGGTGCCCGCTTTAAACTTTCCGGCGTGGTTGCCCAGCCCTGCTCGGTGATTTCCCAGCGCCACAGGGGATTGTCCTGCGCCGCTTTGCCCTGGCGCAGCAGCACCGGAATCGCGTGGCTCAGCACTTCGCCCTGCGGAGAGTGATAGTAGCTGGCGGCCCAGTTCAGGATGCGCCACAGCGAGGGCGGATAGAGAGACTCACTGTCCAGCACCTCAACCACGCGTTTGAGTTGTGCTTCCGGCAGATCGCTGCTGTCACGAAAGGCGACCACAATCCCGATCATCCTGCGATTGCCAAAGGGCACACTCACGCGCCCGCCAATGACCGGCTGCGGACCCTGAGGCGGCAGATAGTCAAACAGGCGGGGCAAGGGGACGGGCAGGGCAACCTGAACAACGGGCATAACTCTCTCTTTCCGGCTTAATCATCGGGGAAGCTAGTGTACACGCTGACCCCTATGGCGGGTATCTCAGCATATATTTGCAGCAATCGAAACTTACCTGTATAATATGCCGCCTTCGGTGAGAAATATCTGGCCGGAGTACACCCTATAATGTTCAACCGCGTGTGGTGCTGTGCAGGTTAACGCCTGGCACGGAGAGCGACACGGCCTTCTATGAGGTTTCCCATGAAACAAGGTATTCACCCGAAATACGAAGCAGTTACAATCAAATGTACCTGCGGCAACGAGATCCACACCCGTTCAACACTGACTCACGAACTGAACCTGGACGTTTGTGGCAAATGCCACCCGTTCTATACCGGTAAGCAGCGTGAAGTGGCAACTGGTGGCCGTGTTGACCGCTTTAACAAGCGTTTCAGCGTGCCAGGCGCTAAAAAATAAGATTAAAAGGCACCTGAACCTGCGGGTTCGGCGGCAAGAAAAAACCCAGCTTCGGCTGGGTTTTTTTATGGCTGTTACAGGCTGGTGTCCGTTGCCGGGGTCGCCGCAGGCTTATTCAGTTCAAGTACCTGCGTCGTATAAGTACCATTTAAATCACTAATCGCGGCGATCTTCGGTGCGGTAATCGTGATTTTATCGGCTGACATTGTGCCTTTACTGCACAGCACCCAGAGTAAACAGGATGCGTTACTGATTTTCTCGTCTGTCGCCAGTGTCAGCGTTCCCGCCCTCATGGTACCGCTATTAGAGATGCCGTTTTTACCCGACACGTTTAACAGTCCGGTTGTCTGCATGACGCCCTGATTGCTGACCTCATTCGCCACGACAGAGGCATTCTGAGCGGTCAGGGTCGCTGCGTTAGAGACCTTTGTCGCAGAAACATAGGCTGTACCCTGTGAAGTCACGTCTCCGCCAGACAGGAGGCTGACCTCTTTAACGGCATTCATACTCAGGTTACCTGCCTGAATCGCCCCTGAATTGAGCAGGCTGGTGTTGGCGACAGCCGTGACGACACCGTCAACCGTATTATAACCGGTCTGCATGGCCAACGTTTTTGGCGTCGTGATGGTTCCTCTGTTCTCAATATTACTGGCCAGAGAAATAATATTTACAGCACCAGCAGCATCAATCTGCGCATTATTGTTGTTAGAAATTTTCCCCAGGCTGACGATGGTGGCGTAATCCGTCGTTTTAATGGTGCCGTTATTGGTGAACGCATCCGTTGTCTGCAGAACAGCCTGGCTGGCAGACAGCGTTCCTCTGTTCGTTATGCTGCCACCTGCGGTAGCGCTCAGCAGTCCGGTTTCAATCGTGCCGCTGTTGGTTAATGTGCCATTAGCTGTAATGTAGAGATTAGTCGCATTCAGTACGCCGCTGTTATTGACACCCGCACCGGCATCAGTAGTCTCCAGCTGAATAATTCCCGCAGTTGCCCCACCCAGCGCGCTGACATCAATGGTGTTGCCGTAGGCTTTGGCCGTTCCACTCGCTGTCGCCGAACCGGAAGTGATATTGTAATCATAGATACCGGCAATCGCTTTCAATTGAGTGGTATCGATCTCTCCCTGGATATTAATTTTCTGCGCCAGCAGGTCGGTGTAATCGGCTCCTTTCAGACCATCACCATTAACAGTAATTGTGCCTTTCGCCACATTGAAACCAGTCAATGCACCATCGGTAAAGGTGGGCGTTCCGGTGGTCAGCGTGGCGCGTCCGGTGTTAATGAAGCTACAGCCAGAGCAGGTAATACCATTCGGGTTAGCGATAATGACATCCGCTTTTTGACCGGCGACTTCAATATACCCGTTCAGTGAAGAAGAGCTTTTTGAGATAACTTCATTCAGGATAAGGCTGGCTGACTTATCCAGATTGCTGTTTCGAGCAAGATCGCCCTTATCACGCACTAAATCTGTGGTGCTATTATTCAGGACCATTCCATCACTGGTGACGTTAAAGTTCTGATACATATTGTGTGAAAGACCATTTGCATCAGCCTGGTTAATATTAACGACGGTCGATCCATTTGCATGGGTGTAAGTATTGAGTGCAGCCAGCGCAGGCTGTCCACACAATGTGGCCACGGTAGCCAGGAATACCAGGTTAAAATTGTGCTTCTTCATTATCTCTATCCTTTTTTTGTGTGAGTGTGTTTATTTTTTAAAGCTGTTTTTTATTAAAAAATCTCCATCTTTTTTAATATTTCCATTGCAATGAAAAACCCAGCGTAAGTGGATCAGTGTGAAAGGCTTGTGGTTTTTTTAGCGGGGTACCGGCAAAAAGATCAAAGCGTGTTTGCAGAAGTTTTCCACGCAGGCCGACAACGCTGCCTGTGACGGTTTTTCCGGTATAATACTGCTGGTTGTAATTGCCATAGACCTGGCCTGCATCAACACCGATATAGGGCTGAATCGGTTTGCCGGGAATTATCCAGCTAAAATCGTTGCGCCAGTACCATCCCTTATTGTCCTGAAGAGAATATTCACCATCGAAACCGCGCACCGTCCAGCGGTTTGCCAGCGAAAAGCGGTTAAGTGACGAGAGGCTATCGGGCGAATATTGCAGGCTGAAATGAGGAGAGTAGTTTAGCCAGTTTTCATAGATACGAAAGTTGACGGAACCCTCAAGATCTAAAGTAACAATCCGGCCTTGCTTATCAATGAGTCCATACTCCTGCTCAACAGTTTTGCTGCTGTTAAACCAGGGCATCTTTCTTTGGTAACTTAGTGTGGTTGCGAGACCTGCATTATCAACATTGATTTGATGTTGCAGCACCGCTTTCCAGCCCGCACTTCTTTTATGCATGCTGACAAGGTCAAAATCATCCAGGGAGTAACGCGATTCCGCATCGAATATTTGCAGGCCAACCGTACTGGTCTGATGCACGGTGCGTGAAACCAGTCGATTGAGTTGCGCATTGTAATAACGGTTCTTATTATTCAGCGTCCATTTTGCCCAGTTTCCGGTCATAAATTGCCGGTAGTCACTGTGACTGGCGTAGAGATCGAGCCACCAGTAACCCCAGGGGATTGAATAACCTATCGATTTATTACTGTTACCTTTTATCGTGTGCTTCGGGGCAATATCGTGGCCATAAGAGACGTAAAGGGTGTCACTCAGTGAGGTGATATTATTCAGATAGAGCGCTGCACCACCCTGGTAACGGCCTGTTGCAACTGAGCCAGCGTCATTAAGCCATGCACCCACCTGCCAGTATTTATCCTGCCTGCGCTGGATATAGATGTCACTTTCACCTTTGCCACTGCCAGGCACCAGATTGACGTTAACCTGCGATCCCGGTACTCGCTGAAGATTAAGGCTACCCTGTTCAAGGTCGCTGAGTTCAAGCACATCACCCGTTTTGAACGGTAATGTGCTGGTTAAATTGATATAGTCTTCCCCGGATTTATTAAGAACGATTTTTCCCACTTTACCGGCATTAATATCAAATTTTAATTCGCCACCTGACAGGTTTTGCTCCGGTAAATTAACGCGAGTGGTGATATATCCTGTCCGGATGATTTCATTCTGCAGGGTTTTTGACAGCAATCTTATACCCGCGATACCCAGACATTTTCCTTCTGCCTGAGAAGTAAAATACCTTAATTTTTCGAGGTGAAGTTTTTTGCTATCCTGCTTTAAAGAGACCTTATCAATGAGATAGCAGTTTTCTTCATGCGGAAAGGGAATATCTTCTGGCCGGAAGCGCTGTTGTTCAGACGCTGCCCGCTGCGGTTCAGGCATCAGTTGCTCTTTGCGTACACGATCCTGTTGCAGTGCATTGATATTCCCATTTGGCTCTGTGAGAGCGGGTGCAGCTTTCGCCGGATAAAAACAAGAGAGAGCTGCTAAGGCGACCAGGATAATAATAAAAGCAGATGCACATGACGTTATTTTATATTTAATACTCATTTTCTTTCCGTGAAATAGTCGCTCAGACAAAATTTTACGGATGCGGATAATAGTGAACAATAGTAATTATTCTATTATCGAAATAAAAAGGCATTCTTATTGCAACAGAAATAACGGAATAATATGAGAACAGGCTGGTTTTTTTGATAAGTCTGACGGGCAATATTCAGAAGGGTCAATCAGATTGCGGAAAGCAGCAAAAGCCGCTCATATCGCATCAGAAAGCGGCTCCCTGAGCGGAGCCTGCTCCTCTGAAGCGGGATTCAGTGAAACCGGACCCCGGGGATCAATACTCCCAGGTATCCGGGTCGACACCCATCTGGCGCATGATTGCTTTTGCTTCTTCCGGAATCTCATCATTACGCTCTTTGCGCAGGTCGACGTCATCCGGCAGCGGTTGGCCCGTAAAGGCATGTAAAAAGGCTTCGCAAAGCAGCTCGCTGTTGGTGGCGTGACGCAGGTTGTTCACCTGACGACGGGTACGCTCATCCGTTAAAATCTTCAGCACGCTCAATGGGATAGAAACTGTAATCTTCTTGACCTGCTCGCTCTTCTTACCGTGCTCAGCGTACGGGCTGATATATTCGCCGTTCCATTCAGCCATGGGTTACCTTAATTAATAAACGTTAAATGTGAGGAAATCAGCGGATTATGCCTGATTTTTTCCTGCCTGACCCCTGATATGGCGGGTTTTCTTCGCTCGCAGCCTCTTCATCACAGAGGGGAACGCCAGGCGATGACGCATAATTTTAGCGGTTATTGCGTTTTTGCTCAATCTATACGCAAAGACATTTAGATGTCCAGATGTATTGACGTCTAATTAGAGGGTGATATTCTGTGGACTACATTTTCTTAACTCTTCAGGAACAATTCGCTCATGACGCGTAAACCGGCAACCATCGCAGTGCGCAGCGGTTTGAATGATGACGAGCAATATGGCTGCGTTGTCCCGCCCATCCACCTCTCTACAACCTATAACTTTCTTGATTTCAATGAGCCTCGTGCACATGACTATTCCCGTCGTGGTAACCCCACACGCGATGTCGTACAGCGTACGCTGGCGGAGCTGGAAGGCGGAGCAGGTGCGGTATTAACCAATACCGGCATGTCGGCCATTCACCTGGTCACGACGGTGTTCCTGAAGCCTGGCGATCTGCTGGTTGCGCCACACGACTGTTATGGCGGCAGCTATCGGCTGTTTGACAGCCTGAGCAAACGCGGCGCGTATCGGGTGAAATTTGTCGATCAGGGCGATCCGGTGGCGCTCCAGGCAGCACTGGATGAAAAACCGAAACTGGTGCTGATTGAAAGCCCCAGCAATCCGCTGCTACGCGTCGTGGATATCAGCGCGATTTGCGCCGCCGCGCGCGCTGCGGGTGCCGTCAGCGTGGTAGATAACACCTTTATGAGTCCGGCGCTGCAGAATCCTCTGGCGCTGGGTGCGGACCTGGTGATCCACTCCTGTACCAAATACCTCAATGGTCACTCCGATGTGGTGGCGGGCGCGGTGATTGCCAAAGATCCGCAACTGGCGACTGACCTGGCCTGGTGGGCAAATAACATTGGCGTGACCGGCGCAGCCTTTGACAGTTATCTGCTGCTGCGCGGCATTCGTACACTTGCGCCGCGCATTGCAGCCGCACAACGCAACGCACTCGCGATTGTGGACTATCTGAAGCAGCAGAAGCGGGTGAAAAAGTTGTATCATCCTTCGCTGCCGGAAAACGCCGGACACGAACATGCGGTACGTCAGCAGCGCGGCTTTGGTGCCATGCTGAGTTTCGAGGTCGACGGTGATGAGGCGCTGCTGCGTCGCTTCCTGAAAGCGTTGCGGCTATTTACGCTGGCGGAATCGCTGGGCGGCGTAGAGAGTCTGATCTCCCATACCGCCACCATGACGCACGCGGGGATGTCGGCAGAAGCACGCGCGGCAGCAGGCATTTCCGATACGCTGCTACGGGTTTCTGTTGGTATTGAAGATCACGAAGATTTAATTGCCGATCTGGATAATGCATTCCGGATCGCAGCCGAGGGTTAAGCATGACGATTTCAGCAGGCGCGGGAACGCCGAACATCAGGCAGTTGCATAAGTTTGGCGGCAGCAGCCTGGCCGATGCGCGTTGCTATCAGCGCGTTGCCAGCATTATGGCGGACTACAGCCAGCCGGGCGATCTGATGGTGGTCTCCGCGGCAGGCTCAACCACCAACCAGCTGATTAGCTGGCTGAAGCTGAGCCAGAACGATCGGCTCTCTGCGCATCAGGTGCAACAGGCTTTACGGCGCTACCAGAGCGAGCTAATCGGTGCGCTGCTGCCTGCTGAGATCGCCGACCCCTTAATCACCGCATTTATCCGCGATCTGGAAAAGCTGGCCGTACTGCTGGATGCGCCGATCACCGATGCGGTCTATGCCGAAGTGGTCGGGCACGGTGAAATATGGTCGGCACGCCTGATGTCAGCGGTACTGAGCCAGCGTGACCTGCAGGCCTGCTGGCTGGATGCGCGTGAGTTTCTGCGTGCTGAACGTGCTGCTCAGCCGCAGGTGGATGAGGGGAAATCCTGGCCCCTGCTGCAGACTTTGCTGGCGCAGCATCCGCAAAAGCGCATCGTGGTGACCGGCTTTATCAGCCGCAACGATGCCGGTGAAACCGTCCTGCTTGGCCGCAACGGCTCCGACTATTCCGCTACGCAGATTGGCGCGCTGGCGGGTGTCGGACGCGTGACCATCTGGAGCGATGTCGCGGGCGTTTACAGCGCCGATCCCCGCAAAGTCTCTGATGCCTGTCTGCTGCCGCTGTTAAGGCTGGATGAAGCCAGTGAGCTGGCGCGGCTGGCTGCTCCGGTACTGCACACCCGCACGCTGCAGCCGGTTTCTGGCAGCGATATCGACCTGCAACTGCGCTGCAGTTATCAGCCGGAGCAGGGCTCAACCCGTATTGAACGTGTGCTGGCCTCCGGAACCGGGGCGCGCATCGTCACCAGCCACGATGATGTGTGCCTGATTGAGATTCAGCTGCCCGGGCAGCATGACTTCGCCATCCTGCACAAAGAGATTGACCTGCTGCTGAAGCGCGCGCAGCTGCGTCCGCTGGCGTTTGGCGTCCATCCTGACCGTCAGCTGCTACAGCTCTGCTATACCTCTGAAGTGGTTAACAGCGCCTTCACACTGCTACAGGACGCCGGTTTACCGGGCCATCTGCAGCTGCGCGACGGCCTGGCGCTGGTGGCGCTGGTTGGCGCAGGCGTTACCCGCAATCCACTGCATACCCATCGTTTCTGGCAGCAGCTAAAAGATCAGCCGGTTGAATTCATCTGGCAGTCCGAAGATCACATTAGCGTGGTGGCGGTACTGCGCGTCGGGCCGACCCAGCACCTGATTCAGGGACTGCATCAGTCGCTGTTCCGCGCAGAAAAGCGCATCGGTCTGATGCTGTTTGGCAAAGGCAATATCGGTTCACGCTGGCTTGAACTGTTTGCCCGCGATCAGGAAACGCTGTCAGCGCGCACCGGCTTTGAATTTGTGCTGGCGGGCGTCGCGGACAGCCGCCGCAGCCTGCTGAGCTATGACGGGCTGGATGCCAGTCGTGCGCTCGCCTTCTTTGATGATGAAGCGGTGGAGCGCGATGAAGAGTCGCTGTTCCTGTGGATGCGTGCTCATCCGTTCGATGATTTGGTGGTGCTGGATGTCACGGCCAGTACACCGCTGGCGCAGCAGTATCTTGATTTTGCCAGCCACGGTTTTCATGTAATCAGCGCCAACAAGGTTGCGGGTGCGTCTGACAGTCAGACCTGGCGGCAGATTCGGGATGCCTTTACCAAAACCGGGCGTCACTGGCTCTATAACGCCACTGTTGGTGCTGGTCTGCCGATTAACTATACGGTGCGCGATCTGCGCGACAGCGGCGATACCATTCTGGCAATTAGCGGGATCTTCTCCGGTACGCTGTCGTGGCTGTTCCTGCAGTTTGATGGCACGGTGCCGTTTACCGAGCTGGTAGATCAGGCGTGGCAGCAGGGCTTAACCGAGCCTGACCCGCGCGCCGATCTCTCGGGTCAGGATGTGATGCGCAAGCTGGTGATCCTGGCGCGTGAGGCGGGCTATAACATCGAGCCGGATCAGGTGCGCGTTGAATCGCTGGTACCAAATAACTGTCTTGAGGGATCGATTGATCACTTCTTTGAAAATGGCGAAGAGCTGAACGAGCAGATGCTGCAGCGGCTGGAAGCCGCGCGGGAGATGGACCTGGTGCTGCGCTACGTTGCCCGTTTTGATGCTAACGGCAAGGCGCGAGTAGGTGTTGAAGCGGTGCGACCTGAGCATCCGCTGGCCGCGCTGCTGCCGTGCGACAACGTCTTTGCCATTGAGAGCCGCTGGTATCGCGATAATCCGTTGGTGATCCGCGGGCCGGGCGCAGGCCGGGATGTCACCGCCGGCGCTATTCAGTCCGATATCAATCGCCTCGCACAACTGCTGTAATCCTTCTTCATCAGGCGCTTCGGCGCCTGTTTTCAAAGTGTTGCCTCCTTCCTGTTGAAATCCCTTCATGTTGATTGAAAATTGATCACGTCTGTTGACCGTTTTTACGTTGACGGCACACTGAGATTGCGTCATTTTGAACATCTGGACGTCTAAACGTGTAGATGTGTACGGGCCGATTATTAATCAGTGAGGGTGCAGGATGAGTTTCTTTCATGCCAATCAGCGCGAAGCGCTAAACCAGAGCCTGGCTGAACTGAACGGGCAAATTAACGTGTCGTTTGAGTTCTTTCCGCCGCGCACCAGCGAAATGGAAGAGACTCTGTGGACCTCAATTGACCGCCTGAGCAGTCTGAAACCGAAATTCGTTTCTGTCACTTACGGTGCGAACTCAGGTGAACGCGATCGCACCCACAGCATTATCAAAGGCATTAAAGATCGCACCGGCCTGGAAGCAGCACCCCATCTGACCTGTGTTGATGCGACGCGCGATGAACTGCGCACCATCGCTCAGGATTACTGGAACAACGGCATCCGGCATATTGTGGCGCTGCGTGGCGATCTGCCACCTGGCAGCGGCAAGCCAGAGATGTACGGCAGCGATCTGG